>CAWGYZ010000009.1:0-89529 GCA_963826995.1 uncultured Solirubrobacteraceae bacterium | reverse complement strand
TGTTCTACCCCGCCGACCGCGGATTCATCGTTCGCAGCAAGGCGACTCGGCCACGCGCCGAGTGATGATCCGCTCAGCCTGAGTGCTCAGGAGGACCACTTCCCCTTGCCGTAGCGGGCGAGCTCCAGGCGCGCGATGACGCCGCGGTGCACCTCGTCGGGGCCGTCGGCGAGTCGCAGGGAGCGAGCGGCGGTCCAGGCGCCGGCGAGCGGCAGGTCGTTCGACAGCCCGGCGCCGCCGTGCAGCTGCATTGCCATATCGATCACCGCCTGGGCCATGTTCGGCACCCCGACCTTGATCTGCGAGGACGCGCCGATCGCCTCGGGCGCCTGCCTGTCCACCAGCCAGGCTGTGTGCAGGACATGCAAGCGCGCCTGGTCGATCGCGATCCGTGCGTCGGCGATCCGCTCGCGGTTGCCGCCGAGGTTGGCCAGCGGCTTGCCGAACGCGACCCGGTCGGTGGCACGACGGCAGGCGAGCTCCAGCGCCAGCTCGGCGAGGCCGATCAGTCGCATGCAGTGGTGGATGCGCCCGGGCCCCAGGCGGGCCTGGGCGATCGCGAACGCCTGGCCGGGTCCGCCGATGATGGCGCTCGCGGGTAGGCGCACGTCAGTGAAGGACATCTCGCCGTGCCCAGCGGGCGCATCGAGGAACCCCATTGTGTGAAGCATCCGCTCGACCTTCACGCCGGGGGTGTCCAGCGGCACGAGCACCATCGAGTGCTGGTGGTAGCGGTCGGCGTCCGGGTCAGTCAGGCCCATGAAGATGAGTGCCTTGCAGTTGGGGTGCCCGACGCCGGTGCTCCACCACTTGCGCCCGTTGAGCACGACCTCATCGCCGATCGAGCACGGCGGTGGCCTGCATGTTTGTCGCGTCGGAGGACGCCACGTCGGGCTCGGTCATGCAAAAGGCAGAGCGGATGCTCCCGTCCAGCAAGGGCTCGAGCCAGCGCTCGCGCTGCTCAGGGGAGCCGAAGTGCAGCAGCACCTCCATATTGCCGGTGTCCGGCGCGTTGCAGTTGCACACCTCCGGCGTGATCAGCGAGCGGCCCATGCGCTCGGCGAGCGGCGCGTACTCGACGTTGGAGAGGCCGGCGCCGTAGCGCTGATCGGGGAGGAACAGGTTCCACAGGCCTTCCTGCTTGGCCTTCGCCTTGAGCTCGTCGATCACTCCCAGCACGACCCACGGGTCGCTGCGCGAGAGCAGCTCGCGGTGATAAGGCTCCTCACGCGGAGCTATCTCAGTCTCCTGAAAGGCGATCAGGTGCGCCAGCAGCTCCTGCGTGCGATGGGAGTGCTCGAAATCCATTGCGCTCAGGACACCGCTCTGGAGGCCTTCGTGCGTCGTGTGCGCCTTGCCGCCGCGACGAGCTCGCGCATGGACTGTTCGATCCCGTCACAAAGCACGTCGATGTCGCGCGCTCTGTCGTAGTCGCCGGTCACACCGAACCGGAGCCCGCCAGCGTAGGAGAAGATGGCAACTCCGACGCGGACGTGCCCCCCGAGCGGAACGTAGGGGAAGCATTCAATCATTCGGCACCCGCTCGCGTACAGTGGGCGTTGAGGGCCGGGAACGTTGGTCGTCACAGTGTTGACGCTGCGCTGCGGCATTCGCGTAGCCGCGCGCAGCCCAAGCGCGAGCAGCATCGCGGGCGCAAAACCGCTGAGACCCACGAGGACGTCACCCGCGACGGCTTCGCCGGAGTGCTTGAGGTACTCCATCTGCGCCCGCATCGCCGCGAGCCGCTCCAGCGGATCCTCGATCCCCACGGGCAGGTTGGCGAAGATCGCCGATACACGGTTGTTGTACTCGCCATGCTCGCCATCGGAGCGCACGGACACCGGTACGAGCGTTCTCACGTCGCGCTGTGTGGACTCCTCACGCCCGGCAAGCAGCGTGCGGAAGCCACCCGCGATAACGGTCAGCACGACGTCGTTGACGGTGCCACCGAACGCGTCACGGACGCGCTTGACGTCTGAAAGCTGAGCGCGAGCCCAAGCCCAGCGGCGGTGGGGGCCGATCGGTCCGTTGAGTGACGAGCGCGGTGGTGGGGGGACGACGCCAGTCATGGACCACAGTCCGCGAGC
The DNA here is from genome assembly GCA_963826995.1 of uncultured Solirubrobacteraceae bacterium. Taxonomy (GTDB): domain Bacteria; phylum Actinomycetota; class Thermoleophilia; order Solirubrobacterales; family Solirubrobacteraceae; genus Palsa-744. The sequence goes on along the minus strand of CAWGYZ010000009.1, from coordinate 87,442 downwards.
GGTCGCGGCGGCGGTCCTCGCCACACGGCCCGGCGAGCGCACCGCGTACCGCACCGAGCGCAGCTGCTCATACGGACTGACCGCTCGCTCGGCGAGCGCCTGGATGGCCAGCTCCGCCCCTAATGGCTGGCGCTCCGGATGCCAATCCTCCGGGGCAGGGAGCTTGGGATCGCGCTCGGTGTCGAGGATCACAGCAAGGAGCTCCGCCCCTGAGACACCGTCGACCATGCAGTGATGCATCTTGGCGATGAGCGCCCACCGTCCCTCGCTGAGTCCGTCGACGATCCACATCTCCCACAACGGCTTGCCACGGTCGAGCTGCTGAGACATGACGCGCCCGACGAGGCTGCGCAACTCCCCATCGCCGCCCGGCGGCGGGAGCGCGGTGCGGCGTAGGTGATAGCCCAGGTTGAAGTGTGGATCGTCCACCCACACCGGCCGGCCGAGCGCGACCGGCACGAAATGGACCCTCTGGCGGTAGCGCGGGACGCTCGGCAGGTGCGCCCAGACCATCCGCGAGAGCGCCTCGTACCCGGGCGAGGGCCCCTCGAGGACCGCCACCGCGCCGATGTGCATGTGGCTGACTGCGTCCTCGAGATGCAGGAACGAGGCGTCCTGGGGGCTCAGTCGCTGCACTATTCTCTTCGAGCCAAGCTGAGCAGCGAATGGCCGGTCATCGTTGCGGGCTGCTCGATGTCGAGCAGGGCGAGCACGGTCGGCGCGACATCGGCCAGGGTGCCCTCGCCGGCCAGATCCGCACCGGCTGCGGTCAGGATCAGCGGCACCGGGTTCAGCGAGTGGGCGGTGTTAGGGCTCCCGTTCGCGGCGAGCATGTCCTCGGCGTTGCCGTGATCGGCCGTGATCACGCACACCCCGCCCTGCCGGTTGACCTCCTGGACGATCTCACCCAGACATTCGTCCACGGTCTCCACGGCGAGAATGGTCGCTGGAACCGCCCCGGTGTGTCCGACCATGTCGGCGTTGGCGAAGTTGAGCACCGAAAAGCGCGGGTATTCGTCGCTGAACCTCGCCAGGAAAGCGTCGGTGATATCGCAGGCGCTCATCTGTGGCTTGTGGTCATAGGTGGGCACGTCGCGCTGGGATGGGACCAGCTCCCGTTGTTCGCCTGCGAGCGGCTGCTCGACCCCGCCGTTGAAGAAATAGGTGACGTGTGGGTACTTCTCGGTCTCAGCCACGTGCAGTTGGGTTTCGCCCCTCCTGGAGATCGTCGCGGCGAGCGTGTCCTTCGGGAGCTCTGGGGGGAACGCCGCCGGATATGGCCAGCCCTCCTGGTAAGAGGTCATTGTCGCGAGCGTGCCAACTGGGGCCGCGCCGTCGCGACCGCGCCATCCGGGAAGCTCTTCCACGCCTTCGCCCAAGCCCGGGTCCGCGAGCGCGCGCACGAGCTGACGCATGCGGTCGGGCCTGAAGTTCAGGCACAGGACGCTGTCGCCGGGGCGAATCAGGCCCTCCTTGCCGACGAGCGTGGGGGTGATGAACTCGTCTGTCTCACCGCGGCTGTATGCCTCACGGGCGGCTGAGCCCCCATCGGGAGCGTGGTGCTCGGCTTGGCCGTGCACCAGCAGGTCATAAGCGGCCTGGGTGCGCTCCCAACGATGGTCGCGATCCATCGCGAAGTAGCGCCCCACAACGCTGGCCACTCGCCCGGCGCCCGCCTGCATGCACCAGCGCTCGACCGTATCCAGATAGTGCATGCCCTCGGTCGGCGAGGTGTCGCGCCCGTCGGTAAAGCAGTGCAGAACGAGGTCCTCGGTGCCGAGGTCTGCGGCCAGCTCGATCAACGTGCGCATGTGCGCGAGCTCGGAGTGCACGCCGCCGTCTGAGGTCAGCCCGAGCAGGTGCACCCGCGGGCTGGCGGTGAGGGCACTGCGGAGTACATCGTTCTCAGCGAACTCGCCGCGCGCCGCGGCATCGTTGATCCTGACGAGCGCCTGGGGCACTACCGCTCCCGCGCCAAGCGTGAGATGGCCCACCTCCGAGTTTCCCATCTGTCCCTCGGGCAGTCCGACGCTGGGCCCCGATGCGCTCAGCGAAGCGTGCGGGTAGGTGGCCCACAGCTCGTCGAATACCGGCGTGCGGGCGAGCGAGATCGCGTTACCAGGCCCCGACGGAGCGACACCCCAGCCGTCCATCACGATCAAGCAGACGCTCTGGGCCGCCGTAGTGGCGGGATCTGGGTCCAGGCTCATGTGAGCACGCCGGCAGCCGGCGGTTGGCTGGCACCCGTAGCGCTCGGGCGTGCGCTCCGAGCGTCCGGCTTGCGTGCGCTGTCGCTCAGAGCCTCGACACCGGGCAGCCGTCCGCCCCGCAGCAGCTCCAGCGTCGCCCCGCCCCCTGTGGAGAGATGGTCCACATCGTCCTTGAGCCCGAACTGTCTGACCGCGGCTACGGTCTCGCCTCCGCCGACGACGCTGGTCCCGTTCGTGTGCGCCACGGCTTCCGCAATCAGGCGTGTGCCGTGTGAGAACGGCGCACACTCGAAGGCCCCCATTGGCCCGTTCCAGAAGACCGTACCGGCGGCGGCGATGGCGTTCGCATAGTGGGCGGCGCTGCGCGGACCGATGTCGAGTCCCAGCCAGCCGCCGGGTACATCCGGACCGTCGGTCCTGTGCCGCTCGGCCTCAGCGGAGAGCCGCTCGGCGACGACCAGGTCCTCGGGCAGCTCGAGGCTGTGGTGTGTCTCGGCGGCCTTCCTCAGTGCTCGACGGGCGCAGTCGACATCGTCCTTCAGACACGGCGAGGCGCCGACCGCGTGGCCCTGTGCGGCAAGGAACGGGAAGCTCATCGCGCCACCGATGAGCACCGAATCGGCCACGTCCAAGAAGCGCTCGACGAGAGCGATCTTGTCTGTCACCTTCGCGCCGCCGAGCACCGCCACCAGCGGCCGAACGGGCCGCTCGATGATCCCTGTCAGAGCGCGAACCTCACGCTCCATCAAGCGTCCGGCGGCACACGGCAACAGGTGAGCGACTCCCTCGGTGCTGGCGTGCGCCCGGTGGCCGGTGCCGAACGCGTCGTTGACGTAGACGTCAGCGAGCTCGGCGAGCGCCCGGGCGAGCTCGGGATCGTTCTTAGTCTCCCCGGGCTCATAGCGCACGTTCTCGAGCACGAGGATCTCCCCTTCAGCCAGATGTTCGGTGAGCAGTTGGACCTCCTCGCCGATCACCGCTGCAGCCAGCGTCACGTGTGCTCCTGTCAGCTCTCTGACCCGGTCCGCTACCGGGCGCATCGACAGCTCCGGATCGCAGTCGTGGGGCCGGCCCAGGTGGGAGACCAGCACGATCCGCGCGCCATCAGCGCGCAGCTCATCGATCGTCCCAAGCGCGGCCCGGATGCGAGCGTCATCCATGATCTTCGGCGGCGCGCCAGGGATGTGCTCGAGCGGGACATTGAGGTCGGCTCGTAGCAGCACTCGCTTGCCGCTCACGTCCAGATCGTCGAGAGTTCGCATGTCGCAGTTGGTTGGCTGTCTATCCGAGCTCGATCGCGCGAATCGCGTGCTCGTCGGGTAGCTTGCCCAGAATCTGCCAGAGGATCTGACGCTCGGAGTCCTGCTCGCGGCCGAGGTCATTGAGCAGCAGCCTGACGGCGGTATGAGTGATCTTCATCTGCTCGGGGCTCAGCCCCACCGTCAGGATTCCGTCTGCGCCTGGCTCCGCTGCGAGCTGATGAAGAACCTCGCGGGCGAGCCGCCGAATCTGCGGCTCGTGTGCCTCATCGGAGATGAGCATTCCAAGCGCAAGATTGGCCACAGGTACCTCGTCGGGGTCGACGTAGAGGTGATACGCCACGTCCGTATCGCTTGTGATTTCACTCATGCCAATCCTCGTCGGTCGGGGGTGATCGCTAAGTGAGCGCCCTCGTAACTTAGGCCCCCGCGCACTGCCGATCATCGGTCTGACACCACAGCTCGCCTGCGTAGTTACCCGCAGGGCGAGCCACGACTGTCAGGCCATCTCCAGTCCTGCGGCATTCCCGGTCTACATGGCGGGAACACCCGGATGGCGACGCTCACCCAGCGGTCTAGCCTGCACAAAGACATGACCGAGAACAACAGGGCCCTGTGAATCCCGAGATCGCTCCCCTGAAGTTGCTGGTCGCCGGCGCCGGGTACGGTGGTCTCGAGACGGCGCTGGCCGTCAAGGACACGCTCGGCGAGCGGGTCGAGATCACGCTGCTGGCTGCGACCGTGAACCTCACTTACAGGCCCCTCTCCAGCGGCGCTCCGTTCGTCAGAGAGCCGGCCCGCACGATCGACGTCCACCGCCTGGCTGCTGAGCGAGGCATGCGGGTTGTGCTTGACGAGCTCGTCAACGTGCAAGACGACGAGTGCCGGGTGCTGACGCACGATGGCGAGCTGATCGATTTCGACGCGCTTGTGATCGCCGTGGGCGCGCACGAGCGAGGTTCGGCCCTGCCGCTGATCACATGGGGCCAGGAGCCTGACCAGGGCCAGCTCGGGGCGCTGCTCGGCGAGTTGGCCGCCGGCACGGTGAAGTCGGTCGCGGTAACCATCCCCGCGGGGACGGGCTGGCCGTTGGCCGGCTACGAGGCGGCGCTGATCGTTGCCTGGACAGCGTCTCAGTTGGCGCCCACGCCGGTCTCGGTAACGGTCATCACGGCCGAGGAGCGGCCCGCGAGCGACTTCGGTCCGCAGGCGGCCGACTGGGTGAGCAGGACCCTGGCCCACGCAGGCGTAGAAGTCTTGAGTTCGAGCGTGGTACACAACTTCACCGCAGAGCAGGACACCCACGACCGCGGTGGCGGCCACACCGTCCGGGTCACCCTGGGCGATCCAGCCCGCGAGATCACCGTCGACCGTGCGCTCTGCGTCCCGGAGAGCTTCGGTCCCGAAGTGTCCGGTCTGCCGAGCACTCCACATGGGTTCCTACCGACCGGCGTCGACGGGCGCGTCCTTGACACACAACGAGTGTGGGCGCTCGGCGACGCGGCTCAGAGAGCTCTGAAGCACAGCATCATCACCGCCGCCGAAGCAGACGCCGTCGCGAGCTCGATCATTGAGACGCTCGGTCTGGGCGAACCGTCAGCGGCGCCGCTTCCCGCGCTTCACGGCATCCTCGTCGACGCCCCCGAGCAGCGCTGGTGGGACGCCAACTCCGAACACCTCCACGATGAGCAGATGGCGAGCGGATGTCTGTGGTGGCCGCCCGAGGAAGCGCTCGGAGCCCACTTCGCGCGGTGGGCCCACACCCACGACCCCGCCGTTCACGCGGGGATCCCCTGGCATCCAAATGGGCTGCCTGTGATCGTGACAGCACCAGCCGGCGACCCGCTGATCGAGATGCTCACACCCGCCGTTCATCCACAATCAAAGGACTTGCTGCATGACTCTGAGAACCGCGAGGGCATGGCGATCCGCCGCATCGAGCACCAGATGGCAGCCACCGCGCACGAGCTCGATGAAGAGCTGCAAGCACTCGATAAGCGCCAAAGCACCGTCATCAAGCAGCTGCGTGCGGGGGGCTACCTACAGCATCACGAGCACACCGCAGGTGGGTAGCTCGCCACTTTCCCGCACACCGATTGCCGAAAAATACGGATGCGAGCGAACCCGGCGTGCCATTAGGCTGGCAACAGATGGTGGGCAAGCCGATCAGAGGAGGCTCCTGTTGAGTGTTGTGAGTGTGTTGGGCGCGGTCTTCAACTTGAATCACCCGGCGCATACGGTGGACTGGAGCTTCATCCACCTGTCGGTGGCGAACGTCGTGGTGATCGTGTTGATGTTGGTCGTGTTCGTGCTGGCGGTCGTGCTTCCGTTCCCAGGCGCGGCAGGGCGAGCCGCCGCCCGTCGCGGCGGAGACTCGGCATGAGCGCCACTTCGGGTACCCCCCCAACTGTCCCGTCGAAGTCTTGGACCGTCAAAGTCCGGGAAAAAGGCGTTGCGGCGCTGCCTCCGGAGAAGCTGCTGCCGGACGGTCAGCCGACGTATGTCGCCTCTTGGATCTACATGTTCGGGGTGGCCAGCATCGCCTCTCTGATCGTGATCATCGGCTCCGGCTGCATCCTCGCTCTGAAGGGGCCCGCTTGGTGGCACGAGACTGGGATCGGGCACTTCTTCAACAGCATCCATCTGTGGAGCGTGGAGCTGTTCTTCTTCGCGATGGTCGTCCACCTGTGGGGCAAGTACTGGATGGCCGCCTGGCGCGGAGGCCGCGCGCGCGTCTGGATGACCGGCGCCGTCACGTTTCTCGTGGCGATTCCCTGTGCGCTCACCGGGTATGTCTCCCAGCAGAACTTCGACGCGCAGTGGATCTCCACCCAGGCCAAGGACGCGATGAACTCGGTCGGCGTCGGCGCGTTCTTCAACCTGACCAACTTCGGCCAGATGTACAGCTACCACGTGCTGCTGCTGCCGATAGCGGTGGTGGGACTCGTCAGCGCTCATGTGCTGCTCGTGCGCCGGCACGGCGTCGTGCCGCCGTTTGAGCTCGAGCAGCGGAAAGCCGTTCTCGCGGCGACGTCGAGCCCAGGCGGGGACGGACCCTCCGACACCCCGAATGGTGGAGTGCCGTCATGAGCCTCCTACATCCCAAGGACGACACCCAGCCCTGGAAGGGGCGCTACTACCCGTACGACCTCGTCAAAGAGCTGTGCATCGCGGTCGGCGTGATCGCGCTGCTGGCGGTGCTGCTCACCGTCCTGTTCTCCTCGCCCGACGACAAGCCCTCAACGATCGCGCAGTGGTCGCACGAACTGCCGGCCGACTTCGCCACCACGGCGGCGCTGGAGCTGAACGGGACGAGCGGCACTGCGGAATACGGCCCCCCGTACAACCACGGCTCTGCGAGCGTGCAGCACTTCCTCCTCCTGCACCCCCAGCGCTGGCTCGGCGTCAGCCATCCGATCGACACCGCCGAGGACTACGTCGTCAAACCGCTGGAAACGATCCCGAACGACCCCGCGCTGCGCAGCGCGCTTGCCGAATACAAGGCCGCGCCCGAAAAACAGAAAAAGGAATGGTCCACAGCGTACGCCGCGCCGCTTGAAGAATATGCGAAGGCGACAGAAGAAAAGAAGACGCCGCCGAGCACTGTTGCGGTCGACACGAACACCGGCACCGTGACGGTCAAGACCAGCGGCGCCGGGCCGGTGCCGACGATGATGACCAGCCTGCAGAGCCTCGCCCAGAGCGGTGGCCTGGAAGGAGGCCTGGTATCCAACAGCCAGTTCTTCCAGACCGACTACACCAAGCCTTTGCTGTTCATGGCCGACGGTGGCCTGCTGGCCGAACGCGCCGAACAGCAGCACCTGCTCGGCGAGCAGTGGGGCCTGATGAACGAGACCGGCAGCTACCCCGGCCAGCCGTGGCTGTGGCTGTATGCCCTCTGGTACCAGGTCGAACCGATGAAGTCATCTCCAAACGCCGACATCCAGGTGCTACTGATCATGGGCCTGCTGAGCCTCGCGTTCATCTGCATACCATTCATTCCCGGCATCAACATCCTTCCCCGCAAGATCCCGATCTACAAGCTGATCTGGAAAGAGCACTACCGCGACGTGACCAGCTCGTAGGGCACGAAGCCGTCTCGCGGCGTATCTCAGCGCAGTTTCCCGCGCTTTAGTCAAGAGATCAGAACTTTTCGGCGATACCTAGCGGATGGAAGAGGCTTTCATCAGCCGCCGCTTTCTCCGAGCGCTAGCTGTGGTCATCCTCGTGACCGGCATGTGCGGGGTGTGCATCGGGCTGCGTGTCGGCGGTGCCCGGGTGACGTTGTGGGTCGATGATGGAGCCACGCCGCTGGCGGCTTTGATCGCGTGTGTGCTGTGCTTTCGCGCCCGTGCTCGTCATGTTGGGCGGATGCGTCTGTTCTGGATGCTGCTGGGTTGTGCCACCGCCTGTTGGACATTTGCTGAGGTCCTGTGGGGCTACTACGCGCTGATCCTCGATATGGAAGTGCCCGCGCCCTCCTGGGCAGATCTCGGTTACCTCTCGGCGATCCCGCTCACGGTCGCGGCGCTGGTCGTGCACCCGGCGACGAAAGGCAGCGGGACACGCAAGGCGCGCTCGGTGTTCGACGGTCTGGTGATCGCCACCGCGCTGTTGTTCCTCAGCTGGACGCTCGTTCTTGGTCCGCTGTGGCGCAGCGCCAACCTGAGCACGTGGGCGGGCGCCGTGAACCTGGCCTACCCGTTCGGTGATGTGGTGATCGTGTTCTTTATCGTGCTCGCGATCCGCGGGATGATCGGTCAAGGCCGTCTGTCGCTGTGGTGCCTGCTGGGCGCTCTGCTGGTGATGGCGCTGTCGGACAGCACCTTCACCTACCTGAGCGATGTCGCCAGCTACAGCAGCGCGAGCGGTCACCTGATCGATACCGGCTGGATTGCGGCATATCTCGGGATCGCACTCGCCGCGTCCAGCTCACGGTCAGACGGCACCGTCGTGCCGACGGCCGAGAGCTCCAGGCCATCGCTCGCGTCGCTGATAGCCCCGCTGCTGCCGGTGCTGCTCGCATTGACTGTCGCCGCCGTGCAGATCAGGCTCGGTCACCATCTCGACCGTGCGGCCTGGCTGATGGCGTTCGCGCTGATTGCGCTGGTGCTGGTGCGCCAGGCGTTGATGGTGATGGAGCTGCTCGGGCCGGGCCGCGACGCGGATGCCGGTCTGATGCAGCGGCTCACGCATGCGGCTCTCGGTGGAGCCTCCGGTGGAGAGGGACCGGGTTCCGGCTATGAGTCCCTTTGATCTGAGCGCAGGACCGTCCAGCCGCGTCGGGTTCGCGCCCGCGAGCGGCCCATCGGACGTCAAATGGATCCGCCCCGACAGGCCCGTCTACCTGCCGCCCCCAATGTCCAAGACGGCAATCCAGGAGCGCAGCGAACGGGCAAACGCCCTGATCGTGATCGTTCTGACCTTTGCCTGCACCGTCCTGGCGATCTTCGATCTGTTCCTGCTCGCGTCGGGCTCCTGAGCGGGAGCCGAGCTCACTCGTCGGTGTTGATCAGCTTGCGCTTCAGCGCATAGTCCACGAGCTCGGCTCGGGTGGAGAGCCTGAGCTTCTGCTGGATATGTGAGCGGTGAGTCTCGACGGTGCGCACGGATAGGTACAGCTGCTCGGCGATCTCAGAGTTGGTGTGCCCCAGCGCGATCAGCCGCAGCACGTCGACCTCGCGCTCGGAGAGATCGTCCGGCGGGCCGGGCGGAGGCTCTGAGGCTATGCGGGCACCCAGCTTGGGATTCAGATAGGTCTCTCCCACGGCAGCACGCCGAACCGCCTCGACGAGCTCATCATCGGCGGCCTCCTTGAGGACGTAGCCAAGCGCGCCGGCGCCGAGAGCCTCGCGGGCGAACGCCGGCTCCTGCTGCATCGTCAGCACCACGATCTGCGTCTCGGGCGACTCCTGGCGCAGGATCGGGATCGCCTCGAGGCTCGAGCCGCCCGGCATGTTCAGATCGAGCACGAGCACCCTGGGGTGGTGGCCGCGCACATAACGCTTCGCGCTCTCGATGTCGCTGGCCTCCGCAACGACCTCGAAGTCGCTCTCACTGTCGAGCAGCATCCGCAGGCCACTGCGCACGACCGCGTGATCGTCCGCGAGAACGAGCCGAATCGTCGCCGAGGAGGAACCATCATCGACCGAGGCGGTGTCGAGCGCTGCGGTGTCCTCGTCGGTCATAGCCATGAAGGTATCGAGTTGGGCGGTCGATTACTTGCGGCAAACTACGGATGGCTGCGCGGGCCTCTACGGATGCGCCCGGTGACGTCAAATCTCTGGCCTATCGGCCGCTTTGGCCCGGCGTTCACTTCGAGGAGCGCTTGTGGAAGACCGTTAGGCACCTGCACGAGCCACGCGCACAGTGACGTCGCCCACCAACGTGTGGCCATGAATCCGGACCAAGGCACCTCATTGACCAGATGGTCTCTGAAGCCGCCTCCGGAGAACTCGACGTGGGCGCCCTCTGTGACGGTGAGGGCCGTCTGATCCTGGTACGCGGCCCACCCCAAGTCGACCGCGCGCTCACGCTCACACGAGTGTCCAGCCACGTACTGAGCGTCGATCTCGAACCAAACGATCCGCCTGTCCGAGCGCTCTTGCAGCTCGCCCAACACGATCTCGTTGCATGAGAGCCATCGCGGCTGGCTCAGGAGTTAGGTTTGGCGTAGCCGTGGAGGAATGCGTGAACGTTCGCGGCGATCTCGGTGTCGCTGGGGGGCGATCCAGGCTCGGGGTTGGTGAGTCTCTCGCTGTTGACGAGCGCAAGGAGGTGGCGAGCCGCCGCTTGCGGGTCCGGGACCGTCAGATAGCCCGCGTCGCTGAGCTGCTGCAGGCGCGTGATTATGGCCGCGCGGACGCGCCGCGGTCCGGCCTCTAGCCACGCGTCGATGATCTCGGGCGGGAACTGGTCGGTCTCGGCGGACATGCGGCGGACGAGGGCAAAGTGCTCGGGGAAGCGCACGCGGTGAGCGACGATCGCCTGGGCGAGAACGATCAGGTCACTCTCGGGGTCGGCGCCCTTGAAGCCGGAGTCGACTTGCTCGAGGAAAGCGTCGGCGACACGGGTGGCGCTGGCGAGGAGTACCGCGGAGAACAGCCCCAGCTTGTTCTCGAAGTGGTTGTAGATCGTGCGCGTCGAGACTCCGGCCTCCTCGGAGATGAGGTCGATGCTCGCGCGCGTGTAGCCCAGGCGCGCGAAGACGCGGAGTCCCGCGTGCTCGATGGCCTCGCGCTTAGCGGGTCGTAGTCGCGTACTTGTTTGCTTTGGGCTCGCCGGGTCGGCCATCGTGTCAGCCTGGCAGATGCCTCGGGGATCCCTCATCTTTTCGGCGAATTGCAGAGAGCGTTTTACTTTAGGTCGTTTCGGGGTAAGTAAAACGCACGCTGTAATCCATCTACAGAGAGTTGCCTCTATGCGAGCGGCAGTCGTCACGAAATTCGGTCCTCCGGAGGTTCTCGAGGTGCAGGAGTGGCCCGACCCGGTCCTCGCCCGCGGGCAGGTCGTACTCGAGGTCGCCGCCGCCGACGTTCTGTTTCTCGAGACGATGATCCGGCGAGGCGATGCGCCCGAGGGCATGGCTCCGCAGCTGCCGTATGTGCCTGGCAACGGCGTGGCTGGCCGCGTGCTCGCAGTTGAGTCGGGCGTGGAGTCGAGCTGGATCGGCCGCGCAGCGGTCGCCCACACGGGCAGGGAAGGCGGCTACGCAGACCGGGCGCTTGTCGATATCGACGGGTTGTCGGCTGTCCCGGACGGGCTCGCGCTCACCGACGCGGCGGCACTCCTGCACGACGCTCCGACCGCGCTGACTTTGTTCGCGCTCACCGGCGCCGCGTCTGCAGGCAGCGTTCTGGTGCTCGGTGCCAGCGGCGGCCTCGGCGTGATGCTCGTGCAACTCGCGCGGGCTTCGGGCGCACGGGTTCTTGCGGTCGCCCGGGACGAGGCAAAGCTCGAGCGGATCCGCGCGATGGCACCCGATGCAAGCGTCATCGACTCCGAGCAACTCGACTGGATCGAGCAGGGTCGCGAGGCGCTCGGGGACACCGGCGCGGACATCGTGTTTGACAATGTCGGCGGGGCCCTCGGCGAGTCTGCGTTCGAGCTGGTCGCAGACGGCGGGCACTACTCGGCCCACGGCACGCCGAGCGGGCAGTTCGCAGCGATCGACGCCGAGCAGGCCGCGCGTCGCGGCGTCACGCTGACCGGCATCGAGAGCGTACAGCTCGACAAGCAAGCGCTCAAGCTCGCAACCGAGCGAGCGCTCGTGGCCGCCGCGCGAGGCGAGCTGACGCCCGTGATCGGCCAGACCTATCCACTCGAGCGAGCCGCGCAGGCGCACGCGGCGATCGAAGCGCGCACGGTGTTCGCCAAGACGCTGCTCACGATGTGATCCGGCCGCAGGTGCAAACCAACAGCCCACAACCGTGAGCACAGAGGAGACCGTTGTGACCCAGCCGAGCAAAATTCTCATTGCAGGTGCGACAGGAACCGTGGGCCGCGAGCTCGCGACGCAGCTCTCAGACAGAGGTACCGCGGTACGCGCCTTGGTGCGTGACCCCGAGTCGGCCAACCTCCCCGCGGGCGTCGATCTCGTGCATGGCGACCTGGCCGATCCCACAAGTCTCAATGCCCCGCTCGACGAGATCGACACGATGTTCTTCCTATGGCCGTTCACGTCTGAGGGCGCAGCCACGGAGCTCGCGCCGAGGGTCGTCGAGGCCATCACCCAACGAGTGCGGCGCGTCGTCTATCTCTCAGCTGACGCCGCGACCGATAACCCGGACCGGTTCTGGGCGCGCCTGGAGCGACTGATCGAACACTCAGCCGCAGAGTTCACGTTCCTGCGTCCTACCGGGTTTGCCAAGAACACGTTGATGTGGGCGCCGCAGATCCGCGGGGGTGAGGTGGTGCGCTGGCCCTACGGGGCAGCCGCGAGGTCCTTGATCGACGAGCGCGACATCGCCGCCGTTGCGCTGTGCGCGCTCACAGAGCCACAGCACGCCGGCGCGACATATGTCCTCAGCGGCCCAGAGGTCCTTACCCAGATCAAGCAGTTGGACGCCCTCGGTGAGGCGATCGGTCGTCCGCTGCGCTGGGAGGAGATCTCACGCGAGGACGCCCGGCCGGGACTCGTCGCCGCGTTCGGCGAGGAGGCATTCGCTGACAGCGCTCTGGATGCGTGGGCCCGGTTCGTAGCTGCACCCGAGCGCACCACCCAGACCGTGCAGGAGATCACAGGCTCACCCGCGCACAGCCTGCGCGACTGGGCCACACACCACGCCGAGGACTTCCGCTGATGGGCGTGTCAACCGCGCCAAGGGATGGCGCCGTGGCTATTACTTCCCAACCCCCCGTTCGACACGTTCCTCAGAGCAACGTGCGGGCTGGGATCGCCTTGGCCGTGATCGTCGCCTGCCAGCTGATCGTGGTGCTCGACTCCACGGTCGTCAACATCGCTCTGGCAAAGATCCACTCCTCGCTGCATTTCTCCACGGCCGACCTGTCGTGGGTCATCAACGCTTACACCCTGACCTTCGGCGGTCTGATGCTTCTCGGCGGTCGGGCCGGCGATATCTTCGGCCGGCGCCGCATGCTGGTGGCTGGCCTGGCGGTCTTCAGTGTCGCTTCGTTGGTGGGCGGCCTGTCCACGTCGTCGGGCATGTTGGTGATCGCCAGGGCCGTCCAGGGCGTCGGCGCGGCGATGGCCGCCCCCAGCACGCTGGCGTTGATCGCCGCGACCTTCAAGGAGGGTCTGGCCCGCAACAAGGCGCTGGCGATCTTCGCGGGGGTGTCCGCCGGGGCCGGATCGCTGGGTCTGATCCTCGGCGGCGCGTTGACCTCGGGGGTGTCGTGGCGGTGGGTGCTGTTCATCAACGTGCCGATTGGGCTGGTGGTCGTCGTGTTGGCACCCCGGTTCGTGACCGAGCCGCCGCGCCGGACGGGACGCCTGGAGGTGCCCGGCGCGCTGCTGTCGACCGCCGGGCTGGCCTCGCTGATCTATGGCTTTATTCGGATCGGCGCGGGAGGCTCTGGCGTCGGTGAGATCGCCGGCTTGTTCCTCGCCGCGGTGCTCCTGCTCGGCCTGTTCATCGTCGTCGAGGTCCGCAGCTCTACGCCGCTGTTGCCGTTGCCTCTGATCCTCGATCGGACGAGGGGCCCCATCTATCTGGTGTTGTTGTGCATCTCGGCAGCCGTTTTCGGCATGTTCTACTTCGTCAGCCAGTACGCGCAGGAGGGGCTGCATTACAGCGCCTTGACCACCGGCCTGGCGTTCCTACCCCTAACGATTACCATCTTCGGGCTGTCGCGGATCATGTCCCGGGTCGTTACCAAGACCGGTCCCCGTCCGCCGTTGCTCTGCGGGACCGCGCTGATCGCCGCCAGCCTGCTCTGGCTATCGCAAACCTCGGTATCGGAGGGCTACCTGGCTGGGATCTTCGGACCGCTGCTGCTGTTCGGGATCGGAGCCGGGCTCTCCTATCTCCCGATGAGCTCCACGATCCTCAGCGGCGTCTCAGGCGATGACTACGGCTCGGCATCGGGGATGTACCAGGCGATGCAGCAAATCGGCGGGGCACTGGGCCTCGCAATCCTCGTCAGCATCGCCGGCGGCCACGGCCACGCCACCATCAAGGTACTTCCAGCTTCCGCCCTACAGGCAGGCGCAGCGCTGGTGATCCTGGCATTCATCCTGACAACCGTGGCCTTCACCGGCCGGGGTGCTCGTCATGGACAGCCGGGACATAACACCAAGACGGAAAAGTCTTCCTCTTGAAGTCGGCGCGCCGCGACTTTTCGTCGCGCAGGCGTCGCGAGCTGTACCCCGACATTGCCTCCGGCGCGTCCGCGATGCCGTGCTGGTGTGATCGCAAGTGTCACAGCCGGGGCTGCTGTCTTGTCTTGTTGGATAGAGCCAATTTTCGAGCGAGGAGTTGATCGATCATGAGAGTGTTTGTGGCAGGTGCCACGGGAGCGATCGGAAGGCAGCTGGTGCCGCGTCTGGTGAGCGCCGGTCACGAGGTCACGGGCATGACGCACAGCGAGTCAAAGCAGGCGATGCTGGCCGAGCTCGGCGCCGTGCCCGTGGTCGCGGACGCGCTTGACGCCGATCAGGTCGCGGACGCCGTAGCTCATGCGAGACCGGACGTGATCGTCCATCAGCTGACCGCGATCGGTGCGGTTGACCTGCGCCATTTCGAGCGCTCTTTCGCTCCGACCAACCGTCTGCGGATCGAGGGCACGGATCATCTGCTGTCGGCCGGGCATGCGGTGGGGGTGCGGCGGTTCGTGGCGCAGAGCAACGGCGCGTTCGCGTACGCCCGGACCGGTGGCGCCGTGAAGGGCGAGGAGGACCTGCTCGACCCCTCGCCCCCTCGGGAGATGCGTGGGACGGTGGCCGCGCTTCGCCATCTCGAGCAGGCGGTGCTCGGCGCAGACTGGACGGAGGGGATCGTGTTGCGCTACGGAGGGTTCTACGGGCCGGGCACCTCGATGGCGTCGGGCGAGCCGCAGATCGAGATGGTCCGCCAGCGCAAGTTCCCGCTGGTTGGCGACGGCGGCGGCGTGTGGTCGTTCATCCATGTCGCCGACGCGGCGGACGCAACGGCGGCCGCGGTCGAGCACGGCAGCCGCGGCGTGTACAACGTGGTGGACGATGACCCGGCCCCGGTCGCCGAGTGGCTGCCGGCGCTTGCTCAGGAGCTCGGCGCGAAGAAGCCGATGCGGGTGCCACGGTTCGTTGGGCGGCTGTTCGCCGGGGAGATCGGCGTGATGATGATGACCGAGCTTCGCGGCGCCTCCAATGCGAAGGCGAAGCGCGAGCTTCAGTGGTGCCCGGCGCATCCGAGCTGGCGGCAGGGGTTGGCGGCGGCATGACCGATCGCGAGCGACTGCTTGACGAGCTGCGGCCGGTGTCCTTTGCGATCGCCTACCGGATGCTCGGCAGTGTCTCAGAGGCCGAGGACGTGGTGCAGGAGGCGCTGCTGCGGGTGCATCAGGCGATGGAGGCCGGTGAGCAGATCGCGTCGCCGCGCGCGTTCGTCGCCACCGTGACGACCCGGCTTGCGATCAACGAGCTGCACTCCGCGCGCGCCCGTCGCGAGCGCTACGTCGGCGAATGGCTGCCAGAGCCGATCATCACCGACAGCCACGATGACCCCGCGCAGCACGCGGAGATGGCCGACTCGCTGTCGCTGGCGACGTTGGTGCTGCTAGAGAGCCTCTCACCGGAGCAGCGCGCGGTCCTGCTGCTGCACGACGTGTTCGACTACGACTATGCACAAGTCGCCGAGATCGTCGGCAAGAGCCAGGACAACGTCCGTCAGCTCGCGACGCGAGCGCGACGTCATGTCGAGCAGCGCCGACCGCGCTTCCAAACGACGCGCGAGCAGCGCGAGGAGCTGGCAGCCCGGTTCTTCCAGGCCTCCGAGCAAGGCGACCTGTCGGGGCTCGAGGCGCTGCTGGCCCACGACGTGGCGTTCACGGGTGACGGCGGTGGCAAGGTGCCCGCCCTCGCGCGCACACTGCGCGGCCGCAACCGCGTCGCGCGCACGCTCGTCGACTACTCGGTCCGTCAAGCCGCCCTTTTCCAGCAAATACAGATACGGCCGACGGAGATCAACGGCAGCCCAGGAGCGCTCTATGTCGACGCACAGCAGCAGCTGATCGCCGTCATCGCACTTGAGGTCAGCGGCGGTCAGATCACAAGCATCAACTCGATCGTCAACCCCGACAAGCTGACGCACCTTGGACCAGTCGGCGACTTCACATCGCTACGGAGCTCAGCGACATGACTCCGGCTCTCCTGCCGCGCCGCTCAGCCGCTCACGTGGTCGACCACCGACTCATGTCCCAGCCACCCGACGTCACATCGTCTAGAGGAGAACCAAGTGTCAACAGCCCAGGAAACAAGCAACAAGGCCACCATCAGGTACCTCCAAGACGCCAACAACTCCGGTGATCTGCAGCGCATCTCAGAGACGATCGACGAGGTGTTCGAGCCGGACGCGCTGGTCAGCACACCATTGCCGATTGAAGCGACCGGGGCCCAAGTGGTGAAGGAGGTGTTCGCGAGGCTCCTCCGGGGACTCCCCGACCTTCACATCACGATCGAGGATCTGATCGCGGAGGGGAACAAGGTGGTCAGCCGCAACACGGTTAATGGGACTCACCTAGGTGAATACATGGGCCTCCCACCAACCGGCAAATCCATCATCTACAACGAGATCTTCATCTGCCGCTTCGCGGGCGGCCGGATCGCCGAGACCTGGGGAGTCGTGGATGTCTTCTCGCAAATGAAACAGCTCGGCGCGATTCCCGTCTAGCGAATCTGACCGGGTCTGCTCACGAGGACCCGCCCGAGGGACGAGGGTCAAATCTCCGAGCACCTCGCCAGCCCGACCTCGACATCGAGCAGATGACACCCGACAGCGATGACAACAGCGAACCCCCCCGATCCCCAGAGGAAGCTGGCCGCGGCGCGTGGCTGACGCTCGCGGTGGTGGCCGGCGGCCTGTTCTTGGCCGTGCCTCGGTTCAGTTGGTCGCGCTGCGGGGCAGCACGAGCAGTGAGCAGCGCGCGTGACGCTCCAGATGGGCGGCGGTACTACCGAGCACCAGGCGTCGGATGGGGCCGTAGCCGCGTGAGCCGACCACCAGGATGTCCACTTGATCGCCGAAGGCGGCCAGCTCCTCGCCGGTGAGCCCGTACACCGCGTGCCCCTCTACACCGGGTAGCTCCTCCAGGCGGCGTTGCCCTTCCTGGAGGAACGTGTCGATGCTCTCGCCGATGGCGGACGGGACAATCCCGGCGTAGGAGTAAACCGTCAGCGAGACGACTTCCAGAGCTTGGAGGCTTGCCCCAGCCGGCGCCGCGATCTCTCGGGCCATCGCAAGGGCTGCCTTGCTCTCTGGTGATCCGTTGTAGCCGACGCCGACCTTGGCGAGCGGCTTGAGCTGCTCGGCATAGCCGCGTGAGGCGATCGCGACCGCGCAGGGCGCGCCGTTCAGCGCGGCGCGTGTGTCATCGCCGAGCATCGCGCGGCCGAACGCGCCGTGACTGCAGGAGCCGACCACGAGCAGATCTGCGCCCTGCTTATCGGCCTGCTCGTGTAGGCCACGGCCTGGACCCGCCGAGACGACGCTGAGCAGCTCGGCCGTGACATTCGCCGCCTTGCGCTCCTCTTCTAGCAGCTTGCGAACATCCGCGATCTCTTCCGCCATCTCGCCCTGATGCACATGGGCGAGAGTCAGCTTTCCGTCGGGATCTATCAGTTGGGAGGCAAGCGCGATGGCGTCGCGGCCGTTCGGCCTGCCGTCCACTCCCACGAGCACGTTCTTGAACATCGCTACGCACGTCCCTCGGCTACGCGCACAGTGACGTCGCACACCAACGTGTGGCCATGAATCCGGACCACGCGATCACGATCCTCTTCGGGCACATCGGGCACCTCATTGACCAGGTGGCCTCTGAAGCCGCCTCCGGAGAGCTCGACGTGGGTGCCCTCTGCGACGGTCACATCGACATCCCGGAGGATCGCCCATGCGTTGATGACGATATCGGCGGGCGCGCTCTTGGTTTCCGACAGGTCGATGGTCACGTCGCCGAAGAGTGCGACGGCAAGCAGCTCATCCTCGACATCCCATCGATGTGCGCGCTTGCCCTTGTGTAGCCATCCGCCCTCGAAGATCGGCTCGAGGCCGAGAAGTCGTCGTCGACGCTTACCCACGACGGTCCCAGCGGTGTGGGAAACACGGGCAGTCATCGCGTTGCCTGCAGCTCGCTGGAAGTCGTGGAATCCTCGCCTCGGCTCGTGGCGCTGCGGGGCAGCACGAGTAGTGCGCAGCGTGCGTGGCGCTCCAGGTAGTCGACGGTGCTGCCGAGCACCAGGCGTCGGATCGGGCCGTAGCCGCGTGAGCCGACCACGAGGATGTCTACCTGGTCGCCGAAGACGGCTAGCTCCTCACCCGCGAGGCCGTAGACCGCATGACCCTCCACGTCGGGCAGCTCCTCCAGGCGACTATTCGCTTCCTGGAGTATCTCGTCGATGTACTCCTCGAAAGTGGACACGACGATCCCGGCGTAGGCGGTCGAAGGTATCGAGACGACCTCCACAGCGTGAGTCGTTGCCCCGGTCATTGCTGCCAGTTTGCCTGCCACCGCTAGGGCTGCGATGCTCTCTGGCGAAGCGTTGTAGGCAACGCCGACGTTGGCGATTGGACCGGGGTGCTCGGCGTAGCCGCGGGGGGCGACGGCGACCGCGCAGGGAGCGCCGTTCAGCGCGGCGCGCGTGTCGTCACCTAGCATCGCGCGCCCTAATACGCCGTGGTCACAAGAGCCGACCACGAGCAGTTCGGCGTTCTGCTCCTCGGCCTGCTCGTGCAGACCGCGACCGGGGCTCATCGACTCGATGCTGAGGAGGTCTGCTGTCACATCTGCCGCGGCGCGCTCCTGCTCGAGCAGGTCATGGGACGCTTCGCGCTCCTCAGCGACCATGCCAGGGGTGATGGCGTGGGAGGGGCGCAGCTTACCGCTGTGAACATGAGCGAGCGTCAGCTTTCCGTCGAGGTCCATGAGCTTGCAGGCAAGCGCGATCGCATCGCGGCCGTTGGGCCTGCCGTCTACACCCACGAGCACGTTCTTGAACATCACGGGTCTCCTTGTCGGGGTCGATATAGAACCTATGTCGTGGTGCTCTGCGCGTCATCAGGGAGGGCCGCTGAATTAGCTGCGGGTTTGTACTGAGCGTGCGAAAGCGACCCTCAGCGCGCGAGGGCGTGCGCGCTCGTTTTGCCGCTCAAGCCAGTTTCCAAAGCGAAACGCGACCCGACGTCGTGCTGCTTATTCTGGGCCTGGCGGTGTCTTCGTAGCCGGCCAGTAAGGCTTGAGGGCGTCGCAGACGGGAAGGCGACTGATTGACATCCATCGGTTTCCGATGTATTGTTTTCCGATGTGAATGCTATGGCGCTGTTCTTGCTGGGTCGCAAGCTGATGCAGGTCGCCGAGGACGCCCTACCTCAGGGCAGGGCGGCGACGAGCGTCCGGCTGGTGTTGATCGACGCCGTTTACCACCCGAACAGCTCGATCACCGAGATCACCGAGCGGACCGGCTTCACGCAGAGCGTGGTGTCAGATGCGGTGGCACGACTGCGAAAGATTGGCGTGCTCGAGAGTGAGCCCGATCCGGCCGACCGTCGACGGACCGTTGTCCGCGCGACACCCGCACTGCGCGAGGTCGGACGGTCAGCCCCAGAGTTCCCGGTCGAAGCCGTGCTAGCGAAGGCGCTCGCCGCAGAGCAGCAGGACCACGTCGGCGAGGCGCTCGCCGCGCTCGAGCTTCTAGCTCGTCTGCTGACCCCGGAGGTGTTCGACGAAGACGACGAGTCGCCACCGTTCGCCAGCCGGACCGGTTCGACCCCAGACCCTAATTCCTGATCGTCGAACGACGAAAACAACCACCAAAGGAGCCATCAATGCTGTACTTGTTCTTCCGTGGCCGCTACGGGTCGATCCTCCGGGCCATCGCCGGGATCGCGATCGTCATTTACGGGATTGCCGCCTCGGTCACGGCCGCCGTGATCGTTGGTGGCGTGCTGATCGTGTGGGCGACCGCGACAGGGTTCTTGCAGCTCAGGCACGGGGGCGGCTCGGGTGCGACCGGGAGCGGCGTCGGCCGATGACCGCGATCGTGCTTGAGCACGTGACCAAGCGCTTCGGGGACTTTGCGGCGGTAGACGATGTGAGCTTCGAGGTACCCGACGGTCAGCTGCTGGCGGTGCTCGGGCCAAACGGCGCAGGCAAGACCATCACCTTGGAGATGCTCGAGGGGTTCCTCGTGCCGACCAGTGGCACTGTCCGGGTGCTCGGCGCCGACCCCCGTCACGGAGGCCGGGCGTGGCGCGCGAGGGTCGGGCTGGTACTGCAGTCCACCAGCCTGGACCCCGAGCCGACCGTCCGCGACACCCTCAGCCTCTACGCGCCGCTCTACCCCCATCCCTACAAGGTCGACGAGGTGCTGGAGCTGGTCGACTTGACCGCCGATGCCCAGACGCGCGTGGGTGCGCTGTCGGGCGGCCAGTCTCGCCGGGTCGATCTCGCGATCGGCATCATCGGCCGACCCGACATCCTGTTCCTCGACGAGCCGACCACGGGCCTTGACCCCGAGGCACGGCGGCGGACCTGGGCCGCTGTCGAGAACCTCGCCTCGACGGGAACCACCGTCGTGCTCACGACACACTACATCGACGAGGCCGATCATCTCGCTGACCGGATTATCGTGCTCGTCGACGGGCGCCTGGTCACCGACACCACCCCCTGCCAGCTCCGCGCAAAGGGGGGTCCCAGCACGATTCGCTACCCCCTCGCTGACGGTGCGGCGGCCGACCTGCCGAGCGCTCTGGCGCATCACCTAGACCCAGCCGGGCGCACCATCGTGATCCGCAGCACCGATGTCACCGGCCTTCTACGGGTGCTGGTCGGATGGGCCGATCGGGACGGGATCGATCTCACCGGCCTGGAGATCGGCCCACCCAGCCTGGAGGACGCCTATCTGACAACGATCGGCGAACCGACCACACCGAAGGTGAGGACCTATGCCTGACGTCACCCTGCCCGCCACCCCCCGACGGCTGCCCGCGATTGGGCCGCTGCTGGGCGCCCAGATCCGCTATCAGGTGCGCCTGCTGTTGGCCAACGGCCGCACCGTGGCCGTCGGCATCGCCCTCCCGGTCATCTTCCTAGTCGCCGGTGGCCACCACCCGTCGGCCTCCGACGTGGCCAGAGACGCGGTGTTCGGGCTCACCCTCACCGCCTGGAACGCCAACGGCGTGCGCCTCGTCGCCGCCCGGCAAGCGGGCGTGCTCAAGCGCTGGCGAGCCACCCCGCTCCCCCGATGGTGCTACCTCACCGGGCGGATCACCGCCACCGTGCTCGTCGCCGTCCTCGCCGGCGCGGTCACCATAGCCGTGGCCGCCCTCTTCTACCACCTGCACCTCACTCTCAGCGCGACCCTTGGCGTGCTGGCCGTGTTCGTGCTCGGCGCCGCCGCGTGGGCCGCCGCGGCCACCGCACTCACGGCCGCGATCCCCACCGTCGAAGCCGCCACCCCGATCCTCACGCTCATCTACTTCCCCCTGATCATCATCTCCGGCGTGCTCGGCTCCATCAACGAGCCGCAATGGCTCTCCACCCTTGCCAGCTACCTGCCCGCCCAACCCCTCATCGCCGGCGCCACCCACGCACTGCACCACACCCACGGCACACCGCTGCTCCCGACTCGAGACATCGTCGTACTCGCCGCCTGGGCCGGCACAGGCATCGCCATCGCCGTGCTCAGCTTCCGCTGGGAGCCACACCGAGCAACCCAACGACGCGCCACCCGGACCACCGCACGACCCCAGCCCAACAAAATCGCCAGGTAAGCGCTGGACCCCGCAACACCACCGAAGACAGCACCGAAAGCGCGCCTCCGAACCCAACGGCAGCAACCGCGGCGACGCTGTGCCGTCTCACGACTCCGATCGGGGATGACGGGCTGGATTGGACGCATCCCCGAGCGGCTACTGGAAACTAGCCATTACATTGGAAACTGGCTTGCGCGGCAACAGCTCGGTTGCGCTGTGCGACCAGCGAGCCGGGAGGCGCGCAGCGAACGCTCGACGTCGGTGATGGAGACCAGGCCCGCGGGCCTACCGAGCTCGTCGATGACCACCGCCCGTCCGACCCTCGCGAAGGCGGGCCGCTCAAGCAGCGTGGCTACGTCCTCATCCCCGGCGACGATCAGCTGAGTGTCGCGGTCGGCGATCTCAGCCACCCGCTGCGCAGTGCGCTGCCGGCTGGTGAGCGCCTCCATCCGCGTGACGCTCAGCAGTCCGATCGCGCGGCCAGCGTCGTCTATGACTGGAAACGACGTGTAACGGTGGGGAAGGAAATATTCTGTTGCGGCCTGTGCGGCCGAGGTTCGCTCTGGGATGCTCATCAACGGGTGCGGACATCAAGTCGGATGCGCACACACCGGTGAGGGCGGCCTGCACCTGCGCGCCGATTGCCTGCTGGCCGGAGGCCATCACAAGGAAGAATCCGATCAGCGCCAGCCACAGTCCTTCCGGAGCCCCCGCGAGGAACTCCAGGACGCCGAGGAAGATCATCACCATGCCGAATCCGCGGCCAACACTCGCGGCCGTCCCCGTGGATCGTCCAATCTCGCCGCTGCGGCGCCACAGCAACGAGCGCAATACCCGGCCACCGTCCAGCGGGAACGCGGGCAGCAGATTGAAGACGAGGATCAGCCCGTTGATGAGCACCTGGTATTCGACCAGCGCACGGATGATCGCGGGCGTGGAGGAGGGCAGCGCCAGCAGCGCCACCCCGAAGCAGGCGGCGATCACCGCCGTTACAGCGGGACCGGCGAGGGCGTAGCGCAGCTCGTCACTCGGATCGTGAGCCTCGCCGCGCATGCGTGAGACTCCGCCGAGGAGCCACAGGTCGATCTCTTCCACTTCGATGCCATGCCGCCGCGCGACGAGCGCATGCCCGAACTCGTGAGCCAGGATGCTCGCGAACAGCAACAAAGCGCTCGCCAAGCCGAGGGCGTAGGACGCCGTGGGCGCGATGCCGTGGACCACTTCGGGGAAGTAGGACGCTCCGAGCGACCATGTGATCAGCGCGACGATCACGAGCCACCACGGGCTGACCCCGACGGGGATACCGGCGATGCGCGCTATGCGGATGCTACGACCGGGCATGTGGATCACACCGTAGGGGGCGCGAGAGCCTCACTCATCGGTGGTAATCACGGTAATCCTCCGTAGAGACCACGGAGCGATTTCGGGTAGAACCCTCGGATTACCAACTCGATATCGAGCGCGAGGATTGGGTGTCGCGCTGGAAACAAGCTGGGAGAAGAGAGAGTGTCATCCGTGAAGCTCGCCGCATCGAAGACCAACCACCGCTGTCAGTCGGCCGCATATAGCGTGGAGAGCCACAGGCTGCTGGAGGAGATACGCCGGCTGCACCGGCAGCGTCGCGAGAGCAGCCCGTCGTCGACGAGGAAGACACTCACCGGGGCGCCGGATTCCGGGGCCTGCGGCGGAAATCTTGGACAGATGTCCAACGCCGAATGTTCAAGCACGCAGCACAATGCCTCGTGCTCGAAGCTGGGGCAGCTTGGCCCTGCCGTAATACCCAAGCCAATCAAGGAGACTCGATGACGCAAATGATTGTTTCCTACGACGGGACCCGCAACGATCGCGACGCGCTTGCCCTCGGACGACTGTTCGCTGCATGCTGGTTGCGAGATCTCGCTCGCCTACGTGCGGCACGCCGCCGAGCCCGACGCCACAACAAGAGGCGGCGGCTCAACGGGAGGCCGAGCACCTGCTCGCCATCGGTGCCGGCCTGCTCGACGGCGACGGCGTCGGCGCAGCACGTGATCGTCAGCTCCTCTACCGCCGAGGGTCTCGCGGCGCTCGCGGCTGAGCTGAGCGCTGACGTGATCGCGTTCGGGTCCAGCTATCGAACGCCGGCCGGCAGCGTGGCGCTGCCACATACCGCCGAGCAGCTCCTGGACCGCGGGATCGCTTGCTCGCTCGCGCTCGCTCCGGCGGGCCTGCGGCGCGAGCCGGTCGAGCGAAGCATTGGGACGCTCAGCGTCTACGACGAGGACGACGACCAGACCGCGCTGGCGACCGTAAAGAGCCTTGCCCATGCGCTCGGCGCCGTCGTGACCGAGCACGAGGCCGACCTGCTCGTTATCACCTCGCGATCCGAGGCACCATCCGGACAGCTGCTGCTCAGCGGCACGGCGCGCGAGCAGGTCGAGCAGGCACTGTGTCCTGTGCTCGCTCTTGCGCGAGGCGCAGCCCTGTCGTTCGGATGAATCCATAGGGTCGGCAATGAGCGCCATTGAGCATGTTCACGCCCGCCAGATCTTGGACAGTCGCGGTAACCCCACGATCGAGGTCGATGTCGAGCTGGCGTCCGGGGCCGTGGGCCGTGCGGCCGTGCCTTCGGGCGCGTCCACGGGCTCGCGCGAGGCGCTGGAGTTGCGTGACGGCGGGCACGCCTTGACCGGGTAGGCACCACAAGCTACCTTGTAGAGCATGGTAGCCACGGGAGGAGCGGCGAAGCGCGATGCGGCGATCTCACAGCTGCGCCGTGGCGTGATCGAGTTCTGCGTTCTTGCGCTGCTCGCTGACGAAGAACGCTATGGGTTCGAACTCGTGCAGGAACTCGCCGGCGCGGAGGCTCTGGTCACGACGGAAGGGACGCTGTATCCGCTGCTCGGCCGCCTGCGGCGCGAGGGCGCCGTGGAGACGACTTGGCGGGAGTCGCCGGCCGGGCCCCCCCGCCGCTACTACCGGCTGACCCCCGCCGGGAGGAAATCGTTAGCGGCATTCGTGGATGAGTGGAGCCGCTTCCGCGGCTCCGTCGATGCAATTTTGAAGATAGGAGACCCGCAATGAGCACGAGCACCCTGCACCCGCTCGCCACCGCTTACCTGCAGCAGGTGCGCCGCGAGGGGCGCGACCTGCCCGGCGATCGCCTCGCCGAGCTCCTGGCCGATCTCGAAGAGCATCTCTCGGCCGCAATCCCCGCCGATGCCTCCGACCAGGACGCCCGCGAGGTCCTGGATCGTCTTGGCGACCCGCGCGAGATCGTCGCGGCGGAGCGCCCCGAGTCGATCGCTCCCGCCGAGCGCCGCGGTACCCGCGAGTGGGTGGCGATCTTCTTGCTTCTGTTCGGATTCGTCGCCGCCGGCGTCGGCTGGGTCGTCGGTGTCGTTCTGCTCTGGCGCTCGCGAGCCTGGACGACAAGAGACAAGCTGATCGGCACGCTCGTGCTTCCGGGTGGTCTGGTTGCGACGGGGCTGCTCCTGTTGCTGGCTCTCGGGCGACCGCACAAGGAAATCTGCACCCACCGCGCCACCAGCGCCACCCACTACGTCACCAGCGTGGTGACGCACTGCACGTCCCTACCCGGCAGCGGGCCCTCGACCCTCGTCTCGGTCGCGCTCGTGCTCCTCGCGTTGACGCCGATCGCGACCGCCGTCTACCTCGCCCGTCGAGCACGCTAGCCGGCTCCTCCGCCGTAGGCACTCACACGGGCCTGATCACCGTGGTCGCGTACCCGTACCCGCCCGCGGAATCTACGGGGCGAGGCGGAACGGCGGGTAGCGGTCGGTCACCAGCACGTGGGCGTAGGCGATCACCCGGTTTGTCCAGCGGCCGACGCCGACGAGGAAGTCGAACATCCCGCGCGGGAAGCGACCGGTGAAGAGGATCGCGAACCAGGCGGCGATCACGACGAACAACGCGGCGATGTAGAGGAAGAACAGGACCACGTAGTGCGGGATGGCCAGCAGCCACTTGACCAGCGGCAGCCAGCGGTTGAGGTCGTTGCGCGCGTCCGGGTAGGGAAACTCGAGATGCACCGCCTGATGCTCGTCCGTGGAGGGATAGCGGTCCTCCATCAGTGCGAGGTAGACGCCGACCCGGGCGGAGAAGCGCATCAGCTCGAGGTTCCAGTCAAACCACCAGCGCGGGTACTTATGCCGGAACAGGATCAACAGCAGCGTCGGCAGCACGACCAGGCCAACAGCACTGGCAGTCCCGCCGGCCCTTCCACCGTAGGCGGAGACGCTGCCCTCGATCAGGGCGAGCACGATTGCGATCGGAATGACCATGAACAGGCGAAAGAACGTCGTCAGGCGGTTGAGCGGCCGGTCGGGATAGTCGACCGAGTACTGGACGGGATACGGCGCGTCGGGCTCCATGAGATGCCTTTCTGTGAGGTGTACGGCGTACACTCGTAGCTGGAACTATAGGTGTACGGTGTACACTTGTCAAGGCCGATGACGAAACAGAAGACCGCCCCCCGGAAACCGCTGAGCCGCGCGCGCGTGCTGCAGGCCGCCGTCGAGCTCGCCGACGAGGCGGGGCTCGAAGCGTTCAGCATGCGCGCGCTCGCGCAGGAGCTCGGCGTCGTGCCGATGGCGCTCTACAAGCACGTCGCCAACAAGGAGGAGCTCCTCGACGGCATGGTCGACATCGTCTTCGGCGAGATCGAGTTGCCGTCGGGAGGGCTCGACTGGAGGACCGCCATGCGGCGCCGGGCGATCTCCGCGCGCGAGGCGCTGCAGCGTCACGGCTGGGCCATAGGGATGATGGAGTCACGGCATCCGGGGCCGGCGAACCTGCGAAACCACAACGCGGTGATGGGCTGCCTGAGGGGGGCGGGGTTCTCGTTCAAAATGGCGATCCACGCCTATTCGGTTCAGGACGCCTACATCTACGGGTTCGCCCTGCAGGAAAGGGATACGGCGTTCGAGACACCCGACAGTGCGGGAGAAGCCGCGCAGCGGCGGGCGGCGATGATCGGCGCCCTTGAGGACTACCCGCACCTGGCCGAGATCGCCAGGAAGCTCCCCGAGTCCGGGTACGACAACACCGTCGAGTTCACCTGGGGACTGGATCTCATCCTCGACGGCCTCGAGCAGCTTCGCCACACCGGAGCTACGCCGGCATGAGCGGCCGCTGCCCTCTCGTGGTCCCTCCCGCGCGAAGCGACAGTGCGCTCAGCCATCCGAACTATCCTCAGCGCGCCGGTTCGGGCTCGCGGCTCTCGGCGGGGTTGGGCGCTCCCTCGTTGGTCGTGATCAGCCGCTTGAGGCTGGTGTTGATGTAGAAGCCCCATGCGGTCGAGCACTTCTCGTAGCACTCAACCTCGGGGGTCAGCCCGATATGGCTGAACCGCACGGTGGTCCGGCCTCCTTCGGGCGCGACCTCAAAGACGACCTCGCTGCCGACCCACTCGCGGGGATCCTCGGTGAAGTCGAGGTAGGCGTCGAGCACCTGCCAGACGACGCGGCGACCGGGGATCAGTTCGGTGATCCTCTGCTTTGAGTAGTGGATGTCCTGGTAGCGGTAGGTGAACTCGGCGCCGAGCTCGTCGGTGGCGCCCTCGATATTTCCCGACCACCAGGCGCGGACGTCGGTGATCGCCGCGAGCACCTGTTCGGGGGTCTGCTCGACGGTGAATTCGGTGTTGAAGTTCTGCATCGTTATCAAGCTCCTTTGGTTGGTCGGTGGGTTGCCGGTACTTCCTCGTTATCCATGGAGATACGAGGAGAAGCCGAAATCCATCGCTCGTCGCCTATTGGCCCGGTCGCTCGGGCTCGAGCGTGCGCTTGATGACGCTCAGCGCGTGCTCCATCAGGGGTGCGGTGCGCTCGGCGAGCTCGTTCGGGAGCAGATCGGCGATCCACACGAACAGGCTGCGGTCTGCTCCGTCCGCGAACACCTGAGCCGATGCGTTGTGATGGGTGTATGGCTCCTCGACGATTGACCACACGAGCCGGCGCGCATCGTCGTCGAGATCAACCAATCGCTCGCGCAGCACGTTGCCGTTGAAGAACGTGACGATCCGGTCCTCACCGTCCAGTCGGGCATCGGTCGCGAAACCGGGCACGAGCCGCACATGCAGTTCGCCCCAATCACGCAGTGCGTCCCAGACGCGCTCTGCGCTCGCGTCGATCACGATCTCCTTGCGAATCGAAGCCATCGCGAGATTATGCCTGGGCAGGCAGCCCGAACGACTCGATCATCGACGGTGTGCGGAAGTGGATGATCTCGTCGATTCGCTGCGCCTCGAGGGTGAGGACTGTGACGCCGTGTGGGGCGTAGACGCCGGCGCTGTCGAGCTCGTAGGCGCCGACTGCCAGCTGACCGTTGGCCGCGGTCGGCAACATGCGCCAACTCCGCGCGCCGTCGAACACCGCGCTGCGCAGCACCCTCGCGATCGCGTCGCGCCCGTGATACCAGCTCGGGATCGGGGGCATCGCGAGCGTCGCAGTGTCGGTGAGCATCCCGACGATCGTGTCCACGTCGCTGCGCGCCCAGGCGTCGACATAGCGTGCGACGATCGCTTTCAGCTGCTCATCGCCCAGCGAGCGGAGCGTCGCCTGCTGGCTGCGCTCCGGTGCTCGCTCCTGGAGCGTCGCGTGCGCGCGCTGCAGGGCGCTGTAGACCGAGGCCGGCGTCGTCTCGAGCGCCGCGGCGACCTCCGCGCCGGAGAAGCCGAGGACGTCGCGGAGGATCAGCACCGCTCGCTGCCGAGGCGGTAGAAGCTGGAGCGCAGCGATGAACGCGAGCTCGATGCTCTCTCGCTGCTCGTAGCGGGCCTCCGGTCCGGCGAGGTCGTCGTCGAGGCCGAGCCGCTCGTCGGGATATGGGTCCATCCAGACGGACTCGAGCAGCGGCGCTCCGATCGGCTCGTGTGGATCCGCGGGTGGGCCATAGTCGATCGGCAGCACACGCGAAGGTCTGCGCTCGATCGCGCGCAGGCAAACGTTCGTGGCGATCGAATACAGCCAGCTTCGCAGCGAGCTTCTCGCCTCGAACGACGACAGATTCCGCCACGCGCGCAGCAACGTCTCCTGCACCGCATCCTCGGCGTCCTGCAGGGAGCCGAGCATCCGATAGCAGTGCGCGTGCAGCGGCCGCCGGTGTGGCCCCACCAGCTCGGCGAACGCTTCCTGATCCCGTCCGATGGCTGCCTCGATTAGCTGAGAGTCGGTCATCTGATCCCTCGCACGAGCCTACCCTTCGGCTGCCACAGCGCGATCTCGCCACCATCGCTTGAGGCCAGCACGCTACGCCATCCCGCCGGCCCCTCCCGTGGCTCGAGCAACACCGTCGCTCCAAGCGCCCGCCCGCGCTCGGTCATCGCCTCGATCTCCTTGACCTCCACGTACGGAAGCCAGATCGGCCGCCGTGCACCGCATTCGACGATCCCGCCGTCGAGCGCGCCGCCGAGGGCCAGCCCGTGGTAGGTGCCCGACCGGCAGTGCAGGCGCTCTGTCCGCCACCCAAGCAGCTCGCGATAGAACCTGCTCGCGCCTGCCAGGTCGTGGGTATGCAGCTCGAGATGCACGAGCCTGCCCGGTTGATTATCGCGTGTGTCCCTCATGCGCGGACGGGCTCGTAGGCGAGCAGAGCGAGATCGCTATCGACGGTCCGGGCGCCGAGAAGGCGCATCGGCTTCTTCTCGCTGGTCTCGCCGAAGAGGCGCTCGCCGGCCCCGAGAACCACCGGATACACCATCAGCCGCAACTCGTCGAGGAGCTCGTGCTCTATCAGCATGTGCACGAGCCGGAAGCTGCCATAGATGAGGATCTCCCCGTCCAACTCGCGCTTCAGCTTCGAGACCTCGTCCACCACGTCGCCCTTCAGCACCGTCGAGTTGCTCCAGTGGGGATCCTCGAGGGTCGCCGACACGACGTACTTGGGCAGGCTGTTCAACCTGTCCGCCAACTCGCCACTGCGGGAGGGCCAGCGACCGGCGAAGAACTCGTAGCTGTGCCGACCAAGCAGCAGGGCCTCGGCGCCCAGCGCCTCGTCGAGCAGGATCTTCGCCGCCTCGTCGCGACCCCGGTCGCCGACACGACCAACCCAGCCGCCGCGCGCGAAGCCCTCGCCACCGGCCGGGTCCTCGATCACTCCGTCGAGCGAGACGTTCTCGCTTATAACGATCGTTCCCATCTCGGTTCTCCTTTCGTAATCCGGTTAGAGCGTTTCCCATTGAGATACGAGTGGGCGGCAAAATCCAACGCGCGCTCGCAGACGCCAAGTTTTGGCGAGGAGCGATGGATTTGCGTGTGCGTTCGTATCTCTGTTCTCCAAAGGGCGATCCCCAGATCGCCGAGAACACGAGATCTAAGGAGCGACACATGACAATCACCGACAAGACAATTCTGGTGACCGGCGCCAACCGTGGTCTTGGCCACGCGCTCGTCGACGAGGCGCTGAGACGGGGTGCGCAGCGCGTGTATGCCACGTCGCGGCAGCCATTCGCCCACCCGGACGATCGGGTCACGCCGCTGATCATGGACGTGACCGACTGGGCGCAGATCAAGCGGGCTGTCGAGAGCGTCGAATCGCTCGACATCCTGATCAACAACGCCGGCGTGTCGCTGCCCGATGACCTGAGCAGCCGGGCCGCGTTTGAGCAGCATTTCGAGGTCAACGTCTACGGCCCGTTGATGGTGACCCAGGCATTGCTGGCGTCGCTGACCGAGAGCAGGGGACGGATCGTCAACGTCGTCTCGATCGGGGCGGTCGCCGCGGTGCCGATCCTTCCGGCCTACTCGGCCTCGAAGGCCGCCGCGTTCTCGGTGACGCAGTCACTGCGCGCGCTCCTTGCCGGACGGGGCGTGAGTGTTCATGCGGTACTGCCCGGTCCGATCGACACCGACATGATCCGCGACCTCCCGATCCCGAAGGCCTCGCCCGAGTCGGTCGCCCAAGCCATCTTCGACGGCGTGGAGAACGGGGATGAGGAGGTCTTCCCCGACCCGTTCTCACAGACGCAGGCCGAGAGCTGGAGCGTGGGCGCGGCCAAGGAGCTCGAGCGCCAGAACGCCGCGCTCGTGCCCGCCGAGCCCATCGCTGCCTGAACGCCCGACAAAGTGCTCGCCCGCGGCCATCTCACGGTCGCGGGCCAGCACGGTCCTCGCGCTGGTGAGTCGAGGTTGCGCTCGCAGCACACACGCCACCCACCTATCAAACTAGAAGAGGCCGCCATGTCCGAGACACCCACTCAGCACAACGCCAAGATTGAGCCGGACCGGCTCCACGGACCACCAACGAGCGAAGCGAGGTAGCAATGAACCACGAACAGAACAAGCTCAGGCGGACGGAAGCAGATGTAACCGACCCGGTGGAGCGTCCCGTCGTGGTCGATCGGGACACGTTTGGAGCCGAGCTCGATGCCCTCCGGGTCCGCGAGAAGGCGCACACTCGCGAGGGCGACGTGATTGCCGCGGCCCGTCGCCGGCTGCCGATGGTCGAGATGGACCCCACACTGCCGCTGATCGGTCCTGACGGCCAAGTGAGCTTGCTGGACGCGTTTGAGGGCCGCCAGCAGCTGATCGCCTACTACTTCATGTGGTGGACCGGCCATCCGGCTGCCGAGCAGTGCGAGGGGTGCACGCATTACACGACGCAGGTCGGGGAGCTCTCCTACCTGCATTCGCGCGACGTCACATACGCCACGTTCTGCCAGGGGCCATACGAGGAGAGCGTCCGCTACCGCGACTTCATGGGCTGGGAGATGCCCTGGTACTCGGCCGAAGGCTCGCTTGACGCTCTGCTGAGCGGACGCGAGGTCGGCAAAATGCACGTGGTCTGCTATCTGCGCGACGGCGACAGGGTCTTTGAGACCTACTGGACCACCCGTCGCGGCGTCGAGGCGATGGACTACAGCTACGGACTGCTCGACCTGACCGTCTACGGGCGACAGGAGACCTGGGAGGACTCGCCCGCCGGCTGGCCACAGTCGCCGGTGATGTCCCATCTGCGCACCAACGGACGTCCCACCGCCCAGTGGTCCCGCCTGCAAGCCGGACGAACAGACGAGCTCGGGGCCGCGGGGCGCTGAGCGAATCCCATCGTTGCGCGGCTGACTCGCCCACCGGGCCGCAGCCGCCCTCCCCATCGTCCGAGCGCCATACGCTCGCGCACGTCAGGCAAAGCGGAAGTCTCCGCATCGCCGCGCGTCAGTCCCGGGCTTCGTCCAAAGGGGCGTGAAGTCGGTCGAAGTCGAGACGCCTGGATCGTGCGCGTTGCGACAGTGCTACGGCTCGAACGGCGGCGCCTCGCCCCAACCCCAGCGCGGGACCGGCGCGTGCTCTACGACCTTGGCGTCGGGTTGCGAGTTGTGCTGCGCGAGTCGCGTTCCCCACTCGACGTAGGCGACGAAAGCCGAACGGAACTCAGGGTCGTCGGGAAGGCCGGCGTCGTCGGCGGCGAGGCTCATCAACGAGGCGAAGCGGAACCGCTGCTCGGGAGTGATCGCCAAGTCGTGATGCTTGGCGATCATCCGCTCGTAGCCACCGAGCTCATCCGTGTACAGCGCTGGGCCTCCGAACACCTCTGACCACCAGGCA
The DNA here is from genome assembly GCA_963826995.1 of uncultured Solirubrobacteraceae bacterium. Lineage (GTDB taxonomy): Bacteria > Actinomycetota > Thermoleophilia > Solirubrobacterales > Solirubrobacteraceae > Palsa-744. The sequence continues at coordinate 55,028 of CAWGYZ010000009.1, read as the reverse complement.
ATCACGTGCAGCCGATGTTCTTCCTTCACGCCCCCCGGGAACAGTGGCGAAAGCAGGTCGTCGGCTTCCACGCGGTTATAGAACGTGTTGATCAGCTGCGCAAACGCTGCCTCGCCTCCGGCCCAGTCGTAAAGAGAAGACAAGGTGAACATGCTAACGACGGGTACTCGACACCGAGCTGTGCGCTCGGCGCTCGTCCTGAGCGCTGGTGTCGGCCGCGCGCGATGAGACGCTTGCGAATTGTGCATCGCGATAGTCAATGAGGCGGTTGCTTATTTGGCTGTCTTGGCCAGCAGCGTGATCACCAGCAGCACAATCGCCAGTGCGCCATATCCGATGCGCGCCAGGAGACGGTCGCCACCGGCGTCGGGCAGATCAAGACCGGGGCGCCCGCGCGGGGCGAGCGAGTAGCCAAGTACAACCAGCTGCTGCGCATCGAGGAGGAACTGGGCGAGCGTGCCCGCTACGCCGGCCACGAGGCCGTGTCGGGCGCGCCAAGCGCTCGCACGTCAGGGGCGGGGTGCTAATGCGCCACAGATGATGCGTCGGCGTTGCCGAATGCCGTACACCCGTTATCTATGACCATGGTGAAAGTTCCGGACACCACGTCAGTCGTGCTCCCGACCGGGATCGTGAAGGAGAAGCTCACCTGTGCGCCGCTGTGGATAGGGAACGTGAAATCGGTGGTGGCAGGGATGCTTCCCACTGCGGCCGCGACGGGCCCCTCGTCAAAGTGTGCCGTGCCGGTCCCGTCGATCTCACCAGCGCCTAAGGTTCCGCTCGCTGGAGAGGAGTTGACGATGGCGAGCGTGACTGTGCCTTCGGTGCCCGCGGGTCCCACACACTGCAGGGTGAGCCCCCCAAAATCGTTCAGAAGTGTCGCGGCGTCGTAGGAGCCGGCGCTTGCGCTGATCTGTGTGAACGTATGGCCATCGACGTTCGCCGCGCTGCTCGCATTCGCTGCGTTGGTCGCGTTCGCGACAGTGCCCGAGACTTGAGCACCGTTGATCGTGCCTGCGATGTTCGCAGCGTTCGTTGCGTTGGTCGCGGTTGCTACAGCTCCCGAGACCTGACCGCCGTCGATCGTGCCTGTGATCGTCCCTGCCGTGGAGGCGCTGCCCGCAGAGCTGGCGTTGGTGGCGGCGGCCGCGAAGGCTACGTGAGCCTTGGCAATCTTGGAGTCATAGAGCGAGTTGAACAGGTTCGTCTCCTGGCACGTCTGGTTGCACTTCTTCTTCTTGGCCGCCGAACCGAGCGGGCCTGCGGCGAGCGCGGTTCCCCCGATCGCCGCGATCAGCGCGATCGCCACGATGCTCAACTTGAGCAGGTGGAATTGCTGCAGCCAGCCTCTTGCAGTCGCCATTTGACTTCGTCTCCCTTGCCCTCGGATTCTTCGCGACGGTCAGTCGCCTGTGGTACGGACAGTCTCCCAGAGCGAACAGCAGTCGAGCGCCCAGCAGGATTCGCCTGCGGGCAACCACGTAGCCCCGTTGCGGCGTACCACCGATAACCGAGCGAGCCATCGGTTCTAGGCTGCTCAACAAGATGCCCGAGACGCATACACTCAACGAGTCCGACCCCTGGTCGCTCGAGGGCACACCCGATAGTGTTCGCAGCGTCAAAGCTCGGAGGAGGTCCGCTCCACAATGGTTGTGTTGATCATCGTTATCGTCGTCGTGGTTCTCGTCTTCGGCCTGTGGGGCGGGTACAACAGCCTCGTCAAGAAGCGCAACCGAACCCAGGAGGCATGGTCGGAGATCGATGTCGAGCTCAAGCGCCGCCACGATCTGATCCCCAACCTGGTGTCGACGGTGCAGGGCTACGCCGCCCACGAGCGGGGGACCTTCGAGGCAGTGACCCAGGCTCGAGCCAACGCGGTCACCGCCGGCGCGACCGGCGATCCGAGTCAAATCGCCCCTGCTGAGAACGCTCTGTCCGGGGCTCTGCGTTCGCTGTTCGCGGTCGCCGAGAACTACCCGCAGCTACGCGCGGTCGAGAGTTTCGTGCAGCTACAAGAGACGCTGACCGCCACCGAGGACAAGGTCGAGTACGCCCGCCGCTACTACAACACCAGCGCTCGCGACTACAACATCGCGCTGCAGTCATTTCCCCGTAACGTGATCGCGGGGCCGTTCGGCTTCAAGGCGATGGCGTTCTTCGGTGCCGACGAGGAGGACCGCGCCGTGCCTCAGGTGAGTTTCTCCAGTTCTGAGCCGGGCGCGGCCGGAGCGACACCCGTGCCTGCCGCTGGCTCCGAGGGCCCGCCGCCCGCCGTTGGCACTCAGGGCCCGCCGCCCGCCGCCTGAGAGACCACCTGGTGGACTGGCGGGCCGGTCAGACAGACTGGCCCGAGGCGATCTTTTCGAGCTCGGCGATCCGCTCTTCGATCGGAGGGTGGGTGTCGTAGAGGCGGTGGTACCACTTTTCGTGGTGCTGCAACGGGTCGTCGATGCACATCGCCGCGGTGGCATGGTTCATGTTCTTGAACGGCTTGTCGTTCTGCTGCAGCTTCTTGAGCGCGCTCAGCAACCCGGCCGGGTTGCGGGTCAGGGCCACACCGCTGACGTCGGCCAGCGACTCGCGCCGGCGCGAGAGCGCCAGGCGCATCAGCGGGCCGAAGATGAAGCCGACTACCGCGAGCAGCGTGCCGGCAGCGAAGAGCACGAGCATGATCTGGCCGCCGTTCCTGCCGCCGCCTCTGGCAAAGAAAACGCTCCGCCACAGGATGCTGGCCAGCAGGGCGGCCATACCGATCATGGTTCCCACCACGAGCAGGAGACGAATGTCGTGGTTCTTGATGTGGCTCATCTCGTGCCCGGCCACACCTTCGAGCTCCTCACGGTTCATGATCGCGAGCAGTCCCGTGGTGAAGGTGACGGCTGCCTTCTCGGGGCTGACCCCGGTGGCAAAGGCGTTGGGCGAAGGATCGTCGATCACATAGACCGCCGGCTTGGGGATCCCCTCGCCGATCGCCAGGGCCTCCACCAGGTTGTGCAACTGCTGGTACTGGGCTGGGTCGGCCGGCACGGCCCCCGAGACCCGCAGCACCAGCCCGGCCCCCGCGTTCAGGGAGTAGACGATCCCGCCAAAGGCCAGGACGGCACAGATCGCGATCCCGACGATGACCGGGGACCAGCCATAGCTCGTCTGTACCCCATTTTCAATTCCGGGGTTGACCGCGGGATGAGCGACGGCTTTGAAAAGGAAGCCCAAGGCAGCCCCGATCGCCAGCCAGATCACGAAGAACGCAACGATGACGACGACGCTGCGTCGCTTGTTGCTCGCGATCTCGCTGTACACGAGCCTCATCCTATGGCACGCCTGAATCGCACTAACAAGCGTTCCATGACAGCCACCATGTGGGCCGGACTTCGACGTGGCTTTCTCGGCCAAGCGGGCCTTGACGCGGCCGGGCGTGAAGGCATCAGAGCCCGAGCTTGCGAACGCCTTCCTCGTTGAAGCCGAGATGGTGACCCACCTCGTGACGCACCGTCTGGACGACGTGTGCCCGGAGGCGCTTGGGATCCTCCCCGAAGTCGCGCACGAGTGTGTCGCGAAAGATCAGGATCTCGTCTGGCATGCCACCGCCCCCGAAGTATGCGGTACCACCCCGCCTGGAGCCGACGTACATGCCATACGCGTGGTTCTCAGCGCCGCGGTCGGAAACGACGATCGCCACGTGCTCGAGCGCTCGTTGGAACTCGATCGGGAGCTCGTCGAGCGCCGAGCTGACGAGTGCCTCAAACTCCTGCTCGCTGTAGTGCCGGGACTTGCTCATGGTTCGTGATCGCGCCGAGCGTACACCCACGTCGGTATTCCACCGCAACGGGATCGCGGTGAACCGCCGATGGCGCCCCTTCCGCACGCGACTACCCTCGCCTACATGTTCGAGAACATTGCAGTGGCCTACGCCGGAGACCAAGCGGGCACAGACGCCGTCGCGCTCGCCGTCAAGCTCGCCGACGTGCTCGCCAGCAAACTCAGCATCGTCTTCCCCTACCACCCGCTGCTGGCCGCCGTCCCCGGTGACGCGGCCCAGCAGCAAGTTCGCGACGAGCTGAAGGCGATCGCACCCGACAGCCCCAGCCTGAAAGACGCGACCTACCTGCCGAGCCACTCACAGTGGCCGATCCGCGCCACGCACGAAATCGCCGATTACCAGCGGTGCGATCTGATCGTCTTCGGCGCCGCAAGAGAAGGGATCGCCGAGCACCTGCACATCAGCCTGATGGAGCGGATGGTGCACGCCGCGCCGTGTGCGGTGCTGGTGGCGCCGTCGGGGTACGCCCAGGGCGCCCACAGCGCACCGCGGCATGTGGGGGTCGGCTTCGCTTCCTCAAAGGAGGGCAAGCAGGCGCTCCAGCTAGGACGAGAGCTAGCACAGACGTTCGACGGCGATCTGCGCGTCATCGCTGCCTCATGGCTGAGTCTCGTGGTCCGTGGCTACGCGGCGCAGGCCGCTTCGATATCGACACTCGAGTCCGAGACCTTCGCCGAAACCAAGGCCAGCCTCGAAGAGGCGGTAGTGGATCTTGGCGACATCCATGTCGACGCGCAGGTCATCAAAGGCGACCCGATTACTGTTCTTCTTGAGCACTCCAAGACACTCGACCTGCTGGTGCTCGGCTCCCGCGCCTACGGCCCCGTGCGCCATGCGCTGCTCGGCAGCGTCTCGGCGGCCGTGATGCGCGAGGCCGACTGTCCCGTGCTCGTCACTCCGCGAAGCGGATGAGCGCTCTGGCCGCAGAGCGGCTAGTGCCTGGTGCGGCGCAGGACGAGGAATGCGAGCGTGCCCCACATCGCCGGAATCAACCGCACAGGCAGTGTTCTGTCACGACGCTCTAGGTAGAAAAGCGCAGCAGAAACCGCACAAAACCCCGATGTTGCACGCACGGGACGAACTTATCTTCCTCCTGGTAGGCACCACTCAACAGGAGGAATCCCATGGCAACTGCCGCTTCGACGCATTCAGTTCCGGTCCGCTCTCGTGAGGGGACGATTACTCATATCGCTGACCGTGTGAGCTACTGGCTCGTCAGCGCGGGTATCTACTTCACCTTCGGCTTGCTGTTCTACTACTCCGCCAAGGAGAAGCTGATCGACAACAGCGGCACGATGCCGGCTCCCCTGGCTAAGACCTTTCATGGCACGTTCGTCGCCTCGTTCCCCGGAACGAACACCTCCTGGGTGCTGATCGGCCTACTCGAGGCGCTCGTGTTCGTGGTGATCGTGGCCAGCGTCCTCACGGGCGAGTTCCTGCCGACCCGCCGCAAGCCGATCCTGCTCAGCGGCCTGGCGCTTTCGATGTTCACTTTCGCGATGATCGCGTGGGGCGAGAACATCACCGCCGGATACGCGACCGTCGCTGAGCTCTTCGAGTACCTCGTCGGGACAGCCGTTCTGATCGTCCTGGTGTTGCTGATGCCGCCCTACCGCAAGAGCGACTGGCTCTCCAGCTTGACCCGCCGCGGCGAATAGCGCTCGCGCTCAGCACCGGCAGTGTTGTGATGGAGGGGAGGCGTCCGAGCCTCCCCTCCAGTCGTTTGCCGGGAGCGCCGTCTATCCGGAGTGTGACTTGCCACTCTGAGTGTTACGACGAGGATCTGGACGTCGGGATTCCTTCTCCTCGGCGATTGCCTCTACCAGCGCCTGCGCGAAGGATCTGGGCTGGAAGTCGAACAGAGCCATTCCCGACTGGTCGGTGACGGTCGTCTCGGTCGAGAGCCCCTCGATCAACGGCCTCGCGACACCCGCGTCGACAGGCGTGACGAGCCCGATCCAATGCGAGGAGAGCCACGGCGTCAGCAGCGGCACGGGGATGCGTGGGCGGCGGCGTAGTCCCAGCGCATCGGCCATCTGATCGAGCATCTGCCCATATGTGAGTATCTCCGCCGACCCAATCTGGATTTCTCGGGAGCGCGTCTGCGGAATCCGAGGCGCCTCGATGAGGTAGCGCAGTACATCGTTGATGCCGATCGCCTGGGTGGGTGTGGACAGCCACGACGGCGCGAGCATCACGGGCAGGCGCTCGACCAGCGAGCGCAGCGTTCGGTAGCTCTCCGAGCCGGCCCCCACAACCATGCCCGCCCGAAACCACGTCAGCGACGGTCCCTCGTCGCGCAGGATCTCTCCGACGCGCAGACGCGAACGTAGATGCTGGGAGGCGGGACGATCGCCGAGACCGCCGAGGTAGACGATCTGCTCAATGCCGGCGGCGGTTGCGAAGCGGGCGAAGTTGGAGGCCGCGATGGCGTCGCGTTGCTCGTAGCCGGCGTCGCCTCCGCGTCCCATCGAGTGGACGAGATAGTAAGCCGTCGTATAGCCCTCGCCGATCGCGCTCAGGGAGCCCGGGTCGAGCATGTCGGCGCGATGCACCGCGACCGCTGGATCGAAGTTGACCCGGCTCGGGTCGCGCGCCACACACCCCACCGGCTCGCCGCGCGCGTGAAGCTCACGGACCAGCCGGCTGCCTATGTAACCAGAAGCTCCAGTGACGAGCGCGCGCGCCATGCAGGACGAACAAGCATACGCCGCGCAGGTCAGACAGCCGCGTCCGTTTGGGTCTCGTCTTGGTTCTCGCTTGTGACGGGGCGGGGCAGCACGAGCAGTGAGCAGCGCGCGTGGCGCTGCAGGTAGTCGGAGGTGCTGCCGAGCACCAGGCGCTTGACTGGACCGTAGCCGCGTGAGCCGGCCACGAGGATGTCCACCTGATCGCCGAACGCGGCCAGCTCCTCACCGGCGAGGCCGTACACCGCGCGACCCTCGACGTCCGCCAACGCCTTCATGCGGCCGTTCGCCTCCTGGACCATGACCTCGATACTCTCGCCGATCGCGGGCGGCACGATCCCGGTGTAGGCGTAGGTCGGGATCGAGACGACTTCCAGCGCATGAACAGTTGCGCCGGTGCGCGCCGCGAACTCCCGAGCGAGCGCGAGCGCCGCCTTGCTCTCGGGGGAGTCGTTGTACGCGACGCCGACCTTTGCGATTGGATTGCTCTCCCGCCCACCCTGTCCGGCGTAGCCACGGGAGGCGATCGCGACCGCGCAGGGGGCGCCGTTCAGCGCGGCGCGCGTGTCGTCGCCGAGCATCGCGCGGCCGAACGCGCCGTGACTGCAGGAGCCGACCACGAGCAGGTCCGCATCCTGATCGTCGGCCTGCTGGTGCAGACCGCGACCGGGGGTTCCGGACACGATGCTGATGAGCTCCGCGTTGACATTTGCGGCGGCGCGCTCATCCTCGAGCAGCTTCTTGGACGATTCGCGCTCCCGTCTCACGACCTCTGGGGAGATCGCGTGAGACACACGCAACTCGCCACTGTGTACGTGAGCGAGCGTCAGCTTTCCGTCGGAATCTGTGAGTAGCGCGGCGAGCGCGATCGCGTCACGGCCGTTCGGCCTGCCGTCCACTCCCACGAGCACGTTCTTGAACATCACGAGTCTCCTTGTCGGGATCGATAACAACCTAGATCGCGACCGGCCCTCCACCATCCGGTAGCGCCCCTGCAAGACCTGCGGGTTATTACTGAGCGCGCGAACGCCGGCTTGAGCTTCAGCTGACCGTGTAGCGCACGGGCACCTCGCGCTCAGATCGCTTCGGCGGGCGCTTGTATCTGCGGCGCTGGCGCGGCGGGAGCTTCACCTTCTTGGCCTTGTCGGGGTGCTCGTACGGAATCAATGAGAGTAGGTGGCTGATCAGGTTCAGGCGCGCGGTGCGCTTGTCGTCTGCCTCCACCACATGCCAAGGGCTCTGCTCGGTGTCGGTATGGGCGAACATCCGGTCCTTCGCCTCGGCGTAATCGACCCAACGGGCTCGGGCCTGCAGGTCGGTGGGGCTGAACTTCCAGCGCTTGCGTGGGTCGGTCAGGCGTTTCTCGAAACGGCGCTCCTGCTCGTCGTCTGAGACCGACAGCCAATACTTCACCAGCATGATCCCTTCGTTCTGGAGCGACTGCTCGAACTCAGGGCAGACGCGCAGGAACTCCTCGTACTCCTCGGGCGTGCAGTAGCCCATCACATGCTCGACGCCCGCCCGGTTGTACCAGCTGCGATTGAACAGCGCGATCTCTCCGGCCGGTGGCAGATGCGCCACGTAGCGCTGGAAGTACCACTGCGTGCGCTCGCGACTGTCGGGAGCCGGCAGCGCGACGATGCGGCAGGTGCGTGGGTTCAGGTACGTGGTGATGCGCTTGATCGCGCCGTCCTTGCCGGCGGTGTCGCGCCCCTCGAACAGCACCACCAGCCGGCGGCGCTGAGCGACGATCCACTCCTGCATGTAGACGAGCTCGGTCTGCAGGCGCAAGAGCTCCTTCTCATACTGCTTGCTGCTGAGCTGTCGGGGAGCTGGCACCGGGCCATCTTCCCACTCGGTGCGACCGAGCGCCAGGGAGGCGACCTGAAGGCGCGCAGCCCCGGTGCCCTCGGCCTCGTGTGCCACGGGCCAAGCGTAGAGTCTCCGCTATGACCGACGAGGCGACGGTGACAGACGAGCCTCTCTCGCGTGAGGAGCTTCGCCGGCTCGACGCCTACTGGCGAGCGGCGAACTATCTGTCGGTCGGCCAGATCTACCTGCTCAAGAATCCGCTGCTGCGTGAGCCGCTACGAATCGAGCACGTAAAGCCACGACTGCTTGGCCATTGGGGCACGACCCCCGGTTTGAATTTCATCTATGCGCACATGAACCGTGTGATTCGCGAGCGTGACCTGAACGCGATCTATGTCGCGGGTCCCGGTCATGGTGGCCCGGGGATCGTCGCCAACGTGTACCTGGAGGGCACCTACAGCGAGGTCTACCCCCACATCGGCCATGACGAGGAGGGGATTCGCAGGTTGTTTCGCCAGTTCTCCTTCCCGGGCGGCATTCCCAGTCACGTCGCGCCGGAGACACCTGGGTCGATCCACGAGGGCGGTGAGCTCGGCTACTCACTGCTTCATGCCTACGGGGCGGCATTCGATAACCCCGACCTGCTCGTCTGCTGCGTCGTCGGTGACGGCGAGGCGGAGACGGGGGCGCTCGCGGCGAGCTGGCACTCCAACAAGTTCCTCGATCCCGTCCATGACGGGGCGGTCCTGCCGGTACTTCATCTCAACGGCTACAAGATCGCCAACCCCACGGTGCTCGCCAGGATCCCGCATGAGGAGCTGCGCTCGCTGCTGGAGGGCTACGGCTATGCGCCCCGGTTTGTCGAGGGCGCGGACCCAAGCGCGATGCACCAGTTGATGGCAGCGACGCTCGATGAGATAGCTGAGGAGATCACGTTTCTTCAGACGCGCGCGCGCGAGGGCAATCACGAGCACGGCGGTGCGGCCCGTCCGCGTTGGCCGATGATCGTGTTGCGTACTCCGAAGGGCTGGACCGGCCCGAAGGTGGTTGACGGGCTGCCGGCGGAGGGATCGTTTCGCTCTCACCAGGTGCCCCTATCTGATCTCGCTGGAAACCCGGAGCATTTGCGCCAGTTGGAGGAGTGGCTGCGCTCCTACCGGCCCGAGGAGCTCTTTGACGAGCACGGTGCTCTGCGCGGCGAGCTCGCCGCATTGGCACCGAAGGGCGAGCGACGCATGGGCGCAAACCCCCACGGAAATGGCGGCGTGCTGCTGCGCGAGCTCGAGCTCCCTGACTTCCGCGACTACGCCGTGGATGTGCCGGCGCCAACGGCGAGCGTCAGCGAGCCCACACGTGTGCTCGGAGGTTTCCTTCGCGATGTGATCGGAGTCAACCCGACCAACTTCCGCATCATGGGTCCTGACGAGACCGCGTCCAACCGCCTCGCCGCCGTGTTCGAGGTCACCAATCGCGCATGGGACGCCGAGCGGCTGGCGACCGACGATCACCTCGCGCCCGACGGGCGCGTGATGGAGGTTCTCTCGGAGCACCTATGCCAGGGATGGCTCGAGGGCTATTTGTTGACGGGCCGTCACGGCCTGTTCAATTGCTACGAGGCGTTTATTCACATCATCGACTCGATGTTCAACCAGCACGCCAAGTGGCTGAAGGTCACCCGTGGCATCCCGTGGCGAGCACCGGTGGCGTCGCTGAACTACCTGCTGTCCTCGCATGTCTGGCGCCAGGATCACAACGGGTTCTCCCACCAGGACCCCGGGTTCATCGACCACGTGATCAACAAGAAGGCCGAGGTCGTGCGGGTTTACTTCCCGCCGGACGCCAACTGCCTGCTGTCTGTCGCCGATCACTGTCTGCGCAGCCGCGACTACGTCAACGTGATCGTGGCGGGCAAGCAGCCCTCGCTCAACTACCTACCGATGGAGGAAGCGATCGCGCACTGCACCCGTGGCGTTGGCATCTGGGAGTGCTTCTCAAATGAAGGCGCCCAGGAGCCCGACGTTGTGCTGGGTTGCTGCGGCGATATCCCGACGCTCGAGAGCGTGGCCGCGGCGGCGATCCTGCGCGAGCACCTACCCGAGTTGAAGGTGAGGCTCATCAACGTCGTTGACCTGATGCGCCTAGAGCCCGACAGCGAGCACCCACACGGGCTACCGGACCCGGAGTTCGACGCTCTGTTCACGACCGACCGGCCCGTGATCTTCGCCTACCACGGCTACCCGTGGCTGATCCACCGCCTGACCTACCGCCGCAGCAATCACCACAACATCCACGTGCGCGGCTACAAGGAGGAGGGCACGACCACAACGCCGTTTGACATGGTGATGCTCAACGACCTCGATCGTTTTCATCTCGTGATGGACGTAATCGACCGCGTGCCGGGCCTGGCCGAGCGTGCCGGAGCGCTGCGTCAGGACATGGCTGACGAGCGGTTGCGCCATCGCGCCTACACCCGTGAGCACGGCGAGGACCCGCCTGACGTCACGGACTGGTGCTGGCCCGCACCAAATGACCCCGGCACGGAGCAGGACGCGCAGGCATAGGCCGGTCGATGCGAGTCCTAGTCGTCAACGCGGGCTCCAGCAGCCTCAAGCTCACCCTGCTCGACGGCGCCGACGCGACGATCGCCGCGCGAGAGCTCGAGGCTCCTCGCTCCGAGGTGGACGTGACGGAGCTACGTGCCGCGCTTGACTCCCCGTTGGGGGAAGCCGATGCCGTCGGGCACCGCATCGTGCATGGTGGTGAGCGCTTCCGCGAGGCCGTGAGGATCGACGCCGACATCGAGACGGCCATGCGAGAGCTGACCGACCTCGCACCGCTTCACCAGCCAAAGTCCCTCGCCGCGCTCGATGCCGTCACCGAGGCGCTGGGAGGCCTGCCCGCGGTCGCTTGCTTTGACACCGCCTTCCACACCACGCTGCCCCAAGCCGCTGCGACCTACGCCCTGCCCGCAGAGTGGCGTGAGCGCTGGGGGCTGCGCCGTTACGGCTTTCACGGCCTCTCCCACGCGTGGGTAGCGCGGCGCACGCCGGAGCTGCTCGGCAAAGATCCAGCAGGTCTGCGGATCGTGAGCTGCCACCTGGGAGCCGGTGCTTCGCTGTGCGCGATCCAGGACGGCCGCTCGATCGACACAACGATGGGCTTCACCCCGCTCGAGGGCCTCGTGATGGCCACCCGCTCAGGGAGTGTTGACCCCGGGATGTTGCTGTGGTTGATGGAGCACGAGGAGCTGTCCGTCACGGAGATGACCGAAGCGCTCGAGCACGACGCCGGCCTGAAGGGCTTGGCCGGCACTGCGGACATGCGTGAGGTGCTCTGGAGAGCTGACGCCGGCGACGAGCCGGCTCGGCTGGCGCTGGACGTCTATGTCCACCGGCTGCGTGCCGGGATCGCCGCGATGGCCGCGGCGCTCGGAGGCATCGACGCGCTCGTGTTTACCGGCGGTGTTGGCGAGCACTCGAGTGAGGTCCGCGCGCAAGCCGCGGCGGGGCTGGCGTTCCTCGGTGTGGCCGTAGATGGCGCCCGCAACGATGAGACGCACGCTGACGGGGACATTGGAGCTCACGGCGCGGCTGTACGCACACTCGTTCTCACCGCCCGCGAGGACCTCGAGATCGCTCGTCAAGTCAGAGCTGTGCTGGGGCTTGCCTAACACCATGGGGCAAGGCACGCCTGGCAATGATGCGGGAGCGCCGAGCCCCGACGCGATGCTGGCGACGCTCGACGAGCGACAGCTCGGTGTTCTGCGTCGCGTGGGGAGCGAGTGGGGGCGGGTATGCGGCAACCCGGAAGTGTGGAGGCGCGCGCTGCCGGTGGACCCCAACCGCAGCAGCTACCCCGACCCCACGGACATCCGCCCGACTCGCTTCGGTCGCTTCGTACCGGTACAGAGCGGACCGGTGTCCGGGGCGCAGGCGACGAGCGAGGCCGAGCGCGCGTCGCAGGGACGCCTCGGCGACGAGGTGCGCCGCGCGTTGCTCGGACCTCCTCTGCGGAGCACCGCGATCGCCGTCGAGCGGATGCGCAAGCTGGTGGCGCTGCCGGTGCTCTCGGCCGACGCGCTCTCCTCTGTCGCCTACGGCCCGGAAGCGATGCTCGCGATCCTCGTCCTGGCAGCGGGCGGAGGGCTGAGCTACTCGCTGCCGATCGCCGCCACGATCGCCTTTTTGATGCTCGCCGTCGGTGTTTCCTATCGCCAGACGATCCGCGCGTATCCGCACGGCGGTGGGTCCTACATCGTCGCGAGCGACAACCTCGGGCGCATGCCAGGGCTGATTGCCGCCGCCGGCTTGATGACGGACTACATCCTCACGGTCGCGGTATCGATCGCCTCCGGGGTAGCGGCGATCACCTCGGCGATCCCGTCGCTGAGCACCTACACCGTCGCGATCGGGGTGGGCGTGATCGTTGTGCTGCTCGCCGGGAACCTGCGTGGCGTGCGCCAGGCCGGAGCGCTGTTCGCCGCGCCCACGTATGTCTTTATCGTCGCGATGTTCTTGCTCGTCGCCGTGGGGCTGATCGACTCCGCCGGGCACTCGTTCCACCCGACGCCGCACCCGCCGCTGAGCGCGACCGAGGGCGTCGGTGTGCTGCTGATCCTGCGTGCCTTCGCCTCGGGCTCGACGGCGATGACCGGGATCGAGGCGATCTCAAACGCGGTGCCGGCCTTCAGGCCCGTCGAGTGGCGCAACGCTCGCACGACGCTCACATGGATGGTCGGCTTGCTGATCGTTCTGTTCGCGGGCACGATCGCGATGGTCCACCTCGACGGAGTTGTGCCCAATGCGCACGAAACTGTGCTCTCGCAGCTCGCCCACAGCAGCTTCGGCTCGGGACTCATGTACCCGGTGATGCAGGCCGCGACTGCCGCGATTCTGCTGCTCGCGGCCAACACCGCCTACAACGACTTTCCGCGCGTGCTGTTCCTGCTTGCGCGCGACTTCCAAGCGCCCCGGATCTTCCTGCGGATGGGCGATCGTCTGGCCTTCAGTAACGGCATCATCCTGCTCTCGCTTGCGGCAGGCGCGATCTACGTCGGCTTCGGTGGCAAGACCAGTCCGTTGATCCCGCTGTATGCCGTCGGCGTGTTCTTGGCCTTCACTCTCTCCCAGGCAGGGATGGTCGTGCACTGGTGGCGCCTGCGTGACCCACACTGGCGACGAAGCCTGACCTTCAATGCCGCCGGGGGCTTGCTCTCGGCAATCGTGTTCATCACCGCGGGGATAACGAAGTTCACCTCGGGCGCCTGGGTCTCCCTGCTGGCGGTCGGCCTGTTCATCGGGCTCGCGGTGAGCATCCGCCGCCACTACGACACGGTGGCCAAGGCGATCGCGCTGCATCCCCATGAGATCGAGGTGCCCAAGTGTGTGATCGTGCCGAGCGCCCGCAGCGGTGTCGCGGCAGGCCGTCCCGATAGGGACGAACACGACGCCTCGGCGCAGGCGCGGGTTGGTGAGGACGAGACCGAGGAGACTCCAGAGGAGATCCACCACCTGGCGGTCGTGCCGATTGCAGCGCTGGATCTCACGAGCATGCGCGCGATGGCTTACGCAGCCTCGCTCCAGCAGCCGGTGCTCGCGCTGCACGTTAGTCCCACGGAGGAGGAGGCGGAGCGCTTTCGCGACTACTGGCGCATGTGGGGCGATCACCTGCCGCTCAAGGTCGTCGTGTCCCCCTACCGCGCGCTCGTGGCGCCGCTGGTCAACGAGGTCGAGTCACTGCATCGCCAGCGCCCCGATCTGACACTGACCGTGATCCTCCCGGAGATCGTCGTCCGACACTGGTGGCAGCGCAGCCTGCACAACCGGACGGCGCCACGACTACGGCGCGCTCTGCGACCCCTGCCCAAGATCGTGGTCACAACAGTCCCGTTCCACCTGTCGAGCTGAGACCTGCGCGCGCTCGGAGCGGATCAGAGCTATACCGGGAGGCCAGGTTCTGGGGCGAGAGCGACTTCCCCTTCGCGGCGGACCAGGAGCCCCACCCCGACGGTGCAGACGCCGAGGCTGACCAGCGCGGCGGCGACGATCGCCGTCGCGACCTCGGCGGAGAGCACGTGCTCTGAGAGTCCGAGCGTGGCGATCGCGGCCGGTACTCCGAGCTGCGCGGTGGCCACCAGGCCCGTGGCCAGCGGCCTGCCCAGGAGCAGCACGGCGATCAGATGGATTACGACGTTCAGCGCCGCCAGTGCGCCGGCGAGGGCGAGCAGCGAGGGATGGTCGAGGAGCCCGCCGAGGTCGAGCTGCGCGCCGAGCACGACGAAGTACAGCGGGATGAAGAACCCCTCGGCCACACCGCGCATCTGTGTGGAGAGCCGTTTCGGCCCGCCGACCAGCGCGACCATCACGCCGGCGCCGAACCCGGCGATCAGGATGCTCGTGCCGCCCTTCTGCGCAATCCAGGCGAGCAGGAACAGGACCAGCAGCGACAAGCGTAGGTCAAGCGCCCAATGGCGCTGCTTGGAGAGACGCCGCAGGCGGTGAACCCATCCGCGCACCGAGAGCGCCCGCGCCAGGCCAAGGAGCGCCAGCACGCCGGCCGCGACGAGCACGCCTCCGAGCGCGGCATGAGCGAGACGACCGGGCTGGAGCACGATCGGCACGGAAAGGATCGTGATCAGGTCGGCGATCGTCACCTGCGCCATCAGGGTCATCACATCGGGGCCGGCGATGCCCGTCTCCTCCAGGGCCGGGAGCAGCACCGCAGCGGAGCCCGAGGCCAACAGGACGATGTAGACCGCCGCGTGGCCGGTGCCCGCGATGCTCGCGGCGAGCAACCCTGCCGGTACGGCAAGGACGCAGACGATGCCCGCGAGCAGGCCGCCGCTCCGCAGCGACGCGGCGAGTCGTGGCTCGCGCAGCGGCAGGTGCATCCCGACGGTGAGCATCAGCATCGCGAAGCCGATTTCCCCCAGAAACGAGATCGTGGCGTTGGCTGGGTTCACCGCGTCGAGCACCGCGGGACCCACGAGGATGCCGGCAAGGATCTCGCCGATCACGACAGGCACGAACCGGTGTCCGGCGATGCCGAGCAGCGGCCCGCCGAGACCGGCAAGCACGATCACGGTCAGGGTTCCAAAGCTCACGGTGAGGCAGCCTACGCCGTCGATCCGCCGTGCTGGGGATTCCCTTCAAACGCGATTCATACCGTGTGCCTTCTGAGGTCCTGCCGGAGGCGTCGAGTCTCTTGATGATGAGACGAGTCATGATCAGCGACCCCCACCCTGTGGTCAGGCAAATACTGGTGCGCATGGTCACCCGCCTTGGCTATGAGCCGGTGGCGGCAGGCGTCCCGCCGACTCCCGCTCAGCTGCGCAGCGCCGACGTGCTGCTCGTGGAGTCGACAGCACCGGCGGGAAGGGCGCTCGCACGCACCGCGCGTGCCGCCAATCCAACGATTGCGATCATCAGCGAGGGGGCAACGCCGTTCCCTGAGCGGATCGACCGGCGCGGCGCCGGTCCGACCAGCCATCTTGTCAAGCCTTTCACCATCGACCAGCTCGGTGTTGCCCTCCGGCAGGCCATTGCGCACCGTGATGACCTGAGCGACAAGCCCGCACGGCGTGCGCGCAAGGAGACCCGAGTAGCCCGAGGCGGCGATCCTTGGCCCGGGCCGAGGGGACTGTATGCACACCCCGCTCAGACGCGGGGCAGGAAGCCCCGCGCCCACCAGCATTGAGGTTGCATCGGCCTGCGCGGATGCGACCCAAATGGGCATAACGGCTCCTACCGGTCTCATACCTTCTCCCTTCCTGTCTTCTCCCTGGGTGGACGACCTTCACAGCAGAAGGTTCTTCAACTCAAAAGGAAGGCAAGAAAATGAACCGCAAGACACTCAAGAGATTGCTCGGCTCCTTTACCGTCGTTGGCGTTGCCGCCGCGATGGCGGGGCTGGGCACATTCGCGACGTTCACCAGCTCCACCTCGGCCAGCCACACGATCTCCTCGGGCACCGTCTCGATCGCGCTCGGGGCGACGGGCGCATCGACCAACCGTCTGACGGTCGGCGCGTCCAACGTGGTTCCGGGCGACACGATCCAGCGGTCGGTCGATCTCATCAACAACGGCGGCGCGAGCGCGGACAACCTGTCCGGGATCGTGCTCACCACGACCGCATCGCCGAGCTCATTGCTCGACACCGAAGCGACGAGCGGGCTGCAGATGGTGATCGAAAAGTGCTCGGTGCCGTGGACTGAGGGTGGCACCGCTCCGTCCTACACCTACACGTGCAGCGGCACCACCACCACGGTGCTGACCTCACGTGCGGTGATCGGAACGAACCTGCCCCTGACCGGGCTGGCCTCGTTGACGACCGGCTCGACGGACCACCTGCGCGTGACGCTGACGCTGCCGACGGCCGCGCCGAACACGATGCAGGGACTCACCTCAACCATCTCCTACAACTTCGTCGGCACCCAGCGTGTTGCCGGCAACAAGTAGGAGCCCGTCATGACCACGCTGAGGATCCCAGCAGAGCAGCCTTGGCAGGTCAGCTCACCCCGCCAGGCACGGACGGTCGCGCAGATCGTCCGTGCCGGCTGGGGGTGGGTGCAGCGCGTGCTGCTCGCGCTGGCCCTAACTCTTTTTCTGACGCTCGGTGTGCTGCCCCGCCTGGGGCTCTACCGGCCCGTCACGGTGCTCTCGGGCAGTATGCGCCCGACCTTCTCGCCCGGCGACATGGTGATCGTGACGCCCGAGCCGGTCAGCGCCGTGCGCGTAGGGCAGGTGATCTCTTACCAGGTCCCGGTCGGCATCCACCAGGTCGAGACGCACCGCATCGTGAAGATCCTGCAGGGCGGCGCACACCCTGTGATCCAGACCCAGGGAGATGCAAACAACTGGCAGGACCCCTGGACGGCGAAGCTCGAAGGCAACACAGCCTGGCGGATGCGGGCCGTGGTCCCGCATCTGGGCTACGTGGTCAACTTCTTGCGCGGCCGCACGCTGCAGCAGGCGGCGATCATCATCGCGCCCGCGCTACTGGCGCTCTTGATGCTCTCAGAGATCTGGGGAATCGGCGAGCGTCCGATTGATCGCCGGAGCGGATCGCCCCGGCGGCGCCAGCGAGCGAGCTCGCGGCGGCGCACGGGCTCCGCACCCCGCCCCGAGCTTGAAGGCCAGCGAGCCTGACGGCCATGTACCGCCGGCATAAACCCCTCGGCTTCGTGATCCTCGTGCTAGCCGCGAGCGCAATGCTCGCCGGCGCACAGGTTGCGCTGGCGGCCTTCAACAAGACGGTGGTGGGCGGGCCGCTCACGGTCACGACATCGACGCTGGGGGCCTCCGCGAAAATCACAGCGACCCAGGTCAACTGCCGCAGCAACAAAAACCCGGAAATCGAAGCGAGCTGGTCCGCGACGAACTCGAGCTACGCGAGTACGTACACAGTCGAACGCGCAACGGCCAGCACCGGACCGTACACGTCGGTCGCGAGCGTCCCGATCAGCGAAACGTCTTATACCGACAAGAGCGGTTCGTTGACCTACTCGACGACCTACTACTACCGTGTGGTCACGGTGTTTCATTCGTGGACAGCGGCCTCGGCGAGCACGTCGGTCAAAACGCTAAGCAAATTCTGTACGTAGCCGACGCGTGGTGGCGCAGGCTCAAGAGGGGCGCCGGTAGCGGTAGCCAAAACCGCGAACTGTCTCGATCGGTGTGGAGTCCGGCACCTCTGGGTCGAGCTTGCGCCGCAGATAGCCGACGTACAGCTTCACCTGCTCGGGGGAGACGCCGAGCGAATCGCCCCACACGAGCTCCAGCAGTTGCTCGCGGCTGAGCACCTGGTTGGGGTTGCGCACGAACGTCGTGAGCAGCTTGAACTCCAGTGGGGTGAGCTGTATCTCACTCTCGTCGTAGGTGACCGCCCGCTGGGCGAAGTCAATCTGCAGCAGCGCGTCAGCGTAGGTTTGCTGCTCGGCGGCCCGCGGTCCGGCGCGGCGCAGCAGCGCCGCCACGCGTGCCACGAGCTCCTGGTGGCCGAAGGGCTTGGTCACATAGTCATCTGCTCCGCCCTGCAGGCCACGCACACGCTCGAGCTCCGTCTCCCGTGCGGTCAGCATCAACACCGGCACGTCTGAGAGGTCACGGATGCGCTCCAGCGTCGCCCACCCGTCGAGCTCGGGCATCTCCACGTCGAGGATCACGAGATCAGGGGCGGCCGCATACAGATCGCGCAGGCCCAAGCGCCCATCGCCGGCCTCGCGCACCTCGTATCCGGCGCGCTGGAGCGCCTCGCACAGGAACTCCCGCACGATCGGGTCGTCGTCGATCACCAAGATCCGCGGATGGCTCATACCTCGTTCATACCATCCCACCCGCCGAAATCCAGCGTGCGCGGACGATTATCGACACATGGCACAGATACTGATCAGCGAGTCTCACGAGGATGTCCGGCGGTTGCTGGAGCGCATGGTCACCCGCCTCGGGCACGAGGCGGTGATCGTTGGGGTGCCGGCTCCCGAGCAGCTGCGCAGCGCGGATGTGCTCGTAGTGGAGCCGGCGGCGCCGGTCGGCGCCGTGCTCGCGCAGGCGGCCAGCGTGGCCGCTCCGGCGCTACCGATCATCTGCGCGAGCGTCACAGCGCCGCCGTGTGAACTCAGTGTTGAGTTCGTCGCCGCCCTAGTCAAGCCGTTCACCGCCGAGCAGCTCAGCGCCGCGATCGATCAGGCTCTGAGCACGCGCCAAGCAGCGAACTCGGCTGAGATTTCCCGTCGCGCGGCGTAGGCGCTGTGGCGGCAAGGCGTGGTGCGCCCCCGGCAGGCTCAGTCGGCATAGGTCTCGCGGACCTCCGTTATCTCTTCCCGCGCGCCCATGAACGCGTCGAGCAACGTGGGATCGAAGTGGCGGCCACGCTCGTCTTGCATCATCTGAAGCGCCGATTTGACGGGGAGCGCGGAGCGGTACACCCGGTCGCTGGTCAACGCGTCGAAGACGTCGGCGACCGCCGCGATGCGCCCCTCGATCGGGATGTCCTCGTCGGCGAGCCCGCGGGGATAGCCCGAGCCGTCCCAGCGCTCGTGGTGGGTGCGGGCGATCACCGCGCCGAGCTGCACGACTTTGGAGGTCGAGTCGGCAAGCATCTCGTAGCCCTTCTGGGCGTGCGTCTTGATGATCTCGAACTCATCTGGGGTGAGCTTGCCGCGCTTGAGCAGGATGCTGTCTGGGACCGCCACCTTGCCGACGTCGTGGAGCTGGCTTGCCAGGCGCACGAGCTCGGAGCGCTCCTCGGAGAATCCGGCTTGCTTGGCGAGGATCTGGCAGTAGGAGCTCATGCGGTGCAGGTGGTGGCCGGTCTCCTCGTCGCGAAACTCGACCATCCGAGCCAACCGGAAGATCGTTTCGGCCTGCGAGACCCATGCCTTGGTCTCGGACAGCTCGAGATCCTGCAGCGCCTCTTGCAGTGTGTCGCTGCTCTCCTTGACGGTTGCCCGTAGGCGCTGCACGAGACGGTGGTTCTCGAGCTCAGCGCGCCGGCGGTGCAGGGCGTTGGCGATGTTGATCAAGAGCTCGCCCGCCTCGACCGGCTTGATCAGGTAGCCGTAGGCGCCGAGCTCGATCGCCGTCATCGCGAGCTTCATGCTGTCCTCGCCGGTGACCATCAGGACCGCCACCTCAGGGTGCTCGCGGCGGATATCGGCCAGCAGGTCCATGCCGGACTCGCCGGGCATGTTGACGTCGAGCAGCACCAGCTCGTAGGAGCTCTCGCGCAGGCGCTCGTGGACGGCGCTCGCGTCGCACGCCCCATCGCAGGAGTAGCCCTGCTCGCGCACAACGCGCTCCTCCATGCGGCGCAGTGCCTCGTCGTCGTCGACTATCAACAGCTGTGCCATTCACGCTCCCCGATGTGCTCGATTATCTGGGCGATCTTCGCGAGCAGGCTCGGCCCGGTGAAGGGCTTCTCGATCAGTGCCATGCCGGCCTCGAGATGCCCGCCGGAGTCGAGGATCGGCTGGGCAAAGCCCGACATCAACAGCACGCGCAGCGAAGGTTGCTCTGCCAGCAGTGCTTTGGCCAGTTGCGGCCCGGGCATGTGGGGCATGATCACGTCGCTGAGCAACAGGTCGATCTCGCCCGCATGCTGGGCGGCGAGCTTGAGCGCCGCGGGCCCGTTCTCAGCGACGAGCACTCGGTAGCCAGCCCCGGTGAGGATGCGCCGCGTGACCTCGCGCAGGGCGTCCTCGTCCTCCACCAGCAGGATCGTCTCTTCGCCGCGCCGCAGGGGTGAGTCCTTCGCAGGCTCGGCGGGCGACGGAGCTTGCTCGGTGGCCGGGAGCAGCATCGTGATCGTGGTGCCGATGTCCGGCTCGGAGTAGATCTGTGAGCGGCCGCCGGCCTGCTGGATGATTCCGTAGACGGTTGCCAGCCCGAGGCCCGTGCCCTGTCCGGCCGGCTTGGTCGTGAAGAACGGATCGAACGCGCGGGCGGCCGTCTCGTGGGACATGCCGACCCCCGTGTCGCTGACGCGCAGACGGACGTGCGGGCCGGGTGAGAGCTCCGGCCGGGGTGCGCTGTAGTGCTCGTCGATGTCGATATTGGCGGTGTCGATCCGCAGCTTGCCGCCGCCCGGCATCGCGTCGCGCGCGTTGACCGCGAGATTGACGAGGATCTGCTCGAGCTGCCCCGGGTCGATCAGGACCGGGTGCAGCTCCGGCGCGAGCGAGCTGTGCAGCTCGACGTGCTCGCCGAGCGTGCGTCGCAGCAGCTGCTCGATGTCGGCGACGATGTCGTTGACATCGACCACCTCTGGCTGCACGACCTCGCGGCGCGCGAACGCGAGCAACTGGTGGGTCAGGTGCGAGGCGCGCGCGCCGGCGAGACGGATCTGCTCGACGTCCTCGCGCGTGGAGCGCCACCGCTCCTCGCCATCGAGGTCAGAGGCCTCCTCTAGGTCGCTTGCGATGAACGCCGCGTAGTTGATGATCACCGCAAGCAGGTTGTTGAAGTCGTGCGCGATGCCGCCCGCCAGCTGCCCGAGGCTCTCTAGACGCTGGGCTTGATGGAGCTGGTTCTGAAGTCGCTCACGTTCTGTCTCGCCCTCGAGCTTGCGCAGCGCCATGTCGGACTCGAGGCGTGCTGTGATGTCGCGGTTTACCTCCAGCAGCCCCACCAGTGCGCCCGTCTCGTCGTGCTGAGCCGCCCAGCGGCTCTCCACCGTCAGGCAACGGCCGTCCTTGGTGTGTTGCACCAGGTCGCCTTCCCATTCGCCGTTCTCTGTGACGAGGCGCTCGATCTCCTCCAGTGGTATCGGGTACTCGGTGCACAGGAGCTCTCCCGGGGCGACGCCATGCGCCTCAGCGGCAGTGAAGCCATAAGTGTTCTGCGCGCCGCGATTCCAGAAGGTGATCCGTCGATTGACGTCGCGTGCGAAGATCGCGTCCGGTGCGAGATCGAGCAAAGCGATGTGGGCCGCGAGCTCGCGCGACCGTGCCGTGGGCTCGATCTCAGAAGCGGGGAAGTCCCGCTCCGGTTGGCCTCTAGAATCTAGGCCGGAGTTCCACATTCCGGGCCTTTTTCACTGCAGCTCAGCCTACCACTCCAGTCAGACTGGATGGAATCATTCGAGGCAGCTTGGTATGCGCAATCGGTCTGCTGTAGCGACGCTACGAGCTCGGGCCGCGGTCGTCGTCAAGCAGCCGCGTGAGCTCGTCTGAGAGGCCGAGCGGGTCAAACGGCTTGGCGATCACGCCGGCGGCGCCCAGCGAGCGCAGTCGCTGGCGCTCGGCGGCCTGTGTCTTGGCGGTAAGAAAGACGATCGGCACATTGGGGGGCAATCCGCCAGCTCGCAATCGCCGCAGCGTGGAGGGGCCATCCATCCCGGGCATCATCACATCGAGCAGCACCGCGTCAAATGGCCCATCGCTGCTGGCGGCATGTAGCGCCGCCTGTCCCGATGCGGCGGGCACTACAGTCCAGCCGCCGATTCGCTCGAGGCTGATCGACGCGATCGTCCGGATGTCCTCGTCGTCGTCGACCAACAACAGTCGGGCGCTCACAGGACACCGCTCTCCAGTTGGTCGGGCACGGATGTGGCGCGGGTCTTGCGCTCGGTTGGGGAGCGCTCCGAACCAGCGAGATCCGCGCCGGGGAGCGGCAGAGTGAAGCGCAGCGCACTGCCCTCGCCCTCGCCCTCGTGACTCTCCGCCCACATCTGCCCGCCGTGTTGCTCGACGATCCCGCGCGCGATCGGAAGCCCGAGACCGGTTCCACCCTTCTCGCGGGCATCGGATGCGTCGACCTGGCGGAAACGCTCGAAGATGCTCTCCAGTCGATCGGCGGGAATGCCACGGCCACTGTCCAGAACCGAGAACAGCGCATCGTGGTCTCGACGTGCGACCGTGACGCTGACGACGCCCTCACGGTTTGAGAACTTGACCGCGTTGGCGAGCAGATTCACGAGCGCCTGCACGATCCGGTCAGCGTCGGCGAGCACCTGCACGCAGGGGACCTCGCTGCGCAGCGAGATTGCAGCGCCGTCGGCCGTTGCCTGCACGACCTGCATCGCTTGGCTGACGAGCTCGCCGGCGTCCACCGCGACCGGCTCGAGTATGAGGCCACCGGCGGCCAAGCGCTCGATGTCGAGGATGTCGTTGATCAGCCGTCCTAGACGCTCGGTGTTGAGGACCGCGACGGCCACCATGTTCGCCGCGTCCTTCGGCAACTCGCCCAGCACGCCGCCGTCGAGCAGTCCGAGCGAGCCACGGATCGAGGTCAGTGGAGTACGCAACTCGTGTCCCACGACCGACAGAAACTCGTCCTTCAGACGCTCGCTCTCGCGCAACTGGGCCTGTGCCTGCACCAGCTCCCGCTGCGCGAGGTATTGACGGACAGCGACCAACGCAGCGAGCGCGACGACGATCGCGACGAGGCTCAGGTCGGGAAAGAAGTCGTGAGTGGACTGGACCGCGAACAACAGCCCGAACCCGACGCTCAGACCGACGTAGGGCAGCCACGCGGCCACCAGGTAGCGACGCGTGTCCTCAGACACGCGTACGCGTGGGTCGTTCACGTCGAGCTGGCGCTGCGTGAGCGCCGCCACCGCGAGGGCGCAGTACTCCAGTACATACAGGGTGTCCACCGGGTCCCCCGCCGTGTAGGTGTCGTGCAGCAGCCCGTAGCCGTAAACGGTGTCGGCTACGACCGTCAGCAGCATCGCCACGGCGATCCACAAGAGCGGCAGGCGCAACGCCGCGGGACTATGACGCAGCAGCAGCACCGCTACGGCGCCGAGCAGCAGCAGGTCACATATCGGGTAGGCCATCGAGACCGTCTTTGCCAACAGGTCTTCGCCCGTGGAGAGCACCGTCGGCCCGAGGACGAAATACCACACCAGCGCCCCACCACCGAGCACGATCGTCGCCCCGTCGAGCGTCATCCGTATGCGCGCCGCACGTGTCATGCGCGCTATCGGCACAGACAACAGCGCCACGAGCAGCAGCGCATAGAAGGCGAGGAAGAACGCGTCCGCCGCTGTTGGAAACGGCGGCTGACGATACGTGATGTCATATCCAGAGAGGATCACGTCGGCGATCAGCTCCGCCAGAATCGCGGCGCTTATCAGCCTCCAGAATCTGCGCAGCCTGGGGACCGCCGCGCAGCGTCGTGACGCTCCCCAGGCGGCCGCGATCGCGATTACGTCGAACAGCGGCAGGAACAGCTGGCCGAGCTGCTGGCGGCCGGGCAGCCAGTGAAAGAGCTGCCAGCTCAAATACACGAGCAACAGGCCGCCGAGCGCAAGGGCACGCTTGTGCGGACGCGCGATGCTCAGATGGGTGAAAGTGCTAACCCGGCGAGCGAAGCGCGGTTCAGGCACGAGGCGCAGTTCAGGCATCTTGACTTCTTAACGGCAGCACCAGGAGATACGCGGTCCGTATTTCACCGCAACTACTGCGCGGGAGTTTCCCTAATCGATCTCGCGATAGTGGTCGATGTACAGCTTGATAGCGATGCGATCCACTGGTGCACCCACATGAGCTCTCGAGCACAGGCGGCTGTGAGAGCGAGCAGGGCAAGAGAAACCGGCGAGCTGAGCGCCGCGTGGACCGTGCAGGCGCTGTGCTCGGTTTGGGTCCATCAGCGCGGCCGCGTCAACGAGCGGATCGGCGTGATAGACCGCGCGCTGCGGGCGCTCGCGGGCGATCGCCTCGACAGGGAGCTGCGTGCACAGGCGCAGCGCGCCGCTCACATGCTCGCCGGGTCGGTGGGGATGTTTGGCTTCGTGGACGCCGGCACGGCGGCCGGTGAGCTCGAACTGGAGCTCGCGCGGGCGCGCTCAGAGCAGGCGCCGAGGCTCACCGCGCTGCTCGAGAGAGTACGAGACGGTGTGCGGGGGCCGGTGGTTCTCTGCTCAGAGGTCGCCGGCGAGTCAGAACTGGACGTTTGATCTAGCCAGCGGGCGTGAAACGGGGCTCAGGCGCAAACCGGCGAGCCGAGCGAGTGCTCAAGCGCCACGGTCCGCTGGCAAAGGCCTGAGAGGGATGGGTCGTGGGTGATCAGCAGCATCCCGCGCTCGCTGCTGCGATTGAGGATATTGCGCATGACACGCTGTGCGAGCTTGGCGTCGAGGTGAGCGGTCGGCTCGTCGAGGATCAGGAAGCGCGCTTCTGAGAGCAGCGCGCGGGCCAGGGCGATGCGCTGGCGCTGTCCACCGGATGCGAGCTCGCCGTCTTGACCCATGACCGTGTCGAGACCGTGTGGCAGGCCGGTCGCCCAGTCGGCGAGCTCGACCGTCTCAAGGACGTCGAGGATCTGCGCCTCGGTGGCATCCCGGCGGCCGATCAGGAGGTTCTCGCGGATCGTCGTATTGAACACGTGGCAGTCCTGGGCGCAGAGCACCACGGCGGCGCGGACCTGGCGCTGGGAGAGCTCGCGCAGGTCGATCCCGTCGAGTGTGAGCCGACCCTGTGTGGGGTCGTTGAAGCGCACAAGCAGATCCGCGAGCGTGCTCTTGCCGATGCCGCTCGGGCCGGTGAGCGCCACGTGCTCGCGGGGAGCTATACGCAGCTCGAGATCGTCGAGCACCAGCGGCTGGTCGGTTTCGTATCCGAAGCCGAGGTGCTCGGCGCACAGGTCGCCGTTGCCGGTCAGCGATCGTGGAGATATGGGATTCGTGACGGGCGCCGGCACCAATGCGATCTCTTGCAGGCGCTCGGCCGCGGTCGCGCATACACGAAGGCTGCGCGCGGCGGCGGACAGCGGCAGGATGCTGTCGTAGGCGGCGAGCATCAGGAATATCAGCGCCGCAAGCAGCACACCGCTGAGCGCACCGGAATGCACGGCTGGAATCGCGACGATCAGCAGCGCGAGCACCCCCACCCCGGCGAGCATCCCACCGGCGGCGGCCGCGGCCGATGAGGCCAGCGCGTCGCTGCGAGCAATCCGCGCAAGGCGGTTATCGGTTGCTGTGAAGCGCTCGGCGTGGGCTGGGGCTCCTCCTGAGAGCGCAAGCTCGCGGGCGCCGTCGATGCTCTCGATCAGCTCGCTGGTCAGTCGCGAGCGCGCTGGTGCCTGGCGGCGGGCGGCACGCGATGCGACGGTCCCGCTCAGCCACGGCAGCAGCAGGATCGCTAGCGTGAGCGAGAGGAATACCGTGAGGCCCGCGGTGGGCAGCATCAGCCACGCGGCGAGCGTGGCGGCGATCAGGACGAGCAGCGAGACGAGCCCCGGGATCAGCACTCGCAGGTAGAGATCCTTCAGCGTGTCGATGTCGGCGACGAAGCGGCTCAGCAGATCGCCGCTGCGGTTGGACAGGCCGGCAGGCACGAGCGGCACGAGGCTGCGGTAGAAGTGCTGGCGTAGCCGGCCGAGCTGACGCAAGGCAAGATCGTGGGAGGCGAGGCGCTCGCCGTAGCGCAGTACTGCGCGGGTCAGCCCGAAGGCACGCACGGCGACGATCGCGACCATCAACCCGAGGATCGGCGGACGCTCAGCGGCCCGCGAGATCAGGTAGCCAGACGTGCCGAGCAGTGCGATCGCCGCCAGGGCGGCACCCCCCGCAAGCGCGACGCACAGGGTCAGGCGACGCAGCTCACCGGGGCCTGGCCGGGCGAGGGTAATCAGCTGCTGGGTGCGCTGTCCCCTCATGCGGCCACCGGGCTTGGCTGCCTGGATGCCGGGCGATTCGCGAGGCGATCGTCAGCCGCGGCGTCCAGACGCCCGTTTTCGATGAAGTGCAGATTGTCCGCGATCTCTGTAAAGAGGGGGTGATGGACGATCAGCAGCGTCGTTCGCCCGTGAGCCAGGTTGCGGAGCGTTTGGCTGATGGTTTGGGCGCTCTCGTCATCGAGGTGGGCGGTCGGCTCGTCCAGCAGCAGCAGCGGGCGGTCCGCGAGAAACGCGCGGGCAAGCGCGACGCGCTGGGCCTGGCCGGCTGAGAGTCGCCGCGCTCCCTCGCCCACCTGCGTACGGAAGCCCTGGGGCAACCGACCTATGAACTGCTCGGCGCCCGCCGCATGCGCCGCCTGCTCGATGTCGGCCGGCGTTGCGCCGGGATTACACAGCGCGATGTTCTGCGCGACCGTTCCCGTGAACAGGGTCGGGCGCTGCGGCACCCAGGCGATCTGACGCCGCCAAGCCTCGGGCTCGAGGTCGCGGAGGTCAACATCAGCACAGGTGACGCGCCCGCGTGTGGGGTCCGCGAGGCGCATCAGCAGCGCCGCGAGCGTGCTCTTGCCGGCTCCGCTCTGGCCGAGTAGCGCCGTGATCTCCCCTGGCTGGAGTTGGAGGTCCACGCCGGATAGTGCGGCGCCGGGGCGCCCAGGGTACTCGTAGCTGACCCCTTCAAAGCGAACGGGGGATGCCGCCAGATTGACCGGGGAGCGCAGGCGTTGCGCGCGCGCGATCGCCGGGGCGCTGTCGAGCGCCTGAAAGATCGCATCTGAGGCGGTGCTCGCGTCGGTGCTCGCGTGAAACTGCTGGCCGAGGAGGCGCAGCGGCCCATACATCTCCGGGGCGAGCAGCAGGACGGTCAGCCCGGCCTGCAGGCTGAGCGTGCCGGACACGAGTTGCACGCCGATCGTGGCGGCCACTAGCGCCGTGCCGATCATCGCGCACAGCTCGAGCACGAACGCCGAGAGAAAGGCGGTTCTCAGGGTCGCCATCGTCTCTGAGCGGTAGCGCTCTCCCACGTCGGCGAGGGTCTGCTCCTGGGCGTCCTCGCGTCCGTATGCGCGCAAGGTAGCCAGACCCTGCACTACATCGAGGAAGTGCGCGCCGAGCAACGCCAGCGCCCGCCAGCGTTGCAGCGCCTGGGCGCGCGCGCCCTTGCCGATCAGCACCATGAAGAGGATCAGCAGCGGCACTGTGAGCGTGAGTATCCCCGCGGTGATCGGATCCACCGAGATCACCCAGCCGATCACCGCGATGGGCACCACTGCCGCCAGCACCAGCTGCGGGAGATAGCCGGCGAAGTACGCTTCGAGCGCGTCGACGCCCTGTACGGCGGTGCTCGCCAGCTCGCCCGTGCGCCCGCCGTCGGGCCGTCGCTCGGGGCTCTCGAGCAGTATCCGGCGAATCAGACGGCCGCGCAGCTCTGACATGACGCGCACAGCCCCCCAGCGCCCCGAGAGCTCGAAGCCGCCGTTGACCAGCGCGCGGCTGAGCAGCACGCAAGCCAGCCAAGTCAGCTGCCCCCTCAGCGAGGAGAGGGTTGCGTGGTGCATCGCGGCGCGATCGATGATGTAAGCCAGCAGCGCGGCCTGCGCGACGATCAGTACAGCTGAGATGACGCCGAGCGCGCCGGCGAGCGCGAGGTGTGTCCGTGCGACTCGGCTTTCGCGGATGAGCCGGCGGTCGACTGGCGGGGTCATGCTCAGGCGGCGGGACTCGACGGGTCCGGGGCGGCAGGCCGCTCGTCCTGCTGGCCGCCGTTGCCGCTGCCGAGGCTCTGCAGGACGGCGATCGGGGTCGGGGTGCCCTCGAAGTCGTCGCGGCCGAGGCGGTGGCGGAAGACCCAGTAGGTCCAGCCCTGGTAGGCGAGCACGATCGGGACGAAGATCACCGCCACGACCGTCATCACGGTCTGGCTGTAGTGGCTCGCTGAGGCGACAGGGAGCGTCAGGTCGTATGCGTGCGCGGTGCTCGATGGCAGCGCGTCGGGATACAGCCACACGAACAGGCTGGTGAACAGCAAGGCGATCGCGCCGGCGCTGAGCGCGAAGCCCCAGCCGTCACGCTGGCGAGCGATCAGGAATGGCACGGTCGCCGCGAGCCCCACGGCGAGGACGGCGATCGCCTGGGCGGAGAGCTTGCCGCCGCCGTTGTCCTGGTCAAGCACCGTCCACAGCACGAAGCCCGCCATCAGCACGACCGTCACGATCGAGGCTCGCTGCGCCACGGCGCGCGCCCGCTCGACCATCTCACCTCGGGTGCGCAACGAGAGGAAGATCGCGCCATGTGAGAGGAACAGGCTGAGGGTCACGAGCCCCCCGAGCAGCGCATATGGGTGCAGTAGATCGAAGAGCGAGGCGGTGACGTTGTGGTCGGCGTTCATCGGGACGCCGTGGACGATGTTTGCCCAGCCGACGCCCCACAAGAGCGCGGCGAGGAAGCTGCCGATCACCGCCGTCCACTCCCAGGTGGCACGCCAGCGCGGCGAGTCGTCCTTGCCCCAGAACTCAAACGAGACGCCGCGGATGATCAGCGCTGCGAGGATCAGGAACAGCGCGAGGTAGAAACCGGAGAAGAGGCTTGCATACCAGCCGGGAAACGCCGCGAACGTGGCGCCACCCGCCGTCAGCAGCCACACCTCGTTTCCATCCCACACCGGGCCGATCGTGTGAATGATCATGCGCTTGTCCGTCTCGTCGCGACCGAGCGCGCGGATCAGCATCCCGACGCCGAAGTCGAAGCCCTCGAGGACGAAGTATCCGATCCACAGCACGCCGATCAGGCCGAACCAGAGTGTCTGCAGGAAGTTGGGCTCGTGCATGGTCGCCTCCTATTTCAGTAAGCGAGGATCAGGTCGGGTCGTGTGGCGCTGCCCGGTGTCTCGGACGGGGAGTCGCCGGGCTCCGGTTCGGGGCCGTGGGCGATCTCGCGCAGGAACAGTTTTCCGCCGACGATCAGCAGCGCGCCGTAGAGCAGCGTGTAGCCGACGATCGTGAGGACTATCGAGCTCGAGCCGACCAGTGGCGAGCGGGCGTCTGAGGTCTTCAACAGGCCGTAGACGACCCACGGCTGGCGGCCCATCTCGGTGAAGATCCAGCCGGTCAGGTTCCCGACGATCGGTAGCAGGGCCCCACCGACGCAGACCCACAGGAAGCGGCGGGAGCGCTCCAAGGTCTTGCGCCGCACGAGCAGCAGGCCGATCAGCGGGATCAGCAGCAGCAGCACGCCGACGCCGGCCATCAGGCGGAATGTCCAGTAGGTGACGCCGAGAATCGGCACGTAGTCACCAGGGCCGTATTTCTTCTGGTCTTCGGCGTTCAGCTGGTTGACGCCCTTGACTTCGCCATTCCACGAGGCGGTGCCGAGGATCGAGAGAAGGTGCGGGATGCGGATATCGGTGTTCAGGCGCTTGGGGAAGTGTTCGAACGGGCCGACGGCGAAAATCGAAAGGCTCGCGCCCTTCGTGGTCTTGTAGAGGGCCTCGGCGGCGGCCATCTTCATCGGCTGCTGTTTCTCCATCAGCATCCCTTGCGTGTGACCGAACGCACCTGTCAGCACGGCGGCCACGAGAACGAGCGGCAGCACGTTTCGCGCCGAACGCGAGTACACGTCTGTGCTGCGCTTGCGCAGCAGGCCGAAGGCGGAGATCGCGAGCACGAGGAAGCCCCCGGTACACATCGCCGCGAAGATCGTGTGCGGTAGAGCCAGCAGCACAGTCGAGTTGGTCAGCACCGCGAAGATGCTCGTCAGTTCAGCTCGGTGGGTGACGTGGTTGATCACGTAACCGACTGGGTGTTGCATCCAGGAGTTCGCCGCGAGGATGAAGTACGCGGAGAGAATCGTGCCGAACGACGTCAGCCAGATCGTGGCCAGGTGCACCTTCGGGGAGAGCTTGTTCCAGCCAAAAATCCACAGCCCGATGAACGTCGACTCCAGGAAAAACGCCGCTAGGCCCTCCATCGCGAGCGGCGCGCCGAAGATATCCCCAACGTAGCGTGAGTATTCCGACCAGTTCATCCCGAACTGGAACTCCTGCACGATCCCCGTGACCACGCCGATCGCGACCGAGATCAGCATGAACTTGCCCCAGAAGCGCGTCATCCGCAGATATACCTCATCGCCGGAGCGGTAGTAGCGCGTCTGGCAGTACGCCACCCAGGCGACCAGGCCGATCGACATCGGCACGAAGATAAAGTGAAAGAGCGTTGTGATCCCGAACTGAAGCCGGGCGAGTTCGAGCGTGTTCACAACCGCAAACCTATGGGCATCGATATAGCCCGTTATCCGCCCGTTTCACTGTGACTTCTGCGGGAAACTACCGAGGCTTACGGGTGTGATGTGTGATGCACGCTCAAGCGATCGAGACGAGCAGGCTGTCAACTCGGTGAGAGCAGAGGCTTGCGGGTGTGTAGGTATGGGGTGAGATAGTTCCCGAAGACCTTCTCCGGTGCTGTGGAGGACCCACCCTCCTCAAAAGACTCATGCTGCAGGGTGGCGTTGGTGGCCTGGCCGAACTCGTCGAGCTCTGTTCGTAGGAAGACCGGATGTGGGCCGCCGATCAGCCGGGCCCGGAGCACATGTTGAACCCGTGCCTCCTTGACGGCTGCGCCGAGGTTGCAGGCGATGCTCTGTGCGATCAGGTCGGCCTGTTGGGCGGCCAGCCCGCCCTGCTTGATCGGGAAGCTAGTCATGTCCCCTGCGGCGTACACGTCTGAGAGCCCGATCACGGAGCCGAGAGCGTCGGTGGTGACAAAACCCTCGCGATCGGTTGGCACACCGGTGATCCGTGGTCCCCGCAGTTCGGGCACGCTGACGACGCAGTCGGCCTCCAGAGCCCCAGCGGAGCCGAGTGAGAGCGTTCCACCGCGCTCTACGTGCTGAGGGTAGGAGTCGCCGATGAAGCGCACATTGCGCTCAGTCAAGAGATCCGCGACGAGCCGCGAGGCCTGCGCGCCGAACACCTGCAGCGGTGTGAGCTCGGGGCTGACCAGCAGAACCTTCCCTGTGCCCTCGCCATCCTCGAGCTGGGTAGCCGTGAGCAGCGCGAGCTCATACAGCGGCAGCGGCCACGAGCAGCCGCACGGCACCGCAAAGATGATTCGCTGAAGCTGTCCGAGACGCAGCCGGTCGGTCATGCGGCGGATGTGGTGCACCTCCCGCTGATCGTGGAAAGTCAGTGCGCCCGGGATCCCGATGAGTGGGCGGGCGCCGATCGCCAGCACGAGGGTGTCGTAGCCCAGGCGGGCGAAGGAGGCGAGGCGCACGCGGTGCTTCTGTGAGGCTACCGCCTCCAGGCGATCCACATGGAAGGACGCGCCGACATCCTCAGCGATCGCCTGCAGGTCACACGTGCGGGGCGGGCCCTCGTCGAACGCCTCGGCTGTCGCCGCCGGCTTGTAGGCGAGCGTCGGGGACGCCGAGACGAGCGTGACGCACACGCGCTCGCCCGCCAGGGCGCGCAACGCGAGCATTGCCTCCACCGCGCCGAACCCGCCGCCCACTATCAGCACGTGCGCGGCGTCGGGTGATGGGGTGGCGCTCGCCATGCACGCGAGGATCGCGCGTGGGCACCGAGTGGGCATCCGTGGAAACCCGTCAGCCAGAGCCGGAGTACTACGCGCCGGCGGAGTCGATGCTCGCCAGCAGGCGCAGCTCCTCCATCAGCAGCCGGGGCAGCAGGAAGTGCTGCCTGACGTGCTCGCGACCGGAATGGCCGAGCTGCTCGGCCAGCTCGCGGTCTTCCAGCAGCTTCAGCATCGCGGTGGCGCAATCCTCAACCGAATCGACCAGCACCCCGCCGGTCCCATCGGGCATCTGCATCGGGATGCCGCCTGCGCGCCCGGCGACCACCGGTGTGCCCTTCCAGAGCGACTCGGATACGACCAGCCCGAAGCCCTCGCGGATCGACTTCTGCACAATCACCTCGGACAGGCGCTGGAAGGCGTTGACCTCGACGTTGCCGACACCGGTGAGGTTGGTGTAGACGTGGATCATCTCCTCACGCTCGGCTACCTCTGAGACCTGACGGTAGACATCCCAGCCCTCGGGGTCATCGAGTGCCATCGAGCCGACGAGCGCGAGCTGCAGGTCTGGAATCTCTTCGCGCACGAGCCGGTAGGCGTCAATCACGCCGAGCGGGTCCTTCCACCGGTCAAAGCGCGAGACCTGCGTCACGAGCCGTCCCGGGAGGTCCAGCCCAATCCAGTCAAGGATCTGGCTGGCCATACCCAGATCAAGATCGATGTTCTTGGGGCTCAGGGGATCGATCGCGGGCGCTATCGCCTGCACACGCCCCACCGGGAAGTCGGGCGGCACGAACTCAGGCATTGTGAATACCGCCGCGTCGAACTCGGCGAGCAGCGGCTCGAGGAAGCTCCAGGCATCGGGATTGGGCTGGCTAGTGTCGATGTGGCAGCGCCACACCCAGTGTGCGTTTCGCTTGCCGTGCGCCTGCAGCAGCCCGGCGGGCTGGGGATCGTGGATAATAATAAAGTCATAGCCGCCGTCCAGGGTCGCAGCGTTCTCCTGAAGGCAGCGCATGTAGGTCTCCTTCTCGGCGTCGGTCAACGAGCGTGGTGCGCCCTGCAGCGCGTTGTGCAGTGCCTTGGTCGCGTGAAAGAAATCCTCGTCGCCGCCGATTACCTTCCAGTCCACGGTGAGCCCGAGATCGCGCAGCAACGGCACGCTGGAGCGCAAGAGCTCGGACACCCCACCGCCATAGGAGGTCGCGTTGACACTGAGGATCCGCGCGCCCTTCAGCGCGCGCGCGTGCTCGCGCAGCTCCCGCATGGTCTTCTCGGGGGCGACCCCGTCATAGGAGTCGAGCGACCAGCGCCCGACAGTCACCTTCTGCAACACGAGTTCATTCTCCTCAAGGCCCCGTCAGGTCGCGCCGCTGGAAGAACCACACCGCGGCGAGCGCCGATATCGCCGCGATCCCGAGCATGATGACGGCGGCGCCGGCGCGAAACGGCTGGGCGGGCACGAGCCCGACGTGCGCGAACGGCGTCGCCTCAACAAGCCAATGCGGCACACTGAGCAGCGAGCCGAACAGGTCCCACAGAAACGCGACGGTGACGAGACCGTAGGAGAGCCCCGCGCTCGCTCGGGGGACGATCGCGTAGGCCAGCGCCGCGATGCCAAGGAACATCAGCGCGACGGGCAGGCAGTTCAGGCCTGCTCCGAGCATCCCCGTCAGGGAGATGCTGACGCCGCCGGACTCGGCGCCGGCCCAGGTGAACAAACCAGCGGTCAGGGATATCGCGGTGGCGCCAGCGAGGGCGAGGGCGAGTCTCCCGCCGAGCCATCGGCGGCGGCTGATCGGCAGGCAGAGCAGCGTCTCGAGTCGCTCGTCGGCTTCCTCGTGTCGCGCGGCGGCGATCTGCGCGCAGACGAACAGGCTGACGGCCAGGACGAAGAAGATGAACACGAACGCGAGATAGCCGGTCGGCGTCACGATCGAGCCGGTCCCGAGCTTTGCAACCTCGCGTTGCAGGCTCTTGGAGATGCCCGCGGTCGATGTGCTCTTTGCGATCACACCGGTGATGTAGGCGAACGCGCCGACGCTCGAGAGCCACACGATCAAGCTGCCACGCTCCGAGCGCAGCGCCTGCAGGGTCGGCGAGGAGAGCAGACCCAGATGTGGCTCGGCGCTCTCACGGGCCGGGAGGACCCCGGTGCCGATGTCGCGGCAGGCAGCGATGCGTGCGGCCGCCGCGAGCAGCAGCACGGTTATTGCGGCGGGGAGCGCCAGCACGATCGGATCGGCGCCGGTGAAAGGACGCACTTCCTCGGCCCATCCAAGCGGCGTCGCCCAGCGCAGCCAGCCGGCGCCGGTGGAGGTGTCGGCGATGACCCGCAGCGCCATGAACAAACCGACTGCCGCGCCGCCGAGCTCGAGCGCCATCCTGCGCGTCGAGGCAAGCTGGCTCGCGATCGCTCCAACCCCGACGAACACCGGCACGACCGAGGCGGTGGCAAGCGCCAACTCGACTGAACCGCCCGCCGGCAGGCCGGACAGGACCAATCCGGCGAACTCGGCGAGACCCAGGATCAGGACGCCCGCCGCGATCGCGGCCATCGCCGACAGATACGCGGTCCCTCGCCCGACCGAACCGGCGAGCACCAGCTCCATCCGGCCGGTGTCCTCCTCGGTCCGCAGTGCGCGCACCGCAGCCAGCAGCCCGAAGACCGCGGCGAAGATCGCCAGCGTCCCGCCGACGCGCCAAGCGGTGTAGCCGGAGACGGTGAGCAGGTTGTGCGGTACCCCATAGAACAGGCGGATCGCCTTGTTATCAGCAAAGCTGTGCGCGAAAGCGAGCCGGCTGGACAGTGTCGGGTAGGCGTCGCGGTATCCAACCGGCTGGATGTAGGCGATCAGAGCGAACAGGTATCCGAAGGAGATCGTGCGGACCCGAGCGTCCCGGAACGCCCGCCGCGCCAACGCCCGTGCCCGAGCGAAACCCGTCTCGGTCTTCAACTCCGGGGCGCTGCGCGCCACGACCGTCCCGCTAGCGACCGGCATGAGCGTCAGAGCCGTCGTAGTGGTGCAGGAAGATCTCCTCGAGCGAGGGCTCACGGCTGCTCAACGTCATCACTGGATGCTCGGCGAGCGCGGCGATCAGCGGGCCGACGCTGCCCGAGACCTCGAAGCGCAGCGCGTTGGGGCCCGCGCTCTGCACGTGCACGCCCGCAAGCGGCGGGAGCTCGGGCACCTGGCCTACGAACGTGACCTCGACCGTCTGCACAGCGAGATGGCGCAGCTCTTGTAGCGTTCCCTCGTCAACGAGCTTTCCCTCCCTGAGAATCCCAACCCGATCACATAGCGCCTCCACCTCGCTGAGGATGTGGGAGGAGAGGAACACCGTCTGCCCGCGCCCCTTAGCCTCCTCGATACAGTCGCGGAAGGCGACCTCCATCAACGGGTCGAGTCCACTGGTCGGCTCGTCGAGCAACAGTAGATCGGCGCGCGTGGCGAGCGCCGCGATCAGCTGCACCTTCTGGCGGTTGCCCTTCGACAGCGCCCGGATCTTCTTGTGACTGTCTAGCTGAAAGCGCTCCACAAGCACATCGCGATAGGAGGCATCGGTTCCGCCGTGCAGTCGCGCGAGGAACTCAAACGTCTCGGCGCTCGTCAGGGAAGGCCACAGGAACGGCTCCCCCGCGACGTACGCGACGCGTCGGTGCGCGGCCACCGGATCGCTCCATGCGTCGAGACCGAACAGCTCCGCGCGCCCGTCACTAGGGCGGTGCAGCCCCAGCAGCAGCCGGATCGTGGTGGTCTTGCCGGACCCGTTCGGGCCGAGGTACCCGTACACCTCCCCCTCTCCCACCGACAGGTCGAGCCCGTCCAGTGCAAGCGTGCTCCCGTAGCGCTTGGATAGCCCCTCTGTGCGAATCGCGGGTGTCACGACTGCTCGCTGCCGATACGGGAGATCATTGGCAAGGAGGCTATTGCCCTTCGCGGCAGCGAGTATCAGCCTTCGACCGCACCGGGACTCAGGGAAAAGCCGCAGCGAGATCGAGCCGGCGCGAGCATCCGTATTCCTCCGTACCCCACGGGCGGGCGAACCCCGATGCGCGACCGCCTGCGAGTGCCTATGTTCGCTTTCATGTTCGACAAAATCGTCGTGGGTTATGCGGGCGAGGAGGCCGGGCGCGACGCGGTCACGTTGGCCGCGAGACTCGCGGCCGTGCTGAGCAGCCACGTGACGATCGTGTACCCCTACCACCCGCTACTTGCATCGGTCCCGGGCGACCAAGTCGAGGAGTACGTCCGCGGAGAGGTGCAAGCGCTCGTGGCAGGCATCGATGACCTGCAGGCACTGAGCTACCACTGGACTCTGTCACCCTGGCCCATCCATGCGCTGCACGAGCTCGTAAGCTACGAGAAGACTGACCTCATCGTGTTTGGAGCCGCCCGCGAGGGGCTGGCCGATCATCTGCACGTCAGCCTGATGGAGCGCATGGTGCATGGCGCGCCTTGCGCTGTTGTCGTTGCTCCCGCTGGTTATGCCGACAAAAACCACTCACGGCTTCACCGCATCGGCGTTGGCTTCTCCGACTCCGAGGAGGGGAGGGCAGCTCTTCATCTGGCCGAGGAGCTTGCTGTGATCCTCGCTGGCGATCTACAGGTGATTGCCGGCTCGGGCTTGAGTCCTGCGCTTGCGAGCTACGCGTTCTCTTCTCCCTCATTGCCTGCCGTTGAGAACGAAATCTATGCCGAGACCAAAGCCAACCTAGAGCGCGTGGCAGGCGAGCTGGGCGGAAGCGTGCCTGTCGACCTGGAGACGATTAGGGGAGATCCATCCGGTGTGCTGATCGAACGCTCCAGCAATCTGGACATCCTGACGCTTGGCTCGCGAGCTTACGGGCCACTGCGCCATGTACTGCTGGGAAGCGTCTCAGCCCGTGTGATGCGTGAGGCTCACTGCCCGGTGCTAGTTGTTCCCCGAGGCTCCTCAACACGGCAGTGCGCGCGGTACAGATAGAGGGCCCCGGCATGCTGCGCTCGGTGGAACTGCCCGAGCCCACGCCGGGACCCGACCAGGTCCTCGTGAGGGTGCACGCATGCGGCGTTTGCCGCACCGATCTGCACCTGCTCGATGGGGAGGTTGAGATTCCCCAGCCTCCGATCGTTCCCGGCCATCAGATCGTCGGTACCGTGATTGCCGCTGGCGAGCGAACAGGAACCGTCGAGCCACTGGAGCCGGGAACGCGCGTTGGCATTCCGTGGCTCGGATGGACTTGCGGTCGGTGTCGCTACTGTCTCAGCGGGCGGGAAAACCTCTGCGATCTCGCGCGCTTTACCGGACGGGACATCGACGGTGGCTTCGCGGAGTTGACGCTCGCCGACGAGCGCTACTGCTTTGTGTTGCCCGAGGGCTACTCCAACCTCCACCTCGCCCCGCTGCTGTGCGCGGGACTGATCGGCTATCGGGCCCTGAGAATGACCGGCGAGGCCGAGCGGCTCGGTCTCTACGGGTTTGGCTCCTCGGCGCACATCATCGCCCAGGTTGCCCGCTTTCAGGGTCGGCGTGTGTTCGCCTTCACTCGTCCCGGAGACGAGGCCGGACAGACCTCGGCGCGCGAGCGCGGCGCCGAGTGGGCGGGAGACTCGCTCACAACGCCCCCCGAGGAGCTGGACGCGGCGATCATCTTCGCCTCCGCCGGTGAGCTCATCCCCGCAGCGCTGCGTGCTCTCGCCAAGGGTGGAACCGTCGTGTGCGCCGGGATTCACATGTCCGACATCCCGAGCTTTCCCTACGACATCCTGTGGGGCGAGCGGACCGTTCGCTCGGTCGCCAACCTGACCCGCCAAGATGCCAGCGAGTTCCTTGACCTCGCGCCCCGCGTCCCGGTTCACACCGACGTTCACCCCTACGCGCTACAGGACACCGGCCGTGCCCTGGAGGATCTGCGCGCCGGACGCTTCCAGGGCGCCGCGGTGATCGACCTCGCCAGGTGACCTTATCCAACTGCGCGTTCGCCGATGCGGCCTGCGGCGGTTTAGATGAGAGCCGAGAAGCGCGTCCAGATGCCGGTGTCCCCTGGCCCTTGGCAGTAGACCGTTCCCGTATAGCGGCCGCCACGGCGATTGCATGTGATTCGGTAGCGCATGCGCGAGGTAGGCGAATCCACCCTCATCCGACAGTTGCGCCGCTCGTGGCAGACGTTCACGTAGTCCGTGATCATGTTGCCGGCGAGTTCACAGACCGTATCCGCAGAGGCATAGAGCGACGGATCCCCTTGCCGGCACCAGTGGGCGGCTGGTGTTGCCGCGGCGGCGCCTGTAGCCGGCGCGATAGCCGCGATCACAACTGCGCTGATCAGGTACTTGTGCATGACCGGGATCGTCGCGTGCGGGTGATCGCGCAACATCCGGGCGCAACAACAGCTTCTCCCCGGGGGAGTACTTACTCAGCACCGCAATAGCCCGCACCGATTTGCGGCTATCCCGCAGTCGCGAACTCGAGCAGTAGGGTGCAACGATGGGAAGGCAGCCAGGCGTCGTGCTTTACGTGCTCGCACTGGTAGCCGTCGTGGTCGCCGTGGACGTCCTGTTCTTCAAGCATCGGTTCTTGGAGCGCCTGATGGTAAACGTCGGGATTGTCCTGGTGTTCGCGGCGTTCTACTTGAGGTTCCTGAAGCGAGCATGAGCGGGACGCCCCGATGAAGGCAGCCAACGAAAACGCCGCTCGGAAAGGTCTTCGCGGGTGGTGGGCATCTCCCCCGAGAGGAGGCATGCAACGCCTGATCAATCCGTGGGAGTACCGCCACCTCCGCTCCTTTGGGGTCACGCATATCGCCGGTGGCCTTGTCGCGGCAACCGCGGGCGTCATTTGCCTCTCATACGCCGCCTACGGATGGGCAACCTTCTTCCTGATTGTTGGGGTACTGAACCTCGCGGATGGCTACTGGTACATCACTATCGCTCGCTCGCACCTCACCACTAGGCCATGAGGCGCTCAAGCTCCTGGTGTCTGGAAGCCGAGAGCAACGGCCAGTCGGGCTCATATCCGAACACGTCGGCGAGCGGCGCGGAGCCATAGCGCTCGGTGACGATCTCGATGTGTTCGGGTGTCACGAGCGCTGGGTGTGGAACGCCGCAGGAGCGCGCCAGCGCGAGGAGCTCGGCACGCAGCGCGACGAGGTAGTTGGCGGCACGACTTGACTTGAGCTGGGGGTCGAGACCGTGCATCAGCCAGCGCGATTGGGTTGCGACGCCGGTCGGGCAGCGGCCGGTGTGACAGCGCTGGGCCTGGATGCAGCCGATCGCGAGCATCGCCTCACGGCCGACGTTGATCATGTCGCAGCCCAGCGCGAACGCGAACAGCGCCGAGTCGGGGAACCCGAGCCGGCCCGAGCCGATGAACACCACGTCCTCGGCCAGCCCGGCGCGCGCGAAGGTGCCGTAGACGCGGGCGAAGCCGAGCTTGAAGGGAAGAGCCACGTGGTCGGCGAACGAGAGCGGCGCGGCGCCGGTCCCGCCCTCGCCGCCGTCGACCGTGATGAAGTCTGGTCCTGCGCCCGTGGCCGCCATGCGCTCGGCGAGCGTTTCCCAGAAGCCACTCTCGCCGACCGCAGACTTGATGCCGACCGGCAGGCCCGTGTCTGCCGCGAGGAGCTCGACGAACTCGATCAGCTCATCGACATCCGAGAACTCTGAGTGTGCGGGTGGGCTGACACAGTCCTCACCGACGGGCACGCAGCGAATGGTGGCTATCTCAGGGGTCACCTTCACGCCCGGGAGGAGTCCCCCGAGCCCAGGCTTCGCTCCCTGGGAGAGCTTGATCTCGATCGCGCGCACCGGCGCCTGCGCCACGCGCTCGCGCAGTCGCGGCAGGCTGAAGCGTCCATGCGCGTCGCGGCAGCCGAAATAGCCCGTGCCGATCTGAAAGACCAGCTCCCCGCCGTGGCAATGCGCTCCCGCAAGGCCGCCCTCGCCGGTGTTCTGCAGGCAGCCCGCGAGCTCGGCGCCGCGGTTCAGCGCCTCGACGGCGACGGGGGAGAGTGAGCCGTAGCTCATCCCTGACAGGTTCACCAGCGAAGCCGGGCGGAACGCGTGACGTCGCTTGTGGGT
Organism: uncultured Solirubrobacteraceae bacterium; assembly: GCA_963826995.1. Lineage (GTDB taxonomy): Bacteria > Actinomycetota > Thermoleophilia > Solirubrobacterales > Solirubrobacteraceae > Palsa-744. The sequence goes on along the minus strand of CAWGYZ010000009.1, from coordinate 15,005 downwards.
TGCGCCGAGGATCTTGGCCGCGGGTATGCCATAGCCCGGCGACCCGCCAGACTCCCCCGCTGCCGGCGCGGGCGCGGGAAACGGCGAGTGCTTGATGATCAGCAGGCTCTCAACGGCCTCCATCTCATCGTCGGTCCCGAACCCGAACACATTCGGCTTACCCTCCGAGGACGCATAAACCCAGCGTCGCTGGTCGCGGGAGAACGGGCGCTCCTCGTTGTTGGATGTGACGATGTACTGTCGCAGCTCCGGGCCGAACGCCTCCAGCGCGTACCGCAGGTGCCCGAGGATCGGGAAGTTGCGCAGGATCGCGCGCCGACGCTGCAGGAGGTCATAGCCCACAACACCCGCGAGCGCGGTGGTGGCGGCGCGAGAGCGAGAGATATTGAGCATGGCCACGGTGCGTGCGACAGCCTCGCAGCGCGGGCGGACACTGCCATCCACCGCTTACCTACCGTGCAGTAGCGTTGGCCTGGTGCGCGAGGTTCTGCCCGGCGTCTTTCATTGGCCAGCGATCCATCCGCGGATCCACATCGAGGTCTCGTCTTACTGGCTGCAGGACGGCGGCATCCTCATCGACCCACTCGTCCCACCCGACGTCGGGCTTCAGTGGTTCGAGTGCCGCGCAACGCCCCCGGCTGCGATTCTGCTCTCAAACCGTCACCACTATCGCGATAGTGCGCGCTTCCAAGATGTGTTCGGTTGTCCTGTGTACTGCAACCGAGCCGGGCTAGGAGAGTTCATCCACGGTGAGCTCGTCACCGCATTCGATCCCGGCGACACGCTTCCGGGCGGCATCGGCGCCCACGAGGTCGGCGGGCTGTGTCCCGATGAGACAGCCCTGCACCTGCCTTCAAAGCGAGCGGTCGTGATCGCCGATGGCATTGTCCGCGGAGGCCCACGGGGGCAGCCCGGCCCGCTCGGCTTTGTCCCGGACACGCTCATGGATGACCCTCCCGTTACCAAGCGACACCTGCTCGACGCGTTCGACCGCCTGCTGGGTGAGCTTGACTTCGAGCACCTCCTGCTCGCCCACGGAGGCCCGGTCATCGGGGATGGTCGTATCCAGGTCGAGGAGTTCGTGGCCTGTGGCGGGCGCACGGCATTCGAGCTGTAGGTCTTTCGCTTGGCCGGCTACCGGTGGGGCGGGTGGGGCTGGACCACGGCAGACGGGCCAGTAGCGATGCCGAGCAACTACGAGGCCCAGTAGTCCTCACGGAGCGCGTATGGGCAGCTTGTACCGATGCGAGCTGGACCCTCGGCGGGATAGCTTGGCATCAGTGCTTCTTTGCTACAAGCCATCGAGCAGAAACAGGAGTCCACATGAGCACAACAACCGAGGAACTGGTAACTGAGAAGTGGGTCGAGTACTTCGACTCGATTGCCTCGCGCATCGAGGGGCAGCTGGTCACGATTGAGGTCATGAGCGAGGAACTGGGCGATCAGACCGACATCGAGCGGCTACCGGTTCAGGCGATCGGCTACGACCCCAAGGACAATATGCTGGAGGTCTCAGTCGGTGGGCGGGGACCGCGCTATCCGGTCGTGTTGCGGCACTTCATCTCCGATCCACAGACGATCAGCATTGAGGAGTCGGGTCATCTCACTCCCAAAGCGATCCTGGTAACCGATGCGAGCGGCGTTCGAACACTGATCCGCCTGTTCGAGCCCGCCGCGCTCAACGCCTAGGTCGCGTCTTGCCCACGACGCAACGTTCGGGCACGATAAGCGCGGGGAAGCCAGAGCAGCGTATCGCTGTCTTCGCGCCTCATCCGCTGCTCACGGTCACCCTCGAGCGTGAGGGATCCAGGCATGAGCAGGTTCATTTCCACCCTGGCGGGCAAGGCGTGTGGGTGGCACGCATGGCCGCCAGTTTGGGCGCGGAACCGGTGCTGTGCGGGTTTCTGGGCGGCGAGAGCGGCGAGCTGTTGGGCGGCCTGCTCAAGCGTCAGGTCGGTCGAGTGCGCCTCGTGGACACGGTGTCCGCGAGTGGCTGCTATGTGACCGATCGTCGCTCCGGCGAGCGTGAGCTGCTCACGTGCACGCTCAGCGACCCGCCCTCTCGGCACGAGCTCGACGAGCTCTTCTCGATCACCTGCGCGGAGGCAATCGCCGACGGCTGGCTCGTCCTCACCAACCCGATGCCCGCGGATGCGCTGCCGCTGGAGATCTACGGTGACCTGATCGCCGACGCCCGCGCAAACGGCTGCCGTACGCTCGTCGATCTCTCCACGCCGCGTCTGGACAGCGCGTTGCGCGGCGAACCGGACCTGGTGAAACTGAACGACTGGGAGCTGGCCGAGTTCGTGTCCGGTCCCGTGTCCGAGCCCGCGCAGCTGCTTGCCGCGGCACAACGGTTGCGTGAGCAGGGCGCCGGTGCGGTGGTCGTGACCCGAGGCGATCAGCCCGCGCTTGTCCTGGCTGACGAGCGGGCGTGGTGGCTCACCTCACCACGTCTGACACGCGGGTATCGCGAGGGGTGCGGGGACACTATGCTGGGCGCGCTCGCGGCCAGCTGGGCTCAGGGCGAACCCTTTGAGCGGGCGCTTGTCGTTGGCGCCGCCGCGGGTGCGGCCAACTTCCTGCGTCACGGTCTGGGTAGCGCCTCGCGTGATGTGGTCGAACGACTGACCGACAGCGTCGTCCTGGAGCCGATCACGGACGTGGAGTAACCGGATCCCTGTGCACGATCGCCTGCGGCGCGACCTCGGCCGACCATGCGATCTGCTCTGCGCTGCGAACCGTGGCCAGGTGCGCGAATCCCGCCGCCAGCGTCACGGGACGACCGGCGTGCGAGGAATGAGCGTCGCTGCCGAGCAGGTCCACCAATCCCTCCCGCGCAAGCTCCATCACGAACCCCTCGGGCTCGGATTCGGCGATAAACTCGGCCGTCCACTGGATCAGGCAACCATCATCGGCGAGTCGCCGCAGGCGCTCGGAAAAGTCAGCGCCGGCGTGACGCTCGGGATGGGCGATGATGGTTTTGAGTCCTCGCTGGGCGAGTCGCCGCACCACTTCGTTCAGGCCATCGCCGAGCGGTCCAGGAGCCGGCTCCAGCAGGACCCATCTTTCGCTTGAGCCTCCAACTCCGCCGCGCGACCCTCCGTCCCCGCCGAGCGCCACCGCACACAGCTGGGCGTCGCTCAGGTCATCCGCCTGCGTCTGCGCCAGCTCCCCACCAGGGAGCACTCGAACGCCGATCTCGTGAGCGTCCAACTGGGCCTGCAGCGACTCCACTCGCGCGACGATCTCCTCGATGTGCACGTTGTGGTCGTGGCGGATATGCGGCGTGGCGCACACCACCGCAATCCCATCCCGCTCAGCCTGGCAGGCCATAGCGAGGCTGTCGTCGAGGTCGCATGCGCCATCGTCGAGCCCCGGCAGGATGTGACAGTGCAGATCGATCACGGCTCGGCCTCATCCTTTCAATGGATCAATGTGCGCCGGATCATCGTCGACCTTCTTCACACAGGCATCCGCACGAGCTACTGCCGGCTGTACGCAATGCACCGCAGACCGTCCGCGTATGACACGGATGCGCTCGCCCGCGGATCGCGTGATCATTGGAACAGCCCTCGCTGGCACCGCAATCGACACGCTGGGTCTGACCGGCGTGAGCAGCATGCGATTCGTACCCGACCTGGCGCTGGAAGAAAGCGATGCCAACCCCACCCACGACTCAACTTGGTCCCCGCTCTGAGCAGTGCGGCGATCCTGACCTGCTGGCGGCGCTTGCCGCGCCCACCATGTATAGCGGGCGCCCGCCGGTCGTCGTGCACGAGACGCACGCCTCGTGGGTGTTCGTTGCAGGCGATCGCGCTTACAAGATCAAGAAGCCCATCGCGCTTGGCTTCCTGGACTACAGCACGCTGGCACGCCGGCGCAGCGCCTGCCGTGAGGAGGTGCGCGTCAATCAGGAGCTCGCTCCGGGCATCTATCGCGGAGTGCGGGCGATCGTCAGGACCTCGCACGGACTTTGCTTCGCGGCCGAGGACACACCAGGCGCGATCGAGTACGCGGTGGAGATGCAGAGCTTTCGCGAGGGCGACACCTTTGCGGGTCTGATTGCGATTGGCTCTCTCACCCGAGCGCACGTCGACGCGGTGGCCCACCTGCTGGCGGACTTCCACGGCTCCGCCGCCGTGGTCGCAGACTGGGGGCCGGATCGCGTGCTCGCCGTCTGGCAAAACAACGTGGGGGAGCTGCAGGGAATGGACCATCCGGCCGGGTGGCGTCTGGACATTGTCGCCGCGTTCGGTGAGACCTTCGTGAAGAGGCATGCGCTGGAGCTGCGGCGGCGCGCGCTGCTGGGACTCTCCCGTGACGGCCACGGAGACCTGCGCTGCGAGCACGTGCTTGCCGGGCCGACCGTCCGCGTGGTCGACCGCATCGAGTTCGACCAGCAACTACGCCGCACCGATGTCGCCTGCGATCTGGCGTTCCTGGCGATGGATCTGGAGGCGCACGGGCAGCGTTGGGCGGCGCGAGAGCTCGTCAGCACCTACCGCCACGTGGGCATCAGCCCCGGCGGCGAGGCACTGCGCTCCTTCTACGCCGCCCACTGGGCGCTCGTGCGCGCCAAGGTCGCGCTGATCGCTGCGGCCGAGCACGACGGCGAGAGTGATGCCGAGCAGCTGCGAGCGGCACAGCAGCTGTGGTCGCTGAGCGAGCGGCTGTGCTGGCGCGCCCGGGCACCGCTGGCGATCGTGATCTGCGGACCCGCCGCCAGCGGCAAGTCGACGCTGGCCCGCGAGCTCGCACGGCGCTCGGAGATGGAGGTCATCTCCTCCGACGTAGTCCGCAAGCGCCTGGCCCGCCTCGACGAGCACGAGTCGGCGCGCGCGGAGCACTACAGCGCTCGCTTCACACGCGCGACCTACGAGCAGCTCGGACGCGACGCGCTGCTCGCGCTTCGTCGAAACGACGCCGTCATCGTGGATGCGACCTGCCGCTCGCGCGGCGATCGCGTGCTGCTGCTGGACAGGCTGCGGCGGGTCGGCATGACGCGCCTGATCGTTCGCTGCGAAGTGCCACTGGGGCTGGCGCGCGAGCGCGCCGCGCGGCGGCTGCACGATCCACAACGCATCTCCGACGCGACGCCGCAGATCGCCGAGGAGCAGTTCCACTCCTTTGAGGAGCTCGACGAGCTGCCCAACAACAGCGTGCCGAGGCTCGACACGACCCAGACCCTGGACACGCAGGTCGCCGAGGTCACCCGCGCGGTGGACCGCCGCAGCGCGGAAGGTTGCGCGGGCCGCCAAAGTCAGTAGAAACATGCACTCGGCTTGGGGAGAGTCCCGGATGTGCCCCTCGCAAGCCGGATTTAGCTTCGTGTGTGCAGACCACGAACTCATCGCATACCGACCAAAGGCAGGCACTGAGATGAAGGCTCTCGTTTATCACGGCCCCGGCGAGCGGGGCTGGGACACCGTCGCTGACCCGACGATCATCGATCCCACAGACGCGATCGTGCGGATCGATACCTCGACGATCTGCGGCACCGACCTGCACATCCTTAAAGGCGACGTGCCCGAGACCACGCCGGGCACGGTGCTCGGTCACGAGGCCGTCGGCACCGTGCAGGAGATCGGAGCAAGTGTGACCACGGTTGCTCCGGGCGACCGCGTGCTCATGTCGTGCGTCAGCTCCTGTGGGCGCTGTCGCTTCTGCAAGGAAGGCCGCTACGGGCAGTGCCTCGGTGGTGGAGGGTGGATCTTTGGTCACCTGATCAACGGGTTGCAGGCCGAGTACGCGCGCGTGCCGTTCGCGGACAACTCCGTGTACAAGGTCCCGACGAGCCTCACTGACGAGCAGGTGCTGTTCCTCGCCGACATCCTTCCCACGTCCTTCGAGGTCGGCGTGCTCAACGGCATAGTCGCGCCCGGGGACACAGTCGCGATCGTCGGCGCCGGACCGATTGGCCTCGCCGCGATCTTGACCGCGAGGCTGTACACGCCCGGCAACATCATCGCGATCGACCTCGCCGACAGCCGGCTCGAGAGCGCCCGCAGGTTCGGCGCGGACACGACGATCAACAACGGCAGCGAGGACGCTCTCGCGCGCGTGATGGAGTTGACCGACGGCCTCGGCGCTGATGTCGCGTTCGAGGCGGTGGGCGTGCCAGAGACCTTCGAGCTGGCCGCTGACCTGATCCGCCCCGGCGGACGCGTCGCCAACATCGGCGTCCACGGGAAGGCCGCACACCTGCACCTGGAGAAGCTCTGGATCCGCGACGTCACAATCACGACCGGGTTGGTCGACACGTACAGCATTCCCCAGCTGATGAGGCTGATCTCGAGCGGTCGTTTGGACCCGTCGCTGTTCGCCACGCACCGCTTCGCGCTCGGCGACACGATGGACGCTTACGACGTGTTCGCCGACGCCGCCAACTCAGGCGCCCTGAAGGTCGTGCTCCAAGGGACGAGCGAGCGCTCGTCATCGGCCACCGCGACGGAGCGAAGCGCGGCCCTCGCGTGAGAGCGAGACCACGGGTGAATCCGTGCTTTACCACAGCTAATCGGCGATTTAACCCGGTGGAAAGCACCTTCCGCAGTGGCTAGCTTGAAACCATGTCCACACATCTGCATCTGGCCCGCAGTTCCGAGGAACCGGGCACTGCGGCGGCAAACGCGCATATCCGTGTATTGCTGGCCGACGATCATGCGCTGATGCGCCGCAGCCTACGGCTGCTGCTGGACGGCGAGGAAGGCATGGAGGTGATCGCCGAAGCAAACGACCTGGCGGCCGTCACCCGTCATGTCCATGCCCACGAGCCGCACGTGCTGGTCCTCGACCTGAGTATGCCCGACGGGTCGAGCCTTGAGGCGATCAGCCGCTTGCGTGAGCAGGCGCCTGACACCCAGATCGTCGTGATGACGATGGAAGAGAACCCGGTCTTCGCGCAGCGTGCGTTCGCCGCAGGGGCAGTCGGGTTCGTGGCCAAGGATCTGGCCGACGGCGAGCTTCCGCAGGCCGTTCGCGCCGCCGCACGGGGCGAGGAGTTCGTCAGCCCACGAACCGCCACCCGGCTGGATGCGTTGCAACGCTCCCTGACCGGTGATGCCCTCTCGCCACGCGAGGTCGAAGTTCTGCGGCTGATCGCGCTCGGGCACACCAGCGTCGAGATAGCCCGCAAGCTGCATCTGTCTCCTCGCACCGTCGAGACCCACCGCTCGCGCATACATGGGAAGCTCGGGCTCACCACTCGGGCCGAACTGGTCCGCTACGCGCTACGACGCGGCCTGCTGGGCCCCTGACCGCCCTACCTGCGTTCCTTGGAGCGTTGGCAGACACGCCCTCAGCAGCGTGCCGTGCTCGCCGGAGTCGATGCTCATCGTCCCCCCGGCTAGACCCACCCGCTCGCGCATCCCTGCAAGGCCGAAGCCGTCGCTCGAGAGATCGGCGTCAAAACCCAAACCGTCGTCCTGCACCTCGATCAGCAGCTCACCGTCGGATTCCTTGACCGCCACACGCACCCGGTTGGCGCGTGCGTGCTTGGCGACGTTGGTGAGCGCCTCCTGCACGAGCCGATACACAGCGGTGTCGAGCTCCTCACTGAGGCGCGGCTCCGCCTTGGAGCCAGTTAGCGCAAGCTCCCCGTCGATCTCGAATCCGCTTTGCTCGCGATGGCGGTCGAGGAGCGCCTCGATCGCCGTGCGCAGCCCCAGCTCGTCCAGCGCGGCGGGGCGCAGCTCGGTGATGATCGAGCGCAGATTGGAGATCTCCCGCTCGATGTGCTCCACGGCCTCGTCCATCGCTGTCTGAGCCCGCCCGAGGTCGTCGCCTCGCCGCGCGGAGGAGAGCAGCACGCGCAGGCCTCCGAGGCCCTGCAGGGTCTCATCGTGAAGCTCCCGCGCCCAACGTCGCCGCTCGGCGTCCGCGGCGGCCAGCGAGCTGCGCAGCCGATCGCTCTGCACGCTCTGCGCGAGCGCCACGGCGGTCGCGGCGCTCGCCGCGAACGTGCGCAGTATCTGCTCGTCGTCCTCGCTGAACACGCTCCCGTCCTCACCTCGGTCGAATGCCGCCAGCACACCCACCCCCTCACCGCGGTGGAGCATTGGCACCAGCAGGGCGGTCTGCGGGTCCGCCACGCCGAACTGCGTCGGCGCGATCCGCAGGCGGGCGGCGACATCGGTGATTCGCTCGGGGCTGCGACGTTCGAGCACCTGCCCAGAGGTCGACTCGGCGATCGGCAGCCGCGCGCCGCGCATCGCCTCAACATGACCGGCGCTCGCCTGCACGACCAGCTCGTGACCCTCGCGCAGCATGATCACGAGGCTGCGCGCGCCGACCAGCGCGCGCCCGCGCTTGACGATCAGCTCGAGCACATGCTCGAGCGCGATCTCCCCACCGATCGCGACCGCCACGTCGCGAGTCGCCTGAAGCCCTCGAATTGCCTTCTCGGCCTCCTCGCGGCGGCGCTCGCTCGACTCATACAACCTCGCGTTGTCGATCGCGATCGCCGCCCAATCGGCGAGGATCACCGCGGCCTCCTCGTCCTGCCCGGAGAACTCATCCTCGCCCTGCTTCTCGGTCAGGTACAGGTTGCCCCACGCCTGCCCGCGAATCACAATCGGCACGCCCAGGAAGCTACGCATCGGTGGGTGGCCGGCGGGGAACCCGTAGCTCGACGGGTGCTGGCCGACATCGGCAAGGCGCAACGGCTGGGGATGCTCGATCAGTGCGCCCAACACCCCACGCCCACGTGGCAAATCTCCGATCGCGCGATGCGTGGCGTCATCCACCCCGAGGGTCAAGAACTGCTCGAGCTCTGAGTGCTGGCCATTCAAGATCCCCAGGGCCGCATAGCGCGCCCCGGTGACCTCACGCGCCGTCTCGAGGACGCGATCCAGCAGAACCCGCTGATCGAGCTCCATCGTCAAAGCCCGACCCACATCCAGCAGCCGACGAATCCACGGCTCATCAGAACTTACGCTCATCCCCAGGGGATGTTAGTCGCGTCTCGCGGATCGATGTGATTCTGTTGGTGCGTAGAAATCCCTGAACTTGCTTGCTGTGGATGGTCTGTGCGCTCCGAGAGCCTCAGCTTCTGCATTCGGTAGTTAGCCCCACCAGATTGCGGGTTTGCACCGATGGGGACTCCAAGCCCGACCTTATCCTCAGAGTACGTCAGCGCCATCACCGCGCGCCTGGACTCATTCGCAGGCAGAGGGCGCGCGTCTGGAGGAAAACATCTTGCCGTGCAGGAGGTATCGCGATGGACAGGACTTTGAGGTGCCACCAATGCGGGGATGTGATCGGAGTGTACGAGCCGATGATCGTGCTCGCCGACGGACAGGCACGCAACACTTCAAGAGCCGCCGAGCAAGACAACAGGGAGCCTGTGGGGGAGTGCTACCACCGCGCCTGCTTTACGCGGGTTCACGGCGAGCACGAAGTTCTTGGGTAGCCCGAATCCGAGGAAACCCGCACCATCTCCCCGGTCTATCGCGGATGGCGCACCCGGACACGAGTGGGAGACTCAACAGGCGGAATGGGCTCAGCGAGTACTCACGTGAGTTCCGCGGTTATCAGCCATCTCGAGACATCTATCCCAGAAGGAGAAGCCATGGCACCCCCAACAAGCCCCACTTCGAGAACCATCGCGGTCAGTGACCTGATGCACTCCGGAGTCATCAGCTGTCCTCCCGAGACCCCCTTTCGCGATGTGGCATCTCTGATGTCCGAGAACACCGCTCACTGCGTGGTCGTGGATGGGTTGGCACGGGGTCCCCATCACAGTGGGCACCTGGTGTGGGGGACCGTCTCCGATGTTGAGCTCATGCGAGCCGTGGCATCGGGACGGCTGGACGGCGAAGCCGGCGAGGCGGCGATCGGCGAGCTCGTCACGGTCAGCCCCGACGAGAGCATGGAGCGCGCGGCCCAGATCATGGGCGAGCAGGACTGCTCACACCTGATCGTCGTCGCGACCGACTCAGGAAAGCCCCTCGGCGTGATCTCGAGCCTCGACATCGCGAGAGGCATAGCGTGGGGATCGCGCAAGTGAGCCCGCTCGAGAAGCTCCGCGTGGTCATTGTCGGCGGAAGCGTAGCCGCCATCGAGACCGCGCTGGCCCTGCACGAGCTCGCGCCCGATCACACCGATGTGACCGTCATCGCCCCCAACACGGAGTTCGTCTACCGCCCAATGACTGTCCGCGAGCCGTTCGCTTACGGCCACGCCAACCGTTACCCACTCGCGCCGATCATCGAGGATGCCGGCGCCAAGCTGTTGAACGACAAGCTGGCTTGGGTCGATCCCGCCGGGCAGATCGTCCACACCGAGGCCGATGAGGAGATCTCCTACGACGCGCTCGTGCTGGCACTCGGGGCCAAGGCTGTCCCGCTCTATCGGCATGCGATCACGATCGATGATCATCGCCTGGACGAGATCCTGCACGGGCTGATCCAGGACATCGAGGGGGGCTACGTCCACAGTCTCGCGTTCGTGGCGCCCGGGCGGATGCCGTGGCAGCTGCCGCTGTATGAGATCGCGCTGATGACCGCCGGCCGCGCGTATGACATGCAGGTGGACCTCGACGTGACAATCGTCTCCCCGGAGGACGCGCCGCTGGCGATCTTCGGCTCGGGCGCGAGCGACGGCGTCAGCAAGCTCCTCGAGCGGGCGAAAATCAAGACGATCAACTCCGCCTACGCCGAGATCCCCAAGCCCGGAGAAGTCGTGATCAACCCTGGCGACCGGCGGCTGCACGTCGACCGCGTAATCGCGCTGCCCGAGCTCTACGGCCCCCCAGTACGTGGCATCCCTCTAGGAGAGAACGGCTTCATTCGCGTGAACCAATACGGACAGGTCCCGAACGTGGGGCCAATCTATGCCGCTGGTGACGCGACCGACTTCGCGATCAAGCACGGCGGGCTCGGCTCCCAGCAGGCCGACGCCGCCGCGGAATCGATCGCGGCGCTCGCCGGCGCGCCGATCACACCGGAGCCATTCAACCCCGTGATCCACGGCATGCTGCTCACCGACGCAAAGCCCGTCTATCTCACCGCACACATCGCCGGCGGGCACGGGTTCAGCTCCGAGATCACCGACACCCCGACCTGGTCACCACCCACGAAGATCGCAGCGAAGTACCTCGCGCCGTACCTCGACACGCTCGACCGCCAGAGCACCCCGACGTGAAGTCCACTCAGGATGCCGGCGGGCCGTGCCTTGTGCTCGGCTATGACCGAACCGACAGCTCCCGCCGGGCGGCGAGGTGGGCCGCGAACGAGCTCCATCCCAGCGGGAAGCTCGTGATCGTCCACGCCTGCCGGCCCCTGCACGCTCCACCGTTGCCCCTCTCGAGCACACAGGAGCGAGAGCGCCTCGGCCGGGCCGTGATCGACGAGCTCCTGCTGGAGAGCGAGGACTCGCTGTTCGATGTGGACATCGTCACCGAGGTCTCAGACGACGATCCCGTAACCGCGCTGACCGAGGCCGCACAGCGCCACGGCGCCCGCGCGATCGTCGTCGGCTCCGAGCAGCACTCCCGCCTGCACAAGGCTCTCGGCACGGTCACCAGCGAGCTGCTGACGAGCTCACAGGTACCCGTCACTGTCGTGCCGTCTGTAGCGCCCACGACCGACGCGGGGTGATCTCACGCTGTCCGGCGGCGCAGAGTCAATGCTCCCAGTCCCAGCGCCACGAGCGTCGCGCCAAGGATGACACAAACGTCCACCGCCATCCGGCCGCCGAGCGCAGCGGGGTGGGTGGCGCGCGCCAGGGCGTCATAGGCATAGGTGAGCGGCAGCGCGCTGGACAGTCCATACAGTGCCCCGGCCATCTCGTGGCGGTCCACGAACAGCCCGCACAGCAGCAGCTGAGGAAAGATGATCGCGGGCATGAACTGGACCGCCTGAAACTCGGTCCGCGCGAACGCGCTCACAAACAGGCCGAGCGCCATGCCAAGTATGGCGTTGCCGACCGCAAGCAGGCCCACCAGCCAGGTGCCGTGAGGCGCGTCGAGCCCCAGCGCGAGAAACCCGACTAGGCACACGACCACGGCCTGAACGGCAGCCAGCAAACCGAAGGCGATTCCGTACCCTGCCAGCAAGTCGACCTTCGCGATCGGCAGGGACATCAACCTCTCCAGGGTGCCGCTTGTGCGCTCGCGCAACATCGCGATTGAGGTGATCAGGAACATGATGATGAAGGGGAAGAGCCCGCACATCGGCGCCCCGATCGCCTGGAAGGTACGGGGCTGACCGTTGAAGACGTAGCGCATCAGTGTGAGCAGCACCACAGGCACCACGAGCAGCAGCGCGATCGTGCGGGGGTCGCGGCGAATCTGCCACAGCACACGCCTGGCCGTGGCGAGAGTCACACGCCCGCTCACGATGACGCCCGCTCGATCACAGCGAGGAACGCCCGTCCAAGATCCTGCTCGCCGGTCTGCGCCTGCAGCTGCTCGGGGGTTGTCTGCTCCAGCAGCGCCCCCTCGCGCATCAGCAGCAGCTCGTCGCACTCGCTCGCCTCGTCCATCACGTGGCTAGAGATCAGCAGCGTGCTCCCCGCGGCCGCCAGCTCGTGGAACGTGCCCCACAACTCCGCCCGCAGGACCGGATCCAGGCCGACCGTCGGCTCGTCGAGCACCAGCAGCTCGGGGTCGCCCAGCAGCGCCGTGGCGAGCGATACGCGCGAACGCTCACCGCCGGAGAGTGACCCCACGATCTGATGCTCGTGTCCATCCAAGCCCACCGTCTGGATGACCTCGCGAATGCGCTCCCGGTCAACGCCGACGACCGCCGCAAAATAGCGCAGGTTCTCGTTGACGCTGAGGTCTCCATACACCGATGGGGCCTGCGTCACATACCCGACTCGCCGTCGCAGCTCGGGAGAGCCAGCCAGATCGCCGAGCACGCTGACCCGGCCACCCGCAACGATCTGAACGCCCACGATCGCCCGCATCAGGGTCGACTTGCCGCATCCACTTGGACCGAGCAGGCCCGTGACCGATCCACGAGTCACTTGTAGAGAGACGCCATTTAGCACCTCGCGTCCGCCACGAACGACCCGCAGATGCTCGATGTCGATCGCCGCGTCACCCACCTGGGCACACAAGCTATCGCCTAAGCCGAGGTGCGCTTACAATCGGACGGGTGCAGTCCTGGGAGCTAGATCGGTTGCGTGTCGCGGCTCATCAGCCGCAGATCCTTCGTTCCGATAACGAGGCCAACCGTGTGATTGCGCTGCTGCTGCCCCAAGGTGAGTGCCTGCAGGAGCATCAGGTTCACGAGCACGCCCTCGTGTTCGTCACGCGTGGGCAGCTGCTCGTAAGCGCTGGGGCAAGCGAGCGGACGCTGTCCGCGCCAAGCCTGATCCACTTCGAGCCGGGCGAGCGCCACGAGGTACGCGCGATCAGCGAGTGCCAGCTGGTTCTGTGCCTGGCTCCGTGGCCGGGTGTTGGGCACCCGAGCCAACCCGTCGCCGCATAGGCCCCGCCCTACGCTCTACGCCGCGTGAGCGTCGACCGATCGGCCTTGCCGACAGCTCCGGACAAGCGCGGTGCGGCAACGATACGATTGCCCTCAGTGCCGACGTAGCTCAGCTGGTAGAGCGCGTCCATGGTAAGGACGAGGTCAAGGGTTCGAGCCCCTTCGTCGGCTCTCGATTTCTTACCGCAACGTCACCGCGGTTCGATACCATTTTTGTCCACGGTTGTCCTCTCTTGTCCACAAGGCGAGGACGGCAAATCCCCAGTACAGGAGTCAAATATGGCGCTCTACCTAGAGATAGGGCGCCCTTGGGGTCCCCGCATGGTAAGGCGGGGGTCCGGGGTTCGAATCCCCGCGTCGGCTCTGTTATTTTTACCGCAGGGTTACCAGCAGTTCGGTGTAGTTTTTTGCAGTATTTGTCCGCTTTTGTCCACCGGGGCCCGCTTTTGTCCGCCGGGCGACACGAGCGAAACACCAGTCAAGGAGCAGAAAATGGCGCTCAGCCTAGACATTGAGCGCCTTTGGATTGGGCGCTTACCATGCAGGTGCTCTACCAGCTGAGCTACGTCGGCGCGGCCCCGGATCCTAGCCGTTCCTGAGGTCCGACGTAGTACAATTTGACCCGTACAGACCACAAGTGTCCCGACGGTTTCTGGGGGGCGTTTTTGGCGGATTTCTGGGGCAATCTGGGGCAACTCGCCCCCAAGGGCTGGTCATCCAGAGTTCTCCAGAGTCCCAAAAACCCAGACAGGACGGGACTCAAGCCCATAGGAGGACCTCCCTTGCAATCCATGGTAAGGCAGAGGTCTCGGGTTCGACTCCCGACGTCGGCTCTCTTTTTGTACCGCAAGCTCACCAGCAGTTCGATACACTTTTGTCCAAGATTGTCCCCTTCTGTCCTTCGGGCGAGGCACGAATCATCAGCACAGGAGCGGCCGTGCGTCAGGTCGTACCGCTGATGCGCCGTGGGGTCCGACGGAGATTCAGCGCGACTACCGGACGCTGCTCGATCGGGCGAAGGACTCACCCCAGGAAGTGCTCGACTCCGATGGCGAGTTGTTGGTCATCCAGAGGAAGGGTGTCGCGGATTTCCAGCGGCGGTTGCAGGCGCAGGTCGCCGAGACGGCTCGCTTCATGGCGGTCTACAATGAGCATCGCAAGGTGCCGCCGTCTGAGTGGGCGATGCAAACCGCATACCCGTGGCTCGCCGCATTCTCGGGCGATGAGGTCGGGGAGTTCGCCCGCGAGCTGGTGGCCGATACGTTCGACGCTGCCCAGCGGGGGACGTTGGAGTACCTGGAGGGCAACCTGCGCGCATGGGACTCAACCGCGGGGGTCTATGGGCAGCCGGACGCGATGCGGACGCTGCTATCGCAGGTTGATCTGGGCGGGATCGTCGAGGTTCGTCCTCCGTCGGAGGAGCAGGTTCTGGCGGCCGAGGCGTGACCCGAGAGGTCCACGCGCCGAAGGGGCGCTACACCGGGCGCCACAAGATCTACTGCAGCGTCTATCGCGACTGGAACACGCTATTCAGAACCGTCCCGGGCCGATGCGCCGCTGCTACATCGA
>CAWGYZ010000008.1:0-245107 GCA_963826995.1 uncultured Solirubrobacteraceae bacterium | reverse complement strand
GCTACCCTCTGGCGCCCATGCACGTGCTTCCCACCATTCTTCCGGGCGCCGTCGTGATCGAGCCCGCCGTCCATGTCGATGAGCGGGGGTTCCTGTGTGAGACCTACCGGCGCGAGTGGTCCGCCGTGGCGGGGATCCACGGAGAGGACGCGTTCGTCCAGGACAACCACTCGCGTTCGCGCACGGGGGTGCTGCGGGGGATGCACTTCCACGTCGGTGAAGGCGCCGCCAAGCTGGTGCGCTGCGGGCGCGGGCGCATCCTGGACGTCGCCGTGGATCTGCGCCGAGGCTCTCCCACCTACGCCCGCTGGGTGGGCGTGGAGCTCGACGACGAGAGCATGCGCGAGCTGTATCTGCCGGCGGGCATCGCTCACGGCTTCTGCGTGCTCAGCGAGGTGGCCGACGTGCTGTACAAGCAGACCGCCTACTACGACCCGGCTCTGGAGCGTGCCATCGCCTGGGATGACCCGGAGGTGGGTATCGAGTGGCCCCTACCGCTTGAGGAGCTGGTCGTCTCTGAGAGAGACCGCAGCGCGCCGCGGCTCAGCGAGGTGGCCGGCGAGCTGCCGTTCGAGTGGCATCCTTAAGCGGATGCGCCCCCGTTTCGAGCGCCTGCGCGAGCGCACCAACGGCTTTACCGTCACCCCCCGCCAGTATGAGATCACCGCTTACATCGCGCTGGGCGCCCTCACGCTGATCGTCCTCGACCGGGGCCGCGGTGCGGCTGACCGGCTCGGGCCTCGGCTGCCCGACCTGGCCGAAGTGCAACGGCAACGTCTACCCGCCGCTGAACAGCCACGCCGTGATCGAGTTCTCCAACCGCCTGATCACCTTCCCGGTGTCGATCGCCGCGGGGGCGGCCTGGCTTTTGGCGCTGCGCCGCCGGCCCTACCGCCGAGATCTGGTCTGGCTCGGAGCGCTGCTTCCGCTCGGCGTGGTGGGTCAGGCCGTGCTCGGCGGGTTCACGGTGAAGGGGGCGCTGGACTATGGCTGGGTGATGGGGCACTTCGCGCTGTCGATGCTCATCCTGCTGGCGGCCGTGCTGCTCGCCTGGCGGGCAGCGCACGAGCCGGATGAGCTCCGGGTCGGCGTCTCCGACCGGATGCTGGTGCGTTCGCTGTGGGGCCTGACCGCACTGGGGGCGCTCACGATCTTCGCCGGGACCGCGGCCACGGCCGCCGGTCCCCACGCCGGCGGTTCCCCGGGGCAGAAGATCAACCGCCTGGACTTCGACGGACGCGGGACGATGGATTTCGTGATCCATCGCCACGCCGAGATCGCGTTGGTGTTCAGTCTCGCGGCGGTTGCCGTGTGGTGGCTTGCGCGCAGGCGCTCGACCGATCCGGTCGTGCAGCGCTCGCTCACCGCACTCTGCGTGCTGCTGGCACTGCAGGGCGTCGTGGGGCTCGATCAGTACGAGACGCACCTGCCCACGGAGCTCGTCTGGGTGCATGTCGGATTGGCCTGTGCGACGTGGCTGACCCTCTTGTGGGCGACCTGCGCGGCCGGTCGGCTGGAGGCCCGCGGGTCAACGATTTCGGCTGAAAAGCGCCCAGAGGGGCGCCTGCGAACGCCGGCGCCCGTCAAGTTCCCCGGAAATTAGGGCTTTTCTGGGGCCAAGGTCCAGCGTTTACGGGCCTCGTCGTCCTGACCAGCGGTTAGCCTGCTGGAAGTAACGACACTCGAGAAGGGAGTGGTATGACCAAGAACGAGCTAGCCGAGAAGGTCGCAACGCGTAATGGACTGTCCGCCAGCCAGGCTCGGCAGGTGCTGGAGACGACTATTGAGGTTGTCTCCGACGAGCTTGCCGCCGGGGGTGAGGTCGCGCTTGCCGGCTTTGGCAAGTTCAGCGTCAGCCACCGAGCAGCCCGGCAGGGACGGAATCCCTCCACGGGCGCGACCATCAGCATCGCGGCGAGCAAGGCGGCGAAATTCTCAGCCGCAAGCGCGCTGAAGAAACGTCTCAACCCCTGACCCATCGCAATACGGCGGACGCTCAGAGGTCACGGGCCCATGGTGAGGGCGCGCGACTTCTGAGCGGGCGTTCGTCTCGGTTTGCAGCGCAATCGTGACCGCTCCTGCGGCCGCTTGACACAAGTAGTACGATCGCCCCACAGCAGTCCAACTGGAGGGTTCGACTGCATTTGGTCAGGGAGGGCCAGGAGGGGTGAGGAGGCGTTATGTTCGGCACGAGTGTGCTCGGGACAGGACCGGTTCGGCGGGAAGGTGTACGCGGGGCTCGGCGACTCGGTTCGTGTTTGCTCGTTGCAGGCCTGCTCTCTGCGCTCGGCGGGTCGACGGCCGCATACGCTGCGGCCTCCCCGCCGGCGACCTCTCTGACGGCGGCTCCTCTCACGGCGGTCTCTCCGGCTGTGACATCTGCGGCCGCACTCTCTTCGTCCGCGTCGTCCACGCCCGCGTCCTCGTCCTCTGCCGCGTCCCCGGCGATAACGCCGCCCGAAGACTACTCAGGCTCGGCTTACCAGATCCTGGCGCCGGGCGACTTCGGCGGCCTGCCGCCTAACGAAAACTCCTTCGACCAGGGGAACCTCTACAACGACCTGACGCCGCTGATGGGCAACGTAACACCGGCGGATCTCGAAAAATACTTCCTCTCGGAGAAGTTCGGGGTGACCGGGCCCGTCGTGCGCACCGAGGAACCGGAGCCGGGACTTGTCATCGAGCGCGACAAAAACGGCATTCCCCACGTCTACGGGCAGACGCGCGACGAGGTGATGTTCGGCTCGGGCTACATAGCTGCGGAGGACCGTGGCCTGCTCTTGGCGCTGGGCATCGGCCCCGCTTACGCCGCGGCGCTCGAAATCCCCGGGATCAACCCGTTCGAACTGCTTCTCACCGGCCGCTCCTTCACGCCCAGCGCGCAGGCGGTCAATTTCGTCGCTGAACAGAAGAACTCGCTGATCGAAAAAGGACCCGAAGGCGAACAGGTTCTGAAAGACCTCGAAGACTGGGCGGAAGGGGTCAACGCCTACGAGGGCACGCTCGGCGCCGAACGGATCCTGCCTCCGCTGAACGCCACGAGCGCGATGGCCGGATTTGCCCTGATCGGGTCGATCTTCGGCAACGGCGGCGGCAACGAAGTCAGCAACTCGAACTTCCTCGCGAAGCTGGAGGCGAAGCTGGGGGCGAACGGAGGCCTGAAAGTATTTCGTGATCTGAAGGAGGTCAACGACCCCGAAGCGCCGACTACGACGAGCGTTCCGTTCCCCTACGACGGGGTGCCCTTCGGCCCGACGCCCGGAGCCGTGCTGATCGACCCCGGCTCGGAGAGCTCCTCCGCGGTGGCCGCCGTAGCCGCCACCACCGCCTCGAAACGTAAGGCCTCGAACTTCCTGCTGGCAGGACCCGAACACTCCGCCGATCGGCATCCGCTGGCGGTGATGGGGCCGCAACTCGGCTACTACTACCCGGAGATCGTGATGCAGGCCGACCTACACGGCGGCGGCATCGACGCCGACGGAGCGGTGGCGCCGATCTCGCCCTACGTCTTCATCGGGCGGGGACGGGACTTCGCCTGGAGCCTCACAAGCGCCGGTAGCGAGAACACGCAGCAGTTCCTCGAGAAGCTGTGCAACCCCGACAACAGCCCGCCGACCCGCGAATCGACGTCCTACATCCACAACGGCAAATGCATCCCGATGACGACGGTCGACGCCGGCACGCTGGGGGCCAGCGAAACAGAACCTGAACACGAAATCACATTCTTGGAAACCGACCACGGGCCGGTCACCGGCACGGTGACGGTGCACGGAGCGCCCTACGCGATTGCCAGGGATCGCTCGACCCGTGGCCGCGAGCCCGCGGGCGAGCTCGCGTTCAGCGACTTCGACTCAGATCGCGTGCATAACCCGCAGCAGTTCTTCAACGCGGCGAACGAGCTCGAGACGACGTTCAACATTCCCTACATCGACAACCGGCACATCGCCTACTTCTCGGCGGGACGCCTGCCGATCCTCGCTCCGGGCACCGACCCGAGCCTGCCAACGCTCGGCACCGGGCAGTACGAATGGCGCGGGTTCCTGTCCGAGAACCAGCATCCTCACGAGGTCGCGCCGAGGAGCGACGTCTTCGTGAACTGGAACAACAAGCCAGCCCCCGGATGGGGTGCGGCCTCTGACAACTACTCCTACGGACCGGTCCACCGTGTGCAGCTGTTCACGGGCTTCAAACCCCACATGACCGAGGCCGACCTCGCGTCGATCATGAACAAGGCTGCGACTCAGGACCTGGCCGCCGTGGAGGACTGGCCGCTGATCAAGCGGGTGCTCGAAGGCGGACGCGCGCCCAGTGCGCTGGCGCAACAGGCCGCCGCAATCGTCAGCACCTGGGTGGCCCACGGCGCGAGCCGCTTCGGCGTCCTTCAGCCCGAAGAACCGGGAGCGGCCGTGCTCGACGCCGCTTGGAGGGGCATCGGTGAAGCGGTCCTCGGGCCCGTCCTGGGCACGGAACTCACCAATCAGTTCGCCTCGATGGTCTCGCCCGACAACGCCCCGAACTCGAGCGGCTCCTCCTACGACGAAGGCTGGTACGGGTACGTCTACAAGGATCTGAAGACCGAGCTGGGTTACCCGGTCGCGGGCCCGTTCAGTCGCCGCTACTGCGGTAACGGGAGCCTCAGCGCCTGTCGCACGTCGCTGTGGGCGGCCATCCAGACCGCTGCCAACGCGCTGAAGGAAGCGCAGGGTCCGGAACCGAGCAAATGGCGGGCCGCGCCGGTGCGCATCACCTTCCCGCCCACATACGACCCGCTTCCGCCGACGTTTACAGAACCGTTCACCATGGACTGGACGAACCGCTCGACCTTCCAGCAGGTGATCGAATTCACGGGCCACGCTCCCGAATAGCGAGCCCGTAGAGACGCGCATATGATTGGCGTGCCGGCCGGCGGCACGCCAATCGGCTCTCAACCACGGAGGGAATCATGCTCGCACGCTTCAGCAGGGGCAGGTCAGCAACCGGTTCCATTCGCGTGGCGGCGGCGACGCTCGCCCTGCTCGCGGCGCTGGCAGGCGCGACGACGGCCCTGGCCTCCTCGGTGACCACCTACAAGGGCGCGGGCAAAGGCGCCTTGAAGGACACGGTCACGATCAAGGCATCCTCCGGCAAGATCATCTCCTACAAGCTGAACGTCGAAACGCTGTGCGGCAAGATGAACCTGGGTGGCAACCGCACCGTCGTCTGGCCGGTGACGCCGAACGCGGGCGAAGCGCCGCTGAAGATCAAGAGCAGCGGGGCCTTCTCCGGCAAACAGCACGAATCCACGACGATCCCGGCCATCTCCGGCGTCACGACCGAAGCTGCTCCCGGGACCTACACGTTCTCGATCTTCGGCAGGTTCAACGGGGCCAAGAGCAAGATCGAAGGCCATCTGAGCCTCCAGATCGAAACCAGCACCGGCTACTTCTGCACGGCCACCAACAGCCCGTTCACGGCCAAGAAGAAGTAGGCCCTCGTCACGCTCCCGCCGGGGCGCCGGCGCTCTTGAGCAACCCGAGCCGCACCAGGCTCTCGGCCGTGGCGAGGATGCTGTCCTCGTTGGATCGCGGCTCCCAGCCGAGCAGGCTCTTGGCCTTCTCGTTGCTCGCGCGCTTGCTCTTGCCCAGTTCCGGTACCACCCCCCTGAGCGACGAATCGAATAGCGAGGCCAGTCGCACCGTCCAGTTCGGAAGCACCCTGGTTGGCACACGCGCCGCCGCGGTGCCCATCCGCGCTCTCAGCACCTGAGCGATTTCCTCGATCGTCATGAAGTCGCCGGCGATCGCCAGAAACCGCTCGCCTTTGGCGGTGGGATTGGTCATGGCGCGCAGGTGAAGGTCGGCAACGTCGCGCACGTCGACGAGGCCGAACGACACACGCGGGATGCCCGGCATTCCGTGGTCCAGCAAGCGCTGCACGAGCTGGATGGAGCTTGAAAGATCGGGCCCGAGCACAGGCCCGAGCACGGCGACCGGGTTGACCACCGACAGCTCCAGATTGCCCCCCTCCCGCGCGATGAAGTCCCACGCTGCGCGCTCTGCCAGGGTCTTGGACTTGCCGTAGGCGCTCACATTCGCGCCGTCCGGGTCGGTCCAGTCCTCCTCGGAGAACGGACGATCCGCGGGTTTCTGCCCGTAACCGACGGCCGCGAAGGAGGAGGTCAGCACCACCCGCTTGACGCTCGCCTCACGCGCCGCGCGGAGCACGCGCAGCGTCCCTTCGCGTGCCGGGACGATGACTTCATCCTCGTGCTTCGGCGCCCTCTGGGGGAAGGGCGAGGCGACATGAAGCACGAAGTCGCAGCCCGCAACGGCCTGCGGCCAGCCTGTGTCGGACATGAGGTCGGCGGTGGCGAACGAAAGCGACTCGCCCGCGTCCGCGCCGCCTGTCTCAAGCGCCGCGCGCACCTCGGCCTCGCGCTGCGGCGACCGCACGGTGGTCCGCACCCGATGGCCGGCATCCAGCAGCTGCAGGATGCAATGCGAGCCGATGAACCCCGACCCGCCCGTAACAAGCACCGTTTCGCCGCTCATGCCGGCCTCCTGAACAGGTCGCTTTGGGACGGACAGCCGAACGCTCTGACCGGGCCGCCGGGTGACCCGGATGGGTCACGTTGTGCCCACGCTACCGGCAGAGCGTCTCAGCCGCAATACTGGTCCTACCCATGTAGACCGGCCTGGTAGGCCAAAACCTAACAGGCCGTCGGTCGCGGGTCTCTGCGCGACCGACAGAACATCGGAAAGGAACCACAAGATGTCTCGCAAATACATCGACTGCCGTGACATGCCCAGCGAGAACAACTGTGATCTGGCGATGTCAGGCTCTGAGGAGCATCTGCTCGAGGCGGCCGCGCTGCACGCCGTCAATGCACACAAGCACGAGGACACGCCGGAGCTGCGCGAGCAGATCCGAGCTGAGCTCAAAGAGGCGGGCGCGCTCGTCTGAGCACGCGACGCGACGGGCTCCTCACGCTGGCGGTCGGGGATGCCGATGGTTGGAGCTGCTGGACGTCGTCGAAGAGCAGCACGCGACATGCCTGACAGACATCGCTTCCGCCGTGAAGCGCGACGACCGCGTCGAGATCAGGGCCGTCGCGCATCTGCTGAAGGGGAGCAGCGCAAGCCTTGGGGCGATCAGATTGCTCGGCCTCTGTCAGCGAATGGAACACGTGGGCAGGGCGGGGGACCCAGGGATCGACGACGAGCAGCTCAGAGAGCTGGCCTCGGCGGCCGTCGAGGCCAGCCGAGCGCTTCGCCAGGAGCTGATCTGAGCCGACTCCGAGAGGATCGTCAGCTGGTCGCGGTCCAGCTCACGGTCTTGCCGTCATTGTCGGCGTCGAAGTGTGAGCTGACAGTGCCCGTCGCCTTGCCGTGCTTCAGAAACGTGCCGGTAACCGTATCCGCGCCGAAGCTTTTGGTCGACCCGGGCGCCACGAGCTTCAGTGTGATCTTGAACTTGCCCTTCTCCGAGATGCGCGCCGAGCCTCCGATCGGGCTCCCTACGCCGCCGCATCCACCGCTGCACTTGAAGGGTGTGGTCACGGACAGGTCTGTTACCCGTTTGCCATTTGCCGAGACGGTGAACGAGATCGAGGTGGTGACGCCTCCTGGGTAGTGCCCTGAGTAGGACGCGCCCTTGACTGCATTAGACGCAAGCGCAACACCCCCGCTCGACAACACGGCTGCGGCGACCAACGCGCCGCCTTTGCACAGGTGTCTGCCAAGTGCATTTCCGGTGTTCATCCCCAACCTCCGGCTGTCGTTCAGCGGGCCAAAGCCCCACAGACTCTACCCCTTCCGGCGGCTCGCGCGGAGATCGCCCTCGCTGCCGGAAACGCCCGAATGGCGTCAGCCGCTGACCGATCGGCTCGACATGCCGGGCGACGGGATCTGGCCCGACAACGACCCACTCGGCCACTACTGATGCTCGAGCATCGGTGTCCGCAGCCTGGGTCTGGGCTACAGGCCAGAGACGAGTTCGGCGACGATCTCCGCAGCGGGCTGTGGCTGCTTGGCGAGCGCAACGCTCTGTCCGGCCCACAGAGATAGCGCCTCGATCTCGCCGGTTGTTCCGACCAGCGGCGGTGCGGGCGAATATCGAACGATGGGTTCGCCCGACGGGAAGTGCGCTATCACCTCACCTTCTCCCGGTCGGCTGCCCGGTGGCGGGCGGCCGGCAGCCTCCCACCTCTCGGCCGTGGAGTTGTGGAGCGCGCGGTGAGGTGCGTCCGGCCACCCCACCTCATAGAGGTTGGCGTACCACTCTGCATCGGTCTCGGTCGCGGCGATCAGGAGCCGCCGATATTCCTCGTGAATCGGCATCTCCTCAGCCAGGAGGAACCGAGTGCCGAGCCAGGCGGCCTGTGCGCCGAGGGCGAGCACGGCCGCGACTCCTCGAGCGTCACCTATGCCCCCTGCCGCGATGACCGGTACCGGCGCCACGGCGTCGACCACGGCAGGCACCAGTGGGAGCGTCGACACACCACCCCAGACGTGGCCGCCGGCCTCCCGGCCCTGCGCAACGATGACGTCCACTCCAGATCCGACCGCGCGCCGGGCCTCCTCGGCACTCCCAACCGTGTGCATGACGAGGCCTCCGGCGTCATGCACCGCCTCTACGTAGCCCTGCGGATCGCCAAAGATGAACGACACGATCCGCAGGCCGGCGGAAAGGGCCTGGTCGACTCGACGGTGTTGATCGGAGGTGAGTGCGAAGTTGCCGCCAAATGGGCGATCGGTCAGCGCTGCCGTTTCACGAACCACATCTCCGGCGTCGTCGGCCCACCACAACCCCATGGTGCCGAGGCCGCCGGCATTTGAGACCGCAGCGGGAAGCCGGGGATCAATCGCCATCGGCGCCGAAACAATCGGGTGCTCGATCCCCAGCAAGTCGCAAACCGGCGTGCGGGCACTCATCGGGGGGACGGCCCGTTTCCTGGCGCCCGCGGTCCCGGTTGACTAGGCTCAGCGTGGACCCGACAGGCTCCGATGGCGCCCGACTCCTCACTGGTCCACGCCCGTGCTGCGGGCCGGAGGTCCGGACCCGCGGACCACAGGGCGTCACTGGATGGGACGGCTGCCATCGTTCTCGTCAATCCTCAACCATGGACAGGAGCAGATCATGCGCAGCGACATCGCCCCCGGCGGCACCTTTCCCGACTACGAGTTGCCCGATCACGAAAACGTTACTCGAAAGCTCAGCGAGATCCAGGGTGAGGACCCGCTGATCCTCACGCTCGCGCGTGGGAACTATTGCCCCAAGGAGCACCAGCAGCACCTCGAGCTTGCGGCTAACTTCGCCAAGATCGCAGTGGCCTATACGAAGGTCGCCACCATCTCGAGCGACACCCATCACTCGAGCCAGGAGTTCCGCGCGTCGACGGGCGCCCAGTGGCCCTTCCTTTCGGACCCCGAGCGAACCGTCCAAAAGGACCTCGAGATCCAGGAGTACACCGACCCCGAGCACGACCCGATGATCCCTCACACCTTCGTGCTCAAGCCGGGGCTTGTGATCCACAGCGTTTACAACGGCTACTGGTTCTGGGGACGTCCCTCCTTCCTGGATCTTTGGCACGACCTGCGGACCGTGACCAGCGAGATCCGCCCGGACTGGGATCTGAGCAAGCCCGGGCTGCGCGAAGCGTGGGACGGGGGCGACTACTCGTCATTTCACGGATGGGACAAGCGCTCGCCGCAGTCGACGCCGACGTCTTACAACTCCTGACTGCGGCGGTAGTCGCCACCGCAGGCTCCCTGTCGCCTACCTCCACAAAACATCGCTCTTTGCGGGAAATTTTCGCAGCCGCATAGTCGTCGGTCCATGCAACCCACGGAGCAGGAGTAGCTTCAACGCCGGACCGTTATGGCCGCTTCTGCTCGGATCTCGCGCGCAGGCTCTTGGAGGGGCCGCTCGCTGCCGACCTCACCCGCTGTTTCGTCGGCAGCCGCAGAAACGCCAACCGGCCAGCAGGGCTCGTCCCGACCCGGGGTTCTTGGCTCCCGTGTCGCCTGCGTCACCGGTCCACTCGACGCCATTCGCCGTAATCCAAGCAAAAGGAGCAGAGGAAATGAGCACGACCACCACTCAGCATGGTGATGTAGGGCAGCAGGCGAGCAACGACCCGACCGCGATTCGCCCGTTTCAGGTGGGCTTTCCCGAGGCAGAGCTCACGGAGCTGCGCAGGCGGGTACTCGCGACACGCTGGCCCGAGCGGGAGACCGTTACCGACGATTCGCAGGGCGTGCCTCTCGCGACGATTCAGGAGCTCGCGCGTTACTGGGGAACCGACTACGACTGGCACAAGTGCGAGGCCAGGCTGAACGCTGTGCCCCACTTCGTCACCGAGATCGATGGCCTGGACATTCACTTCATCCACGTCCGCTCCCAGCACGAGAACGCGCTGCCGATGATCGTCACCCACGGGTGGCCCGGCTCGATCATCGAGCAGTTGAAGATCATCGATCCGCTAACCAACCCCACGGCACATGGCGGCAGCGCCTCAGACGCCTTTGATGTGGTCATTCCCTCTCTGCCCGGCTACGGGTTCTCCGGCAAGCCGAGCGCTCCAGGCTGGGGTCCCCCGCGCATCGCACGCGCCTGGGTCGAGCTGATGAAGCGGCTCGGATACAAACGGTTTGTCGCCCAGGGTGGCGACTGGGGCGCGGCCGTCACGCAGACGATGGGAGAACAGGCGGCTCCGGAGTTGCTCGGCATCCACTCCAACATGGCCGGCACCGCGCCGCCCGATGTGACCGGGTTCCTGCAGGGCGAGCCGCCGCCGTCCGGTCTCTCAGAGGAAGAGGGACGCGCCTATGAAGAGTTGAGCACCTTCTATGCACTGCACGTCGCCTACGCGCTGATCATGACGACACGCCCGCAGACCCTGTATGGGCTGGCGGATTCGCCGATCGACCTGGCGTCGTTCATCCTCGACCACGGTGACGGATCCGGGCAGCCCGGACTCGTGGAACAGGTCATTCAGGGCAATCCCCCCGGCGACCTGACGCTTGACGACATCATCGACAACATAACGCTCTACTGGCTGACGAACACCGGGATCTCCTCGGCTCGCCTGTACTGGGAGAACAAGGCCGGCTTCTTCGACGCCAAGGACGTCTCCATCCCGTTCGCGATCAGCGTCTTTCCCGACGAGCTGTATCAGGCTCCGCGGAGTTGGGCAGAACGGGCGTATCCCAACAACCTGATCCACTACAACAGGCTCGACCGGGGCGGGCACTTCGCGGCCTGGGAACAGCCGCAGCTCTTCTCAGAAGAGATGCGAGCGTCGTTCAGCTCGCTGCGCTAGCAGCCGCTATGAGCGGGCGTGCACGCCGTGTGCGCCCGCTCAGTTTGCCTAGCGACCGATCGGGCTCAGATCCAGCCGAGGAGCGGGCCAAACACCAGGCCGGCCACCAGATCGAGCGCCGCCAGCCCGCCGACCACCTGCAGTTGCCGACCTCGCTGCGGCATGTCGTACACGGTGAACGCCACCACATAGAACGTGAGGTAGCCGAACACGACGATCACGGGGAAGCTCGCCACGTTCCACCACCAGTAGTACCAGTGAAATACCCCGTCGGCGTGCAGAAGCAGCTCGACCCCGACGGACACCAGAGAAAGAGCGATCGCCAGTGCCCAGCGATTCGGCAGGCCGAGGATCCGAACGCTGCGGTCGGCCGGCAGCAGCTTGACGAAGATCACACCGTTGATCGCGAAGAACAGCGAGATCTCGACCGTCAGCCCGATGAGGATCAGAAAGCTGGTGCTGCCGGTCACGGTCCACAGCGCAGCGTGGCCGTTGAAGTGGAGGACCAGTGCGTTGATGATCTCATTCAGCCAGTCCATCAGCCAGAACGCCATCCCGGCCAGCACGGCGTCCCAGTTGGACCGCTCGATCTCGACGGCATAGACATAGACGGCCAGGGCGAGAAGCGTGACCGTCGACCAGTTGAACAGCCCTGGAGCGCGGAGGAGGTGCTCGGCTTCACGCGTGAACGGCGTGACGGCGGCCAGCACGCTGGGCAGTATGACGGACGAACGACAGCCCGGCGAGCTACGCGGCGCCAGGCGCTCCGAACCAGGTCCTCAGCGCTCCGGGGAGCCCGGGATCGGCCGGCTCTCCGACCCAGGCGACGTATCCATCGGGCCGGACCAACACGGCGGTGGGGGCGGCGACCTCGCCGAGTACGGGAAGCTCCCACGGGCCGGCATATCGAGCATCGATCAGCTGGACTCGCTCAGCCCAGTGAGTGATGTCAAAGGCGCCGGGCTCACCGAGGTTGAGCAGCATCGGTCTGGCGTCGTTCAGCAGGCTGAAGGCCCTCACCGGTCCCTCGGCGCTCACGAGGTCCAGATCGGGAATACGGCGCCCGAGCAGGGGGTGGCCATCGCCTAGGTCGTAGTGAATGTCGAGCCCGGAGACGATTCCGGCGAGCCGTCTGCGGGGCTCATCCATCAACGCCAGCTCTGCGACCACGTCGACCAGGGCCTTCGTACGCTCATCCTGGCGCTGGAGCGCGACCTGAGCCATCGTGTGCCGGAGCGCGCGGGCGGCGACCGGGTGGCGCTCGTCGTGATAGGTGTCAAGCAGGCTGTCGGGGGAGGTGCCGGCGATCACCTGAGCCAGCTTCCATCCCAGATTCACTGCATCCTGCACCCCGAGGCTGAGGCCCTGTCCACCGGCCGGGGAGTGCACGTGCGCCGAGTCGCCGGCGAGCAGGACTCGCCCCGCGCGGTAGGCCGCGGCCTGACGTGTCATGTCGGTGAACCTGGAGATCCAGGTGGGACCGTGGATCCCGAAGTCGGTGCCGTACACCTTGATCAGCGCCTCGCTCAGATCGCCCAGGGTGGGCTCGCTGCTGTGCTCGAGCTGCTGCTCGGTGACCATGACCCGCACCGGCCCCCCATCCGCGTAGACGACCTCGCCGTCGCGGATCTCATACTCCAACCTGCCGATGGCGTGAACACCGAGGGCGTCGTGGCGGATGCCCAGATCCGGCTCCTCGGTCACCTCGGCCTCGGCGATCAGGTTGCTCCTGGTCGGGTCCCATCCGGGGAACTCGATGCCCGCCGCTCTGCGGATGACGCTCCGTCCTCCGTCGCACCCGACGAGATATTGCGCCCGCAGCGACCGGCCGTCGGCCAGCTCGACATCGACGCCCGCGTCGTGCTGTGCGAAGCCCTCCACCTCGCTGGCGTAGTGGATCCTCACGGGCAGCTCGGCGATCCAGTCCGCCATGATCCGCTCGATCTGGTTCTGCCAGATCCCGAGCGAATACGGGTGACGCGTGGGGAAGTCGCTCATGTCCAGCACCGTGGTGCCGATCATCGACGCTTGAGCCACCTTCCCCTCCGCGAGGAACCGATCGGCGACCCCGCGCTGATCGAGGACCTCAATCGTGCGCGAGTGAAAGCCGCCGGCCCTCGAGCCGACGAGCAGGTGATCGGGACGTCGCTCGATGACCGCGACATCGACCTTCGCCAACGCCAGCTCGGCGGCCAGCATCATCCCCGCCGGACCGCCACCGGCGATCACCACCGCATGCTCGTTCATAGCCACACTCCTCCGTAGGTTCTGGTCTCGGTCGGTGGTTATACAGCGCGATCCGAGGCTTCATGAGGGCCTTCCGGGTGGTATAAATTGGAAGTGGAGAGGGGGCTCTGCTCGACGGGTCGGCGGCAGGTTTGGGTACCGCCGACCCTCCTTCCTGCTAGCGACTGTGCGGATCGACGTAGACGTCGTCTATCGCCCATGCTCCGCCGTAGGATTCGGGTTTGAAGACGAGCTTCGCGCTGATGGAGCTTGAGGATGTGGTCAGGGGCAGTGTGGTCGCGAGTTGGAGCACCGGGCTTGCCTGCCATGAGGTCCCGGTCTGCAGCGATCCCACCGTGGTGTCGTGGCTCGTTCCGCTGGAGTCCGTCCAGCGAAGTACCACGTTGAGCACTGCCCAGCTACCGCTCGTCTGACGTAGAAAGAAGCGGAACGACGGCTCGGCCGTGTTGATGCAGAACGTCGGGGAGACGGCAACCCCTGAGGGCTGTATCGCGAGCGAATGCGAGCCCCCCGCGACGTCGTAGCTCTCGTTGCCGCTGACCACCGCCGAGCTGGACAACGACCAGCCCGGGGCTCCGGACTCGAACGAGCCGCCGGCCAGCGGTGTGTATTCGGCCGTGTCGCCGAACTTTGCAAACGGCTTGGATGTGGGACCGGTCGGGCAGGCCGCGCCGGCCACCGCCGGCACCATGGCGGTGAGCAGCGCGGTCGTGAACACAGCAGCGACGATCTTGCGTGCATGCCGGATGTTGATTGGGTTGGACATTCTGGAGACCTCCATGTCATGTCGCGGGGGACGCGACAACTTGGCGTGGGGTCGGCAGCTGGGCGATCTCGGCGAGATCCCTGGCTTTGCGTCCCCGTCTCACGACGGGTTTGCCCTGAGCGACTCTGGTGCTGGTGCTGCTGGCGCTTACCGGACCTAGCGACGCATGCGCGGGTCGATGAACACGTCGTCGACGCGCGAGGCGCCGGTGACCGCGGTGAGGCGGATCGCGACGTGAACCGAGCCTTCGGAGAGCAGGGCTCCGATCAGGACGCCCGTGTGGTAGGTCGAGGTTGGTGCCCAGCTGCTGCCGAGCGCGGCCGTTCCGACCGGGATCGCGATGTTCCCGAGGATGGTCTGGTAGACGACGGCGACGCGGACGCTCGATGCCGAGCCTTCGCTGTGCCCGAACATCCTGAGGGTGCGATCGTTCGGTTCAATGCAGGTGAACGGCGACTGCGCGGCCGCGCCTGTGGGCAGGGAAAGGGATGAGCTCCCCAACTTGCCCGTGACCGCGAAGGTCTCGCTGCCGGATGCGAGCTTGGCCCCGCCGGACAGCGTCCATGCGGGTTCGCCTGACTCGAAACTGCCGCCCGGTACGAGCGAGTAGTAGTTGCTGTCAGACCAGGTGACGAACGGCTGTGTAAGTGTGGCTGTCGGACAGCTCGTTGCGCTGGCCGCCTCGGCGCTCGCGACCGGCAGAACGGCTGATGAAGCGGCGAGAGCGAGTCCTGCGACGGTTCCGCCAAGTACGGCGAACCTGCCACCCGTCCTGGCGGGTGATTTGAGTCGTGACCAAATTGGGACCATTGGAAGCCTCCAGGCTTTCAGTGGCAGCTGAGCCATCTCGATTGAGACCTCTGGCTTTGCGTCCCCGCCTCACGACGGGTTTGCCCTTTTCAGGTTTGTTGAGTTCGCCAAGGAGTCGGCTTCCACCGCCACCAGCTTGAAGCGTCCAGGCCGGCGTGGACGAAAAGGCCGACACGCGTGTAGTCCTTTAAGGACGACACGACCGGACGGCGCCCAAGGCCTGTCAAGCCGGCTCTTCAGCCGGTGGAATGGGCGAGCGAGCGACGGCCGCCTGCGGCGTCGTAGGCCTTGCGCTGATACATACGGCTGTCGGCCAGATGCACCAGTGCTTTGCCGGTCGCGGCCTCTGTGGGCCACTCGGCCACGCCCAGCGAGCCCGCCACCTCAAGCGTGATGCCACCGACCAGGAACGCGCGGGCGAAGATGTCTTCGGCACGTGCGACGACCCTCTCGACATCGTCCTCGCCCTCAACGTCTGCCACGACGAGGAACTCATCCCCCCCCTGACGAAAGACGCGATCGCTCTCGCCGAGACTGGCCACCAGACGATCCGCCACAGCCCTCAGGAGCTCATCGCCCACGACGTGGCCGTGGGTGTCGTTGATCTGCTTGAAGTCGTCGAGGTCGAGGAACAGCAGGGCAAAGCGATCCTGCGATGACGGAGCCGTGGCTTTCGTCAGCTGATCGTCGAATGCCAGCCGGTTCCAGACACCGGTCAGCCTGTCGTGGTGGGCCAGCCAGGACACCTTGTCGCGCTCCTTGCGCAGCTCATATTCGACGCGTGAGACCCGCGCGAGAAGACCCTGGATGCCCACGAGGGCGAGCACCGCAAAGGTGAACGCGGCCGGGCCGCTCGTGCGATCGACCCACAGCGCGATGACAAGGACTGCCGTGGAAAGCGCCAGGGCCGGAAACAGGGTCTTCCAGGTGGCCAGATAGGGGATGAAATCGCGTAGAACAGAGTCCCTGTAGCCGAGGTAGTTGTGCGCCGCCACGACCAGCAGGCTGACGAAGTCAGCGACGATGCTCACGGCGAACACGGTCAGGAAGAACGCGGCGTCGTGGCCAAAGGCCTCTCCGGCGGCGTTCAGCACGAGGCCCGCGATCAGCGCAAACGCGCAGGCCGCCGCCAGATTGCAGGCCAGATCGCTGACCGTCGAGCGCCGTCCGGCATGGTGAAATCGCGGTGAGACGAACGGCGCGAGCTCGCTGAGGATGGCGGCGAGCACAGCTGGGAGCGGGCCGTTCAGTGCCGCGATCGCGACTAGGCAGACGCCATTGAGCGAGAAGGCGTGCGAATCCTTCATCGACTCGGAGGTCGTCACCTTGACGCTATGGGACCTGGTCCATACCGTCAGCCCGATGATGAAGGCGATCAGAAGCGGGTTGTGCCAATTCGATGGCGCGGCGATGGCGGCGCCGACGATCGCGGCCGACAGGACGAAGAAGAATCCCGTGCACAGGGTGGAGGGGGGCGCCTGCGGAGGCCCTTCATCGCCAGCGAGCATCGGATCGGCTGCACGATCGAGTCGAGGCATTTCCTCTACATTCGGCGTCGGCGGGCCCCTGCTTGACCGGGCCCGGGGGGCAGCGGACGCGATAACAGCGGGCGGTCGGGCGCGAGCCCGCCGCAGAGCTACCCGAGAGCCTCGACTATGGTCGCGATCGCCGCCTTCTCGGTGTCGCTGACGGGATCCCCGTCGCGGCCGTTCTCCCTGTGCGCGCTGGCCACCCTGTCCGCAAGGTGGACGACGAAGCGCTTGTACTCGTCGAGCTCCTGGGGTGTCGCCTTGCCATCGAGCAGCGCGACCGCGTCGCGCAGGTTCGCAAGGTAGTGCTCTTTGAGCTCCTCAGGCGAATGAGGGCGCGTTCGATCGACGTCGGGCTTGGCCGCGACGATTGCGTCCAGCAGCTCGCTCTGGCCCTGCTGCTGGCGCGCCTCTGCATATGCCTTCGCCATGGAGACGGTCTCGCGGAAGGTCCCGCCCCGTTGCGCCGTGATGACGATCATGCCGGCGCTCGTCGGTCCCTCGAGCACCTGCTTCCACTCCTGCTCGGTGAAGTCGGCCTTTGTGGTCATGTGACGCTCCCTATCGCGGTATCTGGATCGGTGCCAGTGTAGAGACGGATGCTCAGGCGGTGGAGCCCTGGCCGCTTCGCCCGACTGCCGCCTCGCGCCCGCGCAGCAGCGGGAACGAACGCTTCGCTCGCGGGGGCAGCATGTAGTTGGCGCGCCTGAGAACCGAGATGAATTCGTTGATCCCGTTGTTGGCGGTATCGGTGATGGCCCGGTTCTGGAGGTGCGCACCGGAGGCGTTCATCGCGTTCCTGGTGACGACGAAGTCATCGATCGAGCGCTGCACCGAGACGAAGTGCAGCCCGGCGTGGCCGCCGTCGACCGTGTTGAAGTCGCGGCGGATGATCCGCGGCTTGCCGTTCACACGCGCGAGAGCCGAGGTCTGCGAGTGGCCGATCACGCCGTAGCTCTGGATCGCCTGATTGATCAGGTTTGGCTCGCTTTCGGCGTCGGTCGTGAATTGCGTGACTTCCTGGGGCGTGGTCTCGGGCGAGTACATGCGGGCTACGCGCTCGCCGTATGACAGGTCCCGATACCAGCCGTCCAGCCGCAGCCGCATGTAGCTGACCTGCATTGTCGTGCCCCCGGCGAACGGGCCGTTGGGGATCGTGACGTAGCTCTCGGTGGCCTGATTCTTGCGCAGGCCTGACTTGAAGCCCATGAACAGAGGCGACTGCGGCGCTACCGGGGCGCCTGGGGGAATGCCGCTCACATCCTGATGCGCGGCCGCCAGACCCGTGCCGACGAATCCTGTCCGGGTCTCGCGCCAGCGCAATGCATCGGTGATCTGCAGCGAGCCCTTGGCGCCGTGCAGACGCTCGCCGTGCAACAGCGCGGCCTCCACCGCCGCGAGCCTGCGCTCGTCGTCGCAGGCCAGGTGAAGGCAGAGGTGGTAATCGTCGATCGCCGGCGACTCGAAACTCGATAGGCCAGTGGCCGAGGGAATCGGCGAGCCCACGCCGAGCACGCGATCGAAGTACGCGGGCCCCCAGCCGACCGTGAACAGCAGACCGGCGGGACCCCAGTGATAGAGGCGCTCGAGCGTTCGCAACGAGGCCTCGAGCAGCAACGCGTACCCCGGCGTCGGCCGGCCCCTGACGTCGAAGAACAGCAGCCGGTCGAACCGCGGCGCGATCGGATTACCGACGTCGTCGACGGCCAGCGAGGCGCTCCAGGCGTGCTGGCGTGGCGGCAGACCAGCCGGCTGGCCTCCGAGAGCCACCTCTGGGACCGCGTTACTCACCGTCGGCAGGGCGCCGCTGGCGCGACCGGGGTCAGCCCCGATCCCCACGCCGACGGCCAGCGCCGATGCGCCGGCCAAGAACTCCCGTCGGTTCAGCGATCGCTGTCCATTGTCACCGTCGGGTGTCATGCGAAAACCGGCGCCCAGAGTATCAACGGCGGTGGTGCGCCGTATGCTTTCCCCGGCCCCATGCTATGCAGGCAAATCCGATCCGAGGACGCTTCGTGAACCGCATCCGCGCGGCTCTCGCCCTGGCGTTCACCTGCGGCTCTGCGGTCGCTCTCATCACCGCCGCCCCGAGCAGCAGCGCCGCCGTGGCCGCGAGCCCTGCCGCGACCGTCAGGCTCGAACAGACATCCCTCGGCGAGATCCTCGTGGACCGATCCGGACACACGCTCTATCTGTTCACCCGGGATCGCCACGACAAGGACAGCTGCGCGAAGGTGGCCGGATGCCTTGAGACCTGGCCGGCGCTCACGACGACGCGCAGACCGGTGGCCGGCGCGAACGTGAGAGCCTCGCTGCTCGGCACGATCAAGCTCCACGGTCGCGTCAGGCAGGTCACCTATGCCGGCCACCCGCTCTACACCTACGCGCTGGAGTTCGGCCGGCGCTCGACATTCAACATCGGCGCAGACGAGTACGGGGGGGCCTGGGACGCCGTCAACGCAGCCGGCGTGGCCGTCAACTAGACGTCAGTCGCGCCAGTCGACCTCAAAATGCCCGATTGGCTCGTCGAAGCCCTTTACGTCGATGAGCCCTGCATCGGAGAACTGGATGCCCTTGCCTCGGCAGAGGTCGTGGACTCCGGATGAGACGACTATGCAATCCGGTTGAGCGCATGAGCACAGCCTGGCGGCCTGCTGCACCGCCGAGCCGAAGAGATCGTCTCGCTCGGTCACGGGCTCTCCCGCCGCCACCCCGATGCGCACGTGGAATCGCGACCGCTCAGCCTCGTTGTGCTTCTGGAGTGCCCGCTGGATCTGCGTCGCTGTCAGGACCGCCTGGGACGCCGAGGCGAACGCGGCCATGATCCCATCCCCCGTGTGCTTGACTTCGCTGCCGCCGAACTGCGCCAGGGCAGAGCGCACAATCGAGTCGTGTTGGCGCAGCAGCTGCATGGCCTCGCGGTCGCCCAATTGCTGAGTGAGGCGAGTCGAGTCGACGATGTCGGTGAAGAGGATCGCCCGAAAGGCGCTTTCCACATACGGCTCGCCGGGGGGGTGAGTGTTGAGCCGTCCGAAGAACCCTCGGACGATGGCCTCATCGACCTCGACCACGTTCGCCGGAAGCAGCCCGTGCGCGGCGCTGTGGGCTGCCGCAACGGACTCCTCGTCGGGACCCTCGACGAGGCAGAATCCGCTGCCGGCCTCTTCTTCGAACCAGTAGGTGACGAAACGCACGCCGAACCTGTCCTGAACCTCGAGATCGCGCAGGTGAGCCGCTGCGAGATCTGCAGCCGTCGCATTCGGAAGGTCGTGACGATCCATGTAGAACGGCATCGCGTTCGGACTGTACTCCGTCAGACACACGGGTTGAGACGGGTTCGCTCAAGAGCTGTCTTGCCGGTGCGATACTCGAGGCATGGCCTTCGTCCCGCCCGCCCGCCATCTGCTTCGCGCCAAGGATGCGGCCGATAGCCGCTATTTCGAGCCACTCGACGTGGACGACCTGGCGCAGGCCGCGGGTCTGTCGCGTGCCCACTTCAGTCGCGAGTTCCGCCGAGCCTTCGGCGAGTCGCCACACGCCTATCTGCTGACCAGGCGCTTGGAGCGGGCCGCGGCGCTCCTGCGAACCACCGACCGATCCGTCGCCGACATCTGTTTCTCCGTCGGCCTGCGGAGCGTCGGGTCGTTCACGACCAGCTTTACCCGGACATACGGCATGGCCCCCACGACCTACCGCGCGAGCTTCCCGCCGGCGGCCCAACACGCACTCGTCCCGACCTGTGTCCTCCGCGCGCACGGGCGCCCGCGAAACCGCACGTTTCGAGAAGACAGGCACCCCGCGCTGCACTAGCTTCGTCAGCGACCGTTCCATCAACCCTTAGGAGCAACCGATGATCAAAATCGCCAACGCGCAGCTATGGGTCCATGACCAGGACGACGCGCTCGAGTTCTACACCCAGAAGCTGGGCATGGAGGTCAGAGCCGACGTCACCCTCGCCGAGTTGGACAATTTCCGCTGGCTGACCGTCGGCCCGGCGGGGCAGCCCGACTTCGCGATCGTGCTGATGGCCATCCCCGGCCCGCCGGTGATGGACCCCGAGACCGCGGAGCAGGTGCGGACACTGATGGCGAAGGGCTTCGCCGGCACCGTCTTCCTCACGACCGACGACTGTTACGCCTCCTACGAGGAACTGAAGGCGCGCGGCGTCGAATTCACCGAGCAGCCCGAGGACCGCCCGTATGGCATCGACTCGGGCTTCCGGGATCGATCAGGCAACAGCATTCGACTGACCCAGGTTCGAGAGATCGCCTCGGTCTGAGGCGCCGGTGCGGCGCTTCCCCAAGCTCTCTACCGGGCTACGGGGCGGCGGCTGAGGGTCGTTGGCCGCCGCCTCGGGCTAACTGCTCACGACGTGCGCAGGCGTCCTTGAAGAGGACTGCTGAATCGCCGTCTGGGTGTAGCGAGCGGCCACGATGCAGGCGACCAGACCGAGCAGGCGCCGCAGCGACGTCTCCGGCAGTCGGCTCTGCAGGCGCCCGTGTACGCCACTCGGCGCGCGGCTGGCCAGCCCACGTGGCGAAGCGGTTATACGCCTACGCGGTACACGTCGCCCCCAGCGTAGGGCAGCTCTGGGAAGCGCCGCAGCGACCCGCCACTCGAGATCGTGAGAATGCCATTTCCCTTCGCCTGGGGCGGCGCCAGTAGCAACCGCGCTTGGCCCGAGGCGTCCGCGAGCGCTTGGACTGGAGTTCCCGTCGTGGGCGCCAGCGTAACCCAGTCACCTTGAGCAAGACCCCTGACAAGGATCGAGTCGTCGCTGGTGATCCATAAGTCCTGGAACCGAGCTTCGTAGGGAATCTCCAGCGCTTGGACCTCGAGGTAGGGCTGGAACGGCGGCACTATCCTCATCTTCAGCCGGTTTGATTCGTATACAACACGGCTGCCGAAATAGACGATGTAGCTCGAGCGGCCATCGGTGCGCAGCGTAATGTCCTCACTGACAGGCGCGGTGGGAGACGGCGGGCCCGTCCACAGGATGGTCGTTGTGGCGTCGGCGATATGGCCCTCGGCATAGCCCACCTTCCAATGGGTACTACCGGCGTTGGTCGCGCTGGCGACCAACACGTAGTTGATGTCCCCGGTTCGCTTGGTAGCACCAGTCTGGACCGCGAACACCGCCTCCCCAGTCTGCGACCGTGACAGCACGTTACGGTTCTCACGCGACATGCGCACGTGGAACACACTGCTGGAGGGGTAGGCGACCCGAGTGACAGCGAAGAATCCCTCGAAGGTCCCTGGCTGGTGCCGATCAACGCCGACATGCAGTCCGTCGGCCTGCACGCTCGCCCACGAATTGGCGGACGGGGCGGAGCCGTTGAGCTCGAAGTCCTTCAGAAGGGCTGCGGTCGGCGCCGCGCTGCGGAAGTCATAGTCGAGCAACAAACCGCTCCTCTCTCGCACCAGACCCGGTCGGACGACCCTTCCCGCGATTGCGGGAACCGACTCCGAGCCAGCGCCGCCATCGTCAGGCGTGAGCAGGGCCGCCGCGAAGTGCCCGCGGAAATAGTGTGGAACGGAGACCACCCACGGACATACTACGACCGGTCCGCGGTCAGCTGTGAGGGCCGCTGCGCGCCTTGTCGCTGCTAACCGCAGCCGGTGTTGTTACCGCAGCTGGAGCACGTGTAGCAGGAGCCCGTGCGCTGCATCATGCCTCCGCACTGGCTGCAGGCCGGTCCGAGGTCGAGCCCCTGCAGGCGGGCCGGCACCACCGGTGGCGTGTCGGTCAGCGATGCCGTCGGCGCACTCGTCCCTCCGCCGCCACCCGAGGCGTGTCCGTTGCCCGCCGAGGTTGGGTCCTGCGACTCCTCCTCCTGGCTCGGGCCGGCCGTATCGGAGACGCTGACCGACTGTACGGCCTCCTGTGCGGCCTTGCGGGCGCGCACCTCGGGCGTGAGGATTCCCAGGTCCTCCTGGGCGTCCACGTCCAGGAAGCGCGAGGCCAGCCAGCGCATGATGTAGTCGGGCATGGACTTCGCGAATGGGATCTCCGGGTTGCCGGTGATCCCCTCCGGCTCGAATCGCATGTAGCTGAACTTGCGCACGAGCGTCTCGAGCGGAACGCCGTACTGCAGCGCGATCGAGATGGCCGTCGCGAAGGAGTTCATCATCCCCCGCAGCGTCGAGCCCTCCTTGCCGATGTCGGTGAGGAAGATCTCCCCGATGCTGCCGTCCTCATACATGCCGGCGGTGATGTAGCCCTCGTGGCCGCCGATCGAGAACTTGTGCGTGATCGACTGGCGCTCGCGCGGCATCCGCTTGCGCCGCGGGCCGGCCTCGGCGAGCGCCTTGCTCACCGCCTGCTCCACGATCGCATCGACGTCAGCCGGCGCCTCCACGCCCTGCTGTGCATCCGTGCGCAGCGCCTGTGCCGTCTTTGACCCGTCACGGTAGATCGCCAACGCCTTGATCCCCAGCCGCCAGGCCTGCGTGTAGGCGTCGGCGATGTCCTCCACCGTGGCCTCCGCCGGCAGGTTGACGGTCTTCGAGATCGCACCCGAGATGAACGGCTGCACCGCTCCCATCATCTGAATGTGGCCCATGTGCGAGATCGCGCGCTCGCCCACCGCGACGTCGAACACCGGCAGGTGCTCCTCCTGCAGGCCGGGCGCGCCCACGATCGTGCCATGCTCGGCCAGGTGCGCCTCGATCTGCTCGACCTGCGTCTCTGAATAACCGAGCGTCTGCAGGGCCAGCGGCACGGTGCGGTTGACGATCGTCATCTGCCCACCACCCACGAGCTCCTTGAACTTGACCAGCGAGAAGTCCGGCTCCACGCCGGTGGTGTCGCAATCCATCAGGAACGAGATCGTGCCGGTGGGCGCCAGCACGGTCGCCTGCGCGTTGCGGTAGCCGTGGCTGTCGCCCAGCTCCACGGCCTCATCCCACGAGCGCCTGGCCGCTGCGAGCAGCCCCTCATCCATGCTGTCCGTCTCGGCGATCGCGTAGGAGGCGTCCCTGTGCATGCGCATCACGTTGTTGTGCGCGTCACGGTTCTCCTCGTAGTGCTCGTAGGGCCCGAGCGCCGCCGCCACCTCGGCCGAGCGCCGGTACGCCCGGCCGGTCATCAGCGCGGTGATCGCTGCCGCCGCGTCCCGGCCGCGATCGGAGTCGTAGGGCATGCCATTGCTCATCAGGTAGGCCCCGAGGTTGGCGTAGCCGAGGCCGAGCTGGCGGAACGCCCGGGCGTTCACGCCGATCTCCTCGGTCGGGTAGCTCGAGGGCCCGACCACGATCTCCTGGGCGAGCAGCACGATGTCGACCGCGTGCTCGAAGGACTCCACGTCCAGTGACCCGTCGGCGCGGCGGAACTTCATCAGGTTCAGCGAGGCCAGGTTGCAGGCGGAGTTGTCCACGTGCATGTACTCGGCGCACGGATTAGAAGCGTTGATCCGCCCCGAGTTCG
Source organism: uncultured Solirubrobacteraceae bacterium (assembly GCA_963826995.1). Lineage (GTDB taxonomy): Bacteria > Actinomycetota > Thermoleophilia > Solirubrobacterales > Solirubrobacteraceae > Palsa-744. Next base: position 221,027 of record CAWGYZ010000008.1, on the reverse strand, counting down.
GCGATGTGTGCCAGCGGTTGATCGTCGTGTCGTACTGCACGCCCGGGTCCGCGCAGCGATACGCCGCCTCGGAGATCTCCCGCATCAGCTCGCGCGCGGACACGGTCTCGATCGGCTCGCCGGTGGCCCGGGCCAGGAGTTGCCACTCCCGGTCCTCCTCGACCGCCTGCATGAAGTCGTCGGTGACCCGCACCGAGTTGTTCGCGTTCTGGTACTGGATCGACTTGAAGCCGTCACCGTCGATCGACATGTCAAAGCCGGCGTCGCGCAGCGCGGCGGCCTTGTCCTCCTCCTTGGCCTTGCACCAGATGAACTCGCGGATGTCGGGGTGGTCGACGTCGAGCACGACCATCTTCGCCGCGCGCCGGGTCTTGCCCCCCGACTTGATCGTGCCGGCCCACGAGTCGGCGCCGCGCATGAACGACACGGGTCCCGATGCGGTGCCGCCCTTTGCCAGCGGCTCCATCGACCCACGGATCTTCGAGAGATTTATTCCTGAGCCGGAACCACCTCTGAAGATCATCCCCTCCTTGGTGTTCCAGTCGAGGATCGACTCCATCGTGTCCTCGACGGAGAGGATAAAGCACGCACTACTTTGCGGGCTCTCCTCGAACCCCACGTTGAACCAGACCGGCGAGTTGAAGGCGGCCATCTGGTGAAGGAGGATGTGGGTGAGCTCGTGCTCGAAGGCCTCGGCGTCCTCGGCGGAGGCGAAGTAGCCGCGCTCGCGGCCCCAGCCGGCGATGGTGCCGGCCACGCGGCCGACCATCTGCTTGACCGAGCGCTCGCGCGCCGGGTGGCCGATCTGCCCGCGGAAGTACTTCTGGGCGACGATGTTGGTCGCATTTTGCGACCAGTCGGCGGGGAACTCCACGTCCTTCTGCTCGAAGGCGACCCGGTCGCCGTGGCCGATGCGCGCGTCGCGCAGCTCCCAGTCCACGGTGTCGAAGGGATGCACCTCTGGGGAGGTGAAGTAGCGCGCGACTTCGAGCGCGCCCGTGGGCGCCGTCTCCTTGTGGGTGTCTGTGTCCTGGGGTGGTGTCATCGGCCGTCCTTTTCTTGCTGCGCCGGCGTTGCGGACGCATCCTGGAAGCTGTTTGTCGGGGCCGCGCATCATCCCGCTGAAGCCGGACGGAAAGACGGGCCAAAAGACAACCACCAGCACCTCTTATTTTAGAAGGCCGGGCCCTTCGATCGGGAGCCGCGGAAGGCTTTCGGCGGAGGTTGCGGACACTGATTGCGCGGGAATCGCGAGCCCGCGCGGAGCGCCCCTCAGCGCCCGAGTTTCAGCCAGTCCGTGAATTCCGCCAGGGTGGCCGAGACGCGAAAGCCGGCCTCGGCCATGGCGTGGCGCAGGGAGATCGTCCAATGGGGTTCGGCGGCGCGCTGGCGGATGATGGCCCAGGCGATGCAGCCCAGTATCAGAAGGCCGGCGAAGACGGCGGCCGCGATGGCTTCGTCGGAGAGGCTGGTGGCGTGGGCGGCGGCGAGCATGGGCGCCGCCCATCGTAGCCCCGGGTGCAGGCGTCTACAGCAGGTCCTCGAGGGCGCCCAGCGCCGCTTCGAGCACCTGCCGGGGCGGCTGGGCGGCGTCGATGATGCGGATCCGCTGGGGCTGGGCGCGGGCCAGCTCCTCGTAGGCGGCGGCAATCTGCTCGAAGAAGCCGTCGCCCTCGCGCTCGAGCCGGTCCGGTGAGACGGCACGCTCGCGCTGGCGCTCGCGGCCGGCGGCCGGCGTGATGCGCAACAGCAGCGTGCGGTCGGGCTCCAGGGCGCCGGTGGCGAAGCGGTTGATCGCCGCCACCTGATCCACCCCCAGCGCACGTCCCGCTCCCTGGTAGGCCAGCGAGGAGTCCACGAACCGGTCCAGCAGCACGATGGCGCCGGCGGTGAGCAGCGGTTCCAGGCGCTCGTCCACGAGCTGGGCGCGGGCGGCGGCGTACAGCAGCGCCTCCGTTCGCGGCGAGACCTCCAGCAGCGGGTCTTTGACGAGCTCGCGAATGCGCTCTGACACGGGCACCCCGCCGGGCTCGCGCAGCAGCTCGACGGTGAAGCCGCGGGCGGCGATCTCCGCGGCCAGGGTCTCGGCCAGGGTGGACTTGCCGGCGCCGTCGAGCCCCTCGATGGTGATCAGCCTGCCGCGAGCCACCCCGGCACCGTACCGTCTGGAACGATGGTCACCTTGACGCCTGAGAATCCGATCGCGGCCCTGCCTGGCATCGAGGCGCATCCGCACGCCCGCGCCGTGCTGGCGGGGGGGCTGCCGCCGGATGGCGAGCCCTCCCACGCCTACCTGTTCCACGGCCCGGCCGGAACCGGCAAGCGCGCCATCGCGCGGGCCTTCGCCGCCGCCCTGCTGGCCGACGGCGCGCCGGACCCGGCGGGGGTGGCCGAGCGGGTCGCGCGGGGCTCACACCCCGATCTCACCTGGGTCACCCCCTCCGGTGCCGCCGAGATGCTGGTGGCGGACATCGAGGAGCCGGTGGTGGCCGCCGCCGCGCGCACTCCCTTCGAGTCCTCGCGCCGGGTGTTCGTGATCGAGTCCGTTGACACCATGAACGAGCAGGCGGCCAACCGCATGCTGAAGACCCTGGAGGAGCCGCCCGCGTTCGTGCACCTGCTGCTGCTGAGCGACCGCCGCGAGGATGTGATGGCCACCATCGCCTCGCGCTGCCAGCAGGTGCGCTTCGACCCCCTGCCCCCGGCGCGGATCGCCGAGAACCTCGAGCTGTCCGATCCCGAGCGCGCGCAGGCCTGCGCGGCGCTGGCCCTGGGCGACGCCGGCCTGGCCGCCAGGCTGTCGAGCGAGGAGGGCGGGGCGCTGCGGGGCGCGGGCGAGGATCTGGTGCGCTCGGCGCTCACCGGCACGACCGATAAGCGACCCTGGATGGGCCTGCTGGGGATGGCCCGCGACGCGGCGGCGGCCGCAGGCGAGCGGGCGCAGGAGCGGATGGAGGGAGAGCTCGAGCTGCTGCCCAGCAAGGAGCGAAAGCGCTATGAACGGGAAGGGCTCGAGGCCAGGCGCCGCGGCGAGCGGCGCAGGCGCACCCAGACGCTGGATCTCGCCCTCAGGCTGGCGGAGCTGTGGCTGCGCGACATGCTCTGCATCTGCGAGGGCGCCCCGGAGCTGATCCACGCGGTGGACCGCCGGGCCGAGCTCGAAGGAGACGCCGGCTCCCAGAACGGCGACGGCGCCCGTCTGCGCGAGGGGATGGAGCTGATCGCCCAGACGCGGCTCAGCCTGCCGCTGAACGTGTCCGAAGAGCTGGCCCTCGAGGCGCTGGCCTACCGCCTGGAGTCGCTCTTGGCGGGCTGAGGCGAACGCCTCAGGCGATCGGCCCCAGGTTGGGCTCGAGGCCGTAGGTCTCGAAAGCCAGAAAGCGGTTGAACTGGCGGTTGTCGGGCCCGTGGAAGTCCGCCGAGCCGGTGCTCAGCATTTCGAGGGCCGCGCAGCGCTCGGCCAGCAGCTCGGTCTGCTGGCGGGTGTGGGTGATGTAGAAGGCCTCCACCCCGTCCATCCCCAGCGCTCGGAAGCGCTCGATCGTGGCGAGTGCCTCGGCTGGGTCTGACAGGTCCCAGAAGGGATGCGCCCAGACGGCGACGCCACCCGCCTCGTGGATCGCCTGAACGGCCTCGGCCACGGTGGGCGTCTGGCGCAGGCGGAAGGCCGGGCGGCCCTCGATCAGATAGCCCCTTATGAGCGAGCCGATGTCATCGATGTTCTCCTCCTTCAGGCGCGCGGCATTGGCAGGCGATGCGAGCACGGCCTCGGCCAGATGCGGGCGGCCGATCGGCTGCCCGGCGGCCCGGCGGGCGGCGATGGTGCGCTGGTTGAGCTCCAGGCCCAGCTCTTCCAGGGCGCCGGCCATGCGCATCGTGCGCTGCTCGCGGTCTGCCAGGAACTCGGTCAGCCGCTTCCTGAGCAGCTCGCCGCTGTGGTCGACGCGGTAGCCCAGGATGTGCAGTTCGCGGGCAGCCCCGGCGCCGGCGGCGCCGTCATCGACGGCTGAGATCTCGACCGCCGGGACGATGCGAACACCGTGGCGCTCGCCCGCGGCCAGCGCCTCGGACACGCCGCTGACGGTGTCGTGGTCTGACAGGGCCAGCAGCTCGACGCCGGCCTCGGCGGCCAGGCGCACGACCTCGGCCGGCTCCAGGGCGCCGTCTGAGTGGGTGGAGTGCGACTGAAGGTCGAAGCGAAGCGCCACTGGGGAGACGGTACGCGATCAGATCAGCTGCTGGTCGCGCGTGGGATCCTCAGAGGGGATCGCCAGAAGCCGCCGAACGTGCTGGGCCAGGCGTCCGCGCTGCGCGCGCACGGCGGCGTGGTAGCCCCGGGCCTTGCCCGACAGCGGCCGTTCCGCGGCGGCGTCGATGACGTCGAGATCGGCCTGCGCGGCCTCCGTCTCGGCCGCCCGCTGGCAGGCCTCGATCCACAGAACCTCAAGGTAGGCCATGGCCGCGCCCAGCTGCTCCTCCGGGAGCGACTCGCGGTGGTTGAGCTCATACACGACGGGCATCACCTCGTGGTTCAGCCAGCTGTGCTCGGCGTGTGCCCGCAGCAGCAGGCAGACGTCGGATAGGGGGGAGGGATGGGCGTGATCGGTCATGCGGAGCGTCCGTGCTCGGTGCAGATTGGCGGCTATGTTTGCTTCGACGTGAGGCCCTCCGGGCTTTAGAAAGACGGGGCCAGTCTCCACGCGTCTTGTGCCCTCCGCGGGGCGCCCGTCTCCGGCGCTCAAGAAATGCTCATCGATGTACCGATGAGATCAGTGATGCGCACAGCCGACCCGACCGGCCGCACGGCCGGACAGTACGCGCGCGCGACCGTAAGGCGCCTGCGGATGCGCACGCTGGTCACGCTCGGAGTGCTGGCCGTGGCGACCGCTCTGCTGGGCCGGGCCTTCGGGCTTCACGACCTGCGGTTCCTGGCCTCGGAGATCGCCCTGCTGATCACCATGTTCGTGATCTCCCGCTACATCCTGCCGCTGGTTGAGCGCCAGGACCGCGGCGCCACCGGAGAGGAGCACGTGGGCAGCCTGCTGGAGGAGCTGGCGGGGGACGATTGGCGCGTGATCCACGATGTGACGCTGGGCCATGGAAACGTGGACCACATCCTGATCGGCCCGCCGGGGGTGTTCACGGTGGAGACCAAGAGCCATCCCGGGCCCGTGCGGGTGGGGCGGCTGCACGGTCGCATGCTCAGCCAGGCCCACGCCCAGCGCAGGGCGGTGGAGCGGGTGACGGCGATGCGGGTGGAGCCCCTGATCGTGTTCAGCCGGGCCTGGGTGGACCGGCCGCTGACACGGCGAAAGGGCGTGCGGGTGGTGCCGGCGCGGATGCTGATCGGATACCTGACCAGGCAGCGGGCCGCGCTGTCGCTGCAGGAGATCGAGCAGGCCGAGCGCATGGTGGACCTGGCCCTGGGCGAATATCAGGCACACCGCCGACGCGGGCCCGTCCGCCCTCGGCTTCTGGTCTGAGGGGGTAGCGTGTAGGGGGATGGCCACCACCGCCCCCGTCACTTCGGCCGAACCGCCACAGGGCGCGGGGACGGCCCGGGACGAGATCGCAACGTCGCTGCCGCCGGGCCCACGGGCGCCGGCCATCCTGCAGACGCTGGCCTGGGCGGTGGCGCCCACCTGGGTGATGGACCGCTGCGCCGAGAGGCTGGGGGAGGCGTTCACGCTGACGTTCGCGCCCAGCGGCATGAAACTCGTGCTCGTCTCAGACCCGGAGGCCGTCAAGACGGTGTTCACGGCGCCGCCCGAGGTGGCTCCGTCGGCGGCGGGCAGCTCGCCGGTCGCCCCGGTGATGGGGCCGAGCTCGGTGATCGTGCTGACCGGTCCCGAGCACCTGCGCCAGCGCAAGCTGCTGCTGCCGCCCTTCCACGGCGAGCGGATGCGCGAGTACGAGGACGTGATCGTGGAGGCCACCAGGCGCGACATGGCGGGCTGGCCGATGGAGCGCCCCATGCGCCTTCAGGAGCGCACCCGCGCCATCACCCTGGAGGTGATCCTGCGGGCGGTGTTCGGGGTGGAGGCCGAGCGCATGCAGGCCCTGAAGGGGGCCATCGCGGGCCTGTTGAAGCCGGTGCATCCGCTGGCCATCCTGCTGTTCTCGCTGCGCCGGCCGCTGGTTGAGCGGCCCACCGGCGCCATCGGGCGGGCGCTCGACCGCCTGGACGCGGTGGTCTATGAGGAGCTTGCCCGGCGGCGGAGCCAGCCGGACCTGGCCGAGCGCAACGACATCCTGTCGCTGCTCATGCAGGCGCGCGACGAGGAGGGTCAGCCGATGACCGACTCCGAGCTCCGCGACGAGCTGGTGACGCTGCTGTTGGCCGGGCACGAGACCACGGCCACCTCGGTGGCATGGGCGATCGAGCGGCTGGTGCGCCACCCGGACAAGCTGGCCAGGCTCGTGGCGGAGATCGACGCCACCGCGGAGGGCGGCTCCGAGGAGTACATGACGGCCGTCATCAACGAGACCCTGCGGGTCAGGCCGGTGGTGCCGATCGTGGCGAGGATGCTCCAGCAGGACCTTCAGGTCGGCTCCCACCGGCTGGCCAAGGGCACGCGCGTGGTGCCGTCGATCTATCTGACCAACCGCAACCCGCGCTCCTATCAGCGCCCGCGGGAGTTCTCTCCCGAGCGCTTCCTGACCAGCGCTCCGGAGACGTTCTCCTGGATCCCCTTCGGGGGCGGCATACGACGCTGCATCGGGGCCTCCTTTGCACTTCTGGAGATGAAGCTGATGCTGCGCACCATGCTCTCAGAGCTCGAGCCCAGACTGCCGCCCGGGGGCAGGCGGCGGGAGGGCGAGTGGACCCGGCGACGGGCGATCACCCTGGTACCGGCCGCCGGAGCGCGGGTCGTGTGGAGCAGGAGGAGTCCCGGCCGCAGCGATGGGTAGCGTGAAGTCGGTGATGGAGCCGATCGCCCAGACCGCGGCAAGCGCTGCGAGGCCCTCGCCCGAGCAGCTGCTCGGGCGGTTCGGCCTTGAGGCGTTCAGGCCGGGTCAGCGCGAGGCCGTCGAGGCCGCGCTGTCGGGGCGCGACAGCCTGGTGGTGATGCCCACCGGCGGCGGCAAGTCGCTGTGCTATCAGCTGCCCGCGCTGGCGGCAGATGGAGATCCCAGCCAGCCTCTGGTGGTCGTCGTGAGTCCCTTGATCGCGTTGATGTCAGACCAGCTGCGCCGGCTCGAGCAGGCGGGGGTGAGCGCCACGATGCTGGCCTCGGGCATGCGGGAGGGCCACAACTCCAGGGCGCTCGAGGACATCTCCTCGGGGGTCTCAAAGCTCGTGCTGGCGGCGCCCGAGCGGTTCGCCTCGGCCGCCTTCCGCGAGGCGCTGGCGTGCAGGAGGGTGTCGCTGTTCGTGGTCGACGAGGCCCACTGCGTGGCCGAGTGGGGGCATGACTTCAGGCCCGACTACCTGCGCCTGGGGGATGCGATCGCGTCGCTGGGGAGGCCCGCGGTGATGGCGGCGACGGCGACGGCCACGCCCCGGGTTGCCGAGGAGATAGCGGCGCGTCTGGGCCTCGAGGATTGGGTGTCGGTGCGCTCCGGCTTTGACAGGCCCAACCTGGCATTCGACGTGGTGAGCGTCGAGGGCAAGGGCGCGATCGCGCGCAAGGGCGCCGCGCTCATGCACGTGCTCGGCGATCCGGCGGCGAGGCCGGCGATCGTCTACTGCGGAACCCGCAAGGACACCGACCAGGTTGCGGCGATGATCTCCGAGCGGGGGATCCCCACCGTCGCCTACCACGCCGGCATGGGCCCGCAGGCGCGAAGGGACAGCCAGGAGGCCTTCATGGAGGACCGCGCCGAGGTGGTGGTCGCGACGAACGCCTTCGGCATGGGCGTCGACAAGGCGGACGTGAGGACGGTCGCGCACTGGGCGCTGCCCACGAGCCTCGAGGCCTACTACCAGGAGGCCGGCAGGGGCGGGCGCGACGGCGAGCCCGCGCGGGCGCTGCTGCTGGCGGCGAGGATGGATCTGGGACGGCTGATCCGGTTTATCAACGAACGCGAGACCAGCGTGGAGGACGTCAAGGCCTACGTCGCGGCGCTGCGCCGGCGCAGCGAGCAGGGGGCGGTGACGATCCCCCACGGCGCGCTTGCCGAGCGAGAACGCGTGCTCCTGTCCATCGCCGAGCGGGCGGGCGCGGTCGAGCTCGAGCCCGCGGGGCGCGACGGGCTGCTCGTCACCCTCACCGGCCGGGGCAGCCCGCGGGCGGCCTACGCGGCCATCAAGGCCGCCAGGGACCGAGGCTGGGAGTCATACCGCTCGATCGAGCGGTTCATCAGCGGGGGGGAGACCTGCCGGCGCCGGCAGATCCTGGACCACTTCGGAGACCCGGCGCAGGGCGCGCCCAGCGGGCGCTGCTGCGATGTGTGCGACCCCGACGATGGGCTCGTGCAGGCGGTGGCGGCCCGGCCCGCCTCGCGGCGGGCTCGCGTGGCGTCCGGCGCCGCTCGGTCGGGGCAGGAGCCCGTGGGGGAGCCCGTCGACGAGGGGCAGTTCGAGGCTCTGAGGCAATGGCGGTGGGAGCGGGCGGAGGGCAAGCCCGCGTACACGGTGGCGGCCAACGCGGTGCTGGGCGATGTGCTGCGCAGACGCCCCCGGAACATGGAGGAGCTGATCGACATCCGGGGGATCGGCCCCGCCTTCTGCGAGAAGCACGGCGAGTCGCTGCTGGTGGCGCTGGGGGAGCTGGACGCGGTGGTGGCCGGCTAGCAGCTCCTCGGCGGTCCCGCCACAGAACCTGCGCGATCGTCTCCTCGATCAGCTGCTGCTGCCCTGTTCGACCGGCTGGGGGCAGCTAAGGTTCAGGGTCGATCAGCACCGAACATGCCGACGTAGCTCAGCTGGTAGAGCACTTCACTCGTAATGAAGGGGTCCGGGGTTCGAGTCCCCGCGTCGGCTTCGGAAAGGGCGTTGCAGCGGGCGAAGCTGCGACCGCTGCGCTTCCACGATCTGCGCCACACCTTCGGCACGCGGATGATCGCCAAGGCGGACATCCGCCGCGTGCAGGAGTGGATGGGCCACGCCGACATCCAAACGACGATGCGCTACCTGCACTACGCGCCGCGGGCGGAGGATGCGCACCTCGTGGCGGAGGCGTTTCGCGTTGAGGCTGCCGAACCGTCAGGGAAGCAGAGCGCCGGCGACACGGCGAGCGCGCTTGAGGCCCCGGAGTAATGCCGCGGATCAGCTACTTCTATGGGATCAAGATTGCGATGTACTGGAACGAGCGCGACCACCCGGTCCCACATTTCCACGCCGAGTACGGTGAGCACCTGGCGTCGATCGCGTTCGACGGGTCGTTGCTGGGCGGGACGCTCCCGCCTCGGGCGCTGAGAATGGTCCGGGAGTGGGCTCGGCTGCACCACGACGAGCTGCTTGCCGATTGGGAACGCGCCCGACGGAGGGAGTCTCTCGATCCAATCGAGCCGCTGCCCTAAGATCGAGCGTATGGCGGACATTCCCCCACTGGTTCACATCACTCGGGCAGAGGTCATCGGGGACCACTCGGTGCGTCTCACGTTTGAGGACGGGACGATCGGCGACGTCACCTTCGACGAGAGCTACTGGACCGGCGTATTCGAGCCCCTGCGCGATCCACGGCGCTTCGCGAGGGTCTCGGTAGAAGGCGGCACGATCGTCTGGCTCGAGGACGGCTTGGACATGGCCCCGGAGCCGCTTTACGCCAAGGCTCGCGAGCGGCGCGTGTCCACCGCCCCAACGCGATAGTCGCTCCGTCGGCCTGACGATCATCAACGCGAACGCGGCGCCAACGTGGCGCGGCGCTGTCGCGAAAGCTGTCGGGCGCCGCGTCAGGCTTGCGACAGCTCCGCGTCATGGTCCCGCGCCTGCTTTGGCTCGGTAGAGCGCTTGGCCTGCCCCGGGAGGCCAAGCGAGAGCGAGCTCGCCGGCAATCAGGAGGTTCTGGCTGAGCGTGATCGACTGCGCGCGGCGCGGGCCGCATTGATGGGCGAGCGGCCTGCGCCGCAGATCAGCCAGGACGACGTGGCCACGTATCTCGCCGAGCACCCCGGGTCGCGGGCAGGGGCGATCGCAAAGGCGCTCGAGGTGCCGTTCGCCAGGGTTTCCTCGCACCTGTATCGCGGTAAGCGCACGAGGTTCGTGAGCCGCGATGACGGCTGGCACCTGCGCGAGCAAGCCAAGCCCGTGATGAAAGGAAAGACGCCGTGAGGGTCTTGACAACGGTCTCACATGCCTCCCAGCGGAGCAGGCGTCTCGCGATCGACACCTGACACTGCTGCTTGGGACTGCCATGAAGGAGGGCCTCCTCGAGGTTGGTTCTCGGTGACAAACGGAGCTTGCCACCGGGGAGACCTCCTTCATGGCAGTCCAAAGGGGGCACGTCGAACTCGGTCCTCCGCGCGCTCGCTCGCGTGCGCAAAGCAGCAGCGAACAAGGCGAGTGCGAGAACCTGCTCGCGTGCGTCATTTTCTCAACCAGCCGTATGGTGGAACCCCAGACAGGGAGTCGAACCAGACGGCGCGCTGCCCGCGAAACCCCGGGGGCGCGTATGTTGTGCGCATGGCGGTATCGGAATCATCGACGTGGGTGCCCGAGACGAGGTATGCGCGCAACGGTGACGTGCACATCGCCTACCAGGTCTTCGGCGAGGGCGAGGTGACGTTCGTGGGCCTGCCGGGGATCGTCTCGAACCTCGAGGTCGGGTGGGAGGACCCCGCTATCCGGCGGTATCTCACAGCGTTGGGCTCCTTCGCGCGCTTCGTCACATACGACAAGCGCGGACAGGGGATGTCCGACCGCGAGTCGGGAGTGCCCACGCTGGATGACCGGCTCGGAGACCTCACCGCGGTGCTCGACACCGTCGACGCCGATCGCGTCGCGCTCGGCGGGGTCTCGGAGGGCGGCTCGACGGCCGCGATGTACGCCGCAACATACCCCGAGCGCGTGAGCCACCTATGCATGTTCGGCTCCTTCGCACGAGTCAACGTCGAGGCCGGCGACGTGTTCATGCCCCTGTGGGCCGCCGGCTGGGGAACCCCCGAGACGCTGACCGTCGGCGCGATCGCTCCGAGCAAGGTCGGCGACGCCGACTTCCTGCGCTGGGTCAACCGCTTCGAGCGCCAGACCACGACCCCCTCCGGGCTGCTCGCCTCTTGGCGCTGGATCCGCGAGATCGACGTCCGCCCGGTGCTCGACTCGATCCAGTGCCCGACGCTCGTCATGCACCGCACGGGCGATCGCCTCGTGTCGATCTCCTTGGGTCGCTACATGGCCGAGCGCATCCCGGGCGCTCGCATGGTGGAGCTCGAGGGCGACGCGCATGCGCCCCAGTGGGGCGACATCGCGCCGGTTGTCGAGCACCTCGAAGACTTCTTGACCGGCCATCACGCGATCCCCGAGCAGGCCGAGCGGGCGCTCGCCACCGTCCTCTTCACGGACATCGTCGACTCGACAGCCAGCGCCGCGCGGCTCGGCGACGCCGCCTGGCGACGCACACTCGACCGCCACGACCAAATCTCCGCGAGCACGATCCTCGACTACGGCGGTCGCCTCATCAAGGGCACCGGCGATGGAGTGCTTGCGACGTTCGACGCGCCTGTGCGCGGACTGCGCTGCGCGGACACGCTGCGATCGTCGCTCGCGGACGCCGGCATCGCGATCCGGGCGGGGGTGCACACGGGCGAAGTCGAGCTCCGCGGCGACGATGTATCCGGCATCGGTGTGCACATCGCCGCGCGCGTCGCCGCGCTCGCCGGCTCCGGGGAGCTCCTCGCCTCTCGAACCGTGAAGGACCTGGTCGCAGGCTCGGACTACGCGTTCACCAGTCGCGGGGTTCACAGCCTGAAGGGCGTGCCCGAGGAGTGGGAGCTGCTCGCTGTGAGTTGACACCTCGGCGCGGGACGACGACCGGGCCTGGCGAGCTAGACACAGCTCGGGACGTCGATCCACACGGGCGAGAGTTCTCCCTTCCGGCGAAAGCGAGCGTCTGGCCGTCCTCAGCCGACGCGCTCGGGCCTCGTCCAGACCGGGAGCCGGGACCGCGTCCGCCATCGCGCTCGCATCCGCACGGAAGCACTCGTGTCGGGCGTCGCCGACCTCGGCCTCACACCGAATACCGGCAGGTGACCGCTACTCCTCCAGCCCCACGGCTTTGAGGGCCTGCTGCCAGGTCGTGAAGAAGTGGATCTCGCCAATGAGGCCGTTACGAAAGCTGGAGTACACGACGCCCATGGGTTGCCGCAGCGGTGCGCCGGTGACCTTGATGAGCCCGCTAATCGTCCCGAGCGCCACGACCTTGCTCCCATGGTCCTGGACCTCATCGAACTCGACTCGAAAGTCGTCGAACGTGTCTGTCCAGATCGTCGCAACCTTGCGAACGCCGTCGTGTCCTCGATACACGCCTTCCTCAACCCACTCGGGGAACGGGTAGCAGACTACATCGGGTCGAAAGAAGGGCAATAAGACCTCGATGCCACCGTCGGCATACGCTGCGAGCGACTCCTTCACGACCTCCACGTTCGTAGCTCCTATGTCAAGCACCCCCCGGAAATTGCGGCATTGAGGGTAAGCAGATCGGGGTCGATTGCTGGCATTGCGAGAAGGCGATGTATGCGTCGTGCGAGGTGACGCTTCAGGCAGCGTAGGGCCTCACGCTTGGTCTTGCCTTCGGCGCGCTTTCGCTCCAGATAGGCCTTGGTCTCCGGATCGAGCCGCGCCTTGGTGATCGCGATCATGTAGAGGGCACGGTTCAGCTGTCGGTCCCCGCCGCGGTGCAGGCGATGACGAACAACCCGCCCCGAGGAGGCCGGAATCGGTGCCACGCCGGCTTGACGAGCGAAGTGCGCGTCGGTGGGGAAGCGCTCGGCGCCGGCGGTGCGGCCGATCAACGTTGCTGCCGTCAACGTGCCGCATCCCTGCTCGGCCAACAGCGCCGGGCGGTGGGCCTGCACGAGTCGATGGAGCTCACGCTCGAGCTCGTTGGACTGACGGGTGAGCGTGCGGATGCGATGCACCTGTTCGCTGGCCACGCGTGCCCGCTGATCACCTCTGAAGGTTCGCAGCCGCCGTGCTATCCGATCGAGCACGACGCGGCGATCGAGGCCCCCCTTGGGCAGCTCTGCCTCGAGCTCGGGGCAGAGCTGAAGCAGATGCCAGCGCAGCCGGTTCTGGATCCTCGTGCGCTCGGCCACCAGGTCATCGCGGTGGTCTGAGAGCAGCCGGATCTCCATCGCACGCTCATCCAGATAGGCGGCAGGGAAGCGCTCCACGCCATCCTTGACGACCGCACGTGCGACCGCCAGGGCATCGATCTCATCGGACTTGCCCGCCTGTCGCTCACCGCGCCGGCTCTGACCCATCATCTTCGGTGGCACCCGAACAACCCGCTCGCCGGCGGCGATCAGGGCCTCCTCAAGGTGCCTTGAGACGTGTCGGCAGTCCTCGATCGCCCACACGCGCTCTGAGTCAAGCTCCCGTGCCCAGCGCACCGCAATACGGTGGCCGTCGTCTGAGGCGGCGATCTGCCGGTCTCCCAATAGCTGCCCAGTGCCCGCGTCGACTCCCACGAGCATGTGGGTCCTCTTGTGCGTATCCGCTCCGATCACGATCATTAGCTGTGTCCCTTCATCGATAGCCGCTGAAGCGGACCACCGGCGGACAAAGCTCACTGGGGGCGATGCCACGCTCCTATCAAGTCACGCCGGTGATCCTCGGGCGGCGGCGGGCGACACTACGAACGTCGGTCAGACCAGTTGGTCGACACCTGCGACATGAGTCAGCCCGTCGCCAGCCCGAGAACCAACCTGACCGGTCGGACGTCGCCGCCCGGTCAGCCAACGATGACAGTGAGCCTGCGACATCGCCTACCCCCGTTCCTGCGCGAGGCGTTCGGCGGCGGCACGGGCGTCATCGACCTCGGAGATCGTAAGGCGTGCGATCAAGCCTCGTATCCAGACGTAGACCCATCCCTCGCGTTGTCGAAGGTGACCGGCGCTGCCGACCAGACGACCGTTCTGAATCACCACGGCAAACACAACCCCTTTGCCGAGGTCGCGTACCTCCTCGAACCCGAACTCCAACGCCTCGTACGCTCCAAACCAGTCCTCAAGGAAGCTGCGAATGGCCGCCCGCCCCTCGAAGTGGTCCCCCAACGCCCTCCCGTCAAAGACGGCATCCGGAGCGAAGCTGCTCGTCGCGCAGTCGAGATCACGGCGGTTCGCAGCCTCGGCCTGCCTGTGCACAAGCTCCACCAGGTCGGGGGTCGTGGACTCCTCGGACATCGTGCGGCAAAGTATCCTCGACCACTGCCTTCGCGGCCAAAGCGACCATCCGCGCCGAAAGCGAGCATCCGCGCCGAGCAGACGCCCCCTTTGGACGACCGACACATAGTCGTCCATACCCATGTTGGACTCGCGCCCGCTTTTTCGCGGAGACAGACCTCACGGACGCGCCGAGCTCTGCGTTTAGTGAGTAGGCCATGTCGTCTCAGAACCTCGAGATCGTTCGGCGCGTAAACGAAGCCTTCAACAGCGGGGATACTGAGCGCATCCTCGCATTGGTGCATCCCGACTTTGAAACAGTCGTGGGGCCCGAGCTCTCTGTTGAGCCTGACACCTATCGAGGCTATGACGGGATACGCCGCTACTTCAACTCGTTCCGGGATGCGATGGACGAGATTCGTTTCCACCCAGAGAGCTTTCGTGAGGCGGGCGCGTCAGTGGTTGTCGCCCTGCGACTCAGCGCGAAGGGTCGCTCGACTGGGATCACGGTCGAGCAACGCCTCGGGCAGGTGTGGACTATCCGCGACGGCAAGGCCCTCCAGGTTCAAAGCTACCTCTGGTATGGAGAAGCCCTGCAAACCGTGGGGCTCGCGAGGTAGACGCCCCTGGGCCGCGCGGCCCGCTTCTGCTCTCGGGGAAACGCAGGAGAGCCGTGACGATCATCCGAGAGCGCCGCTGGTCGGGGCATGAAAATGACTCTCGACAGTCGTGGCCGGCGTCCGAGCGGTGTCCATCGCGGGAAGATAGGTTGCTGTCGTGAGCGTGCTCGATCTGACAGTTCCGATCATGCAGGCCCCCTTGGGTGGGTGCGCCACGCCGCAACTCGTAAGCGCCGTCTCGCAGGCTGGAGGCCTCGGGACACTCGCAGCATCCTGGACTGAGCCGGATCTACTGCGCGAGCGGATCCGCTTGATCACGCGGGCAACGGACCGCCCCTTCTGCGTGAACCTCGTGCTCGAATTCGAGCAGGCCGAGCGGCTCGAGGTAGTTGCCCAGGAGCACGCGCCGATCATCTCTTTCTCATTCGGACTCCAGCCCGAGTTGGTTGCCCGCGGGCGCGCCTCGGGCGCTCGGGTGCTCGTACAGGTAGGCTCGGCTGACAGCGCTCGATCGGCCGCGGCTGCGGGCGCCGACGCATTGATCGTCCAGGGCGTAGAGGCCGGCGGACACGTGCAGAGCGTCGTCGGGCTGCTACCGCTGTTGGCAGAGGTGCGGCGAGCGGTGTCGCTTCCAGTACTTGCTGCAGGCGGCATCGGCGACCCCGCGTCGGCTCTGGCCGCGCTCGCCGCCGGCGCCGAGGCCGTCGTGATGGGCACCCGATTCCTGGCGACTGACGAGTCGGGGGCGCATCCGGTCTACAAGGACTGCCTTCTCAAAGCCGAAGCCCGCGACACCGTCCTGACCGGGCTCTTCGATGTGGGATGGGAAGACTCGCCGCACCGCGTGCTCCGCAACAGCACCTATGAGCGCTGGGAGGCCGCCGGCGCCCCGGCGAGCGCCGAACGCCCGGGCGAGGGCGAGGAGGTCGCCGCAGGCATTCCGCGCTACGCATCCAACCCGCCGCTCGCGGGCCTCGAGGGGGACATCGAGGCGATGGCCATGTACGCCGGCCAAAGCGTGGGAACCATCACAGCCGTTGAACCCGCAGCTGCGATCGTGGAACGCTTCGTCGCCGGGTTGCGCACGGACTAGCTTGTCCTCCACGATGGTCAAACCGCCGCCGTCTGTGAGGTGTAGGCCCCAGCCGGTCCAGCTTCACTTGTGCTGACCCGCCCAAAGGCGATCGTGTCGGTAGCCGCACGTCGGCCGACCGTTTCGGATGACATCCAAGCGCGTGGGCGCAAGGGAGCGAGACGACTGCTTACCTACCTGCGCGATGCGGAAGGCGGAAGTGTCCGCGCTCCTGCTCGTCCAACCCAGCGCACGGCGGGACATTTTCGACAGACCTCACGCTATCGCCGATCCCTGCGTTTTGGAAGTAGATCATGTCGCAGCAGAGCCTTGAGATCGTTCGGTGCGTAACCGCAGCCTTCAACAGCGGAGACATTGAGCGCATCCTCGCGACGGTGCATCCCGAATTCGAAACAGTTGTAGGGCCTGAGCTCTCTGTTGAGCCCGACATCTACCGAGGCCACGATGGGATACTCCGCTACTTCAACTCGTTCCGCGATGCGATGGACGAGATCCGGTTCCACCCAGAGAGGTTTCGCGAGGCCGGCGCGTCCGTGGTTGTCGCCTTGCGTCTCAGCGCGAAGGGGCGCTCGACGGGGATCATCGTCGAGCAGCACCTCGGCCAAGTGTGGACTATCCGCGACGGCAAGACGATCCAGATCCAAAGCTATGTCTCGTATCGAGAAGCCCTGCAAGCCGTCGGGCTGGCGGAGTGTGACCAGCCGTCTGATCGGCGCTGACGCTCTGCGGGCTGAGCGGGTTTCTGAAAAAGAGCGGCGCTGACGCTCACGTTGGACGACATCCAGGCTAGTGGGCTGAGGACGGCGAGACGATCGCTTTGTCGGCGCATTGCAGGCGTGCCGGCGTCATCGTCGTAGACGCTCGAAGATCGTCCTGAGCGACAGCCGACCGGCCGTCCGCTGAGAGTGCCGCATCGAGGCGAGAGCAGAAGCGATCGCGGCACGCACCATGGGGACCAGTATGCGCAAACGCTCTACGTATACCCGCGTGACGGTCGGCCGGTCACCGACGTTGCCACTTACCCCTCGATCCCCACGGCTATGAGAGCCTCGTCGCGGTTCAAGTGCTCGTAGCAGTAGGAGACCTTGTCATCGCGCACCCTGCAATGCCCGTAGAAGCGTATCTCGACTTCCGCGCCGCTTGCTCTGCCACGACCGACCACCGTCGCCGCCAGGAACACGTGATCGCTTCGGCCCCAGATCTCCTCGATCCTGATGCTTTGCTCCCACACGCCGAGCCATTGATCTCTGAGCCGCAGGGCGCCGTCGAGGCCGTGGCTTGGTATGTGGCCCTCCTCGAAGGGCATCCACTCGATCTCTGGATGGGTGACCGCGCCGAAGGCGTCGCGGTCACTACCAAACGCTAACAGCCACCGCAGCACAACCTCGACGTTCTTGCGTGACATCGTCTCCAGGGCCACGTCTTCAAGGGCTTCGGCTTGGTCGAAGTAGCTGTGGATCCGCCAAACCTTTTCGCCCCGGAAATCCACGACGATCGCGTTTGGCGCTTCCACCGGCACACGGCTGCCTTTTCCGCGTCCCCACATCCGGCCGACTGCGAGTACCCGGTCACCGAGATCGCGGAAATCCTCGGCGAGTATGCGGAACTCACCCCACGTCTCGGCGGTGGTCTGGAAGTACGCCTCGATGCCAGCTCGTCCGTGAAAGCCTCCGCCCTCCACAGCACCAGCCAACGCAGCGAACAGCTCGACGTCCTCGGTCGCGTGGGCCGTAAACGCCTCGACATCGCCACGGTTGAAGGCGTCAATCCCGCGCCTGGCAATCTCTACTTTCTCCGTCGACATCGCCCACCCCCTGCTCCGATTGCTCTCATTTGGTATCTGGGGGTGCAGGGGCTACACGGTCGCTGGCGGCGCCGGCGGTTGCACCGGGACGGGCGATGACGGGTCGCGCGAGCCGGGAAATCACAATTCCTGGCTGTTGTCTTGCTTCGCCACGAAGCAGCCTCGAGTAACCGCCTACGCTTCAGCCCAGCCCGTCGAGGGACCCCGGGACACACAGCTCTAGGCGAAATCAGCGAGCTTGGGGGGTGGCCCGACAATGTCGCAGCCATAGGCGCCGAAGCGTCGGGCCAGCTCGTCGACCGGCGGCAACACTTCCTCAGCCGGCGGCTCGCCGCCAACCACTGGGACGCCGAGTTCGACGAACAGTTCCTCCAGCCCGCCGGGGGTGAACGTTACGAGCATCCGTGCCCGCTCCGAACTGACGACGTAGGCATGGGCCTCACCACGTGAGGCGAACGCGTAGTCGCCCGCCGAGAGGTCGATTCGGACCCCATCCACGACCATGATGACCTCGCCTTCGATGATGTAGAAGGTCTCGTCCTCGTTGTGGTGGACGTGTAGTGGGGTCGCCGCGCCGCGCGGGTCATTCATCTCGACCTGCGCGAGGCTACCGCCGGTCTCCGCGCCGCTTGCCTTGACCGTCATCCGGCCCGTCTTCCACCAGATGTCGGAGAGTCCCTCGCCGACCGGGATCTTGTACGTCTTTGCGAGTGTGTCGGTGCTCATGCTGTCCCCCTTGCTGGGTCGTGATTGGCTGTCAGACCACCGTAAGGGCACTTCGCCGACGTGTCTCCTACGTTTTCCCTAGGCCAACCCGACGAGTTCCTTACTCCGCATTGGAGGACGAGTGGGCGGCACGCATCGGCCCCACCGTCGTTACCTCCGAGAGCGCCAGCGGCGCGTGCAGCCGCAGCGCGAGTTGCCCGCGACCGACCCGTTCGAGCTCAATCCCGCAGTCCATCGCTGCGAGGCGCTTGCGCAGCACGAGTAGCCGCGCCTCGAGGTTGTCATTGCCCGGCGGAAGGCCAAGACTCTCATCCAACCGCAACTGCCGGTTCGTGAACGCCGTCCGGCCATCGGCGTCGTGCTCGCGCAACAGCTTCCACAGGATCCGGCCCGGGACGCCCTTGACCAAATAGGCATCGTCGACGAAAACGCTGTCATCCGCCTGGTAGTAGACGACGGGGCGCGGCTTCTCTCGGGACGAGAGCGCCTGAACCTCGGGATCGCGGGAGTCGCCCTCGTGGCGGTCTCCCTGCAGCACCGCCAGCACCGCCGCGAGATGCCCGCCGACGATCCGCAGGAGCCGCTCGTTACCCGGCCCGAAGTCACCGGGGCGCCCGCTCTCTAGATACAGCACACCGCCGAGCTCACCGTGCACAACCAGGGGAACAGCCGCCGCGCTCTGTGCACTATCCAGACCGGGCAACGGAATCTCCGTTCCCGGAGGCTCGATGCCGCTGCGCTCCACGGTCTGCTGGATCGCCGCCTGCATCGAGCGGCCGCGAGCCACGTTGGGGACGCACACGACCCTGCGCCGCTCGGCAGCGGTCCCGATCACCCCCGCCCCGATCGCCACCTCCGCACCGGCGGCGGAGGCCGGATACCCGTTGCTCGCGACGGCGAATAGCCGGTCACCACGCTCATCGGCGACGAGCAGGATCGACTGGGCGAAGCCGAACAGGTCATCGAGGGCCTCAAGTCCGGTGCGCGTAGCATCGGCATAGTCGACGCACAGCGCAACGCGCCGCACGAACTCATCGAGCAAAGCGATCGTTCTCAACTCATCGACATGCCCCTCCGGCGCCGCCCGGACGGTCTCTCCAAACGACACGCACCGAACCACGCGATAAATGTCGGCGCCGCGCAGGCGGAACACGCCCGACATGCCCGTCTGAGAGGCGATCGCGTCGAGGTTCGTCTTCAACGCGTCAAATGTGGGCCCCTCCGTCTCGGTATGCAGAAACCGCAAGTCGAGCAAGAACTGGTCGCATGTCTCGGGATCGATCACCGCCACCTGCGCCCACGGATTGACTTCAAGGTTCGCGCGCGTCTTGTTGAAGAACTGACGTGTGAGCGAAACGCGCTCCTCATCGACGTAATGGACGATCGAGAGGAGCGTTACATTCGGCACCCCGTCCGCCGAGCACGTAACGATCATTGAAGGGATCACCCCCTGCAGGCATGCGCGGATCGACTCCAGCGGCACATGGCGCTCACTCACAGGCGAGCACCGGCCCTCTGCCCCGGCGTTTGATCGAACACCTCGTCGATCGAGAACGTGACCGCGAACAGGTCTGGACGCCTGAAACTCCTCCGCGTGAGCTCCGGCGGGACCCCGACCTGCTCAGCCTCTGCCACGAACGCCTCAAGATGCCGCTCGGCGCGCCCGAGCTCTCCCGGCTTCGGCTCCCGTGCCTCGATCACCACCCCCTTGAGCTGAAGGGCACGACCAGCCGTCGGTGGGTTGAACACCACCGCGATCGCCCCGTTGCCCTCAATGTTCTCTCTCGCTGGTGACCCCGGTGGAGCGATCACGCAGAAGGCCATCGAGCGGCCGTCCGCAGACACTTCCGGCCCAAAGCCACGCGTGAATGCAGGCCGCAGATCGTCGTTCCTAGTACCCACGCCAATCGCGACACCGCTATGCACGAAGGCCATCAGATCAGAATCAAGCACACGCTCAGGCTTAGGCCGTGCCATACCAGCAAAGCTATACCAGCCAGAGCCAAGCTCCAGATCGCAGCCATCGCCCGGCTGTCCCTACGTTGGCACGCAGCTGTCTCAGTGATCCGTTCGCGTGTCGGAGCGATCGTGATGCTTCGCCAGGCAAAGCAGCCGTCCGGACCGACGCGCTCCGCGCTGTCGCTCTGGACGACGCAGCAGGCCGGAAGGCCACCCGTGAGACTGCCGGTTCCCCGCCGAAAGCGCCAGTCCAGGTTGGCGCGGGCCGGGAGTCGCGGGTCGCCGCTCGTCGCGTCAAGAGGCTCCGCCAGGATGGCGGCATCTCACGTAGACGCGCGTGGCTGGAGGCCGTTACGCTCCCTCGCGTTGATGCCCGTCCTCGACCCATCGACCATTCATCGTGGCCGCGTACACGCTCGCTACTTCCGCGAGAACTTCGCCCAGGGTGGTATCGATCTCGTGCAGATCATTCCCGAGCTCGTGACGAACGCGGACGCCGCCATCGCATCATCTGGGCGCCGATCCGGGCGCATAGTGCTGGCCCTGGGCGAACCTGATCCCGACTTTCTCGTGCGCTGGCGCGAGGAGCTCCGAGGCGTGGGTGCGGCCGCGATCACCGACTGGCGAAACGAGTTGCGTTGCACCGACGACGGCATCGGCGTAAACGCAGCGACGGTTGAGGCGCGGCTTGGCGCGCTTGGCGTCACGCCCGATCATGCCGATCAACGGGGCTTGTTCGGTCGGGGGCTACGCGACGTCTGGCTTGCGCAGGGCGGCGGGCGGATCGAGGGGGTGCGAGACGGCCGTGCGGTCGAGTCCTGGTTCTTTCCTGCGGTCGGCGATGCGCCGTACGCGTTTGCTCACTTGGTCGACGAGCCTGTCAGTGCCGCTCGCGTGCAGGGGCTTGGCGTCGACGTGAGCGGTGCGCGCGTGACAGTACCGCTCGCGTTGCGGAGTCTGCCCGCTAACGCGCGCTTGCGCCGGCTTGTAGCCCAACTTGTACAGATTCGTCCTGTCCTTGCCGATCCGCAGCGCAAGCTTTGGCTCGAGCTGCCGGGCGACGCCGCCGCACTGATCACAGAGCCGAGCATTGAGTCCGACCCGGAACGACCGCTGCTGTTTGACGAGGAGGTGGTGGTCCAGCCAAACGTGACGGCGCGAATTGCGGTTCGCCGCGCGGCCTATCCAATTCCGCTCAGCCCGTCCCGTGCCACGCGACTCGGCGGGCTGCTCATCTTGTCCGGGCGCGCCGCGCACGAGACCACGCTCGGTAGCTACGAGGGAGCGCCGGGCGCTCGTCATCTCTACGGGGAGGTCCGCTGCGAGGCGATCGAGACGCTCCAGCGTCGAGCGCTCAACTCGCCCCGTCCGCAGGTCGTCGTGCGCGTGGACCGCAGCGGCCTGAATGAGCATCATCCGATGGTGCAGCGCCTGTATGGAGCGGTCGACCGCGTCCTGGCGCCAATCGTTGCCGAGGAGGAACGTCGAGTCGGCGCACATGTGGTTCGAACCGGTCGGGCCTTGCGGGCGCGCGACGAGGTCGGGGTGCGAGCCCTCAACGACGCCTTGCGCAGTGCCTTCGACGCGCCCGGCTCGGCGGGGTTCACCCCAGGTGGTGACGGCGACTCGAAGCCGACGATGGTCGATCCCGAGAGGCGTCAGGCGCAGACGCCCGTCCCCACGTCGGACAGCGGAGCCGAGCACGATCTCGATCCGATCCTTGCTCCAGCGATGCGGTTCAAGCAATCGCCGATACGCCTGCATCCCGGGGAGGCTCGCAACGTTTCCCTGATCGTGGACCCTGAGCGCCTGCCAGTCGGAACGCTGATCTCGATCCAAGCCGATCCCGGCATGAGCTTAAAGCTATGGGGCGCAGCCGGAGTGCCCGAGCCGAACCGGGGCGGGTGGTCGCGTCTCAGCGGAAACCTGCGCGCTCGAGCGAGCGTTGAGCCCGGCGAGCGACTGGCGGTCACCGCTAAGGCCGCTGAGCAGGTCGCCGAACTCGAGGTGATTATCGTGCGCCACCGCTCGAGCGGCTGGGTGCGTGAAATCGCGCGCAAGGACGAGGATGCCGTGATCGAGGCGCACTTCGATCACGAAGATGGCGTCGTGACGGTCTTCGAGGGCCGACGGGAGTTCAAGGCGCTTGAGAGAGCGGCGCGCGCGGCGGGACTTCCTAAGACCCGGTCGCGCGAGTATCTGCCATACCGCATGCTTGAGGTTGAGGTTGCCGCGAACGCCGTTTATGCCTGGGCCGCCGAGCAGATCGTTAGTCGCCGCCTTGCGGGCGAGGGCCGTCTCGACGCCGCCGAGTTCGCTGCCGCCGTGCGCTACGAAGCGCAGGCGCTGCGTCACCGGGCGCATGAGAAGCTGATGAGGGCGTTCTTGGACCCGGAGGTCTTCGACGGCAGCGTGCGGATCCTGGGCGAGGCAGCGGCGCGCCCATCGAACCAGACGGCGCTGACGCTGGATGGCTGATTCGGACGAATCCGATCTCAGAAGCCGGCGCGGGTCGGCGACGGAAACCGTGTCCCGAAATATGTCCCGAACTCCGCAAATCTGAGGTGATTTGAGCACACTTCGGGTCGCAAAATATGGCTCAGGAACGCCAATATCGTGGCGTCTGCGGACACTCGTATGAAGGGGTCCGGGGTTCGAGTCCCCGCGTCGGCTTCGGAAGGGCCAGTAGATCGAGGTTTTCGTTCAGCGCAAGATCGTCCCCGGCCTGGACGCATAGACTCAGCCGATGTGCCGCCTCTTCGCGCTTCATGCCGGCGATCGTGACGTTGCTGCCGATTTCTGGCTACTGAACGCGCCCGATTCGATCGCCCGCCAGAGCGAAATCAACGCCGACGGATACGGGCTCGCGGCCCTGACCGCACAGCGGGGGATGATCCTCATGCGAAACCCGGTCGAAGCCGCGGGGGACAACGCCTACCAGCAGGTCGCCCAGCGACTCGTTGCGGCTGAGATGGTCGTGCACCTGAGGTACGCCGACACTGGCGGCACGTCGCTCGTCAATACCCACCCCTTCACACAGGACGGGCGAGCCTTCGCGCACAACGGCGTCGTCGGAGACCTCGACCGGATCGAGGCGCGGCTCGGCTCGAATCGGGCGATGGTGATGGGCGAAACCGACTCCGAGCGTTTCTTTGCCCTGATCACGCTGGCGATTCGGGACGCCGGTGGCGACGTCCGTGCTGGGATCACGGCGGCGGTGCGCGAGGTCGTCGATGAGTACGAGCTCTACAGCCTCAACTTCGTGCTCGGCGAACTCGGCAACATCTGGGCCTTCCGCTATCCCGAGAAGAACCCCCTGTTGCTGTACCGGCGCGAGGCGGGAGGGGCGAGCGGCGACGCCGAACTCGACCACGCCGACGCCGCCGGCATGATGCGGCTTCACTCCGACGACGCCGCCGACACGCCGCTGGTCGTGATCGCCAGCGAGCAGATCAGCGAGGAGCCGGGCTGGGAGGAGATCGCCAGTGGCGAGCTGATCCATGTCGGCCCCGATCTCTCAGTCGACCGCGAAACGATCGTCAGCGAACCGCCGCACCACCCGATGGTGCTGAGCGGCCGTGCGGAGAAAACGCAGTCATACGCGTGAGCTTCGATGGTTTCATCTCTGCGCCCCGTCGACCTTCGGGCTCGCGATCGCGCCCGCCTGGATGCCCGGTGTTTCGAGTATGCGTCGGTATGTGCCGTTAGCGATCAGTGTTGTGATCGCCGACATCAGCGGAGTCGCCAAGCCGCTGTTCTTCGCGATCGCAAACCCGTAGGGCGCAACCCCGTAGGTGCCGACCACTTCAACCGGATGTTCCTGTGAAAGCGTTGCTTGGTAATAGGCGAATGGAGAATCGGCCATCGCCACCTGAGCACGGCCATCGGCGACCGCTGCGCCGGCTTCGCCCTGGGTCGCGAAGGCCAGTATGGAGACGGGCTTCTCGCCCGCCACTGTGCACCGCTTGCTCTGAGCTATCACGTCTTCCTGCTGCGTCGTGCCTCTACTGACCGCCACGACATGTCCACACAGCCCAGCAAGGTTTTCGACATCGGTGTAGATGCGGGCGCTTGAGTAGAACGATGTTCCGGCCGCGTAGTAGTCGACAAAGTCGACCGTCTGCTCGCGCTTCTTGGTGTCTGTGAAGGACGAGGCCCCGACGTCGTACTGGCCGGCTGCGATCTTGGCAAGGATCTCGTCGAAGGGCTCATACACGAACTTGACCTTCAGACCCATGAGCGCGCCTACGGCCCGCATCAGTTCGGGGTCCATGCCGATCAGCTTGTGCTCTTCCGGGCTGAGAGACTCGTTCGGGGGATATGTGGGATCGGTGGCCACCGTCAAGGTCCCCCTTGTTTTGATCGCGGCCGGGACCTGCGCGGCGATTGACGCGCTCTCGCCACTGGGAGTCGAGGACGCGCTGCCACACCCGCCGAGCGCCAATACAACGAGCAGCAGGCCCCAAGTCAGGGAGCCCGGCATGCCGTATCGACTCCGACGACCCTTCATCTGTTCTTCACGGGTTCATGACTATTCTGCAACCTCCGGATCAGCGTATCTGGAGAGGATGCAGTTGGCGCATCAGAGCACGCCGAACCGGCGCTCGAAGATCGTCCCGTCCCCCGTCCAGGCACATCAGGCGCACCGTCCCGGTGCCGGAATCTCGTGCTAGCCGGGATTCGTGGCCGCGACGATCCAGATGGATCCGCGGCCGATAATGGAGCCGTCCGGCTTCTGCCAGGCGGCGTAGTGGTGCCTCAGAGCCTCGGCGATCTCGCCTCGACGGCTCTCCCCGTACTCGCCGTTCAGCCGGATCAGCTCGGCGCCGGGTCCGATCGCGAGCAGGGAGTCGATCGCTTCGTGCATGTCCGAGCCCATGAAGTAATCGAAGTCGCGCTGATGCAGCTCGATCTCGTCGAACCCGGCGGCCTCGAGAATGCCGCGGGTGGTCTCGGGATTGCCGAGCGAGAATGGCCCTGGCCCGCAGGTGTCGGCCTCGTACCGCTCAGGGCGTGAGAGGAACCGCTCAACGACCTGCTCGGTCTCGGCCCACATTGGGCTGTCGGCCTTGCGGCGCCAGCAGACCTTGGCGAGCCTGCCGCCGGGCTTGAGTGCGCCGCGGATCGCACGCATAGCCGGAACCGGTGCGGCGAAGAACTGCGTCCCCATGCGCGAGAAGGCGTAGTCGTAGATCGGATCCCACTCCGCCGTCTGTGCATCAGCGGTCTCGAACGCCACGTTCTCGACCCCCGACTCGGCGGCCTCGCGACGGGCGTCCTCGATGAACCGCGGCGAGGAATCGGTACCGAGCGCGAAGCCTCCCGGTCCGACGAGCTCACCCAGCTGCTGGGTCGTCTCGCCGAAGCCGCACCCGATGTCGATGCAGCGCCCACCCTCGGGCGGCGGAAAGAGCTCGAACACGTCCTCGGTAACGTCCGTCAGCGCGCCCACAAACACCTTGCGGTTCGACTTCCACCGCTCATACAGGACCGTGTCCCATGCACGCACCGCTTCCTCGTTGGCCACCGCCACCGCACCCGCGCCCTGCCCTTGCGTCATTGGTCGATGGTACTCGGCCTCGACGGGGGCCGCCTGTGGGTCAGGACGAACGACCACCGCGAAGAGCGCCAGCCGCTGTGGCGGTGATCCGCGGCCCGAATGCGAGGATTGTCTGATGGACGCTGACGAGCGACTGCGTGCTGGCCGTCTGGCGGCGCAGCGGCTGACGCCGGCAACGGCATGCAAGAGCGCCGAGGAAGCGGCATTGGCTGTAATCGGCGTCCAGGCTCAGGATCTGCGCGCGGCGGCTCTTGCACTGCGCTCGCGCGTGCCTGGCCTCACCCGAAGCGCCGTCCGCGCCGCGCCGCTCCTGCGCACCTGGACGGTCCGCGGCACGGTGCACCTGATCGCGGCGTCCGATCGCCCCTGGCTGCACGCGCTATTCGCGCGGCGAAATGCCCGCGTGTTCGGCGCGCGCTTCGCGCGCTTCGGCATCGTGGAGGAGGTAAACGCCATGCGCGGGGACGTCGTTGAGCTCTGCCGCGAGCGTCCCCGCGACCGGCCGTCGCTGTTTCGCGCGCTGGTCGATCGCGGCCACCCGTCGCTCGAGCAGGGTCCGATCAACACATTCGTTCCGTGGCTCTCGACGCAGGGGCTCGTCGTCACCGACACTGCCGGCCTGCTGCACGCGGCCGATCCACCCCCGGCGGTCGACCTCGACGAGGCACTCGCGATCCTTGGCGCCCGCTACCGCGCAGGCTACGGCCCCTGCGACGCAACCGACCTCGCGAAGTGGTCCTCGCTGCCCATCACACAGGCGCGCCGCGCGCTCGAAGCCGCCGGAGCGCCGAGCGACGTTGACCTGTTGCCCGACGACGACACACCGCCCTGTCTGCTGCTCGCCGCCTTCGACACGCTCATGCTCGGCTACCGCACTCGCGGGCCATTCGTCGTGGCCGCGGACGACCATCACATCCTGAGGGGCGGTGGGATGCTCAAACCCGTCGTTCTCAATCGCGGAGCAGCAACGGGTACTTGGTCGATCAAGAAGGGCCGTCCCGAGCCGGCGTGGTTCGCGCGGCCCACGCCCGCTCCGGCGCTCGCCCGCGAGACTGCGGACATCGAACGCTTCCTTGCATCGTAGCTGCGGGTAGCTCCAAGGAGCAGGTCGCGCGGCATCCGCTTTCGGCTGCGAGCAAGCGCATTGACGACGAGGCATGGGTCGCCCTGACGGAACGGCGGGCTAGGCTTCAGCGATCGTGTCACTGACCGCCCTGACCTCCGCGGAGATCTCGCTGCCGACCGAGGCCGATGGCGCGCGCGTCAGCGACCGCATCGCTGTTCTGGCCGACACCGTCGACGTCGTTGGGTTGACCGACAATCACGCCGGCCAGCCGCGGATGTCGCCGCTGGCTGCGGTCGCGCTCGCGCGGGAGCAGGGCGTGGGGACAATCGTCCACGTTTCCTGCCGCGATCGCAACAGGCTTGCCCTGCATTCCCAGGTCGTGGGCGCGGCGGCGCTCGGGGCCGAGGCGGTCCTCTGCATGCAGGGCGATCCGGTGCCTGGCATCGAACATGTGGCCGACATGACCGCCACCCAGCTCATTGCGAGCGCGTCGCCATGGAGCGCCCCGCACCCACTGGCGATCGGGGCGGTCGTCAATCCCTTCGCCGAGGACGTCGAGCGTGAGCTGCGGCTCCTTCAGCGCAAGATCGCCGCTGGAGCCACCTTCCTGCAGTCACAGATGGTCTTCGATCTCGCGCGCCTCGAAGCGTTCCTCTCGGCCGCCGAGGACACCCTCGCGGGCGTGCGGTTCTACGCAAGCGTCGCGCTGCTGCGCAGTGAGCGCATGGCAGAGCGCGCCCGCGCACTGCCGGGCGTCGCGATTCCCCAGCGGGCTCTGGCGCAGATCAGTCGCGGCGGCGGCATCGAGCTAGCGGGCGAACTGGCGGCCCGCCTTGCCAGCATCTCGCGGGTGGATGCGCTTCACGTATTTCCGCTCGGCGCAGAGGCGGCTACCCGCGAGGTCGCCGCGGAGTTCCGCGTCGCGAGGGGCGTCAGCGCCCAGCGGCCAGCAGAGACCGCTCCGTAACCAATGCCGCCGTGCGAGACCGCCGATACCGACGGTCACGCCACCGGATCGAGCTGGCGATTCGTCCCGATCTCGATGTACGGGTGATCTGAGGGCTTCAGCCAGCGCAGGACACGGAGCAGGTCACGCTCCGGCAGGGCCACACATCCCTCCGTCGCGGTGCCCACCCAGCTGTGCAGGAAGATGCCGGCGCCCGGCGCGTTCGGCCCGGAGACGATCGGGCTCTCGTTGAACTCGATGACGGCGAAGTAGGGGTAGGCCACGGTCTCGGTCCACAGCGCCTCAGACCAATCGGCGAATCCCGGCGTAGCGTCGCACGAGAGGTGCACGAAGTGGTTGTACTGCGAGGAGTAGGGGTCCTCGTCCCACCAGTCGCCACACACCAGGTGGTGGTAGGGGTAGCTCAGCCCCCCGGGGTTGGGCGCGTTGCCGTACATCGTGGCGCCGACGCCGAACACCCCGACTGGGGTGGCGTGGTCGCCCTCTCGTCGCTCGGACGCGGGGAGCAGGTGCCCCGAGCCCGTCTCGGCCTGCCATGCGGGAAACGCCGCGCGCCACGGCGAGCTGCCGTTGGCGCGCTGGTAGGTGTGCAGCGTCGCGAGGTACCCCGGCGGCGGCGGATCGTCGTTCGGGCTGGAGACCACGATCAGCTGATCCGCCTTGGCCGGGATCGAGAAACGGGCGGCGTCCGCTGAATGCGCCGGCGCGGTGACCGCCGCCGGCGCTGCGCGGGCAGCCACCGATGCCACAAGTACGGCGACTGCCGCCGAGGCGGCCGCGATCGAATGCCAGGACATCACGCTCCCGGCAAGCTAACGATTCGGGGCGCAGTCGGCCAGCCTGTCCTGTCCGACCACGAAGATCTGCCAATACGCGTCAATCGAATCGCTCGGGCCGGGATGACCACCGCATGACACGACGCGTGTGCATATGTATGTGTGCCGCCGCGTTGTGCGCGCTGTTGGCGCCCCGGGCGCGGGGCGCCCAATGGGCGATGACGGCGGCCGCCTCGGACAACGGCATCTCGACCCGCGCCGTCCCAGCCAGGCTCCCATCAGGTCACGCGACCACCATCTCGGGCACTCTCACCGGCTCCGGCGTTCCGATGGCGGGAAGGCTCCTTGAGCTGCAGCTCGACCCGGTCCCCTATGGGCGATTCGTCAACGCCGCGCACACAGTCACAGCCGCGGACGGTTCCTACAGCTTTGCTGCCGTGCGCGTGTATCGCGACACTCACTTCCGAGTGGCGGTTGTGGGGGCCGTCGGGCTGTTTGGGCCGGTCGTCGAAGTGCTGGTCGAGCCAGTCGCGTACCCGTCGTCGCTGCGTGAGAGAGCGGCCGCCCGCTACGTCGCGCGCCGCTTGGGCACGAATGCCTTCGCGGTGCTCGACAATGACCGCAGCTTGGCGGGGGTCGACGTGCACCGCCGCTTCCACTCGGCCAGCGTCGTCAAGTCGATGCTGCTGGTCGCCTATCTCAGGATGCTTGCCGGCCAGCACCGCTCTCTGGACAGCGCGAGTAGGGCGCTGCTGTATCCGATGATTCACTCCTCGGACAACGAAGCAGCCTCGGCCGTGCTCGCGATCGTTGGTGAGGCTGCGCTCGATCGCGTCGCCAGAGCCGCGCACATGGTCGACTACGAGTCAGGTGGCGCCTTCTGGGGCTTTACGGAGATCTCAGCGGCCGACCTGGCCCGCTTCTTCTTCCACCAGCAAGCGCTCATCCCACGCCAATTCGACGGCTACGCACGTTGGCTGCTCTCGTCGATCGAACCCAGCGAGAGTTGGGGGATACCAGCGGTGGCCCGTCCTGAGTTCCAGGTCTTCTTCAAGGGCGGGTGGCTGCCGGAATTCGAAGATCTGGTCAACCAGGCGGCGCGACTGGAACGACCGGGAATCGTGTTCGCTCTGGCGGTGCTGACAATCGACAATCCGTCGATGGCCTACGGCGAGCAGACAATCGAAGGCGTCACTGCGCGACTGCTCGGCCGGGCCGATAGCTACGACGGTTGAGCACGCTCCTGGTTGAGCTCTTGGCGCTGCTCGACGAGCGACTGCAGCTGGTCGCTGACCTCGTTGGAGATGCGCTTGAGATCCCATTTGCTGAGGGTGACGAGGTGCATTGAGGAGGTTGCGACGACGTCGGCCGAACGCTTGGCGCCGGAGAGCATCCCCATCTCGCCGAAGACGTCACCCGGACCCAACGAGCCGATGACCTCGCCGCCCTTGATCACGTCGGCCGTGCCGGTCTCGATGACGATCAAGTCGTAGGAGTAGTCGCCTTCGTGCACGAGCCGCTTGCCTGTGGAGACCGACGTCTCGCTCGCGAACACGCTCAACGTGTCGAGAGCCTTATCGGACAGCGACGAGAACAGCGGAATGGTCTTCAGACGATCGGGATCCATGATCTCCCAAACTTTCGCGGTGGCGGTGGAAAACGGACCGACGGAAACAACCCAGGGCGCGAAGCCCCGATGGGGTGCACCCTACCGCGCACGGCCGCAGTCGCGTCGCCCGTCGCAGCTTTGACCCCTGCTCTAGGGTTTCGCAGGCGCGTTACTGCCCCTCGCCTAGGCGGTCGATTCGTGGCCACGCCGTCCACCCCTCCACTCACACCACAATTCCGGGCCTGGCTGGAACAAGAATGCGACTGGGGCGGGCTCGCGGTCCGCGCGATCACACGGCAACGCCGGCCACTGCTCGCCGACCCCCACGGGCTCGATCGGTTCACGGTACGCATGGCTCTCGTCAACCTGACGGGATCTGTGGCCAGATGGGCAAATGGTCTCGGCGACGGACTCAGCAAGGTGGGCCACATCGAGACTGCCGGGCTGTTCGCCATTGGGCCGCCGTTCGCGGCTGCCGATCCGACCACCGAGGACTGCGACCAGCTCGCCGGCTATGTCCAAACGCGCGTACAGGCCCTGCGTGATCTGCTGGCTGAGGATGGCGCGTAAGCCGCTTGGCTCCGAGCTGTCGCGGTCAGGCGGGGCGCAGCGATGTGTGGCCGGCCGAGCCCCTAGGGGAACGTGACAGCGGCGACGGCCACCGAGCTGGTTTCGCCCTTTTTCCTGGGCACGAAGCCGACACGAATGTGGATCTTCAGCTTGCGGTGCCTGCGCAGCGCCGTCAGACCTGTGCGCGACAGCGAGATCCTGAGCGTCGTCGTTGTGGCCCTGCTGAGATGGCGCAAGGCGGTCTTCAGGTTCTCGCCCTTCGCGCTCACGCGTCCGGCGGCGAACGTCTGAACCCTGAGCACGAGCACATGGCGGACGACGTGGTGGCCCAGGATCCTCACGCCGCATCCGCTGACAGCGACCTTGGTGTTCTGTTTGACGACCTTCCCGTTCTGGCCGGTGATGGTCGTGGGCATCACGACCGGGCTGGAGCAGAGATTCCCGTTCGCCGCGAGCGCGGAGTGCGGTCCGAGCGGCAGGTTCACCGTGATGCTCGTGACCGGCACATCGGGAGTCGTCGCGAAATTCGTCGTGGTGATCCCTTTTTTGATGTTTGTGTTGCCGACGACGATCACGCGCACCCCGTCGGCTTCGAGGAGGAGGTCGGTGTCGGGAAACGCTGCCCCGCCGTGCGAGACCAGAAACACGGGCCCGGTCAATTTGCCTGGCAGCACCGGCGTGTTCGCCCTGGCGCCCCCGACCACCGAACCGGCCGGGCAGCCGTACGGGTTTGCGGCGAACGTCGCTTCGGGACACGCTTTCTGCAGCGTGGTCAGCCGCGAGGGCAGCTGCCTGGGCAGCTGCAGGAGCACCGAGGAGATGTTCGCTTGATCTGGCGGCTGGTTGATCGTCGTTTCAAGGCTCGCCCCGTTCGCTTTGGACGCCTTTCCGCTGGTCGTCGCCTTGAACGACGGCTTGAACGCGAGCGCGCTGCAGCCACCGATCTGGAACGGACTCGACAGACTCTGAGCGGCGCCGGACGTGGAGGTCAGCGCGAATTCGGTCGCCAGTGCCCTGCAGTTGGTCGGGTTCGACAGGAACCGCGCTCTGTTGATCGCCACGCTCACGCCCCGCAGCCGCAGGGGAATGCCCTTGACGATCGTCGGCAGGGCGGCTGTGGCGATCACCCGCGCGGTCGTCGGGTCGACGTTGATCGTGGCGCGGGTCACGACCGTGCCGAGGTTGAATGGACCCGCCACTGCGGCCACCGGGATCGACAGGCCGTAGGGCGCGTTGTCGTAGGGCCCCGTGAGGAACACCGGACCAGAGAAGGCATATGGCTGTGAACCGGCGCCGACATTCACCGTCGCTTGTCCGATGTCGCTTGCCGGCGAGCATGCCCCCGTTTGCGCCTGCGGTTCCCCGCATGGCGTTACCGATGGGATCGCGCCCACCAGTCCCGGCGGCAGGATGGTCTTCACCCCCGACAGGTATTGCTGACCGTCTGCGCGGCTCAGATTGAACGTGTAGGAGGTGTGTGCGCCGGCGCTGGCGGAGGTGTTCTGGGCGCTCTGGGTGAGGAGGAACGGCAGCGGGGAGGCGCAGCCGGTGGCCGCGAACCCTGTGGAGCTGAGCGAAGTCGCCAAGCCCGTGTAAGGCGCAAAGGCGGCTTCGGCGTGTTCGGTCCCGCACCCCAGCGGGTTGGCGAGCGGCGCCTGCGGGCCGCCCTTGAGGGCCAGGAGAAGATCGCTGAACGGAAGCTGCGGGTTGTTCGTGAAGGTGACTTCCAGCCTGCCCGTGCTGGGATTCGGAGTGACCAGGCCCTGCAATCTGACCGAGACACCGTAAACGCTCTCGGCGTCCAGATAGATGGTGTATGGGGGTCCGGTGATCGGCCCTCCGCCCGGGTTGCCCAGATACACGTTGCCGGCCAGCGAGCCTGCCGGGAGATCGGTTTCGATGGTGACAGCGCCCACTCTGGAGGCCGCCGGGCAGGTCACCGGATTCGTCGTGCCGATTCCGATCTGACCCGCGCTGCAGGCTTCCAGTCCACGCACGGCAGCGGGGTTCAGCGTCATGCCTTCGGGCAACGTCAGGTGCACATCCTTGATGTCAGCTGTGTTGATTTCACCCGCACCGGAATTCTGTGGCGTCTTCACTTCGGTCGTGGCGCCATCCGGTGCATCGGATTGAGCGGTTTCGGGGACGACCACTGCCGTTGGTTTGAAGGGGACTTTGTCGCAGCCTTCAACGCCGGCGGGTGAGTGAGTTTCGGTCCTCGAGACTTCTCCTTCATAGGATTCCACTTCCAGATGCGAGGTCGTGCTGCTCAAGCACGCGCTGCCGAGGGTGAGGAAGTTGCCTGCGCCGGCGTGACCGTTGAAGTTCAGTTTGGACTTCAGCACCTTCAGCGGGACCTTCAGCCCACCGAGTTCACCTTCTTTGGGAACGTTGTTGATTTCGAAATACTCATGGTAGTCGCCGCTCCATGCGACGTGGCCTTCGAGGAAGATGTGCACGTTCACCAGGGGTTCGACTCCGGTGTCGATGCCGAAGAACAGAGGAAAGCCTTCAGGCTGTTCAAGGTTGTACACCTTGCCTGAGATCGGGAGATCGCTGACGCCGTCGTAGGCAGTCAATTCGGTTGTCCCGACCTGGGTGTTGGCTGGGCACGTGTTGGCGTTGAATTCCGCGAGCTTGCACTTGGGAAGCGTCTCGGGGTCGGCGGCGAGGCCGACCGGGACGTCAACTCGAATCCGCTTGAGGGCGCCTTCGGGTTCTTCCGCCAGACCGACTTTTTTGTGGTTGACTTCGAACGTCGTGATGCCCGCGGGAGGGTGGCCGGCCGCCTGGGTGAACGCTTCGGCTGGCGTTGTTTTGACGCTGCTGTACGTACACGAGCTGACCAGGCAGGTCTCGGCTTCGAAGTTGGCTTCGGTTACGCCGAATGAGCCCTGCGCGGCGGTTGCCGAGAGGGCGAGGACCGCCCCCGCCAGCAGTACCGGAAGCGAGAGGCGACCACAGAACCTCATGGCTGCTTGGCGGCTCGTGTCGATTGAGTATTCATGCCGTCTTCCGCTGTCGACATCGGTAGGAGGATCAGTGATGCAAGGATGTCCCAGCGGACGAATCAGTCGATCGGATGTGATCGGCGGAAGATGTTCGATGCCGTCAACGGCCTCGTTGTCAGACCACCACGCTAGTTCCCAATTCGGCGCCAGCCTAATCATCATGCCGCACCGACTTGGCCCTCATCCCAAAGCGAACAAGGAGCAGATCGTGCGCGCTGACATTGCACCCGGCGGGACTTTTCCCGACTACGAGCTGACCGACCACACCAAGACCCGGCAGAAGCTGAGCGAGCTGCAGGGGAATGACCCGATGGTCCTCGTGCTCTCACGTGGCCACTACTGCCCGAAGGACCACCAGCAACATCTCGAACTGGCGGCCGCCTATCCGAAGATCGCCGTCGCCTACACGCAGGTCGTGACGATCTCAACAGACAGCATCGTCGAGTCTCGCGAGTTTCGGGCCTCGGTCGGCGCCCAGTGGACCTTCCTCTCCGACGCCGGGCGCAAGGTGCAGAAGGATCTCGACATCCAGGAGTACACCGATCCCCACCACGATCCCATGATTCCGCACACCCTTGTGCTCAAGCCGGGACTCGTCGTCCACAGCGTCTACAACGGCTACTGGTTCTGGGGACGCCCGTCGGTCGAGGACCTTCGTCACGATCTCCGCGAGGTGACGCGCGAGATCCGCACCGACTGGGACCCGAGCGCACCCGGCCTTCGCGAGGCCTGGGAGGCCGGCGACCGGTCGGCGTTCTTCCACGACGAGGACCTCGACCCGGCTCTCAGGTCGGGGTAGCCAGGGAGCGGGATATGAAACGCTTGTCCGATGCCGTGGATTCCCGAGCTGTTCTCAGCGCCGGCTCGCGCGAAACTCGAGGACACCCAGCGGCGGGACGAGCTTGCCGCTGTGCCCTATTTCGCCGGCTTGATCACGGGGGAGCCCGCCGCGCTCATCAAGTCGTTCGCCGGCGAGCCCGAGCTCCACGACCCTGTGCGCGGGCGCGTCAAGGGCGCTCGGGCGTTCGAGGCGTTCGTCACCGAGACGAACGCCTGGCTGGCCCGGCGCAAGGTGTCGGTCGAGCACGTCGAGCAGGTCGTCACCGAGCGACGCGGCTTCGAGGAGGTGCTTCTACGCCTCGACAACGGGTCGGGGCGAGTCGAGCTTCCGTTCGCGATCGTCGCCGACCGCGAATCGGACGGGCGGATCAGCGAGCTCCGGATCTACTCGAGCGGCTGGCCGTTGACAGGCCGCCACGCGAACCGCCCACCCCTGCTGCAGCCCGGCCCGGAGCTACGCGAGTCGGACGTCGTGGCCGACTACCAACGCGCGCTTTCGGCCGGCGACGTGGACGGGATCCTCGCATCGTTTGAGCCGGACGGCTACGCTCGCGAGCCGGCGGGCGGTGAGCACATCCACACAGGCACCGACGGCCTTCGCGCCTTCTACGAGCGGTTGTTCTCGAACGGAGGCGGCATCCCACTCGAGCACTGCGCGGTGATCGACGACGGGCGGGCCTGCGCGCTGGAGTACAACGTCGTGCGGTGGGGCAAGACGCTGTTGGCGCCGCAGGCCGGGGTTGCCGTCTACGTCCGGGGTCACAGCGGCAAATTGGCCGCGGCCCGCATCTACGATGACGCCGATCCCCCGGTCGGCCCGGGTAGGTAGCGCTCGGGATGTAAGCCCCCGACCTGGCTCGCCCCGCCACCGCGCGGGCGAGCCGATGTCCCTTGGTCCAGTTCTGCACCGGGGCGTAAAGTCAGCACGCGGCTTGCCCGAGGTTGCTTGCAATCAATCGCAATCGTCGCTCAGGGCAAACCCGTCGCGAGGCGGGGACGCGAAGCCAGGGATCTCTCGCAGACCGCCCGGTTACCGACAAGTAAGCGGATCCCGTGCGGTCAGCATTCAGAAGGAGGCCCTGAGATGCCCAACGCAGTTCGCCCCCGGCAGCTCTCGCGCGCCGTGGGCACGCGCCTGACCCGCACTCGCCTGCGCGGCGCCGCGCACCCGCAAGAGGCCGGCGCCGCCGCAGACGCGGAGCACGCGATTCTGCGAAGCCGGCCGCTGGCGCCGTCGGTCAAGCAGATCGTTCAGGTCGTCGTTGCAACGCTGCTCGTCGCCGGCTGTCCGGTCGCGATCGTCTGGTGGCTGCGCGCCTCTGGGACCATCTCCTCGGCTGTGGTATGCGTCCTGCTGGGGATGAGCCTGTCACTGGGCGCCTCCCATCTGGGTCGCGTCCTGTGGGAGAAGTGGCCCGGCTCTGAAGATGTGCTGTTCAGCGAGCTGATGGTCTGGGGGTACCTGCATCGCCTGCGAACGCAGCACCGGCTGGCGTCCGCTCTGGACACGCTCGGGCCCATGCGCGAGGCCCGTCGCCGCGCCCTGGACGGCATGAGCACCAAGGATCGAGCCAAGCTTCTGGAGCAGCTGGTGGCGGAGATGGAGACGCGCGACCCCTACCTTCACGGCCATTCGCGCAGGGTGGCCCGCTACTCGTGGATGATCGCCAGAGGGATGGGCCTCCCGCACGCCGAGGTAGCGAGGATCCGCACCGCTGCGGCCATCCACGATGTCGGGAAGATCAAAACACCCACGGCGATCCTTCACAAGCCGGGCCGGCTGACCGACGAGGAGTACGAGGTGATCAAGAAGCATCCGGGCGACGGCGCACAGATGGCCGGCGTGCTGCGCGATCCGGAGCTGACAGCGATGGTCCGACACCATCACGAGCGCCTCGACGGGACTGGGTATCCCGATGCTCAGTCCGGGCAGGAGATACCGCTCGGTGCCCGCATCATCGCCGTCGCGGACACGTTCGACGCGATCACCTCCGAGCGTCCGTACCGGCCTGCCAGCCCACACAAGAGAGCGATCGACATTCTCAAGGTTGAGGCGGGCACAAGGCTCGATCCTGACGTCGTGCGTGCCTTCTGCCGTCACTATGCCGGTCGACGTCCGCTTGCCCTGTGGGCGATCATCGCGGGCATACCGGAGCGGGTGCTCGCGTGGTTCGGCGGCAGCGCCGCAAGTGTCGCCTCGGCCGCGAAGGTCATGGCCGCCGCGGCCCTCGTCGGCGGCGCGGCGGTCTCCTCGGCGACGCTCGGGCTGCCCGTTGCCCACCACCATTTGGCGGCCACGCCCTCAGCCGCGAGCACCGGATCGCGCGCTCAGCTCGCGTCCTCGACCTCGGCGAGCGGGTCCGCTGCCCCGAATGCGGCCGCCACGCCGAATGCCGCCGATCGGGCGCGACACGGTGCGCGGGCCGGAGCCCCTGCCGGCGCAGTCCAGACGCACGGTGCGGCAGGGGCGCAACCATCGTCCGGCGACGGCTCGAGTCAGGGCGCCGGCAGCGGCGCGGGCGAAGGGGCAATCGCTCCCAAGAGCGAAGGCTCAAGCGGCAAGACCGAAGTCAGCCCCACCAAAGACAGAGCCGAAAGCCCGAGCAAAGGCAAAGGCGAAGAAGCACACGGCAAAGGCGAAGAAGCCTCGAGCAAAGACAGGGGCGAAGAAGGAGCCGCCAAAGCCAAAAGCGAAGAAGCATCCAGCAAATCAAAAGGCGAAGAAGCGTCCAGCAAAGCCAAAGGTGAAGAAAGCGCCGCCAAAGGCAAAAGCGAAGAAGCGTCAGGCAAAGCCAAAGGCGAAGAAACCTCGAGCAAAGGCAAACAGAGTGGGGGCAAAGTCGAAGAAGTTCTCGGCAAAACCAAAGAAGTGGTCAAAGAAGTGACGGGCAAAGTCGAAGGGGTGCTGAAACTCAAATGAGACCCCGGCGAAGCCACCTCACTGGCGTCAGGCTTCGCCGCCCGGTGGGTCTCGGCGTGCGCAAGCCGCCCCGCCGCTTCGTTCAGTCGACGGTGACCGAGCCGGCGAGCCGAGCCGCTGATTCGGGGTCGTGCGATGGCAGATAGACCGTCGGGTGCTCGGCGCAATGGGCCAGGATCCTTTCCATCGTTGCGACATGCACCTTCGGGTCGGGTGCGATGGCGTCGGCGCGCAGCGACTTGAGCTGCTCGAGCGTGTCGGTCGAGTCGCCAGCGAGCATGACGTGGCGGCCGGAGTCATCGACGCAGATCACCGACACGTGGCCGGGAGTGTGCCCGGGGGTGTCAACGGCGACGATGCGCCCGTCACCGCTGAGGTCGCGGCTGCGGTCGAAGGCGCCGAAGGGGCCGCCATCGAGCGAGAACGCCTCGGGGCCGAATCCCGGTGGCAGCGGTTGGCGAAGGACGCGACGCATGACGCGCGGGAACGTCGCGGCGACGTAGCGCAACTCCACCTCGTTGCTCAGCACTCGCTCGCGCACGTGCACCAGGCCGTCTACGTGGTCGCCGTGGGCGTGGGTCAGCACGACCTCAGATACGTCATCCAGCTGCAGGCCGGCCGCTGCCATGGCGGCTGGGAGCTCCTGCTCGGGCGTCACCTCCATGCGCGCGAACGGGACGTTGCGCGCCACCGCGGTCTCGCCGGTGTCGACGAGCCTGAGGCGTCCCTCGTGCTCGATCGCCCAGCAATGGATGGGCAGGGGATCCGACCAGGTGTCGGGCATGAACAGGTCCAGCTGCCGACGCAGACCGTGGCGGGGGAATAGAAAGCTGTGCTTGACGCGAACGTTTCCAGTCTGAAGCGCATGGATCTTCATTTTGAGCTGTTCCCTTTTCTTGTAGGAGGCTTCTTGGCGCGCGGCGGCACCGGTGCGAAGCCGCGCAGAATCAGCTCGACGACGTTCTCCGCGAGGCGGTCGTCGATCGGTCCACCGGTGATCATCAGCCTGTAGAAGAGTGGCCCGCCGAGGACGTCCAGCGCCAGCTCGACGTCGAGGTCGCCGCGCAGGTCGCCTCGCCGCACGCCGCGATCGAACACGACACGCAGCGCCTCGCGACGGTCGCTCAGAAAGCGGTCTCGGGCCACCGCGGCGAACTCGGCGTTGCGGCTCATCTGGTCCACGACGGTCGGCATCAGGCCGGCGGCGAGCGAGTCGCTGTAGAGCGCTACCGCCTCGCGCATCAGCGCCAGTAGATCCTCGCGGGTCGATCCGCTGTCGGGGATCTCGATCTCGCTGACGAGCGCCCCGACCGCGTCGGTCACCAACTGGTCCTTCGAGCGGTAGCGCCGGTAGATGGTGGCCTTGCCGACACCGGCGCGGCTGGCGACATCGTCCATGCGAAGCGCGTGCACGCCACGCTCGGCCATCAGCTCAAGCGCAGCGGTCACGATCGCGCGGTCGGCGCGAGCCTCTCTCGGCCGGCCCACGGCCCTCGCCCCCGACGGAAGGCTCGCCACTGTGCTCACGACCTCGCACTGCGTTGCATGGGTCACCGCCGCCGTCGCTTTTACGGAACCGGTCAGTTCCGCAAATGAGACGGTAGCATAGTTTCGAAACTGGCGAGTCTCGGTTACCCACACGCCCAGGCGGGGCGAGTCGGCGGGCGTAGCTGGGGGGGCTCGAATCAGCTACCTGACGAGACGGACGTCCGCTCCGGTCGCCCGTCGCAGGTGCCTGGCCAGTCGACCACCGCGACGCGTGAATCGCCGGGCTGGGAGCACGACGATGTCGAAGGCGTGCTCGCCGATCCAGGGGACGAGCGGCGGCTCGGGATGGCCGACGAGCACCGTGAGCATTGCCGGCTTGAGCGCAGGCCCCAGGAGACCCCGGGCTTCGCGCAGCTCGTCGTCGGCCTGGGCTCGTACCGCGCAGTTGTAGGGGCCCGCCCCGCCCCCTCCGCAGCACCGCAGCGGTTTGGCCTGTGGCGCCAGGGTCACAACAGACAGCTCGCGGCCTGCTTCGGCCAGTTCAGCGCCAGCTCGCAGCGCGGCTGCCCCGCTGCGGCCGGCTTCAAAGACGACCAGCACACGAGCCGCGGGGGGTCCGGATCCTCCGCGATCACCCTCGACGTTTCGTCTATCCGGCGCAGCTACAAAGCTCATGAGTGTCTTGCCCATCCTTCCGGTCCTGCCCTCGAGATTAGCAAGCGGGCTCCGGTCGGAATGCGACGCGGATCCGGTCGATCCCGGAGGTCGTTTCCCTGCGGCTGGGCGTGCGGGGGCGGCGCCCCACCTGCGCTATGCGCAGATCACGCACCCCTCAGGTCGTCTTGAGCATGCCTCCGTCGATCACCCAGTTGGCGCCGGTCACGTTGGCCGTGCGCGGGGAGGCGAGGAGCGCCACGAGAGTCGCCACCTCGCGCGGTGTCGAGAACCGGCCCGTTGCGATACCGCTCTCCGTCTGCGCCCGCACCGCGTCGGCGCCGGCGCCCGTGGCGCGTCCTACGGTCTTCGCGACGCCGTCGTCGCCGAGCCACAGGTCGGTCTCCACGGGGCCGGGGGAGACGATCGTGATGCGGATGCCCTTGGGGCCGAACTCCTGGGACAGCGCCTTGGCCAGGTTGACCAGAGCAGCCTTGGCAGCGCCGTAGTCGATAACGCCGCCGTCCGGCTCGAAGAACGAGTTGATCGACGCCACGTTGACGATGGTTCCCTCTCCGCGCGACGTCATGTCCGCGAGAGCGGCCCGTGTCGCCCGCAGAGCCGCGAAGAAGTTCATCTGCAACGACTCTTCGAAGTCGC
Organism: uncultured Solirubrobacteraceae bacterium; assembly: GCA_963826995.1. Lineage (GTDB taxonomy): Bacteria > Actinomycetota > Thermoleophilia > Solirubrobacterales > Solirubrobacteraceae > Palsa-744. Next base: position 180,439 of record CAWGYZ010000008.1, on the reverse strand, counting down.
CGTCGGTGAGGCTCATGAACCCCTCGAGCCGGACGTGGGCGCCGCCAACGTTGTTGACGAGCACGTCGACGCGACCATGGCGGCTTATTGCCTCGTCGATCAGGTGGGCCGGTCCGTCGGGGTGGGCCAGGTCCACCTTCACCGGCGTGACTCGCTCGAGGCCGCGCAGCGTCTCGAGGGTGCGTGCGCCCGCGACGACGTTTGCACCCTCGCCCGCAAGCTCGCGGGTCACGGCCAGCCCGATGCCCTTGCTGGCCCCCGTGACGACCGCGACTCTGTCGGTGAGTTCCAGGTCCATCGAGTCTCCCGCCGCCAGCGCTCGACTCGGTCAGTCCTCGAAGCTGCGGTAGGCCGCGAGCTCGAGCCACTCGACGCGGGCCGGCGGCGCGGTGACGCCGCCCTCCTGAAGGGCACGTCCAAGGCGCCCCTCCATGAACGCCGCCTGAGCCTCTTTCGACTCCCACACCTCAAATACGACCCAGCCTCCCGGCTTCGCGCCGCCGCTGTGAAACAGCAGGCCGGCAGGCCAGTCGCCCTCGCCGCTGTTCGGGTCCAGTCCGAGGCGTCCATTGACCGCGTCGTAGGTCTCGCGACCAACGCCATCGAACTCCAGAATCAGTGCTTCCGCCATGCCGTACCCTCCTCGATTGTCACCCGGGTCAGGCCGCATACTCTCGCTTCACGTCTGCGTGCGTCGAGCCGACGGTGGTGGCTGCGCTACCGCTTGCTCGGCAGCGATTGTGCATAGGCCACGCCGCGAGCGACCCATCGTTCGAGCTGGCGTTTGGTCCGGACTCCCTCCGCGTCCACCCGAAGCCAACCCCGCAAGATGCGACCGCGCGTCTCGAAGTTATGCGCATACGGCTTTCCAAGCAGGGCATCGCTCTCTGCCGGGTCGACACGCAGCATCAGACCGCCTCTGCCGCTGACGCTCAGTGACAGGTTGCCGTTGATCATGAAGGCGAGGCCGCCGAACATGCGCCGCTCGGCGACGCCGTCCTCCATCAGCACAAGCTCTCGGACCCGGTTGGCGAGGTCCTCGTCGTATGCCATGCCCGCGATTATCTCCGCAATGCGGGCAGCTGTCGCGCCCGCTCACCGCAAAAGGGTCGCCTAGGAGAGGCTTGCGCCCTCAAGCAGTGCGGTCCACCGTCGAGTCAGTCCTGTTATGCGAGCGCAGCGGCCACCCACGGCCTTGGGAGTAGACGGGACGCGGGCCCCCTCTTCGGAGCTCGAGGAGCAGGTGCACCGCCTGGGCGAGGCGCTCAAGGCCCGGCTCGAGCAGGTGATCGCGCTCACGGTTCTCAGAACCGGACGCCTCGGAATCGATTCACCGCTTCAACACAGGGCCGAGAGGGTCAGCACGACCTCCACGGTCGCGCTGGCCCGGTGGCTCGCCGGGGAGAGTGCCCTGGCCGCTCGCGATGCCGGGGTGGAAACCTGGCTCTTCTACGGCGAGCTCGCCGGTCACCGCGAGGCCTCGTTGAACGATGTGATCACACACTGCCTCTGCTGGCGCGATGCGGTGGCCGAGGTGCTGCAGGAGTCCGCCCGGGAACTGGGCCTTTCCCCTGAGGCGCTGTCCCAGGCGCTCACCATGCTGCAGCAGGGGCTCGAGTTCGGCTTCGTTCAGATCTCCAAGTCCTTTGACAGCGAGCGCGAGCGAACAGATGAGGAGTTGGCATTCGTGGCCACCCACGACGCCCTGACCGGACTCCCGAACCGGGCCTTGATCCTCGATCGGACCGAGCAGATGCTGGTGCGCGCCCGGCGTCACCAGGCCCCTGTCGCGGCGCTGTTCATCGGCCTCGATAACTTCAAGAGCGTCAACGAAAAGCTGAGCCACGGCGCCGGCGACGAACTGCTCCGATTGGTCGCTGAGAGATTCGATGGCGTGGTACGCGACACCGATGCGCTCGGGCGTCTCGGCGGGGACGAGTTCGTCGTAATCGCTGAGGAGCTCTCGCTCCAGCAGGGCCCCGAGCTGATCGCCGCGCGTCTGCAGCAGGCGCTCGGAGCGCCGTTCGGGCTCGCGGGAGCCTCTGCGGACCACGGGCACGACGCCCAGGTGATGGTGACCGCGAGCATCGGGATCGCCTCGGTCCCGCGGTCGTCGGCGGAGGAGTTCCTGCGCGATGCGGATATCGCCATGTATCAGGCCAAGTGGGATGGCAAGAACCGCTATGTGGTGTTCGAGTCGGGGATGCAGAATGCGGTCCGCAGTCGCATGGAACTCGAGATGGACCTGCGCGGCGCCCTCGGCAACGGCGAGTTCTTCCTGGCCTATCAGCCGACGTTCAACCTGCGCGACATGAGCCCCAACGGCGTCGAGGCCCTGATCCGCTGGAAGCACCCGACAAGGGGCACAGTCCAGCCCGACGACTTCGTTCCGTTGCTCGAGACGACCGGTCTGATCATCGCGATCGGGAAGTGGGTGCTCGAGGAGGCCTGCCGACAGGGGGCGGCCTGGCGCCGGGCGGGGCATCAGATCGGGATGGCTGTCAACGTCTCCGCACGCCAGCTCGACACCGACGAGTTCGTTCGCGATGTGCGCGACGCTCTGTCACGGAGCCGTCTGGATGCGAGCGCGCTGACCCTCGAGATCACCGAGACGACCCTGATGCGCAACGTCGAGGAGACCACGCGGCGACTTGCTGCCATCAGGGAGCTGGGCGTGCGGATAGCCATCGACGACTTCGGCACCGGCTACTCCTCCCTGGCCCACCTCCAGCAGTTTCCGGTCGACGAACTCAAGATCGACCGGTCGTTCATCTCCCGTCTCACGGAGAGCGCCGAGGGTGAGACCCTCGTTCACACGCTCGTGCAGCTCGGCAAGGCCCTGTCGATCCAGACGCTCGCCGAGGGCATCGATGACGGCGGGGAGCTGGCGGCGCTGCAGCAGGAGCGGTGCGACAGCGGCCAGGGCTTTCTCTACGCGCGGCCCATGGACGCAGCCGCGGCTGAGACGTTCCTGCGGACATGGGCCGACCGTGCTTCGCCCGAGCCTGGGCCCGCGACCGAGCTGGAGCCCGAGCCGCACAGCCGTCCCCGTAACGCGCTCACCGCCCACGCGGCCTCGCGCTACGCCGACTGAGCCCGGGGAGCCCGCTCGATGGCCGAGCCGCTCGGGACCGCCGGCGCCTGCGGTCCCGGCCCGCCTCTCGCAGGCCAGAACCGCAGGAGAACCGCGTGGCTATCGCAGGGCGCTCGCTAGATGCCCTGCCCGTAGTTGCTGCAGGTTGCTTTGAACGTCGGGTTGGGACTCGCGCTCAGCTGGTTGAGCACGTTCTGAAGTGCCGGCGAGTCGTCGAACATGCCGATGTGCGCGACGGGATCTTTGGGGCACTGGCTCTGGATGGTGATGTCGGTCACATCGGAGCCGTTCAGGAACGCGTTGGCGTAGGGGGTCACCACCTCGTCGTGTTCGGTCTCGATCACGACATAGCGCACGCCCGCGACAACGGGTTCTCCCGAGCCGAACAGCTTCTTGACGAAGGCTGAGCTCTGCTCCTGTTCCGGCAGCGACGGCGCTCCGAGGAATTCGAGCAGGCCACCCACGATTTCACCCGCAAACGGGAACTTTTCGAGCAGAGTGGTCAGTCCGCTCAGCGTGGTGCCGTGGTTGCTCGGGGCCAGCCCGATCAGCTCGTTCACCTTCGCGGCCCCGCCCAGGAACTTGATGTAGTAGTTGGGCATCATCCCGCCCTGGGAGTGACCCACCAGGTCAACCTTCGATGCTTTCGTTTTGGACAGCACCTTCGTGACGAAGGACGACAGTTCTTCGGCTGACTTTTCGATGTGGCCGAGCGCGTCGATGCGACCCGGGGTGATCAACGGGATGATCGGCAGCGAGGCCAGCGTTTCGCCGTAGTTGAACGCATAGACGCAATAGCCTTCGTTTGCGAGCAGCGGCGCCAGGGTCACCCAGTTGGACCCCTCGTCGGCCAGCGTCGCATGGACGAGCACCACCGGGTAGGGGTGCGCCGAGCTCGGTTTGCAGTTGTTGTTCGCCCCTTCCACGGATTCCGGCGCCCAGGTCTCGTTCCAGATGGCGTCCCCCAGTGCCGTGTTGCCGTAAGGAACCGAGTACTTGGCGCTCGCGGCCGCCGGCGAGATGACCGCCATCAGCGCAGCAGCGACCGCAACCAGCAGCGTTGCCCTAATCCTCAACATCGCATCCCCTCTCCCTTTGGTTGTAGTGATCCTGCACCCGCCGAAGCCGTCCCCCAAGGCGGTTGGCCGCAGCGGTTTCCCGCTCCAACGGCGCGAATGATAAGGCCGTGGCGCCCGCTGGCTCAGCGGGCGCGGGAGGGGGGATCGAGCGGCTTGAGCCGGCATTCCTCGGTGAAATCGGAGCGTAGGCCAAAAAGGCAAAACGCTGGCTCACAAGTTGGACGAGAGCGTTGCTCTGGCAGCGAAACTACCCACGCTCCTCGCGGGTTCCTCAAGCAAGAGAACTCGGGGCTTCTCCGCCCTGGAGAGCCTCATATCGCGAACCAAGGACACGATCAGCTTGCTTTATCTACGCGTTATACAGTTTGGCCAATCAGACGATGCGGTGGTCTCGTGATGGAACTCAACGACTGGTCCCCCAATGCCGAACCCACCGAGATGCTCGTGGTCCGAGTGATCGACGACATAGACGAGAGCAACGACGAGTTGCGCGACACTCTGCTCTGCGATCTGATGTCCGCGGCCTGGGGAAGCGTGCAGGCTCAGAACCAGTGACCGGCAGGCGGTGCTGGGGTGACTCGCTCGCTGAGGCGGCTGTCTGCGAGGATTGACCGGTGCGCCGGGCGAACGTCCTCAGCGTCGAGTGTGATTACGACCAGACCGACCCCGGCGGCTACCACTCGGCCGTAGCGGACGTCGGTCGGGCCGTGGGCGCCGAGGCGATGGTGGTCAAGGTCTATGAGCTGCCCGCGGGCGAGAGCGTGTGCCCGTACCACTATGAGTACGAGGAGGAGTGGCTTCTGGTGCTCGCCGGCGCCGTGGTGGTGCGCACCCCCGAGGGCGATCAGGAGGTCGAGCGCGGCGAGCTCGTGTGTTTCCCGAAAGGGCCCACCGGTGCCCACAAGGCGACCAATCGCGGTCAGGCGCCGGCACGGATCCTGATGTTTTCGAGCGCTCGCACGCCCGGGGTCGCCGTGTATCCCGATAGCGACAAGATCGGTGTGTGGCCGGGTGATCCCGGCGACGAGGTGATGCTCCGCCGCGCCGACGGCAACGTCGCCTACTGGGATGGCGAGGGCTCGGACTAGCGCTCGCGCCGGCCACCAAAGCCCATAAAGTCGATAGGCTATCGGGAATTGGCAGGCCAACCCGCAGATGTGAGGAGTCCATCGTGAGCGAGCATCCCCGTCCAGAGACCATCGCGCTGCACGGAGGCCAGGAGCCGGACAGCGCCACCAACGCGCGCGCCGTGCCGATCTACCAGACGACCTCCTACGTCTTCGACGACACCCAGCACGCGGCCGATCTGTTCGCGCTCGCCGTGCCCGGGAACATCTACACGCGGATCATGAACCCGACCTGGGCCGTTCTGGAGGAGCGCCTCGCGGCGCTCGAGGGCGGCATCGGCGGACTTGTGACGGCGTCCGGTCAGGCGGCGGTCACCTATTCGGTGCTCAACGTCGCCCGGGCGGGTGACAACATCATCTCGGTCTCCCAGCTGTACGGCGGTACCTACAACCTGTTCGCGCACACGCTCCCGCAGTACGGCATCGAGGTTCGCTGGGCCGACGCCGATGACCCCGGAGCGGTCGCCCGGCTCGCCGACGAGCGCACCCGCCTGGTGTTCGGTGAGACGGTCGGCAACCCCAAGCTGAACGTCCTCGACGTGCCGGCGTGGGCCGAGGCGGCTCACGCCGCGGGTGTGCCGCTGGTCCTCGACAACACGGTCCCGACGCCGATCGGCGCCCGGGTGTTCGAGCAGGGCGCCGATGTGGCCGTGCACTCGCTGACCAAGTACATCGGCGGGCACGGGACGTCGATCGGCGGAGCGATCATCGACGCCGGCAGCTTCGACTGGTTGGCGCACGCCGAGCGCTACCCCGGTCTCACGCAGCCCGACCCGTCCTATCACGGCGTCGTGTGGAGCGACGCGCTCGGCCCGGCCGCCTACATCGGCCGCGCCCGCACGGTCCTGTTGCGCAACACCGGTGCGGCGCTGTCGCCCTTCAATGCCTTTCTGTTCCTGCAGGGGGTGGAGACGCTCCCGCTGCGCATGGAGCGCCACAACGCCAACGGGCTCGCCGTGGCAGAGCATCTCTCACAGCACGAGGCGGTCGACTGGGTCTACTACCCGGGCCTCGACTCGAGCCCCTACCACGAGGTCGCAGACCGTGTGCTGCGCGGTGGCTACGGCGGGCTGGTCACGTTCGGCGTGCGCGGTGGCGCCGAGGCCGGCAAGGCGTTCATCGAGAACCTCAAGCTGTTCAGCCATCTGGCGAACATCGGGGACGCCAAGTCGCTGGCGATCCACAACGCATCGACGACGCACTCCCAGCTCAACGACGAGGAGCTCGCCGCGGCGGGGGTCACCCAGGAGACCGTGCGCCTGTCGGTGGGCATCGAGCACATCGACGACATCGTCGAGGACCTCGACCAGGCTCTGGCTGCAACGAGATCTCTCGTCACGGCATGACCACCGGCGGCATCGGCCGCGTGCAGACGCAGCGGGCGCTGCTGTTCGATGACAGCCGGCCGCTCGAGCTGCAGTCCGGTGCGACGCTGGCCCCGGTCGAGGTCGCATACGAGACCTACGGAGCACTCGATTCCGACGGCGCCAACGCGGTGTTCGTGTGCCACGCGCTGAGCGGTGACGCCCACGCTGCCGGTCACCACGGGGACCCGCAGCAGCGTGGCTGGTGGGACACGATCATCGGCCCCGGCCGTCCGCTGGACACGGATCGGTTCTTCGTCGTGTGCCCGAACCTGCTCGGGGGCTGCGCCGGCACGACCGGTCCCGCGAGCGTTGATCCCGCCACGGGCCGCGCCCACGGCCTTCGCTTTCCGCTGCTGACCGTGCGCGACCTCGTCACCGTGCACCGAGCGCTGCTCGGGCATCTCGGCATCTCCCATCTGCACGCCGCCGTCGGGGGCTCGCTCGGCGGCATGCAGGTGCTGCAGTGGGCGCTGGATCATCCCGCCGAGGTCGAGCGCGCGGTGCTGGTGTGCGTGAGCGCCCGCCTGAACGCGCAGAACATCGCCCTGACAGCCGTCGCCCGCGCCGCGATCATGGGCGATCCCGATTTCCAGGCGGGGGACTACCTCGACGGTCAGCGCAGGCCGCGTCGCGGGCTCTCCGTGGCTCGCAGGATCGGGCACATCACATACCTCTCGACGGAGTCGATGCGGCGCAAGTTCGACCGCCGTCGCCGAGGTGGCCCGGATGCCCCGATGACGATGTCAAGCGACTTCGAGGTCGAGCACTATCTGGATCACCAGGGCGAGAGCTTCGCGGAGCGCTTCGATGCGCTCAGCTATCTCTACCTCACGCGACTGATGGACTACTTCGAGCCGTTCGCCGAGCCGGGTCTCGACCTGGCGGCGGTGAGCACGCGCTTTCTTGCGATCTCATTCGACAGCGACTGGCGCTTCGGCTCAGAGCACTCGCGTCATATCGTCGACGTGCTTCATGGCGGAGGGGTCGAGGCTCGTCACGTCGAGGTGTCCTCTCCATGGGGGCATGACTCCTTCCTGCTGGAGAACGAGGAGTACCACCGGCTCGTGGCGGGGGCGCTCGACGAGAGGCTCGAGGTCGGTGGCGCTCCGCTGAAGGACGGCGCTGCCTGAGTGGACGGCACCCGGTCTGCCCCTTTCCGTCCGGTGCCGTAAGGGGAATTCATACTCCGCGCGCCGGCCGTCGAGCCGCTGAGAGATGTCTACATCGGTTGCTCACGCACGCGCTGACGCACAGGCGAGCCAGCATGGGCCACGCGTCCGGGCGGTATGGATCGCCTTCGGCGTGCTCGGCGCGCTGCTGCTCGCCTATCTCGGACTGCTGATCGCTCGTCCGGCCGATCAGTCCTCCACGCTGATTGACGGCTGGCTCGTCGTCGCCTTCGAGATCGCGGCGGTGGGCCTGTGCGTCGGCAGGGGCCTGGGTCGCCGCAGGGGACGGCTCGTGCCGCTCGTTCTGGGAGCCAGCCTGCTGTCCTGGACGCTCGGAGACCTGGCGCTGACGATCGAGTCGCTGGGCGGAGCGGAACCTCCGACGCCGTCCCTGGCGGACGCGTTCTACCTGGGCTTCTTCCCGCTCGCCTATGTGGGCGTCGTGCTGTTCATCCGGGGCGAGGTCAGGCGCCTGAGCAGCCCAAGCTGGCTCGACAGCATCATCGCGGCACTCGGCGCAGCGGCGGTGTGCGCGGCCTTCGCATTCCACGGCCTGCTCGGCTCGGCTGGGGGCGGCGCGCTCGCCGTGGCGACGAACCTGGCCTACCCGGTGGGGGACCTGCTGCTTCTCGCCCTGGTGGTGGGCAGCGCGGCCATGCTCGCCGGCAGGAGCAGGCTGCCGTGGCTCCTCCTGGCGACGGGGATGGCATTGAACTCGGTGGGCGACACGTTCAACCTGTTCGGCTCAGGCGTCGGCTCCTCACACGTGGGCGTGGTCGCCAATGGAATCGCCTGGCCGGCAGCCATCTATCTGGTGTCGATGGCCATGTGGGTGCCAGGCGGCCGCTCCGATCCACTGGCGCTTCAGAAGCCGCCGGGCTTTCTTCTACCCGGCCTGGCGGCCACCCTGTGCCTCGTGATCATGGTGGCCGCCAGTCTCAGTCATCCTGGGCCGGTTGCGATCGGGTTGGCCACGGCGACGCTCGTCATGGTCGGCATCCGGCTGTCGCTGTCGGTCCGCAGCATGCGGGCGCTCACCCAGAAGCGACAGCAAGAGTCGCTGACCGACCACCTCACGGGACTCGGCAACCGGCGATTCCTGTCCGGGATGCTCGATGCGTTCTTTGCCGAGGAGACCGGCGCGGCGCCGCGGCAGCTGGCCTTTCTGTATATCGACCTGAACGGGTTCAAGGAGATCAACGACTCGTTCGGCCATCCGGCCGGAGATGAACTGTTGAGGCAGCTCGGTGACAGGTTCCGGCGTCCGTTGCGCGCCAGCGACGCACTCATCCGCCTCGGCGGGGACGAGTTCGCCGCGGTGCTGCTGGACGCGGGTAGGAACCACGCCACGAAGATCGCGCAGAGCCTCACGGCGAGTCTTGAGGAGCCGTTCGTGCTGGACGAGGTGAGGATGCACATCAGCGCGAGCATCGGCATCGCGCGAGCGTCGCTCGACGCCCTCGGCGGCGAGGACCTGATCGCCTGCGCGGATGTCGCGATGTATAGAGCCAAGCTGGCGGGCGAGCCGTTCGCCTTCTACGAGCATGATTTCGATGAAAGCGGCAACCTCCTGCGGCTGGCGGACGAGCTTCGCATCGCGCTGGCCGAGACCGGGCTCCTGCTCCACTACCAGCCGCAGCTGGACATGCGCACAGGCGCCATCAACTCGTTCGAGGCGCTCCTCCGCTGGCCGCACCCCCGGCTCGGGATGATTCCCCCGCTGAAGTTCCTTCCCCTGGCCGAGCGCGCCGGCCTGATGAGGGACCTCACCGCGTGGGTGCTCGAGGAGGCGCTCGCTCAATGCGCGAGCTGGCGGGCCACGGGAGGCGCCGCCAGCGTATCCGTGAACGTATCCGCGAGCAACCTCGTCGACACCGGCTTCACGGCGATGGTGCAGGCCATGCTCGTCCGCCACCGTCTACCTGCCGAGGCCGTTGTCCTCGAGATCACCGAGACGAGCATCATCACGGAGTTCGACCGAGCCACGATCGTCGTGGAGGAGCTGCGCCGCCTCGGCATCGTGGTGTCGATCGACGACTTCGGGACAGGCTTCACGTCACTTGCCTATCTCAGTGGCCTCTCGGCGGGAGAGCTCAAGCTGGATCGCACGTTCATCACACACCTGATGAGTGGCGAGCGCGACCGTGACCTGCAGCTCGTGCGCTCGACCATCGAGCTGGGACATGCCCTCGGAATGCGCGTCGTCGCCGAGGGGATCGAGGACGAGGGCACGCTCGACCTGCTTCGCGATCTGAAGTGCGATGTCGCTCAGGGCTACTTCATCGGCGTGCCCGAGCCCGCCGAGAACATCGCGTTCGCTGTCGATGGGCCGGAGCGGGGCAACGGCGCGCCCGCGGAGCGGGCGCTCGCCCGCGAGCCGGCGGAGCGCACCAGAGGGGTGGGGCGACGCCGTCCGATCGAGGTGGCGGGCCCCGCCTGACCGGTGCACGCTGAGGCCGATGAGGGTGCGCTCGCGCGCACCCGCTGGTGCCGTTGGGAGATGTCCGCGACGGCCCGTTCAGAGGAACTCTGCGATGTAGGCCTCGGCCAGCGGTTTCGGCGCGCGCGCAAGCCACGCCTCGACGATCACCTCATCGAGGCCCTCGGCGCTGATCCGGTCCAACAGCACGAGGACCGACGGATGGTTGTCGAAGTGGGGGGTGGTGAAGAACACTCCGGCGTCCGCTGCGAGCAGGGCCTCCTTCGCCACGAGGTGCTCCACGCGGGCGCCCAGGATCGGCCCTTGCGGCGCGCCTGCGCCGAGAGCCTCGATTTCTCCGCGCCGCAGCGGCCGCTCCCACACGAACAGCTTGTCCTTGACCCGCCACTGGCACAGCTCCCGCGAGAGCCGCTCGCTGGTCTCGGGCAGGGCCAGGGCAATCCGGCGCACGTCCTCCCAGGTGGGCATGCCTAACCCTACCTCGCCCACTAGGCTGCGTCCATGATCGCTGAGCGGCGTCTGCTGCTGGCCGCCGGCGCCGGGTTCGTCCTGGTGCTCGCCGCCGGTGCCTCGGATTTCGTGTTCGGGTCCTTCTGGGAGCGCCACGCGCTGTTGACCTCGCTTCTCGCGAGCATCCTCGTGCTGGTGGTGACCGTGATCGTGGTCAACGAGGTGATCGACCGGCGCGATCAGCGACGCTGGAACCTGCTCGCCCAGAGCGTCCTGTTCGCCCTCATCCAGGCCGCGCGGGCGACGTGGACCGGGATGGTCGAGGTGCTCGAGCTGGCGGAGGTCCAGGGCGGATCGGTGGAGTCGCTGCTCGAGAGCGCCGAGGTGGCGCGTGACTCCGCACGCGTCTCGAGAGCCGCGGATGAGCTGCTCGCCGGCGGGGAGCGGCGCGCGCTGTTGCAGAGGGTGACCACGGCCCTGAGCGGTCACTATGGCGAGGTGATCGCCAAATGGGCTCCGGTGATGGTGAGCGCGCGCTCCTACGCGGCGGTGCTGGACCGCCATGTGGAGCTCGCCGGGCGGCTCGAGTGGCTGAGCAGTGTGCTCACCTACAACGAACCCCTGGATGGTCAGTCCGGACGGGATCGCGCGCTGGCTCGCAGCAGTGTGGCCGCAGAGCACGCCGAGGAGCTCGGCTCCGACAAGTGGCTTCACGAAATGATCGTTTCGGTCATCACGCTTGCAACCGAACTGGACTATCAGTCGCGCGAGCAGGCCTATTCGATCGTGCCGATGAGCTGGTGGTCCGAGCGCACGGCGGGGCTGTCGGGCAGCGATTCGATACTGACGCCGCTGCGTTGATCCGCGGCCGCCACAGGCGGCGCGGTCCGGCGCCTACGCCAGCTCGGCCAATCCCAGGCGAACCTTGATGGGCAGCTCCGCGGGCGTCTCGCCCGCTTCGATGAGCGCTCGCATCTGTGCGATCGCGGCGCTCCGGCGATCGTCGGGAAGCGCGGCCAGCCAGCTCATGGAGGCGAGGTGGTCGATGATCCGCTCGCTGTCGGCGCTCTGGAAGGTCGTCACGCGAACCTCACGCGCGTTCCTCCAGCCGGGGGCAGCGCGAACCGCGTCCTGCCACGGCGGGCCGTCGAAGTAGGGGTGCTCGGGGCGCAGCGAGGCGACCAGCGAGCCGAGCTCACGCGCCCAGGACGCTCCGCGCCAATCGGGGATCGTCGAGAGCAGGGCGAGCCCGCCGCCGGGGCGCAGCACGCGGCGCATCTCCGCGAGGGCCGCCTGCTGCTCGAACCAGTGAAATGCCTCGCCGACGGCCACCGCTTGGACCGACCCGTCGGGGAGCGGTATGGCTTCGGCCAGGCCCTCCCGGACTCGTGCCGCGCCGATGCTCCCGGCGAGCACATCGCGCAGCGCGCCCTGCGGCTCCACGGCGACCACATCCAACCCCGCGGCCAGCAGCGCCCGGGAGAGCTTTCCCGTCCCGGCCGCCAGGTCGAGCACCTCAGCGCCCCGCTCGAGCCCGAGCTCGGCCATGAGCGCGCCGACCACGGCGGGGGAGTACTCGGGCCGGCCGCGCTCGTACTCCTCAGCGACCGACCCGAAGCGCTCGGCGAGCGGGTGCAGGCTCATCCCGCAAGGGTACCGCTGGCGCAGAGCCGGCAGCGACCCTGCCATAGGCTCAGACGGTGAGCGATCCCCGGCCAGCGGCGCTGCGCCGCGCCGCCCGGCTGTGTGGCGCAACGGTGCTGTGGAACCTCACCGTCGGCGGCGCGGCTGTGGCGACCGCCGTCCTGACCGGCAGCCTGTCGCTGATCGGCTTCGGCGTCAACGCCGTCGTGGATTCCTCGGTGTCGTGCCTGCTCGTGTGGCGGTTCACCGACGAGGCGGCCGGGCGCGCCCACCGGGCCGATCGAATCGAGCGTACGGCGCTGCGCGTCGCCGGGGTGGCTTTCTCGCTCATCGCCTCCTACCTGCTCGTGCAGGGGGTGCGCTCGCTGCTCGACGGCAGTCATGCCGAGACGTCGCTGTTCGGGATCGCGGAGGCCTTGGCCGCGCTCGCCGTGCTGCCGTTTCTGGCCGTGTCGAAGTACCGGCTCTCCCAACAGCTGGGGAGCCCCGCTCTGCGTGCGGACAGCCTGCTGAGCGCTTCGGGCGTCGCCCTCGCGGCCTTCGCACTCACCAGCCTGATTCTGCAACGCGCCCTGGGCTGGTGGTGGGCGGACCCGGTCTCGGCTCTGCTGATCGCCGTGGTTCTGGGTTCGGAGGGCGTCCGCTCGCTACGCGGGGAATCCGGAGGGGCGGGATAGGATCCGCCAAGATGCCTCAGACAGCGCGCATCCGGTTGTTGCGGGCGTTGTGCTCGACCTCCGCCAGGCCGAGCACCTCGAGGACGGGCGGCACGTAGTTGGCGAAGCGCCCGCGCAGCCCCTTGTTCAGGCCATACCAGCCGCCGACGGGATTCTCCGGCGAGCGGGCCCATGACTCGACGCTGCCCTCGGCCGCCGGCTTCTGCTCATCGGCGCTGCCTAGCGCCATCCAGTCGCCATGGGCCCTGAGCATCTCCTGGAGGTCCTCGATGCAGCGCAGGTGGTAGCGCAGCTCGGTGGCTCCGACCCTGACCACCAGCGCCGGCGGGTCGGCGCTGTGGAGGCGATGGGCCTGATACTCGGATTTGCCGGGCGGAGTCGTCAGGACCCAGGGATCCTGCTCGGTACCCGAGCCGGTCGCCGATGCCCTCGGCGCCGGGGCGCTCATGTCTGCGCCCCGAACAGGCGGAAGGAGCCGATCTCCGTGAGGTCCGCCACGACGGGAGGCTCCTCGCAGCGATCCGCGATGCCGGCCTGGAACTCCGCGAACGCCCTGACCCCCGACAGCGGGTTACGACCGTCATCAGTCTCGGCGATGTGCACGAAGCTGACGCCGTCCTCGAGCCTGAAGGTCGCATAGCGCAACCCGGCGGGCTGGGTCGCCTCGAGCTCGTCGTAGACGGCGCGCACCAGCGCCTCGTTCTCCGCTGCACGATCGGCCGCTACCCGATAGCGCACCATCACCTGCCTCATCGCAGCCTCCTCGGTGGTTGCCTGACCATTTGGTTGTCCTAGGCTATCAAATAGTCCTGTAATAGGAGTAACAACAATAAGTGTCAGGACCAGTCGGTAGAATGGATGTATCGCTGAAACCCGCACATACCGCGACGCCTGTCGCTTCGCTCACGCCCTCGACCTGATCGGCGAGCGCTGGGCGCTGCTCGTCGTTCGCGAGCTGCTGCTCGGCCCCAAGCGCTTCACCGATCTGCGAGGCGGCCTGCCCCACGCGAGCCCCAACGTCCTCTCCCAGAGGCTTCGCGAGCTCGAGCGATCGGGCGTGGTCGTGCGTCGCAAGCTCGGGCCGCCGGCCGGCTCGTGGGTGTATGAGCTCACCGACTGGGGGCGCGAACTGGGGCCAATCGTGGCCCAGCTCGGACGCTGGGGTGACCGCTCGCCGTTCCCGCCGCGGGACGTCGACATCGGCATCGACGCAGCCGTGCTGGCCCTTCGCGCCCTGTTCGATCCCGGCGCCGCGGCGGATCTGGCGGCGACCTACGAACTGCGCCTGGGTGATGATCGCTTTTCGGTCGTGGTGGCAGACGCTGAGATCAGGATCGCGCGCGGGGCCGGCGAGATGCCCGACGCGGTGATCCAGACGAGCGCCAACACGTTTGCCATGCTGCTGGCACGCCAGCGGTCGCTCGCCGAGGCGCTGCGCTCGAATGAGGTCGTGATCGAGGGCGGAAGGCCGGCGGTGGCCCGCTTTCTCGGGCTGTTCAGCTCGCCGCCGCCGGCGCCGGCGCCGGCGCTGCACGCCGCATAGCGCGAGAGCCCATGGGCATCTGAGCCCCTGCGGCGCCGGGGCCCTAAAATCCGCGCTCGGCCCCGGCGAAGCCAATGCATTCGCCCCAACAGAGCTCAGGAGAGGAGTCACGCGGTGCCCCAGGCTGCCGGTTACAGAGACGAAGGGATGTTCGGCTCGGTCGAGACCGTGGGCGCCGCCGGCGTCTTCGGGCAGGTGATGGGGCTGGTCGCGGTGACTCTGTGCTTCTTCACGCTGGGGGCCTATCTGGGCCGCGAAATCACCGAGGGTGCCTCGATCATCTGCTTCATCGGCGGCTTCATCTGCATCGTCGGCCTGAACTTCGCCCGTCGCTCAGAGGCCCTGTCGATCACCCTGCTGTTCGCCGCCGGCCTGTTGCTCGGCCTCGGGCTGGGCGGTGTGCTGAACAGCTACGTCGAAGCCGAGCCCGACGCGGTGTGGCAGGCCGCGGCTGCGACCGCGCTGTTCGTGGGCGCACTGGGCACCACCGGCTATGCGATTCGCAAGGACCTGTCCGGTTTCTACAAAATCCTGTTCTTCCTGCTGCTGGCGCTGATCGTGTTCGGGCTGGTCACCGTGTTCGTGTCGATACCGGCCGGCAACCTGATCTACGCGCTGCTGGGACTGGGCATCTTCGGCGGCTACACGGTGCTGGACTTCAACCGCATGCGCCGGGCGGGCATGCAGGAAGCGGTTCCCCTCGCCGCCGGGATCTTTCTCGACGTGGTGAACATCTTCCTGTTCTTCCTGCGTATCTTCGGCGGGCGAAACTGACGCCACGCCGCGGGCGCGTCAGGGCGCCCGCGTACCCTCTGGCGCCATGATCGCCCTGGAGAGGCTGCGCGAGCGCATGGCCGAGCTCGTGGATCTGGCATCCGTTGAGATGCTGCTGCACTGGGATCAGCTGGTCATGATGCCGCCCGAGGGCGCGATCGCGCGAGCGCATCAGCTCGGCGCGCTCGCCCGCCTGACCCATGATCGCTCCACGGCCGAGGAGATCGGCGACTGGCTGACCGAGCTCGACGGGGCCGAGCTGGATGACCTCGACCGGGACATCGTGCGGGTCGCGCACAGGGACTGGCGGCGGGCTCGCCTGGTTCCCGAGCAGCTGGCGGTCGACCTCGCGCGCGCCAGCGCCGACGGGCAGGAGAGCTGGCATCGCGCCCGCGAGCAGGATGACTTCCCCGGCTTTGCACCAGCGCTCGAGCGAAACGTGGAGCTCGCCCGCGCCTACGCGGAATGTGTGGCCGAGGATGGCGAGAGCTCCTACGACGCGCTCCTCGGAGACTATGACTTCGGCCTAAGCACGCAGGAGCTGCGGAGGGTGTTCGGAGAGCTTGCTGTGGCGCTGCCGCCGCTCGTGGAGCAGACCCGGCTTCGCTCGCCGCGCCCGCCGATCGAGGTTCCGGTCGCACCGCAGCAGGTTGCCGTCGCGAGCACCCTGCGCCGGCTCGGGGTGGACGCCGGCAGCTGGCGGGTGGACACCTCGGCTCATCCCTTCACGGCGTGGCTCGGCCGCCGGGACACGCGCCTGACCACCCGCTATATCGATGGCGAGTTCGAGTCGCTGCTCAGCTCTCTGCACGAGTACGGTCACGCGCTGTACGAGCGCCAGGTCGATGAGGGCCTCGAGCGCACCAACCTGGGGCGGGGCACGTCGATGTCGATCCACGAGTCCCAGAGCAAGCTGTGGGAGAACCATGTCGCGCGCAGTCCGGCCTTCGCCGAGGTTCTGGCGGCTGAGCTCAATGACGGTGGGTATGCCATCGCCGCGAGCGATCTCAATGCGGCTCTCGTGGGGGTGCAGCCCTCCGCCATTCGCGTCTCGGCGGACCCGCTCACCTACCCGCTGCACATCATTCTGCGCTTCGAGCTGGAGCTCGCCCTGATCGATGGCGAGCTGGCGGTCGCCGATCTGCCCGCGGCGTGGCGCGACGGCATGCGCCGCCTGCTGGGCGTTGAGGTTCCCTCTGACGCGCTCGGATGCCTGCAGGACGTGCACTGGGGCGCCGGGAGCTTCGGCTACTTTCCGAGCTATGGCCTCGGCTGCCTGATCGCCGCGCAGCTGTGGGAGACGATGGAGGCCGAGCTCGGCCCGCGCGACGATGATCTGCGGCGCGGCGAAGCGGCTCCGATTCAGAGCTGGCTGGCCGAGCACGTGCACCGTTACGGTCGGCGCCTGGACACGATCCCACTGGTCGAGCGGGCCACGGGGCGCGGCCTCGACGTCGATCCGTTCCTGCGCTACGCCGGCGGACTCGGCGGGCGCTGAGCTCCGGGGTTTCGGGCGCTGGAAGCAGCTATTCGTCGGCGACGAAGGCGTCTTTCTTGTCCCATCTGTGGCTCTCGCCACAGTGAGGGCAAACGACGGTCCGGTTCTTGAAGCGGGAGCTCTCGAACGACTCTCTGTCCATGGACATGCCGGTGTTTATGGGCCTGTTGGTGTTGGGGCATCTGATCATGACATCGCCCATTTTTTCTCCTCGCGCTGGGGGATAGCCGAGCCGGCGAAACTTAGCAACGCGTCTGAGCCTGGCGCATCGGGATGGCTGGCGGAGGACCGGCATCGCCCCTTAAGGGGGTCCGGCCCGCTGGGGGAAGCGGACCGGACGGGGTGTTTCTGGGCGACTTGCTACGTCGCAGAACCCAGTATCGCCGTGGCGATCAACTGGGCCTAAGAGTCTGCCTCAGTCAGGCTAAATTCAGTGAAGAGGTTGCGAAGAAAAGCGGATTCCGTAAATCGGGAACCGTGCTGCTCGGTCCCAACGGGGATCTCAGCGGCTACATCGAGTTGCACGGCTCGGCCGAGCAGCTCGCGGCGGTCCGCGAGGACGAGGAGTTCCAGCGCAACACGATCAACGCCGGCCTGATCGTCGATCGGCTGCGACACCTGGACGGCGTCACCAACGAGCAGGTCGCGCGGCAGATGGCTCTCTACCAGGACAGCCTGGCGCGGGTTCCGCAGAACGGCTGAGCAGGCACCGGCATCCGGGCGCCTTGCCAACCGTGGTGGGCGCCCGGGGCCCGGTCGTGGAATCCGCCGCCGCGGGGTGTATCTGTGTGCTCGATGACAGAACATCCTCCGGACACGCAGATCGCCGCACACATCGAGTCGATCTCGACCCGATCACAGTCGGATACCGACGTGCTCATCTCGGCCATGCTCCGCCACTGCTGGCCTGGGGAGTCAGGCGACCGCATCGAGCCCGGGGCGCTCGAGTGGGTGCGCCGATGGGGCCCGCGGCGCGTGGGGCTGATCGCACCCGCCTGCTCCTGCGCCGAGGGGCGCTGCCGCGTCTGTAACTGAGCTGCCGGGAGGCTCGTCCCGGCGCGGGCCATGCCCGCACGGCAAATCCCCTAAAGCTGATATATAAAGCGCAGAATAGATACGGCTGCTCTAGAAAGGACCGAGCCACATGGCGCTTCAGATTGGCGACACCGCACCTGATTTCGAGGCCGATACGACCGAGGGCCGTATCCACTTCTACGACTGGATTGGCGACTCCTGGGCGGTCCTGTTCTCACACCCCAAGGACTTCACGCCGGTCTGCACGACCGAGCTGGGCTACATGGCCAAAGCCAAGCCCGAGTTCGATCGCCGCGACGTCAAGATCATCGGCCTGTCGGTCGACGGCTCCTCCGACCACGAGCGCTGGGCCAGCGACATCGCCGAGACGCAGGGCGAGGCGCCCAACTACCCGATCATCGCCGACGCCGACTTCAACGTGTCGAAGCTCTACGGGATGCTGCCCGCGAGCGTCTCAGGCGATCCCGCCGATCGCAAGCCAGCGGACAATCAGACGGTGCGCAACGTGTTCGTGATCGGCCCCGACAAGAAGATCAAGCTGATCCTCATCTACCCGATGACGACCGGCCGCAACTTCGACGAGGTGCTGCGCGTGATCGACTCGCTGCAGCTGACCGCCAAGAACAAGGTGGCGACGCCCGTCAACTGGAAACCCGGCGAGGACGTGATCATCGCCGGCTCGGTGTCCGACGATGAAGCCAAACAGACCTACCCGGATGGCTGGAAGTCGCCCAAGCCCTACATCCGGATCGTGCCGCAGCCGAAGTAGCCGAACACCCGGTATAGGGTCCCGGGCGCAGATGAGCCCGGGCCGGCCACAGGATCCAACAGTCGGGCGCCACTATGCCGGCGACGCGGGCGCGGCCTACTTCTCCTGGCAGAACGCGATCAGCGGGGAGATGGGAGGCCGGCTCAACGCCCGCAAGTTCAACGCTCACCTGCGGCCGGACTGGACGGCGGTCGACTTCGGCTGCGGGGCCGGCTACATGCTCGAGAAGCTGCTGGTCAGCGAGCGCATCGGCATCGAGCCGGCGCCGGCCGCGCGCGAGGCGGCGAGGAGCCGCGGGCTGAACGTGGTGGCCTCGGCGGGCGAGCTGCCGGACGAATCCGTGGACGCCGTCGTCTCCAACCATGCACTCGAGCACACCCTGCAGCCGCTGGGCGAGCTTCGCGACCTCCTCGGGCTGCTGAAGCCCGAGGGCCAGCTGCGGCTGTGGGTGCCGATCGACGACTGGCGGGCGCAGACCGACGCGATGGCCGATGACGAGAACCACCATCTCTACACATGGACCCCGCTGTTGATGCGCAATCTGCTCGAGGAGGCAGGTTTCACCGTGACCTCGGTGCGGGTGATAACCCATGCCTGGCCGCCGCAGACGGCGCGGCTTGCCTCACTGCCGCAGCCGCTGTTCGACGTGCTCTGCCGCCTGTGGTCGCTCCTCAGGCGCCGGCGCCAGCTCGAGGCCGTCGCCCGGCGTCCCGCGCGTGGCGGCTCAGCCGCCCTCTGATCTGAGGCGGTGGTACAGGGCTGCGAACTCCTCCCGCATGGCCGGCGTCAGATCCTCGCTCCGAAGACGACCGGTGAGCCGGATCGTGACCCGCATCTGCTCGAGATACTCGGTGCAGTGCTCGCAGCCATCGAGGTGGGTCTCGAAGCGCCGCCGCTCGGAGCGTGGCAGCGCCTCCTCCAGATAATCGGTGATCATCTCGACGATCTGCTGGCAGACGAGCTCGTTGTCGTGGCGCAGCATCCTCATGCCATCACCACCTGTTCGAGCGCCTCGCGCAGATGGCTGCGTCCGCGGTGCAACAGGACCCGCTGGTTTCCCTCGCTGATGTCGAGCACTTCACACGCCTCACGACTGCTCAGTCCCTCGACATCCCGCAACGTTACGACCTCGCGCTGGCGGGGCGGCAGCGCGTTCAACGCGCTCTGGATCGGGCCCGCCAGTTCCTCGGCGAGGATGCGCTCGTCGCTGTCCTCGACCCAGTGCTGTGGCGGTGACATCCACGCTCCCCCCGCGTCGAAGCGAGCACGGTCGACAGCCGGAGCTGCATCGCCGATCGCGACGCTTCGGCGCTCCCGCATGCCTGTGGTCTTGGCTCGGTTGACGAGAATCGTGAGCAGCCAGGTCTTCACTGACGAGCGCCCGGCAAAGCCGTCGATTCCACGCACGACGCCCACCCAGGTGTCCTGCACCACTTCCTCCGCGACGGTCGCGCTCGGCACGAACGTGCGGGCAAGACGGAGCATTGCGCCGTGATGGCGCGCAACCAGCGTGACGAACGCCTGCTCGTCGCCGGCGCGCAGCCGCTCGATCAGCTCCTGTTCATCCTCGCCGGCAGGGGTCCTGCGCCGAGAGCGCCGTCCCGCGACGATCCCTGGAATCACACGCACGCGCACGCTGCAAGGCTAGGGAAACTTGCAATGCGCCACCGCCGGCCCGGTGGGCATGGCCCGGGCCGGCGGTGACCTTCGGTGGTCAGTCGGTAACGATGCCTGCGGCGAACGCGCCCGCGGGCAGCGGCGTGGGGGAGCTCGCCAGCTGCGAGAGGCTTCCGCCGCTCACCGCGAACGACGCGATGACGCCGGCCTTGCTTCCGTTCACCAGCAGCGTCTTTCCATCGGGCGACAGACGTGCGTCAACGGCTCCGGCGCCCGCCGAGCCGAACGGCGTGCTTCCGAGCAGCACGAGCGAGCCATCGGGGCTGATCGAGTAGCTGGAGATCTCGCCGGACCCAGTGTTCACGGTGAACAGGAACTTCCCGTCGTGGCTGATCTCAACCCAGCAGGGTGCGGTCTGGAGATCGGCGAACGGCGAGGCGCCGATCGCAGCCAGCTGACCCGAGCCGGCGACCAGGAAGGCCGAGACCGTCCCACTGCCGGCTCCGACATTGTGGGCGTTGCTGACAAACAGCTGTGACGGGTTGGTCGGGCGGAACTCCGCGCCGAAGGGTCCCAATCCCTGGGCCGCGAGCGGCGAGCCGGGAGCGGCGACGAGGAGGCCATCTCGACGTACATGAAAGCTTGCGATCGACGAACTGTTGTCGAGGTCGACGACGAGCTTGTGGCCCCGCGGGTCGAACAGGACGTCGTCCGGGCCCGAGCCGGCGGTCAGTGCGACGGTGGAGTTCGCCAGCGGGTAGAGGGCTCCGTTTCGCGACAGGAGAAAGCCCGTGACGTTCGGTTCACTGCCGCTGTTGGCGACGTACACGAGGTCGCCCGAGACGGCGATGCTGAGGGGTTCCCTGCCCCCGGAGGACTGTGGGCTGCCGACCAGCCGCGGCACGCCGTCCGAGCCGAGTCGCAACACCGAGATCTGGCTGCTCGCGGCGTCTACCGCAAGCAGGTAGCGCCCATCGCTGGAGAGCTGGATGGCGCCCTGCGAGGGCAGCCCGGCGCCCGATCCGACACCGCCAATCGAGAACGGGGAGCCGGGGATCGCCGTCAGCGAGCCGTCGGCGTGCCGGTCAAAGCCCGCCACGGTGTTCGCGACGGCGGTGTTGTCGTCGACGTAGGCGTGGCCGACGATCGGGGACGTGAAAGTGTGGGCGCTCGCGGATGAGACGGTCGTCCCTGCGATGGCCAGCGCGAGCAGGATTACGAGGCGAGGTAGCTTCATGATTCGAACCTCCTGGGTCTGGCGGGGGTCATTCCCCGACCCCCGAGCACGATGGCTGCTGCTCGTGACCAGCCGCTTGCACAGAGATGAACATTCCCTGAACGGCGTGCAGGCTGACCGCGGCCGTCAGGCCAGCGCGGGCTGCGGGTGGGCGATCGGAAGCGTGAACGCGAAGCGCGCGCCTCCCTCTGGCCGGTTCTCAGCCCATATTCGACCGCCCTGAGCTTCGACGAAGCCTCGCGCGATCGCAAGTCCGAGCCCCGCTCCGCCGCTCGCGCGGGTCCGTGAAGCGTCGCCTCGCCAGAAGCGCTCAAACATCCGCTGCTGTGCTTCGGGGCTCAGCCCCACACCCGTGTCCTCGACCGACACCTCCAGCTCGCGCGCGTGCCGCCGAGCTCTGACGAGCACCGAACCGTCCGAAGGCGTGTGCCGCAGTGCGTTCGTCACGAGGTTCAGCAGGACTCGCTGAACCTGCTCAGGCGCGCAGCGGACGTCGGGCAGGGCCTCGTCGAGCTGACTCTCGAGGCGAATCTGCCGTGCACGGGCTTCGGCCTCCAGGCCGCGTACGCAGTGGGAGACGAGCTGTGGCAGCTGCGCCTCACCAAGCTCCAGCGTGAGGGCGCCCGCGTCGATGCGTGCGAGCTCGAACAGGTCGTCGATCAGCATTCCCAACGTGCGGGTCTGCTGGCGCAGCGCCGGCAGGTACTCGTCGATCGAAGCGAGGCCGTCCTCGGTGGCTTCGAGCATCGCTTGGATCGACGCCACCGGTGTGCGCAGATCGTGGCTTGCCCACGCGACGAGCTGACGCCGGGCGTCGAACAGCGCCTCGATGTTGCCGGCCATCGTGTTGAACGCTTCGCCAAGGTGTGCGAGCTCGCGCGGCCCGTCCGTCGTGGCCCGGGCTTTCAGTTCTCCGGAGGAAAGCTCCTCGGCGGCCGCCTCGAGGCCACCGATGCGCCGTGCTATCTGGGCCCCGATCAGGAGCGCCGCCGCAAGCGCTGTCGAGGCAGACGTGGCCGCGACGGCGAGGATCTTCACGTCGTCGTGCATATGGAACATCACGAGACCGCCGAGGATCACCGCCGCGAGCGGCAGCCCCACCGCCAGCAGCGCGAGCCCCACCAGCTGCAGGCGCACCGTTGGCAGCAGCCGCAGCGCTAGCGCGAGCGCGATGCCCGCCGCGAGCGTGCTCAGCGACACGATCAGCGCGAACTCGATCACGGTGTGAACCTGTAGCCGACCCCGAACACGGTCTGGAGGTGGCGGGGACGCGAGGCATCGTCCTCGATCTTCTTGCGCAGACGGCGGACATGGACCGTCACCGTCCCCGTGTCGAGGGCGCTCTGATATCCCCACACGCGGTCCATCAGCTGATCGCGTGAGAACACCTGCCGCGGATTGGAAGCGAAGAACAGGAGCAGGTCGAGCTCCTTCAGCGTCAGCCTGAGCAGCTCGTCGCCCTTGCGCGCCTCACGGGCAATCGGGTCGACCACCACGTCGCCGAACGCGATCGTCTGTGCCTGTACTCCCGCGGGCGATGCGGTCCGGCGGATGAGGTTGCGAACGCGAACCGCAAGCTCGCGGGGCGAGAACGGCTTGGTGAGATAGTCGTCGGCTCCGAGCTCCAGGCCGACGATCCGATCGGCCTCCTCACCGAGCGCCGTCAGCATCACGATCGGCACCTGCGAGCGTGAGCGAATCCAGCGGCACAGCTCGAGCCCGCTGACTCCGGGCAGCATCACATCCAGGACGACCAGCGATGGCGGCTCCCGCTCGAGCATGTCCCGCGCCTGATCTCCGCTGGCCGCCTGCAGCGTCCTGTAGCCGTCGCGCTCGAGATAGCGTGCGACGACATCGCGCACGATCGGCTCGTCGTCGACCACAAGGACGGTGGACATGGCGCGATTGTCGATGTCGGAGATTGCGTGCACCTTAAATCGTGTTCGCATCGCGTTCGGCAGCGTGCCGGCGGTGGCGACGTCCGGCCGGCTGGCGATGGCCGTGCTCGGGCCCTCGCTGGGTTCGATCCACCTCGTTCAGTCCGTCGAGCACCGCGCGCGTTACATGACGAGCGCAGATCTCGCCGCGTGTCCGCCGCTGTCTTACCCGCAGCTCAGCCGGGGGCGGCCTCGGGGCCCGCGGCCACCACCGCGATCTCGCCCTGAGCGCCGAATTCCGTCACCGGCTTGGGGGTCTTGGGCACGAGCAGCCCCGCGAACAGGCACACGAGCAGAAAGCCGCTGGCCATCAGGAAGGTGTCGCTGAAGCCGGTCACGGTCGGCTGTCCGTTGACGGTGTTGGCGGCGATGAAGGTGGCGGAGAGCTGTCCGCCGAGGGCGCCGCCGAGCGTTCGCATGACGGTGTTCATGCCGCTGGCGACGCCGGTCTGGTGGTTTGAGACTGCCTGCACGATGAGGTTGCCGAGCGCCGCGAAGGCGAGCCCGATGCCGATGCCCAGCAGCGCGGCGGCGATCAGCAGATCGTAGGGATGGCTGTGGGCGAACGTGAGCATCGTGAACGACGCGAGCGTGAACGCGGTTCCCGCGAGCAGCGCGTTGCGCGAGCCGAAGCGCCCGGAGATCCGCCCCGCGAACAATCCGAGGACGGTCATCCCGATGGTGGAGGGCAGCAGGTACAGACCCGAGACGACCACCGAGGCGCCGAAGCCGAATCCGGTGCTCTTCGGCAGCTGGGCGAACTGCGGGAAGACGATGAACGACGCATACATGCCGGCCCCCAGCAGGAACGCGGCCAGGTTGGTCGTCCACACGCCGCGGATTCGCATCATCGTCATATCGATCAGCGGATTGCGGCTGCGCACCTCGACCGCGACCCAGGCGGCCGATACCGCGAGCCCCACCAGCACCAGGCCGATGGTCCTCGGCGAGCCCCAGCCCCAGGTGGTCGTCTCTGAGATCGCGATCAGCACGATGGAGATGCCGGCCGTCATCAGGGCCGCGGCCAGCCAGTTGATGCGCCCCGGGACGCGAATCGGCGATTCGGGGATGAACCTCCACGTGGCGACGGCGGCGATGACGGTGGCCAGGAGGGGGATCCAGAACAGCCAGTGGTAGTTGAGATGCTCGACGATCACGCCTGACAGCACGATCCCCACGCCCGCGCCCACGCCCAGGATCGCCGACAGCAGGCCGATGCTGCCAGCGACCTTCTCCTTGGGGAACTCGTCGCGGACGATTCCGAACGCGAGCGGAAAGATCCCGCCGCTCGCGCCCTGGATGAAGCGGGCGATGACCAGCACCGCCAGGGAGCTCGATACGGCGGCGAGCAGGGTGCCGCCCGCCAGCACCACGAGCGTCCACAGAAGCAGGCGCTCCTTGCCGTACATGTCGCCCAGGCGGCCGATGATGGCGGTGCCGACCGAGGCCGACAGAAGGTAGCCGGTGAGCAGCCAGGTGATGTCCGTCTCGGAGGTGTGCAGCGCCCGCTGGATGGTGGGCAGGGCGGGCACGACCGAGGAGCTCAGCATCGCGTAGGCGACGCCCGCAAGCGACAGCACGGCGAGGATGAGGGTTGGGTGTGTGCGCTCTGTGTTCGTAGACGTCATGCGTGCTCGGCGTCCGGTCCAGGGTGCGGAATGGCGATTCCGCGGCGGCAGCCCACTACAGTAGCGGAATGATGATTCCGCTCCAGACGCCTGCCTCGTGCTGGGCGGAGCTGAGCGCCGCCGACAAGCGGGCGAGGCTGCTGCGCGCCGCCGGAGAGGTGTTTGCGCGCGACGGGCTCGATGCTCCGATGCCGGTCATCGCCGCGGCCGCGGGCGCCGGTGTGGGCAGCGTCTATCGCCAGTTCCCCTCCAAGCGCGACCTGCTGGCGGCGCTGGTCGTCGAGCGCCTGCACGAGGCGGAGGAGGGCGCCGAGGCCGCTCGCAGCAGCGCGGCCGGTCCATGGTCGGCGCTGACCGGCCTCCTGTGGGCGCTGGCCGAGCGCCAGGCCACCGACGACGTGCTCGGCGAGGCCATGGCAACCGTGTCCGAGCATCCGCAGGTGCAGGTGGCGCTCGAGAGGACGACGCAGGCGCTTGAGCAGCTGCTGGCTGCCGCCAGGGCGGAGGGCCGCCTGCGGGCAGATGCCACCACGCTCGATCTGCGGCTGCTGTTCGCGGCCACCCGCGCGGCCACACAGCTCCAAGCGGGGGCATGGCGACGGATGCTCGAGCTGGGAATCGATGCGCTGCAGGCCGATCAGCCGGGGAATCGCCTCTGACCGGGTGACGGCCGCGGACGGATGTTTGAGCGTCGATTTCGGCGTTCCCCTTTTGAGCCGGGAAAACGAGGCGGCGGGCGCGTTTACGCCTCTCGTTTCGGGGTCTGGGTGACGATGAGCAGGGAGATCCATGTCCGCTCACGCCCTGATCGAATCCGAACGCGTGCGCGCGTCGCTTGCCAGCGGCCGCCAGCGCATGCTGGCCGGCGAGCGCCGCGGCGAGCTGATCGTGGGCACCGGCTTCGTCATCGCGGCGGTCTCGCTCGCGCTGCTGGGTGGCGGGGGCGAGAGCATCTCGCTGCCCGTGGCGGCGCTGTACGTGGTAAGCATCGCCGCCGTGGGCCACGTGCGCTTCGACATCGGAGCCGGCTTCACGGTGCCCACACAGGCGGTGTTCGTGCCGATGCTGTTCGTGCTGCCGGTCGCGTGGGTGCCGCTGCTGGTGGCGCTGGGACTGGCGCTGGGAAGGGTGCCGGCGCTGGTGCGCCGCGACATGCCGGTCAGCCGCATCCTGACCGTACCGGGCAACAGCTGGTTCGCCTGGGGGCCGGCGCTCGTGCTGCTGCTGGCCCACGACAGCAACCCGGAAGGCCGCTGGGGCATCCTGCTGCTCGCCCTGGCCGCGCAGCTGGCCTGCGATTTCGCTGCCAACGCCGTGCGCGAGCACCTGTTCGGCGGCCTCACGCTGCGAGAGCTGGCCGGGGAGTTCGGGGAGATCTACCTGATCGACATGGCGCTGGCGCCGCTCGGGCTGGTGGTCGCCTTCGCCGCCGTCGATCAGCCCTGGGCGGTGATTCTGATCGCGCCCCTGTTCTGGGTGCTGATGCGGTTCTCCCAGGAGCGCCATGTCCGCCTCGAGCAGCTTGTCGAGCTGAACGACGCCTATCGCGGCACGGCGCTCGTGCTGGGCGATGTGGTCGAGGCCGACGACACCTACACCGGCGAGCACTGCAAGGGGGTGGTGCTGCTTGCACTCGAGGTCGCGCGGGAGCTGGGGCTCGACCCCGATGAGCGGCGCAAGGTCGAGTTTGCCGCCCTGCTGCACGACATCGGAAAGATCGCGGTGCCCAAGGAGATCGTCAACAAGCCCGGCAAGCTCGACGACCGGGAGTGGGCGATCATCAGAACGCACACCGTCGAAGGCCAGAAAATGCTCGAGCGGGTCGGCGGATTCATGAGCGAAGTGGGCGAGATCGTTCGCGCCTCCCACGAGAGCTGGGACGGCCGCGGCTACCCCGACGGGCTGCGTGGCGAGGACATACCGCTGGAAGCGCGCATCGTGGCCTGCTGCGACGCCTTCAACGCGATGACCACGACCCGTCCCTACCGCAAGGCGATGCCCGTCTCCGCGGCGCTCACGGAGCTGATCGACAGTTCCGGGACCCAGTTCGACCCGCGGGTGGTCGAGACCCTTCTGCGCGTGCTCGACGAACCCGCGAGCGCCACCGCCGAGGGCGATCGCAGCGAGCCGTCCTCGCCCGCCGATCCGCCGCTCACGGCCGATGTGCCGCCGGCCAGCCCGCCGGCGCTGCCGGCACGGCCCGCGCCGCCCACCGAGCCCGCCGCCCCGCCCACGGAGTCCGCCCCAGCCATGGCGCCGGTGGCGTCGAGTCGTCCCTGAGCCGAGCCGAGCCGAGCCGGGCCGGGCCGGGCAGGTTCGGTCAGCCCGCGGGCAGGAAGCGCTCGAGGCCCGCTAGCAGCGCGCGGGCGACTCGCTCGCGGAAGGCGGGCCGCTCCATAGGCGCCTCGTCGGCGGCATTCTGCATGTTGGCGACCTCCACGAAGACCTTGGGCACGCGCGACAGGTTGAGCCCGCCGAGGTCGGTCCGCGGTGCGATCCCGTCGACCCCGTCGTAGGTCGAGGGATGCAGGCCCATCCGCTCCAGGGAGCTGCGCAGCGCCACCGCCAGCCGCAGCGAGGGAGCGATGATCGCCTGGTTGGCGCGGCTCGGGATCGGCGCCGGGGTGAGCACGGCGAAGCCTGAGCCTCCCGGCGGGCCGCCGTCGGCGTGAATGGAGATCGCCGCGTCGCTGTGGGCCCGGTTGCCGATCGCCGCGCGCTCTGTGATGCATGGCCCGACGCCGGTGTTGCTCTGGCGGGTCATCACGACACGCGCCCCGGCCGCGCGCAGCAGTGCGCGCAGCCGCACCGCGATACTCCAGTTGAAGTCGGCCTCGCGGTAGCCGTCCGGCGCGGCGGTGCCGGTGGTGTCGCATTCCTTCTCGCCGTTGCCGTCGTTGACGAGTCGCCCGATCTCCAGGGGATGGCTGAAGTTGCCGCCATTGTGGCCGGGGTCGACGGTGATCACCCGGCGGTTGAGGGGCAACTTCTGGATGGGGGCGTCTGCCGGCGCCGGGGTCGCCGGGCTTGCCACGTCGACGGCGGCGCCGAGCGGCTCAAGGGGCGCCGGGTGGACCGCGGTCGTGGTGCTCGTGGGCCCGGCGGCGCCGCAGGCCGCGAGCGCGACCGAGGCACCGGCCAGCAGGCTGGTGAGGAGCCGCCGGCGGAGCCCTGAACACGAGCCCAGGCGGTGTCTTCCGGGCACTTCGGGCAGCCTATAACATCGCCTCACACCGACCGATCCGATTCCAGGAGGCGCCATGACCGAGCCCACCGAGACCGCCGCGATGCTTCCGCTTCGCGCCGGGGTCGAAGCCCGCGACCTTGCGGCGGTGGTGGAGGCGTTCGCGCCCGGCGCCGTCGTCCATTCCCCCATCACCGGCGCTCTGACGTTCGCCGGGCACGAGCAGATCGGCGCGGTGTTCGGGGTCATCCTGGACGTGTTCAAGGACATCCGCTACACCGATGAGCTGCGCACCGGCTCAAGCGCCGTGCTTGTGGCCTCGGCGCAGGTGGACGGAACCGACATAGAGCTCGTCGACCACATGCGACTCGACGAGAGCGGCAGGATCTCAGAGCTCACCGTGTTCTTCAGGCCGCTGCCCGCGATCGCCGTCTCAGCCCGCGCGATCGGCGAGGGCCTGGGCGCGCGCAGGAGCCGCGGCAGGGCGCGGCTCATCTCGGCGCTCGTAAGGCCTCTGGCACCCCTGACCCGGGTCGGCGATCGCATCGGCGCACGGCTGATCGGGCCCACGCTGTAGCCGATCGCCGAGGCGCGGGCGACTATGCTCTGCCACCCATGGCCACAGACGCTCCCAACAGCTCCACCGAGCAGGACTGGCGGCTCAAGGCCGAGCTCGACACCGTTGACGCGCGCAGCGCCCTGGATCGCGTGCTGGGGCGCCTGCACGGCCCGGACGTCGTGAAGGAGGTCTCAGACGCGGTCGGGCACGATGTCGTGATCACCCACGACGGAAAGCTCCTGTTCGCCTATGCGGCCGGCGAGTCGGCGATGAAGGCGGCCCGTGGGGCGATCGAAGGAGTCCTCGAGCGGGACGACATCAGCGCCAGCATCGTGGTGAGCCACTGGGATGACGAGCTCGATGAATGGCACCAGACCGATCCCCCACTGAGCGGCGAGGCGAAGCGGGTCGACGACGACGCCCGGCGCGATGCCAATGTGGTCGAATCGCGCACGCTGGTCGCGAGCTCGGGCAGGGAGATCAGCGCCGAATTTGAGCAGAGCATGGCCGCCTGGGCTCAGGAACTGGGCCTCGAATACGAGGTCATGGAGCACCCGCACACGCTCACCAGCCAGGTCGCATTCACGGTCACCGGGCCCAAACGCAAGATCGACGAGTTCGCTCAGGGTCTCAGGGCCGAGGAGATCGCGACCATGCGAACCGAGCGGTCGGTCATGATCAGCCCGCTGTAGGCGGCGGTCGCTCAGGCGCGGCTTCGCAGATCGCGCAGCCATGACACTCCGGCCGCGAAGGAGAACAGCACTCCCGGCAGGCGGATCGCCATGTGTTCGGACCCCAGCGTGGCCAGGGTCAGCCCGGCGGCGATGCAGAACAGCACGATCGTCTGCGAGCTCACCTTCGAGCGCGAGGTCACCGGCGCGTGCGTGCGCCGAAAGGGCAGCTGCAGAGCGCTGACCACGACGGCGGCCAGCGGCCGCAGCCGGGGCAGGTGCCGTCCGGTCCCCTGACGCTCGCGGCCGGATCCGGGCCGCGGGATCCTCGCGAGCATCGAGGCGGCCAGGCCGGCCGAGGGGGCCTCGACATCAGCGCCGGTCACGGCGACCTCGTCGCCGGCCTTGGCGGCGTCGCTCGAGTCGCCGGTCTCAGCGCCAGAGTCGCTGGAGGCGACGGGCGCGGGCACCCGCGCCGGGGCGCATTTCGGGCAGTAGGTCTCGCCGTTGGCGAGCGACCAGCCCGCCCGGTTCAGATCCTCGGCCGATTTGGCGGTGGCGACCGGGACGGTGGCGTCGCAGCCGTAGCAATGGATCTGCACGCGGGGCATTCCACCGCTCCTATCGGCCCTGCGGGCTCGCTGCTTGAGCCGACGTGAAGCCAATCCCGCGCCCTCCGCTCAAGATATTCCAACTATTTGACGAATCACTTCATGAACATTGGCTCACTGATGAACATGCGCCCGCGGCTGTGCCCGCGCTCAGGAAGCAAACGGCCCTTCCCCGGAGCGTTGCCGGTCGTACCTGCGGCGGAGCCGGGGGTTTAGGCGTGCGTCCCTTCGGCCGCTCCGAGACGACCTCCGAGACGACCTCCGAGACGGATGCGGTGAGGTCTTCTTCGGGACGGATGCGGGCCGTTCTGGTGGGCGGGTTGATCCTGCTGGTGGGTCTGGCCGCCTCGGCCTTCCTGGCGGCCGAATGGCGCTCCAACGTGACGAACGCGGACCGGAAGTCCTTCCAGTCGGGGGCCGCCGACGTGAGCAACACGCTCGACTCAAAGCTCGACACCAACCTCGAAATCACACGCACGATGCGCGCGATCGCGACGATGGAGCCGGGGGCGGGCGATACCCGCTTCGGCCAGTGGTATTCACAGCTGCGACTCGGAAGCTCCGCGACGCCGGGCGCGTCCGCCGAGCTGATCCAGCCGGTCACCGCCGCCGAGCTGCCGGCCTTCCGCCGCCAGGCGCAGGCCGACCCGGTCTTCAGCGCACTGCTCAAAGGCACCTTCCAGATCGTCCCGCCCGGGAGGCGCCCGGTCTACTGCCTGACCCGTGCCATCGTCGGCGCGTCGACCGCGTCGAGCCTGTATCCGCCGCTTTTGGACTATTGCGCGGCCGTCCTGCCCGGCATCGGGCGATCGCCCTTCGCGGCGCTGGTCAAAACCGCCACCGATACGGGCTCCTCGATCGTCACCCTGATACCCGGATTCAAGCTCGTCGCGATCGGCTCGGCCGTGTACCGGCGGGGCGCACCGCTCGCGACGATCGCCGAGCGCCGCGCGGCGATGACGGGGGTGATCGGCACGTCGTTCAACAGCACGACGCTGATCGGCTCGGTGCTCGCCGGCCACCAGTCGATGACGCTCGCGCTGTATCACAGGAACCCCGGCGGACCGCTGAAACTGGTCGGCCGCGCCGGAGCCGCTTCCAAGGGAGTCTCGCCCACCTACCTTCAGGTGAAGGAAATAGGAGAAGGCTGGCTGGTGGCCATCAAGGGAAGCGTCCAGGGCGCCTACTCGGCAGGCGAGCAGGGCCTGTTCGTGCTCGGTTTCGGCCTCGTCGTGACCGTCCTCGCGCTCCTGCTCTACCTGGTGCTGTCGCGCTCGCGTCAGCGCGCCTGGGGCCTCGTGGGAGAGAAGACCGGCGAGCTCGAGTACCGCGCCCTGCACGATCCCCTGACCGATCTGCCGAACCGCATCCTGGTGCTCGACCGTGCCGATCAGCTGCTGGCCCGCGCACGCCGCACCGATGATCCGGTGACAGCCCTGTTCGTGGACATCGACGACTTCAAGCAGATCAACGACCGCTTCGGGCACCGCGCCGGAGACGAGGTTCTGCGCCAGATCGGGGCGCGCCTGAAGACCGTGCTGCGCGACAGCGACACGGTCGGGCGCCTGAGCGGCGATGAGTTCGTGATGCTGGTCGACTCGGCGGGGCTGGACGTCGCCCCCGAGCTGGTCGCCGAGCGGATCCTGGACGTGCTGCGCCAGCCGATCGAGTTGCCGGCGCCGGCGCCGTCCCCGGTGGCCGTGACCGCGAGCGTCGGCGTCGCCAGCGGGCTGTCCGGATCGGCCGAGGACCTCCTCGGGGACGCGGATCTCGCCCTGTATGAGGCCAAGGCGGCTGGCAAGGACGGATACGCGCTGTTCGAGTCTGCGATGCAGACCGCCGCGCAGGATCGCATGCACCTGGAGATGGATCTGGCCGAAGCGCTCGAGGCACAGCAGCTGTTCCTCGTCTACCAGCCGATGTTCGACCTGCGCGATGAGCGGGTGGTGGGCGTCGAGGCGCTGTTGCGCTGGCGCCATCCCACCGACGGCGTGATCGCGCCCGACGTGTTCATCCCCATCGCCGAGCAGAACGGGTCGATCGTTCGCATCGGGCGCTGGGTGCTCGAGCGGGCGTGCGCGCGGGGCGCCGCCTGGCAGAGCGCCGGGCGCCGTCTGAACATCGCCGTCAACGTCTCAGCGCGCCAGCTCGAGCGGACCGAGTTCGTCGAGGAGGTGCGCTCGGCCCTGCACCACAGCGGTCTCGAACCGGCCGCGCTGACCCTCGAGATCACCGAGACCGTCCTGATGCGCAAGCCGGATGCAACCGTGCAGGTGCTCACCGAGCTGAAGGCGCTCGGCGTCCGCATCGCGATCGACGACTTCGGGACCGGCTACAGCTCGCTGGCCTACCTGCGCCAGTTCCCGGTCGACCTGCTGAAGATCGATCGCACCTTCATCACGGGTCTCGCGCTCTCGAGCGAGGCTCAGGCACTGGCGCATACGCTCATCCGGCTCGGCCAGGCTCTGGGCCTGCAGACGCTCGCCGAGGGGGTCGAGGATCGCGACCAGGTCAAGGTGCTGCGAGCCGAGGGATGCGACCTGGTGCAGGGATTCCTGTTCGCTCGGCCGCTCACCCCCGACGCGGTCGAAGCGCTGCTGGATGAGCGTGACGATTCCTCCGGGCCGGTCGCCGGGCGGCGAGAGCTGCCGGTCCTCAGAAGCTGAGCTTGAAGAAATACGCTCGGGTTGTCGATTTCGGGGTTCCCCGTTCGACGCAGGGGTAGAGGCGGCTCTTCAGCCGGTGCCCAGCGCCCGGACGGAGGACCGCGAACCGCAAGGCAAAAGGAGACCGACGATGCGCTTCATGATGATCATGATCCCCACCCCCAAAGACGATGCCAACTGGGACCCCACGCCGGAGGCCGTCGCTGCGATGGGCGCCTACAACGACGAGCTCACCAGGGCCGGCGTTCTGCTCACGCTCGACGGGCTGCATTCGAGCTCCAAGGGCGCCCGCGTGTCGTTCCCCGGCGGACGCGCGAACGTGACCGACGGCCCCTTCACGGAGGCCAAGGAGGTGATCGGCGGCTACTGGCTGATCCAGGCGAAATCGAAGGAGGAGGCGGTCGAGTGGGCGTCGCGTTGTCCCGCCGCGGACGGTGACGTGATCGAGGTCCGCCAGGTCTATGAGATGGCGGAATTCCCGCCCGAGATCCAGGAGGCGATCAGTTAGGCGCCGCCGGCGATGAGCGCCTCCGAGGCCAGCCGCGCGATCGAGGCGATCTGGAGGATCGAGTCGGCCAGGCTGATCGCCGGGCTCGCCCGGATGGTGCGCGACGTCGGCCTCGCCGAGGATCTCGCGCAGGATGCGCTCCTCGCCGCGCTGCGGCAGTGGCCCGAGACAGGCGTCCCGGACAACCCGGGCGCCTGGCTCATGGCCGCCGGGCGCAATCGCGCGATAGACATGCTGCGCCGGCGCACCCGGCTCGAGCAGAGGCACGAGCAGCTCGCGCGCGAGCTTGAAAGCAGGGGCGCCGCGGCTGAGCAGGAGGCACAGCTCGCGCTCGAGGATGAGGTCGGCGACGACCTGCTGCGTCTCATCTTCACCACCTGTCACCCGGTGCTGTCGACCGAGGCGCGGGTGGCGCTCACGCTGCGCCTGCTCGGAGGCCTCAGCACCGCCGAGATCGCGCGGGCGTTCCTGGTGTCCGAGCCCACCGTGGCGCAGAGGATCGTCCGCGCCAAGCGCACGCTCGCCGACGAGCGAGTCGCGTTTGAGCTACCCGCCGGTGAGGAGCTGGCCACTCGCCGCTCATCGGTGCTGGAGGTCGTCTACCTGGTGTTCAACGAGGGCTACGCGGCGACCGCCGGCGACAGCTGGATGAGACCCGCCCTGTGCGAGGAGGCGCTGCGGCTGGGGCGCATCCTCTCAGAGCTCGCCCCGGCCGAGCCCGAGGTTCATGGTCTGGTGGCGCTGATGGAGCTTCAGGCCTCGCGCTTCGGCGCGCGAACGGACGCCTCGGGCAAGCCGGTGCTGCTGCTCGAACAGGACCGCTCGCGCTGGGACCGGGTGCTCGTGCACCGAGGACTTGCGGCGCTCGAGCGCGCCGAGCGGCTCGGGGGAGCGGACGGCCCCTACGCGCTGCAGGCCGCGATCGCCGCCTGCCACGCTCGAGCCCGGACGGCTGAGGAGACGGACTGGCCCGCAATCGCCGCTCTGTATGCGGCGCTCGCCGCGCTCGCCCCGTCGCCGGTCGTCGAGCTGAACCGGGCCGTTGCGGTGGCGATGGCCTTCGGCCCGGCCGCCGGGCTCGAGCTGATCGACGCGATCTCCGGCGAGCCGGCGATGCGCGACTACCACCTGCTGGGAAGCGTGCGCGGTGATCTGCTGGCGCGCCTCGGCCGCCTGCGAGAGGCGCATGCAGAGCTCACCCGCGCGGCATCGCTGACCCGGAATGCGCGCGAGCGCGAGCTGCTGCTCGAACGCGCCGCCGCGTGCGCGTGGGCGCCGGCGGCGGCCGCGGACGACACGGGCCGCGCTCGCCGGCCCGGCTGACCTGCAGCCGTCATCATTGTTCTGGCCATGTCACAAACGCGCATCTGCCGGAACTGCGAGACCGGCAACCCCGCCGGAGCCCGGTTCTGCATGTCCTGCGGTTCAGAGCTCGAGCGAAGCTGTCCGGCCTGCGGCACGCCGGCCCTTCCGGAGGCTCGCTTCTGCATGTCCTGCGGCGCCGCGGTCGCTGTCGATGCGAGCTCGCCCGATGCACCCGCCGCTCCAGCCCCGCCGGCGGTTGGCGTCACCTCCGGCGAGGGTGCGCCAGACGGCCTTCAGCGCGCAGCCGAGGGCGACTCGAGCAGGGAGGAGCGGCGCACCGTGACCGTGCTGTTCGCCGACCTGTCCGGCTATACCGCGATCGCCGAGCGCCTGGACCCCGAGGCGGTGAAGGCGCTCGTCGACCGGTTTCTCGGCCGGCTGGGCGAGGAGGTGGACCGCGTTGGCGGGCGCGTCGACAAGTACATGGGCGACGCGGTGATGGCGATCTTCGGCGCGCCGGTCGCCCACGAGGACGACCCCGAGCGCGCGGTCAGGGCGGCCGTGGCGATGCAGGCCGCCATGACGGAGCTCAATCAGCGGCTGCTGTCAGACCACGGCATCGAGTTCGCTCTGTGCGTGGGCGTCAACACCGGCGAGGTGCTGGCGGGCAAGGTGGGCGAGGACTACACGGTTATCGGGGACGCTGTCAATGTCGCCTCGCGGCTTCAGAGCAGCGCCAGCCCGGGGACCATCACCGTCGGCGAGCGCACCCAGCGGGCGACCTCAGGCGTGGTCGAGTACGAGCCGCTCGAGCCGCTCGAGCTCAAGGGCAAGGCCGAGCCGGTCGCGGCCTGGCGCGTGATCGGCCTGTCCGAGAAGCACACCGGGGTCGCCCGGCGCTCGAGCCGGGAGGCCCCGCTGGTCGGGCGCGAGGACGAGTTCGCCGCCCTGCAGATGCTGCTGGCGCGGGTGGCTCGCAACAACGGGCCGCATCTGGCGACCGTGTTCGGCCAGGCCGGCGTGGGCAAGACCCGCCTGTTGCGCGAGTTCGAGCGCTCGCTCGATGCCGCCGACCCCCCCGTGCGCCAGCGCAGGGGACGGTGCCTGTCGTTTGGATCGAGCGTCGTCTACTGGCCGCTCTCAGAAATGCTGCGCGCCGAATGCGCGATCGTCGACGGCGACCCCATGGAGGTGGCCTGGGCGAAGCTTGAGAGGAGGCTCGGGTCGCTGCTGGGGAGCGACGGCGACGAGGACGGGGTCGCGCGGCGGATCGCGCCGCTCGCCCGGCTGCTCGGCATCGAGGTCCCGGACATGCCGGCGCCGCCGGAGGGGGAGGACGCGCAGAGCGCCAGGGATACCTTCTTCGCGGCCGTGCGCGCCTACCTCGAGGCGCTTGCGCAGGGACAGCCGCTGGTGCTCGCGTGGGAGGACATCCACTGGGCGGATGAGGGCATGCTCGACCTGATCGAGTACCTCTCACAGTGGCTGCGGGCGCCGGTGCTGCAGGTCTGTCTGGCCAGGGACGAGCTGCTCGAGCGCCGCCCCGGCTGGGGCGCCTCGCGGCGCACGACCACGAGCCTGTTCCTCGACCCTCTCACCGCCGCCGACACGCGCGAGCTGATCGCGACGCTGCTGCGCGATGCCGGCGCCAAACCGGAGGTGCTCGACGTGCTGGCCGAGCGCGCGGAGGGCAATCCGCTGTTCGCCGAGGAGATGGTCCAGCGGCTCGCCGAGGAAGGAAGCAGCAAGGCGGCCGAGCTGCCCGACACCGTGCAGGGCCTGTTGGCCGCGCGGCTGGATTCGCTCGCCCCGCTCGAGCGGCACCTCGTGGCCCACGCGGCCGTCGTCGGCCGGGTGTTCTGGGAGGGTGCGCTGGCACCGGTGGCCGAGGCCGAGGGCGGCGACCTTCAGGCGGCCCTGTCGACCCTCCGCGAAAAGGACATCATCGTCCCCGGCGAAGGGGTTCGGCTGGCCGACGAGCAGGAGCTCGCGTTCAAGCACGTTCTGATCCGCGACGTCGCCTACGGGACGCTGCCCAAGGCGGTGCGCGCGCGCAAGCACTTCGAGGTCGGCATGTTCATCGAACAGCGCGCCGGCGAGCGCCTGCACGAGGTGGTGGCGCTGCTGGCCGAGCACTACGGCCGCGCGGCCACCCTCGGCGCGGAGGTGCACCTCGATCCCGACGAGCTGGCTCCGCTTCGCAGCAAGGCCCTGCAGTTCCTCGAGGCCGCCGGGGACGCTGCCAGTGCCCTGTACTCAAACCAGGAGGCGCTGGCCCACTTCGCGCTCGCCGCCACCCTGGGAGAGGGCGATCAGCCCCAGCAGGCGCGCCTGCGCGAGAAGCAGGGCGACCTGGCGCTGCGCCTGGGGCGGGTCGATGCCGCGATCGAGGTGTGGGAGCAGGACCTCGACTTCTACGCCGATCAGGAGGATCTCGAGCACGTGGCCGAGCTCCACCGCAAGATCGGCGCCGCGCTGGCCCACAAGGGACAGCGAACAGAGGCCATCCAGCACCACCAGCAGGGGATCAACCTGATCAAGGACGGCCCCCCGTCGCTCGCGCTGGTGCGGCTGTATGAGGAGGCCGCCTGGCTGTACATGCAGGTCGGCGACAACATGCTCGCCATCTACGCCTCCGAGAAGGCCCTGAGGCTCGCCGAGCGCCTCGGGGAGGTGCGGGCCGCGAGCCGCGCGCACGGCATCTTCGGTCGCGTGTTCGGCCGCATCGGCGACACGGCCAAGGCGCGCGAGAACCTGCAGCGGGCGATCGAGCTGGCCAAGGATTCTGACGAGAACGAGACGGTGCTCGCGATGCTCGCGCTGGGTCACCACCTCGAGAACGCCGAGGGCGATTACGCGGCGGCCGAGAGCTCATACGCCGAAGCGCTCGCGCTGGCGCAGCGCATCGGCGACGTGCCCGCCCAGATCGAGCTGCACGCCGCGCTCGCCCAGCTGGCCTTCTATCGCTGTGATTGGGAGCAGGTGGCGCGCTCGAACGAGTCGAGCGCGGAGCTGGCCGAGCGCGAGGGGCTGGTCGGCAAGCTGTGCCTGTCCTACAGCCTGCGCGGGCTGCTGCGCTGGCGCGACGGCGACTGGGAGGCCTCGGCCGAGCTGTTCAGCCAGGCCCGCGACCTGGCCGAGCAGATCGGCTGGTCGGAAGTCGCCTTCAACGCGCTGCTGGGCCTGGCGGTCACCCAGCGAGACCGCGGCGACCTGGCCGACGCGGAGGCCACCATCTCCCAGGCGCTCGACGTGTGCGAGCGGGCGGGCCTGGTCGGGCAGTCGATCCAGGCGACCTCGATGCGCGCCCTGATGCTGGCGCAGGCGGGCGAGGAGGCCCGTGCCCTGGAGGTGGCCGAGCAGGCCTCCGAGCTCGCCCAGCGCGTGCACTACCCGCTCGGCGAGGCCGCGGTGCTCGAGGCCCGGGGGATGACCGGCGAGCTGCCCGAGGCGCTCGAGCTTCTGCGCCGCGGGCAGGCCGTCTGGGAACAGCTAGGCCGCCCGCTCGACGCGGCGCGCTGCGAGCTCATGCTCGGGCAGCGCTCGCGCGGACACGACGAGATCCTCGCCGAGGAGGCGCTGGCGGGCTCCGCGGCCGCCTACGAGCGGCTCGGCGTCTCCCATCTCGCCGCCCGCGCCCGCGAGCTGATGGCCGCCTGATCAGGCTGGATCCGGGCGCCCTGATCGCGACCGGCCGGGCAGGCCGATCACGCCTGCAGGCGTGCCGATCCGGCATCGCTCAGGCGGCCGTCGAACAGCACCGCTCCGGTGTGGTCATCGCGTAGGAAGAACAGGAACGGGCGGTCGGCGTCGAAGGACACCGGCCGGGGACCCGGGGCACGGGCCACGGTCGGTTCGATCGTGACGACCGTCGCCGCGGCGGCCACGGTGCCGGCCTCATCGACCCTGAAGTCGGCGGCGTGGGCGACCACTCCGAGCTCCAGTTCTCGGTCGGCCATCCCCGAGAAGTCCGCGTTCCCAAACGCGTCGGTCATGCCCAGCGACCTCAGCGTTCCATTCAGCATCGTGTGCGTTGCGAGGTGAAAGCGCGGCAGGCTGACCTCGACGGGCCGGCTTGAGAGCCCGCCCACGATTGCGCCCAGCCGGCCGGCCGTCAGCCCCCGTTCCAGAGCGGTGAGGCTCTGGGAGAGCGGCAGCACCACGAGCAGCGACAGGGTCGAGGAGCGGTAGGGCAACTCGACGGCCGCATAGCCCCGCCCGCGGGTGTAGGGAAGCGCGTCGCTCTCGTGCATGAACGCGATCGAGGCGTTCCCGTGCTGGCCGTGGAACGGCGCCGATGCCGTGGCCTGAGGCTTGAACGGGTAGCGCCAGGCCGCCTTCAGGTAGATCGCGTTGGCCAGCGCCAGCAGCGTTCTCGCCGGCAACCCGGCGAGGATCCTGGGAATGACGCCCTGGGTATGGGTGCTCACCCAGGCGTTGATGGCCTCGACGGCGCTGGGCTGCTGGAAGTCGACGCTCTGCGGCGCCGCGCCGAAATTCCTCTGCAGTCCCGCCAGGAACGGGGCCTTCAGCGCAGTGCCCTGCTGGATGAACAGGCCGTTGGCCAGCTCGAGCGTGGGCGCCTCAGGGTCGCCATCGGCGGCCGCCCGCTGCTCGGCGGCGATGTCGCCCTGCAGCTGTCCGACCGCGGCGAACGCAAGCGGTGAGCTCAGATGCAGGACCCTCGCCATCTGAGAGGCCGTTGCTCCTCCCGCTCCGCTGCCGGCTATCGCCAGGGCGGCGGCGATGCTGTCGGGCGAAAGCACCAGATTCCCGGCCCCCAGCGAGCGCATCAGCGACAGCCCGAACGGGGCCGTGGCGGCGGCCGGGGCGAGGGCCGTGCGCGCGGCCGGCTGCGAGGCCGCCTCGCCCCCCGGCCTGGAGGTGGCGGTTCGCGTGCAGCCGCCACTTGAGAGCGCGATCACGGCCAGCAGCAGCAGGCATCCGCCGAGACCAGCCGAGCGCATGGGCCTGGTCGCGCGCATCGCCGGTCAGGAGCCGGGCCCGTCGAGCAGGGCGGCGATCACCCTCTCCGGCGCTTCAAGGGTCGGCCAGTGAGCGACGTCCTCGAGCGCCTGGAACGGCGCGCCGGGCAGTCGTTCGCGGATCCGCTCGGCCATGTGTGCCCCGGAGACCGGGTCGAGCATCCCCCACACGAACGCCAGCGGCACGTCGGTGCCCTCGAGCGCGCTCACCCAGCGCTCGCCGTGCTCGGCGCGGTCTGAGATGTAGCGCACCAGCAGGTGGATGATCCGCTGGCCGTCCTCGCGGCTCATCCCCTGCCACATCTCGGCGCCGTCCGGAGCGCGGTCGAAGCCCTCGGCGAAGGTCGCCGTCAGCCCCTCGATGAACAGCTCCCGCGTGATGGCGGCGCTGAGCTTCGGTCCCAGCTCGGGATCCAGCAGCGCGGTCTGGGTGGGCAGCGGGCGATGCAGTTCGGGATACAGGCCGCCGTTGAGCAGATGCAGGGCGGACAGCTCGGTCTCGAGCGCTCCGCTCGCGCGGCGTGCCAGCAGCTCCTCCGCCACCGACACCGCATAGTCGTGGGCCACCAGGACGGTCGAGGTGATCCCCTCGTGCCGCCACAGAGCCTCGACCAGGTCCGCCTGCTCGAGCAGCGAGTAGTCGTGCTCGACGGGCTTCTCGGAGGCACCGAAGCCGAGGAAGTCGAACAGCAGCAGCGAGTGGCCCTGAGCGAGCGCCGGCGCGACCCTCGCCCAATCGTGGGAGGAGCTCGGGAAGCCATGCATCAGCGTCATCACCGGGCCCGTGCCCATGCGGCGCACGAAGATCGCGCGGTCCTCGCCCCTGAGCGGGAGCAGCAGCCGCTCCCCGCCCGACCACCACTCTTCGATCCCGGTGGTGGAGGTCATCGTCGAACCGCGCCGCAGCGCTCAGGCCGTGAGCCAGCGCTTGGGGTTCTCGGCGAACACGGTCCTGAAGATCTCATCATCCAGCACCTCCTGCTCGCGCAGCGCCGGCACGACCTCGTCGAAGACCAGCGTCATCGACCAGTTGCGGATGGCGCCCTGGGCGGCAAACACCTCGGCGGCCTCGGGCGGGAACCAGTCGATCGTGGCGCAGTAGTCCTGGGAGATCATCAGCCGCTCGGCGTGGCCGCGGCGCAGCAGCTCGGCGGCGGTCGCATTGCGCTTCTCGATCGGCATGTACATCTCAAGGCCGTAGCGGTCCAGGCCGACGTAGACGCCGGCGTCGATCAGACCCTCGATGTAGCTGACGTCGTCGGTGTCGCCGCAATGGGCGATCTGCACCCGCGCCGGGTCGACCCCCTCGTCCTTGAATATCTCGAGCTGACGCGGACCGGTACCCACCGCCGGCATCGAATGGGCCATGATCGGGGCGCCGGTGCGAAGGCTCGCGCGGGCGACCGCCCTGTGGATCTTCTCGACATTCTCGGTCACCCCGGCAGCGTCGGCGGCGCACTTCAGGAAGGCCGCCCTGATGTCCGTCCCCTGGATCCCCTGCTCCAGGTCTGAGACGAAGTGGTCGGCCATCGCGTCGATGTCGCGGTTGGCGAAGTAGTGGGGCAGGTGGTCGTAGCTGTAGATGCCCGTGCAGGCGACGATCCGCACGCCGGTCTCATCGGCCACGCGCTTCATGAAGCGCACGTCGCGCCCGCCGAACATGGCGGTCGGATCGACGATCGTCTGCACCCCCCGCGCCGCGGCCGCCCGCACCGCCTCGAGCGCCGCCTCGAGCTCGGCCGCCTCGTCGTAGCGATCGGGCCACTCTGCGGCCACCGCCTCGTCGCGAAAGCGGACGTGCTCGTGGACGAGCACGACGCCCAGCTCCTCGGCCTCAACCGGCCCCTGCACTGTCTCAACGACGGCCATTCGGTTCTCCCTCCTGCTGGTCGGCTAACGGAGCGGCTTTCCCCAATCGGTCTCCTCGCGCAGCTGCGTCTTCAGAACCTTGCCGCTCGGATTGCGCGGCAGCGGCTCCTCGCGCAGGGCCAGGTACTGCGGGACCTTGAAGTCCGCCAGGTGCGCGCGGCAGTGGCCGATGACGGCGTCGATGTCGAGCAGGCCGCCCGGTGCGGCCACGATCACGGCGCCCACCTTCTCGCCCATCATGTCGTCCGGCACGGCCACCGCGGCCGCCTCGCCCACACCGGGTGCCCCGGCGAGCGCGTTCTCGACCTCGATCGAGTACACGTTCTCGCCGCCGCGGTTGATCATGTCCTTCTTGCGATCCACGATGTACAGCAGGCCCTCGTCGTCGATGCGGGCCAAATCGCCGGTGTGCAGCCAGTGATCGACGAACGTCTCGGCCGTCGCCTCGGGCCTGTTCCAGTAGCCCTGTACCACGTTCGCGCCGCGCACCAATAGCTCGCCCACCGTCGTCTCCGCGTCCGGCTCGTCCACCGCAAGGTCGACCACCGGCATGGCGAAGCCGACGGAGTCGGCGTGGTCGGAGGACTCCTCGTGGGGCAAAAACGACGTCAGCGAGGAGGTCTCCGTCAGGCCGAACCCGTTGCCCACCCGCGCGTTGGGGAAGGCCTCCTTGATGCGATGAACGAGGCTCTCGGCGATCGGGGCGCCCCCGTAGGAGACGTAGCGAACACGGCTCACGTCGAGCTCTGAGAAGTTCGGTTGGTTGATGACCGCGTGATAGATGGCGGGCACCGAGGCCAGCTGGTTGACCCCGTGGGAGCCGACCGCCTGAAAGAAGCCCGGCATGTCCAGTGGGCTGGTGAGGATCTCGACCCGGCCCCCGCGCTCAAGCGTGGGTATGAGCTGGCTGTTGCACCCGGTCACGTGGAACAGCGGCACCGACACGAGCGTAGACAGTTCAGGGCCTTCCGAGCGCTCGATCATGAGGGCGCGGAAGGCGTTCTCGCTGTTGGTGATGAAGTTGGCGTGGGAGGTCATCGCCCCCTTCGGAAAGCCCGTAGTGCCGCTGGTGTAGAAGATCGCCGACAGCTCCTGCGGGCCCACATCCTCGAGCAGGGCGGGCTCGCCGTCGGGCATCCCCGAGCCGGGCATGAAGGTGAATGCAGCCCCGGAGTCGCTCACCACGTAGCCGGCCTCCTCGTCGGTGAAGCGCGTGTTCACGGGAACAACCACGGCACCGATCAGCTGCGCGCCGAAGAAGGCCAGCACCCAGTCGATCCCGTTTCCCAGCCGGATGGCGACGCGGTCGCCGCGGTCGATGCCCAGGCCGCGCAGGCCGCCGGCCACGCGCGTGGCCCGCCCCCACAGCTCCTCATAGCTCAGCGACTCGCCGCCCACCACGACCACCGCCGGGGCCGTCGGGTCGCGCTCCACGCTCACCCGCAGCAGCTCCACCAGCGAAGCCGGGCGCCCGGCATAGCCGGCAACGCCGTCGGCGCCGCGCACGACCGCGGTGTCATCGAATGGGTTGCGTCCGCGCGGCGCAGGCTCGACCACACCGTCTCCTCTCTGGTTTGACCGCATGAGCCTAGCGCCCGGCGTTCCCCCGCACGCTGCTGCATCCACGGCGCGCCCTATCGTGCTGTGCTCGTGTCCGATTTCTCCTTCTCCGCGTCGCTGCTCGGCGGCGAGGCCGTGTTGCGGTTTCCCTACGACGAGCGCCTGCGCCAGCTGCTGCGCGCGATCCCGGGACGGCGCTGGGATCCGCACGGGCGGGCCTGGTGCCTACCGCTCGACCCCGAGCGGGCCGAGGCGCTCGCGTGTCTGCTTCAGAACCTGCCCGGCGAGCCGGAGGTGAGCGATGCCCTGACGCTGGCCATGAAGCGCCGCCGAGCCAGGCGCCGGCGTGACGAGTGCGTGCTGGACCTCGCGCGCCCGGACGAGAACTGGTGGCTGGGGTTTGCCACCGACGCCGCGCCTGACACGGTGGCCGCGCTGTTCGAGCACCCGGGAGCGCGCAGCCTGCCGGCGATCGGCCGCGGCCTGATCCCGCTGGACGACGCGGCGGCACGCCTGGTCGATGAGCTCGAGACGAGCAGCACCGGCCTGCGGCTGAGCGATGCCGCCCGCCGTGCGCTGTTCGCCCACGGCCAGGGCGCCGGCCACGAGGGCGGGGCGGGCGGGGCTCAAAAGTTCGAGAGCCCGCCCGAGCGCACCAGGGGCTGGCGGGGCTCAATCGAGGTGGACGGGCCGAGCGGTGCGCCCGTATTCCTGCTGCTCGGCGACGTGGCCCGCCTGCCCCGAGCGCTGCGCGAACGGGCGGCGAGCGCGCCGGGAGGCGCCGCGGTGGCGCTCACGCTGGACTCCTGGGCGCTGATCGATGGACACCTCGGCGGCTGGATCAGCGCGGCCGCCAGGCGCTGTGTGGCGGCGCTGAAGGACGGGCGCCCCGCGCCGCCGGCGGTTCTTGAACGCTCGGTCGTCCACGACGAGGACACGTTCGTGCTCGCGCCTGGCCACGACAGCGATCTGCCCGAGCGGTTCGCGGAGCTGAGGGGCGCATCGCCCGGCGCACCGCGCCGCGCCGTCCAGCACGAGCACGCCCGCATCCCGGCCATCCGCGCCGACCCCTTCTGCGTGCAGGAGCTCGACGGCCTGCTCTCAGAGCACGACATCTGGATCGAGCCCGAAGCGCTCGAGCTCCTGCAGGAGGTTCGCGAGCAGCATGCCCGCGCCGCCGGCCTCGTGGCGCTGTCTGAGGCGACCGACGCCCACCTCGACGTTCCCCGCCTGGGCGGGGAGCTGAAGCCGTTCCAGCGCGCCGGGGTGAGCTATCTGCTGTCCCAGCGGCGCGCCTTCCTGGCCGACGAGCAGGGTCTCGGAAAGACGATCGAGGCGCTTGCCGCACTCGAGGCCGACGACGCCTATCCGGCGGTCGTGGTGTGCCCCGCGAGCCTCAAGCTCAACTGGCTGCGCGAGCTCGAGC
Organism: uncultured Solirubrobacteraceae bacterium; assembly: GCA_963826995.1. Lineage (GTDB taxonomy): Bacteria > Actinomycetota > Thermoleophilia > Solirubrobacterales > Solirubrobacteraceae > Palsa-744. Next base: position 136,010 of record CAWGYZ010000008.1, on the reverse strand, counting down.
ACTGGCTCCCGCACCGCACCGCCCAGGTGCTGGCCGGCACCGGCGCCGAGCAGCCGCTCGCCTCCAGGGACATCACGATCGTCAACTACGACATCGTCGCGGCGCGACTCGACGCGCTGTGTGCTCTCGCGCCGCTGGCGCTTGTGCTGGACGAGTCGCACTACTGCAAGAACGCGGGGGCCAAGCGCACCCAGGCCGTCCAGCGGCTGTCGGCGGCGATGCCCCGCGAGGGGCTCGTCCTGGCCCTCACCGGCACCCCTGTGATGAACCGGCCCGCTGAGCTGATAGCGCAGATGAGGATCCTTGGGCGACTCGGCGACTTCGGCACCGGCACGCAGTTCGGCGCCCGCTTCCGCGGCGCCGATGCCCATCTGCGCCTGCACTGGCATCTGCGCGCGCGCTGCTTCGTCCGCCGCCTGAAGGTGGACGTCCTGCCGCAGCTGCCGGCCAAGACGCGGGCCATCGTGCCGGTCGAGCTGGACAACGAGCCCGAGTACCGCTTGGCCGAGCGCGACGTCGTGGCCTGGCTTCAGAGCCAGCCGCTGGACCTGCGCGAGCTCGGTGTGAAGGTGGCGGCGGCGCTGCGCGCCGAGCGCCTCGTGCGGCTGAACGCGCTGAAGCTGCTCGCGGCGCGAGGAAAGCTCCATGCCGCACGCACCTGGATCCACGATTTCTGCTCCTCGGGCGAGCGCCTGGTCGTGTTCGCCCACCACCGCGAGATCCAGCACGCTCTGCTCGAGCATTTCCCCAACGCGCTCCACATCCTCGGCGAGGACAGCCCCTCGGCGAGGGACGCTGCCCTGCGGGCATTCCAGGCGCCGGACGATGCTTCAAACCAGCTGATCATCTGCTCCATGGAGGTCGCCGGCCAGGGCATCACGCTGACGCGATCCTCGAACGTCGTCTTCCTCGAGCTCGGCTGGACGCCGGCCAAGCACGACCAGGCCGAGGACCGCTGTCACCGCATCGGACAGCAGGACGCCGTGAACGCCTCCTATCTGCTGGCGGCCCACACCGTCGATGAGACGATCTCCACCCTGCTCGAGCGCAAGCGCGCCGTGATCGGGGCGGTCACCGATGGGCGCGAGGAGGACGAGGAGGGCGTGCTCGAGGCGCTGGTGCGCGAGCTGCGGGGCACGCCCTTCCGCCACCTGCGGGCGGTCGCCTGAGCTACGGGTTCAGGACGAGGGCGTTCATGATGTTCCACCATGTTTCAACGCCATCGTTGGCTTCGAATTCGATCAGCTGGTCTTCCAGAGCGCCGGTGCGATTGATGACCGACCTCTGGCTCCCCCGCTCATACGGGCCCAGCGCGCTCGGCAGTTCTCCGATGGCCACCCAGTTGGGCATGAACTGCTGATCGAAGCGAATCGTGGTGGCGGGCAGCGTCCGGTAGCCGCTTGCGACCCAGGATCTGATGTCGGCGCAGACGTTGGGCGGGGCCAGGCCGATCAGCACCTTGAGCCTGCTGACATAGGAATGGATCGTGCTCGTGAGCCTGCGGTTGCTCCAGCGTAGCCCGCTCGCCGCGCGGACGAAGCTCTGACCCGCCGGCACGTCGGTGCGATAGGCGTTGGTCACCATCGCGCCGATGATCTCGTTGCTGAGTTCGGTGGACTCGGGGTTCTGCGGCGATTCGGCGGCCGCGCGCGGGCATTCGCCTTCGATCTGGCTGCGCACGGCGCGCAGGGCGGCCCTGGCCGCCCCGAGCTTCGAGGCTCCCGCCTGGACCAGCGCGTAGTTTGCCTGGATGTACTTCTGCGTCGCCGCCGCATTGGGAGATTCGCCCATGGCCAGGCCCGGCACTGCCAGCAGAGCCGTCAGGGCGGCCAGGACAACGACGGACGCCTTGCTCACAGCCACAGCGTAGGCGATCAACAACCGCCGGGCGCCAGCGAAGAAGTTGGTAAGGATCGCTCCCCGCGGGCCCGCAGTGACGCGGGCGCACCCTGGCGCCCGCTATGGTCGCGCCGCGGTATGGTCGCAGCCGAACCTGAGTCCCGGGCGACAGTCCTCGTCGCCCCCGGACGCGACTGGCGATCATGAAGAGGAAGAGCCTCCTCGTCCTGCCGGTGGCGGTCCTCGCATGGGGGGTGCTTGCCCTCGCGTTGGGCTCGCCCAGCCTGGGGTTGTCGGGCTCGAGCGGCCGGGACAGCAGCGCCGTCTCGCCCCCGTGTCTACCGTCCACGCTCAATCGCAGCGCCAGGCTGCAGGCGGGCGGGCTCGGAATCGATGTCTCCCCGGCCCCGGAAACCGGCACGGCCAATCCCCACACCCAGATCAGCTTCCTCGGCACACCCCTCGCCGACATCCAGGATGTCTCCGTCGTCGGCTCTCGCACGGGCAACCACCACGGACAGCTGCGCGGCTACTCACAGGGCGACGGCGCCAGCTTCGTCCCTGAAAAGCCTTTCGACGCCGGCGAGCAGGTTGCCGTCCACGCTGTGATCGGCGCCGGCGGCGGCAGGCCGGTCGCCTTCTCCTTTGGCGTGGATACCCCCTATCCGATCGCGAACACCCCCCCGTTCCCGGCTTCGCCCGCCGCCCCGGCCGACTATCAGAGCTTCGCGACGCTGCTCGGCGCAGAGGTGCCGATCATGACCGTCACCGTGCCCGATCACGATCCCGGCGCCGGCGAGATCCTCACGACCAACGGACCCGGCGTGGGTCAGAACGGGGCTCTCATCTACTCCCCGCAGGGCCGTCTCGTGTGGTTCTACGAGGTATCGGGAAACCAGGCGGCGGAGGATCTGAACGTGCAGACATACGAAGGCCACCGCGACCTGACGTGGTGGAAGGGGCGAGTGCTCGAACTCGGCTTCGGCCAGGGTGAAGACCTCGTCATGAACTCCAGCTACCAGACGGTCGCGAGGGTCCTCGGCGGCAATGGCCTGGCGGCGGACCTGCACGATTTCCAGCTCGTTCCTGACGGCATCGCCTACATCACCGCGTACAACCCGATCCGCTGCGATCTGACGTCCGTCAAAGGGGTGCGCGACGGAGCGATCGAGGACGCGGCGGTTCAGGAGATCGATATCAAGACCGGCCTCGTGCGCTGGGAATGGCACAGCCTGGACCACATCGGCGCCGCGGAGTCCGAAGTCGAAACGCCAACCGGGAGCTCGCCGTGGGACTACCTGCACCTCAACTCGATCGACCCTGAGCCCGGCGGCGACATCTTCATCTCGGGGCGCAGCACCTGGGCCGGGTATCAGCTTCAATCGGGCACGGGCAGGGTTCTCTGGCGGCTGGGCGGCAACAGCAGCTCGTTCAAGATGGGGCCGGGAACGACGATGGCGTGGCAGCACGACGGGCGGGTGCTGCCAGACGGCGAGATCACCTTCTTCGACGATGGCGCAAACCCGCCGATTCACCAACAGTCCCGAGCCATACGGATCGCGCTGGACCTGAAGACCCATCAAGCACGCCTGGCCGGCTCCCTTACGCACCCGGACCCGCCGCTTCTCGCCGCGAGCCAGGGCAACGCCCAGACGCTCGCAAACGGGAACACCGTCGTGGGCTACGGCGGGGTGCCGGCGATCAGTGAGTTCGCGCCCAACGGGTCGCTGCTGTTCGACGCCCATCAGCCGTTCGACACGTCCTTCTACAGAGCCTTCCGCTTCCCCTGGAGCGGGCAGCCGCTGAGCCCGCCCGCGGTGCTCGCCGATCTGGACGAGACCGGCGAAGAGACGATCATCCACGCGAGCTGGAACGGCGCAACCGACGTGTCCTTTTGGAGGGTGCTCGCGGGGAAGGGCTCCGCAGCGCTCGCGGCGCAGACCGTGATCCCGACAAGCGGCTTTGAAAGCTCGACGATCCTGCCTGCCAAGTTCACCCGGGCGGCGGTACAGGCACTCGACTCTCACGGCCACGTGCTGGCCACGTCGGCCACCACCGCGGTGACCAGCTTCGCCGCCTCGCTCCCGAGCTCGCGGGTGCCCGGATGAGGGCGATGCTCGCCTGCCCGCGGTCTAGTAGCCGGGTTTGGTCTTGTGCTTGTGCGTCGTCGTCGTGGTGGTGGGCGTCGTCGTCGCCGGCGTGCTGCTCGTCGCCGGCTGGGCCGAGGAGGAGGTCGCCGCTTTGCCGCCGCACCCGGCCACTGCCAGGGTGGCCGCGAGCACGGCCACGGTCGTTAGGATTGCGGTCAGTGGCGTCTTCATCGGCCGGGCTCCAAGGCTCGCCCAAGGGCTCGCGGGCTCAGCCTACCAGCCGTTCGGCGCGCCGACTGTCCTCAGGCGGGCGATCGTGAGCGTCGGGGCGGCTCAGAGCCCGGAGGTCGTGGAGGCTCCCGCGGTGGAGGGCGGGCGGGGCTCGGGTTCGCCATGGCTTCTGGTCGTCTGCTGCGTGGCCCAGTTCATGGTCATCCTCGACCTGAGCATCGTCAACGTCGCCCTGCCCTCGATCCAGTCGAGCCTCGGCTTCTCGAGCCCCGCCCTGCAGTGGGTGATCGACGCCTACGCGATCACCTTCGCCGGCTTTCTGATGTTCGCCGGGCGCGCGGCTGATCACTTCGGCCAGCGCCGCACGTTCGTTCTGGCCCTGCTGCTGTTCGGGCTCGCCTCGCTCGTCGGCGGCGCCGCACCCAGCCAGGAGGTGCTGGTGGGCGCGCGGGCCGTGCAGGGCCTCGGCGGCGCGCTGATGGCGGCCTGCTCGCTGGCGATCATCACCGCGTCGTTCCCGCCCGGGCCGAGGCTCCACCGCGCGATCGGCCTGTGGGCAGCGATGAACGGGCTCGGTGGTGCGGCCGGAGTGCTGCTCGGCGGGATCATCACCGAAGTTCTCAGCTGGCGCTGGGTCCTTTTGATCAACCCCCCGATCGCGATCGCCGCCGCGTTCGTGGCCCATGCGGTCGTGGCCGAGCGCCGCAGGGTGAAGGACGGCGCGAGCTTCGATCTCGCCGGCGCGGTGACGCTGACGGTCGGTCAGATCGTGCTCGTGTACGGCGTCGTCGAAGCGGGCCTGAAGGGCTGGACCACGTTCGACGCGATCGGCCCGATCGTGCTCGGTCTGCTGCTGCTCGGGCTGTTCTGCCTGATCGAGACACGCGTGGCGTCCGCGCCGCTGATTCCCTTCAAGGAGCTCACCAAGCCGCTGCGCACAGCCAACACGATCGTTCTGCTGTTCAGCGCGGCGCTGTTCCCGATGTGGTTCGTGAGCTCGCTGTATCTGCAGCAGGTGCTTGGCCTGTCGCCGCTTCACACCGGCCTGATCTTCCTGCCGATGACCCTCGTGATCATGATCGTCGCCCGGCGCGCCGGCAAGCTCGTGGGCCAGTTCGGCGTGCGCCCGGTGCTGGGAAGCGGTCTGATCATGATGACCGGTGGCCTGCTGCTGTTCACGAGGATCGCATCGGGCGGCAGCCCGATCGTGTACGTGATGATCCCCGGGCTGCTCACGGCCGCGGGGATCGCGATGTCGATCGTCCCCTCCACGATCGCCGCCACCCAGGGCGCCAAGGAGGGGCAGGCCGGGCTGGCCTCGGGTCTCGTCAACACCTCTCGCCAGATCGGCGGCGGTCTCGGGCTCGCGGTCCTGATCACGCTTGCGACGCAGCGCAGCACCCACCTGATCGGCACGGGCGAGCAGGTGCGCGAGGCGCTTACCCATGGCTTCCGCCTGGCCTATTTCATCGGTGCGGGCCTGTCCGCGGCGGCGGCGCTGATCACGTTCACCGCCCTCCCCAGGCTGGGCACCCACACAGCGGGCGCAGCCCGGCGTCTCGCGGTGGCGATCGGCGTCGTGCTCGCGGGCTTCGTCGCGGTCACGGCGGCGTTCGCGGGCTCCCACGCCGCCCCGGTCGGGGCCTACACCACCCACGGCACCTACAGCTTCGTGACCGCGCCAACGCTTCATCCGCCCGTGGCCCGCGTGACACGGCGGGCGCCGGCCTCACAGCTCGCGCCCGGGTACATCTTCACCGCCAACTTCTATGACCTCAACGAACCGCCGATCATCGGACAGAGCGGGCCGCTCATCCTGGACCGCAATCTGCAGCCGGTGTGGTTCCAGCCGGTGCCGGAAAAGCTCGTCGCCGCCAACCTCAGCCTCCAGACCTATGAGGGCCGGCCGGCTCTGGCCTGGTGGCAGGGCGTCGTCACGAACACGGGCGCAACCGAAAGGGGCGAAGACGTGGTCGTCAACCAGCACTACCAGCCGGTCGCGAGGCTGAAAGCGACGAATGGCTGGGTCATCACCCTGCATGACCTCGTGATCGACGGGGAAGACGCCTGGATAACGGCGAACAAGAACATCCCGATGAACCTGTCCTCCTACGGCGGCGCCTACAACGGCGCCCTGATCGACTCGGCGGTGCAGGAGTACAACCTGAGGACCGGCAGGCTGATCCGCAGCTGGGACGCGCTCGATCACATCCCGCTGAGCCAGTCCCAGGCCACGCTGCCCACCAACGGCTTCCCCTGGGACGCCTACCACGTCAACTCGATCGACCTGACGGGCAACGGAAGCTTCGTGGTCTCGATGCGCGACACCTGGGCCGCCTACCTGGTGAACATCTCAAGCGGTGATATCGAGTGGACCCTCGGCGGAAGGGACTCGAGCTTCAGGTTCGGCCCGGGCGCCGACTTTCAGTGGCAGCACGACGTCCGGCTGGGACCCGGCGGCTCGACGGTCAGCCTGTTCGACGACCACTGCTGTCAGCTGACCGGTGGAGGGACCTACGTGTCGGCGACGGGACCGTCTCGCGGGCTCGTCCTGAACCTCGACCAGCAGACGCGCGTGGCGACGCTGGCGGCCCAGTACAGCGCGGGCGACGATGTCGAGGCCGAGTACATGGGGGACACCCAGCGGCTGGCAAACGGCAACGTTTTCGTGGGCTGGGGATCGGAACCCTACTTCTCGGAGTTCAGCCACGCGGGCAGGCTGCTGTTCGAAGGGGAACTCCCCGGGCCGAACCAGACCTACCGCGCGACGGTCCAGCAGTGGGTGGGAGAGCCGCTCACCGCGCCCGCGGGCGCCGCCCGCCAGACAGGGGCCACGACGACCGTGTACGCGAGCTGGAACGGCGCCACCCAGGTCTCCGCCTGGCGAGTCCTTGCCGGGGCCGGCACCGCCCCGCTGAACGCCGTGGCGAGGGCCTCGAGATCCGGCTTTGAGACGGCAATCCCAGTGCCGCCGGGCTATCAGAGCTTCAAGGTACAGGCGCTCGCTGCCGACGGCCGGGTCATTGGAAGCTCCCCGTCCTTCACCTCGAAGGCGGTTCGATGACGCTCCGCGCGTCGCTGCTGCTCGCGGCGCTCACCACTCCGCTGCTGTGCGGCTGCGGCAGTGCATCGTCGGCAAGCTCAGCGGCGCTGAGCGACGATGCGGCGGTAACAGCGGCCGCGGCCAATCCGGTGACGGTCTCGCCCCTGCCCGGTACCGCGGATGCCTCTCCGGCCACCCAGATCAGCTTCCTCGGCGGGCCGGGCACGCAGGTGTCGGGCGTTCGCGTCGTGGGCTCGCGCAGCGGCGTCCACGCGGGCGTTCTGCGCGCCTACTCGACCGGAACCGGCGAGAGCTTTCTTCCGAGCCATCCCTTCCTCGCCGGAGAGCGTGTGACGGTCCAGGCGCGCGCCGGTACGGCAAGCGCCTCGCAGCCGGCCAGCACGACATTCACGGTCGCCCATCAGGCGGCGGTGAGCCAGAAGGAGTTCCCCATCAACCCCGGCAACCCAAACGATGTCCAGCACTACAGCTCGGCGCCCACGCTGACGCCCTCGAGCGTGAGCATCTCGACTGCAGCAAGGCCCGGCACGAGTCCCGGTGACCTGTTCCTCGCGCCCTACCAGGGAGACGGCTCGCCGGGGCCGATGATCACCGACCAGAGCGGCAACCTGGTGTGGTTTCACCCGCTCGCAGCCGGGCAGGCGGCAACCAACTTCCAGGTCCAGCAGTACGAAGGAAGGCCCGTGCTCACCTGGTGGCAGGGACGCATCATCGGGGTCGGCTTCGGCGAGGGCGAAGACGTGATCTACAACGGCTCCTATGACCGCGTGGCCGCGATCCGGGCCGGGAACGGCTACCACGCCGACCTGCACGCGATCAAGCTCACCCCCCAGGGCACGGCCTGGATCGACGCGTTCGATCCGATCGACATGAACCTGTCGGCGGTGCACGGTGCCAGGGACGGGATCCTCACCGACTCGGTCATACAGGAGGTCGACGTGAAGACGGGCCTGGTGATGTGGGAGTGGCACGCGCTGGGTCACATTCCGGTGAGCGAATCCAAAAATCCCGCGCCGCGCACCGCCTATCCGTGGGACTACGTGCACATCAACTCGGCGGACCCCGGCTCCGCCGGCGACGTTCTGCTGTCTGCTCGCAACACCTGGACGCTGTACGACGTCAACATCCACAGCGGCGGTTTCAACTGGCGCCTGGGCAGCGCCCGCAGCAGCTTCAAGCTCGGTTCCGGCGTTCGCTTCTACTGGCAGCACGACGCCGAATTCCAGCCCGGCGGGCTGATCTCGATGTTCGACAACGGCTCGGACCCGCCGAAGGAGAAGCAGTCACGGGGGCTACTGCTTGCGCCCAACCTCACCAATCACACCGTGACGCTCGTGAAGCAGTTCACCAACCCGACGAAGACGCTGCTGGCCGAAAGCCAGGGCAACGCCGAGGCCCTGCCCGGCGGCAACTGGTTGCTGGGCTACGGGAGGCTTCCGAACTTCACGGAGTTCGACGCCTCGGGGCACGTCCTCCTGGACGGCACGCTCGGCAGGAACGTGCAGAACTTCAAGACCTTCATCTCGCCCTGGAGCGGCGAGCCGGACACGCCGCCGTCGGTGGCCGTGCGAGCCGGCGCCGGCGGTGCGGTCGGGGTCGCCATGAGCTGGAATGGCGCCACCAACGTGGCCTCCTGGCGCGTGCTGGCGGGCTCCTCGCCAGGTTCCCTCGCGCCGCTCGCCTCGGTGGCGAAGGCGGGCTTTCAGACCGAGACGACGGTGCACACCGCCGGTCCATACATCGCGGTGCAAGCGCTTGACGGCTCGGGCGCGGCCATCGGCACATCGGCCACGGTGACCGGTTGAGAGGGCAGCTCACGGCTCCTCGTCTGCTGCCCGGCGGTCGGGCCCGGCTGATGGGGCCGGCGCTCGTGTGGCTGCTGCTGGCTGGTCTCGGGCCGCTCTCATCAGCGGACGCATGGGCGGCATCTGGCGGCTGCGAGCCCCCCAGGCTGAATGTCTCCGAGGCACTCGCCGGCGGGCGGGTCACCGTTTCACCGGGACCGCAGACCCGGGACGCTTCGAGCGCCACCCAGATCAGCATGCTCGGCGTCCCCACCGCCGAGCTCCAGGGCGTCACCGTGACAGGCTCGCGCAGCGGCAGGCACGCCGGCCGCCTGGCCGCATACTCGCAGGGGGACGGGGCGAGCTTCCTGCCGGCACACCCGTTTGATGCGGGCGAGCTGGTGAGCGTTCACGGTGACATCCTCGAAGGGGGCAGGGCAATCCCGTTTGCGTGGAGCTTCACCGTGGCCGTGCGCGACAACGCGGGGGCAGAAAGCACGGCCGTCGGCACCGGCACGAGCCCCAGCAGCGGTCCGACGCCCGCCCCGAGGGAATATCAGAGCTTTCACTCGAGCCCGGGCCTGCGCCCTCCGATGGTCAGCGTGGCCTCCAAGGCCCAGACGGCCAGCGGCGACCTGTTCCTGGCCCCCTACTCGGGCATCGGTCAGTACGGGCCGATGATCCTCAATGAAAACGGAGGCCTGATCTGGTTCAAGCCGCTGTCTCCCGCCGGTGCGCGGGCGGCTGACTTCCAGGTGCAGCAGTACGAAGGCAGGCCCGTGCTCACCTGGTGGCAGGATCCGCTGGTGGCCAACGGGCTGTCCACGGCGGGCGACGTGATCGCCAACAGCTCCTATCAGACGATCGCCGACATCCGTGCCGGGAACGGCTACCAGCCGGACCTGCACGAATTCCAGATCACCCCGCAGGGGACCGCGCTGATCACCATCTACGACGCGATCGACTGCAATCTGTCCTCGGTCGGTGGCTCCTCGCGCGGCGCGGTGGCCGACACGCTGATACAGGAGCTCGACCTGAGGACCGGCCTGGTCATGTATGAGTGGCACAGCCTCGACCACGTGGCCCTGCAGAACTCCTACGCCTCGGCTCGGCCCACCTCCAGGGCGGAACCGTTCGACTACTTCCACATCAACTCCATCGATGTCGAGCAGGACGGCGATCTGCTGATCGACTCACGCAATACCTGGGCGGCATACGACGTGAACCCCAAGACCGGTCAGGTGCGCTGGGAGCTCGGCGGAAGGCACTCGAACTTCAAGATGGGCCCGGGCGCGGCCACCGCATGGCAGCACGATGCGCGCCAGCAGCCGAACGGAGCGATCACCTTCTTCGACAACGGCGCGTTTCCCAAGGCCCATTCGCAGTCGCGTGCCATCGAAGTCGCGCTCGACCCGGCCACCAGGACCGCGACGCTGGTGCGTAGCTATCAGCATGTGAACCCGCTCGTGTCGGGCAGCCAGGGCAACGTGCAGGCCCTGCCCGACGGCGACTGGATGGTGGGCTGGGGTCAGGCCGGCTACCTGTCGGAGGTCAACGCCGCGGGCCAGCTTCTGTTCAACGCCCGCCTGCCGCCGGAGTGGGAGTCCTACAGGACCTACGTGCTTCCCTGGAGCGGGCAGCCGGCCGAACCGCCGGCCGTCGCCTATGTGCCCGCGCCGGGTGCGGCCGGCGGGGTCCTCTACGCAAGCTGGAATGGGGCGACCGATGTCGCCTCCTGGCGCGTGCTGGCGGGGTCGACGCCCGCCACGCTCACGCCGCTCGCCGGCGCGGCCAGGACGGGCTTCGAGACGGCCATCTCGCTGCCCGCGTCGGTCGCCGGCAAGAGCCTGGCGGTACAGGCGCTCGACGGCTCGGGTGCCGTTCTCGGCACCTCAGCGGTTGTGAGGGCGCCCGCCTGAGCGGTGCGGGTGTGCCGGGCCACGCAGGTCGAGCGGCCCGACCTCGCGTTCTGAGCGCAGTTTGCGCCGGGATGCGGCGCTGGTCGCGGCGTTCTTGGCCGTGGAGAAGTAGTCGGCGAAGCCGCGGGCGTGGGCGGGACGCAGGCGTCCCGGAAGCGGGGCTCTGAGCTCCTCGGCGAAGGCCTTCCCGAATTCCGCACGCAGGCCGTCTTCCAGCGGGCTCCGTCCCGCGCTGTTGAGCAGCTCGAGCCGCCCAGCCTGGGTGCTGTAGTCATACAGCTCGGTTTCCTGGCCCTGCGACAGAGGCGCGATCCCATCGGCGGGCCAGTTCGAGTAGGTGGCGTACTTGGCCTGGGGCGTGCGCATCGCGATGACGTGCAGCGGCGCGTCGGCGGCATACGGTTCGACGGCGAACTCGGTCACCGTCTCATCGGTCGCATGCAGCACGTAGCTGCGCCCGGGCGCCCTGGCGTCGGCGAGGATCTGCGCGAGGTCGAGCCGGCCGGCGATGTGGGCGTAGTGTGGCTCGGCCCGCCAGGCGCTCGAGCCGCTTGCGATCGTGAGCAGCAGGGGAGCCACGTCGACGCTCGAGGTGAGCTGGTTGCGTGCGCGTCCGGGGTCCTTGGTGAGCACGCCGCGGGGGTCCTTGACGATCAGGGGCACCCGGATGCCCTCCTCGTAGCCGCTCGCGCCCTTGCCGCGCAGCCCGTGCGAGGAGCCGTACTCACCGTGGTCGGAGGTGAACACGATGACGGTGTTCGCCGCCACCTCCGGGCGGCTTTCAAGGGCGCGCAGGACGTGGCCGATGTGGTGGTCGACCTCGAGCTGGAGCTTCACATACAGGTCCAGGAACTGGAGCCATCGCCCGGGAGCTTCGGGGCCGGTGAACGGCACCGGGCCAAACGAGGCGGCGGCCGTGTCCTGAAAGGAGCGCTGCAGGCGCGGCTTGTTGCCCTCGAGCAGGAGCTGGGGCGTCTCGAAGTTGGGCGGCAGTCGCTGTACGACCCTGGGGGCCGAGGCCTCGGCTGGGACCCGGTCGCTCCAGGCGTACCACCAGGCGATGTCGTGCGGATTGACGAACGAGACGGTGGTGCACCACGGCTCTGCGTGGCCCTCGCTCGCGAACCACTTCGAGAACTGGCGGGCGATGCCCGGGTCCACGTGCCAGCCCTGGCCGGGCGCGCCATCCGGTGAGGGGTAGGTGCCCCCGGCGAACCCGTAGCGCTCCAGCGCCGCTTCGCCGCTCGCCAGGGTCCACTTGTTGTCGTGGTGGGTGACATGCCACTTGCCGTACCAGCGGGTGTGGTAGCCGTGCTCGCGCAGCATCGTTCCCCAGGTTGGGAACCCCGGGTCGAGGGTGCTTCCACCGGTGATCATGCAGCCGGTCTGATGCGTGTACAGGCCGGTCAGCAGGGCTGAGCGTGACGGCGAGCAGTCGTTGGAGGCCGTGTAGTGGCGGGCGAATGAGACGGCACCCTCGCGCAGCCGCTGGAGGTTGGGTGGCAGGGCGAGGCCCGCCGGCGCGGTCGAGAACCACTGCGGAAAACGCAGCTGGTCGACCATGATCACGAGGATGTTGGGTCGCCCTCCGTGTGCGCCTTCGGGCGCGCGGCTCACCGGGGGGGTGGCGGCGGTTTCGGTGGGCTGGACCGGGGTGCCATCGCCCGTGTCGGCCACGGCGCGAATGCCAAGACCGGCGCCCGCGAGGACACCGCCCGCCACGAGCCCGCCCTTCAGGAAGGTGCGGCGATCGACTTTCCTGTTCTCTTCTGGGTCGATGTTGTCCATGCGCGCTTTCATCCTAGGGCCGGCGGCGGTCCTGGGTATGGGGTTGGCCGCTCCTCTCGCCGAGGCCGGAACGGCAGGCCCGACCTGCACGCCGGCGAGCCTCGGCAACTCGGCGCTCCAGGGTGGGGGCGTGACGGTCTCCCCGCTGCCCGGAAGCCGAGACGCCTCACCCGAGGCCCAGATCAGCTTTCTCCGCGTTCCAGCCGGCGATCTGCGCGGCGTCAGCGTGACCGGCTCTCAAACCGGCGTGCATCGCGGACGCCTGGCCGCCTACTCGCAGGGCGACGGGGCGAGCTTCCTGCCGTCGCGCCCGTTCGCCGAAGGCGAGCGGGTCACGGTGCACGCCCAGTTGCATGTGGGTGGCTCGGTGCGAGCGCTCGTGGACAGGTTCGCGATCGCACGCCAGGATCAGATCAGCTCGACGCCCGAGAGGATCCACCCGGGAGCCCCCTCCGAAGTTCAGAGCTTCCGCTCGCGTCCGGACCTGCGCCCGCCGCTGGTCACCGTGACGGCGCAATCGCCTGCGGTGGCGCCCGGTGAGGAGTTCGTCGCTCCATACACCGGGCCCGGCCAGGCCGGGCCGATGATCCTCGACCAGAGCGGGGGGCTCGTCTGGTTCAAGCCGCTGCCGAGGAACACGTCGGCGACCAACTTCCGGGTTCAGGAATACCAGGGCAAACCGGTGCTCACGTGGTGGCAGGGGGACATCTCGGTGCACGGGTTCGGGCTGGGGGAGGACGAGATCGCCGATAGCACCTACACCGACATCGCCCGCGTCAGGGCCGGGAACGGGCACCAGGCCGACCTGCACGAGTTCCAGCTGACGCCACAGGGGACGGCGCTGATCACCGCCTACGACCCGATCCTCTGCGACCTCTCCTCGGTGGGGGGTCCGGCCTACGGCGCCGTGACCGACGGCGTCCTTCAGGAGATCGACGTGAGGACGGGCCTCGTGATGTACGAATGGACGAGTCTCGATCACGTGGCCCTGGGCGAATCCCACGAATCCGCGCGCGGCTCGACGACAGCCTCGCCCTTCGACTTCTTTCACATCAACTCGATCAACCTCGACGCGGACTCAAGCCTCTTGATCTCCGCCCGCAACACCTGGGCCGCGTACGACATCGACGCCCAGACCGGCCAGATCGCCTGGCGTCTGGGAGGCAGACACTCGAGCTTCACGATGGGCCCGGGCACGGGCACGGCCTGGCAGCACGACCCGCGGGAGCTCGCCGACGGATCCTTCAGCATGTTCGACAACGGCGCCTCCCCGCAGGTGCACAACCAGTCGCGCGGGATCGTGCTCAGCCTGAACACGCAGAACCGGACGGCCACGCTGGTCGCCCAGATCATCCACACGCCGCCGCTGCTGGCCGAAAGCCAGGGCAACCTGCAGGCGCTCGGAAACGGAGACTGGTTCGTCGGCTGGGGCCAGTTTCCCGACTTCTCGGAGTTCGGCGCCGGCGGTGAACTCCTGTTCGACGCTCACCTGCCGCCGCACACACAGTCCTACCGGAGCTTCCGCTTCAGCTGGACCGGCGCCCCCGCCCACGCCCCGGCGTTCGCCGTTGCGCCCACCACGCCGGGGCCGGGCATCGTCTATGCCAGCTGGAACGGAGCCACCCTCGTGGCCGGTTGGAGGGTCTCGGCAGGGGCGACTCCCTCGAGCCTCCAACCCGTCGCCCAGGCACCGCGCAGCGGCTTTGAGACCGCGATCGCACTGCCCGCGGGGACGGCCGGGCCGTACGTGACGGTGCAGGCGCTCGACGCCTCGGGGGCGGTCATCGGAACGGCGCAGACGAGCAAGCTGCCGTGAGCTTTGTGAGAGGATGGCCGCGATGACCGAACTGGTGCTCGTCGAGGAGCCGGCGCCCCACGTCCGCCAGCTGACGCTGAACCGACCCGATGAGCTGAACGCCATGACGGCCGAGCTGTGCGAGGCCCTGCACGTCGAGCTGCGCCGGATCGCCGCCGAACGCTCGGCTCGGGCGGTCATCCTGACGGGCGCCGGGCGAGGTTTCTGCGCCGGCGTCGATCTCCGCGGCTACGGGGCCGCGCCCGGCAACGACGGAAGCGATGAACCCCGCGATCGGCTGGCCAACCAGGAGCACATGTCCACGCTGATCCTCGAGCTGCGTGCTCTGCCCCAACCGGTCATCGCGGCCGTCAACGGGCCGGCGGCGGGCCTCGGCCTCGCGCTCGCGCTGGGCTGCGACATCCGCTACGCCGCCGCGCAGGCGGTGTTCCGTGTGGCCTTCATCAACATCGGCGTGTCCAACTGCGACATGGGCACGAGCTGGCTCCTGCCCCGCCTGATCGGCGTTTCGCGCTCGCACGAGCTGATGCTCACCGGACGCAGATTCGATGCCGAGGAGGCGCTGCGCATCGGTCTGTTGGCCGATGTCCTCGACGAGGGGAAGCTGCTCGAGCGGGCGCTCGAGGCCGCTGTCCAGATCTCCTCGCTGGCGCCGTGGGGCGTGCGCCTGACCAAGCAGGGCATGTGGGCGGCGCTCGAGATCCCCTCCCAGCAGGCGGCCGTCGAGTACGAGGACCGCCAGCAGATCATGGCCACCTTCGGCCGCGCGCTGCCCGAGGCGGTGGGCGCGTTCCTGGAGAAGCGCCCCGCCGAGTTCGCAGACTAGGGACGAGCGCTCAAGGAAGGCCTGCGCCGAGCCGATGCAGATGAGATGGCAGACAAGAATGCACCGCGGGGAGTGCACCAGAGCGCGCCCTCGCCGGCTCCGCCGGCGCCGCTGCAGCCTGCGGTGGACGGGCTTCGGCCTCTCGGCGAAAGCCTCAAGTCACGAGCCGACGGCCTCGTCGCCGAGACGGTTGCGCGAACCATCGACTCGGGCCAGATCGTCGACACCCTGGTGCAGGAGAGCCTGGAGCGAATCTGTGCGAGCACCACGACCGCGGTGGCCGGCTGGATCGCGGGAGAGGACCTTGAGGTTGCGCGTGAGGCGGGTCGGGAAGCCTGGAAGATCTTCGGTGACCTGGCGGCACACCGCGCGGCGTCGCTTGATGAGGTGATCAGGCGCTGCCTGTGCTGGCGCGACGTCATGACGGAGGCCTTGCGCGAGGACGCCGCGGAGCTTGAAGTTCCACCCGAGGCGCTCTCCCAGGCCCTGAGCATGGTGCAGCTGAGCCTCGAGTCCAGTCTCGTCCTGATGTCCAAGCGCTTTGAGGCAGAGCGGCGGCGCACGGATGAAGAGCTCGCTCGGCGCGAGGAGGAGCTCGGATTCATGGCCACCCACGACGCGCTGACCGGCCTGCCCAACAGGACGCTGATCCTGGACCGTGCCGAGCAGATGCTCGCACGCTGCGCCCGCAGCCAGGCCGAGGTCGCGGCGCTGTTCATCGATCTCGACAACTTCAAGGGGATCAACGACACCCTCGGGCATGCGACCGGCGACCAGCTCCTCCAGGCCGTCGCGGCGAGGCTCGACGGTGTCGTGCGCGGCTCCGATGCGCTGGGGCGCCTGGGCGGCGACGAGTTCGTCGTGGTCTGCGAGGCCCTTTCAGTCGAGACCGGCCCCGAGCTGATCGCCGAACGGCTGCTCGAAGCGCTCAAGCCTCCCTACAGGCTCGGACCCGACGAGCAGACCAGCCTCACGGTCACGGCGAGCATCGGCATCGCGATCGGGAAGACGGTCTCGGCCGAGGAGCTGCTGCGCGAGGCGGACGTCGCCATGTACCGGGCCAAGTGGGACGGCAAGAATCGTCACGTCGTGTTCGAGACCGGCATGCAGGACGTGATCCAGAACCGAATGGAATTGGAGATCGACCTGCGCGAGGCTCTCGAGCGCGACGAGTTCTTCCTGGCCTATCAGCCCACCTTCGCCCTCAGCGACATGAGCCCCACGGGCGTCGAGGCGTTGATCCGCTGGCAGCACCCCGTGCGCGGCGTGATTCCGCCGGATGAGTTCATCCCGCTGGCCGAGGAGACCGGGCTCATCACCGAGATCGGCAGGTGGGTTCTGGACAGCGCCTGTAACCAGGGCGCCGATTGGCGAGGGGCCGGGTACGCGGTCGGCGTGGCAGTCAACGTCTCCGCGCGTCAGCTCGACACGGACGAGTTCATCGCCGACGTCGAGGGCGCGCTTTCCCGCAGCGGTCTCGCGCCGGAGGCGCTGACGCTCGAGATCACCGAGTCGACGCTGATGCGCAACGTCGAGGAGACCGCCGGCCGCCTGGCGGCCGTCAAGCGCCTCGGCGCACGCATCGCGATCGACGACTTCGGCACCGGCTACTCGTCGCTCGCCCATCTGCAGCGGTTCCCGGTCGACGCTGTAAAGATCGACCGGTCATTCATCGCCGGGCTGAACCAGAACAAGGAGGGCGAGACGCTGATGCACACCCTCGTTCAACTCGGCAAGGCTCTCTCGATCGAGACCTTCGCCGAGGGCATCGAGCAGCATCAGCAGCTGTCCAAGCTCATCGACGAGGACTGTGAGAGCGGACAGGGCTTCCTCTACTCCCGGCCGCTCGACGTTGCCGGCGCCGAGGAGTTCCTGCGCACCTGGAACAAGAGCGGGTCCCCACGGGGCTGAGCGGAAGGGGGGGGATTCGAACCCCCGAGACGGGGTTCGCCCGCCTAACGGTTTTCAAGACCGCCGCATTCAACCGCTCTGCCACCCTTCCGTGCGCTTCATGATGGCGAATGCCCCGGAGGCGAGGCTCCCAGCGCCTGCGTGCCGGGATGGCAGGCTCTACACTGGCATCCCCTTCCCGGGAGAGGTGGCCGAGTGGCTGAAGGCACTCGCCTGCTAAGCGAGTATGGGGATCAAACTCCATCGCGGGTTCGAATCCCGCCCTCTCCGCTTCGTTGCGTGGCCACCAAAGGCTGGGCTCTGGCTCGGACTCTCGGAAGCGGTCACTGGCCCGCCCTTTCGTTCACTGCTTCGTGTCGGAAGCAGGCGTGAGGGCCCTGACTGCGCAGACGGCTCCCCTCGTCCTGAGCGACAGCGCTGAGCGAGGCTCCCCGTGCGCTCGCTGCTGCCTGCGCCGCTCGGCGGGGCCTCGGAGCAGTCTCGGGCGGCCATTACAGCCTCCGCGTTCGGCCACGGTGCGCGGCCGGGATGCCGCGGATATGCTCGGCCGAAACCCCCGAGGAGAGGACACACGATGGCAGTCGGGATAAGACTCAAGTTCGCCGGCGGAACGCAGGAGCAGTACCAAGCCGTGCACGACACCGTCAACGCGAGCAGCCCGCTCGGCAGGGCCGACGGCATGCTCGTTCACTCAGCCGGCCCGATCGATGGTGGCTGGGGCGTGATCGACTTCTGGGAGTCCACCGAGGCATTCGACCGCTTCACCAAGACCAAGCTCATGCCAGTTATGCAAGAGCTCGGCAACCGAGGCTTTCCGAGCCCGCCGGAGCGCAAGGACTTCACGGTCCACAACCTCGAGCAGCACGGCGACTGACGGCGCAAGCCCGCCGAGGTTGTCCACAGGCTGCCCCGGCGTGCTCCAGGTCATCGCGACGGGTCGGTGCCTCGATCAAGGCGAGGGAGGTGTGCTGAGAAACGTCCTGGAGCCGCTCATGGGCGAGCGGCCCCAACCCTGCTACCTCGCGATCGTCACGCTTCAGCATGCGGCGAGCCGTCGGCAGGTTTCCTGATGCTCGGCTCCGGCATCGGCGACAACACGCGTGAGGATCCGCACCCGTCCGAGCAGGTTAGCCTGAGTCGCCTTAGCGGTAATCGGGATTCGGGTAGTCAAAGCGGCATCCGGCGTCCCACGCCGAGCGCTGGTTTCCATGCGCGGGGATGCCACCCGCGTCCTTCAGCATTCGCGCGACGTGCAGCAGGTTCCACGTCATGAAGGTGGTGTTGCGATTGGTGAAGTCGTTCTCGGGTCCGCCCGAGCCGGGATCGAGGTAGCTGGGTCCGGGACCAACCTCGCCGAGCCATCCGGAGTCGGCCTGAGGAGGGATCACGTAGCCCAGATGCTGGAGCGAGTAGAGGATGTTCATCGCGCAGTGCTTGGCCCCGTCCTCGTTCCCCGTGATCAGACACCCCGCCGTGCCACCGTAGTAGGCGTACTGACCGTGGTCGTTGAGCAGATGACTGTTGCCGTAAAGACGCTCGATGACCTGCGTGCAGACGGACGATTTCTCCCCGAGCCAGATCGGGCAGAAGAGGACGAGGATGTCCGCGGCCATGACCTTCTCGAAGATCGCCGGCCAACCGTCGCGGTCCCACCCGTGCTTGGTCATGTCGGGCTGCACGCCCGTAGCGATCTCATGGTCGATTGCGCGGATCACCTCGACCGATACGCCGTTTCGCTCCATGATCGCGATCGAGCGATCAGCGAGTGCCCGCGTGTTTGATATCTCGGGCGAGCGCTTGAGTGTGCAGTTGATGTATAGGGCGCGCAGATCGGAGAAGTCCCATCGCGACTCCTCGCTCAACTTCTCCTGCATCGGTGTCAGGTCCATTGGGGATCCTCTCATCGCGGTTTCGGGGCGCGCCGTATTATCCAGTCGGGGCGCGCTCCGCAGACCTCCGCTTCGCCGTTGACAAGCAGATGTCTGCCGAGCCTCAGCCTCGCCGACCTCGGCCTTGCTCCGTAGGGCGGCTCCCAGGCCGCGTACTCGCTTCCGCGTTGGCGGCGAAAGCAGGCGCGCGGACCGGCCACGCCAGCGCTGTCGCCTCGGACGATCTTCGCGTGCCCCGGCCGTCGGCGAGCAGACGATCGCTTCCTCGGCGGCGAAGCCGAAGTCCGAGCGCTTGGCGCCGGCATGCGCCGATGCTCGTCGGCGCGTCGGCTGCGGGCGGCGCCAGACCAACCCGATATGCGGACGTTGTGTGCGCCGAGCGCAAAACGCGAGGTCAAGACTCGGCGGGTTATGGTTGGTCGATGACGGACGCCACACCGAACTCCCGCGCCGAGGAGTGGCGCGCGCGCGGAGCGCACTTCTCTTGGAGCCCGGCCGGCGAAAGCGCGGCACCCGTGAACGTCTTCCACGTAGAGCTCGGCGACGCCGACGCGCCGGTCATGGCGCTGGTGCACGGCTTCCCGACGTGCAGCGTCGACTGGTTTGAGCTCGCCGAGCGGCTCAGCACGCGGTTTCGCGTGTGCATGCTCGACTTCCCCGGCTTCGGGTTCTCCGACAAGCCACGCGGGTGGGGCTACAGCCTCCGGCGCGACGCCGAGCTCCTGGACCACTACCTAACGCAGATCGTCGGCGCACAGTCGGTCGTCATGGTCGCCCACGACCGCGGCGACAGCGTCTCGCTGATCCACACGACGAACGAGGTGGCGGGGCGCGCGCACACGGCGGTCGAGCACTTGGTCCTCTCCAACGCCAACCTCTTCCTGCCGCTGTCAAACCTCACTGACGCGCAACGGCTCATGCTCCACAGCCCCGAGATGCTCGACCAACTTACGCCCGAACTCCTGGCGGCGGGCATGGGCGCCTTGATGTTTACGCCACCTCGCGCGCCGGACGATCCCGGAGTACAAGCCCTTGCTGCGACTTTCGCGCACGACGACGGCGTAGGCGTACTGCACGAGACGATCCAGTATCTCGTCGAGCGCTCGATGGACGAGACGGTCTGGCTGCAATCAATGGCAGCAACTGCGGTCCCCACGACTCTCATCTGGGGTGTGTGCGACACCGTTGCGCCGATCCGGGTGGCGAACTATGTCTGGCAGGAGCACCTGATGTTCAAGCCCGGCCGCAACTCCTACTACCTGCTCCCTGGCGCCAACCACTATGTGCAGAACGACCGACCCGATGCCTTCGTTCAGATCCTCGCGCACGCGCTCGACGCGCACGACGACTCCGCTCCTGGCGCCCTAAGCGATGCGCTCGACGCACCTATCCTCGTCGACCGCTCGCGTATCGAGCTGCCCAGCGCAGCGCAGCTGATCGCGCAGCGCGCCGCCGTTTCCTCACGCGCGTAGGGCGCGGAACGCACCTCGCGCAACTGGACGCTCCGAAGCAATCGAGGCGACTGACACATGCTTCTCGTCATTTCTCCGGCGCTTGCAGGCGGCAATTCGAGACTGTCGTCCGAGGAGGACCCGAAGGCGATCAGACCTACGCTGGGCTGACCGCGTGCTTGCATACGGTCGCCTCGAGGCGACCGGCCGCGGCAGCGGCGTTCCGGTGACCACGCCCATAAGGACCGTAATCGAGTTCCGCGGCGTCAAGGTGTCGCGTGCCCGCGTCTTTCACGATCACGGCGAGGCGTTGCACTCGGCGGGCCTCGCTGAGTAGCGGTCGGGTGCCGGTATCCGGAGTGACGCCGAGCGCAGTCCGAGATACTTCGGCGCACGATGCCCGAGGAGGAGCCCACGACCCCCGGCCTGGTCGAGTTGCAGAAGCGGCTCACCGCGGCCACCAATCGCGGCGACGTCGATGCGGTCGTGGCCTTCTACGCGCCTGATGCCGTGTATGACATGTCGCCGGTGGGTATGGGCGTCTTTGAGGGGCCGGCGGCGGCGCGTGGCTTCATCGAGGACTGGTGGACCTCCTACGAGGAGAGCGAGTTCGAGGCCGAGGAGACTCTCGACCTTGGCAATGGAGTTGGCTTTCGCGTGCTCGTTCAGAAGGGCCGTCCGGTCGGCAGCAGCGGTGAGGTTCAGCTGCGCTACGGAACCGTCAGCGTGTGGGAGGACGGCAAGATCGCGCGAGTCACGAACTACACAGACATCGACGAGGCCCGTGCTGCCGCCGAACGCCTCGCGCAGGACCGGGGGTAGGCGATGGCACAGGAGAACGCGAGATTGGTCGAGCGCGCGATCGCGGCTATCAACGCGAGGGAAATCGAGGGCTATCTCGCCTGCTGCACCGAGGACGTCAAGCTGGAGACGCCGGTGGCCGCCGTTGGAGGGGTGTACGACGGAATCGACGGCATCAGGCGTTACTTCGGGGACATCGAGGAAGCCGGACCCGATTTCCGGATCGAGCTTGACGGCGTGGAAGAGGTCGGTAGCGAGCGGGTGATCGCGTTCCTGAGCTTTAGCTCCACGGGCCGAGCCAGCGGCATTCGCTTGGGAGCGCCTCTCACCAACGTGTACGACCTGGTCGAAGGCAAGATCAGCCACATTCGCATCTTCCTCGACCGTCAGGAGGCCCTCAAAGCCGCGGGCCTGGAGGAGTAACGGTGCAGAACGTGGAGACGGGGTTCGGCGAGTAGGCGCCGATCAGTCCGAGCCCACCTGCAGCACGAGCTTGCCGATGTTCTCTCCGGCGAACAGCTTGAGCAGGGTGTCGGGAAATGCGCTCAGGCCACCCGGGACGATGTGCTCGCGGGAGATCAGGCGGCCTTCGCTCATCCATCCCGCGATCTCGGCGGCGGCCTGGCCGTAGCTGGCGGCGTAGTCGAACACGACCATGCCGGTCATGGAGGCGCGAGCGACGAGCAGCGACAGGTAGTTGGCCGGGCCGCGCACCGCCGTCGCGTTGTACTGGGAGACCGCTCCGCAGATCACGATGCGGGCGCCGCGCGCCAGACGGGTCAGCACGGCGTCGAGGATCTCCCCGCCGACGTTGTCGAAGTACAGGTCGACCCCGGCGGGCGCAGCCTCGCGAAGAGCCGCGCGCACGTCCTCGCTCTTGTAGTCGATTGCCGCGTCGAAGCCGAGATCCTCGGTGAGCCAGCGGCACTTCTCCTCGCCGCCCGCGATGCCGATCACGCGGCAGCCCTTGATCTTGGCGATCTGGCCGGCGACGCTGCCCACCGCGCCGGCGGCGCCTGACACGACGACGGTGTCTCCCTCCTTCAGTTTGCCGGTGTCCAGCAGGCCGAAGTAGGCGGTCATTCCCGGCAGGCCCAGCGTGCCGAGGTAGGTGGGCAGCGGGGCCAGCGAGGGGTCGATCTTGATCGCCCCCTTGCCGTCAGAGACGGCGTACTCCTGTACTCCGAAGTCGCTGTATACGTGGTCGCCCACGGCGAAACCGGGGTGCTCTGAGGCGATCACGCGGCCGACGACACCGGCGCGCATGACGTCTCCGATTTCGACCGGAGCGATGTAGGAGGCCCCGGCGTTCATCCATCCGCGCATGGCGGGATCGAGCGAGATGAAGGCGGCCTGCACCACGAACTGCCCGTCGCCCGGCGCCGGGACGGGCTCCTCGGTGAAGTCCCAGTCGGAGATTTGCGGCAGGCCCGAGGGACGGGCGGCGAGTCGCACTTGATTGTTGATCGAGCTCATTCTCAGATCTCCAGACGTTCGGGGTCAGGTTCGGCTGCGGTCAGTTTCCCGCGTGTGGCGTCAGGCTGTGGTGCCCCCGTCGACCACGAGCTCTGAACCGGTCACGTACACGCTCTCGTCGCAGGCGAGGTAGACGACCGCCTGGGCGATCTCCTCGGGCGTCCCGATCCGGCGCAGCGGAATCCCCCTGATCAGCCGGTCGATCAGCTCCGGGGTCTTTTCGCGCTGGCGGGTGTTCATGTCGGTGTCGATCTGACCGGGGTGCAGAGAGTTGACACGCACGCCCGAGCCCGCAAGTTCCTTGGCCACGACCTTGGTCATGCCGCGAACCGCCCACTTGCTGGCCGAGTAGGCCACCAGATATGGGCTCCCCATCAGGCCCGCGACGGAGGACATGTTGATTATCGAGCCCGCCTGCCGCTCGCTCATCACGGGCGCCACGGCGCGCATGCCGAGGAACACGCCGACCACGTTCACGTCGATCACCGCGCGGAAGGCCTCCAGCGAGGTGTCGGCCAGCGGCGCCGCGAGGAACACGCCGGCATTGTTGAGGAGGATGTCGATGCGCCCGTGCAGCTCGAGCGCCCAGGAGACCACCGCCTGCCAGTCGTCCTCGCTCGTGACGTCGTGGGCACGTGCGCTCGCTCGGCCGCCGAGCTCCTGCGCGAGCAGCTCGGCGCCGGCCGCGTCGGTGTCGGTCAGCAGCAGCTGTGCTCCCTCCTGCGCCAGTCGCCGTGCGGACTCTGCGCCGATCCCGCCTGCCGAGCCGGTGATCAGCGCGACCTTTCCCTCCGCCCGCGGCGCGGACATCGATCCTAGGGCTCCTCCGAGGCGGCGACGGCGAACACGATGTGCCTGCGTGCGAGCGTCAGGTAGGGGTGCAGCTCCACCGGTCCTCCCTCGAGCGGAGCCACGGTCACGTCGGTGAGTGTCAGGAACTCCCGCTCGGAGGCGTTCAGCACATCCGAGACGCGGCTGCGGTAGCCGTCGCGGGCGAGCGTCAGCACTCCCTCGATCCGGTGACGCTCGGTCTCGATCCTGATCCGCTCGCGGCGGTGGTCCATTCCTGGCGGATCGTCCTCGGGGGGATGCTCGCTCATGCACCCATTATCGGCCCTCGCCGCCGTCAGCGTGTCACGGTGTAGGTGCGGGTCGCGATCGTCCGCCTCCCGGTCGGCCCGACGGCCACGATCTTGACGCGTGCGCGCATCGCCCGGCTGCGGCCGAGCTCTCTGCGCAGGCGCCGCAGCCTCGCCTGGCTGAGGAGCAGGCGGACGTGGCCCGTCATCGCCGGCGGAAGCATGCGGGACACCGCGAGGAGCTTCACGGCGCCGCGCCGGCCGGCCGGGGAGAGCGAGGCGGTCACGAGGATCTGGCATCCCCGCCTGCAGCTGACGCCGAGGGCCAGCGCGCGGCGGGCGAGAACCCCCGTGTGCCGGGGGAGGGTCACCGCCAGTACCGGTGCGACGTCGAGCGCCGGCGGCCAGGCCCCGGGGGCCAGGCATCCGGTGGGTGCGGCGTCGAGCGGATCGAAGCGCTCGACCCGGTTGTTGTTCGTGTCGGCCACGTACACGTCGCCGTTGCAGTCCACCGCGATTGCGCTCGGCTGGGAGAACTGCCCCAGCCCGCTGCCGCGAGTGCCCCATTTCGCAAGCAGGCGGCCGTTTGCGTCGAACACCTGCACGCGGTTGTTGTCGCGGTCGAGCACGTACACGCGCCCGGCGCCGTCGACGGCCAGTCCGTGCGGTTCGCGGAAATGCCCGTCGCCGGTCCCCTCCGAGCCCCATTCGGCGAGCACGCTTCCGCCGGCGCTGAGCTTGACGACACGGTCGTTGTTCGTGTCGGCCACGTAGACGTCGCCGGCGGCGTCGAGCGCGACCGCGCTCGGATGGTTGAATTCTCCCGGTCCGCTGCCGGCGGCTCCGTCACCTTCGCCCGCGCCCCATCTCCCGATCAGCGAACCTGCGCCGCTGTAGACGAGCACCCGGTTGTGGTTCTGATCGGCCACGTAGGTGGTGCCGGAGGGGGCCACGGCAACAGATTCGGGCCCGCTCAGCTGCGCTCCCCCGAGGTCCCCGGGACCGCCGAGTTCAGACAGGAAGGTGCCGTCTCCCCACAGGTGAACCACCCGTTCATTGCCGGGGTCGGCGACGTACACCGACCCGCGCGGGTCAACGCCGATGCCGGCGGGTTCGCCGAAGCCCGCGCGGTGCCCTCCGGCCGTCGTCCAGGAGCCCGCAAAGGCGTCGCTTGCGGGCGCGAACGCCTCGATCCGGTTGTCGATCGTGTCTGACACCAGCAGCCGGCCGGTCGGGTCGGTGGCAAGGCCCCGGGGGGCGGTCAGCTGGCCGGGGCCACGTGCAGAGGCGCCCAGTGTGCGCAGGAAGTTGCCATTGGGGTCGAACACCTCGATGCGCTCGTTGGCTGTGTCCGCCACGTAGGTGTCGCCCGCCGGGTCCGCGGCCAGGCCGCGGGGAAAGGCGAGCTGACCGGGTTTCGATCCGTGCCCGCCCCACGCTCTGGCGAACCGCATCTGCGGGTTGAGCTTGACGATGCGGTGATTGCTGTCGTCG
Organism: uncultured Solirubrobacteraceae bacterium; assembly: GCA_963826995.1. GTDB lineage: Bacteria > Actinomycetota > Thermoleophilia > Solirubrobacterales > Solirubrobacteraceae > Palsa-744. The sequence goes on along the minus strand of CAWGYZ010000008.1, from coordinate 110,552 downwards.
GCGACGTAGATGTTGCCGGCCGCGTCCAGGGTCACGCCGTAGGGGAACCCGAACTGTCTGGGCCCGGTGCCGTTCGAGCCGGCCGCTCCCTCGAAGTTTCCGTTTGGGTCGAATTTCTCGATGCGGTGATTGTCATCGTCGGTGACGATCACCTCGAAGGCGTTGGCCGCAACGCCGCGGGGATAGGAGAACCGTCCAGGGCCGTTGCCGTAGGCGCCCCACTGCATCGCTTCCCCTCCTTCGAGGTTGAAGCGCTCGATCCGGTTGTTGCCGCTGTCGGCGACATACACGTAGCTCCCGCTCACGGCAATCCCCCCGCCCGGCGGCTGGCTGGGGTTCTGCGAGGAGAAGAAGCGGAACTGCCCGAGTCCCGATCCGGCATGTCCCCAGGCGGTGATGAAGTTGCCGTTGGAGTCGAACTTCTCGATCCGGTTGTGACTCGAATCGACCACGTACACGTTCCCGGCGGCGTCGGTTGCCAGTCCGCCGATCGGGCCGAACTGACCGTGGCCGCCACCGTAGGAGCCCCACTCGGTCTCGAAGGCGCCGGCGGCGGTGAACTTCTGCACGACGTAGCTCAGCTGGTCGGCGACATACACATTGCCCAGGGCGTCCACGGCGACGGCCTCCGGGAAGCGGAGCACGCCCTCGGCCCGTTGCCCGATGATCTGGGCGCTCGAGTAGGGGCACCGGGCGCCGTCGGAGCCGGCGCAGGGTTCGCCCGAGGCAGTTTCGGCGCGGGCCGAGGCGGGGGCCAGGGCCAGGAGCAGGGCGGGGAGCAGGGCGAGGGTCGCAAACGCCGGCGCGAGCGGGAGCGGGCGCTGGCGGCGGGGCCTCATAGGCGCATCAAACACCCGCCGTCCGGGGGCGGAGCGGTGTGCGCAGAAAAGTAACGCCGCGGGGCTTCTAGCCGACGCGCTCGGGCGTGCGGGCGGACAGGCCGGTGCGGGTGATCGGCGTGGCCACGGGACCTCCCGGGCCGGCGGGTCGGTTGCGCTCCTCGCGGACGATGTACAGGGGGCGGTGCTTGACCTCGTCGTAGATGCGCCCCACGTACTCGCCGATCACTCCCAGCGCGATCAGCTGGATGCCGCCGAGCAGGAGGATGGCGATGGTGATCGAGCCGAAGCCCGGCAGGTAGGAGTCGAAGATGCGAAGCACGATCACGACCGGGATCGCGATGAAGGCCACGCTGGCCGAGAGCAGTCCGGCATATGTGGCGAGCTGCAGTGGCAGGTGAGAGAAGGAGGTGATGGCATCGAGGGAGAAGCGCAGCATCTTGCGCAGCGTGTACTTGGTCTCGCCGGCGTGGCGCGCCTCGCGCTCGTAGGAGACGGCGGTCTGGGTGAAGCCCACCCACACCGTCATGCCGCGCAGAAAGCGCGAGCGCTCGGTCATCGCCAGCAGGGCGTTCAGCGCGCGGCGGTCGAGCAGGCGGAAGTCGCCGGAGTTGGGCTCGAGATCGACCTGGGCGAGCTTGTCGAACAGCTTGTAGAACCAGGAGGCGGTGGCGAGCTTGAAGCCGGTCTCGCCGTCGCGCTGCTTGCGGACCGCGTAGACGACGTCGGAGCCGCGGCTCCATTGGGCGACCATCTCGCCGATCAGCTCCGGAGGGTCCTGCAGGTCGGCGTCGATCATCGCCACCACGTCGCCGACGGCGTGCTCGAGGCCCGCGGTCAGGGCCGCCTGGTGGCCGAAGTTGCGTGACAGGTGCACGACGCGCACGCGCGGGTCCGCCTCGGCCAGGCGGTCGAGCAGCGCGGGTGTGGAGTCCGAGCTTCCGTCGTTGACCAGCACCAGCTCGAACGTGTAGTCGGCGACGGCCGCGCAGGTGCGCCGGACGAACTCCTCGACGAGCTCCTCCTCGTCGTAGACGGGGGCCACGATGCTGAGCAGTGTGGGGGTGCGAAGTGAGCTGTCCGACATGGTCATTGCCTTCCGCGGGGCCGGTTTGGAATCTTGCGCTGCCCGCACATCTTCGGCGCGCGCCCTAAGCCGCTGATGAATTTATCGTTCATCCTGTCTATGGATGCCTTCCGATCGCACCCAGCGGGAAGGGCCCCTCAAGAGCGTAGCGGGGCCGGTGCGCTTCTCGGGCGCGGCGGTGGCCGTGCAGTTCGTCAAGTTCGGCATCGTGGGGGTCTCCAACACGCTGATCACGTTCGCCGTGTACACGCTGCTGTTGAAGGGCTTCGGGGTGTGGTATCTGGCGGCCTCTGCGATCGGCTTCGTGGTGGGGGCTGTCAACGGATTTCTATGGAACCGCCGCTGGACCTTCCGGGGGCATGTCGGCGATGCCCTGACCCCGGTGCGGTGGGGCATCGTGCAGGGTTGCGGTTTGGGGCTGAACCTGGGGCTGCTGTATCTGCTCGTGCACGACGCGGGGCTCGACGAGCTGCTCGGCCAGGCGTTGGCGACGGTGGTGGTGACGGTGCTGACCTTCATCGTCAACCGCGCGTGGACCTTCCGCGCCGGCCCGCCCGTGGCCGTGGCCGACGGCGACGCCTGAGCCTTCGGCTCAGCGAAAGACGCTGAGCAGCGACAGCCCGGCGGGGATGCGACCACCACGACCGACCATCACGGCCTCCAGCGCAAGCGGGCGCTCGAGCAGCCAGTTGAGCGGCTCCGGCGGGACCCACAGATCGAGGCTCGACTCGGTGGTCTTGGTGCTCAGGCGGTCCAGTGCCCGCAGTAGGATCGCGACCGGAAGCAGAAGCGAGTTGAAGTAGCTGGTGCGGGTCTGGCGCCATCCGGCCTGTTCGGCCACCCGCTGCAGCGAGCGGCGGGTGTAGCGGCGGTGGTGATGGTTGATCTCATCGTGGCCGCTCCACAGCCACTCATAGGCGGGCACCGTCACGAGCAGGAAGCCTCCCGGGGCGACCACCCGGCGCAGCTCGCGCAGCGCCTCGAGGTCCTCGTCGAGATGCTCGATCACGTCGAGGCTCGCGGCCAGGTCGAAGCTGGCGGACTCGAAGGGCATGTCCAGCACCGACCCTTCGACCACGTCGCCGACCTGCCGAGCGCGGGCCAGGGAGACGCTCGTCCTGGACAGCTCGACCCCGGTCACCGCGCCCAGGCGGGCGAGCTCCACCATGTTGCGTCCGCTGCCGCAGCCGGCGTCCAGCACGCGCGCCGGGCGGGGCAGATCCAGCCTGGCGATCGCCCGCGAGAGCACCGTTCGCCGTCCGCGATACCACCAGTGACGATCCTCGGCGCGGTGCGTTTGCAGCTCGTAGTCCCGGTCCATCCGGTCGCATCCTTTCCTAATCCCCCTTCGCGCGCGGTGCGCTCGGCCGGCCGTGCGCCCAGTGCTCGGCGCAGCTCGCGGAGCGGCTTGTCAGGATCCGGGTGGCTCCAGGGCGCCGCGCAGGAAGCTCACGCTGCGAACCCAGGAGCTCTCGGCGAGGTCCCGGTCGTAGGTGCCGAGGCGGTCGTCGTCGTTGAAGAAGGCATGGCCTGCGCCCTGGTAGTACTCGAAGTCGACGTCCACGCCGGCGTCCTTCAGTTCGGACTCGAGGGCCTCCGCTTCCTCGGTTGCGATGAACGCATCGGCGGTGCCGAAGTGCCCGAGCACGGGGCCTTTGATGTCGGCGAAGTCGGGCTTGCCGTGCGGCATCACGTAGTAGTAGGTCACGGCCGCGGTGATCTGCGGGCAGGCAGCGGCGGCCCACAGCGCAAGCCCGCCGCCCAGGCAGAAGCCGAGGGCGCCGACCCCGGAGCCCTCGACGCCGGCGTGCGAGGACAGAAAGCCGGCGGCTCCGCACATGTCCAGCTCGGCCTGCTCCATCGACATCGCCATCATCTTCTGTTCGGCCTCTGAGGGCTGGGTGGTGGGCTCGCCGCGGAACAGGTTCGGCGCGAGCGCGAAGAACCCATCGGCCGCCAGGCGGTCGCAGACGGATCTGATGTGCGAGTCAAGGCCCCACCACTCCTGCAGCACGATCACGGCCGGGCCGTGCTCGCCGGCGGGTACGGCCAGATAGCCGGGCGCGGTGCCGGCCCCTGTCGGGAACTCGATATCGGGCATGTTGGCTCCTTGGCTTTCGGTGGTCCGACGGCGCTCGCCGGCGGTGCGAGGATACCCTTCTGCACGCGCCGGCGATTCGATCCGCCCGGCCATTCCTTGCGCTCGAGAGAAAGGGCATCCCCACATGGCTGAGGTAAACCATCAGTTCCGGCTGGCCGCTCGTCCGGTCGGCCTTCCCAAGCCCAGCGACTGGAGCTACACCGAGGAGCCGATCCCGGAGCCGGGCGAGGGCGAGGTGCTGGTCAAGAACCTGTACGTCGGTCTTGAGCCGGCGATGCGCGGCTGGATGAACGAGGGCCGCTCCTACATCCCGCCGGTGGGCATCGGCGAGGTGATGCGCGCTTTCGCCGCCGGCCGCGTGATTGCATCCAACTTCCCGGGGCTGGCCGTCGGCGACCATGTGAGCGGCCTGCTTGGCGTCCAGGAGTACGCGGTCGCGAACGGCAGCGGGGTGTTCCCCGCTGACACCAACCTCGCCCCGCTGGAGGCCTACCTGGGCACCCTCGGCATGCCGGGCATGACGGCCTACTTCGGGCTTCTTGACATCGGCAAACCGGCCGCCGGGGAGACGGTGGTCGTCTCGGGCGCCGGCGGCGCCGTGGGGGGAGTGGTGGGGCAGATAGCCAAGCTCGAGGGCGCCAGGGTGATAGGCATCGCGGGGGGCAGCGAGAAGTGCGACTACGTGACGAACCTCGGCTTCGATGCGGCGATCGACTACAAGGGCGAAGACGTGATGGAGGCGCTCGGCAAACACGCGCCGGACGGCATCGACGTGTTCTTCGACAACGTCGGCGGGGACATACTCGACGCCGCCCTTGCCCATCTGGCGCGCAACGCGCGGGTGGTGATCTGCGGGGCGATCTCCCAGTACAACACGACGAGCACCATCAAGGGCCCATCCAACTACCTGTCGCTGCTGGTCAACCACGGGAGCATGACCGGGTTCGTGTTCTCCGACTACATGAACCGGATTCCCGAGGCGGCCCAGGCGCTGGGCGGATGGGTGGCCGCGGGCGATATCAGCTCGCGCGAGGACATCGCCGAGGGCCTCGAGAACTTCCCTGACACGCTTTTGCGGCTGTTCAGCGGCGAGAACACGGGCAAGCTGGTACTGCGGGTCGCCGCCGATTGACCCGCCCGTCGAGCCCATCCGTGTCGGCGCTGTGCCTAATCCTCGTGATCTGGAGTGCGCCGGCGCGGGCCGCGGCCGCGACGAGCGCTCCGAGCGCGACGGCGTATGTGGACGGGATCTCAGACCAGAGCCTTCCGGCCTGGGACGGCGACTTCTCTGACAGCTACTTCGGTCGGCTGTTCTCGGCCGTGTGGGTGGCCGACGGTCACATCAGGCTGGCGCGCTACGTGGCGCAGTGGGATCTGATGGGAGAACCGAGCACGGGAGCCGAGCCCGAGGGCGACTACCGCCAGAAATTCGAAGCCTGGCTGATCGATGTGGGCAGGCTGGGCCTCATTCCCGACGTCGGCGTGACGAGCTACGACGGGCGCTATCCGGCGAGCGTGAGCGAATATCAGGCGAGCCTTCGGCTGATCCTCCAGCGGGCCAAAGTGATGGGCCACCCTGCGCCCTACGTGGAGGCCTGGAACGAGCCCAACAACCAGGGAGCACTGACGGCGCTGCGAGCTGCGCAGCTGACGAACGCGGCCCATGCGCTGTGCGAGGGGGGCTACGCCTGCAGGGTGGTCGCGGGCAACCTCGAAGACTCTCCGCAGGTGGCCGGCTATGAGCAGGAATACGAGCGGGCACTTGACTTCAGGCCCGCGATCTGGGGGGTTCATCCCTACTACTCGGTCGAACTGCAGAGCGAGGCGCCGCTTGAGAACCTGATCGAGAACCTTCCCGGCGCCGGCGCCGGCGCGCGCATCTGGTTCACGGAGATCGCCGCCCGCAGATGTACCGACTACGGCGGCGAGCTGAGGGAGAACGGCGCCGGCGGACAGGCCGGGCGGGCACGCTGGCTGCTGGACACGCTGATTCCAGACGCGAGGCCCGAGCACGTCTTCTACTTCGGGTTCCTGCCGGGCGAACGCAGACAGCCCTCGTGCGCATCCGAGCGCGAAGACGATGCGCTGTATGAACCGAGCGCCGAAGCCTCCGATCCGGACGTTCCACGCCCGGCGGCGAGCTACGTGTGGGGTGGAGCCCCCGGCGCTCTGTCCGGCGGATGCAGCGAACCGCTGTCGCCCCCGCCCGCCGCGAGCGGGCGGCAGTCGCCCGTGGCGTGGTCGGGCGCCGGCGCTTCGGGCGGATGGAGCCTGCCCGTGCTGGTGAACGGGTGCACGACGCGCGCGGGCGACTCCACGCCGACGTTCATACCCTGATGCGGGCGCTGGTGCAGAGGGTCAGCCGGGCCGCGGTCTGCGTGGACTCCGAGCTCATCGCCGCGATCGGGCCCGGGCTGCTCGTGCTGCTGGGCATCTCAACGGACGATGATGCGCCGACGGCCGAGCGTCTGGCCTTGAAGGTGCGGGCGCTGCGGGTGTTCGATGATGCCGAGGGGCGGATGAACGAGGCCCTCGGCGAGCGGGAGATCCTGTGCGTCAGTCAGTTCACCCTGTACGGCGACACCCGCCGGGGCAACCGCCCGAGCTTCGTGGCCGCGGCCCCCTCGGAGCGGGCCGAGCCGCTGTATGAGCACTTCTGTGATCGAGCCGGGGCGCTGCGCGGGGTGTTCGGCGCGCACATGGCGGTGGAGCTCGTCAACGACGGGCCGGTCACGCTGCTGCTGGAGGTGGCTGCGCCGGCGGCTGCTCGAGAATCATCCGATGGCTGACCTCGAGCGTGTGAGGGATGTGAAGGAGCTCGCCTGCGGCGAGCGGCCGCCAGCGCGGATCGCTATCCAAGGGCTCTGATGCCAGCAGCACGAGCGGGCGTTCGGCGCCGGCTTCGCAGCGGACGCGCATGCCGAGGCTGCTCGTCCTCTCAAGCGGCTCGCCGGGCAGCCGCTCGAGCAGGTAGAGGGTGTTCTTGTCGGGATAGCGAAGCGCCCACAGCCCATCGGCCGTGGCGAGTACGAAGTTGATCGAGACGATCGGCAGGTTCTGAGCAACCCAGGCGCAGGCGGCCTCGAGGCCCGCGCTGACGTCGCCGTCGGCGACGGCGATCTCGCGGGTGATGAGCGCGAAGAAGCGCTCGGAATCGGTGTCGCCTTTGACGAGCTTCAGGTCCTCGCCGAGGTGGGCCTCCAGCGCCGGCAGGTCGCCGACGACGCCGTTGTGGGCGAACAGGCGCCCGTCCTGCTCGAAGGGGTGCGTGTTGAGCACGTTGAGCGCGCCGGTGGTGGCGTAGCGGACGTGGGCGAGGAAGGTGTTTGATGAGACCTCGCGCGCCTCGCGCGCGAACCGCGCGTCGCCGTAGGCCGCGAGCGGCTGCTTTGAGATGTGCGGCCTACGTTGCGAGTCGAACCAGCCGAGGCCCGTCCCGTCAGGGTCCTTGTGGCTCTGCGTGGCGATGCTGTCGGGCGCGTCGAGCAGCCAGAAGGTCGCCCGCGTGGGCTCAGAGCCGGCGCTCATGCCGAACAGCCGGCACATGCTCAGAGCGCCGCGATCGCCGCCGGCACGCCCTGCTCGGCGGTCGGATAGGCGGGCTTCCAGCCCAGCTCGCTCTTGATCCTGGCGTTGGAGGAGCGCGCCGAGCGCATGACGGCGTCGACGGCGTTGCCACCGGCGATGAGCCGTGCCAGCGCCGGCGGGATGCGCCGGGGCGCGCCCACGCCGAGCGCCCGCGCCGTGAGAGACATGAAGTCGTAGTAGGTGATCGGCTGATCGTCGGCAACGTGGTAGGTCGAGCCGGGGGGCGCCTGCTCGGCGGCGAGGCGCAGTGCGCTCGCGACGTCATCCACGTGCACGACGTCCCACATGTTCGCGCCGCTGCCGATCACGGCAAACCGCCCCGGCTGGCGCAGGCGCGCGACGAGCTCGCGGGCATACCAGCCTCCGGGCCCGTACACGTGCGAGGGGCGCACCACCACGGACGGCAGACCCGATTCATGGACCAATCGCTCGCCCTCCTGCTTGGAGCGCCCGTAGGGGGTCTCCACCGGCAGCGGCTGATCCTCGGTCAGGAGGGCGCCGTGTGCGTCCCCGGTCACCACCGTCGAGGCGAACACGATCCGCGGGCCGCCCGTGGGCCCCGAGCCGTTCAGCGCCCGGCAGGCCTCGAGCAGCCGGGTGGTGCCCACGATGTTGACGCTCGCGACCTTGGCCTCGTTGCGCTGGGAGGCGATCTCGGCCGCCAGGTGCACCACGCACTCCGGGCGCTCGGCGGCGATCGCCGCGGACAGGCTGTCGTCATCGGTCAGCTCGCCTCCTACCGCGCGAGTGCCGGGCGGCTCAGAGCCCGGGCGGCGCACGAGCGCGCTGACCTGATGACCGTGCTCGACGAGCTGCGCGCACAGCGCCTGGCCGATGAAGCCGCTGGCGCCGGTCACCAATGTGCGCATGGCAGCCGATAATAGTCCGGTATCGTTTGTTGCAAGTTCCCGGGAAGGAGAGGAGTGTGGCCGCAATGTACGACTACGTGATCGTGGGGGCGGGATCGGCCGGCTGCGTGCTCGCCAGTCGTTTGAGCGAGGACGAGAGCGTGCGCGTGCTGCTGCTCGAGGCGGGGCCGCCGGACACCAAGGAGAACATCCACGTTCCCCTCGGCTATCTGCAGCTCGCGGGCACGGACGTCGACTGGGACTACCACTCAAAGCCCGAGGAGGAGTGCGGCGGGCGGCGGATGCAGCTGCCCCGCGGCAAGGTGCTCGGTGGCTCCTCATCGATCAACGCGATGGTCTACATCCGCGGCAACCGGCGCGACTACGACGACTGGGGTGTCGCCGGCTGGTCCTACGCCGATCTTCTGCCCTACTTCCTGAAGGCCGAGGACAACGAGCGCGGCGCCTCGCAATATCACGGCGTGGGGGGGCCGCTGGCGGTCTCAGAACAGCGCTCGGGCAACCTCATCTCGCGTGCCTTCGTGGACGCCGGAGCAGAGGCGGGCCTTGCGCGCAACGAGGACTTCAACGGCGAGGAGCAGGACGGCGTCGGCATGTATCAGGTGACCCAGCGCGGCGGCATGCGCGCGAGCACGGCGGTCGCCTATCTGCACCCGGCGATGGAGCGCGAGAACCTGACGGTGATGCCCTACATGCAGGCCCAGCGGGTGCTGTTCGAGGGCACGCGGGCCGTCGGCGTGGAGGCCAGCCGTCTGGGCGAGGCCCAGGAGTTCCGGGCCGAGCGCGAGGTGATCCTGTGCGGCGGCTCCTTCAACTCACCACAGCTGCTGATGCTGTCCGGGATCGGGCCGGCCGAACACCTCGCGATGCGCGAGGTGGAGGTGCTGCTCGACATGCCCTCCGTGGGCGAGAACCTGTCCGACCATGCGGCCACCCAGCTCGTGTGGACGACGCCCGAGGCGCAGAGCCTGTTGCTCGCGCTCGAGCCGGCCGCGCTCGAGGAGTACGAAGCGACGCAGACCGGCCCGTTCGCCTCCAATCTGGCCGAGGCCGGCGGGTTCGCCCGCGTCGGTGCCGGCGCGCAGGCGCCGGACATCCAGTTCCACCTCGCGCCCGTGCAGATCGTGGATGAGGGCATGAGCGATCCGCAGGCCCACGGTGTGTGGGTGTCGCCGTGCCTGCTGACCCCCGAGAGCAGGGGGTCCGTGCGGCTCGCCTCCAACGATCCCTCCGCCAAGCCGATCGTGCACAACGCCTTCTACACGGCGGGCGACGACATGGCCCGCATGATCGAGGGCCTGCGGATGACCCTCGACATCTGCGCGCAGCCGGCGATGCGCCCCTACTGCGCCGAGCCGTTCACGACTCCGGAGGGCGACTCCGAGCAGGCGCTGCGCGCGCACGTCGCGCGCACGACGTTCCCGATCTACCACCCGGTCGGCACCTGCAGGATGGGCAAGGACGCGGGTGCCGTGGTCGACGATCAGCTGCGCGTCAACGGCGTCGAGCACCTGCGCGTGGTCGACGCCTCGGTGATGCCGGTGGTTCCGCGCGGGAACACCAACGCGCCCACGATCGCGGTGGCAGAGCGCGCCGCCGATCTGATCCGCCACGGCAGGGCGGCCCAGCCCGAGGCGGTTGCCTCGATGAACGGCGCAGCCGCGCAGCCGGCCGCCGCGTAGCTATCCGCGGTTGCGGAGCTGCTGCTCTGCGAGCGTGCGCTCGGCCGTGGGCACGGCCTCCAGGCGCGCGTCCGGGATGGGCTCGCCGCTTTCGGTGGACAGCCCGTAGATCCCCGCCTGCAGCCGGGCCTCGGCGCGCTCGAGCGCCGCGAGCTGATCGGCGAGGTCCTCGGCGAGACCGGCGTCGAACTCGTGCTGGTAGAGGTCCTCGGAGTCGCGATCGTTGGGTTCGGCCTGCTCGTCGCCGGGCTCGACGCCGGGCCGGCCGAGGGCGGCGATGGCCTGCTCGATGCGCTCGCGCTCGCCCGCGAGCAGCTCGCGTGCGCGCTCAGGATCCATGATGGTTGTTGAGCTCTGCGTCCAATGCCATTCTCCTCGACGGGAAGAGCGTGATCCTACTGCGCCACGGACATCCACAACCTGCCGCTGAGCTGAAGCTCGTGATCTTCGACTGCGACGGTGTGCTCGTCGACTCAGAGCCGATCTCAAACGGCGTGCTCGCGCGGCTGTTGACCGAGCAGGGGCTGCCGACGACGCTGGCCGAGTCCCGCGCCGCCTACCAGGGGCTGCTCCTCAGCGACGTCGTCAGCAGCGCCGAGGCGAGGCTCGGAGGAGAGCTGCCCGAGGACTGGCTCGAGTCCTACGAGCGCGAGCGCAGCGAGGCCTTCCGGGCCGAGCTACAGCCCGTGCGCGGCGCCGCCGAGGCCGTCGAACAGCTGAGCGCGGCTCACATCGCGGTCTGCGTGGCCTCGCAGGGCAAGCTCGAGAAGACGCGCCTGTCGCTCGAGCTGACCGGCCTTGCCCACCTGTTCGCAGCCGATGCCCTGTTCTCCGCCGAGAGCGTCGCGCGTGGCAAGCCCCACCCCGACCTGTTCCTCCACGCGGCCGCGGCGATGGGGGCGAGCCCGCCGGAGTGCGTGGTCGTGGAGGACACGCCCTCGGGTGTCATGGCGGCGGTTGCGGCGGGCATGCGCGTGTTCGGCTACACGGCCGACAGCGATCGCGGCGCGCTGCGCCGGGCGGGTGCGCAGGCGCTCGACGCGCTCGATGAGCTGCCCGCGCTGGTCGGGGTGGGCTGACGCCGGAGGGGCGGCTCGGCGTATCTTTGAGCGCTCATGGAGCACGGATTCGAGGGGGCCGCCTTCAGGCGGGGGGAGCCAGGCTATGAAGAGGCGCGCCGCGCCTCCTGCTGGAACGCGCGCACGCCCGAGCGCTTCCCGGATCGCATCGTGATCGCGGCCGGCGAGGCGGATGTCGTGCGGGCCGTGCTTCAGGCGGGCGAGCAGGACATGCGGATCGGGGTGCGCTCAGGAGGGCACAGCTGGGCCGGCAACCACCTGCGCGACGGGGGCATGTTGATAGACGTCTCGCGCATGAGGTCTGCCGAGGTGGACGCCGGCGCGATGACCGCGGCCGTGCAGCCAGGGTGTCCCGGAACCGATCTCCTGGCCGCACTCGGTGCGGCGGATCTCTTCTTCCCAGCCGGTCACTGCGTCGGCGTGGCGGTCGGCGGCTACCTGCTGCAGGGCGGCTACGGCTGGAACGGACGGCTGCATGGCCCGGCCTGCATGAGCGTCGAGGCGATCGACCTCGTCACCGCCGACGGCGCGCTCGTGCACGCCGACGGGCGGGAGAACTCCGATCTGCTGTGGGCGGCCCGGGGCGCGGGACCGGGGTTCTTTGGCGTGGTCACGCGCTTTCACCTGGTCCTGCAGCCGAAGCCCAAGGTGATCGCCAACGGCCTGTTTCTGTATGAGATGGATGTCCTCGAGGACGTCTTTCGCTGGGCGCAGGAGATCGGCCCGCGCATCCCCCGCACGATGGAGCTGATGCTCGTCGTCCACCGCGACGAGCAGGGCGAGCTCGAGATCGCGGTGACCGGGCCGGTGCTCGTGGACACCGAGCAGGAGGCACGCGAGGCGCTCGCGCTGCTCGAGACATGCCCCGTGCGCGAGCGGGCGAAGCTCGCGCTGGGAAACATCCCGGCGACGCTGACGGACCTGTATGCCGGCGTGCACGCCGCCTACCCCGACGATCACCGCTACTCGGCCGACAACATGTGGACCCACGCGCCGATCGAGGAGCTGCTGCCGGGCCTTCGGCGGATCGCCGAGACCATGCCGGGGGCGCCGTCGCACATGCTGTGGATGAACTGGGGCCCCGCACCCACGCCGCCCCCGGCGCGGCCGGACATGGCCTACAGCGTGGAGGACGACACCTACATCGCCCTGTACGGCGTGTGGCAGGATCCATCCGAAGATGAGGCCAACGTCGGCTGGGTGAGTGATCGCATGCGCCAGATGGAGCCGCTGGCGAGCGGCATCCAGCTGGCCGATGAGAACCTCGGCCGCCGCCCGGCCCGGTTCCTGAGCAACGAGCACATGGACCGCCTGGATGAGCTGCGCGCGCGCCATGACCCGGATGAGCGCTTTCACGCATGGATGGGCCGGCCGGCCCCGCCGCGCCGATGAGCGCCCCGCTGAGCGAGTATCTGTCGCGGCCGCTCGAGAAGCCCCGGGCCGAGCTCCTCGAGGCGATCGAGTCCGGGCCGATCGATCCGGCCGATGCGCTGGCGCTGGCCGACGTGAGGGCGCTGCTCGACCCGGCGCCCCTGGCCGTTGAAAGCGGCTGGTGCACGTTGGGAGACGGCGTCGGCTACGTGGCCGTGCGCACGGCCATGCCTGCGGTGAGCGCCGAGATGGTGGACTGGTGGTTTGACTGGCACCCGCGTGAATCGGTGCGCTATCGCATCTGGCACCCGAGGGCACACCTCGAGAACTCGGTGGAGCTGCCGGCGCTCAGCGGTGCGAAGGCCCACTGGGGGGCGGTTCATCATCCGGTCGAGGACGTCGGGACGGGCGTCGTGCACGCTCGCATCGCGTTCCGGCGGCCGAGCGAGATGGGCATGGCAACCGACGCGCTCGATGACCCCAACGTCGCCACGATCGTATGCGGATACGCCGGCGACGATCGCCGGCGGGTGCGCCACACGCCGATGTTCCACGTGTTCCTGCGTGACGGCGACGGTGTGGTGCTGCGCAGCAGATTCTGGCTGGGGGCGGCGTTGCGCCCGTTCGGCGCGCTGGGCCCGGCCGGCGAGCGTCTGCTCAACAACCGTCTGGTGCGCAGCCGGGCGCTTCCGGCAGGGCTGCCCCGCGCGCTGGCCATCCACTGTGCCGAGGAGTACGCGAACCTCGGCACGCTCTTGCCGGAGCTGCACGCCCGCTTCGGCGCTCGGGAACCGTAGCCTCCTGTGGGCGGGGCTCAGCCGGGGCGGCTCATGCGAGCGCCAGTGCCCGCTTCTGATCGGCCAGGCAGACCTGATCGCGGCCATCGTGCTTGGCCGCATAGAGCGCGCCGTCGGCCTCCGCGAACACCGTGTCGTAGTCGAACGGCTCGCCGTGCCGAGAGGCCGCCACGCCGAGGCTGATGGTGGCGTTTACGTCGCCCGCCACCACGTTGTCGGCCACCGTGGCGCGCAGGCGCCGGGCGAGCTCCGCGGCCACGTCGAGCTCGGCGCCGGGGAGCAGCACGAGGAACTCCTCGCCGCCCAGCCGGTAGGCGAGGTCGAACGCCCGCAGCTGCTTGCGCAGCAGGTAGGCGACCTCCCTCAGCACCACGTCGCCGACCGCGTGGCCCATCGTGTCGTTGATGCTCTTGAAGTGGTCGAGGTCGCCGATGATGACCCCCACGGGCTCGCCGGTCAGCCTCGCCTGCTGGGTCAGCTCGTTCACGCGTGAGCGCAGCGCGTTGCGGTTGAGCATGCCCGTGAGCTGGTCGATGACGGCGTCGTTGCGGTGCTGGATGTCCGACTGCATGAGGGGTGTGGAGAGGGCCGCCAGGCAGATGACCAGCGTCACCGGGACGATCGCGAGCACGGGGTCGTGCAGCACCGCGTGCGCGTCGACCCCGTAGGCGACGGCCAGGGCGAGGATCACCGTGATCACGACGCCGACGACGATGCCGCGCACCGAGAAGCGCGTGCTCAGCGTCATCACTGGGATCGCCAGCCACGACAGTGCCGCCACGCCGGCTTCGCCGCTCAGGGCGACCGCCAAAGCGATCGTCAGCACGCTGCCCACCCAGGCGCCGAACATGATGAACTCCGGCCGGGCCAGTTCCGGCATCAACCGGTCTGCGGCCGCGAAGCACAGCAGGATGGCGACCACGAATGCGAGCGGCCACCACCCCAGCCAGGGTCCGGCGGCGAGAATCGCGAGGGTCATGATGACCGCGGCCCGCTGCCTGACCGGGCGCACGCGCTCCTCCATGTCGAGCATGCGTTGGCGGTCGCTTCCGTCTCGGCAGAGCCACGATCCCGAGGCGTCCTCGGCTCGGCGGGGATGGGTATTTTCAGGCATCTCTCAAGGCTCGGCCGCAGGGATAGCGACGATTACCGGGGCCGAAGAACCTGGACATACGTCCACATCGGCCAACAACGCGTGACAGCCCACTTGCGCAGGCGAAAGTGCCGCCGCCGAGGGCGGGCGGGGGCGCTCGCGCTCAGTCGATCAGGGCTGCCACCGGCTGGGGCGCCGCCGCGTCGGCGGTCTGCGCAGCGGGCTGGCTGGCCGCGGCCGACACCGGCTGGGCGGGAAGCAGGATCGCCGCCATCACCGCGCCCGCGAGCGCAACACCGCCCGCCACCAGGCAACCGGCACTGAGGCCGTGGATGAAGGCGCCGGAGGCCGCGTGGTGCACCACGCCGGCCGCGCCCGTTCGCCCGGAGGAGCTGAGGGCGTGAGCGACCGCGAAGGCCGCGCCGACGGAGGCGTGCGCGGCGTGAGCCAGGGCCCTGGGCAGCTGTGCGGGAAGAGACGCCGTCAGCCGGCTGGTGTAGAGCGAGGCGAACACACTGCCGATCACGGCCACGCCGAGGGTTCCGCCGAGCAGGCGCGTGGCGTCATTGACGGCCGAGCCGACACCGGCCTTGGCGGTCGATACGACCCCCATGATCGCCTCGGTCGCAGGTGCGCTGGTGAAGCCCATGCCGATGCCGTAGAGCACCATCTGGGCGGCGATGATGCCGTAGCGCGTGCTCGGTGCGATCACCACGGCCACCCACCCGTAGAAGGCGGCGACCATCAGCAGGCCGCTGGCCACGACCAGCTTGGTGCCGAAGCGGACCGCGAGCTTGGTTCCGAGCACCGAGGCGACCCCCACCGAGGTGGCCACGGGCAGCAGGTGCACACCCGCCGACAGCGGCCCGTAGCCCTTGATGAACTGGAAGTACTGCGTCATCAGGAAGATGAACCCGAACAGCGAGAAGAAGGCGACGGTCACCGAGCCGCTGGCGGCGGTGAAGCGGGGGATGCGGAACAGGCTGAGGTCGAGCATCGGCTCACGCGTGTGCAGCTCGCGATCGATGAACGCGCCGAACAGACCGGCGGCGAGGGCGAAGCCGCCGATGCTGACGGCGCTGCCCCAACCGCGATCCGGCGCCTCGATGATCGTGTAGATGAGGACCCCCATCGCGGCGGCGGACAGGACGAATCCCGGCCGGTCGGTCCTGGGGGCATTCGGGTCGCGCGACGTCGGCACGCTCCAGGCGACGAGGGCCACGGCAAGCAGGGCCACCGGGGCCATGGCGAAGAAGATGCTCGCCCAGTTGAAGCGCTCGAGCAGCCAGCCGCCGGCGATCGGCCCGAGGGCGATCGCCATGCCGGCGGTGGCCCCCCACAGCCCGATCGCGCGGGCGCGCTCGCCCCGCTCGGTGAAGATGTTTGAGATCAGAGACAGCGTGGCGGGAAACACCATCGCCGCGCCGAGGCCCATCACGCAGCGCGCGGCGATCAGCGCTCCCGCGCTCGTGGTCAGCCCGCCCGCGACGCTGGCCAGGCCGAACACGGCGAGGCCCGCCAGCAGCATGCCCTTGCGCCCCACGCGGTCTGACAGGCTGCCGGCCGCGAGCAGAAAGGCCGCGAACACCAGGTTGTAGGCATCCACGACCCACTGCAGCTGGCTGTTGGAGGCGTGCAGTTCGCGCACCAGCGTCGGCAGGGCGACGTTGACGATCGTGGTGTCGAGGTTGATCGCAAACGCGGCCAGCAGCAGCGAGACGAGAATCAGCGGCCGGCGCCTGGCTGCCGCCGGGCTCACAGGCCGAGCACCCGCCGCTTGGCGCGGTCGGCGGCTCCGGCGGGGAGCACGCCCATTATTGCCACGAGAACCCGGCTGCTGGCCGGCAGCAGGTATCGCCGCCTGGGCCGGCGCGCGGTTGCCGCGTCGGCTATCCGGCGCGCGACCTGCTCGGCGGAGATGGCGTTCTCGGTGATCTGCTTGGCGACGTAGGTGCCGGCGGCCGTGGCGAGCTCCTCGTAGCCGTCGATGGTCACGGGAAAGGCCGCCGCCTGCTGCGCCGAGGCAGCGCCGATGTCGGTCGCCACGAAGCCCGGCTCGATCAGGCTCACGAAGATGTTGAACCCGGCGAGCTCCATCCGCAGCGCGTCGGAGAGCGCCTCGACGGCGAACTTGGTGGCCCCGTACACGCCCATGCCCGGGAAGGCGACACGGCCGACCACGGAGCTCAGGTTGATCACGCGCCCGGCGCGCCGGGCCCGCATCGCGGGAAGGAAGGCCCGCGTCACGCGCAGCAGCCCGAACACGTTCGTCTGGAACTGGTGCTCGACGGCCTCGCTGGAGAGCGCCTCGACCGGGCCGCCCAGGGCGTAGCCGGCATTGTTGACCAGCACGTCGAGCCCGTGGCCCGCGGTGAGCTCATCGACCGCTCGGACGGCGGAGGCCACGCTTGCATCGTCGATGACGTCGAGGGGTACCGCCACGATTCCCGGCTGGGCATCCGCGAGCTGTTCGAGCTGAGCCATCCTCCGCGCCGAGGCGAACACCCTGTGGCCGCGTCCTGCGAGCTCGATCGCCGCCGCGCGCCCGATGCCCGAGCTGGCTCCGGTGATGAGTATCTGCAGCTGCGTCTCCGGCATGCGTGGCATACTATACACATCGTATAGCAGATGCAATACGATCGGTATCCTCTAGACATGGCCACGCGAACCTACCACCAGATGTGCCCGGTCGCACGCGCGCTCGACGTCGTCGGCGAGCGCTGGACGCTGCTCGTCGTGCGCGAGCTGCTGCTCGGGCCCAAGCGCTTCAAGGAGCTGATGGCCCGCCTTCCGGCGATGGGCACCAACCGGCTGTCCGAGCGGCTGAAGACCCTCGTCGCGCAGGGCGTGGTGGAACGCTCCACGCTGCCCCCGCCGGCCGACGTGGCCGTGTATGAGCTCACCGCCATGGGCGAGGGACTGCGCCCGATCGTCCTCGGACTCGCCTCCTGGGGCGCTCAGCTCCCGTTCGATCAGCGCGTCGATCCGGCCAGCGCCCGCGCCGAGCTGATCGCGCTTGGCCTCGCGGCGGGGAGCCCGCCCGAGGCGAGCGGCGGGATGCATGAGACCTACGAGTTCCACGTGGGCGAGGAGCACTTCCACATAGACGTCGACGACGGAGAGGTGGTGGCCCGCTCGGGCGCCGCCGCCGCGCGCGATCCGGCCGTCGTGGTCACCTGCGATCTGCCCACCTTCGCACGGCTCGCCTGGGGTGGCCTCAGCCCGTCGCAGGCGCTGCGCTCGGGCCGGGCGCGGATCGCCGGCAGACCGACGGAGCTGACGCGCGCCTTCGGTGTGCTCGCTGCCGCCTGACTCGGCGATACTGGCGTTACAACCGAGCGAGAGGAGACGGGATGATCGTCGTCGTCGGAAGGGTCAGCACCGACGCGGGCAAACGCGATGAGCTTGTGCGGATCGGGGAGAAGGTCGCCGCGGCATCGCGGGCCGAGCCGGGCTGCATCAACTACCGCCTGTACGAGGCCACGGACCTCGACAACCAGTTCGTGTTCGTCGAGGAGTGGGAGAGTGACGACGCGCTGAAACAGCACTTCGCCACCTCCCACATCGCGGAGTTCATGCAGGCGATCCCGGGAGCCATCACGGCGCCGCCGGACGTGAAATTCCACACCATCTCGAGCTCGCTGGACCTGGCTGATGTGAGCGGCGGCGGCTGAGGCGGTCCTGCGTCGAACCGCAGGACCGCCGGCCGCGCTCACGGCCGCTCAGCAGCAGCCAAGGCTGGCTCGAGCTCCTCGATTAGCGCCCGTGCCGGCCTCCGGGGCTCGGACCGGGGCCGCTGGGTCCGGTCGGCAGGATCGGACCGGAGGAGCCACTGGACCCGGTGGAGCCGGTCGTTCCGGTCGAGCCGGTCGCTCCGGTGGGGCCAGTCGCGCCCGTCCAGCCGGTCGAGCCCGTCGACCCGCTTCGGTGGTGATGGTGTCCGTGCCTGAGGTCTCCTCCAAGCACCGTCTTCACCGTTTCGTCGAATTCCTTCAGCGCCGCAGCGAAAGCGCTCGCCGCGTCCTTCCTGTCCTGGCGGTAGCTGCCACCCGTCGCCGCAAGCTTCGCGTCGAATGCGCTGCGCGCCTGTTCACATGCGACCGAGGGTTCGCTCGGCCCGGTGGAACCCGTGGCGCCGGTCGCACCGGTGGGGCCCGTCGGGCCGGTCGCACCGCTCCAGTGGCGGCCACCATGGCCGTGCCGGCGCGGGCAGGCGGCGTTCAGCTGCGAGAGCTCGGGTTCGAGCAGCTGCTGGGCAGCGGCGTCGGCAGCGCCCTTGGCGGCGTATGCCCCGGCGAGTTTTTCGCAGGCCGCCTTGAGTGCCGTTTCCTGGGTTTCGGTCAGGTCGGCGGGACCCTTGGCGTGCAGCGCGCCGCGTGTGCTCCCGTTGAGCGACACGCCGACCTTCCTGCATATCTGTCCGGGGCCGCTGCGGCTGTGAGCGGATCTGCGCCCGCCTCCGCCGCCGCCGTCGTGGGCGACCGCGACGGCCGGTACGGCCACGGCGGCGATGGCGCCCGACGCTGCAAGCATGGTCAGGACTCGATGCGATGAAAGCATGCGGAACCTCCTTGTCGTTGAAGCCTGGCAGGCCGAACGCCCAGGGGCGACCCGAGCGATCTCCTTCTCCGGGGCGGCCCGACGGGTTCCTAACGACGGGGAGGCCTCACAAGTTGCGCTTCGGAGGCAAACCTGGCCGAATCTCGTCCTCAGCGGTCGAGGGCTCTGACGGTGAGTTGCGCGAGCGTGGTGCCGAGCAGCGCCCCCCCGATGGCGTCGGCGGGGTAGTGCACGCCGGTGTGCACGCGCGAGTAGGCGACCACGGTCGCGAGCGCACGGATCGGGATCGCATCCCTTGGCAGCACGCTGCCAACCCCGGTTGCGAAGGCGAACGCCGAGGCCGAGTGCCCGGAGGGGAACGATGTGCTGGCCGGCATCGGCGCTCGGCGGGCGGCGGCGAGGTTGCTCTGATCGGGCCGGCGCCGGTTGCCCAGCGGTTTGAGCAGCAGATTGACCGCCGCGGAGGTGACCAGCGTCGAGGCGAGACCCATGAGGGCGGCGCGCCGGCCGCGCCGGCCGCGGGTGGCGGCGAGAATCGCGGCCGAGCCGAGCCACAGCCTCGAGCGGTCGGCCGCCTGCGTGAGCCGGCTCAGGGGCCGGTCCAGGCAGGGCGTCGAGGTCTCGGCGATCGCCGAATAGACGGCCACGTCGACGCGCTCGGCGTCGCGCAGCCAGGCTCCGGCGCCTCTCACGGCGTCAGTCGTTCCACCACACGTCATCCTCGTCGGCGACGGCCTGCTCGATCCGCTCGAACTCCAGGTCGGTGCGGCGATCGTCGACCATCGTCTGCAGCGCATCGGCGATCGTCGGCGCCCACACCCGCCGCGCGACGACGACCCGACCGGGCTCGTCGAACTGCTTCCATTCGAGCTCCACGAGCGGCACGCGCGAGGCGGGCGCATCCTCGGGGACCGGCGCACCCCATCCATACAGCGTTATATGAGCCTGCCAGCCGTCGGCACACAGCTCGCCCATCACCGCGAGGGCCTGCCACTGGTCGGTCACGGGCTTGGGACGCCGGTGGTAGCGGCGCAGGTACAGGGCGATCAGCCCGAACGCCACCACCATGGCGGCGATGATCAGCACGATCAGGATCGTTTCGTGGGCGGGCGCCGGAGCGTCGCCGCCCTGTACGCCGCTGCCCAGCACGAGCCCTGGAGCCATGACGCTCATGGCATCCACGCCGATCGGCCCCACTGGGACCGAGGAAGCAGATGCCATCCGCTCGCTGACATAGCGCCTTCAGAGTAGCCGTCGGGAGCCGCCCGTGCGGCGCTGGCAAGAGGCGAACTTCCCGGCTCGGTCAGCCTGGGCCGAGCCTCACACCGTGACCGGCGTGACCGCCGCGCCCGCGAGCTCGCTGCGGGCGCGAAACAGGGTGCCTCCGAGCTCCGGATGGAGGTGGTTGTCGGCCGTGGTGATGAGCACGTCGCGCATGCCGGCGCCGCCGAAGGAGACGCTCGAGACGAAGTTCGCCGGCACGTCCATGATCTCGTCGAGCTGCCCGTCCGGGAGAAACCGCGCGATCCCGGAGCCCTCGCCGAGCGCCACCCACACGCCTCCCTCGGTATCGACCGCCAGGCCGTCCGCGGACCCGCGGGGCGAGGAGCAGAACTCGCTGCTCTCGCCGCCCTGGGCGGGCACCGCGAGCACCACGCCTCGCGCGTAGTCGCTCAGGTAGATCGTCTGCCCGTCCGCTGAGAAGCCGATGCCGTTTGGCCAGATGACATCCTCGTTCAGGATCTTGACGTCTGCATTCGCATCGATGCTCACGAGCCGGCCCGGCCGCGGATCCTCACCTGCAAACGGCCGGAACAGGAGCACGCCGGCGAGCAGCGCTCCGCCGGGGGCGGCGCCCAGATCGTTGTAGCCGCACACCTCATCGCCCGACAGGATCTCGCGCTGCTCGCCGTTTGAAAGCAGGTGGATCACGTTGCGCCCGCTGATCACCCAGCCACCGTCGGAGTGGGGGACGATGCCGCCAACGCCTCGGCGCCTCGGCAGGATCTCTGAGATCACGCCGTCGCTGGAGCACCCCCACACTCCACCGGCGATCACGTCGCTGTAGACGGCGTCGCCCTGCGCGGACAGGCGCGGCCCCTCGAGCAGACCGTGAGGTCGGGCGAGCACGGGCTCGACCGGCCTCATGTCCGATAGCAGTGTCCTCGCCATGGGGCCGGAGCCTATGCAAGCCGGGGGCCGAGGGTAAGATCGGGCTCGCGCAAGGTAAACCCTCTCAAGGCCCTTCAGGAGGCACAACATCATGGCGACCACACAGCAGCTGGTCACGGGCGTCGACTTCATCGGACTGCCGACGCACGACCTCGAGACGGCCGTCGAGTTCTATGGCAACACCCTCGGCCTGCACCGGTCGGTGTATCTGAGGGAGAGGAACTACTCGGAGTTCGAGACCGGCAACCTCACCCTCAGCGTGTACGACGCGGAGGCGATGGGTCTCAAGCACAGCACCAACGGCAACGCCGTCGCGCTGCACGTCGAGGATGTGCCGGCGGTGCGGGCCGCACTCGAGGCACGGGGGGTGCAGTTCGCCGCCGAGACGCTGGATACAGGCGTCTGCCACATGGCGTTCTTCGCCGACCCCGACGGAAACGCGCTCATGCTCCACCACCGCTATGCGCCGCGGGCGACGGAGGCCTGACCGCGGCTCGGGAGCAGTTCCGACGCGCGCGGGCTCTAGGCCTGCGGAGGCGGCTCCTCGACGAGCGGGAGCAGGCGAGAATCCTCAAGCGCCGCGGTTCGGTGGCCGATTCCGGCCAGATACGCCTCGTTTGAGGCGAAGGCGAGGAAATCAGCGACGCTTGCCTGTCTGATCAGCATCACGAGGTCCCACCTCTCATCAGGGGGTCCCACGAAGTAGTGCCCGCCGACCGCGAACAGCTCGAGCGAGCCGCCCGCGTCGGAGAGGAACGGCAGCGTGTGGCGGACGTAGCGGTCATACGCGGCGCGCCCGGAGATGGGCGTCGCCGGAGTGAGCTCGGGGGACGCCGAGTAGTCCGCCTGCTCACGGAAACGCAGCAGGTTGAGCATTGCCACCGGGCCCTCGATGCCCCGCTCGAGGAAGCGGCGGGCGCTCGCGTCCGAGGGCTCGAGGTGCACGCGCCGAACCTAGCAGGGCGATCCAGCGTGTCTTCAGCCGTGGGGCGGCTCGTGAGGCCGGCCGGTATCCTGGCCGCATGCTGCGCCTGTATCACCGGGAGCACGCCGGCCGACCGGTCCGCGTCGCGTGGACGCTCGAGGAGCTCGGCGAGCCGTATGAGATCACGGTGGTCCCACGCGAGGAGACCAAGGGCGAGGTGCACCTCGCCCGTCATCCGCTGGGCCGGGTACCGGTGCTCGAGGACGACGAGGGGTTCGTGTTCGAATCAGCGGCGATCTGCCTGCATCTCGCCGACCTGCATCCGGACGCCGGTCTGGCACCGCCGCCGGGTACCCACGACCGTGCGCTGCTCTACCAGTGGACCATCTTCGCGCCGGCCGAGCTCGAGCCACCGCTGATCGAGTCCGCTGTTCAGGCCGAGCGGGACCCTGACCGCTCCGCGTCCGCGCGACGGCGCTTCGACGCTGCCGCCGGCGCGGTGTCAGACGCTCTGGACGGCAGCGACTATCTGGTTGGCGGGCGCTTCACCGTGGCCGACGTGCTCGTGGGCAGCACGCTGGCGTTCACCGAGCGCATCGGCTTCGCGGATGAGCTTCCGGTGAACCTGAGGGAGTATCTGGCGCGGCTCATTCAGCGCCCGGCGCGCGAGCGCGCCGTGGAGCGCCTGACCTCGGCCGCGCAAGCGGCGTCCGTCTAGGCAGCCGGCCCTTCTCCAGCGCCGACGCGTGGCGTCGACCTGCGTGATAATCGCGGCCTGATGTCCAAGGAGCTCCGGACCCCCGATCTGATCGAGCCGACGCTGCGATTGTTTGATGCCGGCCGACGCTCTGACATCGATGGCGTCCTGAGCTTCTACGACCCCGAGGTGGTGATCGAAATGCCGGACGTGGGCCTCACGTTCGAGGGCCTGCCGGAGATCCGCAACTTCTACGAGGACTTCTTCCGCCTCTACGAGGACCTCGAATCTGAGCTCGAGGAGCTTCTCGACCTCGGCAACGGGATCTCCTTCGCGGTGATCCGCAACCACGGCCGTCCGGTCGGCAGCACCGCCGAAGTCCAGCAGCGGGGCGCCTGGGTGTCGGTGTGGGAGGGCGCCAGGATCACGCGCGTGGAGATCTACATCGACCTCGACAACGCCCGCGCAGCTGCTGAGCGCCTCGCCGGGGAACGGGGATAGATCCTGCGGTGGCACCGGGGCCACCTGGCCCGGTTTCCTTGAAAAGAGGATTCTCATCGGCGGCTTAGCGACGGCTTATCACCCGCTCCTAGCGTCACACGCCGATGAGCACGGAACGCATTTCTGCCGACCGCCCCGCCGCCGGCGTCGACTGGCGGCGCGCCGAGTTCATCCTGACGGCGCTCGCATTCCTGGGCTTCATCACGGTGGGGATCCGGATCACCACGATCTACGGAGGCCTGCCCGCCCACCCTCTGTTCGTCCATGTGCCGGTGGTCCTGATCCCGGCCACGGTCGTGGCGGGGATCCTGTTCGTCCTCAGGCCGGAGTGGTTCTCTCGCTACGGGATCGCGCTGGCGGTGGTGTCGATCGTCGCGATGAGCTCGATCTTTCTGACGATGCAGGCGGGCGCCGCGCTGCGCGCCGCGCTGAACCTGCAGGGCGAGTCCGGGAAACTCATCTCAGAACATTCACACGCCGCGCACATCCTCGCGATCGTCTACGTGCTGTTCACCGCGACCGTGATCGTCACGTTCGCCGCCGTGCGGATCTCCGGCGGTATGCCGACCGGTCTGCGAGTCCTGGACCGCGTGCTGGCGGCCAGGCCCGTGTTCACCGGTTTGCGTGTCGTGCTCGTGCTGCTGTCGATCGGCACCGGCTACATGGTCTTCAGGACCGGCGACCTCGGCGCGAAAGCGGTTTGGAAGGGGCGGCTTGAAGCTGTGAGCCATGGGTTCCCCGGTGGTCCGGGCGCCCCCGGGCTGTTTCCCCCGCGGGGCGGCGGGACGCCTTAGTCGAGCTCGCGCTCCAGCATCGGCGGTCAGAGGCCGAACCAGCGCTCGCGGCGGCTTGAGCCGAAGCGTTCCTTGTCGGCCACCAGGGCGGCGGAAGGGGCGTTGAAGACGCCTGTGCGAGTGGGGCCCGAGAGGAAGTCGATGTCCACGCTCCCAACCCGTCCAGCACCGAACTCGATGTAACAGGTACCGCGCCCGAGGTGCGGGCCGGGCGGGTCACCGCCGCGTATGTTCGCGATCAGCGTCTGCGCCACGACGCGCGCGGCCCCCTCGGCGAACGTGCCGGCCTTGGGGACCCCCGCGGTAGCGACATCGCCAACCGCATACACGCCGGGGAAGCGCGTCTGCAGAGTGGCGCTGTCGACCGGCACGTAGCCGTCCTCCGTCATGCCGCTGGCTATGACCACGTCGGGGGCGCGGTGCCTGGGCACACCCAGAAACAGGTCGAACGGCAGCTCGGCCCCGTCGTCGAGCATCGCGACGCTGCGCTGCGGATCGATCGCGCTGACGCGACGACCGGCGATCAGATTGATATCGCGCTTGGTGAACTCGCTTTCCAGGGCCTCGGAGGTCTCGGGCGAGGGTGGGACCGGCGTGCCCAGCGGGATCACGAACGAGATCCGGCAGGCATCGCGAACGCCACGAGCTGTGAGCTCGTCATCCAGCAGCAGTGCACACTCGCTCGGCGCCGGCGGACACTTGAACGGTGCGCCGCATACGCCGATGACCACATGTCCCTGCGAGAACGTGGGGATGATCTGTGCAAGTCGTGTGGCGCCGGCGACGGAGTAGAACTCGTTCCCGCCGGTCGCAAGGCCTGGTGTGGCATCCATGTCGTAGTCGGCCCCCAGCGCGATAACGAGAGCCTCGGCCTCGTGGACGCCCGCGTCGGTGGTGACGCGCCGGGTCTCGGGGTCGATCTCGGTGATCGTCTCGCGCAGCACGCGCACGCCGGGCTTGGCGATGCGTTCGTATGGCAAGCGGACCGCGTCGGCCGTTGTGCGGCCGAACATCACATCGAGCTTTGAGAAGCCGAACACGAACGAATCGCTCTTGTCGATGAGGGTCACCTCGGCCGCGTCGCCGAGCGCCTCCGACAGCACGGTCGATAGCTCGAGGCCGCCGAAGCCGGCGCCCAGGATGACTATCCGGGTTGACATTCGGGCGATCCTAACCAAACCGGTGCTCACGGCCGTCGCCGAGACCTCGCGGCCCCCGGTGGCGCGCTTTCGCGAGTCGGCGCGGAATACTCGTGTGCATGCCGCGGGCACCCGATCTCGCCGGTCGCGCTCTCGACGAACGCTACGAGCTCCACGTCCTGCTCGGTGAAGGCGCCTTCGGTCGCGTCTACAGAGGGCTGGACAGACGCCTCGGGCGGGTGGTCGCGGTCAAGGTGATCAAGCCCTGGTGGGCCGAGGACAGTGCCTGGGTGGAGCGCTTCCAGCGCGAGGCTCAACTGCTGGCACGCGTCAACGACCCCGGCGTCGTGCAGATCTTCGACATCGGCCATGCCGTCGAGGGTCCCTACTACGTCGCCGAGCTGGTGGAGGGAGAGAGCCTGGCTGAGCGCTTGCTCCGCGGTCCGCTCCCCGTTGCCGAAGCTTGCGCCGTCGCGGGGCAGCTGTGCCGCGCGCTCGCCAGTGCACATGCGCAGGGAATCGTGCACTGCGACGTCAAGCCGGCCAACGTGCTGTTGACCGCCGACGGCAGGGTCAAGGTCGGCGATTTCGGCGTGGCCCGGCTTGCCGAGGGCACCTCGCAGGCGCCCTCGGCCACGATCGCCGGGACCCCTCGCTACATGTCGCCCGAGCAGGCCCGAGGCCGTCCAACCACCCCGGCCACCGACGTCTACAGCGCCGGGGTCGTTCTGTATGAGATGCTCGCCGGAGAGCCGCCGTTCGTGCACGGCTCCGCGGTCGAGCTCGGCCTTCGCCATCTCCAGGATGAGCCACCGATGCTCCCGGAACGCGTCCCGCGGGCCCTGCGCGAGGTGGTGGACCGGGCGCTCGCGAAGGATCCGGCCGACCGCTACAGCGATGGCGCCGCGATGGCCGCGGCGCTGGCTGCGGCAGGCTTCTCGGCGGAGCCGCGGGTGACCGGCTCGACCGCCGCCGTCGCGGGCGACCACCACGAGGATTCGGATGCGCCGGCCGGCGAAACGGGTGCGACGGAGACCCTCGTGATGGCCGAGGCAGCGACCGTCGACATCGCCGGCGCAACGACGTTCAACGTGGCGGCGATGCCAACCAGCGTCCTTGAGGGATCCTCGGCGCCACCGCTCCCGCCGGACCGTTCCTCTAGCCGCACCGAGAAGCCCGCGCGCCGCCGTCCGTGGCTCGTGCTGGGAGCGCTGCTTCTGCTGGCGCTCTGCGCACTCACCCTGTTCCTGCTCGACGGCACCGTCGGGCGCACCACTGTCCCGGTTCTGCGCGGCCTGCCGCGCGGAGGTGTCGAGGCGCGTGCGGGGCGGCTGCATGTGCAGGCGGCGTTCTCGACGCGCTACTCGCAGGCCGCCAGCGGAATCGCGATCGCGCAGAGCCCCTCCGCCGGAACCCGTGTAAAGGACGGCTCGACGGTCGGTGTGGTGCTGAGCGCGGGACCGCCGCCGGTGAGGGTGCCCGGCGTTGTCGGCCAGTCCTCCGCGTCCGCGGAGAGCGTGCTCGCGAACGCGGGCCTGCGCTACGGCGTGACCCTCGTCCCGGCGCCGGGATCTGCGGCGGGGGCAGTGCTGAAACAGTCGCCCGGGCCGGCCGCGACCATCCCGCGCGGTTCAACGGTTGCGCTCAGCGTCTCCGAGGCGCCGCGCTGGCGGCCGTTGACCACCTTCTCGGGCGTTGACAACGGCCAGTCGGTCCCCTTCCGGATCCTGGGCAGCAAGTGGAGGGTGAGCTACAGCATGTCCTACCAGGGGACATGCCTGTTGCTGGTCGTGTGCTTCGGACCGAGCGCCGAGGCGCGCAATCTCCAAACCAACTCGACCTTCGGCAGCTTCGAACTCGGTGAAGGTGAATCCCAGACACATACATTCAGCAGCGGCGCGGGGCTTTACAGTCTGCTCATATCCGGCGGCCGGGACTCAGCACGGTGGTCGATGACGGTTGAAGACTATTACTAGGGTCGCGCGCTCAAAGCCCCGGAGGATTCGCGTGGGCCGCGGCGAAAAGAGTGTGTCTCGACGTCGTACGCGGCGCGTAGCGCCGCCGATGCTCAGCTCACACAAGGGGGACCGGGGTGTCAGATCGTTTGAGTCGCTTCGCACCGTTCACCGGACTGGTCTTCGCGGTCCTGGCCGTCGTCGCTGTCGCGACGGAAAAGGAAACACCGGAAGCCGGTGCAAGCGGCGCGAAGGTACTGGTCTTCTACACCGTTAACCACGGGGATGTCAAAAAAACCGACACGCTGGTGGCGTTGGCTTTCATCTTCTTCATGTTCTTCGCATCATCGCTACGGGGGTTCCTGCGCCGAACGCCGGCGGCTGAGCCGCTCAGCACGCTCATGCTCGTCGGTGCAGCGCTGATCGCGGGCGGCGTTGCCGTCACGGCGGGTGTTGAATTCGCGCTTGCCGAAAATTACAACGTGATAGGGCCCGTGGTGGCGCAGACGCTGAACGTGCTCAGCAACGAACTCTTCTTCTCCATTGCCATGGGGGCGTGCGTCTTCGGAATCGCCGCAGGCCTGGCGATCCTGCGCGGCGCGGCGCTGCCCAAGTGGTTGGGATGGGTGGTGATCGTGGCAGGGATCGCCGCGCCGACCCCGGCGGATGAGATCGCACTGCTGATCCTGGTGCTCTGGACGATCGTCGTCAGCATCCTGCTCTTCATGCGGTCCGTCCCGGCCGGCGCGGTGCCGTCGGCGGAGGTATAGCCGGCTCCGCCGGATAGTGGGCTCGTTTCGTGAATCGGCTGGCCGCGCTTTCCGCTTGCGGTTCTGCGCTGGTCGCCATGGTCATGCCCGGCGACGTCGATAGCTGAGCCGTCGCGACCGATACCGTTACGCCGACATGTCGCTTCCTGCCGAGGGCTACCAGCTCAAGGGGATCTCCTCGAAGGCCTATGAGCATCCTGCCGATCGAGCCGCGACGGCCGCGCTGAAGGCGATCCCGCGCCTGGACGGCGTGGTTCGCAAGATAATCGAGCTCGGCTACGAGAGGGCATTGCGGCGCGGCATCCTCGGCTCGGCGGTGAGACTGGGTGAGGATCAGCTGGGCCACGTGTGGCACGCCCACGC
This sequence comes from uncultured Solirubrobacteraceae bacterium, assembly GCA_963826995.1. Classification (GTDB taxonomy): domain Bacteria; phylum Actinomycetota; class Thermoleophilia; order Solirubrobacterales; family Solirubrobacteraceae; genus Palsa-744. Next base: position 82,170 of record CAWGYZ010000008.1, on the reverse strand, counting down.
GCGCGCCTACGCGACGCTCGACCTCGAGCCGACGCCCGAGCTCTACCTGATGCCGTTCCCGATCGCGAACGCTCTGACGGTCGGTGCCGGGCAGCCGGTCGTGGTTGTCAACTCCGAGTTGGTACAGCTGCTTGACACCGACCAGCTGCGCGGCGTGTTTGGCCATGAGGCCGGCCACGTGCTCTCTGATCATGTGCTCTATCGCACGGCCCTCGTGATCCTGCTCAGCGTGTCGGCGCTGCCCGGGATCCCGGTGCCGCTGTTCCCGCTGCGAGCGGCGCTGATGGAGTGGTCTCGGGCAGCCGAGCTGAGCTGCGACCGCGCCGCAGCGCTGGTCACCCGTGACCCACTCGCGATCTGCCGCACGCTGATGGTGATCTCCGGCGGCGCCGAGGCAACGAACCTCGATCTCGACGTTTTCATGAAGCAGGGCCAGGACTACCGCGAGAAGGTGTCCTCTTTCGACCGGGTTTCGCGGCTGCTGAGCGACATCAACCTCTCACACCCGATGTCGGTCCAGCGCGTGCACGAGCTGATGGAATGGGTCAAGTCCGGCGACTACGACCGCATCGTGGGGGGCTCCTACGTATCGCGCGATGAGCCGCAGAGTCCTCGTGCCGAGGCGGGCGATGCCGTCGCCCACTACGCGGCGCGCTTCCGCGACACCTTCAGCGAGCTCGGAGGGTCGATCGACGACGCCGGCAAGCAGCTGAGCGAGTGGCTGCGCAAGACTCGCCGGGACGATGAGTGAGCTAGGCGACGTGCTCCTCGCGAAGGCGCTCGTCAGCTTCGCGCGGGCAATTTCATCCGCCGCAGTATACAATTGCCGGACGGTCCGGCGCGGCGGTCAGTCGCATCCGCGTTTCAAACTCCTGGAGGGGGTCTCAATCGCATGACCGAGGTACAGATCACCCACATCGGCGGCCCCACAGTCCTGATCGAGGCCGGTGGCTGGCGGCTGCTGACCGATCCGACATTCGACCCGCCCGGCGGGCGCTACGTGTTCGGCTTGGGCACGACGTCACGCAAGCTGACCGGGCCCGCAATCCCAGCCGCGGACATCGGCCATGTCGATGCCGTGTTGCTGAGCCATGATCAGCACGAGGACAACCTCGATCCCGCGGGACGTGCGCTGTTGCCGTCGGCAACGGCTGTGATCACCACCGAGGCCGGCCAGCGCCGCCTGGGGGGCAACGCTCGGGGGCTCGTGCCCTGGGCGACCACGAGACTCGAGCACGAGGGACGTGTGCCGATCGAAGTCACCGCCACTCCCTGCCGGCACGGCCCGCCGCTCAGCCATCCGATTGTCGGCGATGTGGCCGGCTTCGCGCTGCGCTGGGAGGGTCAGGAGCACGGCGTGCTTTGGATCTCCGGTGACACGGTGCTCTACCAGGGGGTCCGGGACGTCGCCCGCCGGCTCGATGTGGGCACGGCGATCGTGCATCTCGGCGCCGTGAGCTTTCCTGTCTCCGGTCCCCTGCGCTACACGATGACGGCCAAGGACGCGGCGGAGCTCTGCGGGCCGATGCATCCGCAGACCGTCGTGCCGATCCACTATGAGGGCTGGAAGCACTTCCGTCAGGGGCGAGCCGACGCCGAACGCGCCTTCGCGGCCGCGCCCGATGGATTTGCAGAGCACGTGCGCTGGCTGGATCTCGGCGTGCCCGCCACCCTGAGCGTGTGAGCCCGCCCGGGCGCCCGACCCATACCACACCGCAGCAGTGGGTCCAGGCGGCGCTCGAGGAGATCGAGGCGGCGGGTGTGGCGGCCCTGGCGGTGGAGTCGGTTGCTCGGCGTCTCGGTGTCAGCAAGGGCGGCTTCTATCACCACTTCGCCGACCGTCAGGCGCTCCTTCAATCGGCGCTCGAGCTGTGGGAGCAACGGTTCGTAACCGATCTGGCGACCCGATTCGAAGCGATCGGCGACCCGCGCGAGCGTCTGGGAGCGCTGCTCCATCACGCCACGGTCGACATGGAGCCGGCGGTGATCCTCCGGCTGATGGCGGCCGATGCGGACCCCGCAGTCGCCGCGGCGCTGGCGCGCGCCGCGGATGGGCGGCTTGAGTTGCTGCGGCGCACGTTTCGCCAACTGGGGCTCTCGCGTGCTACGGCAGGCTGGCGCGCCATGCTTGCCTACAGCGCCTATCTCGGCCTCGCCGAGTTGCGGACACAGTCGCCGACGGCACTTTCCACGCCGTCCCGGCTGCGCGCCTACCTGCGCGACGTGGAGGCAGCGCTCCTGTACGACGCATGAGCTGAACGAACGACATGCAAGCACTCAGGACCGCCATCGCCGTCGCCTGGATCATCTTCTGGGTCTACTGGCTTGCATCCGCCGTTGGCGTGAAGGAGGGCAGGGCAAGCAGGCGCCGGATCCCGCTGAACGGCCTCAGCGCCCTGGCGGTGATCCTCCTTCTCCGCGTCTTTCGCGGCGGAAGCCTCGCCGTCCACAGCCCGGTCCTCGGAGCAATCGGGGCCCTCGTGTTCGCGGCCGGTCTCGCACTGGCGATCTGGGCTCGCATCCATCTCGGAAAAAACTGGGGCATGCCGATGACCCAGAAGGACGAACCGGAGCTCGTCACCTCTGGCCCCTACAGGTTCGTCCGCCACCCGATCTACTCGGGGCTGCTGGCCGGGGTGCTGGGGACGGCTCTTGCCACCAACCTGACCGGTCTCATCATCGTCGCGGTCCTGGGCGGGTACTTCTACTACTCCGCAGTCGTGGAGGAAAGGAACCTGATCGCGACCTTCCCTGTGGCGTACCCGGCCTACCGGGCACACACAAAGAGGCTCATTCCGTTCATCCTGTAGCCGCGCGCTCAAGGCTGGCGGCAGGCCGGCCGATAACGCCTGTGATGTCCGATGATCGTCCCGGATACGGACAGCTCATCGCGATCGCGAGCGCGGCCTTGCTCGCGGTGTCGGTATTCCTTCCCTGGTACGGAGTGAGCATCACCGCCAGCGGGGCCGCCTACTTCCAGCGGGTGACCGACATGGTGGTCACGCAGTGGGGAAACGCCGCGCTCCAGGGTCAACTGGCTGCCGCCAATGCCCGCGTGGGCGGGCTTGCCGGTCATCAGCTCGCGACGCTGAGCGGCCACCAGGCGCTCAAGTACACGAGCGTCATCCTGCTGGTGCTCGGTGGCGTCGCGTTCCTGCTGGCTCTGCTTCGCCTGGTGGACTCCCCCGGGGTGCTGTCGGCGAAGGGCTCGTCGATTGTCGGGCTCGGCGTGCTTGCGACCATCTGTGTGCTCTTCCGCATGGGCGAGCCGCCCTCGGCGCCAGGCCAGTTGGCTGAATACTTCTCGCTCTCCCTGCACTATGGCGCCTGGCTCGCCCTGCTCAGCTCTGTGGGGTTGGTCCTCGGAGGTCTGGGGCCGCGCACGGTCTCGCCACGGGCCGGAGCCGCGCCGGAGGGACAGAAGCTGTGGGCCGAGCTCTCCGGTTGGACGCCCGACGCTTGACGGAGGCCCCACCGAGCACCCCGACCCGGCCGCGACCGGCGCACGCTCTGTGACCCTGGACGCGACGAGCGACGTTGCCGCGGTAACGCCTGACGATCACCGACCGTGCTCTCACCGGACCATCGGCGGTCGAGACGCTGCACCTGAGCGCCGCTCAGCAGGAGTGGCTGATCTGATCGGGAACGGCGGCGCGCTCAGAGCAGGCGTGCCCGCCGTCAGGAGGGAAGCGCTGCCTCGATCGCGTCGGTCAGCTCCTGGGACTCCGGCTCCACCATGGGGCGAAAGCGCCCCACCGGGCGCCCGTCGGCGGAGATGAGGAACTTCTCGAAGTTCCACTGCACGTCACCCGCCTCGCCGGCCTCGTCGGCGGTGGCGGTCAGAGTCTTGTAGAGCGGATGGCGCTCGGGCCCATTGACCTCGAGCTTCTCGGTCATCGGGAAGCTGACGCCGTAGGTGGTCGAGCAGAACGTCTGGATCTCCTCCGCGCTGCCCGGCTCCTGTTCGCCGAACTGGTTGCAGGGCACGCCCAGCACCGTGAAGCCGCGCTCGCCATAGCGCTCCTGCAGCTGCTCGAGGCCCGTGTACTGGGGGGTCAGCCCGCAGCGCGAGGCGACGTTCACCACCAGCACCGCGCATCCCTCAAGCGCGGCATCCTCCAGGGGAGCGCCGGCCAGTGTGCTCAGGTTTTCGAAGATCGCCATTGGGCCGATCCTATGCGAGCGCCGATGCGGGGCTGTGCTTGGCCCATCCCTGGCGCAGCAGATCTAGCAGCGCCTCGGGCGGTTCGGCGCCGGAGGTGCCGAGCCTGCGGTCGACCACGAAGGTCGGCACCGCGCTGATTCGCAGCTCGCCGGCCGTGCGCTCGTCCTCGCGAACCGCATCGGCGAAGCGGTCGCCGGCGAGCAGCTCGCGGACCTCCTCTTCCTCCAGCCCCACCTCCACAGCAAGGCGCATGAGCGTGTCGTGGTCGGATATCAGCTCTCCTTCGGTGAAGTAGGCGCGCAGCAGGCGCTCCTTCATCTCGTCCTGGAGGCCGTGGGCCTCGGCCAGGTGCACAAGGCGGTGGCCGTCGAAGGTGTTGCCGCTGCGGGCGATGTCGAAGCAGAAGGGAAGGTCCTCGCCCGCCGCCACGGCCGTCAGGCGCTCCTCGGCGTCGCGTGCCTGCTGGACGGTCATGCCGTACTTCTCCGCCAGGCGCTCGGCGCGGTCGCCCGTGCGCTCGTGCGGCGCGCCGGGGTCGAGCTCGAAGCTGCGCCAGGTCACCTTTACGTCGTCGCGGTGCTCGAACTGCTCGAGCGCCGACTCAAAGCGGCGCTTGCCGATGTAACACCACGGGCAGGCCACGTCAGACCAGATCTCCACGTCCACAGCAGGCTCCTTTGTTGAGCGAACAACCAATCCCACTATAGGAGGCTAAGGGGGCTCAGTGCTCGCGGGCTCGCCCCCTCGCCGCCTCGATCTCCAGTGTGGCCTCCTCAAGCGAGCGCCATCCTTCGACCGTAACTGTCTTGCCCTCCAGGTCCTTGTAGATCGAGAAGAACTGGTCGATCTCCTGGCGCAACAGCAACGGCAGATCCTCGAGCGTTTCGTTCTGATTCCAGTAGGGGTCGTGGAGCGGCACGCAGATGATCTTGTCATCGATGCCCTTCTCGTCGCGCATCTTGAACATGCCGACCGGCTTGACCGGAATCAGACACCCCGGAAACGTGGGCTCGTGTAGGCACACGAGAGCGTCCAGTGGATCTCCGTCCTGACCGAGCGTGTCGCGCAGGTAGCCGTAGTCGGTCGGATAGGTTGCGGCGCTCATGAGCAACCGGTCGAACTTGATCCCACCCAGTTGCGGATCGTACTCGTACTTGTTGCGCCCGCCCTTGGGGATCTCAACAACGCAGACGAGCTCCGGTTCAGGGCTTGACACGGGCCCGAGCATAACGCGACGCTGTGCGCGAAGCTCGCGCGGTTCGCAGCGGATTTAGCCCTCCAAACGTCCGCGGTGGGCGACCTACGGCATGGTGGCGCTGCTGTTGGGATCGATCAGGATCTTTGCGTGTGCCTCGGGGTCGTCGAGCGCAGCGAACGCGTTGTCGACGCCGTCCAGCCCTACCGTGCCCGTGACCAGCGGAGCAGCATTGATCTTGCCGTCGGCGAGCATATGAAGCGTGTCGCGGAACTCGATCGGCGTGTAGCCGAGCACGAAGCGCAGATCGATCTCCTTGTTGATCGCCATGGCCGGTCGGATCTGGTCTGCGCCCATGCACACCCCGACCACGACCACGCGCGAGAACAGTGGTGCGCTTGCGATGATCTCGTCGATCACACCGGGCACGCCAACACACTCAAAGATCACCGGGCTCTTGGGGGTGGTGACGCCGAGCGCGTCGGCAGCCCTCCAGACGTGGTGCCAGGGCACGGGCAGGCGTTGGATTTTGTCCATCGCGCCCATCGCCAGATCCAGCGCTTCGGGCACCGCCACGAGATGCCCGTGGTCGGCCGCCGACCGGTAGGGCGACTCCTGCGCCGGATCGACGACGACGTCGGCCCCACACGCCGAGGCGAGCGCGCGGCGGCCGGCTGAGTAGTCGCTGGCGACCACATTGCGCACGCCCTTCGCCTTCAACATGCAGATCACCGACAGCCCGATCGGACCGCAACCGATCACGATCGCGACGGTGCGCTTCTTGACCTCCCCGCGCCCGACCGCGTGCCATCCGACGGCCATCGGCTCGGTCAACGCGGCGAGCTCAGGGGAAAGGCCATTGGGAACCGGGACGGTCAGCGACTCCTGCACCACCATCTGCTCGGCGTAGGCGCCCGGGGCCGCGGCGGAGAGGCCGATCGCGTGCACGTCCTTGCCGCGGCGCAGCAGGGGAAGGGCCACGACCATGGTGCCGGCGGCCAATCCCCTTCCGGCGCCGGGGCCGTGGTCGACGATCCGGCCGCAGAACTCGTGCCCGAGGACCACCTCCTGGTCGGAGCGCATGAAGTCGCGATACCCCGTCTCGCGCGCGACGTCGGCCATGTCGTCGCAGTACTTCCGCGCGTGCAGATCAGACCCGCAGATGCCACACCGCAGCACGTCGATCAGCACCTGGCCCTCTTCCGGCACGGGCGTGGGGCTCACGACGACCTCGAGCTGTGTCGCCTTGCAGCTGACCGCCCTCATGTCACGCCCGATGTCGCAGTGCCGAGCAGCGTGCGCAGCAGCTCGACCCAGTCCGAGCCGGGGAGGTCGGGGTCCACCGCGCGCTGAACCCCGGTGCCGAGGCCGAGGGCGATGATGATCGCGCCGAGGGTGTCGGGGTCGAGCGGGAAGGTGCCGGCGAAACGAGCCGCGAACAGGGCGGCCCAGCGCTCGCGCATGGCCGCATACCTGGCGGCGGTGGCTGCCCGGTAGATGTCGTCGTGCGCGCTGAACGCTGCGAGCTCGATCTCGAAGCGCGTCCATTGTGGCTCGCCGATCGTGCTGTCGGCCCACGCCGCGAGCGCGTCAAACCAGTCGTTGAGGTTCTCGGTGGCGTCGAGCGCAGCTTCGAGGCGGTCCGCCTCGCGCTCGTACAGCTCGTCGATCACAGCGATCCCCATCGCCGTCTTGCTGGGGAAATTGGAGTACACGGCGCCGCGCGTGAAGCCGGCCTCCTCGCCGATCTGCTCCAGCGAGGTGACCTGGAACCCGTCGCGCAGAAACAGGTCCGTCGCCGCGTGCACGATCAGTGCACGCGTCCGTTCTCGCGACTCAGCTCGCGTGAGGCGGGTCATCCCGCGAACGCGTAGTCATCGAGCTCAAAACGAGCGCTGCGCCACGCTGCCTCGAGGGTGAGGCTCGGGCGGAACGGCGCGTCGCCGTGCTTGTCAAAGTAATAGCTGTTGGCCGTCGCACATGAGCCTTGGAAAAAGACCTGGTTGTCGCGGCGCGCGAGCACCGATTCGAAGTAGCGGCGGTTCGCCTCGGGTGTTATCTCCACGCGCCTGGCGCCGTCCTCGCGAGCACGCCGCAGGCAGCGTACGATGTGGCGCATCTGGGTCTCGATCAGACCGAAGTAGGACTGACCGTTGAAGCCGTATGGACCAAGGATCGAGAACCAGTTGGGGAAGCCCGGCACGCTGACGCCCTCGTAGGCCTGGAAGCGGTTGGCGTCCCACCACTCCGAAAGGCTCACCCCGCCTGCGCCGCGGATCTCGAACGGCGGCATGTTGCCGGACTCGAACACCTTGAAGCCCGTCGCACAGATCAGCACGTCGATCGGGTGCTCCACGCCGTCGACCGTGCGCACGCCGTTCGGTGTGATCGCCTCGATCGAGGTCGTCTCGAGCGCGACGTTGCGGCGGTTGAACGCCGGCAGGTATTCGTTTGAGAAGCTCGGGCGCTTGCACCCGAGCGTGTAATCGGGGGTGAGCTTATCGCGCACCACCGGATCTTCGACGGCGCGCAGGTGCTTGCGGCCGGCACCTTCGCCTCGTTCGCGGAGGCTCGGGAAGCTGCCGGCGAAGTGGGCGGCGAGCACGAACGTCGCCTCGACGAATGCCTGACTCGCCAGGCGCGCGGCGAGCTTCGCGCCTGGCACCCAGCGGAGCACGTGCCGCGCGCGCCGGCTGAGCGGCGCGTCGGGCTTGGGAAGGCACCAGATGGGCGTGCGCTGGAAGACGGTGAGATGCTCGACCTCGCGAGCGATCACGGGGATCATTTGGATCGCCGATGCACCGGTGCCGATCACGGCGACGCGCTTGCCATGCAGATCGACCGTGTGATCCCAGCGCGCCGAGTGCATCGTGGTGCCGGCGAACGTCTGAACGCCAGGGATCTCGGGCGGCTTCGGCTGGGTGAATATGCCTGTCGCGCCGATGACGAAGCGCGCGGTGATCGTCTCGCCGTGCGCTGTTTCTATGGTCCAGGCCCGCGCATCCTCGTCGAATGTCGCTCCTATGACCTTCGTGCTCAGCCGGATGCGATCACGCAGCCGGTACTTGTCGACGCAGTGCTCGGCGTACGCCTTCAGCTCATTGCCCGGTGCGTACACGCGCGACCAGTCTGCACGCTTCTCGAACGAGAACTGGTAGCTGAATGACGGGATATCTACCGCAATGCCGGGGTAGGTGTTCCAGTGCCACGCCCCGCCGACGCCGTCGCCCTCCTCGAGCACGAGATAGTCGCGGAAGCCCGCCTCGTCGAGCTTGATTGCCGCCCCGATCCCGGAGAAGCCGGCGCCGATGACGATCACCTCATGGGCAGGTCGGATACTTTGAGTATTCATATACTTAGAGTATCCACGACCGGGTCCGGGTGTCAAGTCCCCACTTGACGATGGGGTGGCGGCCCGCGCCGTTGAGGCACAGGCCACCACTCGTTATCGCCCAGGTCTCCAGCGCGGCTAGTTCGCCGTCACGGCCCAGCTGCCTTCGGCAGTCAAGGATGCCGCTGCTTTGAGTTCCAGAGTCGGCGGGGCTTCTTTGAATTCGTCCGTCCTGAACACGATGAGCTCGCCATCTGTTCCGACTCCTCCCGATTCCCCTGCAGGCGCCCGGAACTGGGAGAACTCCGCGCGGAGGTCTTCTGTTTCGTTGCTCCCGAAGTTCTGCCCTCGATAGACGCACAGGTAGCCTTCTTCGGCGGCCGGGGCACTCACGCTGCCGGGACAGCCGGCCGCCCCTCCAGGCGTTTCCGCTTCGCGAGCGTTTACATATCGAAGCGTCAGTTCCTGGCCTTCGCACAGCGGGATCGGGTAGCTCACCACGCCAGACACCTGCTCCTGGTGTCCACCTTTCGGAACGTCGATCGTGGCAGACCATGCGCCCTTCTCGGAAGCGCCGCTCCGAAGGCATCCGTCACCGAATATTTTGGCTTCGGGACCGGGCGGCCCTGTGGGGCCCGTCGCTCCCTCTCCGGTCGCACCTGTGGCGCCTGTTTCACCCAGCGGGCCGGTCGCACCGACGGCTCCGGTCGCGCCTGTCGCTCCGGTAACGCCCTGGGGTCCGGTGGCTCCAGTGACGCCGTTCGCGCCGGTGATGCCGTTTTCGCCCTTTGCGCCGGTTGGCCCGGTGGCTCCCGCAACGCCTGTGACCCCGGTCGCGCCCGCAGGTCCGATCGCACCGGTGGGTCCGGTGGGTCCGGTGGGTCCCGTGGGTCCTGCGGGTCCAGGTCGTTCACAGGGCAGGCCGCAGCTGGCCTGTGCCGGTCCCGTTGGCCCGGTTGGGCCGGTGGCTCCGGTCGGCCCCGTCGCACCCGTGACTCCGCTCGCACCCGTGTTTCCGGCGGCGCCGGTTGCGCCTTTTTCGCCGGTCGGACCGGCGGCGCCGGTCGACCCTGTGGCCCCGTTCGCCCCGGTCACTCCCGTGGCTCCGTTGGCACCCGCGGCCCCGGTTGCGCCCGTTGGTCCGGTCGGACCGGTTGCTCCGGCCCCGCTCTTGAAGCAGTTCTGAACCTGGTTGAAGGTGAAGACCACGCTGTTGCTGTTGTCGATTGCAGTGGTTCCCGCTCCAGAGCCTTCGGTTTGGAGGAAGAACGGAACGATCGCCGTGGCTTTCGTGCTGCTCGTCACTTTCGCGGTTGTTTCCTGCGATGAGTAGATCGGCGAGCTCGGGTCCCTCCACTGGACTCTCGAGGAGGACCCGCTGAATGACGTGCCGGTGAATGTGACTTCCGTCCCCGGGCAGCCGGATGTCGGCGAAACCGAGGTGAGATGCCAGGCTGATGCTGCCTGAGCGCTGGCGAGCAACGCCAGCGACGCTCCAACGCAAACAGCTGCGCCCCGTAGGGCTTTGAACGCAGTCATTCCCCCGACCTCCCCGTCTCCGTGGGCGGACCCTGACGCCGCCCCTGCAGAGCAAAGTCAAGCACTTGGAACGCCGCGCTGCACGCTCGCGCGGGTCGGAAAAACGTCAGTAGCGGAACCTGACCCGCCAGGACGCCCTGTTGTTGCAGCGAGAGCCTGGGTCGGTCACCTTGACCTCGATGTTCTCACGTGGATTGCCGAGGGTACCAAAGCGCCAACAAGCAAGGGGGAGCGCCCTCACGCCCACGCCTCGTCGCGTGAGGTGTCACGTCGCCGCTACAGACACACGCTGCGCTAGCGAGAGTGCTCCTTTTCGACCGCCATCGCCCGTGAGATCACCGCGAAGTCTTCCTGTGGGATCTCGAATAGGCCGACCCGGAACATGTACCCCCAGCGGCGCTTGTCCTCGATGAAGCTGAGCTGGTCGATCAGGGGTCTGATCGGTGCCTCAATACTCTTGACGAACTCGATGTTGCGGCGCCAGGGTGTGAACCCTGGCGCTTGTTCCACCTGGTAGAGCTCTTCGTCGAGGACCCGACCTATTCCCGTGAAGGCCTGCACCGGCTCGCCATCTCGCAGGCTCGTCTTGGGCGAATAGTAGACCAGCCAGTCATCAGTCTTTAGCCGCTTGAGTGCGGAAGACTTGCCGTGGCCTGCCTGGGTGAATCCGCCCTTTACGCTCAGTAACACGTGGTCTCGGCTGATCGTGCTCACCCAGTACGTTTGTTCGGGCGGGCCGAGCGCGGTCGTGCAGATGCTTAGTTGGCGGTGTAGCTGCTCGCGCTCGGCACGACTCAGCGTCGCGGTCATGCGTTGCTCGATTGCTGCGACGGTCGAGGAAGCCTTGCGTAGGCGGGTGCGCCCCTCGGCCGTGAGGGCGTAGCGTTGGCTGCGGCCTTGGCCGACGGCGGCTACGAGTCCGTTCGCTTGTAGGCCGGTGAGGAGTTGGTGCATCGCCTGTCGGGTGACGAACGCGTCGCGGGCCAGGTCTGCGTTTGAGATGCGCGGACGCGCCGCGAGGATCTCAAGACAGGCGTACTGCGACACGCTGAGTCCGTAGTCGCGCAGCTCCCCGTCCATCGTCGAGTGCAGGGCGTGTTGGGCGCGCTTCAGGGCGTAGCCCACGGATTGGTCGATATCGACTTGGCTCACGTCAAGATCTTGACATAGTATGGTACGTCAAGACCTTGACAACCCCAAAGGAAGGATCTCCCTGTGTCTACCGTTGCAGGCCCCGATTTCATTGCCCTCCAGGTCCGCGACATCGAGCGTGCCGCCGAGTTCTACGAACATGAGCTGGGGCTCACGCGCACACCCGGACCTCCGCACGCCGTCGTGTTCGCCACCCAGCCAATCGCGTTTGCGCTCAGAGACCCGCTGCCCGGAACCGATCTCGACAGTGGACAGCCCGGCCTGGGCGTGGCGCTGTGGCTTCGAGCCGAGGACGCCCAAGTCCTTCATGACCGACTCGTCCAGCACGGTGTGACGATCCTGGCTGAGCCGGTCGATGGTCCCTTCGGCCGGACGTTCACGCTCAGAGACCCGGACGCCTACGCCATCACGATCCACGATGCGGGCTGACGAGCTCAGCCCGCATCGCACTGAACGCGGGATACTGGCCGCCGTGATGTCCGAGGAGTCCACGACCCCCGACCTGGTCGAGCTTATGGGCAGGGCGTTTGAGGCTGCGAATCGTCGTGATCTCGACGCGGCGGCCAGCAGCTTTGCCGAGGACGCGATCTTCGATGGGAGGGCGTTGGGGGACCGCTTCGAGGGACGGGCGGCCATTCGCAGCTTCCTTGAGGACTGGTTCGCCACGTACGAGGAGTTGCAGTTCGGGGTTGAGGAAGTCCGCGACCTCGACAATGGGGTTGTGTTTGCCGTGGTCGTCCAGAACGGTCATCCGGCTGGCAGCGCCGGTCAGCTTCGACAACGCGAGGGATGGGTCTTCGTCTGGGTACGAGGCTTGATCGCACGGCTTACGATCACCGAGGTCGACGAGGCCCGTGCTGCCGCCCAACGCCTCGCGCGGGAAACGCGGGAAAGGGGGTAGGCGATGTCGGAGAACCTCGACGTGGTGCGCTCTTGCTAACCGGCTCGGGATCGTCGGGGCAATAAGCTCTCGGTCCATGCGATTCGCGATTTCGATCCCGCAATACGCTCGCGAAAGCCGCTTTGACGAGGCGGCCTTCCGCTCGCACCTTCGCCGCGTCGAGGAGCTCGGGGTGTTCGAAAGCGGCTGGGTGCAGGAGCAGGTGATCGGCGCAGCCGGCGTCCTGGCGGCGCTCCAGACACTCACATATGCCGCCGCTTGCACCGAACGGTTGCGGTTGGGCTGCGCGGTGTTCATCCTGCCCTTGCACAACCCGCTGCACCTCGCGAAGGCGATCAGCTCGCTGGACTGCCTCAGCCAGGGCCGGGTGGAGGTGGGCGTCGCCACCGGTGGCCAGGGACGACCGTTCGCTGCCTTCGGCGTCGACCCGGACAAACCGGTAGCGCGCTTCAACGAGGCACTGGCGTTGATGAAGAGCTGCTGGACCGACGCGCGAATCGACTTCGAGGGACGCTTCTGGAGGCTCGACGGAGCGACGATGGAGCCCAAGCCGGTGCAGAAGCCGTTTCCGCCGGTGTGGTTCGGGGGCAACGCGCCAGCCGGGATGCGTCGCGCCGCGCAACACGGCGACGGTTTCATGGGCGCGGGATCACAGACCACCGCTCGGTTCGCCGACCAGGTCACGATGGTGAAGGAGGAGCTCGCCGTGCAGAACCGCGACCCGGGGAAGTTCCGGTTCGGCAAGCGTGTCTACGTGCACCTCGAGGACGATTCCGCCCTCGCTCAGAGGCGGCTCGAGGACGCCCTCAGACATCACTACGGTGGCGGCGACTGGTCAGAGCAGATGGTCGCGGGCACGGCGGAGGAGTGCGTCGCAGGGATCCGCGCGGTTGCGGACGCCGGCGCTGAGCTGGTCCTGCTCAATCCGCTCACGGACGATCAGCGCCAGCTGGAGCGGCTCGCGGCTGAAGTCATCCCGGCCCTTACGTAGGCGCACTCAGCGGACATTTCCCCGGTGTCCTCCGGACGCTCGCTCGGCTCGGACGGGCGTCAGTAGCGGAACCTCACCAGCCACGACGCCCTGCCGTTGCAGCGCGAGCCGGGCGCGGTGACCTTGACCTCGATGTTCTCACCGGGGGCCACGGAGCCCGATTCCTTGGTGTTCAAGCAGCTGCTCTTGCCGGCCGTGACCGTGCACGACAGGAGCGTGGCTCCGGTCGTGTTGTCGATCACCGCGACGCTCGCGGTTTCTGAGCCGCTGAGGGTCGTGTTCGTGTCGGCATACAGGTTGGTCACCGTCGCCCCATTGGCCGGCGTCGGACCCGCCAGTAGGTTGCTTGAGGAGTAGCCGCTCGTCTTCGCCGGGCAGTAGCCGTCGCCCTGGCCGGCGAGCTCTGTGTAGTTCAGGCAGTAGCCGCTCGGCACACCCCATGCGCTTGCGAAGGTGGCAATCGCGGCGTTGCCCGCGGGGCCGCTGGCTCCGGTTGCGCCGGCTGAGCCGCTCGCTCCGCTCGCGCCCTTGGCTCCTTCCCTGCCGGTGGGGCCCGTTGCTCCGGTCGCTCCCTGAGGCCCGGTCGCTCCGGTTGCTCCGCGCACACCGGTTGTTCCGCTCTTACCGGTAGCTCCTTCCCTGCCGCTTGGGCCCGTGGGCCCCGTCGCTCCCGTCGGGCCGGTCGCTCCAGCGGCTCCGCTCGCGCCATTGGCTCCGTTGCTCCCGTTGCTGCCAGCCGCGCCGGTCGCTCCCTGGGGTCCTGTCGCTCCGGTCACTCCCTGGGCTCCCGTTGCGCCGGTGGCCCCGGTCGCTCCGCTCTGGCCCGTGGCTCCGGTGCTTCCGCTCGGCCCGGTCGCTCCGGTCGCTCCGGCCGCTCCGGTCGCGCCTGTCGCTCCGCTCGGCCCGGTCGCTCCGCTCGCGCCCTCGGGTCCGGTGGTGCCTTCGGGCCCGGTCGGTCCTGTTGGTCCGGGTTCGGTTGCGGTAGCAGTCACCTTGTTGGAGGTCTCGGTGCCGGTGCCTTCGTTGCCTTCGATCGCGGCTTCGTTTGTGTATTTGCCCACCGAAGCGAGCTTATGGCTGCAGGTGTAGGTCTGTTCACCGCTGGCCGAGACGCTCTCTTCCACGCCGGGGTTTATGCCTTCGCAGTTCGCGTCGGAGAGTTTGCCGAATTTCAGCGCAACGTCCCCGGTGTTCTTGACGACGACCTCGTAGTCGACCGTCTGCCCGACTTCGCCGGTGATCTCCGAGCTGGTGTAGCTGGCTTGACCTGCGATCTTCTGGAGCTGTTCGATCGAGAACGATGGCTTAAGTACGTAGGCAACGACCACCTCCTGCGGCTGCGCGCTCGTATTTGCCGCGACGCTGTGGGAGACGGCTGCTGCAGCTGTGTAGCTGGACCCAGCGCCGCCACCGCCACCACCGTTGCTGTTCCCGCTGCCACCGCCGCCACCGTAGTAGCCGCCGCCGCCGCCTCCACCCGTGTAGCCCCCGCCGCCGCCTTCGCCTAAGCTGCCTTTGCTGCCAACTTCGTTGCTGACCGCACCGACTGCGCCCCCGGCCCCCGCCGCGGCCGCGCCGCCGCCGCCGCCGCCTTCGCCGCCGGAGGGCGAGTTTGCTCCCTTTCCAGCAGTCGCTCCGGCGTTTCCACCGGCGCCCCCGTAATAGTCGTCCAGAATTTTGCATGAACTCGGTTTGCCGAATTCACATTCTTCGAACGCCGCGTACCCCTCGCCGCCACCGCCGCCCCCGCCTGCAACGAGGAGTCGTGATGTGAGCGATTCCGGCCCAGCGCTGGCAGGCTTTTCGCGCAGATCAGAGGAACTCCCGCCGGCACCGCCGGACGCGCTGCAGTAGCCGGCCCCCGCCGGGCCGCCGCTGCTGAACCCAACGTAGAGCTTCTGCCCCGGCTCGACGTTCAGGAGTCCGGTCACCTTCGCACCCTCTCCCCCGTGCGCCGCCGTCACGGTGTTGAAGCAGACGCCGCCGGCCTGTCCGGCTCCGCCGATCGCGGTGACTTCGATCTGCGTCACGCCCGCGGGCACGGTGAATCGCTGCTGCCCGAGCGCTGCGAACGTCCGCGTTTCGGTTGGCGACCCGAGATAGGTGAAGTAGTCCGCCGTGCTCGTCGCGCTCGTGCCGCCCGGGGTCGTGACCGTCACGTCGACCGGCCCGGGCCCTGCCGTGTCCGCCGGGGATTCGGCGGTTATTTCGTCGGGCCTTACGACGGTGACGTTCTTCGCGGCCACGCTGCCGAACTTCACGGCGCTTACGTTCTTGAATCCCGTCCCGATGATCTTCACAGGCGTGTTGCCCCCCAGCGGGCCTTCGGGGGGTTCGACTTCGGTGACGGTCGGGCGTGCCTGTTTGACCGTCAGCATTGCTGCGTTGCTCGTGCTTTTGTCGCCGTTGGCGTTTTCGCACGTGATGCGGTATTCGTTGCCGCTCTCTTCGACCGTGGTTGGGGACAGCTTCAGAGTGTTTTCGGTGGCGCCAGAGATGGGCTTGAAGCTCGCGCCATGGTCGGATTCTTCCCACTGCACCGTCGGCTTCGGGGCGCCTAGGCAACCTGCCGAGAAAGTGGCCTGTGCAGGTTCTTGCACGGATTGGGGTGTCGGCTCGATCGCCACCTCGGGTGTGACATTTTCCGCCCACACGGTGACCTCTTGCTGGTAGCCGCCGGCTGAAGCGTTGAAGCTCGAATCGGCGGGCCCGTAGCTGGCGCCGGCGCCGCCTCCGCCCCCGGCCCAGTAGCCACCGCCCCCACCGCCGCCGGGGTAGTAGCCGGCGCCGCCGCCGCCACCTTCCGAGCAGCCGTTGCCGCCCAGACCGGGCCCGTGCAACATCGCGCCTTCGCCGGATGAGCCATCCGAGCCGGCCGAGCCGCCCGTCCCGTTGAGCGTGGGCCCCGGTGGGTGTTCTCCGACGGCGTAGCCGCCGCCGCCGCCTCCGCCAGAGCTGCCGTCGGCATGGGGAGCTTCGTTGATTTTCACTGTCACAGGCACCACCCGGGCGCCTTCGTCGAGGGATTCCAGCTGGGGTATTTCTTCGGGGTTGTTGCTGCCTGAATACAGTCCGCCGCCGCCTCCCCCAGCCGGGCCGGGCACGCCAGCCGTGCCGCCGGCGCCGCCTGTGCCACCGCGAGTATCAGGGATGTATTTGAATTTTCCAGGTTCGAGGCCAAGCGGATCGTCCGCCACCTGTTCGTTGAACAGTTCGATCTCCAGCTCGCCTTCCTGCAGCTTGTAGGTGTACGGTTCGCGGAGCGCCCCGCCGGCGCCGCCCCCGCCTCCGGCGACGAGGAGTCGCGATTCCAGCGACTCACCGGGAACAAGTTCTTCTGCGTCTGGCGCGACGGTACGGACCTCCGCGTCCCCGCCGCCTTCGCCGCCGCCGAGGTATTCCCATTTGGAGCCTCCGGTGTACACCCCTCCAGAGAAGCCGGGGCAGCCAGACGGCTTGGCCCCGAGCCCGGGCCCGGCGCCGTGTTCGAACGCGATCCAGAGCTTCTCGCCCGGGGAGACGTTGAGTACGGAGATCGCTTCCGTCCCAGTGCCCCCGGGACCCTGGGTCGACTCCCCGGGCGCACCGACCGCCAGGATGTGGAGCTGCGTTACGCCGGGGGGCACCACGTATGACTGCTCTGTGGTGGCGTATGTGGTGCCGTACTTCGGGAGGAACGTCTGTTCGATGCCGCTTTCGGGCGTGAATGTCGTCGCGTAGGCACTCGCGCCGAAGGCGAGCAGCCCGACGGCCACCAGCAAGACCACAACAACCCCACGAACCATGCCCTTAGGCAGTTCCACCAGGACTCCCTTCCCGTGTCTTAAGAGCGGCCAAGAACTCTTGGCGCGTCCCCCCGATCGCAGCTGGCCCAGCGACGCCAGGCAAGCTACCAGATCCTCGACAATCACGACCAACGACGCCAGCCTCTGCGCACCCCGCGCCGCGATCGCGCATCGGGCGAACGCCCTATGCAGCCGCGGAGCAGCAGCTGCTCGCCACAGGCGCGCTCCCTTCAACGGTGCGCCCTCCGGCAGACCATTTGCCCGTCGCCAGAATCTGGCTCTGACACTGAGGAAACGACGATGGGCGCGGCGGGTTTCGAACCTGCGACCTCTCGCGTGTGAAGCGGGACCCGAAAGGCCGAAGAAAGCGCAAGAAACGGCTCTAGAAAGCCAACTCATCAAACGCCGCGCCACCACGATAGCGTCGGAGTATGCGGGGTTTGTAGCGGATTTAGCCCACCAAATGCCCGCGGTGGGCAAAAATCGAGGGTTGTTACGCGGAGCCAAACCCAAGGCTGTAGCACATTTCCTCGGCCGTCTGTTGGACGCTGCTTTGTGGTGAAAACAAGGGCTCGGTCGACGTTGCTCGGACTGTCGCTAATCGTCGTAGGTGTCTCAGGCGCGACGTGCACCGGGTGCTGCGAGCTCGCGACTCCGCGCTGGTCTCCGGCGTCGCGCGCGTGGACGCCGCTCAGACGGTTGCGAGCTGCGCGAGCCATGCGATGTGGGGCTCGGCCTCGGCGACGACACGGTTTCGGCCGCTCTCCTTGGCGCGGTACAGACAGCGGTCTGCCGCGCTCAGGACGACATCGGGGTCGCTGCCCGAGACGCCGGTGGCGGCCACGCCGAATGACATGGTGACCGCGATGCTGGCGGGTCGGGCCGCTGCGACGGCAGCACGCAGCCGCTCGGCGATCCGCTCTCCCTCGGCGCAGCTAAGCCCGGGCAGGATTGCGAGGAACTCCTCGCCGCCGGTCCTGTAGAGCAGTGGGAAGGACCGTAGCTGCGAGCGCAACGCGGACGCCACGCCGCACAGCACAGCATCCCCGGCCTCGTGACCGTGCGTGTCGTTGATGTGCTTGAAGTGGTCGATGTCCGCGGCGATCGCGCATAGCTGAGCGCCGCCGAGGCGGACATGGGCGCGCAGCTCCTCGAGCGCGCGCGAAAGCGCAAGCCGGTTGAGCGTTCCCGTCAGCGCGTCGCCGACGGAGCGCTCGCGGTACTCTCGCTCCGCTCTGGTCAGGGTGATGACGAGGATCGCGGTGGATACGATCGCGGTCAGGTCGCCCAGCAGGCGCAGGTCCTCGTAGTGAACCCTTCGGTTCACCGCGAACTGGCAGGCGACCACGGCTGCGATGACGATAATGCCCACATACACGAACAGACCTCGCTGCGTGTTCCTGCCGGCTCCTGCCACGATCGCCACGATCATCACCGGCAGCATTGGGCTCTGGGCGCCGCCAGTGAGCGCGATCGTGCCAGCGATCGCGCCTACGATCGCGGTATCCGAGGCGAAGATCCAGTACTCCGGCTTGGGCCGCGACGGGAGTATCGTCCCGATGGCGATGATGAGGAGCGTTGCGAGCACGTAGGGGACCGCGAACACGGCCCCGACGCGCAGCGCGAGCAGCGCGCCGAGCGGCACGCACGTCACGACGACGGCGGCGGTTGCCGGGAACAGGCGGCGCGTCATGTCCTCGAGGCGGGCCCTGTCGGCCTCGGTGGGACACAGCCAGTTACCGGGGTTTGGGGTATGAGTCGCAGGCACCTCGGGATGAATCGGCGTATCCCCCAAACGGCTTAAGGCGCGATCCGCCAAGTCCGCCAATATCACATGCGAGAACCACCTCGCCACCGTCACCTCGCGCGGGTCAGCCTGGCTGGCGGCGCCCGCGCCGGAGAGTCATTGCAACGTCGTGGAACATCAGCTTCGCCGCGCAGGCTGAAGGACGCACAGGCCAAATGCACGTCGGTGTCCTCCGACGGCATTCGATCTGAGAACGCCGACGTGTCAGGATCTCCGCTCTGCGGGAGCCGGGCGTCTTCAGGCGGAACGTGCGCGAATCGCCGCCTGTGCAGCTGCGACGCGTGCGATCGGGACGCGATAGGGCGAGCACGAGACGTAGTCGATTCCCGAGTTGTGAAGGAAGTCGATCGAGTCGGGGTCGCCGCCGTGCTCGCCGCAGACCCCGAGTTTCAGATCGGGCCGTGTCTTGCGCCCGAGCCATGCGCCCATGCGAACCATCTGCCCGACGCCGGGGGTGTCGAGCGTCTCGAAGGGCGAGCGGTCGAGGATCTTCACGTCGATGTAGCGCGCCAGCACGCGGCCCTCGATGTCGTCGCGGCTGAAGCCGAGCGCCGTCTGGGTGAGGTCATTGGTTCCAAACGAGAAGAAGTCCGCGTCACGCGCAATCTCGTCGGCCTGGAAGCACGCCCGCGGCAGCTCGATCATCGTGCCGATCTCGTAGCCGCGATGGTCGTGCTCGGCGGCGACGCGCTCGATCAGCCCGCGTACGAGCTCGAGCTCGCGCTCATACGCGACGAGCGGGACCATGACCTCGATGCGGCACTCGGGCACCTTCGCCGCGGCGGCCAACAGGGCGCGCACCTGCATCTCATAGAGCGCCGGGAACAGGATGCCCAGACGTACTCCGCGAGTGCCCAGCATCGGGTTTGACTCCTGCAGCTGCTCGACCCGCCTTCGCTGCGGTGAGCCATCGGGCAGCTCCTCGGGGCGGGGCAGGAACTCGTGCAGCGGCGGATCAAGCAGGCGCACCGTCACCGGCCGTGCGCCCGCCGCCTGGAGGATCTGCTCGAAGTCGCGCTCCTGCAGCGGGCGCAGTTGCTCGATCGCGCGGGTGCGCGCCTCTCCGTCCTCGGCCATGATCGTCGCCGCCATCAGCGGCTGGCGCTCGCCGAGGAACATGTGCTCGGTGCGGCACAGGCCGACACCCTCGGCGCCCAACTCGACGGCCTTTGCGACGTCGCCGGGCGTATCCGCATTCGCGCGCACACCCAGGCTGCGAAGCTCGTCCGACCACGCCAGCACGGTCCGGAACTCCGTCGAGACCGGCGGCTCGACAAGCGGCACGTCGTCGGTCGTGATCGTGCCGCTGCTGCCGTCGATCGCGATCGTCTCTCCCGCCATGAGCACCCGCCCGGCGACGCGCACCTGGCCTGCCTCGAGATCCACTTCGACAGCGCCCGCTCCCGTGACCGCCGGCCGGCCCATCCCGCGCGCCACGAGCGCGGCATGGCTTGCCTTGCCGCCCTCGCTCGTGAGAATTCCACGGGCCGCCTGAAAGCCAGCGACGT
Source organism: uncultured Solirubrobacteraceae bacterium (assembly GCA_963826995.1). Lineage (GTDB taxonomy): Bacteria > Actinomycetota > Thermoleophilia > Solirubrobacterales > Solirubrobacteraceae > Palsa-744. The sequence continues at coordinate 61,796 of CAWGYZ010000008.1, read as the reverse complement.
CGTCCGCCTCGGTGAACGAGCGCACGAGGACCGTGTCGCGTCCCTCGCCCGCCGCCCGCACCGCATCGGCGGCGCTCAGCACTATCTCGCCCTTCGCCGCGCCCGGCGAGGCGGCGACCCCCGTCGCGATGACGTCGTACTCCGCGGCCGCGTCGAACGTCGGGTGAAGCAGCGCATCGAGAGCAGCGGGGTCGATCGTCATCAGCGCCGCCTCGCGGTCGAGCAGCCCTTCCGCGACCGCGTCCACGACAAAGCGAACCGCCGCCTGGGCCGGGCGCTTTGCATTTCGCGTCTGCAGCATGTACAGGCGCCCGTCCTGCACGGTGAACTCGGTGTCCTGCATGTCGCCGTAGTGGCGCTCGAGCGTGCGCAAGATTTCTACGAGCTGCGCGTGGACCTCCGGCTGCCAATCGCGAAGCTCCGAGATGTCGCGCGGAGTGCGAACTCCGGAGACGACGTCCTCCCCTTGGGCGTTAGGCAGGAAGTCGCCTGATGGCTGCGGCGCGCCCGTGAGCTCGTCGCGCGAGAACGCGACGCCGCTTCCGCTGCTTGCGCCGAGGTTGCCGAACACCATCTGCTGCACGTTGACCGCCGTGCCCCAATCGTCGGGGATCCGGTTGATTCGCCGGTAGGCGATCGCGCGCTCGCCCTGCCAGGAGTCAAACACGGCGCGGATGGCGCGCGCGAGCTGCTCGCGCGGGCCCGGTAGAAACTCGTAGAAGCTCTGGAACTCGACGGTGAGCTCGCGCAGACCGGGTGCGTCGAGTTCGGTGTCCAGGCTCACGCCGCGCCGGGCCTTGGCGGCTGAGATCGCCTGCTCAAAGCGCTCGCTGGGCACGCCGAGAACAACGTTTCCGAACATCTGCACGAAGCGTCGGTAGGAGTCCCATGCAAAGCGCTCACTGCCGGACCGTGCAGCCAGACCGGCGACGGTCTGGTCGTTGAGGCCGAGGTTGAGCACGGTGTCGAGCATCCCCGGCATCGACTCCCGGGCACCCGAGCGAACGGACACGAGCAACGGATCGGCCGCCTCCCCCAAGCGCTTGCCTGCCAGTAGCTCGAGCCGCTGCAGCGCCGCCGCGATCTGTTCGTCTAGGCCCTGCGGGAACTCGCCGCCAGCCATGTAAGCGACGCATGCCGCAGTGGTGATCGTGAAGCCTGCCGGGACGCAGTGGGCGCCGAGCACACGCGTCATCTCGGCGACGTTTGCCCCCTTGCCTCCGAGCAACTCGCGCATCTCACGCGAGCCCTCAGTGAAGTCGACGATCCACCTCGGCGCAGAGCCGTCGTCGGTCGCGCTCGTCACCTGACCCCGACGTGTGCGCACGTATCGTTGCTACCTAGCCTCGCTCGAGTCGCCTGCCGCCGTGATGTAGCTCGCTGCGCTGACGCGATCGACATCGATGGCCAACACTACCCGCCCTGCCTCCGCGAGAGCCTCGTCGGACATCGGCTCGGGAGGATCGGCGGCCTGCGTGATCCGCTGCATGATCTTGGCCGTGGGTGGGCCGATGTGCTCGGTGAGGATCTCCGCGATCCCTGAGAACGTCGCCGACGGATAAGGGGGCTCGTGCCCCGCCACGCACAGCGACGCCCAGCCGCTCCGTCTGGTGTCGCGAGCCTTGAGCCTGTCGGCGAGGGTCGAAATCAGCAGGCGATCCTCCTCACGGGCAAAGTACACGAGCGATTGGCGCGGCTTGCCGTCAGACGCGAGCGTGGCAAGCACGCCCACTGGGTTCGAGTCGAGGAACTCGCGCAGCTCCTGGCTCAGCGCGTCCATGCCGCCTGCGACTCGGTCTCTGCCACCACGTAGCCGTCTGGCTCCTCGATCACGGTGTTGCGAAGCTCGCCGATCCCGTCGATCTCGATCCGGACCACGTCCCCGACCTTGAGCAAGCCCTCGGGGAACGGCTGGCGCACGGCGCCGATGCCGGCGGGGGTGCCGGTGGCAATAACGTCCCCGGGCTCGAGCGTGAACGCTTCAGAGAGGTGCGCGACCTGCTGGTAGCAGTTGTAGATCATCTCGCGCGTATTCCCGTCCTGGCGCAACTCCTCGTTGACGAACGTCCGGAGGGAGAGGTCGTGTGGATCGCCGAGCTCGTCCGCGGTGATCAGCCAGGGCCCAAGCGGCCCGTGGGTGTCGAAGGACTTGCCCATCGTCATAGTCGGGGTGCGCAGCTGCCAGTCGCGCACGGACAGGTCGTTGGTGATCGTGTAGCCGGCGATCACCTCGTGTGCGCGGTGCTCGGGTACGTGGCGGCAGCGGCTGGCGATCACGATCGCGAGCTCGCCCTCGTAGTCGAGCAGCTCAGAGACCCGCGGCATGTGCACGTCGTCGTCGGGGCCGACAACGCAGGTGACCTGCTTGTTGAAGAACACTGGGTACTCGGGCGCCTCCATGCCGCTCTCGGCGATGTGGTCGGCGTAGTTGAGCCCGATGGCCAGGAACTTGCGCGGTCGCGCCGGTGCGAGCAGGCGAACGTCTGAGAGCGCGTGCTGGGGTGCCTTGAGTGCGAGTGCCCGCAGCTCGTCCACGCCGATGTCGAGAGCGACGGCGGGTTCCATCGGCAGTTCGGGATGGGCGGCCGTGAGGTCGAGCACCACTTCATTCTCGACGATCCCCAGCGATTGCTCGCTGCCTGCGCGGAAGCGGCACAGCTTCATTGGGAGACGTCCGGGATCTCAACCGGGGCCTGCGCGGGCGCGTAGCCCCCGGCCGTCGCCTTGGCGTGGATCGCGGCGAAGCTCATGCCCTCGGCATGATCGGCCGCGACCAGCTGGGGGTCGACGAATTGGCCGATCGGGTTGGCGTGGAACTCCTCGGAGGTTTGCATCCACTCCTTCGACTTGCGCCAGTCGCCAAAGCAGTCGACCTGCAACTCGACGTTGTTGCCATCGGGATCGGCGTAGTAGTAGGAAAACGTCATCCCGTGGTCCAGGCACAGCGCCGGCGTGATTCCGGCCTCGTCGAGACGCAGGTAGCTCGAGTTCAGCTCATCGAAGCTCGAGTACTCGAAGGCCGAGTGGTGCATGCCGGTACGAGTGTCCTTCTCCGGGTCATCAACGAAGTTCGGAAACGCCAGTAGCGCGATCCGGTGGTTGGCATCGTCGTTTGACAGCCAGGCGCCTATCTGGTCCTGGAAGATCACCTCGACGCCGACCAGTGTGCGGTAGAAGTCGATCATCTCCTGAAGCCGGGTCGTCTTGAGGTTGACGTGGTGGAACTTGGGGTGAGTCGCTGCGGTGATGTCGGTCATGTGAGTGCTCCCGGGCTAATCGGTGTCGAAGTGAGGTGCAACTGGGATCGCAGGTCGTCCAGCAGCGTCGGCAGATCATCAGCCGCCGGGGCGCTGCCGAACACATAGAAGTCGGGGCGCACCAGCACCGCATGGACGCCGTGCTGGGTCAGCCAGGCGGTGAGCCGGCCGTCTAGGTCACGGACGCCGTGGGGGGCGTCTGTCTCGAGCGTGGCCACCGTCATGTCGAGAAGGTCGATGAGTGCGCGCTGCTCGGTGAGCCCGGCGAGCGGGTCCCCGGAGGCGACGATCAGCTGAAAGCCGCGACCCACCACGTCGTCGAACCGCCCCTCCCGCCCCGCGCGCGCGATGACGCCCTGGACGCTGAGCTTTCCCGCGAGCGGATCCGCGTCGTCCGCGCGGTGAAGCGCGCCGTCGGTAAGCGGCGGGAGCTCGAGAGGCGGCGGCGGGCCAGCCTGGCGCAGCGTCTGGTCGCGCTCGGCGGCGGCCTGCGGATCGAGCTGGCACAGCACCTTTCCCAGCTCGATGGCCACCTGAATGATCGCCTCGTTTTGCGGCTGGCGCTCCGGATCGACCGTGTCCAACAGCTCCGTTGACGCCAGCCCACGCAGCACCAGATCGAGCTTCCAGGCCACGTTCGCGGCGTCACGCAGGCCCGAGCAGAGCCCCTGACCCAGGAACGGGGGGGTCAGGTGTGCGGCGTCGCCGACCAGCATCAGGTGGCCCTTGCGCATCTTCTCGGCCAGCATCGAGCGGAACTCGTACACGGCGCTGCGGGTCAGTGAGCCGTCCTCGGGACGGTACCACGGCTCGAGCAGCGCCCACACCCGGTCCGGGTCCTCGAAATCCGCCGGCTGCTCGTCGGCCAGCAGCATGAACTCCCACCGCCGATGTCTGGGGCCGCTCTGCACGATCGTGGTCGGGCGTGCCGGGTCGCACCGCTGGCTGGCGATCGGCAGATGGGCGAGTGCTTCCATGTCGTGCGGTTCGGCATCTACCACCAGCCAGCGCTCCTGGAAACCAAGGTCGCGACGCGTGATCCCGCCCGTCTCGCGCACGAACGAGTTGGCACCGTCGGCCCCGACGAGCCACCGTCCCGTCACCGTGCGCGCATCGCCAGTGAGGGACAGGCGGCCAGCCTCCTGCTCGACCACCTGGCGGACCGTCAGCGCGACGCCCTCATCCGAGTCGACGAGCCCGTCGGCCACCCACCCACGCTCGACGCTCACGCCGGGCTCGGCGCACGCATGGCGGTCGATCGCCCGCTCAAGCTCGGGCTGGAAGAACATGTAGTCCGACTCCCACCCCGACGGCGCCAAGCCCTCAACGTCGAAGCGCAACAGTAGCTCGCCGTCGGCTCCGAACCACTGGTAGTCGCGGACCGGCACCATCTCCTGTGCGAGCGCGCCGGCGAGCCCGAGGGACTGCAGCAGCCGCATGATCTCGTGATCGAGATGAACGGCGCGGGGGAGGCGGTAGATCTCGTTGAATCGCTCCATGACCAGCACGCGGTGTCCGGCCCGGCCCAGCAGCATCGCGAGCGCCTGGCCCACCGGGCCGTAGCCGACTATCAACACGTCGGCGTTGAACTTGGAGCCTGCGCTCTCGCTCGGCGTGCTCATGCGCGAGCGGTCTGGCATGTCAGACCGCTACCACGGCCCGCGTGCCGAATGGTCGCGCGAGGATCTGGCTGAACGCGCTTGCGAGCGCGCCACGCGGATCGTCGCTCGCCGTCGCCTGCCGCCAGGCGATGAAGCGGTCCGGGCGCACGAGGATCGCGCCGTCGCTTGCGATCTGGCGGTGGCGCAGCCAGGCGCAGCGCGGGTCATACAGATCGCCGTCGAGGTGACCGATCCGCAGCGCGTCGAGCGGGAGATCGGCCTCGGCGGCCAGCTGCCTGGCTGCCTCACACCACGCGTGGCCGTCCTCTCCAGCGATCAGCAGGAAGCGCCCGGGCGCCACGAGGTCCTTGATCGGGCGACGTGCGCCCTCCTCGTCGTCGATCCACGCGTGTGGCAACGGTGCGCCTGGGCGTGTGGAGGGTTCATACACGCGGATGTCGTCGATCGGCACGGGCGGAGCGCTGCCGTCCGGCAGGATCGCCGCGGACTCGTAGCTGAAGCCATACTCGACGTTCAGCTCGCTGAACTCCATCGACTGCGCGCGCATCATGCGCAGGACGTTGGAGCGGTGCTCGGCATCCTCCGGCAGGCCGCTCCACATCCGTCGCAGCTGCTTCATGTTCTCCTCTGGCGTGGTCTCAGGAGAGACCCCCAGCGCCGCCCCGATCGCGAAGTGGTTGACCGCGTTCTCCAGGGAGCGCTGGCAGTTGCGCTCATCGACCGGTCGCCGCTCCGCTTCGTAGCTATCGAGCAGTATGTCCGATGCGTTGCCGGCGAGAACTGCCGCCAGCTTCCAGCACAGGTTATGTGCGTCGTGGATCGCGCTCGTCAGCCCCAGCCCTCCGGTGGGGGGATGGCGATGCGCCGCATCTCCCACCAGGAACACGCGAGCGACGCGGAAGGCGGAGGCCATGACCGCATCGACTGACCAGCGCGTGATCTTGTGGATCTCCATCGGCAGATCCGGGATCCCCAGCGCCCTGCGAACGTCGGCCTGCACCTGCGTGTCGGACTGCGCGCGCGGATCATCGACCGGGTAGTTCAGATGGATCACCCACTCTTCTGACTGTGGGCCCCACCGGTTTGGACCCATCGGGACCATCACCACGAGGACGCCGGATTGCGGCGAGAAGGTCCAGCGGATCAGGACGTCGGGATCGTCCGCCCACGGCGAGAAGTCCGCCGAGACGTGCAGACTCGCCGTTTGCGTCACGACGCCGAGACCCTCGTACTCGACACCGATCAGGCCGGCGATGCTCCGCCCGCCGTCGCCGCCGATCAGGTACTCGCAACCCACCACGTACTCCCGGCCTGAGCCGTTGTCGCGGATCAGGGCACGCACGCCGTCGCTGTCCTGCTCGAGCTGGGTCAGCTCATGGTTGAAGCGGATGCGACCCGGCGAGAGCTCTTCAGCCCGATCCTTCAGCAGCGGCTCGAGGCGAATCTGCGGCAGGTTCAGCTGCCGCGATGAGCTCGCCGCCCGCCAGCCCTCATCCGCCCCGCCTGCGCCCCAGCACTCAAGGCGCATGAGGCGGCGCCCGTAGTCCGGATCGGGCCCGTTGAAGCCGGCGTAGAAGGCCGTCGCCGCCATCTGCTCGGCGGGGGTGCTGCGCTGCGCGATGGCCTCCGCCACGCCCACGTCCTCCAGCACCTCCATCGCCCGCTGGTTTAGGACATGCGCCTTGGGCAGATCGGAAGTCTGCGGACGCGCGCTGACCAGGAGATGCTCGACGCCCTGACGCGCCAAGAGCATCGACGCGGTCAGACCCGCTCCGCCTCCCCCCACGATGAGAACCGGAACTTCCTCGTTGACACTCGATGTAACGGGCATCCTCTCTCCCCGAGATAGAAGTGGAGCACAGATTACAATAACAGGATTGGAGCGGTGACTCCAACTTGCGTTAGGCTGCGAGCATGGCTGTAGCCGCCAACGTGACGCCAAACCGCCGCGGCGTGAAGTCACGCGAGCTCGTGCTGGATGCCGCCGAGCGCGTGATGGCCGAGCAGGGGTTCGAAGCCGCGACCCTGGTCCACGTGGTCGAGGAGGCCGGCATTCCGATGAGCTCCGTCTATCACTACTACGGGTCCAAGGACGGGATCCTGCTCGCGGTCATGGAACGTGGCGCTAAGCGCTTCTTCGCCGAGCTGCCCGAACCAGACCGGGCGGGGGGGCGTCCGGCAGAGCATCTGGCGAGGGTCGTCTCGGCCGCCGTCCGAACGCTCGAGGACCATCCCAACTTCCTACGCCTGCTTATCGTCTTCGCCACACAGCCGCCACGCGCCGGCAACGGCGAGGTGCAGGTCGTGGTGGACCGGGTGCGAGGGATGGCGCTCAAGCGTCTGCGAAGGCAGATCGCGATCGCCTTCGGTGACGACCCCAGGAGCTCCACCACCGACCAGCTCGCGCGCTTCGCGCTCGCCGCCTTCGACGGGGCGTTCGTCGCCGTCCAGGCCGAACCGGCGGTCAGGCTCGAGCGGCTGCTCGCGCCGCTCGCGCCGGCGCTCGTCGCCGCGCGACGCTCGCTGGTGGCCAAAACCAACTAACAGCCAGGGCCGCGTTTTCGACTTCGCTCAGTTGACGGCGCGAGCGGTGGGTCGCCAGCCCCACACGAGACCACGAATCACGTCGAGGCTCGAAATGATGCCGATCGGGAGCTCTGTGTCTGCCGCGGTCACGACCAGGTGAGAGCATGCGTGCTCGCCCATCAACCGCGCGGCACGCTCGAGACTCTCGTGGACACCGATCGTCACGATCTCGCCCGTCGCTGCTCGGGCCTCACTGTTCAGGCCGCTGGCGCCGATCGCACGCATCAGGTCAAGGTCGGATATGAGGCCCCATCCGTGCTGCTCCTGACCAGCTGCTCCGGGGGTCAGTCCGTGGACGGCGACGCTATGCGTATCTTCCTCGGCCATCAGCCGTGCGACGTCCTCGAGCGGCGTCTGCGGTTTACACTCGATGATTCCCATATGCATCACCGAATCAACGGTGAGTCTCTTGAATGTCTCGGTGCCAGGCATTGATGCTCTCCTTTGTTCGACTTCACCAGTTACATCGGGGCGGAGGCTGTCAACCTGCGACAGCGGTGTCTGTCGAGCCGCGGCGTGTCGTGATGATCCGCTCCTCGAACACAAAGCCCGCTTCGAGCGCCCGCCTCGCTGGACAGGTTTCAGCGACGCGCTCCAACCGCCCGCGCTGGTCGTGCGTGAGGTCGTCCGGTAGATGAACGTCGACCGTGACCCGATGAGGGCGAGTCTCGGTGTCGTAGTCGACGTCGACGCGTACCTCACCGACATCCCAGCCTCGGCGGTTCGCATACATCTCGACCATTGTCGCCACGCATGAGGCGAGCATCGCGGGAAGGAACTCGTGCGGTGCCGGCCCTTCGTCTGTACCGCCGAGCCGCTCAGGCTCGTCAGTCACGATGACGTGGCGACCGTTCACGTCGACCTCGTGCCTGAGCGTGTTGCCAACACGACGGGCGCTCGCTGTCATGCCCATGTGAGAACCACCATGCCGCGTTTGTGGGGCCGGACATCCGCTGCGTAGTCGTCGAACATCAACCGGCCTCGGGTTCGCGCAGGAGCGCAAGCTTGCGGCAGGCTGCAGCTCGGGGAACATCGAACCCGGGCACCGCGACGGCCTGAGCCTGAAGTCCAGGGGCTCCGTCGCGGTCGCGTCGCTCGCAACACTCCGCTGGTCTGCGAGCGACGCATCGGAGCGGACGGAGGCGCGTCCCGCATTACTCGTCGCCCTGTCCCGCCAGCCAGCTCATCGGCCTATACGGCGACATCTGCCTGACGAGGAACATCACAACGACGGTGACGCCGAAGTAGGTGAACAACTCGATCACGGTCGCGTTGTTGCCGATCATGTCGTTGGCAAGACCCATAATGCCGAAGGCGAGCAGAGAAACCCCGAGACCGGCGAGCAGGATCGGCTTGCGACGCTGCGGCAGGAACTCGCCGCGCGCGAGGCTGAGCACCAACAGTACGACGACGGCCGCCTCGAGCAGCCCCAGAAGCACCCATGCCGCGTTGTCACCCGGCACACTCGCAAAGAACGAACCCGCGAACATCTTTTGCAGAGCCGCGGGCATTGTGCCACTGTCCGTGAACAGCTTCTCCTTGGCGGCGTAGTAGAAGAGAAAGCCCACCGACAGGTAGATGCCAGCAAGCGTCGTCGCGTAGGTCGCGACTCTGGTGATCTCGCCGATGGTCGCGTGCGAGTCCGCTCGCGGCGGGTGAACCTTGACGCTAGTGGTGGACATCCCATTCCTCTCGTTTGCATTGGAAGTGACATCGCCATCGTCGCCCACGACGCGGCGGGCGGCATCGGTAGGCGTCCACGTTTGCGGTGCGGCGAACTACGTGGCGACGGGGCTTGAGAATCAGCTGCGGGCGCTAAACGCCAGAAGAGCAATCACCTCGCACCAGCGTTCGCCCGCCAGCACCGGGTTCGACGGTCGCAACGTGCTCGTCCGTCGCGGGCATGGTGCCGCGCCAGAATGATTCAGCTGACAGTCCGCGTGCTGTCCGTAGCGTCGTGAAACGGCACGGCCGTGATGGGAACTGGCGAAGCCTTCAGCAGCTCGCTTGTGACGGTACCGAGCGCCTTGTGCAACCGAGAGTGCTGCTCGCAGCCGACGATGATCCCGCGCGCGCCGTGACGGCGCACAGCCTCTATCAGAGCGGTCACGGGGTCCTCGTCTGAAACCTCGGCCTGTACGTCGATATCGAGCAGCGCGTCCTCGCCGTCCATAAACAGCTCATCGACGATCGCACGTCCCAGGGCGTGGCGCTCCTCGGCAGTTGAAAACGGCCGTGGCTGCGCATGCAGAGGGCGGCAGGCGTGCACGATCACGAGCTTTCCGTTGTCAGGCAGCTCGTTCGCGGCCCAGCTTGCCGCAGCGCGCGCGCTGTCCGTCCTGTCATAGCCGAGGACAAGGCAGCTCGAACCGTGATCCTCAGCAGGACTCACTTCATTGTCCGCTCGTGGTCGCAGGTATCGAGGTACGGTGCGAGGTACTTCGCGGCGATCTTGCTCGGCGGAGACCAACTGGGCGTGTCGCTGATCTCTGAGCTGAACCCGTGCCCTCCGGTGATCCGCGCGGTGAGGTAGAGCGGTTTGCCGCCGGTGAGCAGCACGCCGTGCACCAAAGGGTGAAATGGCTCCGGCGTGACGGGAGCGCCGGCCAGCAGCGCGATCGACTGTGCTGCGGCATCAGCCTGCTGGGAACCGAGCCCACCGTGCTTGATGGGAAAATCGATCGCGTCGCCGGCAGCATAGATCGGCCCCACGTCGGGGACGTGGCTGTGCCCGTTCACACGGATGAAGCCGTGCTCTCCCAGCGGGATTCCCCTGACGGAGGGGCCGTAGAGCTCGGGCAGCGCGATCACACGGTCGACCTGCAGCTGGCGGTCCCCCGGCTTGATCACCAGGTTGCCGTCGCTGGGAATCTCTGCATAGGCAGATCCGATCATCTCAATGCCCGCGCTTCCTAGAAGCTCGCTCACGGCGCTGCTGACCACCGAGCCAAAGATCGCCAACGGTGCGTCCTCGGGCGTCACGATCGTCACGGAGAGCTTCACCTGCATGTCGTAGGCGCGTGCCGCCGTCATCAGGGCCAGCTCATACAGCGGTAGTGGCCAGGCCATGCGTCCCGGCGACACGAATGCGAGACTCTTCACGTAGCCGCCCTCGACGTCTTGGATCAGCCCGTGCAGGGTCTCGTCCATGCGGCGGTCATCGATGGTAAGCGCGTGCGTATAGCGCACAACCGGCTTTGCGCCGAGCGCGAGCATGAGTGCGTCGTACTCGATCGGCTCACCGTCCTTCGTGTGGATCGTCTGCTTGTCGGGGTCAACCCAGCCGAGTTCGCCGGCCAAGAGCTTTGCGCCGGCATCGCGCACGATTGGCTCTAGCGCATAGTGGCGGGCCGGCCCATACGCGAACGGCTCGGCTACGGTCATCGGCCGATAGACGAACTCCGTGTTCGGGGCGAGCACGGTCACGTCGGTCTCCTCGAGGGCGAGATCCTTCAGGGCGAAGGCCGCCTCAAGCGCGCCGACGCCCGCGCCGACGATGATCACTCGGAGCTTCTCGGGATGTGACGTCTCGACGGTCATTGTGCAACGAGATTACGCTCCGCGGAATCGCGCTGTCAGCGAGGAAAGCCGCCGTTCTGGAGCGGAGAACTACGTAGCCGCGTTCGTTTTCACTGGGAGGGATCGTCGCCGTGCCTGTGCACATAACAAGCGCGGTGGTAGCACTCACTGGCTTCGTCCACGACGTTCGGCTCGGCCGCTCTTGACGTGTCATGCACCCGTCCCTCGTAAAGGACGACCATCGGCTCATAAACCCCGATCACATCCTCGCAATGCCGACACCTCACCGTCCCGTTCATCCGAGCTCCAACCGAAGGTCCGTCTCACGGGCGCAGGCCTTTTCTAAGTCGGGCTGGGTATGCCCTGAGAGCGCTCGCATCGTCTCCACCATACGTTCGGGATGGGAGCTATCGGTTGGGGTAAACCCACATCCTCAGCGTGGCTGAATACTGTTCGCGGGAGACCGGCGTGCTGGAAGCCTGAGCCGTTGGGCCAGGCGTGCAGGGATTTCTACCTATGTGAAAGATCAATCTGGCGGCCGTCTGCCGGTAAGCTCAAAGGAGGATGGGCGCATCGCCTGAGGAGCCCTGGATTCGACGCCTGCTGGATGTGGGCCGGGTTCTGACGACCGAGCTGGACACGGGGCTCGTGCTGGACCGCGTCCTTGAGGCGGCCCGGGAGATCACCGGCGCGCGCTACGCGGCGCTGGGGGTCCTGAACGACGAGCACACCGAGCTCGAGCAGTTCTTGACCTCTGGCATGGACGAGGACACCCGCCGGGCGATCGGCGATCTGCCGCGCGGACGCGGCGTGCTGGGCGCGTTGATCGAGCACCCGCAGCCGTTGCGCCTGTCCGACGTTGGCCAACACCCGAACAGCTATGGCTTCCCCGTCGCACATCCGGTGATGCGCAGCTTCCTGGGCGTACCGGTCGTGATCCGCGGACAGGTGTGGGGCAACCTGTATCTAACGGAGAAGGACGAGGGAGACTTCACCGAGGCTGACGAGGGGGCCGCGGTGGTCCTCGCCGACTGGGCCGCGATCGCGATCGCAAACGCCAAGTCCTATGAGACCAGCGAGCGGCGGCGAGAAGAGGCGGAGCGGGAAATCCGAGAAGCGCAGAGGGCATTCCGGGGCCTCGAGGCGACGCGCGACGTTGCCATCGCGATCGGCGGGGAGATTGCGCTCGAGCATGTGCTCGAGCTGATCGTCAAGCGCGGACGCGCCCTCATAGGCGCCCGCAGCCTTGTGATCATGCTGCGCGACGGGGAGGAGCTGGTCGTGCACGCGAGTGCCGGGCACGTCCGGGAGGTTCGCGGTGCGCGACTCGCGATCTCCGAGTCGACCTCCGGGCAGGTGCTCCAGAGCCGCCGCCCCGAGCGAATCGCAGACGTCTCGTCGCGACTCCGGATCGCGCCTCGCGAGTTCGGAGTCGAGAATCCGCAGACCGCCCTTCTCGTGCCGATGCTCTATCGCGGCGATGCGGTGGGGATCCTCGCGGCGTTCGACCGCGGAACGGACGGTGAAGCGTTCACCGAGGATGACGAGCAGTTGCTGCGCACATTCGCCGCGAGCGCCGCGACCGCCGTGGCGCTGGCGCAAAGCGTTCAGGCCGATCGGCTGCGCAGCTCGCTGGCATCCGCCGAGGCCGAGCGTGGTCGGTGGGCACGCGAGCTGCACGATGAGACGTTGCAGGGTCTGGCCGGCGTACGGGTGCTGCTCTCCTCTGTGCTGCTCCTTGACGATCTTCCGAGCGCGCAGCAGACCGTAGGCGAGGCCATGGACCACATCGAACACGAGATCGAGAACCTGCACGCGATCATCACCGAGCTGCGCCCGGCTGCCCTCGATGAGCTGGGATTGCGGACGGCGATCGAGGCCCTGCTCGACCGCCATCGTGAGCAGAGCGGCTTTCAGATCGACGCCGAGCTCGCGCTGCCGGACGTTGGGGCCGGAGAGGCGCGGCTTGATCCGGAGATCGAGAGCGCCGCCTATCGGCTCGTGCAGGAGGCGCTCACGAACGTGGCAAAGCACGCCGGGGCCACGAGTGTGCGCGTCGCGGTGGGCGGCGACGCCGACGAGCTGCATATCGAAGTGAAGGACGACGGTGCCGGGTTTGATCCTGATGGCGGTGCCGCCGACGGCGGATTCGGGCTGGCCGGGATGCGCGAGCGAGTGAGCCTCGCCGGCGGTGATCTCAGCATCAGCTCCGGCGAGCACGGCACCCTGGTTAGGGCGTGTCTACCCTTGCGTGGAGGAATCGAGCGTTCACTGGGCCAGACGGGCTCCGAGCAGCTCGCGTCATAGCTCACGCTGTGAGCAGGCTGCGTTCCAGCGCGTAACTCACGAGCTCGGCTCGTGTGGCGAGCCCCAGCTTGCCGTGAATGCGGGCTCGGTGAGACTCCACCGTGCGGGAGGAGATATCGAGCTTGCCGCCGATTTCGATGCTCGTGTAGCCGAGCGCGGTCAATCGTAGAATCTCGACCTCGCGGGCGGTCAGTCTCTTGTCGGTGATCGGCCGGCTCGGAGTGTCCAGGCGCGCGCGTGCGCGCGAGGCCACGTACTCCTCGCCGCGCGCCGCAGCCAGCACGGCCTGAACCAGCTCGGTATCGGCGCGGTCCTTCAAGACGTACCCGAGTGCACCGGCGGCGAGCGCGTGCTGCGCGAACACTGGGTTGCCCTCCATCGTCACCACGACCACGTGGGTGTCTGGTGCGCGATCGCGCAGCTCGCCGATGGTGTCGATGCTGGAGCCCCCGGGTAGGCGCAGGTCAAGCACCAGCACGTCAGGTTTGTGGTCGTGAACGTGGCGCACGGCCGACGCCATGTCCTCGGCTTCGGCGACCACTTGGACGCCCTCCTCGCCGTCGAGCACCAGCCGCAGGCTGCGGCGCATCAACGCGTGATCGTCGGCGAGAACGACACGCACGGGCGACGGCTCCGAAGGGGTCGGGTCGGTGTCGGCAACAGACGGAGCCAGGTGCAGATTCGCGGTCATTGTTTCTGGCCGGCCGGCGGATCTCACGCGACGGCGATCCGCTCGGCTTCAGCGGAAGGCGAGTTGCCGTTTGCGCCCTGCAGCACGACCTTCAGGGCGTTGGTGTTGGCGGCATCGGCGAACGTGTCATAGGCGCTCATCGTGTCCCCGAGTGGGAAGTGATGCGTCGCGAACAGCGACGGGTCCAGGCGACCGCTCGAGATCAGTCGCATCAGCTGCGGAATGCTGAACGTGTCGACGAGCCCGGTCGTGATTGTGACGTCACGAATCCACAGCTTCTCCAGGTGCAGCTGCGCGGACTGGCCGTGGACGCCGATGTTCGCGACGCGCCCGCCCGGGCGGATCAGCTCGGCGGCGAGTTCGAAGGTCTGCGGCACGCCCACGGCCTCGAACGCGACGTCCGCACCGAGACCATCGGTGAGCTCCATCACGCGAGCGACGGCGTCCGCGCTGCCGTTGTTGATGGTCGTGTCCGCGCCGAACCTGCGAGCACTCTCAAGCCGGCCGTCGGCGAGGTCGATCGCCACGATCCGCCCGGGCGTGTACAGCCTCGCTGTCAGGATCGCCGCAAGCCCGATCGGCCCGGCTCCCACTATCGCCACCACGTCTCCCGGTGAGACCGCGCCGTTCAGTACGCCGACCTCGAACGAGGTGGGAAGGATGTCTGCGAGAAACAGCACCTGCTCGTCGCTCAGCCGCTCGGGGACCTTGTATACGGAGTTATCGGCGAACGGAACCCGTGCGTACTCGGCCTGCAGCCCGTTGATCAGGTGGCCAAAGATCCAGCCGCCCCCGCCGAGGCACTGGCCGTAGCGGGCTTCCTTGCAGTAGCGGCAGCGCCCACAGGAGCTGACGCACGACATCAGCACCCGGTCGCCGGCGGCGACGGTCGTGACGCCAGCCCCCACCTCCTGGATCGTTCCGACGGCCTCGTGGCCGAGCACGGTGCCAGGCGTGGTCTCGGGCACGTCACCTTTGAGGATGTGCAGGTCGGTGCCACAGATGGTCGAGGTGTCGATCCGCACGACCGCGTCTGTCGGCTCGAGGATCGTGGGGTCATCGACCGTGTCCCAGCCTCGTTCTCCGGGGCCGTGGTAAACGAGAGCCTTCATCTCCGGTGCCTGCCTTTAGTCGGGGGCGGGAGCTCGACTGGGTGAGCTCGCTTGCTTTGCGTGTGCCGATAGAGCACATCCACTAATCAAGCTAGACCCGACACGGGGCCGGCGCATCGGGGACTCTCCCCCAACCTGGGTGTGTGTTTCTACGGACCTCGAGTAGCCGCACCGGCCGCCCGCTAAGCCCCCCACCTGCGACCGGGCCGCGGCCCTCCAGCGCACGGGTGACATCGGCAACCTGTGCACGCCAGAGCAGCCACGCAGCCATGTCGGGTGCGTGCAGGTGACCGTGGGCCCTCAGGCGTCGCTGGCAGCCCGCGAGCGCTGGTGATGCACGACGAAATGATCCGTGCCCGGGTAGAAGAACGACTCGTGCTCCTCGTCCCATCTGACGCGGAAATGCATATGGTGGCCCTCGCCGAGGACCTCCAGAATCACTCCTCTCCGCGGGGAGCCCTCGCCCGCGCCGGACACCTCGATCCAGTCGCCTTGCTGCGGCGTGCGGGTGTCCGCATCGTCTTGATCGCTGTCATGTGAAGTCGTCATACCTGCACCCTACGTTCCCAGGGGCTCGCCGCCAACGCAGTAGTTCCGTCGACTGCCTGTGGAGAACTACGGAAGACTGCGCCCCAGGGTCACATGCCTGATCTCGCGGAGCGCAACCGTCGAGCTCGGGCGCGTCGAGCATCAGCATCACCGTTGCGGGTAGGCCAGTAGCGACTCGAGCCGGCGCTCCGCCGTCGTCAGGCTCCTCACCGTCTCCGGATGGCGCGCGTCGAGGTGCATCGCGAGTGCGATGAACACCTGAGCCGTCGTCAGCGCGTCTCCGAACGCGACATGCGGAGCGTGCACCGGCAAGCCGAGGGCGATGGCCAGATCGCTGAGCGAGACCTCCCGGGGTGCGTCACCGTCGCGCTCATGTAGCCAAACCACACCAAGCACGCTCGTGTCAATCATGGGTCTTCGCAATCGCACCCCCTGACGGCGCAGGGCGGGCCCGAGGAAGCCCCGCTCGACGCCGGCAACATGAACAACGGGGACTCTCCCGGCCATCGCCGCCAGCAGCCGGTCGATCGCAAGTGCCAGCGGTGGCGCGTCCGCCAGGTCCGCTGCGCGCAGCCCGTGCACACGTATCGTGCTCGCGCTGATCGCGCCATCGGGACGGACATATCCCTCGACCGCCCGCCCAGGCTGTACGCGCCCTTCCTCGATCGGGACCACCGCGAACGACAGGATCTCATCGCGGCGCGGATCAAGACCGCTGAGCTCCAGATCCACCGCGCAGTAGCTCGCCTCACGCCACGGCAATCGCCCGGCGGGTAAGCGGGTGCGCCTATACGCCGCGGCGCCCGGCTGCCGAGAGAACCGGAAACTCATCGCACACCGAGATTCAGTTCCGCGGCGATGCGCCTCTGAAGCGAGGCGACCGACCGGAACGCCTCCTTGAGATGAGCACGCGTCAGCTGGCTGAGCTCATTCGGATCGACATGGTCATCCGGCTCACACCCGGCCTGCAGCTGTTCGACCTGATGCTCCATACGAAGCTCGCTGAACAGCTCGAACGCATCTTCCAGCGTTCTCACATTGGCTGACGGCAGCGTGCCGGCGTCCCCGGCTGCACGCAGCCGCTCGAGCGTGGACGCGCTCGTCACCCCGGCAGCCATTCCGGCCCAGCGCGCGAGGTCGACGATCGGGAGCAGGCCGCCGTGCTTGAGGTCAAGCTGTCCGCGGCGCTCGCCATCATGCTCGACGACGAGCCCCCGCAGGAAGCCCGTCGGAGGACGGTGGGCGAGCGCGAAGCGTGCCAGCAGGTGGAGCAGCTCCGGATGCACTCGCGCACCGCGAAACGTCTCAGACAGGGGATTCCCACTATGAATGCCCCACACCGGCCGCCCGTCGACGAACACCGAGACGAGCATCAGCGCCTGCTCGCGCGAGGGATGCTCGATCCAGCTCGCTGCTACGCGATGCCAGGATTCCAGTGAACGCACGAACAGCACGTTCGACGCGCTCGCCCCGTGCTCATCGACCCTGACCCCGCAGGCTTCAAGGCCTGCCGTGACATCGCCCGCGAGCGTATGCAGGTATGGCCTGACCGTCTCCTCATCGACATCGCCGTACCACACGATCGCGCTGTCCACGTCCGACCCGGGCGCAGCCTCGCGTCGCGACTGGCTGCCCAGTGCCAGCCAGGCGAACTCACCCGGCGGCGGCTGCTGAGCCCCCACAAGCGTCAGCTCGACGAGCCGGCGCGTCAGCGCGTCAAGCACAACCGAATAGATCGCGGAGACGCTCACGGCGGCCAGGCGCGCCCTGTGCAGAGCGATCACGGCCGGGCGCAGTGTCTGGGCGGCCCGCGCGAGCTCCTCGACGCTAGCGGCCCGCGCGATCGCTCGCCGCAGATGAAACGAGGACAGCGTCTCGACGGCAACCAGGTCGGTGGCCTCCACGACACCGAGGACCTCACGCCCGGCAGTGAGGATCGGGAAGTGCCGGACGCCGCGGTCGAGCATCTCGAGCAACACGTCTCCGCCGAGTCGACCCGGCTCAACGGTGTAGGCAGGAGCACTCATCACCGACGACACCGGCGCGTCATAGGGAACGCCCTCTGCCACCACACGCGATCGCAGGTCCCGGTCGGTCACGATTCCGAGAGAGTCATCGAGATCGACCACGATCGAGCTCGCCGCGGCAGCGCGCATCTGTGCGGCGGCCTCACGAACCGTCGTCTCCGGTGAGCACACCACGGGCGCGTTGCGTATCAGCGCCGCCACCGGCTGGTCCGCGGGGTCGGCCGCTGCTGGGAGCGCAGACTGCCGCCCGTGCTCCACCGCGCTCATCGCCAGAAGTGACCGCGCAACGAACCCGACGCTCTCCGGCCGCGCGAGCACTGACCGCGCTACCACCTCGGGGATGCGGTAGCAGAGTGTGTCCTCCTGGGAGCGCGCCGTGAACCCTGGCGGCAGACCCGAGAGCATCGAGGCGTGGCCGAACAGCTCGCCGGGTCCCAACAGGTCGAGCACGCGGCCGTCGAGCACGATCTCAACGGCGCCGCTGCGCACGACCCGCAGGTGCTCGACCGGCTCTGTGCTCTGTGAGAAGACGGTTGAGCCGGCGAGGAAGAACTCAACCTCAACCGAAGTTGCTACGCGCTCCGCCTCGCCCGCGTCAAGCGCGTCGAAAGGCGGATGGGCGCGCAAGAACCCCACCACATCGCCGGGCGCCCCAGGGGCGTTCGGGGTGTAGACCGGGCCGGCGGGTTCGTGCGCCACGGTCGTGATCGTACGCGGCTTTGCGGGTTGTCCAAGCATCGCCTAGGGGCCCATACTTCCTACTGCTGTGCCCGCCGATGGAGGAGCTCGGGCTGCTATCGACCCTCGGTCGAATGCACCACGAGGTGCATCTCCTCGACGCCCTCCAGCGAGAACCCCATCGCTGCGCCATGGGACACGTCGATCAAGAGCTGTGGGCGCTGCCAGCGCTCGTCCTGATCGCCGTCGATGTAGACCGGGGTATCGCCGACGGTGCCCAACAGGACATCGGCCGGGCCGGGTGGCAGCTCGGCCGCCGGTAGGCAGATCGGGGAGCTGCCGTCGCAGCAGCCCCCCGACTGATGGATCACGAGCGGGCCGTAGCGTGCCGCCAGACGCTCGAGCAGCTCGTGCACCGGCGGCGTAACGCTGACCCTGGCAGGCATCTCAGAAGAAGCCCAGCGGCTGCGGGTCGTAGCTCACGAGCAGGCACTTCGTCTGCGTGTAGTGGTCGAGCATCATGCGGTGGTTCTCGCGTCCCACGCCGGATGCCTTGTAGCCGCCGAACGCAGCGCCGGCCGGATACAGGTGGTAGCAGTTCGTCCACACACGTCCCGCTTGAATGGCGCGGCCCATGCGGAAGGCCCGGCTGCCGTCGCGCGTCCACACGCCGGCCCCGAGGCCATACATCGTGTCGTTTGCGATCTCCAAAGCCTCGGCCTCGTCCTTGAAGGTCGTCACGGCGAGCACCGGGCCGAAGATCTCCTCCTGGAAGACGCGCATCGAGTTCTCGCCCTTCAGGACGGTCGGCTCAAAGTAGTAGCCGTCAGCCAGGTCGCCCTCCATGACGGGGGCGTGCCCTCCGATGAGGAGCTCCGCTCCCTCGTCGAGGCCGATCTGGACGTAGCTTTCGATCTTCTCGAGCTGCGCCTTGGACACCTGCGGGCCGATCTGCGTCGAGGGGTCCAGCGGGTTGCCCTGGCGGATCGCGCGGATGCGCTCGAGCGCACGGCCCATGAACTCCTCATAGATCGACTCCTGGATCAACGCCCGCGAGGGGCAGGTGCAGACCTCGCCCTTGTTGAACGCGTACAGCACGAGTCCCTCGATCGCCTTGTCGAGAAGCTCATCATCGGCGTCGAGGATGTCCTCGAAGAAGATGTTCGGCGACTTGCCGCCCAGCTCAGTGGTCGACGGGATCAGGTTCTGTGCGGCATATCCCATGATCAGCCGGCCCGTGACGGTCTCGCCCGTGAACGCGATCTTCGCGATACGCTTGCTGGAGCCCAGCGCCCTGCCGACCTCCGCGCCCGAGCCGTTGACGATGTTCACAACGCCCGGCGGAACGGCATCCTCGATCACCTCGGCGAGCTTCAACAGCGACCACGGGGTCGGGCTGGCGGGTTTGATCACCGTGCAGTTGCCGGCGGCGAGCGCCGGAGCGATCTTCCAAGCCGCCATCAGCAGCGGAAAGTTGAACGGAATGATCTGCCCGACGACACCCAGCGGCTCGCGGAAGTGGTAGGCGTAGGTCTGATCGTCGATCTCCGAGATCGACCCCTCCTCCGCGCGCACAGCGCCGGCGAAGTAGCGGAAATGGTCGACCGCGAGCGGCAGGTCGGCTGCGAGTGTCTCCCGCACCGGCTTGCCGTTCTCCCAGCTCTCGGCGACCGCGAGCATCTCCAGGTTCTGCTCGATCGCGTCGGCGATCGCGTCGAGCACCGCGGCGCGTTCCGCGGGCGACCTACGGCCCCACGTGCCCTTCGCGGCGTGAGCTGCGTCGAGCGCGAGCTCTATGTCCGCCGGTGCGGAGTCGGCGACCTCACAGAACCCCTCAGCCGTCGCGGGGGAGAGATTCTCGCGATAGCGCCCGTCGACCGGTGCGACCCACTCGCCGCCGATGAAGTTGTCATAGCGCGACTTCAGCTCGACGAGGCTTCCCGGTTGCCCGGGCGCCGCGAAGACGGTTGGGGTGTCAACTGCAATGGCCATGAGAGTCCTCCTGGGATCGTGTGATGGAAAGTCGGATGAAAGTCACGCTTGCTATCGGGCGACGGCGGACATGCCGGCCTGGGGCGTGGTTGTGACAGGAACGTCAGCCAGCCGGAAGACCATCCGGGGAGCGGGCGCGCTGCCGTCGAGCACCTGCCCGATCGCGTCGTTTACGTCGTCGAGCTCGCGCTCCACGCGCTCGACGCGGGTGCGTCCGCGGCGGTGCAGCTCGAACACCTCCTCGAGGTCGTGGTGGGTGCCGACGATCGAGCCCTTCACCGTCAGCCCCCCCAGCACCGTCTGGAAGATCGGAAGCCGCATCTCGTTCTGCGCGGGCAGGCCGACGCATACAAGCGTCCCGCCGCGTGCGAGCGATCCGAGCGCCTGCTCGAACGCGGACGGACTTACCGCCGTCGAGATCGCCTGGTCGGCGCCCCCGAGTGCCTGGATCGCCGCGACCGGATCCTGCTCGCCGACATGTACGAGATGCTCGGCGCCCAGCTCCCGCGCCGTGTTCAGGCGCTCCTCGTTGATGTCCACGGCGACGACCGTGGCACCCGTGACCCGCGCGTACTGGATCGCGAGATGACCGAGGCCTCCGGCCCCGAACACGGCGACGAGGCCAGCTGAACTCGCGCCCGAAACCTTCACCGCCTTGTAGGTGGTGACCCCCGCGCACGTCAGCGGCGCAGCGTCGAACGGGTCGACGTCGTCCGGAACGCGAACGACATGACGCGCATAGCCGAGCGCGTACTCGGCGAAGCCGCCGTTCATGCCATAGCCGGTGTTGATCTGTGACTCGCACAGCGTCTCTGAGCCCGAGTTGCAGTAGCGGCAGTCGCCGCAGGCATAACCAAGCCAGGGCAGTGCTACGCGCATGCCCTCCTGCAGACCGTGCGGGTTACCCGATCCGACGCGCTCGATGATCCCGACGCCCTCATGGCCGGGGATGAAGGGCGGTGTGGGTTTCACCGGCCACTCGCCGCGCGCGGCATGGATGTCTGTGTGGCACAGTCCGCAGGCCTCGACTCGCACGAGCACCTGCTCGGGGCCGGGCTCCGGGACCGGGACGTCCTCCAGGGAGAGCGGTTGATCGAAGCTGTGGACGACGGCGGCCTTCATTGCGACTCCTTGGATAGCTGGGCTTGTGAAGTCGACGATCACATCGCGGAGCGCACGCGTCATCCGCATAAGCAGCCCATCTCGATCCGTAGTCCGCACGGACTCGCTTGAGCGTCCGGGGTTTCTACCTACGACGCCCGTGGGTCAAGCCCGATGGCCGGGCGCCCCCGAGTACCTAGCGTGAGCTTCGATGCAGGCGTTACTCCTAGATCAGGTCGGTCAAGTCGGCTCCACGGGAGACGTCGAGCCCACCGAGCTCCTGGACGTCCTGATGCGCGATCTCAGGGCCTCCCCGCAGGGCCTCTCAGAAGCGGAGGCCGGGCGTCGGCTGATCCAGTACGGGCCCAACGAGCTGACACGCCGGGGCGGTCGAAAGTGGCCCGGAGAGCTGGCACACCAGCTGACCCATCCGCTGGCGCTGCTGCTGTGGCTCGCCGCTGCGCTCTCGTTGGCGGTCGGCAGCTACACGGTCGCGATCGCCGTCCTGCTCGTGATCGCGCTCAACGCCGTGTTCGCCTTCGTGCAGGAGATGCAAGCCGAGAAAGCGGTGGAGGCCCTCGCGCAGTTCCTGCCCCAGCAGGTCACAGTTCTACGCGGCGCCGGACCCATCGCGATCCCCGCGGTGCACCTGGTTCCCGGCGACATCGTCGTCGTTGAGGAGGGCGATCGAGTCGCCGCCGACATGCGCCTGATCTCGGGCGCGGTTGAGGTGGACCTGTCGACGCTCACGGGCGAGTCCGCACCGGCGCTTCGCTCGGCGGAGCTCCTCGATCTCGGCGTTCCGCGGATCGAAGCGCGGGATCTCCTGTTCAGTGGCACGAGCGCGACAGGCGGAGAGGCTCAAGGGGTCGTGTTCGCGACCGGAATGCACACCGAGCTCGGTCGCATCGCCGCGCTGTCAGAGCGCGTCAAGGACGAGCCGAGCCCACTCGAGCAGCAGGTGCGCAGGGTCGCATGGCTGATCGCCGCGATCGCGCTGACAATGTCGATCGCGTTCGTTCCCGTCGCGATCTTCGGTGCTGGCCTGTCGTTCAAGAACAGCGTCGTGTTCGCCGTCGGCCTGCTCGCCGGCAACGTGCCGGAGGGCCTGCTGCCCGTCATCACCCTCGCGCTGGCGGTCGCGGTGAGCGCGCTGGCGCGGCGCGGCGCTCTCGTCAAGCGCCTCAGCGCGGTCGAGACGCTGGGGTCGACAGACGTCATCTGCACCGACAAGACCGGGACCCTCACGGAGAACCGCATGCGTCCCGTCGCCGCGTGGACACTCGACGGTGAGGTCCAGCTGGACGACGAGCGGCCCGAGCAGGGCGGCGCGCCCTCTGCCAGCAGCTCCCTCCGCGCACTCGCCGAGACGGCCGCGGCGTGCAACAGCGCGCGCCTGCAGCCCGACGGGCAGAACACCGGGGATCCCACGGAGATCGCGCTGCTGATGGCGGCAAGGGCGCTCGGCGCTGACATCGACGCCGCCGCCCGCGAGCAGAGTCGCACCCACCGCTACAACTTCGACGCGGCACGCAAGCTGATGAGCACTCTCGACAGTGGCGAAGGTCACGATTGGCTGAACACGAAGGGTGCGCCCGAGGCCGTCCTGTCGCGCTGCACCACCGTCCTGCAAGCAGACGGGACCGAGCAGCCGCTCGCGGACCTACAGCGCGACCACATAACCGAGCAGGTCGAGAGCTTCGCCGGTCAGGGGCTCCGCGTCCTTGCGCTCGCCCACCGGGCGCTTCCCGCAGGCGCGAGCGCACCAGAGCGCGAGAAGGCAGAGAGCTGCCTGACGTTCCTCGGGCTGATCACGATGCGCGACCCCCCTCGCGCCGAGGTGCCCGAGGCCGTCGCCCGCTGCCATGACGCCGGCATCCGGATCATCGTCATCACGGGCGACCATCCGCTGACGGCCGCGGCGATCGCGGGCCAGGTCGGCATCGGCGGCGAGGACCCGCTGATCGTCGATGCCCAGGCCTTCGACCACACCCACGAGCAGGAGATCAAAGGCATCCTCGCCACCGGGCGCGAGGTCATCTTCGCGCGTGCCTCACCGGAGACGAAGCTGCAGATCGCCGAGGCGCTACGAGGACAGGGACACGTCGTCGCGATGACGGGCGACGGCGTCAACGACGCGCCGGCACTGCGCCGCGCCGACATCGGCGTGGCGATGGGCCTATCCGGAACGGACGTCGCCCGCGAGGCATCGACGATGGTGCTCACCGATGACAACTTCGCGACGATCGTGGTGGCGATCGAAGCGGGGCGGCAGGTCTATGACAACGTCCGCAAGTTCATCCAGTACATCTTCGCCCACGCCACGCCCGAGGTCGCGCCGTTCCTGCTGTTCGCACTCAGCGGCGGGGCGATCCCGCTTCCTCTGACGGTGCTGCAACTCCTGGCCTTCGACGTCGGCTCAGAGACGCTCCCGTCGCTCGCGCTCGCGCGCGATCCGATTGAGCCGGGCAGCATGGATCGTCCACCGCGCGCGCAGTCGGAGGGCGTCATCCAGCCGCCGATGCTCGTCCGCGCGTGGCTGTTCCTCGGGGTAATGGTCGCCGGACTGTCGCTAGCGGGGTACTTCTACGTCCTGGCGGGCGCAGGATGGCACCCGGGCGATCCCGTCGGCGCCGGGCACCCGCTGCACCATGCCTACCTGCAGGCGACGACCATGACCTTCGTGGGGATGATCGCCGGACAGATCGGCACCGCGTTCGCGGTGCGCACACGACGAGCGTCGTTGCGCTCGATCGGCGTCTTCAGCAACCGCTACCTGCTGCTCGCGATCGTCGCGGAGCTGATGCTGGCGGCGGTCTTCGTTTACGCGCCGCCGCTGCAGTCGCTGTTGGGGACCGCCGCGCTGCCGCTGCATGACCTGGCGTTCATGCTCCCCTACCCATTCATCGTGTGGGGCGCCGATGAGCTGCGTCGCTGGCTGATCCGCCGCCATCGGAGGCGCGCGCCAAACAGCGGCCTCGCAACTGTGACCGCGCCTTAGAGTGGCTGTTCAGCCACCATGTTGTGGTGAGGACTGGCGCAGGCGGGTTTGTTCTGCGGGAAACCACGCGAAGACGCTGTGGGACACACCCGATGGTCCGGGCTCCTTTCGAGCATAGATTCCTCGTCAACATGCCCGATCTCAGGACACTGGATGACCTGGACGTCGATGGCCGGCGAGTACTGCTTCGTGCCGACCTCAATGTTCCGCTCTACCGCGCCAGCCCCACGCAAGGTCCGACGGTCGCCGATGACAGCCGCATCCGGGCGGCGCTCCCGACGATCAACGAGTTGCGTGCTCGCGGAGCGCGGATTGTGCTTGTTTCGCATCTGGGCCGTCCCCGCGGCCGCGATCCCAAGCTGTCGATGCGCCCGATCGCAGACAGGGTGAGGGATCTGACGGGGGCTCAGGTGAGCCTCGCACCGGCGGTCGTGGGCGCACCGGTGAAGGCCCTCGCCGACCGCCTCGATGAGGGGGACATCCTTGTGCTCGAGAACGTGCGCTACGAGCGGGGAGAGACCGATAACGACCCCAAGCTCGCACGGAAACTCGCAGACCTCGCTGAGGTCTACGTCAACGACGCGTTCGGCACCGCCCACCGGGCGCACGCCAGCACCGAGGGGGTTGCCCACCTCCTGCCGTGCGCCGCCGGGCGCCTTATGCAACGCGAGGTCATGGCGCTCACGGCGATCGTCGAGCGCGCCGCGCGGCCACTCGTGGCGGTCCTCGGCGGTGCCAAGGTGACGGACAAGATCGGGCTCGTAGAGCGCTTCTCCGAGCTCGGCGACTCGGTTCTCCTCGGCGGCGCGATGAGCTTCCCCTTCCTCGCCGCGCAGGGCCACGAGGTGGGTGCCTCACCCTGCCTCGAGCACGATCTCCACGCCGCGCGCGAGGCACTGGCGCTGGCCGCTGAGACGAACCGTGACCTCCAGCTACCCTCAGACCTCCTTGTCGCCGAGCGCATGTCCGCTGACGCCGCGTCGCGAACCACCGACAGTCCCGACGTGCCCGATGGCTGGCTCGGCGTCGATATCGGCCCGCTCACGGCCACCCGCTACGCCCAGGCGATCGCGGCGGCCGGGACCGTGTTCTGGAACGGGCCGATGGGCGCCTTTGAGTTCGAGCCGTTCGCGCAGGGAACACGCATCGTGGCGCGGGCAATCGCCGCGAGCTCCGCGAGCACCGTGGTCGGCGGCGGCGAGACCGTCCTGGCGGTCAAGCAGATGGCCCTGGAGTCCTGCGTCGATCATGTTTCAACCGGTGGCGGCGCGACGCTCGCGCTGCTGCAGGGCCTACCGCTTCCGGGACTCGAGGCTCTCCGCCGTGCCCCAAGCAACCATGATGCGACGGGCACTGCCAGGGAGCCCGCCGCCGCGAACTCGTGAGCACTCCCCGAGCGCCATCCCATGCGCCGATCGACTGCGCCTGCCTGATCGTGATGGACGGCTGGGGCATCGCCCAGCCTGGGCCTTCAAACGCGATCGCGACGGCCAGCACGCCGGTGTTCGACGAACTGTGGGCAGGCTACCCACACGCTTCGCTGGGCGCCTCCGGAGCGAGCGTCGGACTGCCCGATGGGCAGATGGGCAACTCCGAGGTCGGCCATCTGACGCTCGGCGCCGGCGCGGTTGTCCCTCAGACGCTCACCCGCATCAACCAAGCAGCCGCGCGCGGGGATTTCGCCGAGAACGAGGTTCTGCGCACGGCGCTCACCGGCGCTCGGCGCGTCCATCTGCTCGGGCTGACCTCCGACGGCGGAGTGCACTCCGAGTTCGAGCACATGCACACGCTGATCGGGCTGGCCGCGCAACTCGGCACGCAGGACCTCGTGCTGCACTGCATCACCGACGGGCGCGACACCTCGCCGACCGCGGGCCTGAACTACCTGGAAACCGTCGAGCGCTGGTGCGCACAGCTCGGCGCCGGGCGGGTCGCGAGCGTGGTTGGACGCTACTTCGCGATGGACCGCGACCATCGCTGGGAGCGCACGCAGGCCGCCTACGACCTGTTGGTACACGGCCGCGCCGAGTATCACACGCCCGATGCCTCCTCAGCCGCGCGCGCGGCCTACCGACGCGGTGAGACCGACGAGTTCATACATCCCACGCTCATCAGCCGCGAGGGCATCATTCGTCCCGGTGACAGCGTGCTGTGCCTGAACTTCAGAGCCGACCGTATGCGCCAGCTCGTGCGCGCCCTGGCAGAGCCCAGCCTCGCTGAAGGCGGTGAGGACCTGCCCGGATGGCGCGGCCGCGAAGGTGTGGAGCCGGTGCGCAAGCTCGCGACGCTCAGCGAATACCAGCGAGGCTGGCTGTATCCAGTCGCGTTTCCTCCCGTGCTTCCCACCGACACGCTCGCGGCGACGGTCTCACGGACGGGGGCTACCCAGTTGCACGTCGCCGAGACCGAGAAGTACGCACACGTCACCTACTTCTTCAACGGCGGCGTCGAGCTCGCGCTCGCCGGGGAACGACGCGAGCTCCTCGCCTCGCGGCGCGACATCCCCACCTACGATCACGCGCCGCAGATGAGCGCTCGCGCGATCACAGACGCATTCCTGCACGCGTTTGCAGAGGAGCACCCTCGCTTCTCGATCATCAACTTCGCCAACGCTGACATGGTCGGCCACACCGGGGTGATGGCTGCGACGATCACCGCCGTTGAAACCGTCGACGCATGCCTGAAGGAGATCGTGCAGGCGGTCAACCAATCCGGCGGGGCGTGCCTGATCACCGCCGACCACGGCAACGCCGAGAACATGCTCGCCCCGGACGGTGCCCCGAACACCACTCACTCGGTGAACCCCGTGCCACTGATCATCACAGCGCACGGCCTGGATCTGGCTGACGAGGGCACCCTCGCGGACGTCGCGCCGACGGTGCTCGCTCTGCTCGGCATCGAGGCACCCGCAGCAATGACCGGGCACTCGCTGCTCAGAGCCTAGCTTCGCGCGATCCCTGAGTTCAGACATTGCGGCATTTCCCGGTTCCGTTCACGGGAATCTGCGGATGACCCGTCGGCGGGCGGGAAATAGCCTGCGAGCATGCCCAACACTCGGACACCACAGCCACACAGACCCGGCAGCCCCCAGAGCAACGAGGGCTCTCTCGCGCCGGCGCCGGTCTTTACGAACATCCTGTGCGCCGTCGACGGGACGAACGCGAGCATCGCAGCCGTGAGGATGGCCGCCGCACTGGCGGGATCCGACGGGCAGCTGACGCTGCTGACGGTGACCGCGGAGTCCAGCTATGGGCCGAACACGATGGCCGTCGTCAGCCCTGGGCGGGCCAAGCGAACCCTGGAGAGCGCCAAGCGCATCGCCGAAGATGCCGGCGTGTCGTGCAGCACGGTGCTGGACCCGGGCGCTCCTCCGGCCGGGATCATCCTCGCGCGGGCTTCTGAGCATGACCTGCTCGCGATCGGAGCGCCCGCCACCTCCTGGCTCGCGGGAATGCTCATCAGCCACGCGTCCGCCTCGCTGGGTGGTCTGCTGACGGGCGGTGTGACGGCTGCCATTCTCGGCCGGCTCGAGACCCCCATGCTGGTCGTCCGCGAGCCATTCGTCGGCTCTTTGACTGCTAGGCGAATCCTGGTCGCCAGCGACGGCGAGGAGGGCTCCGATCACCTGGTCGAGCTGGCCGGCAGACTCGCGCAGAGCCAGCAGGTGCAGGTGCGCTTGGTGAACGCGCTCGAAGCGGAGTCCAACATGAATCCACGCGCCATTCAGGCTCAGGCAGCCGCCCTGAAGCGCATGCTGGCGGACACCGGCGAGCCATGGATCGAACCCGGCCACGCCGGGACGGTGATCCTGAATGCAGCGCACAGCACTGACGCAGCCCTCGTGGTCATCGGCAGCCGTCGGCTGAACGGTCCGCGGGCACTTGGAAGCGTGAGTCGTCGCGTCGTCCACGACGCGCCGTGCTCGGTGCTGGTGGTGCCCCCGAGCGAGAAGCCGGCGCGTGAGCAAACCCAGAGAGAAGAGTCCTGATGTTCAAGAACGTGCTCGTGGGAGTGGACGGCAGTGCCGACGGGCGCGATGCGATCGCGCTCGCCTCGCGCCTGGTGGATTCTGACGGCAGGCTGACGCTTGCCCATGTCAGCCGCAGCGAGGTGTTCGAGGAGCAGGAGGACGCCGGCAAGCTCCTTGAACAGGAGCGGAGCGCGGCCGACGTGGCGGCGGAGCTCGTCAACATCGTCTCGACGAACCCGGGCCGTGGCCTTCACGCGCATGCCGAGAAGCAGGGCGCGGATCTACTCGTGGTCGGCTCCTGCCGCCACGGTGCGTTCGGACGCACAATGCTCGGTGACGACGCACGCGCTGCCCTGAACGGCGCCCCATGTGCGATCGCGATTGCCTCCCGCGGCTACGCCGAGCACTCCCTCCCGTTGGCAAAGGTCGGAGTCGGCTACGACGGCGCACCGGAGAGCAAGGCGGCCCTTGCGGTGGCAAGGGAGATCGCGGCGTCCAGCGGAGCAACGCTTCACGCTCTGCAGGTCGTGTCGCTGAACGTCTACTCCTACAGCGGGATCGTCCCAGCCGCGATCGGCGAGAGCATCGACACCTTCCTGGAGGAAGCGAGCAAGCGCCTCGAGGAGCTTCCAGGTGTCGAGGGCCACGTCGCATACGGGATCATTGGCGAGGAGCTCGCCGCGTTCGGCGATCGGGTGGACATCCTCGTCGTCGGCTCACGCGGCTACGGCCCGATCCGGCGTATGGTGCTCGGCAGCACCTCGAACTACCTCGAGCGTCATGCGCGCTGCCCTTTGCTCGTGTTGCCGAGGGGTGACGACGCAGCCACGAGCGGCGCACGCACCCACCTCAGCGTCTCAGAGCACGCTGCTGTTTGAGCGCTGCCTTCGTCATTTAGGTTTCGAACCACGCCTACAAGGAGAAGCAGATGTTCAGGAACGTGCTGGCGGGAGTGGACGGCGGTCTCCACGGCCGCGATGCGATCGCGCTTGCCTCGCGCCTTTCAGACCCCAACGGGAAGCTGACCCTCGCCAACGTCGACAGCGCCGGGCTGCGCCCGTCGGGCGCGATTTCCCCGATCTACGTGAGAGAGGAGCGCGAGGCATCCGCTCATATGCTCGAGCAAGAGCGCGCCGCGGTCGGCGCCGACGCAGCGGAGCTGATCACCCTCGTAGGGTTGAGCCCGGGCGCCACACTACACCGGCGCGCCGAGGAGCAGGGCGCGGATCTGCTCGTCATCGGCTCCTGCAGCCACGGCGTGTTCGGCCGCGCCATGCTCGGCGACGACACACGCGCTGCGCTCAACGGCGCCCAGTGCGCGGTCGCGATCGCCTCCGTCGGCTACGCCGAGCGTCCCGCCCCGATCGCGAGGATTGGAGTGGCCTACAACGGCTCGCCGGAGAGCAGCGCGGCGCTTGTTGTGGCACGGGAGCTGGCAGCCCATAACAACGCGAGCATCCATGCTCTAGAGGTTGTTTCGATACCTACCTATGCCTTCACCGGGATCGGGATCGCGCCTCCGGCGATCGGCGAGACCATCGACGAAATGCTCAAGGAGGCGAACAGCCGCGTGAAGGAGCTTCCCGGGGTCGAGGGCCACACGGTGTACGGACTCACCGGTGAGGAGCTCGCCGCATTCGGCGATCAGGTGGACATACTCGTCGTCGGCTCACGCAGCTACGGCCCGGTGCGCCGTCTGGTTCTCGGCAGCACCTCTGACTATCTGGAGCGCCACGCGCGCTGCTCGTTGCTGGTGCTGCCACGCGGCGCGAACGCAACCTGAACCGTCGAACCCGATACCTTCAGCGCCATGACCGACGAGGACACCACGCCGCTCACATCCTCGACCGACGACGACGCCTTCCGGGAGACGATCCGGATCGTGCTCGCCGACGATCATGAGGTCGTGCGCAGCGGCCTGCGGCTTCTGCTTGAGCGCGAGGATGACTTCGAGGTCGTCGCCGAGGCCAGCGACGTCGATAGCGCAAGGCGCTACGTGCTCGGCCACCACCCCAGGG
Source organism: uncultured Solirubrobacteraceae bacterium (assembly GCA_963826995.1). Lineage (GTDB taxonomy): Bacteria > Actinomycetota > Thermoleophilia > Solirubrobacterales > Solirubrobacteraceae > Palsa-744. The sequence continues at coordinate 31,366 of CAWGYZ010000008.1, read as the reverse complement.
TTCTCGTGCTCGACCTGAACATGCCGGGCGGCTCGAGCCTTGAGGCAATCCCCGTGATCCGCGAGCAGTCGCCTGATACCCAGATCGTCGTGCTCACGATGCAGCAGGAGCCGGCGTTCGCCCGCGAGGCACTCGCTGCGGGAGCGCTCGGCTACGTGCTCAAGGCGGCCGCTGGCGAGGAGCTCGTCGAGGCGGTCCGGGCCGCCACCGTCGGCGAGAGCTACCTGAACCCGAGGCTCGGCGCGCGTATCGCCTCCGAGCCCCCACCGAGCCCGCCCGACGACCTTTCAGAGCGCGAGGTCGACGTCCTGCGCCTGATCGCGCTGGGAAACACCAACGCAGAGATCGCTGAGCAGCTGTTCCTGTCCGTGCGCACGGTCGAGACGCACCGCTCGCATATCCAACAGAAGCTGCGCGTGTCCACACGCGCAGAGCTGGTCGGCTATGCGCTGGAGCGCGGATTGATCGATACCGGCAGCACGCCCGGCTGATGCGCCCCGAGCCCAGGTGCTCACACCTGCTGGGAGCGGTAGTGCTCCTTCCAGATCAGCTTGTAGATCGGGATCTTGCGGGGCAGGATGTTGACGCCGGGAATGAACGGGATGCAGATGAACGCCAGGCTCAAGAGGCCCATCACGAGCAGCACGTCGATGTCGGCGTTCGAGGATGACTTGAACGGTTCGACCTGATACCAGAGGGCGTACAGCCACAGCCAGGGCTGCCCGGGATAGCTGCCCGTCTCGTTCATCAAGCCCCACTGCTCGCCGAGCAGGTGCTGTCCTTCGGCACGTTCGCCGAGCAGACCGCCGTCGGCCATCAACAGCAGCGGCTTGGTGTAGTCGGTCTGGAAGAACTGGCTGCTGGATACGAGGCCCCCTTCCAGGCCGCCGCTCTGGGCGAGGCCCTGGAGGCTGGCCATCATGGTCGGCACCGGCCCGCTGCCGCTGGCCTTGACCGTCACCGCACCCGTGCTCTGGTCGACCGACACCGTGCTCGGCAGCGTCTTCTTTTCTTCCACGGCCGTTGAATATTCTTCAAGCGGCTTGGCGTAGGCTTCCGCCCATTCCTTTTTCTGCTTTTCGGGTGCAGCCTTGTATTCGGCGAGAGCGCTCCGCAGCGCCGGGTCATAGGGGATCGTTTCCAGCGGTTTGACCACATAGTCGTCAGCCGTGTTGATCGGATGGCTCACGCCCAGCCACCTCTGCGGGTGCAGGAACAGGAAGTGCTGCACGCTGCCCGAGCTGTGGTTGTAGGGGGGGCCGTATTCGGCGGTGTCGCTGGTCCCGGCGAGCTCCTTGGCCGCCGTCGCGGCGAAGTCGCCCGGCAGTTCGTGCGACCACTGGGCGATCGTGCTGGGCCTATCGTCGGGCGAGGAGAGCAGAACCGTCAGCAACACCGACAGCAGGGCGATCACGCCCACGGCGATGCACAGCTCTTTGATCAGGTCATACGGCGCGTAGCGGCCTTTCCACGGCCGGGTGTCGTCCTTGGGGCGCAGGAAACTCACGTCTGCCCCCCGGCCGGCGCTCGGGGAGGGACGTCCACCGCCGGAGCTCCGCTCCGCCCAGCAGCCAACTTCTCCTCGAGCTCGAACGGCGGCACGACCCCGTTACGGCGCACGAGCAGGACGTGCAGGCTGACGAGCGCCACAATCGCGATCGGGAGCAGCAGGATGTGGTAGCTGTACATCTGGCCGAAATTGGTGAGATTGAAGAACGCGCCGACCCCAACCGAATTCATCGCGTCCTTGGCCTGAGTGGAGATCCATTGCGCGTCGAAGTTCTGCTGGGAGACGTAACCCGTGAGCGCACAGGGCACGGCGACCAGGAAGGTCACGGCACCGGTGACCCACACTCGTCCACGGCCGCCGCGCCAGGCGGCCATCCAGTACTTCCCCCACAGGTGAACGACCATCGCGAAGAAGAACAGCTCCACGCTCCACATGTGGATGCTGTTGAAGAAGTGCCCGACGCCCGTCTCGTGCCACCAGGCGGGTCCCTTCAACGCGAGGATCGAGCCCGAGCCGATGATCACGATCAGCGACGCGATGCTGGCCACCCCAAACACATAGATCCAGGAGGCAACATAGGTCGGCTGGCCATCGGGCAGGAGCTTCTCCGGCGGGAGCGCCTCGACGCCTTTCTCGCGGACTTTGACGGTCCAGGACTTCGATGATGGCGCGGTCGGAGTGGCGCTCACGATCCGCCTCCGCTGCGACGCGCGGCTTTCCGCGCCGCGGCGCCAGGGAACGGCAGCAGGATCGCGAGCACGAACACCACGAGCATCAGCCCGATGACCACGACGTTCGCGACTGACAGGTGGATGAAGTTCCAGTCCACCGTATGGGCGGGGTGATTCAGATTGAAGACCGCCGCCAGCACAATTGCGCCCAGAGAGTTCATTATCAGCCCTCTTCGATCAGTTTGCAAACCATGTTCGGGCCAGCCTATGGACGTGCTGGGCCTGCTGGCATCCGTATTTCTCGGCAGTGAAGCTGCGGGAAACCAGGCATTTCACCGAGGTCGCTACGCGCTCTCAGGGATCATTTCGATCGCGCCGCACGGGCACTCTTCGACGCAGATGCCGCAGCCCTTGCAGTAGTCCAGGTCGAACGCGTAGCCATCACCTTCATCGACCTTCAGCACGGCGTTGTCGGGGCATACGCCGTAGCAGTTGTCGCAGCCGAAGCAGTTGCCGCAGGACAGGCAGCGGCGGGCCTCGAACAAAGCGTTGCTCTCGTCCAGGCCCTGGGTGACCTCATCGAAGCTCGACTGCCGGCGAATCGCGTCCAGGTGCGGCGCGACGGTCTTGGGCGCGTCGGCGTAGTACCACACGTTGAGCGTCTCAAAACTTGCGAGCTGCGGCTCAGGCGGATGCACGTACTCGCGCGCGCTCAGCCAAGCGTCGATGTTGCGAGCGGCCTGCTTGCCGTGGCCGACGCCGACGGTGACCGTGCGCTCGGCGGGCACCATGTCGCCTCCGGCGAAGATGCCCTCGTGGCCGGTCATCATGCGCTCGTCGACCTGCACCACGCCGTCCTCGATCTGAAGGCCGGGCACGCCGTCGAGCAGCGACAGGTCCGCTTCCTGGCCCAGCGCAAGCACGAGCGAGTCGGCCTCGAGCTCCTCGGTCTGGCCAGTGGGCTGAGGGAAATCGGTCTCGTCGAGCTCCATCTTCTCCAGCACGAGCCGGCCCTCATCCGCGTGCTTGATCGTGGAAAGCCACTTCATCATCACGCCCTCTTCGAGGGCCTCCTCGACCTCGAAGTCATGCGCGGGCATGCGCTCGCGCGTGCGGCGGTAGACGACGATCGCCTCGTTGGCACCGAGGCGCTTGGCTGTGCGCGCCGCGTCCATCGCCGTGTTCCCGCCTCCGTAGACAACGACGCGCCGGCCGAGCAGCGGCCGCTCCTCGCCCTCCATGCTGTGCAGCAGCGCGACGGCATCGAGGACGTGGGCCGCCTCCCCGGCGGGGATGTAGGCGCGCTTGCCGATATGCGCGCCGACCGCCAGGAACGTCGCGTCGAAGCCACCGTCCTGCATCTCCTTGAGGATGTTCGTGACCTTGGCGTTTAGCTCGAGTGTCACGCCGAGGTCGAGGATGCGTTGCACCTCGGCGTCGAGTACGTCGCGGGGCAGGCGGTATTGAGGGATGCCGAAGCGCATCATGCCGCCGGCCATCGGGCCGGCCTCGCGGATCGTGACCGCGTGTCCGCGGCGCGCGAGCTGGTAGGCGGCCGACAGACCGGAGGGACCCGCGCCGACGACGAGCACGCGCTTGCCGGTCGGCTCGGCCTCGACGGTCAGCTTCCAGCCGTGCTTCACGGCCTCGTCGCCGAGGAAGCGCTCGACGCCGTGGATCCCGACCGCGTCGTCGACCTGCGCGCGGTTGCAGGAGGTCTCGCACGGGTGGTAGCAGACGCGTCCCATCACGCCGGGCAGCGGGTTGTCCTTTATCAGCTCGCGCCAGGCGGTCTCGTAGTCGCCGGACTCGGCGTGGTAGAGCCACTGCTGGATGTTCTCCCCGGCCGGGCACGCGTGGTTGCAGGGCGGCAGGCGATGGACATACAGCGGGCGCTCCTCCCGCCAGGAGCCGGTCTTGTTCGCGAGGCTCGAGCCGACGTCCAACGTGATCGCGAACGGCTTGTCCATCACTCACCCTCCTCGCCGTCTGGCAGCAGGCCGAAGCGGCGGATGTTGCGCTCGGCCCCTGCCTGGATCCGGGCGAGGACGTCGGTCCGTGGCTCGGGCTTGAACAGGTGCGAAAACCGCGCCTGTGGGCGCAGGTACTCCTCGACCGGTACCTGGCGCCGGATCTTCGAGACCTCGGTCACCTCGCCGTCGCGGGCCTCGAACACCGGGAAGATGCCCGACTCCTTCGCAAGGCGCGCGATCCGGATCGTGTCCTTGGACGCGCTTCCCCAGCCGAGTGGGCAGGGGACGAACACGTGCAGGTAGCGCGCGCCGCGAATCTCCATCGCGGTCTGGACCTTCGCCTCGAGGTCGCGCAGCTCGGCGACGGTGGCGGTCGCGACGTAGGGAATCTCGTGCGCCATCGCGATCAGCGGAGCGCTCTTGCCCTGGCCGAACACGTTCCCCGGTTCGGGGCCGACGGCCTGGGTCGTTGTCGTCCGGGCGGCGGGCGGTGTCGCGCCTGAGCGCTGCACGCCGGTGTTCATGTATGCCTCGTTGTCGTAACAGATGTAGAGCACGTCGTCGTTTCGCTCGAACATCCCCGACAGGCACGCCATGCCGATATCGACGGTGCCGCCATCACCGCCCTGCCCGACGACGCGCACATCCTCGCGGCCCTTGGCGCGCAGGGCCGCCGCGATCCCTGTCGACACGGACGGCGCGTTCGCGAACAGCGAGTGGATCCACGGGATCCGCCACGATGTCTCCGGGTAGGGGGTGGAAAACACCTCCAAACACCCGGTTGCGTTCGCGGCGATCATCTGGCCATCGGTCGCGCGCATCGCGGCGTCCAGGGCGTAGCGTGCCCCGAGCGCCTCCCCGCACCCCTGGCAGGCGCGGTGCCCGCAGGTGATCGAGTTCGTGCGCTCCTCGCCGGCCTGGACCGAGCGCTGCGCCGGGTCGAGCAGACGGTTGCCGACCGCGATGCTGCCCGTCTGGTAGAAGCGGATGGCTGGCGCGCTCATGCCCGTGACCTCCTCACACCGGGCCTGCCGCCACTGTGCCCACATCGCGCAGGATGTTCTCGGCGTGCGGCCCGGATGTGCGCGATGAGCGCATCCGCTCGAGCTCGCGGTTCACCACGTCCCAGTCCATGTCCAGGAACGTCAAGGGCTCGAGGCGATCCGCCACCGCGTCGGTGAACAGCTCGTGCAGTGAGGCCTTCGTGATCGGCCGCCCACCTAGACCGGCGATCACCGTGTAACCGTGCAGCTGGATGCCGGCGAGCGCCATCCTGACGTTCTGAGAGACGATCCCGCCGATGCCGACGGCGAGCGCCTTCTCCAGAACGAGCACGCGCTGGGAGTGCCCGAGCGCCGCTCGTACCTGCTCGAGCGGAAACGGACGGAACGATTTGATCGCGACGACCCCGATCTTCACGCCCTGCTCGCGCAGCTCATCGACCGTGTCCTTGATCGTCCCGAGCACCGAGCCGAGCGCGACGACGATCGTCTCGGCATCCTCGGCGCGGTAGCTGTCGATCAGCCCGCCGGATTGGCGCGCGAACGCCTCCTCGAACTCCTCGGCGACCTGCGGGATCACCTCGAGTGCCTGCATCTGCTTCGCGTGCGCGAGGTACTTCACCTCCATGAACGCCTCTGGGCCGACCATCGCGCCGATCGTGATCGGCTCCTCGGGGTCGAGCACCTGCCGCGGCTGAAACGGGGGCAGGAACGCGTCCACCTGCTCCTGGGTGGGGATCTCGACGCGCTCGACGGCGTGCGTGAGGATGAAGCCGTCCATGCAGACCATCATCGGCGTGGACAGCTCCTCGGCCAGCCGGAAGGCCTGGATGTGCAGGTCAAGCGCCTCCTGGTTGGTCTCGGCGTACAGCTGGATCCAGCCCGAGTCGCGTTGGGACATGGAGTCTGAGTGGTCGTTCCAGATGTTGATCGGCGCGCCGATCGCGCGGTTGGCGACCGTCATCACGATCGGAAGGCCGAGGCCCGACGCGTTGTACAGCGCCTCGGTCATGTACAAGAGGCCCTGGCTCGCGGTCGCTGTGTACGCGCGCGCCCCGGTCGCCGACGCTCCGATCGACGCCGACATCGCCGCGAACTCCGACTCGACGTTGACGAACTCGCACGGCGTGAGCTCGCTGCTCTTGACGAGCTGTGACAGGTTCTCGACGATATGCGTCTGGGGGGAGATCGGGTATGCGCATATGACCTCGGGACGGCAGAGCGCCACGGCCTCTGCAACTGCTCGCGAGCCCTCAACCTGACGCGGCACCGGTCAGCTCCCGCAGCTCATTCGTGACCCAGGCGTGGGCTGCCCTGGCCGCCGCGACGTTGCCCTCGCCGATCGCGCCCTTGAAGCGCTCCTGGATCGCGTTGGTCACCGCGTCGAGTGAGATCAATCCGCTCAGCGCCGCGAAGCCGCCGAGCAGTGCTGCGTTCGCGAGCGCCCGCCCGGTGTGCTCGCGTGCAAGCTCGGAGGCGGGCACGGTCAGCAGCCGCTCGTGGCGGAAGTCCTTCACGAAGTCGCCGAGGCCGAGCTCGTCGAAGCTCTTCGCGCTGTTGATGAGGACGAAACCGTCTGGCTTCAGGCCCCCGAACACGTCCACCTGGTGAAGCAGTGTGGGGTCCTGGACGATCAGCACGTCCGGCGCCATCACGGGCTCGCGCAGGCGGATCTCGTGATCGTCGATGCGGCAGAACGACACGACGGGCGCGCCCATGCGCTCTGAGCCGAAGCTCGGGAACGCCTGTGCGTAGCGGCCCTCGTCGAACGCCGCGAGCGACAGCATCTCGGCTGCGGTCACGACGCCCTGGCCACCGCGGCCATGGATCCGCACCTCGAACATCCCTACACCTCAGCGCTGGGATGTTCGATCTGTCCGCTGCTGCGCGCGGCGTCGAGCAGCACGCGCTGCTCGGCGGCTGCAACCAGCCGCCGGGTGCGGTCGACCACGTCGACGCTGACCGAGATCGCGTCGATGCCGGCGCGCACCAACAGCTCCGCGTACTCGGGATGCACCGACGGAGCCTGTCCACAGATCGAGGTGCGCAGGCCGAGCTTGCGTGAGCGGGGGATCAGCTCGCGCAGGTAGGCGGTCACCGCGGGGTCGCGCTCGTCGAAGGTCTCGGCCAGCACCTCGTTGTCGCGGTCCGCGCCGAGCAGCAGCTGCGTGAGGTCGTTTGACCCGATCGAGATGCCGGTCACGCCCAGCGTCGCGTAGTCCTTCAGGTTGAACAGCACCGAGGGCACCTCGGCCATCACCCACAGCTCAAAGCCGGGGCGATCCAACAGTCCGGACCGGGCGATCAGCTCGCGGCAGAGTCGCAGCTCGCGCGTCGAGCGCACGAAGGGCAGCATCACGTGCAGGTTGTGCAGCCCGGCATCCCACACCTGGCGCAGAGCCGCCAGCTCGAGCGCGAACACGTCGGGCTCGCGCGTGTAGCGCAGCGCTCCCCGGTAGCCGATCATCGGGTTGGCCTCGTGGGGCTCGAAGCGCTCGCCACCGCGCAGGCCGGAGAACTCGTTGGTGCGAAAGTCGATCGTGCGGTAGGTGACCGGCCGTGGTGCGAAGCCGGCCGCAAACGTCGTCAGCCCCGCGGCCATGCGCGCGACGAAGTCATCTCCGCGCCCCTCCTCGAGCAGCGTGCGCGGATGGTCGCCCGCCAGCGCCTCGAGCACCATCAGCTCGGCGCGCAGCAGACCGACACCGTCCACGGGCAGGTCCTTGACCCGCTCCACCTGCGAGGGCTCTGAAAGGTTTACGAGGATCTGCGTCGCGGTCACGGGCGCCCCGCCGCCGACCGCGCTGGCTGCCGGCGCGTCCGTGGACATATGCACCGACTCGCTGGCGCGAGCTCCCTCGAGGACAACACCACGGGTGGCATCGACGGTGACGATCTCCCCGTCGCGCAGCTTGCGAGTCGCTTCTCCGGTGCCGACGACACAGGGGATGCCGAGCTCCCGCGAGACGATCGCCGCATGACACGTCATGCCGCCGGAGTCGGTGACGACAGCAGCGGCACGGCGTAGCAGCGGCAGCCAATCCGGAGAGGTCATGTGGGTCACGAGCACGTCGCCGTCGTTCAGGTTGGCGGCGTCATCGAGCGACGTGAGCACTCTCGCAGCGCCACTCGCGCTGCCGGGCGCTCCGCCCAGCCCGTGCAGCAGCACCTGCTCGGGCTCAGCTGGCTCGGATGCGGCGTCCGCCGTCGGCTCGTGCAGGGTGGTGATCGGGCGGCTCTGCAGCATCCAAAGCGAGCCGTCGGGGCCGAACGCCCACTCGGTGTCCTGCGGTGAGCCGTAGTGCTCCTCGACCCGCCGGCCGAGCGCGGCGACCGCGATGACCTCATCGTCGCTCAGAACCGGCCGCAGCGCCTCATCCTCGGAGAGGGCGCGCTGACGTGTGCCGCCCTCGGGGGCGAATTCGATGACGAGCTCCTTGTGATGCACCTCGCGGCGTCCGATCGCGAGCGTCGCCTTGTCAACCACGTAGCGGTCGGGTGAGACAGAGCCCGAGACGACGGCCTCGCCGAGACCGAATGAGCCCTCGATGACCAGCTGTCCGCGCTCGCCGGTGGCCGGGTTGACCGTGAACATCACCCCCGCGCGGGTCGAGTCCACCTGCCGCTGCACGACGACGGCGATATCCATGTCGGCCTGCGCGAAGCCGTTTACGCGCCGGTAGTAGATCGTGCGTGCTCCGAACAGCGAGCACCAGCAGCGGCGCACGGCGTCGAGCACCGCGTCCGCCCCGCGGATGTTCAGGAAGGTTTCGTTCATACCCGCGAACGAGGTGGCAGCCGTGTCCTCCGCGGTCGCCGAGGAGCGCACGGCCACCGGCGCCTGTGCGTCCTCACTGGCCAGCTGCTCGTAGGCAGAGCGGATCGCCGCCGCCAGCGGCTCTGGCATCGGCGTCTCGTCAACCAGCCTGCGGGCGGCCGCACTCGCCGCTTGAAGGGCGGCGGTGTCCTCCACGTTCACCCCGTCGAGCAGCTCAGCCAGCCGGTCGCGCAGCCCGGTCTGCAGACAAAACGTTGCGTACGCCGGGGCACCCACCACGAAGCCGTCGGGCACCGGCAGCCCCGCGGAGGCGAGCTCGCCCAGGTTCGCGCCCTTGCCGCCGGCGTAGTCGACATCGTCGCGCCCCAGCTGCGCGAACATACGCACCGCGTCTGCGGCGAGCTGGGGAGTCTCTGCCTGGGTGGTCGTCATGGCTTCATCGCTCCTCGGATTGGCTCTCATGCGTGTACGTCCCGCACGCGTCTACCACGCCCAGTCAATCCCCTCAACACAGCGCTGACCACCGGGCTGGCCACTGAAAGCGATCCGTAGTTACCACCACCCCGGTAGGGGGCTCCTCACCCATGACGCCGCTCGCTGTCGCGCATACCGTGGCAGGTGACGTTGTCGGTGCGGAGGCGGTGAAGCTGTGACGACCACGCCACTTCTTTCAGTTACGAGCACGAGGAGACCGCACATGCCCACCCGAGTTGCCATCAACGGCTTCGGCCGTGTCGGTCGAAGCGTCCTTCGGATCGCATACGAGCAGCGAGCCGACCTTGAGATCGTGGCGATCAACGATCTCACCGATGCCGGCACGCTCGCGCATCTGCTGCGCCACGACTCTGTCTACGGAGCCTTCCCGGCCACCGTGGACTCCACCGCGGCTGAGATCGTCCTCGACGGGCGCCCGATCCGGGTGCTCGCGGAGCCGGACGTCTCGAGGCTGCCATGGCGCGAGCTCGAGGTGGACGTCGTGGTCGAGTCGACCGGCCGCCGTCGCACGCGCGAGGCAGCCGCGGCTCACCTCACCGCAGGCGCGCGTAAGGTGATCGTCTCTGCGCCGGGCAAGGGATCCGAGCCGCTGGATGCAACCGTCGTGATCGGCGTCAACTTCGAGCAGGTCTACGACCCCGACCACCACCACCTCGTCTCAAACGCATCGTGCACGACCAACTGCCTGGCGCCCGTCGCCAAGGTGCTCAACGACGTGGTCGGGATCCGTCACGGCCAGATGAGCACGATCCACGCCTACACAGCCGACCAGAACCTGCTGGACGGACCGCACAAGGATCTCCGCCGGGCCCGCGCCGCCGCGCTGAACCTCGTACCGACATCGACCGGGGCCGCGAAGGCTCTCGGCCTCGTGATCCCCGAGCTCGACGGGCGACTGGGCGGGATCGCGATCCGCGTGCCGACCCCGACCGGCTCGATCGTCGACCTGACCGTTGAGGCTGAACGAGCCACGAGCGTCGAAGAGGTCAACGCCGCGTTCCGCGACGCCGCTGAGCAGGGCCCGCTGGCGGGCATCCTCTCCTACAGCGAGGATCCAATCGTCTCCAGCGACATCGTGAAGTCTCCCTATTCCTCGATCTTCGACTCGGAGCTGACGAGCGTGATGAACGGGACACAGGTGAAGGTCGTCGCCTGGTATGACAACGAGTGGGGCTATTCGAGCCGACTCGTTGACCTCGCCGCGAGGGTGATGGCACCGGTGCCCGCGGCGGCGTAGATGCGAGTGATCTCACAACATCAGCTCGAGCAGGCCTTGGCCGCGCTCCCGGCTCCCGAGCCGCGCGTCGTCGCGAGCGGGAATCTCGCCACCCCGCGGGTCCTGCTGGATGTGCTCGAGCGTACGGTCGATCGCTACCGATTGTTCATGCTCGCGGCCCAGGCGCCGCTCCCAAGGCGGGACGGCGTGATCTTCGAGACGCCGTTCGTCGGACCGGGGATGCGCGACGCAGGTGAGCAGCTCGACTACCTGCCGATGCGTCTGTCGCTCGTCCCGCGACTGTTCGCGACCATCCGCCAGCCTGACGTCGTGCTGTTGCACACCTCAGCTCCGAAAGCCGGGAAGGTCTCGCTCGGGATCGAGGTGAACATCCTCCCGGCCGCCGTCGAACGCGTCCGTGCGCGCGGCGGCCTCGTGATCGCGCAGCTGAACCCGCGAATGCCCTATACGTTCGGCGACGGCGAGCTTGACGAGGACCTGGTCGACCTCGCAATCGAGGTGGATGAAGAGCTCTCGACCCCTGCGATCGGGCCGGGGCACGAGCACGCTGACAGGATCGCCGAATTCGTCGCCGGCCTCATCGACGACGGCTCGACCCTGCAGTTGGGCATCGGACAGGTTCCGGACGCGACGCTGCGCGCGCTCGCCGGCCGCCGCAAGCTCGCAATCTTCTCGGAGATGATCTCAGACGGTGTCATGGAGCTCGACCGAGGTGGTGCGCTCGATCGGGCACGTCCGATCGCGTGCTCCTTCCTGTTCGGCTCGCCCGAGCTCTATCGGTGGGTCGATCAGAACCCGAGGCTGAGAATGACCCGCACGGAGACGACGAACGACCCCTCGCGCATCGCCGCTCACCCGGCGATGGTTTCCGTAAACACCGCGCTGCAGGTCGACCTGTCCGATCAGGCCGGCGCCAGCCACATCAACGGGCGCCTGTACTCAGGCTTCGGCGGCCAGCCCGACTTCGTCACCGGTGCCCTGCACTCACGAGGCGGCCACGCGGTGATAGCTCTGCGCTCCTGGCACGAGCGCAGCGACAGCTCGACGATCGTTCCCTGGCTCACGGACCCGGTGACATCCTTCCAACACTCCGCAGTCGTGACCGAGCATGGCTGCGCGCACGTGTTCGGGCGCAGCCAGCGTGCGCAGGCCCGCCTGATCATCGACGCTGCCGCCCATCCCGACGCCCGCGATGAGCTGCATGAATCTCTCGCCGTACGGCGCCGGGACGCACCTGGCATCGTCGTCGAGCGCTGAAGCCAGATGGCACGCGTCGGACTTCTTACCGGAGGCGGCGACTGCCCCGGCCTGAACGCGGTGATCAGGGCCGTGGTTCGACGCGGCTTGGTGGACGCTGAGCACAGCTTCGTCGGCTTCCGCTACGGATGGGCGGGGGTGCTCGACGACGATGCGATCGAGCTCGGGCTCGAGAGCACTGCGGGGATTCTGCCCAGAGGTGGCACGATCCTCGGCACCTCGCGCACCAACCCGTTCACCGCCGGACGCGACGGCGCCAGCGAGATCCGCCGGACCCTTCGCAAGCGCGGTGTCGACGCTCTGATCCCGATCGGCGGCGAGGACACGCTGGGAGCGGCCCTGCGACTTCACCGTGAGGGAACCCCGATCGTCGGCGTGCCCAAGACGATCGACAACGATCTTGCCGGCACCGATGTGACCGTCGGCTTCCAGACGGCAGTGCAGATCGTCACCGACGCAATCGATCGGCTGCACACCACTGCGGAGTCGCATAACCGTGTGATCGTCGTGGAGGTGATGGGTCGCCACGCCGGGTGGATCGCCACTCACGCGGGGCTTGCCGGCGGCGCCGATGCAATCCTCGTGCCCGAGCGCCCGTTTGACATCGACCAGGTTTGCGCCCGCCTGCGCCGCCGCCACGAGCGCGGCCGCAACTTTTCGATCGTGGTAGTGGCCGAGGGCGCCACGCCACGAGAAGCGACATTGCAAACCCGCGCGGATGCCCCTGCGGACGCCTTCGGACATGCACGTCTCGGTGGGATAGGCGCATTGCTCGAGCGCGAGATAGAGGCTCGCACAAACTATGAGACGCGGGCGACGATCCTCGGCCACGTTCAGCGCGGCGGCACCCCGGTGGCGTTCGATCGTGTACTCGCCACCCGCTTTGGCGTGGCCGCGATGGAAGCCGTCGCGGGTAAGCGCTTTGGCACGATGATCGGGCTGCGCGCCGGACAGGTCGTTGAGGTAGAGCTGGAGGAGGCTCTCCGCGAGCCGAAGCTGCTCGACCCCGCCCTGTACGAGACGGCGGAGCTGTTCTTCGGCTGAGACGGCGGCCCAGCTTTGAGCCGCGCGATGCCGCCTCGTGCCGAGGACTGGATGTCTTCGCTGATGGTTGTGTCTCCCGAGCCATCCGTGAACGGCTGCGGTGCGCTCGCTGCTATCGCGGTAGATCGGGCCGTATGCACGGCCGCCGAGAATGTGCGGATGAATCTCTCTGCCGTTGCGGCAATCGTCTGCTCTGCCTCGAGCGGCCCGCAGAGATGACCGGCCATTCGCCACTCAACGTCATCGGCGGCATAGGGTCACTCAGGCGGCTACGTTGCGGTAGAGGCGCACGGCGATCGTGAAGAACACGACGAAAATGCCCGCGGACCACGCGAGCGACTGCCACACCCAGTGGTGCGTCGCTTCGCCTTGCAACAGGGCGCGTACGGCGTTGATCGTGATGCTCACCGGCTGGTGGCGGGCGAACGGCTGAAGCCAGCTGGGCATGGTGGCCACGGGGACGATCGCGGAGCTCGCGAACACCAGCACGAAGAATGGCAGGATGCCGGCAACCTGGGCGGTTTCCGGGTCCTTCGTGACCAACCCGATGGTGGCGTAGATCCAGGAGAAGGAGTACCCGAACACGATCACCAGAGCCAGCCCGGCGATGATGGAGCCGATGCCGGCGTGGAAGCTGAAGCCGACGAGCAGCCCCAAGCCGACCATCAGCGTCAATGAGAACACGCTGCGGGCGAGATCGGCGAGGGTACGCCCTGCGAGGACCGCCGACCGGGCCATCGGCAGGCTGCGAAAGCGGTCGATGATCCCACTGCCGAGGTCGTCCGCCAGCCCGATCGCCGTCGCCATTCCGCCGATCATCACCGCCTCGATGAACACGGCCGGGACAATGTAGTCCACGTAGCTGCCTCCGGGAATGTGGATCGCGCCGCCCAGCACGTAGCGGAAGAGCACGAGCAGAAGCGCCGGCTGAAGCGCTGAGATCACCAGCAGCCGTGGGTTGCGAAGGATGCGCAGAAGGTTGCGCTTGGCGACGCCGCCCGTGTCGCGAACGGCGCTCGCGGTCGGGCGCGATGCGTGTGGAGCCGTCCGCTTGGGCGCCGGCTGCTGCTTGGGCCGGGCGAGGAGATCGGAGGGCGTCCCATTGGCGTGCGCGCCGTTGGCCTCAGCGCGGGCGGCGTTGCCGGTGAGCGACAGGAACACGTCATCGAGCGATGGATGGCGGATGCCGAGATCCTCGAGCGCGATGCCGCCCTGCTGCAGACACTCACCGGCGGCTATGAGCACCTGCGTCGCCCCCTTTGTCGGCATGCTCACGCGCCGCTCCTCGATATCGACGTGAGGAACGCCCTGCCCGAGATCTGCGATCAGCGCCGCCGCTCGATCGAGGTCGCTCGCGCTTGACACGCGCGCCTCGAGCACGTCGCCGCCCAGCTGGTCCTTGAGCTCGGCGGCGGTTCCCTGTGCGACGACGATACCCGCGTCCATCACGACGATGCGGTGGGCGAGGTGCTCCGCCTCCTCCATGTACTGCGTCGTCAGCAACACCGTCGTGCCGCCGGCGACGAGATCCTCGACGAAGCTCCACACGTCATTGCGCGTGCGGGGATCAAGGCCGGTGGTCGGCTCATCCAGGAACAGGACCCGCGGGCGGCCGATCAGGCTGGCCCCGACGTCAAGGCGGCGGCGCATCCCGCCCGAGTACGTCTTGACGAGCTGCTCGGCGGCATCGGTGAGGCTGAAACGCTCGAGCACTTCCTGGGCCCGGCGCCGGCGCTCGGCCCTGCTCAGCTGATAGAAGAGCCCCACGAGCTCGAGGTTCTCGCGCCCGGTGAGCAGCTCATCGACGGCGGCGAACTGGCCGGTGAGGCCGATCTCCGAGCGCAACCTCTCGGCATCCGCTATCACGTCGCAGCCGGCCACGGTGGCACGACCGCTGTCCGGGCGCAAAAGGGTCGCGAGGATCCGCACCAGCGTTGTCTTGCCTGCCCCATTGGGGCCGAGTAGCGCAAGTACCTTGCCCTCCTCGGCTGCGAGGTCGAAGTCCGCAAGGGCCTGTGTGGACCCGAACCGCTTGCACACCCCCTCGACCTCGATCATCGCCACGGCGGGCCTCCCAGCATGCGGCTCACGTATCCGCGAGCGTATCGCCCGCGCACTGCGCCGCATCCTCGGTCTCAAGGAGGGATGGCACGATCAGCACCGGGCACGCGGCGGCACGCGCGACGGCGTCGCTCACGCTGCCCAGCGCCATCCGGCGCAGGGGGCCGCGTCCGCGCGAGCCGAGTATCAGCAGATCGACACCGTGTGAGCTGCGGAGGATCTCCTCGGCAGGTAGTCCCCGGCGGACCTCGCTGGTGACCGCGAGGCCTCCGGGCAGCGAAGCGATCGCCGCCGCGAGGTCGTGTTCGGCCATCTGCACGCGACTGTCGACGTTTGCCGAGTAGCCCAGATCTGCGGTCGACCCCACAACCAGAGGCGTTGCGGTGTTCGCTATCGCGATCACCCGCAGGTGCGCGCCTGTCTCTGCGGCGAGCTTGCCGGCCACTTGCAGTGCGGTGTCGGCCCCCAGCTCGTCGTCGTAGGCAACCGCGATGTCGCCGATGCGTGCAGGCTTCGGCGATCGGTGAAATCCCACCGGAGCGACGGCCACCGGGCACGGTGCCCCGTGCAGCGTTTCCTCGGTTACGCTCCCGACGAGCACCCGCCCCACCGCTCCTCGATGCGACGAGCCGAGCACGATCAGGTCGGCACGCTTCTCCTCGGCCGCGCGCTGCAGCACCATCGCGGCACCGACGCCGGCGAGCAGCAGCGGCGTGACAGCGGGCGCGCCATCGACGAGTAGGGAGGCCTCCGCGACGCAGTGTTCGGCCTGCTCACGGTCGAGATCGGGCGCCGCCGGGTCGATTCGGGCAGAGAGCATCGCGTAGCGATGCACGCAGCACACGATCAGCTCGCCGTCTGAAGCGGTCAGGTTCGCGCCCAGCGTGAGTGCATCGCGAGCCTGCTCGCTGCCGTCAAACCCAACGATCATCTTGTGAAACATGCGGGATCTACCCTGTGCTCTCGCGCTCATGTGGAAACGTTCCTCCGCCAGGCGCCATCCGGAGGTGAGGAACTCAACTCTCTCCTCAGCGCCCTCCCGATGTACCACGCGAGCATCGAAGCCCTCTCCAAAGACGTCCAGCATCGCCCGGTTTTCTGTCAGAACCTCCGCCACGAAGTGTGTGATCCCACGCTCCTCGGCGATGATGGCGAGTCGCTCGATCAGGATCGTGCCAAGGCCGTGTCCCTGCAGGTGATCGGCGACCTCGACGGCGACTTCCGCGTGGGTCTGATCGAGCTGGACATAGGTTGCATGACCGACGATCACGCCCGCTTCATCGTGTGCGACCAGCCCACAATGTTGGGCGTCCGTCGTGGCCGCAAGGCGGGCCGCCTGGGCCATGTTCGCCGCGCCCGTGAAGAACCGCAGGCGTCGCGCTTCAAGGCAAAGCCCCGACAGGAAGGCGTGCAGCGCCGGCTCGTCCGCGGCGTCCGTTTGGCGGACCGTCACGGACGAGCCGTCCCGCAAACGGATGAGCTCCACTCCGGTGGAAGTGCGGCTCCCGGTACATTCAGTCGCGGCGGTGGCCGTGGTTCTCATCGTGGTCTCAGCCTCGCGTGTGGTCGGCGGTGGCGCATCCGGTCCCACCCGCTGAAGTCCACGGGAAAACTACGCAGGCCAGAAGAGCCCACGCGCGCTGTCAGAACGCCTGCTCGGCCAGCAGCGACGAGCGCTCTCGCGTCGTGGCGAAGAGGTAGCGCTCGACGAGGAGCAGCCCGGCCAAGTCGCTGATGTCGTGGTCCATTTGAGGGATGACGATCGGGTGCCCATCGTCGAGCTCTGCAGTGAGGTATTTCAGGTTGACGGCATCGCGCCGTGCGAGCGCGCGCAGATCTCGCAGCGCCTGTACGGACCGAGCGGCCAGGCCCGAGTTACCGCCGAGATCGGCCGCGAGTGCGCGCTCATCGATGGCCGGTCGGTTGCGCGCGAGCACGCGTTGGCGATTGACGATCAGACCACCGAACTGCATGCCGGCCTCCGCGAGTCGGCCGCGGAAGAAGACAGCCTCCTGGACCGGCGTTCGCTCGGGCGAGGTGACGATCAGGAAAGTGGTCGCCGGATCAGTGAGCAAGCGAGCCACAACGCTCGCCCGCTCGGCAAAGCCGTCGACGACCTCGCTCAGCACGCGGAAGAACTCGCCGAGGTCGGCCAGCAAATCGACGCCCGTCACGCGGCGCAGGACGGAGAAGACGAGGCCGCTGCCGCGCGTTGCGATCGCGGCGGCCACACCGGTCGGGGCGGTGAGCACCTTCAATGCACGACCTTCCAGGAACCCGGTCAGCCGCTGAGGAGCGTCGAGGAAGTCCAGCGCGTTGCGCGAGGGCGGAGTGTCGAGAACGATCGCGTCGAACCTTCCGGACGCGTCGAGCTCGTTCAGCTTGGCCACCGCGCTGAACTCCTGTGAGCCGGCCACGGAGCTGGAGAGCTCCTGGTAGATACGGTTGGCGAGGATCGCCTCATAGGTAGCTGAATTCGGCGCGAGCAACTCGATCAGCTCGTCGAAGGTGCGCTTGGCGTCGAGCATCATCGCCCACAACTCGCCACGCAACTCGAGTCCGTAGCGAGCAAAGTGGGCGGGCCCGACCCTCCGCGGCTCGTTGTCGAGCTCCTCCAGTCCCAGAGAGCTCGCGAGCCGCCGCGCGGGATCGATCGTCACCACCGCCACCCGCTGGCCGCGCGCGGCGAGGCCGATGGCGACAGCCGCGGCGGTTGTCGTCTTGCCGACGCCGCCAGCTCCGGTGCAGATGCAGATGCGCTTTCCGGTCAGTCGCGTAGCGACGCTCACGAATCCAGCTCCCGGGAGAGCAGCTCGAGCGCCGCCCGATCGAGCGAGGACTCGAAGATGAAGGGAAGCGTGAGAAGTCCCACGTCTGGCATGCCGGCGCGCAGCCTGGCGATCTGGTTTCGCTGGTGGCGCACCCAAGCGGCCGAGTACAGAGCCGCATGCCGGGCCGCGGATGGCGACGCTGCTGCGAGCGTTCGCTCGTCGTGCGCCGAGAAGCGGTGTGAGACGACCGCGTTGACGATGTTCAGGGCGAGGTCGAGACCCAGCTGTTCGCGTAGTTGCGAGCGCAGCTCGAGCGTCTCGGTCACGGGCATCTCCTCGGCGCTCGACACGGCTACCACCGCTGTCCGTTGAGGGTCGGCCAGAAAGGCCGCAATCGCGCGTCCCTGCTTGGCGACCGGACCGACGCGCGCGATCGATGCGAACGTGCTGGGCGCCTGCAGCATCGCCAGGCAATGTCCCGTGGCCGGCGCGTCGAGCACCGTGAGGTCGAACGAGGGCCCGCCGCGACCGCTGCGTCGCTGCTCGGTGAGCTCCCACACCTTTCCGATCGTGAGCAGCTCGCGCAGGCCCGGTGTCGCGGCGGTCAGCGTCGTGAACAGCCGGCTGCGCGACAGCAGCGCGGCCAGCGCGCCGACCGGCAGCTGCTCGCGCAGGTATTCCTCCATCGTGCGCTGCGGGTCGATCGAGATGTGCTCGGGCCGCTCGCCGCGGGGCGGGCCGGCCGCGCCTGAGGTGCCCAGTGCCCGCGAGACGTCATCCCGCTGGGCCACCTCGACGACGACGGTCCGCAGCCCGCGCCGATCCGCCGCAACGCCGAGTGCAGCCGACACAGTCGACTTCCCGACGCCCCCCTTGCCGGTCACGACGATTAGCGAGTGGGAGAAAAGTGCATCCATCGAAGCTGGACCCTAGACCGGATGGCGCCGTGGGATGCGGGGTCACCCGCGTCGCTGGACCGCCGCGCGGAAGCTCCGGAATCCGTCGGTCCGACTCGCCGCGAATAACGATCAGAGCGCTGTCGGATAGGTCTCGGGCGGCTCGCCGAGTTCCCATGAGCCGGTGCGCTCGAGCGGCTCGACCGCGCGGGTGATGTCGATGTGCACGAGTGCGTCGAACTGCTCGGGCGCACAGGCGCCGAACCAGTGGCTCTGGCGTTCGGTCTCGGGCCGGTAGATGACGCCGATCGCTCGCTGTAACCGCGGCTCCCGCAGCGCGCGACCGCTGTCGCTCATGCCAAGCGGGCACAGCAGGAAGGCAGGTATGCCAGCATCGTGAAGCAGCGCCTCGTAGCTGTCGGGGAGTGCCGGTCTGACCCGCTTTCGTTCGGCTACCCCGCCCCACTCCGAGGCCGCGGTAACCGTGCCTGAATAGGTGGTGAAGCCGACGAGAACGGCGTTGTGGGCGTGACGCTCGCGCATCAATTGGCCGAGGTTGAGCTCGCCGCGCTGGGCCATCTCCGTCGAGCGAGCGTCGCCCACATGGGAGTTGTGCTCCCACACGACGATCTTGCCCGCGTCGCCGCATCGGGCGAGATGGATCTGGAGATGGTCGAGGGTGTCGGCCATGTGCCGGTCGCGCAGGTTCCAGGACGGTGCGGGACTGCCGAACATCGTCCGGTAGTACTCCTCCGCGTTGGCGACGACCGTCGCATTCTGCTCGGCCAGGAAGTAGCGATCCTCGGCGATCAGGCCGTCCTCGCGAAGGTACTCGCCGGCGTGACGGCGCAGCTCGACGAGCTGCTCGAGTACGCGTTTGCGGCACGGTTCACTGACGCCCAGCAGCACGGCCTCCCCATAGCGCGAGCTGTCCTGCGAGAACGGGTGCAGGCACTCGTAGCGTAGGCGGGCACGCGACGCTGCGGCGGGGTCCACCTGCTCGAGGTAGGCGACCACGGCTTCCATCGACGAGTTCATGCTGTAGAGGTCAAGGCCGTAGAAGCCAACGCCCTTCTGTGCGCTGGTCAGCTCTTCGTTGTGGGTGCGCAGCCATCCGACGAAGTCCAAGACCTCGGCGTTACGCCACATCCAGGTGGGGAATCTGCGGAAGCCGCGTAGGGCCTCCTCGGCGTCGCCGTCGCTGCCGGCGCCCTGCACGTAGCGGCTCACGCGGTCGGCGTCCGGCCAGTCGCCCTCGACGGCCACCGTCGTGAATCCGCGCTCCTCGATCTGCGCCGCCGAGTGGAACGCTACCGCGACGGCCGGCCCTCCGTCGACGTGAAGGGGCGAACCGTGATCGTGGTCGACGACGGTCTGGCGAGCGGTCTGACCGACCTCGCCGCCGTCCGCACTCTGCGCAACCGTGGCGCGCGCCGCATCGTGTTGGCAGTGCCGGTCGGATCCGGCCAGGCGGTGTCGATGCTCGCCGAGGAGACGGACCGCGTCGTCTGCCTGACCGTTCCGCGGCATCTGCTCGGCGTGGGCATGTGGTATCGCGACTTTACGCCGGTGTCCGACGAGCAGGTGCTGGCGCTGCTTGCCGAAGCGGCTGACGATAGAGATGCACCTGGCGCTGCCGCGACCCTATCGGGGGTGAGGTAGATGGCCTTGCCGCTGACGGGTCATACCCATCTCGCCTGCGGACCGGGTGTCCATCACGCCCGTGCCATCCTCAGCCACGGCTCCCACGCCGAACTCGGGATTTCCCGGGGCGCCCAGCTTGCGCACGGCCAAGATGTCCAAGGGGGCGCCGAGCGCACGCGCCACCTCAACGCCGATCGGCACGCCTCCGCGCGGAAGCGCGACGATCACCGGCCGCTCCTGTGCGAGCGGCAAGAGCTCGGCGGCCAAGCGGCGACCCGCATCGTGACGATCGAGAAACTGCACTCCGTGATCATCTCCGGGCGACCTGCCCCGCGCCTCCGGGGAATGCCCCGAGCTCGGCGTGGCGGACTACTGAAGCTGGCCGAAGCGCGCTGTCTGGGCACACCCCCGTGTGGTTGCGGTGAAGCGCGGATGTTTCCCCGTATGGGACCCGGATGCGCGAGGAGTGGCGTTCAGCGGATGATGATCAACAATGACCGAGCCATCTCTCTCAACTGCGGCTCCCTTACCCACTCGGCTCACTGAGAGCGACGGCAACGAGTTGCTGTTGATCGCCGGGGGCGCCGTAGATGGCGCCGCCCGCCTGCTGGTTCAAGGTCGTTCGCACCTCGGTGGTCTGATCGCCAAGGGCGACCGCGACTACGCAAGCCGGGTGGACTTCCAGATAGAGGATGCCATCAGGGATGCGCTGTCACACGTCGCGCGGGACATCCCGTTCCTCGGCGAGGAGCGCGGCGGGGAGCTGCGCGCCCCCTTGCTATGGGTTCTGGATCCGGTTGACGGCACGACCAACCTCATCAAGGGCAGTCCGCTGTGTGCGATCTCACTGGCGCTGTTGAGCGATGGACAGCCGATCTTCGGGATCGTCGATCTTCCTCTGCTCGGCGAGCGCTACGTTGCTCGCGCGGGTGCCGGCGCATACCTGAACGGGACCCGGCTGCACATCATCGATGTGCACAGGCTCGCCGACGCGGTGGTTGGGGTCACCGATTTCGCGGTCGCGGACGATCGCTTCGTGGAGAATCCCATACACATTGCTCTGCTGGCTCGCCTCGCGCCCCGGGCGTTGGGCGTGCGGGCTCACGGGTCGGCCGCGCTTGATCTGGCCTGGCTGGCCGCTGGGCGCCTGAGCGCCTCGATGATGCTCTCAAACCGGGCCTGGGACGTGAGCGCCGGCGTGCTGCTTGCCCGCGAGGCCGGAGCGCTGGCCTACGACGGGGATGGTTCAGAGCACGGCGTCGACTCCCGCTTCACGATTGCCTCGACGCCGGGTTTGAAGGACAGCCTGCTCGAGCTGCTTCCCTCGAGCTGATGGCCGCTCCTTCGCTTGTCGTGTTCGCGCCCTCGCCGTTGCTAACGGTCACAGTCGAGGCCGCGGATACGCCTGGGCAGGAGATCCACCTGCACGCGGGCGGGCAGGGCTTTTGGGTGGCCCGCATGGCGGCGCTGCTGGGCGTCGAGGTCTCATTGTGCTGTGGGTTAGGCGGGGAGTCGGGCGCGGTGTTGCGCGTGCTGATCGCGAGGGAGAACGTCGAGCTGCTGAGCGTAGACTGCGCGGCCTCCAACGGCGTCTACATCCACGCCCGGCGAGGCGGTGTACGCGAGCAGCTCGCACGCACCGCGTGCAAGCGCCTGTCTCGTCACGAGGCCGACGAGCTCTACGGACTGGCGCTGAGCGCGGCGCTGGACGCGAATGTTGCGCTGCTGACAGGCGTAGACCCGCCGAGCGTCCTTGACAACGAAATCTACCGGCGACTGGCGGGCGATCTGAGGAGCAACGGGGTCCCAGTCATCGCCGACCTCGCCGGTCCAGCGCTGAAGGCTGCGCTGGCCGGCGGTATTGACCTGCTGAAGATCAGCGAGCAGGAGGTGCTGAGTGGGGGCCTCGCTCACAGCGCAAGCGTGACCGATCTCATGGAGGCTCTGCAGGGGCTGCACGAGTCCGGCGCTCAAACGGTGCTGATCTCGCGGGCCGAGGATCCCGCGCTTGCGCTCGACGGCCCTGGAGATCGTTATCTCGAGCTCGTAGGACCCCGGGTGGAGGCGCTTGAGCCGCGGGGCACCGGCGACTCGATGTTCGCAGCGCTCGGCGCGAGCCTCGCCAGCGGAGAAGAGCTGGACGCCGCGCTGCGCCTGGCAATGGCTGCTGGCTGCCTGAACGCCACTCGGCACGGGCTCGGCACCGGAACACGCCAGCAGATTCAACGGCTGAGCAACCACATCGAGATCACGGAACTGACCGCGCCTGTGGCCGAGCAACGGCTCGCTGATCGTGGATAACCGTGTGTCGGTCGGTGGCGGTGGCGCCCGCGCGGGTCATCAGCAGGCGGTCGATCGCGCTAGTCACCTCGCAGACCTGGGTCTTCAGGGGGCGCCGCGTGTCAAGCCCGAGCACGTCCTCCGGCGCCAGCTCCTCGAGCTGCTGAAAGGAGCGGTACTGCTCGGCCACGATCTGCGGCCCGGCATCGGACACACGCGCGGGGTCATGCTCGCGTCGCGCGGCTCGAGCGAGGGCGACCTCGAGCGGCACCTCGCAGCGCACCACGAGACGGGGTACGCCCGTCCGCGACAGCCGGCCGAGCAGCGTTGAGCGCTCCGCCCGAGACCGGCAGGTCGCATCCACGATCACCCCGCTGCCGTGATCTATGAGCTCGTGCGCCTGACTGGCGAGCAGCTCGTAGGTGTGGTGGGTGACGCCGTGGCTGTAGTGCTCGGGCGCAGCGCGGTCGGTGGCATGCAGACCCAGCTCTGACTTGCGGATCGCATCAGAGGACAGGACCTCGAACCCCGAGTGCTTTGACAGCTCTGACGCGAACGTCGACTTGCCGCTTCCAGCCGGCCCGCAGACGACGATCGCGACGGGTGCGCGCGCCCTCCAGCACAGCCGCTCGGCCAGCGCCAACTTGGAACGCGCTCTGGCGAGCAGCGCGATGCGGCGCTCGCCGTCGTGCTCGGATGCGCCGACCAGATCGACCGTTGCCCTGATGAGCGCTCTGTTGGCGCCGTAGAAGCTGAGCAGGGCGTCGCTGCCCGCATCCATGCCGCAGTCGCGGTAGCCAGACACCACTGCCTCGGCGGCCCAGTTCTGATCGTGGGCCTCGAGGTCCATTGTCAGGAAGGCCAGGTCGCAGGCGATATCGGTGTGACGCAGCGAGGGGTCGAACTCGATCCTGTCGACGACGCGCACCTCCGGGGTCACGAGCACGTGCTCGCAGCGCAGATCGCCGTGTACATCGCGCACCAAACCGGCGACTCGGCGTTGCTCGATCTCGCCCTCGTGCAACCGCACGAACACCTCGGCGAAGCGCTCGGCGAGGTGCACCGGGAACTCCTCCAACGCCTGGCTGGCCTGGCGGAGGTCAACGAGGTTCCGCTGCCACACACCCAACACCTGGGCGGCGTCGCCGCCCGCCACGGTCGGTGCGCCGCGATGAAACGCCGCCACACGAGCCGCGACCACCTCGAGATGCTCGGAGGTGAGAGCCTGGGATGCGATCAGGCCGGCGAGCGTGTCCGCCTCATCGAACGTGCGCATCTCCACGGCGTACTCGACGGCCCCCGCGGCCTGGTCATCGGGGGCGAAGGCGAATCCGGTCTTGGTTCTCACGATCGCGCGCACGCCGAGATAGATGCCGGGCGCGAGCTGCTGGTTGACGCGCACCTCCTCGGCGCAGGCGCTCCGCCGGCGCTCCAGCGTGCTGTAGTCGAGAAAGCCGAGCGCGACAGGCTTCTTGATCTTGTACGCGCGCTCGCCGGCGACGAACACCCATGAGGCGTGGGTCTCGCGCACGACGACCGGCGCGCCACCGTAGCTGGCAGGGTCCGCGAGCGTCAGGAGCAGCGCGGGGTCGGTGCAACCAAGCTCGTGAGGCTCGCCGTGATCGATCTCGGCTGAAGGCGAGCTCACCCTAAGCCTCGAGCGCGGGGGACTCAAACAGGCGGATCAGCGTGCGAACGCCGCTCCAATCGGTGACGAGGATCGCCGTGGGGATGAGCGAGCCGGACCCCTCGATGCTGATCGTCCGTGGGCTTGAGATGAAGTGTCGCGACAGAATGGGGTGGCGCACACCGCGTCCACCGACGGCGATCTCAAGGATCTTGTCCTTGGCGTCGTAGCCGATCGCCTGGAGCGGCACTCGCTCCACGTCAACCTGATCTCCCAGCTCCTGGCTCATGACCTCGATCGTGACCAGCTTCCCCTCGATGCCCGGGGTGAGCGAGTCGAAGTACTCCTCCCACTTCTCCGCGCCCAGCTCTTCAGTTGTAGTGCTCATGCGAACTCCCATGTATTGCTCGGTGTACAAGCAGCAGAAACTAGTCCCGCTCGGCCCCGGCCCGCATCGGTGCAAGCTACCCACGCGCCTAGCGGACTACTACTCGTGATCGAGCAGCAGTCCACGATGTCCGACAAGCACTGATCTCATCTGACATCGCGGCCGATCGGGCGCTGATCAGCAGGAGATCGGCTCGCTCATACGCCGGCCGAGTGGAACTCGGTGCGGGTCAGTACGAGCAGCGAACAGCGCGAGTGGCGCTCCAGGTAGCTGGAGGTACTGCCGCTGACGAGACGTCGTACCGGGCCATAGCCGCGCGAGCCGACCACGAGGATGTCCAGTTCGTCGCCAAACCTGGCGAGCTCCTCGCCGGCGAGGCCGTACACGGCGCGTCCGTCGACACCGGCAAGCTCCCTCATGCGTTCGCTCGCTTCCTTGACGATCTCGTCGATGTATTCCCCGATCGTGGGGGCAACCAGACCACCGTAGAGGCCAGGCGGCAGCGAGACGACTTCCAGAGCATGAACCTTTGCCCCAGTCACCGCCGCAAGCTCCTGGGCCCGAGCGAGTGCCGCAGCGCTCTCCGGCGATCCGTTGTAGGCGACACCGATGTGGGAGATCGCGGTGTGGTGCTCGGCGTAGCCGCGGGAGGCGACCGCGACCGCGCAGGGAGCCCCGTTCAGGGCTGCGCGGGTATCGTCGCCGAGCATCGCGCGACCGAACGTGCCGTGGGCGCAGGAGCCGACCACGAGCAGGTCTGCACCCCGCTCCTCGGCCTGCTCATGAAGGCCACGGCCGGGACTCCGCGAGGCGACGCTGAGGAGCTCAGCATCGAGGTCGACGGCGGTGAGTTCCTGCTCCAGCAGCGTGTGGGACTCCTCGCGCACTGCTGGTTCGTCGCGGTGCACGTGGATCAAAGCCAGCTTTCCGTCGGCGTCCATCAGTTGGGCGGCGAGCACGATGGCGTCGCGCCCGTTGGGCCTGCCGTCGACTCCCACAACTACGTTGTTGAACATCATCGGTTCTCCTTTGGGTATCGAGAACAGGCTAGGTCGCGAAGCCTGTGGTCGGCATCCGCGGACGTCCCTGCACCGGTCGCGGGTTTTTACTGAGCTGGCCCGGCTGCACGGGTGTTCTGCTGCTTAGGGGGCGAACCGCTCGTTATTGGCCGGGTGGAATGACCAGCACCGAGCAGTGTGCGTCGTGCACTACTTGTCGGCTGACGCTTCCAACGCGTGCAGGCCGGCCGGGGAGGGCTGGCGGGCGGGTCCGAGTCACCCTTGGCCGGAAGGTATCGACTTCAACGATTCAGGTCGCGTTCGTGAGTGTGCGCGCGCCGCGGGGCAGCACGAGCAACGGGCAGCGCGCATGACGCTCCAGGTAGTTCGGGGTGCTGCCAATCACCAGCCGCTTTGTCGGCCCGTAGCCGCGGGAGCCGACCACCAGCAGGTCCACGTCCTCACCGAACGCGGCGAGCTCCTCGCCGGTGAGGCCATAGACGGCGCGACCCTCGACTCCGGACAGCCCCTCCAAGCGGGCGGCGGCCTCGTTTAGCATCTCATCGATGGTATCGCCGAGCGCGGGCCCCGCGACCCCGATGTAGGCGACGGAAGGGATCGAGACGACCTCGAGCGCGTGAATGCTCGCCCGGCTCTGCGCTGCCAGCTCCCGTGCCAGCGCGAGCGCTGCCTCGCTCTCGGGCGATCCGTTGTATGCGACGCCGATCCTCGCGATCGGCTTGCGGCGCTCGGCGAAGCCTCTGGATGCGATCGCGACAGCGCAGGAGGCGCCGTTCAGTGCCGCGCGCGTATCGTCGCCGAGCATCGCGCGACCGAAGGCGCTGTGGCTGCACGAGCCGACCACGAGCAGGTCGGCGTTCTGTCTCTCTGCCTGTTCGTGAAGGCCACGGCCCGGACTCGTGGCAAGGATGCTCAGGAGATCCGCGTCGACATCGCCGGCACGTCGCTCGCCCTCGAGCAGCTTGTCGGCGTCCTCGAGATCCTCCACGACGCTGCCACCTTGCACGAACGCGAGAGTCAGGGTCCCGCCTGGGTCCTTCAGACGGGCGGCGAGTGCGATCGCGTCCCGGCCATAGGTCCTGCCGTCCACTCCTACGAGCACGTTCCTGAACATCACCGGTCTCCTATCGGGATCGACACAGGCTAGACCGCTGTCGCCATGCTCGGAGAGTCATCCGTCCGCCTGACGGCGCGCAACGCTGAGCATGGCCGAACTCGTGCGCGGGGATGCTCGCGAACTGCAACAGGGCGCTCGCCAAACAGTGCGTAGGACGCGGTCGAGCTGATGCCGTGCACCACTTCGGGGAAATAGGACGCCCCCAGGGACCATGTGATCAGCACGACGATCAGGAGCCACCACGGCTCACCCCGACGGGGATTTCGGCGATACGCGCTAGGCGAATGCTGCGACCTGGCATCACATTCCACTTCTGGATTGAGGGGTGTTTGCCAGATGCTGACCGCGCCGCGCGCTGTGGACATCCGTGAAACGCCGTAGGGCGCCGGAGCTCACACGCGCCGGTGGCGGGAACACACGGATGCCGCGTGCGCTGCACGACGCGGAGAGCTACTGAGCGTGTTTGTCGGTTTCCCCGGACGTCGCGGCCGCGGGGACCTGGCAGCCTTGCCGGCATGAACACACCAAGCACAATCACAAACACGAAGCCGACCATCGCCGAGCTCCTCGACTTGAGCGGCAAGACCGCGATCGTCACAGGCGGCTCGATGGGCATCGGACGCGGCATCGCAGAGCGACTGCATGAGGCCGGGGCTGATGTCGTGATCGCCGACCTCGATCTCGCCACGGGGGACGCCGTCGCTGCGGAACTGAACACCATGCGCCTCGACAGTGCCCTGGCGCTAAAGACAGACGTCAGCCAGCGCGCCGACGTCGCGGCGATGCTGGCGGCAACGGTCGAGCGCTTCGGCGGCCTCGACATCCTTGTCAATAACGCTGGGATCTATCCATTCGCCCCGTTCCTGGAGATCGAGGCCGAGCTGTTCGAGCACGTGCTGGCCGTCAACCTGATCGGTGTCTTCGCCACGATGCAGGCGGCCGCCAAGCAGATGATCGCCCAGGGGCGGGGCGGCAAGATCATCAACATCAGCTCGATCGACGCACTGCACCCCTCGATGACGGGGCTCGCCCACTACGACGCCTCCAAGCACGGCGTTTGGGGCCTGACCAAGAACGTCGCCCTCGAGCTCGCCGAGCACGGCATCGCGGTCAACGCGCTCGCGCCGGGTGCGATCGCGACGCCCGGCGCCAGCGGCGGCGCAGTCGATCCCGACATGCTGCACGAGACCGAGCAGCGCATTCCGATGCACCGTATGGGCCTACCAGACGACATGGGACGCGTCGCGCTGTTCCTCGCCTCGGGCCTCTCCAGTTACCTGACCGGGTCACAGATCGTGGCCGACGGCGGGATGCTGTTGCGCTGAGGCCGATGGAACAACAGTCTGGAAGGAGGTCCGTCATGGGCCGCATAGCATCGATCGCTTCCCGGAGCGCAGTGCTCGGCGTCTCTGCGGTTCTGGTCGGGCTCTCGATGGGGACCCCGGCACGAGCCCTGGCCGGGTGGTCTGCGCAGCGGGCGGTGAGCTCATCGTCGGCGGGGTTCCGCTACGTCTCGCTGGCTACCGATGTGCGCGGTGATGGCGCTGTCGCGTGGGCGAGCGAGCGAAGCGTCGGCCTGGTCCAGACCCGGGCTGCGGTTCACGTCGCGCTCAGCAGTGCCGGTGGCCGGGTTATCACGCGGACGCTGTGGCGCAGCAGCGATGCGCAAGTCGGCGGCGTCGCTGTCGCGCTGGACGCGCGCGGCGAACTGACGGTCGCCTGGATCGACGCGGCGCGCGGGCGCAACGGGGCGACCCTCAGCCCCCACACGGTCCGCGCGGCCTACCGCAGTCCTTCGGGGAGGTGGTCGACTGCGAAGATCATCGGCTACAGCGGCCCATTCATCGACGCCGATCTACGCTTGGCGGCGGCGCCCGACCGTGAGATGCTGTTGACCTGGGTGGCGCATACCAGCAGCGCCCCCGGGGTCGCGACCGCGTGGCGCGAGCCGGGGCATCGCTTCGGCCCGGCCGGCGCGGCCAGCCGCGCGAAGAGCGCCATGATGGGTGATCCGACACCCGTGTTCGACAGCAGCGGCGCCGCGCACGTCTACGGCACCGTCAGCTGCGGGCGCGGGATCCGCACCTGCGCGACGATGCTCAGCACCGTCCCACGCAGCCACCGGTTCGGCGCGCCGCTGCTGATCGCCCCCGCGCCGGCCGAGTTCCCGGTCGTCTCGTTCAGCGCTCCGGGCCGGGTGCTCATCGCCTGGGAGGCAGGTGACTACGAGGCCCTCGAACCTTACTTCGCCGCGCCCTACGCCCGGGTGATGACCGATGGATCGCTCAGCGCGCCGGCGGGGTTGCAGCCTGGTTCCGCGTCCATCTCCAGCCCGGTCAACGCGGTGGTCGCCAACGAAGGCGGCGGGATCGTGAGCTGGTCCGCGACGCCGCCGCCGTACGCGAGCCCGACCCGCACGATGCTGGCCGTCGGCGATGCCAGCGGCCACTTCTCGCCACCAAGCGTGTCGCCAAGCGGCCTGATGCCGGCGCTGCGCGACGGCGTCGGCGACATGCTGCTGACACTGGGACCGATCGGCCTCTCCGCCCCGCCGGGAGGAGCGCCGACCGGCCCTGCGGAGACCCCGTCGAGCCCGGTAGCGATACAGCCCGCCGGTGGCAGCCCGGTGCAGCCATCGCCGATGCCTTTGGTGCCGACGACGCTAATGCCTTTGGCATCCCTTGCCGGGGTCGCCACGACCCAGCCGCTCGGCGCCGGTGCGGCAGTGGCCTGGGTTGCCGGCGCAACGCTTGAGACCTCGACCTGGCAACCATAGGCATGCATCGGCCGCGCGGCACGCTCGCAAAGAACGACCCCGCGCAAGCGACCGATCCCCGGAGAGCCAACCATCCTCGCCGCCGGCATCACGTGGCCGTTACCGTCGTCAGTGTCAGCAGCTAACTCGACGCAGCAGGTAGTCGCGGAACTTCGGTGCGGTGTAGGCGTACTCGCCCTTGCGGATTCGGTACAGGGCGCCGGCGTCGACAAGCCGGCCCAGTAGGACGTTGACGTTCCCGGGCGTCTTCTCGGAGGCCCGGTTGAGCTCGGCCGAGCGGAGGGGGGGATAGGGGCACGCTGCCGAGGAGGCGAGGAGATCCTGCTCGGCGGGCGTGAGCGTCGCGATGCGTGGCTCATAGAAGTCGCGGTCCAGGCGCCCGTAGATATCCGGGCGCGTCGCGTCGAGCAGCTTGACGCTGAAGCGGTCCACGCCGGCGAGGTCCGCGGCCTCCCACAGCTCCGATCCCCACAACTGCAGGAAGTACGGGTAGCCCTCGACCTCCTTCACGACCGCCTGCGCGAGCTTGGCATCGGTCTTGCGGACCGTCTGCTCGAGGGGCCTCGTGAATGCCTCGAGCGCCTGCTCGGGTGCAAGCGAGCCGATCTCCTCGCCGCGGAACAGTCGCTCGCTGTAGGAGCGAGCTTTCTGCAGGTTGCCGGTCAGCGTCGGCAGACCGCAGAGGACGAGGGCGAGCGGCAGCTCTGCGCGCTGCAGCGCCACCACGGGTGCGATCAGCAGCGACAGCGGGTGCTCGCCGTGGCGGTCGCGCTCGTCACGCACGAGCTGCGCCTCGTCGAGCAGCAATGCGACGCCGTCGCGGCCCTTGGCGAGGGCGAGCTCGACCGTTGAGAAGAGGTCGCGCGCGAGGTCCTCCTCGCGCTCTGAGCCGAACGACACGGCCAGCGAGACGTCTTCCCAGGTGAGCGACATGCTGCTCGCCCGCAGCGCCCGGCCGGCAACCGAGCGCAGCCGCGCGAGGCGTGAGAGGCGCTGGCGCGTGCGCTCGAGTAGCGCCCCGAGCACCGCCGTCACCGCCTCATCTGTGTTGTGTGACGGCTGCAGCTCTGCGAGCGCCGGCTCCCAGTCGAGTTCCTGCGCACGATCGGCGAACTCCTCGAGCAGAACGGACTTCCCCACACCACGCAGACCGGTGACGCGCATGCTCGCCTGCTGCTCGGGCGCGGCGCGCAGCATCGCGGCGAAGCGTCGTAGCGGCGCTTCGCGTCCAGCCAGGTACAGCGGGCGCAGGCCGACGCCCGGTCGGTAGGGGTTCTTTCCCGAAACTTGGGTCATTACAGGCACTCTGTAATGTAGCTGACTTCTAACAGACTCCTTGTAATGAGCCAAAGACCCGGGCTGCACGCTCCGGCTGCCGTGATCAGCCGCTCGCCTCGAGGCGAGTCAGGGCGTTGTTTAAACGCCGTCGGCAATCGGCAACGACCACTCAAGGCCGAAGTCCACCGCGGAGCGCGAGAGAAGCCGACCCCCGCTCGCCCATGTCTCCAACACGGGTGGCGCCAGGCGCAGCGCCTCGAAGTCGCTCATGCCGACATCTTCAAGCAAGGTCGCACAGACGACCGCCAGGGCCGTCGTCGCGTCGCTCGGGCGCCTGTCGGGGTCAAACACGGTCAGACCGGGTGTACACATCATCGACTTTGGCTGGCGCTTGCGTACGTCTCCGCCAAGTCCTGCCGCGCGACCCACCCGACCCGCCGGTAGCGGCCAGAGGTTAAGCGCGTGGGCGCTCGGGTCGAGGCGACGCGGCCAGCTCGCCACGCCGGAAGGATTCCGCCGCTCCCAGTAGGCGAGCAGCTTGGG
>CAWGYZ010000007.1:0-16152 GCA_963826995.1 uncultured Solirubrobacteraceae bacterium | reverse complement strand
AAGGCCAAGCAGGAAGGCCTGTGGAACCTGTTCCTCCCCGATCAGCGCTACGGCGCCGGCCTCTCCAACGTCGAGTACGCGCCGCTCGCCGAGCGCATGGGCCGCTCGCTGATCACGCCGGAGGTGTGCAACTGCAACGCGCCGGACACCGGCAATATGGAGGTGCTGCTGCACTTTGGCTCCCCTGAGCAGCGCGAGCGCTGGCTCGAGCCCTTGCTGGACGGGAGCATCCGCTCTGCCTTTTGCATGACCGAGCCCGACGTGGCGTCCTCCGACGCGACAAACATGCAGGCCACCGCCGTGCTCGATCGCGATGAGGTCGTGCTCAACGGGCGCAAGTGGTGGAGCACCGGCGTCGGGCACCCCAACTGCAAGGCACTCATCTTCATGGGCCTGACTGACCCGGACGCCGACCGCTACCACCAGCACTCGATGGTGCTCGTGCCGCTGGACACCCCCGGCGTGAAGGTCGAGCGGATGCTTCACACAATGGGGTTCCTCGATGCGCCCGCTGGGCACGGCGAGATGTCCTTCACTGACGTGCGCCTACCCGCGAGCGCCATCATCGGCGGACCCGGCCAGGCGTTCGCGATCGCCCAGGCCCGCCTGGGGCCCGGGCGCATCCACCACTGCATGCGACTGATCGGCCTCGCCGAGCTGGCGCTGGAGCTCGCCTGCCGTCGTGCCACCGACCGGGTCGCGTTCGGCAAGCCGCTGGCCAACCTCGGCGGCAACCGCGAGCGGATCGCCGACGCACGGATCGCGATCGACCAGGCGCGCTTGCATGTCCTGCACACAGCCTGGCTGGTGGACAGGCAGGCGCCCGAGGCGATCGGCGCGTCCTCGCAGATCAAGGTCGGGGTGCCGAACATGGCCCAGGCGGTGATCGATATGGCAATGCAGCTGCACGGCGGCGCCGGGCTGTCGAACGACCTGCCGCTCGCCGGCGCCTGGACCGCCGCTCGCTCCCTGCGACTCGCCGACGGCCCCGACGAGGTGCACCGCGGCGTCATCGCGCGCCTGGAGCTCGCCCGCTACGGCAAGGGGAAGTGGTCCTCCTGAGCACTCAGGCTGAGCGGATCATCACTCGGCGCGTGGCCGAGTCGCCTTGCTGCGAACGATGAATCCGCGGTCGGCGGGGTAGAACAGCCCCACGTGCTCCTCGTCCCATCTGACGCGAAAGTGTGTGTGCTTACCCTCGCCGAGAGTCTCGAGGATTTCGCCACGCCTCGCGGAGCCTTCGCTGGCGTCAACCTCGATCCAATCACCAGGCTGCGGAGCGCCACCGCTCTCCTCGACGCTTGAATTGCTTGCTTGTGGGCTCGTCATATATGCAGGTTATGTTCGCCTGGGAACCACGCCAACCGAGCATCCCCGCGATATGGCTGCGGTCAACTACGGATATCCCGCCGTCGTTATGGGACGTCGGTGATGCGTCCAGACCGCTTGTCCGGCTAGTTGTGCGCAAGATGGGCCCTGAGGGGTGTTTCTCTCTCAGCTGGCCTCGGGAACCATTTCGATCGCTCCGCACGGGCACTCTTCAACACAAATCCCGCAGCCCTTGCAGTAGTCGAGGTCGAAGGCGTAGCCGTCGGCCTCGTCGACCTTCAGCACCGCGTTGTCGGGGCACACGCCATAGCAATTGTCACAGCCGAAGCAGTTGCCGCAACTCAGGCAGCGGCGCGCCTCGAACAGCGCGTTGCTCTCGTCGAGCCCCTGCGTGACCTCCTCGAAGTTCGACTGCCGGCGGATCGTGTCGAGCTGGGGCGCGACGGTCTTGGGTGCATCGGTGTAGTACCAGGTGTTGAGCAGATCGAAGCCCGCGAGCTCTGGCTCGGGCGGGTGCACGAACTCGGCTGAGCGCAGCCACGCGTCGATGTTGCGCGCGGCCTGCTTGCCGTGGCCGACGCCGACGGTGACGGTGCGCTCGGCGGGCACCATATCCCCACCCGCGAAGATGCCCTCGTGGCCGGTCATCATCCGCTGATCGACCCGCACAACGCCGTCCTCGATCTCAAGACCCGGCACACCATCGAGCAGCGAGAGGTCGGCTTCCTGGCCTAGAGCGAGCACGAGCGAGTCTGCCTGCAGCTCCTCTGTCTCGCCGGTGGGCTGGGGGAAGCCGGTCTCGTCGAGCTCCATCTTCTCCAGCACCAGCTTGCCCTCATCGGCCTGCTTGATGGTGGAAAGCCACTTCATCATCACGCCCTCATCGAGTGCCTCCTCGACCTCGAAGTCATGTGCGGGCATCCGCTCGCGCGTGCGCCGGTAGACGACGATCGCCTCATTTGCGCCCAGGCGCTTGACGGTGCGTGCGGCATCCATCGCGGTGTTTCCGCCGCCGTAGACGACCACGCGCCGGCCGAGCAATGGGCGCTCCTGCCCCTCCATGCTTGCCAGCAGCGTGACGGCATCGAGGATGTGCGCGGCCTCCCCGGCGGGGATGTATGCGCGCTTGCCGATGTGCGCTCCGACGGCCAGAAACGCCGCGTCGAAGCCACCGTCACGCATCGTCTCCACGACGTTCGTGACCTTGGAGTCCAGTTCGAGCGTGACGCCGAGGTCGAGGATCCGCTGCACCTCGGCGTCGAGGATGTCGCGTGGCAGGCGGTATTGAGGGATGCCGAAGCGCATCATGCCGCCTGCCAGCGGCCCGGCGTCGCGAATCGTGACCTCGTGGCCGCGACGCGCGAGGTGGTATGCGGCGGAGAGTCCGGACGGGCCGGCGCCGACGACGAGCACGCGCTTGCCCGTCGGTGCGGCATCCACCGTCAGCTGCCAACCCTGGCGGATCGCCTCGTCGCCGAGGAAGCGCTCGACGCCGTGGATGCCGACGGCGTCGTCCACCTGCGCGCGGTTGCAGGCAGTCTCGCACGGGTGGTAGCAAACACGCCCCATCACGGCGGGCAGCGGGTTGTCCTTGACGAGCTCGCGCCACGCTGCCTCGTAGTCGCCGGACTCCGCGTGGTAGAGCCACTGTTGGATGTTCTCGCCGGCGGGACAGCCGTGGTTGCACGGCGGCATTCGGTGCACGTACACCGGGCGCTCCTCGCGCCACGAGCCCGTCTTGTTCGCGAGGCTCGAGCCGACGTCCAAGGTGATCGCGAAGGGCTTGTCCATCAGCCTTGCCTGGTCTCGGTCGCGGCAGCGGAGAGGATCTGTGCGGGAGTGCCGTCGCCGAGCAGCCCGAAGCGGCGGATGTTGCGGTCGGCGCCGGCCTGGATGCGCGCGATCACCTCAGCGTGGGGCTCGGGCTTGAACAGGTGCGCGAAGCGCTGCTGTGGGCGCAAGTAGTCCTCGACGGGCACCTGTCGGCGAATCTTGGAGACGTCGGTGACCTCGCCGTCGCGCGCCTCGAACACGGGGAAGATGCCCGACTCCTTCGCCAGGCGCGCGATCCGGATCGTGTCCTTCGACGCGCTTCCCCAACCGAGCGGGCAGGGGACGAAGACGTGCAGGTAGCGCGCGCCGCGGATCTCCATCGCGGTCTGGACCTTGGCCTCGAGATCGCGCAGCTCGGCGACGGTGGCAGTCGCGACATAAGGGATCTCGTGCGCCATCGCGATCAGCGGCGCGCTCTTGCCCTGGCCGAACACGTTGCCCGGTTCGGGTCCTACCGCCTGCGTGGTGGCCGTGCGCGCGGCAGGTGGCGTGGAGCCCGAGCGCTGCACGCCGGTGTTCATGTACGCCTCGTTGTCGTAGCAGATGTACAGCACGTTGTCGTTTCGCTCGAACATCCCGGACAGGCACGCCATCCCGATATCGACCGTGCCGCCGTCGCCGCCCTGCCCGACGACACGAACGTCCTCGCGGCCTTTCGCGCGCAACGCCGCGGCGATGCCGGTGGACACCGACGGTGCGTTGGCGAACAGCGAGTGGATCCACGGGATCCGCCACGAGCTCTCGGGGTAGGGCGTGGAGAACACCTCCAGGCAGCCGGTCGCGTTGGCGGCGATCATCTGCCCGTTTGTTGCGCGCATCGCGGCGTCGAGCGCGTAGCGCGCACCGAGCGCCTCGCCGCAGCCCTGGCAGGCGCGGTGCCCGCAGGTGATCGAGTTGGTGCGCTGCTCGCCCGCCTGCACGGAGCGCTGCTCGGGGTCGAGCAGCCGGTTTCCGACCGCGAAGCTGCCCGTCTGGTAGAAGCGGATTGCCGGCGCCTTCATCTCACACCGGCCCCGCCGCGACGGCTCCGAGGTCGCGCAGCATGTTCTCCGCGTGGGGGCCGGAGGAGCGCGAACCGGCCATACGCTCGACCTCGCGGTTCACGAGCTCCCAGTCGAGGTCGAGGAACGTCAGCGGCTGCAGGCGATCGGCGGCCGCGTCTGTGAACAGCGCGTGCAGCGAGGCTTTGGTGATCGGCCGTCCGCCGAGGCCGGCGATCACGGTGTAGCCGTGCAGCCGCAGACCGGTGAGCGCCATGCGTATGTTGGCGGAGACGATCCCGCCGATGCCGACCGCGAGCGCCTTCTCGAGCACGAGCACGCGCTGGGCCCCCGCGAGCGCCGCGCGCACGGCGTCGAGCGGAAACGGCCGGAAGGAGGTGATCCCGACGACACCGATGCTCACGCCCTGCTCGCGCAGCTCGTCGACGGTGTCCTTGATCGTGCCGAGCACCGACCCGAGCGCGACGACGATCGTCTCGGCGTCCTCGGTTCGGTAGCCGCGGATCAAGCCGCCGGAGTCTCGTCCGAACGCGCGCTTGAAGTCGGCGGCGATCTCGGGGATCAGCTCGAGCGCCTGCATCTGCTTGGCGTGTGCGAGGTACTTGACCTCCATGAACGCCTCGGGCCCGACCATCGCGCCGATCGTGATCGGCTCGTCCGGGTCGAGCACCTGCCGCGGCTGGAACGGCGGCAGGAACGCGTCCACCTGCTTCTGCGTGGGCATCTCGACGCGCTCGACGGCGTGCGTGAGGATGAAGCCGTCCATGCAGACCATCACCGGCGTGGAGAGCTCCTCGGCGAGGCGGAAAGCCTGGATGTGCAGGTCGAGCGCCTCCTGGTTGGTCTCCGCGTACAGCTGGATCCAGCCCGAGTCGCGCTGGGACATCGAGTCCGAGTGGTCGTTCCAGATGTTGATCGGCGCGCCGATCGCGCGGTTGGCGACCGTCATCACGATCGGCAGCCCGAGACCCGAGGCGTTGTAGAGCGCCTCGGCCATGTACAAGAGGCCCTGACTGGCTGTGGCGGTGTAGGCGCGCGCGCCGGTGGCCGACGCGCCGATCGACGCCGACATCGCGGCGAACTCGGACTCGACGTTGACGAACTCGCACGGCGCGAGCTCGCCGGCCTTCACCAGCTGCGAGAGGTTCTCGACGATGTGCGTCTGCGGCGAGATCGGGTACGCGCAGATCACCTCTGGGCGGCACAGCGCAACCGCCTCGGCCACCGCTCGCGAGCCCTCAAGCTGGCGTGGCACCGCTCAGCTCCCGCATCTCGTCCGTGACCCAGGTGTGCGCGGCCTTCGCGGCCGCGACGTTGCCATCTGCCACTGCGCCGGCGAAGCGCTCGCGGATCGCGCGCTGCACGGCATCGGGCGAGATCACGCCGGCCAGCGCCGCGAAGCCGCCGAGCAGCGCCGCGTTCGCGACGGCCCGTCCGGTGTGCTCACGCGCGATCTCGGACGCGGGCACCGTAAGCAGCCGCTCGTGGTGAAAGCCCTTCACGAACTCGCCGAGACCGAGCTCGTCAAAGCTCTTGGCGGAGTTGATCAGGATGAAGCCGCCGGGCTTACAGCCCCCGAACACGTCCACCTGGTGCAGCAGCGTCGGGTCCTGAACGATCAGCGCATCGGGCTCCATCACGGGCTCGCGCGTGCGGATCTCGTGGTCGTCGATGCGGCAGAACGCGACCACCGGCGCGCCCATGCGCTCGGACCCAAAGCTTGGGAACGCCTGCGCGTAGCGGCCCTCGTCGAATGCAGCCAGCGACAGCATCTCCGCCGCCGTCACAACGCCCTGCCCGCCACGGCCGTGAATGCGAACCTCGAACATCGCTAGCCGCCATCGCGCGCGGCGTCGAGCAGCACACGCTGCTCCGCGGCCGCCACGAGCCCTCGAGTTCGGTCGATCACGTCAACGCTCACCGAGATCGCGTCGATCCCGGCGCGCACCAGCAGATCGGCGTACTCAGGATGAACCGAAGGGGCCTGTCCGCAGATCGAGGTACGCAACCCGAGCTCGCGGGCGCGGGGGATCAGCTCGCGCAGATAGGCGGTCACGGCCGGGTCGCGCTCGTCGAAGGTCTCGGCCAGCACCTCGTTATCACGGTCTGCTCCCAGCAGCAGCTGGGTGAGGTCGTTCGAGCCGATCGAGATGCCCGCAACACCGAGCGCGGCGTACTCCTGCAAGTTGAACAGGACCGAGGGCACCTCAGCCATCACCCACAACTCGAATCCCGGTCGATCGAGCAGGCCCGACTCGGCGATCAGCTCGCGGCAGCGCCGCAGCTCGCGCGCGGTGCGCACGAACGGGAGCATCACGTGCAGATTGTGCAGGCCCGCGTCCCACACGCGGCTGAGCGCGGCGAGCTCGAGGCGGAACACGTCGGGCTCGCGCGTGTAGCGCAGCGCGCCGCGGTAGCCGATCATCGGGTTTGACTCGTGCGGCTCGAAGCGCTCGCCGCCGCGCAGCCCTGAGAACTCGTTCGTGCGGAAATCGATCGTGCGGTAGGTCACCGGCCGCGGCGCGAACCCAGCAGCGAACGTGGTGAGGCCCGCTGCCATCCGTGCGATGAACTCCTCCTCACGTCCCTCCTCGAGCAGAGTGCGGGGATGATCGCCCGCCAGCGCCTCGAGCACCATCATCTCAGCGCGCAGCAGCCCCACCCCGTCGACCGGCAGATCCTTGACGCGCTCGACCTGCGAGGGCTCTGAGAGGTTCACGAGAATCTGCGTCGCGGTCACGAGGGCGACGCCCCTCGTTGCACCAGTCTGTCCGGCAGGGGACGCGTCCCCGCGCGGCTCGCTGACGTCAGCGGCTGGACGGGCACCCTCCAAAACGACGCCGCGTGTGGCATCGACGGTCACGATCTCGCCATCGCGCAGCTTGCTGGTGCCCTCTCCGGTCCCAACTACGCAGGGGATGCCCAGCTCACGCGAGACGATCGCCGCATGGCACGTCATGCCGCCGGAGTCGGTGACGATCGCGCCCGCGCGGCGCAGCAGAGGCAGCCAGTCCGGTGATGTCATGTGCGTCACCAGCACGTCACCGTCGTTCAGGCTCACCGCGTCCGCGAGCGAGACCAGCACGCGCGCAGCGCCGCTGGCGCTGCCTGGCGCACCGCCCAGCCCGTGCAGCAACACCGCCTGAGGCTCTGCCTGTGTCGCCGTCGTAGCCTCCGCGGGGGCCACGTCGTGAAGGGTCGTAATCGGACGACTCTGCAGCATCCACAGCGCGCCG
The DNA here is from genome assembly GCA_963826995.1 of uncultured Solirubrobacteraceae bacterium. Taxonomy (GTDB): domain Bacteria; phylum Actinomycetota; class Thermoleophilia; order Solirubrobacterales; family Solirubrobacteraceae; genus Palsa-744. The sequence goes on along the minus strand of CAWGYZ010000007.1, from coordinate 8,753 downwards.
TCGGGATCGAACGCCCACTCGGTGTCCTGCGGGAAGTTGTAGTGCTCCTCGATGCGCCGGCCGAGCTCGGCGACCGCGACGACCTCCTCGTCGCTCAGCACCGGGCGCAGCGCTTCCTCCTCGGAGAGGGCGCGCTGGCACGTGCCGCCCTCGGGCGCGTACTCGATCACGAGGTCCTTGTGGTGAACCTCGCGGCGGCGGATCGCCAGCGTCGCCTTGTCCACGACGTAGCGGTCGGGCGAGACCGAGCCAGAGACGACCGCCTCACCGAGGCCGAAGGAGCCCTCGATCACGAGCTCGTCGCGCTCGCCGGTGGCCGGGTTGACGGTGAACATCACGCCAGCGCGCGTTGAGTCGACCTGACGCTGCACGACGACGGCGATGTCCATGTCAGCCTGTGCGAAGCCGTTGACGCCCCGGTAGTAGATCGTGCGCGCGCCGAACAGCGAGCACCAGCAGCGACGCACGGCGTCGATGACCGCGCCTGAGCCGCGGATGTTCAGGAAGGTCTCGTTCATCCCCGCGAAGGAAGTGGCGGCGGTGTCCTCGGCAGTGGCGGAGGAGCGCACAGCGACCGGCGTCTGGGGATCTTCACGGGCTAGCTGCTCGTAGGCGAAGCTGATCTCGTGCGCGAGCGGCTCCGGCAACGGGGTCTGATCAACCATCTCTCGTGCGGCTGCGCTAGCGGCCTGCAGTGCGGTGGTGTCCTCCACATCAATGGCGTCGAGCAGCTGCGCCAAGCGCTCGCGCAGCCCGGTCTGCATGAGGAACGCTGCGTATGCCGGGGCGCCGACGACGAAGCCGTCGGGCACCGGCAGTCCCGCGGAAGTGAGCTCGCCGAGGTTTGCTCCCTTGCCACCCGCGTACATGGTGTCCTCACGCCCCAGCTGCCCAAACGGGCGTACGGCATCAACGCTGGTTCGGGTATCGATGTCGGTGGCGATGCTCATCGTGTGCTCGCTCCTCGGGTTGCCGCCTGCTTTCGTATGCAGAGAAGTCAAGCTGGCGAGAGGGCCCTCTACCACCGCATTCCCCACTGATCGCGCTCCGTAGTTCTCACCAGTGAGCAGGGGACTGATCACTCATGACACGGCGGGCGGGCGGGCGTAGCGTGCCGTACTGCACCCTGAACCCGGGGCATTACCACCGAGATACGAGCAGGAGGACGCCAGATGCCCATTCGAGTTGCCATCAACGGCTTCGGCCGCGTCGGACGCAGCGTGCTGCGGATCGCGCACGAGCAGGAAGCCGCCCTGGAGATCGTCGCGATCAACGATCTCACCGACGCTGCCACGCTGGCGCACCTGCTGCGTCATGACTCCGTTTACGGAGCGTTTCCCGGCGCCGTTGAGTCCACCTCCGGGGACCTGTTCGTAGCCGGCCGTCCGATCCAGGCGCTCGCAGAGCCCGAGGTCTCCAAGCTCCCGTGGCGCGAGCTCGGAGTGGATGTGGTGATCGAGTCCACCGGCCGCTATCGCACGCGCGCGGCAGCCGCGGAGCATCTGGAGGCAGGCGCCCGCAAGGTGATCGTCTCCGCGCCCGGCAAGGGATCAGAGCCGCTCGACGCGACCGTGGTGATCGGCGTGAACTTCGAGGAGGTCTATGACCCAGACCGCCATCACATCATCTCAAACGCTTCGTGCACGACCAACTGCCTGGCGCCCGTTGCCAAGGTGCTCCACGAGACGGTTGGCATCCGCCACGGTCAGATGAGCACAATCCACGCCTACACAGCGGATCAGAACCTGCTCGACGGACCACACAAGGACCTGCGACGTGCCCGCGCCGCCGCACTGAACCTTGTGCCGACCTCGACCGGCGCTGCGAAGGCGCTCGGCCTCGTGATCCCCGAGCTCGACGGACGCCTCGGCGGGATCGCGATCCGCGTGCCGACCCCGACCGGCTCGATCGTCGACCTCACCGTCGAGGCCGAACGAGCCACGAGCGCCAAGGAGATTAACGCCGCGTTCGGAGACGCCGCTGAGCACGGCCCGCTACAAGGCATCCTCTCCTACAGCGAGGACCCGATCGTCTCCAGCGACATCGTCAAGTCTCCCTTCTCCTCGATCTTCGACTCCGATCTGACGAGCGTCATGAACGGCACTCAGGTCAAGGTCGTCGCCTGGTATGACAACGAGTGGGGTTACTCCTCGCGGCTCGTCGACCTCGCGGCCAAGGTGATGGCGCCCGTGTCGGCGGCGGTGTAGATCGATGCGAGTGATCTCCGAGCAGCAGCTGAAGGAGACCCTCGCCGCGCTGCCGGCACTGGAGCCGAGGATCGTCGCCAGCGGCAACCTTGCAACGCCGCGGGCGTTGCTCGACGCGCTCGATCAGTCTGTGGAGCGCTACCGGCTGTTCATGCTCGCCGCGCAGGCGCCGCTGCCCGCGCGCGAGGGCGTGATCGTCGAGACGCCATTCGTCGGGCCCGGGATGCGGGACGCCGGCGAGCGGCTCGACTACCTGCCGATGCGCCTGTCGCTCGTCCCGCGGCTGTTCGCGACGATGCGCCCGCCCGACGTCGTGCTGCTGCACGCCTCGACCCCGCGCGCGGGAAAAGTCTCCCTCGGGATCGAGGTGAACATCCTCCCGGCCGCGATCGAAGCGGTCCGCGCGCGCGGCGGCCTGGTAATCGCACAGCTCAACCCGCGCATGCCCTACACGCTCGGCGACAGCGAGCTCAACGAAGATCAGATCGACCTCGCGATTGAGGTCGAGGAAGACCTCCCGTCCCCCGCCGCCCATCCGGTCCACGAGCACGCCGCGCAGATCGCCGAGCTCGTCGCGAGCCTCGTGCAGGACGGGTCCACACTGCAGCTCGGCATCGGCCAGATCCCCGACGCGACGCTGCGCGCGCTATGGGACAAGCGCGAGCTGGCGATCTTCTCGGAGATGATCAGCGATGGCGTGATGGAGCTTGAGCGCCGCTGGGCGCTGCGCTCGAGCGCTCCGATCGTGTGCTCGTTTCTATTCGGCTCGCCCGAGCTGTATGAGTGGGTCGATCAGAACCCGAGGCTGAGGATGACCCGTACGGAGACCACCAACGACCCGTCGCGAATCGCCGCGCAGACGGGGATGGTCTCTATCAACACCGCTCTACAGGTCGACCTCTCAGATCAGGCTGGAGCCAGCCACATCAACGGCCGTCTGTACTCGGGCTTCGGCGGCCAGCCCGACTTCGTCGAGGGCGCCCTGCACTCACCCGGAGGTCACGCCATCATCGCGCTGCGCTCCTGGCACGAGCCCAGCAACACCTCGACGATCGTGCCCCGGCTCACCGACCCGGTGACCTCCTTTCAACACTCAGCGGTGATCACCGAGCAGGGCTGTGCGAACATCTTCGGACGCAGCCGGCGAGCGCAGGCCGAGCTGATCATCGAGCACACCGCGCACCCCGACGCCCGCGAGGAGTTGCACGAGCACGCGGTGGCGCTCGGCCTCGGAACGCGAAGCGCTGTGCCGATCTGAGCCTCTCACGAACCCCGCCAGCGCATCGATCTCACGCTGGGGTTCTTGGCGTTCACTTCAGGGCTCGGGGAATGTCGTTCCCTCGCCGGAGCCGGTGGAGGGATGGCGGTGCACGGTGAGGCACGCGGTCACGGTGGCCACCGCCACAATTGCCAGTGCGACGTAGGGGAACTCGCTGTAGGGCGCGGGCTGCCCCGGCTTGCACAGCTCAATGAACGGGACGATGAGTGTCAGGGCCCCCATGAGGGGGATCGCGAGGTGCCGGAGGGCTGAGAATGTATGGCGGTGGCGGCGCCACATGAAGACCGGGAGGGAGAGTGTCGTCAGGAAGTAGACGAACAGGATCACGATCGTGCCCATCGTCGAGCACTCGGCATAGAGGCCGACCGGGTCCGTGGAGCCGGTGTCCACGCCAATGAGGTGGAGCGCCCACCACACCCCGATGATCCCCAGTCCCACGCCGGCCATGCACAGCAGCGCATTGACGGGGGTGCTCCCCGGAGGGCGGACGCGACCGAGTCGCGCCGGGAGCAGCCCGGATCGGCCGCCATCGAAGAGCATCCGCGCTTGGGAGTTGGCGCCGGCGATCAGGGTGGCGAGCACGGAGACGGTTCCCGCAACCCATGCCAAGATGGCCGCTGCGCCGAGGTAGTGGTCAGCCAAGGTCAGGAACGGGACTGACGAGCGGCCGATGGAAGAGACGTTGTAATGGAAGCCGGTGACGGTGGCATAGGCGAAGAAGACGAAGAGAGCGCCGCCAATCGCGATCGACAGGTAGAGGGCTCTGGGGATGGTGCGTCTGGGGTTGCGGCACTCCTCGGCTAGGGCCGGCCCGTTCTCCCAGCCAATGAACATGTAAAGGGCGAGTGGGAAGCCCGCGGACAGGCCGGCAAGGCCACCGGTGAGGTGCGCCCAGGAAAACGGCACACCGGAGAGATGGGCACGCTGGTCGATCAGGACAACGACACAGACCATGAGCATGATCGCCACCTGCACGAGGACGGCCACGCCCACCGCTGTCGTCGAAAGCCTGACACCGCGCACCGTGAGCCAGATCGCGCCGACGGTCAGGACGAGCGTCAGTGGCTCCCAGGCTGGGTGCCACGATGTGTAGTGGGCGAGCGTTAACGCCACCATGCCGCCAGACATGGTGAACACGCCCGCGATCGCCACCGTGTATCCGACCGCCACCAGCAGGGCCGTGACAACACCGGCCCTCGCTCCCAAGGAGGTCTCGACGTAGGTGATGAAGCTACCCGCCGAGGGCTCCGCCTTCGTGAACTCGGCCACCGTGAAGGCGAGCAGGACGACGGCCACGCCCGCGGCGAGGATCGTCAACGGGGCGGCGACGCCGGCGGTGACGGCGATCACCCCGAAGGCGAAGTAGAAGTCGATCCCCGGCCCGATGTTGGCGACCGTGGAGGCCGTCACATCCGCCGTGCTCAGCCGGCCGTCTTTAGGGTGCGCGCCCCGGCTCACCGCGGTCGGGGCTCCAACCGGGTGTCCATCCCGGGACCATACCCCGAAGATGAGAGCGCAGCCTTTCAGGCGGTGACGTTGCGGTACAGATGCACGGCGATCGTGAAGAACACGAGGAGAATGCCGGCTGACCAGGCGAGTGACTGCCATACCCAGTGGTGCGTTGGTTCGCCCTGCAGTAGCGCGCGCACGGCGTTGATCGTGATGCTCACCGGCTGGTGGCGCGCGAAGGGCTGAAGCCAGCCGGGCATCGTGGCGACGGGGACGATCGCCGAGCTGGCGAACACGAGGACGAAGAACGGCAGGATGCCGGCGACCTGGGCGGTTTCTGGATCCTTTGTGAGCAGGCCGATGGTCGCGTAGACCCAGGAGAAGCAGTAACCGAAAACGAGCACCAGCGCCAGCCCGGCAATGATCCCGCCGGCGTCGGCGTGGAAGCTGAATCCCACCAGTAACCCCAGGACGACCATCAGCGCCAGCGCGAACACGCTGCGGCTGAGGTCGGCGAGCGTACGGCCGGCGAGGACCGCGGAGCGGGCCATCGGCAGGCTGCGGAAGCGATCGATGATGCCGCTGCCCAAATCGTCGGCCAGCCCGATCGCCGTCGCCATGCCGCCGATCATCACCGCCTCGATGAACACGGCGGGGACGATGTAGTCGACATAGCTCCCTCCTGGAATGTGGATCGCGCCGCCCAGCACGTAGCGGAACAGCACGAGCAGCATCGCCGGCTGCACCGCGGAGAACACCAACAGGCGGGGATTGCGAAGGATGCGCAGGAGATTGCGCCTGGCGACACCGCCGGTATCGCGCGCGGCCCCCGCCGTCGGCCGCGGCACGTGTCGCGTCCTGCGGCTGGTATCCGGCTGCTGCGTCTGCTGCGTCAACGCAACTGCAGACACGTCGGGCAAGCGTCCATTTCGGTGCGCATCGTTGGCGTCAATCGGGGCCGTGTTGCCGGTGAGCGACAGGAACACGTCATCAAGCGATGGGTGGCGGATGCCGAGGTCCTCGAGCGCGATGCCGTCTCCTTGCAGGCGTTGCCCGGCCGCGATCAGCACCTGTGTGGCGCCCTTGGTGGGCACGCTCACGGTGCGCTGATCGCCATCGACGCGGGGGACGCCCTGCCCCAGTTCCGCGATCAGCGCTGCCGCTCGATCGAGGTCTGACGCGCTCGACACGCGCGCCTCGAGCACGTCACCGCCGAGGCGGTCCTTGAGCTCGACGGCGGTCCCCTGCGCAACCTCCCTGCCCGAATCCATCACGACGATGCGGTGCGCGAGGTGCTCGGCCTCCTCCATATACTGGGTCGTCAGCAATACGGTCGTGCCGCCGGCGACGAGCTCCTCGACGAAGCTCCAGACATCGTTGCGGGTACGGGGGTCCAGGCCGGTGGTCGGCTCGTCGAGGAACAGCACCCGCGGACGGCCAATCAGGCTGGCGCCGACGTCGAGGCGGCGGCGCATCCCGCCCGAGTAGGTCTTGACGAGCTGATCGGCCGCATCGGTCAACGTGAAGCGCTCGAGCACGTCCTGAGCGCGGCGGCGACGCTCGACCTTGCTCAGTTGGTAGAAGAGCCCGACGAGCTCGAGGTTCTCTCGTCCGGTGAGCAGCTCGTCAACGGCGGCGAACTGTCCGGTGAGGCCGATCAGCGGGCGCAATCTCGCGGCGTCCGCGACCACGTCGCAGCCGGCCACCGTGGCGCGTCCGCTGTCCGGTCTCAACAGCGTCGCCAGGATGCGCACGAGCGTCGTCTTGCCCGCGCCGTTCGGGCCGAGCAGCGCGAGCACCTTGCCCTCCTCGGCGACGAGGTCGAAGTCGGCGAGGGCCTGTGTGGACCCGAACCGCTTGCTGACTCCCTCGACTTCGATCATCGACACGGCTGGCCTCCGGGCATGTGACTCAAGCACCGGCGAGCGTATTGCTCGTGTGCCGCGCGAGATCCTCGGCAACCGCGGCGGATGGGACGACGAGCACGGGGCACGCGGCGGCGCGCACGACCGCATCGCTGACACTGCCCAGCATCACGCGACCCAGCGGACCGCGCGCGTGAGATCCGAGCACGAGCAGGTCGACCCGGTGCGAGCTGCGCAGGATCTCCTCTGCAGGCAGGCCTCTGCGAACTTCACTCGAGGCCTCTACGTCGTCCGGCAGCGACGCGATCGCCGCGGCAACGGCTTCTTCGGTCATCTTCACGCGATTCTCGATCGTCGCGAGATAGGCCATACCGGCCGCCGGGCCCAAGACGAAGGGAGTCGCCGTATTGGCGATCGCGACTACTTGCAGGTGGGCGTCCCGCTCCGCGGCGAGCGCACCGGCCAAACGCAGTGCGGCGCCGGCCTGCGCGCGATCGTCGTAGGCGACCGCGATCTCGACCAGACGTGGATCCTTCAGCGACCGACTCCATCCGACGGGCGCCACCGCGACCGGGCACGGCGCTCCGTGCAGCGTCTCCTCGGTCACGCTCCCGATCAGCACGCGGCCGACCGCTCCCCGATGAGAGGAGCCCAGCACCAGCAGGTCCGCGTGCTGCTCTTCGGCTACGCGCTGCAGCGCGATTGCCGCTCCGACTCCGGCGACCGGCAGTCCCGTGAGGGTCATCCGGCGATTGAGCAAGCACGAAGCCTCCTCTAGGCATCGCTCGGCCTCTGCCCGGTCGAGTTGGGGTGCGGCCGGGTCGATTCGGGCAGAGAGCGCCTTCAGGCGATGCACACAGCACACGACCAGCTCGCCGTCACGATCGGCGAGGGTTGCGCCCAACATCAGCGCATCACGAGCCTGCTCGCTGCCATCGAAGCCTACGATCACCTTGCTGAACATCTCAGGCTCTCCCGTTCGCGGTGCGGCGGCGGTCGACGAGTAGTGTCTGGATGACCGCCTGCTCGGTTGCCAGACGGTTCTCCGCCTGCGCGAACACGATCGACCGGTAGCCGTCGATGACCTCCGCCGTCACCTCCTGGCCACGGTGCGCCGGCAGGCAGTGCATGAATACCGCGTCAGCGGCCGCTCTGCTCATCAGCTGATCGTCCACCTGAAAGCCCGCGAAGTCCTCGAGACGCTTCTCTCGCTCTGCGTCTTGGCCGATCGAGACCCAGACGTCGGTGTAGATCGCCTGCGCTCCGGCGACCGCGTCGTTGATCTCGCCGCTGACGCGGATGCTCCCGCCGTTGCGATGAGCGACTTCGTGCGCCTGCACCGTGATCGCCGTGTCCGGCTCATAGCCGTGGGGTGTTGCGACGACGATGTTCATCCCCGCTAGAGCTCCGGCCTCCATCAGCGAGTGTGCGACGTTGTTTGCCCCGCCGACGTACGCAAGCGTCAAGCCCTTCAAGGCGCCGAAGCGCTCGCGCAGGGTCAGCAGGTCCGCTAGCGCTTGGCATGGGTGGTGCTCGTCGGTGAGCGCATTGATCACCGGGACGCTCGTCGCCGCGGCGACCTCCTGCACGTCCGCTTGAGCGAACGTGCGTATCACGATCGCGGAGGCGTAGCTGGAGAGCACCCGTGCGGTGTCGGCGATCGGCTCGCCGCGGCCGAGCTGAAACTCGTCAGGGCTTAGCATCACGGGCAGCATCCCCAACCTGAAGGCAGCGCCCTCGAAGGACACCCGGGTGTCCGTGGAGCGCTTGGCGAAGTGGCACGCAAGAATCTCCCCGGGGTGCGAGTCGAGCCATCCGGTTGGGTCGGCCTTCATCGCTTGCGCGAGGTCGAGCAGGTCGGTCAGTTCGCCCGAGTCGAGGTCCGCGATCCGTAGCAGGTCGCGGGATGCCACCTTGATCGTTGTTGTTGTCGTGGTGGAAGCCATGGTCTTC
>CAWGYZ010000006.1:0-987642 GCA_963826995.1 uncultured Solirubrobacteraceae bacterium | reverse complement strand
GCCGGGCCTCGCGGCGCTGGGTCTGCGTGAGAAGCGCTCCGATGCGCACGGAATCCCCTATGACCGCTATTCGGTTGGCGTCCATCACCTCTGCTTCGACGTCTCCTCACGCGAGGTCATCGACGAGCGTGCCCAGTGGCTGCGGGCAAGCGGCGCGCGGATCGAGAGCGGCCCTTCAGAGTACGACTACACGCCTGGCTACTACGCCGTCTTCTTCTATGACCCCGACGGGATCAAGCTTGAGCTGCTGCACCGCCCGACCTACTGGGAGTGGCTGCGCCGGGCCGAGTGAACGTCTCGGTGATCGATGGGCCCGACTGCACCGGACGAGCTGGAGTACTGACGCTCGCAGTAGCCCACGCTCGAGCGCGAGCGCACGGAGCCCAACGCTCGCGCCCTGGTCTTCGGATGCTTTTGAGTTGGAGTCCGGCTGTCGCGGACATCATCGGCGCACACGGCATGCTCAACCGCAAACGGAAGCGGCTCACCCGGGTCGTGTCAGAGGAGACGCGCGCGGTTGCGCTCCAACCAGTCGCGCAGAGGCCCGGGCTGACGTCCGAGGACCCGCTCGACTGTTGGCTGGATCTCCGACTCGTACTGCGGGTGGTCGCGGAAGATGTCGAACTGCGCGTCGGCGTACGCTTGTCCCAACTGCGCGGGGAGCGTGACGCGGGCCTCATCGTCAGGAACCGCCTCGAAGCGCAGTCTTCGCTCTAGGACCTCGGCGACGATGGCGACCTGATCGGCGGGCGTCAGCGCCTCCGGTCCGCTAACGCGATAGGTCTGGCCGTCGTGCCCGGCCTCGGTGAGCGCAGTCGCGAGGACCGCGGCGACATCCGCGGGGTCGGTCATCGCGACGGCGACGTCGCCGAACGGCGCGCGGACGACGTCACCAGCGTCGAGCTGATCCTTCCAGCGCGTCACGTTCGACTGCAAGGAGCACGGGCGCACGATCGTCCAGGCTGCGTCGGAGGTCGTGACCGCTTCCTCGGACTCGCCGTGGTAGGCGGCCATTGCGTTGCCGCCGTTGGCGAGCGGGACCGAGCTTGACGAGAGCAAGGCCACGTGCCCGGTTCCGAGATCTTCCAGCAGTTGGGCCTCCGCGGCGTAGCCGCTCATCAAGAATGCCCCGTCCATACCGGCGGCGGCACCCGCGAGCGATGCGGGATCGTTCGCGTCGCCGACCACGCCCTGAACTCCGTCGGGCCACGTCCGCGGCACGCGAGTGATCGCGTGCACCCGGACGTGACGCGCACGCAGAAACTCGACGAGTGCGCCGCCCACGTTTCCCGTGGCCCCCATCACGAGGACATCCATCGTCGGACTATGGCACGCGTTTGCGAGGCTGGCGCTCTCTACCCGGATGGGTCCTGTGCGAGTATCGCGGCAGTCGACCTTCGGGCGCAGGGCGGGGCGCTCATGTGCTTCCGGTGATCGGCACCATCGAGACGTCGCCGATCGGGCGCGCGCCGAAGCTGCTGTCGAACGACAGCGATCTCGTGTTAGGCTCGCGCGCATGTTCAGGGGATGGCGGTCCATCTTGATCGCTTTCGCGTTAGTGATGATCGGCGTCGGCGCAGCGTCCGCACTGACGACGGTCACGGTCAAGCGCTGCGGCTACGCGGCCAAAGGCTTCTATGGCAAGGACGCGATCTATCCGTGGCACATGTCATGCGCGCATGCCCGGACAATTCTTACCGGCGCGAACAACCCAAACGCCAAGCACATCGAACTGACCGCGGACGGGGCCGCCACCGGCGACGCCGGGCCGGTACTCATACGCGGCCGCTGGTGGGTGTGCGGCGGTCGTATGGGGTTCTACTTCTGCGGCTATCCCTATCGCCCGGCCTACGTCTCAGAGACCGGCGGCGGAACCACCTGGAAGGGTCCCTTCACAGAAGAGTCCGACTACAACGCGTGCTCGGCCGGGGGCACCTGCGGTCCCCGAGATGTCGTCCTTCTGCCGCACTGAGCGGCATTGGGCTGGCGACAGGTCGCCGAACGCAGGACAGTCCATGAACCTGGACCGGGGGAAATCCCGGAGCCCTTGTGTGGCGACTCAACTGACGTGGACGACGTCGGCTCATCGGTCTTGGAACTCGCCGGCGGAGGCCCGGCGGGAGGGGAGGCATCGACCTCCGCGATCAGGCGCAGCTCCTAGTAACCGACGGATGAGCAATCGGGGCGCCTGTTTCGCACCGGCATCGCATAGCCCAGAACTGAGGGTTCGCTACACAATCGCGATCCTATGCCGCGAGAGACAACACGAGAGACGACACGGTTGACAAAAGTGACGCTTCCAGCTGGCTCTCGCTCCTGGTGGAAAGGGGCGACCCACCAGCTGCGACCTCGGCTTTCGCGTGTTCTGGGGGATTCCCCGGTGGGTGGGACGGCGTGGCATCGCTTGTGCCAGGCCCATGGTTCGGTGCGCCCATCGACCAGGCTGGGCCTGGGCGCCCTGGTGCTGCTGGGCTTGGGGGTAGCCTGCCCTGCCGGATAGAGTCCGGCACCGAACACAGCCACGATCGGAAAGACGCTCATCGACCCCGCCTCGACGGCCCGCGACGACCCGACGATCAGGCTCGGCCTGATGACCGCCGCAGGGGTCGCCGAGAACCTCGGCAGGGAACTCGCCGAGGAACTCCCGGGCGAGCTCGCAGCCCGGATTTCCTCCGAGGTGCGGTGGGAGATCCCGGTCGTGACCGACGAGTTGGCCACCCGCGGTGGTGCCGGCACGGAGGTCATCGACGCCGCGCACGAGCGAGTGCTGGGCGAGGACTGGCACCTGGGGGTCGTGTTGACGGACCTGCCCCTGCGCATAGGACGTCGGCCAGTTGTGGCCGACGCCAGCGCCACCCACGGAGTCGCCGTCGTCTCGCTCCCGGCGCTCGGAGCCGTGCAGATGCGACGGCGCGCACGCGATGCCGTGGTCCGGCTCGTCGACGGGCTCGTCGGAGAGAGCCTCGAGCTCGGCGGACGCGAAGGCGGGGAGCGGCGCAAGCGCGTCCGTCGGCGCCTGCACGAGATCGCACGAGCGGAGCGGACCCTGCACCCCGATGACGAGAACGTCGACGTACGGCTAGTCGCCGCCGTCGTGCGCGGCAACGCCCGGCTCCTTGCCGGGATGCTCCGCGCCAACCGGCCATGGCGGCTGATCGCAAGACTCTCCCGCGCGCTTGCCGCAGCGGGGGCCACGCTCGTCTTCGCGCTCGTGACGGCCGAAGTGTGGGACCTGGCCGCCGCGCTCAGCGCGTGGAGGCTGGGGGCGCTCAGCGTCATCTCGATGGCGGCCGTCGTCGTCTTCCTAATCCTCGTCCACGGTCTGTGGAGGCGCCGCCCGGCGGGCGCCGGTCGCGAGCAGGCGATCCTCTTCAACGTCGCCACCACCCTGACGCTGACCATCGGGGTCGCATCGCTGTACTGCTCGCTGTTCGTGATCGCGCTGGGGGCCGGGGAGCTGATGCTCGACCATCGCGTCGTGTCGGCGTCGATCGGGGCTCATGCGAGCTTCGCCACCTACCTGAGGATCGCTTGGATGGCCAGCTCGCTCGCCACCGTCGCAGGAGCCCTCGGGGCCGGCCTCGAGAGCGACTCCGCCGTGCGCGAAGCCGCCTATGGATACCGCTCGGAGCGCGAGACCGAGCGGGAACGCAAGCCAGTCGCAGCGCAGCGGGCACGACCGGGCTGACCGCCACAGGAGCGAGGGTCCCTGCGAACATGTCTTCGGGGAACAGTACTTCGACCGTTTCAACCGCCTGCTCACCACCGGGTGCCCTCCGACGACGAGCGCCACGACACGTAGCGCGTCGTATACGTACCCGCGAACACCCGGCTGTCCGGCGACATACGCGCGAGCGCGCTTGAGCCGACGGGCCCTCTAGGCGCCCTCGATCGGTGCCGGACGTCCAAGGTAGAACCCCTGAGCGAAGTCGACGCCGTAGTCCGCGAGAAGGGCGAGCGTCGCCGCGTCCTCGACTCCCTCGGCGATCGTCTTATATCCAAAGCCGTCGGCCAGCCCCACGATCGCCCTGACGAGGTGCTGGTTGGCCGGATTGGACCCCAGGTCCCGCACGAAGTCGATGTCGATCTTCAAATAGGCGACGGGCACCATCTTCAGGTAGGTGAAGCTGCCAAACCCTGTGCCGAAGTCATCGAGGGCGAGCTGACAGCCGATCCGAGCCAGGCCATGCGCGAACGCCCTGCCGGCCTCGATGTCCTCCATTAGCGCCGTCTCTGTGATCTCGAAGATGAGATTTGATGGATCAGCGCCAGCATCGCGCAGTTGTCGCTCGATCAAAGACAGCAGATCGAGGTTGCCGACCGACGCCGCCGAGAGGTTCGCCGCCACGCGCAGTCCGCCGGCGGCCCTCTCGACCGCTTCGCCTATTACCCAGCGATCGATCTCGCCGATTTGCCCGAACTTCTCAGCCACCGGCAGGAAACTCCCGGGCGCGATGATCTCACCGCTCTGTCCGCGCATCCGCAGTAGCAGCTCTTGGCTTGGCAGGCCCCCTGCGAGGGGAACGATCGGCTGTGAGTAGAGGACGAATCGGTCTTGGTCGAGCGCGTCCTGGATGCGACCAACCCAGGCGAGCTTGTCCAGCTCGCGCCTGGCTCGGTCCTGCTCGGCGTGCTCGACGCTGGTGTCGCGAAACACGACAACGACCCCACGAACATGCGTCCCGCTCGTCAGAGGTGCCGCCGAGTAGGTGACGGGGAAGATCGTGCCGTCTTGGCGGGTAAACGCGTCATGCATCATGCGCACGGGCCGGCCTTGCACCCTGACCTTCAACAACTCGCAGTCGTCGTCCGCGTATGGCGATCCGTCCGCATGCTGGAAATGGATGGCGGCGTGCATCGACTTCCCACGCAGTTCGTCCTCGCTCCAGCCGAGGAGCTTTGAAGCTGCCGCGTTCATAAACGTCAGGCGGCCGTGGTCATCGAGTGCGTAGAGCCCCTCCACCATGGTGTCCATCACGGTGGCGCGAAAGTGCTCCGCTTCTTGGTGCTCGGTTATGTCGGTCACGATGACGCCGACTCCGAGCAGATCTCCATCGACCCGAACTGGGTAGTAGCTCCCAAGCCAGTGTCGAAAGTCGGGCTCACCATGCGTCTGACGCTCGATCTCAATGTTCGTGGCAGGCTCGCCGGTTTCCAGCACGCGACGGTACACGTGCTCCATTTGGGCCCACAGGTCGGGGACCATTTCGGCGACGGTCCGGCCAATGTGCTCATGTGGCCGAGCTCCGTTGATCTCGGCAAGGGTCTCGTTGATTCGAACGATGCGGCAATCGCGATCGACAAAGGCAAAGCCGACCGGCGCGGCCGACTGAAGCGTTTCCATGAGTGTCAACGACTCGGCTGTGTGTCGCTGCGACTCGGAAAGAGCCGTCACATCCTGGACGGCACCGACGAGATGGCGCGCACGACCCTCGTGTTCGTGCGCCACGGCCGGAAAGGAGCGCAGGACGTGGAGCGTGCCGTCGGGCCAGATCGTCCGATAGACAGGGGCGGGCAGCCTCCCATCCCGTCTGGCCAATTCAACCTCCCGCTCAACGCGGTCGCGGTCGTCTGGGTGTACGCGCTCGATCACATACTCGGGGTTGGGAGCGATCGAACCCGGCTCTACGCCAAGGAGACGGAACATGTTGTCCGACCACAACAGGACGTCGGTATCAAGGTCCCACTCCCAAGTACCGGTTTGCGCGAGTTGCTCCGCTCGTTCGAGTGCCGCTCGATCAGGGTGCCCGCGGGAAGCGTCACGTCTGTCCGTCACAGCGTCCGCGCCAGTGCTCCGGCGAGCGAGGCGCTGGGAGCGTGGTCGGGTGCTGGGCTTCGGCGGCATTGGGTCCATTCCACTTAACGGCCGAAAACGCGGCCTGCTTGAGCATGCGCGGACGCAGCCGCGATCAGCCCGGCATGTCCGCACCTCCTCGTCGTGGCCCCGAGCAACAGCGGAGGATCTCGATCTCGCTGGAGTGCTGACCACTAAGGTCCAGGTACACCAGTCATGCGACGCCTCACGAATTGCGGCGCCGCAACTGGGTTACGTACCGAGGAACACGAGGACGGCCCGTACGCGGCGATGGTCCTCGGCCGCCGGGGCAAGGTTGAGCTTCGCGAAGATACTCGTGACGTGCCTCTCGACGGCGCGCTCAGTGATCACGAGTATCTCGGCGATTGCCTTATTGCTGCGACCCTCTGCCATCAGGCCAAGCACCTCGCGCTCCCGCGCGGTCAGCACGTTCAGTGGATCGTCTGTGCGTTTGCGACCCAGCATCTCTGAGACGACCTCGGGATCGAGCGCGGAGCCTCCCTCGGCGACTCTTCTGATCGCATCGGCGAAGCGCTCCAGGTCCGAGACGCGGTCCTTGAGCAAGTAGCCGACGCCGGCGGCGTCGTCTCCCAGTAGTTCCAGCGCGTAGGCCTCCTCGACGTACTGCGAGAGCACCAGCACACCAGTGTCCGGCATCTCTTCCCGGATCACGCGCGCCGCACGCAGCCCCTCGTCTGTGTGGGTGGGCGGCATGCGGATGTCGATGATTGCGATGTCGGGCTTGTGCGCCCTGGCCTTTCGCAGCAGCTCCTCGGCATCCCCGGCCTGACCGACTACCTCGAAGTTGGCCTCCTCGAGCAGCCGCACCATGCCTTCCCGCAGCAGCAAGGAATCCTCGGCGACGATCACGCGCACGGGATCGTGGCCCTGAGGATGGTGCCCAACCCCTGCGGACTCGTCAGCTCGAGGCGGCCGTCGAGCGCCGCGACCCGATCTTGAAGCCCTCGCAGCCCCGAGCCCTGATCGGCGTCGGCGCCCCCGACGCCGTCGTCCCTCACCTCGACGTCGACGTGGCCGTTGTCGCGGACGACCCCCACCGTTACCGTTTGCGCGCGCGAGTAGCGGGCCGCGTTCGTAAGGGCCTCGGCGACGACGAAGTAGACCGCCGACTCGACCGACGACGGGAGCCTGTCGGCCGGCGTCTGGAGCAGTTCCACAGGAACCGGGGAACGGCTGGCGAGGCCTTTGAGTGCTGCGTGCAGGCCGCGATTTGTGAGCACGGCCGGGTGGATCCCTCGTGCGAGCTCGCGCAGCTCGGCGGTCGCCTCGTTCAGCTCGTGGAGTGATTCGTCGAGGAGCTCCGCGGCCCCTTGCGGGTCGTGCTCGATGCGTTCTCTTACCATTCGTAGGTCGATGCCGAGGGCCATGAGTCGCTGCTGGGCGCCATCGTGGAGGTCCCGCTCGAGTCGGCGCCTTTGCTCATAGCCGGCCTGCACGATGCGCGAGCGTGAGGCCTGAAGCTCGGCAACCTTCGCCCGTAGTTCGGCGGCCAATCGTTCGTTTCTGAGCGTCAGCCCGGCGGCGGCGCCCGCTGTCTGCACGAGTTCGCGTTCCTCCGCGAGGCCCGGGCTGTGCACGATCGCAGCGATTCGTTCGCCCTCGTGCTCGATGATGGTGGAGACCTTGCCCGCCGGCGCCGGATCGACCCGAACCGGCTGACCGGCGGCGTCTACGTAGGCGCTTTGGTCCGGTACCCAATATGCCAGCTCCAAGGTCGGGTCTCCAAGCGCGTCCGCGAGCGCGTTGCGCAACGCTCCGCGGCCACCACCCTCACCGAGCTGGGCCAAGAGCTCGCTGATCGCGTCGGCTTCGCTGAACCGGGATCGCAAGAGGCCCACCAAGAAGGCAAACGGTAGGCAGGCGATGGACGTGAACAAAGCCAACGTCTGCGCGTCAGAAATGTCGCTCGACAGGCCGGCCTGTTCGACGATGAGGGCGGCCATCAGCAGCAGAAACGTGAGCCCGCCGACGGCGACGATCGGGGCGAACACCCTCGCTCGCCCTGGGGTGCCGCCTCGCCAGCGTCGATAGAGGACCGCGACCACGGCACCCAGCAACGCGATCGAGATGTCTAGTTGCGCCGCTTCGAGTACCTTGGCAGCCTCGGAGTGTTCGATCAGCAGCGGGTTACTGGGACAGCGGGTGCAGCCCGCCTTTGAGTCGGTGAACAGGAACACTCCAAGCTGCACCACCGTCGTGTTGACGTAGGCGATGGTGACCAGGAGACGGTCCAGCCGGGTTTCGAGCCTCCCCGAGGGAAAGGAAAGCAGCAGCTGGATGAGCACCGCGTAGATCAGCACCTCCCCGACCGAGGCGATCGCGAACACGACGCTGTTGTTGGAAAAGGCCAACCCCTTCAGCAAGGCGCTGAGGCCGACCGCGACCATGAGCGGACCGATGTTGCCGGCCGACCGCTGCTTCCATACCCATAGACCGACTCCCACGAACCCCCAGCCGGTGGCCAGGAACAAGCCGGCATACGCGCCCCGGTGAACGTTGTGCTCCCCGTTGAGCATGACCACGAAAGCGGCGACGCCCATCAGGAACGCCAAGCCGGCGAGACCGATCAGGGTGCGTCGCGGTGCGGTCAGCGGATGAGTAAAGAGATCGCCTCCGCGCTCAGCTCGCTCTTGGCGAGGAACCCGCGCGCGCCACTGGCGCCTACCGCCTCGTCAAGGTCGGTGAAGTCATGGCTCGATACAAGCACTATCTGCGGGGTAGCGCCGTTCGCATCGAGTAGTCGCCGCGTAACCTCGAAGCCGTCGATGTCGGGTAGGTGCACGTCGAGTAGCACAACCTCTGGGTTCAGCTTCTCCACGGCAGCCACCACGCCGTCACCGGCGTCGAGCTCCCCAACGACGTCGTAGCCGTTGGCTTCGAGCATGCGCCTCGCGCTGGCGCGGAAGCTGGGGTGATCATCCACGATCAGGACAGTCTTTCTCATGGCCTGATTGTCGCGCAGGGCCGCGCTCGGTTCCATACGGCTGGCCGCCCCGGGCTGGCGGCAAACCGACGTCTCCCCGGGGTGCCACCCGACGTCACAGACGCCTGCCAGGCCCCCTGGTTTCTTCCTCGCTGAACGGAGAGCGTGTCGTCATGTCCAAAGTCCAGCCCGAAGGAGGATGCAGCATGACCGCCAGGACCGCCAGCACCGCGAGCAGCACCACGAGCACGACCAACAGGAAAGAACGAACCATGCATCCCTCGACCAGACGCTTCAGTCGCGGCCGGATCACCGGCATGACCCTGATCGCCGTCCTCACGCTCGGGCTCGGCTACCTCCACTTCGCCGGCAGTTCTACGGCCGTCTCCGTGCCTGCCGGCGCGCATGCAGGCCAGCTGACGCTCAAAAACTGTACCTACAACACCGAAAAGGGCGCCTACACCGCCGACTGCGGAACGCTCGTGGTGCCCGAGAACCGCGCCGACCCGCACTCGCGGCTGATCGCGCTGCCGGTCATCCGGATCCGCGCGCATTCGGCACACCCGGGCGCCCCGATCTTCCGCCTGGAAGGCGGCCCCGGCGTCACCAACATGTCGTTCGCAGACGCCAGTCGGCTCACCGCCAACCACGACGTCGTCCTCGTCGGCTACCGCGGCGTCGACGGCTCCGTCCGGCTCCAGTGCCCGGAGGTCGAGTCGGCACTCGAGCACTCCGCCGACTTCCTCGGCCAGAAGTCCCTCGATGCCTACTCGAACGCGTTGCGCTCGTGCGCGAAGCGGCTCGAGGCAAACGGCGTCGATCTCGCCGGCTACACACTCCCCGAACGGGTCGACGACCTCGAGGCGGCACGGATAGCCCTCGGCTACCGCCAGATCGACCTGTTGAGCGAAAGCGCGGGCACCCGCACCGCGATGATCTACTCCTGGCGCTACCCGACCGCCATCCACCGTTCGGTGATGATCGGCGTCAATCCACCCGGCAACTTCATCTGGTACCCGAAGACGACGGACGAACAGATCGGCCGCTACGCCAGCCTCTGTGCGCAAGACGCGACGTGCCACAAGCGCACCGGCGATCTCGCCGCGTCGCTGAAGCAGACCGTCGCGCACATGCCGAGCCGCTGGTTGTTCTTTCCGATAAGGAAGGGCAACGCACGGATCGCCAGCTTCTTCGGACTCATGGAGACGACGGAAAAGGCCTCGCCGCTCTCCGGACCGATGACCCTCGACGCCTGGCTCTCGGCCGCCCACGGTGACTCGAGCGGGCTCTGGTTCGAGTCGTTCGTTGCCCAGCTCGTTTTCCCGGAAGCGTTTGTCTGGGGCGACGTCGCAGCTGTCGGAATGGCTGACAACCAAGCTGCCGAGCGTTACTTCTCGTCAAGCGAACACGACCGCCCCTCGATTATCGGCAACCCCGGAACGGAATTCCTCTTCGGCGGCGGAGGCCTCCTGCACGCATGGCCGGCCAACCCGACCGACAACGAGTACACCCATGTCCAGACATCGAACGTGCAGACGCTCCTGATCGGCGGCAGTCTCGACTTCGCCACGCCGCCCCAGAACGCGACCAAGGAGCTGCTCCCCTACCTGCCCAACGGCCACCAGGTCATCCTCGCCGGCTTCGGCCACACAACCTCCTTCTGGAGCGAACAGACCAAGGCGAGCACGCACCTGATTAACACCTATTTCGACACCGGCAAGGTCGACGACTCGCTGTACAAACCCCAAGCGGTTAAACTCACGCCCGACTCAACACAGACCGGGCCCGCCAAGGCCATCGCCGGCGCGATGATCGGCTTCGGACTCCTCATGATCCTGTCACTGCTGCTGATGTGGCGCCGGGCGCACAAGCGCGGCGGCTTCGGGCGCAAGGCGAGCGCGATCCTGCGCTCCGTCTACCTGGTGATGCTCGGCCTCGGCGGATGGTTCATCGGCCTGATCATCGTGCTGGTGGCTTTGCCGACAGTGCCCCTCGACAGCGAGCTCATGGCTGTTCTCTTCATCGGCACGCCGATCGGCCTCGGCACCTACTGGGGCTGGGTCAACCGCGACCGGCCGGCCAGGGCCACGAGGATCGGGTTCTGGGTCGCGCTGACGGGCGCCCTCGTCGGCGCGCTGCTGGGGTTCAACGCAACAGCCGGGCTCATGACGGTCATCACCACGATCGTCGGAGCAGCTTGCGGTGCGAACCTCGGCCTGATCGCCCTCGACATCGCACGAATCGGCGAGCGGCCGGAGACCGTTCCGCCCATCGCCACCGGTGTCGACAGCGAGCCGACGCCGCAGGCCGAGCCAGCGCCCATCGCCATTCCAGCGGTCGAACACTGACCCCCGGAGTCCGTTCGCGCAGAGCATGTGGCGGTGTGCTGGTTGCCGCCACATGCTCTGCTGACGTACGTGCACGCTCGGTGGTCTGAACGACGTCATCAAGATACGGTGGATCCGGCGTGACCTACGCTGCCGAGGCGCGTGTTGACGCCTAAATCGATGCCCTGCCCGATTGGGCGAGCCCGTACCAGCAGCCAACCCTCGACCGCTGACCCCACCGCGCTTGCCAGCCTCCGGGAACCGATCGCCTAGTGCACCTTACGGTGCTGCCCCTCGGGCACCTCCAAGACGCTGCGAAGCCAGCCGGCTTGCGCGGAAAGGAGGGGCTGCGGCGCCTGCTTTGCTTCGGCGAGCGTCGCCGTCGTTGCCGCCGATCTCGTGCCCGCTTGGGACCACCAGCAGCTGCGAACGGCGACGGGAGCCAGGCTTTCGCTTCGCCTCGCAAAGCACTCGTCGTCCGCCGAGTGGTGACCCGTGTCATGGGGCAAAGCGGCCCGTGTCGAAAAACTGGCGGGCGAGACCGAGGCACTAGGGATGGCGCTCGGTGAGCCTGCATGTCCGATGGGTCGAGGTAAGGGATCTCTACCCCTAGGATGCCTTTCCGGCAGGCTCAGGCGGGGCGAGGATGGTCTTACAAACCAACTCGCCCAAGGAGGCAAACGAAATGAACGCCAAGATCCGTACAGCCATCGTCACTCTCATCGCAGCAGCCAGCTTTGGGAGCGCTGCCATGGCACCCGTTGCCGCACAGGCACAGCCGGTCAAACAGAAAGACCTCGAAGGAAAATCCTACACGTGCGAACACGCCTCAGACAACCTGACTGTGTGCACGGACTCAGGTGGACACGAATGGTACTGCGAAGAGAGCACCGACGAATGTGGCCAGGTGAAACTCCAGGTGGTGGACAACAAACTGCTTCACACCCTGACTGGCCTGAAGGTGAAGTCTGTACCGCTCGTGCCCGGTCACCCACGGGTAACCGTCAAGGTGGCGCCGCGCGCAAAGACACTCCGGTAGATGCATGGAGCCGGAACAACGAAGAACGCCCAGAGTCCCTGCTCACGCGGGGGCTCTCGGTCGTGGCGGGTGCATTCGGGTTGGGCGTAGCCGTCGGGCTCTCGAGCGCCCCCCGTGCGTCGAGCGCGCGTCTATAGGGGCGCTCTGTGAGTCGGGCCGAGTAATTGCTCACCGATCTTGTTTCGTACCAATCTGAGCAGATCTAGGGTGATCTGGTGGACCCTGACTTGGCTCTGTAGAGCCGAAACCACGTGACCGCACCCCCATCGATACAGCTCATAACCGGAAGGTCGCGGGTTCGAGTCCCGCCCCCGCTGTGAAGAAAAGCCGCGCTAGTGTGTGGCTTTTGTGGGCGGAGCGCCCTCGGTGGCGCGGATATGCGAACAGCCCATGCCGACGGTGACGCTAGGCGCCGGCCGCGCCCAGCTCCGCGCGGCACTTTGCGATCTCCTGCCTGATGCCCTCCGCAGCCAAGCGCCCCGCGGTGTCCTCCGCCCGTTCGAGCATGGGCCGAGCGCGGCTGAGGTCCTCCGGATCGCCGCGCATGATCAGTGCACGCGACCAGCGCGCTTGGGTACGGGCGAGAAGAAGCGGCGCGCAGAGCCTGGTCTCGATGTCGGCGGCGGCCGCGAAGTGGATCTCCGCCTCCTCGCAGGGGCCGCGGGACGCGGCCAAGACGGCGCCGAGCGCCCAGTCGAACGAGCCGTACACATGGGCACCGCTGACCGCGAGTTGGCCGGAGAACGGCGCCAGCAGCTCGTGGAGTTCGCTTGCCCGATCAGGGATGCTCAGGCGAGAGCACGCATCCGCCCACAGCATCATCACGATGGGCCACGCCTCGTCTCTGGGGAGGCCTTTCAGATCTTCGGCGAGCGCAAGCTCGCGGGCATCATCCTCACGGCCGCTCTGGATCATCGCGAGCGCCGCGGCGCCCGCGCGCCAACCACGCAGGTTGCCCTGTCCGTCGGCCAGGTGCATGACCTGCTCGGCAAGCGCTCCAGACTGGCCCTGGAAATAGCGGACGTGGAAGAGATGCGCGCCAAAGAACATCGATGCGTCGGGCTGGCCGGCTGCTGTCCCCACCACATGAGCCTGCGTCGCCCATTGCTCAGCGGCCGTGAGATCGCCCTGGAGCAGAGCCCAACCAAACTCGAGCAGCAGGCGCAGGTATGCGATGAATGGCTCGGGCACCTTGGCGGCCAACGCGCGCAGGGTTGCGAGACTGGACTCGGCCTGCACGCGGTCTCCGATCTCGAGGCTCGCGTGCACACGTCTGGCAGCCGTGCGGGAGCTCAACCCTGGATCATCCAGGCGCCGTGCGAGCTCGGCCAACTCGTCGGCCATCAGCAAACGTTCCCGCAGCGTCTCCGGCACGGAGATCGCCAGACCGGCATTGTCGATGGCGTGAGCCAGGCACGCCGGATCGTCCGTGGTCCGGGCAATCGCGATGGCCTTCGCGGCGACCTGCCGGCACCGTGCCGGCTCATCGGCGAACTGGAGCTCGCAGGCCAGCAGCGCAAGCACCCGCGCTCGCCGCGGGTCCTCGTCGGCAAGCACTCCTGCGGCGGCCTCAAGCGCCTGCACTCGCTCAGAGTCCACTCCGCCATAGCTGCTGGCCCATCCGCGGTTGTTGGCCAACACCGCGCGGCAAAGGCGGTCCGTCTCGCCGAGTTCCTGGGCGAGGTGCGAGGCGTCGAGCAGCGTCTGGCGATAGGCGGCGTCCCCGACCTGGCGTTGGGCCTCGCCGAGGCCGATCAGAAGCTCACAGCGCTCTGAGCGATCACTGCCCGGGGCTTGCTCGTAGAGGTCGAGCGCCTGGCGATACCAGCGCGCCGCCTCATCCGGGGCGAGCTGCTGAAGCGCGCGCTCTGCGGCTCGCCGGGCGTAGTGCATCGCCTTGGCGGTCTCGCTGCTCACGTCCGCTTCGGCCCAGTGGTAAGCGAGCTCGCCAAGGCGCTCGCCTGGCTCATCACCGCACCGCTCCTCGAGCGCCTTTGCGATCTTGCCGTGAAGCAGGGCGCGGCGGGTGCGCCCGAGATCTTCATACAGCGTGTACTCCACCAGCGCATGGATGAACCTGAACCGCCCCACCCGCTCGGCGCTCTCCTGAAGCAGTGATGCCGCGACCGCCCCATCGAGAGTGTCGAGCAGCAGCTCTTCGGGGAGGTCGAGCGCGCTGAAGACCATGTCGAAATCGAAGTCACGGCCGATCACGGCGGCGGCGGTCAGGGCCGTGCGGGCTTCCGGGCCCAGTCGCTCGACCCGCCGCCCGATCACCTCGCGCACACTCTGTGGCAGGCCGAGATGAGCGATGTCCCCCACGAGTCGCCAGCGTCCGCCGTCCTGCTGCACAATCGCGCCGGACTCTGTCAGGTGACGCAGCAGCTCACCGGCGAAGAAAGGGTTGCCGGCCGTCTCGTGGGCGATCTCCGCCGCCAGTGCACGCCCATCTTCGTCGAGCTCCTGGCCCGCCGCCGCCTCCATCAGCGCCAGCACATCCTCGGATTCAAGGCCCTTGAGCTCCACGCGCTCCACGCCCTGCTCGCGATGAAGATCGGCAAGCAGTGCCGTCAGGGGATGCTCACGCGACAGATCGGTGTCACGGTAGGTACCCATCACCATCACCCGCAACGATGTGCCTGCCGTCACCAGGTGGCGGAGCAGCGACAGCGTCGGTGAGTCGGCCCAATGCAGGTCATCGATTATCAACAGGAGTGGTTCCTGCTCGCCTGCACCCTCAAGGAGACCCGCCACCGCGGCGTAGAGCAGGTAGCGCTCCGTCTCAGGGTCGCTCTGGTGTGGAGGCGGCAATTCGGCCACACGGTCACCGAGGGCGGGTATCAGACGCGCCAAATCACCGCCGTGGCGTTCGACGTGCCCGTCAAGAATCAGCCGCGGCGCCTCCCTGACGAAATGTCCGAGCGCCTGCACCCACGGCTGGTAGGGCACGCCGAGATCCTCATCACAGCGCCCGTACAGCACCACTGAGCCCTCCGCGTGTCTCTGGAGCGCCACCTGCGTTGCCAGGCCTGTCTTACCCACGCCTGCCTCCCCGCTGATCAGCGCGACACGCAGTGTTCCCTCGCAGGCCTGCGCCCACAGCTCCCGCAGCCGCTTGCGCTCGGCCACCCGCCCCACATAGCCCGTCGCTGGCAGCTCGCGCAGCCGCCGCGGCAACGCGATCGCGCTCGAGAGAACCGGCTCCCAGTGGACTTCAAAGGCCTGTACCGGCTCGGACATGCCCTTCAGCTTCAGGTCACCAAGTGAGGTGAATGTGTGACCTTCGCGGGCGCCACCGAGCTGGCGCACCAGCGCACTGACCGCGATCTGACCGCCATCTGCCTGCGCACACAGCCTTGACGCTTCGATCACCGGCTCACCGAAATAGTCCTCGTCCTCGACGGTCGCCTCACCGAGGCTCACACCGATCCGCACCTCAAGGCGCTCCTCGGAGTGGCGGTTGCGCGCCTCAATCGCCTGCTGCATATCAACCGCGCACGTCAAAGCCTGTGAGGCGCTCTGCAACACAACCATCAGCCCATCGCCCAGATTCTTCACCTCCCGGCCACCGGTGCGCTCGAGCCCACCGCGCAGCAGGCCGAAGTGCTCGAGGCGCAGGGTCTCGGCCGCCGCCGGGCCAAGCCGGTCAGCGATCGCCGTCGACCCCACCAGGTCCGTCATCAGCACCGCCACCGTCTGTACCGCAATCGGCTTCACCCGGCCATCATCCGCCCTGCGTGAGATCAGTGCAACCCGGGCGAGCTGTGCGACGCAACTGTCCGGTTGTGGCCGCGCCACGCACACATTGGCAGTTACCATTCGGCGGGGGTACGACTAATGAACTGCATCAGCAGCCACACGCTCACGGGCGTCTTTCGGGCACATGCGGCGAGCGCCGGCGGGCGCCGGTGACGCTGCCCCCGGGACCTCGCTTTCTCGGCTCGCTGCGGGCGATCTCGATGCAGCGCGATCCGCTCGGGTTCTTCGAGCGCTGCCGGGATCGCTACGGTGACGTGTTCAAACTGTCGTTCGGTACGGCGCTTGACCCGACAGTGTGGGTATGTGACCCCGCGCTGGTCGAGCAGCTCCTCGCGGCGCCCTGCGATCAACTCGAGGCGGCGAGCGCCAACGCCATCCTGGAACCCCTCGTAGGCGCCGGCTCGACGCTCCTGCTCGCCGGCCAGAAGCACGCGGCGCGGCGTGCGCTGCTCGCGCCGGAGTTCAACCACGCGCACCTCGCGCACGATCGCGACGAGATCGCAGAAACCGCCGCAGCCGAGCTTCGCGCCCTGCGTTTCGGCGAGGTGATCGCGCTGTGGAGCTGGGTCCGGCGGATAACGATGGAGATCATGCTGGGAGTCGTCTTCGGCATCAGCCGCGGCCCACAGCGCGAGCAGCTCGCGGCGGGACTCTCCGACATCGTCGAGCTGAGCGGCAGCGTGGCGATGCTGATGCCACGTCTGCGGGTAGACCTCGGGCGCTTCAGCCCGTGGGGGCGCTTCCTGCGCCACAGGGCGGCGCTCGACGAGTTGATCTACGCCGTGATCGCCGCGCGGCGCGCGGATCCGCTGCTCGAAATGCGCAGTGACATCCTCTCCATGGCCATTCAGGCGCGCTATCCGGACGGGCGGGCGCTGAGCGATACCGACATCCGCGACGAGATGCTGACGCTGATTATCGCCGGCAACCAGACGACGGCCGGCGGCCTGGCCTGGGCGATCGAGATGCTGCTGCGCCACCCGGTCGAGCTCGCCCGCCTGCGCACGGATCTCCGCAGCGGCAGCGAGGAGTACCTCGGCGCGGCCGTCGAGGAGGCCCTGCGGCTGCGCACCCCCCTCTTCGGGCTCGGTCGCGGGGCGGTCGTCGACTACCGCCTCGGCCGATTCACGATCCCCCCCGGTATGGGTATCGCGGTGCCGCTGCTGCTGGTCTATCGCTCGCCGGCGCTCTTCAGTGACCCAACCCTCTA
Source organism: uncultured Solirubrobacteraceae bacterium (assembly GCA_963826995.1). Lineage (GTDB taxonomy): Bacteria > Actinomycetota > Thermoleophilia > Solirubrobacterales > Solirubrobacteraceae > Palsa-744. The sequence continues at coordinate 970,548 of CAWGYZ010000006.1, read as the reverse complement.
CCGGCCGGCGCGCCATCTCGAGAAGGGTGCGGGCCGCCCTGGGTGGATCCCGTTCGGCGGGGGCATTCGCTCGTGCATAGGCGAGGGCTTCGCGCGCGAGCAGATCGGCCTGCTTCTGGGCGAAATCGTCATGAACATCGACCTCGAGCTCGTCGATCCACGTCCTGAGCGCATGCGGCTGAAGGCGGGCGCACTGGTCGTGCCCGACCGCGAGGTCGGCGTTCGCGTCGAACCTCAACAGGTGCCGGTCGCGAGCGCCCTCAGTCCGGCAACCCCCGGCAGCAGGAAGTAGCCGCCACCTAGGGCCGTGACGAAGCCGGGCAGGCCGGTCAGGAAGATCGGCGGGCGCCCCTGCACAACCATCTCGCCGGGCGATTCCATTCCAGCCACGAGCGGATCGCGATCGTCGCCGAGCCGAAGCGCGTTGCCATCGCCGAGCCACTGGCTCTGAATGAACTCGAACTGCCGCTCGAGCTCAGCCTGGTAGGCGACGAACATCAGCCCCCGCACGCCTCCGTCATCGACGCTGGTGCCGTCGGCGAGCCGCGTGCCGAAGCCCATCCCGCGACGGATGATGCGGTGTCGCTGGGTCAGCCGCCCCTCCCAGCCGAGCGAATCTCGCGGGTTGGCGCGCCTGACGTGCGAGCCGAGCGGGCAGGCGTAGCCGTCCGGGTCCTCGCCGTAGCGGAAGCGGCTCGCGTTCGGGTCCTGTGCGGCACGCGGTCCGGGCGCATCGGGATAGCGTGCCAGCGACGAGCCGTTCTGCCAGCGGCCGACCATCTTGGCGGCGAGCCAGCTCGCGTCGACGCCGAGCCGTGCAGCCGTGGTTGCGGTGTAGTGGCGAAACGCGGCCACATCCTGGGCGAGCTTGCGGACGACCATGAACGTCGCGTCGTCGCCAAGGGGGCCGAGCGGGGCCGGAGCAAGTCCGCCGCCCTCGTCCCGGTTGCCGAGCACGAACTCGCCGAGTGCGAGCTCACGCCAGCGTCGCCAGCGTGTCAGCGTCCCCTCGCCCACCCGTGGACCGGTGGCTGCGCCCGCGACGGCCGGCTGGGAGAAACCGTCCTCGAAGCCGAAATGTTCGATGCCGTCGGGCGGCCGGTGTGCGTCCTGTTCGTGGGCTACCACGAGTCCGCCATGTGCGAGCGAGTCACGCAGCTCCGAGCCGGCCCGGACGAGCAGATCGTTCTCGCGGGCGGTCATCACGATCACCACGTCGCTGTCGCGGATTCCCGGCTGCCACTGCTTCGGGGCGCTCGGCCCGGCATCGCCGAGCTGCTCGGCCCGAGCCGCCATCCCCGCTCGAAAGGCTTCGAGGTGAGCCACACGGACGGCGGGCACGCCGAGGGCGAGCAGCCCGTCGTGAGTGAAGCCGATGTTCAATGTCACCCCAGACGGCGCCCGCTCCCAACCGCGGTAGGTCGTCACCCGATCGAGCCGTTCCGCGAGCCAACTGCGTGCCGCGACGGAGTCGGCGACTGTCGCGAACAGGTAGGAGGCGTGGGGGGTTCCGTAGGCGGCGAGGACGTTTCCCTGCAGCCCCTCAAGTGTCGTCATTGCCCGAAGCGCTCCTTCCAGGCGCCGCGCAGCTCACCCGGCTTGAGCCCCTGCGAGGCCGACGCGAACTCTCGCAGGGCATGTCTGAGTTCAAGGCTCTCACGGATCGCCTTGACCGTTGCGCGGTAGGAGACGATCGAGAATCCCGCGTCGATGCGATGTTCGCGCATGAAGCCGAGGAACACGCTTGCGTCGCTGCTTCCAAGGTAGCCGTGACAGTTGTCGAATACGCGGTCGACATCGGGTCCGATCACGTTCGCCACGGCGGCCGCCCAACCCTCCAGCGAGCCGTCGAAGTCGGCGGTGAACAGCAGGTAGGCCTGGCCGGCCTCGGCCGGCTCGCCGTTCCCGTCGAGCAGAGCCGCGATCAGCACCCAACGGGCAAAATGGGTGGACGCCACGCGCGCAAAGGGGCTGCTGGGACCGGTCGGGATCGCGGCGAGTGTGGCAAGCAGCGCCTCGTCGCGCCCTTCCCTGATCGGAGCCAGCACGACGAGCGGAAAGGGCCCCTCCGGTGAGTCGCTCACAGCAGCCGCTGCGTCTGCGCGAGGAATTCGCTGTAGCGCGCCGCAAACGCCGAGTCGCCGAGCCCGGACGTCTCGGCTTGAAACCGGCGGTGGTGGGCGTCGAGGCTGAGCGCGGCGTTGATCATCGTGGCGGAGGCCTCCGGGTAGGCGCAGTAGTAGTACTGCGTAGGCGTGGTCCGCTCGTTGATGAAGCTGAGGAAGCGGTCGACCGGGCTGGGGCCGGGGAACCGGAAGACGCCCTGCCACATGGCGCGCATACGCCAGGGGACGATCAGCGCGAAGGCGTCGATGTAGGCGTGCAGGTCATCATCGAAATTCGTCTGGAAGAGCACGTAGGGATGGGGCAGCCGCTGCGCGCGGGCGCGGCGCCTGCCCGGGGGCGTGCGATTTATCAGCGACCAGTGCGCAAAGTGGATGAACGACAGCCGCAGCAGAGGGCGCTTGACGAGCTCAAGCCGATCAGCGACCGGCCAGGTCAGGCGCAGCCACATCGCCCACCAACGGTGAACTGGTGAAATGATCGTGACCGCCTGCGCGCGTTCCCCCCGCCCCATGCCGGAACGCTAACGCCTCTTCTGCCGACACGCAATACGCGCGCGTGTGCGATGAAGCACACGTCCTTGCGCGGTCCGTATGCAGGGGCTACAGTCGGGATCTCGATGGGGGGTGACGAGCACTTCGATGTGATCGTGGTCGGAACGGGCTTCGGGGGATCGGTCGTGGCCATGCGCCTGGCCGCCGCCGGCAAGTCGGTGCTCGTTCTCGAGCGGGGCCAGCCGCACCCGCCGGGGGCGTTCGCACGGACGCCGTATGGCATGCGAGAGAACTTCTGGGCTCCGGGGAGGGGGACCTATGGGCTGTTCGACCTGTGGGCTTTCAGCTCGCTCGACGTCGTGCTGGCCAGCGGGCTCGGCGGCGGATCGCTGATCTACGCCAACGTCATGCTTCGCAAGGATGAGCGGACCTTCGTGCTCGAAGACCTGGGCGACGGCGGCTATGAGAACTGGCCGGTCACGCGTGCTGATCTGGAGCCTCACTACGACCGCTTCGAACAGTTCCAGCGCCCGCAGCGGTTTCCCCTGGACAGGGGTGAGCCATACTCGGCGACCCCCAAGACCCGGGCGATGCTGCAGGCGGCCGAGCGCATGGGGCTCGAGTGCGAGCTGCCGCCGCTGGCCGTCATGTTCGCCGCCGATGGCGAGAGCCCGGCCCCCGGCGTGCCGATCCCGGGCGGTGAGCAGAACGTCCATGGAGCGCCGCGGAGCACCTGCCGCCTGTGCGGGGAGTGTGACATCGGCTGTAATTATGGGTCCAAGAGCACGCTCGACCTGACCTGCCTGAGCGAGGCGTGGCGGCTGGGCGCCGAGCTCAGGACCTGCTGCGAGGTGCGCACGATCTCACCGGTCGTGGCCGGCGAGCGGGGCCGTGGCTACCTGGTTGGCTACCGCCAGCACCTCACCGCGCGCGACGGGCACCCGCCGCACCTGCTCGACGACAGCGAGGACGAACGCCGGGTGGTCAGCGCCGAGCAGGTCGTCATCGCGGCTGGCGCGATCGGCAGTGCACGCCTGCTGCTCGCGAACCGCGCGTCGCTGCCCGGGCTCAGCCCGACGCTCGGAACGCGCCTGTCGGCGAACGGCGACTGCCTGGCCATGGCGCGCGATTGCGCCGTGCGGCAACCGAACGGCAAGTCCGAGTGGCGCTATCTGCAGCCAAGTCGCGGTCCGGTGATCACGGCGTCGATCCACGTCGGCGAGGAGCGCTCGGCCTGCGGTCGCGACTACTACCTCCAGGACGCGGGAGCACCCGCGTTCGCCGAGTGGCTGTGGCACGAGTTGGAAGTGCCGCAGGATATCTGGGGTGCGCGTCGCGAGATCCTCGGGGATCTGATCGACCGCCTGCGCCGGAGACGCGACAGCGAGGACGGCGGCGTGGCGGCCGAGCTGTTCGGCGACGCTCACGCCTCGGCCGCGATGATGCCGCTGCTCGCGATGGGCCGCGACATTCCCAACGGGCGCCTGCGGCTCGACGGCGAGCGGCTGGAGCTCGATTGGAGCGCAACGCCCTCGCGTGACTACTTCGACAGTGTCGGCGGTTCGCTGGAGGAGCTCGCGGATGCTCTCGGCGGCCACCTCGACAAGGACCCGTTGCAGCGGGCCGGCCGCGCCGTGACCGTGCACCCGGTTGGCGGCTGCGGGATGGCCCTCGATCGGCGCCGAGGCGTTGTCGATCCCTGGGGGCGTGTCCACGGGTACCCCGGCCTGTGGGTGACCGACGGATCTGTCATGCCCGGCCCCGTTGGGCCGAACCCGAGCTTCACCATCGCTGCGCTCGCCGACCGCTCCGCCGATGCCATGATCGAGAGCCCGCAGAGATGAATTCGGTCAGCTTCAACGAGCGGATGTCGGGCTGGATCTCGTTTGACGAGCTGAGCTACAACCAGGCGATGGTCGCTGGACGCCGGCGCGGGACGCGTTGCAGCCAGCAGCTGACGATCGACATCGACGATGTCGATCGCTTCATTGCCGACTCCAACCACCTCGGCCGTGCCCAGGGCACCGTTCAGTGCGACGAGCTCGGCGGCGAGCTGCGCGCCGAGCGCGGCTGGTTCAACCTGTTCGTCGTCGATGGCTCCCTTTCGCACCGGCGGATGCTCTATCGCCTGTTTCTGCGCGACCGCGATGGCCGGGCACTGACGCTTAGCGGTTTCAAGGACGTCCAGCACGGTCCGAACCTCGACGGCTGGGGCGATACCTCCAGGCTGCTCATTCGGATCCTCAGCGGCCACCACGAGGACGAGCCCGAGGGGGACGAGGCGACCGTCGCGACCGGGATCCTGCATATCGGAAAGATCGACTTCGCGCGGATGCTCGCGTCGATGCGCGGCACCGCCGGGCCCCGCGGCATCGGCTCGGTCGCCGAGTTCGACCGCTACTTCTCAGGTCAACTGGTCGGGTTGTTCGGCCATCGCTCGCGGCTGGTCAATGACGCCGACTGGCCGAGCCCGGGCAAGCTCGACCTGCGCTGGCAGGGACATCAGCCGGGCGAATGGCACGAGCTCCCCGGGCCGACCGGACTGCGGCGCCGGATCGTCGGGTTTCAGACCGGCGACGGCCGCTTCGGCACGCTTCACCAGATTCGCGGCCCGCGCGAGCCATGGCGCGGTCCGGTGATGCTGGCGCATGGCTGCTCGGTGCGAGCGAACATGTTCTACGGCGCTCCCACGCAACAGACGCTCGCCGGCGCCCTGGTCGACGCCGGCTACGACGTATGGGCGGAGAACTGGCGTGGCTCGATCGACCTGCCCCCTTCGATGTGGACGCTCGATGAGGTTGCGCTCCACGATCATCCTGCGGCGGTCGCCACCATCCTGGCTGAGACAGGCTCGGAGACGCTCAAGGCGGTCGTCCACTGCCAGGGTTCCACTAGCTTCATGATGGCGGCGGTTGCGGGCTTGGTGCCCGAGGTGACCGACGTGGTCAGCAACGCGGTCTCGCTGCACGTCAGCCTCACACGGCGCTCTGAACTGCGGATGCGGACGATTATGCCGGCGACGTCCCTTTTGCTGCGCGGCGTCGATCCGCAGTGGACGGCGCGGTCGCCGGCGGCGATCAATCGGGCCGTCGCGCTACTGGCGACCGTCGGGCCCGGCGTGTGCGACAGCGACGTCTGCCGCTCGGCCAACTTCTTCTACGGTGTCGGTCGCGAGGTCCTCTGGCACCACTCAAACCTCGACCACGACACGCACGAGTGGGGTGCCCGCGAGTGGGGTTTCTGCCCGATGTCGTTCTTCAAGCAGATGGCCAGTTGCGCGTCGGCGGGGCACCTGGTCGCGACCGGAAAGATCGGCGGCCTTCCACAGAGCTTCGTCGACGGCAGGCCCCAGACCGACGCGCGGTTCACATTCATTGCGGGCAGCGAAAATACATGCTTCCTGGCGGCCTCCCAGGAACGGACGTTTGCGTACTTCGATGCGCTTTCGCCCGGACGTCACCGCTTTCATGCATTGCCCGGCTACACCCACCTCGACGTCTTCCTGGGGCGCGAGGCGCACAGCAACGTCTTCCCGCTGATCGTGGACGCGCTTGGACGTCCGTATGACAAGCACGTAGGGTGACGACGGCGTTCGCAATTCGCCTGGTGGGGGAGCCCCCTCGCCGCACTCATTGCGATTGGTCGGGCTGATCCAGAGCAGGCCGCTCCAGAGCAGGCGCCGACTCGGCGTGCCCACGCGGATCCCAGGGTAACCCGTCGGGCGGATCCCATCGTTCGTTCGCGCCAGCCCAAGCGCGGAGACCCACGGTGATGACGGCCAGGGTAATCAGTCCGGTGATTTCTTCGCCGACTTCCTTGCCATTGTTGGCAAGTTCGGCCGTGACCGTGGTGCATACGACTAGCAGGATCCCGAAGCTGATCCAGAAGAGTCCCCTCAGAACCCTCGCTGACCGTTTGTGCAGTGGGCCGGCCAGGAACAACCGCCGGACCGTTACGGGTCTCCTGGCCCTAACGCTGAGGTGCTGCGTGCTCGTCACCTTGGCTTCGGCCTCACCTAGCAGTTCAAGCGCCTTGGCTGTCGATCCCGTCGATGGGTCTGCACCCAGCGTTTGGTGTGCTTTCCACCATTCGGTCGCGAAGGTCACCTCTGCGCTGGCCTCGGCGAGAGCTTGCTGGCGGATATTGCGACGATCGCGAGCAATGCGCCATTCCTTTAGAACAAGACCGAGCGCGCCGACTATGCCTGCCAGGATCGGCGCCAGCAACGGAATAAAGTTCTGCAGCGAAGTCGCCAACATGGGAATCCCGTGGAACATATCGCTATAGGCCGTGCAGTTGGAACTAGACAACCAAGCGTTGGATTGACTGCGCTGCGCCAATCCGGGGGTCCGCATCCACTGAGCCGCGCACAGCATGTCGGCGGTGCTTCCCAACGGTCGCCCCTACGTCAAAAGACCACTGCTTCGCCTATGGGGTTTCCCACATCGCCGTGAAAGCACCCGTCTCCCGTCCTTGGCAACGCGGCCTCACACCGGACACCGGGAACTAGCCTCTTGCATAGTCCGGTCAGTTGCAGCGGCTAGGCAGCGCCGGCGAGGCCGCTCAGCAACAGCGCGGCTCCGGTCTGGAAGCTCTCTATCTCTCCACGGGATCGAGCCACCAGCATGCTCCCCTCCAGACCACCGAGGATGCTTCTCGCCGTCTCCTTCGCCGTGCCGTTGAATCGCAGGCTTCCATCGACGCGGCCTTGCTCGAGAACGCGCTCGAGCCAGTCCTCGTTCTCGTCAAGGAAGGCGATGACGGCGCCTTGAATTGGCGGCGGCAGGGTCTCGTGCTCGGCCGCGAGCATCCCGCACAGACACATCCGTCCTTCGCGCAGCACGTCGACATATAGGCCGGCATACGCTTCGAGCTTGGCGGGCGCCGAAGCGATGTCCGCGTCGATCGTTGACAAGGCGTCGGTGAAGCGTTCGGCGTAGCGTGTCATCAGCGCCTCGCCCAACCCCGCCTTGCTCGGGAAATGGTGGTGAAGGCTCGCTTTTGTGATCGCCAACTCCGCGGCGACGTCCGCGTAACTGAAGCCGTTGAAGCCCCGGACCTGAATGAGCCGTTCGGCGACATCGAGGATACGCGTGCGCGTATCACCCGCCCGCCGCCTCGGACTCAGACTGTGCGGTGCGATGGTCCCCGCCTGCACTCTCATCGCCACCGGTGTATCCTCGCAATCTCGGTTGACAACCTACCTACTGGTAGATAGTCTAGCCCACCTGGTGAGCTACAAGATCGCCCACACAGACGATTGCGAGACGGTCGGCAACTGGCAGCTCGTTCGCCGCACTCTCGATGTGCGGTCATTTGGGATCAATGTCGTAGAGATCCCACCGGGCGAGCAGATTCCTCAACACGATGAGACTGGCCGCGATCAGGAGGAGGTCTTCTACGTCCTGGCCGGGAACCCAACGCTTCTCATCGACGGCGAGCCCCATTCTGTCGAGGCCGGGACGTTCGCGCGGATCGACCCCAATCATTCGCGTGCCGTCAGCAACGCGGGCGCGGAGAGCGCGAGCGTGCTCATCGTCTCGGCGCCCCGAACGAGTGGGTTTGAACCCATGGAGTGGGCATGAGCACCACCACCGACCAGCTGCACGAGACGATCGACGCCTACAACGACGCCTGGAACAACCACGATGTTGAGCGGATAGGGTCGATGCACGCGTCGGATATGGTGTTCGAGAACCACACCGCCGGTGAGCGTGCCGAGGGCGAGCAGGCGTTGAAACACATCGCGGGCATCTTCGAGTCCTGGCCCGACATCGAGTTCCAGACGCGTAGGCTCTACGTGCGCGAGGACCTTGTGGTTCAGGAGTGGACCGCCAACGCGACGCACGTCAAGCCGCTCAGCCGGGGCGAGATCGTTGCTGAGCCCTCGGGGAAGCGCATCGAATGGAAGGGCATGGATGTGATCCCGTTCGAGGACGGGATGGTCAAGCGCAAGGACGTCTACTCAGACTCGGTGTCGATCCTCCGCCAGGTCGGACTGCTGTAGCGCACGGGGTCGCGTGCGCATGCGTCTGGGTGTCGCTTTCGCCTGCACGCAGCCTGCGTGCGCGGTGGCTTGATCAGCTCGTTCGCCACAGTGTCCCGTGAACCGGAGCCGCGGTAGCCGCCGCGCGTGTGATCCATTGCACAGACCTGCAGATGTACGGCCGGTAATTTGCGGCAATAGCCATCGACACCCAAAGGGGCAACAATGTCTTTGTCAGCCGCAATCGCCACGATCGTGCTTCTCGACGTCGCTCTGCTCGGCTTTCTCGCGTGGATGATGTCTCACGCACGACACCTGACGCCACACGTGTCCGCCCACGAGGTCGCAACTCCGAAGCCGTCTGTCGAGCAGCGCAGGATGAGCATCGCACACGGCCACTCCGGCGCGACCAGTACGGTCGCGATTGAGTTTGACTGACGCGCTGCGGCGGCCGGGGTGGCTGAGGCACCCTTATCGAAGGACGTTCCTCAGGTGCCGAACGTCCGGCCGTCCAGGCAGTCAGTCCCGTCGGTGCACGATCAGCACCGACTGCCGGCAGTGCTCCGCGACGGCCGAGGCGACGCTGCCGAAAACGTGTCCGGCGAACCCATGGCGGCCGTGCGAGCCGAGCACGATAAGGTCGACGCCGCGCTCGTCGGCGACCTTCGCGATCCCGCGCCAGGTCGGTGCCGATTCGGCGGCCATGCTCTGCGCGCGGAAGCCGGCCTGCTCGGCGAGCTCGGCACCGTGCGCAGCGGTCTCCTCCGCGGCCTTCCTCACCTCGCTCGCGTGCGCGGCGTTGAAATGCAGCTTGCCGGCTGGCACGAAGCCGACATCCGCCGGCTGCCAGACGCAGAGGACGAGCGCCTCGCGCCCGCGCGGGAGCTGCCGGCCGGCTTCGTCGATCGCAAGCTTCGCGAGCTCAGAGCCGTCGTAGGCGAACAGGACCAAGCCCGAGCCCGCGATTGTCGTCTCCGCAGACGCCGCGCTCGAGCTCATGTCCGCTCGGAACTCTCGACGGCCGGTTCCACGTGTCCGTCCTCGCGTCCGATGCGCGGGCGGGGCGGGAGCCCATCGGCGCCGTCCAGGATCGGACCGGGCCGCGCCGCCGGCTCGGTCCAATCGGGCCCTCCACGCACTCGCGCCAATAGCGGCGGCGAGTACCAGGCCGGCTCGTCGCCATCCAGGAACCTGTCGATGTCAGGGGTCTGCGGGCGCGCGCCCCCGAGCACGTAGATCGCGACACCGAGCGCGGCGCCACCGAGCGCCATACCGACGCCGATCCAGAGCACGGTTTCGGTGCCGGATTCGAAGCCTCCGGCCGCCGTCACGGCGAAGTGGGCGAAGATCGGCGCGACCATGAACGCGGCGACCGCGCGCAGCAGCTCGACGATCGCGAACACCCGCTGGAGATTGGCCGATTGCAGCGAGAAGCCCGCGACGAAGAGCGCGGGCGCGACCGTCGCGCCGAGGCCGATGCCGGTGAGACCCGAGCCGATCAGCGTGGTCACTTCGCTCGGTGGCATCTGCGCGGCAAAGACCGCAATCCCGGCGGCGAGGAAGATCATCCCGGCCAGCGGCAGGTAGTGGATCGAGCGGCGCCTGAAGACGACGCCGAGAAGGATCGCCGTGATCACGGCTCCCGCCACCTCTGGCAGGTAGAGCAGACCGACGTGAAGCGGGTCGTAGTGTTTGAGCAGCACGGCTGCGGTGAGGGACGTCGCAGAGACCGACGCGGCTGCCGCGAACAGCGCGACGGTGACTCCGGCGACGGGCATCGTGCTCGTGAGCAGCGCGCGGATGGTGAGCAACGGCTGCTTCGCGCGGTACTCGTAGACGACCAGCGTGACGATCAGTGCGAGCCCCCCGAGCAGTGGCACGAGCGTGGTTGGGCCCGCGAAGCTGTGGGTGAGGAGCTGAGAGGCGCCGAAGAACGCGGCGACGCAGCCGACGGTCGCGAGCGCGATCGCCGGCAGGTCGCGCGGCGAGTCGGGGTCGGCCGGCGGCGCGTCGTCGAACGTGAGCAGCGACAGGATCAACGCGCACGCCGCGATCGCCGCGACGATCCAGAACAGCGGGCGCCAGCCGCCCGAGTTCGCCTGCAGCCCGCCGAGCGTCGGTCCGAGCGCGACGGCCCCGAAGATGCACAGGTTCATGATCATCGCCGTGATGCGCAGCTTGCTCGCGGGAAATCCGATCGCGAGCGGGGGCACCGCGGAGATCAGCATCAGGCTGGTGCACAGTCCCTGGAGCACGTGCCCCGCGATGTACACGCCGGCGCTCTGGGCCGAGGCCGCGAGCACCGACCCGGTGAGGAGCAGCGCAGCGTAGACGATGAGCATTCGGCGCTGCGGCAGATGTTGCGCGAACTGGACCGCGAGCACCGTGCCGATCGCATAGCCGGCGTTCGCCAGGCCGGAGCCGAGGCTCATCGTCTGGAGGCTCGTGTGGAGATCCTTCGCAATGATCGGCGTGAGCGGCTCGAGCGCGGCGGAGAGCGCGAGGTAGGGGACGAGCGCAAACAGCACCATCGCCGCGATCGCGGGGTAGCGGCCGGCGAGCGGTCCCTGGCGCATCAGTCGCTCCCCTCCGCGCCGGTGCTGCGGGCAAGCGGCCACCAGAGGTGCGCATCGGCCGGGCCGGATCTCGGTCTTTTGGTTGCGCGTGCAGCGATCGATTCGTTATAGCCGACAGCGGGCGCCGGCTCGGCCCCGAAGATCGCGCTGCCGGCCGGCCCGATGAGCGACACAGCCGCCTGCGATCAGGCGGCGGCCGAGCCGCACTTCACCGAGCTGGCGAGGGCGGCTCCTGCCAGGTGCGTGTCCGCCAACGAGGCCGGCTGGATCCGGCCATTGCCGCGGCCCTGATGAGAAGATTGCTCTGCCTGTGTTCGGCGATCACCAACGACGAGGAAGGGACGGTATGAGGGACGCGCGCACGATGCTAATAACCGGTGCCACCGATGGTCTCGGCCGCGCTTTGGCCGCCGGCCTCGCTGCCGAAGGGGCACAGCTAATCCTCCATGGCCGCAACCGCGACAAGCTCGAGCGTCTTGTGGCGGAGATTAGGCAGCCAAAGGAGCAAGCGCCTGCGACGGTGATCGCTGACCTCGCAGATCTGAGGCAGGTGCGGGACCTGAGCCGTCAGGTTTTCGATGTCACTGATCGTCTCGACGTCCTGGTCAGCAATGCAGGGATCGGTAGCGGCGAACCCGACGGTCGCACGCGCCGGCTGAGTGCGGATGGCTACGAGTTGCGTTTCGCCGTCAACTACTTGGCCGGGTTCGACCTAAGTCTGCGTCTGCTGCCCCTGCTCGCCGCTGCACCGGCCGCGCGAATCGTAAACGTCGCCTCGCTTGGGCAGCACCCCATCGACTTCAGCGATGTCATGCTCGAGCGGCACTACAACGGGGCGCGAGCATACGGACAGAGCAAGCTCGCACAGATAACGGCCGGCTTCGTCCTCGCAGAGCGCCTGACAGTCCCTGGGATAACCGTCAACAGCCTGCACCCGGCCACCTACATGCCGACCAAGATGGTGCTCGAGGAGATCGGACACAGCGTTGACACCCTCGAGGAGGGCGAGGCGGCGACCAGGCGACTCGTAAGTGACCCGAGTCTGGCCGACACGACCGGTCGTTTCTTTGACCGCACCGAGGACACGCGCGCCAACGCCGCGGCCTACGACCGAGACACGCGGAGCCGCCTATGGCAGCTCAGCCTCGAGCTCACCGGCGCGCCGGACGTTATGTGAGCAGAGACCATCCGGTCGGCTCTCGGAGGCCCCGCCCGGCGAGCGCCAGAGAAGGCGCTCGCGACTAGTTCGCGGGCGGCGTATGCAGCCCGGTCGCGGATACGCTCCCTGGGCCAAGGCCAGGGGAAGCGACGGTGAGCGGCTCAGGTCTTTCCAGCTAAAGGGCTGCTAGCTCTCGGTGCCACCCTGGGCTCGCTGGGCCAGGAGGTCCCACTGCTGCCAGTTCTCGATCCGAGAGGTGTACTCGCGGCGGATCAGCTGCAGAGCGGTGCTGCTGAAAAAGACCCGCAACGGGGGCTCGGCGGCATCGACGAGCTCGAGGATGGCGGCACCGGTTGCCTGCGGGTCGCCGGGTTGTGATCGCACGGGTCCGAGTGCCTGCAGGCGACGCTCGCGTACTCCGTCATACACGGCCATCTCCTGCGCTCGCCCGGCCGATGTGCCCGACCAGTCGGTCGTGAAGCCTCCGGGCTCTACCAGGGTCACGTGGACCCCGAACTCGGCGAGCTCCGCCGCGAGCGACTGGCTGAACCCCTCAAGGCCCCACTTGGACGCGTGGTACAGACCCAGCATTGGGAACGCCATCACGCCACCGATCGAGGAGACCTGGATGATGTGGCCCGAGCCCTGCTCGCGCAACAGGGGGACCACGGCTTTCGTGACCCACAGTGGGCCGAACAGGTTGGTCTCGATCTGACGCCGGGCCTCTTGCTCAGTCAGCTCCTCGATCGCGCCGAACTGGCCGTAGCCCGCATTGTTCACGACCACGTCCAGGCGGCCGAAGTGCTCGTGGGCGCTTCGTACCGACTCCTCGATGCCTGCCATGTCCGTCACGTCGAGTTGCAGTGACAGCAGGCGCTCGCCGTGCGCTGCGGCGAGGTCCTCGAGCGTGCGGATGTCCCGAGCGGTGGCTGCGACGCTGTCGCCGCGCTCGAGCGCCGCCTGCGCCCAAACACGGCCAAAGCCCCTCGAGGTACCTGTGATGAACCATACCCTCGCCACGACGGCTCCTCTCGTTCGATCGCGGCCGGCGGCCGCATGTCAGTTGATCTAAGCGCAAGAGGTCATCGGAGCGTGAGGCCCCCGCTGGGTCCGTCAGGGTGAGCGCCGGCTGCCGCTCGGAGCCACCTGTTGCTCGCCACCAAGCTAGTTGCGCACACAACCATCGCGCGCTATACTAACTACACTTTCGTAACCACATATGGAGTCGATACCAATGCCTAGCCCCTTAGACACAACCCAAGTTCAGCCTTCCGAGCCCAAGCCGTCGGTGCGCCTCATCCCCCTGGATGACACCGTCGTGTTCCCCAACATGGGCATCACGCTGACCGTGGACGTCGGCGAGGATGAGCGAGTGGTGCTCGTCCCCCGCCACGAGAACGAGTTTCTCGAGGTGGGCACCATCGCCGAGGTCTCAGAGCAGATCCGCCTGCCCGGCGGCGGGCGTGCGGTTGCCATCTCAGGCGAGCACCGCGCGCTGATCGGAGCCGCCCAGACCGGACCCGGCGGAGAGCTCCGCGTCGAGGTCGATGAGCGACCTGACGATGTGCCCGTTGACGGGCGCACGCGTGAGCTCGAGCGCGAGTACCGCGCAACCGTCGAGGAGATCCTCGAGCTGCGCGGCGACGACGGGCGCATCTCCGCGTTCCTCAGAGCAATCGCCGAGCCCGGAGCCCTCGCGGACTCCGCCGGCTACTCCCCCAACCTGTCATACGAGCAGAAGGTCGAGCTCCTGAGAACGCTCGACGTGACCGAGCGCCTGGAGCTCGCGGTCTCACTGCAGCGCGAGTCGCTGGCAGAGCTTCAGGTGCGCAAGCGCATCCGCGAGGACGTCCAGGAGGGCGCTGAGAAGCAGCAGCGCGACTATTTCCTTCGCAAGCAGATGGACTCGATCCGCAAGGAGCTGGGCGATGACGACGCCTCGGTCGTCGAGGAGTACCGCTCAAAGATCGAGGAGGCCCACATGCCAAAGGACGTCTCAGAGCAGGCGCTGAAGGAGCTCAATCGCCTGGAGCGCATGGGCGAGCAGACGGGCGAGTCGAGCATGATCCGCACCTATCTTGACTGGCTGATCGCCGTTCCCTGGTCAAAGCGCTCTGAGGAGCACCTCGACCCGGTCGCGGCCAGAGCTGTGCTTGATGCAGACCACGAGGGCCTTGAGGACGTCAAGGACCGCATCACCGAGTACCTGGCCGTGCGCAAGCTCAGATCTGAGCGCGGCATCGAGGCAGACCCCAAGTCAGGGGCCATATTGACCCTGATCGGTCCCCCTGGAACCGGCAAGACCTCGATCGGCGAGTCGATCGCCCGTGCCACCGGACGCGAGTTCGTGCGCATGTCGCTGGGCGGCGTGCGTGACGAGGCCGAGATCCGCGGGCACAGGCGCACCTACATAGGAGCCCTGCCGGGTCGCCTGGTCAGGGCGCTCAGAGACGCCGGCACGATGAACCCGGTGATCCTCCTGGATGAGGTCGACAAGGTCGGCGCCGACTGGCGCGGAGACCCCTCCTCGGCACTCCTCGAGGTCCTTGACCCCGCCCAGAACCACTCCTTCAGAGACCACTACCTGGACGTCGAGCTCGACCTCTCACAGGTCATGTTCCTGGCAACCGCCAACGTCGCAGACACCATCCCCGGGCCGCTGTTGGACCGCATGGAGGTGATCCGCTTCGACGGCTACACCACTGATGAGAAGCTCGCCATCGCCAAGGGCTATCTGTGGCCGCGCCAGCGCGACCGAAACGGCCTGCGCGAGGATGAGGTTCAGATCTCTGACGAGGTGCTGCGCACGATCATCAGTGAGTACACCCGCGAGGCGGGCGTGCGAAACCTGGAGCGCGAGCTCGGCACGGTGCTGAGGAAGACGGCGACCAGGATCGCGTCCGGTAAGACGGAGGCACCTGTGAAGATCGACCTGGACGCCGTCCGCGATGCGCTCGGCCGCCAGAAGTACTTCCAGGAGTCGGCAGCGCGAACTGCGACGCCTGGTGTTGCGACCGGTCTAGCGGTCACCGGCACCGGCGGAGACGTGCTGTTCATCGAGGCCACCGCGATGAAGGGCGGCAAGGGCGGCCTGGTGCTGACGGGCCAGCTCGGCGACGTGATGAAGGAGTCGGCGCAGATCGCCCTCTCCTACGTGCGCGGACACGCCGAGGAGCTCGGTATCGATGAGCATGCGTTCGAGGACAAGGAGTTCCACGTCCACGTTCCGGCCGGAGCGATCCCGAAGGACGGGCCGAGCGCAGGCGTGACCATGGTCACAGCGTTCGCCTCGCTGCTGTCAGGACGCCCGGTCAAGCACACCGTCGGTATGACCGGCGAGGTGACCCTGCAGGGTCGCGTGCTGCCGATCGGCGGCTTCAAGCAGAAGGCGCTGGCGGCGCACGCAGCTGGCCTGACCGACGTGATCCTGCCCGAGCGAAACCGCGGCGATCTGGACGACATTCCCGAGGAGGTGCGCAGGCAGTTGACGTTCCACCCCGCGATCACCGTCCAGGAGGTACTCGATCGCGCATTGGAGCCTGCACGTGAAGTCGCACACGTCTCCTAGATGCAAGCCCATTCCACAGGAGGTCCGCCGCACGGCGGACCTCCTGGAGCGCCGCTGGCAGTTGTCGGTCCTGTACGCGGCGCTGACCGGTGCGCTGCGCTTCAACGAGTTCGCCGCCGCGGTTCCCGGCATCTCTCCGCGGATGCTCTCAGAGCGCCTGCACGACCTTGAGGCCGCGGGATTGATCGAGCGCACCGTGCTCCCCTCGAGCCCACCCAAAGTTGAGTACAGACTGACCGATCACGGACTCAGGCTCCGCCCCGTCATCGAGGCTATGGGCGCCTACGCTCGTGAGCCGGTTGGCTGAGTCAGAGCCTGCCACTGCTGGCGGCCTCAAGCTAGCGAGGTGACGAACAGAGGCTGCGGCCGTGCGAGGTCGGGCCGATAAGCCCTCAAAAACCAAGGTGCACCGAGCCAACGACCGCCGCTCACCCGGGAGCGAGGCCTTGATCGTTCAGGAACTCGCGTATGTAGCGATTGACGAGCTCGGGGTGTTGCTCGGCGATCCAATGTGTACCGTCCTTCACCGGTTGGAACGTCAGGTTTCGAACAAAATGCTCGAGGCCGGCATGAGAGGCAGGCCTCACGTATGGGTCTGCCTCCGGATAGATGACCAGCGTCGGGACATCGACGAATAGGGGCGCCACGTCCGGGGAGTAGTTGCCGTGGCCGGGGGTACCGTCCCGATCCGGCGGCGCGATCCCCTCAACCTCATACCAGTGGAGCGCGGACTCGATCGCCCGCGGGACACGCCATGACCGCCTGTACGCCTCGCGATCCTCCTCGGAGAAGAAGGGGTGATCGAGCGCCTGCTCGAGCATGGCGAAGTCGTTGGCGGCGATCGACCCGATCGCATCCGGGCGGCGAAGACCGAGGAGATACTGGCTCGCTTGGATCTGCTCGGCATCCTCCCGCTGCGCGCGATCAAGGACACCGGGGTGGGCACCGCCAAGGCTGATCAGCGCCCGAAGCATCTTCGGATAGTGGAGTGCAAATCCCCATGCCACGAGGCTCCCCCAATCGTGGCCGACGAGCACGAAGCGGTCGTAGCCGAGGTGCTCAACGAGGGCACGTAGATCCTCTACCGCGGGCCAGATCCCATAGCTGTGAACACCCTCCGGCTTCGATGACAGGTTGTAGCCTCGCTGGTCGGGAGCTACGGCGAGGTGGTCCGCGCTGAACGCCCGCAACTGCCTCCTGAAGGCATAGTGGAACTGAGGGAAGCCGTGCAGGAAAACGACCAGTGGCCCCGCGCCTTCGTGGGCGTAGTGCAACTCGATCCCGTTCACGGCCGCGGTTGCGTGGTTAGTGTCAGCCGCGTCGGAACGCACGAGCCCCTCGACGCCTCAGATCTTTGATGCGTCGGCCCCGGCGGAGCCGACGGCGGCATTGGAGGATCGGCTCTGGTCGGAGTCGTGCAGGATCAGGCAGGTCGACGTCGCGTGGGCATAGAGCG
Organism: uncultured Solirubrobacteraceae bacterium; assembly: GCA_963826995.1. Lineage (GTDB taxonomy): Bacteria > Actinomycetota > Thermoleophilia > Solirubrobacterales > Solirubrobacteraceae > Palsa-744. Next base: position 953,185 of record CAWGYZ010000006.1, on the reverse strand, counting down.
TTCCATCCGCAGAGACCAGCCGGCTCTCTGCGGTCGCGACGGTGCGCCCGCGATGGACGATGCTCCCTTCGGCAAGCAGACGTCCAGTTGTTGGCCGGACCGCCCGGACCAGGTTAACCTTGATCTCGAGCGTCGTGTATAGGTACCCATCGCTCAGCGTGGAGTGCACAGCCGCACCGGCGGCCGAGTCGAGCAGCGTCATCGCGATCCCACCGTGGACAGTCCCGAGCGGATTGCGGTGTCGTAGGTCCGGCCGGTAGCAAAATATGGCCGTGCCCTCGGTCACCTCGATGAGATCAAAACCGAGCAACTCTTGGATGGGCGCGGGTGGCGCCGTCCCGTCGCGGATCGCCGTGAGCTGCAGGAGGCCGGTTTGCTCATCTGCCTTGGTCATGGGCGGATCATGTCGCTGGAGCGTTGGCGCGTCGTTGGCGTTTCGTCACCGCATGACGATCTCCGTGTGCAACGCCACGAGCTGCGGTCCCGGGGCAACTCCGAGGGTCTCGCCTAGCCGTAGGCGAAACTCGTCGTAGACGACGAGCGCGGCCGGTCGCTCACCACGCGCGTCAAGCGCTCGTATCAGGAGTGCGGCCGCGCTCTCGCTCAGCGGCTCGGCGGCGGCCAACTCGCGCGCCGCCCTCTCGGCGGTCAGCAGCTCGGTTTGGCCGAGCTGCAACGCAGCCGCGGCGAGCGTCGCCAGGGTACGGGTATACACGGTGCCGAGCTCCCTGCGGCGCTCCTCGACCCACGCGCCGTCGTGCCCGGTCAGGAAGCTGCGGCGCGTGACGTTGATGGCAATTTGAGAGGCGATCCAGGCACGCTCCCATTCCTGCCGTACGATCCCCGACTCAGCGTCGTGGATCGCTCGTGCGGCAACCTCCACGTCGACGTTCGCATGCTCATCGAGCCTGAGACGCAACGGCCCAGCTGCCGGGAGCGAATCACGTCCGATCACCGATCGGAGCTTCGAGAGCAGAGCGCGCATTGCCTGCCCCGCCGCAGCCGGTAGCTCTTCTCCCCAGATCGCCGCCGCGAGCTCCTCACGCGGTGCAGCCCGGTGCCGGTTATAGACGAGCCACGCGAACGCGATCCGGCCCTGCGCTCCGGGCAGCTGACCCGCCATCTCGGCTCCTGCGGATCTCACGACGAGGCGCCCACACAGCTGCACGACCACATCAGCGAACATACCGATATGGCAAAGCGAATCGTTTGTGAGTGCGGCTACGTCATCGAGGCCGAGGACGACGACCAGGTCGTGGAGCTCGGGCGCGAGCACATGGAGGTCAACCATCCGGCGATTGCGGCGGTGATCACCGCCGAGCAGTTGCTGGAGATGGCCGAGCAGGACTGAGGCCATGAGGCGCAGCGCAGCGCAGCCCTCCCCGTACGCTAACGTTGCGGCGCTCCCGAGCGCGGCCTCGCGACGAGCGAGGGCAAACCGCAGGATGGAGCGGCGGACCATCGGAAAGCGGCGGACGGGCGGAAGGAGTGGGCATGGACGTGCGAAGAGTCGTTACCGGCCATGACACCGAGGGCAAGGCGGTGTTCGTTGCGGACGAGCAGGTGGCCCCGGTCACTCTCGCGCTGCTGCCCGGGAGCGAGTATCACCAGTTGTGGGGATCAGACGCAACCTGTCAGTTCCCCGACGATGGGGCGCGACCGGACGCTCGGAGCTACTTCCCCCCCGTGGGTGGCTTTCGGGTCGGATTCTTCACCATTCCGCCCGACGGGGGTGCTGGCGCCCCAGCCGACATCGACATCGAGGCCGCCCTGGCCGAGTTCGATGAGAAGCTGCCCGGGCTGTCCGAGCACCTCGAGACGGCCGAGCCGGGCATGCACACAACGGCCACCGTCGACTTCGGCGTGGTGCTGTCGGGGCAGGCCACGCTCAAGCTCGACGACGGCGCGACGGTCGCGCTGAACCCAGGTGACACCTACATCCAGAACGGCACCCGGCATCGCTGGTCGAACCGTGGCGAGGTGCCCGCGGTCCTGGCCGTCGCCCTGATCGGTGCCGAACACGCCAAGGTGGGCTAAGGTCGAGACTCCCGTTAGGCCCCGCGGTGGTTAGACCGGTCTCTAGGCGATGCTCGCCAACGCCGGGTTCGAGTCCGGGCGGTCCGGTGGCACACAGACCATTCCCTCACTGAAGCCGGCCGAGCCGATCCCGAAGGCGGCGTTGAACCGATCGAGGTTTACGAGCGTCAGCAGTGCCGTGATCTCGACGAGTTGCTCGTCGCTGAAGTGCTCCTTCATCCGGGCGAAAAGCTCGTCGGTTACCTCGACGGGCGTGCGCGTGACAGCGGCCGTGTAGTCGAGCGCGAGCTTCTCGCGTTCCGTGAACAGGTCGCTGTCGCGGTAGCACGGCAGGGCCAACAGCTCCTCGTCGGCGAGGCCGGAGTTGCGGCAGATCTGCGAGCCGAGGTCGACGCAGTACTCGCATCCGATCATCTGCGCGCCCTTCAGCTCGAGCAGGTACTTGAGCCGTTCGTCGACGGACTTTCCCTTGCGCACAGCCTGGTTGAACTTGCCCATCCCCATCATCATCTTCGGCTGATGGGCCCAGATTTCCATCGGCTCCATCCCGCTGCCGATCTGCGGTGCGCGGCCGGTCAGCTTCTTCATCATCCTCGGTCCGAGCGTGTAGATGAGCCTGACCATCGGCCTGGCCTTGGTCTTCGATACTCCGTGGATGCGCGCCATCGGGAAGCTCCTGTCACATAGGTTGGGCCTGCGGGGTCTATCCACTATGACCCGCGAGACCCGGACGGTGTGACCGCGATGGACGAACTCGAGCTGGCCAACACGTTCGACGGGCTGCGGCCCCGGCTGCGCGCGGTCGCCTACCGGATCCTCGGCTCATTGAGCGACGCCGAAGACGCTGTACAGGAGGCATGGCTACGTCTTCAGCGGACCGGCGACGAGGAGATCGAGAGCCTCGAGCGGTGGCTGACCACGGTCATCGCCCGGATCTGCCTGAACCTGCTCCGGTCCCGTCGCACCCGCGGCGAGCAGCCGCTCGACGGCTGGCGGCCGGAGCCGATCGTCGAGGATCCGGCGGCCGGGACCGATCCCGAGCACGAGGCGCTGCTGGCCGAGTCGGTCGGGATCGCGATACAGGTCGTGCTGGACACGCTCAGCCCGGCCGAGCGTCTCGCGTTCGTGCTGCACGACATGTTTGCGGTGCCGTTCGAGGAGATCGCCGCGATGGTCGACCGCTCACCGGCGGCGACCCGACAGCTCGCGAGCCGCGCGCGCCGCCGCGTCCAGGAGATGGCACCGGCGCCGGACCCGGACCTGACCCGCCAGCAGGCAGTCGTGGACGCCTACTTCGCCGCTGCCGCGGAGGGCGATCTGCTGGCTCTGGCGGTGGTCCTCGACCCGGATGTCGTGCTGCGTGCGCACCGCCGCGACGGCGACCCGCTCGAGCTGCACGGCGCCGCGCGGGTCGCGCGCGGGGCGATGAGGGCTCGGCGTTTCGCGCCGTACGTACGTCCGGCGCTGGTCAACGGCGCGGCCGGCGCGGTCGCGTTCGAGGGCGAGCGACCGTTCGCCGTGCTGGCGTTCACGGTCGTCGGCGACCGCGCCGTGGCGATCGACGTGTTCAACGACCCTGAACTGGTAGCCAAGCTCGACATCCGAGGGATTACCGCCTGATGAGCAGCTCACGCGCCGGCTGGGACCAGAACGATAGGTGCCTTTGCCGGCCTGCTAGCCGTGGACGCGGTGCCGCAGGTTGCGGCAGGCGACGTAGAAATGCAGTGCTGCTGCCGGGACCAGCAGCAATCCCCACCAGCCTCCAACGCCATAGCCATAGAGGATGGCGGTAAGGGCCAGCAGCCAAATCCCGATGAGAACGCGCACTGGGACCATGACCCGCCGGTGCCTGTACTCCCATTCCCACGACGTTCGAAATCTGCTCTGCAGCCGCATCGAGCTCACGCTTCTAAGCAGATCGGCGACCTCTGCGGGTCGCGGCCACCGCTGGCCCTGCTCGGCGCCGGCCATCAACACCGACAGCATCTCGCGATCGTGCTCGCGTCGGAACGTCGCGGGATAGCACGCGAGCAGACGCCGGTAGCGGCGTTCGAGAGCGGAGGCATCGTTCATCGCAGCGCTCCTACCGGTTCGAGCCGCGACATCGCGACGAGCGCATTCGCCTGGAGGCGAGCTGCCTCGGCGCCGAGCCGCTCCTCACCCGTGCCCGTGAGGCGGTAGTAGCGGCGCAACCGGCTATCCACGATCTCCTCACGGTCTACCTCGATCAGGCTGTCCGCGCGAAGTCGCTCCAGAGCCGTATACAGGGTGCCGGCGCGGAGTTGGACGCGTCCGTCCGAGATCTGCTCGACGTCGGTGATGATCCCGTAACCGTGCTGGGTGCCTCCAGCCAACGCGGTCAGGATCAGGAACGTCGCCTCCTGCATCTCGCGCTTCCTCATACAGGCAGTATATATCGATCAACTGTCGATAGTCAAAACGCTCGGGCTACTCCCGCCGGCAGAAGCAACAGCGCGGCCCCGCCCCTTCCACGCGGCTGCTCCCTCAGGCAGCGGCCTTCCAGTCCGGCCGGCGCAGCTTGTGGAGAAGGAGCGGCGGGAGGACGCCGACGAGGAGGGTCACGGCGAGCAGCGCCAGGAGGTACGGCAGTGGACGTATGTGTCCAAGCTGGCTCGGCGGAAACAGCCCGACCACGCAGGCAGCCGCGGAGGCGAGCGTCCCCACGACGCAGGTCGTCAGGAGTGCGGGTGCCCGGTAGCCACGCCGGTGCTCGGGCTGGCGTCGCCGTAGGTTGATGGCGGCGACGAACATCAGGACGTACATGATCAGGTAGATCTCCGTCGCCAGCGCGGCGAACACCCAGTAAGCACGTGAGACCGCCGACATCACGGCGAAGAGCAGTCCGATCAACGTGACGATCGTTCCCTGGGCGACGAGTATGCGGACTTGGACGCCCTTTGAGTTGAGCCGCTGGAAGTACCGCGGCAGATAACCACGGTCGCGAGCGATCTCCAACAAGCCGGTCGAGGGACCGGTTAGCCAGTCAAGCAGGCCACTCAGGGAGGCGACCACCAACGCGACGGCGATGATCGGTGCGAGCAGGCCCAGACCGAAGTGATCGAGCAGGCTCTTGAACGCCTGCATAACACCGGCGGTGAAGCTGATGTGGGCCGCGGGGACCGCGACCGAGATCGCGAGCGTTGGGAGGATGAAGACGAGCAGAATCAGGATCACGGCCAGGAACGTCGCCTTGGGGAACTCGCGGGGGGCGTCGCGCAGCTCGTCCACGTGGACTGCGTTGACCTCCACCCCCGCGTAGAGGAAGAAGCTATTGACGATGAGCACGATGCTCGTCAATCCGCTCCACGCCGGGAGCACGTGGTGGGTACTCAGCGGCGCCGCTGAGGCGTTGCCCTGCAGGAGGTAGATCGCGGCCAACAGGACCAGGAGCAACCCCGGGATCAGCGTTCCGATGAAGATTCCGTATGACGCCAGCCTGCCGGTGGCGAGTACCCCTCTGGAGGAGACGAGCACCGCCGCCCAGAACAGCACGATGATCACCACCGCCGTGTAGAGGCCGCTGTGAGCCAAGCTCGGTGCAAACACATACGCCAGCGTGCTCGCGATGTACGCGAGCACCGCCGGGTAGAAGAAGGTGGTCTGCGCGAACTGACACCAAATGGCCACGAAGCCCATCCTGGGAGAGATTCCCTCTGACACCCAGTTGTAGACGCCACCCCGCCACCCTGAGGCGAGCTCGGCCGATACAAGCGATGCCGGCAGCAGGAACACGATCGCGGGCAGGACGTAGACCACCACCGAGGCGAGACCCAAGGCGGCGGTCGCGGGTGTGGCGCCAAGGTCTCCCACCGACCCCACGGTCAGCAATGCCATCGCCAACCAGCTGAGCGTCGCCTTCGACCCGACCGGCACACGAGCCCGACGCTTGTCAGGTGGCGGGTCCGATAGCTCAGGTGCAGGTGTCATCTCGGTAGCGGAGGCCCCGTCTGGCGGGAGGAGCCATCAGCTTGACAGCGCACATCATGACCGCGCTTTCTTGTTGCAGGCAGGGCCGCCTCGGGGTGGTGTTCCGCGGCCTGGACGCTGCGCTGGCCGAGAGCGCGTTCGGTCACATGTGTGTCGGGTGGTTCGCCGGCGGTCGCCTGACGTTGAATCGCTAACCGTCGGCGTTGACGCGCTCGACCAGTTCGGCCAACACGTGCTCGGCCTCGGCGTTGGCCACCTGGCAGGTCCCAGCGGCCTCGTGCCCGCCGCCGCCATAGGAGAGCATGAGCGCGCCAACGTCCGTCCTGCTCGAGCGATCCACGATCGACTTGCCCATCGCGAAGACGGTGTTCTGTCGCTTCAGCCCCCACAGCACGTGAATCGACATATTGCACTTGGGATACAGCGCATAGATCATGAAGCGGTTGGTTGGGTGGATCACATCGTCCTCGCGCAGGTCGAGCACGACGAGGTTGTCTCGAACCGTTGAGCGTTCCAGCAGCTGCGCCTGTGCTGCGATCGCGTGCTGGCGGTAGACCGTCACGCGCTCGACCACGTCGGGCAGTCCGAGGACCTCCTCGACGCTGAGCTCCAGGCAGGCGTCAACCAGCTCCATCATGAGCTGGTAGTTCGAGATGCGAAACTCGCGAAAGCGACCGAGGCCGGTCCGCGGGTCCATCAGGAAGCTGAGCAGGATCCAGCCGGTCGGTGTCCGGATCTCATCGAGCGAGAACAGGGCGCTGTCCGCCTTGTCGACGGCCTCCATGAGTGGCTCGGTGACTTTCGTAAAACGCTCGGCACCGCCGAAATAGTCATACACCACCCTGGCGGCCGACAGGGCGCCGGGGACGATGATGTGGTTCGCGGCCGTCTCCTCCAGGCGCAGTGTCTCACTCTCGTGATGGTCGAAGGCCAGGCGTGCGTCGGGGACGTAGGGAAGGTTGGTTGTGATGTCCCGGTCCGTGATCTCGACGAGCCCATCCTGCATGTCCTTGGGGTGGACGAACTTGATCTCATCGAGAATCCCCAGCTCTTTCAACAGGGCAGCGCATACCAGCCCGTCGAAGTCACTACGGGTGACAAGGCGACAGTTCTCGGTCGTATGTGTTGCCATCGGTGTTCTGCTCCTCTCGCGGGGACGCTCCGGCAATGCATCGGCAGTCCAGCGCCGCTCCTGAAATGCGAATCCTGCGGGCGCCCCCCCAACATCCCTGACCCGGACTCGTCGCCGAAGCGGCCGCAGGCTCTTCACCCACCTTCGGACCCACGATCCCGGTTCTCGACTACGGCGGCCGCCCGGGTCAACTCTCCAGGAATCCGTGGATGTCGTCGATCACGCTCTCCGGCTCGTCGAGGAGAAACAGGTGGCCGCCACCCTCGACAATGCGGAGCTGGGCGTCGGGCATCAGGCGGGCCATGAGTCTCGGGTTGGCCAGCGGGATGATGGGGTCATCGTCTCCGGCGATGATGAGCGTGGGCTGTTTGACGCGCCACAGCCAGGGAACGCTCGTCCAGCCTGACGCGGCGTACAGCTGGTAGCTGTACCCGAGCAGCTCCGGCGGTCGCGCCAGTCGCGCCGCGGCCTGGCGTTCGAGCTGGCCGGGCTCTCGGCGGGTGCGCCCGCCAGCGATGTGCGGGATCATGAGGTTGAACAGACGCGGGTGGTAGTAGCGCGCGGGCGTCATCAGCATCAGGGCCGGAAGCGGGTTCGGCGGCACAACCGGCAGCCCCTGCGCGGTCGCGCACAGGATCAGCCGCCGCACCCTCTCAGGGGCCCGGTGCGCGAGCTCGAGCGCCAGCAGACCCCCAAAGGAGTAGCCGAGCACGTCGGCCTGTTCGATATCCAGCTCGTCGAGAAGCGCCGTGACGATGCGAGCCAGCCCCCGCATGCGCAGCGGGAAGCGGGGCCGCTCGGACAGTCCAGTACCCGGAGCGTCGAGCGCGATCACCTCCCGGCCGCGCACGAGGCGCTCGAACGGCCGCCACATGTCGAGGTTGGCGCCGATTCCCGTCAGCAGCAGCAGAGCCGGTCCGCTCCCGCGGCGAGACACACGCAGGTTGATGCCGGCAGCTTCAACGCGCACGGTTCGCCGGCGCACGGTACGCCTCGGCGCGCTCACGGTGCTTGCGCCGGCTCGGCCGGCGCGCCCTGGCGAATGGGGCTGCTCAGGCATGCGGGCAGGGAGAATAGAGGCCGCCGAAGCCATGAGGCTCGGGGCGACGCTAGCCGGCGCGGACGTATGAGCCGGGCGCCTTGGCGGTGGGCCGGTGCGCGCGGCTGCCGAGAGACCTGGGTGCAGCCTTGAGTCCTCCCGACCTGTCTGCGAGCCACTCGACGTAGTCCGGCCACCAGCTGCCCTGTTTCAGCTCCGCTCCCGTGAGCCAGGCGTGCGGATCCTCCGGCGCTTCGTCGACGGCTCTGTAGGTCGATCGGCTGGCCGGACCAGGGGGGTTCACAAGCGCCTGAATGTGACCGCTGGTCGACAGCACGAAGCGCGATGAGCCGCCAAGCAGCTGGGTGCTGCGATAGGCGTTCTCCCAGGGGACGATGTGGTCTTTGACGCCCGCGACTATGTAGCTGTCGACGTCGATCGCCTGAAGCTCCACCGGGGTTCCCAGCGTCTCGAGCGCGCCGGGGTGGGTCAACGCGTTCTCCAGGGCCAGATGGACGAAGTCGCGGTGAAGCCCGGCGGCCAGGCGCACCGAGTCCTGATTCCAGTAGAGGATGTCGAACGCGGGCGGGTCCTTGCCGAGCAGGTAGTTGTTGACCACGTAGTTCCAGATCAGGTCGTTCGGCCGTAGCCACGCGAACACACCCGCGAGCGCGCGGCCGTCCAGGTAGCCCTTGCGCGCGGACTCGGCAACCGCGGCCGCCGCGAGCTCCCTGCTCGCAAGTGCCGCGGTCGTACCCGCGCGCGCATTGTCCAACGCGCAGACCCACAGAGTGAGGCTCGCGACTTCATCAAGGCTCGCATTGGCTGCAAGGTGTCCCAGGGCCGCCGCCGTGATGATCCCTCCCGAGCAGGCCGCGTTTACGTGAACGGACTTCTGCTTGGTGATCTGGGCCACCGCGTCGCGTGCCTCGAGCACCGATCGCGCGTAGGTGTCGAGGTCGAAGTGACCCTCCTCGGCGCCGGGGTTGCACCATGAGATCAGGAACACCTGCTGCCCTGCCGCCACGAGGTGCTCGACCAGGCTGCGCCCGGGGGCGATGTCAAGGATGTAGAAGCGGTTGATGGTCGGTGGCACGAACAGGAGCGGGACCTCGTGCACCTTCTCCGTGCTCGGCCGGTAGTGGATCAGCTCGAACACGTCCGTGCGCAACACGACCGATCCCGGTGACATTGCGAGGTTCTCGCCGAGCTCGAACTTGGTCGTGTCGACGCTCGCGGGAAGGCGCGGCGCTTTGGACATGTCGTGGGCAAACCTGCGCCCGCCCTTGATCAGGTTCGCCCCGCCCTTGTCGACGATCTCGCGCAGCACGGCGGGGTTCGACCATGGGAAGTTGGTCGGCGCCAGTGCGTCGAGAATGTTGCCGGCCGCGAAGCGGGCCTGGCGTTCGGTGCGCCAGTCCAGTTGCGCGTCGTCGATCAGCTCGTCCACCACCTCCACGGTGGCCAGGTATGACTGCAGCAACCGTCGCAGCAGCCAGTTCTCGCTCCAAGCCGGGTCGGCAAAACGCCGGTCGCCCTTTGCCGGCGCCTTTGCGGAGCGCCCGGCGGCCGCGCGGGCGACCTCCTGGCCGAGCCCGCTCACGCGACCCGCCAGCCGCCCCGGACGACGGGTGAGCGCCGCGGCAATCTTCACGGCGGCCGTCGGCTTGACGAACCGGCGCACTCCTCCGTCGTCGATCGCCGCGTCGGTCAGCATGACGTCGAGTGCCGATCGGGCAGCGGCGCGAGTGCCGATGGAGTCACCCTCGTCGGCCGCTCGCTTGGACTTCGAGGTCGAGGTGCGTGTCATGGCTTTCGGGTGGTGGTGGTGCTCGACGCGGAGTGTTCGCGATCATAGTCCGCGTGGCGTTGGTCGCGGAGAGCGGTCCGCGGGTGACCAGCGGCGCGCCAGGCGTCGGGTCCGGGCCGGTGCTCGTTGGCGGGGCGACTGATGCGCATCTGGCGAATGCGACTGGCGCGGCCTCCAGGACGGTTGAGGCCTCCCGGATTCACTGCGCACCGGGCTGTGGCAGACCGAAAGCCGGGCCCTGATATTCGGCTGGCAGGACGCCGGAGGGGACCGCCGATCGGTGCATCGACCCCGGCGTTCACCACTTCAGCTACGAGCGGATGGGAGCGCAGATCACCGAGTTGGAGGGCGGGTCACACGTGATCACGATCTCCCACCCCAAGGAGGTCGCCGCCGTTGTGGTGACCGCCGTGCGCACCTGCGCGGCCCAGCCGGCTTGAGATTGCAAGCTCGTCCCTGCCTATGACCGCCGCGTCGCGGTCATAGGCCTGCGACGGCCAGTCGGCTCATTTCAGACTGCCGATTCCGAGCGAGTCTCTCGCGACCGCCTCGGCCCGCTCCGCGCCGTCCGCCGTCCTGGCCTCGACCGGTGGCGGTAGATCTTCGAGCATCGCGATACTGGGCACGAAGAACAGGCTGCCCGTGGTCGCCGTCGAGAAGTCCAGAATGCGGTCGTGGTTGCCGGCCGGGTTGCCGACGAACATGTTCTCGAGCATCTGCTCGAGCACGTCCGGGCTGCGCGCATAGCCGATGAAATAGGTGCCGAACTCGCCCTCGCCGATGCGCCCGAACGGCATGTTGTAGCGAAGGATCTGACGCTGCTCCCCGTCCTCGCCGACGATCGTCGTCAGCGCGACGTGCGAGTTCGCGGGCTTGACATCGTCCGCCAGCTCGATGTCGCTCAGCTTCGTGCGTCCCACGGCCCGCTCCTGCTCCTCCGCCGCGAGCGCATCCCAGCTCGGCAGGTCGTGCACATATCGCTGTACCAGCACATAGCTGCCGCCTGCGAAGTGTGGATCCTCATCGCCGATCAGGGCTGCCGCCGGCGCTGAGGTGCCGACCGGGTTCTCGGTACCGTCGACGAAGCCCAGCAGGTCACGCTCGTCGAACGACTTGAAGCCGTGCACCTCGTCGACCACCTTGGCGACAGCTCGCAGTCGCTCAACGATCCTCTGGGCGAGCTCGAAGCACAGGTCTGCGCGCCGCGCTCGGATGTGCAGAAGCAGATCGCCCGCCGTCGAGACGGCCGTGTGGCGTGCGCCGGCGATTTCGGCGAAGGGATGAAGGCCGGCCGGGCGCGCGCCGCCTGAAAGCCGGTCCCACAGCCCGGAGCCGATCCCCACGACGCAGCCCAGGTCGCCATCGGGAACCCGGAAGGCGACCGAGCGGATCAGTCCGCCGATATCGCCGAGCAGTTCGCGAAGAACGTCTTCGCCGCCGTCCTTGACGACCGGCACGAGGAAGATCGCCGCCTCACTTGGTGCCACCAGGATCGCCTGCGGCTCCGCCGTCTGCGCCACTGCTCTCGAGCCTCCTCCAGTCTGTGCCGCCCAATCCTGGCACACATGCGCCGCTGCGCTCAACTGCCTCGCCAAAGCCGGCGAGTCGACGCGCACTCGGCTTGGACGTTCCTACCCGCGCGCTTCGCAAGTGCCGGGATGTGGGAACGTCGCCGCACTCTTTGGGCGCTTTGGCCGCGATGACACTTTGCTCGCTGCGATGCGAGACTGAGGCCGATGAGCACGCCCGGTGAGGACCGCGCCTTTCCCGTATTGAGTGGCTCGGAGCTCGCGGAAATGGCTTCGTTTGGCAGCGAGAAGCGAGTCGTTGCCGGGGAGTTGCTGTTTGAGGCTGGAGAGGCATCCTTCGATCTGTTCGTCGTTCTCGATGGTGAGGTCCAGGTCGTGCGACCCAATGACGGGAACGACGACATCATCGCCACGTATGGACCGGGTGGCTTCGTTGGCGAGTTGACCCTGCTGACCGGTCAGCGTCGCTTTCTGACCGGCCGCGTGACCCGCTCGGGCCGGGTGCTGGTGATCGAGCAAGCCGAGTTCCGCCAACTCATGAGCGTTCGGCCTGGCGCTCGCGGACACGATTTTCACGGCGCTCGTGGCGCGGCGGGAGATTCTGCGATCCGGACCGGGGGCGCAGGCGATCCGAATCATCGGATCGAGGTACTCGGCCGAGGCGATGAGCTTGCGCGCCTTTGCCGAGCACTCGCGACTGGCTCACACCTGGATCGACCTCGAGGATGCCGAGGATGTGGATGCGCTGCTACAGACGATGGGCCTGCGCCCGCAGGACACCCCCGTCGTGATCACGCCCACAGAGATTCTGCGTCGTCCCTCGACGGCGGTGTTCGCAGAACATCTCGGCCTGACATTCAGCCCGACTCCCGGCTACATCTTCGATCTCGTCGTGGTGGGCAGTGGCCCGGCGGGTCTGGCGGCGGCCGTGTATGGCGCCTCAGAGGGCCTGCGCACCGTGTCGCTGGACGGGGTGGCAATCGGGGGCCAGGCGGGGGCGAGCTCGCGCATCGAGAACTACGCCGGCTTCCCAACCGGCATCTCCGGCGAGGACCTGACCGCGAGGGCCGCCGTCCAAGCCATGCGTCTCGGGGCGCGGCTGAACGCCCCCTGCGAGGTCGTGGGTCTGCGAGCCGAGGCAGGATTCCACGCGGTCGTGCTCGGCGACGGCAGTGAGATCCCGGCACGCGCGGTCATCGTGGCCTCCGGCGCCCGCTATCGGCGCTTGGCCGTCGATGACCTCGAGCGCTTCGAGGGTGCGGGCGTCTACTACGCGGCGACTGATCTGGAGGCAAGGGTATGTGACGGGATGTCGGTACTGGTGGTGGGAGGTGGCAACTCCGCCGGGCAGGCCGCGATCTACCTTGCCCAGCACCACTGCAAGGTCACGCTCGCCATTCGTCGCGACGACCTCAGCCAGAGCATGTCTCATTACCTGATAGAGCGGATCGAGGCCGATCCGAAGGTCGAGCTCCTTACCGGCGTCGAAGTTCAAGCCCTGGGCGGCCAGGATCACCTCGAGCAGGTGACGCTCCGCGACGTCGCCACCGGGGAGCAGCGGACGATCGGCTGCGCCGGCCTGTTCAGCTTCATCGGTGCGGTACCGGCGACGTCCTGGTTGGGCGACGGGGTCGTGCGGGATGAGCATGGCTTCGTACTCACCGATCGCCAGCTGCCGGACCCTGCGCCGGGCACGTCTAATCCGCTGCCGTTCGAGACGTCCGTGCCGGGCGTGTTTGCAGCCGGCGACGTCCGCCACGACTCGATGAAGCGTGTCGCCGCCGCCGTCGGCGAGGGATCCAGCGCAGTGAGATCAGTGCACGCACGCCTCGCCACGCAAGCCTGAGCCTTGGGCCCGTGTCATGACCGCGTCGAGGAATCGCGAGGAAAGCGTCGTTGCGCTCCGGTTCGTGCACGACTTTCAGCCGGGGCTTCACCGCGTACGGCGAGCTGATGGCTTCGTCTATCTCGACGAGCACGGCGCGCCCGTCGAGGACTCGGTCGTGCTCGATCGCATCCGCCGGCTTGCGATCCCGCCCGCATGGAGCGCGGTTTGGATCGCGCCCAGCGCCAACGCTCATCTTCAGGCGACGGGCTTCGACAGCCGCGGACGGAAGCAGTATCGATATCACCCCGAGTGGCAACACGAGCGCGATCAGGTCAAGTTCCACGACATGGAGGCGTTCGGCCGCGCTCAGCGGCCTCTGCGGCGGCGGATCGAGCTCGGACTCCGCGATGATGACGAACCGCTGAGCCATCGCCGCGTACTGGCGCTCTCGCTCCGTCTACTTGACATCGGTCTGCTCCGCGTGGGCTCCGACCGCTACGCACGCGACAACAAGCACTACGGTCTCACCACGCTACTTCGCGACCAGGTGACCGTTGGTCCCGATCGCGCGGTATTCGACTATGTCGGCAAGGCTGGAAAGCGACAGCGACTTGCGATCGCTGACGCACCAGCCCTCGACGTGCTCGCAGCTCTGAAGCGGCGCCGTCCGGGCCCGCGCGAGCTGCTGGTGTTCCGCGCTGCCAACAGCTGGACACGGATCCATCGTGAGGATGTCAACAACTTCCTGCGGGCCGAATCGGGCGGTCCGTTCTCCGCAAAGGAGTACCGGACCTGGAACGCCACAGTGATCGCCGCTGCAACCCTTGCTGCGCTCGAACCTCCTCCACGGCGCGCAGCCACCGTTGCGTCGCACGCCGTCGCCGCCGCGCTGGGAAACACTCCCGCCGTCGCGCGGAACTCCTACATCGACCCCAGAGTATTCGAGCAATTCAGCGGCGGCCGCGCGATCGCCCTCGACCGCCTACCGTCTGACCCGTGGCAGGCGCGCACGCGCATTGAACTCCGAGTGCTGGAAATGCTCCGCGACCCAGCGGGCATCGGGCCCGCAGCTGAGTGAGACCGCCCTCAGCTCGGTGCTCCAACTACGGCGATCTCCTCGCCTGGCCAGATCGGCGAGTTTGCCACGTCGATGAAGTGGCGCTCATCCTCCAGTAGGGCCCGCTGGGCGGTCTGGCCCTCCTCACTCGTGGCCGCCTGCACCAGGTCATCGACGCTGTCCCACCACAGCTCGGCAAGACCGTCGTATTGATGCGGCTCGCTACCGCGTGATCCGGCGAGCACAGCATCGAGGTCCGTGTCACGCGCATGGGTCTGCACGTAGCGGCGAATCCGCAGAAGCCCGGCATGGCGCTTCACGAGCTCTGCGTGCTCCCCCCTCCAGTAGCGCTGGAACTCCTCTCGCGTCATCCCCTCACGACGCCGGACCATGAACACAACCTTGATCATCAGAATCCTCCCTCGTGGTCAAGAGCACCGTGCTCGTGAGCTCACCTAGCTGGTCTCTGGGATCGACCGCTGGCGATCCTCGGTGAGAACGAGCTTACGGCGCTGGAGATTTGATTACACGGATCTCCGGGAAGGCACTCAAGCTGAAGCTCCGACCACCGCGCGGGGTCTTAGGCGAGCACTTCTACCGTGCACTGGACGCCGCTGGCGCGGGACAGACGCGCATCGGCGGTGACGAGTGTGACGTCGAGTACCTCAGCGAGCGCGACGTAGGCGGCGTCGTAGGGGGTGAGGTTGTGGCGTAGCTCCCAGCAGCGAGCCAGCAGGGGAAGGTGTGGCGCCCGTCTGAGCGGGAGGTCAGCGAGATCGGCCAGCGCCAGGGATGCTCTGCGCTCGTCCGCCAGCGTTCGCCTCCAGACCGAGGTGACCTCGAGGTCGATGATCTCGGGCGCAGCTAGATCCTCGCTTCTCAGCCGCGCGCGGGCCGCGTCGCCGTCGGTGTCGTCGTCGCCGAGAGCTGGGGCGAGCACGCTCGCGTCGATGACGATCATGCTTGCTTGCGATCGTCTCGAATCAGACGGGCTGCGTCGCCGAAGCTGGTTGAACCGCCGGCGCGCCCGCCGGCACGATCGAGCAGATCGTCGAGCGAGGGACGACGGGCGTCTGCGACCAGACGGCCCAGCAGATACTCCTGCAGGGATTGGCCAGCAGCTGCCGCTCGTTGGCGCAGCACGGCGTGCACGTCGGCTGGCACATCCTTGATCTGTACGCTCGGCATCCACACAGCATAGCGCCAATATGGCGCCAACACATGCGTTTTGGCGCCGCTGCGCTAAACCCGAAGCGGCCCCAGCGCAGCTGCGCAGTGCTTGAGTCGAAATAGAATCCCGGTCATCGCAGTATCACCGTAGACCCCACCCGTAGGCGGGGTATTAGTCCAACCTGGGGAGGTGGCAGATGGCGGAACTCAGACCGCAGGCAGGGGAGCTTGTGCTGACCCACTTCATCGTCTCGGACGACGTAGAGCGGTCTCGGCGCTTCTACACCGAGGTACTCGGCGGCACGTTGGAACGCTCCGGCGAACCGACCAACGTCGCGCTCGGCAACAGCTGGATCGTCATCAATCGGGGCGGCGGCCCGACCGACGACAAGCCCGCAGTCACCCTGGAGACGCCAGACGACCTCAACCCGGTCAGCAGCTTCCTCAACATCCGGGTCAGAGACATCGAGGCCGTGTACGCCGAATGGAGCACACGCGGTGCTCAATTCCTGACGCCGCCGAAGCAGCACCCGTACGAGATCCGTTGCTACATCCGCGACCCCGACGGTCATCTGATTGAGCTGGGGCAGACCACGGACCCCGAGGGGGACTGGACCCCCCCTCAGTGGCTGTCGAGTACGGCCGGCGGGGAGCCCGAGTGAATGCCGAGTTCAGCAGCGAGATCCATCATCAGCCGAACGTGAACACGTAAACGCGCACGCCCGAGTCGAGGAACGTGATCTCGAAGTCGCGCTCGCCGACCGCCTGTTGCTCGCGGACGAGCTGGTACATGCGGGGCTCGGAGACGGTCCCCTCGCCTGCCGCGTCGATGTCGAGGCCGTGGGAATCGCCAGGCGCCTGCCCGTCGATGCGCACCGAGAAGCGGACCGCCGCCGCAGAGGCCGGCGGCGCAAGGACGAGGTTGAGGTCCCGGGCTTTGAAGCGGTATCCAACCGAGCCCACAGCCGCATCGAGTACGGCGGCCTCGTTGCCGACCGACCAGGCGCCCGTGAGCGACCAGTCGTTGAGCGCTAGGCGCCCAGAACCCGGGTCGCTTCGGCGCTCGCCGCGGGCCGAGCCCAGGTAGGTCTCCGGCGATCCGAGCGTGTCCCAGTCGGCAGCCTCGGAGAGTCCGCCGGCGTCGACGCGGATCGTCGCTTCCTCGACGCCCAGCAGCTGCTGGATCGCCCGCTCGGTCTCCTCGTAGGCCTCCTCGCCGAAATGGTGAAAGCGGAGGTTCCCTTCGCGATCAACGAGGTAGACGGCCGGCCAGTAGTGGTTCTCGAATGACCCCCAGATCGTGAACTCGTTGTCGATGACCACCGGGTAGCCCACGCCGAGCCCGCGTGTCGCGCGTCGCACGTTTTCCACGTCATGCTCGAACTCGAACTCCGGCGCGTGCGCGCCGACCACCACGAGCCCGCGGTCGCGGTAGCGCTCCTCCCAGGCCCTGACGTACGGCAGCGTCCGCAGCCAGTTGACGCACGAGTACGTCCAGAAGTCGACGAGCACGACGCGGCCGCGCAGTTGCTCGGCCGTGAGCCGCTCGGAGTTGATCCAGACGTTCGCAGCGTCGATGGCCGACAGAGGGCTTTGGGTTGGATGCAGGGTGGACATTTGGGCTTTCGTGATTGGTCGGTTGTGCCCGCCAAACGGATTGGGGAGGAGCAGAAGCACACTGAGGATCGCGCTCGCACGATTATCTTCCGTTGGGTGGATGAAGGTATCCCACGCGAACACCGATCGAGCTTCCGCAACGCGACCAGGAGGTAGCCATGAGCCCCACCGATGCAAACGAACATGCGCCATCCATCGACTACGAGAACCTGCCCGCCCCGACCGAGGGCATTCTCGTCACCCACTTCATCACCGTACGAAGCGTTGCTCGGTCTCGCGCGTTCTACTCCGAGGTCCTCGGCGGCCAGGTGGTGCTGGAGGAGAACCCGTGCATTGTCAAGCTCGCCAACTCATGGGTGCTTATGAATCCGGGCGGTCCCCCTACCCCAGACAAGCCCGACATCTCGGTCGTCAACTACGAGTCTCAGAACACGGTCTCGAGCTTCATGAACCTGCGCGTCGCCGACATCCAGGCGTGTTATGCGCAGTGGAAGGCGAAGGGGGCCGACTTCGTCACGCCGCCGATCGATCGCGGTGCTGAGATCCGCTGCTACATGCGAGACCCCGACGGCTACATGATCGAGGTCGGCCAGGCCACAGGAGTGCTCCACGGGGAACTCGCCAAGAAGCGACCGGAGGACTTGCCCGGCTGAGGGCGACGGTCCGCGACGCCGATCGGTGCTGGTTGCCCGCCAGCTCAGACTCGCCGTCGTACCCCGGTGACCTCCCACGCTCGTGCCAATGCACTGCCAAACAGCCCCACGATGACGAGCACCAAGGCGCGCTGCAATGCAGAGCTCTGAACGTCGGCGAGGAGGGCGATGGCAAGGCCGAGTTGGATTGAATAGCCGCCGGCCGAAATGACCGCAAAGGTGATGTTGAGCCTGCGGGTGGGAAAGCCGCGGGAGAAGTTCCCGGCCTGTTTTGCCCGCGGTATCAAGCGACCGGTGGCCAGCAGGCCGACCAGCGCCATCACGAGGCTGGCGGCACCGAAAACCGCGGCGCCTCCCGTCAACGCGACAATCGAGACGAAGAAGGCATCGACCAGGGAAAGGAAGGCGCTGCCGGCCAGAACGGTCCGCCGCTCCCGAGTTTTCGCGTCTTCATCGTCCGCGTTGACGACGGACACGGCCACGACCAGCAGGCCGAGGATGGCAGCAGACGCGCCCGCGCTCGCAGCGAAGAACATTTCGTAGTGGCCCAGCAACAGCGCCACCTTACGAGCATCAAGCCGACCGCGCGGCGCAGCCTCAACCGAGCTTCTGCTCGGCTATCTCATCGACGCGGTCCGGGTAGAAGGCGACGTGATCCCTGATCTCAGCGACGGCTGGGAGGGGAGTCTCGTACGTCCACACGGCGTTGTTGGCTCTCTCTCCCGCGATCGGGATGCTGTAGTAGCTGGCGTTCCCCTTGTACGGGCAGTAGGTGCCGTGTTCGGTCGCTTCCAACAGCGACTCGTCGACATCGCTGAGCGGGATGTACTGCACCGGCGGGTAGTCCGCCTCTCGGAGCGTGAGCGCCTCTTGCGTGTCGGCGAGGACTCGCCCCGCGACGGTGACCACGACCCGAGCCGGGTTCGCCTCGATCGTGATCGGGTGGTCGGGGGAGGGCTGCTTGACCGGCCTATCCGCCATGGCTTTCGATCCCTTCTCTGCATTGAGCGCTGGGTGGGGGCTCCACTAGTTCTAGTAGCTCTCCGCGCTTTTTCAGGTGCGGGTCGATTTCGCAGGTCGAGGGGGATCGGTGAACCGAGACTCCTACGCTTGCGAAGGCGCCGCGGCTCGGCCCGCAGCGAGCATCACGCGCACGATGTCGACCGCGCGTTCGGTGTCCGGCTCATCACCGATCGCGAAGGTCGCCCACGAGCAACGGGCGCGGAGCTGAGGCGGCGCCTTACGGTCCCGGAAAAATGATCGGAAATGTCAAGAAAAGAAATGGTCGAGAATCGTGGGATGCACGTGACGGCGAAGGCCGACTACGCGATCCGGGCGGCTGTGGAGCTGGTCGACAGCAGCGAAGCGTGGCCGTCCAAGATGGACGCGGTCGCGCGGGCCCAGGGCATTCCCCCCTCCTTCCTGGAGAACATCTTCATGCAGCTGCGTTCCGCCGGGGTCGTGCGCAGCCAGCGCGGCCCCGAGGGGGGCTACTGGCTGGCTCGTCCGGCCGATGAGCTCAACATTGCGAACATCATCCGGGCGGTCGAGGGACCGCTGGTGGGCGTACGCGGGGAGGCTCCGGAGGAGATCGAGTACGAAGGCGCGGCCGAATCCCTGCAGGAGGTGTGGATCGCGCTGCGCGCCAATGTGCGCAAAGTACTCGAGCATGTGACGGTCGCCGACGTCGCCCACGGGAGGCTGCCCAAAGGCGTGCTGGCGCTGACACGCAAGGACGACGCGTGGGAAAGTCGCTAGCCACAGAGCTCACCACGAAGGTGAGTCCGCACTCCGTCGCCGAGACCGTCGGCCGCCTCCAGTCGCTCGCCGAGGGGAAGGGCATCATGGTGTTCGCAGTGATCGACCACGACGGCGAGGCCAAGAAGGTGGGCCTCGAGCTGCGCGAGACCAAGGTGGTCATCTTCGGGAGCCCGCAGGCAGGCACACCGGTGATGGCGGCCGCCCCCCTCGCCGCGCTCGACCTGCCGCTAAAGGTGCTCATCTGGTCTGAGGACGGGCAGACCAAGATCACCTACACGTCCCCAGCCGCGCTCGCCGCCCGCTACGGGCTCAGCGACGAGCTGGGGGCGAGGCTCGCGGGCATCGACGGTCTGACCGACGGTGTCATCGGCGCGTAAGGCGATACGGGTGCCGCTTCAGCCGCCGATCGTCCTGTCGAGCAGCGCGAACAGCTCGGTGAAGTGCCGCTCGGCCGCCGCCTCGTCGTAGGCGGCGGTGTCGCTCATCGTGTAGCCGTGCGCGGCCCCCTCGTAGAGCTCTGAGCGGTATCGCGCCCCGGCCTCCTCGAGGGCTTGCTCGAGCGCGGCGATGTTCTCGGGGGTCATGCTGTGGTCGTTGTCGGCGTGGCCGAGGTAGAGCTCGGCGGAGATCGAGCCGGCGCTGAGGTGCGGGCTGTGCTGATCGTCGCTGACGAGCCCACCGGCGTGGAAGCCGGCGAGCGCCGCGATCCGATCCGGATAGGCGGCAGCGATCCGCCAGCCCACGCGCCCGCCCAGGCAATAGCCGGTGATGGCGAACGGCTCGCCTGCGATCTGAGCGAGGTAGTCGAGGTAGGCAGCCCCGTCGCTGACGATCCGCTCGGGCGTCAATTCCGCCATGGCAGGCATAAGCCGCGCGAAGAACGGGTCTCGCTGCGCGGGGTCCTCCAGATCGGGCATCTCCATGTCCGACGCCCGGCCGGCGCGATAGAGGACGTTCGGAGCGAGTACCACGAAACCCCGGGCGGCGATGCGGTCGACCATCTCCTCGATCCGGGGGCGCAGACCGAAGGCGTCCATGATGAACAGCACGCCCGGGTGGCTTCCGTCCTGCCCGGGCGGTCGCGAGAGGTAGGCGTCGGCCACGCCGTCCCCGGTGCTGATGTCGACCATTTCGCCTGTCATTGCTCCCGCTCCCATGTTCGCTCGTCGGAAGCGTGCAGCTTAGTCGCCTTAGATGCAGCTATAGGATGCAGCGGATCGTGAGCGATCCACCCGATCTTGGCGCCGCGTTGGCGATCGGACTGGGTGGCGGGCTGCGCTCGTTTGCGCCGACGGTGGCGCTCGCGGTCCACGGCCGCGGTCCGCTTGCCGGGCGCCTGCGCTTCCTCGTCTTCGCTGCAGCCGCCGCCGAGCTGGTGGCCGACAAGAATCCGCATATGCCCAGCCGCTGGTCGGCCCGGGGGATGTCCCCGCGCCTGGCCTTCTCCGCCGCGGGTGGACGCGCGCTCGCTGGTGGACCCGGAGCCGGGATCGCCGTGGCCGGCGCCGTGGCTGCTGCGTTCACGGGCTCTCGCCTGCGAGTGAAGGTGCACGGGCGCGGTCGCCAACTCGTGGCCGCGGGCGCCGAGGACGCGCTCAGCTACACGCTGGTGCTGACCGCCGCGTCCTCCTTGAACTGACCTCGGCCGAACAGCTCGTGAGGCGTATGGAATGGTGTCCCTGGTTGCCTTGTAGCCTGAGGACCTGCCAAGGCGCGGCGCCGTGACCGCTCGGCGGCCAGTGTGCGCGTATCAGGAGAACGATGAGGATCTGCCATGAATAAGCCGGTGTTGTTCTGCTACGACGGATCGGACGGATCCAGGGCGGCAATGCGAGCCGCTGTTGAGCTCGTCGCGCACCCGGCCGACGCCGTGGTGCTGACCGCGTGGACGCCCCCGGTGGTCAGCCTGGTTCGAGCGGGCTCGTTTCTGACCGCCATACCCAACGAGGGCGAGATAGACGAGCAGGAAGCCGCCTTGGCGACCCGAATCGCCGAGGAGGGTGCCGCCGGTGCGCGCGAGCATGGCTACAACGCCTCGGCGCGAATCGCGCAGGCTGACGTCTCGGTTGTCGCGACGATCGGCGAGGTCGCTCAGGAGATCGACGCTTCACTGATCGTATGCGGCCAGCGTGGACGCGGCGCGATCCGCAGCACGCTGCTCGGCAGCACCTCGCATGGACTCTCGGCGCATGCCAGGCAGCCGGTGCTGATCGTTCCCGATCCCGCTGGGTAAACACCGGCGCCGCGAGCACGCCGGAGCCGCGACGCGCGCGGCCCGAAGGGTCCTAGAGCGGCGCGTGCTCGCCCGCTGCGGGCTTTGGCAGCGTGGGGTGCTCAATGTGCACCCTCACACCGAAGTGACAGCACGGTCCGGTGACCAGGATGGCGGTCGCCGAGATCGCCCTCGCCGGCGCTGGCGCTCCCCGGGCGATTGCCGCCCCGCGCTCGAGGGCCGTCTGCGGCGCCGGGGAACTGCTCTTGGCCTTCGACGGAAGAATCAGCAGCGCGAGCAGCAGCCCCAGAGCGAAGATTCCTGCAGCCCACGCGAACGCGGTGGTGTAGCCGTGGATCGACGCCGCGTTGGCGAGCCCGGGCTCGCCGATGTGGCTTGAGGCGTAGGCGGAGGTCGCGCTAGCGAAGATCGTGCTCAGCAGCGCGGTGCCGACCGAGCCGCCCACCTGCTGGGAGGTGTTGACCATGGCCGAGGCGACACCCGCCTCGGAGCCGTCGATTCCCAGTGTGGCCGTGCTGAACGAGGGTGCGAAGATGCAGCCCATTCCCAGGCCGGTGATGAGCAGTGAGGGCAGGACGTGGCTTGCATAGCCGGCACCGGGCGAGAGGCGGGTCAGCAGGAGCATCGCGATCACTCCGAGCGCCATCCCTGCGACAACAAGCGGCTTTGCGCCCGTGCGGTAGAGCAGCTTGGTCTGCACTGTCGTTGAGGTGACCACCAGCACGGCGGTGAGCGGCAGGAACGACAGGCCGGTCTTGATGGGAGAGAAGCCGAGATTCTCCTGCATGTAGTAGGTCAGGAACAGGAAGACCGCGAACACCCCGGCGCCCGCCAGAAGGATCGACAGGTAGGCGCCGCCGCGGGCGCGGTCCCTCACGATGTGGAGGGGGAGAAGGGGATCCGGCTTGCGGTTCTCGACCGCCACGAATGCGGCGAGCAGCACCACGCTGGCGGCGAGCGAGACGATGGTCAGGGGCGCCGTCCACGTGTGCGTCTCGGCGTTGGAGAACCCGTAGACCAGAGCGAACAGGCCTCCACAGGAGAGCAGGACGCCCGGGAGGTCGATACGCGATCGGCTGTCAGGGGGATGGTTCTGCAACAGCCTCAAGGCCACGAACACGGTCGGTAGCGCGATCAGCACGTTGACATACAGACACCAGCGCCAGGACAGTGCCTGCGTGAGCACGCCGCCGAGGATCAGCCCGACGGACGCGCCACCGCCGGCGATCGCGCCGAAGATGCCAAACGCCTTCGCCCGATCGGGCGAGCCGGCAAAGGTGACCGTCAGCAGCGACAGCGCCGAGGGCGCGAGCAGCGCACCGAAGGCACCCTGCAGCGCCCGCGCGACCACGAGCATCCCAAAGGACTGTGCCAGTCCTCCGATCCCGGAGGCCGCCGCGAAGCCGATCAGCCCCGCGATGAACGTCCACTTGCGTCCGAACAGATCGCCGAGCTTTCCGCCCAGCAGCAGGAGGCTGCCGAAGGCCAGTGCGTATGCCGTGACGACCCATTGCCGGCTATCGGTTGAGAAGCCCAGCGATCGCTGGGCGGATGGCAGGGCGATGTTCACGATGGTCGAATCGAGGACGACCATCAGCTGCGCGACACCGAGCAGTGCCAGGACCGCCCAGCGACGGTCCCCGGATGCAGAGCTCACCGCGGGGGTCACCGGTGCGGCCCCGATACGCTCGCTACTCGCCATTGCCGCCATGCACGGTACGCCACAATCGCCCGGCCGGTCGTCTCCACAGAGTCGCCGCCGCCGCTCCGTGTCGAGCGTCACCGCCGAGGCTGCCGCGGCCCAAGAACGGGTGTTAGGCTGCCGCTCGCAGGTTCGGTGTCAGCGGCCAGAACAGAGGAGGAACCGGGGACATGGGCACAGTCACGACGAGCGACGGCACGGAGATCTTCTACAAGGACTGGGGCTCGGGCCAGCCGATCGTGTTCAGCCACGGCTGGCCGCTCTCGGCTGATGACTGGGACACCCAGATGCTGTTCTTTCTCAAACATGGCTTCCGCGTCGTCGCCGCCGACCGGCGCGGACACGGGCGCTCCACGCAGACCAGCGGCGGTCACGACATGGACCACTACGCCGACGACCTGGCTGCGGTAACCGCCCATCTCGATCTCAAGGACGCCGTCCACGTGGGGCACTCCACCGGCGGTGGAGAGGTCGCGCACTACATCGCCCGGCACGGTGAGGACCGTGTGGCCAAGGCGGTGCTGATCAGCTCGGTGCCACCGCTGATGCTGCAGACCGATGCCAACCCCGGCGGCCTGCCGAAGAGCGTGTTTGACGGCCTCCAGGCCGAACTGGCGGCCAACCGCTCCGTGTTCTACCGGGCGCTGCCCTCAGGACCCTTCTACGGATACAACCGACCCGGCGTGGAACCTTCGGAGGCGATCATCGAGAACTGGTGGCGCCAGGGAATGATGGGCGGCGCAAAGGCGCATTACGACGGCATCGTGGCCTTCTCCCAGACCGATTTCACCGAGGACCTCAAGAAGATCAGCGTGCCGGTGCTCGTCATGCACGGCGAAGACGACCAGATAGTTCCCTACGCCGACTCCGGACCTCTGTCCGCGAAACTCGTGCAGAACGGGACGCTGAAGTCTTACAAGGGGTTCCCGCACGGCATGCCGACCACCGAGGCCGAGACGATCAACGCCGATCTGCTGGCGTTCATTCAGTCCTGATCGAGTCGGCAGCCGCGTCGCTCTTCCACTCGCTCTAGGCGAGCAGAGTCGGGACGGCATCCCGCAAGGCCTTCAGGTGTGAGGTGCCGTGCGAGGTGCGGTCGAGAAGCAGTGCGCCCTCGATTGCGCTGAGCAGAACGCTGGCCTGTGCGGCGGCGGTGTCCGCGTCGCGGGTGCGCTGCAGCGCCTGCTCGAAGACCCTCGACCAGCGCGCGAACGCCTCGGCCGCGGCGAGCCGCAACGGCTCGCTTATGCCGGCGGCGTCGATCGCGGTTGGCGCGACCGGACATCCGTCGCGCGGGTCGGCCTCGAACGCGGCGATCATGCCGTCGATCGCGCGCTGTGCGGCCACCACAACGTCGTTGGTTCCGTCGAAGGCGCTCTGCAACGCAGCCTCGACCCCCTCGCCGGCCGCCTCGATCGCGGCTCTGGCCAACTCCTCGCCGCGCCACGTCCACTCAGAGGCCGACATCGGCCCCGGCCTGCTTCACGAAACCAGCGCATCGATACCTTGGTGAGGCAACCCATGGTCGTGAGGCCGACGTTCCACCACTTCAACCTCAAGACCACAAGGCTGCAGGAGCTGATCGACTGGTATGCAACCGTCGTGGGAGCGGAGGTGACCTTTCAGGATGCGACCGGGGCATGGCTGACAAACGACGCCGCGAACCATCGCATCGCCCTGCTCTGCTTCCCCGGCTTCGTCGATGATCCAGACCGCGAGACTCGTACCGGCATGCACCACAGCGCGTTTGAGTACGACAGCTTCAGTGACCTGAACGCAAGCTATCTGCGTCTGCGCGATGCGGGGATCCTGCCCGACATGTGCATCGACCACGGAATGACCCTGTCCTACTACTACAAGGATCCCGACGGGAACCGCGTGGAGCTGCAGGTCGACAACTTCGGCGACTGGCCCGCCTCGAAGGAGTGGATGCGCACGAGCCCGGACTTCCGCGCAAACCCGATCGGCGTGTTCGTCGATCCGGCCCGCATCGCTGAGGCCGCCGCCGCGGGCGAGGCTTTCGCCGAGATACACGCCCGAGCAATGGGCGGTGAGCTGAGCCCACCGCAGCCGCCGATCGACATACCGGGCGCGGGTTGAGCTGCGGTGCGCCTGCTCAGCTACGAGACCGCTTCCGGGCCGGCGGCCGCCATCCAGGTCGAGGACGGGCTCGTGCCTGCGAGCTCCATGGCCGCGCCGGCCCTCACCGTCCGCGGGCTGCTTGAGGCACTCGACAACGAGCGGATCCCGCTCGCGGAAGCCACGCTCTGCGCGCCGATCCCCGATGCCCGGAAGATCATCTGCATGGGCCTCAACTACCGTGACCACGCCGAGGAGACGGGCCAGGAGATACCCGCCGCTCCGATGTGGTTTGCCAAGTTCGCCAACTCGCTCAACGGCAGCGGCGGGCAGATCGTCCTGCCCGCCGCGCACCCCGAGTTCGTCGACTACGAGGCCGAGCTGGCACTCGTGATCGGTCGCACCGCCAGGAACGTAGCGGCGAAGGACGCGCTCTCCCACCTCGCCGGCGCGATGCCCTTCGACGATGTGACGGCGCGCGACCTCCAGTTCCAGAATCCGCTGTGGACGAGCGGGAAGGCGATCGACACGTTCGCGCCCTGCGGACCGGCGCTCGTGACCCTCGATGAGATCCGCGACCTGGGAGCGCTGCAGCTGACGACGCGAGTCAACGGCGAGGTGCTGCAGCAGGGCACGACCGCCAACCTGATCTTCGGCCCAGCCGATCTCATCGCATGGCTGTCGCGCACGATCACCCTGTTGCCCGGCGACATCATCGCCACCGGCACGCCCGCGGGCATCGGTGCCGCCCAAGGGCGTTTCCTGCGCGACGGCGATACCGTCGAGGTCGAGATCGACGAGCTCGGGACGCTCGTCAATCGGGTCTGCGCAGAATGAGGACCGTCCCGCTCGAGCCGCGTGCCGCTAGTCCGCGCCGACGACCTTGAAGTCGTTGTTGACGAAGACGTGGTGCGGCCAGTTGACGCCGATGTTGTGGACCTCGTACTCGCCGTTGCTCAGCTTGACAACCCGGTCGACGACTCCGCCCGGGTAGGCCGTCAATGCGGCTTTCGTTGCCTTGTTCGCGGTGCTTCCGCTGACGATCGTGCCGGACCCCTGTTTGTAGCTCGCCGGGATCTGACCGGCCTGCTTCGAGGTGGACGGTGCGCCCTGTTTGAAGGGAACGACTTCCGAGGAGCTCTTTGATCCGCTGATTGCCGGCTGCACGATGATCTGGGTGGCCGTGATCGTGGTGCTGTCGGTCGTCCCGAGCACGAGGACGGTCTTGCCCTTGGTCACTGCACTCGCCGGCGCCGACCTCGTGCCCTTCTCGTATTTCGTCGACGACGTCTCCTTGATGGTCACCTTCTCACCCGTCGACGTCGAGAGTTTGAAGCCCGAGGTGGATACGCCGGTCACCTTGCCGACGGATCCGCCCGCGGCCGGTCCAGACCGAGCGTTCGATCCCCCGCTGCCCGGGGCGTGTTGCGCTGAGGTTGCCGAGATGGATGGAGCCGTTGTCGCGGTGCCTGAGCCGGTGCTGGCGGTTGCGCTGACGACGCCGTAGGCGCCACCACCGAGCGCGATGGCAGTGGCGCCGATGGCGATCGACCTGGTGAGTCTCCTTGGCAACATGGGGCTGGTCCTTTCCGTCGTCTGTCGATCGTGGATTAGCGAATACCCCACGATGCGCGACCACCCTGTACGCCGCCTATGACGGACCGAAGCGTTACCTATGAGTTTGGCCGCGAGCGGCTTCGGCGCGAGTGCTCTGTCGAGATCCTTAGGTCGCCGTCAGGCTGCTCATAGGGACGCCGGTCATCGTGGGACTCATACCCGGGGACCTCCCGGACCACGGCAGGGAACAACGATGACCCAGAAGCGATTCAAACAGCTCGTAATCGGCGGCGCGGTCCTGGCCGCCAGCGCTCACCCGCTCACCCGGGTTCGCAGCGGCTCGGTGGGCACCAGGCACCACACACGTGATGATGGGATTCATGACCCGTACCTCACCGATCACCAGCAATACGTCAGACACCACCAGCGTCTCGCGTCCCAGGCGTGATGATCTCTCGTGCGCTATTCGATTGACGGCATTGCCTCGGGAGAGGGCCCGCCGATGGGCACTGAGCCGGCCCCAGCTGCCCGCCGGCGAATCGCTTGAGCTGATGGACGACCTGCAGGTTCTTGGCTCGCGAAAACACTCGCGCGGGCGAATGAGAGGGACATGAGAGAATCGGCGCTCGCATGATGGCGGAGGGTGCAGCCGAGGCAGTCTCCGTTTCGTCGCGACAGCACTCAGCGCAGGCGCACCACACGCGCCGAGCCCTGAGCTACGCGAAGACCCATCTGCAGAGGTCGGCCCTGAGGCTGGCGGCCTATCTGCTCACCGCCTATCTCATCCTCAAGCTGATTCCCGCCCTGGAACAGGCGCTCAGCAGCCTCGAGCATGTCAGTTGGCCGTGGCTGCTCGGTGCGCTGGCGCTCGAGACCGTCTCCGAGCTGGGCTTCGTCGTCTCCTGGAGCGCGATCGTGGACCCCGAAGACCTGCTCATCGCCGAGGGCCGCGGCCGGCGAATGGACACACGCGTAGCGTGGGCACAGCTGGGAGGGGGGACGCTCATCCCCGGTGGCTCCTATGGGGGTCTCGGGGTGGGCGCCTGGATCCTGCACCGCCTGGGAATGCCCACCAAGCTCATCGCCGAGCGCGAGTTCAACCTCAGCTTTCTCAATACCGCCGTCGATGGGCTGGCTCTGATCGTCTTCGGCGTGGGTCTCGCGGCGGGCGTGTTGTCCGGCCCGCGCAACCTTCTGTTGACCCTGCTGCCTGCGGCGGTCGCCGCCGCCGCGATAGCGGCGGCTCTGCTGGTCGCCCGTCGCGCGGTGAGCGATGCTGAACGCCGGCCGGCCAAGCACGCCAGGGTGGCCGGCGCAATCACCACTCTCGCCGAGGCCGTGAACGACACGCAGCGGCTTCTATTCCACCGTGGTGGCCGCAGGGCCGTTCTCGGGGCGCTGGTGTATCTGCTGTTCGACGTGCTGGTCCTGTGGAGCGCCTTCCTTGCCGTCCACGCCCAGCCGGTACCCGGCTTCCCGCTCGTGTTGATGGCCTACATAATCGGCGCACTCGGCGGCTCGATTCCCCTGCCGGCCGGCATCGGCACGATCGGAGGCATGCTCGGCGTCTTCATCCTCTACGGCGTGCAGCACAGCGTCGCGCTCGCTGCCGTCCTGCTGTATCAGGCGATCGGACTGCTGGTGCCGCTGGCCGGTGGCGCGATCGCCTACGCGATCCTTCGCCGGGACCTGGGGCACATGCCGACCGGCGCCGGCGAGAGCTCCGGGTAGGCACGAGCAGCTGGCCTGCGCCTAGCCGGAATCACCGGGCACGTTTGCCATATCTGGTGCTAGGTTCGACCCATTCAGATCACGGCAAGGGAGTTCGCATGAGCACCACAACTCAACAACTGGACAGCGAGAGATGGCACGAGTACTTCGACTCGCTCACGCCGAGCATCGAGGGGATGCTCGCCACCATCGAGGTGATGGACGCGCAGGCGGGAGATCAGATCGACGCTGAGCGGATGCCGCTTGAGGCGATCAGCTATGACCCCAGGGACGACGTTCTGGAGGTCGCACTCGGTGGGCGCGGGGTGCGCTACCCCGTCGTGCTTCGGCACTTCATCTCGAGTCCGGACACGATCAGCGTCGAGGAGTCGGGTTCGATCACTCCGAGCGCAATCCTCGTCACGGACGGGAGCGGCGTGCGGACGCTGATCCGCCTGTTTGAACCCGTCGAGCTCGGGGCTTAGCAAACGCCTGCTGTAGGTTCGGCGACCGTGGCTGGCCAGGCTCGGCAGTTCTACGAAACGACGATCCTGGCCGGCGTTTCCGGGCAGACCGCCCCGGTCACGTTCGCCGTGGTGCCGAGCCGTTCACTCACCGCCGAGCAGAGGACCCAGATCGAAGGCCTGCCCGGACTCGTCGCCGTTGTTGGGGGCGAGCCGAGTGAGGCCATACGGCTGCCGAACATCTGGAGTCTCACCACCGCGGTTGCGTTGATGCTCGACCCGGCGTTCGCCCCGAGGCCGGGAGGGGAGGACGAGCGGCTCGCGATCTGGGCCGAATTCAGAACGGCGGTTGAGGGCGGTGGCGAGTTCGACCAGTTCCCCGAGCCATCCTGGTGGGCCTCTCCGGGGGCCGCGCTGCCGACTCCCCTGGCGGCGGCGGAGGCACTCCTGTTGAGCACCGATATCCCGTTCGAGAGCAGCCCGCTGTCGGCCAAGTCGATCTCGTCGGTCATCGCTGACTCGGGCGCGGGGGCACTCGTTGCCGCCGTCGCCTCGGGAGTCCTCACCCCCTGGATCCTGATTGCGGTACCGGCCGGCATCGTTTTGATGAAGGCTGCCGACGGGGTCGGCAGCGGAGCGCGTGACGCCCTTCATGACAGCGCCAGGTTCCGCCTGCTCGGCTGGCTGGCACCCGAGCTCGTCAACCCGTGATCGCGAGGGTTGACCAGCTTCAGGCCGGGTCTTCGCTGCTGTACGGGTCGTCCTCGCCGCGCAGATCGCGGTAGCGGCGGTCGAACAGCTCCAGCACCGCCGTGATGTCCGACGGCCCGTGGATGCCATGGCTGACACCCTCCGGCAGCGAATCGGATAGTTCCCCATCGCCGTGTTCGACCAAGTCCTCGCGCTCCAGATCGGCGAAGCTCAACTCCGCCTCACCGCGCTCACGATCAAGGACGCCCAGCTCCAGGCGCTCGTAGCGCACGAGCGCCGTGCTCTCGGAGATTCGCTCGATATGGACACCGGGCCAGCTGGCAAGCTCACTGGCAACCTCATCGACGAGCGCTGTCGCACGGGACATGGGGCGCATCGTATCCGCTCGGGGTTTGTGGCCCAAGCTGGTGCTGCTAGGTTCCGCGCAATGGCTCCGACGGATGGCCAAGAAGAGACCGGCGCCCTGCTGGCGGACATCCCGCAGAGCGCCAACGCGCTCGGCTCCGCGACCGCCCCGGTCGCCCTTCAGTACTTCGGCGACCTGCAGTGTCCCTACTGCAGGGACTTCACGCTCGAGGCGCTGCCCTCGATCATCGAACGATGGGTGCGCGCTGAGGATCTGCGGATCGAGTACCACGCGTTGGAGACCGCTACGCGCGAGCCTGAAGTGTTCGTGGCTCAGCAGGTGGCGGCGCTTGCGGCGGGTAGGCAGGAGAGGACGTGGCACTTCATCGAGACCTTCTACCGCGAGCAGGGAGAGGAGGGCTCGGGCTACGTCACCGACAGATTCCTCGAGGGCATCGCAAGCCAGGTCCCGGATCTGAACCTGTCGCAGTGGACCGGCGATCGCAGCGATCGCGCACTGGCCGAGGAGATCGCCGCAGACGCTCGCGCGGCCGAGAGCGCCGGCCTCAACGGCACCCCGTCGTTCCTGATCGGTCGCAGCGCGGATGCGCTGACGGCGTTCGCGCCGACCGACTCGACGTCGTTCGATGCGGCTGTGGAAGGGCTTCTGAAGACGAGATAACGATCAAGCGAGCACCAAAGGGGTGAGTGATGACCGCTGTAAGCGCCGGAACCTCCACCGGGAGCCGAGACGACGGGTCGGGGGAAGAGAAGGCTCGCGTGGGATTGCTGGGTGTCGGGCTCATGGGTTCTGCGATGGCTCATCGTCTTCTCCAGCAGGGCATCACGGTGGTCGCATGGGACCGCGACTCCGAGCACCTGAGGGGTCTTGAAGCTAGCGGCGGAAGGGCGGCCAAAGGGCCCGGCGAGGTTGTGAGCGGCGCCGCGACCGTGATCACCATGCTGCCAACCGCCGCCATCGTCCTCGATGTGGTTGAGCCGCTGCTCGAGGATTGGCCCGCGGGCACCGTCTGGCTGCAGATGAGCAGCGTCGGGGCGGCCGAGGCGGACCAGCTGACGCAGTTGGCCGAAACACACGGCATCACGCTCGTTGACGCACCAGTGTCCGGCAGCACGCACCCCGCCGAAGATGGTCAGCTGACCGTACTTGCCTCAGGACCTGACTCCGCGCGCGCCGCGGTCGAACCGGTCTTCGATGCGCTGGCGTCGCGGGTGCTCTGGGTCGGTGAGGCGGGGATGGGCTCGCGCCTGAAGTTGGCTGCCAATCACTGGATGATCAGCCTGGTCGCCGCACTCGCCGAGTCGATGCGTCTCTGCCAGGCAATGGGGCTGGATCAGCAGCAGTTCGTCGCACTGCTCGACGGCGGGCCGCTGGGCGGCGCCTATGCGCTGCAGAAGCTGGATGAGATGCGCCGCCACGAGTATCCGGCCGGCTTTCCGGTCCGGCTCGCCGTCAAGGATCTACAGCTTGTGCGCGAGGTCGAGCAGAGCTCCCGATTCACGATGCCGCTGTTGGACGTGGTTCTCGAGCGCTTCCTGGCCGCAAGCCAGGATCTCGGGGACCAGGACCTGGCGGCGATCTACGAGCTTGACGGGCAAGTCACGTCAGAGGCGTCCTAACGCTCGCAGGAGCTGATGAGAGGACAATGAGGATCGTCGAGATAGGAGGCTCAGGATGCCCGCCACGCAACTGAAGAGGACTCAGCTCGGCCACACCGGCCTCGAGATCACCCGTATCGGCTTCGGCGCATGGGCCATCGGCGGCGGCGACTGGGAGTTCGGCTGGGGCCCACAGGACGATGAGCAATCGATCGCCGCAATCCACCGTGCGCTCGAGCAGGGAATCAACTGGATCGACACGGCGGCCGCCTACGGCTTCGGCCGCTCCGAGGAGACAGTCGGTCGCGCGCTGGAAGGCATTGCGGAAAGACCGTACGTGTTCAGCAAGTGCTCACTGCTTGAAGGCCCAGGTCGCCGGGTGGTGCACAGCCTGAAGCGGGATTCAATCCTGCGCGAGGCCGAGCACAGCCTGCAGCGGCTCGGCCTCGAGGCGATCGACCTCTACCAGATTCACTGGCCGATCCCTGCGACCGACATCGAGGAGGGATGGGCGGCGCTCGCCGAGCTCAAGGACCAGGGCCTCGTGCGCCACATCGGCGTCTCCAACTTCGACGTGGAGCAGCTGCGCCAGGTGCAGCAGATCGCCCCGGTGGAGACGCTGCAGCCGCAGTACTCGCTGATCGAGCGCGATGCCGAGCGCGAGCTCCTGCCATTCGCCGAGCGCGAGGGTATCGGCGTGATCGTCTACTCGCCGATGGGGTCAGGCATTCTGAGCGGCGGTATGACCCGGGAGCGCGTCGAACACATGTCCGAGGACGACTGGCGCAAGCGTGACGCGCGCTTCAACGAGCCCGCGCTGTCGCGGAACCTCGAACTGGTCGGGCGCCTGAAGGCGGTCGCCGAGCGCTACGACACCACGTCGGGCGCCGTGGCGGTTGCCTGGACGCTGCGCAACCCGGCCGTCGACGGCGCGATCGTCGGTTTTCGCCGTCCCGACCAGGTCGATCCGATCCTCACCGCGGCAAACCTAGAGCTCACTGACGCGGACGTCCTCCCGGGCTAGTTCTCGCCCCAGCGCCCGTCGCCGTGATCGCGCGGCGAGGAGTCGCCGTAGAACTCCCTGGCGAGCGCCAGTATCTCCGCCTCGGTCAGGTCCTCGCTGTCGGACTCGATCGAGCCGATGATCCGCTTCATCAGGTCATGGTCGTGCTGCGCCAGGTACTGCGTGAATTGCAGCGTGCCGTTGCTGTGTCCCT
Organism: uncultured Solirubrobacteraceae bacterium; assembly: GCA_963826995.1. Classification (GTDB taxonomy): domain Bacteria; phylum Actinomycetota; class Thermoleophilia; order Solirubrobacterales; family Solirubrobacteraceae; genus Palsa-744. Next base: position 919,966 of record CAWGYZ010000006.1, on the reverse strand, counting down.
TGCCGTTGCCGATGATCAGCACCTGGGCCGCAGGCCTGAGCGCCTCGGCGAGCTCGGCGTACCATGATTTCGCGATCTTGCCGTACCAGCCCCCTGGGTTGTTGGCCTTGTGGTGCATCGTGCGCAGCCTGCCGGTGGCGTCCTCCGGCACGATTCTCGTCGGCGCGCTGTTCGATGCATCGGTCGGGTAGATGTCGGCACCGTGGTAACCGATGACGAGGATCGCGTGTCCGCTGTGCTCCCTCGCGGCCGGCTGTGCACTGACGTCCCCGCGCTCGTGCAACCCCTCGGCGGTGATGCCGGCGGCGGTGAGCATGCGCCTGAGGTCGACGACCATCTGCTCGCCGACATCCTTCCCGCTCGGCCGGTGGAGCGTCTCGGTCTCGCCACCGACAGTGACCTTGAACTTGCCGTTGTGCTCCTCGGTCACCTCGCCGATGCCCTCCAGCAGGGAGAGGACGTCCCGCCACTCGATGTTGTGGCTGACCGGGTGGGAGAGGATCGCCTCCGCGGTGCTGCGATGGTGGTGGTCGAGGTGGGTCGCCTGAATCATGAGGACTCGAGGAGCTGCTTCGCGTGCGCCAGCGCCTCGGCCAGGCTGTGCGCGCCGACAACCACCGCGCCGCCATCGCTCTGCGGCTCGATCCTCAGAACCAGCTCGCCATCTTCCACTCGCGTGAAACCGAAGAGCCTGTCGCCCACCCAGAACTCGGCGGTCCCGTACTCGGCCTCCTCGGGGCTCACGACGCTGACGTGGAGTTGGTGCGAAGCGTGCATCTCGTTGATCTCTCCGTTCCTAGGTGGGCCGCGACCATGCGTTCGAACGCCTCGTCGCACTCGCTCTTCCGATGACACGACCGCCTCTGGAGCGAGCTGCTCACGAAGCATACGCGCGATCGTGACTTCTGCTTGGTTGACCGCCCGGCACGAACGAGGGCGGGGTACGTGGGCCCACCCTCGTCGAGCGCGTTCAGGTGCCGAGGTGCCCGCGGATGGCGGTTGCCGGCCGGCTCAGCTGCTGACGCGGCCCTTGCCAGACGCTATTCCCTCTCAACAGCCAGGCGGCGCTCCTGACGGCGCTGGACGACCGTCGCGAGCAGCACGCTGATCTCGAACAGGAGATACAGCGGGACGGTCTCGAGCAGGAGGGTGATGGCATCGCCCGGCAGGAACGCGGCGATCGCGCCGCACGCGAGGATTGCGTAGCGGCGGTTGTGGCGAAGCTGCTTCGGCGTCACCACGCCCGCGCGGGTGGCGGCCAGGATCCCGACCGGCACCTGGAACACCAATCCCATCGCAAGCAGCGTGACGGCGGCGAAGTGGTAGTACTGGCTGGCCTGCACCAGCACGTTGAACTCCCCGCTGTTGAAGTTCTGAAAGAAGCGCAGGGCGGACGGGAGAACAACGAAGTATCCAAACGCGACCCCTATCACGAAGAGGAACGGGATCGCGAGCATCAGCGGCGTGGCGAGGCGTTGCTGCTCGGGGCTGAAGGCCGGCAGCAGGAAGGCGTAGAGCTCATACAGAATGACCGGCAGCGCCAGGATGAAGGCGAAGATCAGCGCAATCCCGAGCGTGGTGGTGAACGGCTCGCCGATCCCGAGAGTCACGGGCTTGTTCCCTTCCGGTGGCTTTGACAGACCCGCGATCGCCTTGTGCAGCTGAGGAGACACACCCTGCAGAGAGGCGCGCGTCGCCACCGATGCGCCGCTGCCCGGGCGCTCCAGTGCGCTGACCACGAGCTGGAGCTGCGTGGCAACGGTGCGAGCGCTCTGCTGGACGGTGTAGGTGGCTCCGAGCGGGCCGTTGCCGGCCCGTACCTGTTTCTGGGTCTGGTGTGCCAGCGGCTTGTTGATGATGTGAAGCAGCGCGTGGTTCTGCCACATGCAGAAGCCGAACGCCACGGCGAGCGCCGCAAGGCTGATTATCAGCCTTGCGCGCAGCTCCTCGAGATGATCGACCACGTTCAGTCGATCTTCGTGACCTATACGCGTCGCCGCGGCGGCTACGGCCATTGTCTTTCGCTCTCGATTCCTATTTCTTCGCGTCAGGCCGCTGGTATCTCGGGTGAGCCCACGGGGACCAGTACGGGCCCAGCAGCGGCTGGTGCGACGGGCTCAGCAACCTGCACAGCGTCTTGAGTCGCCGGGGCGCCGGACGCTGCAACCACGGGGGCCTGCTGCTGCGGGGTGTGTGTCGGCTGGACCTCACCGCTGAGCGAGTCCTTGAAGCCCCTCATACCGCTGCCGAGCGACCGGCCCATCTCGGGCAGGCGCTTCGCGCCGAAGACGAGCAGAAGCAGAATGAGAAGGAAGGCGATGTGGATTGGATTGTCAAGTCCCATGATGTGTGTCAGCTCCTGAGATTGGGTGCCCACGCCGGGGGGAGTGGGCTGAGGTTGAGTACGCGGTCCTACTTCTTGATCAGCGGGCCGGCGGCGGCCAGGACTTCTTCCTTGGTCAGCGGCCTGTCGAAGCCCTGGTTGGGGGTGGGGCTCGTCCCGATCAGCAGGTCGATCGCGGCCGCATGGCGACCCTCGATCTGCACGATGCTTCCGGCGGCAGCCAGCACCTGCTTGTCCGACAGCATCGGAGCTGCGCCGTTATAGGCGCCCACACCGGTGTTCTCGAGCGTCGAGGCGAGCTTGAGGAACGAGCTTTCGTCGGTGACCGGAAATACGAACTGCGGCTTCTTGACCGGTGTGCCGCCGAGCTTCTTGATTGCGGCCGTCAGAGCGGAGACGTGCGCGGCCTCCTCTGCCCCGAATTTCGAGGCGTAGTCCTTGGCCGTCCCGGTCAGGCCCACTTCCTTGCCCTTCTGGTTGTAGAACGCCGACTCCAGGTACTCCAGAGTGAGGGCAAAGTTCAGGATTTCAGCGTCCCCGCCTCCCGTTTCCGCGAGGGCCTGGGTGACGAACGGCCCCACCGCGGCCGTGCCGTAGACCGCGCCAGCGGCCAACGCACCGCGAAGGATGAAACTCGAGCGAGTCACTCCGTGAACCTCGCAGGCGGCCAGCTCGGGGCTGGCGATGTCGGTAACAGTCATTTGGTTCCTCTCGTGCCGGTGGTTGACGGACTAGCCCAGAAACGGCTTGACGGCCGCAAGGACGGTGGACATTTCAGCCGGCACGGCGAACGCGCCATCCGGAGTGATGGACTTCTTGACAAGCGTGGCGAGCGTTGCCGCGTGGCGTGCCTCGACCGTGTGGATCGCCAGAGCGGATGCCAGAACTTCGGGGTTCTGAATGTGGGGAGCCTGGCCGAGGTAGGCCGCCGCGCCGAGGTTCTCGACGGTGTAGGCCAGGTTGGCAACCTGGTCTGCGTTATTGATCGGGAACTTGCCGTTCGGGTTCACAGCCGGCGTTCCGCCGAGCTTTTCCACGGCGCCCTTCAGTGCTTCGACATGCGTTGCCTCCTGGGCGCCGAAGTCCTTGATCTGCGCTGCGACCTTGCCTGTGAACAGGCCCGAGGCAATGACCTTCGAATAGAATTCGCGCTCCAGGTACTCCAGGGTGAGTGCGTAGTTGAGAATGCCGATATCACCCGTCGAGCTGGATGACGCGGACGCGGAGGTGCTGGCGGTGGGGGCGGTCTTGCTGCTGCTCCCGCAGGCCGCCATCACGAAGGCGCCAAAGCTCACGGCTCCGGCGCTTCCGGCCATCTTCAGAAAGCGCTTGCGGTCGACATCGTCGCGTACGAGCCGCTCAACGATCCCGGCCGGCTGGGGCGCATCCTGGTGGTTCGATGGATCGGGCATCACTGGTACCTCCGGTTGATTGCTCTTGGGGCAGATGCGTCTGCTCGACGCCTGCCTGGTTCAGATCTCGCGACACGCTCCTGGTGCTCCGCCGTCTTTCACCTACTACGAAGCATCGAACGCGCCGGATCATTCACACGTTTGAAATGGCAGCGGTTCAAGACCGCGCGCCGCCCGACAGACCTCCGTCCGTCGCGCGGCGCGGGTACTCAGCTGTCAGCCGACGATGAAGCCGGTGCCTTTGACGGCGGCCAGAACCTTTGCCGCCGTGAGGGGTGTGTCAAACGGCCCATTGGGGGCAATCGCTTCGCCTGTGGGATCGTTCAGCAGGCCGATGACGCTGGCGTGGCGTGCCTCGATTGTGAGAATCGAGAGTGCCGCGGCCACGTAGGCGGGCTTCTTGATGTTGAGGGCCTGCCCGGAGTATGCGTGTACTCCCGTGTTCTCGAGCACCTGTGCCGTCTTCATGAACATTTCCGTGTTGGTGTTGGCGCCTTTGAAGTCGAACTTCGGTTCCTTGGCGGCCTTGGAACCGAGCGCTTTCTTGAGGAACTTCACGTGCGCGTTCTCGTCCTTGGTCACAACCTTCAGGAAGGCGCCGGCCTGTGAGCTGAGCGACAGGTTCGCCGCTGTCGCCCCGTTGTAGAAGGCAGCCTCCAGGTACTCGAGCGTGAGGGCGTAGTTGAGAATGCCCACGTCGCCCTTGCCAAACGATCCCGGAGGACGTCCGGCTCCAGCTGCAAGCGCGTTCGGCGCCAGAGCGGACAGGACCGTGCCACCGCCCATCACGGCCGCACCGCCAACACCTGCCTTCTTCAGAAAGCTGAGGCGCGTGTCACCTGACACCTCGTCTGCTGCTTCGCGGATCGCGCCGTCGACGTCGACCTCATCAATATTGATCTGATAACTCATATGCGTCTCCTTATCGGTTGCCGAATTCGGCCGCCGGGAGATCTCCTGGTCGCGCCGTTGAGTTGCTATACGTTGCAACCGGTGCGCTTGGATCAGTCGGGCTGGTGAACCGGCGGGGTGATGCTGCTGTCAGGTCCCCGGCCGCCGCTAGCGGCGGGCGCTTCCAAGCGAGAGCTGTGACAGCGAGGCGGCGCCATCAACGGCGATCGTCTGTCCGCTGATCTGGGCCGTCTCCGTGCTGGCGAGAAACGCAACCAGGGCAGCGATCTCCGCGGGCTCGACGAGCCTTTCGGTCGGCAGCGCCTGGAGCATCCGATCGAGCACCTCTTTCGGCATCGCCAGAACCTGCTCGGTCGCGACGAGACCTGGCAGGACCGCGTTTACGGTAATCCCGCGGGCCGCGCTCTCGCTCGCGAGCGTGCGAACCATTCCCAGCAGACCCGCCTTCGAGGCAGCGTAGGCGACCTGTCCCGGCAGCCCGCCCAGGGCGGCGATGCTCGAGATCACGATGATCCGGCCGTGGCCGCGCTCCCGCATCCCGCCGACGCAGGCCTGCACGGTGCGGAAGCAACCGGTCAGGTTGACATCGATGTCGCGCTGCCATTGCTCGAGCGTCATCCTGTGCGCGGGGGCGATCGTTGTTGTGATTGCCGCGTTGGCGACGCACACGTCGACATCGTCGAGCGCCGGGAAGGGGTCCACAGCGACGTCGAGCGCGATCTCGCAGCCTGCTTGCAGGTCGAGCGTGACCACGTCGAACCCGTCCGTCGCCAGGCGCTCGGCAATCGCTGCGCCAATCCCGCGCCCCGCGCCGGTGACCAGCGCCTTGCGTGTCTGGGTCACAATGCAGCCCCAACCATCATCGAAGGAGGAAACGATGACAGACCGCTGGTTTTCCGAGCGGGAGCTCGAACTGCTTTCGCGCCCTACGATGGACCGCGCGGTCGAGGCGATCGACGCCGGAGAGCTCGATGAGGCAAGGCGCCTGTGCGGGGAGATGAAGCACGAGTGGCAGATGCTGCACGACCTGATGGCCGCCGGCGTGCTCGACCTCGTCTCGTTCATTCAGCAACGGCTGGGCGACGATGGTGTCGCCGAGGCCTGGACGCAGAGCATGGGTCGCGGGTGGCGGCGCCACCACGACGCGATCGTGGCGCTTGACCGGCGCGAGCTCGTTGGCCTGCTCGCCGCCACGTGGCGGGCGCACTCCTGCTCAGGCGTGGGGCCGAACCCGGGCAGCTTCACGATCACCGAGGACGATGAAAAGGTGACCTTCACGATGAATCCGTGTGGTTCGGGCCAGCGGCTGGTACGCAACGGGGCCTACGAGGGGCTGCCCAACGGCGGCGGTACCCTCGAGGCGCACGACTGGTCATTCGGGCGCAAGGGATTCCCGCTCTACTGCACCCACTGCAGCTTCATGAACGAGTCGCTGCCGATCCAGTGGTCGGGCTACCCGCTGTACCCCTCTGATCCGCCGGAGGATTACTCCAAAGACCCATGCACCTGGTACTGGTACAAGGACCCCGACGCGATCCCGGAGCGTCACTGGAGCCGTTACGGCGCAGTCAAGCCGGATCGCGCCGCGGGTTAGAGTTCCGGTGGTGACCCCGGACGAGGCATCTCATGGCGGCTGGCCACCCGAGCTGCTCACCGTGTTCGAGCAGGCGATCACCTGTCAGTACGCAAGCCTGACTCGTGGCGGAGCGCCCGTGACGGTGCCCACCACCCCGTACGTCGGCTCAGACAGTCTCGACGTCTCAACGGGGCTGACCTATCCGGCCAAGGCTGAGCGTGCCCGGCGCAACCCCAGGGTGGCACTCCTGTTCGCCGACCCGATAGGGGCCGCCAGCGCCGCGCCGGTGGTTCTGGTGCAGGGTCATGCCGCCGTGCGCGATGCTGACCTGCAGCTCAACACCGACCGCTACGTGCGCCTGTCGATGGCGAAGCTCCCGGCATCGGTCAAGGGCCAACCCAAGGCGCTGCTGAGGCGCCTCCGCTTCTACTACGCGCGAATATGGATCGAGACCGTGCCGCTTCGCATCCGCTGGTGGCCCAACCGCGACCTGGCACAACAGCCGCGAGAATGGCGGGCCGACCCGGCCCTGCCCTTGGCCGAGTCAGATCCGGCTCCCCAGGGGCACCAGCCGCCCGCTTGGCTCACCCCTCCGCCGGGATGGCGCGAGGTCACCGCGCGCGCCCTGGAGACCCTGCCCCTTGCCGACCTGACGGTGCTCGACGCGGACGGATACCCGCTGTGCGTGCCGGTCACGCCCGGCGCGCTGGAGGGCGAGGAGGTGCCGCTTCAGATCGGTTCCGGCACGCCCGAGCTGCCGGCGGGAGCGGCATGCCTGACGGTGCACGGTCACGACAAGCACTTCACCACGCAAGAGAACCACACGCTGATGGGAACCTTCAGTGGCGAAGGATCTCGTCTACAGGTCGAGCGGGCACTGGCCGACTGGAGCCTCACGGGAAATCGGGTGCAGATCGCGGCCGGCTTCCTGCGCAAGGGCCGCCGCCTGGCGCCCCGGTTGAAGACAGAGGCCGCACGGCGCGGCCAGCCGGTCCCGACGATCAATCTCCCCTGACGACAGGAGCAGCTCGCAGAAGCGGGTGATGGTGCGCCCAGGCGCCGAGAGGTGGCATGCGCGCCCTCGGACTACGACGCCGCCCAGGGCCATGCCCCGACCGCCAGGGCGGCTACGGCCTCGAGCTCACGGCGCTCGGTGCCGTCGCGGGCCTGGTGGGCCATGCCCTGCATGAGGACGCTGACCGATAGCGCCAGGGTACTGGCGTCGGCGTCCTCATCCAGCTCGCCGGCGTCGATGGCGGCCTTGATCAGCTGTTCAAGTTGGCCGACGCCGGTGTTGCGGATCCTGCGCAGAGTCTGCTGGACCTCAGGGGAGCTGCAATTGGTGGCGCCGCTGATCACGAGGCAGCCGTGCGGATGCCCAGGCAGCGTGTAGGCGGCGGCCGCCTCGCGCAGCATTCGCTCGATTCCGGCTCTGAGGGTGGGCTCCTCCGCCAGGGCCGTGGCCATGAAGGCGCGATAGGTCTCCGAATACAGCGCAAGGACCTCGTCGAAGAGCTCGCGCTTGCTCCTGAATGCCGCGTACAGGCTGGGGGCGCCGATGCCCATCGCCGCGGTCAGGTCCGCGATGGAGGTCGACTCGTAGCCGCGATCCCAAAACAGCGCGAGCGCCTGTTCCAGAGCAGCCGTGCGGCTGTAGCTCGGCGGTCGTCCTCGGCGTGCCGGTGCCATCCAGCGATTATATAGCGCTCACTAGAAAATCCTGCTACGGTTCGAGCCGTTCTGTAGCGATCACTTAGAAACTCGCCGTAGGGGATCGACAACCAAAGGAGAAGGCAAGTGAAGTCGCTGATGATTACGAGCTTCGGATCGCCCACCGAGGTGGTTGAGATCGCCGACGTTGACATCGCCATCCCCGGGCCCCGTGACGTGACGGTCACGCTCGAAGCCGCTCCGATCAACCCATCGGACCTGCTTGAAATTCTCGGTATCTATGGTCTGCGACCTCGGCTTCCGGCCGGCGTGGGCGCCGATGGGGTGGGTCGCATCGCTGCCGTCGGGGCTGAGGTTCGAGCGTCGCGCGTCGGTGAGCGCGTGCTCGTCATCCCGGGTCGTGGCTACCCGACCTGGAGGGAGCAGACCGTCGTCAGTGAGCGTGATGTTGTGCCGGTGGACCCTGACGCGGACGCGCTGCAGCTTGCAATGCTCGGGATCAACCCGCTGACCGCATATTCGATGCTCCACGGGTACGCGAAGCTGGAGCCCGGAGCGTGGGTGGCACAGACGGCGGCGAGCTCAGCGACTGCCGGCTACGTTGTCAGCCTGGCCAAGCGCGCCGGCTTTCGGACGCTCAACGTCGTTCGCAGGGAGAGCGCGGTGCAGCCCCTCCTCGACGCCGGCGCGGACGTCGTCCTCGTCGGTGATGAGGACCTGGCAGCACGGGCGCGCGAGTCGACAGGTGATGGGACGATCGAGTTGCTCCTGGACGCGGTGGGCGGCGAGCCCGCGATGCAGCTCGCCTCGCTGCTGAAGGCCGGCGGAGCCGTGATCAGCTACTCGGCTCTTGGCCTGAAGCCGGTGAGCGTCATGCCGCAGGATCTCATCTTCAAGGGGCTGACGATCTACGGCTACTGGCTGTACAACTGGATGGAGACGGTTCCCGCCTCAGCGATCGCGGACGCCTATCGACAGCTCGGCGCACTGGTCGCCGACGGGACGCTGTCCGCACCCGTCGAAGCTACATATTCACTTGAGGACTATCGCGCGGCAATTGCTCATGCCGTAAGGGACGGGAGCACGGGCGGGCGCGAGGGCAAGGTGCTTTTCTCCCTCGGCTAGCGAACAGGCAGATGGGGGAGCGCACCGTTTCTGTGAGATTCTTGGCATCACTTCCAACTCTTCGACGAGGAGGCGCAGATGTCGAGCCCGTGGCAGCAGACGAAGAGCTATGTCGAGGTTCTGGGACGGCGGATGGCCTACGTCGAGCGGGGCGAGGGCGCACCGATCGTGTTGCTGCACGGCAATCCGACGTCCTCCTATCTATGGCGCTCGGTCATCCCGCATCTGGCAGATCGGGGCCGCTGCATCGCCCCCGATCTGATCGGCATGGGCGACTCTGAGAAGCTGCCGGCCGGCGTTGAGCGTCGCTATACATTTGCAGGGCATCGCGAGTTTCTCGATGCCCTGCTCGAGGAGCTGGGGGTCGCCTCGGAGGCAACGCTCGTGCTGCACGACTGGGGCAGCGCGCTCGGATTCGACTGGGCCCACCGGCACCCGCAGGCCGTTCGCGGGATCGCCTACATGGAGGCCATCGTGCGGCCGCTCTCGGGGTGGGACGAGTTCCCCGACTCCGGCCGAAACATCTTCCAGGGCATGCGCTCGCCGGCCGGCGAGCAGATGATCCTCGAGCAGAACGTGTTCGTTGAGCGCATCCTTCCGGCGTCGGTCCTGCGCACGCTGACCGACGAGGAGATGGACGAGTATCGCCGACCGTTCCTGGCTGCCGGGGAGGACCGCCTGCCGACGCTCATCTGGCCGCGCCAGATCCCGATCGGCGGCGAGCCCGCCGACGTGGCTGAGATCACCGACAGCTACGCCCGCTGGCTCGACGAGACCCCGGGTCTGCCGAAACTGTTCATCAACGCGGATCCGGGCTCGATCCTGACCGGCTCCCAGCGCGAGTTCTGTCGCGGCTGGCCCGACCAGGTCGAAGTTACGGTTCCTGGCGTGCATTTCATCCAGGAGGACTCGGGCGAGCAGATCGGCAAGGCGATCGCCGGATGGCTCGACGGCCTGGCGTGAACCCTACGCCCCGCCGGAACCTCAGATCGGCGCCAGCATGTTCAGGTCATAGTCAAAGCCGGCGCCGCGCAGGTGCATCAGGAGCTTGGATTGCCACGCTCCGGCCAGGTCGAGCAGGACATAGGTGATGCCGTCGATGTCGCAGGGCAGTTCCACGCCGTTCTCGTAGAGCACGCAGAGACAGCGCGGGGTCAGCGCGGCGACGAGAACGCCCATCTCGAACACCACACCCTGACGCGCGCGGGGCGAGTAGTGGGGCTCGCGGCCGGAATCGACCCGCGGGCCGGCAATATCGTCGGCGGTGAGGAGGATGACCGCGTAGCGCGAATCGGCGGTCCACTTCCCGGGGTGCTCGACGAGCATCCTTCGGTCGCTGGGCCGCTCGTTCAGAATCGTGACCGGGTGGGGGCCCGCGCGCTCGAGCAGGGCTGCCACCGCGTCCTTCAGCTTCTCGTTGCGCCCGTGCACGAGGAACACCTGCTGGGTGCGATCCGTCCCCGCACCACCGGCGGCCGGTGCGGTCAGCGATGAACCCGGCCCATTCCTGATCGGCTGCGCGAACTCGACGTCAGGCGAAGTCGTCGGGTCACGGCTCAGACCCCAGGCCCGATCAGGATCGCCCGGCTCCTGCCCGGGCTGCGGGTACCCGGAGGATCCGGGCGATGCCTCGGTCAGCTCGTCGGGCGCGTAGTCGTCGAGCCGATCCTGCAGGGATATGAGCACCTCGACGGCGGTGCGCAGGGAGCTCGAGTCGTTGTACTCGATCTGCCACGGCTCTCCGACGGCCGGGGCATACGCCGCGCTCTCGAACTCGCCGACCTCCTCCGCTCCTTCATAGATGCGATCGAGGGTCTCATCGGTTCGCTCGATCCACTCCTTTCGGGCCGCCTTCCAGCGTTCGTCGTCGCTGAAGTCGATGATCAGGCTCGCTCGCAGGAGAAGGGCCTGACCCTGCTCGATGCTTCTCGCGAGCTGCGCTTCGACTATCGGGCTAGAGACTCGGAGCATCGCCAGCCTCACCTCTGCGCCGGACGTCGTACTGCGGGCCGAGCACCAGCTCTCTGGGTAGTTGTGCTCGCTGCATCGCTGTTTCCATGATCTCCATCGGCAGCTCGGGCCGGTGGCCTTCGTTGCCGAGCCCCTGCTCGACGGGAGTTGCTCTCGCTGGAGGCGAACTATTTGCAACAACGACCGGAAAATGTCGCCGCGAGGAGATAGCGTGCAGCACATGAGCGCCACAGGGCCCGGTTCCTCGACATCCAGAGCGGAGCGCGACGAGCCGGCGCACAGCGCCGGTCGGATCACCCCTCGCCGCCAAGAGGGCCGCACTGCCGCAGGGTCGCCCGACTCCGATGCCGATGGCGTGTGCTTTCCGGTGATCGATGGATCTCGTTCGACGACGGCGACGGGGCGGGCGATCGTTGCCGACGCCGCGCGCGCGGCCGATGCGAAACTGGCCGAGCGCATCGAGTCGGCGAGCGATTGGCGCAGCGACTACCTGTCGCTCGTTCGCGAGCTGACCGAAGCCTGCGCGGCCACGCCGCAGGCCTCGCTCGCGATCTCAGAGGCGGGTCTGGCGTCGGTGCGCGCGCGGATGGTGTTCGAGCGCGCAGGCGAGACGCTCGAGCTCGAGCGGGCTCTCACCGCCGGTGGCCGCGAAAGCTTTCAGGTCGGGGAAATCCCCGGGACGGGCGAGCGCGTAACCGAGCTGAGCGTGCCCTATCGCGGAGCCGAGCTGCGGGGTGCCGAGCTGGAGGCGCAGCTGGAGCGCTGGGTCCGCGCGAGCGTGGTCGAGCCGTCGTTTGCGGTTGCAATCCGGAGGGTGATCGAGCACCCCGAGTGGCTTGCCCTCCCCGGCCGGCGAGTCGCTCTGATCGGTGCGGGCGCGGAGATGGGACCCCTTGAACCGCTGAGCCGCTGGGGCGCTCATGTGATCGCGATCGACCTGCCGGTCGAACAGATATGGACCCGGATCAGCGAGGTGATCCGCCGGGGATCGGGCAGAGCGACGATTCCGCTCGATACAGACGGGACGCCGGGCATTGACGTTGCGCGGTCGCTGCCGGAGACACGCACCTGGCTGGATGAAGCCGCCAACGGAGATCAACTCGTCCTCGGGATGTATGCCTACGCGGACGGCGGCGCGCATGTGCGCGCGACGGCCGCTGTCGATGCGCTTGCCAGCGATCTGCTCGAGCGACGGGAGGGAACGACGCTCGCCTTTCTGGCCACACCGACCGACGCGTTCGTCGTGCCCGAGGATGCGGTCGCCGAGGCGCGCGCCGCCTATGCCAACCGCGGGCTCCGCCGCGTCCTGCAGGCGCCGCTTCGCGGCCTTTCAGGTGGCCGCCTGTTCGCTCCGGCATATCCGGGCACGAGCACGGTCGCGGATGTGCTGGTGGCCCAGCAGGGCCCCAACTATGCGCTCGCCAAGCGAATTCAGCGCTGGCGAGGTCTGACCGCGAATGCGAACGGGTCCGCGGTCAGCTTCAACGTGGCCCCGGCGACATGGACGCGGTCTGTGACCAAGAACCGCGTCCTCGCGGCCGCCTACACCGGCGCCCGCCACTTCGGCATCGAGATCTTTGAGCCCGCCACCTCGCGCGTCCTGATGGCCGCGCTGCTGGTGCACGACCTGAACGAGCCATCGCCCGAAGAGCGCCATCCTGAGATGCTGTTCAGTGAAGCCGCGGCGCACGGCGGATTGTGGCGAGCCGCCTACCAGCCCCGATCGGTGCTCGGCATCGCGGCCCTCACCGGGCTGCACACGGCGCTTCGGAAACCAGGGGGATCCGGAGCCCACCAGGGCTAGCGGCCGAGGGGCGAACCGGCACGGCCGGCGGCCAGCATCACGCCCACGATGCCAACGACCCGCTCGGTCTGAGGCTCGTCTCCGATCGCCAGGGTCGCCCACAGCTGGGTGGCCGCGACTTGGACGACGACGTCCAGGTGCGTCTGGAGGGCCGCTGCCTCGTCAACCGAGTGCGCTTCTGAGACCACCTCGAACAGCGCTTGTGCGAGCCTCGAATGAACGGCTCCTCGCTCGCCGATCAGCAGCCGCAACGCGAGCTGAGGCTCGCGCTCGACGAAGGTGCGAAGCGGCTGAAACTGGGCGGTTGCGTTCATGACGCGACGGGCAAAGTCCAGTACGCGCTCATCGCCCTGTCCCGCGGCGTCGGCGCGGGCTCCCGCGCTGAACTCCTGGGCCAGCTCGACCAGCACCTCCTCGAGCAACTGCTCACGCGAGCCGAACCAGCGGTAGAGCGTCGACCGTGAGGTGGCCAGCTGTGTGGCCAGGGTGCCCATGTCCACGCGTTCGCCGTTGAGGAACGTTGCCTTGGCGATGTCCAGCGCGTCCTGGGGCTGGGCTCGCCGAAAGACCGGGATCGGCTCGCCCGCGATGATGAGCGCGCTCGCGGCCGCCATCTCCGTTGCATGCGTCCTCGCCACCGATGCCTCCGCGTCTGCCGCCGATTCGCCTGGGTTCTGGTCCTGGAGCATAGCCCACCAGTCGCGCGTCTGGCGCAAATCTGGTACGCGTTGTAAGAGAAACAGAGTCAGATATCATCTGTAACAGTACAAATTTGACAAATGTTCCATCTGTCCGCTAGGGTCGCTCGCTAACCAAAAAGCCATCGCTCAGAGGGCGAACCCGGGAGGGGAATACATGCAGCGAGAGAAGACATCACGCAGTAGGAAGGCGTTCGCGGGAGCTGACGCCGGCCGGTTGTCTCGGCGGACGATCTGGATGGGCGTACTCGGCCTCGCGCTCGCAATCGCCGCGCTGCCCTCGGCAGCCTTCGGTGAAGCGGCCACCGGTGCGGTCAACCCCGGCACGATGGGCGCGGGCATCGTCAACACCTGCTTCTGGGGCCAGCCGTCATCGAACGTCGGGCCGATCGACGAACTCAACTACCCCGTGGCCGGTCAGAACGTCCTTGCAGTGGACACCGACGTCGTCTACTTCTACACCCGCTTCCAGCTGCCCGTCGGGGCGAGCATCACGCTGAACGGGCAGTTCCCGCACTCGCGGTTCTTCTCGCTCACGACATACGTCACCAACGGCGCTGAAAGCGGCCTTCCGTCGACGTCGATCTATGACTCGCAGATCAACCCCGATGCGGGATCGGTCAACCCGTTCCGGCCCGGAGAAGCGCGCAACGCCAAAAAGCGCTCCTACACGGTCACGATCAGCGGACAGCCACAGCCTGCGAGCCCTGCGCCGAACACGCTCTACGCGGGCCAGGAAGGCAAAACCGGGGAAACACAGCAGGTCGAGATGATCTTGCGGATATACCGCCCCGACAAGAACCTCGAATCGAACGCGGGCGTACCGCTGCCATCACCGACCGTCAACCTGGAAGGCGGCAAACCGATCACCAAAGAAGCCGCCGCCTGCAGCGCCGTGTCTGACGCGAGCGGGATTGCGCAGCTACCGATCAGCGTGATCAAAGCACCGACGCCCGCGGCCTACGTGCAGCTTCGCGACCTCGCCCCGGCGCCGCACCCGGCCGTGAACCCGGTTGACTGGGAACGCTTCCGGAACCTGCCCTACCTCGAGAAGCCGTTCTTCACCGGTGCCGGCGAACCGTATGAACACCTCATCACGACGCTGCCGACGGCTGTCACCAGCGGGCTCTACGCGACACCGGCAAACGCCTACCTGATTGCGTACGCCGACCGCACGATCGGGCCGAACACCGAAGGACACAACATTTTGGTCCTGCACGCCAAGATGCCGACCCATCCTGAAACCTACGACAACGACAAGGTCAACGATCAGACAGCCGAAACACAGGTGCGCTACTGGTCGATCTGCACCGCCGGAGGAGTCGAGAAACCAGCCGATTTCGCGACGAACTCGGCATGCCTATTCGACCAGGAGGTACCCACCAACACCAACGGCGAATACACCGTCGTGGTCAGCCTCCCCGGAGACAAGCCGAAGAACGCCAGGCCGGGCTGCGGCGTGGCGTGGCTGAACTGGGGAGCCGGCGGCGATGACCTGGAAGGCGAATACGCCGCGGACAACCGGCCGTCGCTGGACACTCTGGTCATGCGCAACCAGCTGTCCAACCCGACGTTCGCGCAGAGCATCGAAAAAGTCACAACGCCCGGAACCGAGAAGGAAGTGATGGGCGCCTACTACCCAACCAGCAACTACATGACAACGAAGGAATTCGAAAGCCGCAAATGCTTCAGCGCCAGCGCATAGCGCGGGCCTGACCCATTGGCACGAATGGGCGCGGACCGCGATCGAGTGGTCCGCGCCCGGTCGGCGTAAGGTGAGCCGCGCGGTTCGAGCTCGCCTGCGCAGCTGAAACCCACGAGTGACGGAGGAGGCAGACCATGGCCACGACGGGACACGACATCAAGGACGTGCAGCTGGCCCAGCGCGAGCTGTGGCGGGACGGCCCTCCGTATGAGGTGTTCAAGGAGATGCGGGCACAGTGCCCGATCCACCGAACCGAGCGCATCGAGCAGTTCCCCGAGGAGGCGGGCTTCTGGTCGGTCACGACCGCCGAGGATGTTCACAGCGTCAGCCGCGACTGGCAGACCTACTCCTCAGAACTCGGAGGCGTCACCGCCTTCGCTGAGATCTTTCCGCTCGAGCTCGCGCGGGGCATGTTCATCGGAATGGACCCGCCCAAGCACGACCGCATCAAGGCGCTCTTTCAACGGGGATTCACGCCCAAGCGCATTGCCGACCACGAGGACCGGATCAGAATGATCGTCAAGACCGTGCTCGAGCGGCTCGAGGGCCGGGACTCCTGCGACCTGGTCGTGGACGTGGCCCAGCCCGCGGTCTCGCGCGTGATCGGCAGCTTCATGGGCCTGTCCGAGGACGAAGACGCGGTGTGGGCGCGCATCGTCAACTCGACGCTCGCGCCCGACGACAAGGACCTCAGCCCGGGGGGCATCGAGGGTGTCCTTGAGAAGGAGATCCCCGAGATGTTCGAGCGCTGCCGCAAGATGATCGAGGATCGTCAGGCCAACCCGACCGACGATCTGACCAGCGTGCTCGTGCACGCCGAGCTCGACGGAGAGAAGCTCGAGGAACACGAGATCGTGATGGGCTTCTTCCTGCTGATGGCCGCCGGCAACGACAGCACCAAGGCGACCTACTGCAGCGGCATGCGCGCGCTGCTTGAAAACCCTGAGCAGAAGCAGAAGCTGCTTGATGATCCCTCGCTGATCCCGAGCGCTGTCGAGGAGGCGCTGCGCATGTTTCCGGCCTTCGCCCACTTCCGGCGCACGGCGACCTGCGACACCGAGCTGCACGGGCAGAAGATCCGCGAGGGCGAGAAGGTGGTCATGTGGTACGTCTCCTCCAACCGCGATGAGACGCGTTATGAGGACCCAGACCGCTTTGACGTGACCCGCAACCCCGAGCACCAGGCCTTCGGCGCAGGCGGGCGGCACTTCTGCCTGGGGACGGCGCTCGCTCGCCTCGAGCTGAAGATCATGATCGAGGAGACGCTCAAGCGCTACCCGGGAATCTCACTCGACGGCACGCCCGTGGCCGCTGAGGCGCTGTTCCTCAACCAGCTGAAGAGGTTGCCCGTCCGGCTTGAGGCCTAGCGACGGAGGAAGGCCGAGCTCCGGCCGCCGAACGCCTCAGCCGGGCCGCTCCGCCGTCCACTCGCGGATCGCGGCGAGGATCTTCTCCGGCGCGGCCTCCTGGATGTAGTGACCGGCGCCCTCAAGGAGCACGGTGCGGTGGTTCGGGAAGATCCCCTCCCAGCGCCGCCGCTCGGGTTCACGGAAGGCGATGTCCTTCGTCGGCCAAACGAGCAGCGCCGGACGGTCGGCAACGGCGGGCAGCCCGCGCTCGATCTCGGCCAGAAACGGTCTGCTGGCCAGTATCTCGCGCGGGAACACATGCATGGGGCGTCGCGACTCCGGGGTCGGGAACGGGCCGCGGTAGGCGTCCATAACGGCCCCGGACAGCTTTCGCAGCTTCACGTTGTTGGCAAGGATGTTCTCGATGAAGAAGTTGCGCCGCAGGATCAGGTAGCCACCGAGCGGTCCACCGAGCAGGCGTGAGAACAACTGCGTTCCAACATCGGCCTTCGGCCACGCCCAGGTGTTGCCGATCACGAACGCGGCGAAGCGCTCGGGATGACGGGTCGCAGCGGCAAACCCGATCGGGCCGCCCCAGTCCTGGACCATCATCGTCACGCCTGTGAGGTCGAGCTCGAGGATCAACTGCTCGACGGTGCGCGCGTGCTCGGCCGGCGTGAACGCGAATCCAGGCGCCGCGCGCGACAGCCCGAAGCCGGGCAGGTCAACCGCTATGCAGCGATAGCTGCCCGCCAGGCCTTTGATGATCTCGCGATACAGGAACGACCAGGTTGGGTTTCCGTGCAGCAGCAGCAGCGGCGGGCCGCTGCCCTCCGCTACGTAGTGGACACGCGAGCCATCGATCTCCATGTAGCTGTCCTCGAACGGATAGAGGTTCTCGGGGATCCATGCCGGCCTGGTGTTCATCGCCATGCGTTTTCCTCAGGCCGACATCGGCCGTCCCGTGCCGACGGCCTTGGACGCTGCCGTGATCTCGGCGCGGAGCGCCTTCAGCGCGGATACGTAGATCTCCGAGAACGTCGGGAACGGCTGAATCGTGTCGGTGAGAACGTCGAGTGGGACGCGGGCATGGATCGCGAGCGTCGCCTGCTGCAGCCACTCACCCGCCTCGGGTCCGAGCGCGTAGGCGCCCGTCAGCCGCTCGCCGTCGCTGAGGAGCGTCAAAAAACCGTTGCTGTCGGCGTAGGCGCGCGTGTAGGTGGCGGTCTTCGCCACCTCCGACACGGGCACCATGGAGCTGAAGTGGCCCGCGGAAGCGCCCACCGCCGCGGCCTGCGGGTCGGTGTAGACAACGCGCGGAACGGCGTCGTAGTTCGCCTTCCGCGGCTCGCCGAGGATGTTCGCGGCGACCACCTCGCCCTCGTACTTGCCGACGTGAGTCAGCGGCCAGATGCCGTTCACGTCGCCGATCGCCCACAGGTTCTCGCCCGCGCGCAGGTGCGCGTCGACCGGAACTGCTCCGTGTCCGTTTGGCTCGACGCCGACGGTCTCAAGGCCGAGCCCCTGCACGCGCGGACGCCGGCCGGTGGCGACAAGCAGCCGGTCACCGCGCAGCACCCGCCCGTCGTCGATCTCCAGCACGTAGTCCTCGCCCTCGCGTCGCGCGGCGCTCGCGTTGGCGGACAGCACGAGCTCGATGCCTTCGCCGCCAAGTACCTGTCCAAGCGCCTCGCCCAGCGGCGCCGGTTCGCGCCCGAGCACGTGTTCAGCCATATCGACCACCGCCACCTCGCCGCCGAGCCGCCGGACGGCCTGGCCCATCTCCACGCCGACGGGCCCGGCGCCGAGGATCAGCAGACGGTGCGGGATGGCCTTCATGGACGTCACCTCGCGGTTGGTCCAGACGCCGTCGAGCTCGCGCAGGCCCGGCACGGGCGGCACGACCGGATCGGCACCGTTGGCGAGGACCACATGGTCGGCGGTGTGGCGCGCACCGTCGACCTCGACCACGCCCGGGCCGGCAAGGCTGCCGCTGCCGCGCAGCAGCGCGATGCCGTTGTCGGTGAGCCACTTCTCCTGTCCGGCGTCGGAATAATCGGAGACCATGAAGTCACGCCAGGCAAGCGCCGCTTCGACATCGACATCGGCGGTGGCGGCGGCCTCGCGCGCGCCGTGGACCGCCTCGCCCGGACGCAGCAGCGTCTTCGAGGGAATGCAGGCCCAGTAGGAGCACTCCCCTCCGACGAGTTCACGCTCCACGATGGCCACGCGCAGGCCGCCCTCCGCGAGAGCGGCCGCGCAATGCTCGCCCGGCGAACCGCCACCGAGCACAATCACGTCGTAGTCGCTGCTCATGTCGGCAGCTCCTCGCCCGCGCGCTCGCGCACCATGTACAGGGCGTACCAGTCCGGCCAGTCCGGGTCCGCCTTGCCCGTTCGCTGCTCGTGCTTGCCGTGTGCCGCCTCCGCCCGCCTGAGGGCCTCCGCGAGATCCTCCACCGACTCATACGCCGTGCTCATCAGCCTCTCCTTTCAGCGACCGGGCAGCCGCGTCGTGATCTCCTGTAGCAGCCAGCCGTTGCCATCCGGATCGCTGAAGGTCGCAAACGAGCCGTAGGTCCGATCGTCGGGCGCCGCTCCGGGAGCGCGGCCGGAGTCGTGGAAGCGGGCCCCCGGCACCCCCTCGTGGAACACCTCGCTCACCTCAGCGCCGCGAGCAAGCAGCTCGGCACGCGCCGCCTCGATGTCGAGAACGCTCAGATACAGGCTCTCAGCCGAGCCCGGCGCGGCTGATGTGACGTTCGTGCCGAATTGGATCGAGCACGCGGACCCCGGGGGCGTGAACTGGACGATGCGGTAGTCCTCACCGTGGGCGACATCGGCGTCGAGGCGCCAGCCGAGCCTCGAGTAGAAGTCCTTCGCCCGATCGACATCCGAGACCGGCACGACCACGGCCTCGAGCTTGAACTCTTCCGCCTTCACCGGCGGCGTGCCCGGCCCGTTCTCGCTGCTCGCGTCAACACGGCTCATCTCGTCTCCATCCGGTTGCCGGCGCCACAAGGGGGCGGCGCGGTTTCGCCGGTCCGCCCATCGCTGGGCGGCGACGGCGCATACTCTGCCAGACCGCTCAGTGTGGAGGCTCGCTCGAGTCGGCGAGCACGGTGAGGAAGGTCCTGGATCGCCGGCGGTGTTTCTCAAGCAGTCGTAGTGCGCGCTCTGGCTTTTTCCCTTCGAGGGCCGACACGATGTCCTCGTGCTCGGTGAGGATCTCGGTCGGAATGAGTCGCTCGTCGGCCTCGAGCCACATTCGACGATATGACAGGACGCGGTAGGGATCCACGGCGTCCCAGAGCTGGGTGACGAAGCGAACGAGCCAGACGTTCTCGCAGCGCTCGAAGATCGTGAAGTGGAAGCGACGGTTGGCGGCGATCATCGATACCGCGTCGCGGTCCTCTACGGCGCGCGCCTGGGTCCGCAGGTGGGTGCGCATCGCCGTCGTCTCGCGATCGCCGATGCGCGGCAGGGCGCCGCGCTCGGTCTCCGCCTCCAGCAGCGAGCGGACGGCATAGATCTGGGCGATCGCGCCGTCCGGGAGATCGGTGACGAAGTAGCCGCGCTGCGGCCGATATGTCACCACGCCCTCTCCCGCGAGCGTCTTCAGAGCTTCCCGGATCGGTATCAGGCTGATCCCGAGTTCCCGCGCGGTGGCCTCCTGGCGGATCTTGGCTCCCGGCACCAGGTCGCCTCGCACGATTGCTGCACGAAGCTCGTTTGCCGCGATGGCCTCGGCCGTACGGGGTGGCGACGAACGCTCGCCCGCCGTGTCCTGCGCAGCGCCGTGAAGTGGTGGGGGCTCGACAGCGATGGGTTGCATTATGGCCCGGCTTGCAGTTCTATAGATATTATAATATTCTAGGTTACACCGGTGATCACGAACAGCACGACATCCACCCCGCAAGCCCCCGCCGGAGAGACCAGACAACTCGCCGACTGGCTTGCCGGTGTGCGCCTCGACGACGTTCCCGTGCACGTGCGTGAGCGGGCCAAGCACGTGCTGCTCGATGGTGTCGGATGCGGGCTGGTCGGGGCGCGGCTGCCGTGGTCTGACGCGGCGACCGACGCCATCTGCGGTCTGGAGGCCACCGGGACATCCGTCCTGATCGGGACCGGCCGATCCACGTCGCCGTCGGCCGCGGCTCTGCTCAACAGCTCATACATCCAGGGCTTCGAGCTCGACGACTATCACCACTCGGCACCTGTCCACAGTGCGTCGCTGGTGCTTCCCGCGATGCTCGCGGCCGGCGCGAACGCGCAATCTCGGTCCGGGGCAGACCTTCTGCTGGGCGCTATCCGCGGCTTCGAGGTGGGTCCCCGGGTGGGGCTGGCGTTGCACGGCGCGGAGATGCTTACCCGCGGCTGGCATTCGGGCCCGGTGTTCGGCGGCCCCGCGGCGGCCGCGGCGGCGGGGACGCTCTATGGCCTCGACGCTGCGGGCTTCGAGGATGCTCTCGGTATCGCCGCGACGCAGGCGTGTGGTCTGATGGCTGCACAGTTCGGGGCGATGTGTAAGCGGATGCAGCACGGGTTCGCCGCTCGGAACGGGTTGCTCGCCGCCGCCCTGGCTGCAGCTGGTTACACGGGAATCAAGCAGGTCTTCGAGCGCGAGTACGGCGGGTTTCTATCGGCGTTTGGAGAGGGCCATGAGCCCGATTCAAGCCAGATCGCCTCAGAGCTGGGCGAGCGCTGGGAGACCGCCAACATCGCTCTGAAGCCATATGCCGCGATGGCCGGGCTACATGCTGCGATCGACGCTGCCCGCGAGATCCTGAGTCGCATGGCGCTCGAGGCGGAACGGATCAGGACGGTCGAGATCTCCGTGTCGGCACCGGCATTTCATCACGGTGGCTGGCGCGCTGAGCGGCCGTTGACCGTCGTCGGCGCGCAGATGAATCTCGCCTACGCCGTCGCTGTGACGCTGTTGGATGGCACGGCACTCGCAGCCCAGTTCGCGCCGGATCGAATCGACGCAGACGATGTCTGGGGCCTGATCGAGCGCACGACCGTGCGCCACGACGCGCGCTTCGACGAGCGCAGGGAGGACGGCTACAACACGAGGCTGCGAGTCGTGCTGGACGATGGAGCCGCGCTTGAGGGCTTCGTCGAACACCCCCGCGGCGGGATCCGCCAGCCGCTGAGCAACGCGGAGATCGTCGAGAAGTTCCGTACCCTCACGGCGCCGATCGTCGATGCCGGGCGCATCGCGCAGATCGAGGCTGCGGTGCTCGGCCTGGCGGCCGTCGAGGACGTGGCTGAGCTGGCCCACCTTCTCGCGCCGCCCGTCGCGGCTGCGATGAGCTCAGGGGGCAGCGAGGCATGAGCTCCGCGCGGCACCTGCGGGAGTTGCTTGCCGGCGACGAGCTGATCATCGCTCCCGGTGTCTACGACGGCATCTCGGCGGCACTGGTCGGAAAACTCGGGTTCTCGGCGGCGTACATGACGGGCGCCGGCGTGTCGGCCTCCGGCTGGGGCATGCCGGATGTCGGGTTGCTGACGCTGACCGAGATGGTTGAGCGAGCGCGGACGCTCGCCGGGTTGCTCGATATACCGCTGATCGCCGACGCTGACACCGGCTACGGCTCGCCGATCAACATCGTGCGCACCGTGCGCGAGTACGAGCGAGCCGGCGTCGCCGCCATCCAGTTCGAGGATCAGGTCTTCCCCAAGCGCTGCGGACACCTCGCCGGCAAGGAGGTGATCGGCGCAGAGCGTTTTCTCGTTTCGCTGCAGGCAGCGCTCGACGCCCGCCGCGACCCGGACACGGTCATCGTCGCGCGCACAGACGCGCGGGCGCCGCTTGGCATCGACGAGGCGATCTCGCGGGCCCGGCGCTACGCCCAGCTCGGCGCCGACCTGATCTTCCTCGAGGCCCCGCAGAGCGTCGAGGAGATCGAGAGGATCGCAGCCGAGGTCCCAGCGCCGCTTCTGCTGAACGTCGTCCCCGGAGGTCTGACCCCCGAGCTCGAGCCGGCGCGCTTGGCCGAACTGGGCTTCCGGGTCGCAATCTACCCCGGCGCCGTGCTCGCAGCGGCCACGACCGCCGCAATCGGTGCGCTGACGACGCTCGCCAACACCGTGGCGCCGAGCAGGACCGTCGACCCGCAGGGGTTCTTCGACCTGTTCGGCCTGAGCGAGTGGAACGAGCTCGGCCATCGCTACCGCGCCTACGAGCATCACGGAGACCCGCCGTGAGCATGACGATCATCGAGAAGATCCTGGCGAGGGCCTCGGGCCGCGAACGCGTTCAGGTGGGCGAGGTGGTGGTCTGCGAGGTCGACATGACCGTGCTGATCGATCTGCAGTTCGCGACGATGTGGGTCTCCCCGACCCGGATCGCGGACGCCGATCGCCTGGCGGTGATCATGGATCACGCCGTCCCTGCGCCCTCGATCGCGGATGCCGACGGCGGCGTTCGCGCCCGCGGGTTCGCCCAGCGGTTCGGGATCGAGCGCTTCTTCGACATCGGCCGGCACGGCATCTGCCACCAGGTGATCGCCGAGAACGGCCTCGCCCGGCCCGGAGAGGTACTCACCTGCACCGACTCTCACACCTGCGCCGCCGGCGCATACAACACTGCCGCACGCGGGCTCGGGCCGATCGAGGTCTACTCGATTATGTGCACAGGCAGGACCTGGTTCCAGCTCGCTCCGACGATCCGATACGAGCTCATGGGCGAGAAGCCGGAGGTGATCTCGGGCAAGGACATCTTCCTGCACATCGCGGGGGCCTATGGCGACGCGACCAACCACAACATCGAGTTCGGGGGGCCGGGCCTTCGGTCCGTGCCGATGAATGACCGCCGCACGATTGCCACCCAGGGCGCCGAGGTCTCGGCCGACTTCACGACCTTCCCCGCCGACGAGCTGTGTCTCGCCTTCCTCGGCGCCCACAGCGACGGCTCCTTCGAGCCTGCCAATGCGGATGCGGATGCGGACTACGCGGCGGTGCGGGAGGTCGACCTGTCGGCGCTCGAGCCCTATGTCGCACGCCCTGGGCGAGTCGCCGACAACGCGTTCCCGGTCTCACAGATCGAGCGCCGCGCCGTCAACCAGTGCTTCATCGGCTCATGCGCCAACGGTCAGCTCGAGGATCTGCGGATCGCCGCCGAGGTGCTCCGCGGCAGGCGCGTCGCGCCGGGGGTGCGGCTGATCGTCACGCCGGCCTCGCAGGCGGTGTATCTGGACGCGGTTCGCGCGGGCTATGTGGAGACGCTCGCCCAGGCCGGCGCGATCGTCACCAACTCGACCTGCGGGGCGTGCTTCGGCTACCACATGGGCCTGCTCGGCGCGGGCGAGGTCTGCATCACCGCCAGCACCCGAAATTTCAAGGGTCGCATGGGGAGCCCCGATGCAGAGATCTACATGGCCTCCCCGCACACCGTGGCGGCCGCAGCGGTCGCCGGGCACATCGTCGATCCACGCGAGCTCGCTGCCTGATGGCCGACATCATCGAGGGACGGGCATGGGTTTTCGGCGACTCCGTCGACACCGACAACATGTACCCCGGGTTCGCGATGAAGCTGCCCATCGAGCACGCCGCCAAGCACGTCTTCTATGACCTGCGCCCGGGCTGGACCGATCAGGTCGCGCCTGGCGACGTCGTCGTGGCGGGACGCAATTTCGGGATCGGCTCGAGCCGACCGGTCGCTCAGCTGTTCAAGCAACTCGGCGTGGCTGCACTGCTCGCCGAGGAGTTCAACTCCCTGTTCTTTCGCAACAGCATCAACTTCGGGCTGCCGGCGATCACGATCCCCGGGGTAACCGATGCAATCAACGACGGGGACCGCGTGTCGCTGAACATTCAAACGGCGACGGTCGAGAAGCCGGACGACGGCACCGCGCTGGCCGGCACGCCGCTGCCCGACTTCGTACTCGACATCGTCGCCCAGGGGGGGCTGTTCCCCAAGCTGCTCGCCGACGGCTACATCCCGGCCGATCCCGCGGCGCGTCTATAGTCCGGCCCGCGCCCGCCGGGTGCACTGAAAGGGGAGTGAAACTCGCCGATGGACTTTCAGACAGCAGACGCACACGGTCAGACCTTCCGCTTCTGCGACTCAGGCGAGGGGCCGCCGGTGGTTCTGATCCACGGCTTCCCCGACACGCCGATGGGCTGGGAGGACACGCGCGCGGCGCTCAACGCGGCCGGGTTTCGCACGATCGTCCCCTACCTGCGCGGCTATCACCCCGACACGATCGTCGCCGGCCGCTCCTACGGCGGCAGGGAGATCGGCGACGATGCGATACGGCTACTCGATGCCCTCGACCTCGAGCGCGCCGTGCTGGTCGGCCACGACTGGGGCGCCTCCGTCGTCTACAGGGCGGCCGCGATGGCACCCGAGCGGGTGCGTGGCATCTGTCCGGTCGCGATACCGCACCTGGACCTGCTCGAGAGATCGCTGGCGCTGGTCTGGGGCGGGCGGCACTTCATAACGCTTCGCCTGCCGAGCGGGCCGTGGCTCGCGCGGCGCAATGACTTCTCATACCTCGACGTGCTGATGCGACGCTGGGCGCCGACCTGGTCGGGCCCGGATCGCGAGGCGACGCTGGCCGATGTCAAGCGGGCATTCGCCGACCCGCGGGTGCTGGAGGGCGCCGTCAGCTACTACCGCGACGTCTCCACAGGCGATCGCCTCGGGCGCATCTCGGTGCCCGGGCTGGTGGTTGGAGGCACCGACGACATCGTCGGGCCGGAGCTGTTCTCCCGTTCTGAGAAGCTCTTCGATTCTCCCTGCGAGGTGCTGATTGCAGACGGCGCCGGCCACTGGCCCCATCGCGAGCGCCCCGAGCTGTTTCATCAGCGCCTGCTGGCATTCCTTGCAGGCCTGCCCGCCTGACGTCCACCGCGGCCGCGGCCGGCCCTATCCGCGAGCGCCGGCGCTGATGAACTCCACGATGCGGCGGTTGACCTCCGCTGGCTTCTCCAGATGTAGCCAATGCCCCGCGTCCTCGATCACGCCAACCTCGGATTCCTGCGAGAGGAATCCCAGCGCCGATGAGGCGTATGCGGCCCCCACACAGCCGTCCGTTTTCCCGTGCAGGTACAGCGTTGGCTGCGGCGGCATCGCCGCGACAGCCTGCTGCTCGGCTGCCAGCGACGGGTCGAGTACGCCCATGCCGAACTGCGCACGGTAGTAGCCGAGCGCTGCCGGCAGGCGCGATGGCTCGGCGAGCGCCTTGATGACGCGCTCGAGATCCTCTGTTGCGTCATAGCCCGGAGACCAGTCGCTCCAGAGCCCTCTGAGGAATGAGAAGTCCTCGAGCGGGATCAGGTACTCGGCCAGCGCGGTGCACTGGAAGAACATGTACCAGCTGCGCTTGAGCTGCTCGACGTCCGTGAACGCCGCCGCCATCACCGGCGCGGGGGGGATCGCGAGGGCGACGACCCTGTGCCAGCGCTCGGGCTGATGGCTGGCGGCACCGTATGCCGCGATCGCGCCCCAGTCGTGTCCGATGAGCGCCGCCTCGGCTGTGCCGCCGAGAGCCTCGTGCAGGGCGCTAGCGTCGGCGACCAGCGCGCCCGTCTGGTAGCGGCCATCGGCAGGGAGCGAGGTCGGCGCGTAGCCGCGCATGAACGGTGCGGCGGTTCGCCATCCGGCGTCTGCGAGCTCGGGCGCCAGGTGCCGCCAGGTCCAGGCCGTGTCCGGATATCCATGAAGGCAGAGGGCGAGCGGCCCGTCCGGCGGGCCTGATTCAAGGACCGCGAAGGAGACGCCGTTGGCCGCAACCGTGGTTTCCCGAGTGCTCATGAGATTCCATCCCGGTGGGCCTCGGCGTACTCCTTGACCGCGGTCATCGTGCGCACATTCTCCTTGTCGAACCTGGAGATGACCGCCGGCCTTAGCGGGCGAAGAAGGATGGGCATGCGGACGTCGAGCACCAGCCAGCGGGTGATGAGCGTGTTCCTGCCGTCGTGCTCGAGCGAGTAGTGGATGTGCACGTCGATGGTCGCCATCAGCTGTCTCACCCGGATCGAGTGATGGAAGTCGAGCGAACCGGGAGGTTGAAAGCCGATCACGGTCCCGCGCCAGTCCCCTCCCGGCTCATCGGGCTTTCCGTCGCGGTATCTGCTGCCGAGCTGAACGGGGTAAGGATCGACGTCCGTCGTCCGCCCAAATTGCGCGGACCCCGGCAACCAGCGTCCGTAGTTCGGCATATCCGAGAGGAGTTCGAACAGCAGCTCGGGCGGAGCCGCGACGTCGGCGGTATAGAGCCTGTGCCACTGAGATCTGGACACGCAGTCCTCCGAGCGGATCGAGCGTACGCGAGGGAGCACACGATAGATGCAGCGCCGCGCTCGCGGCTGCCTGCGAAGATCAGCGTGTGCGTCATCTGCGATTTCTGATCGCCCTCTGTGCACTGGCCATGGTCGCGCCTGCGCCCGCGCTTGGCTCGACGTCGGGCGCCCCGCTGTGGACGGCGCTCGAAGGGGACGTCGGGTGTGGCATCGCGATCCACCCACCCAACACGCCGCCGACCCAGGTGCTCTGTAGCGCCCGGCCGATCCCGGCTCCCAGGACGGGGTTTGGCGACCCCGGCTTCGTGTTCCTCGGCTCGGTTGGGCGTCCGATCCTCGCGCGGCTGAGCCAGGACACCTTTGTCGGGACAACTCCGGTTGCACTGAGAAGCGGGCGAAGCTGGCACACCGGCGCGATCGACGTCACCTGCACGATCGGCGCCCGCTCGGTTCGCTGCGAGAACCGCAGCCACCACGGTTTCACGATCACCAGGCGCTCCTACCGCGCCTTCTGAACGCTGTCCTCCAGCCAGCCTGCGATCAGCGATCCGGCCAGGACACCGGCCGGTGGCGTTTTCACCGTGCCATCCGCATGCGCCCTCCTCAGCTCTGCGCGGGTGAGCGCCGTCAGGCTCTCGAGCTCGTCGCCCACCGGGTGTGCCTCCGTCAGGCCGACGGCCCGAGCCGTGCAGCCGAGCATCAGCGAATAGGGACCCGCCCAGAACTGCGCGGCGCTGTAGCGCACGGACAGCACCTCGACACCCGCCTCCTCGCGTACCTCTCGCACCGCGGCCTGCTCGGGCGTCTCGCCCGGCTCGACGAACCCCGACAGCGTCGAGAACCAACCCCGCGGCCAGGCCTGCGCCCGGCCCAGCAGGCAGCGCTCGTCATCGTGGATGAGCATCTGCACGACCGGCTCCACCCGCGGATGCGATCGGTGTCCGTTGGCGCACACCGACACGTGACCACCCTCGCGAAACTCGTTCGGCTCCCCGCACCGGGAACAGAAGCCGTGACCGCGCCTCCAGTTTGCAAGACCGATGGCGTAGTTGACAAGGCCGGCGTCATCGCTTGACAGCGTCATCGACGCGATCAGCAGTCCCTCCCAGCGGACGTCTTCCGGCAGCGGGCCGTCGTCGTCGCCCGCGGACGTCTCGAGCGCGAACAGGGCCGCGCCGTCGCGCAGGCCGAGAAACACCATCCCCTCGCGGGACGCCTCATGCTCGAGGACCTGCCGCGCGGGCAGTCGAAGCAGCTCCGGAGCAGCCGTCTCGCCGCTCACCGGAACCTCCGCCGCCCGGTGGACGATCACCTGTGCATCGTCCGCCTGGAGCAGTCCGTCGAGTACGTCGGGGTCCACTCGAAGCTCGGCCGCCCTGTCGAGCGCGCTCGTCGTGTCCGCCCGGCTCACCTCCCAAGCTTAGCCACGGCGCCCGAGCCGGCCGTGCATCTCAACCTCAGCTCGGGCCGAAGCGCTCGGCGTGGATCGAGGCGGGAGGGTGGCCGATGGCGACGAGGGCGTCCGCGACGGTCTCCACGAACGCGGTCGGCCCGCACACGAAGATCCTCGGACGTTCGCTCACACGCGGTCCGATCTCCGTCAGCATGTCGGCGTCGACACGGCGATCGAAGCCTCTCCAGCCTTCGGGCCTCACGCGGGTAAGGGTGAACTGGATGCTCACGGCATCTTCCCCGGACATCTGCGTGAGCTCGTCTTTGTAGAGCAGGTCCTCCCAGCTCCTGCTCGATGTCAGCATGCGCGTATCGATCACCGCTCCCGTGGCGGCGCGGTGACGCATCATCGCCATCAGCGGGACGAGCCCCGAGCCGCCGGCCACGAGCAGCAACGGGCCGCCGTCCTCGACGCGCCAGGTGAAGTGTCCGCCGATCGGCCCGCGCAGCTCGAGCCGGTCGCCGGGGCGAAGCTCGTCGGCGAGGTACGGAGACACCTCGCCGTCATGTATCCGCTCCACCGTCAAAGTGAGCTGGGGGGCCTCGGGAGCGGAGGCGATGGAGTAGGAGCGCTCGGCCTGGTAGCCGTCCTCGGCCGTCAGGCGCACATCGACGTGCTGACCGGCGAGGTGGCCGGGCCAGCCGGGATCGTCAAGCACGATCGTCTTGGCGTGGCTGGTCTCCTCCTCGACCGCGGCGACCGTCATCTCGCGCCAGATGATCGGGGCCCGCGGCGGGGTCAGTCGCTCCAATAGCGCTGCTCTTTCCATGGGTCGCCGTGATTGTGGTAGCCGGCCGCCTCCCAGAAGCCCGGCTCGTCCTCGGCGGTGAGCGTCAGGCCGCGCACCCACTTGGCGCTCTTCCAGAAATAGAGATGGGGGACCAGAAGCCGGGCCGGGCCACCGTGCTCGGGCTCGAGCGGCTGTCCATCGAAGCTGTGGACGATCCATGCACGGCCGGCCGTCAGGTCGGTCAGCGACAGGTTGGTGGTGTACCCGCCGTCACACCATGCGGTCACATAGTCGGTCTGGGTCGCGACGCCTTCCAGCAGGGTGTCGATCGAGACTCCGGTCCAGCGCGTGCCGAGCTTGGACCACTTGGTCACGCAGTGGATGTCCACGGTGAAGGTCTCTGAGGGGAGTGCGAGGAACTGCTCCCACGGCCACGACATCCGCTCGCCGACCGCGCCGTCGATCGTGAAGCTCCATTGATCGAGCGGGGTGCGCGGCGTGGGCCCCGCCGAGAGCACGGGAAAGTCATCGACGACGTATTGCCCGGGCGGGATGCGGGCCGGATCCACGTTGCGCCTCGGGCGCCCGTGAAAGCCGCGGGAAATGGGTGCCATGAGAAGCTCCGATCTCGAGATGCGGACGCTGCCCAATCTAACGGTCGCGCGTCATGTTGGCCCGGCTGGCGCTGTCAGCTCAGCATCTGCACCATCGCGTCCCGCAGGGACGGGATCAGCTGAGGCGCCTGAAGCGCCTGGGGGATCAGGCTGTGGTCCACCAGGAGCGCGTCGAACACGAGGCGGAGCGTGACGCCGTGATCGGGCAGCGCGCCGGTATCGACGGCGATGGCGTCACCCGCGCCGAGATCGCCCTCCTCCACGATGCGAAGGTAGGCGCCGGGTCGCGAAGCTCGTGCGAATCGCCTGACGAACGAAGGATCGTTCATTCGAAGGCCCAGCTTGAAGCAGGGCAGGCGCGGCTGGACCACCTCGAGCAACGTCGTGCCGATGAGCCAGCGCTCGCCGAGCAGCGCCCCCGAGACGTCGATGCCCTCGGTCGTCAGGTTCTCGCCGAACGCACCCGGACCAAGCTCGCGGCCGACCTCCGCCTCCCAGTCCCGGGTCTCCTCGATCGCGTAGGCATAGACCGCCTTGTCGGGCCCGCCGTGCACCGAGCGGTCGGCCTGGTCGTCGCCATCCAGGTTGACGCCGCGCACGTGCACGCGGCCCTCGACCGGAGCCTTCCAGATCGCGGTCAGGACGGCTCGCCGCCCGGTGTCCACCACCCGCGGGCGCCCGACGTTGACGCTGAGCACACGCCCGGCCACGCCCGGCATCATGCCATCGCTGCGCCGGTCTTCAGCGGTCGACGCGCAGCGCGGGGAGTCGGTCCGGGCTGATGCCGGCGTCCACGCAGGCCAGATAGGCCATGCCGCGGTGTATCCCGTCGATGACGAGCTCGTCGCCGTCGAACTCGCCTATACGCAGCACCACCTCAGACGTCCAGCGATTGCTCGCCATGTCGCGCATGAACCGCTCCACGCGGAGATCGTTCGCCTCGTCCTCGGCCGGCCCGATCGCCTTGCTGCGCTCGCGGTAGATCGCCAACAGCTGGCCGAAGGTCTTGTGGCGCCGGTCCACGTAGCCCATGAAGCTGTTGAACAGCGTGGGCGTCTCCGCAAGCTCCGCCGAGGATATGGGAGTGAGCGCCATCCCCGGCATCGTCTCCGCAACGGGCGCCGGCCAATATGGTCCGGCGGCCAAAGTATCGACCCCCGCTTGTTACATTCGTCGAGCAAGTGCCGATTGGCGCAAGGATTGCCACTGCAACGGCGGCCATTCGCCCCTGTCGGTTACCCTTCGACGCCAGCGTCGAAAGGGGTGGGACATGTCGAGTGAGAGCGCGGTGACAGACCAACAGCTCGTCAGCGAGGTGGAGCAGCGGGTCAGGGTGCGGGTCGACGAGCACGTGGCCACGGTCACGCTCACCCGCCCGGAGAAGCACAACGCCCTCGACATCGCGATGTTCGAAGCGATTCTCGCGGCCGCCGAGCGGGTGGCCGCCGAGCCACAGGTCAGGGCCGTGGTGCTGCACGGCGAGGGCAAGAGCTTCTGCTCGGGGCTGGACGTCGCCAGCCTGATGTCGGTGCCGGGCGCGGTGGACGGGGCTGACAGCCCGCTGAGCGAGGCGGTGCCCAATCGCTTCCAGCGGGTGGCCTACGACTGGGTGACGCTACCGGTGCCGGTGATCGCGGCGATCCAGGGCAACTGCCTGGGCGGCGGGCTGCAGATCGCCCTGGGAGCCGACATCCGCATCGCCCGCCCGGATGCTCGCCTGTCGGTGGCGGAGGTCAAGTGGGGCCTGATTCCCGACATGTCACTGACGCAGACGCTGCCGCGCCTGGTCGCCGGCGACGTGGCCAGGGAGCTCACGTTCACGGCGCGCGTGCTGGACGGCGAGGAGGCCCATCGGCTCGGCCTGGTGACGCGGCTGGCCGAGGACCCGCTGGCTGCTGCGCAGGAGCTGGCCAGCGAGATCGCGGGGCGATCGCCGGACGCGGTGCGCGCCGCAAAGCGCCTGCTCGGGGAGGCGTGGGCGGGCCCGGCGGAGGACGGCCTCGCGTTGGAGGCCGAACTGCAGCGGCGGCTGATCGGCTCACCGAACCAGATCGCCGCGGTGGTTGCCGGAATGAGCGGCGAGCCGCCTCAGTTCACCGATCCCGAGTGAGCTTCAGCTGCGGCCCCGTGCCGTGCCCGCGTGCTCGATCGGCTCGACCTGCACCTCGCGGGGATCGAGCGGCCCGCCGCAGGCAGAGCAAACGACCTCGGCGTGGATGTGCTCTCCGCATGGCCTGTGCGTCAGCCGCAGCTGCTCTCCACGGTTCGGCCAGTGGACGTCCGTCCAGTGCAGCACCGCGACGATGGCCCCGTAGAGATCACGGCCGGTGTCGGTGAGGACGTACTCGTACCAGTCGGGGTCCCTACGGTAGCGCCGTCGCTCGAGCAGCCCGTCGTCGACCAGCGTCTTCAGTCTCGAAGCCAGCACATTGCGGGCTATGCCCAGGTTGCGGACCATCTCGCCGTAGCGGCGCACGCCGTAGAAGGCCTCGCGCAGGACGAGGATCCTCCAGCGGTCGCCGAGTATGTCGGCCGCACGCTCGATGCCGTCGGGACGGCGCGGCGGGTGGTTCTTGGCGGGCAACTGGTTTTCACTCTCAGATGGATCTGTTGCGCAACTAGTTGCTCGATGGTACTACTGGAGACATGACCCACAACAACAACCACACCCAGACGCAGGCCAACCACGCGCAGGCCGATTTCGACACGCAGACGGATTTTGAGTTGCTGCGCTTCGCGCAGCATGGCCCCGTCGCGCGGATCACACTCGATCGCCCAGAGAAGCGAAACGCGCTCTCGATCGCGCTGAGCGACGAGCTGACGGAGGCGATCGACCGGGTCCAGCGCTCCACGACCCTGAAGGTGCTCCTGATCCAGGGGGCGGGGGAGACATTCTGTTCAGGCGATGACATCACCGAGATG
The DNA here is from genome assembly GCA_963826995.1 of uncultured Solirubrobacteraceae bacterium. Taxonomy (GTDB): domain Bacteria; phylum Actinomycetota; class Thermoleophilia; order Solirubrobacterales; family Solirubrobacteraceae; genus Palsa-744. The sequence continues at coordinate 887,430 of CAWGYZ010000006.1, read as the reverse complement.
CACGAATGGGGGGACGCCAACGGCGTCATGCGCCGAGCGCGTCTCTACCAGGCGATGGCCAACGCGCTCGAGGAGCTCGACAAGGTCACGGTGGCGGTGGTCGATGGGTTCGCCGTCGGCGGGGGTCTTGAGATCACGATGGCCTGCGACTTCGTCGTGGCCACGGAGCGCGCCCGCTGGGGCATGCCCGAGGTGGACGTCGGCATCACGCCCGGCTGGGGTGGCACCACTCGCCTGGCGAGGCTGATCGGCAGACGGATGACCAAGGAGGTGAACCTCCTCGGCGCCCTGCACCCGGCGAGCCGAGCGGTGGAGCTAGGGCTGTGGAATCGTGCCGTTCCCGACGATCAGCTCGAGGACGAGGTCGACGCGCTGGTGGAGGTTCTGCTGTCAAAGAACCAGCAGGCGATGCGCCAGCTGAAGTTCATCATCAACCGGGGAGTGGAGGCCGATCTCTACACCGCTCAGGGGTTCGAGGCGCTGTCAGCGGGACTGACCGGGGCGGTCACCGGGAACTGGCAGATCCCAGACGCCGACCGCGGTGCCGGCGTCGATGCGTTCGTCGAGAAGGACCTGCTGTGGCAGACGCGCCGTGAGCTCGCAAGAGACTTCTGGGTTTGAGCGCTCAGCCCCGCGACAGGGAGTAGAGTCGCGCCGGTAGGCAAAAGGCACAGGGGGTGGCGCATCGATGGCATCTGAGGTCGGTATCCCCACGCCGACCGCCGCCGATCATCCGCGGCCGGACGGCAGCGACATCCGCAAGATGACCCCGGCGCAGGCGCCGGCGGTCGCCCGCGCGCTGGCCCAGGCGTTCTATGAGGACCCGCACTTCCGCTGGATCGCGCGCGACGACAGCAGGCGGATGGCCGAGCTCGAGCGCGGTTTTGAGACCTTCATCAGGCGCGTGTGGCTGCGCGAGGATGAGGGATACACGCACGAGCGGCTGATCGGCGCCGCGCTGTGGCTTCCGCCGGACACCTGGCACACGGGCCTGCTCGCCCAGTTGCTGCTGCTGCCCGCCGTCGTGCGCGACCTGCGCGCCGATACCCCTCGGTTGCTGAGGGCGCTGACATTCATCGAGAAGAAGCATCCGCGCAGGCCGGCGCACTGGTATCTGCCGATAGTCGGCATCGTGCCCGCCTGGCAGGGCCGGGGCTACGGCGCCGCAGTGCTTCGCCCGGTGCTCGAGCGCTGCGACAGAGAACGCGTTCCGGCCTACCTCGAGGCGTCGAGCGCCCGCAGCCGGGCGCTGTATGAGCGCAACGGCTTCGAGACCTTCGAGGAATGCAGCTATGCCAAGGACGGGCCGCCGCTGTGGCGGATGTGGCGCGAGCCGCAGGGATGAGCAGCTGAGCTAGGAGCGGAAGCGGACGTTCGTAGTGGCGCTGGCGAGCGTGACAGCCGAGGAGATCCGCTTGAGCGTCGCCACAGAGACCGGCCTGCATACGAGAACGCGATCGTGTACATTTGTCCGGTATGACGAACACCGCACCCAGGTCCCCGGGTAGTGATCAGGCGGTCGTGATCGAGCCGATCGGCCACGTCAGTTCGCCTCGCACCGCTCCGCTGGACGACGACTGGGAGTCGATCATCGCAACCATCGCCCTGGACCCCGATCGGTTCACGCCGGAGGCGTTGCGCGGGCTCGACTCGTTCTCTCACGCCGAGGTGGTCTACCTGTTCGATCGAGTTGACCCGGCGTCGATCGAGACATCCTCCCGCCACCCCCGCGGCAACCGCGACTGGCCCCTGGTGGGGGTCTTCGCGCAGCGGGCCAAGAGCCGCCCGAACCGGATCGGGGTATCGGTGTGCGAGCTCCTGGACGTGGATCAGCTGACCGTGACCGTTCGCGCCCTCGACGCCATCGACGGCACCCCGGTCCTCGACCTGAAGCCCTACATGCGCGAGTTCGCTCCCAGGGGGAGGTCCGCCAGCCGCGCTGGTCGCACGAGCTGATGGCCGGATACTGGTCCGCTACTGCACCCGGTCGATCGCCGGCTCGGGCTGCTCCCCGAGGTACTCGTACCAGGCTTTCTTGACGCATGGGTAGTGCTTCTGGGCCTCGACCGTGTCCATGAAGTTCACGATGTTCGTCTCAAAGCGCCCCTGCAGCTGCTCCTCGGCGATCCGGCCCTCGCCGTCGAACGCCTCGTGCGCCCGGGCCAGGGAGAACATGTCCGGGTAGACGCGCGCCCCGAGGTGCTCGAAGGGAACGCGCAGCGCCCACACGCCCCGGTTGCCGCCGGCCATCGACGGCGACGCTGACAGCAGGAGCCCATACAGCTCGTTGAAGGGCTGGGGCTGGAATCGCGAGACCCAGTCGATCGCGTTCTTCAACAGCCCGGGCATCGACCCGTTGTACTCGGGCGAGGCGATCACGAAGGCGTCGCACTGCTCGAGGCGCCGGTTGAGCTCATGCGCCTCGGGCGGGAAGCCGGAGCGATCCTGCAGATCCCCGTCGTAGGACGGGCAGTCGAACTCCTTCATCGAGGCGAAGTCGACATCGCCCCCGTTGGCTTCGATCGTCTTCGCCGCCAGCGTCGCCAGCCTGTTGTTCAGGGAGTGTTCGCGCAGCGATGCCGCGAACACCAGGAAGCCGACCTGCTGGCGAACCGGGGTGCTGTTCATCAGGCTGCAGGCTAGCGCGCGAGCCGCTCAGCGGCCGCGCGGTGTCGAGCGTCGCTCAATCGAACTTGCTCGGGTCGGGCGGGTTGGGATCGAGCGCGTGAATCGTTGCCGACAGGTGGTGAACCACCACGTCGCTGGGCCTTGCCAGAAGTGGCCCGACCCGCTCTCGGTAGCGACGGTAGTGGGGGGTGGCGTAGTGGCTGCGCAGACCCTCCTCGCTCCTCCACGAGGCGAGCATCAGGAAGTCGCCGGGGTCCTCCGCGGTGAGAACCCGAAAGCTCAGGCACTCGGGCTCGGTGCGCGCGCCCTGCGCCAGCTCGGCCAGCACCGAGCCGAGCTCGGCCATTTCGCCGGTGAGAGCGTGGACGTCCGCCACCAGGATCAGCCCGGGATCGCTCACGGGGCGGCCTCGGCTCCCGCCGGCGGGCGGATCTCTGCGGCCCCGCGCCGGGCCACCTCCTCGCGCACCAGTGGAGCGACCCGCGTCCCGAACAGCTCCATCGACGCCAGCACGTCTCGATGCGCGACCGCGCCCACGCTCATCTGGGCGATGTAGCGATCGTGGCCGAACAGCTCGTGCTCGAGCAGCAGCTTCTCGGCGACCTGCTCGGGTGAGCCGACCGCGAGCGCCCCGTTGGGCGCGCGCAGCGCTTCATACTCGCGCTGCCCCGCCGGCGGCCAGCCGCGCTCGCGCCCGATCCGGTTCATCATCTGCAGGTAGGAGGCCGCGAATGCCGCGTCGGCCCCTGACGAGCTGGCCGCGACGAATGCGTGGGTGTTGATCGCGAGCTTCGTCTGCGAGCGATCGTGCCCGGCTCGCTCAGCCGACTCTCGATACAGCTCGACCAGGGGCACAAACCGCGCGGGCTCCCCGCCGATGATCGCGATCGTGAGCGGCAGTCCCAGCGTCCCCGCCCTCACCACCGACTGGGGTGAGCCGCCGACCGCCACCCACACCGGCAGGGGCTCCTGCAGCGGGCGCGGCCACACCCCCGCGTTCTCAAGGGCCGGGCGATACCGTCCCGACCAGGTCAGGAGCGCCCGCTCGCGCAGCTCGAGCAACAGCTCGAGCTTCTCGGCAAAGAGGGCGTCGTAGTCGTCGAGGTCATAGCCGAACAGGGGGAAGGACTCGATGAACGAACCGCGCCCGGCCATGATCTCGGCGCGCCCGTCCGACAGCAGGTCCACCTCGGCGAAGTCCTGAAAGACGCGAACCGGGTCATCAGAGCTGAGCACGGTCACGGCGCTCGACAGGCGGATCCGCTCGGTCTTCACGGCAACCGCCGCCAGCACCACCGCAGGCGAGGACACGAGGAAGTCCGGGCGGTGGTGCTCGCCGATGGCGAACACGTCGAGCCCGAGCTGGTCGGCGAGCTCGGCCTCCTCCATCAGGTCCGCCATGCGCTGGCGGGGGCTTATCCCGCTGGCGAGGTCCGCGAAGGTGGCGAGCCCGAGTTCCATCCGGACATGGTTATATCCGGTGCGCCCGCCGAGCTGAACGGAAGGCGCACGCCGCCATCACCCACCACCTGAGAAGGAGATCCGATGGGCTTCGACCAGTACCACGAGCCACCCGAGGAGCTGCCGGCCGACATCCGGACCTTCGCGCGCCTGTGCGCATCGCTGACCGAGGAGGCCGAAGCACTTGGGTGGTACGAGCAGCGCATCGCCGTCGAGACCGATCCGCAGGCGCTTGCCATCATGCGCGACGCCCAGGGAGAGGAGTTCAAGCACTTCAGCATGGACCTCGAGTTCCTGCTGCGGCGCACGCCTCCCTGGCGCGCCGTCGCCCAGGGCATCCTGTTCAAGGAGGGTGACATCGTCGAGCGCGGTGAGGAGGCCGAGGCCCTGGCGTTCGACGGTGGGGGTTCAGACGCGGAGGGCTCCCAGGATGACGGGTCGCTTGCCATCGGCAGCCTGAAGGGAGCGCCGCGATGAACCATCTGCTCCGCTCACACGCTCCGATCAGCGACGCCGGCTGGGAGCTCCTTGACTCCGAGGCGCGCCAGCGCCTCACCACCGCGCTCGCCGCGCGCAAGCTGATCGACTTCTCCGGGCCCCACGGCTGGGACCACTCGGCGACCAACCTGGGGCGCACCGAGTCGCTTGCGAAAGCACCCAGCCAGGGGGTCTCGGGACTCAAGCGACGCGTCCTTCCGCTGATCGAGCTGCGTGCCAGCTTCGAGCTCTCCCGCTCAGAGCTGCTGGACGCCGATCGCGGCGCCGACGACACCGACCTGGGGGCCCTCGACAAGGCGGCCCACCAGATCGCGGTGGCCGAGAACGTCGCCGTGTTCCACGGCTGGCAGGGAGCGATCACCGGCATCGGCGAGGTCTCCCCGCATGAGCAGGTGAAGCTCGGCGCCTCCACCGAGGGCTATCCGGGCCAGGTGGCCGGCGCCGTCGAGGAGCTTCTGTGCAGCGGCATCACCGGTCCCTACGGCCTTGCGCTCGGGCGCGAGCAGTACCGCACGGTGGTCGAGACCGCCGAGCACGGCGGCTATCCGCTGCTCGATCACCTTCACAAGATCCTCGAGGGCCCGATCGTGTGGGCACCCGGCGTCAAGGGGGCGGTCGTGCTCAGCCTGCGCGGCGGTGACTTCGTGTTCGAGTCAGGCCAGGACCTGTCGATCGGCTATGACTCACACGACGGCGATGTGGTGCGCCTGTACCTGGAGGAGAGCTTCAGCTTCCATGTCGCAACGCCCGAGGCCGCCGTCGTTTTGAAGCCATAGCTCAGCTCTCGTCCACACGGGGCGCCAGCCAGTGCGTGACGGTGGTGGGCCGCGCCGGGTCGGTCATCGCCCTGACCTCATCCAGACGCTGCTGGTCGCGCTGGCTGACGCGTTCATGCTGGCGCAGGTGTTCATCCCAGGAGCCGACCACGAACTGCTCCAGCACGTGCGAGGCGTCGGCCGCGTCCCGCCACACGCGCCAGCTCTGTGCGCCGGTACGCCGCCGGGCGCGGCGGCCGGCGTACAGCGCCTCGACGAGCTTCTCCTCGGAACCCGGTCTCGGCCAGTAGTCGACCGTCACGAGCACGGGCCCCTCAGTCGCCGACGCGTCCACCAGTAGCGGGGTCGGCCAGTCGCCGCAGGGCACCAGTTCCTCGGGCGAGATCCCCTTGAACGGCAGCATCAGGCCGGCCAGGGCCACGAGCGCAAGGCCGATGGCGGCGGTCAACAGGGCCGCGGTCAGCCCGGCGTTCTGCGCGATCACCCCGAACGCCGCGCTGCCGAGGGCGCCGCCACCCTGGAAGATCACCAGGTAGTAGGACATGCCGCGGGCCTTGGCCCAACCCGGGAGCGTCGACTGGTAGTTGGAGTTCAGGGTCGACAGAACGAGGATCCAGGCGACGCCCCCGATCACCAGCGCCAGGCCGGCAAGCGCGCTGACGCGGACGTAGGCCAGCACGAGCGCCACGACGGCGAATACGACCGTGCCGGCGGCCATGAGCACCCCTGAGCTCACGCCCCCGCGCAGGCGCGGCAGGGCGGCTGCACCGCCGACCGCCCCGATGCCGACGCCGGCGAGCAGAAGCCCGTAACCACCCGAGCCGAGGTGTAGCCGCGTTCGCGCCACCAGCGGCAGCAGTGCCCAGATCGAGTTGGCGAAGAACATGAACAGCCCGGCTCGCAGCAGGATGACGCGCAGCGCCGGGCTGCCCGCGACGTAGCGTGCCCCGGCGCGGATCGCCTCGAAGACGTGCTCGCGGGCGACCGCGCTCTGTGGACGCGCGCCGCCACGCCAGCGAGCCACCACGCCGATGACGGGCACGAAGCTCAGCGCGTTGACCAGGAACAGCGCGGCTGCGCTCGTGGCCGCATACAGCGCTCCGCCGATCGCCGGGCCCACGGCGCGGCTGAGGTTCTGGTTGACGGCGCCCAGGGCGATCGCCTGCGTTCTGTCCTTTGGAGCGACGAGTTCGGGCTGAAGCGTCTGCCATGTGGGCGATGTCAGCGTCTGCCCGGCGCCGACGAGGAAGATCAACCCGAGCAGCACCCACGGGGTCACCGCCCCCGCGAGGGCAAGGGCGGCGAGCACCGAGGCCGCGAGCAGCATGAACGACTGCGACGCAAGGAGCAGCCGGCGACGGTCAACCAGATCGCCGATGGCGCCCGCGGGCACGGCCAGCAGAACGACCGGCAGCCCCGCGGCCGTCTGAATCAACGCCACCAGCGTGGCCGACGTCGTCAGCGTCAGCATCAGCTCCTGCGCGCCGACGGTCTGCATCCAGCTGCCGACGTTGCTCACGAACTGCGCCGAGGCCATCCTCGCGAAATCGGGCGAGCGAAACGGGGCCCATGCCGAGGTGCGGGCGGCTGCGGTCACGGCCTCCTTCGGCTCGGCATCGTCGTCGGACGCCATCATCGCCGCCGCATTATCACCGTTGATCGATGCGCTAGATTGGCCGCGCGGTGCCACTGCGCTCCTCACGCCCAGGGCGGGCACACATGCTGGCCATTGCGCTCGCGCTTTTGCTCCTCGCGGCCGTTCGCACCCCGGCGGCCTCTGCGGACGTGTGCACCGGCGGCGCGCCCTACGAGTCGGCCGGATCGCCATCCGCGCTGCTCGGGGTGGGTGCGGTGCCCTTCCTGCACAGCCCCCGCTGGTCAAAGGAGGTGCTCCCGCAGTGGTCTGAAACGTCTGCTTCGGGCGCGTGGGGCGATCAGCTCGCCTACGCCTGGTATTCAGACGCCACCCTGTGGGGCGCCACGAGCACGGCCGCCTGGTGGGTGATCCCCGGGCTTGCCTGCTCGGCGACCGACCTGCCCGAAGACGCCTACGAGCAGGAAGGGAACCGCTATGAGCCGCAGGCCTGCGTGCTCATCTACTCACAGCTCGCGCTCTCAGGCTTCGACTGCCTGGACCCGAGGGAACTTGCGCGCCCCAGCCTGCCGGTGTCGGTCAGGCGCGGCTCCCAGTCGCTCGTCGCGGGCTTTGCACCGCCCACGGGCGGATCGGTCGAGGTGGGCTTCCAGCACGGCAGCGCCACCTTCGCCGCCGACGGCGGCGTCTACGCCGGAGCGGTCAGCTCGCACCTGGGAAAGGCGCTCAGCGCCACGGAGGAGACAGTGCTCGCCACGCGCACTCCTACCGCGGTCGTGCTCGTCGACCAGACCGGCCTGTACTCATCGAGTCAGGGGCCGTTGGCCAGCACCCCGCGGCTGAAGAGGGTCGCAGCCGCGATTCACGCCCGCATACCCTCCGCCGCGCCGCTGATTCTGGGCACGGCCGTCACCGGCCATCGCCCGCATGACCAGGTGCTCTACGGCCCCGGGTCGCGAGCCCTGGGCTCCCGCGTCGCGCGGGCACTGCACGCGGCGGCGCCGAGCGCGCTCAGCGGGGGAGCGCTTGAGATGTTCCGGTCGGCCGCGCGCGTAGTGGTGCTCGTCGGGCACGCCGACTGACCGCGGTTGCCCGCGCTGCCCTCGGTGGGGTCCGCGCTCCGGTGTCGAGCTCGGGCCAGGGTGGGGCGGGGCGGCTGAAGTAGTAGCCCTGCACCAGCGGCACGCCCAGCTCGCGCACGACGGCCAGCTCGGCCTCGGTCTCGACTCCCTCCGCCACCAGCATGCTGCCCACCTGCTTGGAGTAGCCGGCCAGGGCGCCCACCAGCGCGGCCCGCTCGCTGTCGCCGTCGATCCCGCTGATCAGCGAGCGATCGAGCTTCAGGTAGTCCGGGCGAACGCTCGTGATCTGGCGCAGGCCGGAGTAGCCGGCCCCCATGTCGTCGACCGCCAGATGTGCGCCCCGCTCGAGCAGCGGGGCGATGGCGAGCTGGAGTTCCATGTCGGCGTGCACGAGCGTCTCCTCGGTGATCTCGACGATCAGGCCGTCCAGGCCCTCGCCGCCGCTGTCGTGTGCCTCATCGAGCATCCTCGTGGTGAGCGGATCGAGCAGCACCGCCACCGACAGGTTGACCGACAGGCGCGTCCCGGCCGGCCGGAGGGCGAACAGATCGAGCGCCTTGCGCAGGCAGGCGCGCTCCAGGGCCGAGCGCTCGCCGAGCTCCTCCGCGAGGGCGAACCAGTGCAGCGGGCTGCCGTCCTTGAGCGGCTCGGCGAAGCGGGCCAGCGCCTCGTAGCCGTGCACGGTTCCCGAGCGGATGTCGACGATCGGCTGGACCGCCATCGACAGACCCTCGCCGCCGATCAGGAGCTCCAGTGAGCTGCGCTCCCTGGAGCTGTGGGCGGCTTTGTGGCCGCTGTCGTGTCCCGGCCGCGGGGACGGTTCGCCGTCGCCGGCCCGCTCTCCGCGCTCGGCCATGCGCGCGGCGATGTCGCCGGCGAGCAGCAGCGTGCCGGCGCTCTCGGCCTCGAGGCGAGCCTGTTTGAGCAGAACGTTGAGCTCGCTCGTGAGCCTGCCGCTGGTCAGCAGCAGGCCCGTGCTCGAGACCAGCAGCGCCGCGTATTCGATGCTGATCGCTCCATACCTGAGCACCGGTAGCGCCAGGGCGAACAGCACGACGGTGCGCCCGACCCAGTGCACACGCCCGCCGCGTGCCAGCACGCCGCTTGCGAGCGCCACCAGCCACATCATGCTGAGCGCCGTCACGTGCTCGCTGCCGAAGCCGATGATCAGCACGCCCGCGCTGGCCGACAGCGACTCCTCGATGCTCAGCCATGAGAGCCTGGGCGCGGCGATCTGAACGACGCCCGTCAGGCCGATGATCACGAAGCCCGCGAAGCCGAGCGCCGGATGCGGCAGCAGCTGCGGCTGTGCGACTGTCAGGGCGGCGCCCAGCACTCCCATGGCGACCCGTGTCACGGCCGCCGTTCTGCGCGCGCGCAGCACGTGACCGTCGGTCTCTATCGGCTCCGGATCGACGAGCAGGCCCACGCTCCTGCGATTCGACCGCGCGGGCCCTGTCCTTGAGCGGATTGCGCAGGTTTCGGCGGGTGTGTGTGGCGTTCCCCTCAGGGCCCCAGAAGTTCGGTCCGGTATTGGGGCGCGAGCGCCCGGGCCCTGGAAATGAAAGCCGCCGCGGCTGCCTGGTCGAGCGCCGGGGGCGATTCGGTGCGCTTTGCCAGGGGGGCGCCCACGGCCATGAAGAACTCCTCCTGACCGGCGGGAGAGCACATGCACAGAACTCGTACCGGGTTCTCTGAGCGGTTGCGGAAGCTGTGCGGCGCATTCGACGGCACGTTGACGGTCTCACCGGCCCGCACGACGGTGGGCGCCCCGCGGAATGTGAACTCGATCTCTCCCTCCAGGAGCGTGAACATCTCCTCGAAGTCGTGGCGGTGGGGCGGCGGCCCGCCCCCGCGCGGCACGTACATGTCGATGAGCGTGTATCGACCGCCCGTGTCCTTTCCGCTGACGAGGATCGTGTAGGTGTCGCCGACGACCCCGAGGTGCGGCAGGCCCTCGTCGCCGTCGGGCCGTGCGATGCGGAGCTTCCGGGTGGGATCATCGGGGGGGATCGGCGAGGCGGGGTCAGGCGGGAGGGCGTCGGTCATGGGGCTCCTTGCGGTTGTCCTGCGGGCGTGCGAGTGGATTCGACGGTCGGAAACCGGTGGCCGCTTGCTGACGAGTAGCTCAGGGTCGGCGGCTTGGATGTCAAGGCAACCTGGGTTGATACATAGACCGAGACCGGAGACGCTGATTCAGGCCGGCCCGCGTGACCCGGCGATCCCGGCCAGCATGCGCTCGACTCCCTCCGCCGCCTCGCGCCTGGCGCGGTCGGGGTCCGGTGAGCGGGCCACGACCATGGAGGCCTCGTTCAGCGCGCCGACCAGGAGGTGGGCGAGCGCGTCCACGGGCGCCGGCTCGATCGCCCCGGCAGCGATCGCCGCCTGCAGCGCCCCTCGCAACAGCCCCAGGCCGTGGCGGCCGTCCATCTCGCGGAACTCCTCCCATCCCAGCACCGAGGGCGCGTCGGACAGGAGGATTTGGCGCACCGCCTCATCGGCAGACAGGTCGAGGAAGCACAGGCAGCCCGCGCGCAGGCGCCCCCAGGGATCGCTCTCTCGCGCCCCTGCTTCGAGCACCCGCTCGGAGACCTCGCCCGCCACCTCCTCGCACACCGCCCGGAACAGCTCCTCCTTGCTGGAGAAGTGGTGGTACAGCGCTCCCCGCGTGACTCCCGCCCGCGCGCACACCTCATCCAGGGCGACGGCTCCGTAGCCCTCGTTCGCGAACAGCTCGCGCGCCACGCCCAGCAGGGCGGCCCTCGTCTGCTCGCCGTGCTCCGGTCGCGTGCGATGGACCCTGTTCCTCACCACGCGAAGAGCCTAGCGCTTGACCTACGTACTGCCTGTAGGTAGAGTCGCGGCGATGCAATCACTTTCATTGAACTCCCGCGACATGAGCTTCACCGGCCTCGAGGCGGGTGCCGAGGGTGCGCCCCTCGTGATCCTGCTCCACGGCTTCCCACAGACCTCGCGAGCATGGCGCGCCCAACTCGAGGCTCTCGGCGAGGCCGGCTTCCACGCCGTGGCCCCGGACCTGCGGGGCGTCGCCGACGGAGCGCGCCCCGAGGGCATCGAGCGCTACGCGCTCGCCGAGGCGGTGGGCGACGTGTTCGCCATCGCCGGCGAGCTGGGGGCCGAGACATTCCACCTCGCCGGTCACGATCTCGGGGGCATCATCGCCTGGGAGCTCGCCTGCCGGGACCCCGGGCGCGTGCGCACGCTGACCATCGCCTCAACGCCCCACCTGACGCCGTTCGCCCGCGCGGTCATCGACGGCTCCGCCGAGCGGCTCCCGCCGTTCGAGATGTTCCGCCAGCCCGGGGTGGCCGAGCAGCTGATGCTGGCCGACGACGGGGCGGTCCTGCGCCAGGCCTACGCCGGCCTCGCCCCGGGGGCGATCGAGGAGTACGTGGCCCGCTACAGCGCGCCGGGCGTGCTCACCGCCACCCTCGCCTACTTCCGGGCCTTCGACTTCGATGCCTGGCTCGAGCTGCCGTCGTGTGCTCCGCCCACGCTCTTCACATGGGGCCGCGACGATCCCTTTCTGGCCGAGGCGACCGCCGCCGCAACGCGCGAGCACGTGAGCGGGGCCTTTCGCGAGGTGGCGCTCGACGGGGTCGGGCACTGGCTGCCTGAGCTTGCCGCCGATCGGCTGTCCGGGCTGATGCTCGAGCACATATCCGGATGAGCTCCGCGCGCCGGGTGGCGCCGGCGCCTCACCCCTCGCGCCACATCCCCGCCACCGTGTGCCGGCCGTCGGGCGTTGAGAACTCGCCGATCCGCTCGAACCCGAGTCGCTCGTATCGCGGCACGTTCTCGGGATTGCTCGACTCCAGGTAGGCGGGCATTCCCTCGGCGTCGATCGCGGCGAGATTCTCGCCCAGCAGCGCCATCCCGAGCCCCCGCCCGCGCTGCTCGGGATGCGTGCCGAGCAGGCTCAGGTAGTAGTGCGGGCGATCCCTGGGGTGCCCGGCGCCGAACCGCTCGAGCAGCTCCATCACGGCCGGCGCGTGCTCGCCGGCGAGCTCCTCGAGCAGGGGGCCGACCCGCTGCTCCTCGGCCTCGGTCAGCTCGCTCCCGCCCGGTGGAATCCAGACGGCGGCCGCCGCGTAGTCGCCGGCCACGAACACGAACGGGTAGCGCAGGGCGCTGTCGACGAGAAACCGCCACCAGACCGTCAGCGCGCTCACGTCGGGAAGCGCCCAGCTCCACAGCGGATCCTCGGCAAACGCGGCCCCCAGCGTCTCGCTGACGCCCGGCAGGTCTGACGCCCGCGCGACGCGCACAGGCATCTCCGCAGGCCCGCTCGCGGCTGCTCCCATGGCGCGAGCATAACCGTCGCCCGGCAGGGCGACCCCCTCAACCTCCCCGGCGTCATACCCTGTGCGCATGACGGTCGTCGACGTGAGCGAAGCGGACTTCGAGCAGGAGGTGGTGGAGCGCTCGACCACGCTTCCGGTGGTGGTGGATTTCTGGGCGGAGTGGTGCGGTCCCTGCAAGCAGCTGGGGCCGCTGCTCGAGCGCGCCGCGGCCGACCGCGAGGGCAAGGTGGTGCTCGCGAAGCTCGACACCGACGCCAACCCAAACCTGGCCCAGGCCTTTCAGATTCGCGGCATCCCCGCGGTCAAGGCGTTCAGCGACCGCCGGCTGGTGAGCGAGTTCGTCGGCGCGCAGGGGAAGGAGGCGGTCGAGCGCTTCTTCGATGAGCTGCTGCCCTCCGAGGCCGACGAGCTCATCTCGAGCGGCAACGAGGAGGATCTGCGCCGCGCCCACGCCCTTGAGCCGAGCCGCCCCGACGCCGCCCTGCCGCTGGCGCGGATGCTGATCGCGCGGGGGGAGAACGGGGAGGCGCTGGAGGTGCTCGCCCCGGTGACCGGGAGCTTCCAGGCCGACGGCCTCGCGGCCCGCCTTCGCCTGGAGGGGGACGGTGAGTGCCCCGAGGCCTTGGCCGAGCTCGAGCGGGGCGAGACCGAGAGCGCGCTCGATCTGCTGCTCCTGGCGCTGACCTCGGCCGAGGAGGAGCGGCGCGATGACATCCGCCGCGTGATCGTCGGCGAGCTCGACGCGCTGGGGCCGGAGAATCCGCTCGCCCGCGACGTGCGCAGCCGCCTGGCCACAGCGCTCTACTGAAGCGTCCGCGTAGGCTTCACGGCACGAGCACGATCTTGCGGTGCGCGCCCGCGGCCAGGCGCTCCCAGGCGATGGGCACCTGCTCGAGTGCGATCGACTCGCTCTCGATCTCGATCTCGCCGGCGGCCGCCGCCTGTGTGAGGCGGTGGTAGGCCTCCTGCTTGACCTCCGCCGGCGCGACGAAGTAGGTGAGGCCCAGGATCGTGAGGACCTTTCCCCGGATGTCCGAGGAGGCCAGCGTCGCCTCGCCGCTCGCACCCGCTCCCAGCTGCACGACCCGCGCAGCGAAGCTCGCCGCTTTGACGGCCGCCGCGAGCGGATCGCCGAACAGCGGGTCCACGACCACGTCGATCCTGCCCTCCGCGGCCTCGCTCAGGGCGCCGGGCAGATCCTCGGACCCGCCGAGCCTCACGACCGCGTCGGCCCCGATCTGAAGGCAACGCTCGAGGCCCTCCTGTGAGCGCGCCGCCGCCACCACGCGCCCGGCGCCCAGCAGCTTCGCGGCCTGCACCGCCACCTGCCCGAGCACTCCGCTCCCCGCCAGCACGAGCACGTGCTCGCCCGGCTTCAGCCCGGCACGCCAGGTGAGCGCGAGCCAGGCCGTCATCCCAGCGATCCCCAGCGCGATCGCCATCCCGTCCTCGAGCCCGGCCGGGATCTCATACGTTGATTGGGGGTCGATCAGCGCCCGCTCTGCCATCGAGCCGAAGGGGGGGATCGGGGCGTCGAAGTACACGCGCCTGCCGTCCAGCAGCCCCACGCCCTCGCGGCCGGTGATCATCGGCAGCGGCGGGCGGGCGGCGTAGAAGCGCCCGGAGCTGAGGGCCACGTCGACGGGGTTCAGGCCGGCGGCGAGGACCTCGACGACGGCCTGGCCGGGACCGGCCTGGGGCTCCTCGAAGTCATCGGCCCGCGGCACTCCGTACTCGCGCAGGACGGCGGCTCTCACGCGCCCACTGTATCCCGGCGGTCATTAACCTGGGCTCGCGTGCAGTGGCTTCTCCGGCATGACCCCAACCTTGCCGCGCTGCGGCGCGCGGGACGCGCGGCGATCGTGATGCCGGCCGCCTTCGCGGTGGGCGAGGAGGTCATCGCCAACCCCGCGGTTGCGGCCTTCGCGGCGTTCGGCTCCTTCGCGATGCTGCTGCTGGTCGACTTCGGCGGCCCGATGCGCGAGCGCCTGCAGGCGCAGGCGGCGCTCGTCCTCGCCGGAGGCGCGCTCGTCTGCATCGGCACGCTGGCATCCAAAAACGTGTGGCTTGCGACCATCGTGACGCTGCTGGTCGGCTTTGCCGTTCTGTTCGCCGGGGTGGTGAGCTCGGTGCTCGCGGCGGCCACGACCGCGCTGCTGCTGGCCCTGATCCTGTCGGTGTCGCTCCCGGGTCCGGCCTCGGCCGTACCCGACCGCCTGGCCGGCTGGGGCATCGCGGGCGCTGCCGCCCTGCTCGCGGTGGGCCTGTTGTGGCCGGCGCCGACGCGCGACCCGCTGCGAGCTGCGGCCGCGGGCGCCTGCCGGGCGGTGGCCGGGAGGCTGCGCGCGGAGGTCGCATACATGATGAGCGACCGCGGGGAGCCGCTCGCGCGCGATCGAGATGACGCCGTCACGCAGGCCGAGGAGGCGCTCGGCGCGCTGCACAAAACCTTTCTCGCCACCCCCTTCAGGCCCACCGGCCTGAGCACCTCCGCGAGGACCGTGGTGCGCCTCGTCGACGAGCTGGGCTGGCTCGGCACGATTGCCGCCCAGGCCGGCCCGCCGGCTCCGGGGGTTCCGGTCAGCCGCCCGGCCTGCTCGGTCAAGCTGGCCGCCGCTGAGGTGCTCGAGCGTGGAGCCGAGCTGCTCGAGCAGACGGGCGGGGATTGCGCAGCGCTCAACTCGGCGATGGTCGAGCTGACAGAGCGGCTGCGAACGATGGAGCAGAGCACCACCGAGGAGCGGCATCTCGGCGAGGTCATCACCTCGCTGGATCCGAGCTTCCGCGCGCAGGAGCTCGGGTTCGCCGTCTCCAGCATCGCTCACAACGTCGACCTGACCGCGGCCGCCGAGCGGCGCAGCTGGGTGCAGCGGCTGCTCGGCCGCCAGCCCGAGGGCCTCGCCGGGACATTCAGCGCGGCACAGGCGCGGGCGAGCGCTCACTTCGACCCGCACTCCGTGTGGCTGCACAACAGCGTGCGCGGGGCCGTCGGGCTTGGGATGGCGGTGTTCGTGGCCAACAGAACGGGCGTCCAGCACTCCTTCTGGGTCGTGCTGGGCACCCTGTCGGTGCTGCGCTCGAACGCACTCAGCACGGGCCAGAACGCCGTCCGCGGGGTGTTGGGCACGGTGGTCGGCTTCCTGATCGGCGCTGCGCTCCTGACCGCGATCGGCACCGATACCACCCTCCTCTGGTTCCTGCTCCCGCCGGCGGTCCTGTTGGCCGGATTCGCCCCGGCGGCGATCTCCTTCACCGCCGGGCAGGCCGCCTTCACCCTGACGATCGTGTTCCTCTACAACATCATCCAGCCCGCAGGCTGGCGGGTCGGCTTGACCCGCCTGGAGGACGTGGCCCTGGGCGCTGCCGTGAGCCTCGTGGTCGGGTTGCTGTTCTGGCCGCGCGGGGCCCGCGTGGCCCTTCGCCGGGCGCTTGCCGACGCCTACGTCCAGAGCGCCGCCTATCTCACCAGTGCGGTCGATTTCGGGATGCTCCGCTGTGATCGCAACGAGACCTCGGCGGAGACCCCCTTGAGCGAAGCCGCTCGCGCGGCGGCGGCGTCCAACCGCCTGGACGACACCTTCCGCAACTACCTGGCCGAGCGCGGATCGAAGCCGCTCGCGCTGGCCGACATGACCCCGCTGCTGGCCGGCGTCGGAGGGCTTCGCCTGGCCGGGGACGCCATCCTCGATCTGTGGGAGGCGGAGAGGGGCGCGAGCGGGGGCGACCGCACCGCGGCCCGCTCCGAGCTCCTGAAATCGAGCAGGCGGGTGGAGGGCTGGTACGACGATCTCGCCGAAAGCCTCGTCGAGCGGCGCGAGCCGAGCAGCCCCCTCCCTCACGACAGGGTGGCCGACTCGCGGCTCGTCGATGCGCTGCGTCACGACCTGAGCAGCGAGGACGGCAGCGCGAGCGCAACCGCCGTGAGGATGATCTGGACGGGCGATCACCTCGACGCGGCCCGCCGCCTTCAACGGGTTCTGGCGGGGCCCGGGCGTGAGGCGGCCGAGCGCTGAGCTAGCGCCCGGCGCCGGCCGCGATACTCGGCTCGGTGCGGCCGCGGAAACCCCACAGGGTCTTCTGCTCCTCGAGCGTCAACAGGCGCCAGCGCTCTCTCGGCGGCGCCCACACGTAGATGCGGATGTCGACCACGCTGCCCACGTCCTCGAGCACCTCGACGGCGGCGCGTGCGTCCACGCCGTCGGCCAGCAGGAGTGAGCTTCTGACATCCACGATCCTGAAGCTCAGTGGAGCCGGCGGCTCGATCGGCTCCGGTGGCCCGGGTGGGGCGGGCGGCGCCTGCAACGTGACCACGGCCAGGTCCTCTTCGGCCGATCGCTTCGCAAGGGCCTTTTCCAGCGGCACCATGTGCGCCCCCGTGCCCTTGGTCTCCGTGTCGAGGATCCATGTCTTTGCCATCAGTCTCAATCTAGCGACTCCTGAAGTGGCTCTTTCCGGGCCGCTCACAGACCGGCGCGGGATCGCGGTAGAGACCCACCGCGCCCACGAACGCGCGTATGTAATGCCCGTGGGAGGAGACGATCGGGTGGCCGCCGTTGAGCAGTTCGCCGGTGAGCAGGAGAGTGTCTCCCGCGGGAATGGCGCTTGGGTGGATGACCCACAGCGCACCGCCCAGGCCTTCGCCGAAGCGCTGGGGTTCGACCATTCCCGGCAGGCCGCCCGCCACCCGGGCCGTGGGAATCAGGACGCCCCGCTGGGTGCATCGGGCTTCCCTGCGTGCGATTCGCGCCCTCACGCCCAGCGCCGCCAGCGCCCGGTTGGCGCCGTCGATCCCCGTCAGCTCGCTGAGCGTGAGCGTCACCGATCCGTCGGCGTCCTGGGTGACGGCGAATGCCTCCTGGGTGACGCTGGTGCTGGCCGCGCTGAGCGACAGCACCACGGCCACGGTTGCGGCGAGAAGCGCGATGCCGGCGACGGTCAGGGGTGCTCGAGACCGGCGTCGCAGCCTCGGGCGGTGAAGGCGCTCGGCGGCCTCGAGCAGGTCCGTCTCCAAACGCATGATCAGGTCGCTCATCGGCTGCTCCCCTGTGCGAGCTGGTTTCGCTCTGCGAGTTGATCTCGCAGTGCCGCGAGCCCCCGGCTCACGCGCTTACGGATGACATGCTCCGAGCACTCGACGCTCGCGGCGATCTCCGCGTAGTCGCGCTCTTCAACGATCCGCGACTGGATCGCCTCGCGCTGCTCGGCGGGCAGGTCACGGAGCAACTGCTCAGCGAGCGCCAGGCGCGGATCGAGCAGTTCTTCGATGCGCTCGAGGTCCGAGTCGCTGAGCTCGAGCACGGGCATGCCCAGGCGCTTTCTCGCACGGTCCTCGACCGCTCCGCGCCGCGCCGCGTCGATCAGGCGGCTGGAGGCCATCGACAGAAGCCACGACCGCGCGGCTCCCCGGCTCTCCTCATAGCGGCTCGTCGTCTCAAGTGCCCTGGCGAACACCTCGGCGCAGATGTCCGCGGCGAGCTCGGGACGCCCCGTTCGCGACAGCAGGTATGCGAGAACGGCGGAGACATGACGGCGGTAGAAGACCGCGAACGCGCGCGTGTCGGTCGCCGTCGTTGCCAGCAGCTCGCCGTCCGATCGTCGATCCTCGCCGGGCATCTGCTGAGACTACGAGCGAGGCGCCATTCCTGTGACCGGGCGACGTCTCGAGGAGTAGGCTCCGATGGACAACCTTTGAGCACGGCCGCAGGCGGAAGGAGGGCACATCGTGAGCACCACAAGCCAACGGGGCGAGGAGCAGGCGCCGCTGGAGGGGCTGCGCGTCGGCGACCAGGAGAACTTCCTGGAGGGGCCGCCGCTGGAGCTGTTCCGGCGGATGCGCGGCGAGTGCCCGGTCCACTGGACCGACGGCTTCACCGAGTACCCGGACGAGGACGGCTTCTGGTCGATCACGACGGCTGAGGACGTGCACGAGGTCAGCCGCGACTGGCAGACCTTCTCATCAGAACTGGGCGGTTTCGTGGGCACCAAGAACGCCGGCCTGTCGCTGGAGATGCAGCAGTCGATGTTCATCGGCATGGACCCGCCCAAGCACGACCGCTTGAAGAGCCTGTTCCAGCGGGGCTTCACCCCGAAGCGCATCGCCGAGCACGAGGACGCCATCCGGGCGATCACGATCGATGTGCTCGACCGCCTCGAGGGCCGCGAGACGTGCGATCTGGTGACCGATGTGGCCCAGCCGGTCGTCTCGCGGGTGATCGGCAGCTTCATGGGCCTCTCGCCCGAGGACGACGAGCCGTGGGCGAACCTGATGAACGCGATCGTGGGCGCCGGGGATCCGGATGCCACGCCGGAGGGAACCGACAGCGTGATGACGGAGCTCGTTCCGGAGGTGTTCGAGCGCTGCTCGAGGCTGATCGCCGAGCGCCGCGAGACCCCCACCGACGATCTCACCAGCGTGCTGGTCCACGCCGAGCTCGACGGTGAGCGCCTCGAGGATCACGAGATCGTGATGGGCTTCCTCTTGCTGATGGCCGCCGGCAACGACAGCACCAAGGCCACCTACTGCAGCGGCATGCGGGCCCTGATGGAAAACCCCGAGCAGAAGCAGATGGTGCTCGATGACCCGTCGCTGGTTCCGGGCGCGGTCGAGGAGTCGCTTCGCATGTTCCCGGCCTTCGCCCACTTCGCCCGCACCGCCACCCATGACACAGAGCTCCACGGACAGGCGATCCGCGAGGGCGAGAAGGTGGTCATGTGGTACCCCTCCTCAAATCGCGACGAGACCCGCTTCGAGGACCCCGACCGCTTCGACGTCACCCGCAACGCGGAGCACCAGGCGTTCGGCGCCGGCGGGCGGCACTTCTGCCTGGGAACGGCGCTGGCGCGCCTAGAGCTGCAGATCCTGATCGAGGAGACGCTCGCGCGCTTCCCGGAGATCCAGATCGACGGCAACCCCCGGCACGTGGAGTCCGGGTTCGCCAACCAGCTGAAGACCCTGCCGGTCCGTCTGGCGCCGTAGCGACCGGCGCAATCCGGGACCCCGTCTCAGGCCAGATCGCGGTGTGAGATCACCCCGGACTGAAGCGCGTTCTCGGCGAGTTTGGCGCGCTTCTGGTTCTGCGGCAGCTCGCCCAGATCGAACTTGGCGAACAGCGTGCGCAGGTGCATCTTGACCGCGTCGACGCTGAGGAAGACCTCGGCCGCGACCTCCTGGTTGGTGGCCGGGGTGGCGAAGCTGCCGTCGCGATAGGGACGGCACAGGGCGATCAGGACGCGGCGCTGGGTGTCGGTCAGGTTGAGCTGGGGCGGGACGCCGGCGGCGACCGTCTGCTGCGCGGTGACGGACTGGGCGGCTTTGTAGGCGAGCACGGTCCTGCCGACGCGGATGCGATCGCCGTCGCGCAGGCGCTGGCGGCCCTGGATGCGCTCGCCGTTCACGTAGGTCCCATTGGTGGACAGCCCGTCGTCGACGACCGCCCACTCGCCGCCGAGGTGGTGGAGCTCCGCGTGAAGGCCCGAGACCTCGCTGTCCCAGGGGATCGACAGGTCGACCTCGGGGCGGCGGCCCAGCGTGCTCGAGTCGCGCTCGGCGTCTGGCGAGAACGTGCGCAGCTGCCCCTGCTCGTCGCGGAAGGCCAACAGCGCCTCGCCGGTCCGCTCGGCCGCGAGCATCTCCCTCAGCTCCTGCGCGGAGAGCGAGTGCGGGGCGAGCGGATCGCCGCCGGTTGAATCCTGTGCCGCCATCGCGCGGATTATCCGTGCTCTGAGTCGAGGACCGCCATCTGCTGGGCCGGGTAGCGATCGCCGGCGGCGGCGTCGGGCGGGATCGCGCGCTCGAGCTCGGCCTGCTCGGAGGCGCTCAGCTCGAGCTCTGGCGCCGCGAGGGCCTCCTGCAGGCGCTCGCGCGTGCGGGCGCCGACGAGCGCGATGATGTCCTCGCCGCGGGCGAGCACCCAGGCGATGGCCACCTGGGCGACGGTCGCTCCCCGGGCCTCGGCCATCGCGCGAAGCGCGTCGACCAGCGCCAGGTTGTGCTCCCGGTTGGATGGGTGGAAGCGGGGCGAGTGGGCGCGGAAGTCGCCGGGCCCGAACTCGCGCTCGGCGGAGAGGTGGCCGCTGATCAGCCCGCGGCTGAGAACGCCGTAGGCGGTCAGCGCGATGCCCAGCTCGCGGCACTGCGGGAGGATGGCCGGCTCGATCCCGCGCGAGATCAGCGAGTACTCGATCTGCAGGTCGCAGATGGGATGGGTGGCCGCCGCCCGGCGGATCGTCTCGGCGCCCACCTCCGAGAGCCCGATGTGGCGGACGTAGCCCGCCTGCACGAGCTCTGAGATGGCGCCCACGGTCTCCTCGATCGGCACCTTCCGGTCAAGGCGCGCCGGGCGGTAGACGTCGATGAAGTCCACGTCCAGGCGCGTCAGGGAGTGCGCCAGGGCGGTCTTGACCGCGGGCGGGCTTGCGTCGTAGCCGAGGAAGGCGCCTTCCGGGCCTCGCTGTGCGCCGAACTTGACGCTCAGCATGTAGTCATCGCGCGGGCGCCCGCGCAGGGCCTCGGCGATCAAGAGCTCGTTGTGGCCCATCCCGTAGAAGTCGCCGGTGTCCAGCAGGTTGATGCCGGCGTCGAGCGCGGCGTGGATGGTGGCGATGGCCTCGCCCCGATCCGCCGGCCCATACATGCCCGACATGCCCATCGCGCCGAGGCCCAGCTCGGAGACCTCCGGTCCGCCGGCCCCCAGTCTGCGGAGCTTCACGAGCCCGCCTCGGCGGCTGCCGGTGCCTCCTGCGCGCCCTCGGCGCCCTGATCGAGCGGGGCCGGCTGGGCGGCGGCGGCGAGGTGTGCGCCGAGGCTGCCGAGCGCACCGGTGATGAGGGCCAGGACAGCCCAGCGGGGACCGTGGCGCTCTGAGCCCAGCGCGCCGTCGAGCGACAGCGGTCCCGGTCCGACCTCGGCGAGCGCGAGCACGGCGGCGATCAGGACGAGGTTGTACTCGTAGCCGCCGTTCGTGGCCCAAGGTCCCTTGCTTGCATGGACGCGGTGGATGGCGGTGATCATGGTGGCGGTCAGGACCGACGCCGCCAGCGGCGTCTCGAGGCCCAGCGTGAGCAGGGCGCCGCCGCCGGCCTCAGCCGCGCCCGCCGCCAGCGCGTTGCGCTTCCCCGGGCGCATGCCCATCTTCTCGAATGCTTCGCCGGTCGCATCGAGGCCGTAGCCGCCGAACCAGCCGAACAGCTTCTGGGTCCCGTGCCCGATGAACAGCACGCCAACGACCAGCCTCAGGAGCAATCGCCCGATCTTCATCTCAGAACCTCCGCTTGGTTTGGCTGAGTTTGGCACGCGGCGCGCAAACTCCCGGCGGAGCGGTTCATCAACCCGTTTCGACCATCAGCAGCCTGTTGCCGTCCTGGTCGCGGAAGAAGAACATCGGCGGGATGGGGTCTCCCATACGCATGACCTGCTCGTCCACGTCGACTCCCCTGGCACTGAGGCTCGCGTGGTCTGCGTCGATGTCCTCCGTCGAGAACGCCACACGGGTCTCGACGCCGATGGGGTCGCCCTCACGCGGCGGGATCAGCGCGACCGTGGTGGCCGCGCCCGCCGGCCCGACTTCGACCCAGCGATCGCCCCTGCCGAAGGGTACGTCCACGCGCTTCTCGAATCCGAGCTTGTCGAGATAGAACTCGAGCGCCCTGTCCTGGTCTAACACGGGGACCATGACGGTCCCCACCTGGGTGATGTGCGTGCCGGTCGATGTCTCGGCCATGCTGACCTCCTGTTCGCGGGACAATCAGGTTCATGAGCGGCGCGGAGATAGGCCTCGCCCTATCGGTCTTCCTCGCCTGTGCGGTTGAGGCGGTCGAGGCGCTGACGATCGTACTCGCCGTGGGGACCACGCGCAGCTGGTCCTCGGCGCTGTACGGGGTGGGCGCCGCGGCGGTCGCGCTGGCGGCGATCGTGGTCGCGCTGGGCCCGGCTCTGACCTCGCTGCCGATCGACGTGCTGCGGGTGCTGGTGGGCGGGGTGCTGTTGATCTTCGGCCTGCAGTGGCTGCGCAAGGCGATCCTGCGGGCGGGCGGGGCGAAGGCCACGCACGATGAGCTCGCGGCATACGCCGAGGAGACCGCGGCGGCCCGCAGCGCGGGCGGCCTGCACGGGGGCTTCGACGCCTACTCGTTCACGATCTCCTTCAAGGGGGTGCTGCTGGAGGGGCTCGAGGTGGCGTTCATCGTGCTCACGTTCGGGGCAAACCAGCATCACATTGATGTGGCCGCTGCCGCGGCCGGGCTCGCCGTGCTGGTGGTGGCCGGCGCCGGCGTCGCGGCCAGGGCGCCGCTTGCCCGGGTGCCGGAGAACGCGATGAAGTTCGCGGTCGGGGTGATGCTGAGCTCCTTCGGGATGTTCTGGGGCGCGGAGGGGGCCGGCGCGCACTGGCCCGGGGGTGATGCGGCGCTGCTCGCGATCATCGCGCTGATGGCGCTCGCCGCGCTCTCCATGACGCGCTCGGTGAGGAGCCTCGCATGAGCCGGGTCGAGGCGTTCCTCGCCGGTGCGTGGGAGTTCGTGGTGGGCGATGACTGGCGGACGGCCGTGGGCGTGGTGGTGGCGCTGGGGGTGACCGCGGCTCTGGCCGGCGCCGAGGTCGCGGCCTGGTGGGTGATGCCGCCGGCGGTGATCGGGCTGCTCGCGCTGTCGATCCGCCGGGCGGTGCGCGGCTAGGTCGGGCGGGTCAGCCGCTCGAGCAGCAGCACGAACGAGGCGTAGGGCGCGCCGGTCACCTGCTGCAGGGCGATCTCGCAGGTGCGGTTGCTGCACAGGTGCTCATCGACCGGGTGTTCGGCCAGGCCCGCCGCCTCGTCGCGCAGCGCGGAGGCCGGGAGCTCGGGATGAAGGAGACCGCGGTCGCCGGCCATGCCGCAGCAGCTCGCGCCGGGCGGCGTCACGACCTCATCGGCCAGCTGGGCGGCGATCGCCTCGAGCTTTCCGGTGAGGCCCAGCTGGGCGGCCGAGCAGACCGGGTGGATGGCGGCCGCCCTCACCCTGCGCTTCGGCTGAAGGCGCGCCAGCAGCCTGTCGTGCACCCAGGAGATCGAATCCAGCACCTCGATCTGCTCGAACCGCTCGCGCTCGGCGGCGTCCAGGCGGGGGGCGATGTCCTCGCGCAGCCCGTGGGCGCAGGAGGTCGCGTCGATGACCACGGGGAGGGCGCCGCCGTCGCTCCAGCGCCACAGCGCCGCGGCGGTCCTCGCGGCCATGTGGTCCTGGCCGCGGCGGTAGCCCTTCGAGGCCCACGGGGTCGCGCAGCAGTGCCCGGCGACATCGCCTGGGATCCACACGGGCAGGCCCGCGCGCGCGGACACCTCGACCAGCGCCTCGGGCAGCGAGGGTCCGGGCTCGGCGCCGCGGGGGTTTCCGAAGATGCGGTTGATGCAGGCCGGCAGATACACGGCCGCCGCGCCCGGGCGGGCGGTGCTCGGCAACCGAGCGCTCGGCGGCCGGGGAATGCTCGACGGGAGCGTGGGGAGGAGCTCCGAGCTGACCCGGCGCCTGAGGAGCTCGCCCGCCCTGGCCAGGCCGCGATCGCCGATCACCGCGCCCGCGGCGCGAGCCCCGGCGAGGCCTCCGCGGGCGGCACGCTCAACGGCCGCGTAGTTGCGGGCGAGCGTCAGCGCGAAGGCCTCCTCGCGCCCCGAGTGCTCGCGGCGGCGGAACTCCTTGATCAGCCCGCCGGTGTCGATTGCCACCGGGCAGACGCTCTGGCAGCTGCTGTCGGCCGCGCAGGTCTGGATGACGTCGTAGTCGAAGTCGGCCATCAGCGCCTCATACACCGGCGAGCCCTCCGGCTGGCGCGCCATCTCCCGGCGGATCACGATCCGCTGGCGGGGCGTGGTGGTGGTGTTGCGGCTCGGGCAGACCGGCTCGCAGAATCCGCACTCCACGCAATGCGCCGCGATCTCCTCGATCTCGGGCTGGGTCTTCAGGTTCTTCAGGTGGATCCCCAGGTCCTCGTTGAGGACCACGCCGGGGTTCAGCACGGCGTGCGGGTCGGCCAGCCGCTTCACCCGCCACATCATCGCCGTGGCCTTCTCGCCCCACTCGCGGGCGACGTAGGGGGCCATGTTCACGCCGGTCCCGTGCTCGGCCTTCAGGGATCCGTCGTACTTGCCCACGATCAGCTCGACCAGCTCCTCCATGAACTCGTGGTAGCGCTCGAGGTCCTCGGGCTTTGAGAAGTCGGGGGTCAGCTGGAAGTGCAGGTTGCCGGCCGAGGCGTGGCCGGCGACGCCGACGAGGAAGCCGTGCTTGCCGAGCAGGCCCTGCAGATCGCGGGCGCACTCCGCGATGCGCTCCGGGCGCACGCAGACGTCCTCGATGATCAGTGCGGTGCCGAGCGGGCGCAGCCGCCCGACCAGCCCGAACAGGCCCTCGCGCACGTTCCAGGTGCGCTCGATCTCCTCCTCTTCGCGGGTGAACACCACCGGCGTGATCAGGCTCGCCCTCTCGAGCAGCTTCGCCGCCGTGCGTTCGCAGGCGCTCAGCTCGGCCGGGTCGTCATGGGCGAATTCGACGATCAGCGCGGCGGAGTCGAACGGGAGCTCCTTCCAGTACTCCGGCGTGCCGGGCATCTGGTGGGCGGAGGCGATCAGGGCGGCGGCCACCATCAGCTCGGCCGCGCGGGCGCCCGCATCGACCAGCTCGGGCACTTGCGCGACCGCCTCGTCGATGGTCGCGAAGTGAAGCCAGGCGAGCGTGCGGTGGCGGGGCTCGGGCCGCGTTCTCATGACGGCCTCGGCGATGAACGCCAGCGTGCCCTCCGAGCCGACCACCAGCCGGCGGAAGATCTCAAGCGGAGTGTCGGCGTCGAGGAACGCGCACAGGCGATAGCCGGTGACGTTCTTGATCTCATACTTGGCGGCCACCCGCGCGGCCAGGGCTGTGTCCGCGAGCAGCTCCGCGCGGAGGTCGATCAGGCCGCGCGCGAGCTCCGGCTCGGCCGCCGCGAAGCGGCTCTCCGCGTCCGGGGCGGCCGTGTCGATGACGGTGCCCGAGGCCAGGATCAGGGTCATCGACTCGACGGTCGAGTAGGGGTCCCACTCCACGCCGCAGCGCATGCCCCCCGAGTTGTTGGCGATCACCCCGCCGACGGTGGCGATGTTTTTGCTGGCCGGATCGGGTCCCAGGTTGAAGCCGCGCGGGGCGAGCATCCTGTTGGCGGCGCCGAGCAGCGTGCCCGCCTTCAGCCGCACGCGCGCGCCGCCATCCTCGAGCCGAAGTCCTGAGAACCAGCGGCGCACGTCGATCATGATCCCGTCGGTCTGGGCCTGGCCGTTGAGGCTCGTGCCGCCGCCGCGGAAGTTGACCGCAGTGCCCGTGCGGCGGGCGTAGGCCAGGACCTTGGAGACGTCGTCGGGGTCGTGCGCCATCACGACGGCAGCCGGGAAGCGGCGATAGGGGCTCGCGTCAGAGGCGTAGCGGATCAGGTCGATGGCGCGGTGAAGCACGCGCTCTGCTCCCAGCAGCGCGACTAGGTCTGACAGGAGCGGTTCAGGGGTGCCGGCCGCGAGGCTGTCCGGCGCCCGGTCCGGGGACGGAGCGCCCGGCGGGCGACCGATTCGCGCTGGGTCCGGCGCCAGCAGGGGCAGCGGGCCCATCAGATCAGACGAGCGCCATACCGGGGGAGACGTCCACCTGCACGACTCGCGGGCCGTCCGCGGCCAGCGCCTGCGTGAGCGCCGCCCGGAGCTCCTCGCGCGTTGAGACCTGCTCGCCGGGGACCCCGTAGCTCGAGGCGGTGGCCGCCACGTCGAGGCCGGGCAGATCGAGGCCCGGCGCACCTGTGACGCTCTCGAGGGCCGAGAACCACTTGAGGATCGAGTACTCGTTGTTGCGCAGCACGAGGAACTTGACCGGGATGTTGTAGGCGGCGGCGGTCCAGAAGGCGGTGATCGCATACTGGGCTGAGCCCTCGCCGAGCACGCACACCACCTGCCGTGAGGGCTGGGCGAGCTGGACGCCGAGCGATGCCGACAGGCCGAAGCCGAGGCCGCCGCCGGCGCTGAAGTAGTAGGAGCCGGGGCTCGACAGCCGCAGCCGGCTGCGCATGGCGGGCGTGCTGGTTGGGGACTCGAGCACGACGATGCCGTCCTTCGGGAACAGCTCCGCGAGCGTGGCGTGCACGGTCCCCGGCGGGAGCGGGTCGCTCTCCTCGGGCGCCGGGTCCGGATCGCGCGGGGGCGGGGGATCGCGCTGTGAGTCCTCGGACAGCTGCTCGAGCAGGGCTCGCAGGGTGAGCGAGACGTCGGCGACGATGGCGTCGCCCATCGGGGCGCGCGCGGCCTCGTCCGGATCATTCGTGATGGCCACGAGCTCGGATCCCTTGGCCAGGAAATCGCCCGGGATGTTGGGGTAGTAGGGGAACACCGAGGATCCCGCAACCAGCACCAGGTCGTGACCGGCCAGCACTTCGGCGAGGGGGCCGACGGCCGGCGGCAGCACGCCCTGGAAGGCCGGGTGGTCCTCGGGGAAGCCGATGCGCCCGCCCCCGGTCGCCGGTGACGCCCACACGGGCAGGCGCTGGCGCTCGACCAGCTCGATCGCCGCATCCCAGCCGCCCGAGGCGTCGATGTCCGGTCCGGCGACGAACACGGGGCTCCGCGCTGTCCGCAGCCGCTCGGCGAGGGCCGCGAGCTGTGCCTCATCGGGCCTTGCCCGGCCGCCGACGCTGCGCGCGATCTGGCTTGAGAAGTCGACCGGCTCGATCTCGGCCAGCCAGTCGTCCATCGGGATCGATACGAACGCCGGCCCGGCCGGCGGCAGCGTCGCGTGGTGGATCGCCTGGGCCAGCGCGAACGGCACGTCGGCGGCCCGCGGCGGCTCATGGCTCCACTTGACGAACGGCTTCGGCACCTCGACGGCGTCGCGGTTGGTGAGGTTGGCCTGCATGGTGATCAGCGAGCGCGCCTGCTGGCCGGCGGTCACGAGCAGCGGCGCCTTGTTGGCGCGCGCGTTGAAGATCGCCCCGACGCCGTTGCCGAGCCCGGGAGCGGTATGCAGGTTGACGTGGGTGACGTTGCCGCTTGCCTGCGCGAAGCCGTCGGCCATTCCCACCGCGACAGCCTCCTGCAGGCCGAGCACGTAGCGGAAGTCCTCGGGGAAGTCGCCGAGCATCGGCAGCTCGGTCGAGCCGGGGTTCCCGAAGATCGTCGTCATCCCGCGATCGCGGAACAGTTCGATGGCCGCCTCGCGGACCGTTGTCATCTGCGCCTCTCCCTCGGGTGCAATTGGCGTAGCGTACGTTGTTGTGGACGAGATCCGATTCCCGGGCGAGTCAGGGGAGTACCGCGCCGCGCGCGAGGAGCTGCTGCGGGCGGAGATCGAGCTGCGCCGGCAGACCGAGCGGGTGGCCGCGCAGCGGCGGGCGCTGCCCCCGGGCGGCCTGGTTCATACCGACTACTCCTTCGAGGAGGGCTCAACGGGCGATGATGAGGTGCGCGCCGTGCGGCTGTCCGAGCTGTTCGCCGAGGACAGCGACACGCTGCTGCTGTACAGCTTCATGTACGGGCCCGACGCCGCCGACGCATGTCCGCTGTGCACGTCGTTCATCGATGCGATCGACGGCGAGCTCGAGCACCTGACCCAGCGCATGGCCTTCGCGGCCGTGGCCCGCTCGCCGATCGAGCGCTTTCGCGAGCACGCGCGAACCCGCGGCTGGCGGCGCGCGCGGCTGCTGTCCTCCTCGGCCAACACGTTCAACGCCGACTACCACGCAGAAGACGCGGACGGCGCGCAGAATCCGCTCGCACATGTCTTCGTCCGCCAGGACGGGGTCGTGCGGCATTCCTACACCACCGAGCTTCTGTTCGCGCCCGCGGAGGAGGGGCAGAGCCCGCGCCACATCGACCCCATGTGGCCGCTGTGGAACGTCCTCGACCTGACGCCGGAGGGCCGGGGCCAGGACTGGTGGCCCCAGCTTTCCTACACGCACTGACGGCCAAGGAGGAGAGGACCATGAACCCCGGCGCGAATTCCCCGTCACCCGCCCTGATGGGCTCAGAGCTCGGAGAGCACGCCGATCGTGCCGCCGAGCTGGCGCGCGAGCTGGCGCCCATAACCGAGCGCGAGCGCAGGCTTGGCGATGAGCTGCTCGAGGAGCTGCGCGGATCGGGCCTCATGCGCGCCGGTGCGCCGGCGACGCTGGGGGCCCTGCAGGCGCCCCCGGCGGTGACGCTCGCCTGCGCCGAGAGGGTCGCGCGGGGCGACGCATCGGCGGGGTGGTGCGTATCGATCGCCGCCACCAGCAGCCTGTTGAGTGCCTACCTCCCGCCGCAGGCCGCGGAGGAGATCTTCGGCGACGAGAACGCGGTGGCGGCCGGCGTGTGGGCGCCGCGGGGCCTGGGGAAGCCCGTCGACGGAGGCGTGCGCGTCTCCGGCACGTGGTCGTTCTGCAGCGGCATCACGCACTCCGACTACCTGTTTGCGGGCTACATCGTCGAGGGCGAGCAGCAGGCCTCCGGCGGGCCCGTGGTGCGCGTCGCGGGGATGCCGAGGAGCGAGCTCGAGGTCACCGACAGCTGGCACACGAGCGGCCTGCGTGGAACCGGCAGCCACGATGTGATCGCAACGGACCTGCTGGTGCCTGACGAGCACACGCTGTCGCTTTCGGCTCCGACCGTCGACGCCGCGCTGTATCGCTTCCCGGTGTTCGGCTTCTTCGCGCTGTCGATCGCCGCGGCCGCGCTGGGAAACGCCCGCGGCGCGATCGACGATCTGATCGCCCTGGCCGCCGTCAAGAGCTCGCTGGGCTCGACCCGCAAGCTGGCCGAACGGACGCCCACCCAGGCGGCGGTCGCTCAGTCCGAGGCCGCGCTGCGCGCCGCCAGGGCGCTGTACTACGAGGCTATCGAGGAGGCCTGGGTCGCGGCCCAGGAGCCGGAGCCCGTGCCCGCGCCAGAGCGAATGGGGCTGCGGCTGGCGGCGACCCATGCGGTGCGTACGGCGGCCGAGGTCGCGTGGACGATGTATGACCTCGGTGGCGGCACGGCGATCTACAACGACTCTCCGCTGCAGCGGCGCTTCCGCGACGCCCACACGGCGACCGCCCACTTCCAGGTCAACGCCGCGAGCTTTGAGCTGCCCGGCCGCCTGCTGCTCGATCTGCCGACGAACATCGCCCAGCTGTGAGCGGCGCTCGGAGCGCGAGCGCCGAGGGCCTTCAGGTGGTGGCGCCCTTCTGGCTCGATCGGCCCGACGTGGAGGTGCTCGACATCGCCCGAGAGGCCAAGCGCTCGGGCTTTCAGACGATGTGGGTCGGGGAGATGGCGACGTTCGATGCCTTCGCCCTGGCAACGGCGGTGGGCCTTCAGGCACCGGGCCTTCGCCTGAAGGTCGGACCCCTGGCGGTGGGCGTGCGCAGTCCGGTGGCGCTGGCGCTGGGGCTGTCCTCGGTGGCGACGCTCACGGGCGCCCGCGCCGACCTCGCCCTCGGGGCGTCGAGCCCGGTGATCGTCGGCGCCTGGCATGACCGTCCGTGGACCCGGGTGGCCCAGCGCATGCTCGAGACCGTGCAGGCCCTGCGCCCGATCCTCGCCGGCGAGCGCGCGGACTTCGACGGCGAGCAGGTGCATGTCCACGGATTCCGGCTGCGCTCACCGCTGAAGGACGCAACCCTCTCCGTCGCCGCCTATGGGCCGGCCATGACGAGGGTGGCGGCCACGGCCGCCGATGAGGTCGTGCTCAACCTCCTCACCCCCGAGCACGTGGCCCGGGTCCGGGTCGCGGTCGATGAGGAGGCCCGCGCACAGGGGCGGGTTCCCCCCGCGATCGCGGTGTGGGTGTCGGTCGCCCTGGAGCCCGGCGAGGCGACGCTCTCCCAGCTGGCCGCGCAGATCGCCGCCTACCTCGCGCCGCCCGGGTACGGGGAGAGCTTCATCGAGCTCGGCTTCGAGGAGCTGGTCGCAAGCGCGCGCTCGGGGACGCGGCGCTCCGAGCTGGCCGCGGCGGTCCCGGTGGAGCTCCTCAGGGCGATCTGCGCGATCGGGTCGCTGCAGGAGATCTGCGCGCGCCTGGCCGAGTACCGGGCTGCCGGAGCGAGCAGCGTCGGCGTGGTCCCGGCCACGGCCGAGGACCCCGCCGGGCGCCGCGTCCTTGAGGGACTGGGTGGCCTCGAGGCCTGAGCCTGGTGTAATCAGCTCGTGGCGTACACGACCGCCGAGGGCAGGCAGCAGCTGCTCGACTCCCTCGCCGAGGCAACCGAGGAGATCGGGAGCGCCCTGGCTTCGCTGGGTGAGGCCTATGAGCTGCTGGATGAGCGGACCGCGGAGGTGCTCGAGTCCGAGCTTTTTCGCCCCGTGCAGATGGCCTACGGTCGCGCCCAGCGGACCCACGCCGAGTTCGCCGAGCGCCACGGCCTGCCGCGGCGCTCCTTCGAGCCGGCCAACCCCGGGGCGCCGTCGCTGGGGGTGAAGGGCCTGCTCGAGACGGCTGTTGAGGCGACCGAGCGGGCGGACGCCGTGCTGGCGGATCTGCAGGATTCGATGCTCCCGGTGGAGGTCGGCGACCCGCCGCTGCGCGCGGGCCTCGAGGACGTGCGCAGGCTCATCGGCGAGCTGCGCTCTCGCTCGCGCGAGCTGGTGCGCACGCTCGGGCGCTAGTCCGGCCAGCGCCCATCGGCCCTGGCCTCGGCGACCGCGGCGCTCCCCGCCGGGTGCATGCGGCCCTCGGCCGTCAGCCGCTGCACCCTGGCAACGTTGCTGCTCGACCATCCGCTGCGCGGGCGCCGGGCGGTGAAGCGCTGCATGTAGGTGTGCTCGTCGCGGCGGCGGACCAGCCCGTCGATCCAGCCGTGGCAGAGCGCCTCCTCGACCGCCTCGTCGTAGGTCAGGCTCGTCGGCGTGATCGTGCCCTTCTTGGCCAGAACCAGCCACACACCGCTCGGATCGGCGTGGTGCTCGGCGAGCCACGCCCGCCAGGCGCGGGCGTCGGCGAGGGTGAGCTCCGGCAGCTCGTTACCCATCTGGCGAGGAGTGTAGTGTCCGCCCAATCTGTGATCCTCGACATTCCGTCGGGTCTTGGGGCGACAGCTAAAGCGGCCCTCGCCCAGGGCCGATTGGAGGGCCAATGATGTACCTCGCCTACCTCGTTGTTGCAGTGATGCTCGTGCTGGCGGTGGCCTACACCGTGGTTCAGCTCGTCTACCGGCGCGGTCGTCAGGTGGAGTTTCGCATCGGCCGCGGATCGGGCACCGGCAGCGTGCTCGGAATCAGCGGCTTCAAGCTGCGCGTGCGATCCCTGCACTCGGGACACGAGCACACCGTGGCGCTGACGCACGTGCGCCGGCGCTGATCCTCACAGGGTGACGCTCAGGAGGGCTGGGGTGGTGGGGTGTGAGCTGCCCCCCCGGGGCTCGCGCGTGACCATCACCAGCTGCACCCCGTGCAGGTTGCCGGGGACGTTGACCGAGCCGCTGCCGGTGCTGGTCACCCCGAACAGTGCATCCGTGGGCTGAGGCGAGGACGGGCTCCGCGCCAGCCACACCTCGTAGATGTCGCCGACCGGAGGCTGGGGCATGCCCGAGACGACCAGTTCGCCGTGACCGCCCCTCAGCCGCAGCGAGGCGTGGGCGCCGGAGATGCTCTGAGCGACCTGGGCGGTTCTCACGCGCACGGGCGTGCCGGGGCGAAGGCCGACCGTGATGGCGACGGCGGCGGCGGCGGTCGCGGCGACCGCGAGACCGGCCCCGAAGAGCGACACGCGCAGCGAGCGCCGCCGCCCGGCGCGGGCGGGCGCCTCTTCAGACGGGCTGTGGGCGGCCTTCAGCAGCTCGGCCTCCGAGCGGACCGTGGCGAGCACCCGCTCGCGCAGGGCCTCGGGGGCGCGGATCGCCGGGACGCTCGCCGGCAGCGTGTCCACGACCAGCTGCAGCTCGGCGACCTCGGCACGGCAGCTCGGGCAGTCGCCGAGGTGCTCGCGATAGCTGTCGGCGTCGGCGAGCGCGCCGAGCACGTAGGGGGCGGCATCCGCGCTGCGCTCGCAGTCGCGGTGCTCCTCGCGCGAGCTCATGCGCCCACCGCCTGCCAGCCGCCGAGATGGCCGCGAAGCTTCTCCAGGCCCAGGCGCATGCGGCCCTTGACGGTGCCGACCGGGGTGTCGAGCATCGAGGCGATCTCGGTGTGGGTGAAGCCGCCGAAATAGGCGAGCTCGATGACGTGGCGCTGCTCGGTGGGAAGCTCGCCGAGCGCGACCCGGATCTCCTCGGAGGCGGCGTTGCTCATTGCCTGGACGTCGGTTCGCTCGGGCGCCTCGAGCTCCTGCTCGATGGCGTCGTCGCTGGCGCGCCTGCGATCGTGCACGCTCGAGCGCCGCAGTGCGTCGATCGCGCGGTTGTGCACGATGCCGAGCGTCCACGTGCGCACGCTCCCGCGGGCGCGGTCGTAGCGTGCGGCGCTGCGCCACAGCGACAGGAAGGACTCCTGCGAGACGTCCTCGGCGAGCGAGCGTCTTCCGCACATCCGGTAGGCCAGCGAGAAGGCGGCGTCGGCGTGGCGTTCGAGGATGACCTCGAAGGCGTCGGCGTCGGCCCCCGCCACGAGCTGCATGAGCTCCTCGTCCGCGAGCCTGCGCAGCTTTTCCTTGGAGTCCGCGGTCGAGCGGTGTAGGCGCGACATCGATTCAGACTACGCAGCAGCCGTGTTCGCGGATCATTTTCCGTGAAGCCCCGGGCGGCGGATCAGCCCACCAACGCGAGCGTGAAGCCGTCGTAGCCCTTCACCCCCACGGTCTGGATGGTGGTCGCGCTCACGCGCTCGTAGCCGTTCTCCGCCGCGGCCAGCATGTCGTGGAAGCGCCGGGATCCCTGCACGGCCGAGTCGTCGCTGTCGGTGTCGATCACACCGCCGTCGCGGATGACGTTGTCGGCGATGATCAGGCTGCCCGGGCGGGACAGCTCGAGGGCCCAGGTGAAGTAGTTCGGCGTGTTCCACTTGTCGGCGTCGATGAAGATCAGATCGAACGGATCGCCTCCCTCGGCGGCGAGCCCGGGGAGCGTGTCG
The DNA here is from genome assembly GCA_963826995.1 of uncultured Solirubrobacteraceae bacterium. Taxonomy (GTDB): domain Bacteria; phylum Actinomycetota; class Thermoleophilia; order Solirubrobacterales; family Solirubrobacteraceae; genus Palsa-744. The sequence continues at coordinate 854,067 of CAWGYZ010000006.1, read as the reverse complement.
AGGGCCGCTCCGAGACGCAGCTCGACGACCTCGGCGAAGCCCGCCCGAGCGATGTTGGCACGGGCAACCTCGGCGTAGTCGGGGTTGGCCTCGAGCGTCACGAGGCGGCCCCCGCTCGGAAGAGCCCGCGCCAGCCAGATCGTGCTGTAGCCGCCGAGCGTGCCAACCTCGAGGATCCTGCTGGCCCCGATCGAGCGGGCGAGAAGGTTGAGCAGCTTGCCCTGGGGCGGGGAGACGGCGATCGGCGGAAGGCCCGCGGCGGCGCTGTCGGAGACGGCCGCATCGAGCACGGGGTCGGCTCCGATCAGCTTCTCGGAGATGTAGCCGTCGACCGCGGCCCACCGGTCCCCGGTCATGAGATGTGCGCCTTGGCCCTCTGCAGGAGCAGCCCGAACAGGTGCTGCTGGGCCGCCGCCGGGAAGGGCTCGAGTGCGCCCGTGCTGAACAGCATGACCGTGGCCGGGCCGTACACGAATCCGAGAATATCCAAGTAGAACGAGACCCTCACGGCGTGTATGTCGAGTGTCGCCGTCACGCGCCAGCCGAAGCCGCCGGTCGTGCCCGGCGCCGGGGGAGTCCCCGAGGCCAGCGAGACCCGGCCGATGTTGGCGCCCGCATAGCGCTGGCCTTTGAGCAGCTGTTCGAAGTAGTGGGCGAAGCACCCGCGCACGCGGGGGCTCCTGACCGCGGCGAGTTTCGCGGAGGCCATGGCCGCCGTGGGCGCAACGCTGACTTCCGAGCTCACGCCCAGCTGCAGGATGCCCTGGCTCAGTTCGTACTCCCTCGAGCTAGCTTCGGCCAGCTGGGCGCCGGCGGCCTGCGGCCCGAGGCAGCGGAGCAGCTCGCGTTCATAGCCCTTTTCCCCCGCGGTCTTGGTCTGCTTTCTGGAGGACACGGTGAAGCCCGGCAGGTCCGCTGCGGTGAGGTTGATCGCGCGCGCGGCCGCGAGCGCCCGTGCCTTCGCGAGGGGCGTGCCCTTCGCCGCGCTCTTGGCGAGCGGCGGCGAGCGGGTGCTCCGTGCCGCGTAGGAGCTCTTTCCACAGGCCGTGAGAAGCGCCGCACAGCCGGCCAGGAGGAACAGGATGAGCGCGGACGCTCGGCGGTCAGTCACTCACGGTTGTCTGCTCGTCGACGGAGGTCTGCTCGTCGCGGCGATCTGCGAGGTCGGCGCCGGTGGTGGTGGTCATCACGGCGGCGGCGCTCCCGCCGAGCGCTCGGCGGACGAGTCCGGGGGCGACGATGCGCAGCGCCGCGAAGATCCCGTAGGGCCGTGGCACGTAGCGTTCGGGGCGACGCCCGACGCCCGCCTCATAGATGGCCTCGGCCGCCTTCGCGGGCGTGGAGACGAGCCAGCGGGTGGCCGGCCTGGCCGTCAGCTCTGACTGGGGAAAGCCCTCGGTGGAGATGAACCCCGGCAACACGAGCCCCACATGCACCCCGTACGGGCGCTCCTCTGCCCACAGCGCGTCCGACCAGCCGGCGAGTGCGAACTTGGAGGCGCTGTAGGCGCCCGTCCCAGCGCGCGCGACCCGGCCGGCCGTGGAGGCGACGTTGACGATCGCGCTCGGCGCCGAGGCCCGCAGCAGTTCCAGGAGCTCGTCGGTGAGCCGCACCTGCGCGTCGAAGTTGATGGCCATCGTGCGCCTTACGTTCTCATAGCCTCCGTCGGCGAAGCGCGCGCGCCAGGCGGCGCCGGCGTTGTTGACGAGCAGGTCGAGGCGTCCGTGGCGCTCGAGGAGGTGCTCGCGGATGAGCCCGGGGGCACGCACGTCCAGGAGGTCGGTGGCAACCCAGCTGACCCTGCGTTCGCCGAGCTGTGCGGCCAGCGCGGCCAGGCGCTCCTGGCGGCGCGCCACGAGTACGAGCTGCGCCTGCGGATCGCGGGCGAGCCGGCGCGCGGTCGCCTCCCCGATCCCGCTGGAGGCTCCCGTTATCAACGCCACGAGGGGCTTCGCTTGGGTGTGTGTGTCGTCGATCGGGAGGTCCTTGGCCTGGCGTCTCGGGGCCGGTGCCGCTTGGGGCGTCGGGCGGTTAGCCTTTCAGATCGGCGAGACCATGAGCGCGAGCCCTCAAAGCCATGTCGAGCAGATCACCGCAGGCGGCCGCGGATCGCTGCGCAAGCACCAGGCGCTCGAGCTCTTCCGGGGCCTTCCGGGCCGCTATGACCTGCTGTCGGCGGCGCTCAGCTTCGGCCAGGACCCGCGCTGGCGCCGTGCGCTCGTGAGCGCGGTGGCGCCTGTCCAGGGCGAGCGCGTGCTCGACGTGGCGACCGGCACGGGGATGGTCGCGGCCGAGCTCCTCTCGCGCGCCGACTGCTCGGTGGTGGGGATCGACCAGAGCCCCGAGATGCTCGCCGCGGCGCGAGCGCGCTTCGCTTCCTCTGAGAGCGGCGCCCGCGTGGAGCTGATCGAAGGCCAGGCTGAGGCGCTGCCGTTCAAGGATGCGAGCTTCGATGCGATTACGTTCACCTACCTGCTCCGCTATGTCGACGATCCGCCCGCCACCGTGCGCGAGCTCGCGCGGGTCCTGCGGCCGGGCGGGCGCATCGCCTCGCTCGAGTTCGGCGTACCCCCGCGCGCGCCCGCGCGCTGGGCCTGGCGTCTGTACACGGCCATAGGGCTGCCGGCACTCGGGCGTCTGGCCTCCCGGGAGTGGGGCGAGGTGGGCCGCTTTCTCGGCCCGAGCATCAGGGGCTTCTACGAACGTCACCCCCTGGCGCGGATCGTCGGCTACTGGCATGCGGCCGGGCTCGAGGGCGTGGAGGTGCGCCGGATGAGTCTCGGCGGGGGCATCGTGATGTCCGCCACCAGGGCAGGCGCGGGAGACCCGGCGCATGGCGCTGGCGAGTAGGCCGGCAGCCTCAAGGGAGCGGCCGGCCGTCTCGGCACGGCCCGAAATCCACGACGTGGCGGAGCCGAGCATGCGCCCGGCCTTCTATGCGCTCGGACGCGGCCGCGTGGGGGACCTGCTGACGCTTCTGCACCCTCCCTACACGGCCTGGCACCTGAGCTACTTCGCGCTCGGGGCGGCGGTCGCCCCGCAGCTGTATGTGAACCGCCTGCTGTGGGGTCTGGCCGCCTTCGCCCTGGCCGTGGGCGTCGGGGCGCACGCGCTCGACGAGCTCCACGACCGCCCGCTCGGCACCGGCTTGTCGAGGCGGACATTGATCGCGCTGGCCGCCACCAGCCTCCTCGGCGCCCTCGCTATCGGCGTGGCCGGTGTCGCCACCGTGTGGGTGGGGCTCGCGCCGCTCGTCCTCGCCGGTGCCCTGTTTCTGCCTGCCTACAACCTCGAGCTGGCCGGGGGGCGCTTTCACTCGGACCTGTGGTTCGCCGTCGGCTGGGGGGCATTCCCAGCCTTCACCGGATATGTGGCGAACGCGGAGCGGATCGGGCTCCCCGGCGTGCTGATGGCCTGCGGATGCATGGCGTTGAGCCTCGCCCAGCGGCGGCTTAGCGCCCCGGCGCGGGAGCTTCGCCGGCGCACCCGGGCGGTCCGCGGGGTGCGCATCAGCTCCGAGGGCCACGCCGAGGAGCTGTCGCTGGCCGGTCTGCTGGCTCCGCTGGACGGAGCGCTCGCGGCGATGTCGGTGGCCGTGGTGCTGACGGCGTGCGCGCTGGTTGCCTGGCGTTTGTAGAGTCATAGGCGCGTATGCCTGAGGAATCGTCGAACCAGACCGGTCACACGGGCAACGGCCGCACCGAGGCGCACCCCCCGATGCCGCGCGACAAGCGGGGCTGGCATGTCTCTCCGGCGCCCGACGGGCGGGGGATGCCCGAGCAGGCGCCGAGCGGACCGCCGGTCCACCGCAGGCCGACCTTTCTCTGGTTCGTGCTTGCGCTCATCGCCATCAACTGGCTGTCGGTGCTGTTCATCCATACGAGTACCTCAGAACCCCGCGTGCGGGTCCCGTTCAATCCCTCCTTCTTGGCGGCCGTCGACGCCGGTCATGTGAAGTCGATCTCCACGAAGGGCGACACGGTCCAGGGGACGTACACGATCAAGGTGCGCTTCCCGCACACCGACGCCAAGGCGACGCCGACGAAGCTGTTCGCGACCGAGGTGCCGAGCTTCTGGAACGGCACCCAGCTCTCAGCCCTGCTGAAAGAAAAGCACGTCGAAATAAACGCCAAACCGACGACGACGAGCCAGTCGGTCCTGGCCGAGCTTCTGCTGGGGTTCGGGCCGACGCTGTTGATCGTCGGGCTGTTCGTGCTGATCGCCCGGCGTGCTGCCAAGGCCGGCGGCGCGATGGGGGCGCTTGGAAACTTCGGGAAATCCCAGGCGCGGCGCGTTGACCCGGAAAAAATCAGGGTCACCTTTGCCGACGTGGCCGGGATCGACGAAGCCAAGAAAGAACTCTCGGAGATCGTCGATTTCCTCAGGGAACCGGACCGCTACGGGCGTCTGGGCGGACGCATCCCCCACGGGGTGCTGCTCTCAGGAGCGCCCGGTACCGGCAAGACGCTGCTCGCCCGGGCCGTGGCGGGGGAGGCGCACGCCGCGTTCTTCTCGATCTCCGCGTCGGAGTTCATCGAGGCGATTGTGGGCGTGGGCGCCTCGCGCGTGCGCGACCTGTTCGCGAAGGCCAAGGAGGCCGCTCCCGCGATCATCTTCATCGACGAGCTCGATGCGATCGGGCGCTCGCGCCAGGGTTCGGTGTCCGTCACCGGAGCCAACGACGAGCGCGAGCAGACGCTCGATCAGATCCTCACCGAACTCGACGGCTTCGAACCGGCCGAGGCGGTGATCGTGCTCGCCGCCACCAACCGCCCCGACGTCCTTGACTCGGCCCTGTTGCGGCCCGGCCGTTTCGATCGCCGCGTGTCCGTGCAGCCACCGGACCGCACCGGGCGCAAGCAGATCCTCGAAGTGCACACGCGCTCGATCCCGCTGGCCGACAGCGTGGACCTGGACGCGCTGGCGGCCACCACCCCGGGGATGGTGGGCGCGGATCTCGCGAACCTCGCCAACGAGGCCGCTCTGACGGCCGCGCGTCTCGGCCACGACAAGGTCGAGATGTCCGACTTCACGGACTCCCTGGAGAAGATCCTGCTGGGCTCCCCCCGCGGCATCGTCCTGACGAAGGCAGACCGCGAACGAACCGCCTACCACGAGTCCGGCCATGCGCTCGTGGGGATGCTCACCGCGGGCGCGGACCCGGTGCGCAAGGTGTCGATCATTCCGCGGGGCATGGCGCTCGGGGTGACGGTGTCAACGCCCGACTCCGACCGCGTGTCCTACACGCGCGAAGACCTCGAGGCGAAGATCCGCGTGGCGCTGGGTGGGCGTGTGGCCGAGGAGGTGGTCTACGGCACGATCACCTCGGGCGCCGAGTCGGACCTGCAGCAGCTCACGCAGATTGCGCGCCAGATGGTGGGGCGCTGGGGCATGAGCGACGCGGTCGGCCCGATCACGGTGCTGCCGGCCGAGGGCGAAGGGCCTCTTCTACCGGGTGCGAGCACCACCTCGGAGTCCACGCAGCGCCTGCTCGACGAAGAGGTGCATCGGATGATCGAGGCCGCCCACGAAGAGGTCACGCACCTGCTCTCAGACCACCGCGACCAGCTCGACGGCCTCGCCCACGCGCTGCTGAAGGCGGAGACGCTCGATGCGCCCGACGCATACGCTGCGGCCGGCGTGCCGGCGCACGTGGAGGAGCCGGCCCCGGTGTCCTAGGCCATCGGGGGGCGGCCGGCGCTCAGAGCTCGCGCAGGCGGTCCTGGTACTCCTGGTTCTGGCGGTGCTCGCCGCGAACCTGGATGGCGATGTACAGGACGATCACCCCGACGATCAGGCCGATCCCGCCGAAGGTGGCGATCAGGCCGACGTCCTTGGTGGCCGCCGCGTTTGCCAGGAGGAGCATTCGCGGAGCCTAGCAACGGCGGACGCGTCGGTGTCGTAGCCTTCAGCGACCGCACACCGATCGCACATCGGGACCAACCGCCGCTGGCGGTGGTCAAGCGTCGGGAGAGGTGCCGGAGCGGCTGAACGGGCGCGACTGGAAATCGCGTAACGGGGGCAACCTCGTTCGAGGGTTCGAATCCCTCCCTCTCCGTAGCCGCGAGCAGGCGATTGCGCGGCGGCACAGAACCACTGGGGTGGAAGGCAATTCAACCTCCGGCCCCCCACGAGGAGGCGCGGCTGCCACCCTCGGCGGTGGCGGGGAGGATCCGATGGCACAACCCGGTCCCGTAACGACCCACCTGACGGCGCACCGAGCGCCCGTCAGGAACCAGCAACATCTCGCCAGGGCTCTTCACCCCACCCCGTCCGTGCTCAAACAGGCGATGGGGGAGGTCGAAGGGTTCAACGCCAAGTTCGCCGTGCTGATCACCAGGCTGGTGGGCACGATGTGGTGCGCCTACCTGTTCGCCGTTATCGCCCTGATCGGCCTCGGCCCGGCCCTGAAACCGGGTGGCGAGGGGATCATCGCGTGGATCGCCCAGACGTTCCTGCAGCTCGTGCTGCTGTCGGTGATCATGGTCGGGCAGAATGTCCAGAGCCTGGCCTCCGACGCTCGCTCCGCACATGCGTTCAAGGACACCGAGATGATCCTCGACCTTCTCGACCTGCACACGCAGGGAGGCCTGAAGACCGTCCTCGATCGCCTCGATGCGATCGCCCCGCCCGCCCCCGGCGCCACCCCTCCGCAGCAGGCCAAGCCGACGCACGATGGGCCCTGACCCGCGCGCCGGCGAAGCCGCGTCCCCGGATATCCAGCGCCTCGGCGGCCTCGGCTGGGTGCGCCGCACCGGCGGGCGCCTGACCTCAGCCGAGCGCCGGCGGCTGCTGGCGGCGATAGCGCTCGGTCAGTGGGAGAACGCGCTCGGGCGGGCGAAGCTCGCGCTCGGGCGGCTTCCGCCCGGCGCCGCGGACGTCGACCTCGACACCTTCAGCGCACCCGATTCGTCGTTTGCCCGCGAGGCCGAGCAGGCCTGCGTAGAGCAGCCCGCGGCAATCGTGGGGCACTCCTACCGGACATGGCTGTTCGGCCGCGCTCTGGCCGCGGTCGATCGCAGCGACCTGGATGTGGAGCTGTTCTACTGCGGAGCGCTGCTGCACGATCACGGCATCACGCAGCCGACGCCGGATCGCGATTTCACGCTGGCCAGCGCGGAGCGCACCCTGACCTGTGCCGGCGCCGCCGATGTGCCTGCCAACCGCGCCGAGCTGCTGGCCGATGCGATCTGCGTCCACACCACCCCCGGGGTGTCCTTGGAGAAGGACGGCGCGCTCGGCTGCTACTTGCAGTGGGGGGCGATGGTCGATGGCGCAGGGCTGCGCGCCTGGGACGTGGCTCCGGCGAACATCGCAGAGACCCTGCGCCGCCATCCCCGCGTCGACTTCAAGCGCGAGCTCGTCGCGATGATGCGCGCCGAGGCGGCGGCCGTGCCCAAGGGCCGCTTCGGGCTTCTGATCCGCTGCGGCCTGCCGCTGGCGGTTCGCATGGCCCCGTTCGATAGCTAGCGAGGGCGCCGCTCGGGACGGCACGTCCCGGCGCGCCTCAGCGGCTGGTCGTCGTCTCGGGCAGCCGCGCCCGCGCTGCGGTCGCGTCTGGCGGGCGCGCCTGTGCGAAGGTGACGAGACGCCCGCTGTCCTCGTCCCACAGCTTGAGCCGGACCGAGTGCAGACCGTCCCTCAGGGAGAGCGTCGGCACGCTCTCGAAGATCGCGTTCTCATCATGCGCCCGCTGCAGGTTGTAGTTGGGGATGCGGGCGTTCAGGTGATGCACGTGATGCAGGCCGATGTTGCCCGAGAAGAACTGCAGAACCTTGGGCAGCTTCAGATATGAGCTGCCGCGCAGCGCGGCGTCGGCGTAGCTCCAGTCGTTGGTGTCCTCCCAGTAGGCGTCCTCGAACTGGTGCTGGACGTAGAACAGCCAGATGCCCGCCGAGCCGGCGAGCATGACGGTCGGCGCCTGTATGAGCAGAAAATCCCGCCAGCCCAGCAGCCAGCAGAACGCGCCCACGCACACAGCGAGGGCGATGTTGGTGCCGATCACGCTGCGACGCATGCGCGGGCGGGCGTCGCGGGCGACCAGACGCGGCCCGATCAGCAAGGCGACGATCGGGCCGATACCGAACATGATCAGAGGGTTGCGGAACAGGCGGTAGCCGAGGCGCGCTTTCGGGGCCAGCGCGTTGTATTCGGTGACGGTCAGCGTGCGCACGTCTCCGCCTCCGCGCCGGTCGAGGTCGCCCGACGTGGCGTGGTGTATCGCATGGTCGTGGCGCCAGCGCAGGAACGGCGAGTAGACGAACAGGCCGAGGACGGCGCCGAGCCACGTGTTGGCGCGCCTGGATCGCAGGAACGAGCCGTGCGAGCAGTCGTGGAAGAGGATGAAGGTGCGCACCAGAAAGCCCGCGGCGGGGATCGCGATGGCGAGCACCAACAGGTAGGAGACATCCAGCGCCAGGTACATCGCATATGACAGCGCCAGGTAGGGCACGACCGAGGTCGCCAGGTCGAGCAGGCTTCGCCCGAGCCGGGGCTCGGCGTACGGGTCGAGAGCCTCGCTCCAGAAGGGGCGCTCGCGAGGGCGCCCGGCTGCGGGCTGGGGTGAGGTGACCGGACCGCTATCCCCGCGAGGCTGGGACGCGCGATCGTCAATACTCGGCTGTACCGGTGTCGGCAACAGGTCTCAGTTCTGGGCCCGTCCCCGTTCGGCTGGCAGAGCCGCACCGGTCCCTGCGGGAATTGTAGCTAAGCGTTCCGGCGTCTGCCGCGGGCGCGAGCGGCGCCGATAGACTCAGCCGCTGTGCGCCCGTAGCTCAGCTGGATAGAGCGTCGGTCTACGGAACCGAAGGTCAGAGGTTCGAATCCTCTCGGGCGCGTCGAGAACTACCGGTCCGAACTGAGCGCCGCTTGGGCCGCTGTGGGGTCGAGGTACGCTTCCCAGCGCATGATGCGTCCGTCGCGAACCCTGTAGATGTTGGCGAAGGTTGTCTCGACGTTATGGCTGCTCCCCGCGAGACGTCCGACGTTTGCGATGAGCACGAAGATTCGGGCACCATGATCGACGATCTCCACGACCTCGATTTCATACCTCTCCCACGGAACGAGCCAGTCCAGCCAGGCCTCGTGGAACTCGTCGAGTCCGAAGTAGACGCGCGTTCCGGGTAGTTCCGCGACGGCGGATTCAAAGTCGGGCTCCACGAGGCCGCCCGCCTCCTCGACAAAGCGAGCCCAGACATCGCCATTGCCGTGCAGCGCGATCAGATCGCTCCCCGCCGCCCCAATAAATCGCTTGACGATCTCCACGTTCGTAGCTCCTATGTCAAGCACCCCCCGGAAATTGCGGCATTGAGGGTAAGCAGATCGGGGTCGATTGCTGGCATTGCGAGAAGGCGATGTATGCGTCGTGCGAGGTGACGCTTCAGGCAGCGTAGGGCCTCACGCTTGGTCTTGCCTTCGGCGCGCTTTCGCTCCAGATAGGCCTTGGTCTCCGGATCGAGCCGCGCCTTGGTGATCGCGATCATGTAGAGGGCACGGTTCAGCTGTCGGTCCCCGCCGCGGTGCAGGCGATGACGAACAACCCGCCCCGAGGAGGCCGGAATCGGTGCCACGCCGGCTTGACGAGCGAAGTGCGCGTCGGTGGGGAAGCGCTCGGCGCCGGCGGTGCGGCCGATCAACGTTGCTGCCGTCAACGTGCCGCATCCCTGCTCGGCCAACAGCGCCGGGCGGTGGGCCTGCACGAGTCGATGGAGCTCACGCTCGAGCTCGTTGGACTGACGGGTGAGCGTGCGGATGCGATGCACCTGTTCGCTGGCCACGCGTGCCCGCTGATCACCTCTGAAGGTTCGCAGCCGCCGTGCTATCCGATCGAGCACGACGCGGCGATCGAGGCCCCCCTTGGGCAGCTCTGCCTCGAGCTCGGGGCAGAGCTGAAGCAGATGCCAGCGCAGCCGGTTCTGGATCCTCGTGCGCTCGGCCACCAGGTCATCGCGGTGGTCTGAGAGCAGCCGGATCTCCATCGCACGCTCATCCAGATAGGCGGCAGGGAAGCGCTCCACGCCATCCTTGACGACCGCACGTGCGACCGCCAGGGCATCGATCTCATCGGACTTGCCCGCCTGTCGCTCACCGCGCCGGCTCTGACCCATCATCTTCGGTGGCACCCGAACAACCCGCTCGCCGGCGGCGATCAGGGCCTCCTCAAGGTGCCTTGAGACGTGTCGGCAGTCCTCGATCGCCCACACGCGCTCTGAGTCAAGCTCCCGTGCCCAGCGCACCGCAATACGGTGGCCGTCGTCTGAGGCGGCGATCTGCCGGTCTCCCAATAGCTGCCCAGTGCCCGCGTCGACTCCCACGAGCATGTGGGTCCTCTTGTGCGTATCCGCTCCGATCACGATCATTAGCTGTGTCCCTTCATCGATAGCCGCTGAAGCGGACCACCGGCGGACAAAGCTCACTGGGGGCGATGCCACGCTCCTATCAAGTCACGCCGGTGATCCTCGGGCGGCGGCGGGCGACACTACGAACGTCGGTCAGACCAGTTGGTCGACACCTGCGACATGAGTCAGCCCGTCGCCAGCCCGAGAACCAACCTGACCGGTCGGACGTCGCCGCCCGGTCAGCCAACGATGACAGTGATCCTGCGACATCGCCTACTTAGTATCCCGGAGCGGCTAAGTCGCCAGCGGTACGCTTCGCGCTCTGCTGAGCGCGCAAGACAGCTTGGCGAGGATCGTCAGGTCGGCACGGCGTGCAGCCGTACACGCTGCCCTTGCACTGTCCTTGTCAGGGGCGGCCAACATGGGGCTCACCTAGGGCGCACGTAGGCCGAAAACCCCTGCTGATGCGCGCAAATAGGACTTGCATCGAGCGTGCCTAGAACAGGGCTTTTCGCGCTACGGAACCGAAGGTCAGAGGTTCGAATTCTCTCGGGCGCGTCGCAAGGCCGCATGAATATTGGGAGTCGAAGCATCAGCATGGCGGCAGCGTGCTGCCTCAGTGCCTGTCGGTCTCGGCGGCAGACTGCGCCTCGACGAGCGCGGCTGCGCGCTCCTCAAAGAGGACGAAGCCGTGCTCTCGCGAAAGCTCGAGAGCACGGGCGGCGTGCTCGCGTGCTCGAGCAGCATCGCCGCGCCGGGCGAGCGCCTCCGCCCAGCCCACATGGGCGCGGGCTGCCAACAACAGCAGGCCGTTGGTCTCCTGGAAATCGCACGCGAACGCCAAGTGCCGATCGGCCTGCTCGTGCTCTCCCATGCATGCGGCGAGCAGGCCTAGCCACATGCGGGCGTGTCCGTAGCCGCTGACGTCGTTCCAGACGATCTGGTCGGCCCACGGCTCGATGAGCTCGTAGAGGACCGAGGCGGGGCCTGAACTGTCGGTCTCCACGGCGGCGTCGGCATACATCACCAGCGCCGTCAGCGTGGCCGTGTTCGGCGCGATGCGCTCGAAGCGGTCACTCGCGGCCTGCTCGAGGATCTTCGCGGCCTCGACTCCTCGATCAAGCGAGCACAGGAGCGATGCCAGTCCGGCTCGCCAGGCCGCGATCGCGGGGTAGGCGCTCACGCTCTGCTCCATCATCTCGACGACCTCTTGTCCACGGCCCTGATAGCTACGCGCTTGGGCGAGCGCGGCGGCGTAGGCGAAGACGGCGTCGGGCTCCCCGGCCTCCTGCCCGATCTGGAACGCGCTCTCGCATAGGCGCTCGCCGGCGACCAGATCACCGTGCATGAGCTCCCAACCAGCCCTAAGGAAAGTGGCCTGCCAGTTCATCGCAGGCCGATCGAGCTCGTGTGCGATCAGCTGCAACTGCTCCAGGGCGAGCTTCGCGCGCTCGAGGTCCCCCCGTTCGATGCGGGTGTGAAGATCGACGTGGTGCGCCGAGAATCGGAGCGCAGGATCGCCGACCTCGGCGGCGCAGCCAACGAGCTCCTCCGCAAGATCGATTCGCCAGGCGAGCGTATCCGGCGCTCGGATCGTTTCGTGGACGTTCCGGAGGACTTCGGCGAGCGTCCTCTTGTCGTCCGTGGCACGAGCTAGCGAGATCGCCTCCTCTGCAAGCGCGCGACGCATGCCAAAGTCCGGGTCCCAGTTGAGTTCCAGCGCCTTGATCGCGAGCAGTCGCGCACGGCGCGCGTGATTCGGCGGGTCATCGAGCTCGATCGCCCGCTCGATCGCCGCAATCCGCTCTGCGTCGACCTCACCGAACCTGCTTGAGAACCCGCGGTTGTTCGCCAGGGCCGCTCGCGCGGCGAGCTCGGCGTCCGTGAGGGCCGAGGCGATCCGCGAGGCCTCAAGCAGCGTCTCGCGGTAGGCGGCCTCCCCGCTCTGGAGCTGCGCCTCACCGAGCCCGATCAGCGCCTCACAACGCTCCGCGCCGTCGAGGTCGCCAATCAGCTCGACGGCGTCGGCGAACAGTTTCAGGGCCTCGGCCGGCGCGAGGCTGTCGAGGGCGCGCTGACCAGCCCTGAGGGCGTAGTTCGCAGCCTTGGCCTTATCGACCGAGACTGCCGCGAGGCGCCAATGCAGTGCGAGCTCCGCGAGGTGCTCGCCCGGGTCCTCGCCGTAGAGCTTCTCTAGCGCTTGGGCAACCCGCCCGTGCATGCGCGCGCGGCGGGTGGCGCCAAGGCCCTCATACAGCGTCTGGTTGATTAGCGCGTGGGCGAAGCGAAACTGCCCGACCCGCTCTGAGGACTCGGCTAGGAGCGAGGCAGCGACTGCTGCCTCTAGGTGGTTCAGCAGCTGGCTTTCCTCGACGTCGAGTATCGACTCCAGAAGCTCGAGATCAAACACGCGACCGATCACCGCCGCTTGGGTCAGGACCTCCCGTGCGTCATCGCCCAGGCGCTCGACTCGCCGCTCGATCACCTCGCGCACGCTCTCCGGCAGGGCGATCTCAGCGGAGCCATCGACGCTCCAGCGTCCCGTGGCCTCGTCGAAGACGAGCGCCCCGGACTCAGACAGGCCACGCAGGATCTCACCCACGAAGAACGGGTTGCCCTCCGTCTCGTTTGCGATCTGGACGGCGAGCGCGACGCCATCCGGTTCGAGCTCGTGGCCGGCCACGGCGGTCATGATCTGGGCCACCTCGTCCGCGCCGAGGCCATGCAGGGCGAGACGCTGTGCACCCTCGACCGATCGCAGGTCCGCGAGCACGGCCCCGAGCGGGTGATCCTTGCCGAGGTCAGAGTCCCGGTAGGTCGCGATCACCTGAAGAGCGCGCTGCTCGACGGTGCGAACCACATGCTTGAGCAGCGCCACCGATTGCCCGTCGGCCCAGTGCAGGTCGTCGAGGACCATACACACCGGGACGCTCTCCGCGACCTGCTCGAGCAGTCCCGCCACCGCCGAGAACAGCAGATAGCGCTCGGTCTCGGGGTCAGAGCTCTGCGGCGATGGCAGGTCCTCCACGCGCTCGCCCAGCGTGCGAACCAACCGGCTGAGCTCTCCGCCATGACGTTTGCAGTGACGCTCGAGCAGCTCCTGCGGGGCGTGCTCGACTATCTGCGAGCAGACCTCGATCCACGGCTCATACGGCACCGCGAGCTCCTCAGAGCACGCGCCCCAGCAGACGGCGAAGCCCTCCGCGTGGGCGCGGTGGGCGCCGTAGCTCGAAAGTCTCGTCTTGCCGATCCCCGGCTCGCCGGAGAGCAGCACCACCTGGCGCGCCCCGTCGCGGGCAAGCACCATCGCCTCCTCGAGCGCAGCGCGCTCATCGACGCGCCCGACGTAGGAGACAGGCGGAACCGAGCGAAGCAGCGCGGGCAGGGGCCAGCCCCCAGCCCCGGAAGTCTCCTCTCCGAGCGGCGCCCAGGAGACCGAGAATGCCTCCACCGGCTCGGGAAAGCCCTTCAGCTCGAACATGCCGGCCGACTCGAACTCCACACCCTCACAGCGCCCCGCAAGCGTTTTGACGAGTGCCGAGATCAGAATCCCGTCCGCAGGGGCCTGCGCGCACAGGCGCGCGGCCTCGACCGTCGGCATCCCGAAGTAATCCCCGTCCTTGACGGTCGACTCGCCGGCGCCCACCCCGATCCGCACATGCAATCCCTGCTCCGCATCCCCGTAGCGGCGCACGAACAGCTGCTGCATCGCCGCTGCACAGCTGACTGCGGCAGAGGCCGACCCGAAGGCGACCATCAGGCCGTCGCCCAGGTTCTTCACCTCCTGCCCGTCGGCTGAGGCGATCGCCTGGCGCAGCAACCCGAAATGCTCCTCGCGCAGCTCATCTGCCCGCACGGGGCCGACCGACGTAGCAAGCCGGGTCGAGCCGACCAGGTCGGTCAGCAGAATCGTCGCAAGCTCAACCGACTCCGACACCACGGCCCCCATGGGACAAAGACACCCGAGCTACAGAGCGTAATGGAGTTTCAGGGCGTCCGACGGCTGGGTTCACTCGGCTCGTGCACTAATCGGGGCGAGGAATTGAACATCTTGCGCTAGGCGCAAGGCGACGGGTTGCCGTGACGTCGTTGCGGCATCAAGCTGAAAGTCGGATGATGGGAGGATGGGGTGGCGCGGGTGATCAGACGGTCACGAGCTTGATGGCCGGCCCGGATCTCGACGCCGGTGCCATGCAGCGCGTCGGCTTCATCCGCAACGTACCGATCTTTGCCGGCCTTTCCGAGGAGTTGCTACAGCGACTCGCCGGCGAGGTCCGCGAGGTCCGGGTGCACGCCGGCGAGTGGATCATGCGCGCCGGTGAGACAGCCGACAGCCTGTTCATCGTGTGCAGCGGGCGCTTCGAGGTCATCGACGAGGGGCCACCCGAGTCGCTGAGAAGAGTCCTGCGTCGCGGCGAGATCATCGGGGAGCTGGCGTTGCTGCTCGAGGGCACCCGCACAGCATCGGTTCGCGCGCGCTGCGAGGCCGAGCTGCTTGAGCTCGGGCGCGAGGCGTTTGAGGCGCTGATCCAGGACGCTCCGAGCTTTGCGCTCGGACTCACGCGTGCACTGGGTGCGCAGCTGGCGGCCACGCGCTTGCCGGTTTCCGCGCCGATGTTGCCACAGGCGATTGCGGTGGTTGCGCTCGATGCCGGGGCGCCGAGCGCGGAGGTGGCCGAATGGCTCGCCGATGCCCTCGGCGTGTACGGGTCGGTCGCCAGGCTGAGCACCGGTGAGCTCGCGAGCATCGACCGAGCCGAGCGCGACGCCGATCGCGTGGTGCTGCACTGCCGCGACGCGCCCGGAGCGGAGTGGATCGAGCTGTGTCTCCGCGAGGCCGATCTCGTCATTGCCGTGAGCAGCGGTGGCGCTCCTGAGGCGTCGCGGGAACGTGCGATGGCCCTGCGCGGATGTGAGCTGCTGATCTTCGGAGCGCCCATCACCGGCGCCCTGGTCGACTCGCTGCACGCGCGCGAAGTGCAGGTCGTTGCCCGTCATGCGGACGGCCGGGCCGCCATCGAGGCGATGGCACGGCGTCTGACAGGCCAGTCGATCGGCATCGTGCTGTCCGGCGGCGGAGCGCGCGCGCTCGCGCACCTGGGTGTGCTGCAGGAGCTGCACGCGGCTGGCTTGCGCTTCGATCGCGTGGGCGGCGTGAGCCTTGGCTCGATCGCGGCCGCGCTGGTCGCAGCGGGTCTTACCCCTGAGGAGATGCTTGCCTCCTTCGAGCGCAACTTCATGGAGAAAAATCCCAGTAACGACTACGTTCTGCCAGCCTATTCGCTCGTTCGCGGGATCAAGACCCGGCGGCTGCTCCTTGCCGAGCTCGGCGACCGGCGTATCGAGGAGCTACCTCTGCGCTTCTTCTGCGTGAGCTGCGACCTCATAGGGCGCAAGGCCGTCGTCCATCGCCTCGGGCCACTCGTGGACGCGGTCTACGCAAGCCTCGCGATTCCGGGCGTCTTTCCACCCGTCGCCACCAAGGACGGCAAGCTGCTCGTCGACGGCGGAGTGCTCGACAATCTCCCCGTGGAGACGATGGCTAGCAAAGGCGAGGGACCCGTGATCGCGGTCGACGTCACGGGGCGGATGGGAGGTATGAGCCGGGCCGGGCGCCCCGCGCTTGGGCGCGCCGTTCGACGACTGCTTACAGGAGGCGATGCGCACATCCCTCACCTCGGCGAAACCATCATCCGGACGCTGACCGTGGGTAGCGTCGACACCGTCGCCGCGGCTCGGAAGCATGCCGACCTGGTGATCGCCCCTGAGGTCGACGGCATTGGGCTGATGGACTGGAAGGCACTTCCCCGTGCCGTGGAGCTCGGACGCCTGGCTGCACGTGATGCGCTCGCCGCCAACCCCGAGGTGCTGAGCCGGCTGGCAATGTAGGCCACTGGATTTGCAGCGGTTCGTGTGGGCGATAATCCCTCGATGTCGGCCAACCTTGACCTCGTGCGCTCGATCTACGCGGCGTGGGAACGCGGCGACTACGGCTCTACGGAGCGCAGGGCGCGAACCTGTTCCGCATCCAAGCAGGCCAGGTGACGCGGCTCGTCCTCTACACCGACAGCGACCGTGCCCTCGCCGACCTCGGCCTCACGCCGGAGGGAGCGGCATGACCCCCGCTGAGAAGCTCGCACTCACGCAACGCTCGTATGCCGTGTTCGGCAGGCTGGATAGCGAGGCGCTGATCCCGCTTTACCACCCTGAGTGCGAATGGCGCATGGGGTCGATGGGCGCAGCCTTCGGAACGGAAGCGTTTTGCGGCCATAGTGGGCTTCGTGAGCTCGTCACCGCGATCTCAGAGGGCGTGGATAGCTACGCAACAGAGATCGTCGAGGCACGGGTCACAGGCGACGGAGTTCTGCTTGTCGCCTTCGTGGTCCGCTCTCGAGCCAGCTACACGAAAATAGACTTTACGTTCAAGGCCTGGCAGGAGGTCGAGTTTCGCGACGGCCTCATCATGAGCGTTACGCAGTTCGACGAGTCGCCTCCGGGGTGGGACGACGCCACACCGCTTGACCTCGGCCTCACAGCGGACACCGCCGCATCCCAGACACGCCAATCCGAGGGCGACTGAACGACGGGAGCCCCCGTTTCGACGGGGGCTCCCTGGGTACTGCTCTCCGTTACTGGCCAACGGTTAGGCCGGAGCGATGTCGCAGCCGTTTTCGAAGGCTTCCTGGCGTGCGTTGAGAACCGCGGCTTCGGCGTTTTCGACTTCTTTGGTTGCCATCCACTGGCCTGCGCCCTTGAGCGCTTGCCAGTCCTTGTCGTCGCCCAGGAGGTTTTCCTCGGAGCCGAGCTGTCCGGCGATGCGCGTGCATGGGCTGACGCCGCCCTCGGTGTAGTTGCCGTGCGTGATGATCTGTCCGCCGACGTTCAGGGTGTGCCACTGGGCCTGTGAGACGGCGGGTGCGATTGCCGTGCCGGCAAAACCGACAGATGCGATGAGGGCGATGAAGGTGGTCCGGATCTTGTTGGTGTGCATTCTGTTTGCCTCCTCTGAAGGGCGGGTTGGTTTGTAAGACCACCTTCGCCCAGGGAGGTCGGGCCCGAAAGGCACCCTAGGGGTAGAAATCCGTTACCCCGAGAACGCCCCGGCCGGCCGCTTGTCGCGTTGGCCGGGGTGGAGGATCGCTGACGGTCAAGCGACTGTGTTCGCCTCGATAGAAGTGTGTGTACTGAACGCACTCGTCCTGTCGAACGGGACCCAGGCCGTTGTCAGCGCCAGGGTAAGCAAACCCTAGCCCTAGGGTGCCTTTCCCTTGGTGCTGTCCGGGGCGAGGATGGTCTTACAAACCAACTCGCCCCAGGAGGCAGACGAAAATGTTCACCAAGACCCGCGCAACCATCATCGCCCTCGTCGCATCGGCCAGCTTCGCGACTGCCGCCGTCGCTCCGGCCGTCTCCTCAGCTCAGAAACTTGACCCGGGCACCCACGCCGCGACGTGTGAAGTTTACCGGCTCACCTACGAAATGTGGGATGAACTCCAGGAAAACGCAGCCGCAAACGGACAGTACGACCTGGCTGAATACTACGCCGGACGGGAGACTGAAGCGCGCGACGCTGCGACAAAGGAGGGCTGCGGCTGGCCGTCGGCGACGATCGCCAAAACCGTGAAGGTGCCGGTGGCCGTTGTCAAGCCGATCGCGCTCAAGGCAGTGAGCTAGCGCCAGGCAAAGCGTCGCGGCACGCTCCCTGGGGCGCCGCACGATCGAAAGGGGGTCTCGGTTCGCGCCGAGGCCCCCTGGCTATCACGATATGGTCCGCCCATGGCGTCCTACGACCTCAGGGGCAAGGTCGCACTCGTGACCGGCGGAGCACGCGGGATCGGGTTCGCCACGGCGCGCGCGCTCATCGCCCGGGGCGCCTCCGTCGTGATCGTCGACCTCGACGCGACGGCGAGTGAGCAGGCCGCGGCGCAACTGCACGACACCAGGGCGCTCGGGCTCGGCAGCGATGTGACCGATCGCGGCGCCATGCAGCGTGCGGTCGCGACGACGGTCGAGCGCTTCGGGGGGCTCGACGTGGTTGTCGCGAACGCAGGGATCGCGTCGCGCGTGACCACCTTCCGGGCGATGGCCACCGAGACCTTCGAGCGTGTCATCGAGGTCGACCTGATGGGCGTCTGGCGAACCGTCGATGCGGCGCTGCCCGAGATCGTCGCTCGCCGCGGTCATGTCGTCGTGATCTCCTCGGTGTACGCGTTCGTCAACGGCATCGGGGCGATGCCATACGCGATGAGCAAGGCGGCGGTCGAGCAATTCGGTCGCGCGCTTAGGCTCGAGCTCACTCCGTTCGGCGCCAGCGCCAGCGTCGCCTACTTCGGCTTCATCGACACCGACATGGTCCACCAGGCGATCGACGCCGACGAGCTCGCCAGCGAGATGCTCGCGAACTTCCCCAAGCCGCTGCACAAGCGGCTCTCGCCGACCGTTGCGGGGGAGGCGATCGTGCGTGGCATAGAGCGGCGCCAGCCGCGGATCATCAGGCCGCGACGGTGGACGATCTACTCCGTGCTGCGCGGCGTGCTCAACCCGCTGAGCGACGCGCGCGCCGAGCGCGACGAGGCCGCTCAGCAGCTCATACGCCGCATAGATGAACGAGCCGGCGAGGACCAGCCCACGACTGCCTGAGCAGGCCCGAGTGTGCCTACTCGGATAGTCCTGCCGCCCGCAGTCCTTCGGCGTGGTTGAAGTAGGCCCGGTAGCGCCAGATCCGGTCGCCCCGAAACTCGAAGATGCCCGCAAAGGGCTGATCCACCGGGACGCCGCTGGCCTTGCCGCGTACCCTGAGCCTCCCCAGCAGAAGCACCCGGTCGCCCAGATCGCGGAACTCCTCCGGGACGCTTTGGAGTTCCTCCCAGGTCTCACCCGTGTCCGCGATGAACCTCTCGACGCCCTCGCGTCCCTGGTAGCAGCCGCCCTCGTAGGCCGCAGTCAGAGCCGGCCACCACTCGAAGTCGGGCGTCGCGAGCTCGGCGAACAGGCCATCGACATCACGGTCGTTGTAGGCGTCGGTCGCTCGCCTGGCAACCTCCACTTTGTCTCGGGGCATTCAGGCCGAGCGCTCCGCGCGCCGCGCTCGAATCATTCTTCTTCCCATCGTGTCGCTGATGGCCGTTGTGAGCCACACGATCGCGGTCGCCAGGACATAGGTCTGGATGCCTTTGATGTACAGGCCGCTGACGATCGCGTTGACGATGATCAGCGAGACGATCGTTGACGCAAGTGCGAGCAATCCCGCCAGTGCCAGCGAAGGCTCGCGCACGAGCACCCTCAGAGCCACGAACCCGACTGCCAGGTGGACGATCCAGAACACGAGGGTCGCCTCGATGACGGCGGTCGCGTCGAGCGAGAATTTGTCGAGCAACGCGGTCGAGAGCAGGAGCCCGACCGCGATGCCCACGAGCGAGCTCGCGGCGCGGATCCCCAGGCGGACAAGCATGGACCGTGATCCTACAGCCAGGCGTAGGCGTCTCAGATCGTGCGGCTTGGGGGAGCCGTCAACGATCCCTTCTCGGTTCCCCGGCTCGATAGGCTGCGCTCCTGAGCGCAGCGGGTGAGCGACGCTCGGCGTGATCACGAAGACATGAGCAACCACCGGCACTACAGCGAGCAGGAGTTCGAGGAGATCGTCAGCGCAGCGCTCGACGAACTGCCGATCGAGTTCGAGCGCGCGCTCGAGAACGTGGCGATCGTCGTCTCCGACCGCGGTGCCGAGAACCACGCGTACGGCATGTACGTCGGCGCCAGGCGGGGTGGTGAGCCCTTCTTCGGGGGCGGTGGCCCGCCTGAAGAGATTTTGATTTTTCGCGACACGCTCGTGCGCGACTTCGGCGATGATCCCAAGCGCCTGCGGGCGCAGGTCATCAAGACGGTGCGCCACGAGGTCGGTCACCACTTCGGCTTTGATGAGACGGGCGTTCGCAAACTCGGGCTCTGACTCTTCACCGTGAGCGGTCCTGCCTTGCCGGTATGCTCCGGACACTCGGCGCCAAGGGGACGCTGCCATGACGGAGGAGGGCCAATGAGAGCTGCACGGAAATGGCAGGGAGCGGCCGTAATCGGAAGCGCTGTGGCACTGCTCATAGGCGCCGCTGCGATCGCGCCCGGGGCCTCGATCGCCGCGACGACGCACACCTGCGGCACGAAGCACATAACGATCGAGCGCCCGGCCGAAGGCAGCCTGCCGGCCAGCAAATTCACGGTGACCGTCAACGACGTCAGCACTCGTGGGGTCAGCTGCCAGGCGGCCGTGTCCTTCCTGAAGAAGCTCTACAACTCGAGCACCGGAGTGCCGGAAAAATACAAATGCGTCATCGGCCACTTCAAAGTCCCGCCCGGCAAAGTTCCGGAGGTCTGCACCCGGTCGGGGAAGAGGGTCCAGTTCGCCGGCCAGGGCGGCTAGGGCCGCCGCGGCCGCGCCCGCCTACCTGAACAGCTCCTGAGCGACCTTGCGAATCTGCACCTCCTCGCTGCCCTCGGTGATCCGATAGCGACGATGGTGGCGGTAGATGTGCTCGAAGGGCATGTGGCGCGTGTACCCGAGCCCGCCGCAGGTCTGCATCGCCCGGTCGGCAGCCTCGCACGCCAACCGGTTGGCGCGGTAGTTGGCCATCGCCACCAGATGGGTGACCTCCACGTGATGGTGGCGGTCGAGCTCCGCTGCCGTCCGGCGCACCAGCCCGCGCACCAGCTCGGTTTCCGTCCACAACTCCGCCAACGGGAACTGGATGGCCTGATTGCGCCACAGGGGTTTTCCCCAGACGACCCGCTCGCGCGCCCAGCGAACGGCCTCCTCGATGCAGAAGACGGCCGCACCGAGGCTCGAGGCGGCCTGGCGGATCCGGTTCTCGTGGACGAACCGCTGGGCCAGGGCGAGACCGCCGTCGAGCTCGCCGAGAATCGCCTCCTCTGAAACCCGCACCTCCTTCAGGCGCACCTCGGCATGGTCGGTCGGCATGTTGAGGGTCCACCAGTAGAACTCGACCTGCAGGCCGGGCGCGTCGCGGGGGACGATGAACGCCGTGATGCCGCGCGGTTCGCCGGGTGAGCCGGAGGTCCGCGCAAACACCAGATCGTGGGTGGCGCGATGCATTCCCGAGTTGAAGCGCTTGACCCCGTCTATCACCCACTCGGTTCCGTCGCGGCGGGCGACCGTCTCCAGATAGGTCGCATCGGAGCCGTGGTCGGGCTCGGTCAGGCCGAAGGCGAGCCCGACCTCCCGACGCAGGGCGGGCGCCAGCAACGCCTCCCTCTGCGCCGGGGTGCCGAACTCGTACAGGAGGATGGCGGTGGGAAAGTTGCCGATCATCGACGTCTCGCTCTGCGGGTCGTTGTGCAGCCCGATGCCGAGACGGTTGAGGTGCTCTCGCACGACGGCCAGCGCGTAGTTGGACCCGCCGCGCCCTCCCAGCTCGCTGGGAAGCCCGTATCGCCACAGCCCGGCTCGATCGGCGCGCTCAACCATGCGCTCGAGCAGATCCTCCCAATCGCGGCTGGGGATGCCGTCGGCGGCGAAGTCCGTCCGGGCATGCTCGCGCCGGTGGTCGAAGAACCGGGCGTTGTCGGCTTCGGCTTCCAGCGGCCGCACCTCGGCCGCAATGAAGGCGTCGACCTCCTCGATCAGCTCGACGACGTCGTCGGGCAGGTCCTCGTTCATGGTTCCTCCTTTGCCAGCGGTTCGGTCTTCTTCAGATAGGCGGGATTGGCAACCTCGAGCTTCGCGCGCACCGTGGCGCGAACCGCGGCGAGGACATGCGCCTCGCCCTCGCCGAGCGTCCCGTCGCGGATCGCGCGGGCGAGCTCGCGCTCATCGCCACAGCCGACCGCGGAGAGCGCGGCGGCATGCAGGGCGGTGTGCTCCTGCTGCTGGGCGAGCTCGCGCCGCACGATCCCCAGCGCTCGCAGGACCACCCGCAGCTGAAAGGCCGGCCGTCCCTCGAGTTGCGGGAGCACGTCGTCGCCGAGCGCCTCCCGCGAGGCCTCGAGCAGCTCGATCGCCGTCGGGCGATCGTGCAATGCCGTGGCCGGGGCGGTTCGCTCCGGGGGCGTCTCGCCGATAGGTATGCCGTCCTGCAGCGGGTCGAGCAGCTCGAGCAGGTCCCACTCGACCTCGCACGCCCGGCGACCGATCACGGCATGCTCGACCGAGCGCATCGCGCCGGACAGGTGCGTGAACGCCTGCATCACGCAGATCACGCCCCAGCGCAATGTGCCGGCCAGCTCCCACCAGCGCAGGGCCGCCGGGTCGACAGCGATCCCGGCGTGTCGCTCGTAGGCTTCGAGCAGCTCCTCGCGGGTGCCGAGTCCGGCCGCGGGGCGATCTGGGCGCACAAAGCGCCAGGCGGGCACGCACAGCCAGCCGAGGTCCTCGATCGGGTCCCCGACGTGGGCGAGCTCCCAGTCGAGCACTCCGGTCAGGCCGCCGGAGTCGATCATCAGGTTGCCCATACGGAAGTCTCCGTGGACGAGAGTGCTCCGCGCCGGCGCCGGCCGCTCCGATTCGAGCGCCCGGAACGCGAGCTCGAATGCCGGGTGCGGCTCGCCCAGGCGATCGTGCCACTGGCGCAGCACCTCAAGCGGATCCTCGATTGCCGTCACGGCCGCGAGATCGGTGGGCATGCGATGGATCGAGGAGAGCGCGCCGGCGAGATCGTCGATCAGCTGCCCGGGGTCGGGCACATCCCCACCGGTCAGGATCACCCCGGGGTCGGTGCTGCCGGCGAGCGCCTCGGTGACCGTCCAGTTGGGTCCCAGGACATCATCCTCGGCGCCATGGGCCACCACGGCCGGCACCGGCACGCCGGCTTCGGCGGCGGCCGCGAGCAGCTCCGCCTGCGGAGGTGACTCCACGAGTTTTGCGCCCTCGCGAGCAATCTGCAGCACCAGTGCTCCCCGCGAGCGGGCGCTGAGCATGAACGTCTCTCGCGAGGCGCCGCTGCTGAGGCGCCGCGGCTCGCCGGTGATGGGTTCGCCGAGGATCTCGCCCAGGCGCTGGGCGATGGCCCGAATGCGTGCCTGCGAGTCGGCTCCATCCCTCTCCACGGACGGGACTCTGCCAGGTGATTGGGCGCCCCGTCCTGCGGGCGGGGACGTGGGCCTGCGTGCGCGGCGTACCGCGACAGTGCCCTTAAACATGTCCGGCCCGCAGGGGGAGCGGGCCGGACGGTGTGCACATTCTTAGGAGGAGGCTGTGCGTTTGCGACTTCGATGTCGCGTACATAAAGTATCGCCGTCTGCATGAGCGCGAGCTAAGCGTTCCCGTCATCGGAGCTAAAAGTCGCCCGCACCGCAGATAAGTGTTTGCGCGCCGCTCCGAGGCCAGGGGGCTCCAGTGTTGGTTCGGCACCGCCGATACGCGCAACACGGTGCCTCTCTCCGACCACATCCCATCGGCCCGCGCCGCCGGGCGGGCTGATCGTCCCCCGCCCCTCGACGGCGCCGCGCGTCGAGGCCTGCGCCCACGGCGGCGCGCGGGCCTTCAGACGCGGAGCGGCAATCTCGATAAGGGAGCTCTGTCCTCGGCCGGCTCCACTGGGCAGCCCGGCAGCCCGCAGGCCGCCGGCGCGCGCCCGGAGCCGAGCGCACGGCGCCCGGGGACCGTCGTGCTGTACGCGGCCGCGATCTCCCTGAGCGCCTTCCTGCTGTTCCAGGTGGAGTTGATCATGGGGCGGCTCATCCTCCCCTGGTTCGGCGGCTCTGCCGCCGTGTGGATGGTCACGGTCCTGTTCTTCCAGGTGGTTTTGGTGCTGGGCTACCTGTACGCACATCTCCTGGTCAGCCACGTGCCAGCCCGGCGACAGATGCTCGTGCAAGTCCCGATTCTGCTCGCGACCCTGGTGGTGCTGCCGATCCTGCCCAATCCCGTCTGGAAGCCCCTGGGCGGCCAGGACCCCACCCTGCGGATCCTGGGGTTGCTCGCCGTCACCGTCGGGCTGCCGTTCTTCGCGCTATCCGCCACGGGGCCGCTACTGCAGGCGTGGTACGCGCGTGGCGCCGGGCGCCCGTATCGGTTCTACGCCCTCTCCAACGCGGCGTCGATGCTGGGCCTGCTCAGCTACCCCGTGCTGGTCGAACCACACCTTCGGACCCATGTCCAGGCGGATGCGTGGTCGGCGGCGTACGGGCTGTTCGTGCTGCTGGGCATCGCCATCGCCGTGCATGCCAGCCGGTCGGCGACCGAGGTCTCAACGCCCGCGAGGGCCTCCACGGCATCGACCCGAAGACCCCGTCTGAGAGCGCACCTGCTGTGGCTCGCGCTCGCCGCGGTGCCGTCGCTGATGTTTCTCGCCGTCACCAACCAGCTGACGCAGAACATCGCGCCCATTCCCTACCTGTGGGTGCTTCCGCTGGGCATCTACCTGCTCAGCCTGATCATCTGCTTCGAGGGCGGCGGCTACCGGCGCAGGCTGTTCCTGCCGCTGTTCCCGCTGGCGCTCGGCCTGATGGCCTACAACCTCTTCCCACAGGAACTCGAGGTCGGGATCACGGGTCAGATCGCCTTCTTCTCCGCGGGCCTGCTCGTCTGCTGCATCGTCTGTCACGGTGAGCTGGCGCGGCTGAAGCCCCCGGCCATCCACCTCACATCGTTCTATCTGATGGTCGCCGTCGGCGGGGCGGTCGGCGGACTGTTCGTGGCCGTGGTCGCCCCGCAGGTCTTCTCCGGCTACTTCGAACTCGCGCTGGGTCTCGTCCTGTGCGCGCTCGTGGTGCTGATCGTGCTGGCGCGGGATTGGCTCAGGCCATCTCGCGGGGGCGTGTGGCCGGGACGCATCGCCGCCGCCGTGGCCACGGCCCTGACGCTCCTGCTCAGCGTCTACGTGTACGGAAAGGTGCGCGACCACAACAGCGGCGATCGGGTCGCGGTCCGGAACTTCTACGGCGCTCTTAGCGTGCGGGACTCGGGAGTGGGGAGCCCCTTCGCCCTGCGCGAACTCTACTCTGGCACGATCGTCCACGGTGAGCAGTTCCTGGCTCCTTCACGCGCGCGTGAGCCCACCACCTACTACGGCCCGGCCTCCGGCGTGGGAGTGGCCCTGCGCACCGAGGATCGCATGAACAGGCGAGTCCGTGTGGGCGTGATCGGGTTGGGCGCAGGCACCATCGCCACCTACGGGCGACCCGGCGACTCCTACCAGTTCTATGAGATCAATCCGCTCGTGACCCAGATCGCGAGAACGCAATTCAGCTTCCTGAGGGAATCGCCGGCTCATGTCGACGTGGTCGGCGGCGACGCGCGCCTTTCATTGGAAAGGGAGCCCGACCAGCGCTTCAATGTCCTTGCCGTCGACGCCTTCACCGGAGACTCGGTTCCGATCCACCTGCTGACATTGCAGGCCTTTCAGCTGTACTTCGGCCACCTCGCGCCCAGCGGCGTCCTCGCGGTGCACGTCTCAAACCGCTATCTGCACCTGGCGCCCGTTGTCGCGCGCGCCGCGAGCGCGCTCGGAAAGGTCGCGGTGTTCGTCGACAGTGACCGCAACGAACACGGCGGTCCGATCAAGAGGGCCCAGTGGGTTCTCGTCACCGGCGATCGCCGGCTCGCCGCAGAGCTTGCGCGAACCGGTCAGGGCTCCTATCTGAGCGGTCACAACGCCACCAGACTGTGGACCGACGACTACAGCGATGTCATCGCTGCCCTGAAATAGGGGCGGCGCGGCTATCGGAGAACGCTCAGCGGGTGGGGGTGCGCCCGGCGAGGATCGTGCCCAGCCGCCGCGTCGCCCGGCAGATCGCGGGAACGTTTGATTCGTTGGTGAACACGGGCGCCATCACGGCGCCGGGGGTCATGGTGTGCTTGTAGCCGAGCAGGTGGCCGACCTCGTGGGTCACCGTCAGGCAGAACATGTTCCAGTCGCTTTCCATCGCCCTCTGGTTCGGCCACTGCCAGCTCGCGAGCGAGATCGTGCACTGCGTGTAGGTGCCGGCCGGCGCTTCGAGGTTGTTCTGTCCGAGTGAGGAGTTGAAGGTCACCCAGGCGTCGGTCCCATATTCGAGGCTCGAGGGCACGGGCATGTTGCCGAGGACCCTGATCTGGCCCCTGCAGGGGACCGCGCGCCAGTAGAGCTCTGCGACCGCGGTGGCGAGCGCCACCGGGCCGCGGCGGGAGAGCCTTTCAAGCGACGCCTGCCGGACCGACAGCCTGGCGTGCGTTGACGCGTGGGCCGGGGAATGCTGAACGCCCGCGGCGCTGGCCACGGCCGCTGCCGGGAACAGGAGAGCGAGCGCCAGGGTCAAGGTGGTGAGCAGACGAGCCATGACTCACATGCTGAGGCCGCCGCCCGCGCGACTCTTCCCCCGGCGTGGGTGATCTCGGGGGGAGCGGCGGGGTAGCAGTGGGTGAGAGGGGGCTCACCTTTTGGCTCTGTGCTGCCGATGAGTCTCTACACAGCACCAGCGCTCACCGCCAATGACGCCACAGCCCCCCATCACAGTCGTCCTCGCCCGCTTTGACGATCTTCTCGCCAGGGGTCTGCGCGAGCTGATCGAAGGCGATCCGAGCCTCGCCATCGTCGCCGCCGAGGTGGACCACGGGCGCATCCCGGTGGTGCTGCGTGCCCACCGTCCCGCCGTGGCGATCCTCGACGTCGGCGCCCTGGACAAGCTGGCGGAGGTCCGGGAGCTGAGTGCCCGCCATCCGGACACCCGTCTCGTGCTGCTCGCAAACGACCCGTCGATGGAGGAGTGTGCTCAGCTGATCGCGTTCGGAGCGAGCGCCTGCCTGGGCAGGAACACCCAGTCGCGCGATGTGCTCAACGCCATTCATCTCGCTTCACGGGGCCTTCAGGTGATGCCTCGCGCCGCCTCGGACACGGCCGGTGCACCGAGCGGGGCAGGACACCTGCTGACCGGGCGTGAGGCGGAAGTGCTTCCGCTGCTCCAGCAGGGACGCTCGAACGCACAGATAGCCCTGGACCTGCAGGTGGGCGTCGAGACCGTCCGCACCCACGCGCGCAACATCTACCGGAAGCTCGGCGTCTCCTCACGCCGTGAGCTTGCGGCCGCGCCGGCGCCGGTTCCCGCGCCCGAGTCCAAGACGGAGCCCGGCCCTGCCGCCCGTCCCCCGCTGCGGCTGGCGAGCATGCCGGTCTCGGCGCGGCGCGGTCACGGCCTGAGACACCGCTGAACCGGGCCGCCGAGCGGCCGGGAGCCGGGGAAAGGCCCCGTCTTCTCGACCTTGTATGAAAAGTCATTTGCTCGGCGCTCCGAGTAGGATTGCTGAGTTGTGCAGCGGGATGGTCTGCGGAGACACTCGGCCAGCCATGCAGGGCGGGCTCAAGCGGCGCCGAAGCCAGGCGATGGTGATCCCATGGTCAGGCGCCTCATGCTCTGTGTGTGCGTGCTCGGCGCACTGGGAGCGGCGACACCGATCATGGCGAGCGCCACGAGCGCGCCGGCCCGACGGCCGAGAGGCTCGAACACCCACGCCGCCCACGCTCACCCCCATGCTCACGTGACCATCAGATCCGGCCATCGCCACAGCGGCGCCCGTTCGGCATCGGCGGGTGGCAAGCTGGTCTGGGCCGACGAATTCAGCGGACCGGCCGGCGCCGGCCCGGACCCGACCAAGTGGAGCGTTGAGACGGGGGGCGGTGGATGGGGCAACAACGAGCTCGAGTACTACACCTCGCGGTCGAGCAACGTGGCGCTCGACGGCCGGGGGCACCTGGCGATCACCGCTCGCCGTGAAAACTACACGGGCGAGGACGGCGTCACCCGCGAATACACCTCGGCGCGCCTTCAGACCAAGGGCCTGTTCGCCACCACCTACGGGCGCATCGAAGCCAGGATCAAGCTGCCCGCCGGACCGGGCCTCTGGCCGGCCTTCTGGGCGCTGGGCGGCGACATCGAAAGCGTCGGCTGGCCGAACTCGGGCGAGATCGACGTGATGGAGTCGCTCGGCAGCGATCCGTTCACCTTCTACGGCAGCATCCACGGTCCGGAACCCGGTGCCCCCAGGGGCTACCACCAGACCGCCAGCGAGCACTCGGCCGGGTCGCTCGCGAGCAGCTTTCACGTCTTCGGAGTCGAATGGAGCCCGTCTGCGATCACCTTCACATTCGACGGCGTTCCATACAGCACGCGCACCCCGGCGTCGCTCTCCTCCGGACAGCAGTGGGTGTTCAACAAGCCGTTCTTCCTGCTGCTCAACCTGGCCGTGGGCGGGGAATGGCCGGGTGCGCCGCGCGGCTCGACACCGTTCCCGGCGACGATGCTCCTCGACTGGGTGCGGGTCTACTCCTAGTGGTGTGCGCCGCCACGTCCGCGCTGAGCTCTCGAGTGAGTCACGGCGCGGAGCAGTAGTTGACGTGCCTCGCGGTCGCTCTCCAGCAGCCAGTTGAGATCTCCGTATCCGGGCGTTTCCGATTGACTGGTCGGGCTCTCCGACCAGATCACCATCGAAATCCACGGACGCTTCGCGAGAGCGCCGCGGAGCTCCCGCAGCCAGCGGTATCGGCTGGGAGCCACCACCTTCATCTCCGGCAGGATCATGGGCTCGTGATAGGTCCTGTGAAGCCAATCGATTCTCTGCATCCACCCACCGAGACCCCACCTGATGTTTGAGGCAAACGCGTATGTCGTCATTCCCACATAACTGACGTAGGCGCGACCCGGATACCACCGTACGACGGACCTGGTCCAGGAACGCTGGGGTTCTCCGATCAGGCCGTCGGGAGACCACACGAAGCGCGCATTCCGGGCGCCAACCTGCCGAAAGATGTTCACAACGTGACGCCAGGCGAGGACGTAGGCGGCGGGTCCTTCCTGAGACCACGAGTACCAGCTGCCATTCATCTCGTGCGCGAAACGGATCAGCACCGGCCTCTGATACGCAAGGATCGTCTTCGCCCACGATTCTATGTAGGCGTCGTATTGGCCCGCGGCAATGGCCGAAAGCGTAATGCCGTACGGCCCCCAGTCGATCAGCGGCTCCGCCCGCAACCTGGCGGCTTCGCGCAGAACCCCCTCAGGAGGAACCGACTGCCACGAGCTCCAGGACGACCAAATCCGGAGCGGCAATCCATCTTTGCTCAGCGTTTCGTACTGCTCCGGCGTGCCGATGATGCCGAGCTGCACCGCTCGCGCGGGCGCCGGCGTTATCAGCGCAGCACCCGCGAGCAGAATGACGAGAGCCCTGAACTTCGGCATCATTCTTCCTGCAGGATCACGGTATCGGTGAAGCGGGCGAAGAGGTCGAAGTTCGGAAGGTGGGGCCAGACGATGTGGTGCTCTTGCGAGCTGTCGTTGTAGGGCAGCTTCAGGGCGATCGGGCACAGCATGTAGAACTGGAAGACCGTCAGCAGGATGATGGGCACGAAGTTCCAGGGGGAGTACGCGTGGATGTCGCGTGCGATGCCGATCCACAGGAGCGCCTGCACCAGCACGAACCAGGCGCGAAACATGAGGGCCACCGTGGACGGCGTGGTCGCCTTCGTCTTCTTGTCCCCGGTTGGAACCCACGGCTCTACGCGGCCCCGTATGGCGTCCACACACGCGAGCAGGTGGCAGAAGCTGTTTATGGTGCAGATCCGATAGATGCCGAGTCGCCATCCTTTTGACAGCGTGCGGAAGAAGAAGACGCTGCTGAGGAAGGCGGGTATGAGCGGAAGGTAGTTGATCGCGTGCACATGTCCCGGGTATAGCCACACCATCAGCAGTCCCGGCAGCGCCGCGGTTATGGGAATGAGCGCCGATGCCATGTAGAACATGAAGCCTGCCCAGAAGCAGATTCTCTGTTTCCTGTTGAATGGTGCTGAGCGGAAGAACTTGTCCACCATCAGGCACATGGAGCTTCGGCACCAGCGGTATTGCTGGTTGACCAGAGTGTTGAACGTGTCGGGGGAGAGACCGGTCGCGACGGCAAGGGGCACATACTTGGTCCTGTATCCCGAAGCCCAGAGCTTCACGCCGCTGTGCACATCCTCGCCGATGGGTGTCTGTGCGAAGCCGCCCGCGTGTTCGACCGCGCTGCGGCGGTAGATCACGTTGGTTCCGGCGCAGATCGCAGCGTTGTGGAGATCGCGCTGACATTGGATCCAGCGAAAGAAGAACTCCTGGAGCGCGCCGGCAGACCGCGAGATGAAGTTGTAGCGCTTGTCGACGTTGAAGAATTGCGAGGTCTGGACGACACCAACGCTCTTGTCTTCCATGTAAGGGAGGGTCTCCCACAGGAAGTCTCGTCTCGGTACAAAGTCGGCATCAAGGACCAGGATGAAGTCATGATTCGTGCGGTTGAAGGCGTTGATGAGGTTGCCCGCCTTCTTCATCCATCCGCGATTCTCACGGACGACATAGTTGAAGCCATAGTGTGCGGCGAGCCTCTCAACATCGACGCTGTCGCCGTCATCGAGCACGTGGATGCTTTTGGGACCGTCCCACTGCAGTCGGCTGACGTAGTAGAAGGTGTTCTGCAGGACCTCTATGTTCTCGCCACAGACCGGCAGGAAGACATCGACACTGGAGTCGTGATCGCCGGTCTGCCGGAACGTCCTCGTGACGGCGAGGTGAGAGTCGAGGTCGACGATCTGCCCGAAGTTGCGGAAGCGCAGGAACGCGCCCACGCACACCGGGGGAAGCATGAAGGCAAGGCACAGGGCACCGAAGATGAGGGTGTACAGGTCGTGACTCATGACCATGACGAACCCGAACAGAAGCGCGAGCTCGGTGACAAAGAGCCAGACGAAGGGCCAGAACTTGTTGTCGAAGAACTCGTAGACCTGGTCGTCGGTGGGGGGGTATGGAAGGTGTAGGTCGCTCATGATGTTTGGTGGTGTAGGGGATGAGCCATGCCGAAATGGTGGGGCCTGGCGCCGGCCGGGTCGTCCTCCGGCAGGGGTGAAATTGGGGTGGACCGGTGGGGGAAGGGGGGGTGAGGAGGACCTCACCCCTGCGCCGCTCGCGCTGGCACCTCGATCAGCGGCCGGGCCCGGGACCCGGGGGCGCGGTGGGTAGGCCTGCGCACGTTTGGACAGACGCGCATGGGTAGGGATGCGCACGTCTGACCGACACATTCCGGGTTGCCGACCCATGCTCAACGTTTGTTGAGTTGCGCATGCTTGACTAAGCCTGCGGTGCTGAGATGTCGGTAGGAAGAGCAGGTCGAACGAGACCGGGGAGCCATCCCCATTCCTCGCGGCGATTTGCGCCGCAGTCAGGAGACGCCGATGAAAAGTGGCGTCCCATCGGAGCACCCGGCGCCCTCGAGCGCCGGCCTCGCAGCAATCCGCCGTCCGTCCGCTCGCGCGGGCCGCAACATCCTCCGGGGAGGGCTGCTGCTGACCGGAATGCTCTCCACCCTCTTCTTCGCGAGCAGCGCCCTCGCGGCGGCTGCCTCCGTCGGTCTCGGCACGGCGGCCCCGTTCTCGGTGCTGGCCGGCTCGACCGTCACCAATACGGGCCCCACGACGATGTGGGGCAACCTCGGTCTCAGCCCCGGCTCGTCGGTTACGGGCGCTCCGCAGGTGCTCGGCCAGACACACGTCGACGACGCTGTCGCGATCGCCGCCAAGAACGACCTCACGACCGCCTACAACGACGCCGCGTCCCGTCCGAGCAGCGGTTCGGCCGGCACCGACCTGGCCGGCCAGGTGTTCCTGCCGGGCGTCCGCACCGCCTCGAGCTCGCTGCTGCTCTCATCGGGAAGCGTCACTCTGGACGCCCAGGGCAACCCGGCGGCGGTGTTCATCTTCCAGATCGGCTCGACGCTCGTCACCGGCTCGAACACCAGCGTCTCGCTCGTCAACGGCGCGCAGGCCTGCAATGTCTTCTGGCAGGTCGGCTCCTCGGCCACGCTCGGGACGGGCACGAGCTTCGTCGGCACGGTGATGGCGCTTGAAAGCATCACCGCCAACACGGCCGCCACCATCCACGGCCGGCTGCTGGCGCGCACCGGCGCCGTGACCCTCGACACCAACACCATCACCACGTCCAACTGCGCCTCCAGCGTCAGCGGCAGCGGCGGTGGCGCGGAAACGCCCAACGGCGTACCGCCCCCCGGGCTCGTGGGCGGCGGCAGCGGGACGACGGCACTGCCGCCGATCGGATCGCGGACCGTCACCTCGCCGAGCGTGCTGGCGGCCAAACGGCGCGCGGCGGCAAGGCGCGCGAAGGCCAGGCGCACCGCTGCCAAACGCCACTCGGCGGCCCACAAAGCGCGCCTTCACCACAAGAGCGCGTTCACCGGATGAGCTCCCACCGGCGCGCACGCCACCTGATCGCCGCGCTCGGCGCCGCGGGCCTGCTCGGCCTCGCGGCCGGCCCGGCGGCGGGCGCGAGCACCGCCGGCTCAGCGGTTCGCGCGAGAACCGCGGCACGCGTGCAGGCATCGCAGGAACTGGTGGCGCTGGCGGCGGGCCAGACCGCGCGCCAGGCGCCCGACGCCGCTTCCCCGCCGGTCGCGGTTGTGCCCCCGACCACGCCGATCACGGGCGAGCGGACGACCCTGCCCGTGCTCGCCCGCTCGATCGGCGCGGGTGGGGTGCGCTGGCTTCAGGTGATGCTTCCGGGCCGGCCCGACGGGTTGACGGGCTGGATCACGCAGACCGGCACCCGCCCGTCCGTGACGGATTGGCGCATCGTCCTTGATCTCGCCGCCCGGCGCGTGACCGTCTACAACGACGGCAGCAGGATCAGAACCTTCAAGGCGGTCGTCGGCAAGCCCTCGACGCCCACGCCCACGGGCCAGTTCTTCGTCCAGGAGGTCGTGCAGATGCAGCCCGGCGAGCCCGGCGGCCCGTTCGCGCTGGCTCTGAGCGCCCGCTCCAACGCCCTGCAGGAATTCGAAGGCGGGCCGGGCCAGATCGCGATGCATGGCCGGGACAACCTCGGCGGCACGCTGGGCCAGGCGGAATCGCACGGCTGCGTGCGCCTGGGCACGCCGGCCATCGACTGGCTGGCCGCGCGTATCGGTCAGGGCACGCCCGTCACCATCAACGCCCGCTGATGCTTGCGCCAATCGCCCGGTGCCGGACCCGATCGCCGGGCGCCGGCTCCGGGCGGAGGTGCACCTAGGCGCCTGCGCCGGCCGAGCGCCTGGGCACCCGGATGTCGGCGCACTCGGCGCACACCGCCTCCGGTATCAGCCCGGCGCGCATCAGCAGAGCGAAGATCTGGCAGCCCACGCAGAAGCCGGCCAGCGACTCGAGGCCCGCCGCCAGGATCAGCATCACCAGCAGCACGTCTGCGACCGCGTCTGCGCCGAACAGGAGCGCTGCGATCGCCGCGGCGCTGCTGATCACGGCTCCCATGCCCTGGGCGAAGCGCTTGGGCGGCCGCGGGACCGGCTTCTCCGGGCCCAGGCGAGGCGCTATCACCGAGCTGGCCAGGCGCCCAAGCGGGCTCAGCGTGGGACCCGTGAGGACCCGTGCGATGAAGCCGTAGGCCAGCACGGCGAGCAGCCAGTAGGCGGAGGTGGCGAGCGCGACGATCGCCACCTCCATCACCACGAAGGCCACCGTCCGGGCGGCCTTCTCGTTGACTGGGTTGGGGAAGGAGAACGTCGTCGCGAGCATGGCTGTCGACTCCGAGAATAGCGTCCGGGAGGCCTTTGTCAGTTTCTTGATACACTCAATGAACATTGTCCGGGGAATGACCGGACGGTGCAGACGGACACTGACGTTTCGTCTCCTCCTAGTTCGAGTGAAGCTCTCGAACACCCCTCACGGCTGGGCCGGCTCCCCCTGCTGGCCCAGCCGTATTTTTTCAGCCATCGGAGAACGGCGCGAGCGGCACGCCGTGGTCGTGCTCCCTCATCCCCAGCTCGTAGGCGGCTCCGTGCTCGGTGCTCAGCGTCCGCGACAGCGTCTGACCGGGTAGCCGCACGGTCAGCTCGAGCGCGGCGACCGAGCAGTTGATCACGTCGTGCTCAGCGGGCTTTCCCCCGTCGGGATCGCGATAGCGCCAGCCCGCCGCCGCGAGCTCCGGGACCTCGACGCTGGCCCGAACCCACAGCCCATGTTTGCCGCTCAGCTGTACGACGCACCCCTGCGCCGTCTCTGAGACCCGCAGCTCCCGTCTGCCGACCCCCGCGATCCGATAGCGACGGCCGCCCAGCGACAGCGACCCGTTCGCCACCCAGGGTGTCATCCGCCCGGCGATCTTCACGCGGCCCAGGGCGACGTCGATCCACGCCCGCGGTTCCTCCGAGAAGCAGATCCCGTGCAGCCATATCCAGCGCTCGGCGTGCTCTGAGCCCCAGTTGTGGCCGACCATGCCGGGCCAGTCGCGCAGCTCGATGGCATCGCGGCCGGGCAACCGCACCTCGCCGTCGAACCGGGCTGCCGGCGCGGGGCTCGTGAGCTTCGTGCGCGGCAGCGGCGCGCGGTACAGCCACTCCCGCGGAAGGTGGCGCAACTCGGGCTCGTCAGAGGCGAACTCCAGCGACCACTCCGCCGGCCCGCAATCGCCCGCGGCCGTCGCGGGCGTCATGCGGGCGTCGCCCACCTGGATCCATCCGCCCGCGGGAACGCTCAGATCCCCGCCGCTCACCTTGTGCATGAACGGACGTCCCCGGCCCCCATCGAAGACGGTGCACCAGACCGACCCCTTGGGGGGCTGGCCGGGCGGCTTGCTCACCGTGTGGCGGATCCACACTCCGACCGGCTCTCGGGGGGAGACGGCGCGCAGGTAGAAGGACTCATACATCCCCGCCCGCGCCGGCGCTTTGGGGAAGACCGCACTCGTGGGCACGCGCCGATGCTAGTCCCTCCGTTGATCCTGGAAGGATGCCTGGATGAAGCGCGACTCACTTGTGCAGTTGCCTGTCGCCCTGCGCGAGCCGGGGGCGGGGACGGGCGCGCGCTTCCTGCTGGGGGTCGACGGTGGCGCGACCAAGACGCTCGCGGCGCTTCTCGACCTCGAGACCAGGGCTCTTCATCTCGCGCATGGCGGACCCAGCAATCAGGACGCCGTCGGGGCGAGAGCCGCCGTCGCGGCGCTTCTGCAGACGGCCGACGAGGCGATCGAGCGCGCCGGCATCTCCCATGATGCGATCGCCGCCGCGGTGCTCGCGATCGCCGGCGTCGACACCGCCGCGGTCGTGCGTCACGTCGACGCGGCGGACAGGGATGCCTGGATCGTGGTCAACGACGTGGTCGGGGCATGGGCCACCGCCACCGGCGCCGGGCCCGGTGTGGCCGCGATCTCGGGCACGGGCTCGAACGTCTTCGGCGTCGGCTGGGACGGGCACCCATGGCAGGTCGGCGGCTGGGGCCATCTGCTGGGAGATGAGGGCAGCGGATACTGGCTCGGAATCGAGTCGATCAAAGCCGCGCTGCGCGACCGCGATGCCTCCGGACCGCAGACGTCGCTGAGCGACGCCGCGCTGGAGTTCTTCGGGTCGCCGAGCGTCGAGGCACTCGCCGCGCAGGTCTACTCCCAGCCGCTCACCAAGAGCGAGATAGCCATGTTCGCGACCGAGACCTGCAGGCTCGCGGAGCAGGGAGACGCGGTTGCGATCGACCTCTACGAGCGCGCGGCCTCCGAGCTCGGCGGGCAGATCGCCACGGTCATCCGCGAAACCGGCCTCGCAGCCGAGGGCCAGGGCGCGGCACCATTTCCGGTGGGCCTGATCGGCAGCGGCTTCAAGGCCGGCGATCTGTTCGTCGAGCCCCTCTCGCGGGTGATCCACGAGTCCGCTCCGCATGCGCTCGTCTCGGTCGTGGCGATGGCTCCGGTCGGCGGCTGTCTGCTGCTCGCCGCGCGCGCCTGTGGCTGTGGGGATGCGATCGGCGCCGAGGAGCTCTCGCGCCTGCTCGACGCGGCCCATGTGCACGGCGCCTGAGGGGTGTCTCAGGCGACCGCCCGCAGACGGGCCTCTATGGCCGTGCGGTCGCCGATCGCCTGTGCTCCTGAGCCGCCCATGCGCACCGCCGCCGCGGCGTTGGCGAATTGCGCCGCTCCCACCGCGGCCCTGCCCTCCACCAGCGCGATGAAGAAGGCCGCCGCGAACACGTCTCCCGCGCCCATGTCATCGCCCGGGCCCTCGAGCGGTGGCACCTCCACCGTGATCGTCTGATCGCCGCTCAGCAGGAGCGTCGTCGCGGAGGCCCCAGCCGTCACGGCCACGACGGCGCCATCCGGCGCGAACCTCCCGATCAGCTCCTCACAGCTCGCCCGCTCGGTCTCGCTCAGCACCATCGCCTCGCATCCGTCGGGTACGCGGTCTCGCTCGGGCGGGCTCGGCCGCAGCTGGTGGCCGGGTCCGTCCCACTTCCTGACCAGCCCCTGCGGGGTCAGCCCGACGAAGCCGGCTGCTCCCCGCCAGCGGCGCGGCGTCTCGCGCGCGACCGGCGCCAGATGGAGGATCGAGGTGTCGATGGCCACCTCCTCGCCGATCTCACCGGCCCATGCCAGCACCGTCTGGGAGCGCGCGAGGCCCTTTCCGGTCGTGCGCAGGGTCGTGGTCTGCTGGGCCGGAATGATCTCGAGCTCTAGCTCTGAGCGGTAGGGCTCGATGAGCTCCTCGATCTCACTCGGCGCGCCCTGTGTAAGGATCAGCGCGCGCTGACCGAGCCGAGCCGCCTGCAGCGCGCTGTAGAAGGCGGTGCCCCCGGGGTGCCGGGAGCCGTCGCTCAGCACGTCGGCCGTCACATGCCCGACGGTCGTGTAGTCGAATCGCACGCTGGTATACCAAATCAAATCGCCCCCGCCGCTGTTCTGTCCACCTGAAGCCCGATGACGCCCCGCTCCGATCACAGGCCCAGGCGGCCGTTCAGCCGCGGCCTGCCGTTGCTCCTGGCCGCGGCGGTGGGCTGCGCTCTGCTCGCCGCCTCGCCGGCGGCTGCCTCCGCCGCCTCCGCCACGCCCGCCAAGCATGCCCGCAAGAAGCCCCGCAAGCCGGCGCTGCACGGCGACCCGCTGCGCGCTGAGCTCGCCTTTCAGGAGATGCAGTCCCACTACTACGTCGCCGGCTCGGGGCTGTATGAAGGGGAACCCTTCTCCGCCCTGTGGCCGTTCTCCCAGGCCCTCGCCGCCACGGTGAGCATGGCGGGCATCCCCCACCTGGGGGTCTCTTTGACGCGCGAACTGCACGCCCGCCTCGTCGGCCTTCACAACTACCTCGACAGCTCCAACTCGGGGACCCCTGAAGGGACCTTCACGAGCTCACTGACCGCCTTTGATGCGAACGTCGCCCCGCCCGCCGGCCCCGGCGGTGCCAAGTACTACGACGACAACGACTGGGTGGGCATCGAGCTCGCGCGCCTGTACGAGCTCAGCCGCAGCCCCTCGCTGCTGGCGGGCGCGGAGACGATCATGGCCTTCGAGATGGCCGGCTGGCAGGCGAGCCCCGAACTCGGCTGCCCGGGCGGTGTCCCGTTCTCGAACGAACCCGAAAACAGCCAGCGCAACACCGTCTCGACCGCGCCGGCCGCAGAGCTCGGCGTCCAGCTCTACCGGATCACCCACAACGCGCAGTACCTGCAGTTCGCGCAGATGGCCTATGAATGGGTGCGCCAGTGCCTGCTTCAGCCGAGCGGCCTGTACGCCGACCACGTCAACCGCAAGGGCGTGGCCGAACAGACCCTGTGGAGCTACAACCAGGGCTCGATGATCGGCGCCGGCGCGCTGCTCTACCAGGCCACCGGGAACGCGGCATACCTCAACCAGGCCCGCCAGACCGCCGCCGCCGCGCTGTCCTACTTCACCCCGGAACGGCTCGGCGCGGAGATCGCCCCCTTCCCGTCGATCTACTTCCGCAACCTGCTGTACCTCGACTCGATCACCCACGAACCGCCGGGCCCGAAGATCGCACAGGCCTACGTCGACTACGCCTGGGGGCACCTGCGCCTGAAGAACGACCTGTTCGTCGGCGGTGAGCCGCCCGAGCCCCAGCTGCTCACGCAGGCGGCCATCGTGCAGATCTACGCGCTGCTGTCATCACCGGCGAGAAGCTACTTCTGAGCGGTGCGAGTAGGCTGTCCTTCAGTGCCCGATGCCGCCAACCTCACCACCGCCGAGGGTCTTGCCACCCTCAACGCCGAGCTCGCCGAGCTCGAGGGGGAGGGGCGCAGGGAGATCGCCGAGCGCATCAAGACGGCGCGCGAGTGGGGCGATCTGAAGGAGAACAGCGAGTACCACGACGCCAAGAACGACCAGGCTCACCTGGAGACCAAGATCGCGCGGCTGCGCGAGAAGATCGCCGCGGCGGTGGTCGTCGAGGAGGCGCCCGCGGTCCCGGGCGGCATGGTCGGCTTAGGCTCGACCGTGGTCGTGCGCGACCAGGACGACGTCGAGCAGACCTGGCGGATCGTGAGCTCGCACGACGCCGCCCCCGCCGAGGGACGCCTGTCGGCCGAATCCCCGGTCGCCATGGCCCTGCTCGGGCGCGCCCCTGGCGATCAGGTGTCGGTGTCGCTGCCCAAAGGCAAGCGCGTCCTCACCGTCCTCAACGTCGGCTGAGGGCCTCGCTCAGCCGCTGAACCAGGCGTCGGTGTAGGCAGCGCCGAAGCGCCGCACGAACGGGCCCGGCTTGGGCTCATACAGGCGCTTTCCCTGCTTCAGAGCCGTGCGGCGCAGATCCCTGCGCCGTCGCGCGATCAGCTTCAGAAGGGTCTTGCGCGCGCCGGGCGAAACCTTCAGGCGCCGTCCTGAGCCGCGCTTGCCCTTGACCCTGAGACGCGCCGCCAACAGCGCCAGGTCGTGCTCCTCTCCGAGCAGTTCCCCGAGCTCGTCGGCCCGGCGGGCCAGCCGGCGAATCTCCCCGGCGTCCCCTTCGTGCCCATGCCCATGCCCGGAGTGTCCCGCTCCGGCGACCGCGACGGCCCGCCTTGCACCCCGCGGGTCTCGCCGGTCCAGCATCACCGCGGCGTAGCGCAGGTCCTTGACGCGTTTGCGCCAGCGGTGCATCGCGCGGGTGTTGGCGCCCCCACCGCGGGCGGCGCGGCGGCGCCGGCGGCGACCCTGGCGGTAGATGCGACGCAGGCCGTCCTGCACGCTGTCGATGCCGTCCCGGTAGGGAAGGTTCCAAGCCTCCACGCGGACCCGCAGCGCACGCAGCTCGCCCACCACCTGGGCGCGTGCCCAGGCGTCGTCGCGCGTGCGTTCGCTCGCCAGGTCGCGCTCCTGCGCAAGCTGGCTGCGGAGCTTTGAGATCCCGCGGCGATGAGCGAGTTTCCCGGGGTTGGCCCTGACGAGCTCCTCGAGCGTCGCCACCAGCACCTCGGCGTCGCGCGCGCCGGCCAGGCGCAGGCCCGCCTCGCGCAGCAGTGCATCCTCCTGCGCGAACTGCCGCTCGCCGAGCTCGGTTCGCAGCAGGCCGATCAACGCGCGCAGGCGCTTCAGCGCCTTGCGCGTCTCGTGCACCGACGTGGCCGCCGCCAGCGTGCCGCCGGTGCCGGCCAGCAGATCGATCGCCAGGTCGAGCTGGCTGAGGGCCATCCGCCTGAACCCCTCCGTCAGCGGCTCTCCGGGCAGCAGCCCGAACTGCCGATCGCGCGCCCGCTCCACCCGTGCGAAGCGGCGGTCTCGCTCGGCCCGCGCCAGGGCCACGCCCACCCCGATCGCCACGGTGGCGGCCAGGGTTGCGGCGACGGTTGCCGCCAGCGGCGCGACAATGGCGCCATGTCCAAGCTTGTGCCTGCCCCATGGTGGACGGTTCGCCGCGCGTCGAACCGCAAGCCGGCCACGTATCGCTGTCCGTTTTGTGATCATCTTCTGGGCGCCCTCACCGAGCATATGCTGATCGCGCCCGAAGGTGACACGCGCCGCCGCCGTCACGCCCACACCGAGTGTGTGCTCGCGGCCCGCGCCCGGGGCCAGCTGGTGCTGCGCGACGAGTGGCAGCGCGCGCAGCCGCATGCGCCGTCGTTGTGGAAACGGCTGTTGCGCCGCTCCTAGAAGACCCCGCGGCTCAGGCCCCCTGCACGTACACGTGCTCGGGCGCGACGCGGATGATCACGCGCTCTTCACCGGGCTGGCGGAAGGGGTAGGAGTCCTGGTCGAGGTACTTCTTGGCCATCGCGTCGATGTGCTCGTCGGCGCCGTCGCGCGTGCGCTCGGCCACGTGTCCGCGGATCTCCACGTACTCGTAGGGGTTTTCGCTGTTCTGCACGGTCAGCGTGACGTGCGGGTCGCGCTCGAGGTTTTTCGGCCAGGCGCGTCCCTCGGCGGTGTTCAGAACGGCCAGACCGTCCTGCACGTCGACCCATACCGGCGCGCCCTGCACGGTGCCATCGGCGCGCAGTGTGGCGACGATGCAGAAGTTCTTGCCCTTCAGGAGCTCCTCGCTGCGACCCTCGATCGTTGCGCTCATCAGACCGGCCCTTTCTCATGTGTGTGCTTGGACAGCACCACAATAGGAACTACTGGCGGCTGGGGCGGCCGCCTTCGCTGCTCGCCGGCGGGATCGGGTCAAGCGGCGCCAGCTGGCCGTTGTTCAGCTGGAAGCGCACCTTGGCCACGCCGGCGCTCGGGCTGCCCAGGGGGTCGCCCTTGCGATACAGGGGATAGGCCAGCGTCACTTCGGTGTCGCTCTGGCTCACCACGCTGACGGTCGCGCTGGGTTCCTTTGAGTCGGTGCCGATGTAGCGGCCGTTGACGAAGAAGAAGGCCTGCTGGCCGTACCCGCCGCTCGAGCCCGAGCGGGTGCCGATCAGCACGCGCAGGGCCTGGTCGGGGTGGTACACGGAGGTGCTCACCGGCGTGAATCCCTTCGCCCGCAGCACTTCTGTTGCCGCGCTCAGGCCTTCGGATGAATCTTGCTTTTCTGTGAACGCGGGCTCCGGCGCAGTGCGGGTCGTGGCCGGCGCAGGGGTGCCACCGCCCGCGGCCACCGTCGTGGTGGGCGTCGTCGCAGGGGTGGAGCTGGTGCCCGCCGCCTGCGCGCCGGTGCTCGTCTGGGTGGTAGGGGGAGCCCCGGCCACCGACACGGTTTTCGTTCCTGAGCCGCAGGCGCCGAGCAGCACCGGCGCTGAGACTCCCAACAGCAGCGCAACCAGCGCTGAGACGCTCGATCTCATCGTGTCCATCCTATTGGCGGCCCGGCGGCAGGCGCGCCCCTTGACAAACTTATTAGTCACTACTAATATCACCGTCCATGTCATCGAAAAACGGACAAGGAGCATCGAGATGAGCGGCATCGGGCGTAGAAACGGCTGGACCCTCGCGATCGTGTCGGTCGCACTTTTCATGGTCGTCCTCGACAACCTCGTGGTCAGCGTGGCGCTGCCCACCATCCATCGCGACCTGGGGGCCTCGATCCAGTCGCTCGAGTGGACCGTCAACGCCTACGTGCTCGCCTATGCGGTGCTGCTGCTCACGGGCGCGGCGCTGGGGGACCGCTTCGGCCGCAAGCGCATGTTCCTCGCGGGCCTGGCCGTGTTCACGGCAGCCTCCGCAGCCGCCGCGCTCGCGCCCAGCACCGGCCTGCTCGTCGCGGCCCGCGCCATCCAGGGGGCCGGGGCCGCGATGGTCACCCCGCTCACGCTCACCCTGCTCGCCGAGGCCTTCCCCGCCGAGAAACGCGGCCTTGCCATCGGCGTGTGGTCCGGCGTCTCGGGCATCGCCGTCGCGCTCGGCCCGCTCGTCGGCGGCGCCGTTGTCCAGGCCATCTCCTGGCACTGGATCTTCTGGATCAACGTACCCATCGGGATAGTCCTCGCCCCGCTCGCGCTGCGCTGGCTGAGCGAGAGCCGCGGCCCCTACGGAACGCTCGACCTGCGCGGCCTCGCGCTCGCCTCGAGCGGAGCCTTCGGGGTCGTGTTCGGTCTCGTCCGCGCCCAGTCGCTCGGCTGGACGAGCCCCACGATCCTCGCCTCGATCGGCCTCGGCATCGTTCTTCTGGCAGGCTTCGTGGCGTGGGAGCTCCGCACGCCGGAGCCGATGCTGCCGATGTCATTCTTCGCCAAACGCTCATTTGCGGTCACCAACGTCGCCTCGCTCAGCATGTACTTCGGCATGTTCGGCTCGATCTTCTTCCTGTCCCAGTACCTGCAGAACGTGCTCGGCAACACACCCCTCCAGGCGGGGGAGAAGCTGCTCGTGTGGACCGGCGCCTCGATGGTCGTGGCGCCCCTGGCCGGCGTCTTCTCCGAGCGACTCGGCAGTCGCCCGTTCATGGCGGCGGGCCTCGC
The DNA here is from genome assembly GCA_963826995.1 of uncultured Solirubrobacteraceae bacterium. Classification (GTDB taxonomy): domain Bacteria; phylum Actinomycetota; class Thermoleophilia; order Solirubrobacterales; family Solirubrobacteraceae; genus Palsa-744. Next base: position 811,652 of record CAWGYZ010000006.1, on the reverse strand, counting down.
GCTTCAGGCCGGCGCGCTGTCCTGGCTCGCGCTCACCGTCTCCACCCACCAGCACTACTCCCAGATGATCGTCCCGTTCGTCATGGCAGGAGCCGGCATGGCGCTCGTGTTCGCCCCCTCGGCCAACGCGGTGCTGTCCTCCGTTCGCACCGAGCAGGCAGGCCAGGCCTCGGGCGCCAACAACGCCATCCGTGAGGTGGGCGGCGTGCTCGGGGTGGCCGTGCTCGCCTCGGTGTTCACCGGAGCCGGCAGCTACGCCTCGCCGCAGGCGTTCATCAACGGCCTGCTTCCCGCCATGTGGGTGGGCGTGGCGGTGCTCGCGGCCGGCGCCCTGATCGTGGTCGCGCTGCCCTTCGGCGCCCGCTCCGGCGTGGCCCCCGCTCTCGCCGCTGCCGGGAGCGACGCCCCGGACATCGGCCGCGGCAGCCTTGCAATCGGCGGCGAGGCAGCGTGAGCACCACGCCCGCGCGCTCGGCCCGCCGCCGCGTCCCGGCCGCCGAGCGCCGCGAGGCGCTGATCACGGCCGCCGTGCACGAGTTCGCCCACGGCGGGCTGCACGGCACCACCGTCGAGAGCATCGCCCGGCGCGTGGGCGTGGCCCAGCCGTACGTGTTCAGCCTGTTCGGAACCAAGCGCGAGCTGTTCCTGGCGGCGCTCGAGCGGAGCTTCGAGAGGGTCGCCGACACCTTCCGCCGGGCCGCCGCGGACTTCGCGGAGGGGCGCGCGCCCGCGGAGTGCGAGGACGCCCTCGATGCGATGGGCCGCGCCTACTCAGAGCTCCTGTCGGCCGATCGCGACTACCTGATGCTCCAGCACCAGTCCTACGCCGCCTGCGGCGAGGACGAGCTCGTGCGCGCCCGCGTGCGCCACCGCTACGCCGAGCTGGTGGACCTCGCCGGCTCGCTGTCAAACGCCGAGCCCGAGCGGCTGGACGACTTCTTCCGCCACGGCATGGCCCTCAACGTCGCGGCCGCCCTCGGCGTGGAGGACCTGTCGAGCGACTGCGCCTGGGTGCAGGCCGAGCTGCGCTGAGCGGCGCTGAGCGGCGCTGAGCAGCGCAGCGACTAGCATCGGTAGCGCGATGTCCGAGCCCGCAAAGTCGCAGCCCAAGGCCTCGCGCCGTGGCCGGCGAGAGCAGGGGCGCACCGTGGTGCTGCTCATCCTGGCCGTCCTCATCACGCTGTTCGCCGTCCTCAACGTCCATGACGTCAAGGTCCATCTGATCTTCGGCAGCCACGAGCTGCCGCTGATCATCGTGATCGTCATCTCGCTGCTCGTCGGCATGCTCCTCGGGTATGCCGCCTCGCGCCGCGGCGGCAAGACCAAGGACGGCAAGGGGATCTAGGCCCTCAGGGCGCGGCGGTGGCCGCTTGCGGCTCGGACACGATTTCGGCGGCCGCGTCCGCTCCGAGGAACGGCGCCAGCACCACATAGGTGAGGTGGTCTGAGAGCGTTCCCAGCAGGTCGATCTGATAAGCCGCGACCTGGCAGCGGATCGTGTGCCCGATCGCTCCCGAGATGGCGTCGAGCGCGATGCTGCTGTGAGCCGGCTGCGGGGCTCCCTCAACGAGCGATGCGGTCAGCCGGCGCACGATCTCCCGGTTTCGTTCGGCCGCCGCCGGCCCCGCTGCGAACGCCCCCGCGGCGATCGTGCGGGCATACAGGGGACGCTCGGCCAGGTAGCTCATGAGCCCGGCCAGCGCGCGGCGCACCCCGCGCGGCCAGGCCTCGCCGCTGCCGGGGCCGGAGTCCCCGATCACGCCGAGGAGCTCGTCTCCCAGCATGTCCAGGGCCGCCAGGAAGCACTCGTCCCTGCCCTCGAACATCTCGAAGAAGGCATCCATCGGGATGTTCGCCTCCTCGGCCATCTGCAGCGCGCTCAACTCGCTGTAGTCGTCCGCGAGCGCCAGGCGCAGGGCGTTCAGCAGCAGGCGCTCGCGATCGTCTCCGCCGGCGGCCCGGGCGCTCGTCGCATCGCGCTCGCGCGCCCGTCGCCGCGGCGCCGGTGCGACCGCCCGCGCAAGGACGGACTGGGCGGAGCCCGACGGGAACAGCAGCGTCCACTGCAGCATCTCCTCGGCCAGGGTGGGCAGCTGGCGCTCATCGCCCTTGCGCAGGCGCAGCGAGCTGATCCAGTGCAGCCCGCCCACGATCGCCCTCACGACCGGCATCGGTACGCCGCCCCGCTCGGGCTGGCGATCGAAGCTCACGGACAGCATCTGCTCGCAGGCCGACGTCGTGCGGCGCAGCCGCGCAAGCCCCGCCGGGCCGACCGTCTGGGCGTCCACGATCACGAGGCGCGCGCCCTTCCAGTTCGCGCGCACACCCTCGATGAAGGCGTGCAGGCCGGCCCGCAGCCGTTCCTCGAGCGGGCCCTCGCTGTCCTCGTGCGCCCGGCGGATCCCTTTGACCCCGCGCCCGGCGATCACGTCGTAGGTCGCAAGGAAACAGGCCTCCTTGTTGGGGAACTGCTCATAGAACGATCGCCGCGAGACGCCCGCCAGTCCCACCACCTGCCTGACGCTCGTCCCCGCATATCCGTTCTCGGCCACGGCCTCCACCATCGCTCCGTGGATGCGGGCGCGCTGATGGCTCATCACCTGCTTGTGATCGAGGCGATGGGGCCCGTGCGGCAGCCGCGCATACAGGGGGGCCACTCCTCCGGCGCTCGGCCTCCTCCCGTCCTCCCCCGACGATGACACGCGACTCCCCTGATCGATCTCCGGTCCGGGCGCTGCCACGGGACCGTGCGGAGACCATCCCATGCCGGCGACCTCTGTCTGACGACCCCCTCCTGGTCGCAAGCGAATCCATCGCACTGATCGGCTCTTCTGAATTTTACCCTGTGGCCGGCGTTCTGTGTTGATTTGCGGCCATTCGGCCGCCGTCAGTGCAGCACGATCCTCAGACCGAGGATCGCCACTCCCATCGCCACTCCCACGCCCACCTCGAGCGCCAGCTCGCCTGCGCTCGCCCGCGAGCGCAGCCCCGCGACGAGCTCGAATACGACGAGGCTCACGACCGCGGTCCACAGCGCCGCCGTGACGCCGGTTTCCTGGCTTGCTCCGGTCACCCAGGCGATCAGCAGCGCCAGCAGCGGAATCGCAGCTCCGGTGAGGATCGGAGACTCCTCGGCGAGCCCGTACATGAGCGTGGATGGCCTCAGGCGCTCGCGCGTCTGCAGACGGTGCCCGAGCACGGACGAGTAGGCGTGCAACAGCCAGTACAGGGCCGAGGCGATGAAGGCCGAGCCGACGAGGTCCGCGTAGCTCTCGTGGTGCCCGCTCTCGGCGGCCATCAGCGCGCCGACCGTGATCACTCCGTAGACCACGCGCGCCGGGTTCCTTTCCGGCACGATCCGGTCGGCCGCCCGCTCGGCCCACCCGCGCCGGCGGGTGCCTTGAGGCTGTCCGGGGAGCTCGGGAGCGGATGAGGTCTCGATCGGAGGATTATCTCCGCTCCCGGGACGGACCCGGGGCGCCGCGGCGGCACCCTAGGATTCCTCAGGGTGACGATCGATCAGAGGACACTCGAGCTGAGGCTCCTGCCGGGGGCCCGCGCGCTGCTCAAGCTGCATGGCCGCGAGCTGCCCCAGCGCGATGACCTGTGCGGAGCCTTCTGCGGGGCCCTCGCGCTGCGCGCCGCGGGCATCCACCAGCACGGCTCCCAGCCGCTCGATCAGGACGCCGTGGCCGAGGCCGCCGGCAGCATCATCTCGGCCTTCACGGACACCGACACGCTTCCCCACGGTGAACTCGGCCGGCGCGACTATCGCCTCGAGCTGCCCACGGTCGAGGACTCGTCGGTGTCGGGCACCACGGCCACCGGTCTGATCGCCGCCATCGCAGAGCTCTCGAGCGGGACGCTCGAGCCCATCCCCTACAGCGGCCCCTGGAACCCCCGCACCCTCGGTGGGCTGTTCGACCTCGTCTCAGCGCTCGAGCGCCCCGCGACGCTCGTGAGCAACTTCGCCACCCGCCACCTGTGGGGGGCCAACGCCACGCCCACCGAACTGCTCGACTATCTCATCGACGGTGTGCAGGACGGACCTCTGCCCGACTGGGATGTCGGCCACTTCGCCTGCGTGGTCGGCCGCGCCGAGGGGCCGGGCGGCAGCCTGTATGGCATCGCCGATACCTACCCCTCGCTGGGAAACCGGGGCCTTCACCTGCAGCCGGCCGAGCGCCTGGCCGTGGCGCTCGAGCGCAGGGACATGCCCGCCGGGGGGATGATTGTGATCGTCGACGCCGCCGATGCGCCCGCGGTGCGCGCCGGCGCCGGGGCGCTCGGCCTGAGCGAGGGCGCCTGGGACAACGGCACCGTCACCGCCGGGCCGCTGCCGTGACCGCGGCCGAGCTGGTCGCGTTCGTCTGCTGCGACCTCGGCGCCATCGTGCGGGGGCGCTCGCTGCCCGCATCAGAGCTCAGCGCGCGCCTGGACTCGGGCCTCGGCTGGACGCCCGCCAACCAGGCGCTCACCCCGCTGGGCACGCTGGCCGAGCCCAACCCCTTCGGCGCGGTCGGCGATGTGCGCCTGATGGCCGACCCGGCCACCAGCGTGCGCGTCGAGGCGGGCCCCGGGGAGAGCGCCCTCGAGTTCATGCTCTGCGACATCTCTGAGATCGGCGGCGAGCCCTGGGACTGCTGCCCGCGCCGCTTCCTGCGCGAGGCTCTGCGGGAGCTCGAGGACGAGCTCGGCCTGCGCCTGTCGGCGAGCTTCGAGCACGAGTTCCAGCTCCTGGACGACGGGCCTGCGCCGGCCGCCTTCTCGCTGCAGGCGCTGCGGCGCTCGGAACCCTTCGCCGCCGAGGCGATTGCGGCACTGGTCGAAGCCGGCCTTGAGCCCGAGTTCATCACGGCGGAGTTCGCGCCCCACCAGTTCGAGATTCCGCTCGAGCCCGCCGAGGGCCTCTCGAGCGCTGATCGCGCCATTGCCTTCCGGGAGATCGTGCGCGAGATCGCCCGCCGCCACGAGCTGCGCGCGAGCTTCGCCCCGCTGCTGGACCCCGCAGGGGCCGGCAACGGGGTGCACATCCACCTCAGCCTGCTCGACGGCGCCGGGCGCCCCGCCCTGTTCGACGCCGCTGCACCGGCCTGCCTGTCAGAGCTCGGCGGGCGCTTCGCGGCGGGGATCCTCGCCCATGCCCCCGCACTCATCGCCCTGACCGCCCCCAGCCCGGCCTCGGCGGCGCGCCTTCAGCCCCACCGCTGGAGCGTCGGGGCGATGTGCCTCGCGCGGCAGAACCGTGAAGCGCTCCTTCGCATCCCGCCGCTCGTGGGGCTCGCCGCCGCCGACGTCGGTCAGCAGATGCGCCTGGAGTACCGCGGCGCGGACGCCGCCGCCAACCCCTACCTGGCGCTGGGGGCGATCGTGCGGGCGGGGGTTCAGGGCGTGCGCGAGGGCCTCGCGGCCCCGCCGATCCTCGACCGCGACCCGGCCGAGCTGGATGAGGCCGAGGCCGCCCGCTACGGCGTCGGGGCGCTCCCGGCCTCTCTCGAGCAGGCGCTCGCCGCGCTGGCGGCCGATGAGACCGTGCGCGGGTGGATGCCGGCGCTCCTGTATGACGCCTACGTCTCGGTCAAGCAGGCCGAGCTCGAGGCGGTCGCGGGGCTCGACCTCGGCGAGGTGTGCGGGCGCTATGCCGCTGTCTACTGAGGAGCTCCTCGAGCGGCTGCTGGCCGGCATCGAGCGCGAGCTGCCGGCGGCCGTGGACCTCCGCCACAGGCTTCACGCCCAGCCCGAGCTCGCCCACGAGGAGAAGCTGACGGCCGCCGCGGTTGCGAAGGAGCTGCCGGTTGACAGCGCCACCGTCGCCGGCACCGGGCTCCTGGCCCGCGTGGGCCCCGCCGATGCTCCCGCCGTGGCGGTGCGCGCCGAGCTCGACGGCCTGCCGGTTGCGGAGAACACGGAGGCCCCATATCGGGCGAGCGGCGGGGTCATGCACGCCTGTGGCCACGACGTGCACATGGCCGCGCTGGTCGCGCTGACGCGCGCGGCGCAGGCGCTCGGCGAGGAGCTGCCGGTGGCGCTGCTCGCGCTGTTTCAGCCCAGCGAGGAGGCCTACCCCTCCGGCGCCGAGGAGCTGGCCGAGGGGGAGCTTGCCGTGATCGCGCCCGCGGCGGTCCTCGCCGCGCACGTCCATCCGGAGATCGCGTGGGGCGAGGTGGCGCTGGATGAGGGCGTCGTCAACGCCTCCAGCGACTCCGTGGAGATCACCATCACCGGCGAGCCCACCCACGCGGCCTACCCGCACCTCGGGCGCGATCCCATCCTCGCGATCGCCCAGGTGGTGGTGGCCCTCCACGCCGAGGTGGGGCGGGGGATCGATCCGCACGCGCCGGCGGTGGTGTCGGTCGGCGTCCTCGAGGGGGGGAGGACCGAGAACGTGATCCCCACCCACGCCCGCGCCCGGGCCTCGCTGCGCGCGCACCGCCCCGAGGACCGCCTGGCGCTGCGGGCGATGGTCGAGCGGGTGGTCAGCGGAGTCGCCTCCGCCCACGGCTGTGAGGGCAGCGTCGAGCTGGTGCCCGGCGAGCCCGCCCTCGAGAACGACCCCCGCATCGTGGCGCGGGCGCGGGAGCTCCTCGCTGCCGCCGGCGTGCAGGCGGCCCCTGCCTGGCGCTCGAGCGGCTCGGATGACTTCGCCTTCTTCGGCGCCCTGGCGCCGATCGCGATGGCCTTCGTGGGCCTGCGCGGAGCCGATGGCTTCAAGGACAGGCCGCTTCACCATCCCGAGTTCCTGCCACCGGACGAGGCCGTCGGGGCCGTGGCGCGCGCCCAGGCGGTGCTGTTTATGGCTGCCGGCTCTGCGCTTTACGGCACGCTGTACAGTTTCTAGGAGGCACGGCAGCCGACCTTGGAAGAGGCGTGAGCACACGCCTGCAATGGATATGCACTTGATTTACGACAGATTCTCCGAACAGCACGACCCTGATCGCAGCATCCGGGCGCCTCTGAAGGCGCCCGTGTTCGCGCTACTCGTGCTCCTCAGCGCGATGCTGTCGCTTGCGATCGCCGGGCCGGCGCGGGCCGGGGCTGAAGTCACGCCGGTCTCGCAACCGCTGGGCGGCCCGCTGGTCGCGCCGCTGGCCACCCCCACCGTGCTCACGATCGAACCGTCCACCGGCCCGACCGCCGGCGGCACCGCGGTGAAAATCAAAGGCACCGAATTCGTGACGGGCGCGACGGTCACGATCGGCGGCGCGGCCGCCACCGCGGTCACGGTCGTCACCGCCGAAGAAATCACGGCCAAAACCCCGGCGGGCACCGCCGGCCCGCAGGAAGTTGTCGTCAGCGACTCGAATGGCACCTCCGCCGCGGGCGCCAAATTCACCTACGCGGCGGTTCCCGCGGTCACGGGTCTGAGCCCGGCCATCGGCCCCGCCGCCGGCACGACCAAAGTGATCATCACCGGCACCGCTCTCACGGGCGCCACCGCGGTCAAATTCGGCACGGTGGCGGCGACGGGCCTGAAAGCGATCTCGGAAACCTCGATGGAAGCGGTCTCGCCGGCCGGCACGGGCAAAAAGCACGTGACGGTCACAACCCCCGGAGGTACGAGCGCCACGAGCGCCGCCGACGAATTCACCTACGCGCCGACGGTCACTGCGATCGAACCGTCATCCGGCCCGACGGCCGGCGGCACGCCCGTGAAAATCAAAGGCACAGGCTTCCTTGCCGGCTCGACGGTCACGATCGGCGGCATAGCCGCCACCGCGGTCGTCGTGAAAACCGAATCGGAAATCACGGCCACCACACCGGCCGGCCCCGCCGGCCAAGCGGAAGTCGTCGTCAGCGACACGGCGGGCTCCTCCACTTCAGGCGCCAAATACACCTACGTGGGGCTCCCGGCAGTGACCGGCGTGACCCCCGGCGGCGGTGCTGCCGGCGGCGGAACCACGGTGACGATCACCGGCACCAACTTAACCGGCGCCACGGGGGTCAAATTCGGCACGAACCCCGCGACGGGCGTGACGGTGACGTCCGAAACATCGATGAAAGCCACGTCGCCCGCGGGCACCGGGAGAGTGCACGTGACGGTAACCACGGCGGGAGGCACGAGCGAAATTGGCATGGCCGATCAATTCACCTACGCCCCCACCGTCACGTCGATCGCGCCCACCTCGGGTCCGGTGGCGGGCGGCACGGCCGTGAAAATCAAAGGCACGGGCTTCGTCGCCGGCTCGACGGTCACGATCGGCGGCGCGGCCGCCACTGAAGTGAGCGTCAGCGAAACCGAAATCACGGCCAGGACGCCCGCGGGCAGCGTCGGCGAAAAGGAAGTCGTCGTCACCGACTCGGGCGGTGCCTCCACCGGCGGCCCGAAATTCCTGTACCTCGAAGCCCCCATCATCACCTCGATCAGCCCGTCCACGGGCGTGCCCGCAGGTGGAACGTCGGTGACGATCAGCGGCAGCGGCTTCCTGAACAGCCCCGAAGTCAGGTTCGGCGGAACCCTCGCACCGGGCACCCCCGCGGTCAACGTGCAGGGCACGTCGATGACCGTCACGAGCCCGCCGGGCACGGGCACCGTGAACGTGACCGTGACGACCTTAAAGGGGACCAGCGCCCTCAGCTCGGCCGATGAATTCACATACGCGACGCCGGTCGTCACCGGCGGAGGGGGGACCACGACCACGACGGGCCCGCCGCCACCGTGCGCCTGCGTCGGCCCGCCCACTGTTACGCCGCCCTCGACCGGGCTGCCCGCCCCCGTGCTCGCCCACAGCGCCAATGTCGTCACCGTCGCCGGCCGCGCCTCGGTGCGCGTGCCCGGGGCCCGCTCCTTCGTGAACCTCACGAGCGCCACGCAGATCCCCTACGGAGCCGTCATCGAAGCCACCCACGGCGAGGTGAGCGTGACGGCTGCCAAGCCCGGCGGGGGAACCCAGCGAGGCCAGTTCTTCGACGGCGAGTTCGTGCTGACCCAGGCCACCAACGGCAGGGTCCTCGCGACGCTCGCGGGCGGCAACTTCAACGTCTGCCGCCCGGTGGCCGGAACCGCAGGCGCCAAATCCAAGCCGCGCGGGAAATTCGCGGCCAGCACGCATCTGGTGCGCAGGCTGTGGGCCGAAGCTCACGGCAACTTCGCGACGAAGGCCCGCTATGCCGGGAGCGTGGTGGCCGGCGCCCAGTGGCTGACCGAGGACATGTGCGAAGGCAGCCTCATCCTTGCCACCCGCGAACGCGTGGAAGTCACCGACCTCGTGCGCCATCGCAGCCGGGTGCTGGCCACCGGCGGCATCTATCTCTCGAAGGCCGGCTGAGAAGCTCCCATCGAGGCCGCACGCCCGGCCGCGCGCGATTTGTGGCAGGCTCTCCGGCCGTGCGCGACGCCGTCATCTGCGAACCCCTGAGAACCGCCGTGGGCGGCTTCGGTGGAATGTTCCGCGAGGTGCCCGCGGCGGAGCTCGCCTCGACGGTGATCGCAGAGCTCGTCAGGCGCACCGCACTCCCGGCCCGGGAGGTCGACGACGTGATCCTCGGCCAGTGCTACCCGAGCGGCGAGGCGCCGGCGATCGGGCGGGTGGCAGCGCTCGACGCGGGCCTGCCGGTGGAGGTGCCGGGAGTGCAGCTCGACCGCCGTTGCGGCTCGGGCCTTCAGGCGGTGATGCTCGGCTGCATGCAGGTTCAGACCGGGGCGGCCGACCTGGTGATCGCCGGGGGCGCCGAGAGCATGAGCCAGGCCGAGTTCTATGCCCTCGGGCTGCGCTGGGGAATCAAGGGCGGCGGCGTGAGGCTCGAGGATCGCCTCGCGCGGCCGCGGGTGACGGCCGGGGGCATCCACCACCCGGTGCCCGGCGGCATGATCGAAACCGCGGAGAACCTGCGCCGCGAGTACCGGATCCCGCGCGAGGAGCAGGACGAGCTCGCGCTGCGCTCGCACACCCTGGCGCTCGCCGCCCAGGATGCCGGCACCTTCGCCGAGGAGATCGTTCCGGTGACCGTCTCAAAGCGCGGTGAGGAGCAGCGGATCGACCGCGACGAGCACCCGCGCGCGGACACCACGCTCGAGCGGCTGGGCGGGCTGCGGCCGTTGATGGCGCGGCAGCGACCCGCAGGCGACCGTGACCGCCGGCAACGCCAGCGGCCAGAACGACGCGGCCGCGGTATGCATCGTGACCCACCCGGATAAGGCGGCGGAGCTCGGCCTCGAGCCGCTGGCGCGGCCCGTGTCATGGGCCGTGGCGGGCGTGCCGCCCGCGACCATGGGCATCGGCCCTGTCCCCTCGACGCTTCGGGCGCTCGAGCGTGCGGGCCTTGAGATGAAGGACATGGACCTCATCGAGCTGAACGAGGCGTTTGCGGCGCAGGTGCTGGCGGTGCTGCGCGAGTGGAAGCTGCCCGACGGCATCGAGCGCGTGAACGTGAACGGCGGGGGCATCTCGCTCGGCCACCCCGTCGGCGCGACGGGCGCGAGGATCCTCGCGACGATGCTGCGGGAGCTGCGCCGCCGCGATGGCCGCTACGCCCTCGAGACGATGTGCATCGGCGGCGGCCAGGGAATGAGCGCCATCTTCGAGAACGTGCGATGAGGGTGCGCGCGGCGGTGCTCGAGGAGTTCGCCCGCCCGCTCGTCGTGCAGGAGCTCGACCTGGCCGATCCCGGCGCCGGGCGAGGTGCTGATCAGGCTTGTCGCCTGCGGCGTGTGCCACACCGACATGTACACGGCCTCCGGTGTCGACCCCTCCGGGTACTCGCCCACCGTGCTCGGGCACGAGGGCGCCGGCGTCGTCGAGTCCGTCGGCGAGGGCGTCAGCTTCGCTCGCGCCCGGCGATCATGTCGTCACCCTGTTCTCGCCCCAGTGCCGCGAGTGCATTCACTGCCTCAGCCCGCGCACCAACCTGTGCCTGGCGATCCGCGAGCAGCAGAACCTGGGCTTCCTCCCCGACGGGACCACGCGGCTGTCGCGCGGCGGCGTGCCTGTCCGTCACTTCATGGGGACCTCCGTATTCGCCGAGTACGCGGTCATCCCCGAGATCGCGCTGGCGAAGGTCAGCCCCGAGGCCCCGCTCGACCGCGCCTGCCTGTTCGCCTGCGGGCTCTCGACCGGCCTCGGAGCGGCGATGTTCACTGCGAAAGTCGAGCCCGGTACGACCTGCGTGGTGTTCGGCGCCGGAATGGTCGGCCTCGGCGCCGTCGCCGGATGCCGGCTGCAGGGCGCTGATCGGATCATCTGCGTCGACCGCTCACAGGAGCGCCTGGAGCTCGCCCGCGGCCAGGGCGCCACCGACTGCTGGCCCGCCGACGGGCACGTGGTCGAGCGCGTGCTCGAGCAGACCGGCGGCTTCGGCGCCGACTACACCTTCGAGGCGACCGGCCTCGTGTCGGTGATGAGAGAAGCCGTGGAGAGCGCGCGCATGGGCTGGGGCCTTGCCACCGTGTGCGGTGTGGCGGGCAAGGGGGAGACGCTCGATGTGGTGCCCCGCCTGCTGATCACCGGCCGGCGCGTGTGCGGATCCTCCTTCGGCGGGGTCAAGGGCCGCGACCAGGTCCCCGAGCTCGTCGAGCGCTACCTGCGGGGGGACATCGACGTGGACCCCTTCATCTCACACCGCATGCCGCTGGATGACGTGAACCGGGCGTTCGAGCTGATGGAGGCCCAGGACGGCATCCGCTCGGTCCTCGAGTTCGCCGCCTGACTCAGACCTGGACGCTGGCGTGCAGGTGTTCGAGCACGGTCAGCCGCTGCTGCACCGAGCTCCCGCCTTCGACCACCAGCCAGGCGTTGTGCGTGCGCCGGCCGAGCAGGCGCCCGTCCCAGCCGAGCGCCTGAAAGACGCCGGAGTGCCCGGGCAGCGGTTTCATGGCGGGCAGGGCCGCGGGAGCCGTGCCGGGGTGAGTCGCGTCGAGCACGACGCCGGCGTCGAGCGGTGAGCTGTTCAGGGTGAACTGGGTGTCCACGCAGGACAGGAACGGCTGGCCGATCAGCCCGCTGAAGGACACCACGTGGGTCACGACGCGCCCCGACTGGGCGATGAGCCCGGGCAACGGGCTTGCGCTGATCGCACAGGCCCCCTTCGGTGCATGGCCGGGGCGCCGCCAGGCGCGGCTCTGCAGGTAGTAGCCGGCCGGCGTGGTCGTCGGCGCGAGCCCGGCGACCGGCTGCCCGCCGGAGGACAGTGGCGTCAACAGCGGCCGGCGTTCATTGGCCGAGCCTCCCGGGAATTCGACGAACGCCGCGCGCAGGCCGTAGGGGAGGCCGGCCTCGGTGTGGGTGAGAGCCGAGGAGGACCCGCCCGGAACCGAGACGGCGTTGACCGCGCTCGTCGTCAGCACGACCGCTTCGGTGACATCAGGGTGTGACTCATAGGCCCAGGATTCAGCGACGATCGGCCGGTTGCTCGAGGGCACGACGGGGCACTTCGCGCCCGAGCGGTTGGGTGTCTGATAGATCATGCACCAGCCCACGAGGCCCCCCTGGACCGGAACGACGAGCTGCACCCCGTAGCCCTGCGTGCCCGCCGAGGTGGCGGCGGCCGTCGACAGCGCGGCCACCATCAGGCACCCGATTGTGACCATCACAACCGCCGGTAAAGGCATCCTCCTCACGCAGCGACGATAACCCAATTTGCACCTACAGCACTATCTGCGTGCACACGAAGTTCGCCGCCAGGCGCTCCGCGCGCGAGACCCGGACCTCCCACACCTGCGTGCGGGAGCCGACGTGAAGCGGTTCACCGATCGCGGTCAGCAGATCGCCGTCGGCCGCCGATGCGAGGACGTTGATCTTCAGCTCGACCGTGGTGAAACCGCGGCCCTCGGGCAGATGGCGCATGGTCCCCCAGGCGGCCACCGTGTCGGCGAAGGCGACCCAGGCCCCTCCGTGCACATAGCCCATCGGGTGCAGCTGGCGCCTGTCCACCGCCATGCGCCCGAGCACGTGCTCATCGGTGATCTCGGTCAGCTCGATTCCGAGATTGCCGGGAAACGATCCGCTCAGCCGTTCGACGCTCAGCTCGGTGGTGATCAGTGGATTGGTCGGCCCCATGGGCCAAGCAGTCTGTCAAACGCGCTGCCCTCAGATGGGCGCCAGGCGGTTCAGGTCATACTCGAAGCCGGCGTTTCGCATGTGCAGAAGCAGCTTGGATTGCCAGGTGCCGGCCAGGTCCAGGCGCACGTAGGCGATGCCGTCGAGGTCGAAGGGGAGTTCGACCCCATCCTCGTAGAGGACGCACATGAAGCGGGGGGTGAGCGCCGCCACCAGCAGGCCCATCTCGAACACCACGCCCTGGCGCGCGCGGGGTGAGAAGTAGGGCTCGCGCTCGGAGTCCACGCGCGGCGCGCCGACGTCGTCGGCGGTGAGCAGCACGACCGCGTAGCGTGACCCGGCGGGCTGCTCGCCGAAGTGTTCGACGAGCATCCTGTGGTCGCTGGGTCGCTCGTTGAGGATGGTGATCTCGTGCGGGCCCGCGCGTTCGAGCAGGTCGGTGACGGCCTGCTTCAGGTCCTCGTCGCGCCCATGTACGAGTAACACCTGTCCGGTCCCGCCCGGCCCCGGGCCGGCCGGAATCGTGGCCGGCAGCTTTGAGACGGACCCGTTGACGGGCGCCGGTGGCGCCGACCCGCTGGCGGACGGCTGTACGAACTCGATGTCGGGGGATGGCGCGATCTCGACGCCTACGGAGGGCACGTGATCGGAAGGCTCGTCGTCATTGCCGGGCTCAGGGTCGGGCTTGGGGTTGGGCTCAGGCTCGGTGCGATCGGCGGGCTCGGGATCGAACTCCGAGGCGGCGGCCGGCGGCCGCTCAGGCTCGGGGTCATCGTCGCGCTCCTCATCGTCGCGCGCGGGCGCGGACACCTCACCGAGCCGGTCCTTGAAGGAGACGAGGACGTCGATGGCCTCACGCACGGAGTTGGAGTCGCGCCGGTAGTCGACCTGCCACTGATCTCCGGCGGCGAAGCCGGACAGCGCGGCACTGAACTCATCGGGTTCCTGCGAGCCGTCGTAGATACGCCGCAGGGTCTCCTCGGTTCGCTCCGTCCACAGTTTGCGGGTGGCCCTCCAGCTTTCGTAGTCTGAGAGATCGCCGATCAGGTTGGCTCGCTCGAGCAGGCCTTCTCCACGATCGATGGCGTCGATGAGCAGTTCGGCGACCTCCTGGCGGGGAAGGCGGATCATCGCCCGCCCCCCTGGTCGCGCTGGCGGCGGCTCTGCATGGGGCGGCCGTGACGCCCCGGTTGCAGGTTGCAGGGCCGGAAGGAGCGGGCTTCCCTGGTCGGGCGGAAGGAGCGCACCTGCGCTCCGCGGGTGTCGTTGCGGAAGGCGGCCTCGCAGATGAGGGTGCGGGCGGCGCCGCGGGCGAGGATCGCGGCGGCCACGACCTCCTCGTCGATGACGTACTGCGAGTCGAGCACCAGCTGTCTGATTAGTTGTGCTCGCGTCATCGAATTTGCCTCATATCCCTATCGGCACCGCGAGCGCGAGGGACTGTTCGCGAGGCCCTATTAGACGGGCGTATGACGCAGCTCTGGACGCGCCTGGACGCGCATATGAGGCGTCCAGCTAGCGGCTGGAGCTGGTGGCGGCCGGCGTCTCGCCGGCGCCCATGGGAGCGATCTCGTCCGGCAGATCGCCCGCCGGCCAGGCCTGCCAGTCGAAGCCTCGGCGGGCATGGCGGACGCGGTAGCTGAGGGCGCCGTGGGCGTTCATGCCGTGCCAGGCGGCGTGGGTGGTGAGCGTCATCTCAGGAATCCAGAAGCGATCCTGGATCGGATCCAGGGGCTCGGGCGCCTCCAGGGCGACGTCGGCCGCCACATGGCCCTCGCCGTCCTCGAGCGTCAAGCGCGCGAGCACGGTGCCGTCGCGATCGCAGACCTGCGACTCGCCGAGCATCTGCGTGGCCCAGGGGATGCCGGGGCCGAGCGGGGTTTCGCCCTGCACCGGGCCGACATGTGAGGCGTGGGCCACCGGCGCCCCGCACAGGCGGGCGACCTGGCCGGGCAGCTCGCGGGCCTGGCGGCGCCAGATGGCGTGCTCGCGGAGCGCCCACCAGCGCAGCGGACCGGGCCAGTTGAGCGGCATCGACGGCCAGCACATTCCCCCAAGCACGAGCCTCGCGCCGGCGGCGCGCACGCGCGCTGAGGTGCGAAAGCGCGCCCACTCCCAGCCGGACATCAGCCCCACGGTGCAGCCGAGCGTGCCGCACTGAACCACGCCCGGATCATCGCCGCCCACGTAGAAGTGCTGCTCCCAGGCGGTGGGGATGTCCTTGTCGTGCAGGTGCACGGCCCCGTCCGGCTCGGCCAGCACATAGGTCCCGAACGTGTCAGAGCCGCGCACGGCGATGAAGCCGCCGGCGAGCACGCAGTCGAGCTCGCGCGCCAGGCGCGTGAGCAGCTGCAGCGGCTGCCCGTCCACCGGCCGCGCCGTGCCGCGCAGCACCTTCGCGTACACGTTCGGGGTCGTGAACCCCTCGGGAACGACGATCACCTCCGCACCGTGCTCGCGATGGGCGTCGCGGATCAGATCCTCGACATGCGCGAGATTCCGCTCGACCTCCCCGAGCTGCAGGGCGGGCTGGACGACGGCGATGCGGGTCACGCAGAGACCTTTTCGGGGGATGTGGCCGCCTGCGGCGGCGGGGTCGCGATGCTTCGCCCGGACACGGAGGGCGGCTCGGGCCAGGAGGCGCCGGGATGGTCGGAGCCCTCGATCAGGGTGGTCGAGCGGAAGCGGTCGGCGTGGAGCTCGCGACGGATCCCGATCTCCGTGCGCAGGTCCGCCAGCGCGCTGACCATGGTTTCCGAGCGCGGGCGCTCGCCCCGCCACAGGGCTGCGACGAGGGCCCGGCCGAGGCGGGCCGGGGGCGTGATCTGCTGCGGGGTGCGCCCGCGGCCGAAGAAGTCGCTGAGGTCCGGGCCCGGCGAGCGCCCAGCGTCGCGCACCACCTCGCACAGCCCGGCGGAGGGGCGCCCGTTGCGGGTGTCGGAGTTGGCGAAGTGGTAGGCCGGCAGGCACTCGCGGTCGCGGTCGGCCTCCCAGCTGCGGGTGGCGCGGTCGACGGCGGCGGGGTCGTCGAGCACCGGGAGGACCTGCTCGGCCAGGGTGCGCCCGGCGAACATGGCGTCGCGCATGCCCTGGCCGGTGACGGGGTCCTTGAAGTGCCCGGCGTCGCCCGCGAGCGCCCACCCGGGGCCCGAGGAGGCGCGGAAGAAGGCGGGGGTCTCGCCGGTCGAGCGGAGCTTCGATCCGGGCGGCGCCCCGGCCACCCGCGCGGCCAGGCCGGGATGCTCATCGAGCTTTCGCTGCCAGTAGCCCTCCGGGTCGTGCCGGGCCTCGCCGGCCTCGTCGCGGTGGCCCATCAGCAGGATCAGCAGTTTGCCCGCCGGGGTGGTGGGAAACGCGAACGCGATCATGTTCCCCTCGCGCCACTGGTAGTAGGTCTCGGCGTCGGCCGTGCCCGCGCGGGGATCCTCCAGGTAGCGGAACACGAGGCCGCGGCCGTTGCGGGACAGCCGGTAGGGGCGCCAGGCGCCCACCAGCGAGGCGACCGTCGAGCGCCGCCCGTCGGCGCCGACGACCAGCGTGCAGGCGACCTCCCGCTCATCGCCATCGGCGTCGCGGTAGCGCACGCTCCTCACGCGGCCCGCGCGCCAGCTGAGGGCCTCGAGGGTGGAGCGCTCGCGCACCTCGGCGCCCTGTTCGCGCGCCGCCTCGACGAGCTGCACGTCCTGCAGGTCGCGGGGCACGCACACGCCGTAGTCGATCCCGTCGGGCGCCGGGCGCACCCGCTCGTGGTCCTGGATCCCTTCCGCCTCGAGGTGGACCCAGCGCACCCGCGACGGGTTCAGCGCGAGGATCCTCGGCAGCGCCCCCATCCTCGAAAGCTCGCTGGTCCCGGCCGGCATCAGCACGTGCGTCGACAGCTGGTCGGAGGGAAAGCGCATCTTGTCCAGCACCAGCACCCGCCGCCCGGCGCGGGCGAGCGGAGCCGCCACCGCACAGCCCGCGAGACGGGCGCCCACCACGACCACGTCGACCTCCTCCATAGCCTCTCTGATGCTACTCCCCGCCGCTATCCTCGACGGATGAGACTCGCCGAGGCTCCCGAGGCGCTGGTCCTCGGCGGAGGGGGAATCCTCGGCCTCGCGTGGATGAGCGCGGTGCTCGCCGGCCTCGAGGAGAGCGGGAGCTTCGACGCCCGCGACTGCGGCTCCTACATCGGCACCTCGGCCGGCTCGATCGTGGCCGCCTCGCTGGTGGCGGGCGTCTCCCCGGCGACCGGCCTCGGGCGTCTGGCCGAACGGCCGGCCATCAGGCTCGACGACCCAGCGGACGGCGCGACGCCGCTACGCCAGACCATCGACGCCATCGCCGATCGCGGCGGCTCGGCCGTCGCCCCGCTGGCCTCGCTGGCCTTCAGCTCGACGGCGGGCGGGGGAGCGCTGCTGCGCCGCGCGGCACTGCGCCGAGTCCCGGAGGGCAGACGCTCCCTGGATGAGCTGGGCCGCATGGTCGAGCGCACGGGCGCCAGCTGGGACGGCCGGCTACGAGTGGCAGCGGTCGAGCTCGAGAGCGGCCGGCGCGTGATGTTCGGAGCCCCCGGGGCACCCGATCTGTCCGTGTCCGAGGCCGTCCAGGCCTCGTGTGCGATCCCCGGCGTGTTTCGCCCGATCCGCTCAGGCGGGCGCACCTACGTCGACGGCGGCGCCTGGAGCCCGACCAACATGGACACCGCCGACGTGGAGCGGGGCGACCGCGTTCTGTGCCTGAACCCCACCGGGTCCATGCGGCCCTCGATCGGAGCGCTGGCGGGAGCGTTCGGGCCGGTGTCGCGGGGCCTCGCCACGGCCGAGGCGCTCGTGCTGAAACACCGCGGTGCGGTCGTGACCACGATCAACCCCGACGAGGCGACGACCGAGGTGATGGGGCCCAACCTGATGAACCCGAAGCTGCGCGAGGCCGTGATCGACGCGGGGTTGGCGCAGGGCCGGCGGCTCGCCTCACGCGACGCCCGCCAGGCGGCGTGAGCCGCCTCAATCAATCCGTTCCGGGCTCGGGGACGATCACGTTCGAGGGGTCCGGCTTGCCCTCCACCGGGGCCTGGCTGTAGTCGCCGAAGGGGCCGTCGCGGCGGGCGACGGCGGCGTTGACGCCCTCGCTGTCGGCCAGCCCGATGAACTCGTGGGCCTCGGGGGTGTTGCGCATCAGCCCGTCGAGGATCGGGCCGAGCAGCTGGGTCGAGGCCAGGCCCATGTTCTCGTAGGCCTGGTTGACGATCAGCTTCATGGCCGCCAGCTGGGAGAGGGGGATCGTGGTCAAGAGGCGAGCGCGCTCCGACACCTCCTCCTCGAGGCGCTCGAACGGGACGGCGGCGTTGATCAGGCCGGCGTCGGCCGCCTCCGTTCCCGACAGGGGCCTGCCGGTCAGGGCGTACTCCTTGGCCCTGGTCAGCCCCAGCCGGTACAGCCACATGCCGCTCAGGTAGCAGCCCCACATGCGCGAGTAGGAGGTGCCGATGCGGGCGTCCTCGCTTGCGATCACGAGGTCGGCGCACAGCGCCATGTCGGAGCCTCCGCCCACGCACCAGCCGTGGACCTGGGCGATGACCGGCTTCGGCGAGCGCCACAGGCTCATGAACTTCGGCACCGGCCCGCCCTGGGAGGTCTGGGCGATGAAGTCCTTGCCGGGATCCCACGCCCCGTCGGTGGTGATGCCCTCGTCCCAGTGGTGAAAGCCGCCGCCGAAGTCAAAGCCCGCGCAGAACGCCCGCCCGGCGCCGCGCAACACGATCACCTTCACGCCGGGGTCGGCCACCGCGCGGTGGACCGAGGCCTCGAGCTCCTCGGGCATCGGCGGCACGATCGTGTTGAGCTGCTCGGGCCGGTTCAGCGTGATCGTGGCCACGCCGTCACTGGCGTCATACAGAAGCGTCTGAAAGCTCATCGGGCTCCTCTCCTCGGTTCAGCGCCGCCTGGCGGCCGGGCGCGGGGGAGGGCCGAGCATGACATCGATCCGGGCGTTGGCCGCGAGGCTGGCCCCGGCAGAGTGGCCCTGGCGAAGCACGACCAGGGCTCCGTGTGAGCGCCGCGGGCGCTTGACGCGACCGAGTGCGCAGTGCGCGATGCCCAACCGGCTGCGCGCATGCGCAAGCGAGGTGCCGCTCAGGCGGGGCACCCGGCAGCGCAGAGGGCTCGTTTCCCTTCCAGGGCTGGACAGGCCGATCTCCGGGACGAGCTTCGCGCCGAGTGGGACCGTTTCCGGGGCGCCCTGCGGCGCCGGTGGCTGGGGATTGCCGCCCGGAGACACTGGACCCACCCCGAGCTGCGGGCCCGAGTAGCGGATCTCGGCGAGCGGGTCGACCGAGCCCGAGCGCGAGCGCGCCTGGGCCGACCAGCCGGTGATGCCGGCGGCCGCGCAGGTCGATCCCGTCGCGCAGGAGATCGCATGCAGTTCGCTCGCCTGGGCCTCGTCGACGTTTGACGCCTGGGCACTCCAGGCGGTTCCGTTCCACGTCTGCACCATCGCCACCGTATGCGCGCCCTGCGCCTGATCCCCGACCGCGGTGCATTCGCCCGCGGCGGGACAGGAGACCCCGAGGAGTTCTTCCTGGCCTGAGCCGCCTGCCGTCGTCTCAAGCGTCCACGAGGCTCCGTTCCAGAGCTCGGCGAGGCTCGACTCGCTTGCGCCCGCCGAGGAGGAGCCGACCGCCACGCAGTCGCCGGGCGAGGCGCAGGACACGGCGTTCAGCTCGGAGCTGTCCGCTCCCGACGGGGTCTTGGGCGCCGTCAGCGTCCAGGCGGTGCCGTTCCAGCTCTCGGAGATCGCCGTCTTCACTGCGGAGGAGCTTTCACTGAAACCGACGGCCACGCAGGAGCTCTGCGATGCGCAGGAGACTCCCTCGAGCACGGCGTTGGCGGCTTCCGGTGACTTGATCGCCGGTGCGGTCCAGGTGCCGTTGCGCCACAGCGCGGCATAGGGCCGCTCCGCGCCGGGGTCCGTCACCTTCAGCCCGACCGCCATGCATTCGCTCACAGACCAGCAGGAGATGGCCTCGAGCCCGGCTTCGGTCGCCCCGCTCGGCAGCCCGATGGGGGACACCGACCATCCGTCGCCGCCCAGGCGGTCTGACACGGGCACGCGGATGCCGGAGCTGTTGCGCTCGTATCCGGCGCTCACACAGGTGGCTTCGCCGGCGCACGAGACCCCGGTGAGCGCGACCTGTTCGTCGTCGCCGGTCTGAGCCGGGAAGGGGAGCGCCTGGAAGGACCACTGCCCGTCCAGCCAGGTCTCGGCCATGGGAATTTCCCGGCCGTTCAGTTCATACGTGCCCACCGCCACGCACGAGGTGCGTGACGGGCAGGAGGCGCCGCCACAGGACCAGGGCACGAACGAGCAGGAGATCAGAGCGCTCCCGAACGAGGCCTGGCCGGCGCTGAGCGGCGCGGCTTCGCCGGTCGCCCAGGCGGACGGAACGAAGGTGTGATCTTCGCCGAAGGTGGTCTCCTCGCGCCCTTCGCGGGTGTCGCTGGCGACCACACGGTAGTGGTAGGTGCTGCCCTCCGCCAGGCCCGAGATCGTCTCGTGCACCTGCCTGTTCAGAAGGGTGCTGCCGGCGCTCTCAAGGCCCGTCGCCGGGACGCTCTGGCCGTAGGAGGTGGTGGGCCCGTATTCGAAGCGGTAGGAGGCTTCGAGGCCTTCGTTCTCCGGGTTGACAGTCGCGTTGAGCGTGGCTTCGGACGGGCCCACGTTCGTCGGCGCTTCGGTCAGCGCCAGGACGTGGGGAGGTCGTTCGTCTCCGAGCGAGCAGGCGCTCAGGTGGTCGTCCCACAGTCCCTGCACCCAGGCGTGGTTCGCGAGCTCATCATCGCCCGAGCTGCAGATGTCGGCCAGCTCGTTTCCTTCCTGATCGAGCCAGGCGCCGAAGGTGGGATCGGTGGCGCTCTCGGCGTACTCGTGGGAGGCGTCCATGGACAGCACGCGAGCGGCTTTTTCGGCGTGGCTCGCCGCTGCGTCGCCGTCGTAGTCGAGGCAGCCGCTTTCGAACGGTTCTTCGCCGTTGTCTGAGAGGAAGGTGTAGGTCCAGTAGTTGCCGCCCGCTTCGTGGACGTCGCTGTGAAAGGCGCAGAAGTCCTGGTCGAAGTCCGCGGCATAGGTTGCGCCGGGCGCTGGCACGACCACGAACTGCGCGCTCGGCCCCAGGGTCCAGTTGTTCTTCGGGTTGCCGGCGGCCGCCCTGGCCTCGGCGATCAGCGCTTCATTGCTCACGCCCTTTGGCGCGGGCACGCTTTCATCGGTGAACGAGCTGAGCCTCTGCGGGGCGAGGTTCGCCGCGACGCGGCCGGATTCGTCGAAGTACTGGGTGAGGATGCCCTGGAAGGCGAGGCCGGACGGCGAGCTCGACAGGCCTTCGTAGAACCTCATCAGTTCCTGATGAAGCAGCGGGCCGTTGCCGCCCTTCCAGTTGCTTCCCCAGAAGATCACGTGCACTTCCGGTTCGTGCTGGACCGGGCCGCCGTAATAGCGTAAGGGCACGCCCAGGCAGCCTCCGCAGCGCCGGCCGAGGTCGCCCTCGTCTCCCGCGGGGGAGTTCACTTCAGGCCCCCCGGGCTCCTCCGATTCGTCTTCGTCGAAGGGCGCGGCGGCGCCGGCGGCCGGGCTGCCGGCCGCGAGCGAGCCTCCGGCCGCGGACGAGCCACCAGCCCGTGCCGTGGGCAGCGCCGGAGCAAAGTGGACGTCCCTGCCGCGGGCCCAGCGGGGCGCCGGCACATGCGGCGCGAGGCCGTAGCTGAACGGAGTGGCCGCGCTGGCCTCCGCGCTGCCCGCTGCGAGCAGCACGGCCGCGAGGGCGAGGAGCATGAGTCCGCTCCGCCCGTTCCTCATCCCTTCCTCCAGAGCGTCCGTGGCCTTGAGATGCGGTGAACCTACTACCCTCGGGCGCCGAGGGGCACGCCCGATGTCTAGATGTTCACGGGCGTGAGCGTCTCGGCGGGCGCCGGTGCAGCGGGTGGGGCCGCCACGTGGCGACTCACGAACTCGTCGATGGTCCTGACGACGAGGCGGGTGTCATCCCACATCGGGACATGCCCGCAGCCGGGCAGTACGTGCCACTCGACGCCGGGGATCTCCCGGCGATAGCGCGGCACGTGCTTGGGCGGCGGCAGGATGCGGTCGTAGCGCGGCGTGGCCAGCAGCACCGGGCAGGAGATGCGATCGAGGTCTCCGAGCGTGAAGCCGCGGTCTGAGCGCAGCGCGGCGATGGCCCTGTCGGCGAGCGTGCAGCGCAGCGAGGCGAGCGCCATGTCGACGGCATCGGCAGGAGCGACGAGCTCGCCGTGGCGCATGACGTCGCGGAACGCCGCGTGGCGGGCGGATGCCCGGTGCATGACGGTTGCCAGACGCGACTGGAGCACGCGCGTGAGGCGGAGCTGGCGCGCGAAGAAGCTCGCAAGGCGCGGCGCCTCGCCGTCGCCGTCGCTCCAGCCGCCGGCCGGGGCGAGGGCCACTACCGAGCGTGCCCGCCCGCGCTTTGCCAGCTCGAGCGCCAGAGCGCCTCCCATCGAGTTGCCGACGATGTGCGCGGTGTCAACACCTAGCTCGTCCATGCGGCCTTCGAAGTCATCGGTGGCGGCGGTGAGCGTGAGCGGGAGGCTCATGGGATAGGGCGGCCCGCCGTCGTGGCCCGCGAGCGTGGGCGCGATCACCTCATAGCGGGCGGCGAGCTCGCCGAGCACCGGGCGCCAGTGCGCCCAGTTGCCGGTGAACCCGTGCAGCAGCAGAAGCGGCTCGCCGGAGCCGGCGCGGTAGACCGATGGAGAGATCTCACCCACGTCCAGATCCCTACACGGCCACCGGCTCGGGCGCCTCGACGGGCGCGGGGGTGCGGGCGAATTGGATCGTGCCGTCCTCGATCGCGCCGTAGCGGAGCGTGAGGATGTCCAGGGCGTAGTTCTGGTAGAGGCGCCACGGGGCCTTCGAGCCCTGCTTGGGGAAGTGCTCGATGGCGCGCAGCACGTAGCCCGAGGAGAAGTCGATGAACGGCTCCTCGGTGATCGAGGGGTCGGTCCTGAGCGGCGTGCACTGGTCGTATCCGTGCTCGTCCATGTGATTCAGCAGGCGACAGACGAACTCGCAGGTGAGGTCGGCCTTGAGCGTCCAGGAGGCGTTGGTGTATCCGAACGCCATCGCCAGGTTGGGGACGTCGCTCAGCATCATTCCCTTGTAGCCCATCGTCTTTGACGGGTCGACCTCGCGGCCATCGACGGCGATCTGCATTCCGCCCACCGCCAGCAGTTTGAGGCCCGTCGCGGTGACGATCACGTCAGCCTCGAGCTCGGCGCCCGAGCGAAGGCGAATGCCGGTCTCGGTGAAGGTGTCGATGTGATCGGTCACCACCGTCGCGCGCCCGGCGGAGATGGCCTCGAACAGGTCGCCGTCCGGGATCAGGCACATGCGCTGGTCCCAGGGGTTGTAGGTGGGTTTGAAGTGGGTGTCGATGTCGTAGCCCGGCGGGAGGTTGTTCTCCGCTCCTTTGCGCAGCAGGCCCTTGACGAACCCGGGCGTGCGCCGGCTGAGCTGGAACACGAGCATCGTGATGAGGACGTTCTTCCAGCGGGTGACCGAGTAGGCCAGGCGGCTGGGCAGGAAGCGCCGGATGACCTTGGCGATGGGGTCTTCCCCGGGCACCGAGATGACGTAGCTGGGCGAGCGCTGCAGCATGGTGACGTGCTCGGCGGTCTCGGCCATGGCGGGTACGAGGGTGACCGCGGTGGCGCCGCTGCCGACGACCACCACGCGCCTGCCCGCGTAGTCGATGTCCTCGGGCCACTGCTGCGGGTGCACGATGCGCCCGGCGAAGCGCTCGGTGCCCTCGAAGTCGGGCGTGTAGCCGCCGTCGTAGGAGTAGTAGCCGCTGCACATGAACAGGAAGCCGCAGCTGATGTGCACCGTCTCCCCGGTGTCGGTGCGTTCTGCTTCCACCGTCCAGCTGCCGTTCGCCGTCGACCACTCGGCGCGGCGCACCTTGTGGTTGAAGCGAATGTGCTGCTCGATGCCGTTGTCGGCGGCCGTCTGGCGGACGTAGCTGAGGATGGAGGGCCCGTCGGCGATCGACTTGGCCGCCTCCCACGGCTTGAAGGCGTAGCCGAGGGTGTACATGTCCGAATCGGAGCGGATGCCCGGGTAGCGGAACAGGTCCCAGGTGCCGCCGATGCAGTCGCGCCCCTCGAGGATCGCGTAGGTCTTGCCCGGGCAGTTCTCCTGCAGGTGGTAGCCCGCGCCGATTCCCGACAGCCCCGCTCCTACGATCAGCACATCGACATGTTCGAGTGACATCGCTCAGCCAGCCTAGGCTATGGACGGCGTCTGGGGAAGGCTCGCGAGCGCCTCGTCCATGTCCGCCTCTGAGAACTCGGGGTCCTCGAGCTCGCCCGCCAGGAAGGCGTCGTAGGCGGACAGGTCGAAGTGGCCGTGGCCGCAGAGGCCGAACAGGATCACCCGCTTCTCATCCGCCTCGCGCGCCGCCTCGGCCTCCTCGATCACCGCGCGGATCGCGTGGGCGGGCTCGGGCGCGGGGATGATGCCCTCGCTGCGGGCGAAGCGCACGGCGGCCGCGAAGGTCTCGTTCTGGCGGTAGGCGCGCGGCTCGACGAGGCCGGCCTTGACGAGCGCGCAGACCATCGGCGAGTCGCCGTGGTAGCGAAGCCCACCGGCGTGAACGGGCGCGGGCACGAAGTCGTGGCCCAGCGTGTACATGGGCATCAGCGGGGTCAGGCCGAGGGTGTCGCCGTAGTCGTAGCGGTAGGCGCCGCGGGTGAGCGTGGGGCAGGCCGAGGGCTCGGCGGCCACGAAGCGGGTCTTCCTCTCCCCGCGCAGGACCCCGCGCACGAACGGGAAGGCCAGGCCGCCGAAGTTGGAGCCCCCGCCGACGCAGGCGATGACCACGTCGGGCTGCTCGCCGGCCATCTCCATCTGCGCGATGGCCTCCTGGCCGATGACCGTCTGGTGAAGCAGCACGTGGTTGAGCACCGAGCCGAGCGCGTAGTTGGTGTCCTCGCGCTGGGCGGCCACCTCGACCGCCTCGGAGATGGCGATGCCGAGCGACCCGGTGGGGTGGGCAAGCTGCGATCGCCCCGCCTCGGTGAGCTCGCTGGGCGAGCGGTGGACGGTGGCGCCCCAGGTCTGCATCATCGAGCGCCGGTAGGGCTTCTGGTCATAGGAGGAGCCGACCATGAACACCTCGCACTCGAGCCCGAACAGGGTGCAGGCGAAGGCCAGCGCCGAGCCCCACTGTCCGGCGCCGGTCTCGGTCGACAGGCGCCTGATGCCCGCCTGCCAGTTCTCATAGGCCTGAGGAACGGCCGTGTTCGGCTTGTGCGATCCGGCCGGTGAGACGCCCTCGTACTTGTAGTAGATGTGCGCCGGGGTGTCGAGCTCGCGCTCGAGGCGCCGGGCGCGGTAGAGGGGCGTGGGGCGCCACAGCCTGTAGGCGTCGAGCACCGGCTCGGGGATGGCGATCTCGGGCGCGGGCGAGACCTCCTGTTCGATCAGCCCCATGGGGAAGATCGGCGTGAGGTCGGGCGGGCCTGCGGGCTCGAGCGTCTGGGGATTGAGCGGCGGCAGCGGCTCACCGGGGAGTTCTGAGAGCAGGTTCACCCAGTGGGTGGGTATGTCGCTCTCTGAGAGGAGGAACTTGACGGTGTCGCCGCTCATTGATCGCCTCTTTCGGTAGCCCGGAGGAAGCCTACAGGCGGCACGCTTGAGGTGGCGGCGCCTGATAGACACTCGCGTGTGGCCCTCGAACTGGTCGAGCAGGTGATCGCCGCCCATGGCGGCGCGGAGCTGTGGGAGGGCGCCGGCGAGGTCCGTGTGAAGCTCTCCTCGGGTGGTCTCGCGTTCGCCTCGAAGCTCCAGGGGCATGCGGTGCGAGACGTCGAGGCTCGGATCAGCACGCGCGGCCAGCACGTGACATTCACGCCCTACCCGAGACCGGGTCAGCGAGGAGTCCTCGACGAGGACGGCGGGGTGCGCATCGAGACGGACTGGGGCGAGCCGGTGGAGGCGCGCGAGAACGCGCGGAGCGCGTTTGCCGATGTGCGCCACAGGCTGTGGTGGGACCGTCTGGACATCCTGTACTTCGCCACCTACGCGATGTGGACGTACGTGTCGACGCCGTTCGTGTTCGCCCGCGAGGATTACGTCCTCAGCGAGCTCGACCCGTGGCTTGAGAACGAGGAGCACTGGCGCCGGCTGGCGGTGAGATTCCCCGCGCACGTCCATACACACTCGCGCGAGCAGGTCTTCTACATCGACGAGGACGGGATCATCCGCCGCCACGATTACACGGCCGAGCCGATCGGCGGGTGGGCCAGGGCCGCTCACTACTGCCACGATCATCAGAGCTTCGACGGGCTGGTGGTGCCCACCCGCCGGCTCGTGTATCCGCGCAGGGGCGACAACCGCCGGCGCTCGCGTCCGCGGCTCGTCTGGATCGAGGTGCCGAGTGCGGAGATCGAGCGGCGGCCGCTATAGACTCGCCGCAAACCCCGAGGAGGAGATGGCGATGCCCGCTTACAGCGTGATGAAGATCGACGAGATGGAGACGGCGTTCGGCGGCGGCATGCGCCTGGCGCGGGCCTCGCTCGGAGTGGAGTCCTTCGGCATGCAGATCGAGGAATTCCCGCCCAACTTCGACAAATACCCCGAGCACAGCCACAGCGAGGACGGGCAGGAGGAGGTCTACATCGTGCTGCGCGGGAGCGCCGAGCTCGAGGTCGAGGGAGAGCGCTTCCCGCTCGATTCCGAGACGATGGCGCGGGTCGGCCCCGGCGTACCGAGGCGCATCTTCCCCGGTCCCGAGGGCGTTCGGATCCTCGCGCTGGGCGCCGTGCCTGGCGCGCCCTATGAGGCGCCTGACTTCAGCAAGGTCGAGGCCTGAGCCGAGCTTGCCCGGATGGACCTGGCGGGAGTCGAACCCGCGCCGTTGGGGCTAAAAACCCGCTTGGCAACCACCGGGCCAGGTCCTCTTCGAATTGATCAGGAGGTGACGGCCACGACGCTGTTGGCGGCCAGGCGGAGCTTCACGCGGCCGTGACGCGCCGGCAGCGTCGCCTTCGACAGTCCCGTCCGCGTGGCGGTCAGGACCGCTATCGCCAGCGCATGCGCGGCGGGGAGCTTGACGGTACGCGCTCGCGCGCTCTCGTTGTCGAGAATGAGCGCGGGACCGGCCGGGTCACCGCTCACAGCGGTGGTGACAAGCCCCTTTGCGGAGGAGACCGTCCTCAGTGACGAGCCGACGGGCAGCCACTGGTTGAGCGCGACCAGCGCGCTCTCGAGCGGCCGGTTGATGATCGTTTCGCCCTCGACGACGAACGGGTCATAGGAGCCGCCGCTGAGGTGGAAGCGCACCTCCCGGAAACCGGTCTTCAACGCGTTGAGAACGAAGCGCACGCCCCAGACCGCGGAGGCCGGGCTGTTGGACACACCCGGCATGCCACCGCAGGAGACGGAGTTGGCCTCGGAGATGATCGCCGGCACGCCGGCCGCGGTCGCATCGGTAACGACCCACGCGAGGCTGCGGGGTGATTCACCGGCGCTCGCCGACAGCAGGTTCTTGATCGTGGCCGCGCGCGGATCTTTGCAGGCGCTAAACGGGTACAGGTGGACGCCCACCGTCTGGTAGTGGAACTGCGCGATGATCCCTGGAAGCTGATTCTGCCAGTGCTTGGCCGCGGCCAGTTCCGGTCCGATCAGAGCGGAGCTGCCGATCGCCGGTCGCAGGATGGCCGCCAGTTGCAGATACAGATTTATCGCTGCGAGATCTTCCTGGGTGCTCAGCTTGTTGCCCAGGTCCGCATAGTTGGGCAGTTCATAGATATCCGGCTCGTTCCCCAGGGAGAAGTCAAGGCCGTTGGTGGCCGCGCCTTCGGCGCCGGCGACCATCTGCGTCGCCCAGGAGAGCTGACCGGTCTTCAGATTGAGGCCCGCCGTCAGGTGGTCCTTGGCGGTAGTCAACAGGCAGTGCAGCTGACTCCAGAAGCTGGCGGGCAGCGAGTACAGGGTGGACGCGGCCCACGAAGGGCCGGGGCCGGCCGGCGCTCCTCCGCTGGGCGATGTCTCATCCTGGCTTGCCCCCGCCAGGGCCAGCGGCGGGGATCCCAGCTGAAGCAGCTGGGCAACGAGAGCGGGGGGAGGGCAGGCGCCCGCGCCGAGGTACTGGGCCAGCAGCGGGTACTCGATCGAAAGGCCCACGGGCGGCATCGTGACCTGGACGCCCGGCCCGCTGCTCTGGGCCTCGGCGGCGGTGGGAAGCAGTGCCAGTGCGCCCAGCAGCAGCGGCAGGACCAGCATGATCGGCTTGCGGAGCATCACGGCAACCTACCGGGACTGCTTCGGCCGCGCGCAGGATGGAACCCAGACGAGCACACGCGAGGGCGCCTCAGGGCGCGGCCTGGACGTGCTGGCGCAGGAAGCTCCATACGAGCCAGGGAGCCGAGACGGTGCTCGTCTGTCCGGCATCGGGCGGCAGTCCGCCCGGCAGCTGGTGGCCGCCGCCGAAGATCTCGATGTGCTCGACCGCCGTGCCCTGTGCGCAGTGGCCCCAGTCGTAGCGCTCGGCCCGCGGCGCAATTCGACTTACGGACGCACGGCCGTGGCAGCCGTCGCGCCCGCGCCAGGCCGTGAGCCACGGCAGCACCGCGCCCGCCCGGGCGGGCGGGGAGCCGTCGTAGGGGACGACGCCGTCGGCCGTTCCGTGCACCTCGATGACCGATACCGGGTTGGCAGGCTGGCAGGGCGGCAGGCTCGAGTATCCGCCGGCGATCGAGGCGACGGCCGCGAAGCGGGCGCTGAGCTGGCACGCCAGCAGAGCGGCCATGCCACCACCGTTTGACACCCCCGCCGCGTATACGCGGCTGGTGTTCACGCACAGCTGGCTCTCCACGGAGTCGAGCAGGTCGGAGATGAACTGCACGTCGTCGGGGCCCGCGGGCGCCTCATCGATGTTCCAGAAGGTATTCCCGTCCGCTTCCTGCGGCGAGCTTGGATAGACCGCGATGAAGCCCTCGGCGTCGCCCAGCACCGAGAAGCCCGAGTAGGACTGAAAGAAGTTGCCTCCGGCGCTGTGCAGGCCGACGAGCAGCGGCAGGCGCTGACCGGCGGCGGCCGGCGGCACGTTCAGGATCGCCGTTCGCTCGACGCCGTCGCTCAGCACGGTGATCTCGCTTTCGCCCGGCACGGGCGCCTGCTGGCAGGGGTTGGCCGCTTCCTGAGCGGCGCCCGGAGCTGCTGAGAGGAGCCCCGCGGCGGACATGGCAAGGACCCCAAGGACCACCGCGAGCAGACCGTTGCGGATGCAGCCGGAGCGCACGCGGTAACGATATGCAACGGTCCACAGGTGCGCGCCCGGTTGCTCACGCTCCTCGTACTTCTGGCGGCCGCCCCGTGGCTGCTGGAGCCCAGCGGTGCGGCGGCGCTCAGCGTCTACGGCTCGCCGCGGGCCGTGCCCGGTGGCGGCGGCTGTCTGCGCGACCCAAACGACGAGCCGGCCACCGAACAGGTCTGCCCCGGCGTCGCGGCGGGACTGGCCGGTGCCCAGGCCGTGGCCGTCAGCCCGGACGCCCGCAGCGTGTATGTGGCCGGCGAAGGCGCGGTGGTGGCCCTGACCCGCGACCGGGCCAACGGGGCGCTGTTCCCGGCGCTGGCACCGTCCACGCGCGCCTGCATCGGCTCGAGCGCGGGCAGCCCCTGCGTTGCGAGGGACGGTGCGCTTAGCGGCGCCGATGCGCTGGCCGTCAGCCCTGACGGTCGCTTCGTGTACGTGGGTGCGTCCGACACGGCGACGGTGAGCGCGTTCGCCCGCGGACGCCACGGCGTGCTCGTGCCGCTCCCGCGAAATGTCCGCGGCCGGTATTTCGGCTGCGTCGCCGGCGTGCCGCTCGAAGGCGTGCCACAGCATCGATGTGGAGCTCACCTCCAGGCGCTGAACGGCGTTGACGCCCTGGCCATCAGCCCAGATGGGCGCTACCTGTACGCCGTCTCCTACGGGCTCGGTCCCGGCACGGACTCGGTCGTGACCCTGCAGCGCGACCCCCGAAACGGTGCCGTGCGGCCGCTGCCGGGAACGCACGTCTGCCTGCAGAGCTTGCCCGGGAGCGGCTGTCGTGCCCTGGCCGACCTGGAGGGCGCAAGCGCGATCACGATCTCCCCGGACGGTCGTTTCGTGTACATCGCCTCGGAGCTGAGCGGCGCGGTCAGGGTATTCCTGCGCAACAGCTCAACGGGAGCCCTGACCCCTCTGTACCGTCGCGGCGGATGCGTCTCCTCCGGCACGCGCGGCGAGGGCGATGAGCCGTGTCCCGTGTCGGTGCCCCAGCTCGCGGGCGCCCGCTCGATCGCCCTCAGCCCCGACGGCCGCGAGCTGTATGTGGCCGCGTTCGATCCGGGTGCGGTGGTCGTGCTGAGGCGCAATCCCAGGAGCGGGCGGCTCGCCGCGGGCCCGCCCGACTGCCTGCAGGCGGCGCCCGGCGCGAGCTGCCCGACGGGACTTCCCTTCCTGCATGGCGCCGCGTCGCTGGCGATCGGGTCGGACGGCCGTGACGTCTACGTGGTCAGCGAGGGCGGCAACAGCCTGGTGGAACTGCTGCGCAACCCCACCGACGGAGCTCTCACACCGGCCAGCGAGACCCCGACGACGATGACCCCGCTGAGTGGCCCGAGCGCGCTCGCGCTCTCCCCGGGAGGAGGGAGCATCTACGTGGCGTCGCCCTTCGACAACGGTGTGGCCGGGCTGACGGGTTAGCTATTCAACGGCCTGCGCCGCGGGCAGCACCAGGAGCGAGGGATGCTGGACGTCGTGGAGCACCTCGACGTCGACCGGGCGCAGCGCGGTGGCCGTTGCGAGGTCCTCGCCGGTGCCCGGGTTGCGGGCGTAGCGGGGATGGGCGCCCGAGGAGACCTGCAGGCGGATGCGATGGCCGGCCGCGAAGCGGTGGCCGATCGGCCACAGGTCGAAGGGCACGAGGACGCTGTTGTCCGCAGCCTGAGCGAAGCGCCCCGGCTCGGCGCGGGTGAGCGCGTCGCATACGTTCCACGATGCACCGTCGGCATCGACGTCGCAGACACGCGCGAACAGGTCGAAGTGCGGCGAGCTCGTCCGCACGCACAGCTCGACGCGCACCGGGCCGATCGCCTCCACGGCCTCGGGCAGCGGCGCGGTCGTGTAGGTGAGCACGTCGGGCCGCGACTCGAGCACGCGGTTGTCGATCACCGGCTCGCGCGCGAGCAGCACCGGTCCGCCGAGGGACGGCGTGGGGTCGGCGGGGTCGTAGAGGTAGTGATCTCCGCTGCCGGGCTGATCGGCCGGCTCGGCGTCGCTGAGGCTCCCTCCGCCCGCGAGCCACAGCCTGCGCTCGCCGGTGCCGGGCGGCGGCCAGCTGCCCAGCTCGCGCCAGCCGCCGCCGGTGCGCTCGCCGGTGATGAACGCCCGCACGGTGGACGCTCGCAGGAGCCGCCGATCGTCCAGCAGGTGGGCGCGCAGCCAGCCCAGACCCTCGTGGATCCCTGCCGTGAGCAGCCCGGGTGCGCTGTGGGTCCACGGGCCGATGACCAGTTGTGGCGCGCGCCCGGCGGCCTGCAGCGCGGCGAAGTCCTCCAGCAGCCACGGCAGGAAGATGTCCTGCCAGCCACCGATCAGCTGGACCTGCGCGGCGACCTCCCTGACGCCCGAGGCGTAGTCGCGCGCAGCCCAATAGGGGTCCTCGCGGCCCGAGCTGGCCAGCGCCTCGCGAAACCACGCCACCTCGGCGCCGGTGGCGCGCACGTCGAGATCGGTGATCGGAACCTGCGCAAAGAGCCCGGGCAGGCGGCGCAAGCGGCGCCCCATCGCCAGCGGGGCGAGCCTCTGCTCCTGGGCGGCGACGAGGACCAGCCACGAGGCCGCGCTCTCCAGCGCGAGGGTTCCGCCCGCGTAGGCCTGGCCGTGGAACTGCGAGGCGCTGACCTGGATCGCCAGCGCAGCCAGGTCATCTCCCGCCTCGGGCGCGAGCGCCCACTGCACCAGCCCGAGGTAGCTCGGGCCGATCATGCCGATTCGCTCGGCGTGCCATGGCTGTGCCCGGATCCAGCGCAGCGTCGCCAGGCCGTCGGCGCGCTCCTCGAACGGGCTGAACGTCCCTTCCGAGCCGAACGTGCCGCGCACGCTCTGGACGACGACCTGGAGGCCGCGCTCGGCCAGCAGCCGCCCGAAGATCAGGCCGACGAACTGGCGACGTCCGTAGGGCGAGCGCACGAGCACCGTCGGCTGGCGCTGCTCATGTGTCGCACGCGCGACGTACCGGTCGGCCAGCAGCACCGCGCCGTCGTCCATCGTGACGCGCAGATCGCGCTCGCAGACGAGATCCTGCGTCTGGGCGCGGGGAAGGTGCATGCGCCGCGCAATGACGGCGCTCGCGAGGCTCACGGTCGAATGTCCTCCATGGTTGGCGGCGCCCCTCACCCATCCAGCTTGCCATGACGCCGGCCACTCGGTGCGGTCTGTCGCCAGCAGCGGTCCGAACCCGGGATTGATATACTCATCAGTATCTGAATACCCAGCGGTATGCGAGGTTCCCTTGGCTGACAGTACGCATACGTTCCTGTTCATGGATCTCGTCGGCTTCACGGCGCTCACCGCCGAACGGGGAGACGACACGGCCGCCGAGGTGGCGCTGCGGCTGTTTGCAACCGTGAGACGTCTGCTGCCGGAGCATTCCGGGGAGGAGATCAAGACGATCGGCGACGCGATGATGATCCGCTGCGATGAGCCGCGCGACGGCGTCGAACTCGGCCTGCGGATCTGTGAGCAGATCGACAACGAGCCCGACCTGCCTCCGCTGCGGGTCGCGGTGCACTCCGGCTCGGCGGTCTGCCGCGACGGCGACTGGTACGGCAGCGCCGTCAACGTGGCCGCGCGCCTGTGCTCGGCGGCGGGCGGCGGCGAACTGCTGGTCAGCGATTCCACCCGCGAGGCGTCAGGGGCGCCCCGTCACGTCGGCTTCGGGGCGCGCAGGCTGCACTGGCTGAAGAACGTTCCCGAGCCCATTGGCGCCAGGTCGGCGGCACGGCTCGAGCGACCCAGGTCGCGGGGGTCGCTGCGCCGGGGCGCGAAGCGCATGGTTCACAGTCACGTGTCCGGCTTCCGACGACGACAATCCGAGGTGAGGAGCTGATGTCGAGACTCACGCGCAAGGAGAAGCAGGCGCACACACGCGCATGCCTGATGCAGTCGGCCGCGAAGGTGTTCGCTCGCCGGGGGCTGCAGCAGGCCTCGATCGACGAGGTGGCTGAAGACGCAGGCTTCACGAAGGGCGCCTTCTACGCGAACTTCAAGAGCAAGGAGGAGCTCTTCCTGGCGATGCTCGACGAGCGCTTCACGCAGCGCATCGAGGCCATCGAACAGGTGATCGCCAGTGACGGGAGCACGGCCGAGAAGGCCCGCCGCGCGGGCGACAACTTCGTGCAGATGCTGAGCGCGGACCGCGAGTGGGAGCGGCTGTTCTTCGAGTTCAGCGCGTACGCCGCGCGGGACGACGATTTCCGCGAAGAGCTGGTCACCCGCTATCGCACCATGCGAGACCGAATGGCCGCCGCGCTTGAGGCTCACTCCGAGGGGCACGGCAAGGAGGCGCCGCTTCCATCCGATCAGGTGGCGCTGATGGTGTCGGTCATGGCCAATGGGTTTGCCCTTGAGAAGCTGCTCGAGGGCGAGGCTGTTCCGGACGAGCTCTACGGGACCATGCTGACGGTGTTCTTCGCCGGGCTCGAGGCGCTGGCGGACGCGCCGTCTGCCGTTTCGGCCGCGTGAGTCCTCTCAGGCGTGTGGACGGCGATGGCCGCTACGCGCACATCGGCAGGGTGGGCGTCAGCGTGCCGCTGTCGATGCACAGCTCGGTGAGTCGCATCTCAAGGCGCCGGCGCTCGGGCTCATGTGAGCTGCTGCGCGCACGACCCGTGCTCTTGTCGAGCAGGTTGCGTGTCTCGTCGGGGTCGCTGTCGAGGTCGTACATCTCATATTCCGGCGCGGCGCGCCGGGCTGGATCCAGGTAGACGGCGTACTTCCAGCGCGCATCGCGCACGCAGCGAATGCGGTTCGGCTGGCCGGCTGCCTCCTGCAGAGCCGTGCCGGCCTGATGGTCGTCGTAGGTGAACAGCACCGCGTCGCGGACCGACCGCTCCTCGGCGCGCAGCACCGGGCCCAGGTCGTGCCCGTCGAAGCGCGCCCACTCGGGCGAGGCACCCGCGAGGCCCAGAAACGTGGGGACGATGTCCAGCAGCGACGCGAGCGCGTCGCTCTCGCGCGCCTGCGGGAACAGCCGCGGGCTCGAGACGACGAGCGGCACGCGTATCGCCTCCTCGTAGGCGTTGAAGATCTTCTGGCGCAGGCCTCCGTGGGAGAGGCCCAGCTCGCCGTGGTCGGACGTGCGCACGATCACCGACCGCGAGCGAAGCGATTGAGGGTCATCTGCCGGTCCGAGCGCCGTCAGCAGGCGGCCGATCTTCTCGTCAACCACGCGCTGGAGATGTGCGTAGAAGTCGACGTAGTCCTGCTGAGCCTGGCGGGTGGACAGTGCTCCGAGATAGCTGTCCATCCCGAGCTTTGACAGCGCCTGCACGGTCGGCTTCTCGCTCAGGTCCTCCTCGAGCGTCGGCGGCAGCGGCACGCCGAGGCCGCGGAACTCGCCCGGCGAGTAGCCGCCCTGCGTGTAGAAAGCCGGATAGCCGAGCACGTCGTGGGGGTTGACGAGCGAAAAGATCAGGCAGAACGGCTCCGGCAGATCCCTGCGTGCAAGCCACGCCTCCATCTCACGGGTGTAGTCCTCATCCCATCCCCGGCGGGCCGCCCCCGCGCTTCCGCCCCCAAAGTTCTCGGCCTTGGCGTCGCCACCGGAATCCGGTGGCTCCCATTCGGCAAAGCCGTAGTCGCGCTCGATCCGCGCGGGGTCGGCGGCGCTCCAGCTCCTGCCGTTCACGGGCTTTGAGAGGTGCCACTTGCCCTTCAACGCGACGTGGTAGCCGCAGCGGCGAAGCAGGGTTGCGAGGGTGTCGATCCCCGGCGGCAGCTCGGGCTCGTTGCCGCTCTTGGGCCCCAATCGCAGGGCATTGCGCGCGACGCCCGCTGCCAGCCTACGGCGGGGGGCCTCGCCGCTGCGCGCCATGTGCGCTGCGGCGCGCAGTGCGGCCGGAGCGTTCCTGGGGTCCGGCCACAGGTCGCCCTCGGTCATGGTGAGCGTCACGCCGTGTCGCGACGGGCGTTTGCCGGTGAGAAGGCTGGCACGGCTCGGCGAGCACATCGCGGTTGCGGTGAACGCTCGCGTGAAGGTCATGCCCGTCCGCCTGAGCTCGGCGTCGTTCGGGGTGAGCTCTTCGAGCCACGCGGGGTCCTCGGGCCAGTGCTGGGGCTGGCGCTGCTGGTCGGTGATCAGCAGGATGAGATTCGGTGGAGTCGCGGTCTCGGTCATCGCCGGGGAAGCTAGCAAGCGGCGGCGGATACGATTGCGCGTCATGATCGAGGGCCACGATCGCCTGGGGCCGCCGCACGACCGCGAGGGGCGCTTCGCCAACTGGTCGCGCACTGTCACCTCGCGACCGGTCGTCTGGCAGGAGCCGAGCAGCGAGGAGGAGATCTCAGCGATCGTGCGAGACGCGTTCGCGGCAAGAGAGAGCCTGCGCGTGGTCGGCGCCGGGCATTCCTGGAGCGCCATCGCCGCGCCGGAGCAGATCGCGGTTTCACTCGATCGATGGTCGGGCATCGCCGGCGAGGCACCCGGCACCGTGACCGTGCGCGCCGGCACCCGCCTGCGCGATCTCAACGCGGAGCTCGCACGGCGCGGTCTTGCCCTGCCCATCCTCGGGTCGATCACGCGGCAGTCGATCGCCGGTGCGATCGCCACCGGCACCCACGGATCGAGCCTCGTGCACGGCAATCTCGCGAGCCTCGTTGAGGGTATGAGGCTCATCTCCGGAACCGGCGAGGTGCTCGACCTCGACGCCGGCGACGAGCGGCTCGATGGTGCGCGAGTTCACCTCGGGGCCCTCGGCGCGGTCACGCACCTCACCCTGAGGGTGGTACCCGAGTTTCGGCTCGCGCAGGTGATCGAGGGCGTTCCGGTTGGCGAGGTCGCCTCGCAGATGGAGAGGATCGCGCGCAGCGCCGAGTTCGTGAAGGTGTGGTGGCTTCCCCACACCCCGCTCGCCTACATCTACCGGTACGAGCGCACCGATGAGCCGCCGTCGCGGCGGCCCACGCCCGAGGCCGAGCGCTGGTTTGAAGATCGGGTCATGCACGGCATGGTCCTGCCGCTCGCCTTCGCCGCGCACGGATGGCGCCCCGCCCTGATTCCGGCGTGGAACCGCGCGATGATGCGCACGTTCCTCGAGAAGCCCAGACGAGTCGGGAGCAGCGAGGCGATGCTGACGACGGCGATGCCCGTCAGACACCGCGAGACGGAGGCCGTCGTACCGCTCGCCTCGGCCGGCGAGGCGTTCGATCGCGTCGTTCGCCTGATCGACACCGAGGCGGTGCGGGTCAACGTGATCGTCGAGCTGCGCTTCGT
The DNA here is from genome assembly GCA_963826995.1 of uncultured Solirubrobacteraceae bacterium. Lineage (GTDB taxonomy): Bacteria > Actinomycetota > Thermoleophilia > Solirubrobacterales > Solirubrobacteraceae > Palsa-744. The sequence goes on along the minus strand of CAWGYZ010000006.1, from coordinate 775,120 downwards.
GCGCGGCGACGAGGGCTGGATGAGCCCCGCGCAGGGCGGCGATGTCGTGCAGCTCGGCGCCTACGCCGGTCAGACGCCGGAGGTCGATCGCTACTTCGCGGAGTTCTGGCGGCAGATGCGCGAGCTGGGCGCACGCCCCCATTGGGGCAAGGAGATGGACCACGAGGCGGGGGAGGTCCGAACGCTGTGGCCGCTGGCGTCCCGCTTTGGCGAGCTGCGCGATGAGCTCGACCCGGGGCGGGTGTTCGCGAACGGTTTCCTCGATCGCGTGCTCGGCGGCGGGGGATCCTGACCATGCGCCTTGCCGTTCTCGGGATGGGAAGGATGGGCCACGCGGTTGCCGAGCGCCTGCTGGGCGGGGAGCACGAGGTCGTCGTGTGGAACCGGACGCCCGGCAGGTGCGACGACCTCCTCGCCAGGGGCGCCCGCGAGGCGGCCACGCCCTCTGCAGCGGCCGGGGAGGCCGAGGCGACCTTCACGTCGCTCGCGGATGACGCCGCGGTACGCGCCGTCGTCACCGGGCGCGACGGGGTGGCCGCCGGCCTCGGCGATGGCGTTCTCATCGACATGAGCACAGTGTCGCCGGCCACCACGGCCGACCTCGCCGAAGCGGTGGGGGGATGCCTGCTCGCGTCTCCGATCCTCGGCTCGCCGAAAGCCGTCCTCTCGGGCGACGCCGGATACCTGATCGGGGGTCCGCGCGAGCTGTATGACCGGCTGGTGCCGGCCTACGACGTCCTCGTCGAGGGCGGACGCCGCGTCTACGTCGGCGAGGATGCCGGGGTTGCGACGACGCTCAAGCTGCTCTCCAACTACCTGCTCATGTCCGGCATTGCGGCCCTCGCCGAGACCGTGGCCACAGGTCAGGCGGCCGGACTCTCCGACGAGCTGATCCGCGACTACCTCGGCCAGCTGCCGCTCGTCGCCCCTGCGCTGCGCAACCGGCTCGACGACATCATCTCGGGCGACCATGACGGCTGGTTCTCGACGACCCTCGGGGCAAAGGACGTGCGGCTCGCCGAGGACCTCGCCCGGTCGCACGGCGTGGCGCTGCCGCTCGCCGATGCCGTCAGGCAGCGCTTTGAGGAAGCGGCCGCCCAGGGATGGGCCGATGCCGATATCGGCGCCGTCGTCGAGCTGCTCAAAAAGCACACATGAGCGCGCCGACACCGTAGATTGGTGCGGGTGTCTCGCATCACACTGCACCTCGGGGACATCACGACGGACTCGGAGGCTGATGCGATCGTGAATGCCGCCAACTCGAGTCTCATGGGGGGCGGAGGCGTTGACGGCGCCATTCATCGCGCTGCTGGTCCGGCGCTGCTCGAGGAGTGCCGCCTGCACGATGGATGCGCGACCGGTGATGCAAAGATCACGGGCGCCGGGCGCCTGGAGCATGCGAAATACATCATCCACGCGGTGGGACCCGTCTGGCACGGGGGCTCCTCTGGCGAGCCTGAGCTGCTCGCGTCCTGCTACCGGCGCGCTATCGAGCTCGCCGCCATCAATGGCTGCCGGCGCGTGGCGTTTCCGGCAATATCGACGGGCGTGTTCGCCTATCCGCTGATGCCGGCCGCCAAAGTCGCCCTCGGCGCGACCCACGACGCGCTGCAGCATCATCCCGGCATACACGAAGCACGTTTCTGGCTGTTCGACGGGGGCGCTTACGACGTGTTCGCGGCTGCGCTCAGGGGAGCATGAGTTCGAAGAAGACGCAAGCACAGCTTGACCGAGCCGCGAAGGCGGTGGGCAAGCTGGTGTCCGTGAACGTCGGTCTCCCGAAGGACGTGTCCTGGCACGGGAAGACGGTCTTCACGGGTGTCTTCAAGGAGTCGGTGACCGGGCCTCGCCGGGTGGGCAAGCTCAACGTCGAGGGAGACGGACAGGGCGACCTGGCCGGGCACGGTGGCGAGCAGCGTGCCGTCTTCGTCTACCAGCTGGACTCCTACCGGCACTGGGAACACGAGCTTGGACGCGATGACTTCGTCCACGGGCAGTTCGGCGAGAACTTCACGATCGAAGGGCTCGGCGACGACGAGGTCTGCATCGGCGACCGCTACAGAATCGGCAGCGCGACCTTCGAGGTCACGCAGCCCCGCGTGACCTGCTACCGCGTCGGGATCCGAATGGAAGATCCGCGCATCCCGGCGCTACTCGTCTCCCACCACCGCCCGGGCTTCTACTTCCGCGTCCTCGAGGAGGGGGAGGCACAGGCCGGCGACGAGATCCTCAAGCTCGCGACCGGCCCTGAGGAAATGACGGTGGCCGAGGTCAGCGCGCTCCTCTACCTCCCCGGCCACCCGCGACAGCAGCTGCTTCGCGCCCTGCGCATCCCCGCGCTGAGCGCCGGCTGGCAGGGGTCGTTCCGCGCTCTGCTGGACGCCAACGCCGGGGGTGGCAACGCCGGACTGAGCACGGCAAGTCCGCCTCCGGCCTGGACCGGCTTCCGTCGACTCAAGGCCACGGCCGTCGAGCACGAGAGCGACTCAGTCATCTCCGTCCGCTTCGAGGACCCCGACGGCAAGCCGCTACCTGCTGCCCGTCCCGGGCAGTACCTCACGCTGCGGATCCAGCCGAACGACGCGGCGGCGCCGCTGCTGCGGAACTACTCGCTGTCGGGGCCGCCCGGCGCCGGCCACTACCGCATTGCGGTAAAGCGCGAGCAGCATGGCGCCGCGAGCGGTTATCTGTACAGCCGGCTGACCGTCGGAGACCAGCTCGACGTCGCGGCGCCGCGCGGCACGTTCATCCTCGACGAATCAGAGGACCCGGTGCTCCTGATCAGCGCCGGCATAGGTGCCACTCCCGTGATGGCGATGCTCAACGCGCTGGCTGAACGACACTCCGATCGTCAAATCTGGTGGCTGCATGGCGCACGCAACGGCAATGAGCACTCGTTCGCCGCAGCCACTCGGGCGCTTCTCGCAGAATGCCCCAACACCCGCGTCGGCACCTATTACAGTCAGCCAACCGCCAACGACGTGGAAGGTCGCGACTTCGACAGGGCGGGGCGTCTCACCCCGGCGCTACTGCTCGAACTCGAGCCGCCGCGAAACGGCGAGGCCTACATATGCGGCCCGGCGACGTTCATGAACGAAGTCAGCGCCGCCCTGGCGTCGATCGGCATCGAGGCCTCGCGGATCCATACCGAGCCGTTCGGGCCTGAAGCAGGATCGACGCCCGGCATCGCAGCGACACCCACCCGAGCTCCGCACCTGCCTTCCGGTCCAAGCGGAGACGGGCCGACCGTCCAGTTCGCCCGCAGCAACCTCTCGCTTCCCTGGAACAGCGACTACGGCAGCCTGCTCGAGCTCGCCGAAGCCTGCGACGTGCCGGTCCGGTGGTCGTGCCGGACGGGCGTCTGTCACACATGCGAAACGACCCTGGTTGCCGGCGACCTCGACTACAACCCCGATCCAGTCGAGCCACCGGCTGACGGGAGCGCACTCATCTGTTGCTCACGCCCGCATGACGACGTCGTGCTCGAGCTGTGACCCACGCTGCTTCAAGGCCTTCTCTTGAGAGCCCAGCTCCGGACTCGAACCGGAGACCCCTTCCTTACCATGGAAGTGCTCTACCAACTGAGCTAGCTGGGCGGAGGGTGGACTGTAGCGTGCCGTGCGCCCTCTCCACAAGCGACGACGGCCCCAGCGACGGAGCCGCCCACATCGAGATCCCAACGATTTCAGCCCCAAGCGACCCCTACGAAGCGTGCACCTCAACCGGCGTCACCGTCGTCACCGGCAGCCCCGTCCCCGACGCCTTGCTGGGCAGGTCCAGTTTCAGCCAGCGCGACAGCCGTGCGGGCAGCGTCGAGATGATGATCTCGTCGAAGCCCCGCAGGTTGACCGCGTCGTGGATCGCCGTGTTCGGGTCCTGGGCGCCCACGATTCCCTCCACGGGGGTGCCGGCGGCCTCGCTCAGCAGCGACACGGCCTGATCGATCACGGCCTGGGCCTCGCTCGCGTCCTGGTCCTCGGGGTCCACGACCTTGTGCAGGCCGTGGGTCGCGTTCGGCACCAGCAGCGTGAACCTGGCCGGCCCGCGTTCGGCCCGCTCTCGCACGGCGTCCAGCAGCGGTTGCGTGGCGGCGGTCTTGTGTGCCACCACGAGCACTCGAGTGGGTGTCTCAGATGACTCCATACTCGCAACTCCCTTCTGGCGGAGGATTGTCTCTAATGATACTTGCTCCGTCCAGGACGGCGGGCCTCGTTGTCCCCATTACCCCTTGGCGCCCGCCGTACGCTCGCGGCCGGGCTCTACTCTGTCGACCGTGCGCATACAGCTCACCGACGAGACGCTCGAGGTTCGCCTGTCCCTCTGGCAGAAGCTGCTCGGCCTGCTCGGCAACATCACCGTGCTCCGCGCCGATATCGGCGATGTCGAGGTCGTCGAGGAACCCCTACACGCGGCCATGCACTCCGGCATCAAAGTCGGCCTGCGCCTGCCCTGGTTCTACTACGTGGCCCGCACCATCCGCCTCGATCAGGTCTTCGTGGTGCGCAAGGGCGTCCCGGCATTGTCGTTCGCGGTGCGCAACGAGGGGACTCTCAGCCGGGTGCTCGTGAGCACCCCGGAAGCCCAGGAGCTCGCGCGGCAGCTAGAGGACGCCTGACGGCGTCGGGGCGGCGAGGTTTGAGGTCGACCTAAGGCGAGGCTTCGGCGTTGCGCAACCCGCTCAGCGTCCACACCAGCGCCACGGCGATCAGCGCCACCGCGCAGGCGAACGCCAGTCCCGTGTGGTTGTGCACTCCGGAGATCAGGCCCCGGCCCGCGTCGAGAAAGGCCGTCGCCGGGTTGATGCTCGCCACCGAGTGGATCCAGCCCTTGAGCAGGGTCAGCGGCACATACACCGGCGCCAGGAACAGGATCAGGAACAGCGGCGTCTGCATCAGCGGGCCGGCCTGGATCGAGCGGAAGCGAAACGCCACGCCGGCTGCCCAGCCGTAGCCGACCAGCACGAGCAGCGCCGCCAGGCCATAGAGGCCGAAGACGTCCACGCCGTCCCCGGTTATGCGCATTCCCGCCGCCAGCGCCACCGCCGTGACCACGGTCAGCGTGATCGTTGCCCGCGTCAGCGCCACGAGGGCATAGCCGAGCGCGATTCCGCGCCGGTCCTCGGCGGCCAGCATCAGCCGCCGCGCGAAGCCCGTTTCGAAGTCGAACGCCAGCGAGAAGCCGGTGAACAGGCCAGCGAAGATGGCCGACTGGCACAGCACGAACACGAACTGGAAGGCCGTGTAGCCGGCCGGGAAGTGGAAGCCCGGCACCTCACCGAGGGCCGATAGCCCGCCGGCGAAGCTCGCCAGGAACACCAGCGGAAACAGCAGCGAGGGGACGAAGAGGTCGGGCCTTCGCACGTAGGTGTGAAGGCTCCGCCAGGCGATCGCGTAGGCCACACGCCAGATGCTTGCGCCGGGTATGGGGGTGGCTGTCATGTGCGCTGAAGCCGCTTGCGGAGCGCGCCCGCCACCCCGAACAGGGCGATGATCGTCAGCACGGTCGCCACGGCGAAGCCGCGCCACAGTGCCGTCGAATCCCAGCCGTAGATGTACAGGCTGCGGAAGGCCTCGATCAGATAGGAGATCGGGTTCCAGGTCGCGATCGTGTGAAACCAGCCCGTGTGCAGCAGGTTCCGGGGGAGGTTGCTCGAGGACAGGAAGATGAACACGAAGAACAGCGGGAACAGGCCCTGCACCGCCTCACCCGATCCCGTCCAAAGCGCCACCGCGCAGCCCAGCGCCCCAAAGCCGAGCGCGGTCAGCGAGCCGAGCACGAGGATCACGAGCACCCCGCCGAAGCCCGCATCCAGATGTGCGCCCGCGACCGCGCCCATCAGCATGTACACGGCCGACTGCAGCACGCCCAGCGCCGCCACGCCCACCAGCAGGCCGGCGATCAGCGACACCCGTCGAAGCGGTGTCAGCGCGAGGCGATTGAAGAAGCCGCTCTCGATGTCCTCGGCCAGGTTCGTGCCGGTGTTGATGAGCGAGAACATCCCGCCCTGGATGAACGCCACCGCGATCGCGAAGGAGATGTAGGAGCTGGTGGGGAACCCCGGCAGGCGCGTGGCCGCCTTCAGGCCACTGGCGTTCACCGCGAGCAGGATCAGCGGGAAGAACACGATCGGGAACAGCTGAAACGGCTGGCGCAGCGTCTTCAGCATCGCGCGGCGGGCCAGCACGCCGACCTGGATTCCGTGGATGCTGCTCATGAGGCGACCGGCGCGCCGCTCGCCTTCTCCTCCTCGTCGCTCTCCCCGTCGCCCGCGCCCTCCAGCGAGCGCCCGGTCTTCGCCAGGAACACGTCGTCGAGCGTGGGGGCGTGCAGGCGCAGGTCGGCGATCGGGATGCCCTCGGCGTCGAGCGTGCGTACGATCTCCGCGAGGTCGCTCACGCCCTCGGGCAGCTGCGTGGCGACCGCGTTGGGCGCGGCCGCGGCCTCCTCTCCGAAGCGCGACAGGACCGAGACGAGCCGCTCGCGGTCGCCCGGGTCGGCCGGGACCGCTTCCACGCTCGGTCGCCCGATCGCCGCCTTGAGCTCCGCCGGCGTGCCCTCCGCCACGATCCTGCCGTGGTCGATGATGCCCACGCGGTGGGCCAGCACGTCGGCCTCCTCCAGGTACTGCGTCGTGAGGAACACCGTCACCCCGTCGGCGGCCAGCCGACGCACCTCATCCCATAGGGCGGTCCGGCTCTGCACATCCAATCCCGTCGTCGGCTCATCCAGGAACAGCAGGCTCGGTCGGTGCACGAGCGCGAGGCCGAGGTCGAGCCTTCGCTTCATGCCGCCCGAGTAGCCACCCACCTTGCGGTCGGCAGCGTCGGTCAGCCCGACCCGCTCGAGCAGTTCGTCCGCGCGCTTCTCGCGCTCTGACTTGCCGAGGCCGTGCAGGGCGCTCTGCAGGCGCATGTGCTCGCGGCCGGTGAGGAACGGGTCGAGCGCCGACTCCTGCAACGAGGCGCCGATCGCCCGGCGCACCTCGGCGCCCTGGTGCACCACGTCGAGCCCCGCCACCCGGGCCGTGCCGGCGGTGGGAGGCAGGAGCGTCGTGAGCACCAGCACGGTCGTCGACTTGCCCGCGCCGTTGGGGCCGAGGAAGCCGTAGATCTCACCCGGCGCCACCCGCAGGTCGATCCCGTCGACCGCCCGCACGCCCCCCTTGAAGTCGCGGACCAGCCCGTCGACCTCGATCCCGTTGTCGCCCGCGTCGGCCTGCGCTCCGTCCATGCTCACCGGCGTCACTCGAGCTCGGTCGCGAGGCGCGGCGGGGGAGAGGGTTCGACGCGCAACAGGCGCGCGGGCATCGGCGGCAGCCACCAGTTCCAACGGCCGAACAGCGAAACGACGGCGGGGACGAGCAGCGCGCGGATCAGCGTTGCGTCCAGGATGATTCCCGCCGCGAGGCCGGTCGCGAGCACTTTGATTTCGGTCTCGGGCCCCGAGGCGAGCGACACGAAGGCGAGGAACAGGATCAGAGCCGCGCTCGTGACCAGGCGCCCGGTGCGCCCGATCCCGCGCACCACGGCGGTGTCGGTCGAGCCGGTCTTGTCGTACTCCTCGCGCATGCGAGCCAGGATGAACACCTCGTAGTCCATGGAGAGGCCGAACAGGAAGGCGAACACCATAAGGGGGATCCAGGCGGTGATCGAACCCGTCGCGGGAATGCCCCAGATCAGTTCCGAGCCGTGGCCCTGCTGCCAGACGATCTCGAGCACGCCCCAGGCGGCGGCGACGCTGATCACGTTCAGCACCACTGCCTTCAGCGGCAACAGCAGCGAGCGGAACGCCCGGGCCAGCAGGATGAAGGTGATCACGGCGATCAGGGCGATCATCAGGGGGAAGTTGCCGTACACGGCTTCGATGAAGTCCCGGTCCTGGGCCGGTCGCCCGCCGAGGTGGACGCCGGGGCCCGCCGAGTGCACGGCAGACTGCACGCGATCGAGCGTCGCGCGGCCCGCCGAGGTCGAGGCATCGGGGGTCGAGAAGGCGTCGAGCACCGCGGTCCCGGGGCGCTGCCAGTCGGGCAGCGCGGGAGCGACCGCGCCGTGGACGCCGGGGACGGCCGCCAGCTTCTGGGCCACTGCTTGCGGCGAGGCGGAGCCGTTCACCAGCACCTCGTAAGGCGCGAACACGCCGGTGCCGATCCCCGACTTCTCGAACGCGATGAGGCCCTGCTTGGCGTCGCCCTGTTTGGCAAGCGTGTTCACGTTCGAGATGCCGAGCTGCAGGTTCGTCGCTGCGAGTACCAGCGCAGCCAGCACGAGAGACGCGCCCAACGCGGCGAACCAGCGCCTGCGCACGACCAGCTTCGCCCAGCGCGTCCACGAGCGGCTGGCCATGTCGTCGTCGCGGATGTGGGGCCAGTCAAGGCGGGGTCCGAGCTTTGAGAGCACGACCGGCAGCAGGCTCATCGCGACGAGCACGCTTATCAGCGGGATCAGCATGCCGCCGTAGCCGACCGAGCGCAGGAACGGGAGGGGCAAAGCGACGAGCGCGAGCAGCCCGATCGCGACGGTGGTGCCGCTGAATACCACAGCGCGACCGGCCGTCTGCATCGCACGCACGATGGCCTCGTCGCCGCTCAGGCCATGCGCTCGCTCCTCGCGCCAGCGCACCACGATAAGGAGCGCGTAGTCGATCGATACGCCCAGGCCGATCAGGGCGATCAGGAACTGGACGATGGGGGAGACTTCGGTGACGGTGGTGAGGCCCCACACCACCAGGAACGTCGTGAGGATCGAGACCACCGCCATCATGATCGGCACGATCGCGAGGAACGATCCGAACACGAAGGCGAGCACGAGCAGGGCTCCGAAACCTCCCAGCAGGGCCTCGACGAGAACCCCGGGGCCGTTGCCGCCGCCGCTCTGCGCCGACAGCGCGTCAAAGCCGGTCAGATGGACGCGTGCACCCGCAACGGTGGCGCCGGCGAGGGCGGCGGTCGCTTTTTCCGCGGCCTTGGGATTGTCTTCGAACGGCTGGGCGGGGTCGGGCGGCGGGTAGGCCACGACGAAGGTCGTGTGCCGGTCGCGTGAGAGGAAGGTGGGGCTGTGGGTGCTCGCGTAGCCGGCCAGACGGGTTCCCGGCAGGGCGCTCTGGAGGCGTGATTCGACCGCTCGGAGGCCCTTCTGTGTCGTGGCGGAGTCGACCGATGCACCGGCGGGCAGCGTGACCACGGCGAGCAGCGGGGACGAGTTGCCCCCGGTGGCGTGGAAGTCACGTTTGATCTGCTCGTTCGTGACCCAGCCTTCCTTGCCGGGCACCGAGATTTTCTGTTTTAGGGCTTTGGTCGCGGAATCCGCGGAGACCATTCCCACGAGGGTCAGGACCACCCAGAAGATGACCACGATGCGTTTGTGGGCCAGAACCCAGCGGGTGAGCTGTGCCATTCTCATCTTCCCTTCCGGCCGAAATGGTTCCGTGCAGAACGATGTATATCAAAAGTCGTTCCGCTCCATTATGATCGTGTTATGGGGATTGAGGGTCGCGAGGAGACGGCGCCGTCGCCCGAGTCGACCGTGCCGTTCAGCGGTGTCGCCATCACGCTGTCGTCGATCGGCTATGCCGTTGCCAAGCGGTTCCGCCGGATCCTCGAGCCGCTCGAGCTCGAGCCCCGCGAGTTCGCCCTCCTGCGTGCGGTCGGTGCGCTCGAGGGCCAGTCCCAGCAGGCCATCGGCGAGCGGCTGCAGATCCCGCCGAGCCGCATGGTCGCCTTCGTCGACGCCCTCGAGCAGCGATCACTGCTCGAACGCCGGCACAACCCACTGGACCGGCGCACGCGCGAGCTCCATCTCACCGACGCAGGGCGGGACCTCCTCGGCCGGGCGTTCTCACTCGCTGCGGCCTTCGAGTTCGATCTGATCTCAGAGCTCAGTGACAGCGAGCGCGATCAGCTGCTCGGCCTGCTACAGCGGGTCGGTGCGCAGCTCGGACTGCCCGAAGGCCCCGCTGCGCACGCCGCTCTGACCGAGGAGTAGCGTCGTGTCCGCCGGGTGCGGTGCCCTACCGGGCCGTCGCCGAGAAGCTCGAGACCCCACCGCATTCAGGCTGCTCGGTATGGATCGTGCCCCTTACAGTTCGTCCGGAGAACTTGCCGCTGACCACCTGGACGATCGCCGGCGGACCCGGTCCCGTCCCGAACTTCTCGGCGATGCTCGCCTTGAACGTTCCGCTGCGTGAGATAGAGGCGGCCCTGCCGGACTGGCTGTGCAGTTTCTCCCCGGTATTGCAGTAGATGAGCGGGGAGGAGGACGAGAAGCGAACGGACACCGACCCACCGCTGCGGGCGACTCGGAGGACGATGTTTCCGCCCGCGTGTATGCGCGCGTGGTGGCCTTCGACGTTGGTGCCCGACGATGGAACGCCTCCTTCGTAGGTCTTTCCCTTCAGTGGCCCCGCAAGCGCAGCAGCCGAGCTTGCCAGCACGACCACGAGCGCCAGCGCAAACGTGTGACGTCCCCTCTTTGTCATAAGCCTTCCCCGCATCGCTTGTAGCCGCGACCTCTATCAGAGGGGATCTGAGCTCGCATGTGGCGACCGAGATCTTGCAGCGGTCGTAACCCGCTTGCCGCCTGAATATCGTCGCCGGCCGTGCAGGTGAAATCGCAATCAGGCCCGCGCAGAATCCACCTCGGACTGCTTCTCGCTATAGCGCTCGCGCTCGGATCGGCGCCGGCCGCAAGCGCAGCCGCCCTCACGCTTGTGGAGCCGTTTCCCGGTGCATCGGCCACGGCAAATCCCACGACGCAGGCGCCCACCGTCACGCTGAACCAGCCGGTCTCCCCGTCTAACGACACGACACCTTCGTTCTCCGGGACGGCGAGCGATATCACCGTCGTGACCGTGGCCGTCTACGCGGGGGAAAGCCCGGAAGGTGATCCGATCGCCACCCTCAGAATTCAGGGAACCGGCGGCAGCTGGTCCTCGGCGAACGTCAACCCGCCACTGGCGAACGGCACCTACACGGCCGTGGCGACGCAGCCGAGCTCGGTTGGCGGCGAAACCGGAGTGAGCGCCCCGGTCAGCTTCGAAGTCAACACGCAAGCGCCCACTGTGACGCTGCAGGCGCCACCATCCCCGTCGAAGGACACGGCGCCGTCGTTCTCGGGAACCGCGAGCGACGCCACACCGGTGACCGTCGAGATCTTCGAAGGAACGCGGGCCGAAGGCAACATTGTCGCGACGGCCACCGCACAGGGCACCGGAGGGGGCTGGACCTCGGGCCAGGCCACGCCTGCTCTGCCGAGCGGCAGACGGACCTTCACCGCGTTTGCGACCCAGAGCAGCGTGATCGGAAATGCCGCCGGAAGGAGCGGGGCGGTCACGTTCATGGTCGACACGGAACCGCCGACGGTGACGCTGAGCCCGGTGCCATCCCCGTCGAATGACACGACGCCGTCGTTCTCGGGGACGGCGAGTGAAGCGACGCAGGTGACCGTCGAGATCTTCGAAGGCCCGACGGCGGAAGGTACGGTCGTGGCGAGCGCCACGGCGACGGGTACGGGGGCGAGCTGGTCCTCGAATGATGCGGTGCCGGCGCTCGGCGACGGGACCTTCACGGCGATCGCCACCCAGCCGAGCGCCATCGAAAACCCCGTCGGTGAGAGCACTCCCGTCACGTTCAGCATCGACACATCGCCACCCACGGTCACCCTCAACGAACCACCTTCGCCGTCGGGCAACACGGCTCCTTCCTTCTCCGGCACAGCCAGCGATGAAACGCCGGTCACGGTCGATATCTACAGCGGGGGCACTGACGAAGGTCCGGTCGTCGCCTCGGCGGAAGCGGAAGCGAATGGCGGCGAATGGGTCTCCGGCAGGGCAACACCCTCGCTCCCGTGGGGCGAATACACGGCCGTCGCCACCCAGCCGAGCTCCATCGGCAACCCGAGCGGCGTCAGCGCGCCCGTGACGTTCTCTGTGGAACCGATCGCACCCACGGTCGCCACCGAAGCGCCGGCCGAAGTCGCTCGAACCTCGGCCGCGCTGTATGCCTCGGTCGAACCCAACGGCGCCTCCGTCAACGCCTGCTACTTCGAATACGGAACCACCGGCTCCTATGGCAATCAGATCGAATGCGGCTTCGTGTCCGAAGCCAGCGCGTTTCCGCCCGCAGATACCGCTGCGGTGCCTGTGTTCGCGCGGATATACGGGCTCAGCCCAAGCACGACCTACCACTTTCGCATCGTCGCGGTCGGCGAAGGCGGCACCGCCTACGGGGACGATGAGACGTTCAGCACGCAGGCGCCCTGGAACTTCAACGAAGGCGGCTCATCGGGCACAAGCTCCTCGGGGCAGAGCGCGCTCGGCACAGCCGCGGGTGGGGTTGAGGCGTCGATCGCAAGGCAGCTCGCGCCCCTGGGACGGGTCGCAAGGATCGGCTCGCTGCTCAGAGGCGGAGCGTTCAATGCGCGGTTCTCATCGCCAGAGGCGGGCACGGCGGTGATCGACTGGTACTACCACCCGCCCGCCGGCAATGGCGCCCGCAGAACGGCGCGTCCAGCGGTGCTGATCGCCTCCGGAGCTCGGAGATTCCACGCCGCCGGGACGGCTGATCTCAGGATCCGCCTGACCGCGCCGGGCAGGCGCCTGTTGAAGGGCCTGAGACAGATCTGGCTGACCGCGACGTGCGTCCTCACCCCGCCCGGCGTGACCCTCGGGACCGGCCTGAGGACGTCGGCGGCGTTCGAGCTCAGACGCTGAGCGTCGGGGCCAAATCGGGTTCCCCTTCCGCTGCAAAAAAACCTGCAATTTGCGAAAAACGCTCGCAAAGAAACCGCTATTTGCGACTTTTTGAGGGGCGGGCCAAACTTTGCGTTGTTCGAAAGCGTGGACTGTGTTATTCACCCAGCCCACTTCACATACCCACGGGGGGATGTCACTCGACATCGGGAGGGGTCCCCTTCGCATCGTCCAGGGAGGGATGAATTGCTGCTGCGGGCTTCCCGTTAAGCGGCGGGTTCAACGCAATCAAAGCCTCCTTGGAGGGAGTTATGAATAGCCGCAATTTAGGGTTGGGACTTGCGCTGCTGGCCGGCAGCATGTTCTCGCTGATCGGAACTTCGGCCGCGTCTGCAGCAACGACAGATCCGAACGGCACGTGCGTCGTTCACTCACTGCCTTCGTTCGTCGCCCAGGGTGAGAACCTCGGCGACGCTGAGCTCGCAAACGGAGGAAACACCGAAGCTACGGTGGCCGACGTCATCCAGGTCTCCTGCGACCCGACCCTTTATGGGACCGGATCAAAAATCAAAGTCACGGCAAACCAGCTCTACACCCGCTGCCTGACCAAACTGACCTGGTACGTGCCGAACCCGTTCGGCGAAACGGTGGATGCGCGTGGCGTCACGGTGAGACTCGACGCCGACGGCAGCGCGACCGTTGCGCTGCGGGCCGGTCCCGAATGCATGGCCGGCGAAAGCATGATCACCGCCCACATGGAAGAAGAACCGTTCGAATCGTTCACGACCTCGTTCTCGGTGCTTCCGCCTGACACAACGCCGCCGGGCGTGTTCGCCCTGCCGGCCACGGAGGTCGAGGGTGGGTCCTCGAGCGGAGCGGCGACGATCATCGAGGCCGAGTTCCCCGGTGGCTCGGAGAAGCTCGTCCAGATTTCCTCTGAAGAGCTCTTCCACCGCTGCCAGGTGTTCCCGCACCTGCGCTGGATTCGGATGGACGGGGAAAAAGTCGAAGACACCGCAGAAGTCAGCGGAGTGCAGCTCGACAACGACGGCAACGGCTTCGTGATCGCGATCGGCGACGCGTCGTGCGATGAAGGTCCGTCACTGATCGAAGCTGACCTGCTGTCGAAACCGTTCACGACGTTCATGACCGACTTCACCATCGAACCGCCGAAGCCGATCATCTAGACGAGTCGATCAGGGATTGTTGAAGTGATGCGCACGCAGGGACCCCGGGAGGCACAGGCCTTCCGGGGTCCTTCATCCCCGCTCCTCGCGCTGGCGCTGCTGGTGGCCCTCGCGGTGAGCATTGTGTTCGCGGTGGCACCGGGCTCTGCGCTGGCGCAGGGCGCGGTTGCGCGGTCGGCCACCCCCAGCGCGGCCCCAAAACCGCCGGCCACGTGCGTGATCCACTCGCTGCCGTCGTTCGTCGCGCAGGGTGAGGACCTCAGCGGGAACGACGGTGAGAGCGCAATCCCGGGAAACACAGAAGCGATGGTGGCCGACGTCATCGAAGTCGAGTGCAACCCGACCCTTTACGGGACCGGGTCGAAGATCAAAGTCACGGCGAACCAGCTCTACACACGCTGCCAGAGCAGCCTGACCTGGTATGTCCCGAACCCGTTCAGCGAAACGGTGGATGCGCGCGGCGTCACGCTGAGGCTCGACGCCGACGGCAACGCGACCGTTGCGCTGCGGGCCGGCCCGGAATGCGCGGCCGGTGAAAGCCTCATCACCGCCCACATGGAAGAAGAACCGTTCGAATCCTTCACCACGTCCTTCTCGGTGCTGCCGCCGGTCACCACGGCGCCCGGAGTATTTGCGCTTCCGGCCGCGCAGGTCGAGGACTCGTCCTCGAGCGCTGTGGCCACGATCATCGAGGCCGAGTTCCCCGGTGGCTCGGAGAAGCTCGTCCACATCGCATCCGAAGAGCTGTTCCACCGCTGCCAGGTGGCGCCGCACCTGCGTTGGATCCGGATGAACGGGGCAACTGAAGTCGGTGTCTCAGAAGTTGACGACGTGCAACTCGACAACGACGGCAATGCGTTCGTGATCGCGATCGGCGATGGGTCCTGCGCCGAAGGACCGTCGCTGATCGAAGCCGACCTGCTGTCGAAACCGTTCACCACGTTCATGACCGGGTTCACCATCCTGCCACCCCAGCCAACCGGCGAAGCATCGTTCACGATCGAAAAGAGCCAGAGGATCGGGGGTGGCGCCGGCGGTTTCACGACCTCGCCGCTGACTGCTGCGATCGGCCAGACGGTCGAATATGAGATTGTCGTGACGAATACGGCCAGCGTCTCCGAGACGTTCGGCGAATTCACCGATACGCACTGCGACCCCGGCACGACCTCCGGCGGTCCTGGCGCGAACGCCGTCGCGGCCGGTGAGTCGACCACCTACACCTGCGATCACGTGCTGACGGCCATCGGCCCCTACACGAATGAAGCGAGTGTCACCGGGACGGCAGTGGGCGAACCGCCGCTGACCCATACCTCAAACCAGGTCGTGGCCGAAGTGCCGCGTTCACCTGAAGAGCATGTCGAAGTCCCGCCGACGGAATCGCTGCCGCAGACCGTAGCTGCGCCTCCCGGAGAAAAAGGCATCCCTCGCATCTCAGAACTCGGCGAAAAGTGTGCAGCGCCCGTGCTGCACGGAGCCTCAGGGCCGAAGCGGGGTCCCTTCAACGTGCAGGTCAGCGCGAACGGAATCAAGCAGATCACCTTCTACCTCGACGGGCGCAAGCTCAAGACGCTGAAATCGTCGCAGGCCAAGGGCGGAAAATTCACGGTCAGGATCGACCCGACCAAGCTCTCCCACCGCGCGCATACGCTGTCGTTCAAGGCGTTGAGCAGTGAGTCCTCCTGCGCGAAAACAAGTCGCTCGAGTACGTTCGTGCATCCGTCTACGGAACGCGTCGCGCCGAAATTCACCGGGTGAGAGTTGCGCCCGGTGGTCTGGCGCAATGTCGCTGCGGGCCTGGCGAGCATCTCCCTGCTGTTCGTCCCGGTCGTATCGACCGCTGAGGCCCCGGCCGTCGCGAACCAGGGCGAACGCGCGGGCGCCGTTATCGCGACGCTGTCCAACCTGAAGACGCTGTCGCGCTGGGCATATCCGCAAGCGCCGGCGGCGGTGTACCTGTATCCGTCGACTCACTCGCGCGTGATCGACCACCTGCACCTGCTGACGGTTGACGGCCAGGCGGAGGTGTACCTGGCGCTGCGTGCCTACACGGTGGGCGCCACGACGTGGATATCGGTGCCCATTCCCGAGCGTCCCAACGGGATGACCGGGTGGGTGCCGGCGAGCGCTCTCGGCGAACTGCACATGAGCCGCGAGGATCTGCGCGTCAACAGCGCCACCCTCCGCGCCACGCTGTTCCGCGACGGCCGCGAGATCTGGAGCGCGCCGATCGGCATCGGACGGCCGGGCCTGCCCACTCCGAGGGGCCACTTCTACGTCACCGAGAAGCTCACCGCGCTCGGCGGGCCGTTCTACGGTCCCTACGCGATCGGGACCAGCGCATACGCTCCGACGCTCACCGAGTGGCCGGGTGGCGGTGTCATCGGCATTCATGGGACCGATGAACCGCAGCTGATCCCGGGTCATCCCTCGCACGGGTGCATCCGCCTGCGCAACGCCGACATCGCACGCCTGTGGCCTCTGATCCAGGTGGGCACGCCGATCGAAATCCTCTGACCATGGGTGTCGTGATGCACGCCTTGACGGCTCGGTACCCGGATTGAAAGCCTCAGGCGCTCCCATGCAGTGCAGGAGACGCCAAGGCGGAAGCACCTCGCCGCATCGCAGGTCCGGGCACATCGGCGTGCGCAGTTTCCTCATCGCCCTCGCGGCCGTGACATGCATTCTCGCCGGACCGGCAGCGGTGAGCGCTGCTGCGCAGGCTCCGGTGAACAACCTGGCGCCCGAAGTCGTGGGCTTCCCGCAGGTCGGGGAAACGCTCGTGTGCGGGGTCGGCAGCTGGAGCGGCACCGTCTCGGGGTTCAGCTATCAGTGGCTGCGGGATGGAATCCGGGTCAGCTCGGGTCCCTTCGTCTTCTCCTACCGCGTCACAGCCGCCGACAAGGGTCACTCGATCTGGTGCATCGTGACCGCGACCGGCTCGGAAGGGAGCACCGAAGCCGAAAGCGCCAACAGCGTCGCGATCCCCGGGGGACCTGGCGGCAAAGCACCTGAACCACCCGCGAACATCGTCTCCCCGGAAGCATCGGGGATTCCGGCGGTCGGGGAAAGAATCAGCTGCTCGCCCGGCACGTGGAGCGGGAGCCCCGCGCCGGCCTTCGCATACCAGTGGCTGCGCGACGGGTCGATCATTCCACTGGCGACGGCCAACACTTACGTCGTCGTGGAAGCTGATGCGGGCCACTCGCTGTCCTGCAGGGTGACGGCGACCAACAGCGCAGGCAGCGCCTCGAGGCCGAGCGCCAACAGCCTGCCCGTGCCCGGGGCAACGCCGCGGGAGAACGTGGCGCCGGAGGTCCTGGGGATCGAACCGTCAGCGGTTGGCGAATCGCTCACCTGCTCGCCGGGGAGCTGGGGCGGAAACCCGGCGTTCACGTTCCAATGGGTACGCGACAGCGGCCTGCCCGACGAGACAATCCTGGCAGGGGCAACCGGCAGCATCTACACGCCCGAACCCGCCGACCAGGGCCACGTGCTGTCGTGCGTCGTCACCGCGACGAACAGCGTGGGCTCAAGCGAAGCCCCCAGCGCCAACAGCCTCAGGGTCCGCGGCAGCAGGCCGGAAGACATCGCTACCCCCCACGTGTCGGGGGCGCCGGCGGTCGGGGAAGCGCTGAGTTGCGAAGCGGGCACGTGGAGCGGCGTGCCGGCGCCGACCTATGCCTATCAATGGGTGCGCAATCAGGGTATGCCCGGCGAAGAAGCCATCGGCTCGGCGACCTCAAGCACCTACACGCCCACGACCGAAGACGTCGGCCACGCGCTCTCCTGTGAGGTGACCGCGTCCAACAGCGAAGGGTCCAGCTCAGAGGACAGCCAGAGGGTTGTCGTTCCGGCGGGCGCCGGCGGCACGCCACCGGAAGACACGGCGGCTCCGGAAGTGACGGGGACCCCGGCGGTCGGAGAGCCACTGAGGTGCTCGGAAGGCTCCTGGACCGGGAGCCCTGCGCCGACGGTGTCCTACCAGTGGTTGCGCGACTCCTCGGTGATCGCCGGGGCGACGTCGTCCACCTACTTCGTTACAGAAGCCGATCGCGGCCACTCACTCTCCTGCGAGGTCACAGCGATCAACGAAGAAGGGGTGGCCTCCAAGGAAGGCAACGCGCTTCAAATACCCGGCCTTCAACCGGAAGACATCGAAGCGCCCCAGGTCGCCGGCTCTCCGGCGGTCGGCCAGGTGCTGACCTGCCTTCGGGGCAGATGGAACGGGGCACCGCCGCCGGCCTTCACCTACGAATGGCTGCGCGACGGCACGAGCATCCCCTTGGCGACGGCGGCCAGCCACACCGTCGTGTACGAAGACCGCGCCGAGTCGATCTCCTGCCGGGTCATCGCGCAGAACAGCGCCGGGACAGTGGGGGCAACCAGCACCAACAGCGTTGAAGTTCCCGGCGGCCAACCGGAGAACATTGAAGCGCCCGAAGCGTCCGGCACCCCCGCTGTCGGGGAAGTGCTGACATGCTCGCAGGGCACCTGGAACGGACAGCCGGCGCCCACCTACACCTACCAGTGGCTGCTGGACGGGGTGGAAATCCCCTCGGCAACGGCGAACACCTACACCGTCGGTAGCGCGGACCGCGGTCTCGTTCTCTCCTGCCGGGTCACGGCGAGCAACCGCGAAGGGACCGAATCGGCCGACAGCAGAGTGCTCGCGATACCCGGAATCCAGCCCAAAGACATCGAAGCTCCCTCAGTGTCCGGGACGGCGACCGTCGGCCAGTCGCTCACGTGTGAGCGCGGCATCTGGAGTGGGGCGCCGCCGCCGACGTTCACCTACCAGTGGCTGCGCGACGGGGTGAGCATCCCCTCGGCGACGGAAAGCACCTACACCGTGTCGCTCGCCGACCAGGGTCACCTGCTGTCCTGCGACGTCACCGCCACCAACACCGCGGGCAGCGCCGAAGCGCCCAGCAGCAACGGCACCGCGATCTTCCGCAAAGCGGCCACAACCGCGAGCGTGCCGGAACTGACGTTCCCGCCGCCTCCCGTCGTCGAACCGGTGCCGACCTCTGCCCAGGTCCTCGCCACGCTCCGCGGTCAGCTCACGCTCGCCCAGCGCCGTGCGAGCCTCACCTCGGTGCGGAAGACGGGGCTCTTCGCCTTCTCCTTTCAGGCGCCCGGTCAGGGCACGCTGGAATTCTCGTGGTATCAGGCTCCCACGGGCGCTCAGCACGCTTCTGCCAAGACCAAGCCGCCCGTGTTGGCGCAGCTGAAGACCACATTTTCCCGCGCCGCCACCAAGACCGTGAAGCTGCGCCTGACGACCGCAGGGCGCCGCCTGATCAGTCATGGCTCCTGGGTCAAGCTCACGGTCGAGGGCACGTTCGCCCGGGCACACATGCGCACCGTGACCTGGCTTGAGACGGTCGTGCTGAACCACTGAGCGGTTATGCGCGCGATGCGCAGCCCGGCACGCCCACAGGGCTGCCGGCTGCGCACCCCGCCCTGGCGGAGCAGTGGCCGCCTATTCTTTGCCGGTCGGCGGGTATTTCTTGGCGCAGGCTTCAGCCACGCCCTTGGCCTTGTTGGCTTCCTTGTCTTCGGTTGAGTCCTTCTTGTATTCCGTGGGCGAGAAGGTTTCCTCGACGCCCTTGACGAGGCATTGCTTGAACGCGGCCGACAGGCCCTCGCCCTGGCTTTCTTTCGTCAGGTCGCCTTCAGCCTGCTTCGTGTCCGCTTCAGTCCATTCGGAGGTATGGCCCGCCGATGCAGGGGCGGTGGTCGAGCTTGGCGTCGACCCTTCCGCCGTGCTGCTGCTTTTCGACGATCCGCATCCGGCGATGCTCAGTGCGAGTAGTCCCGCGACGATCAATCCTTTTCTCACGTGCCCCCCAGTCGGTGCTCTTGGTCAAGGTGGTCGGCAACCTACCGAACATCACGGACAAGCGACTCCGAGACCTCCCACAGGCGCTCGGCGTTGGCGAGGTGCGAGGCTGCTGCAGGCCGGCGTCAAGGCTGGCACCCTGCGATCCGACGTCGACGCCGAGGACGTCTTCCGCGCGACCGGATCGGTCTTTCTGCTGCCGCAGGAGGACGGCTGGCGCGAGCAGCCCGCGCGCCTGCTGCGGCTGATCCTCGACGGCTTGCGATACCGCGCTTCGCAAGGCGACTGAGCTGTTGGGGGCGGATGCCCTCGGTCGTTCAGTCGTACCCGCGTGTGTGACACACAACACAGAGCGGTAAGGAAAGAGTGACCCTTGGGTGTCTTTGCTCTCTGCGTATGACGGGCGAGGCTGGTCTTACAAACCAACTCGCCCTCTAAAGGAGGCAAACAAAATGAACACCAAGATCCGCACGATCATCATCGGCATCGCCGCATCGGCCAGCATCGGCGTTGCGCCGGTTGCTCCAGTCGTTACGCAGGCGGCAACCAACCAGGGTAGTCAGAAGCTCCACGACCAGATCTGCGAGAACCTGGGGCAGTTCTTCGACGAAGATGTGAACAACGCTGACACGCTTTACCAAAAGGAAGGCAACAGCGAGGCATTCAAAGACGAACTGGCCCTCGCGAAGTCCGTCCTGACAGCGGCGCAGAACTCGGGATGTGACTGGGCCGCCCGCGTGCGGCTCAGCCTGCCGAGCTCCGGCGTCGTGGCGCCGATCACAGGAATCACGAGCACGCCGCCGGCCACCACGACACCGCCGGTAGTTGTGAAAGTCGTGCGCCCGGTTGCATCGGTCGGCTAGATGCGTAGAGCCGGTACCGCGAAGGACACAGAGAGCCCCCGCCCACGCGGGGGTTCTCGGTCGTTCCGGCCGTGCCAGCGTGTGTGACACATAACACAGAACGGTAAGGAACGACTGACCCTAGGGTGTCTTTGCACTCCCCCTGAGGTGGGCGAGGCTGGTCTTACAAACCAACTCGCCCTCTAAAGGAGGCAACCAAGATGAACACCAGGATCAGAACAACTATCATCGGCCTCATCGCAGCAGGTAGCTTCGCAGCCGCGATCGCTCCCGCCGTCTCGCAGGCCCAGCCGATTGACAGAAGCGGTGGCGTGGTAACCGCGAAGCGTAGGCAGCTCTCCAACCCCTGCGGCCAGCTCACTGGCAATTACAACAAGGCCCAGGAAACTCTGCTCGATGCTCTCGAAGAGGCCAAAAACGTTACCGACTCAGTTACCGAAGGCATCAACCAGACCCGCGTCAAAGAAGCTGAAGGAGCCGCCAACCTTGCCAGCATCGCGGCATGGGAATACGGTTGCTTCGCGGCCTCCGAAAGCGCACCGCCCAGCGTCGTGGCCCCCGTTACGGTGATCACAAGCACACCGACGGTCACGACCAAGCCGGTCGTGGTCAAAACAGTGACGCTGGCGACCGTGGCCGGCTAGATGCAGAAGTCCGAACTACGCAGTACACAGAGAGCCCCCGTCCACGCGGGGCTCTCTGTCGTGTTCGCGGCGCGCTGCTCCTCAGTGGCGGGGGAGGAGCGATTCGTCTGCCACCGCCATCGGACACGGCGCATATTGGGTCGGCCGATCCCGAAATGATCCCGAATGCCGACTTTCATCTTGTCCTTGCTTGATTACTGCGCGTATCGTTGTGCGCGATGGCAACCGCGCCGATCGCAGTCGAGCGCATTCCGGACCCGGCAGAGCCGGTCCCCAAGGTCGCGACGCCCACGCTCGCCCTGCTTCTCGCGGGCGTGCTGATATGGGGCTCCTCCAGCGCGCTATATCTCGTCCACGCGATTCCCTGGTGGGCGACGATCGCGGCAAACGCCCTCGCCGGCTACCTGCTTTTCACGGTCGCGCACGACGCTGCTCATCACAGTGCCTCGGCGATCGAGTGGCTGAACGAGCTGATGGGCTGGGTCGCGACGCCGTTCTTCGCACTGCACGCCGCCTTTCCAGTGTGGCGCTTCATCCACATGCAGCACCACCGCTTCACGAACCACGACGACGGGGCGGACCCCGACCACTTCACGATGGAGGGGCCGGGCTGGCAGAAGCCGCTGCGTTGGATGACGATCGACTACGCCTACCTGTTCTTCTATCTAGCCCGTGCCGGCACGCGGCCGCGGCGCGAGCAGATCGAGGCGGGAGTGTGGCTCGCGATCGCGCTCGCGGTGCCCGTAGTGCTGGTGGCGACCGGGAACGCCGTAACCTGGCTCGTGCTGCTGTTCGTGCCCTCGCGGCTGACGATCCTGTTCCTCGGCTGGGCGTTCGACTACCTGCCCCACCACGGCCTGCACCACAGGCCAGCACAGGACAGGCTGAAGACGACGCGCAATCGGATCGGTTCAGAGCGGCTGCTGTCGCCGATTCTGCTCTACCAGAACTACCACCTCGTTCACCACCTGCACCCCGTGATCCCCTTCTATCGCTACATCACCGTGTGGCGGCGCAACGAGCAGCGCTACCTCGAGGGCGAGCCGAGCCTGGCCACGGTGCGCGGGCGGCCGCTCACAGCCGACGAGTACCGCCGCATGCAAAAGCTCGTCGACGAGCACGAATGAGCGCCCGCCCGGCCTGGCCGGGTGCGACCGTCGACCGACATGGCGGGGGCAGAATCGCGGAGCATGCAGCACGCGATGTTTTCCGGCCTTCAAGAGGCCATCTCCTCCCGCCGCGCTCTCGATAGCGGCACGGGGCAGATCTGAGCATCCCACGCCGGCAGCAGGCACGCGCGGGGGCTGCGCGCGCGTTCGCGTTCAGACCCATGAACGCAGGATGAGGCAGGCGGACCATTGGATATCCGGGTCCCAGCGTCGACACTCAACCGGCGCGGGTCGAGCTTGCCGGCTATTGCCGACGAGCAAGCCGAATCGGCGCTACAGGCGCCGCGATGTGATCGGCGCGCTGAGCAGTCGACAAGCTGAAAACCCCGGAGGCCCCCGTTGAGAAAACCGATCGTCCTGATGATGTTCGTCGTGTCTGTACTGGCCGTGCTCGCTCTGGCGACCGCGGGATCGGCCTCCGCCGCCCAGCGCGTCGACATGAAGGTCCTCGTGCTCGGAACCTCGGCCACAGAGCCCGACTTCCTCTCCTGGCAGTCGGCCCTTCAGCGCGAGGGGGTCCCCTTCCAGGCGATCGTGACCTCGCCGGGCCATCAGGCGATCACGGCCTCAACGCTCTCGGACACCCTTTCGAACGGCACCGCAGAGGCGAAGTACCAGGCGGTCATCGTCTCAGTCGGAACGCTTCCGGAATGCACCGAATCAGGCTGTGTCTCAACCCTCTCGCCGGCCGAATGGACGGCGCTTGAAGAATACGAGCACACCTTCAACGTGCGCCAGCTGACCGGGGACGTCTACCCCGGCGCCGCCTACGGCCTGAACGCCCCCACGAGCTCCGGCGCGCTGGACGGCACCCAGGGGACGCTCACCACCGAAGGCAAAGCGGTCTTCCCCTATCTGAAGGAATCCGTCGGCATCGACACGGGCACCTACGGCTATGAGGCCACCCCGCTGGCGACCCAGGTGACCGGCGCGAGCTTTCAGACGCTGGTTCAGGGCCCCAACGGCTCGGCCCTCGTGGGCATCTACACGCACCCCAACGGCAACCAGGAAATGGTCGAGAGCTTCAACCAGAACTCCTCTCAGCTGCAGGCCGAGCTGTTGCGCCACGGCGCCCTGAACTGGGTCACGCGTGGCGTCTACTTCGGTGATCAGCGCAACTACGTGGAGATGGACATCGACGACACCTTCACGCCTGATGACTCCTGGGATACCGCAACCCACCAGATCGACTACAGCGACGCCGACGCACTGCGTATGCAGCCGGTGGATGTCGACTACGCCGCGAAATGGGAGAAAGAACACGGCGGCTTTCGCATGGAACAGCTGTTCAACGGCGGCGGCTCGGTCGAATACCAGGCCAACAACGGCGGCACCGATCCCGTGCTGGCTGAGTTCCAGAAGGAAGACCCCGAAACGAAAAAGCCCTACTCGAGCTCATTCGGCTGGCTCAGCCACACCTACGACACCCCCTATCTCGACGTGGGCTGCGCGACCCAGAACTACATCGAGGCCCAGCTCAACGAGAACACCGAATGGGCGGCGGGGAAGCCCGGCTCAACGCCCGGGACCGGCGGCCTCGGCCTGACCGAGACAATCGAACCGACGCTCGCGCTCGGAACCGAGAACCCGAAGGTGTTCGTGCCGGGCAACCACTCCGGCTTCGCGAACCTCGTGCCTGGGAATCCAGCCACGGTCGATGAGCCCGATCTGGACCCTTCCAGCGTGAACGCGAGCGGCGGGACAATCCCCCCCGGCTCATACCAGTATGCGGTCACCGACCAGTTCACGAACTCCCCGAGCGCCGGTCAGTCGGCCGCCTACATCACCGAACCGCTGATGGTGCCGGCGGGCGGATCGGTGAGCCTTGAATGGGAGTCGATCTGCCATGCCGCGGACTACCTGATCTACCGCGAGGTCGCCGGGAGCAACAAATGGTCTTTGATAAAGACGGTTTCGACCCCGTTCTCCGCCGTCCTGCCTGATAACAGCGTCGGTGAAGCGACCTCCACCACCAACGTCACCGGTGGCGGGGAGTCTCAGCAGACCCTGATCGACACCGGTGCCGCGGGCAGCGAAGAGCCGGCCGGCTGGACGCCGCCGAGCACAGAGAATGCGGTCGAGTCCCCGTGGGAGCAGAACCCCTACTTCATCCCCGCCCTTGAAGGGGTCGGCATCACGGCCGTGGGCGACGATGCCTCCAAGGCATATCCGGATCCGGCCAACGCCGAATTCGGTATCGGGGCAACCTACAAAGGAGCCGAATACGCGCCCGGGGAAACCTTCCTTGAGGGCAAAGCGCAGGTCGTCCCCCGCCACCCGATCAACATCTACTACAACAACTCGACCGAGGCACAGGCGGTCGATGAGTACAACACCCTGTATCTGCCGCCGTCGCTGGGTGGCGAATGCGTGGCGAGCTCCACCACCACGTGCGAGACCGCGCCCGCGACATTCGCCGACATCGTAAACAGCGTCGTCTCGGGCATGTTCCAGAACATGATGGGCAACGACCCGCGGCCGAGCTACGTCCACCAGACGAACATCATCGGCCACCCGCCGGCCGGGCCGGCTACCACCGGCACACCCCCGAACACGCCCGAAAAGACCGGCGACGGGCTGCTCTACTCGGTGCTCAACCCGCTGCTTGAAGAGTACAGCCAGTACTTCGCCTCAAGCGCACCCTACGAACAGCTGACGCTGGGGGCGATCGGCACCCTGCTCGGCGAGCAGGCGACATGGAAGGCGGCGCTCAGCGCCGGCACCGTGAACGGCTACATCGAAGGCAGCAAGATCACGCTCACGAACTCCGGCTCAAGCGCGATCAGCGTGCCGCTCACGGGTGTGAGCGGGGTCGGGACGCTCTACGGCGGCATCCAGTCCGGCTGGACGAGCCTCCCGGTCTCCACGGGAACCTACTCGGCCCCCACCGCCTGGCCTGCACCGTCAAGCGAAGCCTCGAGCATCGCTACGAACCCCGCGAGCAAGACCGTGACGGCTGGGGAAGGCGCGAGCTTCACCGCGGCGGGCTCGGGCATCCCCGCACCGACCGTGCAGTGGCAGGTCTCCACCAACTCAGGTGTGAGCTTTGAAAACGACACCACCGACGCCGGGAACACCACCGGCACGCTGACGGTGGCGTCCACCACAACCGCGTTGAGCGGGCGTCAGTACCGCGCTGTCTTCACGAACTCAAGCGGCTCGGCCACGAGCACCGCGGCGACCCTGACCGTGAACGCGAAGAGCGAAGCTCCGAAGGTCACGACGAATCCCGCCGCAAAGACGGTAACTGCCGGTGAAAGCGCGAGCTTCACGGTCGCCGGCACGGGCCTGCCCGTACCGACGGTGCAGTGGCAGGTGTCGACCAACGCGGGCGTGACGTTCGCCAACGACACGACCGACGCGGGCAGCACCACCGCCACGCTGACGGTCGCGAACACCGCTGCCGCCCTGAGCGGCCTGGAGTACCGCGCCGTCTTTACGAACTCCGCCGGCTCCGCGACGAGCGCAGCGGCGACGCTGACCGTTGTCCCGACCAACAGCTACGAGAAGGTGGTCGACTCCTTCGGTCCGGCGATCTATTGGCCGCTTGCCGACGCCGCCGGCTCGACGGGAGCGGCGGACCTGTCGGGCAGCCGCGACATCGGTGCTTTCAGCTCGTCGGGCATCACCTATCGGACGCCGAGCCCGGTCGAGGGTTCAAGCGGCCAGGGTTTGACCTTGAGCGGCGGGCATGTCTTCTCGACCCTGCCCCAGGCCGCGCCATCGGTCTACACCCAGGCGCTGTGGTTCAAGACGACCACGGCGGGCGGCGCGCTCGCGACGTTTGGCAACTCGCCGAGCGGCGCCAATGGCGATCAGGATCGGATGGTCTACATGACGAGCACCGGCCACCTCGACTTTGGCGTCTGGACAGGGAAGACGAACGTGATCCAGAGTCCGGGCAGCTACAACGACGGCAAGTGGCACTTTCTCGTCGCCACCCAGGGCAGCGACGGCATGCACCTGTACATCGACGGCGCCCAGGTCGCGACAGGGTCCACCACCACAGCCCAGTCCTACACCGGCTACTGGCAGCTCGGGATCGCGGCCAACGGCGGCTGGCCCAACGAGACGAGCACTTCCTTCTCCGGCTCGTTGAGCGACGCGGCCGAGTATGTGAAGGAGCTCACCTCGGCCCAGGTCCTCGCCGAGTACCAGGCGTCACCGGCGGTGCCCGTGTATGTATCGAGCGTTCTGACATCTCATCCGTCGACCTACTGGAGGTTGTCTGACGCGAGCGGCGCGTCCGGCGCCCTCGACTCGAGCGGCAACGGGGACACCGGGAATTACAGCTCGAGCGGCGTCACATACGGCGTGTCGAGTCCGGTCGAGGGCAGCGGTGGGCTGGGAGTAACGCTCAGCAGCGCAGGGCACCTCTTCAGCTCCAAGGCGATGGTGGCGCCATCGGTCTACACCCAGGCGCTGTGGTTCAAGACGACCACGGCGGGCGGCGCGCTCTCGACGTTTGGCAACTCGCCGAGCGGCGCCAATGGCGATCAGGATCGGATGGTCTACATGACGAGCACCGGCCACCTCGACTTTGGCGTCTGGACAGGGAAGACGAACGTGATCCAGAGTCCGGGCAGCTACAACGACGGCAAGTGGCACTTTCTCGTCGCCACCCAGGGCAGCGACGGCATGCACCTGTACATCGACGGCGCCCAGGTCGCGACAGGGTCCACCACCACAGCCCAGTCCTACACCGGCTACTGGCAGCTCGGGATCGCGGCCAACGGCGGCTGGCCCAACGAGACGAGCACTTCCTTCTCCGGCTCGTTGAGCGACGCCGCGCTGTGGGCCGGGACGGAGCTCGGCGCGAGTCAGATAACAGGCCTGTACGCGGCCGGCTGAGACCGGAAAAGGTGGCGGGGGCAGGATCGATTCAGTTGCAACCGCCAATGGACACGGCGCCTCTTAGGCCGCCTGGTCCCGAAATGATCCCGAAGCCGAGAACACGCGAAGGCGACGGCGTTATCGAGTGTGGAGGGATTTCCCCGGCGCGGCTGGCAGGCGTCGAGCAAGCTCGGCTTGCAGCCTGTGTGCTTGATCAGCCGTGATCGGCCCTTCTTGGTTGAGGCGCTTCGCGAGCCGCTTGGCGTAGTAGAGCGCGTAGCCGTTGAACTTCAGCGTCCGCAGGACCGGGAGCCCAACGTCCGCTACGAAGCCCTCGGGAGCAACGAAGCAGAGGCAGCCGTGGACAGGAACGTCCTCGCGTGCTTCCGTCAGGGTAGCCTTGACGCGGGCTACCTGCTTGTCGAGGCCGTCGATGAGCTTCGTCCGGTCGCGACCGTTGATCTTGAGCTTGGGCTTCCCGAAGAGGGGAGTGGCGACCTCGATCTTGCCCTTGTAGCGCTTGCAGTCGATCACGTAGACGCCGGAGGGCGCAATGGCGATGTGGTCGATGTTTGCTCGGCTGCGGGGCACCGCGCGGTCGTGAAGCATGGGGACCTTGGGACAGCGCTTCGCCAGCAATGCCGCGAGGCTCTGCTCACCCTCAGCGCCCGTCCGCCAGTGCCGCTCGTCGGCAAGCCGCTTTCCGTCGTCGGCAGACGGGAAGAGACCAGCCCAGGCGCGACCAAGAGGACTTCGTTCCCCGTTGCGCCGTTCGCGCTCCTGGCGCAGAAGGTCGGCCTTGCGGCTCGCGCTGCTCCCGGCAGTGCCGAGGTGAAGATCCTTGTCTGGCATCTTGCTGGACGCATCGGCACCGAGAAGACGCCTCATGAGCGCATGGTGGGTGCGACCTGTTCCGGGTAGCGGCGTAGGAGTGCTCGGCGAGCGCCCCAGCCAGGCCGTAGGGTCCCCCAATGCTCGCTATGGACTGGATCGACAGCATCGGCGCAACGCGGAGAGGAGGGGTGTTGGTTGCGGCCAGGCGACCGCGAGAGTCGCCGGAGTGTGGACCTCCGAGCCTGGTGGCGCAGATCGAGTTCGAACTCCGCCAGTGGGACGGGCAAATTGGCGAGTGGAGCGAGCATTTCGGCAAGGGGCGCGGACAGGTCTACTCGCTCGACGGCAGCGAGCCCTTGCGAAGCTGTCAGGAGGTCGAGGTCGCTAAGCGTTTACGTGTGGCGCGTGATCATGCGTCCTGGTTCAGCGGCTACAACGTCGCGCGGGTGCCATCGATCTGGCGGCCATGGGTCAGCAGCCTGGCCGACGCACCCGACTGGCTTGTGTCTCTCGACAAGGCGATCCGCCGGCACCTCTCCTCGCGCAAGGGCGGGATGCCAGACGTGGTTGGCTGGGACGATCTCGATCCTCTCGGTTCAGCGATTTTCATCGAGTGCAAGGGTCCTCGCGAGACCTTCAAGCCTGCCCAGGAGGACTGGGTGTGGGCGGCCCTTCGTGCCGGTCTCAAAGCGACTCAGCTCGCCGTCGCCGTTCGCCCGTTCTAGGCCATCGCCCACCGTCCGAGGAGGGTGTCGGCGGGGAGGGTTCGCCGGTCGCGATTACACCGCTTGATCCGCGCGCATGATCGCAGCGACAGGCTCGACCAAGCACTGACTAGCGGAAGCCCGGCAGCGTGCGAATCGGGAACGCGATCATCTCGCGCTGCGTAACGCCCCCGGCGCCTGTCATCGAGACGGTGACAGTCAGCTTGAGCCTGTCGTGCCGATGATGGCGCAGAAACTCGCGCACCGCCTGGCGAAGCGAGCGCGGCACCGCGAGCACGAGATTGCCTGCCTTGCCGGCTGTGAGCGATGTTGCGGCGGTACGCAGCGATAGATGGTCGTGTGACCCGGGCAACCTCACTGTCGCGCTTGCGCTCACACGACAGGCGGCCCCGGAGCAGACCGCACGCACGAAGATCCGGTGCCTGTTTATCAGTGGCTTGGATGCTCTTGTGAGAATGGCAAGGATCGGCTTCGGCCGCGGGTGATTGCTCGCTGCCACGGCGTGCGTCAACTGTGTGGTGGATGTCGGTGTGGTGGCAGCGACGGCGACATTTGTGCCCTGTTCGGTGCTGGACGCGGCGTAGAGTTCGCCTGCCGAGCCCGAGAAGGTGGCGGTGACGACGTGTCTACCGGTGCTGCCATAGGTCGCTTGGCACTTCGCGACACCAGTCGCCGGCGAGACCGGCTGCGCTTCGCAGCCGGAAATGGCAACGCCACCATCTGAGAACGTCACCGTTCCGCTGTCGGGCGCGGGGACCACCGTGGCCGTGTAGGTGACAGACTGCCCCACCGCCGGAGCGGCGTTGGACGCCGTCAGGGTGATGGTTGTCGACTGAGTCGCGACGACCGGTTTGCTTGCGCTTGTCGAGCCGGGGTAGATGGTGTCGCCGGAGCCCGAGTAGCTACCGACGATCGAGTGTGCTCCCGGCGAGTTGTAGGTCTCTTCGCATGTGGCGATCCCACTCGTGGTGTTGACGGGTTGCGCTTCGCAGCCGGAGATGCTGGCGCCATTGTCGGTGAACGCCACCGTTCCGCTCGTGGGGACCGGAGAAACCGTGGCCGTGTAGATCACAGGGCTGCCCACCGGTGGACTGGCGCTCGATGCGCTCAGCGAGGTGGCGGTGGCCGGCTGAGCGAAGGAGATCGTGATTTCGCCGCCTGCTCCGGTTCCGAAGATGTCGCCACCGGCGCCTCCCGCGCCGTCTTCATAGGAGGTGCTCGAGCTGCCGTTGACCGTCGATGAACCCCCGCCCCCGCCCCCATCCTGAAAGATCCCTCCGCCTCCGCCTCCGCCGCCGCCGCCGTAGTAGCCGCCGCCGCCGCCACCACCGGCTTCGAGTTGGACGCCACCTTGGCCGCCTACACCCTCGATGGCGCTGGTTGTCGTGGGGCCTGTGCCCGCGGTCGCATGTGCTCCGCCGAGGCCTCCGGCGCTCGCGGTTCCCCCGCCTCCTCCGGTGGCTCCGTGGGATTGGCCCGCGGCCCCGGTGTGGCCGCCGTTACCGCCGTTGGCTTGTTCTCCCCCGGCGCCGCCGCCCCCGCCCGCGGCGATGAGCAGCGCGCCGGCTTCGGAGAACACAAACGAGCCACCGCCACCCCCGCCCGCGATTTCAAAGCCGGCCCCTCCGCGGCTACCGCCCCCATATCCGCCGTTGAAAAGTGCCCCGCCGCCTCCCGCCACGAGCTTGAGTGTCTCGACTTCCGCGACCGACAGCGTCGCCGTCACCTTGGCGCCGCTGCCGCCGTTTCCGATGCCGGTCGAGCCGCCCCCGCCGGCGCCCTTTACGGCGAAGCTCAACGAGGTGATACCGCGTGGCACGGTCCATTCTTCCACCGAGCCCGTGTAGGAGAAACTCGCCGAGCACGTGCCGGCCGAGCAGACCAGAGCGGAGGCATTGGACGCGAGCACACCCATGACGGCAACGGCACTTGCCAGGGCGATGGCTGCACTTCTGATTGAGTACGGGCTAGGCACGTTGCTCCCCTCGTGGCTGGGCGTAGGCTGCCCGTCCTATCGGCGGTGGGGGGGAGGCGACTTTAGCCCCGTGCTGTGAGCGTCCGCCGTGCTGGCAGCGCTTGAAGTTCAGTGGCGGGGGGCTGCATCGTCCCTCAGTGCTCGAACTCGCGCACGACTACCCGCTCGCCGCATGAGGTCTCGCGTTGTCGGTACTTATCTCTTCTACCTGGTCGGCTATTCCACCTTAATCGGAGACTGCGTTTCATAGCCTAGGTACTTCATTGCGCCTCCGGCCGTGCCGCCTTTGCCCGGCCCCAGCGAGCTCTCCAGTTCGCCGGACGCTGCTCCCGCAAAGCGGACGAGCGCCGGGTTCGCAGCCGATGCTGCACCGTTCAACGAGCCTCCGATTTCTGGGCGCAGTTCGCCTTCGTAGGGGACCTCCCCGGCGACCCGTGAGGGCTGCCCGCGTTCCCCGCCGAGGGCAGGTGCGCCTTCGGGGTTCGGGAAGATCTGGCATCCCGAGATCAGCCCAATCGCTCCTTTCGCCCCCCAGGAGGTGCCTTCGCCGTCGGGTGGCTGTGAGTTTGCGGGGTAGCCCTCTGGGAATCCTGCCCCCAGATTGCCGCTTGGCGGAGCCCCAATCATCTCCTCTTGGCTCGGCGGCGAGCCGATGAGTTCGTCGTTCCAAGGCAGGTTGTATGCCGCGACGAACCCGATCCCCTTGTAGCCGAGGCGACCGAGCGGTGATTCGGCGACTTCGGCTTCGCATTTGGGCGCCTTGCATTCGTAGTAGGAGGCGGACGTCGTCTCGCCCCTGCCCGAGGCCCCTCCGACCGGGTTTTCGATGTTGCCCGAGGCCACCGTCTTGCAGTTGACTTCAGCGCTCGCTCCGTTCGGGGAGACGTTGGCAGCACCGCCCCAGGAGACGATAGGCACCTTCGTGCCCTGCTTGAGTTTCGTACCGGACTTGAACCAGTGCGCCGGAGTCGAAACCGGCAGCGTCGTGAATGACTGATCCGCTCCGTGGCTCGTGCCGCCGGAGTTGGTGGCGGTGATCCGGAAGTGGTAGGTGGTGTTGGTCGCAAGGCTCGCGAGCGACGCCGCTACCAGCACCGGGCTTTCTCCGGACCCCGGAGCAGAGGAACACGGGGCAGATGACCCGTAGGCTTCGGCCGTGCCGTATTCGAACGTACAGCTGGCGCTCGCACCCTCGGGGTTGACCGTCGCGTTCAACGTCGCCGAGTTTTGCGTGACCGATGAAGCCGCTTCGGTCACGACCGCCGGCGCGTCCGGCAGTGTCGTAAAGGCCACGTCTGAGCCGTAGCTCGTCCCGTTGACGCTCGTCGAAGTGATCCGATAGTGGTACGTGGTGGTTTCCGAGAGGCTTCCCATCGACAGCACCGCCGATACGGCCACCGGGCTCTCGCCGGATCCGGGAAGGGACGAACACGGCGCGCTCGTCCCATACAGCATCGTCGATCCGTATTCGAAGTGACAGTCTGAGACCGTCTCATCCTTAGGGTTGACGGTGGCGTTCAGGGTCGCCGAGGTCTGGGTGACCGATGATGCCGGTTCGGTTGTGACGGTCGGTGGGATGGGCAGCGGCGCAATCTGGATTGTGCCGGATGTGCTGGTCCTGTTCCCTAGCACGTCTTCGCTTTCGAGCGTCACTTCGTAGCTGCCGGCCGCGGCATAGGCGTGGGCGACGCTCGCCCCTGTGGCCGAAGAGCCATCGCCGAAGCTCCACGTCGTGGGTCCCAGCGCAGACCAGACATCCAGTGGCGAGACCGAGAAGGCGACCGGCTGTCCGGCGGTGCCGGTGGATGGCATCGAGAGATCGTTGAGTTGCGGCCCAGCCGCGTCGTAGCCTGATGCCTGTATCACGAAGTTGGTGTTGGGAACGCGATGCTGCCAGACAGCAACCGCATTCCCCTCGGGGTCAATGGCCACCGCGGGACCGATTGCTTCCCCAGTTTCGGAGAGGTTCACAGGCGAATGCCAGCTGCCGCCGGCCGGCCTGACCGCGCTTTGAATGACCTCGTTGGCCCCGCTGTAGCGCTCCCACACGGCCACCGCGTCGCCGTGGGAGTCGATCGCGACTTGGGATCTGAACGCGCCTTCTAGTTGTGAGAGGTTGACCACGCCCTGCCAAGGACCCCCGGCTGGCCTGAATGCGCTCTGGATGGTGTGGCCACCGCCGTTCCACACAGCGACTGCATCTCCACGGGAGTCCATCGCGATGTGGGGTTCCTGGTGTTCACCCCCTGCGGAGAGGTTCACAGGCGACTGCCAAGGGCCACCGGCCGGCTTGAATGCGCTCTGGACGATCTGTCCACCGCCTTTGCCGAACTCCCAGACCGCGAGCGTATCTCCGCTGGAGTCCACCGCAACGCTCGGTATTTCGGCATTATTGCCCGGTTCGGAGGCGGAGAGGTTGATGGCTTCCTGCCAGCTGCCGCCGTTTGGCCGGAATGCGGTCTGGATCGTACGGGTGCCCCCGTCAAAGCGATTCCATACGGCGACCGCGTCGCCTTGGGCGTCTAGGACAACCTTGGCCGAGTCGGCATCGGGCTGCGAGAGGTTGACCGGTTCCTGCCAGGCGCCGCCGGCCGGCCTAAATGCGCTCTGGATGAAGTCTTCGCCGCTCCCGTTGGAGCTTTGCCAGACCGCGACCGCGTCGCCCTGGGGGTCCGTAGCAACCCTGGGCACCGACGCGCTCCCGCCCGATGCGGAGAGGTTGACCGGTTCCTGCCAGGCGCCGCCGGCCGGCCTAAATGCGCTCTGGATGATCAGATCGTTTCCTTCCCTGCGCCGCCAGACCGCGACCGCATCCCCCTGCGGATCGACGGTGATCTCCGGTTCCCCACCGAAGGATGGTTCTGAGACGTTGACCGCGCTCTGCCAGGCGCCGCCTGCCGGCCTAAATGCGCTCTGGGTGAACTGTTCACCGCCACCGTGTTCCCGTTCCCAAACGGCGACCAAGTTGCCCTGGGAGTCAACCGCGACCTGGGGCGATTGCGAGTTAGGCCCTGCCGCAGCGATGTTGACTGGAGTGAGCCACTCCTGTGAAGCTTGCGCCGGGAGCGCTTCGAAGGATCCAAGCGCGAGGCAGGCAAGCGCTACTAGCCCCAGCGTTCGTGAGGCGACGACGAGTCCCGTTCGCGCCCTGAATTGAGCCGCGTCGATCCGTTGAGAGTACTTCCGGGATCGGCTGCCACGTAAGTGAAGCGCTCACGCCGGCTCAAGCACCGGGTGGCGAGCCAGCGGCACCATTGCAAACCGCCAGAGAGCCGACCACACCTGAGTGGGCGGGTCCTACAGGCGCGCGAGTCTCCCAAGAATGGCTTGATTTCAGAGCTGGCCGGGTGCTCGCTCCCAACCTATGTCTCGATTCGAGAAGGGGGTCGAGCCGGAGCTCGTCGGCAGGCGCATCATGCAGCTCCGCGCCGAAAAAGGAGCGGATCGAGCGCGCCCAGCAGGCGCTTCAGCTTGATGTCACGGCAGATCACAGCGAGCTGGTGGCTTCCTTGGAACGACTGCCCAACCTCACCAAGCAGCTACGACGCGCATCGCCTGAGCTCAAACGGGCGCTGTTCGACGCGTTCGAGCGTCGCATCGTCTACGACAAGCCCAACAACCGCGTCCAGATCAGCGCGCCCATCAGCGAGGAGGTGGCGGACGCACTGGGCAGCGCGACTGAGCTGCCGCAGGAGTCGCGCACAGAAGGACATGGCGGGGGCAGGTTCCATTCGGGCGCAACCGTCCCTGTCTGCGGTCCGGTCACGATGCCTGCTCCCGAATTGCTCCCGAACAGATCGGGGTCGGGCCGGTCTGTGGCCCGTTGCGCTTGTGGAGGCCTTCCGATCCCGGGCAGCGATCGCTACCGCCGGCCAGGCAGGTCAAGCGCGGTGGGGTCGAGTGATGCAGCGCGCAACGCATCGTCCCAGTGATTGAAGTCACGCTCGCGGGTAACGAGGCCACGTTCGAGGGTCAGCAGCTGGGCGAGCTCGATATCCAGCTCGATACCGCTCGCCGAACCGTGCACGCGGGTCCTCCCGAGCACGATAAGAGAGTCGGCGAGGTCGACCACGAGCACCGGGGCAAGCTCTTGGCGATCCCATGCATCAAGTATCTCCACAATCACGTTGGCCATCTCTGCTCGCCCGCGCGCTGCGCCCGGCACCCCGAGCGCTTGGAATCCGGCGTCCGCCTCGTACAGGACATCGGGCGAATAGCGCAGGAGCATCAACTCGAAATCGCGGCGTTGCACAGCCGCCCAGCCGGACACGACGGCGCGACGAACGAACCACCGCCGCAGCCGCATGTCGGGCCGGAGAAAACGAAGGACGATCCCCGCCAATGCCCGATAGATGCCTGGGAAACGGACCATCATCTGCTCATCGGGGCTTCGATGGCCGCGCGCGGTGATTGGAACCGCGATCGACGTGACCACCAGCCTGCTACTGGCACCACTGCTCGGCGTCATCACGCAAGCGTAGTCCCCCAACGGGATTTCCCGTCGCTCCCGGTGGGGAGCGACCATCGACCGACATGGCGGGGGCAGGATTCGAACCTGCGAAGGCAGAGCCAACGCGTTTACAGCGCGTCCCCTTTGACCGCTCGGGAACCCCGCCGGGGCGACGTCAGTCTAGGCG
Organism: uncultured Solirubrobacteraceae bacterium; assembly: GCA_963826995.1. GTDB lineage: Bacteria > Actinomycetota > Thermoleophilia > Solirubrobacterales > Solirubrobacteraceae > Palsa-744. The sequence goes on along the minus strand of CAWGYZ010000006.1, from coordinate 739,727 downwards.
CTCAGGAAGCCTCGCGCAGCTGCTGGGCTTCGGGCAGCGACTGCAGCTTCTTCAGCGTGCGGCTCTCGATCTGCCGCACCCGCTCGCGCGTGATGTTGAAGGCCCGGCCCACCTCCTCGAGGGTGCGGGCGCGGCCGCCCACGATCCCGTAGCGCAGCTCGATCACCTCGCGCTCGCGCCTGGGCAGCGATGCCAGCACGCGCGCGATGTTCTCGCGGCGCAGCGCCTCTGAGGCGATCTCGAAGGGCGATTCGGCGGACACGTCCTCGATGAAGTCCGCGAGCGCCGAGTCGTCCTCCTCGCCCACCGGTTTCTCAAGCGAGACCGGCTGCTGGGCCAGGTGCATGACGTCGCGCACCTCGCGCACGGGCCACTCGAGCTCATCGGCGATCTCCGTCGCGGTGGGTTCGCGACCGAGCCGCTGGATCAGCGCGCGCTCTGCGTGCACCAGCTTGTTGAGGCGCTCGACCATGTGCACGGGGATGCGGATGGTGCGGCCCTTGTCGGCGATCGCGCGGGTGACCGCCTGGCGTATCCACCAGGTGGCGTAGGTCGAGAACTTGTAGCCGCGGCGGTAGTCGAACTTCTCCACGGCCCTGATCAGCCCCAGCGACCCCTCCTGGATGAGGTCAAGGAACGTCAGCCCGCGCCCCACGTAGCCCTTGGCGATGGACACCACCAGGCGCAGGTTGGCCTCCACCATGTGCTGCTTGGCCGCCATGTCGCCGCGCTCGATGCGCTTTGCCAAGAGCACCTCCTCCTCGCCGTTCAGCAGGGGAACCCGGCCGATCGAGCGCAGATACAGCCGCAGCGAGTCGAGGCTCGGCTCGACCGTGAGATCGACCTCGGTCTTCCCGAGATCCATGCGCCTCATCTCCTCCGCGTCGATCACGGCTGTATCCGCGACGACAGACAGACCGTCCTGCTTCCCCGTCAACAGCTACCCCCAGGTAGATCCGATGCCGGAGCGAGAACCGCTCCGACTCCCCGATTTCCGCTCAGCCTCCCGTGCGTTGCGATAGTGGCATTGGCAGTTCCGTTGCGTGTGTCGCCGCGGTGGCGAAGTGATACCAGAATCCCCGGTCGCGCAGCCGCGCCGGTTTCAGCGCTCCGATCGGCCCATGGACGCGCGCTACGCTTGCCGCGATGCAGGCGGCACGGCCCAGCTCCCCCGTACTTGCCCCACCGGGCGCGGATGACGACGTCCAGGCGCGCACGCCGGCGGTGCGGGTGGGGCTCTCGCGGGTCGGCGTCACCGGCGTCGAGAAGGTGGTTCGCATCCGCGATGAGCTGTTCTTCGCGCGCCTCGACTGCTTCGTGGATCTGAGCCGCGACCAGAAGGGGGCGCACATGTCGCGCTTCGACGAGGTCGTCAACGAGGCGATCGGCGAGGTGGTGCTGAGCGAGTCGCCGTTCCGCGCCGAGACGCTCGCCCAGCACATCGCGGAGCTCGTTCGCTCGCGCCAGGGAGCCGAGCGCGCGGAGGTGACGATCGCCGCCCAGTACCCGGAGCACAAGCCGGCGCCCGTCTCGGGGGTGCCCACCCAGGAGATCTACACGCTGTATGGGCGGGCGGTGGCCTACGAGCACGGGACCCGGCGCATCGTGGGCGTCTCGGCCACCGGCATGACCGCCTGCCCCTGCGCGCAGGAGCTGGTGGCCGGCCGCGCGCGCGAGCGGCTCGCCGAGGACGACTTCTCAGAGGAGCAGATCGAGCGCATCCTCGAGCGGGTGCCGGTGGCGACCCACAACCAGCGCGGCCTGGCCACCCTGCACATCGGCTGCATCGAGGGCTGCGCCGCCGAGATCGAGGCCACCGCCCTGTTGGCCATCGCCGAGGCCAGCATGTCCTCGGAGATCTATGAGCTGATGAAGCGAAGCGACGAGGTCGAGGTGGTGGAAAAGGCCCATCGCCGCCCGCGCTTCGTCGAGGACTGCGTGCGCGAGATGATCGCGGGCGTGGTCGCGGGCTTTCCGCAGCTGGAGGGTCAGAGCTTCGTCTCAGCCCACCAGGAGAACCTCGAGACGATCCACCGCCACAACGTGGTGGCTGAGCGCCATGGCCTGCTGTCAGAGCTGCGCAGTGAGATCGAATCGGGCACGCCGGCCACGCGGCAGACGACCCTCGAGCAGTGGCTGGACGGCGCCTGAGCGGCGCTCAGCCGGCAGCGCCGGGCGTTTCTGCCTGCTGCAGCCGGCGGCGTATGCCGAAGAAGTAGTCAAGGCCCGAGACGACCGTCACGACGACCGTGACGTACAGGAGCAGCGACAGCCACAGCGGCTGTCCGTGCACGGCGATGACCGCCAGGATTGCCGCGATCTGAAGGCAGGTCTTGACCTTGCCGAACATGCTCGCGCCCATCACCACGCCGGCCTGGGTGGCGCCCAGGCGAAGCACCGTGACGGCCAGCTCGCGCGTGATGATCACCATCGCGATCCAGGCCGCCAGGCGGTGCAGGGAGACGAGCGAGATCAGCGCGGCGATGATCAGAAGCTTGTCGGCCAGCGGGTCCATCAGCTTGCCGAAGGTCGTTATCGAGTCGCGCGCCCGCGCGAGGTAGCCGTCCACGAAGTCGGTCAGCGAGGCCAGGGCGAACACCACCGCCGCGATCACGTCGCCGTCGGGCGTGTTTCCGAGCAGGGCCACGACCAGCGCCGGCACGAGCATGATGCGAAGCACGGTCAGGACGTTGGGCAGGTTCAGCGGGAACACGGTTTCGTGACTTTATCCGGGTGGCGCGCGAAGGCTGGTATACCGGGCTCGAACTTCCACCCAAAAGGAGAGAGCCATGCAGAAACGCACTCTTGGGCCCAACGGCCCCGAGGTCTCGGCCATCGGCCTCGGCTGCATGGGCATGTCGGCCTTCTACGGGGCCACCGACGACCCCGAGTCGCTGCGCACGATCCACCGAGCCCTGGACCTCGGCTGCAACTTCCTCGACACCTCCGACATGTATGGGCCCCACACCAACGAGGAACTGGTCGGCCGGGCGATCGCCGACCGCCGCGATGAGGTGTTTCTGGCCACCAAGTTCGCCATTAGGCTCGAACCGGGCGATCCGCCGCGGCGGGTGATCGACGGCAGCCCCGCCTACGTGCACTCGGCCTGCGAGGGCTCGCTGAAAAGGCTGGGGGTCGATCGCATCGATCTCTACTACCAGCACCGCGTCGACCCGAACACGCCGATCGAGGACACCGTGGGCGCGATGGCCGAGCTCGTGGCCGAGGGCAAGGTCGCCCATCTCGGGCTCTCAGAGGCCAGTGCCGAGACGATCCGACGCGCGCACGCTGTCCACCCGATCACGGCGGTGCAGACCGAGTACTCGCTGTGGACCCGCGACGTCGACGATGAGATCCTGCCCACACTGAACGAGCTCGGGATAGCGCTCGTCGCCTACTCGCCCCTCGGCCGGGGCTTCCTGTCGGGGCGCTTCAGCTCGCCCGATGAGCTCGACGAGGGTGACTTCCGCCGCTACGGGCCGCGCTTCAATGGCGACAATCTCGCCGCGAACCTGGCGCTCGCCGATCGCGTCAAAGAGCTCGCCGCCGAGAAGGGGATCACCGCCGGGCAGCTGGCGCTGGCCTGGGTGCTCCACCGCGGCGAGCACATCGTCCCCATCCCGGGCACCAAACGGGTGTCCTATCTGGAGGAGAACCTGGCCGCAGCGGACGTCGAGTTGAGCGATGAGGAGGTCGAGCGAATCGCCGAGGCGGTGCCGGTGGCCGCCGGCGATCGCTACGACGAGGCCGGCATGCGGGGCGTCAACCTGTGAGCGCGGCGGGCGCGGCGCCCGCCAGCGCCTGCAGCTCTGAAAGCGACTCGGAGATCAGTCGCGGCAGGGCGTGGGGGTCTGGCTGATCGACCCAGCGTTCGAAGGCGACCTGGAAGATGGTCATGGCGGTCTGGGCGGCCAGCGTGGCGGCCTGAGCGGCCACGCCCCGGCCACGCAGCGCCGCGGCGATGGCCTCCGCCATCGATGACAACTTGATCAGCTCGCGCTCCTGAAGCTCCGGGTTGGCGACGATGATCGCCTGGCGCCGGCGGGCGAAGTCCTGGCGCTCGGCGAACATCTCGCCGGCGCTTCCGAGCGCGGCCGCCAGGGCGGCTTCGATCGGCGTGGCCGACGCAGGAGCCGCCGCGGTTGCCGTGACGAACATCTCCTGCAGCTCGCCGGCTCCCCGAAACAGGACCTCGCGCTTATCGGCGAAGTAGCGGAAGAAGGTCCGCTTGGTCAGCCCGGCCCGCTTGGCGATCTCCGCCACCGTGGTGGCGTCGAAGCCCTGCTCGGCGTACAGGCCGAGCGCCGCCTCTTGCAGCCTGAGCTCAGCGTCCGGTTGCCATCTGACCATCACTACACCCTAGATGATGTCACTCGGTGTCATGTGCGTGCTAGAGTCATGACACCAAGTGCCATCGGTGGCTCGCTCGCCGATCACACCAACCATCTGGAGGCATCTCATGCGCGTATTCGTCACCGGCGCCTCGGGCCACATCGCATCCGCCGTCATCCCTGAGCTGATCGGCGCGGGCCATCAGGTCCTCGGCCTGGCCCGCTCTGATGATTCCGCCGCGGCCGTGGCGGCGCTCGGCGCCGAGGTCCGCCGCGGTGACCTCGACGACCTCGAGGGTCTGGCCGAGGCGGCCGCCGAGTCAGACGGCGTTATCCACCTCGCCTTCAAGCACGAGGCGCTGCTCACCGGCGACTACCAGGGCGCCGTTGCCTCCGACCTGGCGGCCACGCGGGCGATCGGGGCGGCGCTGACCGGCTCCGAGGCGCCCTTCGTGAACACCGGCGGAACGCTGGCGCTGAGCTCCATCACCGGGCGTCCCGGCACCGAGCAGGACGTGATCCCCGGCGGCCCGAGGACCGAGGCCACGAGCGCCACGATCGCGCTGGCCGGCAGCGGCGTGCGCGCCTCGGTCGTGAGGCTCCCGCCGCTGGTCCACAGCGATCTGGACCACACCGGCTTCACGCCCACGCTGATCGGGCTGGCCCGCGAGAAGGGCCACGCCGCCTACATCGGCGACGGCGCCAACCGCTGGCCCGCCGTGCACACGCGCGATGCCGCGCTGCTGTACCGGTTGGCGGTGGAGTCCGCCCCGGCCGGCTCCTACCTGCACCCCGTGGGCGATGAAGGCGTCCCGTTCCGGGGGATCGCAGAGACGATCGGCTCAAGGCTGGGCGTGCCGGCCATCAGCTTCACCGCCGAGGAGGCGCCCGAGCACCTCAGCTACCTGGCCGGCTTCGCCTCCTTCGACAACCCCACCTCGAGCGCGATCACCCGCGAGCTGCTCGGCTGGGAGCCGACCCACCCGGGCCTGATCGCAGACCTGCAGGAGGATCACTACTTCGCGTGAGAGGGCGGGCGCCCGGGGTCAGTAGCCGACGGAGTAGAAGCTGATGCGCCGGCAGCCGTGGAGCTTGTAATGGGGGAGGGCGTGGTGGCTCGTGAACACCACGATGCCCGGGCTTTCGCAGTGGATCACGCCCGATCCCTCGTGGGCGTGGACCACGGTGGCGGGGTCGGTGCCTGTCCACACGAAGTTGACGGTGTCGTTCGAGTAGATGAAGTTCTTGCCGTTGCCGGCGTGGATGACGGCCGTCTGGGTGGACTCGCCGCTGGGGTGGTAGTCGCCCCAGATGACATCGCCCGCGTTGCCCCCGTAGATGGTGTCGTCGCCGTAGCCGCCCAGCAGGTAGTTGTGCCTGCCCTGGACCCCCGCGAGCGTGTGGTGGCGCCCGGCCGGGCCCCTGTCCATGACCAGGTGCTGGTTGGGTGGCCAGCCGGCGTGGCTGGTCATCGCCAGGGCTGGGACGGCGGCGGCCAGGGCGGCGAGCAGCGCCACGGCGGCGATGGCAAGGCGGCGGCTCATTGCTCCTCTGAACATGCTCCGTGCATCGTCGCGCACAGCTCTACCCCGATGTAATCGGGCTGAACTCGCACAACCGGCCACCGCGGGCCGTCCACGCTAGGGTGCTCCAATGCCGCTGATCCCCATGGTGATCGAGCGAACCGCGCGGGGCGAGCGCGAGTTCGACATCTACTCCAGGCTGCTGAACGAGCGGATCATCTTCCTGGGCACGCCGATCGACGATCAGGTGGCAAACCTGGTGGTGGCGCAGCTTTTGCATCTGGAGAGCGAGGATCCCGACAAGGACATCTCGATCTACATCAACTCCCCGGGCGGTAGCATCTACTCGGGCCTTGCCATCTACGACACGATGAAGTTCGTGAAGCCCGACATCGCGACGATGTGCGTGGGGGTGGCGATGTCGATGGGCTCGCTTCTGCTGGCGGCCGGCACCAAAGGCAAGCGGGCGGCGCTGCCCAACTCGAGGATCCTCATCCATCAGCCCTCGGCGGGCTTTGAAGGACAGTCGACCGATATCGAGATCCACGCGCGGGAGATCCTGAACGTGCGCGTGCGGATCGACGAAATCTATGCCGAGCACACCGGCAAGCCGACCGAGGAGGTGCGCGAGGACATGGAGCGCGACCGCTTCTTCTCGGCTGAGCAGGCGGCCGAGTACGGCCTGATCGACCGAGTGCTCGACGCCCACTGAGGAGCGCCGCACGGGCATGTCCGCCCTGACGCCACGGGAGCGATCGATAGTCGGGCTGATCGCGCTCCTGACCGCGCTGGCCGGGGTTGCCAACTACCAGAGCTGGGCCGCGGTTCCCCGCTTCGCGATCGCAACGCTGGCGCTGGCGGGCCTTGCATGGGTGGTGTCCTTCGCCACCGAGCAGCTGGGCGAGCGCTTCGGACCGGGGGTCACCGGGATGCTGCAGTCCACGCTCGGCAACCTGCCCGAGCTGTTCGTGGTGATCTTCGCGCTGCAGAAGGGCGAGCTGGTGGTCGCCCAGACGGCGATCGTGGGATCGATCCTGGCCAACGCGCTGCTGGTGCTCGGCCTCGTGATCGTGGTCGGCGCGCGCCGGGCGCCGGACGGGATCATGCGCTTCTCAACGCGCCTTCCCAGGGACACGGCCACGCTCCTTCAGGTGACGGTGTTCATCATCGTGCTGCTGGGGCTGTCGCTGGCGGCGCACGATCCGGCGAGCCATCACGTCAAGTCGATCTCGATCGTGGGCGCGATCTGCCTGCTGGTGGTCTACGGGGCCTGGGTGGTGCCATATCTGCGGGATGACAAACCTCCCGTGACGGCCGATGAGACGACCGCTGACGCGGCCGCGGGGCCGCCGGGCGCGGGCGTTGCCGAGGTGCGCCCCAGCGGACCGCGGTTGTCGCTGCAGTTCACCCTCGTGCTGCTGCTCGCAGGGGGGGTCGCCTCCGCGTTCGTGTCCGACTGGTTCATCAATGGCCTGGAGCCGGCGATCTCGGAGCTCCACCTCTCCCAGGCGTTCGCGGGCCTCGTGATCGTGGCGATCGCGGGCAACGCCGTGGAGAACACCGCCGGCCTGGTGCTGGCCTCGAAGGGCCGCTCGGACCTGGCGATCTCGGTCGTGAAGAACTCGGTGGCCCAGATCGCGGCCTTCCTGTTCCCGCTGCTCGTGCTGGTGTCCTTCGCGCTGAACACGACCCTCACGTTCGCGCTGGCCCCCGTCTACATCGGCGCCCTGCTCTTGACGACCTTGGCACTCGCGCAGATCACCGGGGACGGCGAGGCCGCCGCCTTCGAGGGCTGGGCGCTGGTCGCTCTGTATGTGATCCTGGCCACCTTCACGTTGTACGAGTAGCCCCCCGGCGCGCTAGACTGCTTGACACCTCGCGCCTAGGCGGGGTTTTTCTTCGCCCTAGGCCGCTCGCTGACCACAACTACGCAGGGAATTCCCACATGGCCCGTGGAGACGTTCGAATCGCGATCACCCTCGCTTGCGAGGAGTGCAAACATCGCAACTACCAGACCAATAAGAGCAAGCGCAACAACCCCGATCGGGTGTCGCTGCGCAAGTACTGCCGCTGGTGTCGTAAGCACACCAGCCATCGGGAGACTCGCTAGCGCGGGAGCGCTGCCGTGGCCCGTGACCGCAAACGTGCAAAGCAGCGCCGGGAACGCCGGGGCAACGCTGGTGCAGGCCGTTCGGCTTCCGCTCCCACCCCCGCGGCAAAGCCCGATGCCAACGGCGCGCCGCCGGTCGAGCCGGCCGGCGCGGTGCCCAACGGCGCCCCGGTCACGCCCGCTCACCCCGGCGACCTCGAGCGCGCCGACGTCCCGGCTGCACTCGACCACGCCTCCGGAGAGGTCGACGAGTTCGACGCCGCGCTCGTGCGCGGGGCCGGCGGCGTACCCGCGGACCCCGACACGCTGTCAGAGGCCGAAATCGAGGCCGAGGCGCTGGGCGAGGGCGACCTCAGCGCCGATGAACTTCAGGAACCGGCCGGCAGCAAGGTGCGCCGGCGGCCCGGCGGCGGCGGCCCCGACGGCGGCGTCACGCCCGAGCAGGCCTCCGGCGCGCCGAGCCGGGGAGGCAACCGCGCCGTCGCATTCCTTCGCGCCAGCTGGGCCGAGCTTCAGCGTGTCCAGTGGCCCGACCGCCGCCACGTCACACAGGCAACGGCGGTCGTGCTCGGCTTCGTGGCGATCGCGGGCGCGTATCTGGGCTTGGCCGATTACGTGGCCAAGGAAATCGTCGAATTCATCCTCTAGGAACTGAATGTTTCGCTGGTACGTCGTCAACACCTACTCCGGCCATGAGAACAAGGTCAAGGACAACCTCGAACACCGCGTGGTGTCGCTCGGTCAGCAGCGCGCCGTGCGCAACGTGGTCGTCCCGACCGAAGCGGTGTCCGAGATGAAGGACAACCAGAAGGTCACCGTGGAGAAGCGCACCATGCCCGGCTACGTGCTGGTGAACATGGAGCTCAACGAGGACTCCTGGGGAGTCGTCAAGGGCACCCCCGGCGTGACCGGGTTCGTGGGCGCCTCCCAGGAGCCGGTGGCGCTCACCCAGGTGGAGGTCGACCGGCTGCTGCACAAGGAGGTGGCGACGGCCACCCGCACGCGCGCCCAGTTCACGATCGGCGAGTCGGTCAAGGTGGTCTCGGGCCCGCTGTCTGACTTCTCGGGGGAGATCTCCGAGATCAACGAGGACGCGGCCCGGCTCAAGGTGCTGGTATCCATCTTCGGTAGAGAGACCCCCGTAGAGGTGGGGTTCGACCAGGTGAAGAAGCTCTAGCCCAGATAGGCTGATCGGATATGGCAAAGAAGGTACTCACGACCATCAAGCTCCAGGCGAACGCCGGGCAGGCCAGCCCTGCCCCGCCGGTGGGTCCCGCACTGGGCCAGCACGGGATCAACATCATGGAGTTCTGCAAGGCCTTCAACGCCCAGACCCAGAGCGAAACCGGCACTGTGATCCCGGTCGTGATCACGGTCTATGAGGACCGCTCCTTCACGTTCATCACCAAGACTCCGCCCGCCGCGGTTCTGATCCGCCAGGCGATCAACATCTCCAAGGGCTCGGGCGAGCCCAACCGCGTGAAGGTGGGCACCATCACCCAGCAGCAGCTGCGGGACATCGCCGAGCGAAAGCTCGATGACCTGAACGCCCACGACATCGACCAGGCCGCGAAGATCATCGCCGGCACCGCGCGCTCGATGGGCGTCGAGGTGGCCTCATGAGCCGGCACGGGAAACGCTACCTCGAGCGCCTCTCACAGGTCGACCGCGAGCGCGAGTACCAGCCCGGCGAGGCGGTCGCCCTGGTGCGCACCACGTCAAGCGCCAAGTTCGACGAGTCGATCGAGCTGCACGTGCGCACGGGCCTGAACGTTCGCCACGCCGACGAGCAGCTGCGCGGAACCATCGCCCTGCCCAACGGCCTCGGCAAGGAGGTCAAGATCGCCGTGTTCGCCCAAGGCGACAAGGTGCGCGAGGCCGAGGAGGCCGGCGCCGACGTCGTCGGCGGCGACGATCTGGCCAAGCGCATCGAGGAGGGCTTCGACGACTTCGACGTGGTCATCGCCACGCCGGACATGATGTCCGTCGTCGGTCGCCTGGGCCGGGTGCTCGGGCCCTCAGGCAAGATGCCCAACCCCAAGGTGGGCACGGTCACTATGGATGTCGGCAAGGCCGTCGAGGAGTCGAAGTCGGGCAAGGTCGAGTACCGCACCGACCGCACCGCCATCGTGCACCTGATCATCGGCAAGGCGAGCTTCTCAGACCAGCAGCTGCTCGAGAACTACGCGGCCGTGATCGAAGAGCTGATCAGGGCCAAGCCGGCGGTCGCCAAAGGCCGCTACCTGCGCTCGGTCACCCTGGCCTCGACCATGGGCCCCGGGGTCAAGGTCGACTCAAGCCGCACACGTGACATCATCGAGGAGGCGCCCGCGGCGACGATCGCCGCCTAGCGCACTCCATACAGGCCACCAGAGACCCCCGGCGATCGCGCACAACCGCGCTCGTAAGACCGGGACAGGAGCCCAATGAACCGAGACCAGAAGGCAGTGGCGATCGCCGAGATCGCCGCCCAGATAAACGAGTCCCAGGCGGTCTTCGCCGTCGACTACCGGGGCATCACCGTCGCCCAGGCGGCCGAGCTGCGCACCAAGCTGCGCGAGGCCGACGCAAGCTTCAAGGTGGTCAAGAACTCGCTCACCGAGCGGGCCGCCGACGAGGTCGGAGCCACCACGCTCAAGGACTACCTGGCCGGGCCCACCGCTCTGACGTTCGTGCGCGGCGACGTCGCCACGGCGGCCAAAGCGATCGCCGACTACGCGCGGGCCACGCAGCTGCTCCCGTTCAAGGGCGGGCTGATGGAAGGCTCCCCGCTGGACGTCGATCAGATCCGCTCCCTCTCGCGCCTGCCGTCCCGCGAAGTGCTCTACGGCCAGCTGGTCGGCGTGGTGGCATCCCCGGTCGGCGGCCTGGTCCGCAGCCTGAGCGCCCTGGTGGGCGGTCTCGCCTCGGCCCTCGGCCAGGTGCGCGACAAGAAGGAGTCCGGAGAGATCCCGGCGGGCGACCCGCCCGCCGGAGCCGCCCCTCCCGCAGAGGAGCCGAAGGCCGAGGCTCCCGCTGCAGAGGCGCCTCCCGCGGAGGAGACGAAGGCGGAGGAGCTCGCCGTGGACGAGCCCGCAGCAGAGGCGGCTCCCGCGGACGAGATCAAGGCCGAGGAGCCTGCCGCGGAGGCGGCTCCCACCGAGGAGCCCGCGCCTGAGGAGCCCGCCGCAGAGGCGGCCCCCGCCGAGGCCGCGCCCGATGACCAAGCTGCGCCGGCGGATGAGCCGGCACAAGACGATGACAACCAGGCGGACGCTTCGGCTGAGACCCAGCCCGATGACGCCGACGCGAATCCCCCCAAGGAGGACTGACGAAGATGGCTACCAGCACACAGGATTGGATCGAGGAGCTGAAGGGCATTTCGGTACTCGAGCTCGCCGAGCGCATCAAGGCGCTCGAGGAGGAGTTCGGCGTCTCGGCGGCCGCCGTTGCGGCGCCCGCCGCCGCTGCCGCCGGCGGCGGAGGCGACGCCGGAGGCGACGATGCCGAAGAGCAGAGCGCCTTCAACGTGATGCTCACCGAGGCCGGCGACAAGAAGATCCAGGTGATCAAGGTCGTGCGCGCCGCCACCGGGCTCGGGCTGAAAGAGGCCAAGGCACTGGTGGACGAGGCTCCCAAGCCGATCAAGGAGGGCGTCGACAAAGAGGAGGCCGACAAGCTCAAGCAGGAACTGGAGGAGGCCGGCGCCTCGGTCGAGGTCAAGTAGATCCCGCTCACCGGCACGCCGTCCGATCGAGGGCCCGCCACCGCGGGCCCTCTTTATGTTCCCCTAACAATTGCGCGGAGTTTGCTGTAAAGTGTGCGCCGCTGGCCGATAGCCGCAGCCGCCTGGAACGTCCGATGTCGCGCCACATACGCGATTGCCGGGGGCGGGGTCCGTGAGCGCTGGCAGCCTACTTAAGGGCGTCGCTGGTCTGTGCTATCTTTGCTAGTCGCGCTTCGGCGCGCTCCTCTGCCCGTTTCATCGCCCTCCGAAGGAGTCGTTTCTTGGCTGCTGCAGATGCTCTCCGGACGCGCCGAAGCTTCGCGCGCCTCAATAAGACCGTTGACGTCCCCAACCTGATTGACATACAACGCCGCTCGTTCACGTGGCTTACCGACCCGGAGAAGGGCGGGCTGCGCGAGACCATCGATGACATCTCGCCCATCGAGGACTACACCGGCAACCTGGCGGTGCAGTTCGGTGAGTTCGTCTTCGACGAGCCCGTCGCCTCGCTTGACCAGTGCCGCGAGAAGGACCTCACCTACGCCCGCCCGCTGACCGTCACGGTCGCCTTCATCAACCGCGAGACCGGAGAGATCCGGGAGCAGTCTGTCTTCATGGGCGACTTCCCCTGGATGACCGAGCGCGGAACCTTCGTGATCAACGGCACCGAGCGCGTGGTCGTCACGCAGCTGGTGCGGTCCCCCGGGGCCTACCTGATGGAGCCCAAGGACCGCGAGAAGCAGGTCTTCATCGCCAACCTGATGCCCGCCCGTGGATCCTGGCTTGAGCTTGAGATCGACAAGAAAGGCAAGGTCTTCGTCCGCATCGACCGCAAGCGCAAGCTTCCGGTGACCGTGCTGCTGCGCGCCATGGGGTACGCCACCGACGAGGAGATCCTGCGGCTGTTCAACAACTCGCTGTACATCCGCAACACGATCGACACCGACACCGAGGTCACCCGCACCGAAGAGGGCGCGCTGATCGAGCTGTTCAAGAAGCAGCGCCCCGGCGAGCCGCCGAGCGTGGACAACGCCAAGGCGCTTCTGAACCAGCTGTTCTTCGACCCCAAGCGCTATGACCTCACGCGCGTGGGCCGCTACAAGCTGAACTCGCGGCTGAAGCAGACCACCGACCTCGACACCCGCACGCTGACCAAGGACGACATCATCGCCCTGGTCAAGGAGCTCGTTGAGCTGCCCAAGATCCTCGGCATCCCCGAGGACGGCGAGGTCGAGATCAAGGACTACGCGGCCGAGGCCGCGAGCATGCCGCGCGAGCCCGTCGCCGAGCACCTCGACGAGTACGAGCACTTCGGCAACCGCCGCCTGCGCACCGTCGGCGAGCTGATCCAGGAGGCCTTCCGGATCGGGCTCTACCGCATGGAGCGCGTCGTGCGCGAGCGCCTGACCACCGAGGACGCCGACACGATCACCCCGCAGACGATCATCAACATCCGTCCCGTGGTGGCCGCGCTGAAGGAGTTCTTCGGCTCCTCCCAGCTGTCCCAGTTCATGGACCAGACCAACTCGCTGGCGGGGCTCACCCACCGCCGGCGCCTGTCCGCACTGGGCGCCGGAGGGCTGACCCGCGAGCGCGCGCCGATCGAGGTGCGAGACGTGCACCCCACCCACTACGGGCGCATGTGCCCGATCGAGACGCCTGAGGGACCGAACATCGGGCTGATCGGCTCGCTGTCCTCCTTCGCGGAGGTGTCCGAGTACGGCTTCGTTACCACGCCCTACCGGGTGGTCAAGGACGGCGTCGTGACCGACAAGGTCGAAAGGCTCGACGCCACCCAGGAAGAGGAGCTTCTGATCGCCCAGGCGAACACGCCGGTGGACCCCAAGACGGGGAAGCTCAAGGGCACGGAGATCCTGTGCCGCACGCAGGCCGGCCAGTACGTCACCGTCGGCCCGAAAGACGTCGACCTGGTCGATGTCTCACCGGAGCAGATCTGGTCGGTTGCGACCGCCATGATCCCGTTCCTCGAGCACGACGACGCCAACCGCGCGCTGATGGGCTCGAACATGCAGCGCCAGGCCGTACCGCTTCTGAAGGCCGACGCTCCCCTGGTCGGCACCGGCATGGAGCGCCGCGCCGCGCTCGACACGGGCGACGTCCTTCTGACCAAGGAGGCGGGCACGGTCGAGTACGTGGACGCTGACGAGATCATCGTCCAGGGCAGCGGAGGCAAGAGCGAGGAGTACGAGCTTCAGAAGTTCATGCGCTCGAACCAGGGCACCCTGATCCACCACAAGCCGCGCGTGAAGACCGGCCAGAAGGTCAAGGCCGGCGACGTGCTGGCCGACGGCTCCTCGACCGACCGCGGCGAGATGGCACTCGGCAAGAACCTGATGGTCGCCTTCATGTCCTGGGAGGGCTACAACTTCGAGGACGCCATCATCCTGTCCAAGCGCCTCGTGCAGGACGACGAGCTCACCTCGATCCACATCGAGGAGTACGAGATCGACGCCCGCACGACCAAGCTCGGCGAGGAGGAGATCACCCGCGACATCCCCAACCGTTCAGAGGAGTCGCTGCGAAACCTCGACGACCGCGGCATCGTGCGCGTCGGCGCCGAGGTCATCTCCGGTGACCTGCTGGTCGGCAAGGTGACGCCCAAGGGCGAGACCGAGCTGACGGCCGAGGAGAAGCTGATCCGCGCCATCTTCAAGGAGAAGGCGCGCGAGGTCAGGGACACCTCGCTGAAGGTCCCCCACGGCGAGGGCGGCGTCGTGATCGACGTCAAGACCTTCAGCCGCGACGCCGGCGACGACCTGCCGCCGGGGGTAAACGACCTGGTGCGCGTGTTCGTGGCCAAGAAGCGCAAGATCTCCGAGGGCGACAAGCTCGCGGGCCGTCACGGCAACAAGGGTGTGATCTCGAAGATCGTCGACCAGCAGGACATGCCGTTCCTCGAGGACGGCACGCCCGTCGACGTGATCCTCAACCCGCTGGGCGTGCCCTCGCGCATGAACGTGGGCCAGATCCTCGAGACCCACCTCGGCTGGGTGGCCGCCCAGGGCTGGTATGACGACGGCTCGGAGGCCTACACCGAATCCCAGAGCGAAGCCGGCAACGGCAACGGCAACGGCCACGGAAACGTCGCCGGCTCCTCCGGTCGCGTGTACGTGTCCACGCCGGTGTTCGACGGGGCCACCGTCGAAGACGTCGACCAGGCGCTCGTCAGCTGGCAGGACGAGCACACCGGGCGCATCCAGATGGACGTCGACAAGAGCCGCCGCCCCGGAGAGCAGGCCTCGGGCAAGATGACGCTGTTCAACGGCCGCACGGGTGAGCCCTTCGCCGAACAGGTGACGGTCGGCTACATGTACATCCTGAAGCTGCTGCACCTCGTCGACGACAAGATCCACGCCCGCTCGACCGGCCCCTACTCCCTGGTCACCCAGCAGCCGCTGGGAGGCAAGGCGCAGTTCGGCGGCCAGCGCTTCGGCGAGATGGAGGTGTGGGCGCTCGAGGCATTCGGCGCCGCCTACACCCTGCAGGAGATGCTGACGATCAAGTCCGATGACACGATCGGCCGCGTGAAGGCCTACGAGGCGATCGTCAAGGGCGAGAACATCGCCGAGCCGTCGGTGCCGGAGTCCTTCAAAGTGCTGCTCAAGGAGATGCAGTCGCTGGCGCTCGACGTCAACGTCGTCTCCGAGGAAGGTCAGCGCACCGAGATGCGAGACGAAGACGACGACCTGCTGCGGGCCGCCGAGGAGCTCGGCATCGACCTCTCGGGAGTGCGCGCCCTCGCGGGCGACGGTCCCGAGGAGGACGGCGACGAGGAGGCCGAGTCTCCGGACGCGCTGGCCAATGGCGCCGAGCCCGAGGTCGCCGCGGCTTCAGACGAGCTGGCCGACGCGGCCGACGAGGTGCTGGTCGAGGAGGAGCTGATCGAGGAGATCGAGGGGCTGGCGGGGGCCGAGCCCGAGGCGCAGACCGAGCCTGGGCTGGCCGAAACGTAGCCGGCGGCGCCGGTCCCCAGGGCAGCAAAATCCCGATTCACCCGCGAGCGAAAGCCAGAACAGATGATCGATATCAATAACTTCGACGCCATCGAGATCAGTCTCGCCTCCTCCAAGCAGATCCGCAGCTGGAGCTCCGGCGAGGTGATCAAGCCGGAGACAATCAACTACCGCACGCTCAAGCCTGAGAAGGACGGCCTCTTCTGCGAGCGCATCTTCGGTCCCACCAAGGACTGGGAGTGCTACTGCGGCAAGTACAAGCGCGTCCGCTACAAGGGCATCGTGTGCGAGCGCTGCGGTGTCGAGGTGACCCGCTCGAAGGTCCGCCGCGAACGCATGGGCCACGTCGACCTGGCCGCCCCGGTCAGCCACATCTGGTTCTTCAAGGGCGTGCCCAGCCGCATCGGCTACCTGCTGGACATGGCGCCCAAGGAACTCGAGAAGGTCCTGTACTTCGCAGCATCGATCGTCACGTGGGTGGACGACGAGGCGCGCACGAAGGACATCGACTCCCTCGAGAAGGAGGTCAACAAGGTCCTCGACTCCTACGCGGCCGAACGCGAGGAGCGCGTGCTTGAACTGCGTGAGTCGCTCAAGCGCCGGGAAAAGTACCTCCAGAACGGCAAACAGACCCACTTCAACGACGACGACCACCTGTGGGCGGACTCGCTCGACGTGAACCTCGCGAAAATCTCCGATGAGGACCGCGACAAGCTCGTCAAGGAGCTCAACAAGGCCTTCGAGGCCGACATCGCCGACACCGAGGCCTACATCGAGGACGCGGCCGAGCGCATGCGCAACGTGTGGGAGCTGTTCAAGACGATGGAGCCCAAGCAGATCGAGCACGACGAGACGACCTTCCGCGAGCTGAAGGAGCGCTTCGGGTCCTCCTATGGATTCGGCGAGTACTTCCGCGGCGGCATGGGCGCAGAGGCCGTGCGCGACCTGCTCCAGCAGGTCGACCTCGAGGCCGAAAGGATCGAGCTCGAGGACCAGGTCAAGACCGGCAAAGGCCAGAAGCAGGCCCGCGCGGTCAAGCGCCTGAAGGTCGTATCTGCGTTCATCCAGTCCGGCAACAAGCCCGAGATGATGGTTCTCGACGCCGTGCCGGTGATCCCGCCGGAGCTCCGCCCGATGGTGCAGCTCGACGGTGGGCGCTTTGCCACCTCAGACCTGAACGACCTGTACCGCAGGGTCATCAACCGCAACAACCGCCTCAAGCGGCTGCTCGACCTCGGCGCGCCCGAGATCATCGTCAACAACGAGAAGCGCATGCTGCAGGAGGCCGTGGACGCGCTGTTCGACAACGGCCGCCGCGGGCGCCCGGTCACAGGACCCGGCAACCGTCCGCTGAAGTCGCTGTCAGACATGCTCAAGGGCAAGCAGGGGCGCTTCCGCCAGAACCTGCTCGGCAAGCGCGTGGACTACTCCGGGCGCTCGGTGATCGTGGCCGGCCCCTACCTGAAGCTGCACCAGTGCGGCCTGCCCAAGATCATGGCGCTCGAGCTGTTCAAGCCGTTCATCATGGCGCGGCTGGTGGAGCGCAAGTCCGCGCAGAACATCAAGGCCGCCAAGAAGATGGTGGACTCGATGATCGGCGAGGTGTGGGATGTGCTCGAGGAGGTCATCCACGAGCACCCGGTGCTGCTGAACCGCGCCCCCACACTCCACCGCCTGGGTATCCAGGCGTTCGAGCCGCTGCTCGTGGAGGGCAAGGCGATCCAGGTGCACCCGCTCGTCTGCCACGCCTTCAACGCCGACTTCGACGGCGACCAGATGGCTGTGCACCTTCCGCTGTCGGCCGAGGCCCAGGCGGAGGCGCGCATCCTGATGCTGTCATCCAACAACATCCTCTCGCCGGCCCACGGGGCGCCGCTTGCGACCCCGACCCAGGACATGATCCTGGGGGCCTACTACCTGACCTACGGTCCGGAGGCCGAGGAGCTCTCGAAGATCGACCGGGCCACGCATGACCCGCGCCCGCACGTGTTCCGCACCGCGCAGGAGGCCGAGCTGTCCTACGAGGGAGGCGTGGTCAAGCTGCACGACCTGGCCGAGTTCCGCCCCTACGGGCGCGAGGGCGGCCACGTCCTGACCACGATCGGGCGGATCATCTACAACGACCGCATCGAGCGTGCGCTGGCCGAGGCGCTGGGCGACGAGTTCGACGCCACCAAGTACACGTTCGTCAACCAGTCGATGAAGAAGCGGGACACCACCCGGCTGATCGACATGCTCGTGCAGACCTACGGCGCGACCACGATCTCCCTGGTGCTCGACGCGTTCAAGGACCTGGGCTTCAAGTACGCAACCCAGGCCGGGATCACGATCTCAAAGAACGACGTGGTGATTCCCCCGGAGAAGCAGTCGATCATCGAAAAGTACGAGAAGCTGGTCGCTGAGATCTCAGACCAGTACGACATGGGCCTGATCACCCAGGAGGAGCGCCACGAGGCGGTCGTCGAGAAGTGGAACGCGGCGACCGACGAGGTGGCCGACGCGATGGTCGCCAACCTGGCCACCCTGAACCCCATCTTCATGATGGCCAACTCGGGTGCCCGCGGGTCTTTCAAGCAGATCCGCCAGCTGGCGGGCATGCGCGGCCTGATGGCCAACCCGAAGGGTGAAATCATCGAGCGCCCGATCAAGGCCAACTTCATGGAGGGCCTGTCGGTGCTCGAGTACTTCATCTCGACCCACGGCGCGCGAAAGGGCCTGGCCGACACCGCACTGCGGACCGCCGACTCCGGCTATCTGACGCGGCGGCTCGTGGATGTGGCCCAGGACGTGATCGTGCGCGAGCCCGACTGCGGCACCGAGGGTCTGATCGAGATGCCCGTGTTCAAGGACGGCGGGGAACCGAACGACGGTCTCGTCGGGCGGATCGCCGCGAGGCCGATCACGACCAAGCGCAACCGCATGCTGGCCGAGCAGGGCACCGAGATCGGCCGCTCCGAGCTGGCCGACATGATCGCCGCCTTCCAGGACGACCACGACAAGGGCACGGTCATCACCGTGCCCGTGCGCTCGGTGCTCAAGTGCGAGGCCGTCAGCGGCGTATGCCAGGCCTGTTATGGGCGGGCGATGGCAACGGGCGCGCTGGCCCAGATCGGCGACGCGGTCGGCATCATCGCCGCCCAGTCGATCGGCGAGCCGGGCACCCAGCTGACGATGCGCACCTTCCACACCGGCGGAGTCGCCGGCGCGGACATCACCCACGGCCTGCCGCGCGTGGTGGAGCTGTTCGAGGCGCGCAAGCCCAAGGGCCTCGCCAAGATCGCCGAGCAGGACGGGGTGGTCTCGATCGAGGAGACCGACAAGGCGCTGACGGTCGTCATCACCGACGAGGCCGGCGAGGAGCACCGCCACGCCTTCCCACGGCGGACGCGGCTGTTCGTGGCCTCCGGCGAGAAGATCACGGCGGGCCGCCAGCTCAACGAGGGCTCGGTGTATCCGCACGAGCTGCTCGCCATCCGCGGCCGCACCGAGACCGAGCAGTACCTCGTCAAAGAGGTGCAGGAGGTCTACAAGTCACAGGGCGTGGACATCAACGACAAGCACATCGAGCTGATCGTGCGCCAGATGCTGAAGAAGGTGCGGGTCGACCAGAAGGGCGACACCGACTACCTTCCCGGCCAGTTCGTGGATCGCTTCGAATTCGCCAAGGCGAACGACGCGGTGATCGAGAAGGGCGATGAGGCGGCGCAGTTCGAGGACATCATCCTCGGCATCACCAAGGCGTCGCTGAACACCGACTCCTTCCTGTCAGCGGCCTCCTTCCAGGAGACCACCAAGGTTCTGACCGACGCTGCCCTGGAGGGCAAGACCGACCGGCTGAACGGGCTGAAGGAGAACGTGATCATCGGCAAGCTGATCCCGGCCGCCACCGGGCTGAAGCGCTACCGGCGGATCGAGATCGAGCCCTCGGAGCCATTGCCCCGCGCGATCGACGACGTCGGGCTGCTCGACCAGGACGAGATCGCGGCCGAGCTGGGCCTCACCGGCGGCGACGGCTTCAACGGCGGCTACGGGCAGGAGTTCGACGCCGACCTGGCATCGCTCGAGAAGATCGGCGCCGGCACCGCCGACACGGGCTTCGTCGAGGAGCTCGCAGAGCTCGAGGTCCAGGAGACCCCGAGCGAGGATTAGCAGGGAGCGGCCAGGCGGTAGGATCGCCTGGCCGTTGAGAGGGTTCTCATCCACACGGCCGCGACCTCCGGGGAGCGGCCGTGTTGTGTTCTGAGATGCTCGCCCGCGGGATCAAGCGATGAGCTCTCCGCCAGAGATCACCCGGCGCTCGCTGCTCGCGGCCGGGGCCGCCGGCGTGGCCGGCGTGGCCGGGGGCCGGTTCGTCCGGCCCGCAGATGCCGTGGGGGCGCCATCGGAGCCCGCCGGGCCCGTGGGCGTGGCCGAGCCCGTCTGCTTCGAGCGCTGGGTGGGCGACATCACCGACAGGGCGACGACCGTCGATGTGGGCCGGAATGCGGACCTGGCGGGCATTGAATGGCCGGCCGCCAGCGACGCGTCGGGGCTCGAGCTGCGCGTGCAGAGGCCCGACGGAAGCTTCAGCCCCTGGGTGTCCGCGGGCGGGCACGGCCACGGTCCCGACCTCAGTCCCGCCTCGGCCAGGCTGACCGGCGATCCGGTGTGGACCGGGGGAGGGCGGAGGTTTCAGCTGAGGGCCGGGCGGGCACTGAACGGGGTGCGCCTGAAGCTCGTGGATGTGAGCTTCGGGCGCACTGCGCGTGGACAGGCGCTTGCGGCGGGGACACGCGCTTCTGAGGCGGCGCTCGCGCTCGTCACCCCGGCGCTCGCGGCGGGGCCGGGGCAGCCGCCGATCATCGCCCGGCGCGCCTGGGCCCGCGGGGTCGCGCACCCGCGCGTGGCTCCGGAATATGGGGACGTGGAGATGGCCTTCGTGCATCACACCGAGAACCCCAACGGCTACACCTCCGCCGAGGTGCCCGCGATGCTGCGCGCGATCTACGCCTTCCATCGCTACGGCAACGGCTGGAACGACATCGGCTACAACTTCGTGCTGGACCTGTTCGGGCGCATCTGGGAGGCCCGCGCGGGCGGTGTCTCAGAGCCCGTGGTGGGGGCGCAGGCCGGCGGCTACAACCTCGTCTCAACCGGTGTCGCCGTGCTGGGAAGCTTCTCGGAAGTGCCGATCTCGAATGCCGCGAAAGAGTCGCTCGAGCGCCTGCTGGCCTGGAAGCTTTCGCTTCACGGCGTCCCCACCGCCGGGCGGGTGACGGTCCGGGTCAACCCAGCCGGCGCCCGCTACAGCCGCTTTCCTGCGGGCGCGCACGTGTCGCTGCCGCGCATCGCCGGCCACCGCGACGGCGACTCGACCGACTGCCCCGGCGACGTCCTCTACGGTGAGCTGCCCCGCATCCGCCGGGTCGTCAGCCAGCTGGCCGGGCGCCCGGCGCGGGTCACGCTCAACGTGGCCGCCGGCGCGAGCGCCCAGGCGGCGGTGCTGGGCGGCACGCTCGCGTTCCTTGACGGAACGCCGATCGCCGGGGCACCCATCGAAGTTCAGCTGCGGAGCGTCTCCGCCAGGGGGGAACTCGTGACCGAGCAGACCCTGGCCCAGGCCGTCACCGGCTCAGCCGGCGAATTCTCGCTGCCCGTGAGCATCGTTCCCGGCGCCCGCGAAGGCATCTGGCTGCGGGCCCTGTCCCCGGGCGGCCCGATCGCGCCCGCCGCCGTCTCGGTGGCGCTGCACCTGCCGGCGGCGGCCTCGATCATGCCGCAGAGCGCGCCCGGGCCCACTCCTGCAGCAGCCGCGCCTCCCGCAACGTGAGCCCGTCCCTGGGCTCCGTGCGCACGAGCAGGGTAGGCGCCGGGCGCTCTCCGGCCCACTCGTGGCATGCCTCGTTGAAGGCGTCGTCGATCCAGGCCAGGGGCCGGCGGCCGGCGTATGCGTCGATGGCCGCGAGCTTCCAATGGGCGTTGGTGGTGCCCGGCGAGCGCTCGAAGTTCAGGAACGGGAGCCCCGCGGGCAGTCCCAGCAGGTGCGGCAGGTACTCCTCGGCGCGATCTTCCCAGCCGCTCGCCCACACCAGGTCGAAGTCCTCGGCCAGGCCGAGCAGGTGTGCGGCGGCCGTGGACGAAAGGAAGTGGGGTATGCCGTCGATCGAGTGGAAGGTTCCCTGGGCGGAGGGGCCGTCAGCGCCGAACAGCGAGATCACGCCGTCGATATCGACCATCAGCAGGGGCTTGCTTGTGTCGTTCGTCATGTTCAGTTCAGAGACGGTCTTTAGGCTACGCACAGGTTGGCCGGGCAATGTGCGGACATCGGCGGCTGTGAGTAAAGCAGCCGGGGACCATGCCGATGGACCCTTCAGTGGGAGCGGAGGGGTAGCGAAAGACCCGACACACCAACCGGACCCCGAAAGAGCTCCCATGACCCCCACTCATCCTCTGATACTGCCTACCCTCCTGCCCTCCGAGCACTCGCGCACGAGCCGATGACCCTCGATCTGGGCATTCTGCTGGCGCTTGCCTGCGCCTTCGTCGCCAACCTGGGCTTCTTCTTCAAGTACCGCGGCGCCAACTCGGTGCCGAGGATCGACCTGCGCCGCCCGTTCCACTCGGTGCGCCAGCTCTACTCCTCGAAGTGGTTCACGCTGGGCATGATCATCGCCACCGCCAGCTGGGGCCTGCACGTCGCAGCCCTGGCCATGGCGCCGATGTCCGTGATCCAGGTCTCGCTTGCCGCCGGCGTCGTGTTCATCGCCGTGATGGCCGACCGCATGTTCGGATTCAAGGTCGGCCGCCGCCAGTGGATCGGGCTGATGCTGACCGCCGCGGGCCTCGTGACCCTGGGCCTCACGCTGCCTTCCTTCCACGGCGCGCACTCGCAGTTCTCACAGGCCGCCATGATCTCCTTCGAGGCCGGCCTGTTCGGCATCGGCGGCCTTCTGATCATGGGCCCGCGCATGGGCGGGCCGGTCGAGCACCACGGCGTGATGCTGGCCGCCGCCGCCGGAATCCTGTTCGGTGTCTCAGACACCTCGATCAAGGCGCTCACCGGCATCACCGGCGTGCATGGGTTCATGGGCCTATTGCTCAGCCCCTGGCTGGCGGTCGCGGTGATCGCCTCGATCATCGCCTTCTATGCCTCCGCACGCGCTCTTCAGGACGGCGACGCCGTCCCCGTGATCGCCGTTACGGGGACCGCCGCCAACATCGCCGGCATCGCCGGCGGCATCCTCGTGTTCGGCGACCCGATGGCGGCCAGCCCGCTCGGGGTCGTGCTGCAGGCCTGCGCATTCGTGCTCGTGATCGTCGCCTCGGCGCTGATGCCCGCGCCCGTGCGCTCGGCCGGCGTCCCGGCGACGGCCTAGCGCTGCTAGCATCAGCGCCCGATGCCCACCACCTCTCAGCTCGTGCGCAAGGGACGCGTGTCCCCGAAGAAGAAGCTCGCCACCCCCGGCCTGAAGTCGGGCAGCGGGCGCAAAAAGAAAGTCGCCGCGCCGCAGCGGCGCGGGGTCTGCACACGCGTGTACACGACCACCCCGAAGAAGCCTAACTCCGCGCTGCGCAAGGTCGCGCGCGTGCGTATCTCGGGCTCGATCGAGGTGACCGCCTACATCCCCGGCGAGGGGCACAACCTGCAGGAGCACTCGGTGGTGCTGGTGCGTGGAGGCCGTGTCAAGGACCTCCCAGGTGTCCGCTACAAGGTCGTGCGCGGCACGCTCGACGCGGCCGGCGTGAGCGACCGCAAGAAGGCGCGCTCGCAGTACGGCGTGAAGAAGAAGTAGAGGAATGCCCAGACGCGCAGCCGCCCAGATTCGCCCCGTCGAGGCGGATCCGATCCACCGCTCGAAGCTCGTCCAGCAGGTCATCAACAAGGTGATGCTGGACGGCAAGAAGTCCACCGCCGAGCGGATCGTCTACGACGCCCTGGCGCTGGTGGCCGAGCGCTCGGACAAAGACCCCATCGAGTCCCTGGAGGCCTCGATCAGGGCTCTGACCCCATCTCTTGAGGTGCGCTCCCGCCGAGTGGGCGGCGCCACCTACCAGGTGCCCGTCGAGGTACCCGCCCGGCGCGCACGCACGCTCGCGGTCCGCTGGCTCGTCGAGTTCGCCCGCAGCCGTCGTGAGAAGTCGATGGCCCAGCGCCTCGCCAACGAGCTGATGGACGCGCAGTCTCAGCAGGGTGGGGCGTACAAGCGCAAGGACGACATTTACCGCATGGCCCAAGCGAACAAGGCCTTCGCCCACTACCGCTGGTAGCGGCCCGATGATCGGCGCGGGGCGGCGTCCTCGATCGCTCATGTGCAGAGCACATTTCGCTCACTGCGTCCTTGCCTCGCTTGATCCTCGAACCGCTACCGGGTAGGCCCCGTTCCGGGCGGACCTGCGCGCGTCAGCCGTCTTTGTTCTGCTGGACCGCTTCTTCGCTGAGGCGGCCCAGCTCCTCGTCGCTGAAGCTTCCCTCTTCGCTTGCGAGCAGCTCTTGTGCCCGCTCGAGGTCCTCCTCGCCGACAAATACGTCGCGCGCTCCGGAGTAGCCCCATTCGGGGCCGCCGATGGAGCGCTGGGCGATGGCGCTGATGCCGGCCGCCTGAAGGCGTTCGACGACCAGCTCGGCCTCGGGCTCGCTCGTCACCGACGTTAGGATCTTCAGGGGGTCCGCCATCGCTGTCGAGCCTAGCGCGGCGGTGGGTGCCGCGCATATGTGGACGTCTGTGTGATCCTGGACACAGAGGCTTGAAGAAAGAAGGTTTGGTACCTAAACTTTCGGTACCGAATGTCTTCTCCCGCGCCGACAACCGACCCCGCCTTCCACCCGGAGGCCGGCGATCGCATAGAGCCCTACGTGTGGAAGGTCGCGGGCGTGGTGATCCTCGGGATGATCATGTCGATCCTCGACACGACGATCGTCAACGTCGCGCTGCACACGCTCGAACACGACCTGCACAGCTCGCTGGCGCAGACCCAGTGGGTGATCACCGGCTACCTGCTGTCGCTGGCCGCGGTCATCCCGATCACCGGCTGGGCGGCCCGCCGCTACGGGGCAAAGCGCGTGTACATGACCTCGCTGGTGCTGTTCACGATCGGCTCGGCCCTGTGCGCGATCGCGACCTCGACGACCGAGCTCGTGCTGTTCCGCGTGCTGCAGGGCGCCGGCGGGGGAATGATCATGCCGATTGCCCAGCTGATCATGGCCCAGATCGCCGGGCCCAAGCGGATGGGCCGCGTGATGGGCATCGTGGCGATGCCCGCGATGCTCGGGCCGATCCTCGGGCCGGTGCTGGGCGGGACGATCCTCGAGAGCCTGCACTGGTCGTGGATCTTCCTCGTCAACGTCCCGATCGGCGTTGTGGCGTTCATCCTCGGCTGGCGCATAATCCCGCACACAGATTCCGGTGAGGCCGGGCGCCTGGATGTCGTCGGCCTCGCGATCCTGTCCACGGCGTCGACCCTGATCGTGTACGGCCTGGCCCAGCTCGGCACACCGGGGAGGAGCCTCACGGCGGACATCGTCGTCGGGCCGATCGTCGCCGGGCTCGTGATGGTCGGGGTCTTCTGCTGGCACGCGCTGCGCATCGAGCGTCCGCTGCTCGACATCCGCCTGTACAAGAACCGCATCTTCGCGGCCGCCTCGTTCACCACCTTCGCGCTCGGCGCCGCCCTGTTCGGGGCGATGATCCTGGTGCCGCTCTACTACCAGGAGGTGCGCCACGAGAGCCTGATCGCGACGGGCCTCTTGGTCGGGCCACAGGGCCTTGGCATGCTGGTCGCGATGCCGATAGCCGGGCGCCTCACCGACCGCTTCGGCGGCGGCCGCGTGGCGCTGGCCGGGGTCTCGGTGCTGTGTCTGAGCACGATCCCGCTGGCATTCATCGGCGCCAACAGCTCGATTCTCGGCATCTCGGCGGTGCTGCTCGTCCGCGGAGTCGGCATCGGCTTCTCGTTCATGCCCGCCATGACCACCGCGTTCGCCACCCTGCGACCCGATCAGCTGTCCGATGCCACGCCGCAGATGAACGTGCTGCAGCGAATCGGCGGCGCCATCGGGACGGCGGTGCTGGCGGTCGTGCTGCAGCGTGCGAGCGGGCACTCGCCGTCGGTCGTACACCTGGCGCACGCCTTCAACACCGCCTACTGGTGGTCCTTCGGCACGGCCGCGCTGGGGCTGATCCCCTGTGTCGTGCTGCTGCGCGCCGAGCATCCGCGCGCGCGGCTCAGTCGCGCCGCCGCCAACGCCGAGTCGACCGTCGAGCCCCTGGGCGCATAGGAGAAGGCGGGATGGCGACCACCGACACGACCGACACCGCCGAGCGCCCGGATGAGCTGACCGAGCTGGGCCTCCAGTTTCGCCGGGTGTTCCGAAGTCTCAGCCGCCTGCGCGGGCGCGACACCCACCTGGCCGGCTCTGAGCTGAGCCACGCCCAGTTCGAGCTCTTGATCGAGCTCGACGAGCGCGGCGAGCTGTCGGCGGGGGATCTCGCCGCCGCCGCGCGGCTGACCCCCGCGACGGTCACCCAGATGCTCGATCACCTGGCCGCGAGCGGCCACGTCGAAAGGGTCCGCTCCGATGTCGACCGCCGCGTGGTGGTCTCGCGGCTGACCCGCCAGGGCGCCCGCAAGATCGAGGCCAAGCGCGAGGCCTGGAAGAGCCGCTGGGATGAGGCCCTTGCCGGGGTCGACGCCGAGGACCTGCGCGCCGCCACGAAGGTGCTCGCGCTGCTCGGAGACATGTTCGAGGACGCCTCGCCCGAGGAGGCCTGTGAGGGTCCCGAGGGGGCCCTCAAATCTGCCTCAAAACCCCTTCCCTGAGGGGGTGGATGCCCAGAATTGCTCTGCTATAGTCGGACCTGTGTCGCGGGTAGACACTGACGTGTGAGCAGGGTTTTCCCGTGTTGCAGCAAACCAAGATGGAGACCTCGAGCAGATAACGAACGCGGAACGGTCCAGGGCAGACCAACAGCGTGCGTGGGCCCGGGGGGCCCATTTTTTTGCCCGAAAACGCTTGCATGACTCAAGCCTCCTGCGGGGGGCGCCGTTTCTCACACAACCCTCCCTCCGACCCCCCACACACATCCATGCCACGTAAGTTCACACTCGAAAACACCCGGAACATCGGGATCATGGCTCACATCGACGCCGGTAAGACGACGACGACCGAGCGCATCCTCTACTACACCGGGCGCACCTACAAGATCGGCGAGGTCCACGATGGGGCCGCGACGATGGACTGGATGGAGCAGGAGCAGGAGCGCGGCATCACGATCACCTCCGCCGCCACCACGGCGCAGTGGAAGGATCACCGCATCAACATCATCGACACGCCCGGGCACGTCGACTTCACGGTCGAGGTCGAGCGCTCGCTGCGGGTGCTCGACGGCGCGATCGCCCTGTTCGACTCGGTGGCCGGAGTAGAGCCCCAGTCAGAGACGGTCTGGCGCCAGGCCGACAAGTATCACG
The DNA here is from genome assembly GCA_963826995.1 of uncultured Solirubrobacteraceae bacterium. GTDB lineage: Bacteria > Actinomycetota > Thermoleophilia > Solirubrobacterales > Solirubrobacteraceae > Palsa-744. Next base: position 712,638 of record CAWGYZ010000006.1, on the reverse strand, counting down.
TCCCGCGCATCGCCTACATCAACAAGATGGACCGCACCGGCGCGGACTTCGACAAGGGCGTGCAGACGATGATCGACCGCCTCGGCGCGCACCCCGTGCCGATCCAGCTGCCGATCGGCGCCGAGGGCGACTTCCTGGGCATCGTCGACCTGGTCACGATGAAGGCGATCGTCTACAAGGACGAGCTCGGCACCGAACAGGAAGAGCTCGACATCCCCGAGAACCTCGCCGAGGCAGCCGCAGCCGCGCGCGAACACCTGCTCGAGGAGGTCTCCCACTACGACGACGGCCTGCTGGAGTCGATCCTCGAAGAATCAGAGGTCTCCGAAGAGGCCCTCAAGCTGGCCATCCGCAAGGCCACGCTGTCGACCAAGCTGACCCCCGTGCTGTGCGGCTCCTCGTTCAAGAACAAGGGCGTGCAGCCGCTGCTGGACGCGGTCATCGACTACCTGCCCTCACCGCTGGACGTCCCGCCGGTGGTCGGCACCGAACTGATCAAGGGCGAGGAGCAGGACCGCGAGGTCATCCGCCATGCCGATGACTCCGAGCCGTTCTCGGCGCTGGCCTTCAAGATCGCCGCCGACCCCTACGTCGGCAAGCTCACCTACTTCCGCGTCTACTCCGGCCACCTCGAGGCCGGCGCGCGCGTGCTCAACGTCGGCTCGGGCAGGACCGAGCGCATCGGGCGCATCCTGATGATGCACGCCAACGAGCGCGAGGAGGTCTCCGAGGTCTACGCCGGCGACATCGCCGCCGCCGTGGGCATCAAGCAGGTCATCACCGGCGACACGCTTGCGGCACCCGACGCTCCGATCCACCTGGAGAACATCGTCTTCCCCGAGCCCGTCATCAAGGTCGCGGTCGAGCCCAAGACGAAGATCGACCAGGAGAAGATGTCGATCGCGCTGGGACGCCTCGCCGAGGAGGACCCCACCTTCCAGGTGCGCACCAACGAAGAGACCGGCCAGACCGAGATCTCGGGCATGGGCGAGCTTCACCTCGAGGTGCTGGTGGACCGCATGAAGCGCGAGTTCGGCGTCGAAGCCAACGTCGGTCGCCCACAGGTCTCCTACCGCGAGACGGTGCGCGGCTCGGTCGAGAAGATCGAAGGCAAGTTCGTGCGCCAGACCGGCGGCTCGGGCCAGTTCGGGGTGGTCTACATCAACCTCGAGCCGAACCCGGGCGAGGGCTTCGAGTTCGTCAACAAGGTCAAGGGCGGCAACATCCCCTCCGAGTACATCCCGGCCGTGCGCAAGGGCGTCGAAGAGGCGCTCGAGAACGGCGTCAAGGCGGGCTACCCGATGGTGGACATGCTCGTGACGCTGACCGACGGCAAGTACCACGATGTCGACTCCTCGGAGATCGCCTTCAAGGTCGCCGGGTCGATCGCCTTCAAGGAGGCCGCAAGGCGCGCCAAACCGGTGCTGCTCGAGCCGATCTTCGCGGTCGAGGTCGTCACTCCCGAGGACTTCCTCGGCGAGGTCATCGGCGATCTGAGCCGCCGCCGTGGTCGTGTCGAGGGTCAGGAGCGCCGCGGCAACGCGCTGGCGGTCACGGCCCGGGTGCCGCTCTCGGAGATGTTCGGCTACGCAACGGACCTGCGCTCAAACACGCAGGGACGCGCGACCCACACGATGCAGTTTGAGGGTTACGAGGAGGTTCCCCCGAACATCGCCGAGAAGATCGTCGAGCAGAGGACGGGGGAGCCGGTTCCGGCCTAGAGTGCCGGCGACCAGGCCTCCAAACCCCTGAGCAGTAACTGGAAGCAGCAGGCAGCAGTCACGGAGCGCTGCATTCAGATAGATTTCCCCGGTTCGCCATCACAGAGGCGGACATACAAGTCGATACAGGAGCTAACCAAAAGTGGCGAAGGAGAAGTTCGAGCGCGACAAGCCGCATGTCAACGTCGGGACCATCGGTCACATCGACCATGGCAAGACGACGCTGACCGCTGCCATCACGACAGTCCTGGCAGAGCACGGAGGAGCGGAAGCCCGCACCTTCGCTGAGATCGACAACGCGCCCGAGGAGAAGGAACGCGGGATCACCATCGCGACCTCGCACGTGGAGTACCAGACCGAGAACCGCCACTACGCTCACGTCGACTGTCCCGGTCACGCTGACTACGTGAAGAACATGATCACCGGCGCCGCCCAGATGGACGGGGCGATCCTGGTGGTCTCGGCGGCCGACGGACCGATGCCGCAGACGCGCGAGCACATCCTCTTGGCGCGCCAGGTTGGCGTCCCCTACATCGTGGTGTTTCTCAACAAGGCCGACATGGTCGATGACGAGGAGCTGTTGGAGCTGGTCGAGGTCGAGGTTCGCGAGCTGCTCAGCGAATACGACTTCCCCGGCGACGACATCCCGTTCATCACCGGCTCGGCGTTGAAGGCCCTCGAGGGCGACGAGAAATACAAGGAGAAGATCATTGAGCTGGCGGCGGCGCTCGACACCTACATCCCCGAGCCCGTGCGCGAGCTGGACAAGCCGTTCCTGATGCCGGTCGAGGACGTCTTCTCGATCACGGGGCGCGGGACGGTGGCCACCGGACGTGTCGAGCAGGGCATCGTCAACACCGGCGACACGGTCGAAATCGTGGGAGTCCACGACTCGACCTCGACGGTCGTGACAGGCGTTGAGATGTTCCGCAAGATCCTCGACCAGGGTCAGGCCGGCGACAACGTCGGCTGCCTGCTGCGTGGCACCAAGCGGGAGGAGATCGAGCGCGGCCAGGTGCTGTGCAAGCCCGGCTCCATAACCCCGCACACGAAGTACAAGGCCGAGGTCTACGTGCTCAAGAAGGAGGAGGGTGGACGTCACACCCCGTTCTTCACCGGCTACCGGCCTCAGTTCTACTTCCGTACGACCGACGTCACCGGCGTGGCAAAGCTGCCCGACGGCGTCGAGATGGTCATGCCCGGCGACAACGTCCAGATGGAGATCGAGCTGATCCAGCCGATCGCCATGGACCAGGGCCTTCGCTTCGCCATCAGGGAGGGCGGCCGCACGGTCGGCTCAGGCGTGGTGACAGAGATCATCCAGTAGCACCCGCCCCCGGGGGATCGTGGGGCGGCACACTGTTGGCAGTCCGATACGACTAAAAAGCCCCGCCGATGAGGCGTGGGCGGTGGCGAAGGCGCCCGAGCCCCCGAGACGGGGGGTTCGATCCTTCCGGCGCCGTCCTCGGGAGGGGCTCGGCGGGAGCCTCCCGCCGAGCCTCAGCGCGAGCAGGGCAGGGCAAGAAGGACAGAGGAAGACCAGACAACGCAGCATCAAAGAAGACGAGAGAGAGACACCCGACACACCATGGCATCCGCCACCCAAAACAAGATACGCATCCGCCTGAAGGCCTACGACACCTCCGCCATCGAGTCGGCGGCGAAGGAGATCGTGGAGACGGCCACCCGCACCGGCGCGACCGTGTCCGGTCCCGTTCCGCTGCCCACCGAGAAGAACGTCTACTGCGTGATCCGCTCGCCGTTCAAGGACAAGGACTCGCGCGAGCACTTCGAGATCCGCACGCACAAGCGCCTGATCGACATCCATCAGCCGACGCCCAAGACCGTCGACTCCCTGCAGCGCCTGGACCACCTGCCGGCCGGGGTTGACATCGAGATTCGCCTGGCCACCTGAGCGCCGATCCCCTCCGTCGATATGTCCGCCATCCTCGCCACAAAGCTCGGTATGACCCAGGTCTTCCAGGAGGATGGAAGCGTCGCACGCGTCACGGTGCTGCAGGCCGGGCCGTGCCCGGTCACGGCCATCCGCACGGCGGAGCGCGACGGCTACGACGCGGTCCAGCTGGCCTTCGGGCAGACCAAGGAGAAGCACATCTCAAAGCCCGAGCTCGGCCATCTTAAGAAGGCCGACGCACCGCCGATGCGCCACCTGGCGGAGTTCCGCGACGAGGCGGGCGAGCTGCAGCTCGGCGGCACCGTGACCGTCGAGTCCTTCGAGGTGGGCGCCCGCGTGAAGATCTCCGGCACCTCGAAGGGCAAGGGCTTTCAGGGAACGATCAAGCGCCACAACTTCGTCTCAGGCCCCAAGTCGCACGGCTCGCACAACGTCCGCGCCCCCGGCTCGATCGGCGCCTCGGCCACGCCCTCGCGCGTGTTCAAGGGCATCCGCGGCCCCGGGCAGATGGGCAACAAGCGCGTCACCCAGAAGGGCCTTGAGATCGTGGGCGTGGATCAGAAGGAGAACCTCCTCTTGGTGCGCGGCTCGGTCCCCGGTCCCAAAGGTGGCGTGGTGGAGGTGCGGACCGATGCCTGACGCTCCGATCCTCGGCGGCGCCGCGGCCAAGAAAGTGAAGCTCGACGAGGACGCCTTCGGCGCCCGCTTCCTCGGTCCGCTCGTGCATCAGAGCGTGCGCGCCGAGCAGGCCGCCCGACGGCGCGGAACGGCGGCCACCAAGACGCGCGGGATGGTCTCCGGCGGCGGCGCAAAGCCCTGGCGCCAGAAGGGCACCGGGCGTGCGCGGGCGGGCTCGAACCGCTCCCCGATCTGGACCGGGGGCGGCATCGCGTTCGGTCCCAAACCGCGCTCCTACACGTTCAAGGTCAACCGCAAGGAGCAGCGCGCCGCACTGCGCAGCGCGCTGTCCCTGCACGCCGAGCGCGGCACCATCGCGATCCTCGACGCGGGCGCGTTCAAGGCGCCGAAGACGCGCCAGGCGCTCGACCTGCTCGAAGACTGGGATCAGATCCGCCCCACGCTCGTCGTGCTCACCCCGCAGGAGTCAGACGCAGCGCTGTCCTTCCGCAACCTCAAGCGCGTGGCGGTCCTCCAGTCAGAGAGCGTCGGTGTCACCGATCTGCTCGGCGCCGCCTCGCTGCTCGTGTCAGAGCCCGCGCTTTCAGCGCTCACCGAGCGGGCCGGCCAGCGCTCGCGGATCTCAACCCAGGCCGATGAGAGCGCCGCAGCGGAGGCGAAGGCCTGATGGACCACACCCAGGTGATCATCAGCCCGGTGGTGTCCGAGAAGACCTACGTGCTCTCGGCCGCCGACCGCTACACCTTCCGCGTCCACCCGGACGCCCACAAGACCCAGATCCGCCAGGCCGTCGAGGCGCTGTTCGACGTTCACGTGGTCGAGGTCAGGACCATGAGCGTCAAGCCCAAGCCCAAGCGACGGGGCATAACCAGCGGGCAGACGCGGGCATGGAAGAAGGCCATCGTGCAGCTGCGCGCGGGCGAGCAAATCCCGATCTTCCAGGGCCTGGCGGCCCTCGACTAGGAGCCTTCAGATGGCCATCCGCAAGCCCAAGCCCACGAGCCCCGGTAGACGCTTCGTCTCCTACCCCGACTTCGCCGAGATCACCAAGGACAAGCCCGAGAAGACGCTCGTCGAAGGCCTCAAGAAGAGCGGCGGGCGAAACGCCCACGGGCGCAAGACCTCCCGCCATCGCGGGGGCGGCGCCAAGCGCGCCTACCGGCGCGTGGACTTCAAGCGCCGCAAGGACGGCGTCAACGCCAAGGTGGCTGCGATCGAGTACGACCCCAACCGCTCCTCCTACATCGCCCTGCTGCACTACGTCGATGGCGAGAAGCGCTACATCCTCGCGCCCCAGCGGTTGACGGTCGGGATGACCGTCGCCTCCGGAGACACCGCCGACATCGCCGTGGGCAACTGCATGGAGCTCGCGCGCATGCCGGTCGGCACCGTCGTGCACAACGTCGAGCTCCAGCCGGGCCGCGGTGGGCAGATGGCACGCTCCGCCGGCGCCTCCATACAGCTGATGGCCAAGGACGGGGAGATGGCCACGCTCAGGCTGCCCTCCGGCGAGATGCGCCTGGTGCGGGCCGAATGCCGGGCCACCGTGGGCACGATCGGCAACGCCGATCACCAGAACGTCAAGGTGGGCAAGGCCGGGCGCAAGCGCCACATGGGCGTGCGCCCGCAGACCCGCGGTGTGGCGATGAACCCCGTCGACCACCCGCACGGCGGCGGCGAGGGATCGACCACGGCCGGCCGCCACCCGGTCACGCCATGGGGCGTGCCCACGCTCGGGTATCGCACCCGCAAGAAGAACAAGGGCTCGGACTCCGCCATTGTGCGCGGCCGCCGGCGCGGAAAGGGCAAGCAGCGATGAGTCGCTCAAGCAAGAAGGGACCGTGGGTGGAAGAGCGCCTGATGGCCCGCATCGAGGCGCTGAACGCCGAGAACAACAAGAAAATGCTTCGCACCTGGTCGCGCGCATCGACGATCTTCCCCGAGATGGTGGGCCACACGATCGCGGTGCACGATGGGCGCAAACACGTGCCGGTGTTCATCAGTGAGTCGATGGTCGGCCACAAGCTCGGCGAGTTCGCACCCACCCGGGTCTTCCGCGGCCACGCGGGGTCGGGGAGAGTCCGATGAGCGCCGAGGAGGAGCAGGACGTCCCGGGCGCCACGCCCGAGGAGCCCGCCAAAAAAGCGAAAGCTTCGAAAAAACCGCTGGCCAAAGCCAAAGCGAAAGCGGCGGCGAAAAAACCGGCTGCGAAAAAAGAGGCCGAGGCGAAAGAGGCATCGCAGGACAAAGAGCCTGCGGCGAAAGAGCCCAAAGCTGCGAAAGAGTCTGCGGCCAAAGAGCCCAAAGCGGCCAAAGAGCCGAAAGCGGCGAAAGATGCTTCGGCCAAAGCGGCCAAAGCGGCCAAAGCGCCGGCCAAAGCCGAGCCGAAACCCGCGACCCGCGCACGCAAAGACTCAAAAAGACCGGTATCGCGGCGCAGGGTCGTCCGCGCCCACGCGCGCTACGTGCGCACCTCGGCGCGCAAGGCACGGATGGTGTGCGGGCATCTGCGCGGCAAGTCCGTGCAGGAGGCACGCGCTATCCTCGCCTTCACCCCTCGTGATGTGGCACGCGACTGGAGCAAGCTGCTCGAGTCGGCGGTGGCGAACGCCGAGAGCAACCACGAGTTGCTCGAGGACGATCTCATCGTGCGTGAGGCATACGCCGACGAGGGGCCGACGCTGAAGCGCTTCCGGCCGCGCGCGATGGGACGCGCAGCGCCGATTCGCAAGCGCACGAGCCACCTGACGATCACGCTGACCCCAGGGCCCGAGCCCCGGACAACCAAGAAATAGAGCTGAGCTGAGAAATGGGACAGAAGGTTCATCCAGAGGCCATGCGCGTGGGTTACATCCACGACTGGAAGTCGAACTGGTTCAACGAGAAGAACTTCGCCGAGTACCTGGCCGAGGACGTGCGCATCCGCGAGCACATCATCGGCAAGCTGTCGCATGCCGGCCTGTCGGACATCACGATCCGCAAGGACGCCAACGAACTCGAGGTCAACATCCACACCGCCCGGCCGGGCATCGTGATCGGCAAGTCAGGCACCGAAGTGGACGCCCTGCGCCGCGACCTGCACAAGATGACCAGCAAGCAGATCAAGGTCAACATCCTCGAGATCAAGCGGCCGGAGCTGGACGCCAGGCTGGTGGCCCAGTCGATCGCCGAGCAGCTGCAGAACAGGGTCGCCTTCCGCCGCGCTATGAAGCGCGCGCTGACCAGCGCGATGCGATCGGGCGCCAAGGGCGTGAAGGTGCAGGTGGCCGGGCGCCTGGGCGGCGCGGAGATGGCCCGCACCGAAAGCTACTCCGACGGTCGCGTCCCGCTGCACACGATGCGGGCGGACATCGACTACGGCTTCTATGAGGCGCGCACCACCTTCGGGCGGATCGGCGTCAAGTGCTGGGTCAACAAGGGCGAGATCATGCCCGAGGGCTACACCGGCGCGGACCTGACCGACATGACGGCGCCTGCGGCGCCGAGCTCCGAGCGCGACGGCAGAGGCGGTCGTGACGGCCGCGACGGTCGCGGTCGCGGCCGCGGTGGTGGCGGCGGAGGAGGCGGTCGCGGACCCGGTGGTGGCGGCGGCGGTGGCGGCCGAGGCGGCGGTGGATTCGGCGGCGGCGGCGGTCGTGGCGGCGGTGGCGGCGGCGGCGGCCGTGGGCCCGGCGGCGGTGGCGGCGGTGGACGCGGTCCCCGTCCCGGCGGCGGCGGAGCACCCAACGGCGGAGGCGGGCGCTGATGCTGTCCCCCAAGCGCGTCAAGCATCGCAAGCAGCACCGCGGACGCCGGCGCGGGACCTCGCGCGGCCAGGTCAAGGTCCAGTTCGGCGAGTACGGGCTGAAGGCGCTCGAGGGCGGCTGGCTCACCAACCGTCAGATAGAGGCTGCCCGAGTCGCGATGACCCGCAAGATCAAGCGTGGCGGCAAGGTCTGGATCAACGTGTTCCCCGACAAGCCGATCACCAAGAAGCCGGCCGAGACCCGCATGGGCTCAGGCAAGGGCTCGCCCGAAGGCTGGGTCGCGGTGGTCAAGCCCGGACGCGTGATGTTCGAGCTGGCCGGAGTCACCGAGCCGCTCGCGCGTGACGCGATCCGCCTGGCGGCGCACAAGCTTCCCCTGAAATCCAAGTTCGTCCTGCGTGAGGACTGAGGGGTGCACGAGCGATGAAGGCCAGGGAGATCCGGGATATGGCGGACGCAGAACTCGACAAACACGTGGCGACGCTGCGCAAAGACGTGTTCGGCCTGCGCTTCGCCAACGCGACCGGAGAGCTTGATGACACCGCTGGGATGGCTCGCACCAGACGCGACCTCGCCCGAGCGCTGACCGTCGCGCGCGAGCGGGCATCCGCCGCCGAGCGCGAGCAGAGCAACTGAGCTTCGAGAACAGGACCAAGCGAACAGACATGGCTGACGAACCAGACAACGACAAAGTCGACGACGCCGAGGCAGAGGCCCCCAAGGAGGAGGCTTCGGCCGCTCCCGAGGCCGCCCCCGAGGCGGAGGCGGAGGCCACGCCGGAGGCGGAGGCTGAGGCGACCCCCGAGGCCGAGGCAGAGACGGCGCCTGAGGCCGAGGCCGAGGCGGCTCCCGAGGCTGACGGCTCCCAGGATGCTTCCGAGGGTGAGGCCTCCGAGGATGCTCCGGCGAGCACGACCGCGACCGCGGCCGCGCCCGAGGAGGTGCTCGCGCCCAAGGAGCGCCGTCGCCGCGCCCGCTCCAAACGAGCGGGCGGCGCCAAGCCACCGCGGACGCCCGAGGAGCGCCACGCTGAGCGGGTCGCCGAGCGCCGCGTGAAGGCCGTGCGCCGCCGTGCGCGGCGCCTGCAGGAACGCGCCAAGGCCGCAGAGCGCCGGGCGGCCGCTCCCGCGCCGGAGCCGCTCGCGCCGGTTCATGCCCCCGTCGAAGGAACGCGCCGGGTTCGTCAGGGAATCGTGGTCTCCGACAAGGCCGAGAAGACGATCACCGTCCGCATCGACATCGCTCGCCGTCACCGCCGCTACGAGAAGATCGTGCGCAGCTCGAGCACGCTGCATGCGCATGACGAGAACAACGACGCCCACGAGGGCGACGTGGTGCGCGTGATCGAGAGCCGTCCGCTGTCCAGGAGCAAGCGCTGGAAGCTCGTCGACGTGGTGGAGCGCGCGCGATGATCCAGAACGAGACAAGGCTTCGCGTGGCCGACAACACCGGCGCGCGGGAGATCCTCTGCATCCGCGTCAAGGGCGGTTCAAGGCGCCGCTATGCGTTCGTCGGGGACATCATCACGGCGACCGTCAAGCAGGCCAACCCGCAGGGGGCCGTGAAAAAGGGCGAGGTCGTCACGGCGGTCGTGGTGCGCACGAAAAAGCCGATCGGCCGCGACGACGGCACCTACATCGCCTTCGACGAGAACGCCGCCGTGATCATCGACGACCAGAACAACCCGCGCGGGACTCGCGTGTTCGGGCCGGTGGCTCGAGAACTGCGCGACCGCAACTTCATGAAGATCGTCTCGCTGGCGCCCGAGGTGCTGTGATGGGCCGCTCGAAGATCGTGAAGAAGCGGCGCACGCTGAACATCCGCTCCGGCGACCAGGTGCGCGTGATGGCGGGCAAGGATCGCGGCAAGAGCGGGCGAGTGCTGCGCACCGAGCCCAAGCGCGAGCGCGTGTACGTGGAGGGCCTGAACATGATCAAGCTGCACACCCGCCCCGAACAGGTTCGCGACTCGAGCGCCTTCGGAGGCGCCGGCGGAACCGTCGGCGGCGGCGTGATTGAGCGCGAGGGCCCGATCCACATCTCAAACGTGATGCTCCTGGACCCCAAAGGCAACCCGACCCGGATACGCATCGAGCATGAAAACGGCGCTCGCATTCGCGTCGCCAAGAGCTCCGGCGCAAAGCTCGACTAGGGGCATTCGGCCATGAACACGACAGCCCCGCCCGCCCGCCTGAAGACCCGTTACCTGGAGGAGATCCGCCCGGCCCTGATCGGCCGCTTCGGCTACTCCTCGGTCATGCAGGCGCCGAAGCTCGAGAAGATCACCGTGAACATGGGCGTCGGTGACGGCAAGCAGGACTCCAAAGTGCTCAAGGCGGCGACCGAGCAGCTCGCCACGATCGCCGGCCAGCAGCCGAGCGTGCGCCGCGCGCGCAAGTCGATCGCGGCCTTCAAACTGCGCGAGGGCATGCCCGTCGGTGTGGCCGTCACGTTGCGGGCCGAGCGCGGCTACGAGTTCCTCGACCGGCTGGTCTCGATCGCGATTCCCCGGATCCGCGACTTCCGCGGCCTGAACCCCCGCTCCTTCGACGGCCGCGGCAACTACTCGCTGGGAGTCAAGGAGCAGATCATCTTCCCCGAGATCGACTACGACGCGATCGACATGGTGCGCGGCCTTGACATCACGATCACCACCTCCGCCCACACCGATGTCGAGGCCTTCGCGCTGCTGTCGGCGATGGGCATGCCCTTCGCCGCCCAGGGCAGGCCCGCCGGCTTCGACCTGCCAGGCGAGGAGACAGAGGACGTCGCCCCGGTGCCCGCCGCACCCGCTGAGCCTGAGGCCGCTGTCGAGGCCGAGGACCTCGTCGAGGATGAGGCCGCCGTCGAGGCGGAGGCCGTCGCCGAAGCTGAGATCGTCGCCGAGGCTGAGGTCGTCGTCGAGACCGAGCCGGCCGTGACCGAGGACACCGTGGCGCAGTCCACGGACGCGCCGCCGGCCGAGGCCGAGGCCGTCGTCGAGGATGAGGCCGCCGTCGAGGCGGAGGCCGTCGCCGAAGCCGAGATCGTCGCCGAGGCCGAGCAGCCCGCGGAGGCGGTGGTGACTGAGCCAGTGGACACCCCGCCGGCACAGGAGGCCGAGGCAGAGAAGGCCCCCGCGAAACCGAAAGCCGCGAAAAAACCGGCCAAACCGAGGGCGAAAGCGAAACCGAAAGCAAAACCGAAAGCGAAGGCCGAGGACGCCCCCGCCGAGAAAGAGAGCAAGGACTGATGGCCAAGACATCGCTACGCGTCAAGCAGACGCGCACACCGAAATATAAAACCCGGGCCTATACTCGCTGCAACCGCTGCGGACGTCCGCGCGCGGTGTATCGCAAGTTCGGGGTGTGCCGCATCTGCCTGCGCGAGCTCGCCCACAACGGCCAGATCCCCGGGATGACGAAGTCCTCCTGGTAGGACGCGCCGAGACCTTCGAAAGACAATCTGAACCATGTCCATGACCGATCCAATAGCCGACTTCCTCACGCGGGTGCGCAACGCGATCCACGCCGCCCACGAGACGGTCGAGATCCCCGCGTCGAAAGTGAAGAGCGAGCTGGCTCGGATACTGGACGAGCAGGGCTACATCGAGTCCTGGTCGGTGATCCCCGCTCCCGACGGCGCCGCCGGGCAGCTGATCCAGATCCGCCTGAAGTACACCGAGGACCGCCGCTCGGCGATCTCGGGGCTGCGGCGCGTATCGCGCCCGGGCAGGCGCACCTATGTCGACGCCAAGCACATCCCCAAGGTGCTCGGGGGGATGGGCACGTCGATCGTGTCGACCTCGCATGGCGTGATGACCGGCCACGACGCGCGCGCTGCGGGCGTCGGCGGCGAGGTCCTCGCGCAGGTCTGGTGAGCGGCGATGTCGAGAATCGGTAGACAGCCCATTCCAGTGCCCTCCGGCGTGACCGTCGCGATCGAGCCCGGCTCGGTTCGCGTCAACGGGCCCAAGGGAGAACTCTCAGAGCGCATCCCCAGGGACATCGCGGTCACCCAGGACGGTGAGCAGCTCCTCGTGACCCGGCCCACCGACCGCGGGGAACACCGGGCGCTGCACGGGCTGACCCGCTCGCTGGTTGCGAACATGGTGCAGGGCGTGACCGCGGGCTATGAGAAGCGCCTTGAGATCCAGGGCGTCGGCTATCGCGCCCAGTTGAAGGGCAAGAACCTGGAGCTCGCCGTGGGCTACTCCCATCCGGTCCCGATTCCGGCGCCGGACGGGATCGAGTTCGAGGTTCCCCAGCCGACCCGCGTGGTCGTGAAGGGCATCTCAAAGCAGCTCGTGGGGGAGACCGCCGCGATCATTCGCAAGCAGCGCCCGCCCGAGCCCTACAAGGGCAAGGGAATCCGCTACGAGGGCGAGTACGTGCAGCGCAAGGTCGGTAAGCGCGCATGAGCACTCTGACCAAGGGCGAACGCAGGCTGAAACGGCGCCGCCGGGTGCGCGCCAAGATCTCCGGCACCGCCACGCGGCCGCGCATCTCGGTGTTCCGCTCGAACAACGGGGTGTCCGCGCAGCTGATCGACGACACCTCCGGGCGCACGCTGGCGGCCGTCAACTGGTTCGAGCCGGAGCTGCGCAAGCTGGCCAAGCCCGAGCGCACGAAGCGCGCCGGCGAGGCGCTGGCCGAGCGCGCCAAGGCGGCCGGCATCTCCGAGGCCGTGTTCGATCGCGGCGGATACCGCTTCCACGGCCACGTCCGCGCATTCGCCGAGGCGATTCGCGAGACGGGCATCACCGTCTAGTGTCATAGGCACCCCCGAGTCCAAACCGCCACCCACCGCTACCCTCTCCCTTCACTCATGTCCATATCCGTAGATCGCTCAGTCAGCCAGTCCGGCCTGGACCTCCAGGAGCGCGTGGTCGAGATCAACCGCGTCGCCAAGGTGGTCAAGGGCGGCCGGCGCTTCTCGTTCACGGCCCTCGTGGTCGTGGGCGACGAACGCGAAGTGGTGGGCGTCGGCTACGGCAAGGCCAACGAGGTGCCGCTGGCGATCCAGAAGGGCGTCGAGCGGGCCAAGAAGGACCTGTTCCGCGTACCCAAGCACGGCAGCACCATCACCCACCAGACGACCGGCGTGTTCGGCGCCGGGCGCGTGCTTTTGAAGCCGGCATCCCCCGGTACCGGGGTCATCGCCGGAGGCGGCGTGCGCGCGGTGCTCGAGCTCGCCGGGATCCACGACATCCTCTCAAAGAGCCTCGGCACGCAGAACCCGATCAACCTCGTCAAGGCCACCGTGGCCGGCCTGCGTGGCCTTCGCACCCCCGAGGAGGTGGCCACTCTGCGCGGGCTCACGATCAGCCAGGTTCTGGGCCTCGCAAACAACGAGGAGGCCGCCGCCGAGACGATCACCGGAGCACCGGCCGTCGCCGAGACCGCGAACGGTGAGGCCGCGAGCGCTGAGGCGACTCCCCCCGAGGCAGCCCCCGCTGAGGCCGAGCCGGCCGCGCCCGCCGTCGCCGCCGCGGATGAGGCGCCGGCCTCATGAGCACGCTCAGCGTCACCCAGCTGCGATCCAAGAACGGCACCAACGCCAAACAGCTCGACACGCTTCGCTCGCTGGGCCTTCGCCGCATCGGGCAGACCGTGCAGGTCAAGGACTCAGAGCAGGCGCGGGGCATGCTGCACGCTGTGCGCCATCTGGTCGAGGTCGAGGAGGGCAAGTGAGCCCTGCCGAGGACCCCGAGCAGCAGCGCATCGGGCTTCACAGCCTGTCGCCCTCTCCCGGAAGCCGGCGCCCGCGCAAGCGCGTCGGACGCGGTGAAGGCTCCGGCACCGGCAAGACCTCGGGCCGCGGGCAGAAGGGCGCGGGCTCGCGCTCGGGCTCCAAGCGCAGGGCGCGCTTCGAGGGCGGGCAGATGCCGATCCACATGCGCATGCGAAAGCTGCGCGGCCCGCACATGAAGAAGTCGATGCCCTTCGAGCCCTTCCGCACGCACACCCAGCCCGTCAACATCTCCGCTCTGGAGAGCCGATTCGACGCGGGCACCGAGGTTACGATCGAGCTGATGAAGGCCAACGGCCTCGGTACCCGCAAGGACGTGCCGGTGAAGGTGCTGGCCAAGGGCGAGCTGAGCAAGGCCCTGACCGTGTATGCGCATGCCTTCAGCGCGGGCGCGCGCGAGCGCATCGAGGCGGCCGGCGGCCGCTGTGAGATCGTCGACGGCTGACCAGCTCCTGCTCGTGCAAGCGGTCGCGTTCACGGGCGCATCGACTAGAATCGACCGTTCCGCAGTCCTTCGAGCACGGCCTCCTCTGCGGTACGGAAACTGACAGCCCATGCTCTCGACAATCCTGAACGCCTTCCAGGTAGCGGAGATCCGCAAGAAGATCGCCTTCACGGCGGGCATGCTGCTGATCTACCGGCTGGGCTCGCACATCCCCGTGCCGGGCGTCAACCTGACGGCCGTCAACAACATCCAGAAGGAGTTCGGCGGCTCCAACATCCTGGGCGTCCTGAACCTGTTCTCAGGCGGCGGGCTGTCGCGGATCGCGATATTCGCGCTGGGCATCATGCCCTACATCACCTCCTCGATCATCCTGCAGCTGCTGCAGGTGGCGGTGCCATCGCTTGAGAAGCTCTCCAAGGAAGGCGAGGTGGGCCAGGCCCGCATCACCCAGTACACCCGCTACCTGACGGTGGGCCTCGCGTTTGCCCAGTCGATCGGCTACGTGTTCCTGTTCCACACGCTGCAGGCCAAAGCCGGCGAATCGGTGGTGACCAAGTTCGACGCACCGCACATCTTCCTGATCGTGATCTGCCTGACCACCGGCTGCGTGCTGTTGATGTGGATCGGCGAGCTCATCACCCAGCGGGGCATCGGCAACGGCATCTCGCTTCTGATCTTCGCCTCGATCGTCTCGCGCCTGCCCTCCGGTATCCAGCTGTGGTGGACGAGCCAGAACCAGGTCTTCAAGGTGATGATGCCCTTCCTGGTGCTGGCGGTGGTGGCGGGCATCGTGTTCGTGCAGGAGGGCCAGCGGCGCATCCCCGTGCAGTATGCAAAGCGGGTGATCGGCCGGCGCATGACCGAGGGCGGGCAGACCTACCTGCCTCTGCGCGTGAACATGGCGGGCGTCATCCCGGTGATCTTCGCGGTCAGCATCATGACCTTCCTGCCGACCATCGGACAGCTCGTCAAAACCCACTGGGGCACCAAGCTCGCCGACTTCTTCGCCTCCACCGGCTGGCACTTCGTGGTCGGCCAGTCGATCTTCATCATCATCTTCACCTACTTCTACACGGCCGTCACGTTCAACCCGGTCGATCAGGCGGACAACCTGAAGAAGTACGGGGGATTCATCCCGGGCGTGAGACCCGGGCGCCCGACGGCCGAATTCCTGGACCGCATCCTCGCCCGGCTGACGTTCCCGGGCGCGCTGTTCCTGGCCGCGGTGGCGGCGCTGCCGACGATCCTGATCGCGCGCACCCACCAGAACATCCCGCTGGGGGGAACCTCGATCCTGATCGTGATCGGCGTGGCGCTTGAAACGATGAAGCAGCTCGAGGCGCAGCTGATGATGCGAAGTTACGAGGGATTCCTCAAGTAGCACCCTGGGCGATCTGCCCACGATGTAGGCTGCCTCAGACGTGCCTGAGTTGAACCTGATCCTGCTCGGTCCACCGGGCGCTGGAAAGGGCACGCAGGCCGACCGCCTGCGCGAGGACTTCTCGATCCCCCACATCTCCACCGGGGACATGCTTCGCGAGCAGGTTTCCGAGGGCACCGAGCTGGGCAAGGAGGCCAAGCGCTACATGGACGCCGGCGACCTGGTGCCCGACGAGGTGATCGTCGGCATGATCACCGACCGGATCGGGGCCGGAGACGCCCGCGACGGGTTCCTGCTGGACGGCTTCCCGCGCAACCAGAAGCAGGCGGAAGCGCTCAAGCAGGCCCTCGACGGGCTGGGCCGGCAGCTGACGGCCGCCCTGTTGATCGAAGTTCCCGACGATGAAATCGTTCGCCGCCTGGCCGGGCGCCGGGTGTGCGTGAAGAACCCGGGCCACATCTACCACGTGGAATTCGATCCCCCCAAGCACGAGGGCATCTGCGACCAGGACGGCTCTCGCCTGATGCAGCGCGACGACGACCGCGAGGAGGTGATTCGCCGTCGCCTCGAGGTCTACCACTCCCAGACCGAGCCCCTGATCGAGCACTACGACCGCACCGGCGAGCTGCGCCGCTTCGACGGGCGCCGCGACCCCGACGAGGTGCATGCCCACATCCGCGCCACGGTCGCCACGCTGCGGCTGGAGGAGAAGTTGTAGAAGCTAAGCTCCCCTGGGTGATCATCAAGAAGTCCCCCCAGGAGATCGACAAGATGGCGGGCGCGGGCGAGATTCTCGTGGCCACGCTGAGGGAGCTCGAGGGCAGGGTCCGCCCGGGAGTGAGCACCGGCGAGCTCGACAGGATGGCCGAGCGCTTCATCCGCTCGCGCGGCGGCGTGCCCACGTTCAAGGGCTATCGCGGCTTCCCCGGCTCGATCTGCGCCTCGCCCAACGACATGGTCGTTCACGGCATCCCCGGGCCCTACCGCCTGAAGGGCGGCGACATCATCTCGATCGATGTGGGCGTGACCCTGGACGGCTGGGTCGCCGACGCCGCGCGGACGTTCGCCGTGGAGAAGGTCTCAGAGCAGGCCCAGAACCTGCTGCAGGGAACCCGGGAGTCGCTCCTTGCGGGAGTCGCGCAGTGCCGGGTGGGCAATCGCATGGGCGACGTCTCAAGCGCGGTCCAGACGGTCGCCGAGGATGCGGGCCTCGCGGTCGTGCGCTCGCTGGTGGGCCACGGGGTGGGGCGCAACATGCACGAGGATCCGCAGGTGCCCAACTACGGCAAGCCGGGCAAGGGCCCGCTGCTCGAGGAGGGCATGGTGATCGCGCTTGAGCCGATGATGACCTCCGGCGGCGCCGCCGTGCGGGTGGGCGGCGACGGCTGGGCGATCTTCTCCGAGGATGGCTCGCCGGCGGCGCACTTCGAGTTCACCGTGGCGATCACCGGATCCGGGCCGAGGGTGCTGACCCCATGGCATCTGCCCGCCGATGCGCCCGCGTCTGAGGTCCTGCCCGAGAGCGTCGCGAGCGGCGGCTGAGACGCCTGCCGCGGGCTTCGGCCAGGGCGGCTCTGAGGGGGAGGAGTTGCTACCATTCGTGGGAGCGCTCGCATGCGAGGCGTTTTGCGCGCGTGAGAGCAAATCCACGACCCGGTAGCGGCGGCCGCAACGGCAGCCAGAGCCGAGTCGCCGGAACCCAGCCGCCGAAAGGGATCATGAAGGTAAGACCGTCGGTCAAGCCGATGTGCGAGAAGTGCAAGATCATCCGCCGCCACGGGGTGGTGCTGGTGATCTGCCAGAACAAGCGCCACAAGCAGCGCCAAGGGTGATCGGCTAGATGGCACGCATCGCCGGAGTCAACCTGCCCCTGAACAAGCGCTCGGAGATCGGCCTGACCTACATCTACGGGATCGGGCGCTCCCGCTCGAACGAGATCCTGAAGGATGTCGGGGTCAGCCCCGACACCTACGTGCGCGATCTCACCGAGGACGAGGTGGCCAAGCTGCGCGACGCGATCGACGAGGGGCTGCCGGTCGAGGGCGACCTGCGGCGCGAGCGCTCGCAGGACATCAAACGCCTGCAGGAGATCGCCTGCTATCGCGGATTGCGCCACCGGCGCGGCCTGCCGGTTCGTGGACAGAAGACCAAGACCAACGCGCGCACGCGCAAGGGCCCCAAGCGGATGCAGGTGGCCGGCAAAAAAAGAGCGGGTAAGAAGTAGTGCCTCCCGCTCCCAAACGTGCCCGCGGCCGGCGCAAGCCCAAAAAGAACATCCCCATCGGCCAGGCCCACATCAAGACATCTTTCAACAACACGATCGTCTCCCTCACCGACACCAGCGGCAACGTGCTCGCCTGGGAGTCCGCCGGAGGCGCGGGCTTCAAGGGATCGCGCAAGTCCACCCCCTTCGCCGCCCAGGTGACCGCCGATGCGGCGGCCCGCAAGGGCCTCGAGCAGGGATTGCAGAAGGTCGAGGTCTACGTCAAGGGACCGGGCTCCGGCCGCGAGACGGCGATCCGCTCGCTGCAGGCCGCGGGCCTCGAGGTCACCGGCGTCAAGGACGTCACCCCACAGGCCCACAACGGCTGCCGCCCCCGCAAGCGGCGGCGCGTGTAGCGACTTCCATCAACTGACGAGAGCAAAGCAGAGCACCAACGAATGGCAAGAGACACAGGCCCACAGTGCAAGCAGTGCCGCCGCGAGGGACAGAAGCTGTTCCTCAAGGGTGAGCGCTGCCTGACGGACAAGTGCGGCGTCGAGCGCCGCTCCTACCCGCCGGGCGAGCATGGGCGTGGGCGCATGAAACAGAGCGAGTACCGGGTGCAGCTGCGCGAGAAGCAGAAGGCGCGCCGCTACTACGGAGTGCTCGAGAGGCAGTTCCACGGCTACTACGAAAAGGCCTCCAGGCAGCCGGGCATCACCGGCGAGAACCTGCTGGCGCTGCTCGAGTGCCGGTTGGACAACGTGCTCGTGCGTCTTGGCTTTGCGGCCTCGCGCCGTCAGGCCCGCCAGCTCATCCGCCACGGCCATTGGACGGTCAACGGCAAGCGGGTGAACATCCCCTCATATCAGGTGCGCCCGGGCGAGGTGATCGCCATCAAGGCGGACACACCGGCCACGCAGGTGGTCAGGGACGCCACCGAGCTCACCGGACAGATTCCAGCATGGCTGCAGGCCGACCACGAGTCACTCACGGCCAAGGTGCTGCGCAAGCCGGAGCGGCGCGAGGTGGCCGCGCCGGTGCAGGAGCAGCTCATCGTCGAGCTGTACTCGAAGTAGTAGGACATTTTCCGCGCCGCGCCCAAATCAGGGTCGTGGCCCGAGCCGGCGTCCGGGCGACCCCGGTGCGACACCAAAACGACGTTAGGACTCATTGATGCTCGATTTCCAAATCCCCCGGATCACTAGCGAGTCCGCGGAGCAGAACCGCGGCACCTTCACCATCGAGCCGCTGGACCGCGGGTTCGGCTACACGTTCGGCAACTCGCTTCGGCGCGTCCTGCTGTCCTCCCTTGCGGGGGCGGCGGTCACGAGCGTGCGCATCGAGGGCGTGGCGCACGAGTTCTCGACCATCCACGGCGTCAAGGAGGACGTCACGGACATCGTGCTGAACCTGAAGGGCGTCGTCTGCCGGATGCACTCTGACGCGACCGAGGTGGAGGCGCCGCTGGTCGTGAGCGGACCGGGCGAGATCACCGCCAAGGACATCGACCTGCCGGCCGGCGTTGAGATCCTCAACCCCGACGTGCACATCGCCACGCTGGAGAAAAAAACGAAGCTCGAGCTGTACATGACGATCGGCCGCGGCCGCGGTTACCGCCCCGCCGAGGAGAACAAGTCGCCCGACCAGCCGATCGGGGTGATCCCGATCGACTCCATCTTCTCGCCGGTCCGCCGCGTGGCCTACGCGGTGGAGCAGGCACGTGTGGGACAGAAGACGGACTTCGACAAGCTGACGCTCGACATCGAGACCGACGGCTCGATCGACTCCCAGGCCGCGCTGCGCGAGGCGGCCGAGCTGTTGATCTCCCAGCTGGCGATCTTCACCGACGCCGACCGCATCCAGGAGCTGAGGGCAGCTCCCGGAGGACAGCTCGACGGCCATGGGCTGGCCGTGCCCGGCGGCGCCCCGGCGGCACTGCAGGGCGAGGAGTACGGCATCCTGATCGAGGAGCTGGAGCTCGGCGTGCGCTCCTACAACTGCCTGAAGAGGGCCGGGATACAGACGGTGGGCGATCTCATCTCGAAGTCCGAGGCGGAGCTCAACGCGATCCCGAACTTCGGCAAGAAGTCGATCGACGAGGTCATCGAAACGCTTCACGCGCGGGGCCTCGGCCTGCGCGCGGACTGAGGCGAACTACACTCCCCCGAGCCCATGCGCCACCAGAAGACCCGCAACAAGCTGAGCCGTGACAGCGCGCATCGCAAGTCGCTGCTCATGAACCTGAGCAAGGAGATCATCGAGCACGAGCGGATCAAGACGACCGAGGCCAAGGCCAAGGCTGTCAAGCCCGAGATCGAGAAGCTGATCACGCTGGCCAAGCGGGGGGATCTGCACGCGCGCCGCCAGGCCCTGTCGACGCTGGCCCAGGACAAGTTCGCGGTGCACAAGCTGTTCGAGGATGTCGCGCCCCGCTACGCCGATCGGCCGGGCGGCTACACGCGCATCCTGAAGCTCGGTCCGCGTCGCTCGGACTCGACCGAGATGGTCTTCATAGAGCTGGTCTGACGGTCACAAAGCTCACGATCGAGTACGACGGCGCCGGCTTCGCCGGGTGGGCGCGCCAGCCCGGTGTGCGCACCGTCCAGGAGGACCTCGAGCGGGCGCTGCACACGGTTCTGGGCGAGACGGGCACGGACGGCGAGCCGCTGAGGCTGACCGTGGCCGGGCGCACCGACACCGGCGTGCACGCCTGGGGGCAGGTCGCGAGCTACCTCCACGAGGCGGTCGACCCGCTGCGGCTGAACGGGCTGCTGGGGGACGACATGGCGGTGCTCGCGGCCGAGCCGGCGGGCGCTGAGTTCGACGCCCGCCGCGACGCCATCAGCAGGACCTACTGCTACCGGGTGCTGGCGCGGCGCGCGCGCAGCGCCTTCGAGCGCGGGCGTGCCTTCTGGTGGCCCGGCGAGCTCGATGTGAAGGCGCTGTCGCGCTGCACCTCACAGCTCCTGGGCTCCCACGACTTCACGGCCTTCACGCCGACCGAGACCGAGCACTCGCGCTTTCGCTGCGATGTGCTGTCCGCCGAGTGGCGTGTGCAGGGAGATGTGCTCGAGTTCTGGATCGAGGCGGACATGTTCCTGCGCCACATGAACCGAGCGCTCGTGGGGACGATGCTCGAGGTGGCGAGCGGGCGGCGCACGCTCGAGGACTTCACGGGCCTTCTGGGCGGCAGCCCGCGCCCGCAGGGCGGGAGGACCGCTCCCTCCCACGGGTTGGCGCTCGCAAGCGTCTCCTATGCTGGACCGTGAACGCGATGCTGAACGTGCTGCTCACAAACGACGATGGGATCGAGGCCGAGGGCCTTCAGGAGATGAGGCGAGCGCTGGCCGCGCTCGCCGGGGTGCGGCTCGCTGTGATCGCCCCCGACGGCAACCGCTCGGCGATGGCCCGCTCGATCACGACGCGAAGGCCCCTGTGGGTGGAAGAGGTGCCGTTCGCGGACGGCACGGTCGGCTACGCCACCGACGGCACGCCGGTGGACTGCGTGAGGCTCGCGAGCCTCGGCGTGGCCGAGGACTTCGAGACCGACCTGGTGGTCGCCGGGATCAACCACGGCGCGAACCTGGGCGACGACATCACCTATTCGGGCACGGTCGCCGCGGCACTCGAGGGGGTGGTGCTGGGCCTGCCGGCGATCGCCGTCTCCCAGCAGTCGGGGGCGCGCGCGCTCGACTATCGCTTTGACGGCGGCTTCGGCTTCGAGGTGGCGGCCGGTTTCGTGGCGCGGCTGGTGGAGCGCATCGAGGACGTGCCGCTCCCGCCAAGGACGCTGCTCAACGTGAACGTGCCGGCCGGCGCCCCGAGCGGCGTCGAGGTGACGAGCCTCGGCAAGCGGATCTACCGCGATGAACTGAAGCTCGAGCGCGAGGAGGAGCACCGCCGGCGCTACTGGATCTACGGATCGGATCCGGGATTTCACGACGAGCCGGGGACAGATCTGGCCGCCATCGCGGCCGGACGGGTTGCGGTGACGCCGATCCACTTCGATCTCACCGACCGCCCGAGCCTCGACGCGCTGCGGCGCTTCGACCTCGCGCAGCTGTTGGCACCCGTCGCACACGACGCGTCGTGAGCGCCGCACGGGCGAAACCGCCGGCCGAGCCGGAGCTCCCGGCACGCGTGCGCGAGCTGCGCGAGACGCTTGAGCACCATTCGCATCGCTACTACGTGCTCGACGATCCGGAGATCGGCGACGACGCCTACGACGCGTTGCTCGATGAGCTGCGCGGAATCGAGCAGGAGCACCCCGAGCTCGTCACCCCGCAGTCCCCCACGCAGCGTGTCGGAGGCGAACCGGTGGGGCGCCTTGAGAAGGTCAAGCACCTCGAGCCGATGCTGTCGCTCTCGAACGCGCGCTCTGAGGCCGAGCTGCGCGCCTGGGTGGAGCGCATGCGAAACCACCTGGCGCGCGAGGGGATAACCGATCCCGACTTCCGCTTCGTGGTCGAGCCCAAGATCGACGGCCTTGCCATCAGCCTGGTCTACCGCGACGGCGCGCTCGAGCGCGGTGCAACGCGCGGCAACGGCGAGATCGGTGAGGACGTGACGCACAATCTGCGCACGATCGGGGCGATCCCGCTGCAGATCGCAGGGGCCCCGCCGCTGCTGGAGGTGCGCGGTGAGATCTACATGTCGCTGGCGGACTTCACGGCTCTGAACGAGCGCCGCGCCGAAGCGGGCCAGTCGACGTTCATGAACCCGAGGAACTCGGCGGCGGGCACGATCCGCCAGCTCGATCCCGCCGACGCCGCCGAGCGGCCGCTGTCGATCTGGTGCTACCAGGTGGGTGTGACCGAGGGCCTGTCCTTCGAGCGCCACTCCGAGGCGCTCGAGTGGCTGCGCGAGCACGGCTTCAGGGTCAACCCGGACATCAGGCTGCTGGACAGCGAGGATGAGGTGGTCGAGCAGTGCCTCTCCTGGGAGCGGCGCCGTGGTGAGCTCGACTTCGAGATCGACGGCGTTGTGGTGAAGGTCGATGAGCTCGAGCTGCATCGCCGCCTCGGCTCGGTGGGGCGCGACCCGCGCTGGGCGATCGCCTGGAAGTTCCCGCCCACGACCGCGGTCACGCGCCTTCAGAAGGTCATGTGGAACGTCGGCAAGTTCGGCGACATGCGCCCCTACGCCGTGCTTTCGCCGGTCGAGGTGGGCGGGGTGAGGATCGGCCTTGCGACCCTTCACAACGAGGAGGATCTGGCGCGCAAGGACCTGCGGGCGGGCGAGGATGTGATCGTCCTGCGTGCCGGAGACGTGATCCCGCAGGTCGTCTCACCGGCGCCGCACGTGGCCGAGCACAAGCGCCGCCCGCCGCGGCCGCACCCGCCTGCGCGATGCCCGTTCTGCGACACCAAGACGGTCAAGCCCCCGGACGGGGTGTTCACGAAGTGCCCCAACCCGGTCTGCCCGGCCCGCCTGTGGCAGCTGCTGAAGCATTTCGTCTCCCGCGGCGCCATGGACATCGATGGGCTGGGGGAGAAGCAGGTGGCGATGCTCCAGGAGCAAGGCCTCGTCACGACCGCGGCCGACCTCTACCGGTTGACGGGCGAGCAGCTGATCGGCCTGGAGGGCTTTGGCGAGCTGTCGGTCAAGAACCTGCTGGAGGCGATCGAGGCCTCGAAGGCCCGGCCCTTCTCGCGGGTGCTTTTCGCGCTGGGGATCGAGGAGGTGGGGGAGGTGACCGGGCGAAACCTGGCCCAGCGCTTCCGCGACATCGACTCGCTGCTGGACGCCTCGCCCGAGCAGATCGCAGAGACGCCGGGGGTGGGGGAGAAGATGGCCGCCTCGATCTCAGAGCAGCTGAAGGACGAGCGCATGCAAGCCCTGATCGCCGAGCTGCGCAAGGACGGCCTGCGCTTTGCCGAAGAGGGCCCGGCACCGGCGGATGGGCCGCTGGCCGGAAGGACGCTGGTGCTCACCGGAACCCTGCCCAATCTCTCCCGCGAACAGGCAACGGAGCAGATCACGGCAGCCGGGGGGCGGGTGACCGGCTCGGTGTCGAAAAGCACCGACTACGTGGTCGCGGGCGAGAGCCCGGGATCAAAGCTCGCAAAGGCCGAGCGGCTGGGCGTTGCGGTGCTCGACGAGGAGGGCCTGCGCGCCGTGCTGGCCGGCTGAGCGGCCCCCGGGGAGTGATCGAACGTACAGTTCGGCAGATGCACGAGCGAGCGGGCGGACAGCCTCTGTTCGACGGAGTCGCGGTCGCACTCCTCTCGCTGTTCGACGAGGACGATCGCCTGATGGTCGAGCAGACGGCGGAGCTCGCGGCTGACCTCGCCGGTCGCGGTGTGCGTGCGGTCGCGGTTGCGGGCACGACCGGCGAGCCCTGGTTGCTAAGCGCCGAGGACCGGGTCGCGCTTGTCGAGGCCTGCAAGCGGGTCCTGCCGGCTGAGGTCCCGGTGCTGGTCGGCACAGGCCATGCCGAGCAGGATGAGGCGGTGCGCCTCACGCGCGCGGTGTGCGACAGCGGTGCTGACGCCGCGCTCACGCTCACGCCCCCCGGCGTCGTTGACTGCCGTGCGTACTACGAGGCCGTCGCAGAAGCGGCGGACGGCCTGCCGGTGCTCGGCTATCACTTCCCGCTGGTGTCGCCGCCGGGGATCGCGATCGAGCACCTGCGGGAGCTGCCGATCGCCGGTCTGAAGGATTCATCCGCCGATGCGGACCGGCTGGTCGCGACGTTGGCCGGCTATGAGGGCCCGGTCTATGTGGGGTCCTCGGCATATCTCGCGCTCGCGGGACCGCTGGGCGCGACCGGTGCGATCCTGGCGCTGGCCAACGTCGAGCCGGAGGGCTGTGCCGCCGCGTTCGGCGGAGACATGGACGCGCAGCGGCGGCTCGCGCCGCTGCACCTGCGTTCGCTTCAGGACTTCCCGCGTGCCCTGAAGGCGATGATCTCGCGGTAGATGACGCGGCACAGCCTCCGGTAGGGGGTACGGAGGCTGTGCGTACTACGTCATATAAGCCCCGGCAGAAGGGCCGTAATGCCGGGGCCAGGAGGAGGCCAGGCCAGATATGAGGGCCAAGCCCGCTGTTGTCCTACCCGGTGGACATGGCGCTAAACGCGTGTTCCCGGCCGCCATCCGACGGCCTGGTGTTCGGCGTCGCTGACAGCCCAGCTGAGGCGCTCGACCAGCTGTGCCGCCGAGTGCTCGTCCTCGAGGTGATCCGGGCACACGGACTCATCAAGCAGTACCGGGCCGTCCGGGCGTTTGCCCTGCTCTGTCGTGACAATGATTCTGGCCATCATCCCTCCCTTGGGGTTAGCTGCCGTACTTCCCCCTATAGGTTGGGCGTCTACCCCCATCGACGATCCTCAAACGAGAGATCCGGTGACCGTGGACGACAATTTCTCGGCCGGCGCAACGCCACGGCGCTCACGGCGCCGGGGAGGACAGGCTCGCCGCCGTCGCAGGCTGCAGTTCAGCCGTGGTGACCTTCGAGTTGGCCAGAGAGATGACCATGTGATCCTGGTAGACATGGGCGGCTCCGGTCGAGATGCCGTCGTTGAAGATGGCGAAGACCAGCACATGCCCGTTGGCCGACTGGCAGTAGCCGGCGAGGTTCGAGACGCCCGTGAGCGTCCCGGTCTTTCCCTGACAGTGGCCCTGGGCAGCGGTGTTGCGCATGCGCGTCGCCAGGGTGCCCGACTCCCCCGCAACCGCCATATCGCCGCGGAGCACGCCCCCGACGGAGGTGGGGGCCTCGCCAAAAGAGGTGGGGGAAAGGGCGACAAGCATGTCCACGACCTGGTAGGGGGAGGTGCGATCGGACGCTGACAGGCCGGACCCGTCGACCACATGCGGATGGAAGCCGAGCAGCGAGGAGATCGTGCGGCTGACGACAGCGGCTCCGGCGGCGGTGGTGCCGGCGCCGCCGAAGCCGGCGCCGAGGTCCTTGACGAGCGTCTCTGCGAAGAAGTTGTCAGACGGCGGCAGCGTGAGACCGAGAAGCTGGGCCACGGTGGGAGATTGCACGCTTGCCAGCTGGACCGCCCCCGCCGGTGTCGTTGCGGCGCCGCTTGAGCCGTGGACGGTCACGCCGGCGCTCCTCAGCGCGGCCAGCAGCTCGCGGGCGGCGTATGCGGCGGGGGCGTGGCCGCCGCGTTCGCCGCCGCTCGCCCCACGGTTGAAGGCAAGACCTGAGAGCGTGCCTTCCAGGAAGGGATCGGGGGCGTAGTCGCTGGAGGGCTCTCCGCGCAGCGAGTCGAAGTAGGACTCATCGCCCTCGATCGAGCCGGTCACGCGATGGATGCCATCGACCTTGACGAGCTGCTTGACCAGCGTCGAGACGCTCGCGCCCAGGCCGCCGTAGTGGGCGCGAATGAAGCTGCTGGTGCCGAAGGTCGGGTCTCCGCCTCCGCGCAGGTACAGGTTGCCGGCCCATACCCCGCCCGCGGCGGGGTGACCCACGCCGAACACGTTCGTGGACAGACGCCCGGAGGGGCCCATCTTCTCGAGCGCCGTGACCGCGGTGTAGAGCTTCTCCACAGAGGCCGGCGGGCGAAGCGTGGTGGCGCGTTCGGAGAACAGCGCCTGTTTGGCGGTGAGGTCATACACGTAGGCGCCCGATCCCGACCCGGCCTGCGCGAGCTGCCCGGTCAGATCGGCCTGCAGGCCGGCCAGGCCGCCCGCGGCGCTCGCCGGGGAGGCCGCCGCAAGGGCGCACAGGCAGGCCGCAGACAGGACGCCTGCCAGCGTTGCGCGTAGCGATCGCGGGGCCATTAGCCGGCTGTCCCGGGGCACGTACCCTAAAATGTTTCGAGCATGGGCAAGGTTGTCAAGTTGGAACCCACCCAGAAGCGCGAAGCTGCGGCGAAAGCTGCGGCGAAGAAGCGCGCTCGCCGCCTGGCTGCGCGAGGCGTTGGACGGGACGGGTCGGTCGATCGCCGGCGCCGGCCGAGGCGCCATAAGACCGCGCTTGTGCTGGGCGGTGGTGGCTTCACGGGCGGTGTCTATGAGATCGGGGCGCTGCGCGCACTGGACCTGCTGGCGGTCAACAGCACCGTCAACCAGTTCGACGTCTACCTGGGCACCTCCGCCGGGTCGTTCATCGCGTCGCTGTGCGCCAACGGCGTGACCCCCGAGGAGATGATGAAAGTCGTCACCCGCCAGGGCAGGGCGCCATTCAAAGACATCGACATCGGAGATTTGCTGCAGCCCAACCTGCGCGAGTTCGCGCGAACGGTCTCGATGCTGCCGCTGCGCACGCTGTCGCTGGCCCGCCAGGTGGTCTCACAGCGGGGAGCCGTATCGGCGATGGACGTGCTGCTCGGCTTCGCCGAGGGTCTGCCCTCGGGAATGTACACGGGCGCCGGGATCGAGAACTACCTGCACGAGGTGCTCAGCGAGCCGGGACGCACCGATGACTTCAGGGATCTGGCCTGCGAGCTGTATGTGACGGCCACCGACCTCGACACCTGCGAGCGCGTCGTGTTCGGGGCCGAGGGCTCTGAAGATGTGCCGATCTCCACAGCCGTCCGCGCCTCCGGCGCCCTGCCGATGGTCTACGCGCCGGTGCGGGTCAACGACCGCGAGCTGATCGACGGCGGGATCGTCTCGACGACCAACCTCGACATCGCGGTCGAGGCCGGGGCGCACCTGATCATCGTGATCAACCCGATCGTGCCGTTCGTGAACGACTTCGAGGGAACGGTCAAGACGCTGCGCGGAGAGCGCCCGCGGCGGGTGTCCGACATGGGCTTCCCGCAGATCGGCTACCAGGCCTTCAAGCTGGTCGCCCACCAGCGCCTGCACGAGCTGGCCAAGCACTGGGAGGAGCGCTACCCGGGCGTGGACATCGTGCTGATCGAGCCCGAGGCCAACGACGAGCTGATGTTCCAGACCTCGATGATGAACTTCGCCTCGCGCGTTGAGATCGCACGGCATGGGTTCGAGTCGGTCACCCAGCATCTGGCCGGGCAGTACGACCGCTACCACGAGATCGCCGAACGCCACGAAATCGAGATCTCCCCGAAGCGGGTGAACAAGGTGGTCGAGCACTTCGACGAACCCGAGGAGGTCAGCGCCTGGCGCAAGATCCTCGAGGGAACGACCGGAGCGCTGCTGCGCCAGGCCGGGTCGGCCGGCTGACGCCACCCCATCGCTCGGGCGCGCCGGCGGGCGGCGCTCTGGGTGCTAGCCGAGGGCCTTGTCGATCGCGCTGATCAGGCGATCTGAAGCACTCGCGTTGCGCAGCCCGATACGCACGTGACGGGGCTCGCCAAGCGCCGCTCCGGCGGCCACCAGCACGCCCGCACGGGCAAGCAGGGTGGACAGCTCATCGCCCCCCAGCGAGGAGTGCGCCGCCCACAGGAAGTTGGCCTGGCTGTCGGTGACCTCGAAGTCGCGTTCGCGCAGCGCGGCGGTCACCCTGACGCGCTCCCGGGCGACCTCGCCGACGTGCTGGTCGAGCAGATCCGAGCAGCTCCGCAGCGCCTCCAGGGCGCCGGCCTGGGAGACCTCCGAGACGCCGAGATCCGGCTCCAGTTCGGCCAACAGATCCTCAGAGCCCGGTCCGCCGAGCGTGTAGCCGACGCGCAGGCCGGCCAGCCCCCAGGCCTTCGAGAAGCTGCGGAACACGAGCAGGCGGGGGTGATTCTCAAGCAGCTTCAGCGAGGCGTTGGTGGGCTGGGCGTCGGCGAACTCGACGAGCGACTCATCCAAAAGGACCGCGACGCCGTCGGGCAGCCCCTCGAGCAGCTGCTCGAGGGCGCTGGCCTCCATCAGCTCACCGGTAGGGTCGTTGGGGCTGGCCAGGGCGATCACGCGCGTGCTCGGCTCGCGGGCGGCCTCGAGCAGGGCGTCAACCCCGCCCGTGACCGGCACCGCGCGCCCGTGGGCGCGGCGGGCCATGATCGGATACAGGGGGTAGGAGGGCCAGGAGGTGAGCAGCTGCTGGCCGGGCTCGATCAGCGCGCGGGTCGCCGAGCTGAGCAGCTCGGCGGCGCCGTTGCCGAGGATCAGGCGGGCGGGGTCGGTGTCGTGGCGTTCGGCCAGCTCGTTGCGCAGGTCGGTGGCGTGCAGGTGCGGATAGCGATTCAGCCCGCGCAGGGCCACGAAGGCGATCGTGTTGACGATGCGCGGGTGGGGGAGCTCGGGCCAGGTCGTCTGGGACAGGTCGAGCGTCTCCACGCGGGCGAGCGCCTTGCGCCGGCGCTCGGCGGCCTGCTCGCGCAGGCCGGCGTTGACTTCCTCCTCGGACATGCCTTCGAATTGACGGTAGTAGTCGAGTAGGCCCACGGTACGGCCTGTTCTAGCAGCGATACCCGGGTCCGGCTCCCGCTGGGAACCGGGCAAACGACGCGAGCGGGCTCACACCTGGTTTTCGCCGGGGGCGTTGAGGCTGGCGCCGGGTCCGTGCAGGACGAGGAACCACAGCACGAACAACACGGCGCACACGACGACCGTCGTCGCAAAAACGCGACCGAGCGCACCCGTGCGCTGGTCGTGCCCGGCGGCGCGGCGCACGAGGATCCATGCCTGATCCATGCGTTTCAGGATCGACAGCGCGCCGAACAGGAAGGTGAACAGGGCGACGAAGGAGACGAGAATCCCGAGGCTGACGCTGCCCGACAGATAGTCGGCCTGCGAGCCGAGCCACAGGCAGGCGAGTGGAATCGGCCCCCAGCAGAGCAGGCTGAGGAAGATCATCCCCGCCAGAAGGGTGCCGGCAAGCGAGCCGTCGACCCGCTGCCGCTTCTCGCTGCCGCGCTCGGGCAGGGACCTGAAGCGGACAGGGGCGGTGCCCGGCCGGCGCCCGACGAACAGGCCGCCGTTGTCGGTTGGATCGGTGCGCATCTGTACCTATGTTCGCAGCTGTGGTCCGGAGAACACGTCAGCTCGCATACAGCGAGTCGAACAGCTCTGCATATCTCTCGTTGACCACGTTGCGCTTGACCTTCAGCGTGGGCGTCAGCTCGCCCGTCGGCTGGGACAGGTCGTGGTCGAGGATCGCAAAGCGCTTGACCTGCTCGACCTGCGCGTATTTGGCGTTGACGCGGTCGATCTCCAGCTGGATCAGCTCCACGATCTTGGGGTCCGAGGCCAGCGACGGGATGTCCGAGGGCAGGTCATGTTCCTGCGCGTAGATCGGGATCTCTTCCTCATCGAGGGTGATCAGCACCACCGGGTAGGGCCGCTGGTCGCCGTGCATCACGGCCTGGGAGATCCAGCGGCACTGTTTGAGGTCGTTCTCGATGTTGGCCGGCGTGAGGTTCTTCCCGCCGGCGGTGATGATGATGTCCTTCTTGCGCCCGGTGATGGACAGGTAGCCGTCCTCGTCGATCGAGCCGAGGTCGCCGGTGTGAAGGAAGCCGTCATTGACGGCCCCGAAGCCCGATGAGGAGCCCTGGTTGTGGTAGCCCTTGAAGATGTTCGGGCCCTTGATCAGGATCTCGCCGTCCTCGGCGATCTTCAGCGTCACTCCGGGCAGCGCTCGCCCGACCGTGCCGAAGCGATGGTTCTCGACCGTCGAGATCGTGGCGGCGGTCGCGGTCTCGGTCATGCCGTAGCCCTCGAGCACCGGCACGCCACAGGCCCAGAAGAACTCGAGGATCTCGCGTGCGATCGGCGCGGCGCCGCTGGTGCCGTGGCGGATGCGACCTCCGAAGATGGCGCGCACGTTCTTGAACAGCGCCTCGTCCGCCTGCTCGAACGGCTTCTGCAGCTCCTCGGGTATCGGCTCGCCGCGGCTGATCAGGTTGTTCACCTTCATGCCGAGCTCGAGCATCGCCTCCGTCTGCTCGCGCTCCTTCGGCGGCTGGGCCTCGATCGCGCCGTGGGCGATCGTGTAGACCTTCTCGAAGATGCGCGGCACCGACGGCAGGTAGGTCGGTTTGACCTCCATCAGCTCGCCGACTATCTGCTTGGTGTCGCCGCCGAAGTAGGCCAGCGTCGATCCGAGGTCGAAGGCCGCGAGCTGGACCAGCAGGGCGTAGGAGTGGGCGAGCGGCAGGTACAGGTAGGTGACCTCATCCTGTTCGATCTCGCCGGCCTCGACGATCATGTCGATGATCGCGCGGTAGTTGCCGTGGGTCAGCACGCATCCCTTCGGTGGCCCGGTCGTGCCCGAGGTGTAGATGAAGGTGAACGAGTCCTCGGGGCTGACCGCCGCGCGCCGTGCCGCGAGCTCCTCGGCGGAGTGCCCGGCGCTGCGCTTGCGCAGCTCATCGAGTGAGATTATGGGCAGTGGGGGGGCACTCGGCGAGGCGCCGTTTGTCGTGCTCGCGCCGGTCGCGGGGTCGATCATGATGATCGTGCGGAGGTCAGGAGCCTGGTCGCGGATGGCTTCGATCTTGGCGAGCTGTTCGGCGTTCTCGCACACGATCGTGGCTGCGCCCGAGTCGGAGATGACCCACAGGCACTCCTCGGGAGAGTTGGTGGGGTAGATCGGAACGACCACGGCGCCGACCGAGGTGGCGGCCATGTCGAGGTAGGACCACTCCGGGCGGGTGTTGGCGAGGATGGAGATGCGCTCGCCGGGCTGTATTCCGAGGTCGATCAGCCCCAGGGCGATCTCCTGCACGATGTCCGCGAGCTCGGTGTAGGTCACGTCATGCCAAGCGCCGTCACGCTTGTAGCGCACAGCCGTGTTCTGAGCGTGCTCGGCGACGGCGCCGGGGATCAGATCGGCCATGGTCTTCGACCCCGTCCTCGACGCCGCGGCGGTGACCTCCATCAGTGCTCCCCTCCTCGTTGATAAGGCAAAACGGACACCCTGATGTTACACCGGGTTTGGCACGTCCAGGAACACCTCGCGCAGCGCGAAGCGCTCGGCGAGGTGCTCGCCCAGGCGTCTGACGCCGAGCGTCTCGGTCGCGTAGTGACCGGCCGCGATGAAGTGCACCCCGGACTCGCGCGCGACCGCCATCGTGCGCTCGGCCGGCTCGCCCGTGAGGAGAGCTTCGGCGCCGGCCGCCACAGCGTCTGCGAGGTAGTCGGCGCCGGCTCCGGACACGATCGCGATGCGGCGCACCCGGGCCGGGCCCGCGTCGAACACAAGTGGCTCGCGCGAGGTGATGTCGCGCACACGGGTGAACAGCTCGGCGGCCGGGAGCCCATCTCCGGGAAGGCTCGCGATGAAGCCGATCGGCTGGCCCTCGTGCAGGGCGAACGGCTCGGGCCGCTCGCCACCGAGCGCTCGGGCGAGCAGGGCGTTGTTGCCGACCTCGGGATTTGCATCGAGCGGCAGGTGATAGGCGGCCAGGGCGATGTCCGCGTCGAACAGGATCTTCAGGCGACGCTTGAGCGCGGCGTCGATCGGCCCTGGGCCGCTGCCCCAGAACAGCCCGTGATGGACGATCAGGAGCTCCGCGCGCTCGCCGGCCGCCATCTCGAACAGCTCGGCGTGCGCCGAGACGCCGGTGGCCAGCGTGTTCACCTCGGCCGGCCCGGGGACCTGCAGGCCGTTGGGACCGTAGTCCTTGAAGCGCGAGGGTTCCAGGAGACGGTCGATCTCCGCGAGGATGTCTGCAAGCTGGGCGGGCATGGGCGATGGCGGCGGCGCGGCCGTGTGGAATACTGGCAGGCGCGTCGGGGCGTGGCGCAGCCTGGTAGCGCGCACCGTTCGGGTCGGTGAGGTCCCGAGTTCGAATCTCGGCGCCCCGATGCCTTTACTTTGCCGGCTGGGGCGCACATGAAGAACAGCGCGACCAACACACCGAACCGCAGGCGATGGTCATGAACGGGCTGGCGCTCGTCACGGGGGCCTCCTCAGGCATCGGCCGCGCATTCGCTCTGCGGCTCGGGGCCGAGGGCTATGACCTCGTGGCCGTTGGCCGCCGTGGCGACCGGCTCGATCAGCTCGCGGCCGCGCTCCCCGACGTAGAGGTGCGTCCCCTCATCGCCGACCTCGGGACCGACGCCGGTGTGCAGGCCGTCGCCGAGGTGTGCGCGGCTGAGGAGCTCACCGTGCTGATCAACAACGCGGGCGTCGCTCACTACATGCCCTTCGCCGAGCTCCCGGCCGAGGAGGCGAGCGAGCTCCTGCATGTGAAGGTCGTCGCGCTCACCATGCTGACCCGCGCAGCGGTCCCCGGCATGGTGGCCCGAGGCGAGGGCACGATCATCAACGTGTCGGGCATGCTCGCCTTCAGCGGGCCGGCATCGCTCGAGGAACTACCGCTTCGCCGGGCCGTCTACACCGCCACGCTCGCGCACATCGTCGCCCTGTCGCAGGCCCTGCACGAGGAGCTGAAGCCCCACGGCCTACGCGTACAGGCTCTATGTCCCGGAATCGTGGCGACCGAGTTCCACGAACGTCAGGGACTCGACGTCAGCTCCGTGCCGAGGATGTCGGCGGATGATGTCGTGACCGCCAGCCTGCGGGGCCTGGAGCTGGGCGAGGTCGTTTGCGCACCGGGAGTTGAGAGGTCTGAGGTGCTGGACGCGGTGTTCAACGCGGACCTGGCAGCGTTCGGAGCCCAGGCGCCTTCGCTCGCCGAGCGCTACCGAGCGAGCTGATCCCTACCGTCTTCCAGGACTGTCGATTTCCGGACCTCCCGTTCGTCTTTACGCCAGACATCCGAACCAGACCCACGACTCCAGGAGTGATCATGAGCGGTTCTTCAACCGAGGGAATCAAGACCGTGCTTCATCCCGTGTCCGACCCGGCAGCGGCCAAGGCGGTGTACGCCGCCCTGCTCGGTATCCCGCCGCAGACGGACAGCCCCTACTACGTCGGCTTCGAGGCCGAGGGCCAGCAGATCGGGCTGGTGCCAGGCGGTGGGCCGCAGGGCATGAGCTCGCCGGTGGCCTACTGGCACGTGCCGGACATCGAGGCCAAGCTGGCCGAGGTGACCGCCGCCGGCGCCACCGTCAAGGAGGCCCCGCGCGACGTCGGCGGCGGCCGCCTCGTGGCCACCGTCACCGACCTCGATGGCAACGTCCTCGGGCTGCTCCAGGATGCGCCGCGCGATTGACGGCGCTGTCGCGCCGCCCGGGTTCTAGCGCACGCCGCTGAGCGGCTGATCGCCGATCCAGTAGCGCGGCCCCGGGCCGCGGGCGCCGGCACGGTCGTCCGGGTTGGCCAGCCGGCAACGGTCGAGGGACAGGCAGCCGCAGCCGATGCACTCCGTGAGGCCGACCTTCAGGCGCTGGAGCTCGGCGATGCGAGTGTCTATCCGGCTCGACCAGTTCGTCGACAGGCGCGCCCAATCGCGGCGGGTCGGCACCCCGTTGGCGGGCAGCCTGGCCAGCTCGCCGCCGATCTCCTCGAGCGTCAGCCCGACCCGCTGCGCATAGACGATGAAGGCGATGCGGCGCAGGACGGGCCTGGGGTAGCGGCGGTGGCCGGAGCCGGCGCGCTCAGAGCTGATCAGCCCGCGGTCCTCGTAGAAGCGCAGTGCCGAGGCGGCCACGCCGCTGCGGCGGGCAACCTCGCCGATGGTCAGAAGCTCGGACATGGGCCTTGACTTCAAGCTTACTTGAACTTGTAGCGTGGGTAGCAGACCTGATCTGAGACCAGAGGAGATCCTCCATGAGCACTTCCACCGACACCCTCACCGGCCAGCCCACCGCCAGCCAGCGCATCACGGCCGAGGTCACCTCCTGGCCGGGGGTCACGGCCGGCCCAGGCCGGCGCGGCGAGTTCGCGTTCACCGTCGGCCGGCGGCCGCTCGGTCACCTGCATGGCGATCACCAAGCGCACTTCAGCTTCCCCAAGGCCGTCTGGTCACAGCTGCGGGCGGAGGGCCGGATCACCGATCACCCGGTCTTCCCCGGCAAGCAGGGCCCGGCCGCGCGCCGCATTGACAGCGAGGCCGATGTGGCGGATGTGATCGCGCTGCTGCGGCTCAACTACGACCGTGTGACCGGCTGAAGGGCGCGCGCGACCGGGCCGGATTGCTAGACGCTCCGCAGCGCCGCCGCTGGCGCGAGCCGGGCGGCGCGCACGGCCGGGTACAGACCGGCCAGCGCGCCCAGCATCAGTGCGGTCGCGACGCCGCCGGCGACCGCCAGCACGGGCACGACCACGATCCAGCCCTGCGCCTGTGCGTATCCGGCGGTCGCGGCTGCGCCGAGTGCGATCCCCGCGCAGCCGCCGAGAGCGGACAGCAGGATCGACTCGCCGAGGAACTGCACGCCGATGTGCACCGCTCGCGCGCCGAGCGCGCGGCGCAGACCGATCTCGGGCCGGCGCTCGAGCACCGAGATCACCATCACGTTGGCGATCCCCACCCCACCGACCAGCAGCGCCACGGCGCCCAGGCCGAGGAACACCGCCGTCAGGGTGCTCTGGGCGTCAGCGCGTGCCTGTAGCGCGGCGGAGGGGCGGCTGACCGTCGTGTTTTCGGGGTTCTGCGGGTCAGCGGTTGCGGCCAGCAGTGAATCGGCTTCGCGCACGCGGTCCGGGTCAGCGCGCACGTACAGCATGCTCGCATGGCGGCTCGTGCCGAACAGGCTGTGGGCGATCGGGTAGCCGATCAGAGCCGCGCGTTCCATTTCCGGCGCAAGCGGCTGCGGGCCGATCACCCCTGCGACCGTGAACCAGGTGTCCCCCAGAAAGATCTGGACCGGCCGGCCGTTCACGACCAGCGAATTCACGCCGAGACGCTGTGCGGCGAGAGAGCCGAGCACGACCAGCGGATAGCGTTCGTTGGCCGCGTTCAGGAAGCGGCCCTCCAGCACCCGCCCGCCGAGTGTCCCCAGCAGCCGGGGGTCGGCTGCGTAGATACCGATGCCGCCCGTTTCGGCCGCTTCGATGAACTGGTTGCGGCGAACGCTCGCGCTTGAGATCGCGGTCACGGCAGCGGCCGAGCGGACGCTTGAGAGGTTTCGCACCGCGCGATCGGCCGCTTCCGGGAGCTGCGCCGACTTGCCGAGGAAAGTCTGTCCCGGCGCGACCGTCAGGAGGTTGGTTCCCAGTTCGTTGAGTTGGGCCTGAAGGCCCGCTTTGCTCGATTCCGAGATCCCCAGCACCGCGACCATCGCAGCGATTCCGATCGCCACGCCCAGCGCCGAGAGGGCGGCGCGCACGCGGCGCGTGCGCAGTCCCACGCTGGCCACGCGCAGGACGTCCGCCGCGAGCAGACGGCTGCGGGGAATCATCGGATCAGGCGCCCGTCGCGGAGCTCGACGCGTCGCGGCAGCGCGGCGGCGATCTCGCGGTCGTGGGTGATCACGACGACCGTCGTGCCCTGTGCGTTGAGCGCCTGGAGCAGCTCAAGGACGCCGGCGCCGCTCGCCGTGTCGAGGTTGCCGGTTGGCTCGTCCGCGAGCACGATCGCCGGTGAGCTGACGAGCGCTCGGGCGATCGCCACGCGCTGGCGCTCACCGCCGGAGAGCAGCGCCGAGGTGTGCTCGGCGCGATTGCGCAGCCCAACTCGATCGAGCGCCACGGCGGCGGCCCGGCGGCGCTGGCGTGCGGGCGTGCCGGTGTAGAGCAGGCCATTCGCGACGTTCTCCAGCGCCGTCTGCGCCTCCAGCAGATGAAACTGCTGGAAGACGAATCCGATCCGCCGCGCGCGCAGCGCGGCGAGCCCGCCATCTGAGGCTTCGGCGACATCGCTGCCGGCGATCCTCACGACTCCGTTCGTGGGGCGTTCGAGCGTGCCCATGATGTGAAGCAGGGTCGACTTGCCCGACCCCGAAGGGCCGACGATCGCGCACAGCTCTCCCTCACAGACCGTGAGGTTCACCCCACGCAACGCCTGCACGCCACCCGGGTAGTCCTTGACCACATCGATCAGCTCGAGAACCGGAGCCCGCCCGCCCGTGCTCATTCGGACTGGACCACCGTCAGCCCTTCATGCACGCCCGCACCTTCGACCTGCACGTAGCCGTCGGCGAACATGCCCGGCGTCACGGCAAGCGCAACGCGGTGTAGGCCCACGAGCGCCTCGATCGCGTAGCCCCCGCCTGCGGTGGCGGTCAAGGCGGTCGCCGGGACGGCGAGCACGTCGCGGCGGATGTTCTTGACCAGTTCGACACTGACCGGCGCCTCGTCCAGATGGGCGACCGGATGCCCGAGGGCGAGCGTCACGGGGACCGTGGCCGATTCACCTTCTCCTTTTTCTCCGCCGCCCCCCTTTTCTTTTTCGTCTTCAGCAGCTGCGCTGCTGGCCACCGAACCGACTTCGATGATCCGTCCCCGGACCACATCGCCACCCGGGAGCGTCACCGGCGCCGACTGGCCCACCCGGGCCAGCGTCTGCTGTTCGGCTTTCACCTTCAGCTGCACGAGCTGCTGGGTCGAGGTGGTGCTGAGCACAACCATGCCCGCGCCGGCGCCCGCTTCGTCAGCGGCTGGTTCTTTCGAAGATGGTTCTTTCGAGGGCGGGTCCTGTTTCGAGGCGGGTGGTTTGGAGGCGGGTTCTTTTTTCGAGCCAGGATCCTCTTTGGAGGCGGGTTTCTTGGGGCGTGATTTCTTGGGGGCTTGAGTTTTCGCGGGCGGCTGTTTCGCGCCCTGGCCTTCGCCGGCCGGTTCGTTCGCTCCCGCGCTGCCAGGGGGGTCCTGGCCCAGCCCGACCTTCACGGCGGTGACGCGCCGCGCGCCCGGGGCGAACACGATCCGGCCGAGTTCGACTACGCCCGTTTCGTGCAATCCCTCGCTATGTTGCCAGCGTCGCACGGCAGCGGCGGTCGCTTCGCTGAAGTCTTCGTCGTCGTCGATCGCGCCGTAGGGGTCGTACCCCAGATCGATCAGGTTCCAGTTGAGCTCTGTCACGTCGGGACCGTCGCTTACGCCCTTCCTGAGCGTGCGGTACGCCGGCACCGATCCGTACATCAGGGCCACGGGCTCGTTGTTCACCCGCCACAGCGTCCCGCCCCGGCCGATCTCCGCGCCGACCGCCGGCAGCCACGTGAACGTCCCGGACAGCCGGTCGTACAGTTCCAGCGCGCTGCCGTAGCCCAGCGTGCCGTCGACCGTCGAGCTTTCGGTAAGCGTGCGTCGTGTGACCGTGGTCGTCGTCTCGCCGGGCGGCACGCCGTTGCCCGAGTTGTGCCTGCCGGCGGATCCGGACTCCGCGATCAGGATGACCGCGACGGCCGCCGCGGCGAGCAGCACCGCCCCGCCGGCGGCCAGCCTGCGCCGCCGGCGGGTGTTGGAGGCGGCGCTCGGCGAGTCATTGCCGGAGGGGGCTGCGCTGCCGGGTACGGCGCCGTCGGGTGCCCAGGTCTCGGTCGCCGGCTCGTGCGGCTCCTCGACGCGCGGAGGCTCCATGACTCAGCCACCGGCGCTGAGGGCGAGCCCGGAGGCGCTCCCGCCCTTGCTGCCTGACCCGCTTGTACTCGGCGGACCGCCGGGGTGCGGGCCGCCGCCCTTGAACGGCAGGAGTTTTTGGCACGCTTGCTGGGCGGACTGAAAGGCCGGGCTTTCAGGGTTCGGCGCGCCTTCTGCGCCGGGATGCGAGTGGATCCTGATCTGGACGCCGCCTTCCTTTGCCGAAGCTTCGACCTTGATCCCGTGTTCGCGCATGCACTTGGCGAACTTCTGCACCGCTTCTTCGTGTTCGACCTTCTGTTGGGGTGAGAGGTTCACCGCTTGCGGCTTGGGCTGGTAGCGAGCGCAGGCCTTTTCCGCGGCTCCGAACTGTTGCGGTCCGTGAGGTCCGCCTGACCGGGGCGATACCTTCAGGCCGCGGCCGCCCCCGGGCACAGACGCTGTTTCGGCGTTGATGCCGTGTTCACGCATGCACCTGGCGAAGTCGGCGAGCTTCGTTTCGGCCTTCTGTTCGTTGGCCTGTTCGGTGTCGGCCGCGTTGGAAGCAGACGTCGACCCTCCGCAGGCGGCGAGGCTCAGGCTGACCGCGATCGCGCCCAGGGCGGCGAGCAGCGCAGCCTGTGTGCGCCGGGCACTCGAGGTTGTGAAGAAGGGTCCGGGACGGCGGAACATGGCACTCCCCTGTGGGTCGATCGCTGATTGAGGTGCCGCCGCGCGATCTCTGAGCGGTCGCGACGGCACGCACATCGAACCGGCCCAGGCTGAGAATCGCCTTAGAGGAGTGGAGGAACTTGCTGAACTGGCCCGGCGGTCGAGGGGTCAGCTCGCTCGGCGGCGCGAAGCTCGGCGTGGCTCATCTCGAGCGGCGGCAGCTCAAGCGTCAGGCGAGCGCCGCCGTCAGGGTCGTTCCCGGCGTGCACCGAGCCCCCGCTGGCCTCGGCCGTCTGCCTGACGATCGCGAGCCCCAGTCCCGAGCCGGGACGCCCCCGGGCCTCGGGGGAACGGTAGAAACGGTCGAATACGCGCGACAGGTCCTCTGCGGCGATACCCGGCCCGTGGTCTCGCACCTCCAGGCGGCCGTCGCGCACGCGCACCTCGACCGGTCCGGCCGACGTCTGGTTCCATTTGCACGCGTTATCGAGCAGATTTGAGATCGCGCGATCCAGACGCGCAGGCGCGGCACGCACCAGGCATGGCTCGGCGTCGAGATCGAAGCTGCACTCGGGCGCGTGCAGTCTTGCGCGCTCGATCGCACCGGCTGCGGTCAGGTCCAGGCGGACGTCCTCGACCTCGATCTCCTCGATCTCGGTCTTGGACAAATCGACCAGGTCGCCCACGAGCACGGTGAGCTCGTGCAGCTGTGCCTGTGCGGCTGCGATGACGCGTGCGCGCTCGCTCGGGGGCAGCCGCTCGCCGAGGGCGAGCGCATCGAGGTTGGCCTGTGCGCTGGTCAGCGGGGTGCGCAGCTCATGCGAGGCATCGGATACGAGCTGGCGCTGGGCCAGGCGCGAGCGCTCGAGCGCGGCGAGCATG
Source organism: uncultured Solirubrobacteraceae bacterium (assembly GCA_963826995.1). Lineage (GTDB taxonomy): Bacteria > Actinomycetota > Thermoleophilia > Solirubrobacterales > Solirubrobacteraceae > Palsa-744. Next base: position 673,145 of record CAWGYZ010000006.1, on the reverse strand, counting down.
GTGTTGAAGCTGGCGGCAAGCCGTCCGAGCTCGTCCTCCTCGCCGGCCTCGATGCGATGGCCGAGGTCCTGTGTGCGCGCCACGCGTTCGGTGGCTCCCGTCAACCGGCGCACGGGCACGAGCGCAGCGCGTGAGACGAGCAGCCCGAGCGCGGCCGCGAGCGCGATGCCGCCCAGGCAGACGATCGCCAGCACCAGCTTCAGGTGTGTGAGCGTGCTGTCCACGTCGCTCAGCGGCAACGCGACCTGCCACACCCCTCCTTCGGGGGCGCGCTCGGTCAGCACACGGGCCGGCGTCCCGGCGACATTCGCGTCGCTGAAGAACGCACCCCGCTTGCCGGAGGCGACCGCACGCGCGGCGGCCGTCAGGGGCAGCAGCGGTCCCGTGCCCGCCCTGAGCACGTTCCCATCCGGTTCGGAGAGCTGCACATATCCGCGGGGGCCGCCCAGCTTCGGGTTCGGCAGGACGAGCTGCACGGCGCGGGCCACGGCGGGTCCCGCCGAGGGGTGCGCGATGCTCGAGCCGTTCGGCACGCGCACGGTCCTGCGTTCGATCGTGACTACTTCCCCGTGACTGCCGCGGCTCGTGTGCACGTGGACTTCGTCGCCGGAGATGCGCGAGGATTCGCTCGCCGGGTTGCCGGCTTTGCCGGAGGACGCGATCGCCCCCGAGGCGGACGCGGAAACGCCGCCTTCGAGTTGCGCCGGCGCGGCTGCGCCTGACTGCTTGGCGCTCCCGTTCAGCTTCCCCGGCTCGTTCGTGTCGAGAAGGGGCTTGACCCGCACAGCCTGAGGCAGACCAGGTGTGATCGTCGCTCGCAGGCTCGTGTCGATCTGACCGTGCAGCTCGTTGCGCGTCACGACATACACCACGACCGAGGCGATCACCACCGCCGCGGCAACCGCCCCGGCGGCCAGCAGGATCATGCGCCGGCGAAAGCTCATCGCGCCGATGACCTCAGCACGTATCCCACCCCCCGCACCGTGTGCACCAGGCGCGGCCCTCCGGCTGCCTCGGTCTTGCGACGCAGATAGCCGACATAGACCTCGAGCGAGTTCGAGGCGGGCCCGAAGTCATAACCCCAAACACAGTCGAAGATGCTCGCGCGAGTCAGCACCTGCCGGGGATGGCGCATCAGCAGTTCCAGCAACAGGAACTCGGTGCGCGTGAGCTCGAGCAGGCGACCATCGCGGCGCACCTCGTGCGCGCCCGGATCAAGCTCGAGATCTTCGAAACGAAGCAGCCGCTCGTCGCCCTCCCAGCCCGTGCGCCGCAGCAGCGCGCGCAAACGCGCGATCAGCTCCTCGCGTGCGAACGGCTTGGCCAGATAGTCGTCCGCGCCGGCCTCGAGGCCGGCCACGCGCTCTGACACCTCGGTACGCGCCGTGAGCATCAACACCGGCGTGCGATCGCCGACAGCGCGCATGCGCCGGCAGACCTCCAGGCCGTCGATGCCGGGCATCAGCACGTCGAGGATCATGGCGTCGGGCGAGTCGGCCGCGAGCTTGCGGATCGCCTCGCGTCCGTCGACCGCCGTGGCCACCTCGAACCCGCTCAGATCGAGAACGAGCGCGAGCGCCTCGCGCACGGACGCCTCGTCGTCGACGACCAGAAGACGCATGTCGGGCATGCTGACGGGTGAACGTGAAAGAAAGCTGAAGGAAAGCTGGGCGAGGCGGGCTCTTTCGCAGGCTAGGGATTGCCACCCTTGTAAGCGCGCGGTGGCCCCTCCTGGAGGCCGATCGCCGGTTCGAACCGGGCCGCGTAGGCATCGAAGAGCGGCTGCCATGCCCCGGGACCCGGTTCGGCCCCGGCGAGACGCTCGAGGCAGGTCTCCCAGCCGGCAGCGTTGCGGGCGGCGGCCATGGCCGGCAGCTCGTCGATCAGCACAAGGCGAGTTCCCTCCGCCAGTGGCGAGAGTTCGAATCGCAGCGTCTCCTCACCCCAGGTGAAGGCGAGCACGTTGGGCTCCTCGACGGCGAGCACCTCGCCCGTGAGCGTCATGTCGATCACCTCCGGCGGGAACGGGAAGCTGATCGCGGCGCCGACAACCCAGCGCCCGCCCTCGACGAGCACGTCCGAGGGGAACCAGGACCGAAGCTCATTGCGCTCAGTGAGAGCCCGCCACACTGTGGCGGGGGGGTCGCGCAGGAGGCGCTCCAGCCTGATCGCAGGCCTCGCGCCGTCGGTGAGGAGCGTTGCATCATTCATATCGACCTCCGTGAGTCGAGGTGGACTTCCAGCCGATCAAGGTTCTTGACCCAGAGATCGCGATAGGCGGCCAACCACCGATCGAGGTCCGCCAGCGGCTCGGGCCGGATCCGGTACAGGCGGCGTTGCGCGTCCACGCGCGCCTCGACCAGCCCGGCATCTCTGAGGACGCGCAGGTGCTTGGACACCGCCGGCTGGCTCAGGCTGAGGTGGTCGACGAGGTCGCCGACCGGCCGCTCGCCCTCGCGAAGCCGTTCGACTATCGCCAGCCGGCTGGGCTCAGCGAGGGCCTGGAGCGCGACAAGTGCCATGTCGTCAGTATGCCTAATCAGTTATATGCCTGTCAAGGAACTAAAGATCAGTACTCGGACGGCCGGTTGTTGATCACCGCAAGGCTCACGATCTTCCCGTCGCGGACGCTGAAGTAGTTCGTCAGGATCAGCTCGGCCGGGAGGTTGGTCTTGTCGTACTCGCCGTCGTAGGCGGCTCGCACGATCGTGTCGCCGTGGTGCTCGAGGACCTCGCGCACGTCGAGGGTGACCCTGTCTGCGACCAGCTCCGCCTCCACCCATCGCCTGATCGCGTCGATGCCCGCGATCTCGCGGCGGTTGTCGTTCACATAGGCGTCCTCGGCGAACGTCGCGACGATCGCGTCGGTGTCGAAGGCGTTGACGGCGGCGATGTGCTCGGCGATCACGCCGGTCAGCTCGGTTGACATTGCTCGGCTCTCCTTCTGTCGGTGATGGCCGTGTGGCCTGGAGGTGTCAGCTTCGGGGCTCCGGCAGGGGGAGAGTCAAGGGGTATGCCTGTTCGCTCTTGACCCTCCCCCTGGGGGAGGTTCGATACTTGGATCAATGCAGGCGGCCCTCACGATCGGCGAGTTCTCGCGGATGACGCACCTCAGCGTCAAGACCCTGCGCCACTACCACGAGGTGGGGCTGCTGGCGCCCGCGCAGGTCGACCCCGACAGCGGCTATCGCTACTACATGACCTCCCAGGTGCCGACCGCCCAGGTGATCCGCCGGCTGCGTGATCTGGAGATGCCCGTCGAGCAGGTCGGCGCCGTGCTCGTGGCGCCCGACGCGGCCACCCGCAACGCGCTGATCGGCGCGCATCTGCAGCGGATGGAGGGGCAGCTCGAGCAGACCAGGGCGGCGGTGGCATCGCTGAGGGCGCTCGTCGAGACCCCGCCCGCACCGATCTCGGTCGAGCATCGTGAGGTTCCCCCGACGCGCGCCCTCGCGATCTCGGAGACCGTCACCCGCGCCGAGCTGGGCGGCTGGTGGGCCGCCGGGTTCAAGGAGCTGTACGCCGCCGCCTCAGACAGCGATCTTCCGATCGCCGGGCCCCCTGGGGGGCTCTATGCCGACGAGCTGTTCCAGCGCGAGGAGGGCGATGCGGTTCTGTTCCTCCCGGTGCAGGGGCAGGCGCCGGCGAGGGGACGGGTGCGGCCGCTGATCGTTCCGCCCGCCGAGCTGGCGATCGCCGTGCATGAGGGGGCCCACGGGGACGTCGACCGCACCTATGGAGCGCTCGGGACACATGTGGCCGAGCATGCGATCGGCGTGGAGGGGCCGGTGCGCGAGCACTATCTGACCAGCCGGCTGGACACGCCCGAGGAGTCGGGGTGGCGAACGGAGGTCGGCTGGCCGATCTTCAGGACCGGGCACGGCGAGTAGATCGAACGAGCGCGAGAGCTCGCGCCCTCGGCTCCTCAGCTGGCGGCGAGGCTGTCCCGGGTGGCGAGCTCCAGTTCATCGCCCGCCACCGGGTGATCGTCGCTGCAGCGAAGCTGCACGCCGACGTGCTTTCCGCAACCGCGATGGCGCAGCTCGACGCCGCTGTTGGTGTTCAGCCAGTGCTCGCCCCACTGTTGCAGGGCCGCCAGCGCGGGGAACAGCTCGGCTCCCTTCGCTGTCAGCCCGTAGCCCTGGCGTGTGCGCTGCCCCGGCTCGCGATAGTCCGCGCGCTCGAGCAGTCCCTCCGCCACCAGCTCGCGCAGTCGCGCTGCCGCGACCGGGTCGCTGATGCCCACCCGCTTGGCGAAGTCGTCGAAGCGGGTGGTTCCGTAGAAGGCCTCGCGCAGGATCAGAAACGACGAGCGGGTGCTCACCACCTCGAGCGCCGCGGCGATCGAGCATCGCTCGGCCTTCCATGCGCCTCGCGGCTCGAGTCTTCCGGCCATGCGAATCGTCGCGTCCATGGCGCCAGTATAGCTGGCTATGCCACGGCTAAGTCAGTGTGCTACGCTCTGACTGTAATTCAGCTAAGTCAGCACCAGGAGGCCGAGAATGTCTGAGCACAGGTCCCACCTTCAGGGCCGTGAGGTCGTGATCATCGAGGCGGCGCGGACCCCGATCGGCCGCGGGCACCCGACCAAGGGCTGGTTCCGCGACACCCATCCCAACGAGCTGCTCGGCGCCGCCTACAGCGCCGTGATCGAGCGCTCGGGCATCGCGCCCGAGCTCGTCGAGGACGTCGTTGCCGGCGCGGTCTCGCAGGTCGGCGAGCAGTCCAACAACATCGCCCGCAACGCCTGGCTTCAGGCGGGATTGCCGGTGACGACGCCCGCCACGACGGTCGACCGGCAGTGCGGCTCGGGCCAGCAGGCCGTGTCCTTCGCCGCGGGCCTGATCGCCCTGGGCGTGCACGACGTGATGATCGGGGCCGGTGTCGAGCACATGGGCCGCGTGCCGATGGGATCCAACGTCGCCCACTCGGATGAGTTCGGAACCCCCTACCCGCCCGAGCTGATGGAGCGCTACGACCTCATCCCTCAGGGCCTGTCGGCGGAGCTGATCGCGGAACGCTATGAGGTCTCTCGCGCCGAGCAGGACGAGCTCGGGCTGCGCTCCCACCAGCTCGCCGCCCGCGCCACCGACGAGGGCCGCTTCGAGCGCGAGATGATCCCGATGCAGGTTGACGGGCAGACCATCAACTCAGACCAGGGCATCCGCCGCGACACGAGCCTCGAGGCCCTCGCTGCCCTGAAGCCCGCCTTCAAGGAGGGCGGCAGCGTGACCGCCGGGAACTCCTCGCAGATCTCAGACGGCGCCGCCGCGGTGCTGCTGATGGCCCGCGAGAAGGCCGACGAGCTGGGCCTCACACCGCGGGCCCGTATCTATGACGCCACGACCGTCGGAGTCGACCCCGTGATCATGCTCACGGGCCCCATCCCCGCCACGCGCACGCTGCTCGAGCGCAACGGCATGACGATCTCAGACCTCGATCTGATCGAGGTCAACGAGGCGTTCGCGTCCGTCGTCGGCGCATGGCGCCATGAACTGCACCCCGACATGGACCGGGTCAACGTCAACGGCGGCGGCCTCGCGCTGGGCCACCCGCTCGGCTCCTCCGGAGCCCGGCTCATCACGACGCTCCTGCACGAGCTCGAGCGCTCCGATTCAGAGCTCGGGCTGGTGACGATGTGCACCGCCGGCGGAACGGGTACCGGAACCATCCTGCAGCGCGTCTGAGAAAACTATAAGCACGATCGTGCTATAAGTTGTCGGGCGCAGCGGGGACTCGCCTCGCCGCACCCGACGAGAGGTTCTGATGGCGATGGCCGAGGTCGAGGCTCCCCACAGGCGTGACGGCCGGCGCGAGCGCGGCCGGCGGACGCACCGGGAGATCCTGGGGACCGCCGTCGACCTCGGCTCGCGCGAGGGCCTCGAGGCGCTCACCATCGGGCGTCTGGCCGCGTCCGCCGGCGTCAGCAAGAGCGGCCTGTTCGCCCACTTCGGCAACAAGCAGGAGCTGCAGCTGGCCACGATCGACGCGGCCCGCGTCATCTTCGCCCGGGAGGTGATCGAGCCGGCCCTGCCGGCCGAGCAGGGCCTGCCGCGGCTACGCGCCACCCTCGCGGCCTGGGTCGACTACTTCCGCCGCGATGTGTTCCCGGGCGGCTGCTTCTTTCAGGCTGCCTCACTCGAGTTCGATGGGCGCCCGGGTCCCGTCCGCGATCGCGTCCTTCAGGTCATGAACGAGTGGCTGGACTGGCTGGCGGAGCTCGCCCGCCAGGCGGGCGTCTCAGGCGACGGAGCGCCGCAGCAGCTCGCGTTCGAGCTCAACGCGGTCGGCCTGGCCACCAACTGGCAGCGCCAGCTGCTCGGGGACGATCGCGCGCTGGACCACGCCGAGGCGGCCTTCGCCCGGCTCCTTGAAGCGTCGGTCCCTGTGCGGGGCACCCGATGAGCGCGGTCGGAACCTGGGCCTGGGCCGAGCGGACCGACGGGCGTCTCAGCCGGCGCGACCGCGCGCACCTGCTCGGCCAGGGCGTCCTCGCGCGGCTCGGCCGGCTGCCGGCCTCCCTGCGGCGTGAGGCCTTCGGCGAGGGGGCCTCGCTCGCCCTCCCCGACCCGCCGGACAGCGCGCTGTCGCTGCTCGCTGAGGAGCGCGCTCGCAGGCTCTCAGCCCCGGCGCTCTACGCCCACTGCCTGCGGACCTGGGCCTTTGCCGTGCTGTTCGCCCAGCGCGACCGCGTCGCCCACGATGAGGAGCTGCTCTACCTGGCCTGCGTGCTGCACGACCTCGGGCTCACCACCGCCCACGACCAGCGCGACCCGACAGCCGCGTGCTTCGCGGTCGAGGGAGCACGGGCCGCTCACGAGCTGCTGTGCCGCCACGGTGAGGCGGAGGACCGCGCCGTCGCCGTCGCCGAGGCGATCACGCTGCATCTGAACGTCAGCGTTCCCGAGCGCCTGGGCGCTGAGGCCCATCTGCTCAGCAAGGGCGTCTCGCTCGACACCATCGGGCGCGGCCTGCACCGGCTGCCGGGCGCTCGCGTGGGCGATGTCAACCAGCGCTGGCCTCGCGAGGGCTTCGCGGGGCATCTCGTCTCGGCAACCGGACGGCAGGCGAGGATCCGACCGCAATCGCGCTCGGCGTTGTTGAATCGCCTCGGGTTCGCCGGTCTTCTGCAGGCGAACCCGCTCGACCGCCGGGCGGACGCCATCCAACCCAGCTCATGAGGAGGGCTCAGTGAAGATAGAGAGACTCGACGTCGGCTGGTTCACCGCGCCCGCCGGGATCTTCCGCGCGGGCGATGACATGGACCGCACGATCCGCTTTCCCGTGCCGGCCTACGTGGTCGAGACCGACAGCGAGCGGATCCTGATCGACACAGGGCTGAACCCCGCTGCGATCGCCGACCCGGGCGCTTACTACGAGCGCCCCGACATCTTTGCCTCCTCGGTACTCGAGCAGGAGCGGAGCGTCGCCGAACAGATCGACGTTCACACGTTGACCAGGGTCGTGCTCACCCACCTGCACTGGGACCACGTCGGAGGCCTGCCGCTGATCCCGTCCTCCGTGCCAATCGTCCTCCAGCGCAGCGAATGGGCGGCCGGGCACGACGAGGGGGCCGTGCAACGCAACTTCTTCCTGACCCGCGACTACGCCGGCGGCGACCGCGAGGTCATCCTGATCGACGGCGACCACGATCTCCTCGGCGACGGGAGCATCGAGCTGCTGCTCACGCCCGGGCACACGCCCGGGCACCAGTCGGTTCGCATCGGTGAGATCGTGCTCGGGATCGACGTCGCCCACCTCGCCTCGGGCCTTGACGACCACCGCTTCCCGGTGTTCGCCGACGACCACGAAGAGCAGGGCCGCTCCGCCGAGCGCCTGCGCGCGATGCGCGACTCGGGGCTCACCTTCATACCCGGCCACGACCCCGACATCCTTCGCCCCGGGCCCGTCACGGCCTGAGCGCCGAGACGCCCTACTGCTCGGCGTCCGCCGCCGCGAACCGGCGCAGGCCGGTGCGCACCCAGTCGGGGAGCTCGGTCTTCTGCCAGCCCTCGGTGTCGACGCAGACGTGCCGCAGCCACCCCTCGATGAGCAGCTCATCGCCCCGCAGCACATCGATCTCGGTCGTGATGGCGGAGGCTCCGAGGCGCGTGATCTGGAGCTTCAGCCGCAGCTCATCGTCGAATCGCGCGGGTGCCCGAAAGCGGATGTTGGTCTCGGCCACGACGGCGTCGACGCCGCGCTCGACCATCTCCTGCCAGGGCCCGACCGCCGCCCGCCACAGCTCGGTGAAGGCGACGTCGAAATACAGCAGGTAGTTGGCGTTGAAGACGATCCCCTGCGGGTCGCACTCTCCGTAGCGGACGCGCAGCTCGTGGACGAAGGCCTCGGGCACGGGCGCACACGCTAACGGCAGGCTGCACGGGTCGCGGCGAGGGCTACTCCTCGAGCATCTCCAGAAGCGCTGTCACGGTCCTCCAGTTGCGGGTCGTGGCCGTCACGCCCATCCTGCGTCCCGAGAGCTCCGTCGCCAATCGCGAGCGCCCCGCGCCGTCGGGATACCAGCCATAGATCTCGCGGCCGATGGCGATCAGCCGCTCTGACGGCGCTGCGAGATCGTCGAGCCTCCGCAGGAGCTCATCGTCCGGCTCTGCCGAGCAGAAGCTCACCTGATAGCGCTTGGGGTCGACCGCCACCGCGGCCAGGGGGTCTCGGCGCACGACCTCGGCGAGCTCCTCGGCGGTGCGTGCGAGGACATCGATGTCCAGCCCGAAGCCCTGTTCGATCTCCCGCCTGCACTCGGCGGCCAGCTGATCGGGCGAGAGCTCGCTCGAGACGACCACGTTGCCGCTCTGCAGGTGGGTGAGCACCTCCCCGAACCCGGCCTCGGCGAGCCGCTGGCGAAGCGTCGGCATCGAGATGCGGTTGCTGGCGCCCACGTTGATCCCGCGCATCAGCAGCACTTGGCGCATTCGCGCGGACGATACAGCCCGGATGCTTGACGGCCATGAGCGTTGGCGGTTAGGTTGGGCTATCCGCGCCTGGGGAGGAGGGGACACGTCAAGGCTCCGCGGGCGGCACACAGCGAAGAGGGGAGAACAGTGGGCACACGAACTCACATCATCGGCCTGGCCATGCTCGTCACGGGAGTGCTGGTCCCGGCGGCATCCGCCGCCGCAGCGCCGCAGTACGTCGCTCTCGGAGACTCATACTCATCGGGAGTCGGCACCCGGGTCTTCTATGAAGAATCGGGCGAATGCGATCGCAGCCCGGACGCCTATGGGCCGAAGGTCGCGGCGGCCGACGGCTACACGCTCAGCTTCCAGGCCTGCAGCGGCGCAAAGACGCCCGAAGTGAACAGCAAACAGCTCGGCACCCTGAGCAGCTCCACGAGCCTCGTGACGATCACGATCGGGGGCAACGACGCGGGCTTCAGCAACGTGATCATCAACTGCGCGCTGTACTACTTCACCTGTGGAAGCGCGATCAGCGAAGCCAACACGTTCATCAAAAACAGCCTGCCGGGTCTGCTCGAAACGACCTACAAAGACCTCCGCGCCAAGGCCACCACGGCCAAAGTCATCGTGCTCGGATATCCCAAGCTGTTCACAGCCGAAGGCAAGACATGCAACGTCAACTTCCTGACCTCCGGCAACGAGAAGAAAATGAACGAATCGGCGGAACTGCTCGACAGCGTGATCAAGGCGCGCGCCGAAGCGGCGAAATTCACCTTCATAAACCCCACGAAAGCGTTTGAATCACACGAGGTCTGCTCGTCCTCTGAATGGCTGAACGGGCAGTCCAACCCACTGTCCGAAAGCTACCACCCGAACGTATCCGGCCAGGCCGAGTTCACCTCGCTGGTCGAGGCCGCCCTGTAGGCCGTCCATTGGGATGGGAAAGCTCTGCGTTCTGTAAGAATCTCCAGATCGCGGAGTTTCCCCAGTCCCATCGGGATCTGCTCGACGGCGAGTTCGCAACGCTCGCGACGATTGCGCACGACGGCAGCCCCCGGCTGAGCGAGGTCTGGTTCCTGTACGAGGATGGCGAGCTGAGGATCTCGCTGAACACCTCGCGCGTGAAGACCAAGCACCTGCTCGTGCGACCGCAGTGCAGCGTGTTCCTCCTCGATCTCGCAAATCCGTACCGCTACATGGACGTGCGCGGCCGCGCACGCATCGAGCCCGACGACGACTACGTCCTCGCCGACCGGGTCGGCGCCAAGTACAACTCCGACCTTCGCCAGCACGACGGTCCGGGGGACAGGCGGGTGGCGGTCACGATCGAGCCGCTCAGCATCTTCGCCGTCGACATGTCCAGCTGAGCCGGGGCTCGCCGCGGTGCGCTCGTTCAGCGTTCCGGCAGCAGCCGATCGACCAGCGCGCCGGCCGGCCTGCGGGATATCTCGGCGCTGAGCTCCGGGCGGTAGCAGAGCAGGGCGAGGCTCGGGGCGATCGCGAAGTCGGCCACGTTCAGCTGCTCGCCGCAGAGCACGCCATCGCCGATGTGCTCATCGACCCGGTCGAGCAGCGGCGGGATGGCGTCGAGCAGCGCGTCCAGGTTGCGCGAGCCTGCGCGAAATGGCTTGGGGGTCGTGCGGGACAGCAGCGCTCGCATCAGCGCGGACCTCGACAGCAGGGGCCCCAGGCGTCCGTCGGCGCCCTGCCTGGGCATGGTCCGCAGGGGGGTCGCGAGGGCCACGCGCCTGGCTGCCATCTGCAGCACCTCATCCCCCCAGCGCTCGGCGTCCTCGACCGCCCGCCGGCGGGCCGGGTCTGCGGGGAACAGGGCCGGCTCGGGCTGCAGGTCCTCCAAGAACCGCGCGATCGCCCGGTTGGTCTCGATGCGCTCTTCTCCCAGCCGCAGGGCCGGCACGGTGCCGAGCCTGTCGAGCAGCGCCAGCGGGCGACCGGTGGCGCCGTCGAGGGACCGTATCGGCGTGCGGTGCCCCGCGAACCCGTGAGCGCGCAACAGCAGCGGATGCACCCCGGTCGTCAAGCCCACCAGGCGGTAGGGGATACCCTTGTGATCGAGCATCAGGGTCGCGGTCCTGCAGGCGTGTGAGCCCGTGATCACATAAACCCTGGCCAGCATCGAGTGATCGTTGCACGGCAACTGGCGAGGGGGTAGCATCGGGCGGCAATCGCCGGGCGTATGCAGACCGGCAGAGAGAGGGGGGCCGACCGTCATGAATCCCGCCACCGAGACCGCGAAGGCCGCGCCGGCCGCCGCAGGCCTGGCACCGGCGAGCGCCGGCTTCTCGGACCTTCGCGAGGAGGTCGAGATCTCAAGCCTGCCGCTGACCGGGGTGCTTCCGCAGTGGCTGACCGGCTCGCTCGTGCGTGTCGCGCCGGCGCAGTGGGACGTGGGGGAGCGCACCCTCAACCACTGGTTCGACGGCTTCGCGATGCTGCACCGCTTCCAGATCAGCAACGGAACGGTCTCCTACGCCAACAGGTTCCTTCAGACCGAGTCCTACAGGGCGGCCCGCGACCGCGGCAGGATCGAGTTCTCGGAGTTCGCCTCAGACCCCTGCCGCTCGATGTTCAAGCGCGTGCAGGCGATGTTCTCACCCAAGCTCAGCGACAACACCAACGTCAACCTCACCCGGCTGGGCGAGCGCTACATCGCGATGACCGAGACGCCGATCGCCGTCCAGTTCGACGCGCGCACGCTCGACACCGCGGGCGTCGCCTATCGGGCGCCCGGTGAGCTTTCCACGGCCCACCCGCACGGCCGCCGCTCAGACGGCGCCATGCTCAACTACGCGGCCAAGCTGGGTCCGCGCAACCACTACCGGTTCTTCGTGCTCGAGCCCGGCGCGCGCGAGCCGCGGACGGTGGCCTCGCTGCCCGTCTCCGAACCGGCCTACATGCACTCCTTCGGTCTCACCGAGCGCTACTACGTCCTCGCCGAGTTCCCGTTCACCGTCAACCCGTTCAAGCTGGCGACCAGCGGTCGCCCATACATAGAGAACTACCGCTGGCACGCCGATCGCCCCACGAGGTTCCAACTCGTCGATCGCGACAGCGGTGAGCTCGTGCGGACGTTCGAGACAGACGCCTGCTTCGCCTTCCACCACGTCAACGCGTATGAGAGCGGGGGGAAGGTGATCGTGGATCTGTGCGTGTTCGAGGACGCCGACATCATCACCGAGCTCTATCTCGGGCGGCTGCGAGGCGGCGGGCGGGTTACGGCGCTCCCCCATCTCGAACGCTTCGAGCTCGACATGGCCGGCGGTGCGGTGGCGCGCGAGCGGATCACCGACGCGACCATCGACCTGCCCCGCATCAACTACCCGCGCAACAACGAGCGCCCCTACCGCCATGTGTGGGGTACCGGCTTCGACGGCTCCAGCGGCTGGTTCGATCAGATCGTGGCCATCGACGTGCAGGAGCGCACCGCGGCGCGCTGGGGCGAACCCGGTTGCTATCCCGGCGAGCCCGTGTTCGTGGCCGCACCGGCGCGAGCCGAGGACGAGGGGGTGCTGCTGTCGGTGGTCTTCGATGCTGGGAGCGAGACCTCGTTCATGCTCGTGCTGGACGCCCACACGCTCGGCGAGGTGGCCAGGGCCGAGGTGCCGCACCACATCCCGTTCGGCTTCCACGGCCAGTTCGCGCGCGCCTGATGCCTGTTCGCAGCCTTCACGCGCTGTGGCGGTGGTTGATCGCGCCGCTCGGCTACCTCGCCTTCGTCGTGGCCCTGGGCGCGCTGTCGGCGGCTGCCAGCCTGCTCGGCGAGGAGCACGAGCTGGGTTTCTTTGCCGGGCGCCTGAACCGGATGATCTGGCGCTACCCGGAGATCACACGGCCCGGCGTGTACATGGCCTGGCTCACGTGGGTCGCGCTGTTCTGCCTGGCGGTCAGCCCCCTGGATCCGATCACTAGCCGCTGGGACGAGGTTTTGCTGCTGGCCCTTGCGGCAGGCGCCGTCTGGCGGCGGATGATCGGCGGGCGCCGAGCCGGGCGTTGAGGTTCTCGAGCGCCTGCTCGAGGCCCACCTCGGCCGGGTCCAGCTCGCGCATCGCCTCGGCCAGCCGGTATTCGGCGAAGTAGATCGGATCCACATCGCATGCCCGAGCGATCAGCTCCATGGCCCGCCTGGACGGCTTGTCGTGACCGTTGGCGAGCATGTTGATGTGGGCATGGGTCATGCCCCTGCCGTCGAGCTTGCGGGTGGCCTCCGCCAGGCTGCGGTAGCTGAAGCCCCGCTCGGCCATGAGCGCGCGAAGTGCGTCTCCAAAGGGCTCGTCGCTCAAGCGCTTCATAGGTAGGTGATCTCCTGATCGAATAAGTGGAATACTTCTAGGTGCAGTGCTTTGGTAGGCTAACAACCTAACAGGCGTTTCGGTCGGAAGTCCGGGACATCGCCGATCGAGCCACTTCATCTCGCGACAGGAGCCGGGAGGCCACGATGAGCGCGACGCAGATTGACGAAGGCAAGCTTGAAGCTTTCATGGGGCAGGCGGTCGTGGATATGGGCGCGGTTGCAAGCGCGCCGCTGTTCATGATCGGTGAGAAGCTGGGACTGTACAAAGCCATGGCCGGAGCGGGGCCGCTGAGCTCCCAGGAGGTGGCCGATCGTGCGGGGGCGGCCGAGCGCTACGTGCGCGAGTGGCTTCGCAACCAGGCCGCCGGCGGATACGTCACCTACGACCCGGCCAGCGACCGCTACACGCTGCCCGACGAGCAGGCGCTGGCGCTGGCCGACGAAGACAGCCCCTTCTACATCCTGGGCGCATACGACCTGATCGCCTCCCTGTTCGCCGACGAAGAGAAGATCCTCGAGGCATTCCGAAGCGGCGAGGGGATGGGCTGGCACGAGCACGACCGCCGGCTGTTCCGCGGCACCGAGCGCTTCTTCCGGCCGGGCTACCGCATGCACCTCGTGGGCAGCTGGATTCCGGCTCTCGAGGGCGTGCAGGAGAAGCTCGAGCGGGGCGCCAGCGTCGCCGACGTGGGCTGTGGCCACGGCGCATCCACGATCATCATGGCCGAAGCCTTCCCCAACTCCAAGTTCACGGGCTTCGACTATCACGAGGCGTCGATCGAGCGGGCACGCGAAGCGGCGGCCGCTGCGGGAGTGTCCGATCGCGTCAGCTTCGCCGTCGCCTCGGCCAAGGACTACCCCGGCGAGGACTACCCCGGCGAGGACTACGACCTGGTGTGCGTATTCGACTGCCTGCACGACATGGGCGACCCCGTCGGCGCCGCGGCTCATGTGCTGGAGACGCTCGCCCCGGATGGCACCTGGATGATCGTCGAGCCGTTTGCCAACGACAGGGTCGAGGACAACCTCAACCCGGTCGGTCGCCTCTTCTACGGCGCCTCCACCACCATCTGCACACCCGCCTCGCTGTCCCAGGAGGTGGGCCTTGCGCTGGGAGCGCAGGCCGGCGAGGCTCGCCTCAACGAGGTGCTCGAAGAGGGAGGCTTCACACGCGTGCGACGGGCGACCGAGACGCCCTTCAACCTCGTGCTCGAGGCCAGGCCCTAGCGGGTCCGGGGCGCGTCGGGCGCCAGCCCGGCCGCCCCTCAATCGATCGTGCCGCACGGTCCCGTGAAGGGGTCGTGTTCGCCCGCCGTCAGGCATGACACCGTCACCAGCCCCAGCTCGGGGCCGGGGGAGGGCGCGGCGGGCTGGGCCACGGACGTCAACCCGTGACGATCTGCGAATTCGTCGAACGCTTCCCCCTGCCTGGTCAGCCTGCCGCCGGCGGTCTCCATCGCCCAGCCCCCGTCGCTGCGTGCGTAGACGATCAGGGCCCGCAGCCACCCCGCCTGGCGGTAGGGGAGGGCGTTGTCGAGCATCTCGGTCAGCCATTCCGCCGCCTCGGCGCTGGTTTCGACAGAGGCCAGTCCTGAGCAGTGGGCGCCGGGGCTCACGTCGGGCGCGCAGTAGCCGACCTCGGAGACGATGATGTTGTTCTGGCCTGAGGTCATCAGCCGCTGGACTTCGGGCACCGACTGGATGCCCGCGCTTTTTTCAAGTCCGCTGCCCTGCGGCGGGCCATAGGGGTGGAAGTACCAGCCTTCGATTTCCGTCTGCAGCTGCGGTTGTGCCCCATACATCGCGGGCACCCAGCCGCCGGCCAGTTCGCCGTTCGCGTTCCTGTCGGCTCCGTAGGCCGCCACGTAGATCTGGTTGATGGGTATGCCGGCCGCCCTCGCCGCGGGCAGCAGGCGCGCGATCACGTCCGCGTACTCGGCTCCGTTGTACTGGGGGGCCGTGTAGAACCAGGGCTCGTTCATCGGTTCGAAGATCGCCGTGGGGTAGCGTTCGTGGATCGCGCGGGCGGAGGACACGAAGCCGTCCACATATGCGCTCACCTGGGCCTGGCTGGACGGGAAGTTGGGATCGCTCTGCCCGTCCCCGGTGTAGCGCTGGTACTCGATGTTGATATCGGGAATCATCCCGGCGGCGACCGAGGTGGCCAGCGCCGTTCCGCTCGTGGTGGGCCGGCCGTCTTCTTCCAGCGGGTCGCCCGCATACCACTCGATACCGGGGTCGCCGCCGCGGTCATAGACGATGTGGTGGAAGGTGAAATCGCCGATGGCGCCGGTCCAGGCCCCCGAGCTGTTGCCGTCCAGCCCGAGCCAGGGGCCATGCGGCACCGGGTCATAGGCAAACCTGTCGCCGGGCAGCGGCGCCGAGGAGCCTTCGGCGTTGGTCACGGTCACGTTGACCGTTTCAGCGCCCCCCGGGCTGGTGGCCGTGATGCTGTTCGGGGATCTCACCGACTCATCGGTGGCGGCGAGAGCGCCGAAGCTGACGCTCGAGCCTGGGAGGAAGCCCGAGCCGTTGATCGTGACGCGCGAGCCGCCGCCGGCGGGGCCGTTGTTCGGGCTGATGGCGCTCACGACGGGTGCGGAGGCGAGCGCCGCGGGGGCGGCAATGGCCGCCAGGCCGGCGCCCGCGAGCCATAGGGCCACGCCCAGCGCCGCGAGCGCCCAGCCAGGGCGGTCGACTGAGGCCGCGCCGGCTCCTGCTCCCTGCCCGTCTGCTCCGTCAGTGCGCAAGAGTGGCCTCGCGTGGTGGTATGTCCCCCGTCGCGGCGATCCTAGCGGCAGACAGGCCGAGCGCGTCGAGGATCCCGGCGCGTACGCTTAGGCACGTGCCGAGCTCGACCCCACCCACGATCAGGGAGATAATCGCCGGGCGGACCGGCGAGGAGATGGCGCTGAACGACCGCTTCCTGAACCCTCAGATGGGGCGGATCCTGCGCACGCTGGGGTTCGACCGCGTGTGGACCGGCGGCGAGGGCGCCCACCTGATCGACTCCCAGGGCGAGCGCTACCTCGACATGTTCGGGGGCTATGGGGTGTTCGCCATCGGGCGCAACCACCCGGATGCGATCGCCGCCATCGAGCAGGTGATGGAGGCCCGCACGGGCAACCTCCCCCAGCTCGGCGTGACGCTCCTGAGCGGGGTCCTCGCAGAGCAGCTGTTGGAACGTGCGCCGGACAGCGTTGCCGCCATGATCCCGGCCAACAGCGGCACAGAGGCCGTCGAGGCGGCGATCAAGGTCGCCCGCGCCGCAACCGGGCGCCCGCGGGTGCTGTACGCCGAGCACGCCTTCCACGGGCTGACGCTCGGCTCGCTGTCCATCAACGGGAACGCCGAGTTCCGCGATGGCTTCGGGCCCCTGCTGGCGGGCTGTGACCCCGTTCCCTTCGGAGACCTCGAGGCGCTCGAGCACCAGCTCGAACGCGGCGATGTGGCGGCGTTCGTTGTCGAGCCGGTGCAGGGCAAGGGCGTGAACCTTCCCCCCGAGAGCTATCTGAGCGGCGCACAGCGTCTGTGCCGCGACGCAGGCGCCCTGTTCGTATGCGACGAGGTCCAGACCGGCCTGGGGCGCACTGGTCGCTTTCTGGCGCTCGAGCACTACGGGCTCGAACCGGACATGGTGTGCCTGGCCAAGGCCCTGTCGGGCGGGCTCGTGCCGATCGGCGCCGTGCTCGTCTCGCGGGCGGCATTCGAGAAGGTGTTCGACGGGATGGAGCGGGCGGTGCGCCACGGCTCGACCTTCGGAGGCAACGATCTGGCCGCGGCGGCCGGGCTGGCCACGCTGGCGGTGCTCGATCGCGAGGGCCTGATCGCCCATGCAGAGCGGATGGGGGCACTGCTGCTCGAGGTGACCAGCCCGCTGGTCGAGCGCTATGAGGTCGTGCGCGAGGTGCGCGGCCTCGGCCTGATGTGGGCGATCGAGCTGGGCCCTCCGGCGGGCCGCGTGCGCCGTTCGCTGTGGGATGCGGTGGAGCGCCGCCAGGCCGGGCTGTTCTCCCAGCTGATCACCGTGCCGCTGTTTCACGACCACAGGATCCTCTGCCAGGTGGCCGGCCACAGCATGAACACGATCAAGGCGCTCCCGGCCCTCGTGATCGAGGAGGAGGAGATTTGGCGCTTCGCGGCGGCACTCGAGGAGACGATCGACGCGGCCGAGCGCTATCCCTCCGCGCTGGCCCGGTTCGGCCTGCGTATGCTGCCCCGGGCGGGGGCGGCAACCATGCGCCGCTAGCCTAGTCGGGCTGTGCTGCAACCAAGAGATGACATACGCAACGTCGCGATCGTCGCGCACGTGGACCACGGCAAGACCACGCTGGTGGACGCGATGCTGTGGCAGTCGGGCGCCTTCCGCGTCGGCCAGGACGTGGCCACGCGGGTGCTCGACTCGATGGACCTGGAGCGTGAGAAGGGCATCACGATCCTCGCCAAGAACACCTCGCTGCGCTACCGCGATGTGAAGCTCAACATCATCGACACGCCCGGGCACGCGGACTTCGGCGGCGAGGTGGAGCGCGGGCTGACAATGGTCGACGGGGTGCTTCTGCTGGTGGATGCCTCCGAGGGACCGCTCCCACAGACCCGCTTCGTCCTGCGCAAGGCGCTCGAGGCCCACCTGCCCGTGATCCTCGTGATCAACAAGGTGGACCGTCCCGATGCGCGGGTGCTGGAGGTGGTGGACGAGGTGTATGAGCTGTTCCTGGACCTCGACGCCGACGAGCAGCAGATCGACTTCCCGATCGTCTACTGCAACGCCAAGGCCGGGCGCGCGTCGCTTCACTACGACCCCGCGCATCCGATCGAGGAGCCCGACCTGGCGCCGCTCCTGGACCTGCTGCTCGAGCGCATACCGGCCCCCACATACGACCCCGACTTCCCGCTGCAGGCGCTCGTGACGAATCTCGACGCCTCCCCCTATGTGGGGCGCCTTGCGATCTGCAGGGTGCGCAACGGCACCATCCGCAAGGGCCAGCAGATCGCCTGGTGCCGCGCCGACGGCTCGATCGAGCGCGCCCAGGTGGCCGAGCTCTACGTCACCGACGCCCTGGACCGGGTCGATGCGCCCGAGGCCGGGCCCGGAGAGATCATCGCCGTGGCGGGGATCGCCGAGGTGACGATCGGCGAGACACTCGCCGACCCCGATGACCCGCGGCCGCTGCCGGTGATCACGGTCGATGAGCCCGCCATGTCGATCACGATCGGCGCCAACACCTCGCCGCTGGCGGGCAAAGACGGGGACAAGCTGACGGCCAGGCAGATCGAGGCGCGGCTGAATCAGGAGCTCGTCGGGAACGTGTCCCTGCGCGTGCGCGAGACCGAGCGTCCGGACACCTACGAGGTGCAGGGCCGGGGCGAGCTGCAGCTGGCGATCCTCGTGGAGATGATGCGCCGCGAGGGATTCGAGCTGACCGTGGGACAGCCGCATGTCGTCGAGCGGGTGATCGACGGAAAGCGCCATGAGCCCGTGGAGCGGCTGTCGGTCGACGTACCCGAGGAGCACGTGGGCACCGTCACCCAGCTGTTGGCCGCGCGCAAGGGACGGATGGACCACATGACCAACCACGGCACGGGCTGGGTGCGGATGGACTACCTGGTGCCCGCGCGAGGGCTGATCGGCTTCCGCACGGAGTTCCTCACGGAGACCCGCGGGACGGGGATCATGCACCACGTGTTCGACCGCTGGGAGCCGTGGGCCGGCGAGCTGCTCACCCGCCAGAGCGGCGTGCTCGTCGCCGACCGGCGCGGCTCCACGGTCACCTTCTCGCTGTTCACACTGCAGGAGCGCGGCAGCCTGTTCGTGGGGCCCGGCGAGGAGGTGTATGAGGGGATGATCATCGGTGAGAACGCCCGCTCGGAGGATCTCGACGTGAACCCCGTCAAGGAGAAGCATCTGACGAACATGCGCTCCTCCACCTCTGATGTGCTGGTGCGGCTGGATACTCACCGCAAGCTGACCCTCGATGAGGCGCTCGAGTTCGTGCGCGAGGACGAGGCTGTGGAGGCCACCCCCCTGTCCGTGCGCATGCGCAAGGTGGTGTTGCCGAAGGTCGAGCGGCTGAAGGCCGTGCGGGCTGCAAGGAAGTGATCAACGGCCCCTGCGGGCCGTGGGCGGGTGTAGTCTGCCGCGGATGAACCCCCCGAGAGCCTCCCTTTCAAGCAGGAGCAGAGCATCCGCCGTGGCCGCGACCGCGGTGTGCCTGATCGGGGCCTGCCTGGCCATCAGCGCGAGCGCGCTCGGCGCGACCGTCATCCACTTCGAACCCGAGACGGTGGCGGCGCTCGAAGGTCAGCTGCACCATGCCCAGGTGCACGCGATATCCGTGCATCCGGCTGCCGGCACGGGCCACATCCACGTGTCGCTGAACGATGGGCGCCACATGACGGTCGCCTACGCCACGAGCGAAGAGGCGCATCTGCTGGCGATCGCCCGCGCAGACGGCACGCCGGTCGTGATCGCCAAAGCCAAAGCCAAAAAAGCCACCAAAGCGGCCCATCACAAACTGCGCTACGTCGCGGCCGGGATCCTCGTGATCGTGATAATCGTGGTCGCCGCGGTGCTGCTGATCGACCGCCGGCGCAAGCTGGGCGAAACCGGCGAGGACGAGGCCTCGGAGGGTCCCTCGGTTCCGTCCTCTCCGGGCGAGACACCGTAGAGCGGGGGCCGGCAGGCCCGTGTGATGGCCGCCTGCGAGATAGCCGTGCGCCTGCAGCCGCGGGCCCGTTCCAACGCGATCGTGGGCGAGCGCGACGGCGTGGTGGTGGTGCGGGTGACGGCTCCCCCGGTGGACGGGCGCGCGAACGAGGCTCTGTGCAGGCTGATCGCAAAGCGGGCCCGGGTCGGCGCTCAGAGCGTGTCGGTGGTGCGCGGAGCCTCGGCGCGCGAGAAGGTCTTGCGCGTCGAGGGCGTCGAGGAGGGGGCTCTGCGTGCGGCTCTTCTGGTCAGTCGCTGCTGAGCGTCGTGACCGAGGCGTCGTCCAGAGCAGCCAGGTCGGCCAGGCGACGAGCCGCGGCCACGTTCGCTTCCACGGCCGGGAACGCCGCGTCGTCTCTGGCGGGCTCCCGAGGCGTCGGGCTCGTCCCGAGGATCTTGGCCTTCGCCACGGCGAACTCCTCACTGGTGAGTGCGCCCCGCGAGTGCAGGTCCGCCAGGCGTTCAAGCTCGTTGATGGTGCTTTCGCCGGGGGCGAGCGCCGACGACGCCGCCGGCGCCGATGTGCGCAGCGCCTGAGGTTCCGCCGACACCGGTTCTGGCCGGGCCCGTGGTTTCCGACGCGGCGCTGCTTTGGGCCGCGCCTTCGGCTTCGGCCGCGCCCGTGGTTTCGACCGGGTGACCTTCCTCTGTTTCTGCGTGCGCCCCCGCGTGGCTTTGCTCTTGGCCGTACGCCCCCTCTTCGAGTCGTCCTCGAAGAGCCGGTCCGACAGGCCAACCGTCGCAATGGACAGTGCTTTGCGTATCAATCCCATATCAGCAAAACCTCCTCAAAATGACGATGAACCTTGGTATCACGCGTTTCGGCAGCAGAGTGCGGGGCCGCGCCGTTTTCACCGCGCAATCCCGGAAATTGGGAAAAATGATCGAGGGGTGATCGCGTCGCCTCTGGCCGGCGCCTGGGCGGATGGGTTGCAGCGATGGCTAAGAACAAGACTCAGTCTTGGTATGGTGTCGCGCGTGGAGAGCTCGCGACGCCGCATCTGGGCCGGTCTGATCCTTACCGCCGCGGCCGCGTTCGCCGCGGGCTGCGGCTCGAACGGCGCTCCGGTTGGCGGGGGCGACTCGAGGGTTCAGGTGGTGGCCGCGGAGAACTTCTGGGGGAGCATCGCGGCTCAATTGGGCGGCGCGAAGGCAGAGGTGCGGAGCATCATCGTCAACCCCGCCACCGACCCCCACAGCTACGAACCCACATCTGCGGATGCGCGCACGCTCGCGGGCTCCCAGCTTGCGATCGTCAACGGGGTCGGCTACGACAACTGGGCGGCGAAGCTGTTGGAAGCCAGCCCGAGCAGCGGTCGGGTGGTGTTGAACGTCGGCCATCTGCTCGGCCTTTCGCAGGGCGAAAACCCCCACCGCTGGTATTTCCCGGCCGACGTTCAGAGGGTGATCGCCGCCATCACGGCTGCCTATCAGCGGCTCGACCCCTCCGCGTCCGGGTACTTCGCCGCCCGGCGGGCGGCCTTCGAAACCGCCGGCCTCGCGCGTTATGACCAGCTGCGCGCGCAGATCAGGGCGAAGTATGCCGGCGTTCCGGTGGGCTACAGCGAGAGCATCTTCCAGGGCCTCGGTGAAGACCTGCACCTGAAGCTCCTGACCCCCTACAGCTTCGTGAAGGCGATCGCCGAGGGCAGCGAAGTGACCGCCCAGGACAAGCGCACGGTCGACGAACAGGCCGAAGAGCGCAGGATCAAGGTGTGGGTGTTCAACAGCCAGAACGTCACGCCGGATGTGCAGCGGGTCAATGAAATCGCGCGGGCCAAGGGCATCCCCATCGCCACCGTGACCGAGACGCTGTCGCCGGCGAGCGACACCTTCGAGCAGTGGCAGGTGGCCGAGCTCGAAGGCCTCGAGAGGGCGCTGCACGCGGCCACTGGGCGCTAGGGCGATGGCCCGGGCGATCGAGATGACCGCGGGCGCGGTGCGGCTGGGCGGCCGCACCATCTGGAGCGACGTGGACCTGTCGGTCTCCGAGGGCGAGTTCGTCGCGATCCTCGGGCCGAACGGGGCCGGCAAGTCGACGCTGTTGAACGTGCTGCTCGGGCTGACCGAGCTCGCGAACGGCTCAGCCTCGGTGCTGGGCGGACCGGTGGGTGCGCACAACGAGCAGATCGGCTACCTGCCCCAGCGCCGCGTGTTCGACTCGGACACGCGGGTGCGCGGAGTCGATCTCGTGCGCCTCGGCCTGGATGGGCGCCGCTGGGGGGTGCCGCTGCCACTCGCGACGCGCTTCAGCGCCAGCTCTCGCGCGGCCCGGGACCGCGTCTGGGAGGCGATCGGGCAGGTCGGCGCCGAGGCCTACGCCGATCGGCCGATCGGGGAGTGCTCGGGCGGGGAGCAGCAGCGCCTGCTGATCGCCCAGGCGCTCGTGCGAGGGCCACGGATGCTGATTCTGGACGAGCCGCTCGACGGCCTGGATCTACCCAACCAGGCGGCGGTGGCCGCGCTCGTGCAGCGGATCTGCCGGGCCGGGGGCGTGACTGTGCTGTTGGTCGCCCACGACGTCAACCCGCTTCTGCCGTATCTCGATCGGGTGCTGTATCTGGCCGGCGGGCGCGCGGCGATGGGAACACCCGATGAGGTCATCACAAGCGAGACGCTGAGCGAGCTGTATGGCGCCCCGATCGAGGTGCTTCACACCAGCGACGGGCGCCTGGCCGTGGTCGGCCAGCCCGAGGCCCCCCACCAACACGGGCCTCGCCATGTGCTGCCATGACCCCCCATCTGACCGTGGATCTGTTCTCCGACGTGCACCAGCTCCTGGCCTACCGGTTCATGGTCAACGCGCTCGAGGCGGCGAGCGCGGTCGCGGTGATGGCGGCGGTGGTCGGCTGGTTCATGGTGCTGCGCCGGGAGACGTTCGCCGGCCACACGCTGTCGATGATGTCGTTTCCCGGGGCCGCCGCGGCGGCCCTCGCGGGACTGCCGCTGGCCGCCGGCTACTTCATTTTCTGCGGCGCAGGAGCGGTGCTGATCGCCGGCGCCCCGCAGGGCGGGGGAGCGGCCCGACAGGCTCAGCGCTCGGCGGTGATCGGGTCCGTGGGAGCGGGCTCGCTGGCGCTCGGCTATCTGCTGCTGAGCCTCTACGGCGGCGTTCTGGAGAGCCTCGAGTCGCTGCTGTTCGGATCGATCCTGGGCGTCACAAGCGGCGAGGTCGAGCTGCTTGCTGTCGTGGCGGTGGCCGCGCTCGTCTTCCTGGCGGTGGCCGGGCGCCCGCTGTTCTTCGCCTCGGTGGACGGGCCGCTCGCGCGCGCCAGCCGGGTGCCCGTGCGGGCCCTGTCCGTTGCCTTCCTGCTCGTGCTGGGGCTCGCGGTGGCCGCGACGGTGCAGATCACGGGCGTGCTGCTCGTGTTCGCGCTGCTCGTCGCGCCGGCCGGGATCGCCCGCGAACTGACGAGCAGGATCGGCGCAAGTCTGCTGCTGAGCGTCCTCATCGGCCTCCTGATCGCATGGGTCGGGCTGGGGCTGTCCTACTTCACGAACTACCCACCGGGGTTCTTCACGACGACGGCCGCGATGCTCCTTTTTGCGCTGGCGCGGGTGGCGAGGAGCATCGGCTGATGGCGATCGGCGGCTTTTTCGCCAAGGCTCTGCTGGCGGGTTCCTTCATCGCCGTCGCTACCGGACTGATCGGCTGGTTCGTGGTGCTGCGAAGCCAGGTCTTCGCGGGGGACGCGCTCAGCCACGTGGCCTTCACGGGCGCCCTGGCGGCAGCGGCAGCGGGCCTCGACCTGCGCGCCGGCCTGTTCGCGGCGACGGTGGCTGTGGCGATTCTGCTCGGCGTCCTCGGTGAGCGCGCACGGGCCGATGACGTAACGATCGGGATCGTGTTCGTCTGGACCCTGGGCCTGGGGGTGCTGTTTCTCGATCTGTTCAACACCGGCTCGGGCGCCTCTGAGGGCACGATCGCCGCGCGCACGCTGTTCGGCTCGATCTTCGGCCTGAGCTCGGGCGAAGCCGAGCTGGCGGCGCTGATCGCCGCGGGAACCGTGGCCGCGCTGCTGGCGATCGGGCGCCCGCTGCTGTTCGCCTCGATCGACGGCCCGGCAGCGGCGGCGGTGAGGGTGCCCGTGCGGGCGCTCAGCATGGTGTTCCTCGTGCTGGTGGGCGTTGTCGCGGCGGAGGCCACCCAGGCCGTCGGGGCGCTGTTGCTGCTCGGACTGCTCGCGGCGCCCGCCGGCGCGGCGCATCGGCTCACGGCAAGCCCCTACCGGGGGATGGCGCTTGCGGTGGCGATCGCGCTCGTCTCGACCTGGGTCGGGCTGGGCCTAAGCTATGAGATCGGCGGTCTGCCGCCGGGCAGCGCGGTGATCGGTGTGGCCGTGGCCTTCTACGCTCTTACCATCGCGATATGAGCTCTGAGACCTCAACCCACAGCTGGACCGAGCGCGCCGAGGCCACACTCGCGGCTGCCGGGCACAAGCGCGGCGGCGCCCGCCGCGCGCTGCTCGAGCTGCTCGACGAGGAGACCTGTGCGCTGACGGCGCTCGAGATCGAGGACGCCCTGGGCGCCCGCGGCGCCGGGCGGCGGGTGAGCAGGGCCAGCGTCTACAGGATCCTCGATCAGCTCGAGCGCCTGGGCCTGGTTCAGCGCGTGGAGACCGGTCAGGCGATGGTCCGCTACGAGCGGGTGGCCGAGCGCGAGCACCACCACCATCACCTGGTCTGCGACGAGTGCGGCCTGGTCATGCCCTTCTCCGATGCCGGTCTCGAGCGGGCGATCGACCGGCTCTCAAAGAACGTGCCGCTGGCGGTGTCCGAGCACGAGATAGTGTTGCACGGCGCCTGTCGCGACTGCGCGGCCTAGAGATGCATATCGACCCATACATCGTGTTGGGAAGCGCCATCATCGGCTTTCTCGTCGGGATGACGGGCGCGGGAGGCGGCGCGCTGATGACGCCGATGCTGATCCTGCTGTTCGGCGTGACCCCCTCGGCGGCCATCTCGAGCGACCTCGTGGCGGCGGTGGTGATGCGCCCGATCGGGGCCACGGTCCACTGGCGGCGGGGAACCGTCAACCGCAGCCTCGTGGGCTGGATGGTGCTGGGCTCGGTGCCAATGGCGCTGGTGGGGGCCTATCTGTTGCATCTCATCGGCAACTCCAAGGAAGCTCAGCAGAAAGTTGAGCTGGCGCTCGGGGTGGCCCTGCTCATCGGAGCCGGCGCGATGGTGCTGCGCTTCGTGCTTGACCGCCGCAGCGGGGAGCGCCGCACCGGAAGGGTGCACGACGTCATCGCGCGGCCGCTCCCCACCGTGGCCATCGGGGCGATCGGAGGGCTCGTGGTCGGGATGACGTCGGTCGGTTCGGGCTCTCTGATGATCGTGATGCTCCTGTTCCTGTATCCGATGATCGGTGCCAACCAGCTGGTCGGCACCGATCTGACCCAGGCCGTGCCGCTGACGCTCGCGGCTGCGCTCGGGGCGCTCGCCTTCGGCCACGTCGAGTTCGGCGTGACGGCGTCGCTGATCATCGGGAGCGTCCCAGCCGTGCTGGTCGGGTCGCTGTTCTCCTCGAGCGCCCCCGATCGCTACATCAGACCGGTGATCACCTTCGTGATAGCCGCCTCGGGCCTGAAGTACGTCGGCATCGGCACGACGACGCTGGGCTGGCTCCTGTGCGCCATGTTGTTCGCCGCGGCCGCGATATGGCTCGCGTACGGACGGCCCTGGCAGGGCGCAAAGGTGCCCGGAGAGGCAGAGCTGATCAAGGTCGATCCGGCCCCGGTCGAACCGGCCGTGGAGCCCGCCAGGATCGAGTAGGGCGGCCCCACAGGTAGCTGGCAACGCAGCCGAGGGCGAACACCGCAACGACGAGCAGGACGGGGCCCGAGTCCTCGACCAGCGCCCCGACCACGCCCGCGGTCAGACCGCCGGCGAAGGCGGCCTGCCAGACAGGGTCCTGAGCGACGGGGGCGAAGAGGAGCGCGCGCCGGCGCAGCCCGAACGCGGCATACAGGAGCGCGACGGCCGTGGCGAACGGCATCGCGTGGTTGTGCAGCTCGCTCCAGGCGGCCTTGTAGCGGCGGACGATCACGTCACGCAGGTCGCCGGCCGAGCGCGCGTGAAGGATGCTGCCGGTGTAGTGGCCGGAGCCGTGCGCGGTGGCGAGGTCGAGCGCGGCCAGTGCGATCAGCCCAACGACGGGGCTGATCAGCACGATCAGCGCGCGCCGGCGGGTGAGCGCGCCTCCGAGGAGCATCACGGTCGCGACCGCGAAGGCGGCGCTCACGAGGATCACTCCGCCGACCCCTGCGCCGATGCGGGCCGAGCCCTCGACCACGGCGAGCAGCGCTCCGGCTCCGAGCATCGTGATCACGGCGCGGCGCCGGTCGCGCTCCCGCGTCTGGCCGCCGTCGGCGGTCGGATACAGCGCGGCCGCAACGGCCGCGAGCACCAGCACGGCGAGGCCCGACTTCAGCTCGTTGCCGATGCCGTAGAAGCGCGCCCCCAGTATCGGGTCGGGGCCGAGCAGCGAGCGCATCAACAGCTGCGTGTGCGCCAGGGCGTCGGTGCCGATGAAGAGGATCGCCGCGATTGCCGGGGCCAGGGGCGCGCGCGGCCACGGGAGTAGCGCGTCGGTGAGGGCGCCCAGCAGCATGCAGCCGAGCGCGATCGTCGCGTACTCCACGGCTGCGCCCGGCTCGAGCGCGGCCGGGACCAGCACGACGACGGGCGCCCACAGCATCCCCAGCGCGCCCGATCGCATCGCCCACGCGCGCGCACTCGCGCTCGGAGTCGAGGCGAGCAGCAGGAGCGCCCACGCGAGCAGCAGGAATCCAAGCGCCTTCAGGCGCCTGGGACCGACCACGCCAAGGCGCCGGTACACGCCGCGCAGGCCGGCGGAGTGCAGGGAGCCGTCGGTGTGGATCGGGTCTCCGCGCATGTCGGCGGGGATCGGCCTGAGGCCGAGATGATCGAGAATCGTGGGAGCCAGGTCGACGGAGGCGATCAGCCCGCGCTGGTTGGTCGTGGCCGAGCTGAGCTCCCGCCCGCCCCCGCCGGCCAGTCCGGCGGCGGCCACCCACAGCAGAGCGTGCCCGGAGGAGCTGGGGACGCGCTGCACGACGATCACGAGCTGTTGCGGTGATCGGCCGGCGATGAGGGCATGAAGATCGCTGTAGCCGGGCGCGCCGCCGGGCAGATCGACGACGACGAGGCGCCTGCCCCGGCTCAGCTCGGCAGCGCGCGCGAGCAGCGTCGGCGCCGTCCCCAGCGAGAGCCCGGCCACGTGTCCGTGAAGACCGGCCGCCGCCACGGCATCGGCGTCGTCGGTGCCGGCGATGCCGGCGTAGGCCACCCCGCCGGGGATGCGGGAGCCCAGTAGCCCCGGGCGCAGGAGCTGGGGAGCGTCTTCGGCCCGCCTGCGCGCCGCCGGCCAGCCGGCGACCACGGCGCCCGTCCCCGCCGGAATCGGCGACAGCAGGGGCGGGAGGGGCCTGGTGTATGCCGAGGAGGCGATTCGTGCGCCCTGGGTGATGTCGAGCAGGAACTGGGACGTCGAGTAGGCGCCCTGTGCGGCGGACATGATCCCCACCGACAGGCCGGGTACGCTCGCGAGCGCGGCCTCGAACGCATCATCGTGCGAGTTCGGGCGCTCGATCGGCAGCCCGGGCGCGACGACGTCCGTGGGCAGGAACACCAGCATGGCCGAGCTCTGGGCCGCCGATGCCGCGGCGGGCGCTATCAGCGCGGCGGTGAGGAGCGGGAGCGCACTCCACGCCCACCGCCGGAGTGGTGGCCTCAGCCCTCCGCTCCCTCGGCCGCGATGCCCGGGCGCGCCCCCGCGCCGACGGGCGGAATCGCCGGTGCAACTTCCTCCCTGTCGGGCGGGCGGGTCGGCAGGATCGTGCCCTCGATGTTCACGTGCGGCAGCAGCCGGTCGAGCCATGCCGGAATCGCCCAGGTCACGGGCCCGACGATGTTGAGCACCGCGGGCAGCAGCAGGCAGCGGATCACGAGCGCGTCGAGGAACACCGCGCTTGCGAGGCTCAGGCCGAACTCCTTGATGACGCGGTCTTCACCGAGCATGAACGACAGGAACACGCACACCATGATCGCGGCTGCGGCAGTCACCACGCGCCCGGTCAGAGCGAGGCCCTCGGAGACCGAGCGCGAGTGGTCGCGGGTGTGTGCCCAGCGCTCGTGCATACGCGAGATCAGGAACACCTCGTAGTCCATCGACAGCCCGAACACGATGGCGAACAGCATCACCGGTATGAACGACTCGATCGGGCCCTGGCCCGCGCCGAACACACCGCCCAGCCAGCCCCACTGAAAGACCATCACGATCACGCCCAGCGCCGCGCCGATGCTCAGCAGGTTCATGGCCGCCGCCTGCAGCGGGATCACGAGCGAGCGGAACACGATCATCAACAGCAGGGCGCTCAGCAGCACCACCACGCCGATGAACACCGGCAGCTTGTGGCTGAGCGTGGTCGCGAAGTCGACCGCGCCGGCCGTCACGCCGCCGACGTAGACCGTCGCGCCCGTTCGAGCCTCGACGGGTGGCAGGACCTCGTCGCGCAGGTGTTCGACGAGCTGGGTGGTCGCGTAGGCCTGGGGGGAGGATTGGGGGTAGACCGTGATCGTCGCCACGTCGCCGGCCGGGTTGATCTTGGCCGGGGGCGCTGAGGCCACGCCGGGGGTTGCGACGATGGCGGCGCGCAGCTCTTCGGCCGTCGCCCTGTCGCCGCTGGCGGGCAGCTTCGCGGCGACCAGCAGCGGCCCGTTGAATCCTTCGCCGAACCCCTGGGCGAGCAGCTCATATGCCCGGTGGGTCGTCTGCGCTGCCGGGTCGTTCGAAGCGTCGCTCGAGCCGAGCCGAAGGGCGATCGCGGGAGCCGCGAACGCGAGCATCGTCAGGGTCGCGGCGATCGCGATCGGCCAGGGCCGGCGCCGCACGAACTCACTCCAGCGAAGCCAGGTGCCGCCGCCGGTCGGTGCCGCGACCGCGACCGCGCCCGCCGGCGCTCCGTTTGAGGCCTCGCTGCGCTGTGCCCGCCTGCGCGCACGACGGCTCGGCCGCGTCACTCGGCGGCCCGCGAGCGTGAGCAGCGCCGGGAGCAGGGTCAGCGAGGCGAGCATCACGAGCAGCACGCCGATCGAGGCGGCGATAGCCACCCCATAGAGGAAGTCGACGCCGAGCAGCATCATCCCGAGCAGTGCGATCACCACGGTGCAGCCGGCGAACAGCACCGCTCGCCCGGCGGTGTCCATCGCCTTCATCACCGACTCGCGCACGTCGCCGAACGTGGGCCCGGGGGTGGCATAGGCCTCGCGGAAGCGCGTGAGGATGAACAGCGAGTAGTCGATGCCCACGCCCAGCCCGATCATCGCCGCGAGCTCGGAGGAGAAGTTCGGCGTGTCGACGACATGCGTGAACAGGGCGATCACGCCGAGGCCCGTGCCGAGACCGAACAGCGCGGTCACGATGGGCATGCCCATGGCCGTCAGGGATCCGAAGGTCAGCAGCAGCACGACGATCGCCGCCAGCAGGCCCACGGCTGTGGACAGGCCGAAG
Organism: uncultured Solirubrobacteraceae bacterium; assembly: GCA_963826995.1. GTDB lineage: Bacteria > Actinomycetota > Thermoleophilia > Solirubrobacterales > Solirubrobacteraceae > Palsa-744. The sequence goes on along the minus strand of CAWGYZ010000006.1, from coordinate 643,671 downwards.
CCCGCCTGCTCGGTGGACTCGATCGCCTGACCGCCCAGCTCGACCTGCAGGCCGGGCCGGTCCGCAGCGCGGGCGACGCTCACGACCCGTTCGACGGCGCTCTTCGGGAGCAGGTTGGCTTTCTCGTCGAACACCACCGTCGCAAACGCGATCCTGCCGTCGGCGGATATCGCCTTGCCTGCGGAGGCGCCGGCGTAGGGGCTGATCACGGTCGTTACGTGCGGCAGCTTGGCGACTTCGGCGAAGGTCGCGCTCATCTTCGCCTTGACTGCCGGGTCGAGGACCGAGCCGCTCGCCACCTTGTAGACGATCGTGTCGCGGTCCCCGGCCTGCGCCGGGAAGCTGCGCTGCAGAAGGTCCGAGGCCTGCTGGGTGCCGGACTTGGGCAGTGTGAAGTTGTTGGAGTAGTCCGTGCCGGCCGACTGGGCGAGGAAGTTGACCCCCACCAGCAGGACGATCCAGCCGAGCACCACGTACTTGCGGTGGGTGGTCGACCAGCGTGCGAGCTTCAGCATCATCAGAGCATACGAAGCGCGGGCCCGGCCTCCGCCCGCTGGGCCGAGATTCCCCGCCTCGGGCGGCGTCTTTCAGTTCACGCTCGGGTCAACGGGCATGCGCGCGAGCAGCGCATAGCCGCCGCCCTTGCGCGTGAGGACGGCCGCCCACAGCTCCGCCGGCTCCTCGGTGAAGACGTCCTCTGCCAGCGCCGCGTGGGCGATCCAGTCCCCGTGATCGACCTCGGCGTCGAGCTGTCCCTCACCCCAGCCGGCGTAGCCCGCGAACACGCGACCGCGAGACGTCGCCTGAGTGAGCTCGTCGATGTCTGCGTCCGGCGCCGGGAAGCCGATGCGGTCGACCACCAGCAGGCCCGCCGGCGAGGGATCCAGAAACTCAGCCAGGAACACGATCGAGGTTGGCTGCACAGGGCCTCCGACGTAGACGAGCTCCTCGCCGTCGACCGCCCGCTCGAGCTGTGGCACCGCCTCGCTCACGGTGACCTCCGAGGGGCGGTTCAGGACCACGCCCATGGCGCCCTCCTCGCTGTGCACGCCGATCAGCACCACCGTGCGCCTGAAGTTGGGGTCGAACAGCGCCGGTGAGGCGAGCAGGAGCTGGCCGGCGAGTGAGTCCTCCATCACGGATCGCTCATCGGCCGATCAGGATGAGGACGATCAGAAGCAGGCCGCCGATCGACGCAAGCACGGCGATCAGCGTGAGCAGCCGATCGTCGGCTCGCCGGTAGCCGCCCTTGGATATCGCGTCATCGACCTCGCTTCCGCGCCGGCGTCCGTAGGCGATCACGAGCAGGCCGATGACAGCGAACAGCACGCCCACGATGGTGTAGAGCGTCTGCGGGCCGCCCGCGATGGCGGGCGCGATCCGTCCGGCGCCGAGGCTGACGGCGAACGCGGCGAGCCCCGTGCGCCACCACGCCAGGTAGGTCCTCTCGTTGGCGAGCCGCGTGCGCCGGGTGGCGTCGCCATGCTCGTCGAACCGCCCGCCTCCCGGAGGCTCTCTATCGACGTTCCCTGGTGCCACCGCCGTTGATTATCGCGCGGAGAACAACTCCAGCGCTCCGGCGAGCTCGTGGTCGTTGGCGTTGCCCTCGGGCTCGACGACATGTCCGTCCACCACGATCGGGCTGTTCCAGTGCCCCGAGGCGCCGGGAAGCTTCGCGATCGCCTGCGCCGAGCCGGGGCGGTAGACGTAGATGCCCCCGCCCGAGAGGTCATAGACATACAGAAGGCCCCCGGCCATCACCGGGCTGGTTCCCGGGGTCCCGTTCGCCCACGCCTGATACAGCCTGCCGCTCCGCAGCACGTAGGCGGCGGTGCCGCTTTCGTCGGCCACGAACATCGTCGTGCGCCCGTGTCTCTGCCACACCGCCGGCGCCGAGAACAGCTCGCCGCCGCCGGGTATCGATAGTCGCTGCAGTTCGCCTCCGAGCGGGTGGCGGTGCGCCAGCGCGCTGCCCGGGGGATGGCCGTCGAGGGCCGACAGCGCGAGCAGGCGGAAGATCCCATCCTTGCCCGCCAGAACCACGCGGTCATGGCCGAGCAGCACCGGCGCACTCGAGCCGAGGTCGGTGTCGCTCGTGTTGAGCTGTTCCTGGTTGGTGGGCGTGAAAGACTGGCGCAGGCTGAGCGCCGGGAACGTGAGCTCCAGAACGCTGTCGCCGAAGTTTGTGGTCCCGTTCCAGGGGGCGTTGCCGGTGTCGATGAGGATGCGCTTTCCGCCGGGCTCCACCACCGGGCCGCCGCGCGAGAGGATCGCCGAGTCGCTCGCGCTGCAGCTTTTGGGAACGAGCAGCGCTCGGCGGTTCGAACAGAGCGTGTTGAAGACCGCCTGCAAGTGGCCGCTTTCGCGATCGATCAGGACCACGTGTCCCTGATACACGGGGGTGTCGCCGATGTAGCCGCCCGTCGTGGCCACCACGTCCGGACCGTCGATGTTGAGCGCTGCCGCGAGCTTCTCGCGGGTCGGGTCGCGGGTGATGCTGACCGGCCAGCTGCCGCTGGGATCCTCCCTGCCGTCGGATAGGGACAGCTTGTGGATGAGGCCGTTGGGCGAGGCCGCGTAGACGAACTGGTGGCTCGGGTCGAGCAGAGGGCTGGCGGTGGTGATCTGCGCGCTGCCAGCCCATCCCGAGTAGCCCGCGGGCGTGAACGTCCACAGGATCTGGCCGCTACCGGCGTCGATGGCAAGGGTCTTGCCGTAGGTGGTGGTGACCACGACGACGTCGTGGACCGCTCCGCCGACGAGCGCGCCGTGCAAGTAGACCGGCGAGGAGTCGACCGTGCCCGGAAGCTGCACGGTGATGCGGCGAAGATGGGCGACGTTCGCGGCGGTGATCCCCGTCGAGGCTTCGCTCACGTCCGAGCGCTGGGGGTCCAGCCCGAACTCGGGCCATTCGAGCAGCCGCGGATCGGCGGCAGAGTGCGCCGGTTGGGGGATCACGCCGGCGGAGGTCTTGGGGGTCGGGCCGGCGGCCGGCGCGCTGCCGCAGGCGACCACGAACGCGCAGGCGGCTGACGCCGAGGTCAATCGCATGAGGTTGACGGTGCGCATCCGTCAGTGTTCTAGCGCATGTGGTTATGCTGAGACGCTGGTCAGGTTCACTCAGAAGAAGAGGGAGATGCGAGCATGGCGAAGACACCGCAGGTGGGCGAGCAGGCGCCGGACTTCGAGCTCCCTGGCACCGACGGCCCGTTCAAGCTCTCAGACCATCGCGGCGAGCGGGTGGTGCTGCTGTTCTACCCCGGCGACAACACGACGGTGTGCACGAAACAGTTCTGCTCCTACCGCGACCGTGCCGATGACTTCGCAACGCTGGAGGCGACCGTGGTCGGCATCTCATCGCAGGACCTCGCCTCGCACGAGCAGTTCACAGCCAAGCACAACCTCAACGTGCCCCTGCTGGCGGACGTGGACAAGGAGGTCGCCAAGGCCTACAGCGCCTTCTCCTCGCGGCTGGGCACGAAGCGGGCGGTGATCGTGATCGACGAGCAGGGGATCGTCCGCCACCGTCACGACCACCTTCTCGGGTTGGACTACCAGTCTGTGGACGAGCTCAGGTCCGCGCTCCAGGACCTGCCCATCGCGGCTCCGAGCTGAGCAGCGGCGAGCCGGCCTCGCGCTGGCCGCTCGGCCGCTCTTCCCCGGCGCGCCTGGCGTAGATCTCGGCCAGCTCCAGCTGGAGGCTTCGCGGCCGTTCGCCGGGCAGCGGTGAACGTCGGTGCCAGATGCCGTCGCTGTCGAGTTCCCATGCGTTCTGGTTGTCGGCGAAGGCGCGATCCAACGTGTCGAGGAGCTCGGCCCGCAGCTCCGGGGAGGCAATCGGCACGGCCAGCTCGACGCGGTGGTCGAGGTTGCGCGGCATCAGGTCGGCCGAGGCGATGTAGATGGTGTGCTCGCCGTCGCGTTCGAAGGCGTAGACGCGGGAGTGCTCGAGCAGGCGACCGACGATCGAGACGACGCGAATGTTCTCGGAGATCCCCTCGACGCCCGGTCGCAGACAGCAGATACCGCGAACGTTCAGGTCCACCCGCACACCCGCCTGCGAGGCCTCATACAGGGCGCGGATGCAGCGTCCGTCGACCAGCGAGTTCATCTTCATGGAAATCGACGCTGGCGACTGCGGCGAGTGCGCGGCGATCGTCTGCTCGATCTGGGAGATGATGCCGTCGCGCAGATCGTAGGGCGCCACCAGCACCTTGCGATAGTGCAGCGGCCGGCCGTAGCCGGTCAGGTAGTTGAACATGTCGGCGACGTCGGCCCCGATCTGATCGTCGGTCGTGAAGAGGCCGAAGTCCGTGTATAGGCGGGCGGTGGCGGAGTGGTAGTTGCCGGTGCCGATGTGAACGTAGTTGCGCACCCCGTCACCCTCGCGACGGACGACCAGCACGCACTTGGCGTGCGTCTTCAGCGACGGCTGGCCGTAGACGACGTGGACACCGGCCTCCTCCATCGCCTTGGCCCAATGGATGTTCATGCGCTCGTCGAAGCGGGCCTTCAGCTCGACCAGGGCCACGGCCTGCTTGCCGCGTTCGGTCGCGTCGATCAGGGCTGGCACCAGCGGCGAGTCGTCGCTCGTGCGGTAGACGGTCTGCTTGATCGCCAGCACGTTGGGGTCGGCCACCGCCTGCTCCACGAACCGCTCCACGGAGGTGGCGAAGGAGACATAGGGGTGATGCACCAGCAGGTCGCCTTCGCGCATCGCGCCGAGCACGTCGGCTCGCTTGCCCTCATGACGCAACAGGCGCGGATGGGTGATCCCCATCAGCGGCTCTTCGCGCAGGTCGGAGTGACCCGGCAGTTTGACGATCTGCCACAGCGCGCCCATGTCGAGCAGGCCCTCGACGGGAAAGACCTCCTCGTCCTGCACACCCAGCAGCGAGGCCAGCTCCTCGCGCAGGCGCTCTGAGCAGTGCGCGCCGACCTCCACGCGCACGATCTCTCCGAAGCGCCGGCGGCGCAGCTCGTCCTCGACCGCCTGCAGCAGGTCGGCGGCGTCATCGGATACCTCGAGATCAGCATCTCTGGTGACACGGAAGACGTCGTAGTCGGCAATCTCCATGCCAGGGAACAGCGAGTCCAGGTGGTGGGCGATGACGTCCTCGAGCGGCACCACCAGTACCGGCGCCGGTGGGGGCTGCGACAGCGTGACGAAGCGCGGCAGGATCTCGGTGGGCACCTTCACGCGCGCGAACACGGTCTGGTCGGTGACGGGGTCGCGGACCAGCACCGCCAGGCTCAGGGACAGATTGGAGATGTACGGGAACGGGCGCCCCGGCGCGACCGCCAGCGGGGTGAGGGCCGGGAAGATGGTCTTCTGGAAGTGCTGGGCCAGCTCGGAGCGGCGCTCGTCATCGAGCTCGCGCACGCCGACGATGTTGATGTCGCGGTCGCCGAGCTCCGGGCGCAGCTGCCCTTCGAAGCAGTCGGTCAGTCGCCGGCCGAGCCCGAGCACGCGCCCGCGGATCAGGGCGATGGTCTCCGAGGGTGTGCGCCCGTCCTGGCTCGGATTCTCCACGCCGGCGTCGATCTGGTCGCGCAGACCCGCCACCCGTACCATGTAGAACTCGTCGAGGTTGGTGGTGTAGATGGCGCAGAACTTCACCCGCTCGAGCAGCGGCATGCGATCGTCTTCGGCGAGCTGCAGCACGCGCTCGTTGAAGTCAAGCCAGGACAGCTCCCGGTTCAGGTACAGCGATGGATCGCGCAGCAGCTGCGCATGGCGGCCGACCTGCGTTCCGTCGAGAGGGGATCCGTCGTATGTGGAGGGCTCGCGCTCGCTGCTCATGCTGCTTCCAAGCTACACCCTGCGGCCCGTCTCGTCACGGACGTCGTGGCGCGATGGCCGAAGGATGCCGGCGATGGACCATCCCCACCAGGTAGGCTGACGCCAGAGGGGAATGGCTCGTCAGCTCTGGCTACTACGTCACGCCGAGGCGGAGCCTCACGGGACGCGCTCGGATGCCGAGCGCCGGCTGACCGTACGGGGCGAAGCACAGGCACGCGCCGCAGGCGCAGCGCTGGCGCTGCTCGGCGCGGATTTTGACGCCGTGCTGTTCAGCCCCAAGGTCCGCGCCAGTCAGACCGCCGAGCTGGCCGCCGAGGGCTGGGAGGATGCCGAGCGCGAGCGCCTGCTGGTCCATCCGCCGCTGGCCGGCGGGTTCGGCGCGAGCGAGGCTCTGTCCGAGCTTCAGGGCGTGGCGGCCGACGGGCGCCTGCTGCTCGTCGGCCATGAGCCCGATCTGTCGGGCGTGATCAGCGAGCTGACGGGCGCTCGCGTGGACATGAAGAAGGGAGGCGTGGCGGTCGTGCGCCTAGAGGGCGTCGGCGGCGAGCTCGTGGTCCTGCTGCGTCCCCGCGAGCTTTCCCTGATTGCGGGCCTCCCAGTCGGCGGGAACTGACGAGGGGACGTCGACCTCGATCGGCTCGGCGGCGAAGCGGTAGCCGATGCCGAAGTGGGTGTGGATGTAACGCCATTTCGGCGAGGCCTTCTCGAGCTTTTGGCGGAGCTTGCGCACGAACACGTCAACCGAGCGGTCGCCGCGCACCATCGCATAGCCCCACAGGCTGGAATAGATGTCCTCGCGCTCCAGCACGCGTCCGTCGGCGGCCGCGAGCAGCTCGATCAGCTCGAACTCGCGGCGGGTCAGGTCGATGCTGTGCTCGCCGACGAAGGCCTGGAAGCGATCCGAGCGGATTTCGACCTCGCCGGCGCTCATCGGCTTCGTCTGCGCCCTGTCCATCGTGCGGCGGCGGCGTCGCACGACGCTCTGGACCCGCGCGATGACCTCCTCGGGATGGCAGGGCTTCGTGATCCAGTCATCGGCGCCGAGGCGCAGGCCCCGGACGCGCTGTGCGACGGTGGACGGCCCCGTGCAGACGACGATGCCAAGCTCGGGCAGGGCACCGCACAGGCGCTCGAGCCAGGCCCATGCCTGCGGTCCCAGGACGGCCAGGTCGACCACCAGAGCGCTCAGGCGCATCGATACGACGGCGTCCGTGGGCACTGGGCTCGCGAGAACCCTGTGCTCCCAGTCGAGCCGATCTAAGCGCTTGCTGAGGACCTGGATGAAGCCGCTGTCGCGGTCCAGCACGGCAATCCGCAACGCTGATGCGCCCCCGGTCGAGCTGGGTGGCGCCGCCTCCCTGGCGCGAGTGCTCTCCGTCATCCCGTCGGAGTCTAAGGGACGCTGGCCACCGCCATGGGGTCCGCGAGCAATGGTCACAGGATGTTTACACTCGCATTGGAGCAGCTGATGGGGCGCTGAGGGGGTGCGCCTTGGGCTACTCGGGGGCCGAATCCGGCCGTGTGCCGACCGGATGGGCGGTGTCTGAGTACTCCCGGAACAGCCCGGTAACCACGAACGCCACCTGCTCGCCGATGTCCACGGCATTGTCGCCGATCCGCTCGAGCGCGCGGGCGACGAGGATCATGTGCATCGCCCACTCGCGCGTGTCGGGGTCATCTCCGATCTCGATCGCCATCCGGAAGATCTCTCGGTTGAGGCGGTTGATCTCGCGGTCCTGGCGGACGAGGTCCTCGGCCAGGCCGACGTCGCGCCCGGCGAAGGCGGCCTTGCACTGGACGACCTCCGAGCGCGCGTGGGCGCCCATCCTGGCCAGCGCCGCGAGCATCTCCTGGCGTACGGGGGGCTCATGCCCGGACAGTGGGATCAGCTTTGCGATGTTCACGCACTGATCGCCCATGCGCTCGATGTGCTTGATCATGTGCAGCAGTGCCGCCACCAGCCGGAGGTCTCCGGCCACCGGCGCCTGCAGCGCGAGCAGCGACAGAATCCCCTGGTGCACCTCCAGGTAGCGCCCGTCGACGCGGTCGTCGTCGGCGATCACCATCTGCGCGAGCTCGACGTCCTGGTGCTCGAGCGCCTCCAGCACACGATCGAGCTGCTCAACGATCAGATCGAGCCCGCCCAGCGCGTGGCTTTCGAGCTCCTGCAGCTGCTGCTGAAAATGGGCACGCCCCTGTGCGCTCGAGCCCGCACCGGCCGTGATCGGTGCGCTCGTCGTCGGGAATGCTGAGGAGCCGTCGGCGCTAGCCGAACTTGCCGGTGACATATTCCTCGGTTCGCGGGTCGCTCGGGTTGGTGAAGATCTCCTGCGTGGCGCCGACCTCGACGAGCTCGCCGCCGAGCATGAAGGCCGTGCGGTCGGCGACACGCGCGGCCTGCTGCATGTTGTGGGTGACGATCACGATCGTCACCCGGCGCTTCAGCTGATCGATCAGCTCCTCGATCTTGAGCGTCGCGATCGGGTCGAGCGCCGAGCAGGGCTCGTCCATCAGGATCACGTCGGGTTCGACGGCGAGCGAGCGCGCGATGCACAGCCGCTGCTGCTGGCCCCCCGACAGTCCGGCTCCCGGCTCGGTCAGGCGGTCTGAGACCTCGTCCCACAATCCTGCGCTGCGCAGCGCCGACTCGACCTTCGCGTGCAGATCGCCGCGCCCACGCGAGCTGAGCCGCAGGCCGGCGGCCACGTTGTCGAATACCGACATGGTCGGGAAGGGGTTGGGCTTCTGGAAGACCATGCCGATCGCCCGGCGCACCGCGACGACGTCGACCGAGGAGCCGTAGACGTCGTGGCCGTCGAGCAGCACCCTGCCCTCGGCGTGGGCCCCGGGAATCTCCTCGTGCATGCGGTTGATGCAGCGAACCATCGTCGACTTGCCGCAGCCCGAGGGGCCGATTATGGCGGTTACCTCGTTGGCGTTGAAATCAAGGTCGATGCCCTTCACCTGCTCGGTGGGTCCATAGAAGGCGCGGAGCTTCTCGAGCTTCACGCTCATTCCGGGCCTGGCCTCGGCCAGAAAGGCGCCTGCCGGGACAGGGGCGGAGACGACCGCCTCCTCCGCCCGCGTCGGGCGAAACTGCCCGGCGGGTGCATCTTTGTCCACGAGCTCCTCGGGCTCCACTTCAGCTGTCTCCGAGAGCGGTCCGTCGGCGGTCATGCAAGGCGGCTCCTTCGGGAGACCAGGCGGGCGATGAGGTTGAGTAGAAGGATCATGACGACCAGGGTGAGCGCCGCGCCCCAGGCCCGGTTTACCACAGCCGTGGTCGGAGATGTGACATCACTGTAGATTTGCACAGGCAGCGAGTTCATGAACTGGCCGAGGTTGAAGCTGGTCTTGTGCGTGGCCGCGGCCGTGAACAGCAGCGGAGCCGTCTCACCCGCAGCGCGCGCGATCGCGAGCAGCACGCCGGTGACCATGCCCGGCAGCGCGGTCGGCAGCACGACGCTGAAGATCACCCGCCAGCGCGGCGCTCCCAGAGCGAGCGCCGACTCGCGCAGCGCGCCGGGTATCAGCAACAGGATCACCTCGGCGGAGCGGATCACGACGGGAAGCATCAAGAGCGACAGCGCCAGCGAGCCCTTGTAGGCGGCGTAGGTGGTGCCGGTGCCGATGATCAGCACGATGTATATGAACAGGCCGAACAGGATCGAGGGCACGCCGGTGAGCACGTCCACGAAGAAGCGCACGAGGTTCGCGAACCAGCTGCTCTTGCCGTACTCGACCAGCCACACCGCGATCGCAACGCCGATCGGGACGGCGATCAGCGAGGCCAGCGCGACAATCTCGATGGTGCCGAGTATCGCGCTCTTGATGCCGCCGATCGACGAGCTCTTGAAGAACGTGTTGCCGGTGGGGTCGGTCGTGAAGAAGTTGATGCTCCAGGAGCTGAGGCCCTTGCGAAGCAGGTAGTAGACGATCAGCAGCAGGGGGATCAGCGCGAGCACCGTGCACCCGAGGACGGCACCGCGGGCGATCCGGTCCTTGCGCCTGCGCGCCGGGCTGACCGCGAAGCGCGAGAGATCCCGTGAGGGTACGGAGGGCGGTTCCTGCGAGCTCATGCCCCAGCCGATGCTCCCGCGAGCAGATCGTCCGCATCGGCGGTCTGCCTGTTGGTGTTCCGCTGCGGTTGGTTGGGCCGCGAGGCGCGCAGGACGAAGCCCCGCGCCACGCCGTTGACCAGCAGCGTCAGCACGAACAGCACGAGCCCCGATGCGAACAGCGCCGAGCGGTGTAGTCCCTGGGCCTCGCCGAACTCGTTGGCGATGACGGCCGCGAGGCTGTAGCCCTGCCCGAACAGATGATGGCCGAGGGTCGGTGAGTCCCCGATCAGGATCGTCACGGCGATCGTCTCGCCGATCGCCCGGCCGAGGCCGAGCATCGCGCCGCCGACGATGCCCGAGCGGCAGTAGGGAAGAACCGCGGTACGGATCATCTCCCAGCGGGTCGCTCCCAGCCCGAGCGCCGCCTCCTTGTGATCGGATGGCACCGTTGCCATCACCTCCCGGCTGATCGCCGAGACGATCGGGAGGATCATGATCGCCAGAACCAGACCGGTGACGAAGTAGTTGGGGATCGTCACCGTACCACCGCCGATGAAGGGGATGAACGACAGACGGTCGGCAACCCATTGCTCGGCGGGCTGCAGGTGTGGCGCGAGGAAGAAGATGCCCCACAGCCCGTATACGACGGATGGGACCGCGGCGAGTAGCTCCACGAGCATCGTCAGCGGTGCGCGCAGCCGCAGCGGGCACAGCTCGGTCGCGTAGATGGCGGTCGCCACCGCGACCGGAACGCCGATCAGCAGCGCAAGCACGGAGGTGATCAGCGTGCCGATCAGGAGCGGGAACGCCCCGAAGTGTTCGGCGCTCACGTTCCACGGCTGCCCGAACACGAAGCCGAAGACGCCTTCCTTTTCGAAAGCCGGGCGGGCTTCGCCCACCAGTTCGAAGAAGAAGAAGACGATCAGCGCGAGGATCAGCGCGGCAAGTACGGTCAGCCCGTACTTCAGTACGCGGTCGGGCAGCCGCGCGAGCGGTGACCGCGCGAGGGTCGCGCCGTCACCGCTCGGGATCGATGCAGCCTCCAACCGTCAGCCGCCGATCTTCGCCCCGTTGCATTCGAGCCCGGCCGCCGCTTCCTTGGACTTGCTCAGGATCGAGGCGGGCAACGCCGCGTAGTCGGCCTGGGAGAGGATCGACTGGCCCTGGCCGAGGCCGTATTCAAGGAACTTCACGACGCCCTTGGCTGCGCCTTCGCCGCCCGGTGTGCCCGCCTTGCAGAGGTCCTTGTTGACCACGATGAACGTCTGCGAGGTGATCGGGTAGGCGGTGGGCGCGGGGGAGTTGATGACTTTGATCCCCAGGTTCGCGGGGACGGTCACCCCTTCGCCCGCGGCGCTGGTGGACGCCAGCGTGGGCGCGACGAAGGTGCCGGACTTGTTCTTGACCGAGGCGTAGGTGAATTTGTGCTCGAGCGCGTAGGCCTGCTCGACGTAGCCGACCGCGCCAGCCGTCTGCTGGACCGCTCCGGCGACGCCCGCGTTGCCCTTGGCGCCGGTGCCCGTCGGCCACGGCACGTCCTTGCCTTCGCCGACCTTGCTCTTGAATTCGGGGTCGACGGCGGACAGGAAGCTGGTGAAGCCGGACGTTGTGCCCGAGGAGTCAGAGCGGTGGATGACCGTTATCGCGGTGCTGGGGAGTTTCACGCCCGGGTTCAGAGCCGCGATCGCAGCATCGTTCCAGGTCTTGATCTTGCCCAGGTAGATGTCGGCGATGGTGGTGCCTTCGAGCTTCAGCCCGGTGGCCACGCCGGGGAGGTTGTAGGAGACCGTGATCGCGCCCAGGAACATTGGGATCTGCACGGCCGGGCTGCCGTTCTTCGCGATCGCCGTTTCGTCGGCGGGCTTCAGCGGCGGGTCGCTCGCTCCGAAGTCCACCGTTTTGGTCTCAAGAGCAGTGATGCCGGCGCCTGAGCCGACGGCCTGATAGTTGACGGTCAGCGGGGATAGCGAGGAAGCCCACTGTTCATACACCGGTGCGGCGAACGTCGAGCCGGCTCCGGAGATCGTCCCTGATGCACCGCTGGATGAGCTGGTCGAGCTGCTGGATGATTTCGAACTGCTGCCGCACGCCGCAAGGCCGAGCGCGAGCACTGCAACGCCCGCGAGCGCGCCAATCTTGTTCTGTATCACTACATCTCCTCTGGCTCGATTGCTATTGATGGCTCGCGGAGCTCGCGAGGGTTCACGTTCAGGTCCGCCGGTGCCGGTCGCAGTCTCTTAAGCGCCGGAGGTGCCGGTGTGAAGATCTGGTGAAAGCAGGTTCGGTTCGGGATGGTCCTCGGTCACTGGGATGGCCGCGCGCGCCGCGGGCCCCGGAGCGGCCACGGTCTCGCGCGATGGCTGGGGCTGGAAGCGGTATCCGAAGCCCGGGTGGGTGTGGATGAAGCTGCGATCGGGCATCGCCGCTTCGAGCTTGCCGCGCAGTTTGCTCACGTAGACGTCGACGGACCGGTCTCCTGCCCGTAGATCGCCTCCCCAAACGCTGCTGTACAGCTCCTGGCGAGTGATGATGGCGCCGATTCGCTCCGCCATGGCCACCAGCAGCTCAAACTCTCGCACCGACAGGGTGAGCGCCCGTCCGCCGGCCAGCACGAGACCCTCGCCGGGCTTGATCTCGAGCTCCCCGGCGTGCAGCGTGGGTGTGCTGTGGGGTAACGTCGCCACAGCTCTCAGATTGCTGCGAAGTCCGCGTCTTCGAGTTGCAAACTCGTAATCGCGGCGTGAAGAATTGGTAAAGGCGATACGGGAGCTCGGGCGGCGCAATACTCTGCGCGGGTGAGTTTCCTGCGCCGCGGTGTTGACAGCGCCCTGATGGCCCTCGTCGAGGAGGCCGGACGCAACGTGCAGCGCTGCGGCCTGTTGCTACGCGACCTGCTTGTCGACTACCCCGAGCACGCGACGCTGGCCCGGGATCTGAAGGTCTGTGAGCAGGAAGGCGACCGCATCACGCACGACATCATCCACCGGCTGGCCGGGAGGGGACGGGTCCGGGCTCCGTTCGACGCCGGCGACGGCTACGCCCTGGCGACGGCGCTCGACGACATCATCGATCACTCCGAGCAGGTGGCGGCCCAGCTCGGGCTGTACGGCGTCGAGGCGCCGATGGAGCAGGCTGTCGACTTCACCGAGGTGCTGGTGGGGGCGGGCGAGCAGATCGCTCAGGCGCTGCGCTGTCTTCGCACCGGCACGGACCTCGCGCCGCATCTGGTGGAGATCCATCGTCTCGAGAACGAGGGCGACCGCCTACAGCGCGACGGCGTGGCCTCGCTGTTCGCCGGCGGAATCGACCCCATGGTCGTGATCCGCTGGAAGGACATCTTCGAGTCGCTGGAGGCGGCCGTGGATGCTTGCGAGACGGTTGCGCATGTGCTCGAGGGGATAACGCTCAAGCAGCGGCGGCGGCGCTGAGAACGCGGCCCCCTGAGAACGCCGCCTCCGGAAGCTATTCGAACGTCGTCGGCGGAGCGCTCGCTTCGAGCTTCGCTCCCGTCGCCGAGCCGACGAGAAAGGCCTGAAAGGGAACCGAGGCCCCGGCTGCCACTTCGGGCAGCACCGCGCGGCCGGCGGCGACGATCTGTCTGCCATGGCGGGCCACCCCGTAGACCACGAGCCCCTGCTGGGCGACGGTCGAGCGGTTCCGCACCGTCCCAGCCGCGCCTGCGCCGGTGCCGCTTTCTTCGCTTGCGTGGACGCCGCTGACTTCGATCTGCGGCGCCGCTGCGTGGAGGATCGGCGCCTCGCCCACGACCGCGCTCACGGTCGCCGGACCGCTTGACGGGGGCACCTGGTCATCGACCCAGGTCGCTTCGCCGTGTGCAGGCAGCAGGGCCAGGGTCGTCAGGCCGGCTTCAAGGCCCGGGCTGTTGTTCTTATACAGCGTCGTTGAGCCCGGCCCCCTCACGGTGATCGCGATCGGCACCTCGCGCAGCGCATTGGCGGAGATGTTGCGCATGGTGACCACTGCCGCCGCACCTTCGGAGCTCTTCAGGAGGGCCGTGCCGGTCACCTTCACGTAGGGGCTTTGGTGGGTGATCGAAAGCCCCGCCTGGGCATGCTGCTGATGGTGGGCGTGCTTGGCGAGGGCCGCACTTCGTTCCTCGTTGCTCTCGCAGCCGGCGAGCGTGAGCGCCAGCAGCAGGAGCCCGGCGGCGAATCTCACCCGAAGGCCCCGCTGATGTAGTCGCGGGTGCGCTGCTTCACGGGGCGGTCGAAGATCTGCTCGCTCGGTCCGTACTCGACGAGCTCGCCGACGTGCATGAAGGCGACATGGTCGGCCACCCGGAACGCCTGCTGGAGGTTGTGGGTAACGATCACGATCGCGACGCTGTCGCGCAGCGACACGATCAGCTCCTCGATCGTTGCCGTGGAGATCGGGTCCAGGGCCGAGCAGGGCTCATCCAGCAGCAGAACCTCGGGCCCGGCGGCGAGCGCCCGGGCGATGCAGAGTCGCTGCTGCTGGCCGCCGGACAGCCGCAACGCGGGGTGGTTGAGATCCTGAGCCACCTCCTCATACAGGCCGGCGCGTTGCAGTGCGTCGATGACCTGCGGGCGCAGATCGCGCCTGCGTGCCCTCATCCAGGAACGCTCGGGGGAGGGTTCCTCGCGAAGCGCGTATGCGACGTTCTCGAAGATGCTCATCGGGAACGGGTTGGGCTGCTGGAAGACCATCGAGACGCGCCGGCGCAGGTCCGTGGCCTCCATGTCCCCGATCTCCTGGCCATCGAGCGTGATGCGACCCGCACGGGAGGCCGACGCCGTCACCTCGGTCAGTCGGTTGAGCGCCCGCAGCAGCGTCGTCTTGCCGGACCCCGACGCGCCGATCAGCGCCAGCACCTCACCCTGGCGCACCGGCAGCGTCACGTCGCGGACGACCCAGCGCTCGCCGTAGGCCAGCGACACCGACTCGATGCGCATGCGCTCCACCGTGCGTGCGACGGGCGGGCGCGGGCTGTGCCGGCCCGTGATCGGCGTTGCCGGGGCTGCCGGCGCGGGCGGCGCAGCCGGGCCGCCGGTGACGGGCTCGGCCACGGTCGGTGCTCCGCTGACCGTGATCCGTCGTACGGGCGGTGGCAGCACCGGCTTCATGCACCCCACTCCGACCGGCCCGAGCTCAGCCTCGTGACGAGGAAGTTGAGCAGCAGAACGAGCATCAGCAGCACGAATGCCGCCGCGTAGGCCTTCTGCGCGGCGTTGCCTTCGCCCGCCGGCGAGTTCTGGTAGACGTAGGCCGTGAGCGTCGATCCGGTGCCTTTCAGGGTCGACAGGACCGGCACGCCGCCGGCGCCTTCCAGGCGCAGCGTCGATCCCAGCACGATCACCACGATTGCCGTGTCGCCGATGACGCGTCCCATTCCGAGCGCGATCCCGCTGGCTATGTCCTGTCGGACCGCCGGTAGCAGCACCCGGCGAATCGTGGTCGCCTTGGTCTTGCCCAGCGCGTAGGAGGCCTCGCGCAGCTGCGCCGGAATCTGGGCGAGGCCCTCGCGCGTGGCGGCCACGATCAGGGGTATGGCCAGCAGCGCCATGATCACGCCCGCGGCGAAGAACGACCGACCGTACACGGCGCCACCGGCCGAGCGCTGGGAGAGAAAGCCGAGATAGCCCTGTGAGAAGACCAGCAGCCCGAAGATCGCGAGCACCACGCTCGGGGCCCCGGCGATCATCTCGACGCCGGATTCCACGGCGCGCGCCAGCGACGCCGGGCGGTGGTACTCCGACAGCCACGCCGCCAGCGCCACACCGATCGGAGCGGCTATCCCCACGGCGAGCGCGGTCAGCAAAAGCGTGCCCTCGATCGGGTCCAGGAAGCCGCCCGCCTGGCTCTGGTCGAGCGAACCGGTCGGAGACTGCACGAACAGGCTCGGGCGCAGATATGAGATCCCCTTCACGAACATGAACAGCACGATCCCGCCGGTCACCACGCACAGCCCGATCCCGGCGGCCCAGCACAGCACGTAGGCCAGGCGGTCGACGAGCGGCCAGGCGGAGATGGAGTCCCGCCGGCCCGGGCGGACCGCGACCGGTCGCTTCAGCGCTTGCGGGCTGGCTGCCATCGCTAGGTGCGGATCCCGTAGCGTTTCAGCGGCTGCTTGGCCGCCCACGCGCCGAGCGAGAGCAGCGCGCTCGATACCAGCAGCACGGCCGCCATCGCGTACAGCGTGGCTGCCATCGCCGGGTTCGAGAGGTCCTCGTAGTAGTGGATGATCGTCGCCGCCAGCGGGCGCGCCGGCTCGAACAGGGCGGTCGTGCCGTCGAGCAGGTTCGGGGCGAACCCGCGCCCGCCGGCGACCAGCGCCAGCATGATCGCCTCGCCCAGCG
Source organism: uncultured Solirubrobacteraceae bacterium (assembly GCA_963826995.1). GTDB lineage: Bacteria > Actinomycetota > Thermoleophilia > Solirubrobacterales > Solirubrobacteraceae > Palsa-744. The sequence continues at coordinate 627,469 of CAWGYZ010000006.1, read as the reverse complement.
CGCGTGCCGTCGCCAGCACCGCGGCGGCGATGATGGCCGGGCGGGCGGTGCGAAGCGAGATCCGCCAGGTGGTCCGCCAACGGTTGACCCCCAATGCTGTCGAGCCCTCCGTCCACGACCGGGGAACGGCAGCGAGCGCGTTGACGATGATCGCCACCATGATCGGGGTGATCATCACGGTCAGGATCATCACCGCCACGCCGAGGTTCGCTCCGGTCAGCTGCACGACCCCCGCGACCGACTCCTTGCGCTGCTCGGAGATGAAGTTGTGTTCGACCCAGGGTGCGATCGCGAGGATGCCGATCAGCCCGTAGACGACCGACGGCACACCGGCCAGCAAACGCACGACGGGGTCGAGGATGCGCCGCAGCCCTCCGGGTGCGAACTCGACGATGAAGACCGCGGCGAGGACCGAGAAGACGATGCCGATCATCACGGCGAGCCCGGTCGTGAGCATCGTCGCCCACAACAGCGGCCACGCGCGCAGGTGGTAGATGGGGTGGCCCGGAGTCGATTCGGTGATGATCGCGTGCAGCTGCACGTCGACGTCGCCGCCCGGCAGGAACCACTTGTAGAAGGAGTTGTGGGAGAAGGACGGCCAGGCGTTGATGAACACCGTGACCGTCATCAGGCCGATCAGCGCCAGGACGCCGACGGCCGACGCACCGAGCATGAGCTCGGTGCGTCGTTCCAGGGCGGCGCTCGGTGAGCGCTTTTTCTCGGGGCTGAACGTGCTCACCAGGCGTGTTCCATGCTTAGCTCAGGCGCACCGGCCGGCCGCATGGACACACGGCTCTGGCGGCGGTTGCTAGTGAATCGGAATCCAGCTCGAGGCGATGATCTTTTTGGTGACCGCGTTGCCGCTGGTGACCCAGCTTATGAATTTCGCAGCTGCGCCTTTTGGAGCGTGCTTGGTCACCATCCAGAAGTTGCGGACCCCCTGGTACTGGCCGGACTTGGCGTTGCGCAGGGTGCAGGGAATCCCCTCGTAGGGAACGGGGTGGGTCCCGGAGGTGAACGCGAACGACACGAAGCCGATGGCGTTTGCGTTCGGGATGACGGCCTGGCGCAGCGTGCCGTTCGATTCCTCCTGGGAGGCGCTCGGCGAGATCTTCAGCTGCAGACCGAGGAAGATGTTCTGGAAGGCGTCCTGGGTGCCGGAGGAGGCGACGCGGTCGAACAGGTCGATCGGACCCGACACGGTGGCCCCGGGTACTTCGCTCCAGCTCTGCGTTTCTCCCGTGAAGATTTTCTGGACCTGTTCCTGGTTCAGGTTCGAGACGGGATTTTTGGGGCTCGTGATGATGCAGATGCCGTCGCGGGCGATCTTCGTGAACACGAGGCCTTTCGGATCGGTGCCGATGATCGGATCGCGAGAGACGTCCGCGATGTCCACGCGGCCGCTGTTGACATCGTTGATGCCGGCATCCGAGGTGCCCTGGCCGACCTTCGGCGTGGGCTGGTGGGTCGCCTTGTGATAGGCGGCGGCCAGCTGTGTCATGAGCGGGAAGATGGAGGTAGAGCCGTCGATCAGCAGGGCGCGGGAGGCGCCGGCTGCGGCGGGCGCGACGGCAAGCGCGAGCAGCGCAAGCGACGAAAGGGTCACGGTTCGGATCAGGCGCACGTAAAGCTCCTTTTCGGCGGACGGGTAGGTGCGCTTGCCAACAGCGGGCGCAGGGCAGAAGTTGCGGGCAAATCTCTGAACGCAGTCTGCGTGTGGGAGGAAACCCGCTAACGGAAACCCGCTCGTGAACAACGGGTGTCCGCCTGGAGAAAATCTGGATAACAATTCCCGTTTGTGTGCGCCCGTGGGGGCGCATGTAGCGTAATTGTGAACAGGGATTGTTTTTGGCGGGTCGCACTGTGACACTCCGCCCGGCCCAAGTGCCTGCGGTATGACCCGGTCGCCTCCCGCCTCCGCCCGGGCTCCGCCGAGCACATGCGCCCGAACCCTATGAACGACGATCAACAAGACTCAACGCCGCCGGAGGCCCCCGCGCCCCACCCCAACGGCGGAAGGGTCGCACCGGCGGTGGCCACGGCCGGCACCGGCGTCAGGTCGGGCCTGGCCGAACGCCGCAACCCGGCGCTGACGGCGCTGAAGAGCTTCGCTGCCGGACTCCAGCGAGTTCTCCTCAAAAATCCGCTGAACACCTTTCTGTTCTTCGCCGCGATCGCCCTGGCGGTGACCTTCTTCGTGTTGCTTCGCTCGATCGGCCCGAGTAGCTACGGCGCTCAGATTCCGATCAGCACGGTGGAAACGCTCACACAGCACAAGGAAATCTCAAAGGCGGTGCTGCTCGACCACGACAATCGCCTGGAGATCACCACGGTGGCGCGCGAAGGAGAACTCCCGCGCCTTGAGTGGGCCTCCTATCCGAGTTCCGGGGCCCAGACGTCGGCGCTGATCTCGACCCTGTCCAAGAGCGGGGCGACGGTGATCGTCGACGAGCAGGCGGGCAAGTCGCTGCGCACCATCGTGGTGCAGTTCCTGATCCCGATCCTGCTGCTCGTGACCCTGTTCGCGCTCTTGACGCGGATCGGCGCCGACGGAGGAGCCGGTGGCATCGCTGGCTTCTCGGCCTTCACCGGCAAGGGCAAGCGCAAGGGCAAGGGCACCAAAGACACCGTCACGTTCGCCGATGTCGCGGGCGCCGGTGAGGCGGTGGCGGAGCTTCGCGAGATCCGCGACTACCTGAACGATCCGGGCAAGTATCTGAACGTCGGCGCCGCCGCTCCGAAGGGCGTGCTGCTGGTCGGGCCGCCCGGCACCGGCAAGACGCTGCTGGCGAAGGCCGTGGCAGGCGAGGCGGCTGCGTCGTTCTTCTCGCTGTCGGGGTCTGACTTCGTCGAGTCGCTGGTCGGCGTCGGTGCCGCTCGCGTCCGCGACCTGTTCGCCAAGGCCCGCAAGGCGTCGCCGGCGATTATCTTCATAGACGAGTTCGACGCCGCCGGGCGTAAGCGAGGCGCGGGAATCGGGCAGGGCAACGACGAGCGTGAGCAGACGCTCAACGCACTGCTGGTGGAGATGGACGGCTTCTCAGGTGACGGCGGGCTGGTCGTGATGGGCGCCACCAACCGCCCCGACATCCTCGATCCGGCGCTGCTGCGCCCCGGGCGCTTCGACCGCCAGGTGACGATCGACGTCCCCGACGTCCACGGGCGCCTCGAGATCCTTCGCCTGCACGGCGGCAAGCGCCCGCTTGCGGCCGACGCCTCGCTCGAGGAGGTCGCCCATCAGACCCCGGGCTTCAGCGGCGCGGAGCTTGCGAACGTGATCAACGAGGCAGCCCTTCTGAGCGTGCGCGACGGGCGCGACGAGATCGACGAGGCCACGCTCGAGGAGGCGATCGACCGTGTCGTCTCAGGTCCGGCCAAAAAGCACATCCTCACGCGAGAGGAGCGCTGGCTGATCTCCATTCATGAGGCCTCCCACGCCGTCGTGACCGAGGCCGTGGGCCAGTCGACCTCAACGCGCAAGCTCTCGATCGTCGCTCGCGGCCGCACGCTGGGAACCGCCGCGCACATGCTCACAGACCGCGATCAGCTCATCCAGGGTGAAGACGACCTGCTGCGCCAGTTGATCGTGATCGTGGCCGGTGCCGCCGGGGAGCGGATCGCCTTCGGGCGCCTGTCGACCGGCGTCTCAGACGATCTGCACGCCGCCACCACGCTCGCCAGGAGCATGGTCACGTCCTTCGGCATGTCCGACGCGCTGGGACCGGTGACGATTGGTGAGAAGGGGGGAGAGGTGTTCCTCGGCGCTTCGCTCCAGGATCTCGGGTCGGTCGGCCCGTCGACACTCGACCTGATCGACCGAGAGGTGGAGCGGCTCGTGGGTGACGCCGAAGCCAAGGCCGCGCTCGTGCTCGATCGCAACTGGAACTCGGTGGAGGAGACGGCGAATGCCCTGCTCGAGCAGGAGACGCTCTCCGGCGTCGCGCTCGAGGCCGTGCTGTCGACCGTCGCCGAGGCGACTGTCGAGGAGCTTCAGAGCGCCGTCGACGCGCGTCGCGACGCGCGTCGCCAGACGCGGATTCTGCCCGAGCGCAACCAGCCCGACGGCCGATGAGGCAGCGTTTCTCCGAGCACATGGGAGCCGCCGCGCTTGTGATATCGGTGCTGGCCCTGGTCCTGTCGACGACAGGCCTGGCCGATGCCGCTCGCAAGGCGGTCGTCAACGCGATCGATGGTCATCGCATCAGCTCGAAGCCCTATGCGAACGGGTTGCTGGTGCTGGGCAAGAACAAGAAGTTCCCCGCTTCGGTGATTCCGACGGTCAAGAACGCGACCGCGGTCGACGGGTTGAATGTCGACGCTCTCTCGGCCTGCCCGCCCACGACCGTGGACCTCGGAACCTGGTGCCTTGAAACCGCGCCGTATCCGCTCGTCAAGTCGCAGCTGGGTCAGAACAACTATTTCTTCGCCGCCCAGACCTGCGTTCAGCACGGGGGCTATCTGCCGACGGCGGCGCAGCTGATCGGGGCCGCGAAGCGTGTGAAGCTCGAGTCGACGATCCACGACAACCGCGACACCGCGACCGTCGAGGAAGACCCGAGCGTGGGCTTGAAGGATCAACGCGAGATGAGCGCCACGCTCGTGACCACGGCCGCCGGCTCCGATGCAGCCGGCTCGGAGGGCGTGAGCCCCGGCTCGACCGGCGATCCGCGCACCGGCGAACCGAACCCGGTGCCCCTGCCCGCGGTGCCCGAGCCCGCGACGCTTCAGTATGTGACGGTCTACAGCAACGGCACCAAGGGCGGTTTCGCCGGCTCAGAGCCCGTCTCACAGCCCGAGAACTTCCGCTGCGCCTATAACAAGGTTCCGGGCGCGAACGGAAACGTCGAAGGCTAGGAGCCTCTTCGGGCCGGCTCAGGCGAGCGGGCCAGGTCCAGATAGGAGCCGAGCGTCATCGTCGAGAGGACGGTGCGCCAATCGGCTGACATGAGCGCCTGCCGCTCGGGCTTGCGCTGCGGGTGGGTCATGATCTCGAGCGTCCGCCGGCGGGCGGGCTCCAAGGCTTTCAGCCCGTCGCCCCCAAGTGAGGGATGCACGTGCTCGAAGCCGAAGCACAGGTCGGGTGAGCGAAAGCGCCGACGAAGCCTCCGCTCGCGCCGTCCCGGCCGCGCCCCGGCCCGCGACGGAACGCTCAGGATCGGGCGGATCGGCAAATCCCGCGGGAGGTGCTCGAGGACGGCCGGGTGGATGTGGATGTGATGGTGGCCGTCGAGGTGACTCGGCTCGCCGAAGCTCTCGCGAAAGTGTTCGAGCTGGTCTGAGATCACATCCTCGAGCAGCTGTCCGGGCGGGCTCTCGCCACCTTCCTCGCGCCAGCTCTCGGAGCCGAGAACTTCGGTGAGGCGTAGCTGGCGCTCGCGCACATCGCTCGGCACGGCCGGACCGTCGAAGGGAAGGGTGAGGTTGAGATGCAGCCCGGTGGGGATCGCACGCTCCCGCGCCAGCGAGGCCGCGCGCGCGCTGTCACGCATCCGCACCATGGCCGAGGCGGAGGAGATCACTCCCTGCTGGAACAGATCGACGACCGGGTCCGAGGTGCTCGTGCTCGCGCCGAAGTCGTCGGCGTTGACTATCAGCACGGCGCGGGGTGCGCTTAGGCGTTGCTCGGCGGAACGGCCGCGAAGCGGTACCCCACGCCGAAGTGTGTGTGTATGTAGGCCCACTCGGGCGAGGCCCGGGCGAGCTTGGTGCGCAGCTTGCGCACGAACACGTCGACCGATCGGTCGCGGCGTTTCATCTCTCCGCCCCACACCTGACCGTAGATCTCGGCTCTGCGCACCACGCGGTCCTCGCGTTCGGCGAGGATCATGAAGACCTGGAACTCGCGCACGGTGAGTCCGACCCTGCGGCCGTCCGCGAGAACCTGAATCTCATCGGGGCGGATCTCGAGATTGCCGTGCACGAGGACCGGCCCGCTGTCGGGAGCCTGCGCGTGCACGGTCGGCCGGTTTACGGCGCTGTCCGTTTGGTATGAGCTGAGCGACGGGACGGCCACTGGCGAGCGCCATCGTACCCTCACGCCACTCGAACTCCGGTGAAGCCGCGGTGACATGCTGGATATTAACTTGTGAACATTCGGTGGTTCACCGAATCATCACGCTTGAGCGGGACCGGCCATCACCATATAGTCCGGAGCACAGAGCCTCTGCGGAGCGCGTCTGCCGCTTCGCGTCCGTTCTAGCTCCCCTTTGAGGGGCACGTGCACGAAGGTAGCCACCCTGTCCACCGAATCGATCGCCAGCTCATCGCTTTCCGTCGGCGCCGCCGAGTCCTGTGCGGCCTGCGGCGCTGCCCTGGCGCCGGATCAGCTCTACTGCCTGGAGTGTGGCGAGCGGCGGGCACCGATGAGCAGTGTGCTGCTCGGTGGCGTCCCCACGGGCCGTGACGCTGACCAGGTCACCGCGGCGATGCCAGCGGTGACGCCCCCTCCACCACCGGGCGCACCCGGGACGCTGGGCGCCCCGGCTCCGGCGTCCGCCCCGCAACGCGCGAACACCGTCACGGTGCTCGCCGGTGTCGGCGTTCTGCTGCTGGCCATGGGCGTCGGCGTGCTGATCGGCCGCTCGGGTGGCTCAAAGGCGGCGCCCGCGCCCGCGCAGGTGATCACCGTGGCTGGGTCCGGTGCGAGCGGCGCCGGCACGGCGACCCCGACCCCCTTCACCGCCGACTGGCCGGCGGGCACCAGCGGATACACCGTCCAGCTGCGAACACTGCCGGAAGCGACCACGCAGGTGAGCGCCGTTGTAGCGGCCAAGGCCACGGCGACCGCCAAGGGGGCCAAGGGGGTGGGTGCGCTGAAGTCCGAAGAATTCAGCAGCCTGACCTCCGGCAACTACGTGATCTACGCCGGCATCGACCACACGAAGGCCCAGGCCGAGAGGGCGCTGGGGGCCCTGAAGAAGAGCTTTCCGGGTGCCACGGTGGTGAGGGTCTCAAACAGCAGCTCGACGGCGGGGAGCGGCGGCTCGGGCTCCGGGGGATCGGGCGCCGGCTCGAGCGAGAGCCACCCCGCACCGCCCACGGTTCTGAACAATCTCAGAAAGAGCGGCGGCGGCAGCTACGAGCAGAAGTCCAAAAACCTGCCCGACGTCATCGAAACGGGCTAGTGCCGGGGGCGGGTGCATGAGCTCTGAGTTGCAGCGCAGGCGGGACGCGCTGGCCGAACAGGTCACCGAGCTGCATTGGGACCTCGGAGGCCTCGCCTATGAGATGGCCATCCGCGACCATTTCCGCCTCGACGTGCTGGTGCGCCGTGCGGCGGTGCTCCAGGAACGCGACGCGGAGTTGGCCGAGGTCGAGCGCCTACTGCGTCTGGAGGACAGTGCGAGCGCGGGCACCTGTTCACGCTGCGCCGCGCCGCACAGTCGCGGCGCCATGTTCTGCTGGCAGTGTGGCGCGACCCTGATGGCGCGCTCGCCGAGCACTGCTGGCGGCGACAACGGCGACTCCACCGCGATCATGGACGCCCTGCTCGCACCCCAGGCCGCCGCGACGCCCGAGGCCGGTCCCTCCTCGGAGGAGTAGGCCCCCGGGTGAGCGTCGATCCCGGCGGACTGTGCAAGGAATGCGGCTCCCCCCACAGGGCGGACCAGCAGTACTGCCTGAGCTGCGGCGCGCGTGTCGCCGAGCGCAGCCCTCTGCTTGAGCCGCTGCTGCGCGGCGTGAGCAAGCCGAGCCTGCCCCGCGCCGCGGCGCCGGCGCCGGTGACGCCGCCGGTCGCGGCGCGGCGTTCGGGGTTGGGCCTCACGCTTCCCACGCCGCGTGTCTCCGCGGTGCTCGTGCTCGCGTTCCTGGGTTTTGGCGTGTTGGTGGGGAACGCGGCCAGCCCGCGCGTGGAAGACACGCTCGCCTCCGCGCGAGCCCCGGTGAAGCTGATCCTCCCGCCGGCAACGGCGTCGGCCGGCTCGACCTCGGCTTCCGCCTCACCGCCCGCGTCGAGCGCCGAAGCGACGCCTGAACCGTCTGAATCGTCGACGCCGGCGGCCACGACTGAAAAGACGCCGGCGGCAAACAAGCCCGCCTCCACCGGAAAGAGCGCCCCGAGTGCAGCCGGCGGCGAAGGTGGATCCTCGAAGTCGCCATCGAGCGGCTCCTCATCAAAGCTTCCCCCGGTCAAGCACGTCTTCCTGATCACGCTCGCAGATGAGTCCTACGCGTCAGTGTTCGGGCCGGCCTCGACCGCGTCCTATCTCGCGCAGACACTTGAGCATCGCGGCGAGCTGCTGGTCCGCTACTACGCGGTCGCGCACGAGGAGCTTGCCAACGAGATCGCGCTGGTCAGCGGCCAGGGACCGACCACCGAAACGGCCGCCAACTGCACCAACTACACCGACATCGCGCCGGCCACCGTGGGGGCCTCCGAACAGGTCGCAGGGCAGGGGTGCGTATATCCGGCAACGACGCAGACGCTGGCCGGTCAGCTGAGCGAAAAGCACCTCGGCTGGCGCGCGTACGTGGAAGGAATGGATGAAGGAGGCGCCGGCGAGGGGGCATGCGCTCATCCGGTTCTGGGTCAGCCCGATCCGAGCGCGGGTCCGGTGCTGCCGGCCGGGCAGACCTATGCGACCTTCCGAAATCCCTTCGTCTACTTCCATTCGCTGATCGACTCGCCGGCGTGTGCGGCCGACGACGTCGGCATCAAGAGCCTCTCCTCCGATCTGGCCAACGCCGCGCACGTGCCGAGCCTGTCCTACATCGTGCCCAACCGCTGCCACGACGGATCGCCGACGCCCTGTGCCGCCGGGGCTCCCTCCGGGCCCCCGGCCGCGGACGGCTTCCTGCAGAAGGTGGTCCCCGAGATCGTCGCGTCCAAGGCCTACAAGAAGGGCGGCCTGATCATCATCACCGTTGATGAGGCGCCGTCGAGCGGCGCCTTCGCAGACTCGAGCTCATGCTGCGGTCAGCCCCAGTTTCCCAACCTGCCCGCGACCAGCGGGACCGTCGCGGGCCTGCCCTCGAAGGGTGGCGGAGAGGTCGGCGCCCTGCTCATCTCCCCCTACGTCAAGGCCAACACGACCAACGAGGAACAGTACAACCACTTCTCGCTGCTGCGCACGATCGAGGATCTGTACAAACTCAAGCACCTCGGCTATGCCGGATCCTCCGGCGTGAGCTCGTTTGCCCCCTCGGTGTTCTCGGCCTACAGCGGCTGATCAGGCGCTGGCGCCGACGAGCTCGTCATAGGTGATCGCCTGGCGGCGATGCCCGGCGCGGTTGAGGACCCACTCCAGGGCCATCATGTGACGCGGATGGCGCAGGTCGGCGGGATGAAGGTCGAGGCGCATGGTGTTTCCACAGACGAGGCTTCCCGCGCGGATCAGCCCCGGCGAGAAGACGCGCCGCAATGGACTGGCCGTTCCCATTCCCCAGGCGGGCGCGAGCAGCCGCCGTTCATCCTCGTCGCTCAGGGCGAGCGTACGGTGGACTCTGAGGAGGCTGGCCCACCAGCGGAACTTGCCCGGCAGCAGACGGCGCAGCGCAGGGGTATAGGCGTAGGCGGGCGCCACGAAGCCGTCGGGCTCGAGCCCGGCGAGCTTCAGGACGCGCCAGCCGGCATCGACCGCGCGGCGGGTCTCGTCGCCGTCCAGTCCTACGAACTCGGCAGCGCGGGGACTGCGCACGCGCGCCAGAGTGGGGGCGGAAAATGCGCCGCGGCGGAGCTGCTCGTGCTGAAAGCCGTGCTGGGCGATCGAGTCGCCCGCCTGGCGTCGCTCGGCGAGCCAGCTTCTCATCGCCGGCGAGCGCTCATCGAGCGGGTGCAGGTCGCGCGCCGGGATCACCAGCAGCGTGACCCGGTCCACGCCGTGGTCATACAGCCAGTCGCGGATCAGCGCGCAGCGCTCGAAGGTCGCCGGCTCGATGTCGTGCAGGGCGACGGCCACCCGCTTAGGCCGCACGGTTCGCCGCCCTGGCCGTGTGGGCTTCAAGTGCCCTGTGGTAGCCCATGCTGAGGCGCTCGAGAGCACGAGCCCAGGTCCGCTGCCTGACCGAGGCAAGGCCGGCGCGGGATAGGCGCTCGCGCAGCAGAGGCGAGTCCGCCAGCTCGAGCACGGCCTGCGCGAGCGCGCCGGCCTCCGGCTCGCGCAGCAGTCCGCTGACGCCGTCCTCGATCAGCGACAGGGGCCCTCCTTCGCCGACGGCGACCACCGGCAGACCGCTGGCCTGCGCCTCGAGGATCACCTGGCCGAACGTGTCGGTGCGGCTTGGAAAGAGAAAGATGTCGGCGCTCGCATAGGCGCGGGCGAGCTCGGCGCCCTCCAGCCAGCCCATGAATGTGGCGGCGTCGCCGACGCGCTCGCGCAGGAGCTCCTGCTCGGGCCCTCCGCCGGCCAGCACGAGGTGCAGCCGGGGGTCGCGCGCGTGGGCCTCGAGGAACGCGTCCGCGAGCAGGTCAGCCCCCTTCTCACGCGTTATGCGCCCGGAATAGAGGACGTTGACAGCGTCCGGCAGCAGCGTCTGCGAGCGCAGCGCCGGATCAAATCGGCTGCTGTCGACGCCGCGGTCCCAGCGCACGACCTCGTTGCGTGGGACCCCCATCCCGGCCAGGGCCGCATCCGATGCGGGGCTGGGCGAGAGCACCAGATCGCACGCCCCGTAGAAGGCGCCGACGGCGAAGGCCATCACGTCGGCCAGACCCCGCTCGCCGGAGCGCAGGCCCGCATACGCGGTCAGCTCGGTGTGGTAACTGCCGACCAGTGGCAGGCCCAGCCCTCGGCTGACGAGCGCGCCCGCCACCCCGACCGGCCCCGGGGAACAGACGTGGATCAGGTCGAAGCATCCGTCGGCAAGCGTCTGCACCGCCGCCGACAGGCTCGGTACGCCGATCTGCAGGCCCGGGTAGTGGGGCACGTCGAACTCGGCCACGGCGGACAGGCGCCGGTCCACGTTCGGGTCGGTGCCGAGAACCTCGATCTCGAACCCCGGCACCCCGCGCTGGCGGATCTCCTCGATCACACGCGTCACCCCGTGCGTTGAGCCGATGCCGTCGGCGAGTAACCCCACCCGCGGGGTCTCGCCGTCGGCGCCGCGCGTGTCGAGCTTGGCCTTCTCGTTGGCCAGGAACGCCGTTGCGGGAGCGTAGGGGATCGCGGCGATGCAGCTGTCGAACAGGCCGGCGGCCGCCGGCATGACCTCCGCCTCACCGCGGGCCGCGCTCACGGCCTGCTCGACGGCGATGCGCAGCTTGCGCTCGTGCACACGGCACGCGCGGCGGTACAGGTCTGAGTGACTGAAGCGCTCATCCTGCATGTAGGCGATCAGGGCCTTCTCGTCGAGGTGATCGAGCTCCACCGCGCTAAGCCATGCGCGCAGCAGGCAGCGGGCGTCCTCGGGCGTCAGATCGCTGGTCACGGCGCCCTGCCGCGCGTCGCCCTCGCGCAGCAGGCGCTGGACCATCGTCATCACGACGCGCGGGTCCGGCGCATGCGAATCGGAGGAGTGCTCGCCCTGGCCCAGAGACCTGGCGGCCAGCGCGATCGCGGCATGGGCCCACTTGGCCGCGCTGCCCTGAGTGCCGCCGACGCCGGCTCGGCCGGCACGCACGTGCGCCAGCAGCTCGGCCGGCGTGCCGGCGGCGGGAGTCTCCGTGTAGGTGCGCCCGATATCCACGCCTGCGTGATCGTCGGAGCCGCCGATGCCGATGCCGTCGAGCGTGCCGATGTAGGTGGCCGCCGGCCGATTCAGCTCGCGAGCACGGGCCCCGTTGCGGACCTCCCAGATCTCGAACAGATGGGCAAGGCGGCGGCGGTGGCGGGCGGTCAGAGGGGCGCCGACGGTGTAGTAGGGGTGGGCGAGCGCGCACACGATCTCGCGCTCGTACATGTAGGCGGCGCAGATCTCCACGTCGCCGCGGTGGGCCTGCAGCCATTCGTGATCCTCGGGAGAGATGCCGTAGCAGAGGACATGGACCGCCTGGGGCTCTCCGCGGAAGTGCGCCGTGAGCTCCTCGGAGACGAACACGTCGGACCGGTCTGAGATCTCGAGGACTCCAGCGATTGTGTCGTGATCGGTGATCGTCACGAAGTCCATGCCGCGCCGCTTGGCCAGCTCATAGACCTCCTGGGGAGGCGTGGCGCACTCGGGCAGTCCCAGCGCCCGCTGCACGCCGAGCTTCGAAACCTGTGAAGCGGTGGAGTGACAGTGCATGTCAACTCGCGAGCCGTCCATCTCACCGGATGTCGGCGTTACATCCATCATCCTTGATGTCGTTTGATTACCATCCATATCAAACAGAATTCCCTGCAAAACGGCTGGTTTTGTGACCAGACGGCAACGATCATGTGAACTGGTGGTGAAGTGGGCGTTTGAGAATCGTGCTTGCGGGCCCCTGCTCTGAGAGCATCGAGGAGTGTCAACCTCACCAAGCATGGAGTTTCTGGTCATCGGTGCTCAGAAGGCCGGTACGACGACGCTGTGGAACCTCCTGCGAGACCACCCGCAGCTGTGGCTTCCCGACGCGAAGGAGGTGCCCTTCTTCTCCCACACCGAGGTCTACGAGGCCGGCTGGGCGAGTTACCTCGAGCGCCTGCGCGTCCCTGCCGGCGAGGGCGTTCTGCGCGGCACGATCACCCCTCATTACATGCAGGGTCGTCACGACGCCAGCACCCGCGTGGTCGCCGAGCGCATCGCGGCGCTTCTGCCGGAGGCCAGGATCCTCGCGCTGCTGCGCGACCCGGTCGAGCGCGCGCGCTCTCAGCACGCGATGGCGATCGCCAGGGGGCTCGAGCAGCGTGACCCGGACCGCGCGCTCAGCGAGTCGCTGCGCCCCGAGGCGCTGCGCCAGGCGCGGCTCCAACCGGGGGACACGAACACCTATCTGGTGCAGGGCGAGTACGGACGGATCCTCGGTGAGTACCTGACCTTGTTTCCGCGCTCGGCGCTTCACATCGAGCTGAGCGACAGCCTGTCCACGGACCCGCTCGGCGTGATGCGTCGCGCCATCGCCTTTCTGGGAGCCGCAGACGGCTACGAACCGCCCGATCCTTTTCAGCGGGCGTTCGCCGGAGGGTCACGGCCGCGGGTGGGCGATGAGGAGCTGACCCGGCTGCTGCAGGGGATCGATGCGATCCGCGGGGAGGACCGAGCGCCCGTGCAGCTCGCAGCCGCGCGCGCCTGGGTCGCCGGACAGGGTGTCGACGAGCGTGGCCGCGAGGAGTTCGAGCAGATCCTCAGGCGCTATCTGAACGCGCCGCCCGAGCGCTCCCACGGCGAGCGGGTGGGCCTCGAGTTCACGCTCAGGAAGATCTGGAACGTGGTGCCCTCGCTGCCCGAGCCGATCTCCGATGAGGTGCGCGCCGCGCTTTCCCAGCATTTCGCCGCCGACGCGGCCGAGCTGTCGGCCGTCACGGGGCTGACCGTGCCCTGGCGCGCGCCGGACTGAGCAGGCCGGCGAGCGCACGAGCGAAGTCGGCGGTGGCCTCGGGCCAGGGTGGGTAGGTCGCGAGCACGTGCTCACGGCCTCGCCGCGCCAGGCTCGCGCGCAGCTTCGGCTCTCGCAGGAGCCGGATCACGCTGTCGGCCAGCAGCTTGGGGTCGCGGGGCGGGCTGACGAGCGCCGTCTCTCCGTCAAGCGCATAGTCGAGGCTGCCCTTCGTGTCGGTGGTGGCGAGCGCGGCACCGCAGGCGAGCGCCTCGATCCCGGGCAGGCCGAGGCCCTCCTCCCAGCTCGGCAGCACGAGCACGGCGGCGCGGCGCAGCAGCTCGCCGACCTCCGGCGCATTCAGGCGGCCGAGGAACGTTGAGGGGATATCCGGCTCGAGCGCTCCGAACAGGATCAGCTCCACCTCGGGAACCGCCGCGCGCACCTGTGCGAGCGCGGCCAGCCCCTCCGGCGTCGCCTTCCAGTCGGTCGCGTGGGTCATCATCGCCACGACCGCTGCCCGCTCGTCTGCCGGCGGGCCGGGGTAGAACACGGAGCGCTCGAGACCCGGCCGGAACAGCTCCGCCTCGCAGCCATGGCCGCGGGCCCGCTCGAACAGGAAGCGCGATACCGCCAGCACCCGTGGGCGCCGCTCGAGCATGGCCGTCACACGCGGATTGCCGGGCGTGCCGTACCCCTGAAAGAAGAACAGCGGCACCCCCTTTGCCGGGGGGAGCTCGAGCACGAGCTCGGGGTCCGGCTGGGCGAGACCTCCGATCAGCACCTCCGCGTCGGGCAGCTCCTCGGCGCTCAGTCGCGGGGCATGCAGCACGGTGACGCCCGCGAGCGGCTGGACCGGGCCCTTGCGCACCGCCAGAGTCACCACCGCCGAACCCGCCAGATGGCGGGCGAGCTGCTCGATCACGTAGACCCCGCCCGAGGCCTCGCGCTGATGGGGGAGGATCAGCGTCAACGACTCGGGTAACACCGCGGCAACGCTAACAGCAGGGGTCGGCTGTAGGTTGCAGGCGTTGGTGGAGCCGGCTATCACGGATGCCTGCGTGCTGCTCACAGGGCTCCCTCGCGGCGGCACCACCCTGGCATGTGAGCTGCTCAATCACCTGCCGGATGTCCGCGCCCTGGACGAGCCGATGGACCCCAACCAGCTTCTGCGCGATGCTGCTCGGCAGGAGGGTCCGCCGATCGACGGGGCCGCGATCCAGACCGGGATCGAACGGTTCGCCCTCGAGCAGCGGCGCTCGATCATCGATCGCGGCATAGCTCTCACCCTGCACGTCGACGGGCGCGTTCTCGGAGCCAGGGTGTCCGACGCCCGCGACGCGGGCGGCCGGCGCGTGCCGATGGGCAGACGCGGCGAGATCGCGGTCGAGCGCCCGGCCTCGCCGGACTTCACCCTCGTGATCAAGCATCCGGTCGCGTTCACGGCGCTTGTGGACATCCTGCTCCAGCGTTTTGCGGTGTTCGCGCTCGTGCGAAACCCGTTGGCCGTTCTCTGCTCCTGGGAGAGCGCGCCGTTCATGCAGCGGGAGGGACGGTTGGGCCTGCGCCCGGAGATCGCTCCGGAGATCGCGCGTCGCCTGGAGGCGAGCGAGGATCGCCTGGAGCGCCAGCTCGAGCTGTTGAGCTGGTTCTACGAGCGCTATGCCTCGGCGCTTCCCCGGGAGCGCGTGATCCGCTACGAGGACATCATCGCCACGGGTGGCGCGGCGCTCGAGCCGATCGCATCGAGCGCCGCCGGCCTGAGGGTCGCGCTCGAGAGCCGCAATACGGCCGCCGTCTATGACCGCGGGCACATGCGCGAGATCGGGCGGCTGTTACTGGAGCGGGACGGGCCCCAATGGCTCTTTTACACGCGGGAAGAGGTCGCAGAGCTGATGAGCGCCTCGGGCGTCGGATCCTCCTAGACGACGGCAGATGGCCACTTCCAGGAATCAACATGAGGCCGCCCTGTCGCGAGTCGTTGGGTGCTACGGATATCCTGATGTGCTCGTGAGCCACGAGGATTTGATCGTGAGACGTCCGGGCGCCACCCTGTGGCTGACGGGATTGCCGGCTGCCGGCAAGACCACGCTCGCGAACGCCGTCGAGCGCCGCCTGAGCGATCTGGGCCGAGCGGCGATGGTTCTCGACGGGGATCTGCTGCGCAAAGGGCTCAGCCAGGACCTGGACCTGTCACCGGAGGGTCGCTCAGAGCAGACCCGCCGAGCGGCCCACGTCTCGGTCCTGCTTGCGCGGGCCGGGCTGGTGGCGATCGTCTCGCTGATCTCCCCCTACGCCGAGGACCGTCGGCGTGCGCGCGAGATCCACGAGGGCGTGGGAGTGGCGTTCCATGAGATATGGATCGATACGCCTCTGGAGGTCTGCCAGGAACGCGATCCGAAGGGGCTCTACAAGCGCGCGAGGGCCGGCGAGCTGCACTGCATGACCGGGGTCGACGCGCCCTATGAGCCGCCGCTCGAACCCGAGCTGTGCGTTCGCGGCGGCGAGGAGAGCGCGGAGGCCGCCGCTGAGCGGGTGGCCGCGCTGCTCGAAGGCGTCCCAGCCTGATCTGCTTGAGCTCAGGCTAGGTTTCGGCGCTGTTGGAGCCGATCGGGGGGGCGACAGTGTGGCCGCTCACGCCTTTCACTTCTACGGTCGGAAGCGGTTCCAGTGGCGTTGCCTTGAGGTTGAGCTTGTTCGGCCACCTGTGCGGATTCAGCCGCAGGGTCAACATGTGCTTGCCGGCCTTCAGCGTCTTCTTGGCGGTCTCGGCGACGGCCCGGCTCTTGTGGCTCGCCACCAGTTGGACGCGAGCCTTGACGGTCAGTTTGAAGGACAGCTCGAGCGTGTAGCGGTGGACGATGTGAGAGCTCAGGTCGGTGACGAGCGGCTTGGTCGTGCGGCTGCTGACGGCCGGTGCCGTGGTCGCGGCGGGCAGGTTCGATTCGACCGCGGGCAATTCTTCGGGGGGTGCTTCGATCGGCGTGACCTGCAGGGTGCTTTCGTCTTCGGGGCGAAATGTGATGCCCCCAGCAAAGTTCGGATCGGTGTCTTCGGGGTAGCCGTCGGTGCGTTCGGTGTTCGCGCTGTCTTCGGTCAGGTGAAACAACCAGCCCTCGCTGGTCGCAAGCCAGCAGTCGTTGACCGCGGGACAGGCGATCGGCCCTGCGTCGCCGCGTGGTCCGAGCTTCTGCGCTTCACCGAGCGGGACCTCTTCGACTGAGATCGCGCCCTTGCCCAGCCTGCCTGCGCCTTCGCCCGGGTCGGCTTCAAGGCGGTCGATGTGCGCTTCGCCGTCTTTGGAGCCGAGCGCCAGCCAGGCAGCCGGGACGCCCGGTTCGGCCGCGACGCCCACGAGCTGGCCGGTGAGCCCCGAACAGGCGGAGGGATCGGCGATGCACGATGCGCTCGTCCCCGTCAGCTGCGCTTCGAGCTGTTCGCCGATGGCGGGAATCTGCCACCATTCACCGGCGCTGTAGCGCAGCACGATGGGGCGCACGAAGTTTGCGCCGCCCGCGGCCTGCTGCCCGGCGACGGCCCACAGCTGGGGCACGAGCGGATTGGCCGCCGAGGGAGCGATGTAGTCGCCCCCGAGGCTAAGCCCCGCGTACTTTTCCGGCTTTCCGGTTTCATAGTCCGGCAGCGGCGGGCATTCGAGCCCGCAGCTCCCGTCCTCCATGAACAGGTCGTGGAAGTCGGTGCTGGCGCCCGGTGGATCGATCTGGTGCAGCAGGAACGGGTGGGCCGGGTTTTCGGATCCGTAGTGGTCTCCGGGGAGGCTCGGGTCGATCACGACGCTCTCGAACAGCGTGCCTTCGCCGGCCGGTGCCATCGAGCTGACCGCGTGGTCCTCGGGCGAGTAGACCTCGGTCAGGTTTTCGCCGTCCCAGTGCAGGTGGAACGCACCCGTGTTCGACGAATCCTCTTCGGCCAGCTGGCCGCCGAACCAGCAGTTCGTCGGACTGAGGCAGGCCGCGGCGTCCATCGCCTGGTAGTGGTCTGACGCCGTCAGGGGCAGCGCGTAGGAGGCCACGATCTTTCCGTCCAGGAAGTGACAGAGCGAGATGTCGCTGAGCCCTTCCTCGCGGCCCGTGACCTGCTGGCCGTTCGGTCGCTGGTCGGAGATCGTCCAGAACTCGTCAGGGCCCGCCCACGCGATCTGTCCACTCTTGCCTTCGCTCGCCGTCGCACCGCACTGATTTGAGAGCAGATGCCAGTCTGTGCCGTTGTAGGCGTACAGCCCGCAGGGCACGGCCACGGTCGAGTTGGTTTCGGCGCAGCCGTCCCGGCCGGTGCCATCCGTGATGAGCAGGCCGCGGTTGGGCGCCCAGAACGAGATGGCGCTGATCTGCCCCAGCGGCACCTGACTCCTCGCGCCGGAGGATGCGAGCTGCCAGCTCGGCGCGGCGGCGGCGACGGCAGGGGCGATCGCCGCGGCGGCCAGGACCGCGAGCACAACCCCGAACAGCGGCGGGCGAAGCTTCACTTGCGCGCCTTGGTCGCGCGGTGGACAGGCACGGGACGCGGGAAGCTTGCCTGCAGGGTCTCCGTCAGCTTGTGATGGCCCGGTGCGGTGAACGTGACCGAGATCGTGGCGTACAGGCCGCTCTTCGTGGAGACGAGTGAGCGGTAGCGCTTGGCCGGCAGGAGCCGCAGCTCGAGCAGCCCTTCGCCTTTGGCGGCGGCCGCGGCGCTCGCCACCTGGCGGGAGGCGATTACGGTGATCGTCCGAGCCTTCGCCGCCGCCGCGCGCCCGCGATGCGCGCGGGTCGATCGTCCCTTGGAGCGCTTCACCACCACCTTGATCGGCACCGGCGCGCTGGCGCTTGCGGCGAGCCGGCCGGCGCCGGGAACCGAGACGTCGATGAGCAGCGTGCCGTCGCGCGAGCGCTTGGTGGTCGCACTGATTCCCCACACCAGTTCGCCCGATGGCCCCGGCGGAAGCGGGGCGATGCTCTGTTCGCCGATTGCTTCAGGTGAGTCCTGCTCCCTGGTGACGAACACCGCGCTGCCCTCGTTGACAGTCCCGGGCGCGAGATTGCTCGAGCCGGAGGCCAGCGCCAGCACCTCTCCGTTGGCGCTCAGCGCCGCGGCCCCGGCCCCGCCCACGCTTCCTTCGGCGTCGGCCGGTTCGCCGTTGTAGCCCTGGCTGACGAGCGCGAGCGTTCCGGCCTTCAGGTTGGCCTCATACAGCTGGGGAATCCCGACCTGACTCACTCGCTCGGTGATCAGTGCGGGGGGGGCGAGCGGGAAGACGTTGCGATCGGTCGCGAACACCACGCGCGTGCCGTCCGCGGAGATTGCGATGTCGTGAATCGGGCCGTCCAGCGCGCCGTTCGAGAATTCGGGGGAGGCCCATTCGGTCAGCCTGGTGATCGCCTGTTCGCGCGTCAATCCGGGGGTCATGTTCACGACGAACGCGTTGGCGGTCGGGGCCGGTAGTTCCGTCGCAAACCGCCCGAATTCCGGGATATGCCCATAGTCGGGCTGGGTCGAGAGAATCGCGACCTCCATACCGTCGGCACTCAGCTGCGGGGTCACCGCTTCAAGTTCAGAGCCAAAGCCGCTCAACGCCCGTCCGACATAGCTGCCTTCTCTCGGGCCTAGGGCGAAACCTTTCTGCGCACGTTCCACCCAGTCGTCGATTTCAGTCTGTTCGTCCCAGCTCAGATCGAGGCCCCCCTGGCAGGCTTTGGGGCAGCCGGGCGCGGAGGGGTCGTCGCCCGCGAGCACCCGCCTGATCGGCGCCGCCGGCCCTTCGGCGATTCGTCGCCACAGCGGCTCGGCGTAGACCTTGTGGAAATCGTTTGTTTCCACCCCTTCGGGCGGCGCGTCGTTTTCCACCCCTCCGGCCGGCGCGCTGTTCAGTTCGGTCTGGGCAAGGACATCGATGCCCATCCAGGCGACCGTGCTCCCGTCGGCGCTGATCGCGGCCGTGCTGACGTCGTCCTCGCTGTGTAGGGGGGTTTCAGCCGTGACGATGGGCGGGCCGCTCAGCGTGGCTCCGCCCACGACAGGATTCTGGGTGCCCTTTTCGACGCTCACGAGCGCGGTGGTCGGCGAGGCTTCTGCAAAGTCGCGAACCGCCACCTGATTTTCGGGGGTTTCGGTCGCTCCCGCTGCGCCGGTCAGATTCGATTTGGCGATCGTGGTGAAGGCGACCCTGCTGCCGTCGGCGCTGATCGCGACGCGGTTGGCCGACGCCGATCCCCCGCCGGAGCATTTTTCGTAGGTCAGGGGTTCTTCGGATTCGCTCCGCGCCGAGACGATCTCATACGAGGCTCCAGGGCCTTCCATGTCGCGACGGTAGACCTGGGTGCAGCCTCCCGGTAGCGGCGTTCCGGCTTTCGTCGGGTCTTCGGAGGTCGTGAAGCTGACGTATCGGCCTTCGTCGCTGATCGACGGCGCTCCTGCGCTGAGGCCTTCGACTACGCTCGCCAGTTCCCCCGTGAGCAGGTCCTTGCGGTAGACACCGTGTTTGCCTGCGACGTCGCCGGCGAATGCGACGTAGCGGCCTTCCGGCGAGATCGCGGGTTCAGAGGCGTATTCGGCCTGAACACCCAGTTCGGGAGAGACCGAGGCCAGTTCGAACGGGGCGAACGCCGCCTGGGCGGTCGATGGATCGAAGGCGGGCCGGCACACGAGCACAGCTGCGAGCGCCAGCGCGACCATCAGGCCGAGGCGGCGGACGCTCATTGCACCTGAACCCGCAGGTGGGCGAGCAGGCGTAGACCGACCCTGTCGCGGCTGTGGACGACGATCACATAGCGCCCGGGTCGCGCGTAGGCGTGGGTCACGTTCAGACGGTCGCTGACGTGCGTGCCGTCGCCGAAGGCGATCGAAGTGTCCTTTGCGATCGCTCCGGAGGCGTGGTCTATGACCCGTACCCGTACCAGGCTATGCCCGAGCCGCCGCACGCTGGCTTCGGGTGGGCTGGCGTTCACTTTCAGCGTCGCCGCAGGGGTCATCGTCTCCTGGCCCAGGCTGTCGGTCGCGAGGACCTGCACGCGGTGGCTGCCGTTGCCCAGCCCACGAGCTTCGAGGCGGGTGGATAGTCCCGTCAGTCCTCGGCGCACGACCCGGCCATCGACCAGCACCGAGTATGTCGTCGCCCCAAACGCCTCGGTCGGCGCTTCCCAGCTGACGGTCGCCGAGCTGCCCTTGACCCACCCGACGGCGGTCGAGGCCAGGAACGGGGCAGGGGGCGCCTTGGCCACCGCGGCCATCACCTGCTGCTCGCCGGCAGGCCCCTGCGCAAACGCGATCAGCGCATCGCCTTGCGAGGATCCGCCCAACGCAGGAGGACCGACCGGCCCGCTGATCGGAGCCGACAGGTGGGCCAGCTGCCACGCGCCGCCGGCGAAGTCCTCGCGCGCATCGACGACGGGCAATCCACCGGTGCCCACGCCTTGCCAGATGGTCACGCCCCCGCCGGCAAGGTTGATCGCGGTCCGGGCCTGTTCGCCGGCGGTCGGGCCCAGCGGGGCTGGCGCGGTGGCCGCACGGAAATCGCTACCGCTGAGAAGCCGCGAGGCGCCGCTTGATCCATAGGCGAGTCGGTAGTCGCCTTCTTCGTCGATCGCGATGCTGGGCGGGCCGAGTGCCGGCGCGCCGGCGACGGGAGAGTCGCCTCGCAGCTTGGCGCCCTTGGTGTCAACTTCGCTGGGCAGGGAGTCGAGGAAGATGCGCGTGCTGCCGTAGGGCGACCCCGCTCCGCCGGCCAGACGGTAGGCGATCCTGGCCTCTCCGAGCCCGTTGACGGCGAGCGCGGGGGCATCGGCTTCGGCGGTGATCGGCTGTCCGCCTGCGGTTTCAGGACTCACCTGCAGCGCATTGCCGAGCCGGCCCGTGAAGATCCGCCTGGCGAAGATCTCAGCGACCCCGGCGGAGTTGGGTTCCTGCCAGAGCACGACGGCATTCCCGTTGCGGGTGACCCCGATGACCGGCGCATTGGTCGCGCTCGGGTGGCGCATCGGGATTTCAGGGTGGTTGTTGATCGTCCCGTAGGAGGTCCAGGGCAGGCCCTGGCCGTTGTAGCGAGCCACGCGCAGGCTGATCTTCTCATCGCCCGCTCGCGGCGGGACGATCGGACTGTTCAGGAGCGAGTCGGTGACCACCCTGTAGGCGACGTAGGCCTGTCCATTCGGCGCCATCGCCAGCGATGGGTAGGCGGCGGTACCGTCGCCGATGTCATTCGGGTCGACCTGCTGTGCCGGCCCGAACTGCGTGGCCCCGGGGTCGAGCTCGGAGGAGTAGAGCTGGTAGAGCGTTTCCTTCCCCCCGTCGACTTCAGCCCAGGGCTCGGCCCAGACCACGAGCAGCCGCCCGTCGTCGCCCGCGGCTATCGCCGGGAAGCTAGCTGCGAACGGCTGCCCCGCGTCCACCTGGGTCGGGGGCTGCCAGGCGCCCCCGAGGAATTGGGAGACGAACAGGTGAGGCTCACCGCCGATGAGCTTGCGGTAGAGGATCCCGCCGCTGCCGTCTGGTGCCATCGCCGCGCCGTCGACGTCGAGGATCGTCGCGCTCGGGCCATCGATGAGGGTCGCCGGCTCGAGCGCCGCGCGTGCCCCCTGCGCCGGTAGGAGGACCGCCGCCGAGCACAGCGCCAGGGCGCACGCCGCCGCGACGCGGTGGGATAGCTCGAAGCGAATGCTGAAGCGAAGGCTCATCACAGGGGAGGTCTGCCCACGTCCAACCGCCGAACAGACAGTGCGTGGCGAGCGACGGTGGCCATGATAAGCGGCCACCGACACGCCGGGCCACAGCTTCACCACAGTTTCACACCAATGTCGCCGGCGCCGATCGAGCAGTCGGCGGGGCCTCCCTTCACCAGAGTTTCACCAGAGTTTCACATTAATGTCGTCGGCACCGATCGCGCGTCGGCGGGCGCCTGCTTCACCAGAGTTTCACAGCAATGTCGCCCGTACCCGGCAGGTTTAGGGCACGTCTCGGCGCAGCCGGGTCGTACCCTCCTATGCCCACCCCTTCGCGCATCGCACGCACGGCCAGCAGGCATCTGAAGACGTTCGCATGAGTCGTCTGTGCAGCGCTGTGCCCGTTCTCCTGGCGATGGTGCTCATCTCTGCTGTGAGCCCGAGCATCAGCCGGGCCGATCCGGCGCTGAGCTTCGAACCGCAGCTGGGTGTCCCGGAAAACCTACGCTTCTTCGGCGCTTCGCCCGGGCAGGCGCCGGGGGAGGTATGGGCGACCGCGGAAATCGGGCCGGTGCCGGCGGCGGTGGACGGGCAGCAGATCCAGAAGGCCAGGGTGCTGGCGCGCCACGCGCAGGGGACCGGCTGGCAGATCGTCCCCGTGGAGGACGCACTGGGTTCGACGCTCGAATTCCGCGGGGCTCCGCAGGCCAGTCCGGACGGTGGTGTCGCGATGCTCAGCCAGAAGACGATCATCACGCGCGATCCGGCCGGCGCATTCGCTCAGGCGCCGTCCCCGGAATCGGTATTCGAACCAGGAGAGAGCCTGTCGGGCACCTTCGCCGCCGTCGACGAACCGGAACACACGGGCGTGCTGGTCGTCCCCGCGAACCTCTCTCCCACGAAACCGGGGGTGCTCCACTACGACGGCGCCGGATGGACGCGTGAGCCGATCTGCGCCAAATATCCGTCCGAAACGAAACCCTGCGGCGCTCCCACGGGAGCGCTGAACGTGAAAGCGATCGCCGCGAGCTCTCCCCAGAACGCCTGGCTGCTGGCCAGCCCTGCCAGCGAAGAAAAAGGCGAAGGCACGCTGATGCTCTTCCGGCGCATCCCCTTCGGCTCGGGCTGGATCTGGCTGCAGAGTCAGCCCGCCAGCCCCAACTGGGCGCCGGCTGCAAACGTCACCGCTCGCGCGACCGGTCAGATGCTCAACGTCACAAGCGCGGGCGTGTGGGTTGACGCCAGGCTGAACCACACCGCCGATCTGTCGATGTGGCTGGAAGCCCCCTCCGTCCTCGCCGGCTCCGGAGAACCGGCCCCGCCGACCGTCCAGGGCCGGTGGTGCTACCCGACCGAACAGTGCAAAGGGACAGGATGGGAAGGGGGCTCGCTCGGCGCGCCTCTGCCGAGCAACTATTCGAGCTTCGCCTGGCCGGCGCCTGGAAGCCCCGGAACCCGAATCGTGGCGGGTCTCGAACGTGGTGCGCTGCTGGACCTTCAGGGCAGCGGCAACTACCAGTATCTGGAGGGTGGCGGAGGGCAGGAAAGCGCCAACGCCGAGTTCACGACATCCGGCGGTTCCCTGCCGGAAGGTTGGATCGCGGGCGCCTCGGAGGGGCGCTCTGAAGCCAGCGTGGAGCGGGTGAGCGCCAACCCCGAAGCTCCCGCGCTCAGCGGCGCTCAGGCCTGGCCGCTGCCCTTCCGGCGCCCGCTGCTGGCGATCGCCAGCGAACCCGGCAGCACGCCGGGCAGCCCGGACGCGCAGGCCCTTGCTGTGGGCGATCAGGGTCAGATCGCCCGCTTCATCCCGGGGCAGGGGTGGACGCC
This sequence comes from uncultured Solirubrobacteraceae bacterium, assembly GCA_963826995.1. GTDB lineage: Bacteria > Actinomycetota > Thermoleophilia > Solirubrobacterales > Solirubrobacteraceae > Palsa-744. The sequence goes on along the minus strand of CAWGYZ010000006.1, from coordinate 603,613 downwards.
GGAATTCCTCTACAACGGCGCCGGCGTGGTGCAGCATCCCCGCCTGCGGGGCGTGGCCTGGCCCGAACCCGGGCGCGCCTATGCGGTCGGCGACAAAGGCGCGATGTGGCTCTGGCGTGCCGACACCGGCCTGTGGGAGCCGGATCCCGCCGAGCCGCTGGACTTCCAGGGAAACCTCACCGCGATCGCGTTCTCGCCGTCTGATCCAGCGATCGGCTACGCCGTGGGCAAGCAGGGCACGCTACTCGCCTATGACAAGACGTGGACGCAGCAGCCGCTGCCGCCCGGCCTGGAACAGGCGAACTTCACCTCGGTGGCCTTCGCGGGCGGGGAGGCCATTGCCAGCTACCGCAAGATCGCGAAGGAGAAGGCACCGCTCTGCCCCGGAGGGACGAGCGAATGCGAAGTCGAGGTCGGCGGGCTGTTGGTCAACGGCGGCTCGGGCTGGCAGATCGACCAGAGCGCGCAGCAGCTGCTGAGCGGGCTGCCCAACCCGACGGCGACGGTGCTATCGAAGGTGGCCGGCCTGCCCGACGGCGGCGCGGTGGCGGCAGGGCCCGGGGTCGTGATCGAGCGCGACTCTGCCGGATCGCCGTGGCGCTTCTCGCGCGAGCCGCTGCCCGAAGCACAGAACATCTCGGCGCTCGCCGCGTTCCGCGCCGGCCCGGAAGTGCGGGCGCTCGTGTCGATCGATCTCGACCACGCCAACAACCCCAACTCTCTGGAAGAACCCCGACTGATACTTGAAATCGACACCCTCGTGCCGCCCACCTTCGGCGAGCCTCCCGCGCTCGTCGGTCCCGACCCGCTGCCCGGGAGCGGCTACCTGCTGCGAGAGACGGCCGAAGGCTGGCAGGATCTCCAGCACCAGGCCTATCCGACCCAGCTCGGGCGCTTCGATCTGGACCTCCCGGACTGGCCGGACGCCGTGCTCGCGCTCGACGTGGATTCGAGCGGCACACAGGGATGGGCGGTCGGAGGTCAGCCCGGGGGGCTCATCGTGGCGGGGAACGCGACCGAAACGCAGACCGCGGCCGCGCTCCGCCTCGGCTCCGGCCCGCCGCCGCCGCAGGGGACGGGCGCGCCGATTCCGACGCCTGCCGGCCAGGCGACGTTCGCGGTGGGGGGCGATGCCCAGTGCGAGTGGCTGTGCGCCGGCCTCGTGAACCAGGGACTCGGCCCAGAAGCCTGGCTGTCGCACGCGGTCTCGACCGCGTCGCGGATCTCCGGCCTGCACGCCTTTCTGTACGCCGGCGGGCGCATAGCCGAAGGCGCCGGAGCATCGCTGGGCTCCAACCCGGGCGGAGCGGCCGGCCAGGCCGCCTTCACGCGCGAGATGCAGGGCTATGCCAACGATCTGAGCGGCGCCGGCGCCCTGCCGGTCCGTGTCGCTCCCTCGCCTTCGGACGTGGACCCCGAGGGTGGCCTGTCGACCCTCGCTCAGGTGCTCGGCAGCGACGCCGGAGCAGGCTCGGCGCAGCTGAGCGGGACCGGCGCCTACGCCTTTGACTCCGCCGGCAGCGGCGGCACGGTCCGCGTGATCGTGCTCGATTACTCGGCGTCCGAGCTCGCGCCCGGCGAGCTGCAATGGCTCGGCGAACAGCTCGACGCTGCGAAGGGCGCAGGGATTCCCGCGCTCGTCATGGGAAGCGCCGACATCGTCGATCGTGAAGCTCCCAACCGCGCCGCGGATGGTGCCGCGGTCGCGCAGGTGCTGCTGGCAGACGGCGCCTCCGCGTACCTGTTCGAGAGCCCGAACGAAAACCGCGCCACACGCGTCGGCTCGGGCGCGAATTCGATTCCGGCGTTCGGGACCGGCACGCTCGGCTACGTGCGCCCGACCGCCCGCCCCGAAGAATTCCTCGGCGCGAGTGGCTTTCTGCTCGCGAGCGTGAATGTCGCCCAGCGAAACAGGCTCACCAACCGCGCTCCGGTAACGGCCACCCTGACCCCCAACATCGCCCAGCTCGGGCTCCAGGCGACCGACGGCACGCTGCTGCGGCGCAGCCAGGTCGCCCTGTTCCAGGGGCTCGCGCGCCGTCCCAGCGGTGGGTCCGCGGTCATCGAAGGGCAGGAAAGCGTCCCGGACCCCTACGTGCCCCTCCCCGAGCCATGCGTCGGATCGGGCTGTTCGCAGTTCATCGCACCCGAATTCACGTTCACATCCTCGAACCCGGAAGTGGGTGAGTTCGTCGAGCCCGAACCATCCAAGCCGGGAACGGTGCTGCAGGGCCCGGGCGGGAAACCGATCCCGGACGCTCAGTCGGGTCTGTTCTGCGCCTTCAACGCCGGAACCACGACGGTGTCGATCACATCCGGGGGGCTCAGCTACTCCGAGCCGGTGACCGTCCAGGCCGGGAGCGTTGAGCAGCCGTGCGGCACGGTGCCGACCAAGCAGCAGCCCGTGGCGGTCGTGGCAGGCACGAGGCTCGGCGCCGCCCCGCCGACCGCGCCCGCCGGGGGCTCGCCCGCGCCGGTCGCGGTGGCGCCGCCGCCGCCCCCTGCGCTCGTCACGCCCCCGGCCGCACCCTCCCCACCACACGCGGCGCCCGCTCCGTTCTTCGCGACCAAAGTGCCCGTCGCAGCGCTGGTGGCGCTGCCGTTGGTACCGGGACCGCCGCTGGCTCGCCCAATCCCGCCCTCGGGCACCTCTCCCGTGACCGCGCCCGCCGTCGCGCCGAAGGAGGAAGAAGAAGACGAGGAGGCCGTGGAGAGTGCGCGCAACAGCATGGCGGCCTACAACCCTGAAGACCCGACCGTACCTCCGATCCCACTGATCGCGTTGATCGTGATCGCCGCGGCCAGCGGCACCGCGATCCGGCGCTCCGGCCGCGGCCGACGACGCGCGAGGCCCCCGCTTGCGCTCGCGGGTGCTCGGGAAAGGCGCTATGAGCGTCCCTCCTAAACGCGTGCTCGGCCCGCGGCTCGTCGTGCTCGTTCTCCTCGCCGCGCTCGCGTCAGCGACCTCCGCGAACGCCGACATCTCGCACGAATACCACGAAGCGCTCCGGTTCGGTGGCTTTGACACGCAGGGGTTCAACAACGGTGCCTACGGCGAATCGCTCACGCCCGGCAAGCTCCTGGAAGCCACGGGCTTCGCCGTGGACCCCGAAGAACCCGAAGAAGCCATCTACGTCGCCGACCGTACCTCAAGGGTCGAAGGCACCCCGGAATCCCACGAATGCCTCAGCGAGGGCGAACCCGGTAGCTGCTGGCGCATCCAGAAGCTCGGCGCGAAAGGTCAGGTGCTGGGCACGACAACGTTCACGCTGCCGGGGGGCAGACCACCGACGACGGCGAATCCCGTCGGGCTGGCCGCATATGCGATCGCCGGCCTGGCAGTCGATCACAGCGCCGAACGGCTCTACGCGCTGGTCGTGGGGCCGGTCAAAGGAAACGACCTGTTCCAAGGTGACGCGACGGCCGCCGTGGAGCTGTTGGCGTGGTCCACCAAGCCGGAAGCGTGCCCTGCCGGTGGTTGCCCGGCCACCGGCGGCCGGCTCGTCGCCGCCGAACATCTCGCGACGGATCCGCTTGGAACCACCGGTGGGCTCATCAGCACGAGAACACAACTCGAAGAAGCCGTGCCGCCGGCAGCCGCCGGGCCCCTGTATGACCCGCAGGGGCTCGCGGTTGACCACGTCCACCCCAAGGCATCCAAACCCGACGAGCCCGTCGCAATCGAGGCCAAGATACCTGACGCCGTGCAACGGCAGCACAGGGAGGAAGAGAGCGAAGAAGAATATAGTGCTGAAGAAGGGTTCGATTACTCGGAATTTGAAGCGCGCGGCGACACGATCGTGCAACAGGTGGCGACCGAACCGCAGGCCAGCCCGGCGCGGCCGATCGGCGCTCTGGGAGCGAGATGGTCCAGCAGCGAACTGGGGAAAGAAAACCTGGGTCCGCTCGGGATCTTTGACGACACGCACGACGAATCCATGTCGGTTCTGCTTCGTGGCCCCGAAGGGAGGACGACAACGAACGCGTACGTCGTCCGTCTGCAACTTCCGCTGTCCGCCGCAGGCAAGCCTGTAGCCAAGGTGCTGAACGCCGGCGAAAGCGCCCCGGAACCTCCGCTCCTGCGTCTGGATCCAGGGCCCTTCTTCACCGAACCCAGTGATCGGTTTCAGCTTCAGCGATCGCCCGAGGCGATCAGGAGCGCCGGTCCGGAGGCCACCCAGTTGGAAAACGGGATCTACGCCGCCGACGTCCGCTACGAAGAACCCACCAAAGCGGAAGTCGAAGAAGGACACACGCCCTACTGGCGGGCCGAACAGCACTACGAGAAAAAAAAGAACAACGGAATACCCACCGGCGCCGAAGGCGTCAACGCCGGCGTTCGCCTGCTGGCGCCGGTCGGAGAACAGCTCGCCGACGCACACGGAGCGTCGATCGTGAACACCCTCGGCAACTCTGAACCCTGGTCATCGGGCAATAGGTCCTCGGCGTGCAGCATCGGTGCCGAACAACCGGCGCTCGCAGCCGGCAGGGAAGGCCGGCTGTGGGTGCTCGACAGGGGTCCCTCTTCTGAAACGCTCGAACGTGGGCAGGTGCCGGAATCGCAATGGGGTCATCAGTTGATCGAGCTTGCTCCGAACGCGACCGGGGAAGCCCCCGAACTGGCCTGCCCCAAGCCCTCGGGCACCTTTACCATGGAAGCTGGCTGCGGGTCCAGCCAACCGGCGCAGGGAACGTTTGAAGGCGCGGCCGGCGTGCCGGTCGAGTTCGACGCGAGCTCGGTCGATCTCAGGGGGGCCACGCCGGCTGCCTACCAATGGAAGATCGTCAAACTCAACGCCAACGGCGAACCGGAAGGTGAACCCGAACTTTATCCATCGGCGGTGGAACAGGCGGAAAGCAAGAACAAACCACCGTTCGAGGTCTCAGGGTTTCGCAAATTCGAGAAATTCGACAGAACCTTCAAGGAAGCAGGCACCTACGAGGTGAGCCTGGACGTCCCGAACGACTACGGCGCCTATGAACAGTCGGCGCTGGTGGTCGTCACCCCTGGACAAGCAAGCAGTCCCCGCGCCCGGTTCAACGTGGAACCAATTCAGGGAACGGAGCAGGCGTTCAACGCCGAGAGCTCCTCAGCGGGCGTCTGCGGCAAGATCGTCGACTACCGCTGGAACTGGGGTGAAGGCCGTCCGCTCGACGAGGATGATGGCGAAGAACCGATCACCAGGCACACCTATCCGAGCCTCGGCGAAGCCAAGGAATACACCGTGACCCTCACGGTGCTCACCGTGAAGAAGCTCGCCGGGAAGGAAGAATACCTGTCGAGCGTGGCGACGGAAGCGGTGAAGGTGAGCGCGGCCCGAGCGTCGCTGGTGAGCGAGCTGCCCCCTGAACTCGCGACGGCTCCTGCGCCCGCGCCGGCGCCTAATTCGCCCGTGCCGTCCGGGCCGGTGGCCAGACCCGCCAGCGGCCCGACGGTCGTCTCGCCGCACGCGGGCTTCTCCGACGGGGTCCTGCGGGTGCGCGTGTCCTGTCCGGTCGCCAAGCTCACCTGTGCGGGTACCGTGCGTGCCGAGACGGCCGCCCTGTTCTCCACAAAGACCTCGGGACACGCGAAGAGTCGCGTCAAGCCGCCGAAGCGCCGGCTCGCTCTCGGCGAGACCGCGTTCAGTCTCGCCGGGGGCACCTCGAAGACCGTGACCGTGCGCCTGACTGCCACGGGCGCGGCCCTCCTGCGCACGCAGCGGCGCTTGGCGGCGCTTGTGATCGTCAGCGCGCACGACCCCGCCGGTGACCCCGGGGTCGCGAGCGTGCACGTAACCCTGCTCGCGCCCGCGGCCAAACGACACAGCGCCCCGAAAGGTTCCTAGCGTCGCTCGCCCCGCGACAGCCTCGGCCGGCCCGGTGCGACCCCGGCTGGGTTCGACTGGTGTCCAGCGGGTGACGATGCAGTGTAGGTACGGATATCAAATGGATAACGACGGCCCGGTGGTGACAAACTGGTGACGATTGAGTGTACAAACGGATATCAACTGGACAACATAGGCCCCGTAGTTATCAACTGGTGACGGATTGGGGGACGACATGGAACGATCCTGTGATCTCGCTTGCCAGCGCCATTTCCGCACGGTACGTTGCTTTCAGTGCGCTCCCTCGGAGGGGGGGTTAGCAAACATCGATCTTCCCCTGAGGGGGCGAAGGAGGTTCGGTTCGAGATGAGCCGTTATTCCAAGCTGCGGCGCGTCGCAATGATTGCGGCGTGTGTGGGCACCACCTCGGTGGTCGCGTCGCTGGCTGCGACTGCGCCGGCCGGGGCGTTCCCACTTGCATACAACGAAACCGGATGTGTCCCGAAAGCCGACAACCTGCACGCATCGGGCTCGTCGTTCCAGCTCAACCTGGAGGAAACGCTCAAAGCGAGCTGGGCCGCGAACAGCAAATGCGCTGCAGGCGCACCGACGATCAAGTACACATCGACGTCGAGTGGCAAAGGGCGCGAAGTCTTCGGGTCCACGAGCGCGCTCCTTCCCGAAAAAGACAAAACAGTCGAAGAAATCGAAAAAGGCTCCAAAAACTGCGAAGGTCCGAGGACGGCCGCCACGGCCACCCCCAAAGAAGCATGCTTGGACGTTTACATCGGGACCGACGCAGGGCCGAGCACCGCAGAACTCGAAAAAATGACGACCGCCAACGGCGGCAAAAGCAAAGAACGGGGCGTGGTCACGGTCCCAATCGCGCAGGGGCCGCTCGCGTTCATGTTCAGCCTGCCTGCGGGGTGTGAAATCGAACCCGGCAGCAAGATCGATCTCAACAATGTCACGGCCCAGCAGATCTGGCTGGCGCAGAAAGCGGCAGCCGGCAAAGAAGGCGAGATCGAAGCACAGGGTGGATACCCCGCGGCGTCATGGGGTGCTCTTCTGACCCAGCTCGGCTACAAAGCAGGGCTCGCAAAAGGCAAAGAATTCAAAGAAGCGAGCAAAGCGAGCTGCGGCGAAGAAAAAATCAAACCGCAGATCCGGGCATCTTCGTCCGGCACCACCTTTGCGACCCAGAACTACTTCAACCAGATCGACCCAGGCCAGTGGGCCTTTGCCCTGACATCCGGCGGCGCAGTGAAATGGCCGGACGAAATCGGGCATTACTTCCAGACGAATGCATGCAAGGGCATACAGGAAACGGGGCAAGCGCTGGCTGAAAACACCACTGGAACCCCCGGATCGATCGGCTACGCCGACACCTCCGACGCGTTCCATGCTGGCGGGATGACGGAAAGCGCGACGAGCACCACAGCCTGTTCAAGCGCGGCGCACCAAATACTGTGGGCCCAGGTACAGAACACTGGGACGGCGGCGGCGCCCAACGCATCGGAATACGTCAACCCGCTGCTGGCCGGAAACAAGGCCAACTGCGAGACGACGAAACTGATCGAAGGCGACGAAGCGTATCCGAAACACTGGACCGAATCGTGGGTGACCACGCTCTCTTCGGACCCCAACATGGTGTCGAAAGTCTCGACCGCATATCCCGCCTGCGCGTTTACGTTTGCAGTCGCGCAGCACCACTACAAGAACAAAAACCTATACGTTGCAAAAACGGTGTCGGAAGAAATGGCGGCGACCGCTCATGACTACTTCGCGTACGTCACGGGAACCGCAGGCAAGGCCGCTCTGGAAGCCGCAGGCTTCTACGTCGGTCCTCCGACCGCGATGGCGTCACACATCAACGCAGCGGTGAAGAACATCGGATACTGATCGGACTCATCGACAAGCAGGCCGCTGAGTAAGGTGGCAGCTGCCAAGGGCCCGCCGCGCCGTCCGCGCGGCGGGCCTTTCGTTTCGCGGTGGCAGGCCGGCGCAGGCTTGGGTGGGTAGGCGGGTCGTTAGGATGGTGGCGCGATGAGCGAGCCTGCGGCGAGGCCCAACCCGATGCCGCTCACCTTCCAGGGGATTCGGATTCCGCCGCCGCCGCCGGTCTGCCCCGCCGGCTGGCGGACAGGGCCTCCGGACTTCGTCGGTGTGGGTGCCCAGCGCAGCGGGACGACGAGGTGGTTCGACCTGATCGTCGCCCACCCGCAGGTCACCGCGCCGACGGCCACGCGCAAGGAGCTCCACTACTTCGATCGCTTCCACGCGGACGCCTTCACGGCCCGCGACGCGGCAGCCTACAGCGAGTACTTCCCTCGCCCCGCGGGCACGTTGACGGGCGAGTGGAGCCCGAGCTACCTGGCCTCACCGTGGGCGCCAGCCATGCTCGCTCAGGCGGCGCCGGACGCGCGCCTGCTGGTACTGCTTCGCGACCCCGTCGAACGTTACCTCTCGGGCTTGCAGCGCCACCACCGCGTGGCGCGGGCCAGGGGCGAGCCACTGAGTGCGACGGCGCCCCTCGACGCCTTCGCGCGGGGTCTCTACCACGCTCAGCTGACCCACCTGCTGAGCCGGTTCTCCCGTGCGCAGATGCTCGTGCTGCAGTACGAGCGCGTGAGCGCCGAGCCGCGCGCCGAGCTGCGCCGCACCTATGAGTTCCTCGGCCTGAGCGACAGCAGCTTCGTTCCGGACCTCGAGCCACACCCCAACCGCCAGGCCGAGAAGCCGGATCTTCACCCGGACGTCCGCAGTGCGCTCGTCGAGGCCTACGCCGAGGAAGTTGCGCTGCTGATCGATGAGTTTCCCGAGATTGATGTCGGGCTGTGGCCCAATTTCGCGACGCTATGAGGCTCGCAACCAGGCTAAATGCCGTACCGGCCGGCGCACACAGCGCTCCCGTATACTCATCCCCCACGCCGCGTTAGACCCACGCGACACTCCCGCAGCGTCTACAAGAGGCGCCCCCTTCGTGACTGTCCGCCTCTCTCCACTCTCGCTCATACCGGTCCTCGTAGCAGTTGCACTCGGCGTCGTCGCCTGCGGCAGCAGCAGCTCCTCAACCACCAGCTCCACGTCTTCGGCAACCGTCGTCGGCAAGAGCACGAGCGTCGTCGTCAGCCCTGCGACCACCAAGCTGCTGAAGGAAAACGAAATCACCGTGAGCGCCGTGGCACCCGCGAACGTCAGCACCGTCATTCTGTTACCAACCACGAGTGGACACTTCGTCGTCAGCTCGGCGACCGGAAGGGTCGAAGACACGGGTGGTGTCAAGCTGTCTCACGCCGGCACGAGCATCCAGTTCACCGGCTTCGTGGTCGACACGGAAAGCAGGCAGGTGACCGCCGCCGTGGGTGGCTTGAGGGCGCCGGTGTTCGATCTGACCCTCAGTTCACGCGTCCATACGACGGGACCGTCCGGGACCGCGGTCTTCACCGGTATGAAGCTGACGCTGACCGAAGAAGCGGCCACGGCGCTGAACAGCGACCTCGGGGTCAACAACGTGTTCAAGGCCGGGCAGGAATTCGGCGTCGCGACCCAGACGATCGCGGTCAGCTAGCGTCCAATCCGTGGCCCAGCTTCGCGGCGCTGGCAGGCTCGCGCTATACCGCCAGGGCAGTTCGCAGCACGCGCTCGAGGGCTCCCGTATCGCGCAGTGAACGGGCGATGTTGTGGTTGCCGCGGCCGAAGCGGTAAAGCTGCACCCCCGGGAGATCGGCCAGGCGCTCGGCGTGCATGCGGTCGGCGAGCAGAGAGTCGTCGAAGTAGATGCGGTAGCCGGTCTCCGCGCACCGCGCAGCAGGTAGCACGCGCCGAAGGTCGGTGAAACGCGCGTCCACGGCGCCCGCCGCCGTCTGTCGTCCCAGGCGCCAGTCCCAGCGGTGGTCGCCCATCTCCGCCAAGATGTCGAGGTCAAGGACGGTCTGCGGCGCGAAGCAGAGCACCTCCTGGGCGCCGAGCAGGGTGCCGAACAGCAGCGCCGCGTAGCCTCCCGCTGAGGCGCCGGCCACGACGAGTCGCTCGACCTCCTGGTCGGCGAGCAGCGGGCGCAGAGCCTCCGCCACCTGCGGCAGGCCGGAGCCGTAACCGCGGATGCCGCGGTGGTACCACGCCTGACGCAGGTCCCGCACGAACAGCCGTTTCACCGGCACCTCCGCGGTGAGCGAGAAGAACTCGAAGGGCGGGATGCCGATCTGGCCGACGAGGCCGCCGAAGGCGAGGAGCAGCGTTCGCGAGTCGCTTGCCATGTCCAGGCCCAGCGGAGCGTCGGGGTCCATGAGATCCCGGCTGAAGCCCGGTTCCTCGGACCCCCGCCCCGAGTGCGTTGCCTCGATCATCCTTACTCGCCGGCGAACAGCGCGGTGGTGTCCGCAACCCCCTCAACGGGGCCGCCGAAGTGGGCGCGGTGGGCGCGCTCGAAGGCCAGGTACTCCGACAGGGCTGCCCGCACGTTGTCGTAGCGCGCCGCCGTCGCGCGGGCGCCCTCCTTCAGCCGGCGCAGTAGCTCACGGTCGTGCACGAGCGCGCCGAGCGCCTCTAGCGCGCCGGCGGGCCCGAACGTGTCGACCGCCAGGGCATTGTGCCCGTGCTGCACGAACTCCCATGTCCCTCCGACGCCGGGAACAACCGCGGTGGCACCGCACGCCATCGCCTCGAGCGCCGTGCGTCCGAAGGCCTGATAGACGGACATGTCGAGGAAGACGTCCGTATCGCGCAGCCTGTCGGCGACCTGTCCCCTGCTCAAGATGCCCAGATGGCGCTCGAGGATGCCCGCGGCATCCGGCAGGATCTCGCGCAATTCGTCCTCGAAGCAGCCAAACGTGCTGAAGGCGACCTCCCCCGGGAAGCGCTCGAGCAGCCCCTCGAGCACGCTGACGGTGGCCAGCGGCTGGCGGCGCGCTGTGCGTGGACGGAGCATCGCCAGAACGCGCAGCGGGCCCGCCTGACCGGACGGCCCGGTTTCAACGCGGCCCTCGCGCGGAGCGAACACGGCGCCGTCGATACTCGCCTCGACCTTCTCCACGAACAGGCCGTGGCGCTCGGCCACGACGTTGCACAGCCAGTGGGACTTGGCGAACAGGAGCATGCCGGCCACGGCCGTGTAGGAGGCGATCGCCTCCTCGGCCATGTAGGGGGCGGTGAAGAACGGCTCGTAGTCCTGCACGTAGTAGGCGGGCAGGAAGTCAGAGCGCTCGGAGCAGATGACCTTGAGCATGGCCACCGACTTGTGGTGCGTCGCCGAGATCACGTCCGCGTCGGCGGTCTTTGCGACGAGGTCCCGCTCGTCCGTGAACGTTTGGAAGATCTCATCGGCGTCCTGGTAGATCGTTGCGGCCCGCTCGCGATCCCATTGCGGAAGCAGGATGCGCGCCGGAACGCCGAGGCTGCGCAGCCCGTGCACCTCCTGATAGATCGAATGCGACCCACCCGAGCCGCCATGGGCGAGGCCCGGTAGCAGGAACACGACCGTCAGCGGTCCCGGACTGCCGTGGGCGAGCAGCGGGGCAATCGCCTGCGGCGCGGAGCTCAGCTGGGACACCGACGCGCGCACCACCTCGAGGCTGCGATCGGCCTCCATCGATGAGACCAGCGCATCGATCTCGCTGCGACCATGCTTCTCGAGGAAGGCCTCATAGTTGCGCCTGGCAAGGTCGGCCCGCCCGTTTACGCCGAACGACCTCGACTTGGTGTGGTAGACGTAGGCATCGTCGGCCACGGCGAGTTCGAATCCCGCCTGGCGTGCGCGCTGGGAGTAGTCGTTCTCCTCGCAGTAGCCGCTGGCAAAGCGCTCCTCGTCCAGCGGACCGAGGGCGTCGAGCACGCGGCGCTTGATCGCATAGCAGAACCCGTTCAGGAAGGGCAGGCGCGTGTCGCTGCGCGGGGCGCCACGCTCCACGATCAGGCCCATGCCGTCGACGGTGAGCCACGCAGGCAGCGGGTTGGTCGCCCACGCAGAGCCTTCTCTGACGACGGGTACCGACTGGTGGCTGGCGGCGTTTGAGAGCGGACCCAGGATCCCGACCCGCTCGTGCGCCTCTCCATGGGCGATCACCCTGCGCAACCAGCCGGCCGAGACGATGGTGTCGCTGTTGAGCAAGATCGCGTAGTCGCTGCTCGAGGCCCTGAGGCCGAGGTTCGCCGCGATCGTGTAGCCGTGCGGCGGCTCCGCACGCTCGATCAGCGTCACAACCGGGTGGCGCTCTGAGAAGGTGCGCAGGAACCGCGTGGTCGCCTGCTTGCTTCCGTCGTTGACGAGGACCAGGCGGAACCGGCGGCCGGTCTTGCTCAACAATGACCACAGGCACAGGCGCAGGTCCTCGAGCGCGTCGTGCACACACACCACCACATCCACGCTTGGCTCCCCCGGCTCCTGCTCGGCCTCGGCGTCGCTCAGCAATCCGAGTACGTCGTGAGGGCCCGGCAGGGATAGCGGATCGCGCTCATCCTCGCAGGGCAGCGCTCTCCCGAGAAGCGGCAGGTAGGAGTCGAGCAGCGTTCGCCAGGCCTCCCGCTCGGAGGCGGCCGCCGGTCCATCGGTCGTCGGCGTGCCGCTGGGGCGACGGTTGAGTATGCGCACCTGCTCTTCAAGCTCCTCGACCCGCTCGAGCTCCTCGCGCAGTTCACTGACGTGCGCGGTGAGCTCGCGCACGCGGCGTTTGAGCGTGACGTTCTCGCCCGGGTTGGGAGATCCCACCGTCTGCTTGAGCTGAGTCTCCGCAAGGCGCCTGAGCAGACCGGCGCGTTTGCGCTCGGACTCGATGCGCGCCTGCTCGATCGCCTCGCATTGGGCACGAAGGAAGGTTGGGCTGTCCATCGACTGCAGCAGTTCGCGCAGCGAGGCGCTTGACTCACGTGCAAGCACGGAGGCGCTCACGAGGACCGCCGTTCCACCCAGGCCCGGGATCGACCACGATCGCCACGAACCGTCTGACTCGGCGATGAAGTCCTCCACCGCCGTGAGCACCCCGTTTGCCGCTGACCCCTCCAGCAGGGCGTTGTCGAGATGGTCGTTCAGCCCCGCGCCCAGCTCGACCTGTCCGGGCACGACTCCCCGCCGGGCGTGGGGTTGGCGGTGGGCCTCGGGAATCATCTCGGGGTGGTGATAGGCGTCGCGGCGCCCGTACGGCCAGCCGATCTCATGCACGAGGATGACGGGAGGATCGCGCCCATCTTCGCGTGCGCGCCGCTCGAGGGTGCGCAACTCGTTGATGACCGTGTACCAGTTGTGATCTCCATCGATCAGCGCCACATCGACGTCGGCGATCTCTCCGAGAACGTCAAGGCTTCGAACAGGGTGGAAGCGCAGTCGCCCTCCGTGCTCTGCGATGAGTCGCTCGACGCTCAGGTTCGGGTCGGGGTCGATCGCGTGGAGGGTCGCGTCGTTGGCGCGCACCCACTCGAGTAGGGAGCCGGTGACGGCTCTCAAGTCGGTTCCGACCTCGACGATCACCCGCGCAGCGAGCGCATCGAGCAGGGGAAATATGAGGAGCTTCAGTAACCGGTGCATGGCGCCTCGGTCCGCTGCCAGGCGACCCTCGGTCTCAAGGAGTGTACGGGCGCCGCCCGGCAGGCGGACGGGCGGCACGCGATCATTTACCGCATCTTCACAGGAGTGTTCGCGGACCCACTATGTTGCGGTGGCGCCCGCAGCGTGACGGGTTGCCCCATTCTCGGCGATGGAATGCTTGTCAAACGACGGAGGAGTGGCGTGCCCAGCCGGAGTCTGATCGGGATCGCGGTGTCAGTGCTCCTCGCGCTCGCCGGAGCGTCGTCGCCGGCCGCGGCAGCGCCTGGCGCACCCGGTCAGATTTTCGCGTTCGGCGACAACGACTACGGCCAGCTTGGGAGCCCCCTCTACGACGAATCCCCAGTCGGGAATCCCACCCCCGCGCTCGTCGCGCTGCCCGCAGCGAGCGGTCAGGTGACCCAGGTCGCTGCCGGCTCGGAATTCAGCCTGGCGCTCACCTCGACCGGTCAGCTGTACGCATTTGGCAACAACGAATTCGGCCAGCTGGGGAGCGCAGCCAATGCGGGCAGCCCCGAACAGGAATCCAATCCCGTGCCGGCGCTCGTAGCGTTGCCGGGAGCGAGCGGTCCGGTGACGCAGATCGCCGCCGGTGAACTCCACAGCCTGGCGCTCACCTCGACGGGCCAGCTGTACGCGTTCGGCAGCAACGAATACGGCCAGCTCGGGACCGAAGTCAACAGCGGCACCATAACGCCGAATCCCGTGCCGGCACTCGTGGCCCTGCCCGCGGCGAGCGGTCCCGTGGTGCAGATCGCCGCCGGTGGGGCACACAGCCTGGCGCTCACCTCGACGGGCCAGCTGTATGCGTTCGGTGAGAATGATCTAGGGCAGCTCGGAAACGAAGTGAACAACAAGTCCCCGAAGCCGAATCCAACGCCCACCATCGTGACGCTGCCGCCCAGCGCCACAGGTAGCGTGACCCAGATCGCTGCCGGCTCGGAATTCAGCCTGGCGCTCACCTCGACGGGCCAGCTGTACGGTTTTGGCATGAACAGCGGCGGGCAGCTCGGAAACGCAACCAATGTCGGGATCGCAGAACCGAACCCAACGCCGACGCCGGTGGTGTTCCCCGAAGCGGCGGGGGCTGTGACACAAATCGCCGGCGGTGGGGAACACAGTCTGGCGCTCACCGCGACCGGTCAGCTGTACGACTTCGGCAGCAACAAATATGGGCAGCTGGGGACCGAATTCAACAGCGGCACCGAAAAACCGAATCCCACGCCGGCGCCCGTGGCGCTGCCGGGAACGGTCGGTTCGGTTACGCAGATCGCGGCGGGCTGGCAGCACAGCCTGGTGGTCACATCCAGCGGCCAGCTGTACGCGTTCGGCCGAAACCAGCACGGGCAGCTTGGGAGCGAAGTCAACTTCGCTCCCAACAGTACGAACCCGAACCCGACCCCGATGCTCGTCGCTCTACCCGCGGGTACGACGGTCGAAACGATCGCAAAGGGCCCGGATGCCCTGCACACGCTGGCGCTCGCCACTACCCCGACCCCGACCTTGACTACGACCACGACAAGTGGTGCGCCCGTCGTGGGCACCGGAGGCGTCCTCTCCAGCACAACGACCGCACAACCGCCGACCATCAGCTCCGCGCGCCTCACCAACAAGCGCTTTCGCGTCGCCAGGCAGGCCACCGCGATCTCCGCGCGGATGGTCGGGCGAAAGGCCTCGACCGGGACCACCGTCCGCTTCACCCTGTCGGCGAAGGCGACCCTTCGGATCGAATTTGATTGGAGCGCCCCGGGACTGCACCGCGGGCATGCCTGCCTGGTCCCGACCGCCGCCCTCAAACGCAGCCACGCCCGGCGCTGCGCCCGTATCCTCGAGGCCGGAGCGCTCGTGCGGGCGAATCAGCCGCCGGGGGCCGACAGTGTCCCCTTCAGCGGCCGCATCGGCAGTATCGCGCTGCCTCCTCACGCATATGACGCGGTTCTCTGGGCGAGCAACGCGGCGGGGCGCTCACGCTCGGTGAAGGTCGCTTTCGTGGTGCTGGGCTGATGCGGCCCCGGTCCTTATCGCTGGCGACTCGATGACCGGCGAGGACATGCCGGCGGCAATCGACGAGCCGACCCAGGCTTCGATCGTCGCGCTCCTGTGCGAGCTGGCCGACCGCGCCCCGGGGTCGTTTGATCTGCATCTCTCCGCAGAGGAGCAGGTGTTCCCCTGGAGCTGGTCGGCTCCGCCGCAGAAGAACGGCGAGACCCAACAGGAGCTGGCGTCAGAGCTGTTGCCCAGTGTCGCCTATGTGCTTCCGGGACTTCCGCCGGAGGGCTCCGGCGGGTCTCACTCGCTCGTGCAGGAGGCGCGCGGGCTGCGCGAGCTCGGGGCCGAGGCACGGATCTGCGTGCCCGTGGATTCGCTCAGCACGGCGGCGGCGCTGTACGGAAACGAGGACGGGCTGTTTGCGACGTACCGGAGCGAGGCCTCATATCCCGGGGTGAGCGACTCCTCGCTGCTCGATGCGATCGCGGGCGCAGACGTGGTGGTGGCGACCGAGTACCCCTCGGTGGAACTGCTTGCGTGGGTGGCGGGCGAGCGCCCGGAGGTCGTCTGCGCCTACTACGTTCAGGACTACGAACCGCTCTTCGCGGTCCCGCAGACGACGCGATCCGATCGCGCGCTTCTGTCCTACCGGGCGATCCCCGGCCAACTCCTGTTCGCCAAGACCCACTGGCTGCGCAACGTCGTCAGCGAGATGCACGGTGTGCCGGTGGCGAAGGTCTCACCGAGCCTCGACCGGGAGCTCTTCCACGAGCGCGGGCGGCGCGAGTACGCCGGGGTCCTGCGCGTCGCAGCGATGGTTCGCCCTCGCACGCCGCGGCGGCGCCCTGCGGCCACGCTCGAAGCGATCGCGACGATCGCGGGGGCTCTGGGTGACGCTGTGGAGCTGGTCACCTTCGGCTGCGATGAGCGCTCGCTCGGAGAGGTGCGTAAAGATGCCGTCCCCGGCCTCCGTCACCTAGGTCCCCTGAGCCGGCGTGAGGTCTCCGAGTTGATGCGGCGCAGCGATGTTTTCATAGACGCCTCGGCCTACCAGGCGTTCGGGCGCACAGGCTTGGAGGCGATGGCCTGCGGGACGCTTCCGCTCCTACCCGCGCTCGGCGGCGTCCGTGAGTACGCGGTCCACGACGAGAATGCCCTGATCCTCGCCGACGGCAGCCCCGCGGCAATCGCCAACGCGGTCGTGGCACTGGCGCTCGACCCGGCGCGGGTCGCCGCGATGAGTGCCGCCGGCGTCAGCCGCGCGCGCAGCTTCTCGGTCGAGCGGGCGGCGCGCAGCCAGCTCGAGCTGTTCAGCTCGGTCGTTCGCCGTGGGCGACCCTCCTCCGCGCTGCCCGCGTCATGAATTCGAGCCCATTCATCGACAGGCTCACCGACCACGCTGCCAGCCTCGGGACGACGCCGCCCGCCGGCGCCCCGTCTGGTGGGGGTCCGGATGCGCTCCGACCGCAGCCCGTGCCGGCGCAACTGGCCTTCTGGCAGAGCCCGGTCGTGCGCGCGGCGATCAACCGCAGGATCAGCGGAGATCCGGAGCTCGGGCCCGAGACCCACTTCGCCCGCCGCCACGGTCCATCCATCGTCGCACCTCACGTCCTGTCGCTGCGGGCCAGCGACGCGAAGCTCGAGGTCGCGCTGGTGGAGGCCGGCTCGTGCGAGCGCGTCACGGGGCTGGATGACGAGCAGGGACGGGTCGACTTCGCCGCCGGGCGCGTGCCGGAGCCCCTGCGCGACCGGGTCGCCTTCCAGCTGGGGACGCTCGATCGATGGGAGTCGCCCGAGCCGCTGGGCGCCGCGGTCTGTCGCAGCTTCCTGCACCGCCGCGCGGACCTCGAGATCGTGCTCGATCACCTGGCGGCGATCCTCGCGCCGGGCGGTCTGCTGTTCGTTGAGGATTTCGTCGGTCCTTCGCACTTCCAGTGGACCGATGTCCAGCTGGAGGTGATCAATCGACTGCTGGCACGTCTTCCGCCGGAGCTCCTCACCGATCTGAGCTCCGAGGATGGGGCCCAGAAGCTCAGGGTTGAGCGGCCCTCCTTGGCCAAACGGATCGCCGCGGGCTCCCACGAGGCGGTTCGAAGCGCGGAGATCCTGCCGATGCTCGACGCCCGCTTTGAGCGGGTCGAGGTCTGTCCCTACGGCGGCGCGATCTTCCACCAGCTGTTCAGCCGGATCATGGGCAACTTCACCGATCAGGCGGACCTCGTCGGCGTGCTGATGGAGGTCGATGCGCTGCTCACCGACGCGGGCGTTGTGCGCTCCGACTACGTTTGGGGAGTCTGGCGGCGCCGGTGACTCGAGCAACCGGGCGTTCAGGCGACGGGCGGCGTGTCCGAGCCCGTGCGCAGGCGTCCCGGCAGCGCCCTGTCCCACCACAGCCACGCTCCCGAGACCCAGTTGTTCGGGTGCACCACCGCGAGGATCGGCGAGCGGCGATCGACCAGTAGGTCGATCGGGTCGAGGCCCTGCTTCCAGCCGCCCTCGGCGGCGCTGCGATCGGTCAGCCAGACGTCGACCGGGCGCCCGCGAATGGCCGCGTTGGCATCCCAGCGGAGCCCGTACTCGGCCCACTCCTGATCGAGCAGAAGCAGGCCGTTGTGCACTCCGGGCATGCGAGTGTCGCCGTGCGGGCACGCCGAGCGGACCGGCCCGAAGCGCTCCGCGAACACGGCCAGCTCAGCGCGCAGAAGCTCTCGGGCCTCGGGGATCAGATCCGCGGCCGCCGTCGCTGAAAGACCGCGGCGCAGCAGCTCGCGCGTGAGCGTCTCGTAGTGCAGCCCGACGGCATGTCCCTGCGAGCGGATCGCCTCAACCACCGCCGGACGCGCGGTACGCCAGCGGAAGTACCAGGTGGAGCGCACGCCGAGCTCAGCCTCGATCCCCGCCATTCTGAGCGCCGACGCCGGGTGCTGGTCGACGTCGTGGCGCAACACGAGGCGTGGCTCCTGCGCCGCGAGCTCGGGATCCGCCAGCCATGCCTCCAGTGACAGCACCGCGTAGCGCTGCTCCACGGCGATACGCAGGAGCGTGCTGTACTCGCCCCAGCGTGATCGCGACAGGGTGCGACTGAACCGTCTGCGCGTCCTGGCCTTGCCTGAGCGTCTGGTTATCACCTGGTTATCGGGGCTGACGATGGTGGACCGCGCCTTTACAATCGTTCACATCATGGCCTCGACGCCACCCGCACCGGCGCGATCATAGACATCACCCGGTTGCAGACCAGCTCGGCTGGGCGATAGGCGATGGCGACGGGAAACCTGGACCCTGAGCTCGGGCGCGCCAGCGACGCCCCCATGCCCGAGGACGGTGGAGATCACGGATTATCACAGCTCGAGCGTGAGCTGAAAATCCGCGATCGTGACGAGCAGGCCGCGCGTCGCGAGGTGACGCGACTGACCGAGCGGCTGGCACGCCAGCCCCGCGAATTGGAAGAGGCCGTCGCGCGCGCCCGCAGGCTGGAACAGACGGTGTCCGCCCTGTCTGTCGTCCTGAGGCAGACGAGGGGCGACATCGAGCGCGCACTGGGCTCCCATGCGTGGCGTCTGGGGCACCTGGCCACGCGGACGCTGTCTCGCATCGCGGGGCGCACGGTTCGCACCGAAGGTGCCCTCGTGGCCGCGCTCGCTCGGATCGAGCGGGTTCAGCCCACGGCCTCGCCGTCGGCAAAGGTAGCCGCCCCCTGGTCGCCGCCGCCCCGGCAACAGCTCTCGCCGGCCCAGGAGCTTGAGATGGAACGGTGCCGCGCCATGCTCGCAGCCGAGGTGCGCGGGCGTCTGGGGCCGGCCCCCGAGCGCGAGCGCTGGCCGTCGGTCAGCGTGATCGTTCCCACGCGCGACGGGCGCCACCACCTGGAACGGCTGTTTGGGGGCCTGATGGAGCACACGGACTACCCCAAGCTCGAGGTGGTGATCGTAGACAATGCATCGACCGACGGCAGCGTGGCCTATCTGAAGGACCTGCAGACGCCGTTCCCGGCTCATGTCCTGGCCACCGAGGAGAACCTGTCCTTTGCCGAGGCCAACGCGCGCGGCGTCGCGCGCGCGTCCGGTGAGCTGTTGCTGTTCTTGAACAACGACGTCGAGCCCTTCGAGGAGGGTTGGCTCAAGGAGCTGGTGTGCGGTCTTCAGAACCCGGGGGTGGTGGGTGCCGTCGGAGCAACGCTGCTGCACGGCGCTGATCTCGCCGAGGGGGAGGAGCCGCGCGTGCAGCACCGCGCGATCCGCTTCCACTGGCAGGAGGGCGCGGTCAAAGGCTTCAACGCGGGCGATGGCGAGAGCCTGTGGGAGGCATCCTTCGGCGACGAGCTGAAGGCTCCGGCGGTGACCGCGGCATGCATGTTGATCGCGCGGGAGTCCTTTTCGCGGGTCGGTGGATTCGGTGGCGCCTATAGGTACGGCACCGAGGACGTGGATCTCGGCCTGAAGCTGCTGCGCGGCGGCGAGCAGAGCGCGGGGGTCGGGCGCTCGGTGCTGATCCACAGCGAGTCCTCGAGCCAGAACCGGGCGAGCCGTGACTTCCGCCGTCTCAACCGGCTTGAGAACCGTCGCCTGTTCCTCGAGTCCTGGGGTCCGCAGGTTGGGCGCGAGTATCGCCTGGCCAGGCTGAACTGCGATTCCTTCTGGACGGACGGCGCGGGGGCCCACGTCGCCATCACGCTGACGAGTCTGGACGTTGCCGACGGCTGGGGTGATTGGTACTCGGGGCACGAGATCGGCGAGGCGCTCGAAGATCTCGGCTGGCGGGTGAGCTACGTCGAGCGCAGGGGCGAGCGCTGGTATGAGCTGCCCGAGGATCTCGACTATGTCCTGTCGCTGATGGACTCCTTCGACCTGCGCCGCGTGGCGGAGCACATTGTCACGATCGCCTGGATTCGCAACTGGACCGAGCGCTGGCTCGAGCGGCCGTGGTTCGAGCGCGCCGACGTGCTGCTGGTCTCCTCGCAGGGTTCGGCCGATCTGATCGAGGAGTGCACGGGCCGTGTGACAGTTCGCTTCCCACTGGCGGTCAATCCGGAGCGCTTTCGGCCTCGCCCGGCCGAGGCTCGGTTCGCCGCCGACTACGTGTTCACCGGCAACTGGTGGGGCGAGGATCGCGACATCCAGCGGGCGCTCGCGCCGCGCGGGGGGGAGCGGGTCGATGTATACGGAAGGGGCTGGGAGAAGGTTCCGGCGCTTGCGCCCTACGCGCGCGGAGAGCTCCCCTACGAGGAGCTCGCGCAGGTCTATCCGAGCGTCAAGCTGGTGCTCGACGACACCCAGGGGCCGACGCTTCCGTATGGCGCTGTCAATGCCCGCGTGTTCGACGCGCTGGCGGCGGGAACACTCGTCCTCACGAACTGCGAGTCGGGCGTGCGCGAGCTGTTCGACGATGACTTCCCGGTCTGGAGCTCCCGCGAGAGCCTGCGCTCGGGGCTAGATGAGCTGCTCAACAACGACCCCCGTCGCGAGCTTCTCGCCGCGCGCTATCGCGACGTCGTGCTCGAGCGCCACACCTACGCCCACCGCGCCGCCCAGTTGCGCGAGCTGCTGATCGACCACGCGCAGCGGCTGACCTTCTGCCTGAAGATAGGCGCGCCGAACCGCGAGGCCGCGCCGAGGTGGGGCGACCTGCACTTCGCCGAGTCGATGGCCGCCGAGCTGCGCAGGCGCGGGCATCGAACGCTCGTGCAGACGCTCGATGAGTGGGAGGACGAGGCCGGCCTGAGCCTCGACGTGGTCGTCCATCTGAAGGGACTCAACCGCTTCCACCCCAAGCCCGGGCAGTTCAACGTGCTGTGGTCGATCAGCCATCCCGCGGAGCTGACCGGCGAGGAGTGCGACGGCTACGACCTGGTGGCGGTCGCTTCGCCCCTGTTCGCCGCGCGCCTGCGCGAGCGGACCACGACGCAGGTGGTCGTCCTCGAGCAGGCTGCCGACCCCTGGGTCATGTACCCGGACCGCCGCGAACAGCTGGCCCACGAGCTCGTGTATGTAGCGAACTCGCGCAATGTGATGCGACCGATCGCGCGGGATCTCATCTCGACCGAGCACGACCTGGCGATCTGGGGTGCCAACTGGGAGGGGCTGATCGACACCTCGCGCGTGATCGGCGAGCACATCCCGAACTCTGCGCTTCGCCAGGTTTATAGCTCCGCGGGCATCGTCCTGAACGACCATTGGGATGACATGCGCGAGCACGGCTACATCTCCAACCGCATATACGACGCACTTGCCTGTGGAGCGCTCGTGCTGAGCGACGACGTGCCAGGTCTCACCGAGCGGTTCGGGGAGGCGGTCGTCGTGTACCGCTCCGCACAGCAGCTGCGAGACCTGATCGACCGCCTGCTCGCCGACCCCGCCGAGCGCCGCCGCCGTGCCGAGCGGGGGCGCGCGATCGTGCTTGAAGGCCACACCTTCGCCCACAGGGCCGAGCAACTGCTGTCGATCGTGGAAGAGCGCGTGCGTGAGCCGGCTCACTCACGCCGGCTCACCGCGGCGGCGTAGGGACCGTGCGAGTCTGGCTCAGCGACGGCGACAGGCGCCTGGACGCCGGCAGTGGCTACGGCCAGTTGTCCGCGGCAGTCTCACGCGGCCTGATCGAGCTCGGCCACGAGGTCCGCTTCCAGGAGTTCGCGGGCATGGAGGTGGCGCTGTTCGTGTGTCCGCCCAACAAGATCAGGTTCGGCCGGCAGGTGCGCTCAGCCGCGATCACCATGCACGAGCTGGATCATCTCCCGGAGTCCAAGCGCGACTGGGCGGAGATCCTCAACCGCCTGGACCTCGTCATCACGCCGACCGCCTGGAACCGCGACGTTTGGCTGCGGGCTGGTGTGACGACGCCGACCGAGGTCATCCCGCTCGGTGTCGACCCCGAGCTCTATTTTCCGGCCACCGGGCGGCGTTGCACCTTCCTGTGCGTGCACGAGAACCTCGGCGGGGACACCTCGCGTGAGAACTGGCGCCAGACGCTTCAGGCTTACCTGGCGACGTTCAGTGGCGAGGACGAGGTATGCCTGCAGATCAAGACGTGGAAGTGGAAGCCCGAGGAGTTCCGGGCGGCGCGGGAGGAGGTGCTCGGGGAGTTGGGCATCGAGGACTCACACGCGGCGGAGATACAGGTGATCGGCGGGGCAATCCCGGCCGAGGGCATGCGTGAGCTCTACCAGCGCGCTTGGCTGTTCGTGAAGAACGCCAACCGCGAGGGTTGGAGCATGCCCTGCTCGGAGGCGATCGCCTGCGGCACCCCGGTCGCAGCGACTGCCATCGAGCCGCTTCTGTCCCATCTGGGCGAGGACACGAGATGGTTCAGCGCGGGCGACCTCGGGGAGCTTGGACGAATCCTCCATAGCGAGTACGCGCGCTTTCGCTCGCGCCTACGCCTTGCACAGCGCCACGACGCGTCGGTCACCACCAAGCTCATAGAGGGCGCCCTCATCCGCTTGACGGCGTGAATGCCCGAGCGATGAGGGCCGGGCACTTCAACCGCCCGTCGTCCTCGCGGCACTTCCACTGAGCCTCAACGGTCACCCCGACGAAACCGCATTGCTCGAGCGTCTCCCGCAAGAGCTCCTGGTTCCAGGCGCACTTGTGGATATCCCAGACGCTGTAGCCAACCTTGTTCTCGACCGCGTAGATCAGGTAGGACCACTCTCGCCAGCTGATCTCGCCGGCCGCCAGGCAGCGGTTGTGGGCCTCGTGGTTGTTGGTGACGATGTGGACCTCGCCACCGGGCAGGAGCACCCGCTTCCACTGCTCGAGCATCGGAGCCACCTCGTGACGGGCGACGTGCTCGAGGAACCAGTGCGAGTAGATCTCCTCGGCCACGCCCGCTTGGAAGCTGCGCAGTGTGCGCCCGTCGTCGACCACGTCGACATCCTCGCCCGCCACCGCGTCGACGTGGACATAGCCGGGCGTGGGCTTGCTGCCCGCTCCGATCTCGATCCTCAACGGCGGGCCAGCAGGTGGTGGTAGGCGGCGAACCGGCTCCCGCGCCGAGGTCCCGTACGTGCCCGCCAGCGCACATCTGAGAAACCTGCCGCCCGCAGCTGCCGCACGGCCTGACCGGCCGATCGCAGGCGCACCTGCGAGCGATGGCGTCCGAGTCGGGCGACGATCCGCTGCGCGAGGGTCGGACCGAGGACTCCGAGCAGCGGCAGCCCTGTGAACTGGTCACGCGGGTGCAGGCGGTTGGGGTTTCGCACCACGATCCATCCGCCGGGACGCAGGACCCGCAGGACCTCGCCCAGCGCTGCCCGGCATGCGTCCTGGTCGACTATGTAACAGAGGGAATTGTTGGCGACGACGAGATCCACGCTCGAGTCCTCCAGCGGCAGGGACTGTGCGTGCGCCACGACGGCGCTCACGGCCAGACCGCGGCGCTCGGCGATCTCGACGGCGACGCCCAGGCGCTGCTCGTTGGGATCGACCGCCACGACCTCGGCGCCGAGGTGCGCGAAGTAGAGCGCCAGCGCACCGAAGCCCGCGCCCAGGTCGAGCACGCGGCGCCCAGCTATGGCGCCGCCCCCCTGCTCGGCCAGCAGTCGCAGCAACAGCCGTCCTCGGCGGGCCGCGAGCATCGAGTTGGTGTCAAGCGTGACCAGCCCGGCGGGGGTGTCGAGGCTCTCGCTGCGTCGCTCATAGTGCTCGATGATCACGTCTCGCAGATCGTGCGCGATCGGTGCAAACGCCGGCGGGCTGACGGCGTCCTGCAGCTCGGCGCTCATCGCTGGCCGGCGAGGTTCTCGGTCAGCACCTCGAACCTCACCTTCTGCTCGCCGCCGGACGTCGATGCGGCGGATGGGGTCCAGGACTGGGATGGAAGCGCGCGCAGCCGTCGTGCGGCCTCGTCCAGTTCCATCAGCTCGAGCGGATCGGCGCCGGCCTCCAGCAGGTCATTGCCGATCACGTCGCGTTGGGCGTCGGGCTCGGTTGAGAGCAGGTAGCCGCCGATCCGCGGAGCGAGCTCCTCGGCCTCGGTTGAGGCGCTGCGCGAGCCGATCAGCTCGCGCAGGATCGAGACATACTCGGATCGGATGTCCCGCCGGCTGCGGCCGAGGCGCTCGGCCACTGCGCCCAGCGGCTCGCCGTCGCGCTCGATCGAGGCCAGCAGGTCGCGCCGCTCGGGATCCAGGCTATCGAGGCCCGCCTCGGGGTTTGTCGTGCCCATACCGCCGCGCAGGGCCGCGCGTGCCAGCCGTGAGAGGGGCTTGAGGTGCCTGCGCGGTATCACTCCGATCGCGACCAGGGTCGCGATGTAGGAGACGGACACGACGGCGAGCACAGCGGCGCGCTCGGAGGGCCACACGCTCAGGCCGATCGCCTGAACGCTCGCGGCGATCGCGACAGCGGCCGCCAGACCCAGCAGCGGTCTGGCATCGATGCTGACCGGACTGCGCGATCTGATCCCGAGCACGATCCACATTGTGCAGGCGGCCAGCAGCCCGAGGATCACCGCAAGCGGCGCCCCGTAGGCGCCGAGCCAGGGGATGGTCACCGCGCTCAGTCCGACCTGGAGCACCAGGGCGAGGACCGCGCCCAGACTGTAGGACAGCATGCGCCGCTTCACCTTGACCGTGCGCACCAGCATGATGAACAGGCCGTAGGCGACGAACGCCACGCCTATCAGCGGGATCAGCGGGGCGGCCGAGCGGTACTCGGGGCCCGCGAGCAGCACGAGCACGTTCGCGCCCACGTCCAGCAGCACGACGATGGTCGTTGCCGCGAGCAGGTAGTAGGTGAGCATCGCGCCTCTCACCCGCTGCTGGCCGATGTGCTTGTAGGTGGCCCGGAAGAGCACCCCGCGCTCGAGCGGTGCCCACGCCATCAGCAACGCGCTGGCGAAGTAGGAGGGGATCACGGCGAAGCGGCTGGCGACGCGATAGACGCCGAGCTCGTGGGCGTTCGCGAATCGCGACAGGAGCACGATGTCCGCGCTGTGCACCAGGTACAGGCAGAGCACCGGCGTGACCACCATCGCCCCCAACCGCACGATCTTCTTCACGTCCGCGAGGCAGAACGCGAACGCGTAACTACGACGCGCCATCGCAATCGACAGTACCGTCGCTGCCAGCGTGCCGAGCGCGGTGCCGGCGAGCGCGCCTTCGACGCCGAAGCCGAGCGCCACGAGCGGCACCACCCCGGCGATCACGAACAGGGGTCTGGTCGCGTTGAAGGCCGCAAAGCGCCCAGGGCGCCGCTCCATCCTGAAGACGTTCACGGTCAGCCGCCAGAGCGAGCCTGCGGCCGCCGAGACGGCGGCCCAGCGCACGAGCGGGGCCTCGGCCCGGTGGTGCAGCAGCGCCTGCGCGAGCGCCGGCGCGAGCACGAAGCACACCGCGGTGCCGGCCGTCACGATGATCAGCGTCAGCACGACTCCGGTGCCGAGGGCGCGCCGGGGGGCCGAGGTGATCTCGGTGTCCGCGCCGACGTCGTCGCCTTCGCCCTCGGAGGCCCCGTACACCAGCATGAAGGTCCCGTGGAGGCTGCCGGTGTTGTAGACGACGGTGGCGAAGCCGGCGAACACGAACAGCACGCCGAGCTGGCCATACTGGGCCGGGACGAGCAGGCGGGTGAGCACCGCGACGCTGATCAGGCTGAACGGGGCCACCGCGAGCAGCCCGATGACGTAGATGGCGGTGTGGCGGGTGACGCGCCCGCCCGTGAGCGTCAACAGCCGTTGCCCCACTCGCTGATTCTTGGCCGTGCCATCCCCCGTGACTGCCGTCGGTGGCATGGCGTGAGGGTATATGCGCAACCCTCCGTTTCGGCGCTCTCCGGGGCGCGGTAACAACATGTTCACGGGCCTCGGGAGGGCACTGCAGTGTGCTGTGCCGCACGATGAGTTCCGCCGGGGGGGCGATCCAGCAGGCCCACATGTTCGTTGACGGCCGCGCGCTCTCGCGCGCACGACGCGAGCTGCTCAGCGACGACCCTCACCCCGTCGTGCTCGCGTTGCAGCGCAGCACCGAGCTGTTCCTCGAGCTGCCGCCGGCGCGGGCTGCCGCGATGCCTCAGGGGCACAACCTGTTCGTCATACAGAACTGTCTGCTCGAGCTGTCGCTGATCGCCCGCATCGGGGAGGAGGACCGTCACGTGGAAGGCCTCAGCGAGCTGATCATGGCCCTCGACTCAGCCGCGGTCTCGACCGAGCGACTTCCCGGGGAGGTCCATTCCTCGTTTGTCGTTGTAGGACTTGCAGTGGCCCTCGATCTGGCCGGACACCTTCTCTCCGAGGACTCGCTGCGTGCGGCACGCGGAGCGGTCGAGACCCTCGCCAAACGGTTGCACGCCGACTCCCTGGTGAGGGAGTGGGGCGAACCGATCAGGCGGCGCGCGGCCTGGAATCATTCGATCGTCGCGTACTCCGGGATCGGCGCCGCGGGTCTCGCGATTCCGGGCCACACCTCAGCGCGCGAATGGGTGACGCTCGCGATCGAGCGATCGCTGTTGTTCTTCGAGCACGGCATCACCGCAGCCGGGATGACTCGAGAGGGACTCGCCTACTGCGGCTTCGTGTTTCGAAATCTCGGCCTGTTTCTCCGAGCTTCGAGGGCGACGGGGGACTTCGACTATCTGGATCCCGCGCAGAATCCGTATCTCGAGCGGCTGGCTCGGGTGCCCGACTGGTACGCCGGCGAGATCTTCCCGCGCGGCGGCTGGATGCAGAACCTGAACAGCTCCTACTGGGACCCCAATCCGGCGCTCGTCGGCTGGCTCGCGACATTCCCGGCGCTGCGCCCGGGGCTGGCGGCGGCGGTGTGGCAGCGAACCGTCGGGATGGAGGGTCGCGCCACATTCGGTCTGGATCCGGGGCTGGCGAAGTCGAATGCGTTCGAGTCGGCGCTGTGGCATCCGCAGGAGCCGGTCATAGCCGAGGCGCCGCCGCCGTTCTTCCACTGTCCCGATGTCGGCTTCCTGCGGGACTGCTGCGATGGGCCACAGGCGGGCTTCTCGTTCAACTCGGGCGAGTACATCGGCTCGATTCACGACCACTCGGACAACAACGCGTTCACGCTGTCTGCGCACGGCGTGCCGATCGCGCTGGACGCCGGCGCATGCCCTCATCCTCCGGCCGAGGGAAACTCGGCATCGTCGTTCGGGCACAACACCGTGGTCATCGACGGACGCGGACAGCTGCCCGCCGGACACGGCTCCGGAGTCTCCGGTGAGATCGTCTACCTCGATCGCGACGAGACTCGCCTGATCGTCGCGGGGGATGCTTGCCGAAGCTTCATGAGCAGCGGCTACAACCCGGTGCGCCGGGCGATCCGCTGGTGTGTGTTCGTCAAGCGGCCGGACCCCTACCTGCTCGTATATGACGACATCCAGAAGGACGACGTCGAGCACAGCT
The DNA here is from genome assembly GCA_963826995.1 of uncultured Solirubrobacteraceae bacterium. Lineage (GTDB taxonomy): Bacteria > Actinomycetota > Thermoleophilia > Solirubrobacterales > Solirubrobacteraceae > Palsa-744. The sequence continues at coordinate 575,938 of CAWGYZ010000006.1, read as the reverse complement.
ACGAGTTCCTGCTTCACACACCGGCTCCGAGCGCCGCGACGGTCGAGGGTGGCGTTCGGATGACCCTCGACGTGGAGGGCGCTCGGACGATCTGCGACGTGGGGGTGTTCGAGGCCGAGACGATCAGCGTTCGACGAGATGCCTTCGTCTCTCCGAGTCATCCGCCGTTCGAACACCACGTCCTGTGGCGGCTCGCGCGACGCGCGCTGAACCCCGAGTTCGTAGTCCTGCTGGTGCCCGGCGAGGGATCGCGCCCCCCCGAATATCAGGCGGAGCTCGAGCGAGCAGCCCGCTCGCTGACGATCAGCGTCCGCCTCGGCTCCGGCCAGGTCGATCGCGTGGTGCTTCCGCGCGGCGGGATCGATGGGCCCGCTCCCTCCTTTTCCCGCAGCCGCAGCTAACCATGCCGGCAGACGAGCAGTGGCCCGGCATACTCGCCCTCCCGCAGCGTCACCAGCTCCACCTCCGCAAAATGCTCCCCAACGGTGCCCGGCAGGTCGGCGCCGAAGCTCCACACGTTGCCGAAGCTCCGCGGCGCATGACCGGCTGAACGATCGAGCGCGGGATTGAACGGGATCTCGAGCAGCGCCGTACCCGCGGGAGCGAGCACCCGGGCGATCTCGGCGAGCGCCGACTCGTACGCCGGAATCTCCTCGATCACGTGCTGGATGATCACCAGATCGATGGAGCCCGTCGCAAACAGCGACAGGTCGCACAGATCGGCCTCGTGGTCGATGAACTCGATCGAGCGGGGGTCGTTGGGGTGACCGCGCCGCGACTGATCGATGCTCTCATATCGCCATCCGCGCTCGCGAAGGAAGTCGCCGAACACGCGCGGGCTGGTCGGTCCCGCCTCGAGGGCTCGACGCCCGGTGCCGTCGCTGAGGAGCCGGGACATCTCACGCGCCAGCGCGCGATGGCGCTCGAGTGCGTCGCACACCTCGCAGCGGGCGTCCCTGCGGCCGGCGAACTCCACGAGCCGGCCAGAGCTGCAGATGGGACACGGGCTCGTGCTCGCAGCTGGTGGCGGCTCCACCGTGGCAAGCCGCGCCCTGGCCAGCCGATCCCGCCGTCGCCGACGCATACTCAGCGCGAGGAGGAGGTCGCCGTCCAGCCGGCCGAGAGATCCGTTTCGCGCATGAAGTGGATCAGGACCCGCGGCGCCTCGAACTCGACCTGCTCGAACGGCACCGCCTGGCAGGAGAAGAGCGTGGTCCGCGCTGCGCGCTCGGCGAGCCAGATCGCCACGGGCACCGCCGCCGAGTCGCCGACCACCGCGATACGGGTCTCATCCTCCCGTTCCGGGTCCAGGTACAGGCGCACGTACGCGGGTCCCGCCGCGGCAAGATTCGGATCGACAGGCATGCGCAGTGCGCGCAGGCGGCTCGCGTCCATGGCCACGCCATCCTCGCCTACGACATCTGGCTCGCAGGGCACGAACTCGCCGTCCAGCGGCTCGAGCTTGGACGCGTCGGCGAGCGTCCCGCGATACCCCTCAAGCGGGCGCAGATGCAGATCGTCGAGCTGCGGGGGCGTGAGTGCGCGAACCCGCTTATGGATCTCCTTGAGCAGGGCGCGCGCGATGAAGAAGGCCCCGAGATCGTTCCAGTCCGCGTCGGTGCGGTGGTAGGGCGGCCCGTGGCGGCCGGCATGGCGGAGAACCCCGAACAGCTGGATCAGCTCGACGTCGTCGACGTCGCGCAGACGGGCGGTCAGCTCGGACACCCAGCCCCGGTCGCTCGATGGGGTGACGTTGATGAGGTTCCGCTTGGCGGGGATCAGGACGGGCAGATAGGTGGTCCCGAGCGCGGCGCAGACCCCCGCCGTCGCGCTGAGGCCGGCGACGATCGCGTCGAGGTCGGCGGGGCACGATTCCACGCCGAACTCGCGCGCGTCGAACAGCCACCCAGCGACACTCACGGCCCGGCGATCGGATGGCGCCGAAGGGCGCGGACGATCGAGGGTCTCGAGCCGCTCCGGCGCCCGCACGTCCCCGCTCGTGATCACGTCGCGGCTCCGTTGACCACGCGTCCGTAGACGCCGGCCAGCGCGTCCGCCTCGCCGCGCCAGTCGTTGCCCGCGGCGAACGCGCTGGCGCGCTGGGATGTGAGCCTCCAGCAGTCGGGCTCGAGCAGGCGCTCGAGGCTCTTGGCGATCGCCCGGGGCCCATCCGCGGTGACGACCTGCCCCAGCCCGTGGGCGCGAACGACCGCCGCGATCACCGGCGCTTCGCTGGCGAGCACCGGGACGCCGGCGGCGGCGTACTCGAACAGCTTGTTGGGCAGCGACAGCTCATAGGAACGGCAGATCGGCTGGATCAGACACAGCCCGGCCGCCGCGCCGAGAAGGACCTCCTGCACGCGCCCTGGTGCGACGGGTGCGCGAAGCACGACCCGGTCCTCGACTCCCGCTGCGGTCGCTGCCAGAAGCAGGCTCATCCGATAGCGGTTCGCCCCGGGTCCGATCGCGATCAGGCGCACGTCGGGGAGGAGTGGGAGCGTGGCGATCAGCTGCTCAAGGCCGCGCCCCGGCATCAGTCCTCCCACGTAGACGACCCGCGGTGGCGAGGCCGGTCCGGCGATCTGCGAGCGCCCGATCGCCGAGAGGAGCTTCTGCGAGTCCCGGTGCGCGGCCGTGGGACCGGAGGTCGCGCAACGTTCTGGGATGTTGCGCACGACCAGCGGGCGCGAGACGCGGTATCTCTTCTCGAGCGCGTCTGCGTAGCCCGGGCTTGACGTGATCACCTCGTCCGCCGCTCTCACGAACAGGGCCTCGGCGGCGAGCAGCCATGGTCGCCACTCCCAGCGCCCGTTTCGATCTGGCCACAGCTCGTGGCTGTCGTACACCAGTCGTGCTCCGAACCCGAGCTTGATGGCCAGGCCGGTCCACATCGTGTTCCAGTCGTTGGCGTGCACCAGCCCGGGTCTTGTCCGCCGAGCAACGGACAGGGCCTGGCGCGAGAATGAGAGCCCGCTGAGTATGCGCCGTGCGCGCCCGGCCCAGGTGAGGGCGGGCGGAGCGGGGATCGCGCCGCCTGTCGTCCGTCCGGCGCCGTTGGCGGGCATGGGCTCCGTCCGGGTGCCGCGGGCTGGATCGGCGCGGTTAGCCGGTTTTGCGCGGCGTAGGAGCCGGGTCAGGCCCGGCGGGCGCGCCGGCAGCCTGAGGACCTGCACGCCCTCGACGAGCGCCGCGCCGGCGGGCGCCGAGGCTGTCGCCACGCCGAGCACGAGCGCGGTTCCCGGGAGCACCCGCTCCGCGACGCGCGCCGCACGCAGCACGCGGGCGTCGTGGTCCACCCCGTTGCGCACGAGCAAAAGGCTGCGTACCGCCGGGCTCTCCGTGGCCATGGTCGCCCGTTCACCATTCCGCACTTCGCTAGGCGCCGGGCGGACGTCTTGGAGGCCCGTACCGTCGCTTGGCCAGTGCCCCTGCGCCGATCGCGGCCGCGGCGAAGACGGCTATCAGCAGATAGGTCGGCCAGGTGGAACCGGGTTTGCCGGCGGCCGGCACCCCCGCTCCGATTCGCAGCGCCGCCGGGCTCACCCCCGGCACGCTCGAAGCGGATCCGAAGCCGTTTTCGGAGTGGATCGAGGATGGGTCGCCTGCGGTTCCGGCGGAACCGGCGGGTCCGCCGGGCCCGCCGTGGCTACCAACAGGTAACACCGGAGCGGCATCGCGTCGCGCATTATCAAGGGGTATTTGGTAGATCACCCCCGCCGGGCTGCCGGCGCTGGGGTCGGTCTGGACGGCGTGGTGCGCGGCGGCCGCCGTGGTCTGAGCGCCGAGCATCAACGCTAATGCCCCCACGGTGCCGCCCACGAACGCAAGCCTCATGGCGACGAATCTAGACCAACCCGGCGCCGCTGATGTGGCAAATTCGTTGCTTTTCGGCGGCGAGTTGAAGGCCACGAGACCCTCGGACACGGGAGCCGCCGAGGGGTCGATGTGGGCGGTCCTGGCCCCGACCGTGCTGGTCCTCGCGCTGCTGTTGTTGGCGACGGCCTACGCGGGCGCGTTCGATGTCGACGAGTGGGCGCCGCCGACGCTGTTCATCCTGTTGATGCTGATCACCCTGATCGTGCGGGGCGCAACCCAGCGACTGCCCGATCGCTGGCTCGCGCTCGCGCTCGCGGGCGCCTGGGGCCTGGTCGGCTGGGCCGCGCTGTCGGCGACATGGGCGGCCTCGGCGGGCGCGGCGCTCGAAGGCGCCGGCAGGCAGGCGATGTACGCCGCGATCCTGACCGTGCCGCTTGTGGCGATCGGCGATCTGCGCTCACTGCGCGTCGCCGGTCGCGGTGTGGTTGGCGGCATCGCGGCGATCGGTGTCTACACCCTGGCGAGGATGCTGATCGACGGGCCGTCGATCTTCCTGGCCGGCAGGCTCAACGGGCCGGTCGAATACCGCAACGCCACCGCGCTGCTGTTCTGCATCGCCTACTGGCCGCTGATCGTCACCGCCGCCACGCGCGGGCGCGGGCGTGCGCTGCGCGCGGGCTGTCTGGGCCTTGCCGAGCTGATGCTGGGGCTCGCCTTTCTGACCCAGTCACGAGGTGTCCTGATCGGGCTGGGCTGCGGTGCGGCCGTGGCGCTGGCTCTGGGTCCCGATCGGGTCCGCCGCCTGTGGCTTGCGCTCCTCAGCGTCGTTCTGCTCGCGTGCTTCTCGGCATGGCTGTTGAGGCCCTACCACGCGTTCACGGGAGCCCACGGGTTTGCCGGTGCGCACGACATCAGGGTCGCGGCGCTCGCGCTGTCGGCTCTCGTGCTCGTGAGCATCGCCGTGGGCTTCGTGCTGGCCGTGTTCGACGCCGGACTGCGGCCCGCCAGCTCGGCGATGGCGGGCGTGCGCGTTGCCGCCCGCGCCGGGCTGCTCGTGGCGCTCGTGGCGGCTCTGGCCGGGGGCATGATCGCGGTCCACGGTAACCCGGTCCATGAGCTGCAGGTCAAGTGGCGTCAGTTCACGAGCCTTCAGGCCACCAACACCTCGGCCACGCGCTACACCTCGGCCGGGGGGCAGCGCTATGACCTGTGGCGGGTCGCCGCGCTTGAGTTTCGGTCGAATCCTGTTGGAGGAGTGGGGGAGGGCTCCTACGAATTCGGCTACTACCGGAACCGTCGCACGAACCGCAACCTGAGCGATCCGCACGGGCTGCTGTTCCAGCTCGGCTCAGAGCTCGGCGTGGTGGGCCTGTTGCTGTTCGCCGCGATCCTCGTCGGGCTGACCGGCTCTCTGAAACGCTGGTGGAGGCTGGCCCCGACCGATGTCCGCCGCACCGTGTGCGGGCTGACCGCCGCGGGTGCGACGTTCATCGGACAGTCCCTCGTCGACTGGATGTGGCGGATCCCGGGGCTGACCGCCCTGGGAATCCTGTGTCTCGGTGTGGCGGCGGCGATGCTCGCGCGCTCGGCGCAGGCCGTGCCGGGCGCAGGCGTGCAGTCCGGCATCGGGCCCGATGCCGGACTGGGCGCGTCGAGGGTCCGCCGTGTGTTCGCCGGGCGGCCGCCGTCGGCTGATCGCTTCGGAAGATGGCGGCGCGTGGGGGCGGTCACGGGCCTGCTGGTGGCCGTGGCGCTCGTCGGCTGTCTGTACCTGTCGGACTTCTATGTGCGTCGCGCCCGCGACGAGCTCGGCCAATCGGCGACCGCCCAGCTGACTGATGCCCGCACAGCGTCGGCGATTGACCCGTGGTGGGTGGAGCCCCACTACCTGGAGGCCTCGGCGCTCGAGAGCATGGGCAACCGCCCCGCGGCGCGCTCCCAGCTGAGGGATGCCCAGAGAATGATCCCCACCAGCCTCGTGCCGCTCGGGCTGCTGGGGGACTTCGAGGCGCGAGGTGGGCGCTTCGAAGTGGCCCGCACCTACTACCGGCGAGCGCTCGCGCTCGACCCGCGCGACGCGGGGCTGCAGCAGCTGGCGCAGACCGGGGGCGCCCTCAGGGCCCCTGAGGGCGCAGGCGCCCGGTGAGCAGCTCATACCAGCGCTCGACGGCCGCGGAGCGATCGAACTCCCGGGCCTTCTCGCGGCCACGCTCACCCATCGCGAGCGCTTCCGCCGGGCCGGCATGCAGTTGGGCGAACGCACCAGCCAGCGCTTGCGGGTCCTCGGGAGCAACCGCCAACCCCGCGCGCGCGCCGAGCACGAGCTCCGCCGCCTCCCCGCGAGCGGCCACGATCGCGGGCCTGCCCGCCGCGAGTACCTCGAACAGCTTGGTGGGAAGCGCACCGGCGAAGACCGGGCGGTCACGTAGCGGCACGACGCCGGCATCGGCGCCTTCGTAGAGGTCTCGTATCTGCTCTGAAGGGACCGCGCCGAGCATGCGCACGTTGGAGAGAGCCAGCGCCCTGATCTCTGCACGCAGCGCCGGCGCGTCGGGGCCCTCGCCCGCGATCGTGAGCTCGACGATGTAGGGGCCGGCCAGGGCGGCCGCCTGTATCAGAGTGCGCGCCCCCTGTGCCATCCCCAGCGTTCCCGCATACAGAACCCGCAGCGGAGCGTCTGGCGCCGGCGGGCTCAGGGGTATCGACTCAAAGCGCTCGACATCCACCGCCGGCGGAACATGGACGACCTTGCCGATCGCCTCCGGCCGGCCGCTGAGGGCTCCGACTATTCCGCTGGTGGGGGCGGTGATCAGCGCGGCCCGTCGATAGCACAGGCGGGCGAGCGAATGGGCCGCACCGGCCGCCGGGCCGTTGCCCAGCGCCCCGAGCTCGATCGCACTCTCCGGCCACAGATCCGAGACGTTCAGCACGAGCCGGGCGCGCTTCAGGCGGGCGTAGCAGGCGCCGGCGGCAGCGGTGAACAGCGGCGGTGTCTCGGCCACCACGACGTCGATCGGGCCGGCGGCGCGGGACGTCGCCAGCGCCCCGGCGGCGAACCCGGTGTGGTCGGCCAGCCGCCGGTAGAAGCCGCGGTTGGCGGCCGGGTAGACGACGCTGCGCAGCACCCGCACCGGACCCTCGCGCTCGCGCAGCAGCGCGTGGTTGCGATAGGGGGCGGCGATCGTGCCCGATGGGTAGTGTGGAAAACCCGTGTGCACGCTGACGTCAAGCCCGCGATCGGCCAGGCCATGCGCGAGCGCGGCGATGCGCGCGGGCGCCGCGCCCAGCTCGGGAGGGTAGTAGTGGGTGAGGAACAGAACCCGCACGAGGAGGAAGTAAACCGGGGCGGCGAGCAGGATCGGCTCGCCCGGGTCTACGCCGGATACAGCGCCGATCCTCGCCGGCGGCGTGCGTGGGATGCGCACAACCGCGGAAACGTCGCGATTCGCGAGGAGCTCGCGCGGGCGATGCTCGCGCTCGCCCCGGCTCCGATCGACGGTGGGGGGTTGCTGCTCGATGCCGGCTGCGGGACGGGCTGGTGGCTCGAGCGGCTCCTGCGAGAGGGTGTCGCGCCCGAGCGGCTGGCCGGCGTCGAGCTGCTCGCCGATCGCGTGACGGCGGCGAGCGCCCGCGTGCCGGGCGCCCTGATCACCCAGGCCGACCTGAGAGCGCTCCCGCTGCCGGACAGCAGCTGCGCGCTGGTGACCCTGTTCACGGTGCTGTCCTCGATGGGCTCGGCCGACGACGTCGGGGCGGCGCTCGCCGAGGCGCAGCGCGTGCTCGCGCCGGGGGGCACGATCGCAATCTGGGAGCCGCGCTGGCCGACGTTGAACCGGCACACACGGCTGGTGCGCCTAGCGGAGCTGCGAGCGGGGCTCAGGGGTGCGCTGACGGTGCGGACGATCACCCTCGCTCCGCCGCTCGCGCGCCGGGCCCCGCGACTGTATGCCCCGCTCGCGCGGATGCGGCCGCTGCGCTCGCATCGCCTGGTGCTCGCCCAACCCTGAGGGATCTCGGACACCCCGGCTGCCGAGGCGCTCAGGCGTTGAGCAGAACGCGTGGGCCCGGGACATCGGCGGCAACCGAAGCTCCGGCGAGGCGCCGATACAGACCGAGCAGGCGATGCTGCTCGCGTGCCCAGCACAGCTCCTCTGCCGCGTCGCGGAGGCGACCCGTCAGAGCGGGGTCGCGGCCCTCGCGCAGCGCTCGGGCGATCACCTTCGCGAGCGCTGCGGGGTCCTCGGGCGGTGAGCACCATCCCACGCCGTGGGTCTCGATCAGCCGCTGGGTTTCCGGGAGAGCGCTGGCCACCACCGGTACGCCGGCGGCGATGTACTCGAACAGCTTGTTTGGGAGAGCCAGGCGATGGTTCTGACAGGTGTCCTGCAGGAGCGTCACCCCGACGTCGGCCTCGGCCGTGTGCGCGAGCAGCTCGGTGAGCGGCACGCTGCCGAGCAATCTCACGCGGTTCGCCACGCCCCGGTCGCGAACCGCGGCGCGCAGCTCCTCTCCGTAGCCTTCCTCTGCGTCGCCGAGGAAGGCGAGGTGCACTCCCTCGAGCCGGGCGACCGCCTCGACGAGCATCTCGCAGCCGCGGGCCGGCGCCGGCGCGCCCTGGTGCAGCACCAGCGGTGTGTGCGCATCGAGACCCATGCGCAGGCGCAGCCCGCCGCGCCCGGCGATGTGGAGCTCAGAGACGTTGCGAACGACGGTCGGCTCGACCGCCAGCCGGTAGCGGGCGCGCAGCCGCCGGGCGATTCCGTCGGAGACCGTGATCACCGCCGCACAGCGCGGAACAACGACCCGCTCGATCGCCGCAACAAACCACGCCCAGGCTCGATCGCGGTAGGGCACGCTGGTGGCGAGCTCGTGCGAGTCATACACCAGCAGCGCGCCCGTCAGCCGGGCTCCGATGATCCCCGGGAGGAGCATCGCGGCATCGTGCGCGTGTATGACGTCCGGCCTCAGGCGCCGGATGCCCGCGACGAACCCAACGAGGAAGGCGAGCCGGTAGAGGTGGAACGGAAGGCGGCTGCGCATCCACTGCGGCGGCTCGACCGAGCGCCGCGCGAACCCATCCAGGCGCGCGCCGTCCGCCACGCTCGCCAGCTCGAGCACGGTCACCTCGTGACCGTCGCGGGCGAGCGCACCGGCCTCCCGCCGCACACGCGAATCGAACTCCACCGACTTGTGCAGCAGCATCGCGACGCGCATCAGTGCGCTTTGACATAGGCGTTGAAGTCGGGCTTCGGCGTGCCGGTGGCGGTCATCAGCCCCTCGGTCAGATGGCGCGGCACCGACGGGGTTTCGTCGAGCAGGTCATACCAACCGAGGCCCGCGACGTAGGAGACCAAGTCGACGAGTTTGAAGGCGGCCGTCAGCCACGTGGCCTGTTCCGGTTCGCTGACGAAGAATTCGAACGCGCGGCTGGGGCTGTTGCTCGATATCGAGAACTCCGACAGCCACAGCTTGGGTGGCCCGCCTGCACGATGCTTGTAGATCGCAGCCAGTTCGGAGTGCAGCGTGTCGATGTCGCTGATGTCGCGCGAGGCGAGAATGGGCGGCTTCCTCTTCTTCTTGGCGTGCGGTTCGAGTTTGAACGCCGCGTAGTCGAGTTCTGGCCCCTGCGCGAGATCCGGAAAGCGGAACGAGTAGGGATTGTGGCCGTAGTAGTCCAGGCGCGGTGGCTTGCCGTTCGGCAGGCGCATCCATTTGATGAAGTTCGCCGGATAGACAAGTCCCGCGGTCCAGGTCATGCCGCCGATCACGATGTTGGAGCGGCTGACGGCCTTCAGCGCGCCGTAGGCCGCTTCCAGCAGGAGCGCATAGCGCCTGGGGCCGACGGGGGAGTTGGCCGGCATCGGGTTGAAGTTGCCGGCGGTGGTGGGCTCGCCCCAGATCATCCAGTAGCGGACGCTCGGGTAGCGCCGGCTTGCCGCCTGCATGAAGTTCGCGTAGTCCACGGCGTTGGTTGGCGCCCACGATTCTTCGAGACCCCCGTTGGCCCAGGCGGGGGTTCCTTTGACCATGACCGCGAGTGCGATGTGGTACCGGGCGGCCTGCTGGATCGCCTGTTCGAGTTCGGGTGGCCAGCGGTAGGCGGGGTCGGCAGGGTTCGTCGGTTCGCTGGGACGGGTGAGGGCGGTTCGCCCCCAGATCAACTGCAGCTGGAGCACCTGCACGCCGAGGTGGTGGTAGGTGGGGAACGCCGAGGCCCCGTCGGGGAGCGTCAGCGGACCCCAGATCATCTTCAGCGGCAGCGGGGGCTTGGCGGGGCGCTTGGCGGGCTTGCGCTTCTTCTTGGCCGGGGCCTTCGCGTGGCGAGCGCTCGCCGTCGTCGCCGAGCCAGCGTGGGCCGGGCCACCCGCCCGGGAGGACCCCGCCATCGCCGGGGCTGCGGCGAGGATCAGCCCGGCGGCGGCGAGCGCCACGGCGAGCGCAGTCGCGAGACTGGCCACGCTGGCTCTGACCGGCGAGGGCAACACGGAGACAGCTAGGCGCTGGCGCTGTTGGCCAGTGCGAAGGTCAACAGCAGAAGGACGCAGACGCCGAGCAGCAATCCCGCCTCAACGCGCCGCGCTCGGCGGTCGCCGCGCACACGCCCGGCAACCTTGGAGATCGGGACGATCATCGTCTGGATCAGGATTCGCAGATCGCCCCGCAGCGTGCGCGTGCGTATGTAGTGCAGGTCGATCTCGATCTTGTGGGGCATGATCGCGTCCTCGTAGAAGCGCCGCGGGTCCTGCTGGAGGCTCAGCAGGTGCGACTCGCTCGCGTACTCGACAGCCGCCGGACCGGTGATGCCGGGCAGCACTGTCAGGATCTCCTTGTAGTCGTCGCGGTAGCGCGATACGAACTCGGGCACCTCCGGGCGCGGGCCGACCAGGCGCATGTCTCCCCTGATCACGTTCCACAGCTGCGGGAGCTCGTCGAGCTTGGTCATCGCCAGGAGGCTTCCGATGGGGGTGAAGCGCTCGTCGTCGCCGATGGTCAAGGGGCCGCCCTTGGCGGAGCGGCGCATCTTGCGGAACTTGAACATCTTGAAGGTGCGACCGTCCTTGCCAACGCGGGTCGAGGGATAGAACACCGAGCCCGGCGAGTCGACGTAGATCAGAAGCGCCGTGATCGCACCGATCAGGAGCGCGGCCGGGAGCACGAGCAGGCACACCGTGAGATCGAACGCGCGCACGGCAGCCGCACCGGAGGCGCGCGTCCCGCTTGTGGCCGGGAGCCCGGCCGGGTGGACGGGAGTGCCAACGGCTCCCGCGTCGGTACCCACGGCTACGCCTGAATGGTGAAACAGAAGTGAAAAAGGGGTGAATTCATGCTTCTCCTCCCGCATGTTCCCGCCTGACGGAAGTCCCTTGGCGGGCGCCAACCTGTCCGCAACCTAGCAAGCGCCCACGGGCCAGTGGAAGGCCTCTCGCGAATTCTTCACAAGCCGAGCAGTGCGGCCGCGACGCCTGCACAGCCGGCGAGAATCAGGGTCGGCACAATCGCGCGCCGCAGCGGAATCAGTGCGACCGCCGAGGCTGCGAGAACGGCGTACTGCCAGCCGGCGCTGATGGCCATGGTGAGCGGCACGGCCGCTCCGATGATTGCCCCGGCCGCGGCGGGGGCAGCGCCGGCGAGGAACGACAGCGCCCGCTCGTTCACCAGCAGGCGCTCGAAACGGGCGGCGCCGAGCAGGATGAAGAGGAAGGAGGGCGCGAACGCGACGACGGCGGCCAGCACCGCGCCGGGGAACCCGTCTGCCGCGTACCCGACGGCCGCCACCGTCTGGGTGATCGGTCCCGGCGTGACCTGGCCGAGGGCGACGGCGTTCAGAAACTGGGCGTGGGTCATCCAGTGATAGGTGTTGACCGCGTCCGATTCCATCAGCGGGACGATCACGAAGCCGCCGCCGAAGGCGAGCGCCCCGACCTTGAAGGCGGTCCACACCAGCCCGCCGGGGCCTGCGGGATCGGCGCCGGCCGCCAGCAGCGGCCAGGCCGCGCGTGGCCGGTCGAGCTGCTGAGTGGCGCCGCGGGCAAGGCCCCAGACGGCCGGCGCCCAGGCGTGCAGGCCGGTCGCATTGCCGGCCAGTCGCCGCCGCCCCAGCTCAATCGCTCCGCTGGCCAGCAGAACGAGCACGAGCCAGCCTCCGGCGAGCGCCGCCGCCGCTCCGCCGGCAAGCCCGTAGGCGAGCAGCCATCGGCGCCGGCCGCTGCCCGCCTGGCGCCACTTGGGGGCGGCCAGGCCAAGCCCGGCGCGCACCGCGACCGCCGCCACCGCCGCGCCCGCGCCCATGCCCGCGCCGCGCAGCCAGGTGGGCGGTGAATGTGACAGGAACAGCGCCGACAGCGCGATCATCAGGATCAGGCCGGGCAGGATGAAGCTGAGCCCTCCGAGGAGCGCCCCGGGCCGGCCTCGCAGCCGCCACGCGCAGTAGATCGCGAGCTCGGTCGAGGCGGGACCCGGCAGCAGGTTGGTGGCGGCGATCGCGCGCTCGAACTGGCCTTCGCTCAGCCACGCTCGCCGCTCGACGCACAGCTCGCGAAACAGCGCGACATGCGCCGGCGGGCCGCCGAAGCCGAGGCAGCCGATGCGACCCCACTCGCGCAGGATGACGGTGAACGGAGGCTCGGCCGCGGTGTCGCTCGCTCCCATCGGCGGGAGCGTACGCGCTCGCCGGGTGAGAGCCGACGGAGTATGGTCACGCCGTCATGTGGAGCCTCGTCGCGATCCCGATGGCGTCAGCCATCACCTACTTCCAGGCGATCGTGCTCGGGGTGCTGCAGGGCGTGACCGAGCTGTTCCCGATCTCGAGCCTCGGGCATACGGTGCTGTTCCCGACGCTGTTCGGGTGGAACCAGCTGGTCGACGCGCAGTCCGAATCGGAGTCCTTCTGGCTGGCGTTCGTGGTGATGCTCCACGTCGGCAGTGCGCTCGGGCTGCTCTACTTCTACCGTCGCGACTGGGTCGAAATCGTCGGCGCCTTCTTTCACACCTTGTCCGTGCGCCGGGCGGAGACCAGCAACGAGCGCCTGGCCTGGCTGATCGTCGTCGCGAGCATCCCGGCGGGAATCATCGGCCTGGTGTTCGAGCACCAGCTGCGCACCCTCACGGCCAAGCCCGAGGTGGCCGCGATCTTCCTGATGGTGAACGGCTGCCTGCTGTTCGGAGCCGAGCTGTTCCGCCGCCGAGCGCAGGTGCGCGAACTCGCCATCCGGGAGGGAGCCAAGCCCGATGGCGCGCGCGAACTCGACACGCTCGAGTACCGCGAGGCGTTCGTGATCGGCGCGGCGCAGTCGACAGCGCTGGTCGCGGGCATCAGCCGCGATGGGGTCACCATGGGCGCAGGTCTCGCACGCGGCATGGATCACAGCGACTCCGCGCGGTTCGCCTTCCTGCTGGCCACGCCGATCATCCTCGCCGCCGGTCTCGTCAAGCTGCCCGACCTGCTCGGTCATCTCGGCGACGGCGTTCGCGGCCAGGCGCTCATGGGGGCCGCGGCCGCCGCCATCACGGCGGTGTTCACGGTCCGCTTCCTGGTCAGCTGGTTCAAGACGAAAACGCTCATTCCGTTCGCGATCTACTGCCTCGTGTTCGGTTTCGCAATGGTCATCTACACGGCCACCTGAGTCCCCGCCGCGCCCGCCGGCTGTCCGGATTCCTGCAGGCAGGGCAATCCTCACCTGCAACCATCCTCGGACAGGATGCCCGACCCCAGAACCCCACCCAAGCCGAAAACCCCGGCCAAAATGTTCGAGACCCGCAGTCAGGCCTGGAAGGAAGTGGGCCTGCTGCGGCAGATCAACCCCAAGGTGGTCAAGCGCGCCCGCCTCGAGGCATTTGTGGTGGTGGTGCTGTTCGTGGGGGTGGTCGTCCTGTACGACAACCGCGTGAGCCTGATCGGGACGCCCGGCCGGCACGGCCATCCGGGGACCCTCGAACCCGGCCTTGAAACGCCGATAACCGTCGTGACGGTGATCGCCCTGCTGATTTTGGGCTGGGCATTCGCGCGCGACGTCGGCCGCGGCCTCGGCCCGCCGCTGTTCCGCCGTCTTGACCCGGCCACGGCCGGCACGGTCGGGTTCCTGATACGCCTCGTGACCGTCGCGCTGGCCCTGCTCGTGGCGCTGGACGTGGCCGGCGTGGAAGCGCGCACGCTGCTGGTGGGAGGCGCGTTCACGGCTGTCATCTTCGGCCTCGCGGCACAGCAGACGCTGGGGAACGTGATCGCGGGCACCGTCCTGTTGAGCGCCCAGCCCTTTCGGGTGGGCGACCGCGTGCGCCTGCAGGGCGGCCCGCTCGCGGGCCAGCTGGAGGGGACCGTCAGCTCGCTGGGTCTCCTCTACACGACGTTCGCGCGCGGGGAGGACTCGATCATGGTTCCCAACAGCGTCGTGCTGAACGTCGCGGTGCTGCCGGTGCGCGAGCCGGAGGCGGTCAACCTGCGGGCGCGCCTGCGCCCCGGGATGACCCCCGTCGACCTGCAGGAGCTGCTCGAAAAGTCGCTCGAGACACCCCTTCGCGACGTCCCCCGCATAACGCTCGAGGAGCTGGACGGCGAGGAGGTGGTGGTGCGCATCTCAGCCACCCCAAGGGTGGCCTCGGAGGGACGTCACCTCGCCTCCGAGCTCCTCAGCATCGTCTCTCACGAGACGCGCTCGGCGGCCGAGGCGCGCACCCCATAGCTGAGAAACAGCTCAGAGCCGCTCTCGCGCGCGCCGAGCAGCTCGAGCTCGATGGGGGGGTCGAAGTCCGCGCCCGCCACGACGCGCAGAGGCGGAAGGCCGTCCGCCGCATCGCCCGCCAGTTTCGCCGACAGCGAGAGGAACAGCTCATCGACGAGGCCCGCCGCGAGCAGCTGCGAGTTGAGGTGGGGACCGCCCTCGCACAGCAGCGTCCTGACACCGAAGCGATCGTGCAATTCCCCGAGCGCCGCGGGCAGATCGATCATGCCCTGGCGCTCGGCGCGCACGTACTCGATCCGCGCGCCGCTCGCCGGCAGGCTTGCCTGAGAGGCCGTCAGGATCACAACGTGGGCCTCCGGCTCGGCGAGCAGGGGGATGCCCTCGGGCAGCGACAGCCCTCCCGACACCAGGCACGCGATCGGCTCCGCGGCAAGGCCCCGCTTCACTCGAAGCTCGCGCTGCGAGCGCTCGCGAATGATCCGCCCATAGCGCTCGGCCTTCACGGTTCCGGCACCGGCCATGACGGCATCCACGGCTCCCCTCAGCCCGTGGAAGAGCGCCCTGTCGGCGCGGTTGCCCAGCGATCCGGAACGCCCGGCGATGGCCACCCGCCCGTCGACGGTGCTGACCATGTTGAGCATCACGTAGGGGCGTCCGCAGGCGCCGGCGCCGGCGCCGCGATCGCCGATCCGCAGATCCTCGACGATCTCCTCCACGCCGGCCGGATCGCCCGGCGGCAGAAGCCTCCTGAACATCGGTGGCGCCGGGGGCGCCTCGGCGCCGTCCGGCATTGGGGACGTTGACACTGACGGCAACCCTAGCCTGCCCGCGGGCCTCCGCGGCGCCGCCGCCACGGCGGGCCTGCAACATCTCAACAACACAGCCCGGCGGGGACCTGCTACGGTCGTGCTGTCTGGCCGGCACATTAGACCGGCGAAAAGTAGTGCAAGCGCTCGCAGGTCGAAGCTCTAGCAGCATCCTCCGCGTAGCAGCACGCACATACCGTGGAGGAGTTCCCACATGCCTACTGGCACAGTTAAGTGGTTCAGCGACGACAAGGGGTTTGGTTTCATCACCCCCGACGACGGCGACAAGGACCTGTTTGTTCATCACACCGGCATCAACGGCGAGGGCTATCGCTCTCTGCAGGAGGGTGCCAAGGTGTCCTACGACCCCGAGCAGGGCGACAAGGGTCCCAAGGCGGTCAACGTCCAGGCCATCTGAGCGTGGGAATGCAGCTTTAGTCTTCCCAGCGATACAGGCTTAATCTTTTGAGGGCTCGCTTCGGCGGGCCCTCATTGCATGTCAAGCGACGCCACAGCACTTCCCTTCCGGGACACACCGGCCGGCGATGAGCAGACCGGTGGCCGGCGCGGGCTCTCAGACAGCCGCGCCGGGGCCGTTGCCCGCACGAGCACGGACGTGCGCGTGGGCGCGCTGGTGCTGCTGGCGATCGTCGCCTGCAGCCTGCTGGTCGTGGTGCTGGCGGCGGACCGGCCGAGCATCCTCTCGCCGACGACGCATACGAGCTTCTTTCCGGGCTGGATGGCCGGCCCGCTGGGTGGGCTGTGGCCGGGCCTCACGCGCAGCAGCTCGACCCTGAAGTACCTGTTCTCGGGCGCGATCGTTGTCATGTACGCCGCCTACCTGGTGGGCCTGGCCTACCTGCCGAGAATGCAGGCCCGGTGGGTGATCGCCGGCATAGCGGCGGTGCACCTGATCTTCTTCCTGGCCCCGCCGCTGGCCCTGACGGACGTCTTCAACTACATCAACTACGGGCGCATGGAGATCGTGCACCACCTCAACCCGTACACGTCGATCCCGATCCTCGAGCCGCACAACGACCCGAGCTACACCCTCAGCAACTGGCACCAGCTGCTCAGCCCCTATGGGCCGCTGTTCACGATCCTCACGTTCGCGGTCGTGCCGATCGGCGTGGTCGCCTCCTTCTGGGTGATCAAGGGCCTCTTGGCCGTGGCAAGTCTCGCGACGATCTTCCTGGTGTGGAAGTGCGCGAAGCTGTTGGGGCGCGACCCGGTGGCGGCGATCGTCCTCGTGGGGCTCAACCCGATCGTGCTGGTGTGGGGGCTCGGGGGCGACCACAACGACTTCCTGATGGTCTTCCTGATCGTGCTCGGCTTCTATCTGATGCTGAGGGCGGGGGTCGCCGGTGAAGGCGTGGTCTCGCCGGGGCGCCCGCGGCTCAGCCGGTCCTCACGGCCGCGCGAATGGCTCGCCTGGCTGTCGGTTGCGGACGTTGGCGCGGGGGTGGCGTTGATGACGGCGGCGGCCATCAAGGCCTCCGGGGCGGTGCTCATCCCTGTGGTGCTGGCGGGGCTCTTGAGAAGCCCGAGGCGCCTGTTTGCGGTCGTGCTGGGCATGGCCGGCGCGTGTCTGATCGTGGCCGCTCTCAGCCTGATCGCCTTCGGGCTGCACGTCCCGGATCTCAGCACCCAGAGCCGGCTCGTGACCAACGTGAGCGTGCCCAACCTGATCGGACTGGCGCTCGGCAAGGGCGGCGAGACGGAATCGCTGCACGCGCTGCTGAGCGCCGCGCTCGGGGTGGCCGTGCTCCTCTGCTGCGTGCAGGCCTATCGCCGGCGCTCCTCGATCACCGCGTCCGGCTGGGCCAACGTGGCCCTGCTCGTGACGCTGAGCTGGGTGCTGCCGTGGTACGTGCTGTGGGTGCTCCCGTTCGCGGCGCTGTCTGCTTCGCGCAGGCTGCGAGTGGCCGCGCTGGCACTGGGGGTGTACTTCATCATCGCCTGGGCGCCGGCCTCCGGCTTCCTGTGGAACGCGATCGGCTTTCACCCCGAGAAAACGGCGCTCGGGCGGCTGCACCAGCGCTACGTCAAGGAGCTTTTGAACTAGCTGAACCCGCCGGGGTCGGTGAGCCGGGGCGGTCAGGACTCCTCGGGCGGGCGGCGCTCTCGCTTTCGCTGGGTTCCCCGGCGCTTGGCCTGAAGGCGCCGCTCGCGCGAGGCCGCGGTGGGGCGGGTGGGGCGCCTGGCCTTGGGAACGGCCAGCGCCCGCGCGAGCCGCTCGCCCAGCCGCGTCAGAGCCAGCTCGCGGTTGCGAGCCTGGGAGCGCTCGTCCTGGGCGATCGCCACGATCCGCGGGCCGGCGCGCGCCAGCAGCCGCCGGCGCTGGCCGTCACTCAGCGAGCGCGAGGCGAGCACGTCGAAGCCCGCTTCCACGCGGGAGGCGGTGACGTTGGCGTGCTGTCCCCCGGGACCGGATGAGCGGCTCGCGCGCAGGGTCACCTCGGCGAGCGGGATGAGCAGCTGGCGGTTGACCCGCAGGCCCTCACGCGGGCCTTCCTCAGTTGCCGTCACCGGCGTCGCCGGCTCCCTGGGCGACGGTGAAGCCGGTGGTGCTGCCGGTCGCGCTGCTCGCGCGCGGCTCGTCCCCATACAGGTGCGCGTCGCGGCCGATGTAGCCGTCCTTGCCGCCGGCACAGAGGTAGACGGCGTCGGTGTCGCCCACGTTGCGCACCTTCCGCGGCGTGGCGGCATCGACGCGCGCGAAGGCGCCCTCCTTCATACGGTGCACGGAGCCATCCGCGAATTCCATCTCGATCGCCCCGCGGTGGACGAAGTACAGCTCCTCCTGGGTGTCGTGGTAGTGGAAGCCGCTTTCGATGCCGGGCGGCATGACGATGGCGTTGACCCCGAAGGCCGTCACATCCAGGCCCCTGCGGACCTTGCGGAATCCCGGGCCGTCTCCGAGATCGTCCAGGTGACCCACGGCGTAGCCCTCCGCCCTGCTGACCTTGGGGTAGTCGGATGAATCCATGTGTGCCTCCTTCTCAGTGGTCGGCGACGTATCCGCCCTCGGGGGACAGCGGCCTGCCCTCCGCCGCCCATCGTTGCAGGCCGCCGCTCATCGAGTGAGCCTCGAAGCCCGCGGCACGGAAGGCCTGCGCCGCCATCCCAGAGCGGGCCCCCACCCTGCAGTAGAAGACCACCGGGCGCTCGCGCTCGACCGTGCTCGCCAGCGAGGTGAGCTTCTGCAGCTCGATGTGCCGCGAGCCCCCGATATGGCCCGCATCGCGCTCGTAGGGCTCGCGCACGTCGATCAGCTGCAGGTCCGGATCCTCGGCCAGCCAGCCGGCGACCTGCTCGGGGTCGATGTCGATCTGGGAGGCCTCATCGGTGGTGCCCATCGATATGAGCCTAGCGGCGCCGGGGCCGCCGGCCAGTGCCCGGGCTCACGCGCAGAGACGCGGCCGGCGGCGGTTGCCCAGGGCGCCCGCAGATCACTAGGATCCGCGGGTATGCCCGCGGTCAGCGACAGCTACACGGTGCCCCAGGAGAACCTGGACTTCTGCGAGACGATCTCTCAGATCGCTCGAGAGAAGATCGCTCCGCGCTCAGCCGAGATCGACGAGCAGGCGGAATACCCGTGGGACATCCGCAAGCTGCTGGCAGAGCAGGACATCCTCGGCCTGCCGTTCCCGATCGAGTACGGGGGTACGGGAACCGGGACGCTGATGCTGAACATGGCGGTCGAGGAGATCGCCAAGGTCGACGCCTCCTGCGCGCTGATCCTGATGGTGCAGGAGCTGGGCACGCTCCCGATCCAGCTGTACGGCAGCGACGAGCTCAAGGAGCGCCTCCTGCCGCGCTGCGCCACCGGCGAGTGGTCGCCCGCCTTCGCCCTGTCAGAGCCCGAGGCCGGGTCGGACCCCGCCGGCATGAAGACGACCGCCGTGAAGGACGGCGGGGAGTGGGTGATCAACGGCGCGAAGAACTGGATCTCGAACCTTGGCGTGGCCGACTTCTACATCACCTTCGCGGTCACCGACCGTACGGCGGGGCGGATAACCGCGTTCGTGGTGGAGGCTGACCGCCCGGGGTTCAGCGTGGGCAAGCTCGAGCACAAGCTCGGGATCCGGGCATCGCCCACCGGTCAGCCGATCTTCGACGAGGTTCGGGTTCCCGAGGAGAACGTGATCGGTGAGGTGGGCAGGGGCCTGTCGGTCGCGCTCGGCACGCTGGAACGCACCCGCCTGGGGGCCGCCGCCCAGGCCGTGGGGATCGCCCAGGGGGCGACGGACTACGCGGTCGGCTATGCCCGCGAGCGCCGGCAGTTCGGGAAGGCCATCAACGAGTTTCAGGCGATTCAGTTCAAGCTGGCCGACATGGAAACGCGCACGGCCGCGGCGCGCGAGCTGCTGTACAAGGCGTGCGCGATGGCTGACCAGGGCCATCCGCAGAGGGGCAAGTACTCCTCGATGGCGAAGGTGTTCTGCTCGGACACCGCGATGGCCGTGACGATCGAGGCGGTGCAGGTGCTGGGTGGCTACGGCTATGTCAAGGAGTACCCGGTGGAGCGCATGATGCGAGACGCCAAGATCACCCAGATCTATGAGGGCACCAACGAGATCCAGCGGCTCGTGATAGCCCGCACGCTGAAATAGCGGCTCCGGCCGTGCCCGAGGAGTCAACGACCCCCGACCCGGTGGAGCTTGTGCGGCGCTAATACGAGCACCGCCAGTCTCACGGTGACTTCGCCGCTGAGCTCCTCGCGCCCGACTATGTGTGGGACATGTCCCACTTCCGCGGCTGGGCAGAGCAGCAGACCTACGAGGGCATCGACGGAGCGCGGCTGTTCATCCGGGAATGGACGGCCGCCTTCGATGATTGGGCGGTAGAGGTCGAGGCGATCCACGCCGCGGGCGATGACCGCGTCGTCGGCGTGGTCCGGCAGCGGGGCCGCTCCAAGTCCGCTGGCGTGCCCGTGGACATGCGCTATGCGCAGGTCTTCACGATCCGCGAGGGCAGGCAGGTGCGGATGGAGATGTACGACGATCCAGACGACACCCTCAGAGCCGTGGGCCTTGAGGAGTGACGGTCAGCGCGGTACTGGCCGCGCGGCGTGGGCGCCCAGCGGATACGCTCTGGCTCTACCATGCGAAACATGGGTTCACCGGGGTCCTCCGGCCAGCTGCGGCGCGTTGGCGTGGCGGCGCTGATCGCACTGTCGCTGGGCCTGGTGGCGATCGTGGTGGGTCAGGGCTTCAGCTCGATCGGGGCGGTGCGGGCGGTGGAGGACGTCGCCCTCGGCGTGCTGGTGGCGGCGGTGCTGATGGGGGCCGCGGCCTTCGTGGCCGTGCGCATGGCCGGATGGCGTGACCCCGAGTCCGAGCGGGAGTTCGAAGAGATCGTGCGCAACTCCGAGGCGCTGGCCCGCGAAGGGCTGGCCGTTGACCCCGAGGAAAACGAGTTCATGGAACTCGACCCGCTGGATGACCGCGACTTCGAGGAGCTGGTGCGCGACGCGCTCGACGACCTGCCGGACCTGCTGCGCAACGCGCTGTCCCATGTGGCGGTGGTCATCTCCGATGGCGGCCGTCGCAGGGGCGCCTACGGGCTCTACCAGGGCGGTGGCGTGGCCCGCGACGACCTGCACGACCGCATCGTGATCTTCCGCGACACGCTGCGGCGCGACTTCGGGCACGATCCCGACATGCTGCGCGATCAGGTCACGCGCACGGTGCGCCACGAGCTCGCCCACCACGTGGGATTCGACGAGCTTGGCGTGAGCCGCCTGGATCTATAGTCACCCGGGCCAGCGACCGCGACCCGGCCAACCATCAAGGAGAAGAGCGCGCATGCCTGAAGCAGTGATCGTCGACGCCATTCGCACGCCCATCGGGCGGGCCGTCAAGGGATCGCTGCGGTCGGTACGCGCCGATGACCTCGGCGCGATCCCGTTGCGGGCCCTGATCGAGCGCAATCCGGCACTCGAGCAGAGCTCGATCGGCGACGTGATGATGGGCTGCGGCTACGGCGAGGGGGAGTCCGGCTACAACGTCGGCCGCGTGTCCTCGCTCCTGGCCGGCATCGATCACCACGTCCCCGCGTGCACGGTCAATCGCTTCTGTGCCTCCTCGCTGCAGACCACGCGCATGGCCTTCCACGCGATCAAGACGGGCGAGGGCGACACCTACATCGCCGCCGGCGTCGAGGCCGTCAGCCGCGTCGGGCGAGGCGCCCCGGGTGAGCTCAACCACCTGGTGGACGGCTCGCCGGGGGACGCCTACAACGTGTACATCCCGATGGGCCTGACCGCCGAGAACGTGGCCGAGCGCTGCGGCGTGAGCCGGGAGGCGCAGGACGAGTGGGCGCTGATCTCCCAGACCCGTGCGGTCACGGCGGTCGAGTCCGGGCACTTCGACCCGGAGATCGTGCCGGTGACGGTGCCCGCGCACACCGAGACCGACAAGGACGGAAACGAGATCGAGCTTTCAGAGACGGTCGTGACCAGGGACGACGGGCCGCGCCCGGGGACCACGTTGGAGGGGCTGGCCGCGCTCAAGCCCGTGTTCAAGGAGGGCGGCACGGTGACGGCGGGCAACGCATGCCCGCTCAACGACGGCGCCGCCGCGCTGCTGGTGATGAGCGAGGAGAAGGCGAGCTCGCTGGGCATGAAGCCGCGCGCGCGGATCGTGGCCTCGACGGTGGCCGCCATCCGCCCGGAGATCATGGGCCTCGGCCCGATCCCGGCGATCGAAAAACTGCTGAGCAAAACGGGCATGTCGATGAGCGACATCGACGTGGTCGAGATCAACGAGGCGTTCGCCGCCCAGATCGTGCCCTGCAAGGAAGACCTGAACATCCCCGAGGAGAAGCTCAACCCCTTCGGCGGGGCGATCGCGCTCGGGCACCCCTTCGGCATGACCGGGGCACGCATCATGACCACGCTTCTGAACGACCTGGACGCCCTCGACGCGACCTACGGGATCGAGTCGATGTGCGCGGCCGGGGGCATGGGCATGGCCATGCTGGTCGAGCGTCTGCGCTGATCGATTTTGATGAGGCCGCCGCCGGCGGCCGGCTGGCGGCGCTGCGCCGAGATCAGCGGGGCGGCATTCGCAGCGCGCCGTCGAGCCGGATGGTCTCGCCGTTGAGCATGCGGT
The DNA here is from genome assembly GCA_963826995.1 of uncultured Solirubrobacteraceae bacterium. GTDB lineage: Bacteria > Actinomycetota > Thermoleophilia > Solirubrobacterales > Solirubrobacteraceae > Palsa-744. Next base: position 553,519 of record CAWGYZ010000006.1, on the reverse strand, counting down.
TCTCGATGATCTGGCAGGCCAGCTGGGCATACTCGGCCGGCTGGCCCAGGCGCTGGGGGTAGGGGACGCCGGCGCCCAGTTTCTGGCGGGCCTCCTCGGGCAGGGCCGCGAGCAGGGGCGTGTCGAACAGGCCCGGTGCGATGGTGTTGACCCTGACCCCGTACTGGGAGAGGTCGCGTGCGGCGGGCAGCGTCATCGCCACGATGCCCCCCTTCGAGGCGGAGTAGGCGATCTGGCCCACCTGCCCGTCGAAGGCGGCGATCGAGGCGGTGTTGACGCAGACCCCGCGTTCGCCGTCCTCGAGCGGCTCGCTTGCGATCATCGCCTGGGCGGCGAAGCGCAGCGCGTTGAAGGTGCCGATCAGGTTGATGGAGATGATCGTCTGGAAGGGCATCAGGGCGTGCGGGCCCTTGGAGCTCGCCACCTTCTGGGCCCAGCCGGTGCCCGCGCAGCAGACCGCGATGCGAAGGCCGCCGGGGCCCTTGACGGCCTGCTCGACTGCCGCCTGCACCTGGCTCTCCTCGGTCACGTCGCAGCTCACGAACTCGACGCCCAGCTCGGAGGCCAGCGCGGCGCCCTTGTCGGCGTTGATGTCGGCGAGCGTCACGATCGCGCCGTGTGAGTGCAGGCGCCGGGCGGTGGCCTCGCCGAGCCCCGAGGCCCCTCCGAACACGATCGCCAATGAATCCTCGATCCGCATGGCCGCGGAGCCTAGCCGGAGCCGCGCCGCGATGACGCCCGCCCGGTGCGGGCCGCGGCGCAGGAGTTGGCGCGGGCGTGCAGAAGCAAGCACTCTGTCGTGCGTGCAACTGCGGTGATTCCAGCCCTCGGGGCGATCCTGGCCCTCGCTGCGGCGCCCCCGGCGGCGCCCGCGGCCACGTCCTTCGGCCCGCTCAGCGGTGCCGCCGGGTGCCTCGTCGCGCCCGGGCAGAAGAGCGATGACAACGGCACCCAGGACTGCGGTGACGGCAAGGCCCTGCTCGGCGCGAGCGCGGTCGCGATCTCTTCCGACGGCAACAACGTGTACGTGGCCTCGGGCACGGCCGGTCCCACCCAGGCAGCGAGCTTCGGCTCGCTGGCGATCCTCAGGCGCAACGCCGCCACGGGCGCGATCTCCGAGGTCGGCTGCCTCAGCTCGGACGGAACCGACGGGCGCGACGGGGCCTCGGGCGCCTGCGTGCCGACGCCCGCGCTGCTGGGCGCCGACGGCGTGACCGTCAGCCCGGACGGCTCAACGGTGTTCGTGACAGCCAACATGTCGGCAAGCGTCGTCGCCTTCGCACGCGACCCGGCGACCGGCCTGTTGACCAACCTGGGCTGCTTTCAGTACCGCCCGCCGCACGGATCCAGGTGCCCGCCGGCCAACGTCTTCCCGAGCGCGGGTGCGGTGGTGAGCAGCGCCGACTCAAAGGCGCTGTATGTCGCCGCTCCGACTCAGGGCGCGATCTCAACGCTGATCGCAGGCGAGGTCACGGCGCCGGCCGGCACCGCCGCCGGCCCCGCCCCCGCGGGCACGGTGGCCTCGATATTCGGTCTGTTGCCGACCAGCGAATTCCTGGGGAATCCGTGTGTGGCGGTGAACGGCTACGACGGCTCCTGCGGGGTGGGGATCGCCACCAGCGGCCTCGACGACCTGGCCCTGAGCCCCGACGGCGCCCAGCTGTATGGGGTCGCCCCGGGCAGCGAAGCCGTCGACGTGTTCAGCCACGACGCCACGGGCACGCTCACCGAGACGAGCTGCCTGAAGGCGTCCGCGCCGCCGGGGCTGTGCCACTCGAGCAAGCTGCTGAACGACCCGACCCGGCTGGCGATCAGCCCCGACGGCAAGAACGCCTACGTGGCGGACAGCTCCGAAGGTCAGGGCCGGGTGGATGTGCTCTCGCGTGACCCCTCGACGGGTGCCCTGTCTGACTCGAGCTGCGTCGAACAGTCGCCCCCGCCGCAGAAGCCCGAAGAAGGCGAAGAAGGCGAAGAACAGAACGAACCCGCTCCCGCGCACAGCGACTGCGCCCTGGTTCCGGGGCTTGAAAGCGTGGATGCGATCGCGGTCACCGGCAACGGCTCGGAGGTCTATGCGATCGGCGCTCAATCGGCGGTGGTGTTCTCCCGTGACCAGGACAACGGAAAGCTGACCGAGGTGTCCTGCTCCGCAGCCGAAGACAGTCGCTGCACGAGCTTCCCCAACCTGCAGGGCGTCGAAGGAGCGGCCGTCAGCCCCGATGGGCGCTTCCTCTACATCGCCGCCGCCAAGATCGACGCGGTGCTGGCCTTCGGGGTGGGCTCGAACGTGACCTCGGCCAGCGCGTCGGCGAGCCACGCCGGTATCGCGCGGGTGCGCCTCGACTGCCCGCGGGCGATGCGCCGCTCCTGCGCCGGTCAGCTCGAGCTGACCCGCGCGGTCAGGGCCGCCACGAGCCATGGATCGCACCGGCGCCGCCTGCAGCGGATCGCGGCGGGAGGCTCACGGCGCTTTGCGATCAGGCCGGGAGCCCGCGCCACGGTCTCGGTGCACCTGTCGCCCAGCGCACGGCGGCTGCTGCTCGCGCACCGGCGCCTGCGGTTGATGGCGATCGTGCGCGCAGACCCGCTGGCCGGCGGGTCAGGCTACGGCCGGGCCGTCAGGCTCAGCCTCGGCCCGCACTAACTTCGACAGCGTCAGAGCGAACAGCTCCTCGGGGTCGGTCAGCCAGCGCACCAGCTCGAGCCCCGCTGCTGAGAGGTCGCTCTCCAGTCGCTCGGGGGTGAACTTGGCGCTGATCTCGGTGCGCATCTCCTCGCCGTCTCGGAAGTGCACGTTGAGGTCGAGCGCGCGCACGTGGGTGGTGTGCTCGCGGCGGGCTCGCAGGCGCATCTCGATCCACTCGTGTTCGGGGTCGAACAGGGCGACATGGTCGAAGTCCTCCGGGTCGAAGTCCGCATCCAGCTCGCGGTTGAGCACGCGCAGCACGTTGCGGTTGAAGTCGGCTGTGACGCCCTGGGCGTCGTCGTAGGCCACCTCCAGGACCTCCGGGTCCTTGACCAGGTCGGTGCCCATCAGCAGGTGGTCATCGGGGCCCAGCAGGCTCCCGATCTCGCGCAGCACGCGACGGCGGCTGCCCGGGGGGAAGTTGCCGATGGTGCCACCGAGGAAGGCCACGATGCGCGGTCCCGCCGCCGAGGGCACGCGGTCGAGGTGGCGCTCGAAGTCCCCGATCACGCCGTAAACCTGAAGGCCCGGGTACTCATCGGTGAGCTCCTCGGCGCAGTCGCGGACCATGTTCTCGGTGACGTCCACCGGGACGTAGCGGATGAGCGTGCCGGCGGCGTGCATGGCGTCCAGCAGCACGCGCGTCTTGGCCGCGGTGCCCGAACCGAGCTCGACCAGCTCTACGGCGCCGGTCAGCGCCGCGATTTCAGGAGCGGCCTGCTCGAGGATCGCGCGCTCGGCGCGCGTGGGGTAGTACTCGGGCAGCTCGCAGATCTGGTCGAACAGCGCCGCGCCGCGGGCGTCGTAGAAGTGCTTCGGGGGAAGTTCCTTGAAGGGGCGTGTGAGGCCGTCGAGGACATCCTCGGCGAGCGAACGTTCGTCCGCGCCTCCAAGGTGGGAGTCGATCCGGATCGCCGCCTCCACGACGGGCTCCGGTGGCATGAGCGGCTTCATCAGACGTCCCCGTCAGCCGAACGCTATCGCACTGCCCATCACGCGTCCCTGACCAGCCGCAGGCCGGCGAAGATCTGCCGGCGCTGGGGCAGGTCCCAGTTGCGGAAGCTGAGGCTCCTGACGCGCGGGTGGGTCGCCCAGGAACCACCCCGCAGCACGTGGTAGGCGTCGCCGAAGAAGACCTCGGAGTACTCCCGATAGGGATGCGCCACGAAGCCCGGGTATCCGTGGAAGCGGGTCTGCGTCCATTCCCACACCTGCCCGACGCCGGCCAGCGCGCCGCTCTGATTGGCAGCCTTCTCCCACTCGGCCTCGGTCGGCAGCCTCGCGCCGCGCGCCCTGGCGAAGGCGTCGGCCTCATACCAGCTGATGTGGCAGGCGGGGGTGAGGGGGTGGCTCTGAGCCAGGGCGGGGTGGGGGGCGATGTCGTTCTCCAGCCTCCAGGCCCAGCCCTCCGGCGACCACCACCCGCGCCGCTCATAGCCGCCGTCCTCAGCGAAGCGCATCCAGCCGGCACTGCTCACGGGGTGTGAGGCGATCACGAAGGCGCCGGTCTCGGCCGTGTGGCGGGGGAGCTCGTTGTCGTAGGCGAACGCCTCCCCGGCAGCGCCCAGCGGGAACTCCCCGGCCGGGATCTGCGCCCACTCCTCGTGAACCGACGCGTCGAGCCGCTCGGCGGCCCTGGCCCGGTCGCCGGCCGAGAGCAGGCCCGCGATGGCCAGGGTCTGGCGCATCGTCTCTGCGTGCTGGAGCTCATGGCGCAGGACCATCTCGCAGATGACGCCGTCGCCGACGCCCGCGCTCGAGATCACGGTGCGGGTGCGGGCGCGCACCTCCTGCAGATAGGCCCGCGCGTCACCGGCCCCGAGCGCCTCGATGTCCCCGCGCACCGCGCGGGGGGTCTCGAATGCGTCATAGCAGTCGGCCAGGTCGGGCCGCAGCAGCGCCATCCCGCCGTGGCGGTGCGCGAGCCACAGATCCTCATACGCCGCGATGTGGCCGAGATCCCACACCAGCGGGCTCATGATCGGCGAGTGGACCCGCTCCAGATTCTCCTCGCTCAGCGGCGCCACCAGAGCGAGCGTTTCCCGGCGCGCCTGCTCGAGGTCCTCGAGGAAGTCCGCCGGGCTGAGCGGCGGGGCCGGGCCGGGCGCGGTGGCTGCGGTGGCGGCCATGACCCCCTACTGTACGAACTCCGGGCGGACCCTCCTCATCGGGGCCGGTTGGAGTTCGGCGAGGCCGCGTCATCGACGATCACGGTCAGCCGCTCGCGCCGCAACAGGCTCGCGGGGACGTGGCGGCTGGGCTCGGCGAGCATGGCCTGGACCGCGTCGGCCTTGCCGGCGCCGGTGGCCAGCAGCAGGCAGTGCGGGGCGGCCCGCAGGACCGCCAGGCTGAGCGTGATGCGCTCCGGCGGGGGCTTGGGGGAATCGTGCACGCCCAGGCACAGCGCATGCTCGCCGGCATCGAGCGTGGCCGCGCCCGGGAACAGCGAGGCCACGTGCCCGTCGGGGCCGATCCCCAGCACGATGAGGTCGAGCAGCACCATCTTCTCGGCGTTCGAGGGAGCGTTCGCCGAGAGCTCCTGCGCATACCGGCTCGCTCCCTCCTCGGGGCCGAGCTCGCCCTCCATGCGGTGGATCCGATCGGGCGGGATCTCCGCCCGCGCAAGCAGGGTCTCGGCCGCCAGCAGGTAGTTGCTTTCCGGATCATCCGGGCCAACGCAGCGCTCGTCTGCGAACCACAGGTGCACCCCGGCCCAGTCGACCGGCTGCTCGGCGAGCAGCTCGTAGGTGCGTTTTGGGGTGGTGCCGCCGCTGAGCGCGATGTGGGCAACGCCGCGCTCGGCGCACACGTGCTCCAGCTCTCGCGCGATGTCGGCGGCCGCCCGGGCCGCGACGGCCTCGGCGTCGGCGCAGGTGGTCAGGCGGGTCAACTGAACAGCCCCTGGGCCGAGCGCAGCGCGGGCACGTAGGTGCGGTCGCGCAGCAGCGCCTGGCGGATGCCCTCGCCGAGGATGCCGGTCTCGCCGCGGGAGGCGCCGAGGATGGTCCACTCGCGCTCCTCGCCGCCCGCGTTGCGGTCATGCGCGTGCAGGCCCCCCGGGCCGCGGTCCAGGCTCAGCTCGTGTCCGTTGGCGGTCTTCAGCGTGATGCCCTCGAGGCCGCGCACCTGCAGCTCCGGCGCCGCCTCCAGGCGCAGCGCCACGTTCCGGCTGCTCGCGTCGCGGGCCAGGCCCGCGAGCGCGTTCTGCTCGGGGCTGAGCGGACTGGTCTGCCACTGAAGGCGCGAGGCCAGCCAGCCGATCAGGAGCATCGCGGCGACCGTCGATTCGGGATGGTGGCGGACGGTGAGGCTCTCGATCGCACGCAGCTCCTCGCGCAGCCGGGGCGGATCGAAGGAGGCCGCGATGCGCTCGCGCCAGGGCGTGGAGCGAAGCCAGGCCAGGTCGACGACATAGGCCTGGCCGCTCAGCTCGCATGCGCGGTCGATGCCCTCGTGGGCGTCGGGTTCATCGACCGAGTCAACCAGCACCGCCTGGGCCAGCGCCAGCAGCTCCTCGACAACCTCGTGGTGTCCGTGCGGAGACCACAGCAGGGTGGGCAGGTCTGAGACGACCAGCGGGTCGGCGATCGTGATCAGGTCGTCGAGGTGGCGCTCGCCGATCTCCACCACGACCGTCTCGCGCAGCAGCGCCACCTCTCCCAGGGCCGGATCGCCCTCCGAGACGATGCTCACCTGGGCGTCCATCCTGGTCCGCTTGGGCTCGAACGAGAGGACCAGCGTGCGGGAGGCGTGATAGCGACCGACGCCGCGCAGGCGGTTGGCGATTTCCCCGCTCCACTCCTGGTCGACGAAGATGATCATGTTGAGGACACGGGCCGGAACGAAGCCCTCGTTTTCGGCGTGGCGCTCTCCCAACAGGCGCCGCAGCGCCGCTTCGATCGCATCGGGCGTCGTGCCCTGCTCGTTCCAGACAGCGTCTGAGCGGGCCATCAGATCGCGCGCCAGGAGTGGCCCTCGTCGAGCAGGCCCTCGGCCTCCTTCGGCCCCTGCGAGCCCGCTTCATACTGCGCCAGCGGCCCGGGCATGTGCGCCCATGCCCCCACGATCGGGTCGCAGATGCGCCACTGCGCCTCGACCTCGTCGTTTCGCGTGAACAGCGTGGCGTCGCCGCGCATGGCATCGGTGATCAGGCGCTCGTAGGCCTCGGGCGACTGCGACAGGAAGGAGGTGCCGTACAGAAACTCCATCTGCACCGGGCGGATGCTCATGCGGGTGCCGGGGATCTTGGCGCCCAGCCGCAGCGAGACGCCCTCGTTGGGCTGCAGCGTCAGCACCAGCTGGTTGGGCTGCACCCCCAGCGAGCCCTCCTGGCTGAAGGCCAGGTGCGGGACCGGCTTCAGGGTGACGGCGATCTCGGTGACCTTGCGCGCCAGGCGCTTGCCGGTGCGCAGGTAGAAGGGAACTCCGGCCCAGCGCCAGTTGTCCACCTCCAGGCGGATGGCGGCATAGGTCTCGGTGGTGGAGCCGGCCGGCACGCCCTCCTCTTCCAGGTAGCCCGGCACGTCCTCGCCGCCGGCGTGCCCGCTCGAGTACTGGGCGCGCACCGCCATCTCCTCGATGTCCGCGGGGGTGGGCTCGGGGACCGCCAGCAGGACCTTGACCTTCTCGTTGCGCACCTCTTCGGCGGTGAAGCTCACCGGCGGCTCCATCGCCACGTGGCAGAGCAGCTGGAGCAGGTGGTTCTGGATCAGGTCGCGCAGCGCGCCGGCCTGGTCGTAGTAGCCGGCCCGGGTTCCGATGCCGAGGTCCTCGGCGGCGGTGATCTGGACGCTGTCGATGTAGTTGCGGTTCCACAGCGGCTCGAACATGCCGTTGGCGAAGCGGAACGCCAGCATGTTCTGGACCGTCTCCTTGCCCAGGTAGTGGTCGATGCGGAAGATCTGCTGCTCATCGAAGGTGGCGAGCACGCGCCGGTTGAGTTCGCGGGCCTCTTCGAGCGTCGTGCCGAAGGGCTTCTCGATGATCACCCGCACGTCGGCGTGGTCGCAGTGGGCGATGCCCGAGCTGCCCAGCGCGTCCACGATCACGGGGAAGAAGCCCGGGGCGGTGGACAGATAGAAGGCCCGGTTGAGCGGCTCCCCGGCCGCCTTTTCGAATCCGTCGAGGACCTTGCCCAGCTCGGTGTAGACCGCGGGGTCGTCGAACACCCCGGCCACGTAGCGGACCTCGGCGAGCAGGGCGCGCAGCACCTCCTCGTTGGGTGCGCGCCGGGAGAACTGGCGGATCGACTGCTCGCACTCGGCGCGGAACTCCTCGTCTGATTTCTCGGCGCGCGACACGCCCACCAGGTGAAAGCGCTCTGGCAGGGTGCCGTCGTGGGCCAGGTTGTACAGCGCCGGCAGCAGTTTGCGCTTGGCCAGATCGCCGCTGGCACCGAAGATCACGAGCGTCGTCGGCGCCACCGGCAGACGCTCGAGACCGGCCGTGAGCGGGTTCTCGGCCTCGGGGAGATCGGTCGGGCGACCCGCCGCGACCGCCACGCTACCGGCCTCCGCGTTTGCCGGCGGCGCGTGCGGGCTTCGAGCGGGCGACCTTCCCTGAGGCCTTCGAGCGGGCGAGTTTGCCCGATGGCTTGGCGCCGTTCTGAGCCGGGGCGCTCTTGACCGCGTGGCCGCCGAACTGGTTGCGCAGGGCCGCCAGCACCCGATCGGCGTAGTCGCCGTTGCCGCGCGAGCGCATGCGCGCATACAGCGACGCCGTGATCACCGGGGTGGGCACGTCGTGGGCGGTCGCGTCGGCGATCGTCCAGCGGCCCTCGCCTGAGTCCGCGGTGTAGCCCTCCAGCGTGTGCAGGTCGTTGCCGTCGGCTTCGAACGCCCGCGCGGCGAGTTCGCAAAGCCACGATCGCACCACCGAGCCCTGGCCCCACAGGTGCGCGATGCGAGCGTTGTCCAGTTCGTACTCGCACTTGTTGAACAGGTCGAAGCCCTCGGCGTATGCCTGCATCAGCCCGTACTCGACGCCGTTGTGGACCATCTTCACGTAGTGACCGGCCCCCGAGGGGCCGAAGCGCAGCCAGCCCCGCGGCCCGATCGCCGCAAGGCTCTGCTCGTTGGTCTCCGGCGCGAGCACGTCAAGGATCGGCGCCAGCTGCTTGACCGCTTTGGGCGGGCCGCCGACCATCATGCAGTAACCGACTTCAAGCCCCCACACCCCACCTGACACGCCCACATCGACGTAGTCGATGCCCTTCACTTTCAGCGCCTTGGATCGCTGCTTGTCGTCGGTCCATTTGGAGTTGCCCCCGTCCACGATCGTGTCGCCGCGATCGAGCAGCTTGGCCAGCTTGTCGACCGTCTGCTGCGTCGGCTCGCCCGCCGGCACCATGATCCACACGAGCCGCGGTGCCTTCAGCTGTTTGACGAGGTCCTTCAGCGAGTCCGCTCCCGATGCGCCGTTCTTGACCGCCTGCTTGACGGCCTTCTTGTCGAAGTCGAAGGCGACCACCTCGTGCTCGGAGTCGCGGCGGATGCGGTGCACCATGTTCCCGCCCATCTTTCCCAGCCCGATGAAACCGATCTGAGTCACAGCATCTCCTTGATCCTCGTGGAGGGCGCGCAAATGTGGGCACGATCGTAGTGGCAGAGCCGCTGTTATACGTTTCCGGTCTTGTCGGCAGAGCGAAATCGCCAGCGGCCCGACCGCAACCTGGCCCTGGAGCTCGTGCGGGTGACCGAGGCCGCCGCGCTGGCGGCCGCGCCGCTGGTGGGCATGGGGGACAAGGAGGCGGCCGACCAGGCCGCCGTCGATGGCATGCGCTTCATGCTCCAGTCGGTCCAGATGGACGGCGTGGTGGTGATCGGGGAGGGCGAGAAGGACGAGGCGCCGATGCTCTACAACGGCGAGCAGATCGGCGACGGCTCGCCGCCGCAGGTCGACATCGCGGTCGATCCCCTGGAGGGCACCACGCTGGCGGCCCACGGCATGCCCAGCGCGCTGGCGGTGATCGCGCTGTCGAGCCGCGGCACCATGTTCGATCCGGGACCCTGCGTGTACATGGAGAAGATGGCCGGCTCACCGGAGATCGCCGACCTGCTGGACCTCGACCGCACGCTCGGCGACACCGTCAGGCTGGTGGCCGAGCGCAAGGGCTGCGCGGTCGGCGACGTGATGGTGGTGATCCTCGACCGGCCTCGCCACGAGCAGGGCATCGCTGCCATCCGGGCGGCCGGCGCGCGCGTGCGGCTGATCGCCCACGGCGACGTCTCGGCGGCGCTCCTGGCGGTCACCGAGCGCTCCCCGGTGGACCTCCTGTGGGGCATCGGCGGCACCCCCGAGGGGGTCATCTCGGCGGCGGCGGTGAAGTGCCTGGGAGGCCAGCTTCTGGGGCGGCTGTGGCCGCGCGATGAGGGCGAGCGCACGGCCGCCATCGAGGCGGGCTATGACCTCGAGCGGGTGCTCTCAAGCGATGACCTGGTGTCCGGCGAGGACGTCTTCTTCTCGGCCACCGGCATCACCGACGGAGACATGCTCGAGGGCGTGCGCTACCCGAGCGCCGGCGGCGCCACCACCGAATCACTGGTCACCCGCTCGCGGTCGGGGACCATCAGGCGCATCAGGGCCACCCACGACCGCGCCAAGCTGAGGGCGGTCGCCGGCGACCGCTACGACTGACAGGGCCTAGGGAGCGAACCGCCCCACCCGGGATTCGGCCAGGTCCAGCCGCGCCAGCGAGCGCAGGAAGCTGCGGGTCACGATCACGTGGATCCGCGACTGGGTGGCCTTGTACAGGCGGCGGCTCAGCCCGGAGGCGATCGAGGGGTAGAAGTTGGCCACCTCGACCTCGACGTGCAGCTTGACCCGGCCGGGGTCCTCGCCGGGGCTGCGCCGGACTTCGATCTGCAGGTAGCCGCCGCCGTCGCGTCCCCGCCTGGCCACCAGCAGGCCTCGCGAAATCCGCCAGCGCACCAGGCCGCGCGAGGGGTCCATCTCGTATTCGGGCGCCTCGAAGGTGAGCAGCTTCAGCGGGCTGATCAGCAGAACCACCGAGCGCTCTCCCTCGGTGTAGTGGACCCGGATCAGTCCCACCGTGACCCGGGTCAGAAAGCGCCAGTAGGTCCGCGCCAGCCGCTCCAGGTAGGTGGGCGACCAGATCCCCCTCAGCGCCGCCTCGTCGAGCAGCACCTCCGCGGTCTGCACCGAGCGCACCGCTCCCGTGCCCATGTCCAGGGAGGTGGAGTCGCGCACGTCGGCGATGGTCGCCCTGGCTGCTCGATCCTCGGTGGTTCGCACTTAGCTGTCAGGCTATCCGCGGCACGCCGGGACGGCCCCCGTCTCCAGCTGCTGATATTCAACGCTCATGAGCCCCAATCCTCGCAGCCATCCCCCTCGCAGCCAACCGAGTCCGCGCGCGCGAGCGGTCGCCGAGGCGCCCGTCGGCGCTCTGCTGGCGCGGGTCGATGAGCTGGCAAGGCGCTGGGCGGTCGCCCTGATCCTCGAGCGCTCGCTCGAGCGCGTGGCGGAGCTCCATCTGGAGATGGTGGCCCGCGAGGCCCCGGCGCTGTGCGCCCAGATCATCCGTTCCCTGGAATCGGACACGGAGCTCGAACGGCTCCTCGGCGGGGACGCCGCCGGGTGTGGCGAGGAGCCCGCCTCGGCCCGCACGCTCGTCGCGCTGGCCGGGGCCGGCGGGGCCGGATCGCCGGCCGAGGTGGTCGAGGCCGTCGAGGCGCTTCGTGGCGTCCTCTGGGAAGCCCTCCTGGATGAGCTGCGCTGGCCGGCCTCCGAGCGCTCGGCGGCACGGCAGGTGGCCGATCTCGCCGACCGCCTGGCCTACGTCTGCGCGACGGTCCTGGCCGCCGCGGTGGCCGCGCCGGACGCGGTCGACGCGGGGGAGCCCGTGGCGCAGGCGGACGGCCCTGCCGGCCATGGCCCGGCGCTGGGCACCTCGCCCATCGGCCCGCGCGGGGCGATCCTCATCGACGAACGCGACCGGGCCGAGACGCCCCCGCCCCGGCAGGAGACCTTCGTCCGCCCGCAGCCGCCCGCTCGCCCAACGGAGCCCGCTCGCCCGCGGGAGCCCGCCCGCCCGCAGGCCCCTGTTCGGCCACAGGCCGCCTCCCGCCGACAGGAGCGGGTTCCGCGCCCGCTTCCGTGGGACACTCCGGCGCACCCGCCGCGTTCGGCGCCGGCGGCCTCGGTCACGGCGCGCCCCGCGCCGGCCGAGGAGCCGGCTCCTCGCTCCGAGCCGCCGGCCGGCCCCGGCGAGCCGCCCACGGCGGGGCCGGAAGGCCCGCAGATCGAGGTCAGAGACGAACGTGGCGAGGAGGGGCCGGCGGCCTGGACCGGTTCGATCGGGCGCCAGCTCGAGCGCTTCGAGCAGGACCAGAGGCCGTTCGCCGTGCTACTGGTCGAGCTGGGTGACCCCGAGCGCCTGCGCCGCGCCGCGCTACCGGCGGCGATGTCGAGCCTGACCGGCCGCATCGAGCGCACCCTCGCCCAGGAGCTGCAGCGGCTCGGCGGCCATCCGGCTCGGCGCCGTGGCCGGCCGGCGGGCGAGCTCACCTGTGAGCGCCCGGGCAGGTACTGGATGCTCGTGCCCGAGACCGACGCGACCGCCGCCGGCAGGCTGGCCGAGTGGATCGTGCACACGATCGGAGGCCTCGCGGGCCGCAGCTGGGCTCCGCTGGATGTGCTGGTGGGCATCGCCGTGTGCCCCGACGACGGGCGCGATGCCGCGGAACTGGCCGCGCAGGCGGACCTGTCGCTGTATGCCCAGCGCCCGGCGGTACGGTAGCTCGAGCCGGGGGCGGGGAGCGGCGGAGGGGCGGAGGGCCCGGTGGGGCGCTCAGCCGGCGATCGCGCCGCCGGTGGCGGCGGCCGCTGCGGGCGCCGGCGCACCGGGGGGAAGTCCGAGCGTCGGGGTGTTGGGCGCGCTGCCCACCACCCGGGTGCCGATGCGAACCGTGTCTTCCACTCCCAGCGTCTGTGCCGCTCCCGTCGTCAGATCCCAGTCGGCGCCGATGTGGCTGTAGGGGCCTCGGTCGATCACCGGCAGTGTCAGCAGACGGCCGTGATAGCTGACCTTGACGAGCGTTCCACACGGCAGCGTGCGGTTGGCGACGCCGACGATTTCCGGGGTCATGATCTGCCCGCAGGCCGTCTTCTTGCCGTAGAAGCCGGGGCCGAACCAGGTGGCGATACCGGTCCTATGGACGGGCGCCTTGGGGCTCGCCGCCGTGCCGCCCGCGGTGACTCCGCCGGTGCTGGCGAGCGCGGCCGCGGCGAAGCCGCCGGCGCTGAGAAGCGCGGCAAGCCCGGCCAGCAGGGTCTTCTGCATGAAGGTCGTTCGCATCGTTATCGCGGCCTACGGGGTGAGCTGACGGGCTCGCGCAACCGGTGGAAGCGCTACGGCCTGAAGGGCCGATTCGCCCCAGCGGACCGATCATCTCGATCCGCATTGGGTCCCCCGCCTCCCGTGACCTGGGTCATCAGGAGTTCGGCGTGGCAGCAGTATACAGGTGGCTCAGGAGCGGGGCAGACGCGAGAAGGCGTCCTTCAGCAGGCGCTCGCCGGCGGACAGCCCGACTTTCGCGAGCTCGCCCACGATCTCCGCGGCGGAGGCGACCAGCTCTGCGCCGCCGGGCGGCTGAATGGAGCCGTTCATGTTCTCGCCGTCGGACTCGAAGCCCTGCCTGGGGGCCGCCTCGCGACGCCGTGGGGCAGGTGCCCGCTTGGGTGCGCTCTTGGGCTTTCCGGCGGCGGGCCTCACCGGCGCTGGGCGATGGGCTTCGGCCTGCGCGGTGCCGCCTCCGATCCGCGACCGGGTGGCGGGACGCCCCGGTGTCCTTCGCTCCGCGCTCGCTCCGGCGGCAGCCTTGCGCGCCGCGGCTCGCCGCGGGCTCGAGCGCTGCGGGCGGGTGCGCGGCAGGTTGACCAGCACCTCCCTGTCGCGCGGGGGGGTGGCCGATCGGGAGTTGCCTTTGGCGTCGCTCATTCAGAGCACCGTGGCGCTGGGACCGGTGGGAGGAGGATCGGCAAGCCGGCTCATTCTTGGCGGGCGAGGCGTTAACATGGGAGTCCGAGAAGCTGCGTTCACATTGTAACGTTGGGCAGGCTCCGGCCGTATGTTGGCAGGAGGTGTTGCACTCAGCCGGAATCCGGCACGGGCCCAAGTGGTCGCCCCCGGGTTGTCGATCGACGGAAGAAACGGAAACACATGTCAGTAGTCGAGCTTCAGGAGCTGGATGAGGTCAAGGGTCTGCTGGCCAAGGGGCAGCAGGTGGGAGTGCTCTCCTACACGGAGATAACCAAGGCGATGTCCGAGCTCGACCTGGACGAGTCGGACGTCGAGGAACTGCACGGTTTCCTCGAGAAATCGGAGATAGAGCTCGTCGAGGACATCGACCCGGCGACGGCGGCCTCCTCGCAGGTCGAGCGCGCTCCCGACAAGCGGGGCAGGCGCAAAGCGAAAGCCGCGCTTGATCTCAAGCCGGACATGACAACAGACTCGCTGCAGCTGTTCCTGAAGGACATCGGCAAGGTGCGGCTGCTGACCGCCCAGGAGGAGGTCGATCTGGCCAAGCGGATCGAGCGCGGGGACCTCGACGCCAAGCAGAAGATGGTCGAGTCGAACCTGCGCCTGGTGGTGTCGATCGCCAAGAACTACCGCAACCAGGGCCTGCCCTTCCTCGACCTGATCCAGGAGGGAACGCTGGGGTTGGTGAGAGCCGCGGAGAAGTTCGACTACCGCAAGGGCTTCAAGTTCTCCACCTACGCCACCTGGTGGATCCGCCAGGCGATCGCGCGTGCGCTGGCTGACAAGGCACGGACCATCCGCATACCCGTGCATGTCGTGGAGAAGCTCAACAAGATCGGCCGCGCCGAGCGCAAGCTCGTGACCGAGCTGGGCCGCGAGCCGACCGCCGATGAGATCGCCGACGTGACAGGCATAGACCCCGAGGAGGTCGACTCGATCAAGCGATCGGCGCAGGCGCCGGTGTCGCTTGAGAAGCCGGTGGGCGACGAGGAGGAGTCCGAGTTCGGCCAGTTCATCGCCGACGAGCGCGCCGAGTCACCATACGAGCGCGCCGCCGAGATCCTCACCAAGGAGGCGCTGCGGGAGGCCCTTGAGAACCTCTCCTATCGCGAACGCCGCGTGCTCGAGCTGCGCTACGGGCTCGGCGGCGAGCACCCCCGCACGCTCGACGAGGTGGGGCGCACCTTCAACGTGACCCGCGAGCGAATCCGCCAGATCGAGAACCAGTCGCTGAAGAAGCTGCAGAGCCTGGCGGAGGCCCAGAAGCTGAGGGACGTGGCCTAGAAGCTGCGGCTGGCAGCCGGTGCGCCGGAGCGCGATCGTCCCGCGCCGGCGTCTGCGGTTGGTCCACGACATTTGGCCCCGGCTCAAGGCCTGCCAGCCGCCTGCCGATCAGAAGGGCATGTTCGACGTCAAGGAGGCGCTGCACAGGCTGGTCGAGAAGGAGGGCTCCGATCTTCACATGAAGGTCAACGCCCGGCCCCTGTACCGCGTCCAGGGACTGCTGGCGAGCGATGAGAGCGCCGAGGTGCTCACCGCCGATGACACCGAAGGTGCGCTGAAAGCCCTGCTCACCGACGAGACCAAGCTCGCCGAGTTTGCCCAGGAGCACGAGGTCGACTTCTCGTTTGAAATCCCCGACGTCGCCCGCTACAGGATCAACGCCTTCCAGCAGCGCGGGTTGATCTCGATGGTCTGTCGGGCGATCCCCCACCGGATCAGCACGATCGAAGAGCTGGCGCTCCCCGTGGTGGTGCGCGAACTCGCCGAAGAGGAGCGGGGGATCGTTCTGCTCACCGGCACCACCGGTTCGGGAAAGTCCACCACCCTCGCGGCCATGATCGACCACATGAACTACACCTCGGCCAAGCACATCGTCACGATCGAGGACCCCATCGAGTTCGTGCACTCCGACAAACGCTCGGCGATCAACCAGCGCGAAGTCGGCATGGACACGGCCTCCTTCAAGCGTGCGCTCAGGCGCGTGCTGCGCCAGGACCCCGACGTGATCCTCGTTGGAGAGATGCGCGACGAGGAGACGGTCCAGACGGCCCTTTCAGCGGCCGAGACGGGACACCTCGTGCTGTCGACCATCCACACCGTGGACGCCACCGAGTCGATCAACAGGATGCTCGACTTCTTCCCCCCTCATCAGCACATCCAGGCCCGCAGCATGCTCGCGGGCACCATCAAGGGCGTGATCTCCCAGCGGCTGGTGCCGGGCGCCGACGGTGGACGCGTGGCGGTATGCGAGATCCTGCGCATGACCGGGCGGGTCCGCGACATGATCACCGACCCCACACAGACCGGGAAGCTCGTCGAGGTGATCACCTCCGGCGGCTACTACGGAATGCAGACCTTCGATCAGGCTCTGTTCGGCCACGTGAAGGCCGGCCGCGTCACCTTCGAAGACGCCATGCGGGTGGCATCGAGCCCACACGACTTCAAGCTGCTGATGCAGGCCGACGGGCGCAAGGGCACGACCATGGAGGACGTGGCCTCGGTCGAGGACCGCCGCGAGTCCGAATCCAGCCCGTCCTTCACCGCCGCCTAGCCACATCCCCATCCCGGCCGGCCCGCAACCCCCTTCGCCGCCTCGCACCGCAGCGCACCGCGGATGCCCCACCCGCGGCCCGACGGTACTTCAGTTGGTAAAGTAAAGGTTGAAATGGCCGTCGATGAGACATGTCCGGTGTGCAGAACCGCGGAGATCGTGTGCGGGAAGTGGACCCTGCTGCTGGTGCGCGACCTGGCCGAGGGCCGCTCGCGCTTCTGCGAGCTCGAACGCTCCCTGGCGGGCATCAGCCCGCGCACCCTGTCGCTGCGCCTGCGAGCGCTCGAGGAGCAGGAGATCGTGGAGCGTCATACGTTCCCCGAGGTACCGCCCCGCGTCGAGTATGCGCTCACCGAGAAGGGGCTGGCCCTGCTGCCGATCATCGATGACATGCGCGCCTACGGAGAAGACTGGCTGGGCGCCGAGTGCGCCGAGCGCATCGCTCCGGACGCGCTCCTGACGGTCTAGCCGCCTCGCTGCCGACCGCGTGACGCCTGCAACAGGCGGTGCGCCGAGCAGGATCGCCATCGCCGAGCGCGAAGTGAGCGCACCATGCATTCGCGCCGGCTGCAAACAGCCCTCACGAAGTTCTTCGAGGCGGCCGCGGACCAGCTGCAGGCGGACCTCGACGCCGGTGCGGAGGTCTCCTTCGAGCTGGGCTCCCAGGGCGGTCGCTCCGGACGTGCCGGTACGCCGCTCTACTGCTACCGGGCGCTGACCGGGGCATTCATCGCTGAACGCGAGGACGAGCTCGAGCAGCTGCCAGGCTACGCCGAGGCGGCCGCGCTGCTGGAGGGCTTCGACGGTCTCGACCGCTACCTGTCGAGCATGGGCGCAGCCTCGGCGCCGTCGCCGCGCCCGCGGTCTCGGTCTGCCAAGGGGCCTGCGCGCGGGCCCGTGGCGATCACGACCCTGCTGGCCGATGTGTTCGACGAGCAGACCGACTTCGAGCTCCACCCCGATCGCCTGCAGGCGGCGCTCGAGCGCCTGGAACGCTCAGAGCTCGCCAACAGCGAGGCCATGACCCTGGTGGCGACGCTGCACGGGCTGACCATCAGCTCCGCCGAGCTGTCGCTGGCCAAGGGCCTGACGATCGCCCACCCCGAGGCGCTGCAGGAAGTTCCGGCCGGCGCCGGGGACGCCGAGCAGGGCGATCATCTGATCGTCGCGCTCACCCTGGGCGAGGCGGAGGCCGCCGTCAGCGACCGTGACGCCGTCGCGCAGGGATGCGAGGTGCTCAAAGACCTGCTGCGGTCCCTGAGGCTGTTCGGCGACGGGCGCGTCACGCTCGGCGCGCTGGCCTGGTCGCGGGTTGGCGACGGACCCTGGAATCCGGTAGCGCTTGGCAGCGGCGGCCGGCCACAGGGCATGCTGGTGGTGACCCCCGAGCAGGAGGACGAGCTGCGAGCGTTCTGCAACCTCGTCTCCCGCCGGGCACCCGACGGCAACGAGCTGGCCTGGGCGCTCAGGCGCTATGAGCTCGGCTGCGAGCGCGACAGCCCGTATGAGGCGCTGAGCGACCACCTGCTGGCGCTGCGGGTGCTGCTCGAGCCCGAGGGATCCTCAAGCGGGCTGCTCGCCGGCCGGCTGGCCGCGCTCTGCGCGATCCCCGAGAACAGGCTGAAGCTGACCGAGCGGATCATCGCGGCGATCGGCCTCGAGCGCGCTGCTATCACCGGCGGCTCGCTGAAGCGTGCCGGCGGCCCGGCGCTGGCCAAGGAGGTGGCCGACCACCTGCGGGCGCTGCTCAGAGACGTCATCTGCGGACATCTGGCCCCCGATCTCCCGGCGCTCGCGGACGAACTGCTCAGTGCCCCCGAGCAGGCCGACGACGAGGCACAGCCGATCGAGGAGCCGGCCCCCGAGCCGGTGCCCGCCTGAGAGTCCTTCAAGCGACGGCTCGCGCCCGTCAGCCGAACAGGTGCCCCGCCACCAGCTCGAGGCCCGCAAGATCCTGGATGTCTTCGTCGAAGTGCGGAACCAGAATGGGGTCGCGCTCGTCGAGCTCTGTGGCCAGGCTCGCAATCGTCTCGCGATCGCGCTGGACGAGAACGTCGAAATCGGCAAGGTTGTGAGCGACCCGGGCGGCCAGGCGGTCACCGAGCTCCGGTGTGAGCAGCGCGCCGACCTCCTCGGCGGAGTGCGAGCCGAGGCCGTCACGATGGACGCGGTTGACGATCAGCTCGCCGCGCGACATTCCCCTCGCGGTCAGGCCATCGGCCAGGAAGGCGGCCTCGCCGGCGGGCTCGGGCTCGGGCGAGGTGACGATCAGGAAGGTGGTGTCGGGGTCGCGCAGGAGCGACGCCACGCTGCGGGTGCGCTCTGCGAAACCGTCGGTCACGCCCGCGACCGAGCGGAAGAACCTGGACAGGTCGCTGAGCATGTCGACACCGGTCACGCGGGCGAAGATTGCGAACACCAGCGCTGTGGAGCGGCCGAACACGCGGGCGGTGAGACCGCCGGGGGAGACGAACACCTTCAGGGCTCTCCCTTCCAGGAAGCCCAGCAGCCGCGTCGGTGCGTCGAGGAAGTCCAGGGCGTTGCGCGACGGGGGCGTGTCCAGCACGATCACGTCGAAGTCGCGCTCATGATGGAGCTCATACAGCTTTGCGATCGCACTCAGCTCCTGTGAGCCGGCGACGGCTGTTGACAGCTCGCGATAGATCGGGTTGGCGAGGATTTCCTCGCGCGCGCGAGCGTCGGGCTCGAGCTGGGTGACGATCTCATCGAACGTGCGCTTGGGCTCGAGCATCATGGCCCACAGCTCGCCCTTCATCGAGACGCCCTGTGCGGCGAACAGCGCCGGGTCGATCCGGTGACCCTGCCCGGAGTCCTCCTCTGAGAGCTCGTTCAGGCCGAGTGCGCCCGCCAGGCGCCGGGCGGGGTCGATCGTGATCACGGCGACCTTCTGCCCGCCGGCGGCCAGCCCCAGCGCGAGTGCCGCCGACGTCGTGGTCTTGCCGACGCCTCCGGCGCCGAGGCAGATGCAGACCCGCATGCCCTTCAGACGGCTCCGTAGGCCCGTCCTCTTACTCGCCGCCATCCCGGGATCGTAGTTCCCATGCAGGAATCGCCCCTCGCTATCCGAATACCCACCGGACGGCTTCCCACAATCGAGCATCGGAGTCACCGTGGAAGGAAAGGCCAAGGTCATCGCGTTCGCCAACCAGAAGGGGGGCGTGGCCAAGACGACCACAACACTCAACCTCGCGGCTGCATTCGCTGAGGAGGGGCACCGGGTCCTGTGCGTGGACATGGACCCCCAGGGCAACCTGACGATGTCCCAGGGGATCGATCCCGACACGCTTGAGAAATCGATGTATGACGTGCTGGTCCACAAGGTCTCGATCCGAGAAGTCATCCGCAAGCGCGAGATAGATGTGGCCTGCGCGTCGATCGACCTGGCCGGGGCGGAGATCGCGATGTCCACGATGATCGGCCGCGAGCGGTCTCTGCAGAAGGCCTTCGAACCGATCCTTGAGGACTACGACTTCATCTGCATCGACACGCCGCCGAGCCTCGGCCTGCTCACGATCAACGCGCTGACGGCGGCCGACAAGGTGATCGTCCCCGTGCAATGCGAGTATCTGTCCATGCGCGGCCTCATCCAGCTGCAGAACACCCTCGCGATGATCCGGGAGAACCTCAACCCCGGCGTTGACATCGAGGGTATTCTCCCGACGTTGGTGGATTCGCGGACCATCCATGCCAAGGAGGCGATCGAGATCCTCGAGGAAAACTTCGGTGACCGCGTGTTCGCCTCGCGCATCCGCAAGACGGTCCGCTTCGCCGAGGCGCCGGTCAAGGGCATGTCCGTGCTGAAGTACGAGCCGGACGGGGTCGCGGCTCAGTCCTATCGGCAACTCGCGCAGGAGGTTCTCACCAATGGCAAACGCTAAACGCGCGAGCATGCGCGAAGGGCCGCTGGCAGCGCTTTTCCGCAAGACCGACGAAGCCGCCGAGGAGCCCGCCTCCCGACCCCGGCCGGAGGCCTCGCCAGGGCCGGAGGGCTCGCGCGAAAGCGGCCCGCCGCACCCCGCACTGAGCGCGCCCAGCGAGACGCGCGAGCAACTTGACGCCCGTGACGCGCCCGCGCAGATACCCACGCCCCGCGAGCGGCTGCGTCACGCCTTCTCCTCGGAGATCCCCGAGAACGTGATGGATCCCCCGCCGGCGCGCCCGGTGATGGACGAGTACAGCCGCCAGCACCCGGCCGGCTCGGCGTCGTTCGGCGCCGGCACCGTCGGCGCCGTCGAACAGCCGGTGATCCGAGTCGTGGGCGTGGGCGGAGGCGGCGTGAATGCGGTCAACCGGATGGTCGAGGCCGAGGTCGAGGGGGTCGAGTTCCTGGCCGTGAACACCGACCTGCAGTCGCTGCAGCAGTCCACGGCCGACATCACCCTGCACATCGGCGCGGAGCTGACGAAGGGATTGGGCTCGGGCTCGGACGCCAACGTCGGGCGTGCCGCGGCGATGGAGGACTACGACCGCGTCAAGGCGCTGCTGAAGGGGTCCGACATGGTCTTCATCACCGCCGGGGCGGGCGGCGGCACCGGGACCGGCGCCGCGCCGGTGCTGGCGCGGATATCCCGCGAAGTCGGGGCCCTCACGGTCGCGATCGTGACCAAGCCGTTCGGGTTCGAGGGCTCACGCCGCTCTGAGCAGGCCGAGCATGGCGTGAGCGCCCTCGCCGAGGAGGTGGACACGCTGATCGTCGTCCCCAACAACCGGCTTCTGTCCGTGCTGGACAAGCAGACAGCGATGGTCGAGGCCTTCCGCGTGGCCGACGACGTGCTGCGTCAGGGCGTACAGGGAATCTCTGACCTGGTCACCCTTCCCGGCCTCATCAACCTGGACTTCGCCGACGTGCGCACGATCATGAGCGACGCCGGCAACGCGCTGCTCGGAATCGGCATGGGCGTCGGCGAGAACCGCGCCACGGAGGCGGCCATGCAGGCCGTCTCATCGCCGCTGCTCGAGACCTCGATGGACGGCGCGCACTCGATCCTGCTGTCGATAACGGGCGGCAGCAACCTGTCGCTGTGGGAGGTCAACGAGGCCGCCAAGTCCGTGTCCGAGGCCGCCCATCCCGACGCCAACATCATCTTCGGCGCGATGGTCGATGAGAAGCTGGACGATCAGGTCTGGGTGACCGTGGTCGCCACCGGCTACGGCGATCGCGGCTCGCGCAAACGCAGCGGGCGCATGCAGGAGCCGGCCGGGGAGCTCACCGTGCAGCGCTCGGCCAGGGCGGGCAGCACCGGCGGCGAGCGGTCCCGGGGCGGGCAGCGCCGCGGGGGGCTTGCCGTCGATGAGCTGGAAGTCCCAGAGTTCATCCCCAATCTGTAAGGCCGTCAGCGCTTCGCATAACTGCGTCCTCGGTCGCTCGCGTGCGGAGCACGCCACGCTTCCTGCGTCCTTGTTCTGCTCGACTGACGAGCTGACAGATCCGCACTGGCGCAGGGCGCTTCGCATCGACGGCGGCGGCTGTGCTATCGCTCTGACATGAGCGCGCGTGGGAAGGGGGTTGTGGCGGCCGGGCATCCGCTCACGGCGGAGGCCGGGGCGAGGGTTCTGCAGGAGGGCGGCAATGCCGTTGATGCGGCCGTGGGGGCGATGCTCACATCGTTTGTGGCCGAGCCGCTGCTGACGGGGCTGGGGGCGGGCGGGTACATGCTGGTGGCGGGCGGCGGCGAGCAGGCGGCGCTGCTCGACTTCTTCGTGCAGGCGCCCACCGACCGGACCACATCTGATGGCGGGGACGGCTCGGCGGCCCCGCTGCGGGCGATCGATGTGTCCTTCGGCGACGCCGCCCAGGTCTTCCACATCGGTCCCGCCTCCTGTGGCGTGTATGGGGCGCCGGCAGGCGTGTGCGCAGCGATGGAACGATGGGGGACGCTGCCGTTGGATGAGCTGGTGGCGCCGGCCGCGCGGCTGGCGCGCGAGGGCGTCGTGCTCAATACCGAGCAGGCCTACGTGGCGAAGATCCTCGCCGACCTGCTGACCTCGACGCCCGAGTGCGCGGCCCTGTGGGCGCCGCAGGGGCGGGTGCTGGGGGAGGGGGAGCTGCTGCGCAACCCGGATCTCGCGGACGCACTGCTGCGCCTGGGCGAGGAGGGCGTCGAGCCCTTCTACAGCGGCGAGGTGGCGGCAGCGGTGTGCGACTGGGTGTGGGCGGGCGGGGGCTCGCTGAGCGCCGAGGACCTCGCCGGCTATCGGGCGATCGAGCGTGAGCCCGTGAGCGTGCCCTATCGCGATCGCGAGGTCCTCACCAACCCGCCGCCCTCGGCGGGCGGGACGCTGCTCGCATATGCGCTGTCGTTGTTGAATCGCGGCCCGCAGCCGCCTCCCCTTCAGGGCGTCGTCGACGCCATGGAGGCGGCCCAGTCCGAGCGTACGCCGGAGTTTCTCGAGGGACTGGATGAGCGGGGCTTCCTCGAGCGCTTCCTCGCAACCCGCCTCGGCTCCACCACGCACATCTCGGTGCTCGACGCGGGCGGGCGCGCATGCAGCTGCACCTGCACCAACGGCGAGGGCTCGGGCGTGGTCGTGCCGGGCACCGGCATCCACCTCAACAACGTGATGGGCGAGGAGGATCTGAATCCGTTCGGCTTCAACCTCCATCCTCCCGGCCGGCGCATGCCGAGCATGATGGCCCCGTCGATCGTGATGCGCGGCGAGGAGGTGGAGCTGGTGCTGGGCAGTGCGGGCTCCAATCGCATCCGCTCGGCCGTGCTGCAGACGATCGTGGGCGCCGTCGATCACGGCCTCACCGCGCGCGAGGCGGTCGACGCTCCGCGCGTGCATTTCGAGAACGGCGTCCTCTACGCCGAGCCGGGGATCGACCTCGGGGGGCTCAGGCTGGGCGACGTGCAGGTGGTGCGCTTCGGCGAGCTGAACCTGTTCTTCGGCGGGGTTCAGGCGGTGCAGAGCCGTGCCGACGGGATCACCGCCGCCGGTGACCCGCGTCGCGGCGGGGTGGCGGTGAGTGCGTGAGGAGCGCTTCGGGTGTCGCGGCCCTCGTCGCGGTGGTGCTCGGCATCGGCTGCAGCGGGGGCATCAAAGCCTCCGACCTGTTCGTGGTGGAACGCTCCGGCGATGTTCCGGGCGCCCATCTGACCCTGCTCGTGAACGAAGAAGGCGGCGCCCAGTGCAACGGTGGTGCGGTGCTGAAGCTGAGCGACGCCGCGCTCGTACAGGCACGTGCGATCCAGGAAGAACTGAACAGCCCGGCGTCCAAGCGCACCTCGCTGCCGGCGCAGGCCGGATCGGTCCTGAGCTACTACGTGCGCGATGAAAACGGGACCGTGCGCTTCGCCGACAACTCGGCGGCGCAGCCCAAGGTGTTTCGCAACCTCGCGCTGTTCGTGTTGCAGACCGCTCAGCAGGTGTGTCACCTGCCGATGTGAGCCGGCCCTGCGCGGCGTTCGGCTCGCTCTAGCCGAATCGGACCTTGCCGTTTGAGCGGGCGCGGGTCTGGGCGCGCTCGACGAGCTCGAGCCGTTTCATCGCGGCCCGCAGCAGCAGCGCCAGCAGGCGTAGGCGGGCGTTCTCCGAGCGCAGCTCAAGCAGCTCCTGCTTGGCGTCCGAGCCGAACTCCACCGTGGCCGCCATCCCGTAGGCGTCCAGCGCTGCGAGCTCCTCCTCGCCCAGTTTCTGGTCGGTGGCCTGCTCGACGAGGTCCCTGTAGAGCTCGCGAGCGCTCAGCGAGGCCTCGGCATCGGCCTCCTCGGCCTCGTCGCCCAGGAACTCGATCACCGCGGCCGGGTAGGGCAGGTCGTCCTGGCGCTCCACCAGCCGGAACGGGGTCGTCCCGCGGACGAGGATGTTGAGGCGGCCGTCCTCCATGCGCTCGATGGTGTCCTCGATCCGGCAGGCGCAACCCACCGGCTTGAGCTCTCCGTCGGAGGACCACACGATGCCGAACTCCCGCTCGGCGAGCATGCACTCCTCGATCATCATCAGGTAGCGATCCTCGAACACGTGCAGCGGTACGCTCTCGCCGGGCAGCGCCACGATCCCCAGCAGGAACAGCGGGAATCCCTTGAGTTGATCGGCCATAGGGCCAGTCTAGGCTGGCTTGCGCGCGGCGATCATGAGGTTGTAGAAGATCGCCGCGGGCAGTCGCGGCTCAAGCATGCTGCGGTCCAGCCGCTGCAGCATCAGGTAGCCGCGATGGGCGTACTGGCGCCATGCCCAGGGGACGTCAGCGGCCTCGGCCGAGGACTCGAGTGTTCGGTTGGTCCAGCCGAACCAGTTCGCCAGGAGCTCCTCGCCTGTGACCCGCACGTCGATCAGGCCCGCGTCGTCGGCGAGACGGGCCAGGTCGGCCGGGGCGAAGGCATGGACATCCACCACCCGCTCGAGCGCCGCGTCCGGCTCAGCCTCCTCGGCCCGCGGTGCGGCGCGGGCGCCGATCGCTCGACGCCACAGCGGCGCCAAAGCGCCTGCCATTCGCTTGGGCACGGCCGCCAGGCGGTCGCCGTAGCGGGAGGGCTCACCGGCGAACAGCAATGTGCCGCCGGGAGCGAGCACGCGCTCGAACTCGCTGAACGCGAGCGCGAGGTCGGGGATATGGTGGAGCACCGCGTGGCCGAGCACCAAATCGAAGCTGGCGTCCTTGAACGGCAGGCGTTCGGCATCGGCCGCCGTGGTCTTTACCTCGAGCCCCAGGCGCTCTGCGTTGGCCTGAAGCACGGCCAGCATGCCCGGGGAGATGTCGCTGCAGGTGGCCTGCGCGATCACCCCCGCGCGCAGCAGGTTGAGGGTGAAGTACCCCGTTCCCGCCCCGATCTCGAGCGAGCGCCGGTAATGCTCCGGCTCACGGCCGAGCGCCTTTGAGGTCTTCGCCAGAACCTGCGCGCACCCCAGCTCGTCGAAGTCGATGCCCCACTTGGAGTCATAGTGGCCCGCCGCCAGGTTGTGATAGCGCGCATTGACGTCGTGGATCTCCTCGGTGCTGAGCGCGGGCGCCATGGAGAGGCACCATATACTCGCGCCCGCCTTGACAGACACCCTCCACCAGCAGCGTGACCAGCCCGAGGGCGTTCCGCCGCTCGCGCTGACCGGAGAGCGGACGCTGCCGGACGTGCCGGCCGAGAACTACTGGTTCCGCCGCCACCTCGCGGTCTACGAATGGATCGCGGCGCGCGTGGGGGGGATGCGCGTGATCGACATGGCCTGCGGCGAGGGCTACGGCTCGGACATCCTTGCCCGGGCCGCGGCGAGCGTGGTCGGCGTCGACGCCAATCCGGAGGCGCACGAGCATGCGCGCCTTCGCTACCGGCGGGCGAACCTGCGCTTTGCACGAGAGCTCGTCGAAACGTTCTCCGAGGAGGCCGACGCGGTCGTGTTCCTGCAGACGATCGAGCACCTGACCGATCCGGGGGCGGCGCTGGCCCGCTTCGGCTCGCTCGTGGGCGGGCGCGGCATGGTGTTCGTCTCCACCCCCAACGTGCTGACTCTGGCGCCGAAGGGAGCGTCGCGCTCTGACAATCCCTGGCACGTTCACGAGTACCGCGCCGAGGAGTTCGCCGAGCTGTGCCGGACGCGCTTCGCGGTGGTCGAGATGTTCGGGCTGTTTCACGCGCGCAAGCTCCGTGCGCACGAGTTCGCCCTGAAACTGGGCTGGGATGGCCTGCACACCCGCCTCGGCCTGTCGGAGCGCTTCTACGGCTGGTTCACCCCGGCGATCGCGGCCTCGGACTTCGTGCTGCGCCCGGCGCGGGAAGCCGATCTCGATCGCGCGCTGGATTTCGTCGCGGTATGCCGTTCGTGAGAGGGTCTCGCGAGCGCGGCGTCCTGGCGATCGTCCTGCACACGCATATGCCCTATGTCGAGGGCTATGACACCTGGCCGTTCGGGGAGGAGTGGCTGTGGGACGCGATGGCCGGCAGCTATCTGCCGCTGCTCGACCTGCTCGACCGCGGCGCGCCGCTGACGCTGTCGCTGACGCCCGTGCTGTGCGACCAGCTGGCGGCGCCGAGGGTACCGGAGCGCTTTGCCGCCTTCGTGGAGGGGGTCTGCCTCGAGACCCACCAGAAGGACATCGCCGGGCTGCGCGACGGCGGAGAGGAGCAGCTGGCGCTCGAGCTCGAGCGCTCGTGGGGCGACTACGCAGCGGCGCTCGAGCGTCTGCGAAGCCGCGGCGGGGACATGATCGGAGCCATGTCTCCCCACGCGCAGTGGACCTCCTCGGCGACGCACGCCATCCTGCCGCTGCTCGCCACCGACGCCGGCGTCCACGCGCAGGTCCAGGTCGGAGTGGATTCCCACCGCGCCCGCTTCGGGGCAGACGGCTGGCGCGGGGGCTTCTGGCTGCCGGAGTGCGCCAACGCTCGGTGGCTTCAGAGCGCGCTCGCGAATGCCGCTGTGAGCTCGGTCTGCGTCGAGCTGACCGAGCGCTTCGGAGTGGGTGCCCGCGAGCACCTGCAGCCGCTCGTGAGCGACGCGGGTGTCGTCCTCGTGCCGATCGACCGGGCCACGATCGCGCTGGTCTGGAGCGACGGCGGCTATCCGGCGAGCGGCCCCTACCGTGACTTCCATCACCACACCCTCCAGCAGCACAGGCCCTGGAACAACGACGGCGGCGCCTACGACCACGCCCGCGCGCTGGCCCTTGTCAGGGACCACGCCGCGGACTTCGTGGCGCGCACGATCGCCCGCCTGAGCGACGCCGGCGCCGGCCTTCCCGGAGGCGGGCTGGCGGTGTTCGCCGTGGACACGGAGCTGTTCGGCCACTGGTGGTATGAGGGGATCGCCTGGCTCGAGGCGGTCGTTGAGGAGTGCGCCCGCCAGGGCCTCGAGCTGGCCCGCCTGGACGACGTCCTTGAACGCCATGAGCCGGTCCGGCCGGAGCGGGCGCGGGGCGGTGGCGCGGAGGGCATCGCCGGCGCGGGGGACTGGCAGGCGAGCAGCTGGGGTAAGGACGGCGACCTGTCGACGTGGTCGGGTCCGGCGGTGGCCGAGATGGCGTTCTCAGCGCGCGCCGCCGAGCTCGAGGTCCTTGCCGCGGGCTCGCGCGCGGGCACCGCCGCTGTGCGCGAGCTGCTCGCGCTGCAGTCCAGCGACTGGCCGTTCATGGTCTCCCGAGGAGGGGCTGCCCCGTATGGGCGCGAGCGATTCGAGGGCCACCGCCAGGCGCTCGCAAGGGCGCTGGCGAGAACTCCACCCGATCAGGACAGCGGCCCGCGCAACCTGGCCGTGTATGCCGACCGCGCGGCGCTCTTCACGGCCTGAGCGCTCACTGCCAGCGCATCGAGGATGGGGCCTCGCGCATCCGGATCGTTCGCGCGGGTACGCCCCCGACGACCGCGTTCTCGGGGACGTCCCTGGTGACCACCGCATTGGTTCCCACGATGCTGTTCGAACCTACGCTCACGCCTCGCAGAACGCACGCTCCGTAGCCGATCCAGACGTTGTGCCCGACGCGAACGTCCCGCTTATAGATCCCCTGCTCGCGGATCGCGCGATCGACCTCCACCACGCCGTGGTCGAAGTCGATCAGCATCACCCGGTCGGCGATGATGCACTCGCGCCCGATCGACACGCTCTGGTAGGCCGAGATCGTGCACTCCTGCCCCATCACCGTCTTTGCGCCGATGCTCACCTCGCCCTCATGCACGCGGATCTTCGAGCCGTGCCCGATCCATGCCCAGCGGCCGATCCGGAGCGTCGCCCGGGCGCCGATCTCGAGCCGCACGCTCGGGCAGATGAAGCAGATGCCGTCGGTCTGCAGGCGCCGCCGGTAGCGCAGCTTCAACAGCACCCAGCGCGTCAGCAGGTGCGCATAGGAGAAGCTCAGCATGTGGTTGGCGCGCAGGAACCGGGCCAGCGCCAGCGGCCCGCCGTGCAGAGGCTCCGGAGCCCGCCGCAGCGTGCCGGCGAGCCGCTCGGCGGGCGTCGTCGCGGCGGGGTCGGCTAGCAGCGGCTCCATCGCCAGAATCGTATTGCCCCGCGGGCGCCCTGCGATGATTGCGCCGCGATGAGCGCTCCGACACTTGCACAGCGGCTGCTCGACGGCGACCGTCGCGCGCTGGCGCGCGCGATCACGCTGGTCGAGAACGATCGCCCCGAGGGCTGGGAGCTCGTCAGAGAGGTCTACCCGCACACCGGCCAGGCGGCCGTGGTCGGCTTCACCGGTCCGCCCGGCGCCGGCAAGTCGACGCTGATAGGCGCGCTCACGAAGGCCCGCCGCGAGGCCGGCCGCACCGTGGGCGTGCTGTCCATCGACCCCTCATCGCCGTTCACCCACGGCGCCCTGCTGGGCGACCGCATTCGCCTGTCAGAGCACTACCTCGACGGGGGCGTGTTCATCCGCTCGATGGCGAATCGGGGGGCGCTCGGCGGCCTCTCCGAGGCGGCGCTGCAGGCCGCGCTGCTGCTCGACGCGGCCGGTCGCCAGGACGTGTTCGTCGAGACGGTCGGCGTCGGCCAGGCCGAGATCGACATCATCGACCACGCCGACACGATCGTGCTCGTGCTGATGCCCGGCTCGGGTGACTCGATCCAGGCGCTGAAGGCCGGTGTGATGGAGATCCCGGACGTGATCGTGATCAACAAGGCCGACCATCCGCTGACCGACACGATGGTCCGCGAGATCCGCGGCGTGATGTCTCTCGCCAATCTCGACCGCTCGCCTGAGGAGGTACGCGGGCAGTGGCGGGTGCCGATCGTCAAGACCGAGGCGGTCCACGACAGGGGCATCTCAGAGCTGGTCGAGCGCCTTGACGAGCACCGTGCCCACATCCTCGCCGAGGACCAGCTGGCCGAGCGGCGCCGGCGCAACCTGCGCAACGAGATGATCGCGATCGCGACCGCACGCATCCGCCGCCGTCTGGAGGAGGACCTGCGCGAGGACCCCGAGTTTCAGCGCCTGCTCGAGGAGGTGGTCGAGCGCCGGCTTGATCCGGCGAGTGCCGCCACCCAGCTGCTGGAGCGCGCCAACACGCGCTAGGCGCCGAGCGCCCGGGCGATCACCATCTGCTGGATCTCGTCGGTGCCCTCGCCGATCGTGAGGATCTTCGCGTCGCGATAGAACCGGCACACCGGGTACTCCTCGATGTAGCCGTAGCCGCCGTGTATCTGCACCGCCTCCTCCGCGCAGCGCACCGCCAGGCGGCCCGTCTTCAGCTTCGCCTGGGCGGCCGTCAGGGTGAAGTTGCGTTTGTTGTCCTTCTCGAGAGCCGCCTTGTACACGAGCAGCCGCGCGGCCTCGATCTCGCTGGACATGTCGGCGAGCTTGCCCTGGATCGCCTGAAACTTCGAGATGGGCGTGCCGAAGGCTATTCGCTGTTTGGCGTAGCGAAGGGCCTCTGACAGCGCGCCCTCGGCAAGCCCCACGCCCATCGCCGCCACCCCGATGCGGCCGATGTCGAGGATGTGCAGAAACTGCTTCAGCCCGGCCCCGCGCGGTCCCAGCAGGTTCTCCTGCGGCACGCGGCAGTCGCTGAAGGACAGCGGACGCGTGTCCGAGGCGTTCCAGCCCATCTTCCGGTAGGGCTCCCCCTGGGTGTAGCCGGGCGTGCCGTTGGCGACGATCATGTTCGAGATCTCCCTGTGAGCGCTCCCGTCAGCGGTGCCCCCGTTCTCGGTGGCGGGCTCGCCCGTGACGGCCGTGATGCACACGATTCCCGAGATGTCCGTTCCGGCGTTGGTGATGAACTGCTTGGCTCCGTTGACCACCCATTCGCCGTCCTCCAGGCGGGCTCGGGTACGGGTGTTGCCCGCGTCCGATCCCGCCTCGGGCTCGGTCAGGCCAAACGCCCCCAGGCGCTCCCCCGAGCACAGTTGCGGCAACCACTCGCGCTTCTGCTCCTCTGAGCCGAACAGATAGACCGGCTGTGTGCCGAGCGAGGTGTGCGCGCACAGCGTGATCGCAACGGAGGAGTCCACGCGGGTGAGCTCCTCGACCGTGAGCGCGTAGGCCAGCGTGTCGCCGCCGCCGCCGCCGTACTCCTCCGGAAACGGGATCCCCATCAGGTTCAGCTTGCCGAGCTTCTCCACGATGTCGTAGGGGAAGGCCTTCGTGCGGTCGAGCTCCTCGGCGACGGGCGCCACCTCGCCCTCGGCGAACTCCCTCACGGTTCGCCTGATCAGCTCATGGTCGGGAGACAGGTCGAAGTCCATCGCGGCGCATTATCTAGGATTGGCGCAAGTGGCCCGTGCGCGCATCATCCGCGACGTTCTATCGCCGGGGCGCACGTATCGCTACGGGCGTGATCGCTCCCAACGTGCCGAGCTGCACATGCCCGCGGGACGGTCGGCGCCGGCGGGGGCCGGGACCCACCCGGTGATGATCCTGATCCACGGCGGCTCGTGGCGAAAGCGCTACGGCAAGATCGTGATGCGAGCGCTGGCCGGCGACCTGGTGCGGAGAGGGTATGCGGTGTGGAACATCGAGTACCGCCGCGTCGGCAACGGCGGCGGCTGGCCGTCGACCTTCGCCGACGTGGCCGCGGCGATCGATCATCTGGACGCGCTCGACGCGCCGCTGGATCTCGCGCGCGTGAGCGTGATCGGGCACTCTGCGGGCGGACACCTGGCGCTCTGGGCGGCCGGCCGGGGTAAGTTGCCCGCGGGTGCGCCCGGCGCGATCGACGGGGAGCCGCGGGTGCCCCTTCAGCGGGTCATATCCCAGGCGGGCGTGTGCGACCTGGTCGGTGCCTACCGCGAGCTGAGCACCGCTGTGGACGCCCTGATGGGTGGCGCTCCGGAGGAGTGGCCCGAGCGCTACGCCGTCGGCAACCCGATCGCGAGCGTCCCGCTCGAGATCCCCGCGCTGCTCGTGCACGGCGTCCTTGACGAAACCGTGTCGGTGGAGCGGAGCCGCGACTATGCGACCGCGGCGCTCGCGGCCGGCGGCGACGTCGAGCTCGTGGAGATCGAGGGCGAGGCGGGTCGACACCGCGCGCACATCGATCCGCGCGAGCCCGCCTGGGCGGTGGTGACTGACTGGCTGGAACAGCCGGCCGAGTGACTCTGGCGGGCTAGGCGCCGTAGGAGCGGGCCAGCTCGACCAGCAGGCGCACGCCGTAGCCGGAGGCGCCCTTGCCGACATAGGCCCGATCCAGATCCCAGGCCGAGCCGGCGATGTCGAGATGTGCCCAGGGCACCTCGCCGACGAAGTTCGACAGGAAGCTTGCGCCCACGATCGTGCCCGCCTTGCGCGCTTCCGGCGCGTTGTCGAGGTCGCCGTACTGGCCCTTGACGAGCTCGTCGTACTCCGGGTGCAGGGGCAATCTCCAGACGATCTCGCCGGTGCGCTCTCCGGCGCCCGTTATCCGCCCGGCGAACTCGTCATCGTTGCTCATCAGCCCCGCGTAGGTAGAGCCCAGAGCGACGATCACCGCGCCAGTGAGCGTGGCCAGATCGACGATCTGCTCGGCGCCCTCGGCGACTGCGTGACAAAGGCAGTCGGCCAGCACCAGCCGGCCCTCGGCATCGGTGTTGTTGACCTCGATCGTCTTGCCGTTGGAGGCCGTGACGATGTCCCCGGGCTTGACCGAGTGGCCGCTCGGCAGGTTCTCGGTGGCGCCGACGACCGCGACGAGCCGGACCGGCAGCTTCAGGCGGGCGATCGCGGCGACGGCCTCGAGCACGGCCGCGCCGCCCGACATGTCGAACTTCATCTCGGCCATTTTTGCCCCCGGCTTCAACGAGATGCCGCCGCTGTCGAACGTCACAGCCTTGCCCACGAAGCCCAGCGTGGGACCCTTCGCGCCGGAGCCCTCGTAGCGCAGCGTGATCAGCGCGGGCTCCTCATCAGATCCCTGCGCCACCGCGGCGAAGGCTCCCATCCCGCGGGCGATGATCCCCTCGCGTCCCTCCACCTGCACGGACAGCCCGTCGATCTCCTCTCCGAGCGCAACCGCCTGCTCTGCCAGTGCGCTGGGGGTGAGGTCGTTTCCGGGCCGGTTCTGCAGATCCCGCGCGTCGTTGACCGCGGTTGCCACGAGCGCCGCCTCGGCCACCGCGGTGTCCGAGGCGTCCGGCGCGGAGACGATCAGGCCCTCGAGCCGCTTTGGGGGGGAGCCCGCCTCCTCGGCGGGAGTGGACTTGTGGCGCTCGAAGCGGTAGTCGCGCAGGATCGTGCCCTGCACGAGCGCCTCAGCCACAGCCGCGCCGCCGTCGCCGGGCACCACCCAGCACAGCGTGCGCGTGGAGATCTCGTTCGCCCGCTCACACGCCGCCGCGGCCGCGACCCGTGCGCGCTCGGGAGTGAACTCAGCGCGAGCGCCGAGTCCGACGAGCAGCCAGCGCTTGCCCCCGGCGTGAGACAGGGCGAGCGCCTTGAGAGAGGTCCGGGCCTCGCCGGAGGCGAGCAGCTCGCCCAGCTCGCCCGGCGCCCCCGCCGGGAGATCCTCGCCCTCGAACACGCCCACCGCGACGGTGTCGGAGTCGCTGCTCGCGGCGGGGTTGGTGGTGGCGGACACCTGCATGGTTTCGGCACGATATCCAGCTTGCGCCCGATGCGTCCGGCGCCCGATCCCGGTGGGATCGCGGAGCGGTCCACTACCATTGGCCTCTCCCGTCCCTTCCCGACCATTCCCAGGAGAGTGCTGTTTCGATGCCCAAGACCGTGATCCTCGGTACGGCGCGTACCCCCGTCGGCAAGATGGGCGGCGGCCTGTCCTCGCTGGATGCGACTGAGCTCGGCGGGGTCGCGATCAAAGCGGCGCTCGAGCGCGCCGGCGTGGAGCCGGAGCAGGTTGACCATGTCGTGATGGGCCAGGTGCTGCAGGCCGGCCAGGGCCAGATCCCCTCGCGCCAGGCCCAGATCAAGGCTGAGATACCCAAGGAGGTCTCTTCAGAGACGATCAACAAGGTCTGCGCCTCGGGGCTGCGGGCATCGGTGATCCTCGATCAGGCGATCCGCGGCGGCGACGTGGAGGTCGGCGTCGGCGGGGGCATGGAGTCGATGTCGAAGGCTCCGTATCTGCTCCCCGAGGCCCGCTTCGGCTACCGCATGGGTGACGCGAAGATGCTCGACGCGATGGTCCACGACGGCCTCACCAATCCGTTCTCGGGCAAGCAGATGTTCGTTGAGGCCACCGAGATCGGCGATCAGCTGGAGCTGACCCGCGCCGATCTGGACCGCTGGGCGCTGCGCTCCCACGAGCGTGCGCTGCAGGCCATCGACGACGGTCGTCTGTCAGAGGAGATCGTGTCGGTCACCATCAAGGGGCGCAAGGGCGACACCGTCGTTGAGATCGACGAGGGCCCGCGCCGGGACACCTCGCTCGAGAAGCTCGCGGCGCTTCCTGGGCTCGTCGGCAAGGAGGGTTCGCACACGGCCGGCAACTCGCCCGGCGTGAACGACGGCGGAGGCGCCCTGGTGCTGTCCTCTGATGAGTGGGCGGCCGCCAACGGCAAGGAGGCTCTGGCCGAGATCCTGGCCCACGCGCAGAGCGCCAACGACTTCGCAAACCTGGCCACAACCCCCGCGGCCGCCGCACGCAAGGCCCTGGACAAAGCGGGCCTTCAGCCCGGAGACATCGACGTGTGGGAGATCAACGAGGCGTTCGCCTCGGTCACCCTGAACTCGATCCGGATGCTCAACATCGATGAGGACAGGGTCAACGTCAACGGCGGCGCGGTCGCCCTCGGCCATCCGATCGGTGCGTCCGGAGCGCGCATCCTGGGGAGCCTCATACTCGAGCTGCGCCGGCGTGGCGGAGGTCTCGGCTGTGCGGCGATCTGCTCGGGCGGCGGCCAGGGCGACGCGGTGATCCTCAAGGTCTAGTGGCAGGCGCCAGCAACGGCTCGGGCCCGCCGCGCGCGGCGGCCTTCTTTGACCTGGACAAGACGCTGATGGCCGGCTCCTCGGGCATCTATTTCGCCCGTGCGGCCTACGAGACGGGGATGATCTCGCGCGGCCGGCTGGTCCGCGACGCGTACGAGAACCTTCGTTTCCGGCTGCGCGGGTCAACCGACGACCGCGCCGACGACGTGCGCAGGCGCGTGGGGGAGATGATCGCCGGCGTCCGCGTCCGCGACCTCGAGCGGCTGTCCCCGCGGGTGCTTGCCGGTGTGCTTCCGCGCCTGTACCCGCAGATGCTCGCCCGCGCCTACGCCCACCAGGACGCCGGCATGCCGGTCTACATCCTGACCGCCGCCTCCCAGGAGATGGCCGATCTGCTGGCCCACGTGCTCGCCTTCGACGGGGGTCTCGGCTCGCGCTCGGAGATCGTCGAAGGCCGCTACACGGGCAGGCCGGCGGGACCGTTCAACTACCGCGAGGGCAAGGTCCTCTCGATGCGCGAGCTGGCCGAGCGCGAGGGCATCGATCTGGCCGCCTCCTTCGCCTACTCCGATTCCGAGTCCGACCTGCCGATGCTGCGAGCCGTGCGTCACGCCGTGGTCGTCAACCCGGATCCGGACCTCCGGCGCATCGCCGTTCAAGAGGGCTGGGAGGTGCTGCACCTGGACCGTCTCGGCCGTCGCCTGAAGATGCTCGCCGCCGTGGCCTTCGCCGCCGCCCTCGGGGGCATCGGCCGCCTCGCCAGGGGCCGCCTGGGGGCGCGGGCTCCCCGCGGGTCATAATCTGGCGAGAGCGGATGTCCGAGACCCCGACCCACAACAAGATCCGTGTCGTCGTGGCCAAGCCCGGGCTGGACGGACACGACCGCGGCGCGAAGATCATCGCCCGGGCCCTGCGCGACGCGGGTATGGAGGTGATCTACACCGGCCTGCATCAGACACCGGAGCAGATCGTGGAGACCGTCATCCAGGAGGACGCCGACGCGGTCGGCCTGTCGATCCTGTCAGGAGCCCACATGACGCTGGTTCCCCGCGTGGTTGAGCTTCTGCAGGCTCAGGGCATCGACGACGTGGTCGTGACCGTCGGCGGGACGATCCCCGCCGAGGACATCCCCGAGCTGAAGAGTCTGGGCGTGGCAGAGGTCTTCACACCCGGCGCCCCCACCCAGGCGATCGTCGAATTCATCCGCGGAGCCGCCACCAGGCGGGACGCGTCAATCACTGATTGACGCGTCAGTCAACCGCTCAACCAGGTAGGATCGCCCCCAACAGACCCCAAGGAGTTTCCTGAATGAAGATATGCGTCCTGGTGAAGGAGGTCCCGGACGCCGCCGTCGAGAAGAAGCTCGACCCCTCGACGGGGCGCATGGACCGCAGCGGGGAGAAGAACCTCAACCCCTATGACACGCACGCCATCGAGGCTGCGATGCAGATCAAAGAGGGCGGCGCGGTCCCCGTGGAGGAGATTGTGGCTGTGACGATGGGCCCCGACAGCGCCGTACGCGCGCTGCACAAGGCCGTCTCGCTCGGGGCGGACCGCTCGGTCCACCTCTCAGACCCGGCCGTCGCAGGCTCGGATGTCGCAGCGACCGGCTACGCGCTGGCCAAGACGCTCGAGCGTGAGAACCCCGACCTGGTGCTGTTGGGCCAGCAGTCCGACGACGGCGAGTGCTACACGATCGGAGCGGTCGTGGCCGAGCATCTGGGCATGCCGTCGCTGACGCAGGTGATCAAGATGGATGTCGACTCCGAGGCCCTGCGCTGCGAGCGCCAGGCCGAGTACGGCTACGACACCGTGCAGGTCAAGCTGCCGGCCGTCATCTCCGTCGGCGACGCCATCAACGAGCCGCGCTATCCGTCGCTGAAGGCGATCATGGGCGCCAAGAAGAAGCCCCTCGACACGGTCACCGCCGGCGAGGTCGAGATCGACCCCGCCAAGGTCGGCGGCGATAACTCGGCCGCTCAGTGGATCGCCGCCAAGGCACCACCGGCGAAGGCCGCCGGCGAGATCATCGAGGACGAGGACACCGGCGAGACGGTCGAGAAGATCATCGCCTGGCTCGACGAGCGCAAGCTCATCTAGATAGGAGCTGAAACTGAAATGGCGAACATCCTGGTCTACGCGCTGCACTACGACGGCGCGATCAACAAGAACTCACTCGGCGCCGTCTCGGAGGGCGCCAAGCTCGCCGCCGAGCTCGGCGGCGAGGCACACGCGATCCTGCTGGGCGAGAGCGTTCCGGAGGATCTGGCGGCGACGCTCGGCAACTACGGCGCCAAGAAGGTGCTCGTCGCCGAGGGCCCCGAGGGCCTGGCTCAGCCGCTGGTCGATGCGATGGCGGCGGCCATCTCCGCCGGCGGCTACTCCTACGCGCTGTTCGGCGGCGGCCTGCTCGGCTTCGAGATCGGAGCCGGACTGGCGGCGAGGCTGGGCGCCGGCGTCGTGATGGAGGTCACCTCCGTGCGCGCCGAGGGCGGCGAGCTGATCGCCGAGCGCCCGATCCTGGGCGATTCCGCCATCTCCGAAATCAAATACCGCTCTGACGTGGGCATCATCATCGGCCGCCTGAACGCCTTCGAGATCAGGCAGTCCGGCGGCGGCGACGCTCCGGTCGAGAAGCTCGACTTCGAGCTCAGCGCGCACGCCCTGCAGGCCACCATGATCACCCGCGGCGAACAGCGCGGCGCCGACGTGGACATCGAGGGAGCCGACATCCTGATCGCCGGCGGGCGGGGTCTCGGCAAGGCCGAGGGCTTTCAGCTCGCCGAGGACCTGGCCGGCGCCTTCGGCGGCAACAGCGCCGTCGCCGCCACGCGGGCGGTTGTCGACGCCGGCTGGTACCCCTACGCGGCACAGATCGGCCAGACCGGCAAGACGGTCGCGCCGAAGCTGTATCTGGCGGCGGGCATCTCCGGGGCGATCCAGCACAAGGTGGGCATGCAGGGCTCAGAGAACATCGTCGCGATCAACAAGGATTCCAACGCGCCGATCTTCGAATTCTCCGACCTCGGCGTGGTCGGTGATCTGAACAAGATCCTGCCCAAGCTCACGGAGGCAGTGAAGGCGAAGAAGGGAAGCTGAGCGATGGCTCACCACAATGGGAAGGCCATCCCCGCGGCCTTCCCGCCCCCGGTTGACTCGCCCAAGGAGTTCGTCAAGGAGGGCCTCGACCCCGAGGACGAGGTCATCGAGGTGGGCGTGGTGATCGTGGGCGGGGGCACCGCCGGCCTGGCGTGCGCCAATCGCCTGCTGCAGCTGCTGGCCGACGACCCCGAGACGATGGAGCGGCTCGGCGAAGTGCCGGTGGCGGTCGTCGAGAAGGCCAAGACCTGCGGGGGGCACAATCTGTCGGGTGCGGTCATGCGCCCGGCGGCTCTGGAAGAGCTGTTTCCGGAGATGACACGCGAGGAATGGCGCAAGGAGGGCTTCGCCTTCGGCGAGGTCGTCAAGGAGGCGGTCTACATGACGCCCACCTCCAAAATCAAGCTGCGCATCCCACCGCCTCCGCCGTTCAAGAACCACGGCAACGAGGTCATCTCGGTGTCGGCGCTGGCGCGCTTTCAGCAGCGCCAGGCCGAGGAGGCCGGCGCCTACGTGCTGACCGAGACCTCGGCCACGCATCTGATCGTTGAGGACGGCCGCGTGGTTGGCGTCCGCTCGGGCGACAAGGGCCGCGGCAAGGACGGCGAGCCGCTGGGCAACTTTGAGCCGGGCACCGACATCAAGGCGCAGGCCACCGTGCTCGCGGAGGGTTGCTGGGGCTCTCTCTCGGGCGCCGCCATCAGGGAGTTCGACCTGGCCGAGGATCGTGAGCCCCAGGTCTGGGAGCTCGGGGTCAAGGAGGTCTGGAAGGTGCCCAAGCCCCTCGATCGCCTGATCCACACCGTCGGCCCCTGGCCGCTGAAGCTGTCCTCCAAATACGGGCAGATCGGCGGCACCTGGTTGTACCCGATGAAGGACGAGAAGACGGGCGATGATCTGGTCAGCATCGGCTTCGTGGTCGACCTGGAGTATGCGGACGCGACGACCTCGGCCCATGACCTGCTGCAGCAGTTCAAGATGCATCCCCTGGTGAAGGGCATTCTCGAGGGGGGCGAGCGCGTCGCGTGGGGCGCCAAGGCGCTTCCGGCGGGCGGCTACTGGTCGATGCCGAAGCTCTCGATGCCGGGGGCGGTGCTGGTCGGGGACGCCGGGGGGATGGTCGACACGGTCGCGCTCAAGGGCGTCCACCACTCGATCACCTCCGGCAAGCTCGCGGCGGAGTCGATCTACGCGGCGCTCGTGCGCGGCGAGAGCTCATTCGAGCCCTACGAGCAGGCGATCGAGGACTCGCGCGTGGGCAAGGAGCTGTACGAGGTTCGCAACACCCGACAGCCCTTCCAGAAGGGCTTCCTCCAGGGCGGGCCGCTGGTCAACCTGATGATCGCCACCAAGGGCCGCTTTCCGGGCGGGCGCTGGGCCTGGCATCGCAACGACGAGGCGGCGATGTTCATCGGCAAGACAAAGGACCGCTACCCCAAGCCCGACGGCAAATACACCTTCGACAAGCTCTCCTCGGTGTTCATCACGGGCAACGCCACGCGCGATGACGCGCCCAACCACATCCGGGTGCAGAAGCACGTTCCCCGAGAGATCGCCGAGACCTGGCGCTGGATGTGCCCTGCGGGGGTATACGAGATCCCCGAGGACGCGCCCGAGCACGGCGATGTCGACGTGATCGTGAACTACACCAACTGCGTGCAGTGCGGGGCGATCACCGCCAAGGGCGGTCGCCTGACCACCCCGGAGGGCGGCGACGGCCCCCTCTATCAGATCGTCTGAGGCGCGAGCCGAGCGTCCTCGCTCGAGCCTGCCATGCCCGAATACGCTCCGAAACATGTGCGTACACGGGGTGTTAACGATTTGAGGATGTCACCGTCTGCGAGAACCCCGAGCCCCGGTTCAAGGCGCCTGCGCGCCTGCTTGGCCTGCGCCCTCGCGCTTGTGTGTCTGGCGATCAGCGGCCAGGGGTCCGTGGCAGGCGCCGCCCAGTCCGGGGCGTCCCCCGTCGTGGTGGGGGAGCCGACCGCGACGGCGACGCTCGAGCAGTGTGTGGCGGGGGCCGCCCAGAGCGAACGCTCGGCGATGTTCGACGGTGAAATGACGGCGACGCCCGGGAGCCTGCGGATGGCGATCCGGATCGAACTTCAGGAGCTGGTGTCCGGGGAAGCGCAGTTTCACACGGTTACCGCGCCGGGGCTTGGCGCCTGGCGGGTGTCCGATCCCGGGGTCAAGGCCTTCAAGTACAACAAGCAGGTCACCAACCTGTTTGCCCCCGCGTCCTACAGGGCGACGATCCGCTTCCGCTGGCTCAACGCCAAGGGGCGGCTGTTGCGCAGCAGCGTGCGGCACACGCCCAGGTGCAGGCAGCCGGCCGCGACCTCCTACCCGCCGAGCTCCTCGACGGAAGCGATCAGCTCGATCGCTAGAATGGTCTTACGATGAAGTCGAAGATCCACCCGAGCTATGTACAGGCCCACGTGCGCTGCACGTGCGGCAACGAGTTCATGACCCGCGCGACGCGCGACGAGCTGCACGTCGAGGTCTGCTCCAACTGCCACCCGTTCTACACGGGCAGGCAGAAGCTCATGGATACCGGCGGACGCGTGGAGCGCTTCCAGCGCAGGGTCGCCAAGGGCCGTCTGCACTCAGCGCAAACTCGGTCCGCACAGTAGCCCGATGTCGTCGGGCCTGGCCGCCGGTGCGCCGACGACCCCTGCCGAGCTGAACGGCGACGGCGCGCTCGCCGCCGACGGCGGGGAGCACTCCGAGATCGATCTCAAAGCCCAGCGCGACGCGCCGGTGGGCGGGCAGGCGGTGCTCGAGGGGGTCATGATGCGCGGGGTCTCCCACTGGGCGGTCGCGGTACGCAAGCCCTCGGCCGAGCAGTTGAGCGAGGGCGGGCGCGCCGTCGGGCAGGCCGCCGAGGGAGAGATCGATGTGACCTCGTTTCCGCTCACATCGGCGCTGTCGCGCCATCGCGTGCTGCGCCTGCCGATCATCCGCGGAATCGTGGCGCTGGGCGGGTCCCTCGTGATCGGCTTCCGTGCCCTCGAGGTCTCGGCGAACGCTCAGATGGGGCCAGCCGAGGGGGAGCCGGAGGGCGAGCAGGGGCAGGGTGAGGGGGTGGAGCCGGAGCAGGAGGAGATACCACGTGCCCTGTGGGCGGGGACGGTGGTCGTCGCCGTCGTGTTCGCAATCGTGCTGTTCTTCCTGATCCCGGTCGGTCTGACGAGCCTGATCAAGGGACAGCTGGGCTCCTCGGTTCTGTTCTGGCTGGTCGAGGGCCTCGTGCGAACGGCCATCTTCCTCGGCTATCTGCTGCTGCTCTCGCGCCTGCCGGACCTGCGACGCGTGTTCGAGTACCACGGTGCCGAGCACAAGACGATCTCCTGCTTTGAGGCGGAATTCCCGCTGACGCCCGCCAACTGCAAGCGTTTCTCGAGACTTCACCCCCGCTGTGGCACGAGCTTTCTGCTGGTGGTGATGATCGTCGCAATCTTCGTGTTCGCGCCGATCGGCCTGCCGGCGTGGTACTGGCTGCTGGCAACGCGGGTGCTGGGAGTGCCCATCATCGCGGGGATCTCCTTCGAGCTGATCAAGTTCGCCGGCCGCAACCGCCGCAAGCGATGGGTTCAGATCCTGATGTGGCCCGGACTGAAGCTGCAGCTGCTCACCACCCGCGAGCCGGATCTCGACCAGCTGGCCGTCGCGATCGCGGCGCTCGAGGCGGTGCTTGCGCTCGAGAAGCCCGGGGATCTGTCGGCGGCGGATCTGCTCGGAGTCGAGGTCGTGGCCTGAGCGCAGGCGATTGGGGCCTCATAGACTCGTCTTCACGATGATCGAAGACCTGGTCAAGCAGATCGAAACACGGTTCGCCGAGCTTGGCGTTCAGATGACGGACCCCGACGTTATCTCCGATCGCGAACGCTACGCCGAGGTCGGCCGCGCCTACAGCCAGCTCGAGCCGGCGGCGAAGCTGGCCGCGGAATGGCGCCACGCGCGCGACGATGCGGCGGGCGCGGAGGAACTGCTCTCCGAGGAGGGCGAGGATGCCGAGCTGCGCGAGGAACTGAGCGAGGCGCACCAGCGTATTGAGGCGCTCGAGGAGGCGATTCGCCTGGCCATGGTGGAGAGCGATCCGAACGACGAGAAGAGCGTGATCGTGGAAATCCAGGGAGGTGCCGGCGGCGACGAGGCGGGGCTGTGGGCCGGAGACCTGTACCGAATGCTCGTCAAGTACGCCGAGCGCCGCGGCTGGCAGACCGAGCCGCTGGACATCGGCGACGGCAAGTACACGTTCGCCGTCAAGGGGGACGGGGCCTATTCGGTGTTCAAGTTCGAGGGCGGAACCCACCGCGTTCAGCGCGTGCCCCAGACCGAGTCCCAGGGGCGAATTCACACCTCGACAGCGACGGTGGCCGTGTTGCCGGAGGCCGAGGACGTCGACGTGCAGATCGATCCCAACGATCTCCAGATCGACGTCTACCGCTCCTCCGGGCCGGGGGGGCAGTCGGTCAACACCACCGACTCGGCCGTGCGCATAACGCACGGGCCCTCAGGGGTCACCGTGTCGATGCAGGATGAGAAGTCACAGCTACAGAACCGGGAGAAGGCGTTGCGCGTGCTGAGGGCGCGCATCTATGAGCGCGCGCTGGCTGAACAGCAGGCCGAGCTGGCCGCCGACCGCCGCTCCCAGGTGGGCACTGGCGATCGCGCGGAGAAGATCCGCACCTACAACTACGGAGAGCGGCGGGTGACCGATCATCGCATCAAGCTCACCGTGCACAACCTCGATCAGGTTCTGCAGGGGGAGCTGGACGAGCTCACCGACGCCCTGCAGGCGGACGAGAAGCGCCGGCGCCTGCAGGCGCAGGCGGCTGCATGAGGGGTACGCCGGCGCGCGACGCACTCGATGGTGCGATCACGGCGATCGCCGCCGGCGGGTGTGAAACCCCCCGCCTGGATGCCGAACTCCTGTTGGCGCATGTGCTCGGGGTGGCGCGCGAGCGACTGCTGATCGACCGCGATCTGGTGGTGGAGGGCCCCGCCGTGCGCGCCTATCAGGATGCCGTGCGCCGGCGTGCGGTGGAACGCGAGCCGGTCGCCTACATCGTCGGACATCGCGGTTTTCGCCACCTGGATCTCGCCGTCGACCGGCGCGCGCTCGTGCCCCGGCCGGAGACCGAGCTGCTGGTCGAGGTCGGCCTCGCACTTGCCGCGGGCCTGAGCGTGCTCGACGTCGGCACCGGTAGCGGCGCCGTGGCGCTTGCGCTGAAGGACGAGCGCCCTGACCTCTGCATCAGCGCCAGCGACCTGAGCGAGAGCTCGCTGCAGCTGGCCCAAGCCAACGGACGGCGGCTGGGCCTCGCCGTGCAGTGGCTGCATGCGGACCTGCTCACCGATCTCCCCGATGATTTTGACGCGGTTCTCGCAAACCTTCCCTATGTCGCCGAGACCGAGCGCAGCGAGCTCGCTCCCGAGATCCTCCGCCACGAGCCCCCGGAGGCGCTGTTCGCCGGACCCGATGGGCTCGCGGCTATTCGCGCGCTGCTCGCGCTCGTGTCCGAGCGCCCCCGGGTGAGGCTCTTGGCGCTCGAGGTGGGCGCCGGCCACGCGGGAGCGGTCACCGACCTGGTCGCCCTCGCGGGCTTCTCCTCGGTTCGCACAGAGCGTGACCTCGCAGGCGTGGAGCGGGTCGTCGTCGGTGAGCGCGACGGATGAGCGGAGTCCTGGACGCAGGGGACGCCGCGCGCCTGGAGAGCGCTCTGGCGAGCGGGGGAGTGGCCGTGTTTCCGGCCGACACCGTCTACGGGCTGGGCTGCGACCCCGATGACGAGCCGGCCGTCAGGCGCCTGTATGAGCTGAAGGGCCGCCCGGCGGCCCGTCCCGCCGCGGTGATGTTCTTCGACCGCGAGCGCGCCGTGGGGGCTCTTCCCGAGCTCGAGAGCGCCGAGCGACGGGCGATCGAGGCGCTGCTGCCCGGCCCGGTGACGCTTCTGCTGCCCAATCGCGCCCATCGCTTCCCGCTCGCCTGCGGCCCCGTGGGACAGGGCGGGGATTCGCTGGGCCTGCGCGTGCCGCTGCTCTCAGGCGCGCTGGCAGCGCTGGCCGCGATGCCCAGGCCGATGATGCAGTCGAGCGCCAACCTGTCCGGCGGGCCTGACCCGCGGCGACTCGCCGATGTGCCGCGCGAGCTGCTGCTGGGGGCGGCCCTCACGCTCGACGGGGGCGAGCTCCCGGGCACTCCCTCAACGGTGCTCGACCTGCGCGAGTACGAGCTGAGCGGCGCCCTCAGCGTGGTACGGGAGGGCGCGCTGGCGCTGGCAGACATCGAACGGGCGCTGGCCTGAGCCGCGGCGCGGTCGCCGGGCGCATTCGCACCGGCCCCTGCTAGCCTCCCAATGGCTGCCGCGACTGGCGCTAGAGGTGGAAGCGACCACCGGGAAGCGGTCAGCAAATACGCCGCGCGCCTGGGCATTCACGCCGTCATCGCCTGCCAAGGAGAGCGCCATGTCCGAGCTGAGTCCCGACTACTTCAACCGCCCGCTCGCGGAGGTCGATCCCGAGATCGCCGAGGTCCTGCGGGGCGAGCTCGAGCGCGAGCAGCGCACGCTCGAGATGATCGCTTCAGAGAACTTCGTCCCGCGGGCGGTGCTCGAATGCCAGGGCTCGGTGCTCACCAACAAGTACGCCGAGGGCTACCCGGGCCGCCGCTATTACGGAGGCTGCGAGTGGGTGGACATCTCCGAGCAGCTGGCCATCGACCGCGCCAAGGCGCTGTTCGGGGCAGAGCATGCAAACGTCCAGCCGCACTCCGGCGCGCAGGCCAACGCCGCCGTCTATCACGCCCTGCTCGAGCCGGGGGACACGATCATGGGACTGTCGCTTGCCCACGGCGGCCATCTCACCCACGGCATGAAGATCAACGTGTCCGGCCGGCTGTATGAGATCGCCGCCTACGAGGTCGACCGTGACAGCAGCCTGATCGACATGGACGAGGTGGCGCGGATCGCGCGCGAGCGCCGTCCGAAGCTGCTTCTGGCGGGCTGGTCGGCGTATTCGCGCCAGCTCGAGCTGGCGCGCTTTCGCGAGATCGCCGACGAGGTCGGCGCATTGCTGATGGTCGACATGGCCCACTTCGCTGGTCTGGTCGCTGCCGGTCTTCATCCCAGCCCGATCGAGCACGGTGCCGATGTCGTCACCACGACCACCCACAAGACGCTCGGCGGTCCGCGCGCCGGGGTCATCATGTGCAAGCAGGAGCACGCCAAGAA
Source organism: uncultured Solirubrobacteraceae bacterium (assembly GCA_963826995.1). Classification (GTDB taxonomy): domain Bacteria; phylum Actinomycetota; class Thermoleophilia; order Solirubrobacterales; family Solirubrobacteraceae; genus Palsa-744. The sequence continues at coordinate 509,203 of CAWGYZ010000006.1, read as the reverse complement.
GATCGACTCCGCGGTGTTCCCCGGGCAGCAGGGCGGGCCGCTTGAGCACGTCATCGCGGCCAAGGCAGTGGCCTTCAAGATCGCCGCCAGCGAGCTGTTTGCAGAGCGTCAGCGCCGCACGGTGGACGGCGCCCAGGCCCTGGCGAGCGAGCTCCTGCAGGCGGGCCACGGCGTCAACGTCCTCACCGGTGGCACCGACGTGCACCTGATCCTGGTCGACCTGCGCGACTCACAGCCGGCGCTGACGGGCAAACAGGCCGAGGACCGGCTTGCGGAGATCGACATCACGGTCAACCGCAACGCGGTGCCGTTCGACCCGCGTCCGCCGATGGAGGCCTCGGGCCTGCGCATCGGAACGCCCGCCCTGGCCACAAGGGGCCTTCAGCACGACGACTTCACCGAGGTTGGTCGCATCCTCGCAACCGCGCTGACGCCGGAATACGACACCCGAGCCGCCGAGCTGTCCGAGCGGGTCGGCGCGATCGTCGAGCGCTACCCGCTGTATGAGGCGCTGTCGGCCGGCGCTCCCGTGCGCGTGTAGGCGCCCGCGGCGCCTGCGACCTCGGCGCCTGCGATGCTGTGCGGTAGTCGATGGCGCATCCGAACGAGCTCGACGCGCTTTACGCCCTACTGGTTGCCGCGGCCGTGACCGCGCTGCTGACCCCGGTCACGATGCGGCTCGCGAGGGCCGTGGGCGCGATCGACCAGCCGCGCGAGCGAGGCCTGTCAGAGAATCCCACGCCGCTGCTGGGTGGCCTTGCGATCTTCGGAGGAGTGCTCGTTGCCACCCTGGTCTTCCTGCCCAGCGGCTACTACAAAGAAGCTCACCTGTGGGACGGCGTCCTCATCGCTGCCGCCGTTATCACGGTGGTGGGAGCTCTCGATGACCGCTTCGAGCTGCCCCCCGCGGCCAAGCTTGCCGGTCAGGTGCTCGCGGCCGTGATCGTCGTGCACTTCGGGGTGGCGGTGAAGGCGATCACGCTGCCCTTCATCGGCTTGCTGTCGTTCCCCAACGCCGGCGTCACGAACGCGGGACCCCTGCTGACGGTGGTCGGCCTGGTGGCGATCATGAACGTGGTCAACTTCTCAGACGGCGTCGATGGCCTTACGGCTGGAGTGTGCGCGATCATCGCCATCGCTATCGCCGTGATCGCGTTCGACCTGAACCGCCAGCAGCCGGGGGTGCTCGCGGCGCTGACGGCAGGCGCGGCGCTGGGCTTCCTGATCTACAACTTCCCGCCCGCGTCGAGCTTCATGGGCGACTGCGGGGCCAACCTGCTGGGCCTTTTGATGGGCGTGATCGCCGTGGAGGCGGCGGTCAAGACGGCGGCGGTCGTCTCCTTCGTGCTGCCCCTGATCCTGCTTGCGGTGCCATTTCTCGACACGACCTTCGTGGTGCTCAAGCGCCTGAAGTACAGGCAGCCGATCTACCAGTCCGACAGCGAGCACTTCCACCATCGCATGGCCCGCATCGGCTTCTCCTCCCGCCGCACGATCACCTACCTGTACGTGTGGACGCTCCTGCTCGCGGGGCTCGCGCTGGCGCTGCGCTTCGTCCCCTACTCAAACCACAAAGGCCACCTGCACACCGGCTGGACGCTCGTCATGATCGCACTTGGGCTGATCGTGGTGGCGGCGAGCGTGTATCTGGTGTACGTGCTCGAGATCCTCAAGTTCAGGCGCCTGGATTCGATCCGCCTGCGGCGGCTGCGCCCGGAAGCCTCACCAGCGGAGATCGATTGCGGAGTAGCCAGGGATCTTGAAACCGGTGAGATCGACGCCGTTTCGGCCGCCGATGCTCCCGGGCGGCCCGCCGTGGCGATGGACGGCGTGGTGGGCCCGGGCCCCCTGCGGGCTGAGCAGGGGGCTCGCGAGCGGCAGGTGGATGAGGACCGCATACGCGCAGAAGACGAGCGTGGCGGCCCGCAGACGCCTATCGCCGCTGACCGCGGCTAGGGGCAGCGCCCAGATCACATACCAGGGGAGAAGCCACGCGGTCGACAACAGCAGCGCGAGCGTCGTCCATCCGGCCGCCACGCGCCAGTCGCCGCCGCGCGCCGTCCACCACAGCGCGCCGGCCAGCACCGCGACGAACAGACCGACGAACACGTGGCGCCACCACGTCGGCGTGCCGCTCAGCCCCACCAGGCGCGCCGTCTCGGCTGGAATGCTGTGCGTCGCCACCAGCTGCTGCTGCTCGCCGACCGCGCTCAGAAAGCCCAGCGCGTGGGCGCCGAAGCCGATCAGGCCGAGCGCGGCGAGCGCCAACAGGCTCAATCCCGCCGCGCCTGCGACCGACAGTCGCTCGCGCGTGCGTGACGGCGCGAGGATCAGGAAGGGCAGCACCAGTCCCGCCGTCACCTTGATGCCGATTCCCGCCACCAGCGACACCGCGGCAGCGCGAAAGCGCGGACTGGCCCCGGCGCTCAATGCCAGCGCGGCGGCGAGCGAGAGCAGGATCAGGGTGTCGTTGTGCGCGCCGCCGATCGCAAGCTCGAGCAACACGGGGTTCAGGCCCACGAAGGCAGCCGCCCACAGCGGCGACTGACCGAGCCGGCGAGCGGCCAGCGCGACCAGCGCGACCGCGCCGAGACTGGAGGTGACAGCGACAGCCTTGAAGGCCCACAGGGCGCCCGCCAGCCCGAGCGGCGCGGTCGCGTAGCTGGCAAGCGTGAACAGCGGCCCGTAGGGCGAGTGCAGGAAGGGCCATCCGACGAAACCAAAGACCGCGTCGGTGGGAGCTTCGGCAGCCACGTGGGTGTACGGGTCGAGGCCGTGAAGGGCTCCCAGGCGGGCGAAGCTCAGATAACCGAACACATCCTGAGAGATCAGCGGCGGCCCCAGCAGCAGGATCACGTAGGCGGCCACGATCGCCGCCACCAGAGCTCGCGCGGGCAGCGCCCGGGCCGCGCACAGCACCAGCGCGTAGCTCGCGCACATGATCAGCATGAGCGTCTGGAAGCTGTCGTTTGAGATGCCCAGGCCCAGTCCCTGCAGGGGCCCGGCCATCCAACCCGGCCAGCCACCGCTGCGCGCGGGGACGTAGTGGGATGGGCGGGTGGCGACGCCCGCGGTCAGCAGGAATACGGTCGTGACCACGCCCACCAGGCCCAGCATCCCCAGCGCCCGCAAGGCGCCCGAACCCGTTCCCGCGCGGATTGCGGGGTCCAGGCCTCCAGGCGCCCCTGCGGCTGTCTGCGGGCGGGCTGTTGGGATCGCGGCCGGTATATGCCCATTGTTACGTCTAGGCCACCTGCCAGTGTTTGACCCGCTCGGTAAACTGTGATAGCCGTTGCATCCGCTGGGGGTTTTTGTCCGCGGTGCACGCTCGCGCCCGGCTTCGCTGCGCGGGCGAGACCAGATCCTTTATGCGACGCCGCCAACGCACACCTACCGCGAGCCGGGCCCCCGGGCCGCGCCGCGTCCTGATTCTGTCCGCCGATGTGGGCGAGGGCCATGCCGCGGCCGCGCGGGCACTCGCCGAACAGCTCAAGGACGCTCCCGAGCAGGCCGACGTCACGATCATCGACGGCCTCGCCGCGATGGGGCCCTTCGTGCGACCGATCGTCGAGGACGGCTACCGCGTCCAGCTGCGCTTCGTCCCACGCACCTACACCGCCGTGTACTGGCTGCTGAAGCACGTGGCGCCGATCCGGATGTTGGCGCGCCGCCTGCTCTGCCTGTTCGGCTCGCGCCCGCTGGCGCGCAGCATCGCCGAGCACGACCCCGACGTGATCGTCTCCACCTATCCCGCGGTCACCGTTGCGCTGGCCCGTCTTCGCCGCACCGGCGTAATCAGCGCTCCCACCGTCGCCACCATCACCGACCTGACGGGCCTGTTCTTCTGGGCGCAGCCGGGCATCGACATGCATCTGGTGATGTACGGCGAGTCGGTGTCGCCCGTCGAGCGCATCGCCGGGCCGGGAAGCGTGAGGCTCGTGCGCCCGCTGATCTCCGCCGAGTTTCTCGAGTCCCGCTCCCCGCTGGGCGCCCGGCGTGCGCTCGGCCTGCCCGAGGATGGCCGCATGGTGGTCGTATCCGGCGGCGGCTGGGGCGTCGGCGACATCGCCGGAGCCGTCCGCGAGTTCATCAGGGTGCCGGAGGTGAGCACCATCGCGTGCCTGGCCGGCCGGAACGAGCAGCTGGCGAGCAGGCTTCGATCGAGCTTCGCCGGCGAGCCCCGGGTGCACGTGTACGGGTTCACCGACCGCATGCCGGAGCTGTTGGCGGCGGCCGACGTGCTCGTCCACTCCACCGGCGGCGTCACCTGCCTTGAGGCCATGGCGGCCGGCACCCCTGTGGTCTCCTACGGGCTGCCCGTGGGGCACGCGCGCCTGAACACGCGCGCCATGGCCGCGCTGCAGCTGCTCAGGCTGGCAAACGACACCGACGAGCTGCGCCAGCACGTGCAGGCGAGCTTCGCCTGCGAGGAGCAGGCGCCGGGGAGCGCCTCGGGCGACGCGCCGGAGGTGCGTGCGACCGCCGTGGACACTGTGTTGCACACACCCAGGCGGGTCAATCCGATCCCGCACTGGCGCCTGCGCTTATCCGCGCTGTCGCTCCAGCTGCTGCTGGTGGTGGGCGTGGGGGCCTGGATGATGTCGACCGATGAGGTGACGGCTCTTGCCACCAAGATCCTGCACGTGCACCCGCTCGCGCGGGTGGACACGAGCCAGCCGGAGGTGGGCGTGATCGTGCGTGCGCCCGCCCGCGATGTGCCGTTCCTGGCCGGCGAGCTGGCCAGCCGGGGGATCCATATCTCGTTCACCGACGACGCCGGGGTGCCCTCGCATACGACGATCGCGAGCCTGCACTCGGCTGGGGACGAGGTGCTTCCGGAAGTGCCGGGCTCCGGGCTGCTGCGCTGGGAGCGCACCCGCGGGACGCTCCGCCGGCAGGCACACGCCCTCGGGCTCAGCCATCATTTCTTCTACCTGCAGCCGCGCGGCGGACTGTCGGTGGGCCAGCTCGTCCTGGCGCGCACCGACGGAGCCACACCCGTGAAGGGCACGCTGAGGCTGACGAGCAACTGCAGGCTCCCTCACCGTCCTATGCGGGCGGGCGATGTCCTGGTCGTCGAACTCGACGGCTCCTCCTCATCGGTGGCGAAGCTCGAACGGATCGTCTCCTGGCTCGGCTCTGATCGCCTGGGCGCCGAGCCGCTCGGCTGGCTCGTTCGCTCGCCTTCCATCAGCGCCAACAGCAGCGGGGAACGCGCGAGCATTGCCGCCCCGCCGATCAGCAGCGCCAGCGAGGCGGCGAGTGGAACCCCGTGGAACGGAGTATCGGCGAAGCGTTCGCCAAACAGCAGCGGGGCGAGCACCACCGGAACAACCGTCTGAGTCACGAATACGACCGGCGCCACCTGGATCGCCGGGCGGGCCTGCAGGGCGCTCATCTCGCTGACCACAGCCACCCCCGAGGCCACCGCGGTGGACAGACCCCACGCGATGGCCAGACCGAGGTGCCCCTGGGAGAGGTCATCCGAGGCCAGCTTTGTCGCCACCCCGCTCCAGGCGAAGCCGAGTCCGGCGCCGAGCATTGTCACCGTCGCCGGTGACGGCCGATCGAACAGGCGGAACAGGTAGGGAAGGAAGCTCGACACCGCCAGCACCACCAGCACGATCGTGATGGTCAGGTCGGAGGCCTGGGTCGTCGCCCGGTTGGGAGCGGTCAGGGCGGCGCCCAGGACGCCGATCACGATCGCGCACATCATCACGTGCTCGCGACGGCCGGCATGCTCGCCGAGCATCCTCTGCGCGAGGAACAGCAGAACCAAAAGGCCGGCGGCAAGCGTCGGCTGGACCACGACCAGCGGTGCCAGCAGCAGGGCGACGACCTGCAGCGGCCAGCCGAGCACCGACAGACCGGTGCCGGCCAGCCAGCGCGTGCGCCTGAGCAGGTTGCGCATCAGCGCCAGGCGCAGGTGCTCGTTCGCCGGCGCCTGCTTGGCGTCCACCGCCTGGAGAGCGATCCCTAGGCTGTAAAGGCTCGAAGCGCCCACCGCCGCCCCGATTCCCAGCACAAGATCGACCATGTCCGCCGATAATCATCGCAGCCCCGGCAGTCCCACCATGCGTGCGATGGCCGCAATGTCGATGATGAGCTATGTGCTTCCCGGACTGGCGGCCTGGGTCTGGCCCGCCCTGCGCGCGCCGCTCGGCGTGGAGGACCGCACGTCGAGCGGGACCGGGTACGCGCTGACCTTCGACGACGGGCCCCACCCGCAGGGCACCCCCGCGGTGCTTGAGATCCTGGCGCGCGAGCGCGTGCATGCAACCTTCTTCCTGGTCGGAGAGCAGGTTCGCCGAAACCCCTCGCTCGCGCAGGAGATAGTCGCGGCCGGCCACGAGATCGGCCTGCACTGCGACCGTCATCGCAATCTGCTGCGCCTGGCGCCGCGACAGGTACACGCCGACATCGCCCGTGCGCAGGACACCATCGGGCAGGCCAGCGGCCGCGCGATCGACCTGTATCGCCCGCCCTACGGAGTACTGAACGCCTCCGCATTGAGGATCGCTCGAGCCCACGAGTGGCGAACGCTGCTGTGGAGTCACGCCGGCAAGGACTGGCAGAAGCAGGCCACACCCGCGTCGATCGCCATGCGCGTGACCGACGGCGCAGGGGAGGGCTCTGTGCTGCTCCTGCATGACGCCGACGACTACTCAGCTGAGGACTCCTGGCGGCGCACGGCGGCGGCTCTGCCGCGGGTCCTCGAGACGCTTGCCGGGCGAGGTCTGCAGGCGGTTGCGCCCTGACCGGCCGATAAGATCTTGACCTTGTCAAGCGTCACGATCGAGACCACCGCCACGGCGCCGGCGGACGTGGCGGTGGGGAACGACCGCACGCTTCCGGCGCCCCTCACCCCCGAACAGACACGGCCGCGCTGGTGGGGCGAGCTGCTCGTGATCGTCTGGCTGTGCTGGGTCTACGACGCGATCAACAACCTCGCGCCGCTGCGCCTGAACCCCGCGATCGCGCACGCCCAGAGCGTGCTGCAGCTGGAGCGCTCGCTCGGCCTACACCCGGAGCTGGCGCTCGACCGCTGGCTGGCCCGGCATCACACGCTGGGCCTCTTGCTGAGCCTGTATTACGACAACGCTCACTTCATCGTCACCCTGGGCCTGCTTGGCTGGCTGTGGTGGAAGCGGGCCGACCTGTACCGGCCGCTGCGCAACACGCTCGTGGTTGTGAACCTGCTCGGATTCGCCGTCTTCTGGCTGTACCCGGTGGCCCCGCCGCGGATGCTCAAGGGGTACACCGATGTGGTCGCCTCCACCCATGCCTTCGGCGGCTGGCACACGGGCGTGCTGGCATCTCAGGCCAACCAGCTGGCGGCGATGCCCTCGCTGCACATCGCCTGGGCGGTGTGGTGCACGATCGCCCTGTGGCGGATCTCAAAGCGCACCTGGGTGCGCGCGCTGGCGGTCGTCTACCCGTGTATCACCGCCGTGGCGGTGCTCGCCACCGGCAACCACTTCCTGCTCGACATCGTCGGTGGGCTGGTGGCGATCGCGGCGGCCGTGGCGATCGTGTCGCTGGCGGCGCGCTGGCACTGGCCGGCCGACATGCGAGCCCGCTGGCAGGGCGTGATTTTCGCAAAAACGGCCGGTCCTCAATAGCGTAGCGTGTGTCACAAACTTGTTACGAAGTCCAAATTTAGGTAGACTGCGCGAGCCGCCGCAGACAGTTGAGGGATTGACTCGACGGTTCCGCCCGCAGACAGCGCGCGGACTTTCTCGTCTGTAGGGTGGCCCTACACAGATGTCCGACTTCGACGCCACCGAAGAACCACTCGCCGTGCCCTTCACCGGGCGCGATTATCACGCCGATTTCACTCGGATTTTCTCGCAGGCGCTGGTGCTGTCCTTTAGAAGCGCTCGAAGGTGAGCCCCGGGGATGCGGACATCGCGGCTCGAACTCCCTCCGCGGAGTCTTCCCTCGTGGGAAGCGCCGGCGCCTTCGCGGCGAGCGGCTCGATGCTGATCCTGCGCTATCTCGACGTGGTTCTGCTCGCCATTGCAACGCCCATCGCGCTTGCGCTCGGGGCGCCCGCGCTCGGGTTCGCGATCGGAGCGGGAGCGTGGGTGCTGCAGCGGATCCTCGCCGAGGCTGACCGGCGTTGGATCAGAAACACGAAGACGCCTCGAGCACAGCTCGGACTGAACCTGTTTGAGGCCTTTGGGCGGATCTGGCTGCTTGCCGGAGCGATCGTCCTGTCGGGCATCGTCGGAGGCCGCGCCGACGGCCTCACGGCGGCGCTCGTGATCTTTGCCGCCTACTCGGTGGCCTTCGCGATCAGGGTGCTCTCCGGAAAGCCGACGTCGTCACCGGGACGCGAGGCGGCTCAATGAGCACCGTTGAGCACGCGACGCAGGTCGCGGGGGGGATGAGCAAAACCAAAAAGCTCCTCCTCGGCATCGGGGGCGTCTACGTGGTGGGGCTCGTCGCCTTCGCCGTCGGCTTCGGGATAAAGGGGCACAAAAACGAAAACTTCAAGGTGATCGACAGCTTTCACCTCGAAAAGTGGTTCGGCATCGCCGGCCCGCTGGAGTTCGACAAGGGTGTTCTGTACCTGCTGCTCGCGACCATCATCACGATCGGGATCATGGTGTACGTGGCGCGGCACATGCAGCAGCGCCCAGGGCGCCTGCAGGTCGCCGTGGAGGGCGGGTACGCGCTCATGAAACAGGTGACGGGCGACAACATGGACGAGAAGCGGGCCAAGAAATGGTTCCCGGTCATCTTCACGTTGTTCATCTTCATCCTCGTCTCGAACCTGATCGGTTACATCCCGCTGCCGGTCGACTCCCAGAACACGTTCAAGCTGTTCGGCGCGCATATCCCGTCCTTTCAGATCTATGCCGCGGTGACGAACCTCGCGGTCCCGCTCGTGCTGGCACTCGGCGTGTTCGTCGCCTACAACGTCGAAGGAGTGCGGGCCCACGGTCCCGTCGGGTACATCAAGAGCCTGATCCCGAAGGGCGTCGGTGGGCCGATGCTGATCCTGATCTTCCCGCTGGAGATGCTCTCCAACTTCGTACTGCGGCCCCTCTCGCTCACGATCAGGCTCTGGGCTAACCTCTTGGCGGGCCATCTGCTGATCGACTTCATGGCGGGAAGCCTCGCCGTGCTCCTCGGACTGCAGCTCCTGGCCTGGCTAACTCTGCCTCTGGGCGTGATCCTCTTCCTGTTCGAGGCGGTTCTGATCGCCGGACTGCAGGCCTTCATCTTCGCAATCCTGACCGCCATCTACATCGGGGGCGCGTCCTCCGCAAGCCACTAAGCACCGAGAAGGAGAACGATGCTGACACACGTCATACCTTTCCTGTCGATCCACCTAGCCGTCCCGCTGGCCGCGGCTGCAGAAGCGTCCAAGGAAGTGGGGGAGAACGCCGGCAAATCGATTGCCCTGGGCGTGGGCGCGGGCGGCGGCGCCGCGGGTGCCGGTGCCGGCATCGGCATGCTGTTCGGCAAGGTGATCGAGGCCACCACCCGTCAACCCGAGATGAAAGACGAGATCACCTCAATCCAGTGGCTCGGCTTCGCGCTGACCGAGGCGACATTCTTCTACGGCCTGGTGGGCGGCTTCATCGCCTTCTTCCTGTAGGTCACGATGCACGCCCTGGCAAGCCTCCCCAGCACTCCGATTGCCTCGAGCTCCTCGTCGTGGTTGATCACGCCCAACGTCGGCCTCATGGTCTGGATCCTGGTCGTCTTCGCGATCTCGCTCTACATCCTCAAAAAGGTCGTGTTCCCGCGCATCACCGCCGCGCTCGACGAACGTCGGGTGGGCATTGAAGAGGCGATCGACTCCGCCGAGCGCACCCGCGCGGAAGCCGACAAGGTCCTGGCCGAATACCGCGAGCGGTTGAAGGAGGCGAGGGCGCAGTCTGAAGAGATAGTCCAGCGGGCACGCCAGACGGCGGAGTCCCACGAGCACGAGGCCCGTGACCGCGGCCAGGAGATCCTCGCCGAGGCCGCCAGGCGCGCAGAGCGCGACATCGAAGCCGCAAGCAAGCGGGCGCTCGACGATATTCGCCGGGAAGTCGCCGACCTCACGATCCTGGCCACCGAGAAGGTCACCCGCAAGACGCTCAACGACGCCGACCAGCGCCGCCTCGTCGAGGAGGCCTTGAGTGAACTCGACTTCTCCGGCATCTCCTCGGACGCGCAGAGCAACTGATGGAGGAGCTCGCCCAGGTCTACGCCCGCGCGCTGTTCCAGGCGGCCCTCGAGAAGGGCCGGCTGGATGAGGTGCGCGAGCAGCTGGCGCAGTTCGCGGACGCCCTGGCCGCCAACCACCAGCTCACGGTGTTCTTCTTCTCGCCCTACTTCTCGACCAAGGAGAAGCAGGAGTCACTCGCCGGGCTGCTGGACGGAGCGGACGAGATCCTCCTGAACTTCCTGTCTCTGCTGATCGAAAACCACCGCATGCCCGTCATCTTCCGCATACGCCATGAGTACGAGCGGTTGTGGGATGAGGAGAACAGGACTCTTCCGGTGGAGATCACCAGCGCGATCGCGCTCGACGAGGCGACAACCGAGAGCCTCGGCAAGACGATCGGCGAGCGTGCCGGGCGCAAGGTCACCCTGGCGGCTCACGTTGACCCCAACATTCTCGGCGGCATCATCATCAGGGTCGGAAACTCGATCCTCGATGCCTCAATTCGTAATCGACTGGAGCAGCTGCGCAGGCACGTTGCCCAAGGAGCGTCTTAGGAGCGACATGCAGATCAATCCCGATGAGATCACAAGCATTCTGAAGAGCCGCATCGAGGGACTCGACAGTGGTACGGCCGAGCTGACCGAGGTTGGGACCGTGCTGTCGGTCGCCGACGGCATCGCGCGCCTCCACGGCCTGGAGAACTGCATGTCCTTCGAGACGCTCGAGCTTCCCCACGGCGTCACCGGCCTTGCCCTGAACCTCGAGTCAGACAACGTGGGCGCGGTGCTGTTCGGCGAGTGGGAGCACATCTCCGAGGGCGACACGGTCAGGCGCACCGGCAAACTTCTGGAGATCCCCGTCGGCGAGCAGATGCTCGGTCGCATCGTCGACCCGCTCGGCCGCCCCCTGGACGGCAAGGGCGAAATCACCGTCGATCAGACTCGCCCGGCCGAGTTCAAGGCGCCGGGCGTCGTCCAGCGCCAGCCGGTCAAGCAGCCCATGCAGACGGGCCTGAAGGCGATCGACGCGATGATCCCGATCGGCCGCGGCCAGCGAGAGCTGATCATCGGCGACCGCCAGACCGGCAAGACGGCGATCGCGGTGGACACGATCATCAACAACAAGGACACCGGCGTCGTATCGGTGTACGTCGCCATCGGCCAGCGCATGTCAACCGTCGTCGCTCTCGCTCAGACGCTCGAGGAATATGGCGCGCTGGACAACACGATCATCGTCGCCGCTCCCGCCGATGAGGCGGCGCCGATCAAGTTCATGGCGCCCTACGCCGGCTGCGCGATGGCCGAGCACTTCCTCTACAACGGCGGGCACGCGCTGTGCGTGTATGACGATCTGACCAAGCACGCATACGCCTATCGCCAGATGTCTCTGCTGCTGCGCCGCCCACCGGGCCGCGAGGCCTACCCCGGCGATGTCTTCTACCTGCACTCCCGCCTGCTCGAGCGCGCGGTCAAGCTCAACGACGACCTCGGCGGCGGCTCGCTGACGGCGCTGCCCGTGATCGAGACGCAGGCAGGCGACGTGTCGGCATACATCCCCACGAACGTCATCTCCATCACCGACGGGCAGATCTTCCTCGAGTCCGCGCTGTTCAACTCGGGCGTCCGTCCGGCGATCAACGTCGGCATCTCGGTCTCGCGAGTGGGCGGCAACGCGCAGATCGGCCCGATGAAGAAAGTCGCCGGAAGGATCAAGCTCGAGCTCTCCCAGTACCGCGATCTGGAGGCCTTCGCGCAGTTCGGCTCAGACCTCGATGCCGACACCCAGCGCACGCTCGCCCGCGGTGAGCGGCTGGTCGCGACGCTCAACCAGCACGAGCGCGCGCCGCTGGCGGTCGAGGATCAGACGGTCCAGATCTTCGCCGCCACCAACGGCTACCTCGACCGGCTGAAGGTCGAGCGGGTACCCGAGTTCCTGGCCGAGCTCACCGAACGCCTGCACTCTCAGCACCCGGACCTGCGCGAGAAGATCAACGGCGGCGATTGGTCGGATGAGACCCAGAAGGCGGTGTCCGACACCCTCGACGATTTCGCTTCGGACTTCGGCTTCGACCTCGACGAGGAGGGCCAGCCGATCGATGAGGACGCGCCGCTGAAGGCGACCGAGTCTCGCCCGCTTGATGAGCCCGGCGCAACACCCGACCCCGAGCCGGAGCCGCAGGCGGCCTAGCGCCGCCCTCCGGATATAGCCATGGCTTCTCAGCGCGACGTCAAGAACAAGATCGCCTCGGTCAAGAACATCCAGAAGATCACGCGGGCGATGGAGGCGGTGGCCGCTGCGCGCCTGCGCCGGGCAGAGCAGCGCATCGGCGCGCTGCGCCCCTACGCGGACGCCATCGGGCGTATGACCCGCCAGGCGGCCGAGGCGGCGGGAGCGGAGGCCGCACGGGTGCCGCTGCTACGTGAGCACGAGAGCCAGGAGAACGTCGGGCTGTTGCTGGTCACGGGCGACCGCGGCCTGGCGGGAGGCTTCAACTCCCAGATCGTCCGCGCCGGTGTGCACCTGTCCGCCGAGCTGACCGAGGAGGGCCTGCGCAGCAGCTGGTATGCGACCGGGCGCCGCGGCGTTTCCTCACTGAGCTTCCGCGGGTACGAGCTGATCGGCAGCTACACCGGCTTCGCCGATCGACCCTCCTACGCGGACGCCCGTACGATCGCCGACGACCTGATCCAGGCCTATGTCGACGATCGCGTCGATCGCGTGGAGATGGTCTACAACTCCTACGTCTCGCCGCTGACTCAGACCGTGACGCGCCAGCAGCTTCTGCCGCTGTCACATCGCGCGATCTCCGGCGAGGAGCCGGCGGAGGCCACCAAGCCGACGCCCGTCGACTACGAGCCGGAGCCGGAGAAGATCCTCAGGCGCCTGGTGCCCGACTACATCGAGATCTCCATCTACCGCGCACTCGTGGAGTCCGCGGCCGGCTTCTTCGGAGCTCAGATGACCGCGATGCGCAGTGCCTCGGAGAATGCCGGCGAAATCATCACCGAGTACACGCTGCAGATGAACCGCGCCCGTCAGGCCGAGATCACCCAGGAGATCATGGAGGTAGTCGCCGGTGCCGAGGGAGTGAGCTGAGATGGCCGCACAAACTTCCGCTAAGACTTCAATAGAGACATAGAGATACAGAGGAGAATCGAGACCACATGAACGCCCCCACCGCCACCGACACAAACGGCTCGCCCCAGTCCGCATTCGCGGGCGAGACCAAGCCCAACGTCGGGCGAATCGAGGAGGTCCAGGGGGTCGTGATCGAGGCCGTGTTCCCCGATCGCCTTCCCGAGATCAACCACGCGATCACGATCGTCCGTCCGGCGGCGAACAGGGAGGAGGAGGAGCCCGGGATCAGCGCCGGAGCCGAGGAGGAGCTGCTCGTCTGCGAGGTCCAGCAGCACCTCGGCGATGACCGTGTGCGCGCCGTCGCGATGGACACGACCGATGGCCTCGCGCGGGGCCTTGAGGTGATCGACACCGGCGGGCCGATCACGGTCCCCGTGGGAGAGATCACGCTGGGGCGAATCTTCAACCTGCTGGGAGAGCCGATCGACCTCGGTGAGCCCCTGCCCAGGGACGTTGAGCGGCGCGGCATCCATCAGGAGGCCCCGCGCGCCGAGGACCTCACGCCGACCACCGAGATGTTCGAGACGGGCATCAAGGTCATCGACCTGCTCGCCCCCTACGCCAAGGGCGGCAAGACAGGTCTGTTCGGTGGAGCGGGAGTGGGCAAGACCGTGCTCATCCAGGAGCTCATCCACAACCTCGCCAAGGAGCACGGCGGGCTGTCCGCGTTCTGCGGGGTGGGGGAGCGCTCGCGCGAGGGCAACGACCTGTGGCTCGAGATGAAGGAGTCCGGCGTCCTTGACAAGACGATGCTGGTGTTCGGCCAGATGAACGAGCCCCCCGGAGCACGCATGAGGGTCGCCCTGTCGGGGCTGACGATGGCCGAATACTTCCGCGACAAGGGCCAGGACGTGCTGCTGTTCATCGACAACATCTTCCGCTTCGTGCAGGCCGGCTCCGAGGTCTCGGCCCTGTTGGGACGCATGCCCTCGCAGGTGGGCTATCAGCCGACGCTCGAGACTGAGATGGGCCAGCTGCAGGAGCGCATCACCTCGACGCGAGAGGGCTCCGTGACCTCGGTGCAGGCCATCTACGTCCCCGCCGATGACCTCACCGACCCGGCTCCGGCGTCGGTGTTCGCGCACCTCAACGCCACCACCGTGCTCTCGCGGGCGATCTCCGAGAAAGGCATCTACCCGGCCGTCGACCCGCTGGACTCCACCTCGACGATTCTCAAGGCGGACGTGCTGGGCGACGACCACTTCCGCGTGGCCAACAGCGTCAAGGAGGTCCTGCAGCGCTACAAGGAGCTGCAGGACATCATCGCGATCCTCGGCATCGACGAGCTCTCCGACGAGGACAAGCTCACCGTCTCGCGCGCGCGCAGGATCGAGCGCTTCCTCTCCCAGCCATTCTTCGTGGCCGAAGAGTTCACCGGTACCCCGGGCGCCTACGTGCCGATCGCAGAGACGATCAGGGGCTTCGAGGAGATCATCGACGGCAAGCACGACGAGGTCCCCGAGAGCGCGTTCTTCCTCAAGGGCACGATCGACGAGGTCGTCGAGGCGGCCAAGAAAGACTGACGATGGCGCACACGAAGTTCCCAGTCGAAGTGCTCACGCCGGAGGGTGAGATCTTCTCCGAGGAGATCGAAATGCTCTCGACGTTCACGACCGTCGGTTCGATCGGCATCCTCGCCAACCACGAGCCGCTGCTGGCGCGCCTGGAGCCGACCGAGCTGCGGCTGTATCGCTCGGAGGGCGACATCGTGCGCTTCGCGCAGGCCGAGGGATACCTGCAGTTCGCCCAGAACCGGGCGCTGGTGCTCGTGGAGGAGGCGATCGCGCCTGACCAGCTCGACCGCGCCACCTTCGAGACCAAGCTCTCCGAAGCCCGGGCTGCCAGCGAGCGCGCCGCGGCGGACAGTGAGGAGCTGGCGCGGGCACAGCGCGACATCCGCCGCTACGAGGCATTCCTCGCAGTCGGCGAGTGATCGCCTCGACTCTCTCTCAACACACTCCGCAAGCCGCCGCACCCACTAGCCTTCCCCGCTCATGAGCGCCGTCTCCAAACGCGATCCAATCGGAGTGATCGGCACGGGCTATGTCGGGCTGGTGACCGCCGCCGGCTTCGCCGAGCTCGGCAGCGAGGTGTGGTGCGTCGACATCGACGCCGCCAAGGTCGAGCGCCTGCAGCGCGGCGAGTCGCCGATCTATGAGCCGGGCCTCGAGGATCTGATGGCGCGCAACGAGGCCCGGCTTCACTTCTCGACCGATCTGAGCGGGGCGCTCGAGCAGGCGCGCCTTCTGTTCATCGCCGTCGGAACGCCGTCCACCTACTCCGGCGATGCCGACCTCACCGCGGTCAACGCCGTCGTCAACGCCATCCCCGCCTCCGACGATCACGCTCTGGTGATGAAGTCGACGGTGCCGTGCGGGACCGGAGCCTCCCTGCGGCGGGTCTTCGCCGAGCAGGGAAAGGGCGGGCTCGGGTACGTATCCTGCCCCGAGTTTCTGCGCGAGGGCTCGGCCGTGAAGGACTTCCTGAGCCCCGACCGGGTCGTTGTCGGAGACAGCGGCGACTGGGCGGGGGACGCCGTCGTCGAGCTCTACTCCCCCCTGGATGCGCCGCTGGTGCGCACCGACATCGGCAGCGCCGAGATGGTCAAGCTCGCATCCAATGCGTTTCTGGCGACGAAGATCTCGTTCATCAACGAGATCGCCAACGTCTGCGAGGAGACGGGCGCCGACGTGGTCGAGGTGGCGCGCGGGATGGGCCTGGACGACCGCATCGGCCCGAAGTTCCTGCAGGCGGGCATCGGCTTCGGGGGGAGCTGCTTTCCCAAGGATGTGGACGCCCTGAAGCAGCTCGCCGGCAACTCCGGCTACCACTTCCAGCTCCTGACGGCGGTGATCGAGGTCAATGAACTGCAGAAGCGCCGCGTGATCGGCAAGCTGCAGAAGCACCTCGGGGGCCTCGTCGGCAAGCGCGTGGCGCTGTTCGGGCTCGCCTTCAAGCCCAACACCGACGACATGCGCGAGGCCTCCTCGCTGGTGCTCTCGGCGCGCCTGAACGCCGACGGGGCGGACGTCACGGCCTATGACCCCGTCGCCGAGGAGCAGGCCCGAGCGCTCGTCAGCGGGATCTCCTTCGCCGACTCCCCCCTCGATGCCGTGGCCGGCGCCGACGCCGTAGTCTTGGTCACCGAGTGGTCCGAGTTCATGAACCTCGACTGGAAGCTCGTCGCCGAGGCCATGAGGGGCGATCTGGTCATCGATGGGCGCAATGCCCTGGACCCTGATGCGGTGCGTGCTGCGGGCCTCCTCTACGAGGGCATAGGAAGGCGGTGAGGCGATGCAGGCCGTGATCCTGGTCGGCGGCGAGGGCAAACGCCTGCGCCCGCTCACATCGACCGTGCCCAAGCCGGTGGTGCCGCTCGTGGACAGGCCGTTCATCTCGTTCATGCTCGAGTGGCTGCGCGAGCACGGCATCGACGACGTGATCATGTCCTGCGGGTTTCTGGCCACCAGCGTGCGCAACGTGCTCGGCGACGGCTCCGGCCTGGGCATCCGGCTGCGCTTCGTCGAGGAGCCCGACCCGCGTGGCACCGCGGGGGCGCTGAAGTACGCCGAACCGCTGCTCGACGAGCGCTTTCTGATGCTCAACGGCGACGTGCTCACCGATCTCAACCTGACCGAGCAGATGGCCCAGCACGAGCAGACCGGGGCGAAGGCGACGCTGGCGCTGGTTCCCGTCCCCGACCCCACGGCCTACGGGCTCGTCCATCTCAACGAGGATCGCTCGGTCAGGGAGTTCCTCGAGAAGCCGAGCTCTGACCGGATCGACTCCAACCTGATCAGCGCGGGCGCCTATGTGCTCGAGCGCGAGCTGCTCGATCTGGTGCCGGCCGAGCGAAACGTCTCGATCGAGCGCGAGGTCTGGCCGCTTCTGATCGGCGACGGCCTGTACGGGTTTCCCTCCGACAGCTACTGGCTCGACATCGGAACCCCCGAGCGCTACCTGAAAGGGACGTTCGACATCATCGAGGGCAACGTCGCAACGGCGGTCACGGATCGCCTCGGCTCAGACTGGCTGGCGATCGACCCCAGGGCGAAGGTGACCGGGAGGGTGATACCTCCGGCCGTGCTCGAGCGCGGGGTGAGCGTCGCCGAGGGCGCTCACGTCGGCAGCCTGGCCGTGCTCGGCGAAGATGTGTCGATCGGAGCCGACAGCACCGTCGAGCGCGCCGTGATTCTCAATGGCGCGCAGATCGGCGAGGGCTGCACGCTGCGCGACTGCATCGTCGCCGCGGGCTGTCGCGTCGGCGCGCGGACCCAGATCACCGGCGGCGCCGTCCTCGGCGAGGGCGTGACGATCGGGGCGGACAACGTGATCACGCACGGGGCGCGTATCTTCCCTGGTGTCGATCTGCCCGACGGCGCGATCCGGTTCTAGCTTCGGCGCCATCAATTGCTGATGTTCAAGCCCAATCTGACAACCACCGTCTCCCTTTTACCGGCCCCTGACGAGGAGAGCATTCGATGAGCAAAGGCGGCGTCACCGCCACATCCACCGATGCGCTCTCACGCGCGGCGATCGCTCAGGTCGACGTCTCCGACCAGCTCGGCGACGTGTTGGCGCTGCCCGAGCATCTGCGCGACGCCCTGTGGCGCTCGGAGTCGGCGATCATGCAGGACTGGGACACCTCGGCCGGGCTGGTCGTGGCCGGCATGGGCGGTTCTGCGATCGGTGGCGCCCTGGCCCGAGCGGCGCTGTCAGACCAGGCCACGCGGCCGATCTTCGTGACGCGGGCCTACGGCCTGCCGCCGTGGACGACGCCGGACACGATGGTGCTGCTCGCAAGCTATTCGGGGAACACCGAGGAGACGCTGGCCTGCTACGAGTCGGCGGGCGCGCTCGGCGCACGTCGCACCGTCGTCACCACGGGAGGGCGCCTGGGCGAGATGGCCCGCGCCGACGGCGTTCCCGTGATCCCGCTCCCGGGGGGCTTCCAGCCGCGCGCAGCCGTCGCCTACATGACCGTGGCCGCACTGGAGGTCGCGGCCCTGTGCGGCGCGGGGCCGCGCCTGACCTCCGAGATCGACGTGGCCGCCTCGCACACCGAGCAGCTGGTCGCCGAGTGGGGGCCGGACGCGCCGGAGGACTCGCTGGCCAAGGAGATCGCCCGCGGCCTGCACGGAACCACCCCGGTGATCGCGGGGGCCGGGCTGACCACGCCGATCGCCTATCGCTGGAAGACGCAGATCAACGAGAACGCCAAGCAGCCGGCCTTCGTAAACGAGCTGCCCGAGCTCGATCACAACGAGCTGGCCGGATGGGAGGGCGCCCAGGAAGTCGGACGCTTCTCGGCGGTGTTCCTGGACGACTCCGACGCGCATCCGCGGCTGAAGGAGCGGATGGACCTGACCGAGCGCCTGATCGCCGGCAACGCGGCCGCGAGCTTTAGATTGGAGACGCGCGGGCAGACGACGATCGAGCGCGTGATCTCGCTGGTGCTGCTCGGCGACCTCGTCTCGATCTACCTGGGCGTGTTGCGTGGAGTGGATCCGGGGCCCGTGAAGGCGATCGAGGAGCTGAAGGCGTCGCTTGCGGAACGCTGAGCGAAGCAGGCGTGTGATAGCGTCGAACCCGGTCGAGGAGCGCTGCGACGGGGTCTGTTCCGCCACGCTCGGCCAACCACCAGGAAGGGCGCTCTCATCACCGGATAGGAGAACGCAATGACCCCAAGCGCTGTAGCAACCGCCGCCGACTTCAAGGTCGCCGACCTCTCTCTCGCCGAGTTCGGCCGCAAGGAGATCACCCTCGCAGAGCACGAGATGCCGGGTCTGATGGCGATCCGGCGCGAGTACGCCGCCGCCCAGCCGCTGAAGGGCGCGCGTATCACCGGCTCGCTGCACATGACGATCCAGACGGCCGTGCTGATCGAGACGCTGACCTCGCTCGGGGCGGAGGTGCGCTGGTGCAGCTGCAACATCTTCTCCACCCAGGATCACGCCGCGGCAGCGGTCGCGGTGGGGCCCGAGGGCACCGCCGAGGACCCGCGCGGCATTCCCGTCTACGCCTGGAAGGGCGAGACGCTGGAGGAGTACTGGTGGTGCACCGAGCAGGTGCTGAACTGGCCGACCACGGGCGAGGACGGCTCGGTCGGGCCCAACATGATCCTCGACGACGGCGGTGACGCGACCCTGCTCGTGCACAAGGGCACCGAGTATGAGAAGGCCGGCGTCGTGCCGGACCCCGCGAGCGCCGACTCGGAGGAGCTCGGCGTGATCCTGTCCGTGCTGACGCGCTCGCTGGGCGAGGATCCGCACCGCTGGACCCAGATCGGCGAAGGGATCAAAGGCGTGACCGAGGAGACCACCACCGGCGTCCACCGCCTGTATGAGATGGTTGAGACAGGCGAGCTTCTGTTTCCGGCGATCAACGTCAACGACTCGGTGACGAAGTCAAAGTTCGACAACCTGTACGGCTGCCGGCACTCGCTGATCGACGGCATCAACCGCGCCACAGATGTGATGATCGGCGGCAAGGTGGCGGTCGTGTGCGGCTTCGGCGACGTCGGCAAGGGCTGCGCGGAATCGCTGCGCGGTCAGGGCGCCCGTGTGATCATCACCGAGATCGACCCGATCTGCGCCCTGCAGGCGGCGATGCAGGGCTACGAGGTCAAAACGCTCGAGGAAGTGCTGGACAGCGCCGACATCTTCATCACCACGACCGGCAACAAGGACATCATCTCCGCCGATGACATGCGGCGCATGAAGCACCAGGCGATCGTCGGCAACATCGGGCATTTCGACAACGAGATCGACATCGCCGGGCTGGCGAAGGTCCCCGGGATCGAGCGGGTGAACATCAAGCCCCAGGTGGACAAGTGGGTGTTCGCGGACGGCCACGCGATCCTGATGCTGTCCGAGGGCCGCCTGCTGAACCTCGGCAACGCCACCGGCCACCCGAGCTTCGTGATGAGCAACTCCTTCTCCAATCAGACGATCGCCCAGATCGAGCTGTACTCAAAGAACGACGAGTACGACAAGCGGGTCTACGTCCTGCCCAAGCACCTCGACGAGAAGGTAGCCCGCCTGCATCTGGACGCGCTCGGCGTGAAGCTCACGAGGCTCACCGATGATCAGGCCGCCTACATCGGAGTACCCGTCGACGGCCCCTACAAGCCCGACCACTACCGCTATTAGGGCATGAGGGCGATGGTGCTGGCGGCGGGGCTGGGCACCCGGCTGCGCCCGCTTACCTACGAGATCACCAAGCCGATGGTGCCGGTGCTCGACCGGCCGGTGATGGAGCACATCCTGGACCTGCTCGACAGGCACTCATTCGAGCATGTGATCGCCAACCTGCACTACTTCCCCGACACGATCCGCGAGCACTTCGGCGAGCGGCTCGAGTATCACTTCGAGCCCGAACTGCTCGGCACGGCCGGGGGCGTCCGCGGGTGCGCGGACTTCTTCGGCGACGAGGCCTTCCTCGTGATCTCCGGTGACGCCCTCACCGACATCGACCTGGGCGCGCTGACCACGCGCCACCGCCAGAGCGGGGGGATCGCGACGCTGGCTGTCAAGAAGGTGGCCGACACCCGCGAGTTCGGGGTCGTGCTGCACGATCGCGAGGGGCGGATCACGGGCTTCCAGGAGAAGCCCGCCCCCGAGGAGGCGCTGTCAGATCTCGGCAACTGCGGCATCTACGTGTTCGATCCGAAGATCTTCGACTACTTCCCCGAGCGCCCGTTCGTGGACTGGGCGCAGGATGTGTTCCCCGTGCTGCTCGAGAACGACGTGCCGTTTCACATCCACGAGGTGCGTGAATACTGGAACGACGTCGGTTCGCTGAGCGAGCTGCGCCAGGGCACCTTCGACGCCCTCAGCGGCGAGTTGCGCCTGGAGATGGATGGCGAGGAGGTGAGCCCGGGGGTGATCGTGGCCGGCGACTCGCCGCTGCAGGCCGATACCGAGATCGACGGCAGCGCCTGGATCGGGCGCGACGTGAGCATCGGGCCGGGCGTGCGCCTGATGGGGCCCATGGTGCTCGGCCAGGGCGCCAGGATCGGCGAGCACGCGCAGTTGCGCGAGTGCATCGTGCTGCCGGGCACCGAGATCGCGGCCAACTCGATCCTCATCGGCGCGATCGCCGGGCACGGCGGCATCCTCCAGAGCATGCGCCGCCCGGCGTAGGACACGATCCCGGCTCAGGCGGTCCGCTGCTCATCCAGCTGGTAGCGCTCGATCCGCAGCTGCTCGCGCTCAGACTCGGTGAGGGCCCGCACGAACAGAACCACCAGCGCGATTCCCATCACGAGCGACTGCTCAACAGCCATGATCAGCCCGGCGATCGCCTGGTCGTCGTGGGCCGAGATGCCCCATACCCGTGCGTGGTGGATGTAGTAGGGGTAGAGCGCGGCCGGCGCGAACGCGAGGCCCATGCCCAAGGCGCCCACGAACAGCTTGGTCGAGCCCATGTAGAGCACCGGGCCCATCCCATCCAGGCGCATGCGCGCGCGGATCGGGGACAGCAGGTGCCACCAGTAGAGCGTGCCGGCGGTGAGGAAGGTGATGTGCTCGGCCACATGCACCACCGGGTGGCGCAGGGCGAGGTCGTATGCGGCCGGTATGTGCCAGGCCCAGATCACCGCGACGTAGAGCACGACCGCAAAGGCCGGGTGCGCCAGCACGCCGGCATTCCTCTCGAGCTCGCGTACCGCCCGTGTGACCGGCCGCAGGATCACCTTCGTCAGGCTGAGGATCGCGAGGATCGGCACGAGATCGAGGAGCAGCATGTGCTGGACCATGTGCATGAGAAACAGCTGATCGGCTAGGCCGTCCAGGGGCGAAACGAGCGCGATCACGGCCGTCAGGAGGGCCGCCAGCATGCAGCACAGCCGCCACACCGGCGCCTCGGCGGCCCGCAGCGGCGAGAGCCCGCGGCGCACCCGCCACCAGCGCGTCACGTAGGCGCCGCCCACCACCGCCACGCCGATCACCACGCCAGGATCAAATGTCCAGAACAGTCGGGGAGCCATCCGAGAGAAGCGTAGACTCATTAAAAGTCAACATCTCCTTGGAAGGGAGCCTGTGATGCAAATCGCCATCAAGGGTCGCAACGTCCCCGTCACCGACGAGATCCGCACGCACGCGGAACGTCGCCTGACCAAGGTCTCCCGACAGGTCTCAGACCTCGCCCGCCTGGAGATAGAGATCTTCAAGGAGCCCAACCCGCGCGTGGCCAACTGCCATGTCGTCGAGGGGACGCTGTATCTGAAGGGCGTGACGCTGCGGGCCCACGACGCGTCGCCGGAGATGCAGCACTCGATGAACCTGATGGTCGACGAGCTGGCGCGCCAGGTCAAGCGCCACCGCGACAAACTGCGCCATCGCCGCGATCGCTCCGAGATCGGGGGCTCCGCCGCGATCGCTTTCGAGGCGGCTCACGCCGTGGCTCAGGCAGCGTCGCAGCCGTCGCTCTGAAGTGGGCCCCCGATACCGTGAGCCCGGTCTCGGGGCTCGGCTGCCGACCGGCCAAAAGCCGTCGGTAGCTATCCTTGGGCAATGCCCTCACTGCTCGATCGCGCGCTCAACGTCGGCGAGGCGAAGAAGTTCAAGACCTACCAGAAACGCGTCGCCCTGATCGGCGCATTCGAGGGCGAGCTCGAACACGACACCGACGCCGAGCTGCGCGAGCGCATGGACACGCTGCGCGAGCGCGCGCGGGCGGGGGACGCCCTCGATGATCTTCTGCCGGAGTGCTTTGCGATCGTGCGCGAGACCGGAAAGCGCCGCATGGGGATGCGCCATTTCGACGTGCAGCTGATCGGCGCCATGGCCCTGCACGACGGTCAGATCGCGGAGATGAAGACGGGCGAGGGAAAGACGCTGACGGCCACCCTGGCGGTGGTGCTCAACTCGCTCGCGGTACGCGACCCCGAGTCCGGTGAACGCAAGGGCGTGCACCTGGTGACGGTCAACGACTACCTGGCGCGACGCGACGCCGAATGGATGAGCCCGATCTACGAGCCGCTCGGGGTGTCGGTGGGCGTTCTGCAGAACATGCAGGCCTACGAGGACAAGCAGCAGGCCTATGCGTGTGACGTGGTGTACGGGACCAACTCCGAGTTCGGCTTCGACTACCTGCGCGACAACATGGCCAAGGACCTCTCAGAAAAGGTCCAGCGCGGGCACTCCTTCGCGATCGTGGACGAGGTCGACAACATCCTGATCGACGAGGCGCGCACGCCCCTGATCATCTCCGGCGCCCCCGAACAGGCGGCCGACCTGTACGTCAAGTTCGCGCGCCTGGCGCCGCAGATGACGGCGGGCAAGACGCCCGAAGGGATGGACCCGCGCAGCAAGAAGCAGTTCGTGGCGGACTTCGACTTCGAGACCGACGAGAAGCACAAGACGGTCTCGATCACAGAGCAGGGCGTCGCCAAGGCCGAGCGCTTCCTCGGGATCGACCATCTCTACCGGGCTGAGAACGGCCATCTGGTCAACCACCTGATCCAGGCCCTGCGCGCCGAGTCCCTGTACAAGATCGACGTCGACTACGCGGTCATCGACGGCGAGGTGGCGATCATCGACGAGTTCACCGGGCGCATCCTCGAGGGCCGGCGCTGGTCGGAGGGCCTGCACCAGGCGATCGAGGCAAAGGAGGGCGTGTCCGTTCAGGAGGAGAACCAGACGCTGGCCACGATCACCTACCAGAACTACTTCCGCCTGTACGACAAGCTCTCCGGCATGACCGGAACGGCGCTGACCGAGGCCACCGAGTTCATGAAGATCTATGAGCTGCCCGTGGTGCAGGTTCCGACGAACATGCAGATGGTCCGCGACGACCGCAACGACCAGATCTACAAGACCAAGGACGGCAAGTGGAACGCGGTCGTCAAAGAGATCAGCGCGCGCGTCGAGAACGGCCAGCCGGTGCTGGTGGGGACGATCTCGGTGGAGGTGTCAGAGCTTCTGTCCGAGCGGCTGACGAAACGCGGCATCGCCCACACCGTCCTGAACGCCAAGCCCGAGCACGCGGCCCGCGAGGCCGAGACCGTCGCCGAGGCCGGCCAGCCCGGCGCCGTCACGATCGCGACCAACATGGCCGGCCGTGGCGTCGACATCAAGCTGGGAGGCAACGCCGAGCATCTCGTGCGCCTGCAGCTCGCCAGGGAGGGCGTTGACCCCGCGGACGCCGAGAACTACGAGCGGCGCACGGCCGAGGCGCTGGCCGGTGTCGAACAGACCGTGGAGGAGAACCGCGAACGCGTGATGGCAGCTGGCGGACTGTTCATCTGCGGAACCGAGCGCCACGAGTCTCGGCGCATCGACAACCAGCTGCGCGGGCGCGCCGGCCGCCAGGGGGACCCGGGAGAGAGCCGTTTCTTCCTGTCGGCCGAGGACGATCTCGTGCGGCTGTTCGCGGGCGACCGCATCTACAGGATCCTCGACAAACTGGGCGGCGTCGACGCCGAGGGCAACGAGGAACCGATCGAGGCGGGGATGCTCTCCAAGCAGATCGAGAAAGCGCAGAGGAAGGTCGAGGAACAGAACTTCCTGATCCGCAAACGCGTGCTCGAGTACGACGACGTGATGAACGAGCAGCGGCGCGTGATCTACGCCTACCGCGACGAGGTGCTGGAGGGGCAGAGCATCAGCGAGGAGGCTCGCAGCCAGGTCGTCGAAGTGATCGAGCGCACGATCGACCAGTACACGCCAGGGGACTTCATGGAGGACTGGGACCTCGATGGGCTGTTCACCGCGCTGGGCCAGTTCTTCCCGCTCGACATCGGCGGCGAGGACCTGGACCCCGAGACGGTAGAGCGGGTGTCGCTGACCGATCGCATCACCGAGATGGCCCTCGATCGCTACAACGCCCGCGAGGAGGCTCTGGGTGAGGAGCTGATGGGAGCGCTGGAGCGCTTCCTGCTGCTGCAGATCATCGACGAACGCTGGCGCGAGCACCTGTTCGACATGGACTACCTGCGCGAGGGCATCCATCTGCGCGGCTTCGCCCAGATAGATCCGCTGGTCGCCTACAAGAACGAGGCCTTCACCCTGTTCGGCGATTTGATGAACAGCGTGTGGGCGGACTTCGCCCGGATGATCTTCAACGTCGAGGTCAACATCGAGGGCGAGAACGGAGGCCGCTCTGCGGTGCCGGCGTTCGCCCCCGCCGGCAATTCCACCACGGCCGGGCGGGTCTCCTACTCGGGCGGGCAGAGCGCCGCCGGGGCCGGTGCGCTGGCCGCGGCCGCCGCCGCCGCAGGCGTGGGGCAGGAGGGAGCGCAGGGATATGCCGGCGAAGGCATGGAAGAGCAGCCTGTCGCCGTCGTCGAGCAGCGGGTGGTCGATGAGGAGCACCAGGTCGGTCGCAACGATCCCTGCTGGTGCGGGAGCGGTAAGAAGTTCAAGAAGTGCCACGGCGCCTGACGCCGAGTCCTCGCCGAGCATCACGCCGGCGCTCAGCGGAAGAGGCTGGCGCTGTGCCCGGAGCCGGCGTGAGGAATCGACTGCGCGGGTGGCGGATGGCGCCCGCCGCACTGGGACTGGTCTTGATGGTGTCCGCTGCGCCGCAGTCGAGTGAAGCCTCAGCTTCCGGGCAGGCCTGTCCAGCGCCTCTGTCCGCGCCCCTGCCCCTGCCAACGACCTCCTCGTCGCCCTCCTCCGCCGAACCCGCCCCTGAGGAGATCATTGTGTGCGTCGGATCGGAATCGATCACCGGCGCGGTCTACTCGCATTGGGCCACGATTGCCCGCAAGTCAGAAGGGTCGGCCGGCAAAGCCCTGCCGCCGAGCACGGCACAGACGCGCACCGAGGCTCTCGGGTTCCTGATCTCCTCCGACTGGGTGTTGGGCGAAGCCCGCGATCTGCACATCGGCGTCTCCCCCGCACAGCTGAAGCGGGATTTCGACCGGGTCAAGGCACAACAGTTTCGAACGCGGGCCGAATTCGAGGCCTTCCTGCGCAGCTCGGGACAGACCGTCGCCGATCTTGTGTTCCGAGTGCAACTGAACGTGCTCTCCGAACAGATCCGGCGCCACGTGTTGGCCGTCCATCGCGGCCCTCGCGCCACGCAGCGTGCCCTATCCCGCTTCGTCGAAGCCTTCAAAGCCAAGTGGGAGGCGCAGACCTATTGCGCAGCGGAATACGCCGTGCTGGACTGCGGTCACGTACAGAGCGTCCTGTAGGCGGCCGGTCGATCCTCAGGGTGAATGCGCTGCTAGCGTGGGGGCATGGCCACTCAAGCGCCCAGCGAGTCGACTCCCGAGCGACTCGCCACCATCCGTGAGCAGCTAAAGCTGCTCGCGGATTATCTTTGACCCGGCTGAGCTGGACGAGCGGGTGGCGGCGCTCGAGCGCCAGATGGGGGCCGAGGGCTTCTGGGATGACTCCGAGCGGGCCGCCTCGGTGTCGGCCGAGCATGCGCGGGCGTCCAGACGCCTTGAGACGTTCACCGCGCTACAGCGCGATGTGGAGGATCTCGACGGCCTGGCGGAGATGGCCGCCGAGGAGGAGTCGCTGCAGGCGGAACTGGATGAGCAGATCGCCTCGGTCGAGGCCCGTCTGGCAACGCTCGAGGAGCAGCGGCTGTTCTCCGGGCAATACGACACGGGGGACGCGCTCGTGACGGTGAACGCCGGAGCGGGGGGGACCGACGCGCAGGACTGGGCGGAGATGGTGCTGCGCATGGAGATGCGCTGGGCCGAGAGCCGCGGGTTTCAGGTCGAGTTGCTCGAGGCGAGCGCGGGGGAGGAAGCGGGGATCAAGTCGGCGACCTTCCGCGCCTCGGGTGAGAATGCCTACGGGCTGCTGGGGGCCGAGCGGGGCGTGCACCGGCTCGTGCGCCTGTCGCCGTTCGACTCGGCCCACCGCCGCCAGACGAGCTTCGCAGGCGTGGAGGTCGCGCCGGTCGTCAAGGACACCGGCGAGATCGAGATCGAGGAGGACGACCTGCAGGTCGACACCTATCGTGCCTCGGGCGCGGGCGGCCAGCACGTCAACAAGACCGACTCGGCCGTCCGTGTCACCCACCGGCCCACCGGGATCGTGGTCCAGTGCCAGAACGAGCGCTCGCAGTCCTCCAACCGCGCCACCGCGATGGCCATGCTCCGCGCGAAGCTGCTCGAGCGCCACGAGCGCGAACGCCAGGAGGAGATCGCGCGCGAGAAGGGGGAGGCCCAGGACGTCAACTTCGGCTCGCAGATCCGCTCCTACGTGCTGCACCCCTACACGATGGTCAAGGACCACCGCACGGGCCTTGAGATGGGCGACGTGCAGCGCGTTCTCGACGGAGACCTGGATGGCTTCGTGCGGGCCTTTCTGCTGTCCAGCGCGGCCTCGCAGGGATAGCGGCGAAGCTCTGTGCCCTCAGCGTCCGGCCTGGATCTGCTCGCGCTCGGCCAGCCGGTTGCGGCGGCGGAGCTGGGCCTCGCTCTCGCGCCGAAGCTCCTCCTCGCTGGTGGCCAAGAGCGGCGGCACCGGCACCGGGTTGCCCTGATCGTCGACGGCCACCATGGTCAGGTAGGCGCTGTTGCTGTGCCGGCGCTTGCCCGTGCGGGGGTTCTCGGTGTCGACTCGCACGCCGACCTCCATCGAGGTCTGCCAGACGGCGTTGACGCTTGCCTGGAAGGTGACCAGTTCGGCGACGTGGATGGGGACCCTGAAGGTCATGCGGTCCATGCTGGCCGTCACCACCCGGCGGCGCGAGTGTTTGACCGCAGCCAGGCCGGCTGCCTCGTCGACCAGCTTCATCACGGTCCCGCCGTGCACGAAGCCGGCGCCGTTGGCGTCGAGTGGCCCCATCCAATGGGCGAGCGTGGCGCGCGAATCGGCGGCGGAGCGTGTGTCCATGGCGACTGATCCTATGCTGGACGCGGCGAGCTCCACAGCTGACGCCGCCACGGCCCAGCTGGTGCGCGCGGCGCTCGAGGAGGACATCGGCACCGGCGACGTGACCACGACGGCAACCGTGTCCGAGCGCTCCCGCGCGCGTGCCCTCATCACGCAGAAGGCGCCGGGTGCCATCTACGGCCTGGGCCCCGCCGAGAGCGTGTTCTCGATGCTGGATCCCGATGCGCGCTTTGAGCGGCTGGTGGCGGAGGGGCAGTGGCGCGAGGACGGCGGTCCCGTGCTGAGCGTCGAGGGTCGTGCTCGCGCCCTGCTCACAGGCGAGCGCACCGCCCTGAACTTCCTCGCGCGCCTGTCGGGCGTGGCGACGATGGCCGCGCTGGCCGCCCGTGCGGTGCAGGGGACGAGCGCCAGGGTGCTCGACACGCGCAAGACCACCCCGGGGCTGCGCGCCCTGGAGAAGGCCGCGGTGGCCGCCGGCGGCGCGATCAATCACCGTGCCGGGCTGTATGACGCGATTCTCATCAAGGAGAACCACATCGCCGCCGCGGGCGGCATCGCGCAGGCCATATCCCGCGCCCGCGAGGCCGCGCCGGAGCTCGCGGGCACGCTCGAGGTGGAGGTGCGCGACAGCAGGGAGATAGAGCAGGCGCTCGCCGCCGGCGCCCCGCGGCTTCTATTGGACAACATGGATGACGAGCAGCTTCGCGCCGCGGTCGCCCGGGTTGCCGGCCGTGCGAGCCTCGAGGCGAGCGGCGGGGTGACCGTGGAGACGCTCAGGGCGCGGGCGCTGACCGGGGTAGAATGGATCTCGATGGGTGCCCTCACCCACTCCGCTCCGGCGCTTGATCTGTCCCTGATCCTGGAGGTGCTGCCATGACGCTCACGCTGCCGATGGCTCCGGCTGGGACAGGATCGGCGCTGTCGCCGGCCCAGATCACAGAGCTCAAGGACGAGGTGCGCGCGCTGGCGCTGAGGCGCAACGCGGTGATCCTGGCCCACAACTACCAGGTGCCGGAGGTGCAGGACGTCGCCGACTACGTGGGCGACTCGCTCGGCCTCTCGCGCCGGGCGGCCGCGGCCGAGGGCGACACGATCGTCTTCTGCGGGGTGCACTTCATGGCCGAGACCGCCTCGATCCTGTGCCCTGAGAAGACCGTGCTGATCCCCGACCTCGACGCCGGCTGCTCGCTTGCCGCCTCCATCGATGCCGGGGAGCTCGCGGCCTGGAGGGCGGAGTATCCGAGCGGCGTGGTCGTCATGTACGTGAACACCACGGCCGAGGTCAAGGCGCTGACCGACTACTGCTGCACATCGTCCAACGCCGTCGATGTGGTCCGTCACATCTACGACACGCACGGCGCCGACACCGAGATCCTGTTCGGCCCGGACATGTGGCTGGGCGCATACGTGGAGAAGGAGCTCGGCAGGCGCATGCACGTGTGGGATGGCGAGTGCCACGTCCATGCCGGCATCCGCCCCTCGGACATCGAAGCCACCCGTGCCGCCCACCCCGGGGCCGACTTCCTGATCCACCCGGAGTGCGGCTGTTCGACCAGCGTGATGGAGTACGTCGCCGCCGGCGACGTGGCGGCCGAGGGCGTGCACATGCTGTCAACGGGTGGCATGCTCCAATACGCCGAGTCCGCCGAGCGCGACCCCAAGGTGCGCGAGGCGGTCGTCGCAACCGAGGTAGGCATGCTCTACCCGCTGCAGATGGCCGCCCCGGACGTGGAGTTCATCCCGGCCAACGCCGAGGCCTCCTGCCAGTACATGAAGATGATCACGCTGCCAAAGCTCCGGGACGCCCTGCGCGATGAGAAGTACGAGGTGCGCGTGCCCGAGGAGATCGCCGTTCGCGCGCGGGTGCCGATCGACCGGATGGTCGCGATCGGCTAGCGCCACCAGCGGGTGGGCTTCCGCTGGTGAGTTTCCGTATTCGCTAACAAGCGGCCATGCTGTTCGCGTATCCGCTATCATGAGACCATGGCGGTGGTGTCAAATCGCAGCGAGGCGGTGGCTGGCGAGCTGATCCGCGAGATTCGCCGCGAATGCGCGCTGACACAGGCCGAGCTCGCGCGCCGCACGGGTATGACGCGCTCGGTGCTCAGCGCCTACGAGCACGGTCATCGCCAGCCGGCCGTCGCGGCGCTCGCCCGCATCGCCGCGGCGGGCGGGGTCGAACTGCGGCTGGCGCCGAAAGCCGATCGCGCGGTCACAGAGCACGCCGGCAAGGTCCTCTCCCAGGTGCTCGGCCTCGCCGAGCAGCTGCCGTACCGGCCGCGCCCGGAGCTCGCGTATCCGCCCCTGATCCGGCTCGCCGCATGAGCGAGCTCGGCGACCGTCTGCTGCTCCTGCACGACGCGCTCGATCGGGCGCGAATTCCACACGCGATCGGCGGTGCGATCGCGCTTGGCTACTGCACGCTCGAACCCCGGGGAACCAGGGATCTCGACGTCAACGTGTTCCTCAGGCCGGACCGCGTGAAGGACGTGTTCGCAGCGCTGCCGACGGGCATAGCGATCTCAGGACTGGCCCTCGAGCAGGCAGAACGTGACGGGCAGGTCAGGCTGTGGTGGGAGGAAACGCCGATCGACCTGTTCTTCAGCGTTCTGCCGTTTCACGATCAGGTCGCCCGTGGGGTCCGGCAGGTGTACTTCGAGGGTCGTTCGATCCCCGTGCTGGACTGCACGGCCCTGGCTGTCTTCAAGGCGATGTTCGACCGGCCGCGGGACTGGGTGGACATCGAAGCGATGGTCGAGGCGCGCTCCCTCGATCTCGGCGACGCCTCCCGGTCGGTGAGCGAGATGGCGGGACCTCAATCAGCCGCGGCACGGAAGCTGGCGGAGCTCGGCTCCTAGAACTCCTCTGCGGCGTGCGGCCCCACGCATGCAACCGCTAGCTTCTCGGCGACGCCGGCGGCGACCTCTCTGACCTCGTTGAAGGTCACGGCGTCTAGCGCCGCGATGGCGGCGTCGGGGTCGATGTCCTCGCCGAACACGATCGCCTGGTTGGCGCCGTAGCGGGCGACGGCGTTGGTGTTCTCAAACGCCAGCACGGTGCGCCCGGCTGCGTAGGCACGAGCCCGCTGGACCTCCTCCTCGGTGGGACCGTCCTCGCGCAGCTCCTCGACGATCTCGCGCATACGCGCGTAGGCCTCCACGCACTTGGCCGACTCAAGCCCAGAGCCCAGCTGCAGGATCGGGACGTCGGCGAACACGTGATCGATCGCATACACCGAGTAGCAGAGGCCGCGCTTCTCGCGGATCTCCTCGAACAGCCGCGACCCCATCGAGCCTCCGAGCAGGGTCGAATAGATCGACAGCGCGGCGCGCTCGCGCACATCTGAGACCGCGATGTCGGGGCGATAGATCATGCGCAGGTGAGACTGGTTGGTGTCGCGTTCCTCCACCAGGGTCTTCGGCGAGAAGTCCGGAGCGGGCACGTAGGGGTCCGGCGCCGGCAGCGCCGGGAAGCGGGCGAAGCTGTCCTTGAGCTCCTGCTCAGCGGGCAGGTGATCGAGGTTGCCCGCGAGAAAGGCGCCGCCGCTCGCGCCCGCCCAGCGGCGCTCGCGGAACGCGACGATCCCATCGCGGGTGAAGCTCCTCAGGTTCTCCTCGGGGCCCAGCACCGTTCGCCCCAGGGGGTGGTCGCCGAAGGCCGCCCTGTCGATCAGGTACTCGGCCACGGTGGAGGGCTGGTCATAGGCGCGGTTGATCTCCTGGATCACCACGCCCCGCTCGCGGTCGAGCTCCTCGGCATCCAGGCGCGGGCGTCCCACGAAATCCGTCAGCAGGTCGATCGCCTCCCGCGCGCTCTCAGCGCGGACGGTGATGTGAAAGGCCACCACGTCGTGGCTCGTGTAGGCGTTCAGCACGCCGCCCAGCCGCTCGGCCGTCTCGTTGACGTCCTTGTAGGTGGGGTACTTCTCGCCGCCCTTGAACACGAGGTGCTCGAGGAAATGGGCCATCCCGTTCTCCTGCGGGCGCTCGTTGCGCGCGCCTGCATCGAAGGCCACGAGCACGGTCAGCGCGCGTGTGCCGGGCAAGGCGATGCTGTGGACCGGCAGGCCGTTTGCCTCGACGGTGGTGGTGGAGATGACGCTCACTGACGCAACCCTAGAACAAGGCGCGCCATCGGCCGGTGGTGGCGACCGTAGGGCCCGGCGGAACCCCCCGTTGCAGCGCTTTCCGGAGATCTGATGCGTAGTCTGCCGAGAGCCATGTCCCCACGCCGACAACAGCCGCTGCTGGCCTTTCTCGTGCTGGCGCTTCCTGTTCTGCTCGTGGTGGGCGTCTGGCTGGGAGGGCATCCGGAAGACCTGCCCGCGTTCGCCCGGGGCACCTTCGTCTCAGACCACGCCACCCGGGTCGTCGATGAAGCGATCGACCGGATCTCGAGCGACTACTACCGGCCGATCCCCAAGAGCCGGCTGGCCGATGCCTCGCTGACGGGCGTCGTGGCGAGCCTCGGCGACCGCTTCTCCCACTATCTGACCGCCAAGGAATTCCACGAATTCAACTCACCGCCGAGCTTCACCGGCATCGGCGTGGCGGTCGACCCCGAACGCCGCGGCCTTCTGATCGCCCGCGTGTTCGACTCCTCACCGGCGGCTCGCTCCGGGCTGAAGGCCGGCGACCTGATCCTCGCGGTGGACGGACACAAGCTCGAAGGCCTCAGCGCGGATGCGGCCGTCGCGCTGATCAAGGGCCTGCCGGGCACCGACGTCCAGCTCGTCAGCGAAGCGCCGTCCCGAGCGCACGGGAAGCGAGGCGTCACCCGCAGGTTGAAGATCACGCGCGCCACGATCTCAGAGCCCGTCGTCGCCTCCACCACGCGGACGGTCCACGGCGTCAAGATCGGCGTGGTGGCGCTCGCCAGCTTCAGCCCCGGCGCGCACGGCGAAGTGCGCCAGGCCGTCGAACACGAGCTGCACAACGGCGCCCAGGGCGTCGTCTTCGACCTGCGCGACAACGGCGGCGGTCTGGTGGAGGAGGCGCAGCTGATCGCGAGCATCTTCATTCCCGGCGGCACGATCGTCACCACCCGCGGGCGCACCCAGCCCACCAACACGCTGCTGGCCACCGGCGACGCGATCTCTCCCTCGATCCCGGTCGTCGTGCTGGTCGACTCCAACACGGCCTCGGCCTCGGAGATCGTGACGGCCGCCCTGCAGGATCATCACCGTGCGACCGTCGTCGGCACACACACGTTCGGAAAGGGCGTCTTCCAGGAGGAGGAGCCGCTATCCAACGGTGGCGCCCTGGACATCACCGTGGGTGAGTACTTCACGCCAAACGGACGCAACCTCGGCGGCGGGGGCGTCAAACAGGGCGCCGGCGTGCTCCCGGAAGTGCTCGTGCCGCATGGCGTTGACACCCCCCACGGGTTGGACGTGGCGCTGAACACGCTGGCCGCCAAAGTGGCGGCGTCCCCGCACACCAAGTGACGATCGTAGCCCTGCTGGAAAAACGGGGCCGGTTCTGGATGGCCCAGCCGCTGTTTCCGCCGCGCAGAGACGAGCAGGAGCGCCCGCGGGTGGGGCATCGGGGCATCGCCCTGGGCGGCAGCCTCGGACACGGCGCCGCCGCGAAGGCGCGTGCCGGGGACATCGTGCTGGTGCGCGTCGCCAAGCAGGGCCGCCGCGGCTCGGCTGCACGGATCGTGCGCGTGATCGGCCGCCCGGAGGTGGCCCGCGACGTGATCGAGGCCCTGATGCTCGACCGCGGCCTGGAGCGCGGCTTCCACCCCGAGGTGGAGCGCGAGGCCGGGCAGGCTCGTGATCGGGGCCTCGAACAGCACGACTCGGGATCGGGCCGGCACGACCTTCGCAGGCTGACGACGTTCACGATCGACCCGATCAGCGCCCGCGACTTCGACGATGCCATCTCCGCGGAGCGCATCGAGGAGGGCAAGGTGCGCGTGTGGGTGCACATAGCCGACGTCAGCGCGCATGTGCCCGTGGGGTCGCTCGTGGACCGCGAGGCGCGGCGGCGGGCGACCAGCGTGTACGTGCCCGGAGCGGTGGAGCCGATGCTGCCGCAGGCGCTATCCAACGAGGCCTGCTCGCTCGTGCCGGGCCAGGAGCGCCTGGCGGTCACCGTTGAGCTCGAGCTGCACGGGGCGGAGGTCGGCCGCGTGGCCTTCTACCGCTCGCTGATCCGGTCTGATGAGCGCCTGGACTACGAGCGCGTGGACCGCATCTTCGCCGGGCACGAGTCGGCGCGTGAGCCCTGGCAGGAGCCGTTGATGGCCGCCCGCGAGGCCGCGGCGGCCCTGCAGCGGGCGCGCGAGCAGCAGGGCGGGCTCGTGCTCGAATCCGAGGAGCCCGAGTTCTCCTTCGACGAGCAGGGCAACGTCACCGAGATCCGCGGGCGTGTGCAGACCGAGTCACACCAGTTGATCGAGCATCTGATGATCGCGGCCAACGAGGCGGTCGCCCGGCAGCTCGAGCAGCGCGGCGTCCCCTGCCTGTTTCGCATCCACGAGCGCCCGGAGCCCGAGCGCGTCGAACGGCTCGCCGACCAGCTCGCCTCGCTGGATGTGCCCACCCCGGCGCTGCCCGATCACATGTCGCGCTCCCAGGCCGCCGAGCTCGTGGGGGAGATGTCGCGCCGGGTTGACGAGCACGTGCGGCGCACCGGGCGGGGGCGCATGGCGCTCAGCTCGCTGGTGCTGCGCTCGCTCATGCAGGCCTACTACTCGCCCACCAACCTCGGTCACGCGGGTCTGCGCTCCTCGAGCTACTGCCACTTCACCTCGCCCATCCGCCGCTACCCGGATCTCATCTGCCACCGCGCGCTGCTCTCGACCGTGGGCGGCCCGGAGAGCGCTCCGCGGGCCGGCGAGCTCGCCGAGCTGGGCGCCTGGACCTCAGAACGTGAGCGAGACGCGATGACCGTCGAGCGCGACGCCGACGATGTGGCCCGCTGTTTCGCCCTGGAGGGGACTCTGTTTGCCGGAGGGCTCGAGCAGAGCTTCGCGGGAGAGGTCGTCGGGCTGATCTCGGCCGGTGCGTTCATCTCCTTCCCGCGCGAGCGGGGCATCTACGAGGGGATGCTGCCGGTGCGCCGCCTGCGACTGGAATCGCCGGGCCGCGACTCCGAGCGGGTGTGGTGGGAGCTCAACGAGCTCGGGACCATCCTCGAGGGGGACCGCAGCGGCGCCACGCTGCGCCTAGGCGATCCGATCGAGGTCCGCGTCGACGGCGTCGATTCGGTCCGCGGCCGCGTCGATCTGATTCCCGCGCGCTGACACCGGGCCCTGGCACGACCGCGGAGCCCGCCAGGGCGGAGCAATCTTCATCATCGGCGTCCGCGGCCTGCACCATCTAGGCTCGGTCGGTGTTGCGCCTTGAAAGCTGGATCAGGCCGGCCGGTGAGAGTCCGGTCCGGGTAGACGCCGGAGTGCCCGGTAGCAGGCCCCGGTTCGTCGCCGAGAGGGGGCGGGCTGAGCGGGGCGTCAAAAGCCTCTTTGGAGGGAGCAAGCGCGCGGGCTGCGACTGCAGCCTCGTCAGAGTCACAATGGAGGAGCCGAGCCGCTCACTTCGCGGTGAAGGCCATGTCCGCCAGTCCTTGATCCGGATCGGGTGCGGCGGGTCCTCTCGGGGTACGGGAAGTTGCACGCGCGCAAGGTCTGATCACGGAACAAGGGAGACCCGTCTGGCCAGCCTCGTCAGCAAAGACCGAACGTATAAGCCGATGGCGAAATCGAACGGAGGCCAGCGGGAGTCCGAGGGGGTCGTAGTAGTGCGGATCGGCGTGCAGAACAACGCGCCAGGAGCGAAGGACCCCTGCTTTGATCGCGCTTGCGCAAGAGGTAAGCGTTAGGGCATGGTCGAGACGCTTCGATCCAATCCCCCCGGCGGGCATGAGCCCGTCGCTCCGTCCAGCGAAATGGCGCTATCTGCCACTGGCGGGGACGTGCGAGAACTCCAGCGCAAGCTATGGGCATCAGCCAAGCGGTCCCCGGATCGCCGTTTCCACGCTCTGTATGACCGAATCTGGAGAAGTGACGTCCTCCGGGAGGCGTGGAGGCGGGTGCGAAAGAACCGGGGTGCGGCCGGCGTCGATTCTCAGACGCTGGCGATGATCGAGGAGTACGGCGTCGAGCGAATGCTCGGCGAGCTTCAATGTGCTCTTCGAGCGGGCTCCTATCGTCCCGCGCCTCTGCGGCGTGTGGCGATCGGCAAGCCCGATGGTGGTGTGCGGCCGTTGGGTATCCCCACGGTCCGCGACAGGGTTCTCCAGCAGGCCGCTCGCCTCGTGCTGGAACCGATTTTCGAGGCCGACTTCCTAGAGGTCTCCTATGGGTTCCGCCCGGGCCGCTCGGCCACGGAGGCCGCTGAGCGCATCCGGGTCGCGTTTCCCCGCGGTCGGGTGTGGGTCGTGGACGCCGACATCCGAGACTACTTCTCCTCGATCGATCACGAGCGCCTGCTTGCGATGGTCGGGAAGAGGGTCTCTGATCGGCGGGTGCTCAAGCTGCTGGGATTGTGGCTGAGGGCAGGTGTGATGGACGACGGGGTGCTCTCCGAGACGGTCACGGGGACACCCCAGGGCGGCGTGATCTCGCCGCTGCTGTCGAACATCTACCTGCACGCCTTCGATCGCGCGATGAATGAACGGAGCGTTGGCGCAGTCGTCCGCTATGCGGATGACTGGGTCGTTCTCTGTCGTTCAGAGCGCGAGGCGCGGGCAGCCCTTCAGACGGCCAAGGAGATCCTGGCCGATCTGGGGCTTCAGCTGCATCCGGAGAAGACGCGGATAGTGGACCTCAGGGAGGGTCGGGAAGGCTTTGACTTCCTGGGCTGGCATTTCAGAGCCCGAGTGTCTGGTCGGCTGCTGGAACGTGGCGTTCGCCGCTACTACCTGCACCGTTGGCCAAGCCGACGGGCGATGAAGCGCATCCGTCAGAAGGTCAAGGCAAGGACCGGCCGCAACCGCACCGGGATCAGGGATATTCAGGTCGTGATCAACGAGCTGAACCCGATCCTGCGTGGCTGGGGCAACTACTTCCGCACCGGCAACGCCGCCGACCAGTTCATCGAGATCGACCGCTACGCCGCATGGCGGCTCAGACGCCTGATGGTCAAGCGCCGGGGTCGCAATCTGCGGGCCGGGCAGGCCGAACGATGGACTCGCCCATGGTTTGTGAGCATGGGCCTTCACCAGCTCATGGGCACCACCCGCTATCCGAGGACCGCGTAGAGATGCCAGGAAGATCATCGGTAAGCCGTGTGCGGGAAAACCGCACGCACGGATTGAAAGGGGGATGGGGAAACGGGCCTTTACCGGCACCGCGCCCCTGACTACCAGTGGCCAAGGGCAAGGGCAAGCGCAAGATCGGCGCGGGGGACGTGGCGTCCAACCGCTATGCCTCCCATCGTTATGAGCTGATCGAGCGAATCGAGTGCGGGATCGTTCTCGAGGGGACCGAGGTCAAGGCGCTGCGGGAATCGGGCGCACAGCTGAAGGACGGCTATGCCGCGATCCGCGACGGCGAGCTGTGGCTGCACTCCATCCACATCCCCCCCTACGCTCCGGCCGCGCGCGAAAACCATGATCCCGAGCGGGTGCGCAAGCTGCTTCTGCACCGCCGCGAGATCGACCGCATCGCCGCCCGGACCAAGGAGCGGGGGCTGACGCTCGTGCCCACCCGCATCTACTTCTCCGGCCCCCACGCCAAGGTCGAGATCGCGCTCGCCCGCGGCAAGGATCTATACGACAAGCGCCAGACGATCCGCGAGCGGGAGACCAAGCGCGACATGGAACGCGCCGTGCGCGAGGCCAGGCGCTAGATCGAGCCGAAGCTGTGGCCGCCGCTGGAGAGGATGTGGGTCTCGTGCATCCCAAACGCCAGCGCCACGATCAGCCCGATGTAGACGGCCCCCACGAGCATCCGGTGATGGGGCGAGACGCGATAATAGGCGGCCTGCTCGAGCGATCGCGTTTTGCGCTGTTGCCAGCGGCGCCAGGTCTCCATCCCGCCGAACAGCAGGATGATGAACAGGATCGGGTTCGGGAAGATGAACACCATCGCGACCAGCGCGCCGAAGCCGACGAACCACATCCACGGCGCCATCGCCGCCATCGCCCGCCCGCCGTCCAGCGGCACCACCGGCAGCAGGTTGAACAGATTGATCAGGAACCCGACGTAGGCCAGCGCCAGCAGGAACGAGCTTCCCGTCAGCCAGCCCGCCACCGCGACCGCGGCCGCGGCCAGGGTGCCCAGAATCGGGCCGGCCAGTCCCACTCGGGCCTCGGCCAGCGCGTTGTCGCCGAGCGACTTGGCGAATATGGCCGCGCCCAGGAAGGGGATGAACATCGGCGTGCTCGCCTTGATCCCCTCGCGCCGCAGGGCGATCACGTGGCCCATCTCGTGCAGGAACAGCAGCAGCACGAATCCGGCCGCGAACTCCCAGCCCCAGAACAGGCTGTAGGCAGCGACCGATACCAGCGCGGTGCCCGAGGTCGTCAGAAGCTTCAGCTTGGGGAGCAACAGCACGAGCCCCTTGATGGCGGCGAAGAACTTGGCGATCATCGCTCCCACCGCGGCCAGCGCGCTTGAGATGCGCTTGCGCAGGTTGCGCACCGGCGCGGCTCGCCGGGACGGCTCGCCGAAGGGATCCTCGCCGGGTCGCGGAGCCGTGGGGCCCGGCGCCGTGCCTCCGAGCACGGGCGCGGCGGCGCTCGGGTAGGAGATCTCGCTGCTGTCCATAGCTCCATTGTGGCAGCACCCCTAAGCGCTCCCTAACGGCCGCTCAAGCTGAGCGTTTTTTCCCGAAACTGCGGGGAGTTGCTCGCGAGGCGGTTGCAATCCCGCGAGGGTCGAGCTACGTTGAATTCAGACGCGGAACCGAGCCGCAAAGAGCGAGGCCACCGAGGTGTGAGGCCGCGCCACCCACGAGGAAGGGCCTTCGGGTCCGACTGGTGGGTTCCTCAGGCGGCCCGGGACCGCGTCGTTTTTTTTCTCCAAACGGCGGCGCCGTTACAATGGCAGTGCAGAGCATCCCCGGGGACGACAGGCTTCGACGTGGTCGGCTAGTGGGGATGGTTGCGAGTCGAG
Source organism: uncultured Solirubrobacteraceae bacterium (assembly GCA_963826995.1). Classification (GTDB taxonomy): domain Bacteria; phylum Actinomycetota; class Thermoleophilia; order Solirubrobacterales; family Solirubrobacteraceae; genus Palsa-744. Next base: position 470,026 of record CAWGYZ010000006.1, on the reverse strand, counting down.
GTGCCCGGGCGGCCTCGTAAAACACCCGGGAAAACCATAAGTGCGGACTCTCACGAGTACGCCCTCGCCGCTTAGTCAATAGCTAAGCCGTGAGGTCTCGGGCCCCGCTTGCCTGCGGCGGGGAAGGCCGGGATCAGAAAGCAGGCTCACCCGGCGCGGTCCGTCTCTGCCAAGCCGGGGAAAGCTAAGGAGACTGGTCCCCCGCAACCCCGCCGGCGAGGCGAGCGAGGGATGAGATCAGAGCGCCGGATACGCTCGTAGAAGCCATCATCACGCTATCGCGGACGTGGGTTCGATTCCCACCGTCTCCATGAATCACCCGAGACGTTGCTCGGCGGGCTCGGGCAGGTCGAGAATCATCGCGCCAGCATCGGCTCACGACATTCCTGTCGCAGACTTGGTATCGTCGCGCCGTTCGCGGAGCGGGCGTTCGCTCCTGAAGCTCATGGAGGACCGGGGGGCATGCGGGCAGCAACTGGTCATATGCGGGGGGCAGGCCTAGCGCACGCAACGGCGGGCCGCGGATTTCTGCACGCACTTCGGTTGCTGGCGCTCAGCGGGGCTGCACTCGCGTTCTTCCTCGCGCCCGCGTCGTCGCGCGCCGAAAGCGCCTACGTCGCCGACAACGGCTCCGGCACGGTCTCTCAGTACACGATCGAACCGTTGATCGAAACGCTCACGCCGAAGTCTCCACTTAACGTCAGCGCTGGCACAGGGACCGACGCCATCGCTGTGAGCCCCGACGGCATGAGCGTGTACGCCGCCAACAGCAGCGGCACCATCTCGCAGTACACGGTCGAACCAGTGACCGGCAAATTGACGCCGAAGGCCCCCGCGACCGTCTCCACCGGCACGGGGCCCCGCGGCATCGTCGTGAGCCCGAACGGCAAAAGCCTCTACGTCGTCGACGAAGACTCCAGCACCGTCTCGCAGTACACGATCGTGCCGGTGACCGAAACGCTCACGCCGAAGACGCCCGCGACGGTCGCTACGGGGACGGGGCCCGTTCGCCTCGGCGTGACGCCAAACGGCAAAAGCCTGTATGTCAGCGACAACGCCTCCAGCACCGTCTCGCAGTACACGATCGTGCCGGTGACCGAAACGCTCACGCCGAAGACCCCCGCGACCGTCATCTCGGGCACGGGGCCAGACGACATCGCCGTGACTCCAGACGGCGGGAGCGCCTACGTCGGCAACAGCGAAGCCACCGTCTCGCAGTACACGATCGAACCGGTGACCGAAACGCTCATGCCGAAGACCCCCGCGACCGTCGCCTCGGGCACAGGTCCCTCCGGAGTCGCCGTGAGCCCGGACGGCAAAAGCGCCTACGTAGCCAACGAGGCCAGCAGCGTGCTCTCGCAGTACACGATCCAGCCGCTGACCGAAACGCTCACGCCGAAGACCCCCGCGAACGTCACCGCGGGCACAGAACCCCGCGGCATCGCCGTGAACGCGAGCGGCGAGAGCGTCTACGTCACCAACACCGGCTCCGACACCGTCTCACAGTTCACGATCCAGCCGGTGACCGAGACGCTCACGCCGAAGAGCCCCGCGAGCGTCAACGCGGGCGGGGAGCCGCTCGACATCGCCCTGACGCTCGAACCCCAAGGTCCGACGGGCCCGGCGGGTGCGACCGGCGCGACCGGCGCGACCGGAGCGGGTGGCGCGACCGGGGCGACCGGGGCGAGCGGTCCCACGGGTGCCGCAGGAGCGACAGGCCAAACCGGCGCCACCGGAGCATCGGGCGCAACCGGTGCCACCGGTCCGACCGGAGCCACAGGTGAAACCGGCGCCACCGGTAGCACCGGCGGACAGGGCGAAACGGGTGTCACGGGGGCGACCGGAGCCACGGGTGAAACCGGCGCCACCGGGAGCACCGGCGGACAAGGCGAAACCGGTGCCACCGGGCCGACGGGAGCCACAGGTGAAACCGGCGCCACGGGAGCAACGGGCTCACAGGGCGTTCAAGGCGTGACCGGTGCCACGGGCCCAGCCGGAGCAACAGGCGCCAGCGGAGCGACCGGCGAAGGGGGCAGCACCGGTGAAAAGGGCGCGAGCGGAGCGACCGGCGCAACGGGCAGCACCGGTGAAAAAGGCGCGACCGGGGCGGGCGGCGCAACGGGAGCGGGCGGCTCGACGGGAGCGGGCGGCACGACGGGAGCGGCTGGACCGGCTGGCGCGACCGGCGCGACCGGCCCGACCGGCGCAAAAGGCGCGACCGGTGAAAAAGGCACGACGGGCGAACGGGGGATAGGTTTGACTGGCGCAACCGGTGCCGCCGGCGCAGGCGGTGACGTGCCGACGTTCCTGGACATCGGGATTGTCTGGCCAGGGGAATGCCTCGGGAACGCCCGCTTCGGCTTCCTCTTCGACTTCGACAACATGGGAGCGTGCCCGGCAGCGGTGGCGGCGTTCGCCTACACGAGCGATGCGAGGCTTCTGGAAGGGCCGGTGCCGAACGGTGGCGGCACGGTCACGAACCTCGTTGCCACCACGAGCAAGCCGCCGCGCGCGGGCAAGCAGGCGGTGGTGGATGTGATCGACAACACGACCGGCGCAACGCTCGAGAAATGCACGATCCCGGCCGGCCAAACGCACTGCACCGACAGCTCGAGCACCCCGGTCGCGGCCGGCCACTACCTCGAGGTGAGGATCGACCCAACCACAACGGCACTGCCAGCCGCCTGGCGCGTGACGTTCCGCTACTAGGCGGCATATGAAGCCATGAACTCCATCAATTCCCTCATTTCCCTCGCCGGCACGCGCCGCCGCATGGCCGCCTCGCTGACCGCGGCCGTGCTGCTCGCACTCGTCGCCTTTCCTGCCCTGTCCCACGCGGCCGGCCCAACGGGTCCGACGGGCCCTGCAGGTGCGACCGGCGCGACCGGCCCGACCGGCGCGGGTGGCGCGACCGGGGCGACCGGGGCGAGCGGTCCCACGGGTGCCGCAGGAGCGACAGGCCAAACCGGCGCCACCGGAGCATCGGGCGCAACCGGTGCCACCGGTCCGACCGGAGCCACAGGTGAAACCGGCGTCACCGGTAGCACCGGCGTAGAAGGCGCAACCGGTGCCACCGGTCCGACCGGAGCGACGGGTGAAACCGGCGTCACCGGTAGCACCGGCGTAGAAGGCGCAACCGGTGCCACCGGTCCGACCGGAGCCACAGGTGAAACCGGCGCCACGGGAGCAACGGGCTCACAGGGCGTTCAAGGCGTGACCGGTGCCACGGGCCCAGCCGGAGCAACAGGCGCGAGCGGAGCGACCGGCGAACTGGGCAGCACCGGAGCAACAGGCGCGAGCGGAGCGACCGGCGCAACGGGCAGCACCGGTGAAAAAGGTGCGACCGGGGCGGGCGGCGCAACAGGGGCGAGCGGCGCGACGGGAGCGGCTGGAGCCACCGGCGCGGCGGGAGCGGCCGGCGCGACCGGCGCGACCGGCCCGACCGGCGCAAAAGGCGCGACCGGTGAAAAAGGCACGACGGGCGAACGGGGGATAGGCCCGACTGGCGCGACCGGTGCAGCCGGCGCAGGCGGTGACGTGGCGACATTCATGGACACCGCCAATGCCAATGTCAGGCCAGGGGAATGCCTCGGCAACACCATCTTCGACTTCAACAACATCGGAGCGTGCCCGGCAGCCGTGGCGGCGTTCGCGTACACGAGCGATGCGAGGCTCCTGGAAGGGCCGGTGCCGAACGGTGGCGGCACGGTCACGAACCTCGCGGCGAGCGCGAGCAAGGCGCCGACGGCGGGCAAGCAGGCGGTGGTGGATGTGATCGACAACACGACCGGCGCAACGCTCGAGAAATGCACGATCCCGGCCGGCCAAACGCACTGCACCGACAGCTCGAGCACCCCGGTCGCGGCCGGCCACTACCTCGAGGTGAGGATCGACCCAACCACAACGGCACTGCCAGCCGCCTGGCGCGTGACGTTCCGCTACTAGGCGGCATATGAAGCCATGAACTCCATCAATTCCCTCATTTCCCTCGCCGGCACGCGCCGCCGCATGGCCGCCTCGCTGACCGCGGCCGTGCTGCTCGCACTCGTCGCCTTTCCTGCCCTGTCCCACGCGGCCGGCCCAACGGGTCCGACGGGCCCTGCAGGTGCGACCGGCGCGACCGGCCCGACCGGCGCGGGTGGCGCGACCGGGGCGACCGGGGCGAGCGGTCCCACGGGTGCCGCAGGAGCGACAGGCCAAACCGGCGCCACCGGAGCATCGGGCGCAACCGGTGCCACCGGTCCGACCGGAGCCACAGGTGAAACCGGCGTCACCGGTAGCACCGGCGTAGAAGGCGCAACCGGTGCCACCGGTCCGACCGGAGCGACGGGTGAAACCGGCGTCACCGGTAGCACCGGCGTAGAAGGCGCAACCGGTGCCACCGGTCCGACCGGAGCCACAGGTGAAACCGGCGCCACGGGAGCAACGGGCTCACAGGGCGTTCAAGGCGTGACCGGTGCCACGGGCCCAGCCGGAGCAACAGGCGCGAGCGGAGCGACCGGCGAACTGGGCAGCACCGGAGCAACAGGCGCGAGCGGAGCGACCGGCGCAACGGGCAGCACCGGTGAAAAAGGTGCGACCGGGGCGGGCGGCGCAACAGGGGCGAGCGGCGCGACGGGAGCGGCTGGAGCCACCGGCGCGGCGGGAGCGGCCGGCGCGACCGGCGCGACCGGCCCGACCGGCGCAAAAGGCGCGACCGGTGAAAAAGGCACGACGGGCGAACGGGGGATAGGCCCGACTGGCGCGACCGGTGCAGCCGGCGCAGGCGGTGACGTGGCGACATTCATGGACACCGCCAATGCCAATGTCAGGCCAGGGGAATGCCTCGGCAACACCATCTTCGACTTCAACAACATCGGAGCGTGCCCGGCAGCCGTGGCGGCGTTCGCGTACACGAGCGATGCGAGGCTCCTGGAAGGGCCGGTGCCGAACGGTGGCGGCACGGTCACGAACCTCGCGGCGAGCGCGAGCAAGGCGCCGACGGCGGGCAAGCAGGCGGTGGTGGATGTGATCGACAACACGACCGGCGCAACGCTCGAGAAATGCACGATCCCGGCCGGCCAAACGCACTGCACCGACAGCTCGAGCACCCCGGTCGCGGCCGGCCACTACCTCGAGGTGAGGATCGACCCAACCACAACGGCACTGCCAGCCGCCTGGCGCGTGACGTTCCGCTACTAGTGACCTGAGTCGTTAGTCGGCGGGCATGTGTGGGTAACAGATTGGGTAGCAACGGACTCGCAGAGGCCGCCTGAAGCTCGCATTCGCACGAAACCGGACTGCGGAGTTGGGCGACCACCTGCTCATCCCTGTTGCGATCGCGTTACCTAATCCTTCTGCGTGCTCTGTACCGTTATCGTGCGGCCTCCGATCGTCGGGTAGCTGACGCAATCCGAGCTTTTTGGAGCCAGATTTGTCTTGTCTTGATTCTCGCCGCGCGCGTGGCGTGTGCACAGCGGCTGCTTTGCTCCTCTTCACGGCCCTACTCGGGGGCGCGAACGCCGACGCGGAAACGGTCTCGTTCCATCCTGGATCGGAGCAGCCGTTCATCGTCCCCTCAGGCGTCACGCACATCAAAGTGGTGGCGATCGGCGAAAAAGGCGAGAATCTGTGCCTGTTTGGCACATGTTTCCAGGGCTTCAGCGAGAAGGTCACGGCCACCCTGTCGGTCAAACCGGGGCAGACGCTGTATGCCGACTTCGCCGGCGGCGGCGCGGGATCTGGCGGCGCCGGCCGAGGAGGGAACTCCGCCGACCTGCGCACGATCGCGATCGGCCAGCCCGGCTCGCTGGAGTCGCGGCTGGTCGTAGCGGGCGGCGGCGGCAGTGAAGGCGAAGAGGAAGAAGGGAACTTCGCCGGGATGGGCGGCAGCGCGGGCGACGCCGAAGGCGAGGCTGGCGACCCCGGGAGCCCCTCGGGGCCGGGCGGCGGCGGGGGTGGCACGCAGATCAAAGGCGGTGCCGGCGGGACCGCCGGTGGCGGCTCAGCCGGTGTCGCTGGGCAACTCGGACAGGGCGGGAACGGCGGCACCGGTGCGCCCGCCGGGAACGCAGGAGGTGGGGGCGGCGGCTACTACGGCGGTGGTGGAGGCGGCGCGGGAGACTTCTCGGGTGCCGGCGGAGGGGGTGGGTCGAGCTTCCTCGAAGCCGGAGCCGAAGAACCCTCGTTCACCCTCAATACGGCGGAAGCCGCTGCCGGTATCACGATCACCTATGCCGGTGGGACCGAAACCCTGTCCTTCGGCGAAAGCGGATCGGAGCAGTCGTTCGTCGTTCCGATCGGTGTCTCGCATATCAAGGTGATCGCGACCGGCGGCGACGGAGAAGACGGGTGCGGCTGCTCCCGGGCGGGACTCGGCCTCAAAGTGACGGCGACGCTGCCCGTGGAACACGGCCAGAAGTACTTCATCGACCTCGTCGGCGGCGGGTCGGGATACCCGGCCGGTGGCAACGCGGCCGACCTGCGGACGGTCTCGCGTGCTGAAGCAGGCTCGTTGGGGTCGCGGATCCTGGTGGCCGCAGGAGGCGGCGCAAGCGGAATCACCGAAGAAAACTCGTTCGGTGGCGGCGGCGGAAACGCGGGATTCACCGAAGGAGGAGCCGGCGGCACCGGGGAAGCGAAAACGAGCGCTGGCGGCGGAACGCAGACACACGGCGGCGCCGCGGGCAAAGGGGAAGTCAACGGAATGGAAGGACAGCTCGGACAGGGGGGAAGCGGCGGCGCGAACTCGGAAGGCTACGGAGGAGGAGGGGGCGGCGGCTACTACGGCGGCGGTGGCGGCGCGGGCGGCGCGGGCGCCGACGGTGGCGGCGGCGGGGGCTCGAGCCACGTGGCCTCCGCGTTCGAAGAAGTGTCGTCGGCCCTCGATGGCTCGAAAGAACACGCCAGTCTCGTGATCATCTATACATCGGCCGCGGCCCCGAGCGTGTCGATCACGACCCCCGCCGAAGGCGCCGTCTACAGCGAAGGGCAGGCCGTCGGCGCCTCCTATGCATGTACCGAGGGAGCCGGCGGTCCTGGTCTGAAGGCGGGCAGCGAAGGCTGCAGCGGCACCGTGGCCAAAGACGCTGCCGTCGAAACCTCAACGCCCGGCGAACACCACTTCACCGTCACCGCCACGAGCAAGGACGGACTCAGCTCGTCAACGACCGTCACTTACACGGTGGCCGCGCCCCCGACCGCGTCCATCACGACCCCCGCCGAAGACGCCGTCTACACCGAGGGGCAGAGTGTCGACGCTTCCTACACGTGCACCGAGGGAACGGGCGGTCCGGGTCTGAAGCCTGGCAGCGAAGGCTGCAGCGGCACGGTTGCCAAAGACGCCGCGGTCGAAACCTCAACGCCGGGCGAACACCACTTCACCGTGACCGCCACGAGCAAGGACGAGCTCAGCACGGCCAGGACGGTGACCTACACCGTGACGGCCTCCGCAACCGAACCCGGACCAACGGGACCGACCGGGCCCGAAGGCTCCACCGGACCCGAGGGCGCGGCCGGAGCGACCGGAGCGACCGGGCCGAGCGGAAGCACCGGAGCCACGGGCCAGAGCGGAGCGACCGGGGCCACCGGCGCAACGGGAGCCCAGGGAGTGACCGGAGCGACAGGACCCCAGGGAGCGACCGGCGCGGCTGGCAGCAACGGGAGCAACGGAGCCAATGGCGCGAGCGGAGCCGCTGGAGCGACCGGCCCGACGGGAGCGACGGGGCCCACGGGCCCAAGCGGCAGGGAAGGAACTACCGGTAAGAGCGGAACAACCGGTGTGCGCGGAGCAACCGGAGCGACCGGGCCTCAGGGAGCGACCGGAGCAACGGGCCCCACCGGCAGGGAAGGAGCCAAGGGCGCGAGCGGAGCGAGCGGCTCAGCCGGCGCAACCGGAGCCAGCGGCCCCGCGGGCAACGCCGCGATTGCCACCTTCGCAAGCGCATGGGGTGTGCCGAGCGGCTACTGCCTGAACTACACAGAGCTCGCCGGCCAGGGCGACGGCTACTGCCCGGCGAAGACGAGCGGCTACTCCTCAAGCAACCTACTGGCGGGTCCGACGCCGGCCAATGGGGCGACGGTGACCAACCTGTATGCCGACACGAACACGACCCTCAGCGGCTCAGAAACCGCGAGCGTCGCGGTGATCGACAACACGACCGGAGCCACGCTCCTGTCGTGCACGGTCACGGCCGGCAAGAGCAGCTGCTTGAACACCAAGGAATCGGGCTCCGTGGCCCCCGGTGAGAACATCGAGGTCAAGGTCACCGCGCCCGGCTCGCGCTGCAACGGCAGGGCGTCGTGGCTGGTGAGGTTCCGCTACTGAGCCCAAAGCTACAGGTTGTTTGGCCTCGTACGAGGTTCAGACAGCGGCGCCACCCCGATCTAGATTTCGGGCGAACGTGGCGAGGATCTCGACCAAGGCGTTGCGACGGTCCTCGCGCCCGACCAGCGTGATGGCCGAAGGCTTGGCGTCGCGCAGCGGGATCGCCGTCACCCCGGTCACGACGTTGACGACCACCCCGGCGACGGAGGCCGGCACGGTCGTGATGGCCTGGCGTACGGCGAGCGAGGCTAGGACCTCTTGCGGATTGGCTGCGCGGTCCGCGGTCACCTGCCTGGGCAGCTCGCCACGATGATCATCGAGACTCCAGAAGCCCGCCCAAGTCGGCTCGATCGACGGATGAAGGCCGATAAAGGTCTCATCGATCACTTCGGCAACGGTCAGCTCGTGACGGCCTGCGAGCGGATGACGCTTCGGTGCCAGCACGACCCGCGGCTCCAAGCGCAGCAATTGCGACCAAACGTTTGGATCGGCCGGCGGCAGGTGGCAAACGGCTATGTCCACCTCCGAAAGCCACGACGTCGTCGGGACGGACGGGAACGGGAGCTCTCGGTAGCGGATATCAATTCCGGGATGTGTTTCTGCAAACGCCTCTAGATGGGCAGGACTGTCGAGCCCCGGCGGAGTCCCCAGGAACCCGAACTCGATCGTTCCTTTCTCGGCCCGCGCTAGCGAGCGAGCCGTTTGCACTGCGTCGGTGCAGGCGTCGAGCGCCGGACCTGCCTTCGCGTAGAACTTCTCGCCATCGGCCGTCAGGGTGACTCCGCGGGCATGGCGCTCGAAGAGCTGGAGGTCGAGTTCGGATTCCAGACGCGCGACCGCCTGCGAGAGCGCCGGCTGCGCGATCTGCAGCTTCGCCGCAGCGCGAGTCATCTGGCCCTCCTCTGCGACCGTGACGAAGTAGAGCAGCTGGCCCCGCTTGAACGGCATCAATGCCTCCTCCAGCAAATTAGTCGATCAGCCCAGAACAGTGACCGACGCCCGGTTGCCGGAGGGACCTTACTCCTGCCGGGACCGACTCATGACACGCGCGACGCACCAGCTCTGGCGGCCCGCTTGGCTGGCCGGGAGAGCATTTCGCTGTCCGGCCCCTTCATAAGCAAGTCGCATGCCGGGATCGAGTATTGTTATGGCAGGGGTTGTTGCTATCCCCCCATGGCGAGGACTCCGAGGGAGGCACGGGACCGCTTCGGGTCGCTCCGACAACACAGCCTCCAGCAGAGCGCGAGGCTTGGAGCGCCCAAGCGGTTCCGATCAGTGGCTGTCCCGCGCTTTGACGATCTGCGATGCGTGGTGGCTATGTCACCGAGCTCGATGCGTATTGGACTTCCACCCCCAAAGCGAGCAAGCTTACGATTTCCTCCTCCTGGCGGGGACCCAGCGCGCAGGGAGCGCCCGGGGGGCGGCGTTACTCGCGTCGCTGGGTCGCTGCTCCGATCGCAAAGCGGCTGCAGGACCGGCGGGAGGGATGACCTGGCCGACGCTAGGACGCCGTCTTCGAGGTGCGCATTCGGACCCCTCGAATCGACCGTTTGCACTGGAGCCCGAGGTCGCTCGATGTGTTAGCGTCGCCTGCGCCGACGGGGCTCGCCGCGGTCGCTCGGGGTGGCGAGTCAGGTCGTTGACACCGAAAAGCACTGACTCAAGGAGGAGTGTTGAATATGCGCATTCGATTCACTTGGCTGGTTGGCGCCGTTGCTCTCTGGGCTCTGAGCCTTGGCTGTGTCGCACCGGCGGTCGCGTCCGCCTGGCGATCGCATAGGCCGCCGACGCCGCGGACCCTTTTCGTCAACAGCTCGATCCTCTCCGGCTACGGGCACAACTCGTGCTCGGCGACCAGCTACACGACGATCAACGAAGCCGTCGCCGCCGCGACGCCGGGCGCCCACATCATCGTCTGCCCCGGCACCTACGACGAAGGGGTGCAGATCGACAAGCCGCTCGTGCTGAGCGGCTTGCACGCTGTGATCGATGCCAGCTCCTCGTCGTTCGGCAACGGCTTCCAGATCATCGGCCCAGGCGGCTCGGGCTCGACCATCAAGGGCTTCAAGATCGAGAAAGCCAAGTTTGAGGGGATTCTGGTCGGCACCGCGCCGGTCGCGACCGGCACGACCGACGGCACCCCCGTAACCAGCGGAGCGCCGGTCAGCGACGTCACGATCGCCGACAACACCCTCGTCGAAAACGGCACCGGCTTCGGGAGCGCAGCGGGGCAGTGCTTCTCCACACCCGAAGCGCCCGGGGACTGCGGGGAGACGATCCACCTCGTCTCCGTGACCGGCTCGATCGTCGAGGGCAACTACGTCGCGGACAACGTCGGCGGCATCCTCATGACCGACGAGTTCGGCCCGACGTCGGGCAACGTCGTTCGCGACAACCAGACGCTCAACAACACCGACGACTGCGGGATCACGCTAGCCGGGCACAGCTCGGCCGCGGTGAACCCGATGACCGGTCTGCCGACCGGCGCGGCCGGTGTGTTCGACAACATCATCGAGCACAACGTCTCGAACGGCAACGGCGTGGCCGGCCAGGGTGCGGGCATCCTCATGGGCGGCGGCGCGCCATTCGCGGGCGTCTACGGCAACGTGATCCGCGGCAACCTGGCGAGCGGGAACGGGCTCTCGGGCGTGACGCTCCACCAGCACCTCGCCGGCGACCTCAACGGCAACGTCATCGAGGGCAATACCCTCGTCAACGACAACCTCGACGGCGACTTCGACTTCGCCGCCGCCAGCGCCACCGAGACGACCGGGATTCTGGTCGCATCCGGAGCACCACCTCACGCCGTCCTGCCCCCGGAACTGCTGCCGGGCGCGATCACCGGGACGATCATCCGAGGCAACCGGTTCTTCGACGTGAAGGTGGGCATCTGGACGCTCGGGATCGACAAGGCGAGCACCGTGATCAGCCACAACCTCTTCGGCCCGGGGGTCACAACGCCGATCAGCGAAAACTGACAGACGCCTGCGCACGCCCGGGGCAGGGTGCCCCGGGCGTAGCGCTAGCGTTTCCCGATAGGCGACCAGCGCAAAGCCGAGGTATGCTGCGCCCGCGATGGACAGACCCACGCCGTCGGAGGGTGCCTGTCCGACCTGCGGGTCCACGGTCGGCCACACGCCATCTTGCGTGAGTCGCGGGACAATCCTCGGCCATACCGCAGAGCCGGCCGCCAACTCGGATCGGCAGGCCCGCGAGCAGGCGCCGGCTGCGCTGCGCGGATCTGCGATTGCATCCGGTCGAGGCCCTGTGCCCGGCTGGGCATGGTTCGCCGGCGACCGTCGGCGACTGTATGCAGCCGGCGCGATAGCTGCAGCCATCGTCGTCGTTCTGGTGCTGGTTGTCCCATCTGGCGGGGGAGTTTCGCCGGCCCGGATGCAGGAACTCATCAACGCCAGCTACCAGACATCCGGCACCAGGTGTCTGCCAACCACTCACGGGCGCGACATCTGCAGGCTCGTGTCCGAAAAGTGCCGCGGAACGCTGGTTGTGGCGTCATCGAGCGGCAGTGACTTCACCATCGTGAGCGCGAGCCCCGAACAGCTCGACTCGGCGGCATGCGACAGGGGCGAAAACGTCGAAGGCGAAGCCGAATGACTGTCGTTACGCGGTCTCACGAATCGGCGGCTTCGTGCGTTTGGCCGAGACACCCACGCCGAAGAGGAGGCCCACGAGATGGACAAGCATGCCGAGAAGGCAACCCGCTTCATGACGCTTCACCAGCAGGACCACGCGTTCGTGTTGGCCAACGCCTGGGACGTGGGGTCGGCAAAGCTGCTCACCTCACTCGGGTTCGATGCGCTCGCGACCACCAGCAGCGGCTACGCGGCGACCCTCGGCCGGCTCGACTACGGGATCACCCGTGGGCAGTCGCTCGCCCACGCCGAGGCGCTCGTCGCGGCAACGGATGTACCGGTTTCGGCGGATTTTGAGGATGGCTTCGGCGAGGACCCCGCCGGCGTTGCCGAAACCGTCCAGCTTGCCCTCGAGATCGGCCTGGCGGGGTGCTCGGTCGAGGATTGGAGTGCCGCCGACGGCCGGCTCTATGGTGCGGACGCCGCCGCCGAACGCGTTGCCGCAGCCGCAGAGGCGGCACACGCGGGTGAGGTGCGCCTCGTGCTGACGGCGCGCGCGGAGAACTACCTGCGCGGCAACCCGGACCTGCGCGACACGATCGCGCGGCTGCAGGCCTACGAGGAAGCCGGAGCCGACGTTCTGTATGCGCCGGCCCTCGACAGCCCCGAGGACCTACGCGAGCTCATCGCCTCAGTCGATCTACCCGTCAACGTGCTGGCCCGCCGGGGCACTCCATCGGTGCGCGAGTTGACCGAGCTGGGCGTCAAGCGGGTCTCGGTGGGCGGAGGATTCGCGTTCGCCGCCCTCGGGGCGGTGGTCGGCGCCGCTGGCGAACTGCTGAACGACGGGACCTACGGCTTCACCGAGCTGTCGGGTGCCGGGGGGAAGGCCGCGCAGGCAGCGTTCTCGGGCTGACCCGACGCGCTTGCGGACGAGAGACCGGCCTACGGCTGAAGGCGGACCGGCAGGGTCTTCAGCTGGTTCAGGAACAGCGATTCGACGAACGCCGGAGGATCTGCCATCTCGATCCTGGGGAAGCGCTTCAGGGTCTCCTCGATCATCACCTTCAGCTCAAGCCGTGCCAGCGCGGTCCCCAGGCAGAAGTGGCGCCCTCCCGCGCCGAAGGCCTGGTGCTCGGCGTCGCGCCGCAGGTCGAAGCGGTCGGGGTCTTCGTAGCGTGTCTCGTCGCGGTTGGAGGACACGTACCACATCACGACCTTCTCTCCCTCCCGGATCTTCTGGCCATGGAGCTCGGTGTCACAGGTGGCCGTGCGGCGGAAGTGGGCGAACGCGGGAAACATCCGCAGCGACTCCTCCACCGCGGCCGGGATCAGCGAAGGGTCCTCGAGCAGCAGCTGCATCTGCTCGCGGTCTTCCATCAGGGCCCGCATGCCGCTGCAGTAGGTGGCCTTGGTGCTGTCGTTGCCGGCCGCCATCAGCAGGAAGAAGCCCATCACGATCTCGTGTTCCTCGAGTTTCTGCCCGTCGACCTCGGCGTGCACGAGCACGCTCGTCAGGTCGTCCGTCGGGTTCTCCTGGCGTTCGGCGATCAGGGTCCGGCAGTGCTCGAACACTTCCGGGATGTCTTTCTCGACAGCGGCCTCGACGCCGCCGGGATTCAGGTCCAGGTCCCCGGCTCCGAGCGTTGAGTTCATGAGTTTCGCCCACATCGCGTCGTCCTCCTCGGAGATGCCCATGAAGCTCCCGATCACCCGCGAGACCACGGGCTGGGCGACATCGCTGACGAGATCGCACGCGTCCTGTCCGACCAGCCCGTCCAGGACCTTGACGGCGATCGCCCTGATCGCGTCCTCGTGTGCGGCGATCCGCCTGGGCGTGAAGCCGGCCTGGAAAAGCGCCTTCAGACGGTCGTGCTTGGGCGGGTCCATACCGATGAACATCGCCCGGGCAAGCTCCAGCGGGAAGCCGCCCTCGGCCGCCAGGACCCCGCCCCGTTCGGAGGAGTAGGTCTGCCAGTCGCGGCTGACGGTGTGGATGTCATCTGCTGTCGTGACCGACCAGAAGCCGGCGTCATCGGGAAACAGCTCAAAGTGCTCGGTCCAGTGGATCGGGCACTCGCCGCGCATCTGCTTGAAGACCTCGTGTGGGGGTCCGTCGAGCCAGAGCTCTGAGTCGGTGAGTTCCAGGCTCTTGATATCGCGCGGCACTGTGGCCATCAGGACTCCTTCGATCGCTCGCTCTGAATGCTGCATCGATAGTACTGGCTGGCTGGCCAGTTTGGCGCGGACCGGCCACTGTCCAAACGGCCCGTCGGTCTGCGTCGTAGATAATGAGGCCGCATTTTCGGTGCGGCAATTTCGAGACGATGGAGGCGCCATGTCCAGGTACATGCTTTTGCTTTACAGGGGTGAGCAGGGCCCGCAGAGCCCTGAGGAGAGAGCCGCCGAGATGCCGTTGTGGAACCAGCTCCAGGAGAGCCTGCGCGATGCCGGACTGCTGATCGCCGGCGATCCACTGCACGGGGTGGACACGGCCACGACGGTGCGGGTGCGCAACGACGAGACGGAGATCGTGGACGGCCCGTTCGCCGTGACCAAGGAGTTTCTGGCCGGCTACTACCTGCTGGAGTGCGCCGATCTCGACGAGGCGCTCAAGCAGGCCGCGCGCGTGCCCCTCGCTCGCTATGGATCGGTCGAGGTGCGCCCGGTGATGGACATGGGCGCGCCGGCGACGGCCGACGAGCAGGCGGCCGCGGCGACGTGAAGGCGGCCGAGCGGTCCACCACCTCGGGTGGGCCGCCCGTCGCCGTCGAACGGGTCTTCCGCGAGGAGCGCGCCGCGATCCTCGCGACGCTCATCCGTCACGTCGGTGACTTCCAGCTCGCCGAGGACGCGGTCCAGGACGCGTTCGCCGCGGCCGTCGCCACGTGGCCTCGCGACGGGGTTCCCTCGAATCCCGGCGCGTGGCTCACCACGGCCGCGCGACGACGCGCCATCGACCGGTTGCGCCGAACGCGCTCGCTATCGGACCGCACCGACCGCCTTGCCGAGCTGGCGCGATTGGATGCCCAGGAGCATCCGTCCGTGACCGAGCAGAGCCTCATCGCCGACGACCGCCTGCGGTTGATCTTCACCTGCTGCCATCCGGCGCTTGCCATGCCCGCGCGCGTGGCGCTCACGTTGCGGGCGCTGGGAGGCCTCAGCACCGCCGAGGTGGCACGCGCCTTCGTTGTGAGCGAGCCCACCATGGGCAAGCGGATCGTGCGTGCAAAGCGCAAGATCGCGGATGCGCACATTCCCTACCGGGTGCCCTCCGACGATGAGCTCCCCGATCGCCTGGATGGCGTGCTGAGGGTGGTCTACCTGATCTTCAACGAGGGCTATTCCGCCAGCGAGGGCGACCGCCTGGTCAGAGGCGAGCTGTGCGGCGAGGCGATCCGCCTGGGCCGGCTCCTGTCGCGCCTGATGCCCGACGACGCCGAGGCGCAGGGCCTGCTGGCGCTGATGTTGCTGAACGACGCCCGCCGCGGCGCCCGCGTCGACGATGCTGGCGGCTACCTGGCATTGGACGAGCAGGACCGGTCGCGCTGGGATCCCGGCCGCATACGCGAGGGGCAGCGTGTTCTGGAGACCGCGATACGGCTGCGCCGCCCGGGCGCATACCAGCTGCAGGCGGCGATCACGGCGCTGCACGTCGAGCCCGCGGATGCCAAGGACACCGATTGGGCGCAGATCGCCGTTCTCTATGACGCACTGGCCAGGGTCAGCCCCTCGCCTGTGGTCGAGGTCAACCGAGCGGTGGCCGTGGCGTTCGCCTCGGGCGCGCCCACGGGCCTTCGGCTGCTTGCTCCGCTGCTCGAGGATTCTCGCCTCGAGCACTACCAGCCGCTGCATGCCGCCCACGCCGAGCTCCTGCGTCGCGCCGATGACCCGGTAGGCGCCGCACGCGCCTATGAGCGCGCGATCGCGCTGAGCGCAAACGCCGTCGAGCGCTCAGAGCTCGAAGGTCGTCTGCAGGCGCTCCATAACGGCTGACCCGGTCATGTCCAAATCGCCGGAGCCGTCCAAGGCGGCGTCGCGGGAGGTCCTTGCGCGAGCCCTCCAACCTATACTCGCCCGGTGATACGCGCCCCCTCAGCGACCGGCCGGCGCCCGTCCGTGCGAGGCCTCATGCAGGGGTTGCTGCTCGCCATCGCGCTGGCGCTCTGCGTCCCGACCGCTGCCGGCGCCGTCACCCCGGTCCAGGCGATCAGCTGGCTCAACGCACAACGGGCTGTGAACGGCATCCCGGCCGGGATCGCTGAAGACCCTGAATGGAACGAAGGATGCCGCCTGCACATGGACTGGTATGCGAAAAATCGAACGGCCGTCAACCCTCACATCGAGACCCCCGGCACTCCCGGCTACACGACGCTGGGCGCCTTCGCTGGGGCCCATGCGGTACTGGCGCTCGGTGCCGATTGGGCTCGCAGCAGCGCATATCCCTGGCGCGCGTCGGACCCTTGGGAGTCCGCGCCCATACACCTGATGCAGCTGCTTGCTCCGGAACTCTCCGTGTCGGGCTTCTCGCCGGTATGCATGATCACCTCGGGTGGCTACCAGCGCGTCCCGCCGGCCGAGCCCGAGCTGCTCACCTACCCGGGCAACGGCACGCGCTTCATCGCCGACAGCGAGCAGGCTGATGAGTGGCCATTTACACCGGCCCCCTTCGTGGGGCTGAGGCAGGGTGCAACGACGGGTCCATACCTGTTCGTGCTCGGCTGGGGGACCAGCGACGGTCGTCTGACGAGCGCCTCGCTCGAGGGGCCGAAGGGGCCGGTCCAGCTACGCACCGTCGATAACTCGACCACCGGTCCGCTCGGCGACCTCGGCTCCTACATGCCGCCCGGCGGCATGCTCATACCCGTCAAGGCGCTGGCACCCGCAACCACCTACACAGCCACCGCCACCTTTGCGCCCTCCCCCGCCGTGGTTGAAAGGCCGGCCGCCCCCGCCGAAGCGGGCACGATTGCGTTCCCGTCGTATGAAATCAGCGGAAATCTGCAGGAGCTGAGCCCGGGTGAGTCACAGACCGATCCGGTGCCACTGTCTGTCAGCTGGTCCTTCCGCACCGCGGCCGCTCCCAGGCGATCAAGCAGATGCCGGACCGGGCGATCCCACCGCGCGTCCTGCAAGCCCAAGAAGACATGATGCATGCGACGGACACGCGCTGAGGGTTGGTGCGGGAACGTGCCGGCGGGCGTAGTCTGAAAGGCCAAGCGAGCCAGAGGAGGAGAAGATGTCAACCACCGAGAACCGCATCGCGATCACGGGCGACGATACCGCCGCGATCGCCGAGCTCCACGACATCCTCGAGCGCCAGCGGGCCGCCTTCCTGGCCGACCCATTCCCCTCGCTGGAGGAGCGTCGGGCGCTGCTCGGGGCGCTTGCCGGGATGCTTATGAGCCATCGCACCCAGATCCAGGAGGCGCTGAGCAGCGACTTCGGCGTACACCCCGCCGTGGCGGCCGACCTGATCGAAGTGCTGGGCCCCTCCGGACGCGCGGTGTATGCGGCCGAACAGCTCACCGGCTGGATGGCGGCCGAGCCGCGGGCTGCGGATCCACTGCTGTACGGATCCGGACGCGCCTACGTCCAGCCCCAGCCCAAGGGCGTCGTCGGCAACATCGTGCCCTGGAACTTCCCGTTCGACCTGTCAGTCGGACCACTCATCGAGATGCTTGCGGCCGGGAATCGCGTCGTGATCAAGCCGTCGGAGTACACGCCCGCGTGCGCTCTGCTCCTGCGGGAGATGGTTCACGCGACCTTCGACCGCGATCGGGTCGATGTCGTCGTCGGCGGTCTGGAGCTTGCGCGGGCGTTCACCCGCGTTCGCTGGGATCATCTCCTCTACACAGGCAGTCCCGCGATCGGGCGCGAGATCGCAAAGGCCGCGGCCGAGCAGCTCGTGCCCGTCACGCTCGAGCTGGGCGGCAAGTGCCCGGCGATCCTGGCCGAGGACAGCATCGACGCCGACTCGGTCAAGCAGGTGCTCGCGACCAAGGCGATCAAGAACGGGCAGATGTGCATCTCGGTCGACTACTGCCTTGTGCCCCGCTCGCAACTGGAGGACTTTGCGGCTCTGGCGAGCGCCTACGCGCGCGAGTCCATGCCCGGCTACTGCACCTCTCCCGGCTGCACCGGCATCATCTCGAGCCGCCACCTGGAACGGATCGAGGGGCTGCTCGAGGAGGCGCGCGCCCGCGGCTGCGACGTGCGACCGCTGGAGGAGGCCACCGAGCCGGAGCCCGGCACCCGCCAGCTGCCGATCTCGCTCGTCATCGACCCGCCAGAGGATCTGGCGCTGATGCAGGAGGAGATCTTCGGTCCGATCCTCCCGATCAAGGCCTACGACACGTTCGACGGGGCCATCGCCCATGTCAACGAGGGCGAGCGGCCTCTGGCGCTGTACGTGTTCGCAAAGGATGAGGCGCTCGCCGAGGAGGTGCTTCGCCGCACCACTTCCGGCGGTGCCTGCGTCAACTCCGCCGCCGTCCACGGGGCGCTGCCCTCGCTGCCCTTCGGTGGCATCGGCCAGAGCGGCTCCGGGCGCCACCACGGCATCGAGGGCTTCCGCGAGTTCTCCAACCTTCGGGGCGTGTTCGTGCGCGGCGAGGGCGACCTGATAGAGGCCTTCGCTCCACCATATGGGGAGAGCGCCCAGGCAGTCGCCGACGCGGCGTTCGCCGGCGCCGGCTGACCGGACCGGCCGTTGAGCGCGGGATCGGACACCGATCCCGGCGCCTGCGCGAAGTGCGGGCCCTTGCGATAATTACGGGGTGCCCTTCGATCCGTCTCGGGCGGTGCCCGTCTATGTCCCCGACGCGAGTCGCTACGAGCGGATGCCCTACCGCCGCGTCGGCAGAAGCGGCATCCAGCTCCCGGCGATCTCGTTCGGGCTGTGGCAGAACTTCGGCGACGATCGGCCGCTTGAGGGCAGTCGCGCGATTCTGCGGCGGGCCTTCGATCTCGGCATCACCCACTTCGATCTCGCCAACAACTACGGTCCGCCATACGGCGCCGCCGAGACGAACTTCGGGCGGATCTTCAAGGAGGACTTCGCCCCGTATCGCGACGAGCTGATCATCTCGACGAAGGCCGGCTATGACCAGTGGCCGGGTCCCTATGGTGAGTTCGGGTCGCGCAAGTACCTGCTTGCAAGCCTCGACCAGAGCCTCTCAAGGATGGGGCTCGACTACGTCGACATCTTCTACTCGCACCGTTTCGACCCGCACACGCCGCTCCGCGAGACGATGGGGGCGCTCGACAGCGCCGTGCGGCAGGGCAAGGCGCTGTACGTCGGGATCAGCTCCTACGGGCCCGAGCGCACCGAGGAGGCGATCGAGATCCTGACAGGGCTCGGCACACCGCTTTTGATCCACCAGCCCTCATACTCGCTGCTGAACCGCTGGATCGAGGATGGGCTGCTTGAGGTTCTCGACAGCCACGGGGTCGGTGCGATCGTGTTCTCGCCACTGGCCCAGGGGCTGCTCACCGACCGCTACCTGCAGGGAGTGCCTGAGGACTCGCGCGTGCGACGCGGCGAGGCGTTCGCGGAAGGCCTGCTCAGCGAGGAGAATCTCGCCCGCGTCCGAGCACTCAACGAGATCGCCGCGCGGCGAGGTCAGTCACTTGCGCAGCTGGCCATCGCCTGGGCGCTTCGGGATCCGCGAGTGAGCTCTGCGTTGATCGGTGCAAGCAGCGTCAGCCAACTGGAACAGAATGTGGGAGCGCTGGCGAACCTCGACTTCTCCGCCGAGGAACTCGCTGAGATCGAGCACCACGCCGTGGACAGCGGCATCAACCTGTGGGCGCCCTCGAGCGACGCCTGACCCCAACCGCTCAGCATCCCTGCCCGCGTCAGGAGGCCGCCTCTTCTTCGTGCGTCTGTTCGCGGGCGCGTCGGTACTCGTTGACGACGATATCCGTCAGCTCCTCCACCGAGGTCTCCGCCGTGGGCTTGTCAAGCGCGATAACGCCGTCCTGGATCATGCTCACCCGGTCGCACGCCTCCAGCACATGGACGTAGTTGTGCAGGATCATGATGATCGAGACGCGGCCCTCGGCCTTCAGGCGCGCCACCAGGTCGAGGATCTGGGCTCCCTCTTTCGCCCCCATCGCCGCCAGCGGCTCGTCCAGCAGGATGATGTCGGCGTCGGAGTTGACGGTGCGCGCGACAGCGATCGCCTGGCGCTGGCCGCCGGACAGCCGAGCCACAGCGACGTCGATCTTCGGGATGTTGATTCCGATCTCATCCAGCGCCCGGCGCGCCTCGCGCTTCATCTCACTATTGGCCAGGAACGGCAGCGGGCGATGCACCTTCTCCCGGCGCAGGAACAGGTTGTGGTAGACGGACAGTTCGTCGATCAGCGCCAGGTCCTGGTAGACGGTCTCGATCCCTTTGGCCCGGCCGTCGTCGACGCTTTTCGGTTCATACGGCTCGCCGTGCAGGAACATGCTGCCGGCATCCTGCTTCTGAAAGCCGGCCAGGATCTTGATCAGCGTGGACTTACCGGCGCCGTTGTCGCCGAGCAGGCCGAGCACCTCGCCCTTGCGCAGGTGCAGGTTGATGTCGCGGAGAGCCGTCACGGGGCCAAAGCGCTTGGCGATGTGTTCGACGCGCAGCACGTCGTCCGGAGCCGACGACGGCCCGACGACGGTCTCTGCTCGTACGTGCTGATCAGCCACCTCGAGATCCCCTGCGCACTCGCTGGACGTATACGTTGACGGTCATAGCCAGCAGGATCGCGAGGCCGAGATAGAAGAGCTGGTAGTCGGCATTGACCCCCTTGAGGATGAGTCCGTCATGCAGGACACCAAGGAACAGCGCGCCGATGAACGCGCCGACAACCGTCCCGGACCCGCCGGCGAGCAGCGTGCCGCCGATCACCGCGGCCGAGATCGCCTCGAACAGGATTTCGTTCGCCCCGGCAACGTCGGGCTGCACCGAGGAGGCGCGCACGGCCTCCATGATCCCCACGAAACCGCCCGCCATGCTGCAGAGGATGAAGTTGCGAATGATGACCAGGCGCACCCGGACTCCGGCCTCGGAGGCACCGAGCTTGTTCGAGCCCACCGACACCGTGTAGAGCCCCCAGCGAGTGAAGGTGAGCACGATCTGCCCCACGATCACGATCAAAATCGCCCAGATCAGCTCCGAGTAGGTGCCCTCGCCGAGGACTTTGGCGAACGTCGAGACGTGGTTGACCGTTTCGGCAAGCACGATGTGCGCCCCGTTGATCACGTGGGTGACGTTGTGGGTGCTGCTCGTCACTTCGGCGCCGGGCATCGTCACCGGCTCGGCATGGGAGATGATCAGGGTCAGCCCCTCCAGGGTGAACAGCATGCCGAGCGTGGTCACGAACGAGCTGATGCCGACGATCGCGGTGAAGAAGCCGTTGATGAAGCCGACCACCATGCACCCGACGAGGGCGAGGATCACGCACGGGACGTGGGGAACCCCGGCGACGGCGAGCTTGTAGTACAGAAAGGGAGCGAAAAGGTACGTGGCTCCGATCGACAGGTCGATCTCGCCCAGGATCATCACGAATACCTCGCCCGCCCCGAGGATCGCGAACGGGGCGAAGAAGGGCAGCAGCGTCTTGAAGTTGGCGCTCGTTAGGAAGGTGCTCGTGTTCGCAGCGAAGTACGCCGCCGTGAGGATCGTGACGATGATGATGCTCCCCTCACGCAGGGAGAGGACGCGCTCGAGCAGTTCGCGCCCGCTGGGCAGCGAGACCCGGCGCGCGTGCGCCGGGTCTCCTGCGTGTTTCGTTGGTGCGCCCGGCGAGGCCGGTGCCCCGGCCGCCTCAGCCATGCCCTATGCCGGCGTGCCCGCCGGGATCGGGATCACCTTCGCTTCGGAGGAGGTTCCCTCGAAGCGGCTCTTGGAGTTGACGTACGGGGTGACGGTTTCCTTGTTGATGAATTTCAGACCCGTGTCGACTTCCGCCGGACCGGTCAAGGACCCGGAGACCTGCCACAGGAAGAGCTGCAGGATCGGCAGGAAGCCCTGGAGGTAGGGCTGCTGGTCGATCGTGAATTCGATGTACCCTTCGTGGAGCAGTTTCTGGGTTTTTTCGGTCAGGTCGAAGCCTCCCGCCTTGACGCCCTTGGCGGCCAGCCCGAGCTTCTGCATCACCCCGGCCAGTTCCGCGGTGTCACCGCCGTCGACCGCGTACATGCCCTTGGTGTTCGGATGACCGGCGTAATAGGCTTCGATGGCCGTTTTCTCGCCCGATTCCAGAGAGCCGGTCACGATCGTGTTGACCGTGATCGGTGCGCCCGATTCCTTGATCGCTTTGACCGCACCTTCCAGGCGCGGCTGCAGGTTCGCCGAGCCCGCATTGGCGGTGAAGATCGCCACGTCTCCCGAGCCCACGGCGGCGACGATCCGCTTGCCCATCAGTTCGCCGGCCAGTTTCAGGTCCTGACCTACGTAGGCCAGGCGCTTGTTGGGCGGTGAGGGGGCGTCGGCGTTGTAGGCGATCACGGGGATGCCCGCCTTCAGTGCGTTTTCGATCGGCACGTTGAAGGCCGTCTTGCTTATCAGCGCCACCGCGATCCCCTTCGCGCCCGATGAGACGGCGGTGTTTATCGCGTTGACCATCTGGTTGATGTTTTCGCTTTCCGAGCCCGTCCACTCGTAGCTGCAGCCGAGCAGTTTGCACGCATCCTGGATGCCGTACTGCGTGGGGACGAAGAACGAGTTCGTCGTGACGTGGTTCACGGCCACGAATTTGTATTCCGGGTGCGACCCGAAGATGCTGCTCGAGGATCCGCTGCTGCTCGAGGCGCTCGACCCGCACGCGGCGAGCAGGCTGCTGACTCCGGCCACGCCTGCGCCGGTCAGCGCGCTTCGGCGCAGAAATGCTCGTCGATCAAAGCCCGGCTGATCTTGGTTCGGCCGGTCGAGGTAGTCGAGCACCTCTACGGCTTCGTTGGCCTGGTCGGTATCTGGCATCGGTCCTCCTGTCGGCCTGGTTTACAGAGTCATAACACTGGTCCGCAGAGGCTTGACACTCTCCTTGCAACGCCAGACACTACCTTCCCGCTCTGCGGCACGTCAATCAGCTGTTCCCTCGCCCGCAAATAGCGAGAGTTCATGACGCCGTGCAGCCCCCCGCGGCACGCGCAGAGCGCTGCAGGAGCCGGTCAGTTCGGCCTGTATGCGTACGGGCGGGTGGGTATACCCTCCGGGCATGACCCCGGAGCCGGCGCTGCCGCCCTCGCCAGGATTCGACCCCGGCCCCGAGCCCGGCTCCGGCGAGCCGTCCCAGTCAGGCAATCCGCCGCCAAGCGAGCGCTACGGGCCGATCGCGATCGCGCGACACGTCAAAGAGGATGGCCGCGCTCTGCTGCTCTACACCCACACCTCGGCACGCGAGCCGGGATGAGCGAGCTGCGCTTCGAGGAGCTGCGCGGAGAGGAGGTCGTCTACGCGATCCACCGCCAGGAGCGCACGTTCCTGCCCTCGCCCGACCACTGCCCGCTGGACCCCCTCACGCCCGGCAGAGAGCCCGGTGAGATTCCGTTTCCAAGCTTCGAGATCGCTGTCTTCGACAACCGTTTCCCCGCGTTCGAGGCGCCGGTCGGGGCGGCGGAGGTCGTCGTCTACACCCCCGACCACAACGGCTCCTTCGCGACGCTCGAGCCAGAGCGCGCGGAGGCCCTGATGTGGGTCCTGCGCCACCGCTACGCAGAGCTCGGGGCGCGCGAGGACATCGACTACGTGTTCATATTCGAGAACCGTGGCGTCGAGGTCGGCGTGACGTTGCACCATCCGCACGGGCAGATCTACGGCTACCCATTCCTGCCGCCGGTGCCGGCGCTCGAGCTGGCCGCGGACGAGCGCATGGGGGGGTGTGCGCCCTGCCTGCTGATGAAGGGAGAGCTCGAGGACGGCCGGCGGATCCTGTTCGAGAACGACGCTGCCGTCGCTTACGTGCCGTATGCGGCGCGCTGGGCCTACGAAGTGCACGTGAACATGCGCGAGCATCGGCCGAGCCTGGTGGACTGCGAGCCGGAGGAGCTGCGACTGCTCGCTGCAGCGCTGCAGAAGCTGGTGCGCGGATATGACGCGCTGTTCGAGCGGCCCTTCCCGTATGTGATGGCCATGCACCAGGCGCCGACGGGCGCTTCCGCTCGTTCGGTCGCCGGGATCGCTCACGGGCACCTCCACGTTGAGTTCTACCCGCCGTTGCGCACAGCGGAGAAGCTCAAGTACCTCGCTGGATCAGAGCAGGGAGCAGGCACCTTCATATCCGACACGCTGCCCGAGGAGTCGGCTATCGCGCTGCGCGAGGCGATCGCCCGTGCAGCGTGAGCGCAGCGGCGCCTTTGCTCCCGGTCGCGTCAACCTGATCGGCGAGCACACCGACTACAACCAGGGTCTCGCGCTGCCGTTCGCGATCGATGAGGGCGTGACCGTCGAAGCCGAGGCGCATTGCCCGGCGCCGGGCGGCGAGGCGCAGATCGAGGCGCATGCGGCCGATCTCGGGGAGAGCGACGAGTTCGCGCTCGCCGACCCGCCACCTGCCGACGGTTGGCGCGCGTTCGTGCGCGGGGTAGTCGCCGAGCTGGCACGCGACGGGTTCCCTCTGGTTGGCGCACGCCTTCAGATCGGCGGCGGGCTGCCGTTCGGCGCCGGCCTGTCCTCCTCGGCGGCACTCGAGGTCGGGCTGTGCCTGGCCATGGCCGACCTCGGATCGCGTGTCCTGCCCGCCAGGGCGAAGGTCGTCGACCGAATCGATATCGCCAGGCTGTGCGCGCGCGTGGAGAACGATTGGGTGGGCGCCCAGACGGGCCTGCTCGACCAGCTGGCGTCGCTGTACGGTGCGCGCGATGCAGCGCTCTGCATCGACTTCAGCACGCTTACGATCGATCCGGTGCCGCTGCGGCTGAGTGGCTGGCGCCTGGTGTTGCTCGACTCCGGCGAGCAACACGTCCTTGCGAGCTCCGGCTACAACGAGCGGCGTGCCGAATGCGCCGAGGCGTGCCGGCTGATGGGCGTGGAATCGCTGCGCCAGGCAAGCACCGAGGCGACCGGGCGGCTGCCCGAACCGCTGCGCCGGCGCGCGAACCACGTGCGCGGGGAAAACGAGCGGGTGCGCCTAGCCGTCGCGGCCCTGCGCGCCGACGATCTGAGGGCCCTCGGTGTGCTTCTGGACGCATCGCACGAGAGCCTGCGCGACAACTATGAGGTGTCCACTCCTGCGGTCGAGGCCGCCGTTGCGCAGCTGCGCGAAGCGGGTGCGAGCGGCGCACGGCTGGTGGGCGGCGGCTTCGGCGGCAGCGTGCTCGGCCTGTTCGCGCCGGACGTCCCCGATCCCGGGAATGTCCGCGAGGTTCGCCCCGGGGCGGGCGCGCATCTGCTGGCGCCGGAGTTGCCCGGCGCCCGGTCCATCCGCTCGTCCGGCGACTAGGCCGAGTGCAGCGCCCCCACGTCGGCGTACACCCCGAGCTCGAAGCCCGCTGTGGTCTCCACGATCCGAGCGTCGTAGAAGGGCAGGACCTGTGTGAGGAAGACCCCGGTTACACCGGAGGCACGGTCGATCCAGTAGGCGCAGTTGAACAGTCCGCCCCAGTCGCCTGAGCCGGCCCGCCGCATCGCGGGGAGATCCTCGAGGAACAGATGGAACCCCAGCCCCCAGCCCTGGCGGAAGGGGAAGGCCGGCACGTCGTTTGAGAGCTCGGGCATGGCCGAGCGCATGCCGTCCGGCAGCGACGCCCCGTCGAGGTGGTCGGTGAGGGCCAGCTCCATCGTCTCGGCCCGCAGCACGCGCTCGCCGTCCAGCTCGCCGTCGCGAAGCAGCGCGCGCAACAAGCGCAGGTAGTCGGGCCCGGTGGAGTAGGCGCCCGAGCCGCCCATCCAGAATTCGGGCTCGGGCAGCTCAAGCGTATTCTGGACGAGCCCTCCGTCGGGCGTCCGGAAGTGCAAGGCCATCATGCGGGCGACCTGCTCGTCGTTCGGGCGGAAGGTCGTGTCGGTCATCCCCAGCGGCTCGAAGATGTGCTCCGTGCAGTAGGTGTCGAGGTCGCTGCCGCTCACGGCCTCGATCACCTGGCCGAGCCAGTCGGTGCTGATGCCGTATTCCCAGCGGGTGCCGGGGTCGGCGACGAGCGGCGCCTGCAGCATCGCCAGCTGACCGCTGGTCTCCAGGGGGGTGCCGGTGACTTCGCGGTAGCGCAGAATGTCGCTGTTCACAAACGAGTAGGCAAGACCTGAGGTATGGGTGAGCAGGTTGCGGATGGTCGCCTGGCGGGCGGGTGCCCGCAGGCGCGGAGTGTCGCCATCGAAGCCCTCCAGGACCTGCAGATCCGCGAACGCGGGCAGGACGTCAGCAACGGGCTGCGAGAGCTCGAGGGAGCCCTGCTCGATCAGCTGCAGCGCGGCGACGCTGACGAACGCCTTCGTCATCGACATGATCGCGAACATCGTGTCGGCCTCCACCGGGGTGTCGCCGTCGATGTTCAGCAGTCCGAACGCGCCCTCGTAGTGGCCTCCGTCGCGATCACCGCTGAGCGCCACGACCCCCGGCACGACCCGGCCGTCAACAGCTCCCTGCAGCAGCCCGTCTATGTCACTCGCGCCCATGCCACTCCTCCTCCGCTCGTTCGCCTCCGTCTCCTAAACATACCTACTCCCGCGCGTTCACCGTGGCCAGTGCAGGCCGGACGGTGAGGTGAGTGACGAGCTGGACGAGCACGGCTCCGAACAGCCCGATCGCAAAGGCCGCCGGCGCTCCCAGAGGCACGACGAGCACAGCCACCAGGAAGCAGAACATGGCGAACCCGAGGGCACCGTGAAGGAAGCCGCGCAGGAGCTCACCGACCTGCCTGGGACCGTGCTGGACGAGCACGAATCCAGCCAACACGCTCGTCGAGACCGGGAACGGTGCAAGAACCCCGGTCACCGAGGGGCCAAGAGCTCTCGACAGCCCTGTCACCGCGAGGACCAGGATGGCGGTTGCGGCAGCCCGCGCGGGGATGTCCCATTTGGGCAGCACCGCGCTGGGCCGCGGGTGAACCGCGGGCCCGCGGCTGCGCGTGAGCAGTCCAGCCAGCAGAAATGCGCTCGAGGCGATCGTCAGCCCGATCACCGGCGCGGGGGTCACGGTGGAGAAGGCAAGCGCCACGGTCAGGTAGACGACCCAGCCCGCGGCCAGGACCCTCAACCATGCGCGCGAGCCTGAGGTCTTCACGACCACGACGACGAAGGCCGCGAGCGCCGCCAGGCCCAGCAGCGAGGCGCTGGCCGCATGGGCGCCGAACCTGACGCCGTGTTCAGCGCTCGCGATGAACAGGATCGGCCCGGCGACCAGGGGAAGGGCGACGAGCAGGCCCGAGACCCTCGGGCCCCAGCGGCGACCGGCCAGCGAAGCGCCGATCACCAGCATCGGAGCCAGCAGCAGCTTTGCGATAAGCAACGTCACCGGTAGATGATCTCAGACCCTCGTTCACGGCCGGTGGCGCAGGCTGAGGCCGGCGCTCAGTGCTCGGTCAGACCCTCACCGCGTCGAACACCGCATCGGCGAAGGGGATGAGGTGGGCGGCGAAGCCGCCCGGGTCGCCGGTGTGGGGCACGTGGCCGGTATCGAGCACGATCAGCTGCGAGCCTCCGATCGCGGCGGCCGCGCGCCTTGCGATCTTCGGCGGTATCACCGGATCGTGCCTGCCCCACACGAGCAGGGTGGGCGCCGCGATCAGGTGCGCGTCACTGCGCAGGTCATGCTCAGGTGAGGCGAACGACCGCCACAGCTCGCTCACCGCCTGAAGGCCAGGGTCCTCGCGAACGGTCGCCACCGCGGTGTCGCGCGCACGTCGGTCGGCCGCGGTGCGCGAGCGCATGTAGCGGCTCGAGAACGAGGGGTAGATGCGCCGCAGGAACCATGGCCGTGACATGAGCGAACAGAATGCGCGCACGTGCGGCGGCCGCCCCGCAAACCCTCCGCCGTCGACGATCACGAGTCCCTTCACGAGCTCGGGGCGGCGGATCGCGAGGCGGGTCGCCGCAAAGCCGCCGACTGAATTGCCGAGCACCACGGCGCCGCCCGGCGCCAATTGTTCGACGACCTCTTCGGCGATATCCGCGAATCGCATGGCGCTCGCCGCGCCCTCGCCGGGCGGCGTCTCACCGTGGCCCGGCCAGTCGAGCGAGATGGAGCGAAAGCCGGCGCCCAGAAGCGCGCGCAGCTCGTCGTAGTCGTGCCGGTCGTGCGCGCCGCTCGGGAGCAGCACGACGGGTCGCCCTTCGCCGCGTTCGTCGTAGGCCACGGGTCCGGTGGACGTCTCAAGGAAGGCCATCGCCGGAACCTATCAGACCGACTGACCGGTCGGTCACGTCACTGACCAGTCGGTCATTACTCATCGCGCTGACCAGTCGGTCATATAACCTGTGGGGGGTGGCCGTCGAAACAACCGTGCCCGCCCAACACGCCACGCGAGAGAAGCTGCTCGACGCCGGCGTCAGCGTCGCCGAGGACTACGGGCTGATCGGCCTGAGCGTGAACCGTGTCGTCGCCCAGGCTGGTGTGGCGAAGGGCACCTTCTATGTGCACTTCGCCGACCGCTCGGCGTTCGTCGATGCGCTCCATGAGCGCTTCCATGCCCGCGTGATCGATGCGGTGGCAGTTGCCACGGAGGGTGTGCCGGACGGAGCGAAGCGGATCGTCCTCGGCGCCGAGGCCTACCTCGATGTGTGTCTGGAAGACCAGGCCGTGAAGGCGCTCGCCGTCGAGGCCCGCTCGGATCCGGCGCTGACGGCGTCCATGTCGGCAAGGCATGAGCGGTTCGCCGCGGCCGCGGTGCCCAGCTTCAGGGCAATGGGCTGGCGCGACGCGCCCACCGCCGCCCAGCTGTTCGCCGCGATGACCTCGGAGGTCGCGATCCGGGAGCTCGACGCCGCCAAGCCGCTGCCCGCTGCGCGCCGCACGTTGAGGCGCTTTCTCGATGTCAGCCCGACGGGGTAGCCGACCGTCGCGCGCGGTCCGTTGAGCGGCGGGGCTGTGCCCATCGGCGGTCGCTGTGACCCGCGCTTCGCCGGGCTGAAGAGCGCGCTGGCCGGCAACTTCGCGGAGCACGGCGAGATGGGCGCGGCGGTGGCCGTGACGCTCGAAGGCAGGCCGGTCGTCGACCTGTGGGCCGGGTGGACCGACCGGGCACGCACGCGTTCGTGGCGCCGCGACACGCTCGTGGACGTGTTCTCGGTGGGCAAGCCGATGGCCGCGCTCTGTCTGCTGATGCTCGTCGAGGGCGGACAGGTCGATCTCGATGCGCCGGTGGCCGCCTACTGGAGGGAGTTCGCCGCGGCCGGCAAGGAGGGTGTGACTGTGCGCATGCTGCTGGCCCATCGAGCCGGGCTGCCGGCGATCCGCCGACCGCTCCCGCGACTCAGCATGTACGACTGGGGGCTCATGACCTCTGCGCTGGCCGAGCAGAGGCCGTGGTGGGAGCCGGGCAGCAGACACGGCTATCACGTCAACACCTACGGCTTCCTCATCGGAGAGCTCGTGCGCCGGGTCAGCGGCGAGCCGATCGGGGCGTTTCTGGGACGCACGATCTCCGGCCCGCTGGACGCCGACTTTCACTTCGGTGTCGCCGCCGGGCAGCATCGACGGGTGGCGGACTTCCTGTTTCCGGAGGTGACCGCGGAGTTCCAGGGCGCAGACATACCGCTGCTTGTGCGGCGCGCCTACATGAACCCGGCGGGCGTGTCGGGCCTCGGCACGGTCAACTCGATGGCGTGGCGTGATGCGGAAATGCCGTCGACGAACGCGCACGCGACGGCGCGCGCGGTCGCGCGGATCTATGCCGCCCTTGCGGCCGGTGGGATGCTCGACGGCGTCCGTCTGCTTCAGCAAGAGACCGTCGAGCTGGCCGCACGCGAGGCATCCGGTGGTCCCGACGCGGTGCTGAATCGTCCCTCGCGCTTCGGCCTCGGCTTCCAGCTCACACAGCCCGAGCGGCCACTCGGGCCGAACAGGCGGAGCTTCGGCCATTTCGGGGCCGGCGGCTCGCTCGGCTTCGCCGACCCGGACGAGGCGCTTGCGTTCGCCTACACGCCAAACCAGGGCGAGGGCCCGCGTTGGCAGAACCCCCGCAATCGAAGCCTCATCGATGCGCTCTACGCATCTCTCTGACGTCGACTGGCAGCGCTCGAGCTAGGACTCCTCGCGCGGCATGTAGGGCGCGAGCTCGCGCCGGGCGATCGAGAGCTTGTGCACCTCGTCGGGGCCGTCGGCGAGGCGCAGGGTGCGCAGGTGGGCGTAGCTCGAGGCGAGGTGGAAGTCATCAGAGACCCCGCCGCCGCCATGGACCTGGATCGCACGGTCGATCACCTTCAGCGCGACGTTCGGCGCCGCCACCTTGATGGCAGCGATCTCTGTACGTGCGAGGCGGTTGCCGACGGTGTCCATCAGCCACGCCGCCTTCAGCGTGAGCAGACGCGCCATCTCGATCTCGATGCGCGACTCGGCGATCCAGTCCTGGATGTTGCCTCGCGTGGCGAGCGGTTGCCCGAAGGTGACCCGGGAGACCGCGCGGGTGCACATCGCCTCGAGTCCACGCTCGGCGGCCCCCAGCGCGCGCATGCAGTGGTGGATCCGTCCGGGGCCCAGGCGGGCCTGGGCGATCATGAAGCCATCGCCCTCTCCGGCGATCAGGTTCGAGGCCGGCACCCGCACGTCGGAGAACTCGACTTCGGCATGGCCCTCCTGATCCTGGTAGCCGAACACGGGCAGCCCACGCAGGATTTTCACGCCGGGGGTGTCGATCGGCACCAGGATCTGGCTCTGCTGGCGGTGGCGGGGCCCCTCGGTGAGCGTCTTGCCCATCACGATCATGATCCGGCAGTGGGGGTGCAGGGCGTTCGAGGTCCACCACTTGCGGCCGTTCAGGACGTAGTCATCGCCGTCGCGCTCGATGCGCAGGGCGATGTTCGTCGCGTCTGAAGAGGCAACGTCCGGCTCGGTCATCGCGAACGCCGAGCGAATCTCGCCCTCGAGCAGCGGTGTCAGCCAGCGATCCTTCTGCTCGGGGGTGGCGAACTGGTAGAGCACCTCCATGTTGCCGGTGTCAGGAGCTGAGCAGTTGCAGGCCTCCGAGGCGATGAACGAACGTCCCAGGATCTCGGCCAGCGGCGCATAGTCGCTGTTCGACAGGCCCGCCCCGAGGGAGGCGTCGGGGAGGAACATGTTCCACAGCCCTGCCTCGCGCGCGCGGGTCTTGAGCTCCTCCATGACCGCCGGCTGGTGGTGGGGGTCGCCGGAGTCGCGCAGCTGGCGCTCGTAGACCTCCTCGGCGGGGTACACGTGCTCGTCCATGAACGCGGTGAGGCGCTCCTTGAACTCAGAGCAGCGCTGACTTGGCTGGAAGTCCATCGGGTCTCCTTTGTCGGGCGGGTTCGACGTGTATATCGAGTCCGGCCCGGCTGGGGCAGCACGGCGACCCTCAAGGACGTAGTCTGCCCGGCATGACGGAGGGCCCGGGCGCAGCCAGCTACCGAGCGGCGGGCGTGGACTATGGCGCGCTCGACGCGGCCAAGCGCATGGCGATGGCGAAGGCCCTGTCCACCTCTCCGCTGCTGGCGGCGAGGAGCGGGCGGGCGCTCGACTCATCGCGGGGGGAGCCGGCGTTCGTGTTCGAGCTCGACGGGCGGGCGTTCGCCTTCGTCGTGGAGGGCCTCGGCACGAAGTCGATCGTGGCGCGCCAGGTGCTCGAAGGCCAGGGGATCAACCGCTTCGGCGAGGTCGCCTACGACACCGTGGCCGCGATCGTCAACGACCTCTGCTGCGTGGGCGCACTGCCGCTGGTCGTCAACGCCTACTTCGCGACCGGGGCTTCGGAGTGGTACCAGCAGTCCGAGCGATCCGCGGCGCTGCTCGAGGGCTGGCGCGGCGCGTGCGCCGACGCGGGCTGCACGTGGGGAGGCGGGGAGTCCCCATCGCTGCCCGGTCTGCTCGACGAGCGCGACATCGAGCTCGCGGGCGCAGCCGTGGGCGTGGTGCCAGACGGCCACTCGCCGATCCTCGGAGCGGAGCTCTCGGCGGGGGATGAGATCGTGCTCGTGGGATCCAGCGGGCTGCACGCCAACGGCGCCTCGCTGGCGCGGCTGCTCGCGGGCCGTCTGGCGGACGGCTACGCGACCAGCCTGCCGAGCGGCGTGAGCCTGGGCGAGGCGCTGCTGGAGCCGTCGGTCATGTACGCGCGGCTGGTCGCCGGGCTGCTTGAGGCGGAGCTCGCGGTCACCTACCTGAGCCACGTGACCGGGCACGGCCTGCTCAAGCTCATGCGTCCGGCCAAGCCGCTCACCTACCGCATCCAGCGGCTGCCCGAGGTGCCCGAGGTGCTGCGCTTTCTGGTGGCCGAGGCGGAGTTGGACGCGCACGCTGCCTACTCCACCTTCAACATGGGATCGGGTTATGCGATCTACTGCGCCAACGGCGATGCGAGGGCGGTGCTTGAGATTGCGCAGGGTCTCGGCCTGAGCGCGCTCCTCGCCGGATACGTGGAGGAGGGGCCCCGCCAGGTCATCCTCGAGCCGGTTGACGTGCGCTTCGCCGGCGACGAGCTCGAGCTTTCGTCAGCCGGCATCGACCCCCCGCCGTAGGTCGCTGAGAGCTGCTTAGCAACTTGTCGCTCAGCCACGGGTTACTAACTTGAAATAATCCGTCGCGACGGTATATGGTGGCGGCCCAGAGTCGCCACTGTTCCCCGGTCAATGCCGGGGATCTCGATATCGCCGGGCCGAGCAATGGTTCCGGAGCTACCCGGATCGAGGCGGACCTGTCCATCAAGCAGAGGAGAAAATTCTGATGCGCAGAGCATCCACCTGTCTGGCCCTGCTCGGCCTTGCCGTATTGGGCCTTCCGGCCGCCGCATCGGCGGTGCCGGTCGTGACGTTCAAAGCGAAGGCCGTTCCCATCCCGGGATTTCCGCACACCGGCAACATCCTCGGCGCAGGCGCCGCCGAGCAGGTCGAATGGACCATCAAAGGAAACGAATACGGCGGATTTGCCGCGCCGCTGATCGGCGTCAACGTCGTTGAGCCCGCCGGCACCAAGCTCCACCCGCAGGGGTTCACGACCTGCAGCCCGACGGCGCTCAAAAACACCGGTCCGAGCGCCTGCCCGGCGAAGTCGAAGTTCACGATCGCCGGCAAGGCGACCGGCGTCGTCTCCTTCGGTAACGAACGAGTCGAAGAGGCCACATCGGTGCAGGGATTCTTCGCACCGGGCGGACAACTCCAGTTCTACACGCAGGGCACCACGCCGGTCTCGCTTGAATTCATCTCCGCGAGCCACATCGTCTACGGCACCAGCCCGTCGATCGACACCACCGTTCCGCTCGTCGAAACGGTCCCCGGAGCGCCCGACGCCTCGGTGGAGACGATCAACGTGACCGCCGGCTCGGCGTACAAGAAGGGCAAAACGACCGTCTACTACGGCACGGTTCCGAAGAAGTGCCCCAAAGG
Organism: uncultured Solirubrobacteraceae bacterium; assembly: GCA_963826995.1. GTDB lineage: Bacteria > Actinomycetota > Thermoleophilia > Solirubrobacterales > Solirubrobacteraceae > Palsa-744. The sequence goes on along the minus strand of CAWGYZ010000006.1, from coordinate 436,656 downwards.
CGGCTTCCCGCTGACCTCGGAACTCTTCTTCGCGGGTCTCGGCGGTCTCTCGCCGGCAACCGTCGTCTCCCACTACAAGGCGCCTTGCCCGAGGAAGTAAACGCCAGCAGCGTGCGCATCCCGTTGGGAGCGTAAACTCGACGACCAGCAAGTAGGGCGGCGGCCCCATCGAAACGGATGGGGCCGTCCGCATGTTGGATACGTTGAGGTAGAGGAAGGATCGGGTTGAGGCAGAAGTCTGGCGGGTGGAGGAGTGGTGCGGGCCGAGTCGCCGTTGGCGGCTGCGCCGCCGCGCTAGTGGTGATCGTGCTGCTCGCCATCTCGGCCGGCGGCGGCGGTGGCGGCTACACCGTGCGAGCCATCTTCGACGACGCCGCGAACATCATCCCCGGCGAGAACGTGAAGATCGACGGCGTCAAGGTCGGGACGGTGGGATCGGTGACCCCCACCCTGCAGAACCAGGCGGCCGTCGTGATGCACATCGAAAACCCCGGCTTCCAGGACTTTCGCGCCGACGCCACCTGCACGATCCGCCCACAGGCGTTGCTCGGAGAGAAGTTCGTCGACTGCCTGCCCACCCAACCGCGTGTGGAAGGAACGCCGCTGCCGCCGCCCCTGCGGACGATCCGCTTCGGCGAAGGGGCCGGCGAGAAGCTGCTGCCGGTGCAGAACACCCACAGCCCGGTTGACCCGGACCTGCTCAACGACATCACGCGGCTGCCCGAGCGCCAGCGCCTGACGATCATCCTCAACGAACTCGGCGTCGGTCTGGCCGGCCGCGGCAGCGACCTGAACGCGGTCATCCGCCGCGCCAACCCCGCGCTGCAGGAACTCGACAAGGTGCTCGCGATCCTTGCCGGCGAGAACAAGGTGCTGGCCAAACTGGCCGTGGATTCGGACAAAGCGCTGGCGCCGCTCGCAGGGGTGCGCAAGCAGTTCGCCGAATACTTCGCTCAGAGCAACACGGTGGCCCAGGCGAGCGCGCGCCACCTCGGCGCGCTGGAAGACAACCTGAAGTTGTTCCCGTCCTTCCTGCGTCAGCTCGGACCCTCGGTGGAACGCCTCGCGGCCTTCGCCGAACAGACGACGCCCGTGTTCAAGGACCTGGGTATCGCCGCTCCGGGGATCAACCAGACCTTCACCCATCTGCCGGCCTTCTCCAAGAGCTCTGAAGCCTTCTTCACGAGCCTCGGCAGCACCGCCAAGCAGTCGGGGCCGGCGCTCGTGTCTGTGCAGCCGCTGCTCAAACAGCTGGGCTCGCTCGGCGGCGCGGCCAAGCCCTTCGCGGGCAACCTCAACTCGCTGGCCGGCAGCCTGCGCTCCACGGGTGGCCTCGAGCGCATCATGGACTTCCTGTTCCTGGGTGCGGGATCCGCCAACGGCTACGACGCGCTCGGTCACTTCCTGCGCACGGAGGGGCTGGGCACCATCTGTTTGAAATACCAGCTCACCCCTGCCGCCGGGTGCAGCGCCAAACTTTCCACAAGGAGCGCCTCGACTGCTTCGTCCTCCTCGACCGCCTCGACGGCCAAGGTGAGCGCGGTCTCGAATCCCAGCACGACCAGCCTTGTGATGGACCGGACGCTGGCGGTCCTCAAAGGCGACACCCCTGCCCAGGCCCTGGCCGCCTACCCCGGCTCGGCCCCGGCCCCCGGCGCGCTCTCCGCCATTGCCCCGGCCAACGGCTCGAACGAACCGGCGCAGCCGGTCGGCGGCGCGAGCGCCGGCACCACCTACTACACCCCCGCGGCGGAAGCGGGCGCCGGCGGCATGCTCCTCAACTACCTCCTGGGGAACTGAGCGATGCCCGCCGCCCACCGACTCCGGCTCCTTCGTTGGTCGCTTGCGGGTGGGCTGCTGCTCGTGCTGAGCATCCCCGCGATCAGCGTCGCCGGGGAAAGCGCTACCACCACGACCACCGCGCCGCCGGCCGAAACGACGACCTCAACTCCCGCGCCGCAGCCGTCAGGAGCCTCAACGACCTCGGCCCCCGCCGGCGAAACGGTGCCGGCACCCGCGCCGGCGAGCCCCGGTTCGCCCGCAGCGGTGGGTACGCCGCAGATCGGAGCGCAGCGCGCGCAGGGCACGACGCCCGGCAGCCCGAAGGGCGCGAGCTCGGAGGGCGCGACAGGAAGCAGCCAGGAAGGGGGGACAGGGGGCTCGTCGGCGGGTGCGCGCGCCGGGCACCATGCTCCCTCGCCGTCGACGCTGACACCGTCTCTGCCGTTCGGGCTTGAAGCCTCGATTGCGGGCGTGCCCGGCTTCTTCATCGAAAGTTTCCGCATCCCGCCGTTCCTGCTGCCGATCTATCAGGCCGCGGGCACGGCCTACGGGATCCCGTGGCAGGTGCTCGCGGCCATCAACGAGGTCGAGACCGACTACGGCCGCGATCTCAGCGTGTCGAGCGCCGGCGCGGAGGGATGGATGCAATTCCTCCCGGCGGAGTGGGCGCAGTACGGGGTGGACGCCAACGGCGACGGCTACAAGGACCCCTACAACCCGGCGGATGCGATCTTCGCCGCCGCCCGGTACCTGCACGCGGCCGGCGGCTCGACGAACGTCAGGGCGGCCGTCTACTCCTACAACCACTCGCAGGCGTATGTGGGGTCGGTGATGCTCCGCGCCCAGCTGCTGGGGGGCACCCCGCCCGGGCTGCTTGGCGCGATCACGGGGCTGACCGAAGCGCGCTTCCCGGTCCATGCCGCGGCACACTTCAGCGACGGCTTCGCCTCAGCCCCGGTGAGCGGATCCGGCCCGCCGAAGACCCTCGTCGGGACGACGATCTATTCGCAGGCGGGCGCGCCCGTGATTGCGGTGCAGGACGGTGAAATCTCACAGGCCGGAGACTCGCCCACGCTCGGGCGGTTCGTGTCGCTGCGCGATGCCTACGGAAACACCTACATCTACGCACAGCTCGGCGAGGTGGCGCCGCTGTACCCCGTGCTCGTGCCGCACTCTCACACGAGCGTCAGCCCGCGCATCGCGCAGGCCACCGAACCGGCCCCGAGCGGCCCGGCCACGGCGGGCGCACAGCCGCGCTCGCCCGTGTCCGAAGGCGGCACGGTCTCGGGTCTCGCGCTGGGCGCCGCGGCGGGGCTCGAAGCGGCACCGCCGGTCCCCGCGGCAGCACCCGTCCCATCGGCGCCGCCGGCCCAGCCGCCGGTCCCCAAGCCGACGGTGCGGGTCTTCCGGGAAGGACCGAACGACGTCTACCTGCACCCGCTGCGCGTGGGCTCAGAGGTGATCGCGGGAACCGTGCTGGGGCATGTCGGGAGCGACGCGAGCAACCAGGCCGGGGGCCCGCACATGCTGTTCGAGATCCGTCCGGCCGGGGTGCAGGCGCCGCTGATCGATCCCAAGCCCATCCTCGACGGATGGGTGGCGCTTGAAAACACCTCGATCTTCAGAGCCAAGGGCGAGAACCCGTTCCTCGCGACCTCCCCCACGGTCGGCCAGGTACTGCTGGAGTCAAAGCTCCAGCTCGAGCCGCAGGTGCTGCACGATGCCGGCATCCACCTCGCCAGATGCGCGCGCCAGGACGTCGAGACCGGCGGCGTCGACAAGCGCGTGCTCGCCACGCTCGAGTTCCTGTCGGTGTCCGGGTTGAAGCCGACCGTATCCGGGCTGCGGTGCAAGGCCGGATCGACGACCGCGGCGACGGTGAGCAACGTGCCGGCGAACGCGGGCGAGGATGCGGTCGACATCACGGCCGTCAACGGCGTCCCCATCGCCGGGCACGAGGGGCCGGGCTCGATCGCCGACATCACCGTCCGCAAGCTGCTCACGATGCAGGGCATCGCAAAGCCCGAGCGGATCGTCAGCCAGATGAGCTACCCGGGTTCGGCGAACGCCTTCACCAAGCCGCACGCCACGGACATCGGCGTCAGCTTCAGTCCGCTGGGAGCGAGCCTCGCTCATTCCGCCGGTGCGTTCGGCTCGGCGCTGAACGCCGGTGAGTGGGCCAGGCTGATCGCTCGTCTGGGCGAGATTCCCGACCCGACGGTGGCCAGTGCGCCATCCTCTGCGGCAATTCCCGACAAGCCGGGCGCCCAGGGCGCGAGCGGAGAGGCAGCGAATGGCAACGGTTAGCCCCCCGAGCCCTCCGGCGCCCCCGCCTGCACCCGGTGCGAAGCCGCCGCCGCCGGCGCGCCACTCCGGCCCGCTGCCGCCCCGGGCGGGACGGATCGTCGCCATCAGCGCGCTGGGCCTCGTGGTGCTGATCGTCGCCTACCTGCTGTTTGCGGGCGGTGGCGGCGCCAACTACCAGCTGATCTTCGGCGAAGCCGGCCAGCTGGTGCGCGGCGACCAGGTGCAGGTTGGCGGGGTGCCCGTGGGCAGCGTCACCGGCATCGCGCTCACCCATGACTACAAGGCGAGGATCACGATCCACGTCAACTCCTCGCTGACACCGCTCCACCAGGGCACCGTGGCCCAGGTACGGGTGCCGTCGCTGGCGACGGTGGCCAACCGCTATATCGCCCTGACACCCGGTCCCAACAGCGCGCCCGCGCTGGCGCCCGGCTCCACGCTGCCCGCCTCGGCGACGCGTGAAGTGGTCGACCTCGACCAGCTGTTCAACACGCTGAACCCCAAGACGCGGGTCGGCCTGCAGCAGGTGATCAAGGGGTTCGCCGAACAGTACGCCGGCTCGGCCGCGGCGGCCGGCACCTCGATCGAATACACCCCGGCCGCGCTGTCGGCGACCGACCACCTGTTCTCCGAGCTGATCCGCGATCAGCCGGTGTTCACCAGCTTTCTCGTTGAAACCGCAAAGGCCGTGACCACGATCGGCGCGCGCTCGGCACAGCTGACGGATCTGATCGGCAACGCCGACACCACCTTCCAGGCGATCGGATCACAGCAGGCGGACCTTGCGCAGGGGCTGCGCGAGCTGCCGGTGACCCTGCGCGCGGGCACCCGTGCGTTCCTGCAGGTCCCGTCCACGTTCGCGGCGCTGACACAGCTCGTCGAAGCCTCCAAGCCGACGACCCAGCCGCTCGAAAAGTTCTTCCCCGCCCTGCGCTCGCTGGTCCTCACGGCCACCACGCCCGTCGCCAACTTCAGCCAGGCGTTCAGCAAGCCGGGACCCAACAACGACCTGACCGACTGGGCCAACGTGCTCCCCTCGCTCGCCAAGGCGCTGTCGACGTCCTCGCCGAGCACGGTCACCGCGTTGCGCGAATCGGTTCCAATCACCGCCGTCTTCGGTCCCTACACGCCGGACCTCGAGGGCACCCTGCGCACCTTCGGCCAGGCGACCGCCTACTACGACGCCAACGGCCACTACGTGCGCATCAGCCCCACCTTCCCCGACTTCAAGCTCGGCGAAAACAACAACCTGACGCCGGCCGCCAACGCCGGGCAGGCGCTTGAAGGCCTCAAGACGGGCCAGCTGCGCCGCTGCCCAGGCGCCGCCACCCAGCCCGCCGCCGACGGATCGTCTCCCTTCACCGATGGAGAACTGCTGAGCTGCGACCCGACGGAGGTGCCCTAGATGAACAGGCGCCGCGGCGGTTCCCTGGCCAGCAGTCCCCTCCTGATCGGCGCCATCACGACGCTGATCGTGGTCGTGGCCGTGTACCTCTCCTACAACGCGAACAACGGGCTGCCGTTCGTCCCGACCTACGACATCAAGGTCGTCCTGCCCCAGACCTCGGGGCTGCAGTCGTCAAACGTCGTGCGTGTGGGCGGTTCGCGCGTGGGGATCGTCAAGCGGCTGTCGGCCCATCAGAGCCCCACCACCGGACAGGTGACGGCGGTGGCGGAACTGAAGCTTGAAAAAAAAGTGGAACAGCTGCCGGTGGACACCACAGCCAGCGTTCAGTCGCTGTCCTCGATCGGGGAGAAGTACCTGCAGCTGGAAAAGGGTCATTCGGTCCGGACGATCAAGCCGGGCGGCACGATCCCGCTGAGCCAGGTTCGCGAACCGGTCAACATCGAAGATCTCTTCAACATGTTTGATGCCAAAACCAGGACGGCCAACCAGGTGCAGCTGAACAACTTCGGCGACGGTCTGGCCGGACGCGGGCTGGGTCTGAACAACACCATCGCGACGCTTCGCCCGCTGCTCACGAACGCGATTCCCGTATTCAAAAACCTGGCAGCTCCGTCGACGGGCCTGCACGAGCTGTGGGTCGCGCTCGACCGGGTCTCCTCCCAGGCCGCCCCCGTGGCCGCGCAGCAGGCCGCCCTGTATGTGGAGCTCGACAAATTCTTCACCGCCTGGGCCGGGGTGGCCTCTCCCTATCTCGAACGGGCGACCGTGCTCGGACCGCCGTCGCTCGAACAGGCGATCCACTCGCTCCCCTACCAGGCCAAGTTCACGGAAAACAGCACCGAATTCATGCACCTGCTGCGCCCCAGCGCGAGCCTGCTCATCTCCGTGGCCCCGCCGCTCGGCCACGCCGTCACCGTTGGCGCCGTCAATCTGAACGCCGCCACCGCGCTCAACTCCCAGCTCGCCTCCTCGGCCGAGGCGCTGAAGGCGTTCGCCGAAAACCCGATCGTCCCCGTCGCCCTCGAAGACTTCACCCAGACACTCGGGCTGGCCAACCCGGTGCTCGCCGGGCTGGCCCCGATGCAGGCCAACTGCAACTACTTCACGCTGGCGTTCCGCAACCTGGCGAGCCTGACCTCCGAGAACATCGGGCTCGGAACGCTTTCGCGGGCCAGCCTCGTGCTGTCCCCGACCGGCCCCAACAACGAGGGCTTTCCCTCCTCGGCGCCCGCAAACGGACCGTCGGTCGAACATCCCTTCAACAGCACGGCGATCATCGACAACAACCACGTCCACGTGAACCCCTACCCCAACGTCACCGGCCCCGGACAGCCCTCGCAGAACTGCGAAGCGGCCAACGAGAACTACATCCCAGGCAAAGAGGTGATCGGCAACGTTCCCGGCGCGACCGGGACCACCCACGAAATCACGAGCCGCGAAGAAAACCTGTTCGGTGAAAAGTATCCGAGCTCGACGCTCAAGGAACTCGGCATAGCGCCCGCCAAGAAGGGGAAGAGCGGATGAAGGCTCCGAGCTGGTGGCGCCGCTACGACCGCACGCCGGTCGTCGAGCTGGGCCGGACCAACCCGACGCGTGTCGGAGTCATAGTGATCGTGATCGTTCTGGTCGCCGCGTACTTCGGCTTCACCAAACACATCCCGTTCAAACACGGCTTCCGGCTGAAGGCCCAGTTCTCGACGGCCGTTGACATCCGCAAGTCCTCGCCGGTCCGCACCGCGGGCGTCGACGTCGGCAAGATCAGCCACATCAGCCGCGTGGGCAATGCCGGGCTTGTGACGATGGAAATCGAATCGAACGGCCTGCCGATCCACTCCGATGCGACCGTCAAGATCCGTCCGCGCACGTTCCTTGAAGGCAACTGGTTCGTCGAACTGCAACCGGGCAGCCCGTCGGCCAAGGTGCTGTCCTCCGGCGCGACGCTTCCGATCACGCAGACTTCCGACCCGGTCCAGCTCGACCAGGTGCTGGATGCCCTGAACACGGAAACGCGGGCAAACCTGCAGAACTTCCTGATCGGCTACGGGGACGGCCTGACGCGCAAGCCCGACGCCGCCGAAAACGCTGAACAGGACCCCGAACTGCACGGCCTGAACGGGGCGCAGGCCCTCAACAAGGCCTACCAGCTCGGGCCCGCCTCGCTGCGCGGCGCTGCTGTCCTCAACCAGGCCACCAGCGGCACGACGCCGAACGATCTCTCAGACCTGGTCGCGAGCATCAACAAAGTGACCTCCGCGCTGAATGTCCACGAGCAGCAGCTCGGCGAACTGATCGTCAACTTCAACGCCTTCTTCCGCTCGTTCGCCAACCAGTCAGCGGCCCTGCGCGCAACCGTCGCCGAGCTGCCGAGCTCGCTTTCGGCCATCAACGCGGGCTTCACCGCGCTCAGCAACGCGTTCCCGCCGGCCAAGACGTTCGCCCAGGACATCATTCCCGGGGTCAAGGCGACACCGGCCACGGTCAAGGCCACGCTGCCCTGGATCGAACAGGTCAAGGCGTCGCTGGCGCCGGCCGAACTCGGCGGCGTCGCCGAAGGGCTGGCGGAAGCGGCTCCGTACATCGCGCAGCTGCAGAGCGAACAGGTCCCATTCCAGCAGCAGTCGGACCTGCTGAGCAAATGCCAAACGAACCTGATCTTCCCGGCGGGCAACACCAAGCTGCAGGACGGAACGAACACCGCGGGCATCGAAAACTACAAGGAGTTCTGGGCATCGCTCGTGGGCCTGGGCTCGATCGGGCAGGGCTTCGACGGCAACGGTGCAATGGATCGCTTCCTGTTGTCGAGCAGCGGCCAGACGCTGACCTCGGCGCCGGTGTCGATTCTCGGCACCAAAGTGCAGGGGCTTCACCTGCTCGCCCACGCCTCGCTGCAGCCGCTCGGCACCCGACCGGCCTACCCCGCCTCAGAGCCGCCATACAAGCCGCTCGTGCCCTGCTACAGCCAGACGCTCCCCAACTTCGATGGCCCGCTGTCCCAGGGCCCTGCCGACGGGGCCAAATGATGAACCCCGCCGAGAGCCACGAGGGCGGGCTCAGCGTCCGCGACCAGATCGAGCGCTACCGCTCGGCGTTCATCGCGGTGGTCACGATGGTCGTGATCGCGGCGGTCGTCGGGGGCTACATCCTCGCTCACGAGAATCTCAACCTGCCCGGCTGGGTTCCGGTCCTCGGCAAAAACTTCTACACGCTGAAGGCCAACTTCCAGACGGCCCAGGCCCTGACCCCCGGCCAGGGTCAGGCGGTGACGATCGCCGGCGCGAAGGTGGGCGAAATAGCCAACGTCGACCTGCACGAGGGGGTCGCGACGGTGACGATCCACATGACGCCCAAGTACGCGCGTCTGTATCACGACACGACGCTGCTGATGCGCCCGAAGACGAACCTGCAGGACATGACGGTGGAGGTGAACCCCGGAACGCCCGCCACCGGGCGGCTTCCCAGCGGCTCCACCGTCCCCATCGCCCAGACGGCCCCCAACATCGACTTCGACCAGTTCCTGGCGGGCTTGGACGCCGAAACGCGGCTCTATCTGCAGGAGCTTCTGGCGGGCGCGGGCGAAGGGCTGAAGAACAACGGCAAGGCGCTGTCGGCGACGTTCAAGCGCTTCTATCCGACGGCGCGCGACATCGCCGAGATCGCCCAGCAGCTGGAAATCCGCCACGCCAACGTCGCGCGCTCGATCCACAACTTCCGCCTCGTGATGGAAGCCCTGGGCGACAAGGACACTCAGCTCGCCCAGCTGGTCGACGCCTCAAACGCCGTGTTCGCCGTGTTCGCCAAGCAGGAACAGAACGTCGAGAGCATCCTGCGCCTGCTGCCCGGCGCTCTGGCCAAGACCAAGAACAGCTTCGGCAAGCTCGCCACCGCCGCCAACTACCTGGGCCCGACGCTGCATCAGCTGCAGCCCTTCGCGCGTGCGCTCGGTCCCGCCCAGGAAGCCACGGCGAAGCTGTCGATCAAGACCACGCCGATCTTCAAGAACCAGATCCGGCCGTTCGCCCGCGAAATCGAGCCGGTCGTCAGGGAGATCAAGCCCGACACGCAGCAGCTGGCGGAAGCGTTCCCGAAGCTGGCGAGCAGCTTCACGGTGATCAACGAATTCTTCAACGAGCTGGCCTTCAACCCGAGCCAGAAGCAGGCCGGCTTCCTGTTCTTCCTGGACTGGGATAACCACGATCTCAACAGCGTGCTCAGCTCCGCCGAGGCCAGCGGCGCGGTCGGCCGCGGTCTGACCTATCTGAACTGCAACGTTGCCCCGATCCTCAAAGGCGTCTCGGAAATCAACCCGACGGTGAACCTGCTCGTCGGCCTGCTGAACCCACCCAACGAAGCGGCCTGCAAGGCCGCCGGCATCCTGCCAGCGAAAGCTGTCTCCTCGAGCGTCCACGTGGCGCCGAAGGTTCCGGCCGGCGGCCTGTTCTCGGGACTTGATTCGAGCGTGTTCGGCCGGGCCCCCGTTGTCGTCGGCAAGGCCGCCCGGTTCCAGCGCGCGGGGGCAGGCGGCTGATATGCAGAAGCGCGCTCCCACCCTGGGCAACCTGTTGGTGATCATCCTGTTCACGCTGAGCTGCTTCGGCCTGCTGCTGTTCCTGTGGGAGTCCTTCGGGGGCCCGCTGCCGCTGAAGCCGCGGGAGTACCACTTCACGGTGGCCTTCCCGCGCACGCTGGCGCTGACCGAACAGTCCGACGTGCGCATCTCGGGCGTCGAGGTCGGCCACGTCGTCGCGGTGCACCTGGACAACGACGGCGATACGCATGCGACGATCGAACTCAGCGGTCAGTACGCGCCGATCCGGGCGAACACCCACGCGATCCTGCGCCAGAAGACCCTGCTGGGCGAGACCTACGTCCAGCTGATCCCCAAGGGCCGCACGGGCCCCATCCTTCCCGACGGCGCTCAGCTGTCTGATGCCAACGTCGAACCGTTCGTGACGCTCGACGACATCCTGTCGTTGCTGAACCGCACCACGCGGCGAAACTTCCAGGCCTGGATGCGCTACCAGGCCGCGGCCATCGCCGGGCGCGGGGAACAGATCAACGCATCGCTCAACACCTTCGAGCCGTTCGTCGAACACGGCAACACGCTGCTTGAAATCCTCGCCTCCCAGGAAGGCGCGGTGAAGGCGCTGGTTCACAACACGGGCGTGGTCTTCGACGCCCTGGCCGGGCGTGACCACCAGTTCGAAGGGCTGATCGTAAACGGCGAGCACACCTTCCACGCGGCCTCGGAAGCGAGCCAGGCGTTCGCCGAAACGTGGAAGGCGCTGCCGCCGTTCGAGGTCAGCTCGACGGTGGCGCTGAGGACCCTCGACCACTTCTCGGACGTCGCCAATCCCTATCTCGAAGAATTCCGCCCGGTCGAGCGCAAGCTGTCCTCGCTGCTCGCGGCCGCGAAGCCCTTCGCGCCCCAGTTCAACAGCTTCCTGACCGCCCTCGGGCCGCTGACCACGGCTGCCAAGAAGGGCCTGCCGTACACCGCGACGACCCTCAATCTGATCGTCCCCGAGCTTGAAAACCTCAGGCCGGTGCTGCACAACTTCGATCCGTTCCTGCAGTCGCTGGGCGAATACGTGCCTGAGCTGCAGGCCTTCTTCGCCAACCTCACGGCCGCCACCGAGGCCAGCGGTGGCAACGGCAGCACTCTGAACCAGGGCCCCAAAGAGCACTACCTGCGCTCGATGCTGGTGTTCAACCCGGAAAGCCTTGCGATCTATCCTCAGCGGGTGGGCACAAACCGTGCGAACCCCTACTTCCACCCCGGCGTCTTCCGTGCGCTCGGCAATGGAGGCCTGCAGGTGTTCAGCAACAGCGCCTGCGCCAACACGGCGCCCTCGGTCAGCGGCCCTCCGAACGAAGCTGTGTCCCAGAGCCTGATCGAACTGGTCACCCAGTTCAAGGTCGCCAACGTGCCGGAAACCCCCAACGTCGTGGCCGCTCCCGGGTGCAACCAGCAGGGCCCGTTCACGTTCAACGGCAAAACCAGCCAGTTCCCGCAGGTCACCTACGGAGGGAAAGGATGAGCGAGGAGATCACTCCGGCCGACGACTACCAGTACCACTCCGGCGGGGTTGACCTCGCCGGCGAGCCGGATTCGGACAAGTGGTCGATCCGCTGCGTGGACGTGCACAAGCGCCTGGGCGGGGTGCCCGTGCTGAACGGGCTGAACGTCGCCTTTCCCGCCGAAACGATCACCGTGGTGCTCGGTCCCTCGGGTACCGGCAAGAGCGTCCTGATCAAGCACATCATCGGGCTGATGTTCCCGGACTCGGGTGACGTCATAGTGCAGGGGCAGTCGGTTCCCACCCTGACGATGCCCCAGCTGCTGGCCCTGCGCCGTAAAGTCGGCGTGCTGTTCCAGGACGGCGCCCTGTTCGGGTCGATGTCGGTGTTCGACAACGTCGCCTTCCCGCTGCGCCAGCACACCGGCCGTTCAGAGGCGCAGATATCCGAGCTGGTCAAAGAACGGCTGGCCGATGTGGGGCTGACGGATGCCATCGACGATCAGCCCTCGCAGCTGTCGGGAGGGATGCGCAAGCGCGCCGGGTTCGCGCGGGCGCTCGTGATGTCACCGGACATCGTCATCTTCGATGAGCCCGACTCGGGGCTGGATCCGGTGCGGACAGCGCTTCTGTGCGAGCTGATCCAGGAGATGCACTCCCTCCACGGCGGGGCCTACATAGTCGTGACCCACGACATCGCCTCGGCGCGCAGGATCGGCGAATACATCGCGCTGCTGTGGAGAGGGCGGATCGTGGACGCCGGCGATGCGGAGAGGATGTTCTCCTCGGAGAACCCGTTCGTGCGCCAGTTTCTCAGCGGAGCCGCCGAGGGCCCGCTGACCATGGATTGATCCGCCTCGCGATTTGACAGGCGTGTAAGATGCGAACGTATGTTCGTACGAACCCCTGTTCCCCTCTGCGTCTGAAGGCACGCCGTCGTGGTCGTGTGCGTCTACCTCCCCCGCTTCGAGCTGGTGGTCGCCGCCGGGGGGCCGGGAGCGCTGAGCGGGCGCGCCCTCGCGGTGGCGCCGCGGGCCGGCGGCGAGCAGCGCGTGGGCGAGGTCTCCGGGGCGGCTGAGGCTCGGGGCGTGGCCCGCGGGATGGCGCTCGGGGAGGCGCTCGCCCGCTGCCCCGATCTCCTGCTCCTACCGGCTGACCCGATCAGGGTCGCCGACACCTGGGAGGCCCTGATGCGCGCCCTGGAGTCGATCGGCGCGGCCGTCGAGCAGGCACGCCCGGGACTCGCCTACTTCGATGCCGACGGGCTGCGCGGGCTCCACGGCACGGATATCGCGACAATCGCCGCCGCCCGGCGTGCGCTTGACCGTCCCGCGCGCATGGGGGCCGGACCGACGCGCTTCTACGCGCTGGCGGCTGCCCTGGCGGTGCGTTCGCGCCGGCCGCTCATCCTGGAAGGAAAGGATGCCCGGCGCTGGCTCGCCGGCAGGCCGGTCGGGCTGCTCGGCTTTCGAGCGGAGACCGAAGCGCTGGTCGAGCCGCTGGTCCGCCTCGGGGTGCGAACGCTGGGCGAGCTGAGGAAGCTGGGGCGCTCAGAGCTCGCCGACCGCTTCGGAGCGGCGGGCGTCTTCGCGCACCGGCTCCTCGGCGGTGAGGAGGAGCCGCTGCGAGCGCGCCCCATCGAGGAGCGCCTGGAGGAGACGATGCGGGTGGGCGATGCCAGCTCGGGTGTTGCCCTGGAGCGCGTGCTCGGCGTGCTGGTGGAGCGGCTGCTGGCCCGGCCCGAGCGCCGCGGGCGCACGCTCAGCGTGGTCACCCTGTCCGCGCGGTTGCTCGCCGGTGGCGCCTGGCGCGAGCGGGTGGTCTTCCGCCAGGCGGTGTCTGACTCCAAGCGCATCGGGCTGGCGCTTGCGGTGCGCCTGCTGTTGCTTCCGGCCCCAGCCGCGGCATTGCAGCTGACCGTCGAGCGCTTCGGCCCGGTGGCGGGGGAGCAGGGGGCGCTGTTCGACAAGGACCCCGCTCACAGCGCCGCTCGCGTCGCTCGCCTGCGCGAGGCCATCGCTCAGGTGCGCGCCGTGGCGGGACCGGACGCGGCGTTGCGGGCGGTGTGCGTGGACCCCGACTCGCGTGTGCCCGAGCGCCGGGTCGTGCTCGCGCCGTTCCCGGGCTGATGGCTCGCGCCCTGAACCTTCCCCGGCCCGCACGTGTGCGCTGGGGAGAGGAGATGCCGACGGAGGTGAACGGCGAAGCGATCGAGCTGTTGCGCGAGTCCTGGCTGGTGGAGGACCGCTGGTGGACCGCAGAGCCGGTGCGCCGCCGCTACTGGGAGCTCGTCAGCGAGCGGGGGCGCAACGTGATCGTCTTCCACGACCTGTGCTCCGGGCGCTGGTTCATGCAGGGTCCGTGAGGGGTGCGTGACAGCGACGGTGCCGTCCACGCCCCCCTATGTCGAGCTGCACTGCCACTCGGCGTACTCGTTCCTGGACGGCGTCTCGCTGCCCGAGGAGCTGGTGCGGCGAGCGAGCGAGCTCGGCCATGGGGCGATCGCGCTGACCGACCACAACTCGCTCTCGGGCTCGATGGAGCTGGCCCAGGCCGCCAGGTCCTACGGGGTGAGGGCGATCCACGGCGCCGAGATCGACCTGACCGTCCCCCGCGCCGGCGATGGGGAGAGTCCTCGCCACATCACCCTGCTCGTGCGCGACCGGCGCGGCTGGAGCAACCTCTGCCGCATCATCACGCTCGCCCATGCGCACACCCGCGAGGGGCCCAATCGGCGTGAGATCACCGGCCCCTCCGTGGAGGTGCAGACCGTGCTCGACCACGCCGAGGGGCTGGTCTGCCTGACCGGCTGCGCTGATCACTCTGCGATCGCCGGCGGCGCCGGCGGCGAGGCGATGGCCCGTCGGTTGCTCGACGCGTTCGGGCCGGAGGACCTGTACGTGGAGCTCCAGCGTCCCTATGCCCGCCACGATCGCGCGCGCAACAACGCGCTGGTCGCGCTCGCCGGGCGGCTGGGCATCAGATGCGTGGCGACGGGTGATGTGCACGCGCATGCGCACGCCAGAGCCGAGCTGCAGGATGCCTTTGTGGCGCTGCGCAATCATGCCACGCTCGATGCCTCAGAGCCCCTGCGCCGAGGCAATCACAGCCATGTGATGAGCACGCCGCGGGCGATGGCCAGGCGCTTCTCCGACCTGCCCGAGCCGGTCGCAGAGACGCTGCTGCTGGCCGAGCGGCTGACGTTCGATCTCGACATGGATCTCGGCTACCGCTATCCCGGAGCCGAGGACCAGAGCGCCGAGCGGCGCCTGGCCGAACTGTGCAGCGCGCGCCTGGAGGATCGCTTCGGCACATGCGCCACCCGCGCCGAGGCGCATGCGCGCCTGGAGCAGGAGCTGCGCGTGATCGGAGATCTGGGGCTGGCCGGCTTCTTCCTGCTGCACCACGACATGCTCGAGCTCGCCAGGGAGGTTGCACTGGAGGTGCGCGGCCCGGACTCGGTGCGCGCGCTGCTGGCGCCGGGGCGCGGGCGCGGATCGTCCGTCTCCTCGCTCGTCTGCTACCTCGTCGGGCTCTCCCACATCGATCCGATCGCCAACAGGCTGGCGCTGGGGCGCTTCCTGAACGAGGATCTGCACGGGCTGCCGGACATCGACCTCGATTTTCCGCGGGACATCCGCGAGGTGCTGATCCCGCGTGTACACGACCGCTACGGGCGCGATCGCGCGGCGCTGGTCGCAGCCTTTCCGACCTTTCGCGCACGGGGGGCGATCCGCGAGCTGGGAAAGGTCCTCGGGCTGCCCGCCGGCGAGATCGAGCGCGTCGCCCGCGACGCCGACTCCTATGGAGGAGATGCCGAGCACGACATCGTCTCGGTGCTCGCACGCTCCGCGGGGATGAAGGATGGCGCTTCCACGGGTGCGGGGCCGATCGCCTCTGAGCGCTGGCAGTGGCTGGGGCGCCTGGTGGCACAGGCATACGGGCTGCCTCGCCACCTCTCCCAGCACCCGGGTGGAATGATCGTCGCGACCAGGCCGCTGATCGATTGCTGCCCGGTCGTGCCCGCCGCCATGGAGGGCAGGCAGATTGCCCAGTGGGACAAGGACTCGTGCGCGGACGCGGGCTTTCTGAAGATCGACCTGCTGGGTCTGGGAATGCTCTCGGCGGTCGAGCGCTGTGTGGAGGAGATCGCGCGCATTCGCGGCGAGCGCATCGATCTGTCACGCATCCCGTTTGACGATGAGCCCACATTCAGGGCGATTCGCGCGGCCGATACGGTCGGCGTCTTTCAGATCGAGAGCCGCGCCCAGATGCAGTCGCTGCGGCGGACGCGGCCGGCGAACCTCGAGGATCTGACCATCCAGGTCGCGATCGTGCGTCCCGGGCCGATCCAGGGCGGCGCGATCAACCCCTACATCGAACGCCGCCGGCGACTGCGCGAAGACCCGGGGTATGAGATTCCCTACGATCACCCCGCGCTCGAGGAGGTCCTGAAGGAGACGCTCGGCACGATCATCTTCCAGGATCAGGTGATGCAGGTCGCCGAAGCCTTCGCCGGCTTCACTCCCGGCGAGGCGGACGGGTTGCGCCGGGCGATCAGCCGCAAGCGCTCGCGGGAGATGCTCCAGCGCCACCGCGATGACTTCATAGCGGGTGCGCGCCGGCACGCCGGTGCCGAGCAGCGGACGGCCGAGCGCGTCTGGGAGATGGTCGAGGGCTTCGCCGGCTTTGGCTTCCCCAAGGCCCACGGCGCCGCCTTCGGCCTGCTCGCCTACCAGTCGACGTGGCTGCGCGTCCACTATGCCCCGGAGTTCCTGTGCGCGCTCCTGAACGAGCAGCCGATGGGCTTCTACGCTCCCGACAGCCTCGTGCACGATGCCGGGCATCACGGGATCGAGGTGCTCGGCCTCGACGTGAACGCCTCGCACGTGCAGTGCACGGTGGAGACCCTGCCCGGTCAGGAGGATCCCGGTCTGGGCGTGCGCCTGGGCCTGGGCTACATCAAGGATGTGGCGGCGGCCGAGGCGCACGAACTCGTCGATGAGCGCGAGCGGAACGGGCCGTTCCGCAGCCTCGGCGACCTCGCCGCGCGCGTCGCCGCGGGGCGAAAGACGCTCGAGCAGCTGGCCTGGTCGGGCGCCTGTGACGGCCTCGTGGCGGGGGCGTCCTCAGTGGATAGGCGAACGGCCCTGTGGCGGCTGGGTGTGGCCGCCACGGGGCAGGGGGCGGGGGAGGGCACCCAGCTGGCGCTGGGCATGGAGCTGCCGCCGGCGCCGCGCCTGCGCTCGCTCGGCCGCTGGCAGCGGCTGATCGCCGACTACGCCACCAGCGGGGTGACGGTGAACGACCACGCGATGGCCGTCCTGCGCGATCGGCTCGAGGTTCCGCTGCTCGCGACCAGCGCCCAGCTGGCCCGTATGCCCACGGGCTGTGCGGTGTCGGTGGCGGGACTGGTGATCGCCCGGCAGCGGCCAGGCACCGCCGGCGGGACGATGTTCCTGCTGTTCGAGGACGAGTTCGGCTCGATCAACCTGATCGTTCCGAAGGCGGTGTATGAGCGCCATCGCCACCTGGCCCGGGCAGAGCCCCTGCTGCTGGCCAGAGGCCGTCTGGAGCGCGCCGAAGGGGTCGTCAACGTGATCGTGCGCGAGCTGGCCGAGCTCGAGCGCTTTCTGTCTGGCGGGGCCGCCGACTCCGAGCAGGCGGCCGCGCGGGCCCGCGTCCATCGACTGCCCGAGCTCGAGTCCCCGCCGGGCGATGCCGAGGTCGGTTCGAGCATGCGTGCCGCCGCGCCGCCGATGCAGAGCTTCGGGATGGGCCGCAGACGGTGAGCGGACGGCTACCCTTCACTGCATCGCGCGCCTGGGCAACACCAGCCTCGACGTATTCCCCCTGTGCCTGGGCGGGAACGTGTTCGGTTGGACGATCGACGAGGAGCGCTCGTTCGCTGTGCTCGACGCCTACGCGCAGGCGGGCGGGAACTTCATCGACACGGCCGACTCCTACGGGCGCGGCGGCCCGGGCGGAGCCGGTGAGTCCGAGCGGATCATCGGCCGCTGGATGGCCGCGCGCGGGAACAGGGAGCAACTCGTGATCGCCACCAAGGTGGGCATCTCCCCGGATCTGCGGGGGCTGTCGGAGGCGACCATCAGGAGCGGGATCGAGGGCTCGCTGGAGCGCCTCGGCATCGACACCGTGGACCTGTACTACGCCCACCGGGATGACCCCGATACCCCGATCGCAGAGACGCTGGGCGCCTTCGGCGCGCTGATCCGCGAGGGCAGTATCCGCCATGCGGCCGCATCCAACTACAGCGCCGAGCGCCTCACCGAGGCCCTGCGGATCGGTGAGCGCGAGGAGATGGCCAGCTACGTGGCCCTGCAGCCGCACTACAACCTGATGGAGCGCGGCGAATACGAGGGGGAGCTGGCCGCCGTGTGCGAGCGCAACGGGCTCGCCTGCCTGCCCTACTTCGCTCTGGCACGCGGTTTTCTGAGCGGCAAGTACAGCCGCGACGGCGCCCTGCCCGAGGGCCCCCGGGCGGCCGGAGTGCGTGACAGCTACTTCAACGAGCGGGGCTTCGCCGTGCTCGACGCGCTCCGCCGGATCGCCTCCGCGCACGACACGACGGTCGCCACGGTGGCGCTCGCCTGGCTGCTCGCACAGCCGACGGTGCTCGCTCCGATCGCAAGCGCCACGTCACCGGAGCAGCTGGCCCAGCTGCTGCCCTCGGCAGAGCTCGAGCTGTCCGCCGAGGAGCTCGCTCAGCTGAGCTCCGCCAGCGCTTGACCGAGCGCCTCAGCGATTGATGAAGCTGAGCAGCTGACCGTCGGGGTCTTCAACCGACAGACTCCCATCGTGCCCGCGCGCGGCCGGCGATCCGTGCCGGGCGTCGGCCAGCCTGCGCTCGAGTGAGTCCAGCGCGTCTGTGTCGCCGAGCTCGAACTGGACCCGCCGCAGCCCCGGCGCGTTGTCGGGCGGGGGGCCCTGGCCGTGGCTCTGCCATGAGTTCAGGCCGACATGGTGGTGGTAGCCACCGGCGGACAGGAAGGCCGCCGAGGGGAGCTGTGCCTGCTCCTCGAAGCCGAGCGCATCGCGGTAGAAGGCGCTTGAGCGGGGCACCTCGGACACCTTCAAATGGACATGGCCAACGTTCGTCTTGGCCGCCATCTCCTCCGGCGGCTCGGCATCGGACTGCGCCAGCAGATCCTCGATATCCAGCGGCAGCGTGACCATGTTCACGCCGTGACCGCCGGGCGGCCGGTCCCATTGCGCGCGCGGCCTGTCGGCGTATATCTCGATCCCCAATCCGTCCGGGTCGCTCAGATACAGTGCCTCGGAGACGCCGTGGTCGGAAGCGCCGTCGATCGGCCAGCGCGCTTGGGCGACGCGCCGCACCGTATCGGCGAGCGTGGCTCGCGACGGGTGCAGCCAGGCGACGTGGAACAGGCCGGTGCGACCGGGCGGCGCGAGCAGGGGTCGCTCGATGCCCGTGAGCTCGAGCAGCGGATGCTCGGCGCTCCCACCCAGGCCCGCTCGATCCTGCTCGCGCACCACCACTCCCAGCCCGAGCACGCGCTCGTAGAAGTCCACGCTGCGCGCCAGGTCGCCGACGGCGAGCGCCACCGAGCCGATGCTGAGCGCGGGGTCGATGGCGGGGAGCTCATCCGGCATGCCTGCTCGAGGCTACTACGCGGCGATAAGCTGGCGGGCGTGAACTTTCGCAAGCTCGGCTCGAGCGGGATCGAGGTCTCTGACATCAGCCTCGGCTCATGGCTCACCTACTCCGGCGGGGTGGCGCGCGAGCAGGCGCAGGCGTGCGTGCGGGCGGCCTTCGAGGCCGACATCAACTTCATCGACACCGCCAACGTATACGGCGCCGGCGCGTCCGAGACGCTACTGGGAGAGGTGCTCGCCGGCTACGAGCGCTCCTCCTACGTGCTTGCCACCAAGCTTTATTTCCCGATGTCGGACACCGATCGAGGTCTGTCCAAGGCCCAGGTCCACAAGCAGATCGACGCCTCGCTGAAGCGCCTGCAGACAGACTACGTGGACCTGTACCAGTGCCACCGCTACGACAACGACACGCCGCTGGAGGAGACGATGGGGGCGCTCACCGAAGTGGTCCAGGCGGGCAAGGCTCGGCACATCGGCTTCAGCGAGTGGCCCGCCGAGAAGATCGAGGCATCGCTCGAGCTCCCGAACACCGCGAGGTGGGTGTCAAGCCAGCCGCAGTACTCGATGCTGTGGCGGACGCCGGAGGCCGAGGTGATCCCGCTGTGCGAACGCGAGCAGATCTCCCAGATCGTGTGGTCGCCACTGGCCCAGGGCGTGCTCACGGGCAAGTACCGGGCCGATCAGCCGCCTCCGCCCGACTCACGCGCGGCCAGCGACAGCATGAGCACCTTCATCGGGCGGCTGATGGAGCCGCCGGTGCTTGAAGCCGTCGAGCGCCTGAAGCCGGTGGCCGAGCAGGCCGGGCTGTCGATGCCCCAGCTGGCGCTGGCATGGGTGCTGCGGCGCGACAACGTCGCCTCGGCGATCGTCGGTGCGAGCCGCCCCGAGCAGGTGCACGCGAACGCCTCGGCCTCCGGCATCGTGCTCAGCTCTGACACGCTCGTTGCGGTGGATGAGGCGCTGGGCCACGCCATCGTGCGCTGACGACGTGGCCCGCGCTGCTCAGGCGCTCTTGACGGCCGAGATGTCCACCAGCAGCTTGACCTTGTCGCTCACCACAACGTTGCCCGAGCCGAGGGCCGCGTTGAACTTCATCTCGTGGTCGGAGCGGTCGATCTGCCCGGTCACCGACAGCCCCACGCGGTCGTTGCCCTGCGGGTCGGTCTCGGTGCCCTCCAGGGTCGCCTTGAGGGTGATCGGCCTCTTGATCCCGTGGATCTCGAGGTCTCCGTCGATCTCGAACTCGTCATCCCCGGCGGGCCGTATGGCGGTCGAGCGGAACTCGATGTTGGGGTAGGTCTCGGCCTCGAAGAAGTCCGCCGAGCGCAGGTGCTCATCGCGCTGGGGCTCGCGTGTGTCGACGCTTGCGACCTTCACCGTCCCGTACGCGCTGGCGCCGTCGGGGCCCACCTCGAGAGTGCCCTCGAAGTCGTTGAACTGGCCCTTGACGGTGGCGATACCGAGGTGTTTGACCTGGAACTCGACGCTCGAGTGGACGGGGTCGACGGTCCACGTGCCCGTGGGGAGGCTCGTCGTGGCTGCGGCGCTGGCAACTGCGGAATCGTTTGACATCGGAAAAGCTCCCTTGTTCATGGCCGACGCATATGGTCGACAAGCGTGGATTGTTGTATGTCCACGATTATAGCCAGTTGCTTGCGCATGCAACGAACGCCTGGCTCAGCGCGCCTGCACGACCAGCGTCTGAAAGGCTCGACCGATCGGGCCGGCCGTGTCGTGCAGCACGCTCTCGGCCGTCCCCGCGCCGCCCGCCTCCAGCAGCGTGCGCGCGTCGAGGCCGATCCAGTCGCCGACGGCGGGGCGGTGCAGATGGATGTTGAGATCCGCGTTGATGAACAGGTAGCGGTCGAACGGCAGCGCCGCACCTACGCCGTTGCCGAAGTCCGCGGTCGCGGCCACCCGCGCCAGCGGCGTGAGCGGCTCACCCGGCAGGAGCTCGTGGCGCAGGCGCATCCACACCCGCCCGGGCCCGGGCGCGTACGGGTCATCCAGCCAGCGCATCTCCATCGCGGTCGGGCCGAAGCCCGGCCCGGGGGAGCGCTCGAGGGCGAAGCTCACGGGCTCGCCGGACTCGGGCGGGGGTAGCGGCGCCGGCGCGGGCGGAGCCATCGCCCCAGATGCCGGCGGGTCGGGTCTCGGCAGGTCCGCCGGGACCTCCTGCACGCGCAGCGCGCTCGCGCGACAGACGAGCACCTCACCGGCGTGGAGCTCACCCCCGAGCTCCTGAACGCGCCTGCCGGCGCGCAGCACGCGCGTCGACAGCGTGAGCGGCGCGGCCGGGATCGGGCGCAGGAACTCGAAGCCGAGGCGCCCCACCGCGAGCTCCGCACCGGGCTGCATCCGCTCGAACGCGGCCGCCAGCAGGGCCGCGGGCGCCCCGCCGTGGAGCGCCTGGGGATCCCACGGCCCGCGGGCGTGCTCGGTCGGGATGAAGCGCTCGCCGTCTGAAACGAAGATGCTGTCGCTCATCGGTCGCTCAGGCAGGCAGCCGCGAGGCGAAGTCGGTGAGCTCTTTCGGGTCGCGCAGGGGCGGCCCGTGGCCGAAGCACACGAGCGCGGGCTCGAGCGCCGCGAGCCTGCGCGCCGACTCGCGATTGCGGGGCGGGTCGGGCGTGAAGATCCTCGGCGGCTCGTGCAGGCCGCGGACGCCCGTGAGCAGGTTCATGCCGTTCAGCACGTCGCCCAGGATCAGCACGCGGTCTGACTCTCGCCAGTAGGCGACATGCCCGCGCGAGTGTCCCGGGGTCTCGAGCACGATGAATCCGGCCACCTCGTCGCCCTCTGCCAGCGCGCGGGCGACCGGGTGCGGCGGACCCGTCCAGAAGCGGTCCTGAAATCGATTCAGCCAGCCGGGTCCCTGGCTGTTTTTGATGCCGCCCGGGGTCTCCATCGCGGGGATGTCGCCCTGTCCGCACCACAGGGGTATCCCCAGCCGTTCGCAGATGGCATGGCTCGCCCCCTGGTGATCGGGGTGGGCATGGGTGAGCGCGTGCGCGGTCACCCTGCGCCCGTCGAGCTGGCGCATGATCCGCTTCTCCCCCTGCTTCGTGGCGGCGTCGATCAGCACGTCGCCCACGAGGTACACGTTGATCGCGTTGGGCGGCATTCCGCGCAGCAGGTAGACGTCCTCGGCCAGCTCCTTCATGGGGTGCTCCCTTGTTTGGTCATGTGCGCGATTGCTCCCAGGAGAAGCCGCGAATGGCAAAGTAGAGCCCGAACACGCCCCACAGGGCGATCACCGCGAGCGCATCGAGATTGTGGGCCAGGTCTGTACCGGTGACCATCGCTCCGTACAGCCCGTTGATCAGCGGGTTCAACGGCAGCGCTTCGGCGATGGTGCGAAGGAACGTCGGCGCGCTCTTGTTTTCGAACACGAAGAACGACACGAACACGACGGGCAGAAAGACGGCGTTGACATACGCCGCTGTGGACTCGAAGTTGGGGATCACGTGCGCGAAGGCGACGCCGAGCGCCGCGAAGCAGACGACGCCCACCAGCACGAACACGATCAGCTCATCCCAGTGGGCCGGCCATCCGATGCCGAAGAAGACCCGCCCGGCGAGCACGATGATGGCTATCTGCAGGGCCGTGTTGGTGACCGCGTTGGCGGCCACGCCGCCGAAGTAGGAGCTCGTCGGCAACGGGGCGCCGTGGATGCGCTTGAGCACGCCGCGCTCGCGCAGGAACACGATGTTGTAGGCGAGTGCCGTGAACGTGGTCGACATCACGCTCATCCCGGCGATGGCCGGTACGAGCAGGTTCAGGTCGTGCTGGTTTCCCGACAGGATCACCCCGCCCCCGCACAGGAACAGCAGCGGCAGCACGAAGTTGAAGAAGGCGGCGCTCGGGTTGCGCCAGAACATGCGGCGCTCCAGGCGATACTGGCGCCAGGTCAGGGTCAGCGCGTCAGGCATCGGCGGTCAGTTCCAGGTAGACATCCTCCAGGGTGGGGCGTCCCACGCTCAGCTCCTCAACCCGCTCCCCCCGCGCGAGCGCCTCGGCCGTCAGCTCGTGCAACAGCCTCGTGGGATCATCGGTCTGCTGCTCGACGAGCTCGCCGTGGCGGTCGCGGTAGGCGACCCGGTAGTGGGAGCCTCCCACCCCGAGCTCTCGCGGCGGGCCGATCGCGAGCACGCGGCCGTCCTTGACGATCGCCACCCGGTCGGCGAGCTCCTGGGCCTCGTCCAGATAGTGGGTCGTCAGCAGGATCGTCTTGCCCAGGTCGCGCAGGCCGCGCACCGTCTCCCAGGCGGCGTGGCGCGCGGCGGGGTCAAAGCCCGTCGTGGGCTCGTCCAGGAACATCAGCTCCGGGTCGCCGACCAGCGCCAGCGCGAAGTCCAGCCGCCGCAGCTGGCCGCCTGACAGCTTGCGGCTGCGCACGTCGGCCTTGTCCTCGAGGCCCGCCAGCCGCAGAACCTCCTCCACCGAGCGCGGGTGCGGGTAGAACCCCGCCCAGTGGCGCAGCACCTCGCGGGGCGTCACGTGGCTGTAGATGCCGCCCGACTGCAGCACGATGCCGATGCGCCGCCGCAGCTCGATCGACCTCCTGGCCGGATCGAAGCCGAGCACCGAGACCTCGCCGCCGCTGCGCTCGCGGTAGCCCTC
Source organism: uncultured Solirubrobacteraceae bacterium (assembly GCA_963826995.1). Lineage (GTDB taxonomy): Bacteria > Actinomycetota > Thermoleophilia > Solirubrobacterales > Solirubrobacteraceae > Palsa-744. Next base: position 412,881 of record CAWGYZ010000006.1, on the reverse strand, counting down.
GAGGATCTCCACCGTGGTCGTCTTGCCGGCGCCGTTCGGGCCCAGCAGGCCGAACACCTCGCCCCGGCGGACGGTGATGTCGATCCCGCGCACCGCCTCGTATTCGCCATAACGCTTGGTCAGGGATCGCACCTCGATGGCGGGGGCCGCGTCGCTCACGGCCCAATCATCCCGCAACGGCGCTCAGCCCCTACCAGTGCACGCCCCTCGTCAGGGTGGCCATCGCGATCTGCTCGAAGTTGGCTTTCTCCTCCGGGTTCTTCTCCCCCTTGGAGGCTGCCGAATCGGGGAACACCCGGTAGGCGAGGTGCAGAAGCTGGTCGACGGCCTTCGGTGCCAGCGTGTAGGCGACCTCGCCGAAGGTGCCGAGGCGTGTGCCCATGTGCTTGGGCCGCGAACGCAGCGCCTCGCAGATCATGTCCCCGGCCTCGTCGGGCGTGATCGCGGGAAACGCGTCGTACATCTTCGTGGGGGCGATCATCGGCGTGCGCACCAGCGGCATATGGATCGTCGTAAACGTGATCCCGTCGCCGACGACCTCCGAGGCGACCACGCGGGTGAAGGCATCCAGGGCCGCCTTCGAGGCCACGTAGGCCGAGAAGCGCGGAGGGTTCGTCTGCACGCCGATCGAGGAGATGTTGACCACGTGCCCGAAGCCGCGCTCGCGCATGTTCGGGAGCAGCCCGATGATCAGCTTGACCGCGCCGAAGTAGTTGAGCTGCATCGTCCGTTCGAAGTCGTGGAAGCGGTCGTGGCTGAGCGCGATAGACCGCCGGATCGAGCGCCCGGCGTTGTTCACCAGCATGTCGACGCCGCGGTGGTCGGACAGCACCCGCTCGACCAGGCGGTCGACGGACTCCATGTCGGCGAGGTCGGCCGCGTACACGTACGCGGTGCCGCCGCCGGCGACGATCTCCGCGCGCACCTCCTCGAGCTTCTCGACGTTGCGAGCAACGAGCAGAGGCACTCCACCCGCAGCCGCGATTTTGACCGCGGCGGCGCGCCCGATTCCGGAGGAGGCGCCGGTGATCAGCACGTGCTTGCCCTCGAGCGACTCCTTCAGCGAGCTTCCTTTGGCGAGATCGTCCATCTCGCGCTCCCAGTAGTCCCACAGCCGCGCCGCATACTCGTGCAGCTCCGGCGGCTGTTCGAGCGCCGAGCCCTTCAGCGCTCGTTCGGCTCCGTGCGTGTCGAACCTGGGCTTCAGCTCGACGTGCTCCAGCACCTCCCCGGGGATGCCCAGCTCGCGCAGCGCGAGCCGGCGTCCCTGTCGCAGCGGGGGCACGCTAAGCAGCAGCGAGAGCGGCCAGGTCGGGATCGCGTCGGTCAGTCGTTTGTCGACGCTCACGGCGAACCGGGGACCGTGCGCCGCCGTGGCGAACTCGTTGAACAGTTCGTCCACGCGCAGGGGCCGGGGGTCGGTCAGGTGGAAGGCGCGGCCATCCAGGTCGGGCTCATGCGCGATGTGCTCAAGCGCTGCCGCCACCCAGTCGACCGGCACCACGTTGGTCCGGCCCAGGTCCAGGCCGAGAAGGGGCACCCACTCGGGAACCAGCGCCCGCATGCGCTGGATCGCCTTGAAGAAGTAGTAGGGGCCGTCGATCTTGTCCATCTCGCCCGTCTGGGAGTCGCCCACCACGATCGCTGGCCGATACACGCGCCAGGGGACGTAGGGCTGCTCGCGCACGATCCGCTCGGCCTCGAACTTGGTGCGGTGGTAGGGGGAGGGCAGCTTCTGGCCCTCGTCGAAGAAGTCCTCCTCGAACAGCCCCTTGTACTCGCCGGCGATGGCGATCGAGGAGACGTGATGGAGGTGCTCGACCTCCAGCGCCCGCGCGAGTTCCACGGCGTGGGTGGTGCCGCCGACGTTGACCGCCGTGTTGCGCTCGGCCGGGGCGGTCATGTCATAGACGGCAGCGAGATGGAAGAAGTGCGTCACCTTCCCCCGCAGCTCGTTCACCTGCTCCTGCTCGAGCCCCAGAAGCGGCTTGCGAAGATCGCCGACGACCGGCTGGATGCGTTTGGCCGCCGCCGCGCCCGCCACGCTGCCCCAGCGCTCGATCAGATCGTCCAGCCTGCCCTTGGAGGTCTCCCGCACGAGCACGTAGATCTTGCCCTGGCGCTGGTTGAGCAGCCGCTCAACCAGGCGCCGGCCGATGAAGCCGGTAGCTCCTGTGACGAAGTACGCCATCCTCACGCGAGCATATCGGGCTGAGCGCTGCGACCTACGCTCCGGCGCCGGCGCCGGAGCGACCCTCGCCGGCGGCGAAGCGTGCCGCCCCGCGCACGCCGTCCTCGAACACCTCGGGCCCGGCGCTCGCCTCGAGCGCAAGACCCTGTGCGAGCGGAAGCCCCAGCCCCTCGATCGCCGCGCGGCGATCGGCGAGCATCGTGCGCTGGGGGAAGCTCGCGAGCCCCTCGGCGAGCGCCAGCGCGCGCTCGAGGTGGGCGCCCGCCGGAACGACCTCGGTCACGAGCCCCATCGACAGGGCCTCGGCGGCGCCGAGCATCCTTCCCGTGAGGATCAGATCGAGCGCGCGCCCGAGCCCCACGATGCGGGGCAGGCGCTGGGTTCCGCCGTCGATCAGCGGCACACCCCAGCGTCGCTCGGGATAGCCGAGCGTCGAGGTCTCGGTCGCGATTCGCAGATCGCACCACAGCGCCAGCTCGAGCCCGCCCGCCAGACAGAAGCCTGAGATCGCGGCGATGGTCGGCTTGGACGGCGTCAGGCGGGTGAAGCCCATCGGACCCTCCTCGCTGGTCAGCCGATCGCGAAAGGTGACGGTCGCCTTGAGGTCGGCGCCGGCGCAGAAGGACACGCCGCCCGCGCCTGTCAGGACCAGCACGCGGGCATCCTGGTCGGCCTCGAATCGCAGGTAGGCATCGTGCAGGGCCGCCGCGGTGGGACCGTCGACGGCGTTGCGCCTGTGCTGGCGATCGATCGTCACCACGGCCGACGCGCCGACGCGCTCATATCCGACGGCGCCGGGTTCCGCCTCGCTCATCGACCAACCACCGCCGCTTCCTGCGCGATCCGCCCTACCAGCCGCCGCGCCACTCGACGTCGCCCAGGACCTTGCTCGCGGCCTTGCGGGCTGCCTTGCGCTTTTCCAGATGGCGCTGGAGCATGCTCATCGCGAACACGAAGGCCGGGAAGAACACGATCAGGATGAAGCCGGCGTCGACCACCACTTTGTCGTTCGTCGCTCCGTAGAAGCCGCGGCCGTCGTTGTAGGCCTGCGCGGCGGGTGCCAGGACGAGCGGCACGAGCAGCATTCCCAGCAACAGGCTTGCGGACAGGCGGCGCATGGTCAGCGGGATCCTATCGGAGGCAAGGGCAGCCGGGCCGCCCCTAACATCAAATCGATGGCCCTACTGATCGCATCGGATCTGCACAAGGACATCGGCGGGCAGCCGCTGCTGCGCGGCGTGTCGTTCAAGCTCGAGCGCCGCGAAAGGATGACCCTCGCCGGGCGCAACGGCGCCGGCAAGACCACGCTCCTGCGCATGCTCGCCGGGGAGACCCCGATCGACCGCGGCGAGCTGAGCATCGCCAAGGGCGTGCGGATCGCGCTGCACGACCAGCGCCCGCCGCGCGAGCGCGGAGCGCCCCTGCGCGAGTACCTGCTGTCCGGCTGCGCGGAGGAGCTCGAGATCGAGGCCGAGCTGAGCGACCTCGAGGCGAAGATGGCGGCCGGGGAGGACGACGAGGCGCTGCTGGGCCGCTACGCCCGCGCCCAGGCGCAGCTCGAGGCTAGGGGCGGGTATCTGTGGCGGGACCGGGCCACGGTGATGGCCCGCGGCCTGGGGTTCTCGGAGGCGGATCTGGATCGCCCGCTGGACACCTTCTCCGGCGGGCAGCTCACCCGCGCCTCACTGGCTCGTGCCCTGGCCACGGGGGCGGACGTGCTGCTGCTGGACGAGCCGACCAACCATCTGGACATCGAGTCGCTCGAGTGGCTCGAGCAGACCCTGGTGGACCTGGACGCGGCGGTGGTGCTGGTGGCGCACGACCGCTGGTTCCTGGAGGCCGTGGGAACGGCGGTGCTGGAGCTGTATGGGGGGCCGCCGGCCCGCTCGCGCTTCTTCGCCGGAACCTGGCATCACTGGCGCCGCGAGCAGGCGGCGCGAGAGATCGCGCTGGGCCGGGCGATCGATTCCCAGCGGGCCGAGATCGAGCGCATGGAACGCTTCATCGAGCGCTTTCGCTACAAGGCCACCAAGGCTCGCCAGGCCCAGTCGCGGGTCAAGAAGCTCGCCAAGATCGAGCGTATCGAGCGCGACCCCAAGGACGGCCGCAGCCTGGACTTCGAGTTCTCCTCGCCGGAGCGCTCGGGGCGGGTCATATTCGAGCTGCTGGACGGGCGCATCGAGATCGGCGGCGACTCCGAGAAGGCTCCGGTCGTGCTGCTCGAGCACGCCGAGCTGTGGCTGGAGCGCGGCGAGCACGTGTCGCTGGTGGGGCCGAACGGAACCGGCAAGACGACCCTGATCGAGACGCTCGCCGGCCGGCGAGCGTTGGCGGACGGCAGGCTGAGCACCGGCCACAACGTGCGCATCGGCTACCTCTCCCAGCACGCAGATGAGCTCGGAGCCGGGGGTTCGCCCGGCCAGAGCGTGCTGGAGGCCGCACAGCGGGCGAGCGGTCTGAACCCGGGACGGACGAGGGCGCTGCTCGGGCGCTTCCTGTTCTCCGGTGAGGACGCGGAGAAGCCGCTGAGCGGACTGTCCGGTGGCGAGCGCCGGCGCCTGTCGCTGGCGCTGCTCGTCGGCTCGGCCAGTGAGCCGCCCAACGTCCTGATTCTCGATGAGCCCACCAACCACCTCGACATCGAGAGCCGCGAGGCGCTCGAGGACGCCCTGCGCTCATTTCAGGGAGCGATCCTGCTCGTGTCCCACGACCGCGCGCTGCTCGACGCTGTGGGGACCCGCACGGTCGCCGTCGAGGAGGGCTCCCTGCACAGCTACGTCGGCGGCTGGGCCGAGTACGTGCGCATGCGAGACGAGCAGCGGGCCGCCGCGGGCGGGCGGACTCCAGGGCCCGGTGCCCCGGTCGCAGCGGGCTCCGCGGCGCCCGCCCTGGCCAACGGGTCTGGCCCGAACGGGAACGCCGTCGCTGCGGGCACCAGCGCTGCGTCGCCGGGACGAGGCAAGCCGAAGCCGAAACCGAAGGGGCCGTCGAAGAACCGCCTGACCGACCAGCGCAAGGCCGAGCTGGCCGTCGAAGATGCCGAGGCCGCGATGCGGGCACTGGAGGACCAGCTGGCCGACCCGGCAGCGTGGGCAACGCGCTATGAGGCGGCCAAGTCCGAGGCCCGGCACACGGCTGCCCGGCTGGCTATCGAGGATGCCTACGCACGCCTCGAGGCGCTCATCGACTGACCTACAATGCCCTGCCATGGAGCAGCTCAAGACCGTGCGCAACGTGGCGATCGTCGCCGCCATCGCCGCCGGTGTCTACTTCCTGCCGGGCGGCGGGCGCGCGGCGGACACCTTCGAAGCCGCGCTGTGGGTCGCATTCGGCATCGGCATCGCCTATTTCGGGCTGCGCATGTATCGCGAAAACCGCGTGGCCATCCACGGCCTCGGCGACGGGCACAGGGCCCTGTTGTACGGGGGGATCGCCGGCGTGGTGTTCCTCCTGACGGCCCGCTCGCGAATGTGGAACACCGGCGCCGGCGAGCTCGCGTGGTTCGTGCTGGCCGCCGCCGCCGTGTACGCCCTGATTGCGACGTACCGCTACTGGCGCACGTACTGAGCACCCCGGGCGCCTCCTATCCTCGGATGGCATGACAGCCGCCGAGGCAGTGACCGACAGCGACCCGAAGGCGAGCATCAGCGAGCAGCGTCGCGCCCTGCCCGACCAGCCCGGCGTGTACCTGTTCCGCGACGGCCGCGGCCGGGTCGTGTACGTCGGCAAGGCGAAGTCGCTGCGCAAGCGCGTGGCCTCGCACTTCTCCAAAGCCCAGGTCCCGAGCAGCCCCGGCCACGCCGAAATGATCGCCAGCGTCGAGCACATCGAGTTCGTCGTGGTGGCGAGCGAGGCGGAGGCTCTGCTGGCCGAGCAGAGCTTCATCAAGCAGTACCGGCCGCGCTTCAACATCAGGCTGCGCGACGACAAGTCCTACCCGTTCATCGCGATCTCCCTGGACGAGGCGTTTCCCCGCGTGTACTTCACCCGCGAGCGCCACCGCGCCGGGCGCGCCTACTTCGGCCCGTACTCCAACGCCAAGCGCGTGCGCGGGACGCTCGAGGTGCTGGCCAAGGTGTTTATGTTCCGCTCCTGCACCGGCCCGGAGCCCGGGCGCCGCAGCGGCAGCCCGTGCCTGGACTACTACATCAAGCGCTGCGAGGCGCCGTGTGTGGGGTACGTCTCCGAGGAGGACTACCGGCGCAGCATCGATGGCGTGATCGACTTCCTGTCCGGTCGCTTCCGAACGATCGAGCGGGACCTGGAGACGCGCATGCGCGCGGCCGCGGAGGCCGAGGAGTTCGAGCAGGCCACGCTCGAGCGCAACCGGCTGCGAGCCGTGCACTCGCTTCTGGAGCGCCGGCGGGTGGCCAACGAGTCGGTCGGCACGCTCGACGCGGTCGCCGTGGCGGTGGACGGCCGGGAGGCCAACGCGCAGGTCTTCCAGGTCCGCGACGGGGTGCTGTCCGATCGCCAGTCCTTCTACCTGTCGAACGAGACCGAGCGCGACGTGGCAGAGGTGGGGGAGGAGTTCATGCTGCAGTACTACGGAGGGCACATGTCGATCCCGGCGCTGCTGGTCGTCCAGCGCGAGCTGGCCGAGCGCCCGGCGCTCGCCGACGCGCTCGCCAGCCGGCGCGGCGGGCCGGTGGAGCTGCGGGCGGCAGAGCGCGGTGAGAAGCGCAGGATCCTCGAGCTGGCAGAGCGCAACGCGCTCCTGGCCCTCGATCAGGAGCGGCTGCGCTCCGAGCGCCGCCGCCAGGGCCGGGTGGAGGCGCTCGAAGGGTTGCGCCAGGCGCTCGACCTCGACGTCCCCCCGATCAGGATCGAGTGCTTCGACATCTCGAATCTCGGCGGCACCCACACGGTGGCCTCGATGGTCGTGTTCGAGGGAGGCGCGCCGAAGAAGGCCGACTATCGCCGCTTCACGATCCGCACCCTGGAGGGCATGCCGGATGACTACGCCGCACTCGCCGAGGTTCTCGAGCGGCGGTTCGCCCAGTGGGAGCGCCAGGCCGACATCTCCCCGCACGACCCCGCCTATGACGCGAGCTTCGCCTCGCTGCCCAACCTGGTGGTGATCGACGGCGGCAAGGGCCAGCTCGCGGCCGGGCTCGAGCCTCTGCGCGGCTTCCGCGAACGCGGCGTGACCGTGGTGTCGCTGGCCAAGCGCATCGAGGAGCTGTACCTCCCCGGACGCTCCTCACCGCTGCTGCTCGACCACTCGACGCCCGCCCTGCAGCTCTTGCAACGCGTGCGCGACGAGGCCCACCGGTTCGCCGTGACCCATCACCGCTCAAGGCGCGACAAGGCGATGACGAGCTCGCTGCTGGACGAGCTGCCCGGCGTGGGACCCGCCCGCAAGCGTGCGCTGTTGACCCACTTCGGCTCGCCGGAGGCGGTCGTCTCAGCCTCCAGCGAGGAGCTGCAGGCTGTGCCGGGTCTGCCGGCGAAGGTCGCCCGGGAATTGCACGGGCACCTCCACCGCGCCGGCTGAGGGGATCGATCGGGCACAATGACGGTGATGGCCGTGATCAGGTCCCCACAGGCGCCCGGAATGGCGGCAGACGGCACGCCGGCCGCCAATTCCGAGAAGGACGGTGAGCCCTCGGCGCCGCCGCGGCTGAAGGAGCTCGTCGTGATCACGGGCTTCTCCGGTGCGGGCAAGTCCACGGCCATGAACGTGTTCGAGGACGCGGGCTACTTCTGCGTCGACAACCTGCCACCGGAGATGATCCGCTCGCTGGTTGAGCTGTTCGTGCACGAGGGCTCGAAGGTCGAGCGCGCGGCGGTCGTCTCCGACGTCCGGGGCGGCGTCTACTTCGACGCCCTGCGAGCGGTGGTCGATGATCTGGGCGCGCTCGGGGTGACCCACCAGGTGCTGTTTCTCGAGGCCGCCGAACAGACGCTGGTGACCCGCTACAAGGAGACCCGCCGCCGCCATCCGCTCGCCCCCGAGGGCAGCGTGGCCGCGGGGGTCGCCGCCGAGCGGGCTCTGCTCGAGCCGCTGCGCAGCCGCGCGGACCTGGTGATCGACACCACCGGCATGTCGGCCGCGACGCTGCGCCAGAAGATCGCCGGGGATCTTCTCCCCGGCCGGGTGGCGGGCCGGCTGGCGCTGACCTTCATGAGCTTCGGTTTCAAGCACGGCCCTCCGCGGGGAGAGGATCTGGCCTTCGACGTGCGCTTCCTGGCCAATCCGCACTACGAGCCGGAGCTGCGCGACCTGACGGGCCACGACACGCGCGTGGTCGAGTACATCGCGCGCGACGGGCGGCTCGAGGAGCTGTACGTGAGGCTGCATTCGCTGCTTGACTTCCTGCTCGAGCAGTACGTCGCCGAGGGCAAGGCTCACCTGGTGATCGCCATCGGCTGCACCGGCGGGCGCCACCGCTCGGTGGCCATCGCCGAGCACCTCGCCGAGCGCTACCGGGGCCAGGACGTGTTCGACGTCGCGGTCGCCCACCGGGACATCGACGACCGCCGCCGGGATCCGTAGCCGGCCCGACGCGCGCCGCCCCGCCGCGAGCTCTCCTCCCGTGCGTGGCGCCGCTCACCGGGCCGCCTCGCGGCCCGCTGATAGCCTTCTGTCTCGCCGGGCGATGGAGCGATGCTCCGGAGACCCGGCATCGTTTATTTCCGCTCCAGGAGGCAGATGAATGCCCGTTCGCGTTGGGATCAACGGTTTCGGCCGAATCGGCCGGAACGTGTTTCGTGCGGCCAAGGCCCGCGCTGACGCGGCGGAAGCGGACATCGAGTGGGTTGCAGTCAACGACCTGACCGACGCCGCCACGCTCGCCCACCTGCTCGCCTACGACTCGATTCTGGGCCGCTATCCGGGCACCGTCCAGGCGCTCGACGGAGCCCTCGAGGTCGACGGGCTAAAGCTGCGGGTACTGGCCGAGCGCGACCCCGCCGAGCTTCCCTGGGGCGAGCTCGGGGTGGACGTCGTGATCGAGTCCACAGGCCTGTTCACCGACCGCGACAGCGCCGCCAAGCATCTGGCGCAGGGCGCCAAGAAGGTGATCATCTCGGCCCCTGCCACGAACGCCGATGCGACGGTCGTGCTCGGCGTCAACTTCGACGAGGCCTACGATCCGGCCACCGACCAGGTGATCTCGGCCGCATCGTGTACGACCAACTGCCTGGCGCCCGTGGCCAAGGTGGTCAACGACACCGTGGGCATCAGACACGGCCTGATGACGACCATCCACGCCTACACGGCCGACCAGCGGCTGCAGGATCTGCCGCACAAGGATCTGCGGCGGGCGCGGGCCGCGGCGATCAACCTGATCCCCGCCTCGACCGGAGCGGCGAAGGCGATCGGCCTGGTGATCCCCGAGCTGCAGGGCAAGCTGCACGGCTTTGCGGTGCGGGCACCGGTGCCGACTGGCTCGGTAGTGGACCTGACCGTCGAGTGCAACCGTGAGACGAGCGTCGAGGAGGTCAATGGCGCCCTGCAGGCGGCCGCGGCGAGCGGCCCGCTGCACGGGATCATGGACTACACCGAGGACCCGATCGTCTCCAGCGACATCGTGCAGTCGCCGTTCTCCTCGATAGTGGACTCCAAACTGACCGCCGTGCTGGACGGAACGATGCTGAAGGTCATCGCCTGGTATGACAACGAGTGGGGCTACTCAAACCGCCTCGTGGATCTGGTGCAGAGGGTGCTGTGAGGGGTCTTGACGACCTGGACGTGCACGGCAGGCGAGTGCTTGTGCGGGTCGATTTCAACGTGCCGATGGGAAAGGACGAGGCCGGCGCCCCGGTCGTCGCCGACGACACCCGCATCGTGGCCGCCCTGCGCACGATCGAGGAGCTGCGCGGCCGCGGCGCGAGGCTGGTGCTCGTCTCCCACCTCGGCCGGCCCGAGGGCCGGCGCGAGGAGGACCTCTCCCTGGCCCCGGTCGTGGCGAGGCTCCGGACCCTGACAGACGCCCCCGTCACGCTCGCTCCGGCGGTCGTCGGCGAGCAGGTGAGGGGGCTGACCGAACAGCTCGGCGACGGCGAGGTGCTGGTGCTCGAGAACGTGCGATTCGAGCCGGGCGAGACCAGCAACGATCCGCTGTTCGCGGCCGCACTGGCCGAACTCGCCGATGCCTACGTCAACGATGCGTTCGGCGCCGCTCACCGTGCGCACGCCAGCACGGAGGGCGTCGCGCATCTGCTTCCCAGTGCGGCGGGGCGCCTGCTCGAGCAGGAGGTGACCACGCTGACGGCGATCCTCGAACGCCCGGCGCGGCCGCTGGTGGCGGTCGTCGGGGGAGCCAAGGTGGCGGACAAGATCGCGGTCATCGACCGCTTCCTGGATATCGCCGACGTGGTGATCATCGGCGGGGCCATGTGCTTCCCGTTCCTGTGCGCCCAGGGTCACGCCGTTGGCGACTCGCTGTGCGACGACGAGGACACCGAGCACGCGCGCCGGGCCCTGGCCAAGGCCACCCATCCCGGCCGGGCGAGCGTCGAGCTGCCGAGCGACCTCGTGATCGGCGATCGGCTGGCCGAGGACGCCGAGCATCGCGTGCTCCATGGGGTGGAGGTGCCGCCGGGGTGGATGGGGCTGGACATCGGCCCGGAGAGCGCCGAGCGCTACGCCCGCGTGATCGCGGATGCCGGCTCGGTCTTCTGGAACGGGCCGATGGGCGCGTTCGAGCTCGAGCCGTTCGCGGCCGGCACACGCACGGTCGCCGAAGCCGTCGCTCAGGCCAAAGGCCTGACGGTCGTCGGCGGCGGCGATTCGGCTGCCGCGCTCGCCCGCTTTGGCCTGGAGGACGCTGTCGACCACCTGTCCACGGGCGGAGGCGCGACGCTGCAGCTGGTCGAGGGCAGGACGCTGCCGGGGGTACAGGCGCTCGAGGGCGCGGGCGTGGTGTCGTGAGCGGACGCACGCCCCTGATCGCGGGCAACTGGAAGATGCACAAGACCGAGGCTCAGGCCGAGGACTACATCCAGGCGCTGCTTCCCAGGATGTCGGGCGTGGATGGAGTCGAGGTGGCGATCTGCGTTCCGTTCACCGACCTGAAGGCGATGGTCGACTCGACGCGCGGATCGGGCGTGGAGGTGTATGCGCAGAACATGCATCACGAGCAGCAGGGAGCCTTCACCGGCGAGATCTCGCCGCAGATGCTGAGCGAGGCGGAGGTGCAGGGGACGGTGCTCGGCCACTCCGAGCGACGGGAGCAGTTCGGTGAGACCGACAGGGCCCTCGCGCTGAAGGTGCCGGCGGCGCTCGAGGCGGGCCTGACCCCGATCCTGTGCATCGGTGAGACCGAGGGCGAGCGCGACAACGACGACACCGACCGCAAGCTGCGCCAGCAGGTCAAGGACGACCTCGTGGGGGTGCCGAGCGAGCGCCTCAGAGAGGTGGTGATCGCCTACGAGCCGATCTGGGCCATCGGCACCGGCCGGGTTGCCACCCCCGAGCAGGTGCAGGAGGCGATCGTCTTCATCAGGGCGCTCGTGGCCGATCGCGACCAGCAGGCGGCCGAGGCCGTGAGGATTCTGTACGGGGGGTCGGTGAACCCTGACAACGCGGCCGAGCTGCTGGCCCTGGAGGATGTCGACGGCGCCCTCGTCGGGGGGGCGTCGCTCGAGGCCGAGTCGTTTGCGCGCATCATCGCCGCGGCGCGGCGATGAGCATCCCGCCCGGCGCCCAGACGCTGCCCGCGCCGCGCGTGTGCCTGCTCGTCCTGGACGGCTGGGGCATCGCTGAGCCCGGTCCCGGCAACGCCGTGTCGCTGGCGAGCACGCCCGTGTTCGATGAGCTGTGGGCCGGCTATCCGCACACCACCCTGACCGCCTGCGGGCGAGCGGTGGGGCTGCCCGAGGGGCAGATGGGCAACTCCGAGGTCGGCCATCTGAACCTCGGCGCTGGAGCGGTGGTGCGCCAGGACCTGGTGCGCATCGACGACGCGATCACCGACTCCTCCCTGGCCGATAACGAGGTCCTCAGGCGGGCGTTCGCCCCGCCGGGTGGACCCGGCGCCGGCGGCAGGGTTCACCTGCTCGGACTTGTCTCCGACGGTGGCGTGCACGCCTCGCTCGGGCATCTGCGGGCGCTGATCGAGATCGCACGTGCGCTCGAGGTCGAGGATCTCGTGCTGCACGCCTTCACCGACGGGCGTGACACCCTGCCGCGCGCCGGTGCCTCCTACATCGCCGAGCTGGACGCCACCGCGGGCGTGCGCATCGGATCGGTCGTCGGCCGCTACTGGGCGATGGACCGGGACCGCCGCTGGGACCGCACCCAGCGGGTCTACGACATGCTCGTGCACGGGCGCGCCCCCTACCACGCGGCCTCAGGCGAGCAGGCCGTGAGCGAGGCCTATGCGCGAGGGGAGACGGACGAGTTCATCGAGCCGACCCTGGTCGGCGAGGAGGCCACGATCGGCCCCACCGACAGCGTGATCGCGTTCAACTTCAGGCCCGACCGCATGCGCCAGCTGACGCGCGCGCTGGCCGAACCGTCATTCGGCGAGGGGGCCGGCGCGGGCGCCGCTCCGGAGGAGCTTCCCGGCTGGAGCGGCCGGGGGGGTGCGCCGCCGCTTGAGCGCTACACGACCTTCACCGAGTACGAGGAGGGCTGGCCCTATCCCGTCGTGTTCGGGCCCGAGCGCCCCTCGACGACCCTGTCGGGCGTGCTCGCGCGGGCCGGAGCCCACCAGCTGCACGTGGCCGAGACCGAGAAGTACGCCCACGTCACCTACTTCTTCAACGGCGGCGAGGAGGCTCCGCTGCAGGGCGAGCGGCGCGAGCTCGTGGCCTCGCCGCGGGACGTCCCCACCTACGACCACAAGCCCCAGATGAGCGCCCGCGAGGCCGCCGCCGCGTTCGTCGGCGCCTGGCGTGAGGATCGCCCGCAGTTCGCGATCATCAACTTCGCCAACGCCGACATGGTCGGGCACACCGGCGTGATCGAGGCCGCCGTGACGGCCATCGAGACCGTCGATGAATGTCTCGGCGAGGTTGTTTCAACCGTGCACGAGACCGGCGGAGCGTGCGTCGTGACCGCCGACCACGGCAACGCCGATCACATGCTCGAGCCGGACGGCAGCCCCAACACGGCGCACTCGCTGAACCCCGTGCCGCTGATCGTGACGGTCCCCGCGGTGTCGCTGCGCCAGGATGGGGGCATCCTCGCGGACGTCGCTCCCACGGTGCTCGACCTGCTCGGGATCGAGCAGCCGCCGCAGATGACCGGCAGCTCGCTACTGGTGGAGCGCTCATGAGGTGGTCGCAGAGGCTGCTGGCGGCCTTCTTCGTGGGCGCGGGCGTGAACCACTTCGTGAACCCGCGCAGCTACGAAGCGATCATCCCGCCGAGCATGCAGGACGACGCCGCGCGGCTGGTTCAGCTGAGCGGCGTGGCCGAGTTGGTGGGCGGCCTGGGCGTGCTCAGCAGGCGCACGCGCGGGCCGGCCGGGCTGTGGCTGATCGGCGTGCTGGTGGGCGTGTTCCCGGCCAACGTCTACATGGCGCAGGCGCACGAGCGCTTCCACCGCATCCCGCGCTGGGCGTTGTATGGACGGTTGCCCCTGCAGCCGCTGATGATGTGGTGGGCGTGGCGGGCAACCAGGCGATGAACGGTTGCTGCGGTGTAGCGGGTTTGGACGCTGCTATGTTCGATCCAGGAGGATTTTAGGTGCCAGGCGTTATGTCAACTGCGACCACCGTCACGATCACGTCCGCCGGGGAGGGGGCCCTCAGCCAGGGGGACCGCTCGGAGGTCGTGCAGCGCGCCTGGCGAGGAATGCTGCAGGCGCACTCCTGCCTCGCCAAGCGCCTGGACGCCGAACTGGAGCGCGCGCACCGGCTGCCGATGACCTCCTATGAGGTGCTGCATCACCTGGAGCACTCGAGCGGAGGGCGCATGCGCATGTGCGACCTGGCCGAGCAGGCCCATCTCTCGCGCAGCGGCCTGACCCGGCTGGTCGACCGCCTCGAGCGCGAGGAGCTGCTCGAGCGCTGCTCCTGCGAACACGACGCGCGCGGGTCCTACGCCTGCCTGACGCCGACCGGGCGCGAGCGGCTGATGGAAGCCCGCGGGACGCATCTGGCGGTGGTCCGGGAGCACTTCCTGTCACGTTTCTCCGAGAGCGAGCTGAGCTTGCTGGCGGAGATGTGGGAGCGCATCGCTCCCGGCGCCGACTGCTGAGCGAACCCGCCGGCGCCATCCGCGCCTACTGCTGAGGGGGCTCTGCGGAATGCGGCTGTGGAGCGGGCGCCTCCGGATCCGGCTTTGCGGTCATGCGCCGGTGGCGCCGGTGCGCAACCACGATGCCGGCCACCCCCAGCACGAAGGCGACGAGACCGTACAGGCCGAACGCCTGGATGGCGTTGCTGGCCGAGTGGCCGAGGTAGTAGCCGAGCAGGCCCACGCCGGTCGCCCAGCAGATGCCGCCACAGGCGTTCCAGAGCGCGAACGAGCGCCAGTGCATGCGGGTCGCCCCGGCCAGCCACGAGGCCCACACGCGCAGGCCGAGGATGAAGCGGCCGAAGAACACCGCCTTGGGGCCATGCTTTTCGAAGAACGGCTCGCCGGTCGCCAGCACCTGCATACGCTGTTTGCTGAAGCGCCCGGGTCGTTCCAGCACCCAGCGGCCGCCCTTGCGGCCGATCACGTAGCCCAGGTTGTCGCCCACGATCGCCGCGGCGGCCGCCAGCGCGATGACGAGCTCGATTTTCAGCTGGCCCCGGCTCGCCAGCACGGCACCGGTGATGAGCGCGGTCTCGCCCGGGACCGGCAGCCCGCCTGACTCGGCCATCACCAGCAGGAACAGCAGCGGATAGCCGATGTGGCTCACGTCGACTATGGCTGCGAGCATTGAGCGCCTCTCAGGGCGTGGCAGCCGCTGCTGCCTACTTGGTGTTTTCCAGGACGAGCTGCTTGAGCGCCGAGGACGCCTGCTGCACGTCTGAGTAGACCACGTTGCGCAGCATCACCTTGGTGGGTGCAGGTGCCGTGATGATCATCGCCACGATGATCACCGCCGCGATCACGAGCAGCCCGAGCAGCCCGAGCAGCAGGCGAGATCCGCGAGACCGGCCCCCCCGCCGGCGAGCGGCCGCCGCGGGCGCCTGGCCGGCGGCTACGGCGGGCGCCTGTTGGCGGGGCGGCCCGGGGCGAGGCCGGCGGTGCGTGATCGCTCGCGTGGACGCGCTGCCCTGCTCGGGGCCGCGCGCGGCGCCGGATCCCGGGTCACGGGCAAGGACGCTCGTTGCCTCTGTGGCGGGGGCTCCGCGGGTGCCGGGATGCACGCTTGGAGCGATGCCCCGCGCGCCATCGCTGATGGCGCGTCCCATCTCGCGGGCCGTCTGATAGCGATCGCGTGGATCCAGAGCCAGCGCGATGGCCACCGCGTCCGCGAGCTCCGTGGTGACGGCGGCCACCAGCGTGTCGAGCGTGGGCGGTTCCTCCTGCTGTTGCTTGAGCGCCAGCTCGGTGAGCGATGACGCCTCGTAGGGCAGCCGTCCGGAGATGAGCTGGTAGGTCACGACCCCGAGCGCATACAGATCGGCGCTCGGGCCGGCCTCCTCGCCGCGTGCCTGCTCGGGTGCCAGGTAGGCAGCGGTGCCGAGCACCGAGCCGACCTGGGTGATGCTCGACTGCTCGGTGGCCTTGGCGATACCGAAGTCCGCCAGCTTGACCTCACCTTCGCTGGCGCGCAGCAGGTTTCCGGGCTTGACGTCGCGGTGGACCACGCCGTGGCGGTGTGCGTAGTCCAGGCCCTCGCATGCCTGCTCGATGATCGACACCGCGCTGTCCACCTCGACCCAGCCGTCATCGCGCAGGATCTCTGCGCAGGAGGACCCCTGGATGTACTCCATCACGATGAAGTACTGGCCGGTGGTCTCATCCTGGCCGGAGTCGAACACCTGCACGACGTTGGGGTGAACCAGGCGCGCCGCCGCCTGCGCCTCGCGCTGGAAGCGCGACACGAAGTCCGGGTCATCGGCCAGGTGCTCGGCCAGCAGCTTCACCGCCACGGGGCGCTCAAGGCGCAGGTCGAGCGCGCGGTGGACGGTCGACATCCCGCCGAAGCCGAGCCGGCCTTCCAGGCGGTAGCGCCCGGCGATCTCCACGCTGTTCATTTGGCCGCTTCCTGGCCGGCGCCGCCCGGGGTGGCTTCACCCGCGCCGCTCGGGGCGCCCGGTTCCGCGCCCGCTCCCGGCGCGACTTCGCCGCCGGCTCCGGGAGCCGGTGTCCCGCCCCCGGGCCCGGCGGGGGTGGTGGGGGGAGTGGTCTGGGTGGTGGTCGTCTGGGTGACGGTGGGGGTCGTCGTGGCGGTGTGAGTGCTGGTCGTGGTCTTCGGTGGCGCCTGCGTGGCCGTCGCCTGGGGGAGCGGCTGTTTGCACAGGCCGAGGGCATCGGAGTGGAGCTTCGCGATGCCTTCCCGCAGTCTGCCGCGCAGCCCTGCGTCGACGCTCGAGGGAAGCGCGCCGAAGTCCCGTTCGGTCTTCAGGATCGCGGCTTCGGTGGCGACGCAGCTGCCGCCGGCGTTTTCGGCGGCCTGGGCGACGGTTTCGAAGTCGCTCTGCAGAGGACCGGCGCTTTCCACGGGGATCAGCCCGGCGCCTGAGCTCCCGCAGGACAGCAGCAACGCGGCCGTGACGCCCAGTGCGGCGGAGGCGGCGACGCGGAAGGCCATGCGCATGGTCACTGACCGTACTCCAGGCGCTCGGCCAGCGAGTCCGGTAGGCGCGCTGCGCGGATCGCGGCCGCCGCGCCCGCCACGTCGTACTCGGCTCGATGAAAGCGGGCTGTCAGGCCCGCCAGATCCAGCATCAGCCAGGAGGCACGCGGGTCTCCGTCGCGTGGCTGGCCGACGCTGCCGGGATTGAGCAGCCACTCGCCCTCGGCGATGTCGAGCTCGGTGCCATCGCGCTGTGGCTCGCCGGTCGCAAGCGCGCCGCTCTGCCGCACGAACGACAGCGCCACGTGCGAGTGGCCGATCAGACAGACGCGATCCTGTTGCACCTCCAGGCACAGCTCGGCGAGCAGCGCTGAGAGCACGTACTCCCAGACCGGGTCGCGCGGGCTCGCGTGATACAGGCCGACGGACTCCTCCCGCCCCTGCGGTGACAGGCCGGCCAGGAAGGCGAGGTTCTCGGGGTCGATCACATCTCGCGTCCATTGCGCGGCCAGGCTCGCGCCCAGCGAGAACTCGTCGAGCGCGATCTCCCCGGTGACCGCCAGGTCGTGGTTTCCCGCCAGGCACACGGCCGCGTGCTCGCGGGCGAGTTCCACGCAGGCATCGGGCTCGGCCCCGTAGCCGACCAGGTCGCCGAGGCACCAGAGCTCGCCGGCGTCGCTCGCCGCGACCGCTTCGAGCGTCGCCTCGAAGGCGTGTCGGTTGGCGTGGATGTCGGAGATGACGGCGACCTTCATCGCTGTCGCTGCGCTGCGCGCGGCCCTACTCGTCCTTCGAGCCGGCCTCCGTCCCGCCATACTCGGGCAGGTTCTTGATGCCCTCACGGGTGCGCCACTTGGAGTAGTTGTCCTCCATCGCGTCGATCAGCTCGCGCATGAAGCGCGGGGACAGGTTGACGCGCGACACGACCACACCGGGAACCTCCTCGGACTCGACCTCGTGGTCGACCCGGGCGAAGGTCACGGTGAACTCGTAGTCGGAGTGGCTGACGTTGGCGAAGTTCGCGTAGACGCCCCCCATGATCTCTGGGGAGAGATGGATGTTTATATGGCGCTCGGCGCCTGAGTCTTGGTCGTTCACGCAGCTAGTATCGCAATCGCCGCGCGAGGATCGATGACCGAGCGCCGTTCTGACGATGACCGAGCCACCTCACACCGCCTCGTGACGGGACTATCCACGCCGCTGGATGGCCTGCGCGGCGCCGTGCTCGAGGCAGTGCAGGAGGTCTCCGAGCTGCGGCCGGGGGCGGCCGTTTCGATTCCCGGACGGGGACAGATCACGCTGGAGCGTCCGCCGCGGGCGGATTTCGGGGACTACTCGACCAACGCCGCACTGCTGCTGGCGACAGGGCTCGGCTCCTCACCCCGTGAGGTGGCGCAGCTCCTGGGAGATGCCCTGCAGCGGCGGCTGGGCTCGAGCCTCGAGCGCTTCGAGGTGGCGGGACCGGGGTTCCTCAACCTGTTCCTCGCCGACTCATGGCTGATCGGGGCGCTCGCCGACGTGCTCGCGTCGCCCACGCCCTTCGACGCCGATGGGGATACGGCGACCGAGCGGGTCCTGATCGAGTTCGTCTCGGCCAACCCCACCGGGCCGATGCACGTGGGCCACGCGCGCAACGCGGCATACGGAGACGCCCTGGCCCGGATTCTCGAATATCGCGGTCAGCAGGTGAAGCGCGAGTTCTACGTCAACGACGCCGGTTCGCAGGTGCGCAAGCTCGGCGAATCGGTCCTTGCGCTGGCACGCCGGCTGCCGCTGCCCGAGGACGGCTACCAGGGCGCCTATGTGGAGCAGCTCGTGCATCTGGTGAACGCCGACTCGGCCGATCCCGTCGCGGTCGGCCGCGCTGCCGTGGCCGTGATGGTGGATGGGATCAGGGCCTCGCTGGCCGCGTTCGCCGTCAGGGAATTCGATCACTGGGCCTATGAGAGCGCCCTGCACGAGGGCGACCCGAGCCCGGTGGACCACACGCTTCAGATACTGCAGGAGCAGGGGCACGCCTACCGCAGCGAGGGCGCGCTGTGGTTGCGCACGACCGACTTCGGCGACGACAAGGACCGGGTACTGGTTCGCTCAAACGGCGAGCACACCTACTTCGCCTCGGACATCGCCTACCACCAGGACAAGCGCGAGCGCGGCTTCGATCGCCAGATAGACGTGTGGGGCGCAGACCACCACGGCTACGTGCCCCGCATGAAGGCGGCCTACGAGGCCCTGGGCGGCGACCCCGGGCATCTCGAGCTCCTGATCATGCAGCTGGTGCATCTGGTGCGGCGCGGCGAGCGCGCGCAGATGTCCAAGCGGGCCGGGGAGTTCGTGACCCTGGACGACCTTCTGGCCGAGATCGGCGTCGACGCGATGCGCTGGTACCTGTTGGCGCGCTCGCACGACACCACGGTGGATCTGGATCTGGATCTGGCGATCGAGCAGTCCAGCGAGAACTCCGTCTACTACGTGCAGTACGCCCATGCCCGGGTGTTCTCGATCCTCGCCAAGGCCGGGGAGGAGCGCGTGCAGGCGGCACTGGCAAGCCTCGGCGAGCGCGAGCACGAGCCGCTCGAGGCGGCCGAGCGCTCGCTGATCGAGCTGCTGCTCGCATTTTCAGGCGAGGTGGACGAGGCGGCCGCCCGGCGCGCCCCGCACCGCATCGCGGCCTTCGCGCTCGAGCTGGCGCAGGGATTCACCGCCTTCTACAGAGACTGCCGGGTGGTCGGCGCCGAGCCGCAGAGCGTCGAGTCGGTGCGCATCGCGCTGTGCGTGGCGAGCGGTCGCACAATCGCCTCATGCCTGGACCTGCTCGGCGTGCGCGCGCCGGAGGAGATGTAGTCAGTCGTATCGCGCGAGGTCCGCGTCGAGGCGGGCGGCGTCGCCGGCATCGAGCGTGGCGCGCTCGGGCTCACGGGAGCCGTCGCTGCGGGCGCGGCGCCAGCGGGGCAGGAGCAGCGCGAGCCCCACCAGCAGCGCCAGCAGCACGGCGGCCGGTACCAGGTAGGCGGTCAGGTCGAATCCGTGGGTGCTGGGCAGCCCGAGCACGGCGGGGCCGTACTGGCCGACGAGGGCGTTCTTGATCTCGCCTTCGGTGTCTCCTTCACCGATCAGGCCCTGGATGTATGCGCGCTCGCGGTCGGCCTGGGGCGACTGGGCGACATTCAACGGGATTTTGCAGGTGACGCACATCACCTGGCGCTCGATCACCGGCAGGGAGGTGCGGGGCGTCGCGGCTGAGGCGCTCGTTCCCGGCCCGCTCGCGGCGAGCGCCACGAGCACGGCGAGCAGCGCTGGCCGGCGGAGTCTCACGAGCTCTGCGCCAATGCGATGGCGCGGTTGAGGAAGGACTGGTCTATCTCACCCCGGGAGATCGCGACGATCCGGCCCTGGCGGTCGACGACGAAGCTCTCGGGCAGCTGATCGGTGCCGTAGGAGTGGGCGAACACCCCCGTATCGTCGCGCAGGTTGGGGTAGGTCAGGTGATACTGGCGCGCGAAGGCCTGCGAATCCGGCGAGGCGTCCAGATAGGTCACGCCCAGGACCGTGCCGTCATGGCGTTCGAGCTGGCTCTGGGCGCGCTCGAGCAGGGGCGCCTCGACCTGGCAGGGTGCGCACCACGACGCCCAGAAGTTGAGCACCACCACCTTGCCCCTGAAGGACGCCAGCGACGTACTGCCGCCCCCGTCGAGCCGCGGCAGCATGCGGGCGGCGTCCGGAGCCGACGGACGCCGCGAGTGCGCGACCTGTTCGTCGAGTGTGCGGTTGGCCGAGCGGGCGGACACGCCGTACACGAGCAGACCGATCAGGCAGGCGCCCGCGAGCGAGACGAGGATCGGGACGGCGCGGCCTTTCACGGCCACCAAGGGTAGTCGCCGGCCGCGTAAGATCTGCTGGCAGCGCGGCGGTAGCTCAGTTGGTAGAGCGCGAGCTTCCCAAGCTCGAGGTCGCGGGTTCGACCCCCGTCCGCCGCTCTCAAGGAACCCCCGGGGGAACGCGATGGCGCAGACCAATGTGGACGTGGTACGCGAGGCCCTCGACGCCTATGCAACTCGCGACCTCGAGACCCTGCGCAAGGTCGCCGACCCCGATGTGGAGTTGGACTGGTCCGCATCGCTGAGCTGGCTGGCGGGCGTCTACCGGGGCATGGATGAGACGCTCCGCTTCTACGAGGGCTATTTCGAGGCGTTCGATGAGATCGTGATCAAGCCGGACAGCTTCACGGAGGCCGGTGACTCGGTGGTGGTGCCGAACGTGGCATATCAGCGAGGCCGCGACGGCATCGAGGTGTCAGCTCGAAGCACCCTCGTGTTCACTCTTCGCAATCTCAGGATCACGCATATCTGCCTCTATCAGGAGACCCGGCAGGCGCTCGAAGCTGTGGGCCTGGTCGAGTAGACGTGTCGCAGCAGAACGTGGAGATCGTGCGAGCGGGGTTCGAGGCCTTCAACACCGGAGGCATCGAACGCATCCTCGCGTTCGCGCACCCGGACTTCGAAGCCGTGGTGCCGCCCGAGCTGTCGGCTGAGCCCGACATCTATCGCGGCCACGACGGCATCCGCCGCTACTTCGAGTCCTTCCAGGACGTGATGGACGAGATTCGCTTTGAGCCCGAGCGGTTCTGGGAAGCGGGCAGCTCCGTCGTGGCCGACGTGCGGATCACCGCCAAGGGCAGGCAGACGGCGATCCCGGTCGTGCAGCGAATCGCGCAGGTGTGGCAGATTCGCGACGGCAGGGCGCTGAGCGTCCACTCCTACGTCGCGCTGGCGGAGGCGCTCGAAGCCGTGGGGCTCACCGAGGGAGCGCCCGGCGTCCCCTGACCCGGCGGCTCAGCTGTATGAGGGCGGCGCGGGTGGATCCGCGCGGATGCCCGCGATCAGCGCGAGCAGCTCCGCGGGCGTGGTGCCGCCCAGCACGCGCAGGCGGTGCAGGCGATAGGGGTCTTCATGGGGGCGAGCCCAGCCGGGGACCACGGTGGTGGAGCCGCTGTAGCCGGCGGCCCTGACCGCGGCGATCACGGTGGAGTCGTAGTGGCCGGAGGGGTAGCAGAACCAGTTGACCGGAACGTGGTAGCGCTGCTTCAACACGGCCCGCGCACCGGCCACCTGGGCGCGCAGCTCCTGGCTGTCGAGGGTGATCAGGTCGGCGTGGCTGATGCCCTGGGTGTCGAGCTCCCAGCCGGCCGCGAGCAGGCCGCGGACCTGGCTCTGGCTGAGGCCGCCCTGGGAGGGCGGCAGCCCGGTCAGCTGGATGTTCTCGTCGCCGACCCAGCCGAGCCGGCGAAGCACCGGCAGTGCCTGGGTGTACTGGGACTGATAGCCGTTGTCGAAGCTGAGCACGATCGGCTTGCCCGGTCCCAGCGGCACGCCCTCGCGCCAATAGGCCTCGACCTGATCGAGCGTCACAGCGTGCCAGCCGGCGTTCTTCAGGGCCTGCATCTGAGCGGCGAACTCGGTGGGCGTCACATACAGGCCTGGAAAGGGCGCCCCGGCGGGAGGCGCCGCGATCACGTGGTACATCAGGATCGGCAGCGAGCCCGTGCCGGGGCGCCCCGTGGCCGCGGCCGTGCCGCTGGCGCCGCGGGACGGCGTCCCATGTGGCTGCGTGCCGTGGATGGAGTTGGCGGACTGCGTCCGCTGTGCGGCGGGCTTGGATGAGCCGCCCGAGCGTGCCGCGAGGACGACGACGAGGGCCACGAGCACCACCCCGATCAGCCCGGCACCGGTCAGGCGGCGACGGCGGCGGATGGCCCGCCGGCGAGCCTCGCGGCGAGAGTGCAGTGCCTCAGCGTCCATCTAGCCTGGGGCCGAAGCGGCCGTCTCAGAACCCGCGCGCACCATTCAGAGGATAAGGGCCCGGAATGGGACCCGGGAAGACTGTCGTGCGGGGATGATCGCCGGCGCTTCGTCCAACCGCCATTGGCCCTCGATGTAGAGCGCCCTTTCGGGCTCAGCGCCGTCGTAGATCAGCGCTTGGCCCTCGGAAACCACGATCTGGGTGCCGGAGCGGATCTTCGACAGGCGGATTCCTTCGGCCCAGTGTTCGAAGCGCGATGAGAAGCAGTTCCGGCGGAGCGGCTTCAGCTCGCTTCGCAGGCGTTCATCCATATATGACTGGCAGATGTCTCCAAACTCGCCGGAACTCGCATCGATGCCGATGGATCGATACATGGCTCGCACTCCGGCTTCGTTCCGAGGCGAGCTCGCTCCGCGACAGCCGCTTATCAGCATCGCTGAGCAGCAGACAATCGCGGTGCCGAGACGCGCCGGCGTCGAGCGCCGCCGTCGAGGTCGAGTGGTCGAGATCCGCCGCACGGCGCTCAGCCGGGTTCGGGCCCTAGCTGCTCGATGAACGCGATGAGCGCGGCGACTTGCGCCGGTCGGTGGTCCAGGTGCAGGCGTCCTATAGCCGTCAGCATCGGCGCCGGGTCGTATCCTCCGAGTGCGTTCCCGCCCGGGTGTAGCAGTGCTTCGCGCAGGAAGTGTTCGTCGACCAGCACGCGGCGCCCGTCGGAGAGCGTCACCTCGTGTCCGGCGAAGTCCGCGAAGTTGGGTCCAACATCGTTGCTCGGTTTGGCGAGGTGGCAGGCCGCGCAGCCAAGGGAGACGATGAGCCGCGCCCCCTGCTGGACGCGCAGTTGCTGCGGTGTGAGCGGTTCTGAGGGGTAGTCGGGCTGTGCCGATGTCTTTGAGGTGCCGTTGCCTGGCGCGGCGGTGGACCCGCAGCCTGTGAGGAGGATGGGGGTGAGGCTCGCGAGCAGAACTGCCACGCCCGCCGCGGATCGACGGGCGGCCTGCCGGCTGTGGAATAGCGCGCACATCACGTCTCTGCCTACCTGACCGAATCGATGAACGCGACGAGCGCACGGACATCAGCCGGCTTGCTCTTCAAATCGAACGCTCCAATGGCCTCGGCCATCACCTCGCCGGGGTAACCCGCCACCGTGAGCGCGTCGGGTTCGATGATGTGCCTCCTCAAATAGGAGCCATCGGCCGTGAGGATCTCCCCGTTACTCAACTTCACCCTGCTACCGGCGAGTCCCTTCCACGATGGGCCGGTACCCCGCGTGCCGTTGAGGGAGTGACAGTCCGAGCAGCCGTCGGCTTGGTAGATCTCCCGTCCTCGTGCAACCGGCGAGCCGACCGCCTGCGCCGGGCTCGAGGTTGCGGCCGAGTCACGGTGCTGCGTCCCCGTGCATCCACCCGCGAGGCATAGCAGCAAGCCCAGGACGAGCACCGACCCCCGCTCACGGGCCGAGCGACTCGTGGTGACTCGTGAGCGGGGGATCAGCATGCTCTCGTTCTCGGGGTCCTACGCCTCCGTGCCTCTGCGTCGCGAGACGGCAAGCGCCGCCAGCCCGGCCAGCAGCCCGAGTGCACCAAGGATGAGCGCGGTGATGGCGAGGCCCTTGCTGGCGCCACTGCTCGGCTTCGCGACGGGAGTGCTCGCGGCCGGCGTGGTGTTGGCCGCGCCCGTGTGGCCCGCTTCGGGCCCTGCCTCATCGCCGGCGACTTCCTCGATCAGGCCCCCTTTGGCGGTGACGTTGATCCGTGGCGACGGGTGTTCGGCGGTCAGCGAGGGTTCGATCCAGTGCACGATCTGCCCGTTGCTGTAGGTCTGGACCGTCCTGAATTCAAGCGCCTTCCCCGTGGCGTTGTCCGGGATCGCCAGCGACAGCGGGAAGTTGATGAACTGGCCGTTGTTGACCTTGCCGAGTGGGCCGGTCCATGTCCACACGATCTGGGACACCTGCGTGTTGATTGTTTCCCCGTCTTCTTTGATCGGGGTGGCCAGTTTGGTTTCGATCACCTTCGTCGTCCAGCCGGCCACGTTTTCATAGTCCACGCCCGTGAACCCCGCCGGGAACAGCGTGTCCACCTTCGTGACGTAGGCGCCTTCCTGCTCCCCCGGAACTCGGATGTCGAGCGTTGCGAAGGCTCCGGCGGGAATCGTGTTGGGGTGAAGGCTTATGTGGGCCTGTGCGCTCGCGGGCGCGAGCAGGGCCGATGCGGCCAGCAGCGGCGCGACCAATCTCTTTGTCATGTTCTTCCCATCCCTTTCGAAGTAGGTGACGAATGACCAGGTGCGCGAGCTCTGGGGCGGGGCACGGCCGGCCAGCGCCGCGGCGAGGAGCGCTCCGCCACGTGGCATCGGTGAGAGGAGCTGGCGAGTTCGTGCACGAACGGCGCTCATGCGCCGGCGCCGGGCCCGCCGAATGAAACGCGACAACATTCGCTCGCCCGGGTAGCGACCGAGCCACAGGAGCAGGAACACGAACACGCCCGGACTGAGGTAGGCGAGGCCTGCCTCCGTTCCGGGAAGGTGCATGAGCCAAAGGCACGCGAGGACGACCGCTGCGCAGAGCAGTGCGAGGTTCCGGTGTGCTCGGGGACCGAGTGTGCTCACCGAATCGGGACCTTGATCGTGCGCGTGAATGCTTCGAATTCAGAGACCCGGTCGGTGAGCTGGATGCTCCAGGTGCCACCCGGGCTCAGCACGGCGGAGCTGAGGATGTAATGGCCGGGTCCGGCCGGAGTCGCCTGCAGGGGCAGCGGGCCGATTCCCTTTGCGGGCAGAAGAGCCTTGGCTACGAGTTCCTTCGTGGCGGTGAACTGGGTGCCCGTGCTGGCATTGATGAGGTATATGTGGATCGTGTTCAAGCCGACTTTGGCCGGTTCGACCGTCATCTCGAGCTCGGCGGGACCGAGCGTCGTGTTCGTCGAGAAAGGCCCCGAGGCGGCGTCGATCGGGGGCGCGTAGCTGATCAGCGCCGCCGTCACCCCGAACACGCACAGCATCAGGGCGAGCTCGCCCCGCATCGTGCGACGAGCGAGGACGCCGTTCCCGCCGGGCGGTTCTCCTGCGCCCACGATCCTCCTGAACGCCGGGATCACCCTTTCGCGGTTGATCCAGCCCAGGCAGATCAGACACAGCAGCAGGCCGATCTTGACGATGATCAGCGCGCCGTAGGTGCTGTGAAAGAGGGCGTTGAAGCTGCGGACGTCGATGTAGGCCTGCACCACTCCGGTCGCTGCGATCACGAACACCGCGGTGAGCGCCATCGGCGAGAAGCGCACCAGCGTGGCCAGCAGAAGCCGGCTGCGCTGCGGGCTCGCGAGCTGCCGGGTCGCCGCGGGCAGGGCCAGGAGCAGGCAGGCGATGCCGCCGACCCACACGCTCGCCGCCAGCACGTGCAGCACATCGGAGGGGAAGAAGACCCCCGTCGGGCTCTGGATGCTCGCGTGGCCGGACAGGGCTGGTGTCGCCGCCAGATAGGCCGCGCAGATCGCGACCGGGACCAGCAGCCACAGGGGAGGGCGGGCGGCCTGGGCCGCTGCATCCGGCCCTGCGCCGCTGGTGGCGCGCGAGCTCGTCGCCCGCTCGGCCCTGCGGGCGAGCGACATACCCGCGGTTAACAGGATCCCGAGTGCCAGCCAGTCGATCGCGCGCAGGCCCCAGACCTTCCCGAAACGGCTTTCAAGCGTGTTTTCGAGGACCGTGGCTTTCAGCGAGGACCACAGCGAGACGCCGGCGGCGCTTGCGCCCTGCAGGAGGATGCCGAGCACGCTCACGAGGAAGCCGAGCACGATCGCGACAAGGAGAAGCCAGCGCATTCGCCTTGCGAACATGTGAGCCGCGAGCCCCCATTCACGCCCAGGACCGGCCACCGCGGCGAGCCCCGGCAACCAGGCGACCGTCAGGAAGGCGAGGCCTCCGAGCAGCAGCGCGATCGATAGGTAGTCGAGGCCGCGGACCACGCCGAATGCGATCTCTGTGACCTTGCCGCTCTTGTTGCGGCCGATCAGGCCGGCCACGGTGACGGACGGGGCGGCTCCCGCATGGCCGATGTTGAAGACGAGGCCGCCGTAGACGATGTGGGTGTCGGCGGAGATGACCCGGTAGGTGGCTGTGTAGGTGCCGTCCGGCAGTCCCGGTTTCAACCCCACGCCCATCCAGTGCTCCTGGCCTTCGGGGTGGGACACGTCGAGGTTGTCGACCTCCTCGCCCTTGGCGTTGTAGACCCGCACCGCGCCGAGGGTCCCGCCGACATTCTGGTTGTACTTGAAGATCACCTCGCCGGGCTGAGTCGCGACGGTCGAGCCGGATTCGGGTGAGGTGCCCAGCAGCTGCGCGTGGGCGAATGCGGACGTTGCGCTCGCCAGCGCGCCGAGACAGGCGGTGAGCGTGGCCGCCAGAAGCAGACGGCGGGCGGGCGCGCGGGACCGCGACGCGAGCGCGCTGGTCCCGGGTACGAGTAGATGAAGGCGCATCGTTGGCTCCTCGCAAGCTGTGCGTGGACAGGGGCACGGACGTCGAGCGACCGCCCCCTCAGCGGCGAGGCGGTCTAGCTCAGAGCGGGCGAACAGGGCGGGGGGCGAACCGCCAGCGCGAAGCCCATCAACAGACCGCCGCGCGGTACCTCCGCCACCCTGCCGTGCGAGGCCGCGACGCGCGCGGCGCACCGCCGCCGACCCCTGCGGGCGCGAGCGGTGAAGGCGAGCAGCAGGCGCTCGCCGGGGTAGCGCCGCCCGAGCAGGGCGGCGAGCAGTAGCATCGCCGGCGCCAGGCACAGGAGGTCGCCCGCGCCCAGTCCGCCGTTCGCGCACAACAGCGCGCCCACCAACACGGCCACGGAGATGACCACTCGCCGGCGACACACGGATCTGAGGCTCACGGCCGGCCAAGTCTAAACGGATAGGCTTGCGCTCGGCAAATGGCCGTGACGGGATCGAGACGATGACTCGCCGGGGCGCTCGCCGGTGAGAGTCCGAGGCGGCTGGCGGGTGATCGTCGCCTATTCGCTCGTGTGCGCCGGGACGCAGGTGCTGTGGCTCACCTACGCTGCGATCACGACCGAGACGGCGCGGCACTACGGCGTGTCGGTCACCGCCGTCGGTTGGCTGGCCGAGATCTTTCCGCTGCTGTATGTGCTCCTCGCGATCCCCGCCGGGATCCTGCTCGATCGCTGGTTTCGCCCTGTGCTTGCGCTCGGTGGGGCGCTGACCGCGTTGGGCGGCGTGATCCGTCTGGGTGGGCCGACGTTCGCCTGGGCGATGGCCGGGCAGGTGACCGTCGCGGTCGCCCAGCCGATCGTGCTGAGCGCCGTCAGCAAGCTGGCGGGCGAGTACCTGCCGGTGGATCAGCGTGCGGCCGGGATCTCGGTCGGCTCTGCGGGCAGCTTCATCGGTATCCTCCTGGCGCTGCTGCTCGGTCCCACCCTCGGCGGCCACGGGCACCTCGAACGACTGCTTGTGGTCGAGGCGGTGCTGGCCCTGCTACCGGCCGTCTGGCTGGCCATCGCGCTGCGTCGCCCGGGACGGCCGAGTGCCGAGCACGTGGCCATCGAAGGGAGTGCTGCCCGGGGGCTGTGGGCGCTCCCATCGATGCGCATCCTGAGCGGGCTGGTGTTCGTCGGCTTCGGCATATTCGTCGCCCTCGCCACGTGGCTGCAGACGCTCCTGCATCCGGAAGGCATCTCGGAAGCGACCGCCGGCGGGCTGCTCGTCGGGATGATGATCGCCGGGATCCTCGGCTGCGCGGCGCTGCCCGCCCTTGTCGCGCGCCGGGGCGCCCAGCGGGCCTTCATGCGCAGCGCTGTCGTGGTGAGTTGCCTCGGCTGCGTGGTGCTCGGCGTTGCGCCGTGGCTGGGCGTGCGCGCGATCGCGATCGCCGTGATGGGCCTGTTTCTGCTGCCCGCTCTGCCGATCGTGCTGGCCGCGGCCGAGAGGCTGGCGGGTCCTGCGGCGGGCACGGCCGGGGCGATCGTGTGGATGGCCGGGAACCTCGGCGGGCTGGTGGTCGCGCTGATCGTGCAGGTCCTCGTCCACGACCCCCTGGCGGCATTTCTGGCGATGGCCGCGGTGTCGTTGCTCGGGCTTCCCCTGGCGGCGCGCCTGGCCCCCCCGGCCCCCTTCAAGGACTCGGGCGGAAGCCCGGCGCCCGCCGCCGCGGGCTGAGGAACAGGCCGATCGGTCTCGCCGCACCGCTCGCGACGGGTCGCGTTCGCCATCCGCCGAGGTTTCCGGGAGAATCCCCCCATGCATGTCACGGCCAAGGCCGACTACGCCATCCGAGCCGTCGTGGAGCTGTCCGCCAGCAGCCAGGAATCGCCGCGCAAGGTGGATGACCTGGCGAAGGCCCAGAATATCCCGGTCTCCTTCCTCGAGAACATCCTCACGCAACTGCGCTCCTCCGGGATCGTCCGCAGCCAGCGTGGTCCGGAGGGCGGCTACTGGCTGGCGCGTGCGCCCGAGGATGTCAACCTCGCCCAGATCATCCGCGCGGTGGAAGGCCCGCTGGTCGGTGTGCGCGGCCAGCGCCCCGAGGAGCTCGAATACGTGGGTTCGGCCGAATCCCTGCAGCAGGTGTGGATCGCCGTGCGCGCAAATCTGCGGGCGGTGCTCGAGCACGTGACGATCGCCGACCTCGCCGCAGGCAAGCTGCCCAAAAAGGTGCTGGTGCTGACGCGCGAAGAGGAAGCCTGGCAGACCCGGTAGCGGTCTCCGGGCAACCGGAGGGATGGCCGGATGCGTTTGAGTTTGCCCAGTCTGGGCTACCCTTTCTGAGCGACCTCACGCGCTTCCCCACCCGTCAATCTGGAGACTCAGCCCATGTCAGCTTCAGCCGCATCCTCAGTAGCGAACGCCAAAACCTCGGAGGAAGCCGAGGCCGCGGTCGAGGCCATCGTCGATGCCTCCGGCCAGGACACCACGTTCTCGCTGGAGCTGAGCCAGGACCAGAAGGACATCCGCGACTGGGTCCATGGCTTCGCCGCCGACGTGATCCGCCCCGCCGGTCACGAGTGGGACGAACGCGAGGAGACTCCCTGGCCGATCATCCAGGAGGCGGCCAAGATCGGGCTATATGGGTTCGAGGGCGTGGCGCAGTTCTTCGCAGACCCCACCGGTCTCGGCCTTCCCCTGGTCAACGAGGAGCTGTTCTGGGGCGACGCCGGCATCGGTATGTCGATCATGGGCACCACCCTGGCCGTGGCATCCATCTTCGGACAGGGCACTGGCGAGCAGATCGGCGAGTGGATTCCGCGCTGCTTCGGAACCCAGGACGACGTCAAGGTCGCCGCATTCTGCGCCTCCGAGCCCAACGCGGGCTCGGACATCTCCGGTGTGCGCACGACGGCCAAGTTCGACGAGGCCAAGAACGAGTGGGTGATCAACGGGCAGAAGGCGTGGGCAACCAACGGAGGCATCTCCGACGTGCATGTGGTGATCGCCTCGGTCGATCGCGAGCTGGGCGCCCGCGGTCACGCAGCGTTCGTGGTGCCGATGAGCGAGGCCAAGGGCATCTCGCAGGGCACCAAGGTGTCAAAGCACGGTCTGCGCGCCTCGCACACCGCCGATGTGTTTCTCGACGACTGTCGCGTGCCCGCCGGATACGTGCTCGGCGGCAAGGACAAGCTCGACGAGCGCCTGGCCCGGGTGCGGGAGGGCAAGAGGAGCCAGTCCCAGGCCGCGATGCAGACCTTCGAGGCCTCCCGGCCCACGGTCGGGGCTCAGGCGCTGGGCATCGCCCGCGCCGCCTACGAGTACGCGCTGGAGTACGCCAAGGAGCGCGAGCAGTTCGGCAGGAAGATCATCGAGAACCAGTCGATCGCGTTCACGCTCGCGCGCATGAAGCTCGAGATAGACGCGGCCCGGCTGCTCGTGTGGCGGGCCTCCTGGATGGGGCGGACCCAGCAGAAATTCGAGAACGCCGAGGGCTCGATGAGCAAGCTGAAGGCCGGCGAGGTAGCCGTGTGGGTCACCGAGCGCGCGATCCAGATCCTCGGCGGCAATGGCTACACGCGCGAGTTCCCGGTCGAGCGCTGGCACCGCGACGCGAAGATCTACGACATCTTCGAGGGCACCGCCGAGATCCAGCAGCTCGTGATCGCACGGGCGATCTCGGGCATGCACATCAAATAGGGCCAGCGTCAGCCGCCGCGCTTCAGCCGTCCGGGGGGTCCTCGGGCTTCTGGCGCTTGCGGCCGTTCTTGTCCGTGCGCCCGGTGCCGAGGCATTCACGGCAGACGATCCATTTCGCCTCCTCGGCCACTTCGTCGGTCTCGGGCGAGGACCACCACGTCCAGCCGGACCCGGTGCAGGTCGAGCAGCGGGCGTTCTCTGGGATCCGCTTGTCGTGTTGTGGCATGGCTTGAGCCTAGCCGAGAGGCTGGCCGGCTGCGAGACGAGCGGGCGCTATTCGGGCTCGGTGATCTCGACCGCGCCGAAGCCCTCGAGCGGGCCGTCGACGAAGAAGATCTCCATCGTGATATCGGGCTCGACGTGGGCCTGGCTCAGGAACGCGAGCACCTTGCGGCCGGTCAGCTCCTCGATCGTCTCCCGGTAGCGGTTGGCCATCACGCGCTGGAAGTCCTCGCGCATGGCGATCACCCGATCGGGCTCGCCACTGTCCATGATCGTCTGCTCGAGCGCCGTGAAACCGCTGCCGCGCATGACCACGACGACGATGTCGTCGAGCGCATAGGTCTTGGCCTTCATCGGCCCGCGCCCGTAGTGCTCGCGCAGGATGCCGACGATGCTGGTCGAGATCGCCGCCAGCAGATGACCACCGGCGAGTTGGTTGCCGCCTGACGTAGGCGCGTCCACTTCAGATGCCCCCTGCTCGGCGGGGCGCGAGAGGCCCATGCCGTCTGTGTTGATTGTTGTGCTCCAAGACCTGTCTGGCGATCGGCACCGTGGCAAAAATTCGACTGTCTTGAAATGTTAGAGCAGGCCCGGCGAGGCGGTCAAGCCTCGGAGCCGAGCTAGGCTTGACGCAGCTCCCACAAGATCCCGGAGTTAGCGGACAAAAGTCCGGCGGACCTCTTGCTCACAGCGTCGACACGCTGGTATGGTCGCCGCATAGCGACCTCCATGCACGGCCACGAGCCATGCCGGGGTTGTGCCCCAGACAGCGGAACAGTCTCGCGGTCACATGTGGCCGCCACGTTTCTATTGGTCCGTGCAGCCACTCGTTCGAAGGGAAGCGAGATGCTAGCCACGGACACGCACCGCCAAGGCCTCCGACAAGAGGGTGCGGACGCCTGACCGGATCGGTCCTGTGCTCTTCATCCTGATTCCGAGTGTCTGGCTGGCGGCCGTGACGTTCTCCGTCGCCATGTGCCGCGCGGCGGCCCGCGGCGATCGAGTTCGAGTGCCCGCTACTCCCAGCATCGCGCCCCCCGGCCTGGAGGGTATGGATCTTGAAACAGCTTGGACGGTCGCCCGCTCCCTCCCGGTGCGCCGTCCAGACAGCGCGGAGGTTCGGCTCCTTTCCTCCCAACGCGCTGGAGTAAGGCGCGGGGGCACCATTCCCCTCGGTGTCCTCGCGCCTCGACCTTGAAGGCAACCCGCGCAGGCGCGCGGGTTGCCTTCAGTCAGCGAACAGCGGCCGCTAGGCCTGAACAGGTTGGCGAGAGCCGGCGCCCGGGGAGTCGGCGCGCTGGCTTGCCCGCTCGACCTCCTCGGCGTCGCTCAGCGCCCAGCCGAGCCGCTCGATGAGCTGCCCGGCGGCGTGGCCGGTGCTGAGATGCACCGAATAGACGCTCTCGTCCAGCAGCACCGGCGGGGCGCCCTGAACCTGATGATCGGCCGTCACGATGATCCTGGCCATGGGATCTCCCTTCTGGGGTCGTCGATTGCGTGGCGGTGGGGCCTTGTAGCCGGCCCCGCCGCGCGGATTGGTTGCGACACAGGTGATCGCCCGTTCATCGGGCGTTGCTGCCTCAGGCGCGCCTACATCGCCCGATCGCGCCGGCCGGCGGCGAGGCGACACCGAGCAGCCGACGCGCCCGCGGGGCGCGCTCGGAGGGGTGGAAGGGTTCGCGGAGGTCCATTGCTCAGTAACTATATCGAGAATATGCACAAATCCAACCGACTCGGCCGGCGGCTGCGCTACCCGGCGGTTGTGGCTACCAGGCCTGCCGGGATTCGCAGTGGGGGCAGGTCACCGTCGTGGAGACCGGCGCGAGGAACACGTAGCCGCATTGGCAGCTGTAGGAGGCCCTGTCCACCGGGCCACCGGCGTCGCGAACGCGCTCGACCGCGAGATCGGCCGGCGCGGACGCGGGGGAGGGGGCGATCGCGTGGTCGTTCGCGCTGGCTGCTCTGCCGCGGCCCCGGCGTGAATGGCGCCGTTCGCGCAGGCGGCGAGGGATGCGTTCGCGCAGGGGGTGCGGCAGGCGCTCGCGCAGGGGGTGGGGGATGCTTGCTCTCATGGCTCCACCCATAAAGACTCGGTTCACGCCCGAAGGTTTCGCTCTGCAAGAACGATTTCCTGGCCGAATTGCCCACCGGCCCTCCCTGCGGGCCCGAGCGCGAAGGCCGCCACAACGTGGGTGGGGGTTTGAGATACTTGCTGGCAATGGACCCAGCGCGCAAGCGAACGGTGCGCCTGATCGTGGCGTTGAGTGCGGCCGTGCTGCTGGCCAGCGCGCTGATCTACACCAGCTTCAGCGCAGCCAGCCCGGCGCTCAGCCCCACCCAGCTGGTCCACCAGGCACAGCCGGGCCGCAGCTACCAGCTGACCGGCACGGTGGTTGATGGATCGGTTCACCGCGAAGGGGCGGTGCTGCACTTCGGGGTGGAGGACCGGGTCGGGGGGACCACGATCCCGATCGCCTACACCGGCACGGTGCCCGACCCCTTCCGGGAAGGGCGCGAGGTGATCGTGACGGTCGAGAAGCAGGGCGGTGCGTTCATCGGAGAACGCGACTCGCTGATCACCAAGTGCCCCTCCAAGTACAAGACCGCTCCGCCCACCGAGAAGCAGAACTTCTAGCAGGGGAGCCGAGAAACGGCTCTACGGTGCAGGCGATGTCGCGTGAGAACCTGGAGCTCATCGTGAGCCTGCAGCCGGCGGAGGATGTGGACATCGTGCAGCTGTTCGGCGACGGCGCGAGTGTGCAGGCTCTTGCCACGACTGTGGCCCCGATCCTGCACTCGGATTTCGAGGCTCTCGTGGTGGGGACGCTTCGCGGCGAAACGACCTACCGCGGCTTCGACGGGCTGCGCGAATTCTGGCTGGACTGGCTGGCACCTTGGGAGGCGTACAGGACGCAGCTCGAGGAGGCCCGAGACCTCGGAGATCGGGTTCTTCTACTCGTCCGGGACTTCGGACGCCGCGCGGGCAGTGCCCAGGACGTGGTTCTCAATGGCGCTGCCATATGGACGATCCGCGACGGAGAGATCGTCCGCGCTGAGTTTTACAGCGACCGCAGCGCCGCGCTCACAGCCGCAGGGCTCGAGCGGTAGGGCGACGGGCCTGTCCAGCGGCGCGTCAACGAACGCCGCCGGACGGGCTGGCACGGGGTACCATACGCGGCGCATGCGCAACCGCGAAACCCTGGTGTCCGCCGCAGTTCTCGGCACTAGCAGGCGCTGATGGCCGATCTGGGGCGTGCGTGCCTGCTTCTGGCGCTCGGCGTGTGCGTCTACGGCATCGGCGCGTCCCTGTACGGCGTCCGCCGGGGACGGCCGGAGTTCTCGGAATCCGGGCGCCGCGCGGTGTACGCGCTGGCCGGCATCCTGACCGTGGCGTTCATCGTGCTCGAGGTCGCGTTCCTGCGCAACGACTTCGCCTTCAACACCGTCGCCGACACCTCCAGCCGCACCACGCCGGCCTTCTACAGGGCCGCGGCCGTGTGGTCCTCGCAGGAAGGCTCGCTGCTTCTGTGGGCCTGGCTTCTGTCGCTGTGGTCGAGCCTCGCCCTGTTCCTCACGCGCAGGCGGATGCGCGACGTGGCCGCCTATGCCACAGCGATCCTGCTCGGGCTGGGCGGCTTCTTCATCTCGCTGATGGTCTTCTACGCGACGCCGTTTGCGGTCACGAGGCCCGCGCCGGTCGAAGGCGCCGGGCTCGATCCGCTGCTGCGCTTCCCGACGATGATGATCCATCCGCCGATGCTCTACTCGGGCTATACGCTGTGCACGATCCCGCTGGCCTTCGGCATGGGCGCGCTGCTCGCGCGACGGGTCGACGCCGAGTGGATCAGAGCCATCCGCCGCTTCGCGTTCGCCGCCTGGCTGTTCCTCGGCCTTGGCATCCTGCTCGGCGCCCGCTGGTCCTACTCGGAGCTCGGCTGGGGCGGCTACTGGGGCTGGGACGCGGTCGAGAACGCCTCGCTGATGCCCTGGCTGACGGGCACGGCGTTCCTGCACTCGCTGATGATCCAGGAGAAGCGGGGGATGCTGAAGGTGTGGAACGTGTCGCTCGTGCTGGCCACCGGGACGCTGGCGATCATGGGCACGTTCCTCGTGCGCAGCGGGATCCTCAACTCGATCCACGCCTTCGGCGGCGCCACCCTGGGGGTTCCCTTCGTGGTGCTGATAGGGGTGCTGATCGCCGGCTCGATCTACCTGGTCGTCTCGCGGCGGGAGATGCTGCGCAGCGAGCACCGGCTGGACTCGCTGCTGTCGCGCGAGTCGATCTTCCTCGCCAACAACCTGGTGCTGGTGGGGCTGTGCTTCGTGATCTTCTGGGGGACCTACTTCCCGCTGATCTCCGAGGCCCTGACCGGCCGTGAAGCCTCCGTCGGGCCGCCATGGTTCGACCGCTACACGGTTCCCCTCGCTCTCGTGCTGGTGCTGCTGAGCGGCATCGGGCCGGTGATCGCCTGGCGCCGGGCGACCTGGGCCAACGCCCGCCGCCACTTCCTGGCGCCGGCGGGGATCGCGCTTCTGACGCTGCTCGTGCTGCTCGCCGCGGGTGTGCGGGAGAAGCCATTTGCGATCGCGATGTTCTGCTGCGGCGCGTTCGTGTTCGGGAGCATCGGTGGCGAGTTCTTCCGCGGCGCCCGGGCCAGGCGCGCGATGGCGCATGAGGCGGTGCCGGTGGCGCTGCTGGCACTCGTGCGGCGCAACCGCAGGCGCTACGGCGGATACATCGTCCATATCGGCATGGCGGTGCTGTTCATCGGGGTCGCGGCCTCCTCCTCCTTCCAGCACGCCTCGGAGCTGGGCCTGTCGCCGGGCCAGTCGGCGCGCGTGGGCGCCTACTCGATCCGCTACGTGCGCCCGACGGCGACGATCACGCCGAAATATGACGCCGCCCACACCGGCTCAACCCTCAGCCTGGGCGCCGTGCTCGACGTCACCAAGCACGGGCGCCATGTGGCCACGCTGCGGCCGAGCGAGGGCTACTACGCCTCCGAGGAAGCCAGCCAGGGAACGGTCGGCAGCCTGATCGGAGGCCAGCCCGTCAGCCACGTTGCCATGGACGCGGGCATCTCGCGCGACGTGTGGACCGCGATCGAGCCCGACATCGAAACCCCAACCCTCCAGAAGATCGTGAGTGTTGGCAATCGGACGCTGCCACCCGAAGACGCGGTGGTCGCGATCGGCTACCTGGCCCGCTCCTACCTTCAGCACCCGCCGCAGGCGCAGTTCCACTTCATCGTCTCACCGCTCGTCATGTGGATCTGGCTCGGGGGCCTGATCGTCTTCGGCGGCGGGCTGATCGCGATCTGGCCGGCGCCCAGCGTCGTTCGCCGCCGCGTGAGGATGCGCCTGCGCGCGCGTGCCGCTCACGGCCTGGCGCGCGCCTGATCGCCGACATGCCCGTTCGGCGTCCCCGCGCCCGCATCCGAGCGATCCGGTGAGCCTCCCGGTGCTCGTGCTCATAGTGGCGCTGCTGGCGGTGGTCGTATTGGCCGTCAGTGCTCCGCTGCGCGCCGCCCGGCGCGCCCCCGAGCCGGACTCCCCGCAGCGCGACGAGCTCGAGGTCGCGCGCGAGGCCAAGTACCGCGAGATCCGCGACGCCGAGATGGACTTCCGCACGGGAAAGCTCTCGCGCGAGGACTACGAGGCCGTTGACGGCGCGCTGCGCGCGGAAGCGCTTGAGATTCTCAACCGGCTCGAGGGCTAGGCCCAGGGGCGCTTCAGCAGCACGATCGCGTTCACCAGGAACAGGATCGCGAAGAAGATCGTCCAGCGATTGAGGTTGCGCTCGACCATCGATCCCCCGCCCAGCGGGCCGGTGCCGGTGCCCACTCCGAAGGCCCCGGACAGGCCGGCGTCCTTGCCCGAGTGCATCAGCACCAGGAAGATGACGACCACCGAGATTACGACCTGCAGGACGGACAGAATGGTTTCCACGGCCGCACAGCTTATCGCGTCGCCCGGAATGGCATGACGCCAACCCTGCACCCCGACCTGTACGATGCGTGTCATCTGTAAACACCCGGCAAGGACGACGAGGGGGGTTTGCCTCAAGCACTGTAGGCAGGAGGCCCTGCAGGCCCGGCGAAGACGAGGGGTGCCGACGAATTCGGCCCGATTACCAATCCTTTACGGGTTTGTGGTGTTCTTTGGGTGAGAATGTCGACGGGCGTACCCCCGCGTGCGTGGGCTTGCTGCGCCGACCACGACCATGGGACGACCGCAAGATGACCCACTTTGGCGAATGTCGCCGATGAGGAACCGGCGCCGAGCGCGGTGCCTGCTGCTGTCCGCGCTCGCCGGGGGCGGCTTGACAGCCGCCGGCCTGGGGGGGCCGCTCGTCACCGGGGCGTTCGGTGCGACCGCGCCCGAAGGAACCGTGAGCGTTCCCTCGACTCCGATGGTCGCCGGCGCCGGCGCGCAGGAATCGGTCGCCGGCCAGCGGCCCGCGACGACCCCCACCAAAGCCTCGACCAAACCCTCGACTAAACCTTCGACCTCTACCTCGACTTCAGGTTTAGGGTCGACGGGTGGCGGCGGCAGCGCCCAGCCATCGAGCGGGGCGTCCCAGAGCGGCGCTCCGGAATCGCCGCCCGTGGTGCTGCAGCACGGTCAGAAGGCCACCGAAGGCAAGAAGACCGGCACGGCGACGGAAACCGCGGCGAAAGCGGGAAAGTCCGCGACCGGCGCAACGGGCGCGACCGGCGCCACCGGGGAAACCGGGGCCGCGGGCGCCGACAACAGCGTCGCCCCCCCGCCGCAGCTGGCCGCCGGTGAGGCCGGAGCGCTGGCCGCAGAGCTCGCCTCCTCGGCCGCCTCGGTACAGGCCCTGTCCTTCTACCGCATCCCCCTGTTCCTGCTGCCCATCTACCAGTCGGCCGCCGTCCAGTACGGGGTGCCCTGGCAGATCCTCGCGGCGATCAACGAAATCGAGACCAACTACGGAACCGACCTGTCGGTCTCAACGGCGGGAGCTGTCGGCTGGATGCAGTTCATGCCCGCCACCTGGAGCTCCTATGGAGTAGACGCCTTCAAGGCCGGCTATGCCGACCCCTACAACCCCGTCGATGCGATCTACGCCGCCGCGCGCTATCTGCGCGCAGCCGGCGCCGCCCAGAACCTGAGGGGCGCGATCCTGGCCTACAACCACTCTGATGAATACGCCGACTCGGTGCTGTTGCGGGCAAAGCTGATCTCGACCTACCCGCAGTCGGTGATCCAGACGCTCACCGGCCTCGTGGACGACCGCCCCCCGGCCACCGGCCGGGCGATCGCCTGGGACCCGCTGAGCTCCACGAGCGGAGCCACCGGCGCGAGCGGAACTGCCGAACCCACCACCGCCGCCACCGGCGCAACGGGCGCCACGTCGCCCGCCCAGACCACCAACACTGCCCCGGCGTCGGTGCAGGCGAATGCACCGGGCGCCGCCAAACCGGCAGCCTCTGCCACTCCCACCTCCCAGGCCCCGCCCGCCCCCGCCACCGCCGCGGCGATCGCCACCGGCTCCTCTGCCGCCGCCTCCGCCCCCAAGCTGATCGACCTGCTGAGCGCCCCCCACGCAGCCGTCGTGGCCGTCCAGGACGGGCGCATCGTAAAGCTCGGCGTCTCACGCAAGCTCGGGCGCTATGTGATCCTCAGAGACCTCTACGGAGATGAGTTCACCTACGCCGGGCTCGGCTCGATCGCCTCGAGCTACCGCCTGCCCAGCGCCTCGAGCACCCCCCTTCAGACCCCCGCGACGATCGGCTCAGACAGCCATGACCCGGCCCCCTCAAAGCCCGCCAGCGCAGGGCGACAGCTCCCCCAGACGCTGGCGGCTACGACACCCTCACCGGCCTCTGAAGCAGATGAAGCGCTCCAGTCGAGCGCCTTTGAATCGACCCCCGCCGGCATGGGCAAGGTGCGCCTGTTCGCCCACCCCCACAACCCCGATGCGATCGCCGCCGCACACAGCGCTTCACTGCAGGCCCGCGCACAGAAGCAGAGCGAAGGCGCCTCAGGCCTACAGCCCCTGCGCAGCGGCTCGGTGGTGGCCGAGGGCACCGTGCTCGGCCATGTCAACCTTCCCCCCCGCGCCAAGGACGGCCACCTGCAGTTCGCCATCCGCCCGGCCGGTGACCCCACCTCGATCGACCCGGCCCCGATCCTCGAGAACTGGATAGAGCTGAAATCCGCGCTTCACCCGCGCGGTGCAAAGAGCGCCCAGAGCCTGCTCGGAGCGACCGCCTCGGAGGCCTTCCTGATCTCAAAGGCAAGGCTTCAGTCAGAGATCCTCTCAGACCCCGGGGTGAGGCTGTCAGCCTGCTCAAAGACGGCCCTGGCCTCAGGTCAGATCGACAAGCGCGTGCTGGCCCTGATCGCCTTTCTGTCGCGCTCGGGCCTGTCACCCACGATCTCCGCGCTCAGCTGCTCTGGCGGGCGCTATGACAGCTCAGGCTACGTGCCCGCCGATCACTCAGGCGATGCGATCGCGATCACCGCCATCAACGGCATCCCCATCGAGAAGCACCAGGGCCAGGGCTCGATCACCGACACCGCGATCCGCACCCTTCTGACCGTGCCCGCCCGCTTTGCCCCCCATCAGATCGTGAGCCTCATGCGCTACCCGGGCGATCCCTCGACGATCGCCCGCTCAGACCACGGCTCCTACATCGAGCTCGTCTTCGAAGTGGCAAAGCCCAGCCCCAGGACGAGCGCAACCAAGGCCAAGGCCGCCCACTCGGCCCCCACCGGGCAGAGCGCCCCCTCGCCGCTCAGCGTGTCAGGCGAATTGAGCGCTGCCCAGTGGGAAGCTCTGATCACCCGCGTGGGAGCGCTGCCGGTGCCGACGGTGTCCACCAAGCCGAGTGCCTCGGCTGTGCCGGATCCCCTGCAGCCCGCTCCGCACGCATCGGGTTCGACCCCTTAGGGGGCAGCGGGCCCGGCCGGAGCGCCGGCTGCGCCGGGACCTCCCGGGGGCCCTCCGCCTCCTGAGCGGAATGTGCCCTGCAGGTCAGCGCTGCACTTGGTCTCGGCGGCTTTGAACTGGGCGCTTGCGGTGTTCAGCCCTTTGATGTTGAAGACCGGGCCTGTCCCCGAGGTGTTCGGCTGAGGCACGTTCACGCCGTTTTCACGCATGCAGGTCGCGAACTTCGCGAGAGCTTTCTGGTACGTGGGGTTTTTCAGGCGAGCCGCGCCGCCACCCAGTGCGCGTCCGCCGCACTTTTTCAGGGCGGCTTCGTATTGCGAGCGACTCACGCCCTTGGGCAGCGCAGGGCCGGCTCCGCCGAGGAAGCCGCCGGCGCCGGGCGTGGGCCGCGTGCCGGGGGTGCGCTGCGGGAGCGTGATGCCGTTTTTCTGAAGGCATTCGCGGATCGCTTTGAAGCGGGTGAACCCGGTTCCCCTGGGCCCTGACCCGGGTGCGCCGGTGGAGCCCGTGCCGCCCCCCGTGGAGGTGGTCGCGGCGCCGGTCGCGCTCGCGGCGGCTGCATTCGCGCTCGTCGACGTGGTGGTCGAGGATCCGCCGCAGGCCGCCAGCGCGAGACAGCCGAGCAGCAGAATGAGCGCGCTTGCCGTCGCCGGCCTCGCGGCCCGTGCGCGGTTGCGTCCGTGTGGCTTCATGTGAGGCATGGAACTCCTTTGTCGATGATCATGGTTTGGGACGCACGTCCGCCTCCGCGGCGATGCTAGCCCCCTCCGTTGCCGAAGAGGGCCGGTTCACCGCCGCCGCTGCCCCCGCCTTTTGCTTCTCCCCCTTTGCCGCCGGCACCTGCGCCGGCGCCGAACAGCGCGCCGAGGCCGCCGCCGGCACCCGCGCCCACGCGGATCGATTCGGCGCTGATCGCACCGTCGCTTCCGGTCGCGCCAGTGACGGTCACGGTTTCGCCAGGATGGATGCCCGGGACGCTCGCTTTGACCGTCTTCGACACGCTGGTGGCGGGCGAGGTCGTGACCTTGACGGTGTTTCCTTCGGCGGTGGTCACATACAGCGTGCTTCCCGCCAGATAGGCCACCTGGCCCGCGGTCGCACCGCCCGCTGCCCCGCCCGTGCGGCCGGCAAACGCGCCGCTCAGGGCGGCGGAGGCGCCGCTTGCGCCGGTGCTCGCCGCGCCCCCGCGCAGCGCCGCGAACCGCGAGGCGAGCCCAGAGGCTGCGCCGGACGAGGTGCTCGAGGACGCCTGACCCTTCTCCACGAGCACGCCGCCGATGAACCCGC
This sequence comes from uncultured Solirubrobacteraceae bacterium, assembly GCA_963826995.1. Taxonomy (GTDB): domain Bacteria; phylum Actinomycetota; class Thermoleophilia; order Solirubrobacterales; family Solirubrobacteraceae; genus Palsa-744. The sequence continues at coordinate 371,704 of CAWGYZ010000006.1, read as the reverse complement.
AGGCGGTGATCAGCACGCCGAACAGCGCCAGCGGAATCGGGCTGAGCAGACGCCGGCGGGGCCGGCGGGGGAGCTCGAGCGGCTCCTCGATCCATTCGTCCTCTTCCTCGACCCGCTCGTCGGGCGGCGAGGCGTAGGCGGCGCTCGCGGGCGCCACCACGGGGCTCTCCTGGGTCGGGGGGCTGTCCTGAGCCGGCGCGGCCTGGCCGGAGCCGGTCTCGACGGTGCGTTCCTCCGGTGGCATTGTGGGCTCCTCTTGGGGGGAAGGTGACTCACTCAAAGCGCAGCGCCTCTATCGGTCTGAGGGCGGCGGCGCGAGCGGCGGGGTAGGTGCCGAAGAACAGGCCCGACAGGGCGGCGGCGCCGAAGGCGAGGAAGATCGAGTAGGTGGCGACTTCCGGATGCACGCCCGCGATCTCGAACTGGCTTCCGAGCACGCCCACCAGCACGCCGGCGAGGCCGCCGACCAGGGAGACCAGCACGGCCTCCGTCAAGAACTGGGTGAGGATGTCGCCGCGCCGGGCGCCGATCGCCTTGCGGATGCCTATCTCGCGGGTCCGCTCGGTGACGCTCACGAGCATGATGTTCATGACCCCGATACCGCCGACCAGAAGCGAGATCGCCGCAACCTCGCCGAGCAGGGTGGTGAAGACGCTGCTCGTGGAGTTGGAGGTTTCCAGCAGCGATCCCTGGTTCAGCACGCTGAAGCCCGGTTCGGCGGTATCGGTGATCTTGTGCCGTTCCTCGATGATCTGCGTGACCTCCGCTTCGGCCGCGTTGAGCGCGGACTCCGACTTGGCCTCGACCGTGATCGAGTCGACCGGCCCGGGGCCCGTGAGGACGTTCTGCACGGTCGTGATCGGCGCCATCACCACGTCATCCTCGTTGGTGGCGCCGTTGGTGCCCTTCGAGCGCAGCACGCCGACCACTTCGAAGTTGCTCCCGTTCACCTTGATGTTGCCCCCCAGCGCGCTCTGCCCGGCGAACAGTTCCTGAACGACGGTCTGCCCGATGACCGCGACGTGCCTGTGCTGGCTGACGTCGGCGGCGGTGAAGGAGGTGCCTTCCTGGAGCTTGTAGGTGTGGGCCGTCAGATAGGAGGGGGTGGTGCCGATGAACGACGAAGGTTCGTAGCTTGAGCCGTTGTAGACGAGCTCGGCGCTGCTGGCGTTGACGACCGGCGAGGCGCTCTGGACGTCCGGGGCCAGGGCGGGGTTCTCAAGGGCCTGGGCGTCTTCCTTGGTGAGGGACACGCTTGAGGTGGTGCTGGCTCGAGCGCCGCCGCGAAAACCGCCGCTTCCCATCACCACGAGGACGTTCGTGCCAAGGCTCTGGATGCGCGACTGGACCGCCTTGGAGGACCCGTTGCCGACGGCGATCAGAACGATCACCGAGGCGACGCCGATGGTCATGCCGAGGATGGTCAGACCGGAGCGGAGCTTGTTGGCGGTGATCCCGCTCCAGGCGATGCGAAGCGTCTCCGGGCCGATCATGGCTGCGCCTGCGCCAGTCCGGCCCCGGCCGGCGGATGGGCTGACTTCTGCCCGGCGACCTCGGGCGGAGGGTCGTGCACCTCGCGCGAACGGGCGTCCTCCACGATCTCGCCGTCGCTCAGCCTGATCACGCGCTTGGCCTGCGCGGCCACATCCGGCTCGTGGGTGATGAGCACGACGGTCCGTCCTTCTTCATTCAGGCGCGCGAAGATCCGCAGGACGTCCTCGCTCGAGTGGGAGTCGAGGTTTCCGGTCGGCTCATCGGCGAGTATCAGCGACGGGTTCGTGACGATCGCCCGCGCCACCGCGACCCGCTGCTGCTGCCCGCCTGAGAGCTCGGCCGGCTGATGGTTCAACCGATGGCCCATGCCCACCGAGCGCAGCGCGTGTTCGGCGCGCGCTCGCCGCTCGGCGCCCCTCAGTCCGGCGTAGGCGAGCGGGAGCTCCACGTTGACCAGTGCGCTCGTGCGCGGAACGAGGTTGAAGCTCTGAAAGACGAACCCGATCTTGCGGTTGCGCAGGTCCGCGAGGTCATCCTCGTCCATCCGGCTGACGTCGAGCCCGTCGATCTCATAGCGCCCGCTGGTGGGCACGTCCAGGCAGCCGAGGATGTTCATGAGGGTGCTCTTGCCGCTGCCCGAGCTGCCCATGATCGCAACCAGGTCGCCGGCGTCGATCCGCAGCGAGACGTGGCGCAGCGCCCGCACGCGGATCTGGCCGAGCTCGTAGATCTTGGTGACGTCGTGCACCCGGATGACGGGGTGCGCCGGGGCGCCATCGGGGCGGGCGGTCGCCACCCGCTTGACGAGCGGCCGGCCACGAGGAACGCGCGCGGCGATCGAACCGCGCCGGCGCGGCGGACGCGCCATCATCCACCTCCCCTGAAGAAGGCCGCTCCGCCGCCCGGCAGGCCGCCGCCACCGAGACCGGCGCCGCCCAGTCCACCCGTACGGCTGAGACCGGCGGCGCCCCGTGTGCTCGAGCTGCTGGTGGTCGTTGCGACCGGCAGGGACACCTTTTCACCCGCCTTCAGGCCGCTGAGGATGATCGTGGAGCTGTTGCCCTTCAGGCCGGTCACCACGCGGCGGCGAACCTGTTTGCCTGCTTCGATCACGGTCACCGAGCCAGCGGAGATGGCGGTCGTCGGGACGTTGACGCCTTCGGCCTGCTTGACGACCACTTCGGCGGTGGCGCTCATACCCGGTTTCAGCCCGCTTGCCGTCTGGTCGAGCTGGAAGGTGACGTCGTAGCTGACCGCGCCGCTCGTGCTCGTGGACAGGATCGCGACTTCCCGGACGTGGGCCGCGAGCTTGCTGCTTTCGAGCGCTTCCACGGTGACGGTGGCGATCTGACCAACCTTCACGTTGCCGACTTCGGACTCGCTCAGCGCGACCACCAGCTGCATCGAGTTGAGGTCGCTGAGGACCGCGAAGCCCGAGCTCGAGGAGCTCGAGGAGCCGGAGGAGCTCGAGGAGCTTGACGCCGCGGTGGATCCAGAACGGGCTCCCGTGGATGCGCCGCCGGCGCCCGCGGTGGTCGATCCGGCCCCGGAGGATGAGGATCCGCTGGTGGTCGAGGCCTTGGTCGTTCCGCTTCCTGAGACCGTTTCCCCTACCTGGCCGGAGAGCGACACGATCGTGCCGTCCTCGGGCGCGTAGAGCTTCGTGTCCTGAACGGCCTGTTCATCGCTCTGCACCGTCAGCTTGTCGCTCTTGACAGCCGCCCTCGCTGACGCGAGGTTGGCTTCGCGCGTGGCCGGGCTGATGCTGGCTTTGGATGTCGAGGAGGTCGTCTGACTGCTCTGTTCCTCGCCGGAGCTCTCGGTGCTCTTGCTCGGAGCGCTTGCCTTGGGCGTTGCCGCCGTCTTCTTGCTCGGCGAGGTGCTCGTGGGCGCGGTGGTCGTGGGAGTCGTGGCCGCCGGCGCCGTCGTCGTGGAGGTCGGGCCGGTGGGCGCCGTGGTCACCGGGCCTCCGGGGTTCGCGCCCGTCGGCCCGGCGGCCGCCGCCGTAGCGGTGGCGTTGCCGCTCCCCGATCCGGCCGAGCTCTGCCCCGTGGAGGTTTCGCCATCGGTTTCTTCCTCCTTGGCCAGGCTCGCTTCCGCGGATTGCAGCGCGGCCTTCGACTGTTCGAGCGTCACTTCGGCGCTCTGCGGGTCGAGCGTGGCCAGTAGCTGACCCTGCGCCACCTGCTGGCCCTGCGTGACGTAGATGTGCGTGACCGTCCCGCTCGTCCTGAAGCCGAGGTCGAGTTGGCTGGCGGCCTGGACGTTGCCGCTGCCGGACACCGTCGACTGCACGACGCCGTTCTGCGCCGTGGCGGTACGGCTGACGGTCGCCTGGCTGCCCGAGGCGGGTCCCACGACGAGGATGGCGGCTGCGATCGCACCGGCGCTGAGAGCCCCCAGTACGTATACGAGCCAGGATGCTCTGGTGCGTTCGGTCATGTCACCTGCTTCGATACTCTGCCAGGCCCGTAAGAACCTGCGAAGAAACCCTGCAAGCACGCATAAAATCTCCTAAAGCCTCGCCGCCCGTTCCTTTATCTAGCACCCCCTGCGTGGTGGCCACGGTCTGCGATGATCCGCCCGAATGGCTCTCCAGGGCGGAATCGATCTCGGTGGGACGAAGATCCAGGCGGCGATCGTCGACGAAGAGCACAGCGTCCTTGGCTCGGCTCGCCGGGCCACGCCCACGACCGGCGGCCCGGCGGATGTGGCGCGCGAGATGGAGGCCGCACTGCGCGATGCGGCCAAGGCCGCCGAGGTGGAGCCGGCCGCGCTGTCCGGGGTGGGGGTGGGGTCTCCGGGCACGATCGACGCGGGCACCGTCTCGAGCGCGCTCAATCTCCCCGGCTGGAAGGGCGCCTTCCCGCTGGCGGCGACGCTCGAAGGCGCGCTCGGCTGCGAGGTCAGGGTCGGCAACGACGTCCAGGTCGCGACCGACGCCGAGTTCAAGCTGGGAGCTGGCAGGCTGTACAGCTCGCTGCTGGGGGTGTTCTGGGGAACCGGCGTCGGCAGCGGGATCATCCTCGACGGGAGGGCATGGACCGGTCTCGGCGCGGCGGGTGAGATCGGGCACATGGTCGTGAAGATGAACGGGCCGCGCTGCACCTGTGGGCGGCGAGGCTGCATGGAGGCATACGCCGGGCGGGCAGCGATGGAACGGCACGTCAAGAAACTGCAGGAGGAGGGTCATGAGACCCAGCTCTTCAAGCTCATGGAGGAGCATGGCCGCACGCGCCTGACCAGTGGCATCTGGGCGCGGGCGCTGGAGCGCGATGACAAGCTCGCGATCCAGGTGATCGACCGCGCGGTCGGAGCACTCGGCGCGGGCATCGCCTCCGCCCTGAACCTGCTCGATGTCGAAGGGGTGATCATCGGCGGTGGGCTGGGAATCCGGCTCGGTCATCCCTATGCCAAGCGGATCGCCGATGCGATGCTGCCGCACCTGTTCGCCGACTGGCGCCCGCCGGCCGTGCACGTGGCGGCGCTCGGCGACCTCGGCGGCGCGATCGGGGCGGCGCTGCTGCTCGAGCGCGATGGCGTCGAGTCGGCATCGGCCTAGCGACGCCCCGGCGGCGCCTACAGGCCCACGATCGTGACGAGCACGAGCACGACCGACAGCGTCGAGGTGACCGCCACCGTGATGCCGGCCGCGCCGTCGAGCAGGCGGCGGCTGCGGTGCTCGCCCATCACGTGCTCGGAGCGGGACAGGCGCCAGATGAAGAACAGGTTGATCGGGAGCAGCAGGCCGTTGACGACCTGGACTCCGACCAGCAGTGAGATCACCGGCACGTCCGGGATCATCGCCACGAATGCGCTGAACAGGATCATGGCCGTGATGATGTTCACGAACACGGGCGCCTCCTCGCGGCGCCTGCCCACGCCCTTCTCGTAGCCGAGCGACTCCGATACCACGTATGAGGTGGCTATCGGCAGGATGGCGGCGGCCAAAAGGCTTGCTCCGAGCAGGCCGATCCCGAACAGGGCCTCGGCATACTGGCCGGCGAACGGGGTGAGCGCGCGGGCCGCGTCGGCCGCCGAGGAGATGCTGTGAATGCCGTGCGTGTACAGCGTCGCTGCCGTCGCGATGATGATGAACGAGGCGATCACGTTCGCGAACACCGCGCCCAGCACGGCCTCGCGTTCCTCGTGGGGCAGCTCGTCCTCGCGCACCCCCCGCTCGACCACGGCCGACTGCAGGTAGAGCTGCATGTAGGGGGTGATCGTGGTGCCCGCCAGCGCGATCAGCAGGAGCAGGTAGGCCGAGCTCGAGTGGAGCTGCGGGACGGCGATCGCTGTGCCGACATCGCCCCAGTGGGGGTGGGCGAGGATCGCGGCGATGGGATACGCGAAGAAGGGAATGGTGAACCAGATGAAGGTCTTCTCCGCCGAGCGGTATGAGCCGCGCACGATGATCAGCCAGATCGCGACCGCCGCGATCGGCACCGACACCTGCGCCGGCACGCCGGTCAGCCCGACGGCGGCGCCGATGCCGACGAAGTCCGAGATGCAGATGCCGAGGTTCGCGATCAGCACGGCGGTGGTGGCCAGCACCGACCAGCGGATGCCGTACTCCTCGCGGATCAGCTCGGCGAGGCCCTTGCCGGTGACGACGCCCATGCGCGCGGCCAGGAGCTGCACGATGCCCAGCGACACCGTGATCAGCAGCATGATCCACAGCGTTGAGTAGCCGTACTTGGCCCCAGCCGAGGAGTAGGTCGCGATCCCGCCGGCGTCGTTGCCCGCGTTGGCCGCGATCAGGCCCGGCCCGAGCAGGCCGAGGAAGGCGAACAGGCGAACGCGGCGAGAGCTAAGCCGGGCAGGCAGGCGCGGTCGGCCGCGGGCGGCCGACCGGATACGACGCATGACGGACGGTACTCGGACCGCCATCTAACTGGCCCGTTGAAACGATCACCCTCCTGAGTCTATTGGGAAGGCGTCGCGACGGCCGTGCTGCGGTCAGTCCTCGCCCAGCAGGCCGAAGCGCCGGCGCCAGCCGCGGGGGAGCATCGCCTCGAGCACGTCGTCAACGGTCACCACGCCGACCATCCGCTGGCGCTCGTCGGCGACCGGGATGGAGGTGAGGTTGTAGTCGGCCATCAGGCGCGCCACCTCCTCGAAGGATGCATCGGGCTGCAGGCAGGGGACCTCGTGCTTCACCAGCGCCTCCAGGCGCCGCCCCGTGTCGGTACGCAGCAGGGCGGTGACCGGGATGCTGCCTTCCAGCGAGCCGTCCGCGGCGCTCGCGAACACGACGGTGAGCAGCTCGGGGGCGATCTCGCTGCGGCGGACGGCCTCCAGCGCGTCGCCGGCGGCGGTGTCGCTTCTGAGCAACACGAAGTCGGGGCTCATCAGCCCGCCGGCCTCGGCCGGGTCGTAGCCGAGCAGCGCCCGGACCTTCACGCGATGGCTGACCGGCAGCAGCGTGAGCACCGGCTCGCGGCGGTCCTCGTCGAGCTCGCCGACCACGTCGGCCGCATCGTCGGGCGCCATGCGGGAGACGATCTCGGCGATCTGGGCATCGGGACGGTCCTCCAGGAACTCCCGCTGGTGGTGATCGTCGAGCTCCTCGAAGACATCGGCCTCGAGCTCGCGATCGTCGTCGCCGACGGCCTGGATTATCTCCTCGCCCTCGCGCCGCGAGGCCGCCTCGACGAGGTCGGCGATCTGGGCCGGATGGAGCTTGGCGAGCTTTGGGTGGGGGATGCGCAGGCGCACCGTGGGCACGTGGCCGACGAACGGCTCGACGATCGCCCAGTCCAGGAACTCACCGGTGGCGATGTGCGCGCCGAGCCGCTTTGGCAACAGGCGCCGCAGGCCTCCCCGGGGACCGGTGTCGACGCCCACGACGCGCCAGGCTCCGCCCAGCAGCGCGAGCTCGATCTCGTTGGCGCGAACCAGGCGCGCGCCCTTGACGTTGATCAGCTGGCGATCGAGCACGTCGCGCTTCAGCAGCACCTCCTCGGGGCGCCGCTCGAAGTGGCGCAGGTCGAGCTTGGCCTTGCGCAGGACCACGCCGCCCGGGCCGATGTCAGAGACGCGCTCGGCGCCCACGAACGAGGTCCGCCGGGCGACGGTCACGAGGACTCCCGTGATCGGTGGATAGCCGGCGCCCCCGAGCCGGACGATCAGGTCCTCAACCTTGCCCAGCCGCTCGCCGTCGGCGTCGCGCAGCGGCCTGCCCACGACCGAGGAGAGGTGCAGGATCGGCGGCGCCGGCGTCGCGGGCGCGTTCACAGTGGCCATCCTAGTCAGTCCCCGGCCAGGCTCGTGGGGATCGGCAGCCCCCGCGGGGGTGGGTCGTCGAGCATCAGACGGGGCACTGTGACCGGGCGCAGCCCCCGTTTGCGCAGCCCGGCGATGATGGCCGGAAGGGCCGCGATCGTCTCTGAACGGTCTCCGCCGGCATCGTGCATGAGGATGATCGCGCCGGGATGCGCACCGGCGAGAGCGCGTTCGACGATGGCGTTGACGCCCGGCAGGGTGTAGTCGGCGGTGTCGGTCGACCACAGCACCATCAGCAGGCGCAGCGAGTGCAGCTCCTTGAAGGTGGTCGCGTTGAACGAGCCGTACGGAGGGCGGAACAGGCGCGGGCGCGGGCCGCCGAGCAGTTCGATGCGAGCGATCTGTTCGAACAGCTCTTCGTGCTGTTCGTGGCGCGAGAGCAACGCCAGCATGGGATGGGTCTCGGTGTGGTCGCCGACGACGTCACCGGAGCGCAGCTCGAGGCGCGTTCCGCCCGAGAAGTAGCGCTCCTCCTCGCCGATCGCGAAGAAGGTGGCCTGGACGTGGAGGCTGTTGAGGACGCCCACGAGCCGTTCGGTGTATGGGCCGGGGCCGTCGTCGAAGGTGAGCGCGACCTCGTTGCCCGAGTCGCCGCCGCGGGTGATCGCGGGCGTGTAGGAGAGCACCCGTTCGATCGCCCTGTTCTCCTCGTCAGCCACTTGAGCCTGCTGTTGGGCCGCGCTCAGCGATGCTGCGCCGGCGTGGCGTGTGCCCGCGTGGGCATCGCTCGGCGATCGGCTGCCACTGTGTCCGCCGCCGCTGAGGAGCGCACCGATCAGCACCGCCACAAGCGCCACGAGGATGATCCCGGCGCCGGCGCGGCGGCGGCGAAGCACCGTCCTGCGGGCGAGGGACGGCCCTGCAGGGGGCACCGAGGGGCCCTCGGGGAGCCGCTCACGCTCGGGCGCCGGCGGAGGGTCGGGCGCCGCCGCAGAGCGGGGCTCCTCCCAGGTCCAATTCCAGCGTCCCACGCCCGTATGCTAATCGCACCCTCCCCGGCGGGATCTATCTATGTTGGGCGGGTGGTGCTGCCGTTCTGGATATCGATCGCGTTGCTGTCCCTCGTCCAGGGGGCGCTCGTCGCGGTCCCTGGCGCGCTCAGCGCCCCTTGGCTCGAGCGGCTGTCCTCTCGCCGCTGGGCGGTGATCCCGCCCGCCTCGGTGATCGGGTTCGTGCTCGTGGCCGGTGCCGCCGAACGGGCCAGTGCGCAGGGGCTCACCTATCTGGCGCTGTGCGCGGTGCCGGCGCTGGCGGCGCTGGCCCTGGGCTGGCTGTCGTTCGACGCCCGCCCGCCCCGCCCGCTCAGGGCGCTGGTGGTCCTGCCGCTGTTCCTGCTGGCATGGATCGACCGCGGCGGGCTGTGGGGAGAGGGCGCGGCGCTCATCCTGTCGGCTCTGAGCTGCGTCACGCTGGCCGTGCTGCTGGCCGCCGTCACGCCGCCCCGATGGCTGGCTGCGGGCATCGTGGCGATGGCGGTGGCCGACACCGCGCTGGTGGTCTCAGAACAGCTGCAGCGTCCGAACAACGCGCTCAACGCCGCCCATCCCCCGGCAGGGCTGCCGAGGCTTCAGAGCGCGATATTCGGCTCGGCCGCGATGGGCTACGGGGACCTGTTCGTGGCGGCCTTGCTCGGGGCCCTCTTGGCGCTCAGCGCCGGGCGCTCGACCCAGTTGGGCGCCGCCAGGCTGACGGCGCTGCTGGCGCTGGCGTTTGATCTGCTGTTCTTCGCGGTCGATGAGCTGCCGGCGACCGTGCCGGTGGCGCTCACGCTGCTGATTCTTCTGGCTGCGCGTCGTTGGGGACCGGCTCGGAGCCCGCTGCTGAGCCGAGCGCCTGGGAGCGCAGCCGGCCGCGGCCGGTCCGGCCCGGGCCCGCCAACGCCGGCTCGGCCGGCTGCTCGAACGCCGACGGCTGCAGTGGCTCGGAATCCAACCGCGCCGTGACGGCCCGCGCGGTGGTCTCGACCGTGCTCGGAAGCAGCACATCGCGATCGGAGGCGGCACCGGCCTGCTCGATCCGGCGCACCTGGGGGATGACGCGGTGGTCGAATGAGCCGACGGCCTCGTTGTAGGCGCCCACGGCCGAGTCGAGCTGGCGGCCGACCTTGGCGAGCGGCTCGACGAAACGGCCGAGGCGGCGGTGCAGCTCGCGTGCGGACTCGGCGATCTCGCGTGCGGACTCGGCGATCAGCTCCTGGCGCCAGCCGTAGTGGACCGCCCACAGCAGACCGATCAGGGTGGTCGGAGTGGCCATCAGCACCTGCTGGGAGACGCCGTACTCGATCAGCGCGGGATCCTCGGCGAGGGCGGCCTGGTAGATGCCGTCCGAGGGCACGAACATGACGACGAACTCCGGGGTCGAGTCGAACTGGTGCTGGTAGCCCTTGGAGGCCAGCTTGGTGATGTGCTCGTGCGTCTGGGCGGCATGGCGGGCGAGGTGCAGCTCGCGCTGCTCATCGACGGAGGCCTCGAGCGCCGACAGGTAGGCGTCGAGAGGGACCTTGGAGTCCACGACGATGAGCTTCCCGCCCGGCAGGCGCACGAGCATGTCCGGGCGCAGCCGCCCGTCGTCGGTGTGGATCGTGCTCTGCTCCACGAAGTCGCAGTGGGAGACCATCCCGGCCATCTCGACGACGTTGCGCAGCTGGATCTCTCCCCACGAGCCGCGTGTGGTCGGGCGCTTCAGGGCGGACACCAGGTTGCCGGTCTCGGTGCGCAAGGTGCCGACGCCCTCGTTGAGCTGGCGAACCATCTGCGCCAACTCGCCCTGCGCCTGTCGGCGCTCGCGCTCGAGCCGTGAGATCTCGCTCTCCATCCTGCCGAGCTTCTCCTGGACGGGAGTGACCAGACCCTTGATCTCCTCAGCCCGCCGCGCCATCTCGCCGCTGGCGCGCTCCTCCTCGAGGCGGCGCTGGTCGGCGAGCCGCTGGGCCAGCGAGTCGCCGGTCTGGGCGAGCACGTCCACTGAGATCGCCTTCAACTCGTCGCGCATGCGCTCGCGATCGGGCTTGACCCGGATGAACGCGACGGCGCAGGCACCTCCGAGGAGGACCCCGACGATGAGCAGCAGCACACTCATGGAACCCACCACAGTGGCATCCGCCTCGGACGGGAGGGTTTAGGAGGCGGGCGCCCCGAGCACCTCGTAGCTCGCGGCGGCCTGTTCGAGGATCCCCAGCATCGCCGGCGCCGCGGGCACGAGACCCGCTCCGCTGGGAACGGCGGCGATCACCTGGCGGACCGGCGGCCGGGGGGAGAGCGCGCGGATCACCACGTCCTCGCGCACCACCGAGAGTGCGAGCTCGGGGATCAGCGCCACGCCCACGCCTGCCGCCACGAGGCCCTGGACCGTCTGGTAGTCGTCGCTCTCGAAGGACACCCTGGGCTCGAAACCGGCGGCGTGGCAGGAGCGGACCACGTGCCTGGCGCAGGGGCTGGAGCGGGACGTCTGCACCCAGGCTTCGTCTCTGAGGTCCTGAAGGCGCAGCCGCTCCCTGGCGGCGAGCTCATGATCGCTGGGAAGGGCGAGGTACATGGGGTCCTCGAGCAGCCCCACGCGCGTGTTGCCCTCCCTCAGAGAGGTCTCGCCGGCGAACTCGTACAGCAGCGCCAGGTCCAGTTCGCCGGCCCCCAGCCGCGGCACGATCTCCTCGGGCTCGCCCTCCGCCAGGGTCAGCTCGACATCCGGGTAGGAGGAGCGGAAGGTGGCGATCGCCAGCGGCATGAGCGTCGCCCCGGCGGTGGGGAAGGAGGCCATGCGCAGGCGACCGCTGCGAAGCCCCGCGATCGCCGACAGCGCGGACTCGGCGGCCTCCAGGCGCGCGAGGATGCCCTCGGCGTGGCCGACCAGCGTCTGGCCGGCGGCGGTGAGGGTGACGCCGCGGGCGTGACGCTCGAGCAGCGTCATCCCGGCTTCCGCCTCGAGAGCCGCGATCTGCTGGGACACCGCCGACTGGGTGTAGGACAGGGCCTCGGCCGCGGCCGAGAACGATCCCCGGTAGGCGACCTCTCTGAGGACTCTCAGGCGGCCTGCATTGAGCATAAGTACATCTTATATCATCGATCACAAATATCACTGGGCCTGATGGCAGGAACGTGCCACAATCGCGTTGAAAGCACAGGCTGAAACGCACCAGAGCTTCCATCCCAACGACAACACACAGATCAGGAGTAACCATGTCCGCCAAGATCATCGTTTCCTATGACGGAACAGCCAACGAGGATGACGCAATCGCCCTCGGCCGCATCTTCGCCCGCAGTGGCGCCGAGGTGTCGGTTGCCTACGTGCGTCACAGCGTCGAGCCCGACTACAGCGGCGAGACCCTCGCCCAGAACGAAGCCGAGGCGCTGCTTCAGCGCGCTGCCGAGCTGCTCGGCAACCCGGCGGCCGCCAAGCACGTCGTCACCGACCGCTCCACCCCCGAGGGCCTGCGGTCGCTGGCCGAGTCCGAGGGCGCAGACGCCATCGTGTTCTGCTCGGACTCGCACACCGCCAAGGGCCACGTGGCGATCGGCAACTCGGCCGAGCGCCTGCTCGAGGGCGGCTCGACCGCCGTCGCGATCGCGCCGGCCGGTCTCGCCGAGGCGGGCGCTGAGGCGGCGGTGCAGCGGATCGTCGCCGTCGGCGACGCCAACGGTGGCGCCCAGGCGACCGCCCAGGCCCTGGCCTCGGCGCTCGGAGCGACCGTCGCCCCGGTTGCCAACCAGGACGCCGACCTGCTGGTCATCGACTCGCGCCCGGAAGCCGAGCAGGGTCGGGTATCGATCAGCTCATCGGCATCGCATCTGATCGAGATCGCCACCTGCTCGGTGCTGGTCGTGCCGCGCGGCGTGACGTTGTCCTTCGCCGGGACGACCGCAGGAGCCGTCGCCTAGCAACGCCGCGCGCAGGGCGTCCCGGCCGCTGATCACAGCGGCCGCTGGACGCCCCGGCGCGCGGCTCGCGCTCGCGCTCGCACGAGCAGGTGGTGCGCGAGCGCCTGAAGGAGATCGAGCGCGCCGCCGAGGAGGTGGCCGGGAGGTCCGGTCCACAGCCTGCCCTCGAGGCGCCCAAGCCGGGATGGGCGTCGTCTCACGCTCACTCCGCGGCACGGTATCGTGGCGGGGGTGCCGGTCGCCGTGAAGACCACCGTAACCGAGCTTCCCGACTCGCGCGTGCGCCTGCAGGTGCAGGTCCCCTCCAGTGAGCTGGAGGGGCGACTCGAGCACAAGGCGAACCAGCTCGGGCGCGAGCTGAAGCTCCCCGGCTTCCGCCGCGGCAAGGTGCCCGCCCCGCTGGTCATCCAGCGGATCGGCCGCGAGACGGTGCTCGAGGAAGCCGTGCGCGACACGCTGTCGCGTTGGTACTCCGACGCGATCGAGACCGCCGGAATCGTCCCGGTGGGCGATCCGCAGGTGGCGCTTGGAGACCTGCCGCCGCAGGGGGAGGCACTGGAGTTCTCGATCGAGATCGGAGTCCTCCCCAAGGCCGAGCTGGGCCCCTACACGGGCCTCGAGGTCGCCCGCCGCGAGCCGGCGGTCGAGGAGCAGCTCATCGAGCAGGAGGTCGACGCCACCCGCGAGCGCCTGGCCCGCCTGGAGACGGCCGAGCGCCCCGCCGCAAAGGGTGATTTCGTGGTCGTCGACTACACCGGCTCGCTCGTGGATCCGGACGGCGATGGGCAGGAGCATCTGCAGGCGCTGCCCGGCGGCGAGGGCCGCGATCAGCTCATCGAGCTGGGCGCCGGCAACCTGATCCCCGGCTTCGAGGAGGGGCTGCTCGGGGCGAGCGCCGGTGAGACGCGCACGGTGGAGCTGTCGTTCCCGGCCGACTACGGCAACGAGGAGCTGGCCGGGCGCGACGCGTCGTTCGAGGTGACGGTCAAGGAGGTCAAGCTGAAGGAGCTCCCGGCCGTCGACGACGACTTCGCGATCGACGCCGGCTTTGACAGCGTGGAGGAGCTGCGCGAGGACATCCGCCGCCGCCTGACCGACGCCGAGCAGGAGCGAATCGAGGGCGAGTTCCGCCAGTCCGCGCTCGATGCGGCTGTGGCGAATGCGCGCGTGGGGCTGACCCCCGAGCTGATCAAGGCGAGGGCGCAGGAGATGTGGGAGCGGATGCTCCACTCGCTGTCCCATCGCGGCATCTCGCGCGAGGCCTATCTTCAGATCGCCGGGCGCAAGGAGGAGGAGATACTCGCCGAGATGGAGCCCGAGGCCGAGCTGGCGCTGCGCCGCGAGGCGGTGCTCACCGCCGTCGTTGCGGCCGAGGACATCAGCCCCACCGAGGAGGAGCTTCTCAAGGCCATCTCCCCCGTCGCCGAGCGTGAGGGCGCCGAGCCCGCGAAGCTGCTCGAGGATCTGCGGAAGAGCGGGCGCCTTGAGGAGCTGCGCGAGGATCTTGCCGCGCGCCAGGCCGTCGAGCTGATCGCGGCCGCGGCCACGCCGATCCCGGTCGCGCAGGCGCAGGCGCGGGAAGAGCTGTGGACGCCCGAGAAGGCGGCGGAGGAAGAGGATCCCGCCGCAGCGCCCGGCAGGTTGTGGACACCGGGCCGCTAGCCTTCTAGAGGAATCCGGCCGGCGAAGCGAAACCAAAGCGAGGACTATGAGCCCACTTGTCCCAATGGTCGTTGAGCAGACTTCGCGAGGTGAGCGCGCGTTCGACATCTACAGCCGCCTGCTCAACGAGCGGATCATCTTCCTGGGCACGCCTGTTGACGACCAGATCGCCAACCTGATCGTCGCCCAGCTGCTGCACCTGGAGTCCGAGGACCCCGAAAAGGACATCTCCCTGTATGTCAACTCGCCGGGCGGATCCGTCTATGCGGGCCTTGCGATCTACGACACCATGCAGTTCGTCAAGCCCGACGTGCAGACGATCTGCGTGGGCATCGCCATGTCGATGGGCGCGCTGCTCCTGGCCGGAGGGGCCGAGGGAAAGCGGATGGCCCTGCCCAACGCCAAGATCCTGATCCACCAGGTGTCCTCGAGCTTTGAAGGGCAGGCGACCGACATCGAGATCCACGCGAAAGAGATCATCGACGTGCGCCGCAGGCTGGATGAGATCATCGCCAAGCACACGCACAAGCAGCTGGAGGACGTGCGAAAAGACACCGACCGCGACTACTTCATGAGCTCTGAGGAGGCCAAGGAGTACGGCATAATCGACCGCGTGATCTCCGAGCACTAGCGCCATGGCCAGACCAACAGACTCCAACGAGCAGCTCCTGTGCAGCTTCTGCGGCAAGTCCCAGCGACAGGTCAAGAAGCTGATCGCCGGTCCGGGCGTGTACATCTGCGACGAGTGCATCGACCTGTGCAACGAGATCATCGACGAGGAGCTGTCGGCTCCGCCGGCGTTCGACCTGGAGAACCTGCCCAAGCCGCGTGAGATCTACGACGTGCTGGACGACTACGTGGTCGGCCAGGATCCATCCAAGCGCACGCTGTCGGTGGCGGTGTACAACCACTACAAGCGCGTGCAGATGATGATGTCCGGCGAGTCCGACATCGAGCTGCAGAAGTCGAACATCCTGCTGCTCGGTCCCACCGGCTGCGGAAAGACGCTGCTGGCCCAGACGCTGGCCCGCATCCTGAACGTGCCGTTCGCGATCGCCGATGCGACAGCCCTGACGGAGGCCGGGTATGTCGGCGAGGACGTCGAGAACATCCTGCTGAAGCTGATCCAGGCCGCCGACTATGACGTCAAGAAGGCCGAGACGGGCATCATCTACATCGACGAGGTCGACAAGATCGCGCGCAAGGCCGACAACCCGTCGATCACCCGGGACGTGTCCGGGGAGGGGGTGCAGCAGGCGCTGCTGAAGATCCTCGAGGGCACCCAGGCCTCGGTGCCGCCGCAGGGCGGGCGCAAGCATCCCCACCAGGAGTTTCTGACGATCGACACCACCAACGTGCTGTTCATCTGCGGCGGTGCGTTCGCCAACCTGGACAAGGTGATCGAGCGCAGGATCGGGCACAAAGGGGTGGGCTTCGCGGCCGCGATCGAGGCCAAGGCCGAGCGTGACACCGGCGAAGTGTTCGAGCACTGCCTGCCGGAGGACCTGATCGAGTACGGGCTGATCCCCGAGTTCATCGGCCGCCTGCCGGTGATGTCCGCGGTTCACCAGCTCACGCGGGACGACCTGGTCTCGATCCTGGTCGAGCCGCGCAACGCGCTTGTGAAGCAGTTCCAGCGCTTCTTCTCCTTCGACGGCATCGAGCTGGTCTTCTCCGAGGACTCGCTGACGGCCGTCGCCGAGAAGGGCCTGGCCCGCGAAACCGGGGCCCGGGGGCTTCGGTCGATCATCGAGGAGATCCTCCTGGAGGTGCAGTTCGAGCTCCCCTCGCGGCGCGATGTGAAGAAGTGCGTGGTGACCAAGGAGACCGTCGAAAAGGGCCTCACGCCGACGCTCGTGACCGAAGCGGCGCCCGAAGACGCCGAGGACTCCTCACTGCGCGAGGAGTCCGCCTGAGCCGGGCGTTCACTGCGCCCGCGCGGTGAGCGCGGGGCGGGCATCGTCGCTAGGATCGCGGCTGTGAAGACGTCCAAGGTCGATCGCATGAAGGGCCTGCCGTGGCTGCTGCTGTTGCAGGCCGCCGTGGTGCTGGGCAAGCGCTGGAGCGCCCTGTCCGCGAAGGACCGCGCGCGCCTGGCTCGCCTGTTGCGCCAGTCGAAGGGACGGACCGGCAACCTCAGCGTCAGGGAGCGCCTCGAGCTGCGCCGGTTGGCCCGCAAGCTCGACATCCAGGGAGCGAGCCGCGAGCTGCTGCCGCTGATGCGCCGCGGGCGCAAGCGTCGCTGATGCCGTGGAGCGAGGCCCGGGCCGAGCGCCACCTGCGCTCGCTCGAGCTGTTCGGGATGCGCTTCGGCCTTGACCGCATGCGCCGGATGCTGACCGTGCTGGGCTCGCCGCAGAGCCGCTTTGACACGATCCACGTGCTCGGCACGAACGGCAAGTCCTCGACCACCCGCATGATCGCGGCGATCCTCGAGCGCCACGGTCTGCGCACGGCGGCCTACACCTCGCCCCACCTGGCCTCCTACACCGAGCGCGTGCAGGTGGCCGAGCGCGATCTGGACAGCGATGCCTTCGCGGCAGCCGTGGCCCGGGCGGCGTGGGCCGCCGAGCGCGTGAACCGCACGCTGTCCGAGGACGACCACGTGACCCAGTTCGAACTGCTCACGGCGGCCGCGCTGTGGGAGATGGCCGAGCGCGGGGTGGAGGTGGCGGTGCTGGAGGCCGGGCTCGGCGGGCGCTACGACGCCACCAGCGTGGTGGAGTCGCGCGTGACGGTGCTGACGAACGTGGGGCTCGAGCACACCCGCTGGCTGGGGCCGACGCTGAAGGACATCGCCGAGGAGAAGCTCGCGGTCGTACAGCCGCACACCACGCTGGTGCTCGGGGCCGCCCTCGCGCCGGCGGCGCTCGAGGTGGCCCGGCGGGTGGCGGGCGAGCGCGGGGCGCGGATCGTCCAGGTGTCGGCCTCTGACGAGAGTTTGCCCCTGCTGGCGAGGGGATCGTTCCAGCAGCGCAACTTCGCGCTCGCGCGGGCCGCCGCCGAGGCCTATCTAAGGGACCCCGGCAGCCTTCACCGCGAGCGCTCTGAGATCGGCTGGGAGGGAGAGGCCCACGAGCGTGCGGTTCTCGACGCGGGCGCATCGACGGCGGTGCCCGGGCGCCTGCATGTGGTCGGGGGCGAGCCGCTGACGGTGTTCGACGGCGCGCACAACCCTCATGCGGTGGCGGCGCTGGTCGAGTCGCTGCCGGAGGTCCATCAGGGGCGGCCGACCGCGCTGGTGCTGGGGGTGCTCGAGGACAAGGACGCGGCGGGCATGCTCGCCGCGCTCCTGGGGATATGCGAGCGCGCATGGTTCACCGCTCCTCCCAGCAGCCGCGCCCTGTCGCCGGCGGCGCTTCAGTCGCTTGCACGCCAGCTGTCCTTCGACGCGGTGGTATGCGAGCCGACGCCGTGGCGGGCGCTCGATGAGGCGCGCCGCTGGGCCGGTGAACGCGCGGGAGCGGTGCTGGTCACGGGGTCGGTCTATCTGGTTGGCGATCTGCTCTCGCGCCTGGACGCCGGCGGTAGCCTGAGCGGGCCACAGCACTCGAGTGTGGCCTCATGAGATGAACGACGAGGGTCCATCTGTCCTCACCATGATCGGCGCCGTGGCGCTGATCGTAGCCCTCGTGATCCTGGTGTTCTTCGCCGCTGGTTACGGATTCGGCCGGTTGTTTCTCTAAACTCAGCCGGCCGATGCCCCTGGCCTATTTCGGAATCGAAAGCAGCGGCCTGAATCTGGTCATCGACCTGCTGATCCTGTTCGCCGTGGTGCTGTATCTGTCGCTGATCTACTGGACCTATGCAGACGCCCGCCGCAGGATCCAGGACCCCATGCTCGTGGGCTGCTCCACCGCGGCGTCGCTGTTCCCGTTCGTGGGCACGATCGTCTACATGATCCTGCGACCGCCCGAGTACCTCGAGGACGTGCGTGAGCGCGAGCTCGAGATGCAGGCGGCCGAGGCGCGCCTGCACGAGCTGGACAGCGGGCTGTGCCCGTACTGCGACTACCGCATCGAGCGCGACTTCGTCCGCTGCCCGAGCTGCCTGCGCAAGCTGAAGGAGCGCTGCGTGAGCTGCTCGCGCCCGCTGGACCAGGCCTGGACGATCTGCCCCTACTGCGAGACCGAGGTACCGGGCCTGTCCACCTCACGGCGCAACCGCCGCCGGCGCACGAGCGCGCCCGAGGGCGAGCGCGCCGAGGTGGGGGCGGCCGGGTCGCGCAGGCCCGGCTCTGAGACCGCGGTCGACTCGCAGCTCACCGAGGCCGGTCCCGAGATCGGGCTGAGGGACAGGACCGATGCCGGCGAGGACGCCGCACCCGGACCCCTGGTGGCCCCCGAAACGAGCGCCGGAGTACGCGGCGCCGGGCGTGCCGGGCGCCCCGGCGGTCGTCCGCGGCCGTCGCCCTGAACAGAACCTTCCAACAGATGAGGAGCTCATGGACCGAACGCTGATCCTGGTCAAGCCCGATGCCTTCGCGCGGGGGCTGACCGGCGAGATACTTTCCCGCTTCGAGCGCAAGGGCCTTCAGATCGTGGCGCTGCGCCACATGACCGTGACCCGGGAGCTGGCCGAGAGCCACTACGCCGAGCACTCAGAGCGCCCGTTCTTCGGTGAGCTGGTCGAGTTCATCACCTCTGGGCCGATCGTCGCGATGGTGCTCGAGGGCCCGGAGGCGGTCAGGGCCGCGCGGCAGGTGATCGGCGCGACCGATCCCCTCGAGGCCGCGACCGGCTCGATCCGGGGCGACTTCGCGCTTGAGGTGGGTCAGAACATGGTCCACGGCTCGGACTCGCCCGAGTCGGCCGCGCGCGAGTCCGAGCTGTTCTTCGGAGAGCTCTAGCGCTGCTCATACTCGCCTCGGCATCGCCGCAGCGACGCGCGATCCTGGGGCGCCTGGGCGTGGCCTTCGAGGTGCGGCCGTCGGGCGCCGAGGAGCTCGACCGGGGCGACCCCGCAGAGGTCGCTCTGGAGAACGCGCTGCGAAAGGCGCAGGCCGTGTGCCGGCCCGATCGCAGCGAGCTGGTGCTGGGCTGCGACACGCTCGTCGCCCTGGACGGCATCATCTACGGCAAGCCCGGCGACGAGGCCGCCGCCCGTGAGACCCTGCGGGCGCTGGGTGGCGCGACCCATGAAGTGGTGAGCGGCGTGGCGCTCGTCAGGACGGGGGATGGGCCGCAGCCGCCGGTGACCGCCAGCGTGCGTACCGAGGTCACCTTCCGCGAGCTCGACGAGACGCTGATGGACTGGTATGTGGCCACGGGCGAGTGGCGGGGCCGCTCCGGCGGGTACGCGATCCAGGGCGCGGGGGCGGCGCTGGTGCGCCGCGTGGAGGGGGAGGTCGAGAACGTGGTGGGCCTGCCGCTGGCGACCCTGCTTGACATCTACCCCGAGTTGCTGATCCGGTGATGAGGGCGCCTCTGGCGCCGGTCGTGGTGCGCCGTGGCGGACCGCCCGCATTGGCGGTCGTGAGGGCCTTTTTGCCTGCAAATCCCCTGGCAGCACTTGTCGGCCGCCGGCGGGGGTCCGCTACACTTGCCCGCGGGTACACCCCGGACACGCACCGGTGGCCGAGCGCGTCGTGGCGCAGCGCCGCGAAACCGAATCCGAGCGTGTCCTCTCTCAATATATATGGGCATTTTCAGCTACCTCACAGGTTTCGGAGGCCGCGACATGGCGGTCGATCTCGGGACGGCGAACACCCTCGTTTATGTCCGCGGCCGCGGCATCGTGCTGTCAGAGCCGAGCGTTGTGGCGATCGACTCGCGCACGGGCGAAGTGCACGCCGTGGGCATCGAGGCCAAGCGCATGCTGGGCCGCACGCCGGGCACGATTCAGGCGATCCGCCCACTGAAGGATGGGGTGATCGCCGACTTCGACGTGACCGAGGAGATGCTCAGGCACTTCATCCAGAAGGTCCACCAGAACCGCTGGGCGCATCCGCGGGTGGTGGTCTGCGTTCCCTCCGGCGTGACCGGGGTCGAGAAGCGGGCCGTGGAGGAGGCATGCTTATCGGCGGGCGCGCGCACGGCCTATCTGATCGAGGAGCCGATGGCGGCGGCGATCGGGGCCGGGCTGCCGGTGGGCGAGCCGACCGGATCGATGGTCGTGGACATCGGCGGTGGCACCTCGGAGGTCGCGGTCATCTCGCTCGGAGGGATCGTCGTGTCCCAGTCGATCCGCGTGGGCGGCGACGAGATGGACGAGGCGATCATCAACTACGCCAAGAAGGAGTACAAGCTGCTGATCGGTCAGCAGACCGCCGAGGAGCTGAAGCTCGAGATCGGCTCGGCCTGCGTGATGGCCGAGGAGCTGCAGGCGGAGATTCGCGGGCGCGACATGGTCGCCGGTTTACCCAAGACCGTGGTGCTGACCAGCGAGGAGATCCGCCAGGCGCTGGAGGAGCCGCTGAGCCAGATAATCGACGCGGTCAAGGAGACGCTCGATCGCACCCCGCCGGAGCTCGCCTCGGACATCATGGACCGGGGCATCATGCTGGCCGGTGGCGGCTCGCTGCTGCAGGGACTCGACGAGCGGCTGCGCGAGGAGACGCAGATGCCGGCCCACCTGGCCGAGTCGCCGCTGACGTGCGTGGCGGTCGGCTCCGGCCGCTCGCTCGAGGAGTTCGAGGCTATCCACCGCTCCAATCGCAGCTCGCGCAACCGCAGGCGACGCTGAGCCGGGTGACCCGCGGCGTGTGGCAAGCCCGTCCACCCCGCCCGCGTTGAGGGTACTCTTCACTTTGAACGCTTCGGAAGGCAACCATCCGTGTACGACAAGACGGTTCGGCGTCGACGTGCTGTGCTTGTGCTGCTCGTCGTGCTCAGCCTGCTGCTACTGACGGCCTATTTCGGTGAGGCTCCAAACGGGCGACTGCACTCGGTGCAGCGCGACTTCCTGACGGTCGTCTCGCCGATCCAGGACGGCGCCAACAAGGCCCTGAAGCCGGTCCGCGACACGTTCAGCTGGATCGACAACACGCTGCACGCCAAAAGCCAGCGCGACGCGCTGCTGAAGCAGGTCGACAAACTGCACCGGGAACTGATCGCCAACCAGTCTGAAAAACGCACCTTCCGCGAGCTGACGGCGATGTACGCCCTGGACAACCGCCTGAGCGTCAGCGACTACCATCCGGTCACCGCCACGGTGGTCGGCAAATCGCCCAACCTCTGGTATGAGACGGTGGTCCTCGACAAAGGAGAATCGGCCGGCGTGCGCGTCAACGATCCGGTGATCAATGGCGAAGGGCTGGTCGGCAAGGTCGCGCAGGTCGCCTCCGACGGAGCCGAGGTGAGCCTCATCACCGACAGCACGATGGGCGTCTCGGCGAGGCTGGGCACGAGCAACGCGACCGGAATCGTGCAGCCCAAGGTGGGCGAACCCAACGACCTGCTGCTGCAGTACCTGCCGGCCAACACGGTGGCCAATCCCGGCGACTACGTGGTCACCTCCGGGACCGTGTCGAGCCCCGATGACTCGCTGTATCCCCCGGGGATCCTGATCGGGCAGGTCACCTCGGTCAACGAAGAAAGCGCCTACAAGTCGGTCAACGTGCGCCCGGCCGCGAATCTGCACGACCTCGACGTGGTGCAGGTGCTGACCGCCGCCTCAGGCTCGCTGCCGGCCAACCTGAGCCGCGTGGCGGCCAGCCTGCCGGTCGGCCAGAGCCCTGCTTCCACGGGCGGGGCGGGCGAACAGCTCGCCTCGACGGGGTTCGGCGGATGACGGGCTCGCGCTCCTCGGCGGGACTGCTGCTGCGAATAGCGGCGATGTCGGTGGTCCTCGTGTTCGTGCAGATCGGAGTCGTCTCGGAGGTTCCGGTGTTCGGCGTCAACGTCGACCTGTCGCCCCTGGTGGTGGCCTTCGTGGGACTGCTGTGCGGCTCCACGCTGGGAGCCGTGACGGGCTTCGCGATCGGCCTGCTGGTCGACCTCACGCTCGTGCAGACCCTGGGCGTGACCTCCTTCCTGTTCACGCTCATCGGCTACTGGTCGGGGCGGCTGCGGGAACTGCGCGATCCCCAGGCCGCGGTCACCCCGCTGCTGGTCGGCGCCGCCGCCTCGGCGGTCTCGCTGGTGGGCTATTCGCTGATGGAGTTCCTGCTCGGCGTCGACGCCCCGGTGAGCCTCGATCTGCTGCGTCAGATCGTGCTGGGGATCATGCTGAACACGATCATCGCGCTGCCGGTATGGGCGATCGTGCGGCGCAGCCTGGAGGGCGGACTGCCGGATGACCCGCGGCGCCGGCGCCGGCGCGCGTACACGACCGGCGGTCTGAGCCCGCTGTCCCGTCGCACATGAGCGCGCTCGAGCGCGCCCGCCCGAGCGACCCTCGCGTGCCGGTCTCGCCGCAGCTGGCGCTGCGCGTGGCGGTGCTGGGAGGCCTCGCGATGGCGATGTTCGCGATCATCTTCTTCCGCCTCTGGTACCTGCAGGTTCTGACCGGCGAACAGTATGTCGCGCAGGCCAACGCCAACCGCGTGCGCGACCTGCCGATCCCCGCGCCGCGAGGAGAGATCCTGGACCGTGAAGGCCAGCCGATCGTGACCAGCAGGGTCACCAACGCCGTGCAGATCGTGCCCTCGGCGCTGCCGCCGGCGGGACGCCCGAGGCTCGCCCTGTACCGCCGGCTGGGCGCGCTGCTCGGCATGAGCGGTCAGCGCATCGAGGCGATCGTGGTGAGGGGGCGGACCGCCGTGCCATACGCCCCGGTCACGATCAAGACCGATGCCGGCCCGGGCGTGCTGACCGTGCTGGCCGAGCGCCAGAACGAGTTCCCCGGGGTGGTGCAGCAGCCGGTCTCGATCCGCGCCTACCCCTATGGCCAGATGGCCGCCCAGGCGCTGGGCTACGTCGGCCAGGTCTCCGAAGGAGAGCTCAAACTGCGCGCCTTCCACGGGGTGCAGGCCGGGACCGTGGTCGGGCAGGAAGGGCTCGAGTACTACTACGACCGCTACCTGCGCGGCAAGAGCGGCGTGCAGCGCGTGGAGGTAAACGCGGCCGGCTACCCCGTTCCCAGCAACCTCACTCCGACCCAGCCCCAGGCCGGGCACAGCCTCAAGGTGACGCTCGATCTCGGCCTCCAGCAGGAGGCCGAAAAGGCCATGCTCGAAGGCATCGAACGGGCCAGGGCCGGGGGCAAACCGGCGGTGGCTGGGGCGTTCACCGCGATCGACCCCCGCAACGGCCAGATCCTCGCCATCGGCTCCTACCCGAGCTTCAACCCGAACAAGTTCGCCAAACCCCTGACCAAAGCCGAATACACGGCGCTCGAGGGCTCGAGCACGGCCGGCGGGCCCCTCACCGACCGGGCGGTGAACGGCACCTATCCGACCGGCTCGACGTTCAAGCCGATCACCGCCATGGCGGCCCTGCAGGGCGGGGTGATCACCCCGACCGAGGGTCTGGGCGCCGGCCAGTGCATCTCCGTCTCGACCGAGCAGTTCTGCAACGCGGGCAAAGCCGACTACGGCGCGGTGGGGCTCGTGGAAGCGCTGAAGGTGTCCTCGGACACCTACTTCTTCGAAGTGGGCGAGCTCGCCAACAGCTACGGCAACGTGATCCAGAACATGGCTCACGAGCTGGGAATCGGCGAGCAGACGGGGATCGACCTGCCCAGCGAGTTCGAAGGCGTCGTCCCCGACCGCGCCTGGCGCGCGCACGAGAACGCGCTGCAGGTGAAGTGCGAACACGAGGCGCACCACCCTGCCTGCGGCTACGTCTCGGAAGTCAGGCCCTGGAGCGTCGGCGACAACATGCACCTGGCGGTCGGCCAGGGCGATCTGCTGACCGACCCCCTGCAGATGGCCGTCGCCTACTCCACGCTCGCGAGCGCCTACCGAAACGGCGGCGAAGGAACGGTGGTGACCCCGCACCTGGGCCTTGAGATCGACGACTCGCAGGGCCGCCTGGTGCAGGCGCTGCCCTACCCGCCCAAGCGCCATGTGCACCTCAACGACGCCGACCTGAGCCTCGTGATGGAAGGGATCCACGAGGCCGCAAGCCAGCCCGGAGGTACCTCCGCGGACGTGTGGACGGGCTGGAACCAGGCGCAGGACCCGGTGTACGGGAAGACCGGCACCGCCCAGCACGAAGGCCTCGAAGACCAGTCCTGGTACATGTGCTACATCGGCAACCCCCAGCGGCCGATCGTGATCGCGGTGACGGTCGAGCAGGGCGGCTTCGGCGCCGAAACGGCCGCGCCGATCGCCCGCCTTATCGCGTCCAAGTGGTACGGCGTGCGCGAGCAGTTCGTCGCCGGGAACTCAAAGACGCTATGAGCCCATCCTCGAGCTCCACGCCGATCGGCGGGCAGGCCGGGCGCTCGTCTCCGATCCGGGCGACCGACGAGCCGGTCGCGCCCACCGGAGCGCGCACGTTCACGCTGCCGCTGGACCCGCTGCTGACGCTCTCTGCCCTGGGGCTGGCGATCGCCTCGGTGGTGACGCTGGGCCCGGCGACCCAGAACGTGATCGAAGGCCAGCCCGACTACTACGTCCACCGCCAGGCGGCATACCTGATCGTCGGCGGCCTGCTGATGCTGGCCCTGTCGCGGTTTGACTACTCGCGCCTGCGCCAGCTGAAAGTCGGCATCTACGCCCTGCTGATATTCACCATCCTGGCGGTTCTCGGCGTGGGCCACTCCGCCCAGGGGGCCCAGCGCGCAATCTCGCTGCCGGGCTTCTCCTTCCAGGCCTCGGAGCTCGGCAAGGTGCTGCTGATCCTCGCCCTGTCGGCGTTCGTTGTGGACCGCTCGCGACGGCTGCGCGAGCGCGATACGACCATTCGGGTGATGCTGGCCGCGCTCGTGCCGGCGATGTTCGTGATCGCCCAGCCGGACCTCGGCTCGGGCCTCGTGTACATGGTGATCGCGTTCACCCTGCTGTTCGTCGCCGGCACCCCGTGGCGGCACCTGGCCGCGCTCGTGGTGCTCGTGGTCGTGTCGCTGAGCTTCGTGCTCGTGGCTGCGCCGGCGGCCGGAGTGCACGTGCTGAAGCCCTATGAGACCGAACGGCTGACGGCGTTTCTGCATCCCACCACCAACGTCCAAAAGCAGGGCTACCAGCAGGAGGAGTCGAAGATAGCGATCGGGTCCGGACAGAAGACGGGACGCGGCACGAGCGCCCCACTGACCCGCTTGAACTATGTGCCCGAGGACCACACCGATTTCGTTTTCGCCGCCGTCGGCGAGCAGTACGGCTTTCTCGGGGCGGCGCTGGTGCTGTCCTTATACGCCCTGCTGATATGGCGAACGCTGCGCATCCTGGTGATGTCGAAGGATCTGTTCGGCTCGCTCGTGGCGGCTGGCGTAGCGGCTATGCTGATGTTCCAGGTCTTCGTCAACGTGGGAATGACAATTGGGATCATGCCAATCACCGGTGTCACGCTGCCGCTCATGAGCTATGGCGGCTCGTCGGTGATCACGACCCTGTTGGCGGTGGGCCTGTTGCAATCGATCTATGTCCAGGCGCGCGCCTCTCAAGCGATGAAGGGCCGCGTACTGCGCTACTAGACACCAATGTCCGCCGAGTACCCCCTGCCAGACTCAACGCCCGCCCGCTCCCCGATGAAAGCGCCCCAACCGGCGCCCGGGGTGTGCGAGGGCGCTGTTCGCAGCGCGCTGGATGCGCCGTCGGCCGGATCGCAGCGCATGAGCCCTCAGGCCCTGCGCGCTTTCATCCGATGCCCCCACACCCGGTACTCGGCCGGTTCCAATACCGAAAGACTGGATCAAATTGAAAAAGCAAGTGCTTGTCAGCGTCGATCGCGCGGAGACGCGCGTGGCGCTTCTGGAGGCGAGCGGTACCCCCGCCGCCCTGCGCCCCTCCTCGAGTGGCCGGCGATCCGCCGGCCCGCGCAAACGCCGTGGAGGTCCGGACGCCGGTTATCGCATCGCCGAGCTCTACCTGGAGCGCCGGGGCGGGCGATCGATCGTCGGCAACATCTACAAGGGCAAGGTCGACAACGTGCTGCCCGGCCTGGAGGCCGCATTCGTTGACATAGGCCTTGAGAAGAACGGCTTCCTGCATGTCGATGAGATCGTGCTGCCGGGGGTCGAGGCGCCCAAGCGCGGGCGCGGCTCGGGCAGCGGGCGCAAGATCTCAGACCTGCTCTCGCCCGGCCAGGAGATCGTCGTGCAGGTGGTCAAGGATCCCCTCAAGACGAAGGGCGCGCGGCTGTCGATGGAGTTGACGATCGCCGGGCGCTACATGGTCTACGCGCCCACCGGCGAGGGCGTCGGCGTGTCCCGCCGCCTCGAGGACCGCGAGCGCGAACGCCTGCGCCGCCAGACCGCCAACCTGGTGCTCGACGACGGCGGGGTCATCATCCGCACGGCCGCCCACGGCGCCAAGCGGGAGGATTTCGAGCGCGAGCTGAAGTACCTGCACAAGCTGCACGAGGTGCTCGTCAAGCGAGTCCAGGACACGGCCGCCCCGGATCTGGTCTTCCAGGAGGCCGACCTGTCGGTGCGGGTCGTGCGCGACATCTTCTCGGCTCACTTCGAGCGGGCGATCGTGGATGACGAGAAGCAGTATCACCGCCTCGTGTCCTTCTTCGCGCGTACCGCCCCGGAGCTGGTCGAGCGGGTTGAGCTGTGGGAGCAGCCGGACCCGCTGTTCGAGGCCTACGGCGTGGACAAGGCGATCGAGGGCGTGCTGTCACGGCGGGTGGACCTGCCCAGCGGCGGCTACCTGATGATCGACTATGCCGAGGCGCTGACCGTGATCGACGTGAACTCGGGCAGCTTCATCAGCCGCGGCAAGGGCGCCGGGCTCGAGGACACGATCACCAAGACCAACCTGGAGGCCGCTGAGGAGGTCGTCAACCAGCTGCGGCTGCGCGACATCGGCGGGATCATCGTGATCGACTTCATCGACATGGCCCGCGCGCGCAACCGCGACGCGGTCATGAAGACGCTGCGAAAGACGCTGGACGAGGATCGCACGAAGACGTTCACGGCCGAGATCTCAAAGCTCGGCCTGGTCGAGATGACCCGCCAGAACGTGACCGAGGGCGTGCGCGAGATCATGAGCAGACCGTGTCCCACCTGCGACGGCGAGGGCGTGATCCGCTCCGAGGAGACGATTGCGATCGAGTTCGAGCGCAAGCTGCGCGACGAGGTGCTCGAGCACCCCGAGGCGGAAGCCTTCCTCGTGCAGATCAACCCGCGCGTGAGCACCCAGTTCACGGGTCACGGCTCGCGGGTGCTGCACACGCTCGAGGCCCAGACCGGCAAGTCGTTTCTGTTCGAGGGCTCCGAAGGCCTCGCGCTGGATCACTTCGCGATCACCTTCATGGGGACCCGCGAGGAGGTCGAGGAGCGGGCGCTGCCGTTCCGCCAGGGCGACGAGGTGCTGGTGGAGATCGTCGAGCCGCACATGTATGACGTGGACGACGCCGTGGCCAAAATAGACGGCTACATCATCTCCATCGCCGGCGCGGCACCATTTGTCGGCGAGAAGCGGATGGTGCGCATCCATCAGGTGGGCCGCACGGCCGCGAGCGCGCTGCTGCTCGACGAGTCCGGTGAGGTCATGACCCTGCCCGAGCGCACGGCGAGCCCGGCCCAGGAGAGGCGCCCGCGGGCCAAACGACGTGCGCCCGCGGCCTCGCGCGAGGGGAAACGCGGCGGCGAGCGCGCCGCGGCAGGCGCCTCGGCGCGCGCCGGCGGCGAGGGCTCCGAGGACAGAGGGGAGGCGGACTCGGGCTCCTCGCCGAGCGCGAACGGCTCTGACTCCCGTGAGGGCCCGGCCTCCGGTCAGGATGCGCCCGATGAGGCCGTCGAGGCCGACGGCAAGCCCGATGACCTACAATCCAAGCCTCGGCGTCGTGGCCGCAGAGGCGGGCGACGCCGTTCGGCTGCCAAGGCGCGGGCGTCCACGGAGTAGCCCCGGGCCCGCCGGCCGAGACGGATGCCGGACCCTCCCAAGAGCGAGAAATCGAGACTGACACAGACATGTATGCGATCGTGAAGACCGGCGGCAAGCAGTACCGCGTGGAGCGCGGCCAGCAGCTCCTGATCGAGCGCCTGGCCGCCGAGGAAGGCGCCGACGTGGCGCTCGAGCCGATCCTGTATCGCTCCGAGGAGACCGTCTTCGACAAGGCGGGCCTCGAGAAGGTGAAGGTCACGGCGAAGGTGCTCGCCCACGTGCGCGGTGAGAAGCTGCGCGTGTTCAAGTTCAAGCCCAAGCGCGGCTACAAGCGCCGCAACGGCCACCGCCAGTCCCTGACCCGCATCGAGGTCACCGACATCGCCGTCCAGGGCGCCAAGCCAGCGGCCGCGAAAGCGGCGAAGGAGACGGCCTCAGATGGCGCATAAGAAGGGACTTGGATCCAGCCGCAACGGGCGTGAATCGAACGCCCAGCGACTCGGCGTGAAGACCTTCGCCGGGCAGGTGGTGACCGGCGGGGAGATCATCGTGCGCCAGCGCGGGACACGCTTCAAGCCGGGCGCCGGGGTGGGCATCGGCAAGGACGACACGCTGTACGCGCGCGCGGCGGGTACGGTGCAGTTCACCGCCGGGCGGCGCGGGCGCATGGTCAGCGTCCTGCCCGCAGGCGACGAGGCCTGAGGCTCGGCGATGAACCCGCGGCGGGGCGCCCGGGTCCTGGCCGCGTCCCGTGCCGCGCTCGGCTTAGCGGTGCTGCTGGCGCCCGAGCAGGTGACCCGCAGATGGCTGGGCGATCAGGCTGAGCACCCCACCGTGCGCTACCTGGCGAGGTCGCTGGGGGCACGCGACCTGGCCCTGGGCGTGCTCGCGCTCGCGACCCTCGATGACCCCGAGCTCGGTCCCCGCACGCAGGCCTGGTGCGCGGTCGCCGACTCGGTGGATGCGCTGGCCACGATCGCCGCCTGCTCGGATCTCCCGCCGGTCGGGGTCATCGGCACGGTCGCGGTGGCGGGTGCGGCAGCCGGCGCGGGCTTCCTGTTCTCGCACAGGCTCGCGCACCCCTGAGCCTCGACGCGGGCCGGCACCTATCCCTGCTGGGCGGTGGGCCGGATGAGGATCTCGTTGACGTCCACGTGCGCAGGCTGGGAGACCGCGTACATCACCGCGCGGGCGATGTCGTCGTCTGCGAGCGCATCGGCCGGGCGCTTCTCGAAGAAGGGCGTATCTGTGATGCCGGGCTCGATCAGGGTCACACGCACGCCGCTGCCGTTGAGATCCTGGCGGGCGGCCTCGCCCATGGCCGTCACCGCGTGCTTGGTGCACGAGTACATCGACCCCGGCAGCGCCCGGCGCCCGGCGACGCTCGAGGTCAAGAGCAGATGCCCGCGAGAGTCGCGCAGCGCCGGGATCGTGGCACGCAGCGTGAGCGCGGCTCCGTAGACGTTCGTCAGAACCATCTCGCGCCAGTGCTCCGGGGTGTCCTCAAGGAAGCCGCGGGGCCCTCCGAAGCCTGCGTTGGCGAAGGCGGCGTCGATCGCCCCGAACGCCGACAGCGCTGCCCGCACCATGTCCTGCTGAGCCTCCCAGTCGGTCACGTCGCAGGACACCGCGAGCGCGCGCTGCGGTGAGCCGAGCTCCGCGGCGAGCGCGTCCAGGCGCTCGCGCGAGCGCGCGGCCAGCACGACGCGCCAGCCATCAGCGCAGGCGCGACGGGCCGTGGCGGCCCCTATCCCTGAGGAGGCGCCGGTTATCAACATGACGCGGTCTGAGGCCCTGGGCGGATCGGGGTTGGCTGACATCGGTGCTCCTTGCGGTCTGAGGGTTGGCGGGACTCTCCTGGCGACCACGGCGGGCCCGGAGCGGCGCTGCTGTCACGATTGAACAATGCTCCACGATCGCGCGAGGATTCACGTTCAGGCCGGCACCGGAGGCGACGGCTGCGTGAGCTTCCGCCGGGAAGCGCACGTGCCGCGCGGCGGCCCCGACGGCGGGGACGGCGGGCACGGCGGCGCAGTCGTGCTGGTCTGCGACGACTCGCTGCGCGACCTGCAGGAGTTCAGGCGAAAGACGCACTACAGGGCCGGCCGGGGCGGGCACGGCGAGGGCGCGCTCCGTCACGGGGCCGACGGCGAGAGCCTGCGCATCAGGGTCCCCCCGGGCACCCTGATCACCGCCTCCGAGGAGGATGACGGCGATCTTGGCGGCCGCCGCTGGGAGCTGCTGGCGGCGGGTCAGAGCGCTCCTGTGGCGCGGGGAGGAGCCGGCGGGAAGGGAAACAAGCGCTTTGCCACCGCCACGCGCCAGGCGCCGCGCTTTGCTGAGCGCGGCCTGGCCGGGGAGGAGGGCTGGCTTGAGCTGAGGCTCAAGCTGCTCGCGGACGTGGGGCTCGTGGGGTTGCCCAACGCCGGTAAGTCCTCGCTGCTGTCGCGGCTGACGCGGGCCGCCCCGAAGGTGGCCGCCTATCCCTTCACCACCCTGTCCCCGGTTCTGGGGGTGCTTGAAAGCGATGAGCGCCAGCTCGTGCTGGCCGACATCCCCGGCCTGATAGAGGGCGCCAGCCAGGGCGCGGGCCTCGGGCACGACTTCCTGGCCCACGTCGAGCGCACGCGCGTGCTCGTGCACGTGCTCGACATGGCCCCCGAGCTGTCGGCCGGCGAGGGCGCCGAGGCATCCGCCAACCACGCGACGATCGAGGCGGAGCTGCTGGCCCACGACGAGCGCCTGGCCGGGCTGCCGCGCGTGCTGGCTCTCTCGAAGGCCGATCTCGTCACCGATGAGGGCGCTCGAGCAGCGGTCGCCGAGTGGCAGCAGCGGCTCGGCTCAGAGGTCCCGGTGATCGCCACCTCGAGCGCCACCGGCGAGGGGCTGTCAGAGCTGGCGGGCGAGCTGCTGCGCCACGTCGTGGCGTCGAGCACGCCACCGGAGGCCGCCGCCCCCGCGGATGTGGAGGAGCTCGCCGAGCACATGGTGTTTCGCCCGGCGGCTGCGAGCGGCTTTCGCGTCGAGCGGCTCGGGCCGCGCTCCTTCGCGGTCAGGGGGAGGGGCATCGAGCGCCTGCTCTCGCGCTACGACGTCGAGAACGACGATGCGATGGCCTATGTGGAGGAGAGGCTGCGGAGAATAGGCGTGCTGAAGGCGCTGGAGGCGGAGGGGTTCGAGCCCGGCGATGAGATCGAGATCGCCGGCATGACCCTCGAGCTGGACCCGGCCAATTAAGCTCACAGCCAGGATGAGACGTGTTGTGGTCAAGCTGGGCTCGAGCGTCGTCGCCGACGGCGACGGCGAGCCGCGCCTGGAGGTGCTAGCGCGGGTGTGCGATGTGCTGGCGGACCTGCACCGCGACGGCGGCGAGGCGATCGTCGTCACGAGCGGTGCGATTGCCCGGGGCATGCGCGTGATGAACCTGCCGCAGCGCCCCTCGACGATCGGCGATCTGCAGGCGGCCAGCGCGGTGGGCCAGGGCAAGCTCTACCGCATCTATGACGAGCTCCTGCGCGAGCGCGGGGTGACAAGCGCCCAGGTGCTGCTGACGTTCTTCGACATGAGCGCGCGCACCCACTACCTGAACGCGCGCCAGACGCTCAGCACGCTGCTCGAGTGGCGCGTGCTGCCGGTGATCAACGAGAACGACACGACCGCCACCGATGAGATCTCCTTCGGTGACAACGATTTCCTGGCGGCACAGGTGGCGGTGCTCGTCGCCGCCGAGGAGCTCGTCCTGCTGACCGACATCGACGGCCTGTTCACGGCCGATCCGCGGCTTCATCCCGACGCCCGGATCGTCAGCGAGGTGACCGACTTCACGGCCCTCGAAGACCTCGAGATCGGTCACACGACCTCGCCGCTGGGCTCGGGCGGCATGCGCTCCAAGGTGGTGGCGGCCGACATGGCGACGGCGGCCGGAATCTCGACCGTGATCTGCAACGGCCTCAGCCCCGACGCGCTGAGGGCGGTGCTGGCGGGAGATCGCGATGACGGGCGCACCGAGGCACAGGCCGGCGGCCCGGCGGCCGTTCGCGTCGGCGGGCACGGAGCCGGACGGGTGGGCACTTATTTCCCGGCCCGCGAGGCGCGCTACTCGAGCTTCAAGCTGTGGCTGAAGTACGCCAAGCCCTCGCGGGGCACACTCCTGATCGATGCCGGCGCCGCGCGCGCGGTGCGCGAGGGGAGCGCGAGCCTGCTGCCCGTCGGAGTGGTGGAGGTGCTGGGTGACTTCGACGCGGGCGACGCGGTCGAGATCGCCGAGGCCCCGGCGGACGGCGAGCAGGCCCGGACGCTGGCCAAGGGGATCTGCAACTACTCCGCGCAGGAGCTGCGGCAGGTGCTCGGAATGAAGTCCGCCGCGCTGCGCGAGATCCTTCCGCGCGCCACCGATGAGGCCGTCCACCGCGATTATCTGGTCGTGGACTGATGCGTTCGTCGTACGCTTAAGGGCCATGGCAACCGTCATCTCTGAAGTAGCGGACATCTGCCGATCGGCCAAGCGGGCGTCGAGGGAGCTCGCGCGGATCGACTCCGCCGTCAAGGATCGAGCCCTGGAGGCGATCGCCTGCGCGCTGCAGGCCCGCGTGCCCGACATCCTGGAGGCGAATGAGCGCGACATGCAGGCGGGCCGCGAGGACGCCATCGGCGAGGCGCTGCTCGACCGCCTGCGCCTGGACGAGGGGCGCATCGACGCGATCGCGGCGGCCGTGCGCCAGATCGCCGCGCTCAAGGATCCCGTCGGTGAGGTGATCGAGGGCGAGCGCCTCGCCAACGGACTGGATGTGCGCAAGGTGCGGGTGCCGCTGGGAGTCGTCGCGGTCGTGTATGAGGCGCGCCCGAACGTGACGATCGACGCCGCCGCGCTGTGCCTGAAGTCGGGCAACGCCATCGTCCTGCGCGGATCCTCCGTGGCCGCCCATTCCAACGCCGCGCTGGCTGGGATCGCCGCCGACTCGGCTGTCGCGGCGGGGCTTCCGGACGGCTGCGTCAACCTCGTGGCCGGAGGCGGCCGCGAGGAGCTCGCCGAGCTGGCCACGCAGACGGGCACCGTTGATCTGATCATCCCGCGCGGCGGCGAGGGCCTCAAGCACGCCCTCCAGGCGGTGGCCACGGTGCCGGTCATCTACGCGGCGTCCGGCAACTGCCACGTGTATGTCGACGCCTCCGCCGAGCTCACCGACGCGGAGGCGATCGTGATCAACGCCAAGACCCAGCGGCCCGGCGTGTGCAACGCGGCCGAGACGCTGCTCATTCACGCCGATGTCGCCGAGGAGTTCCTCCCGCGGATCCTGCGCTCGCTGGGCCAGGCGGGCGTGCTGGTGCGAGCCGACGAGCGGACGCTCGCGCTCGCGGGCCGCGGTGCGCCCGATGGCGCCAGCAGCGCCCCCGCGCTCGAGGCAGCCGGCGAGGAGGACTGGGCCAACGAGTATCTGGCTCTGACGATCGCCGTGGGGATCGTCGATTCGGTGGATGAGGCGATCGAGCACATCGGCCGCTACGGAAGCGGCCACTCCGAGGCGATCGTCACCCGCGACACCGCGGCCGCTCGCTCCTTCCAGCTCGGGGTCGAAGCGGCCTGCGTGTACGTGAACGCCTCGACCCGGTTCACCGATGGAGGGGAGTTCGGGATGGGGGCGGAGATCGGGAACTCGACGCAGAAGCTCCACGCCCGCGGGCCGATCGGGCTGCGGGAGCTGTGCAGCACCAAGTACCTCATCGAGGGGGACGGACACGTCCGCGGTTGAGGAGCCCGTTCAGCGCGACGGGCCCGCCAGGCACGATCTCAGGACGCCGAGGCCGGCCGACACCCGGTCCGTCGGCATCCTCGGCGGGACCTTCAACCCGCCGCATCTCGGGCATCTTGCGATCGCACGCCACGCGCTCGAGGAGCTCGGGCTCGAGCGGGTGGTGATGATGCCCGCTCGCATCCCTCCGCACAAGCAGGCCGAGCAGGATCCCGGCCCCGAGCACCGGCTGGCGATGTGCCGCCTCTGCATCGCCGACGCCGACGGTCTGTCAGTCTGTGCGCTCGAGATCGAGCGTGGTGGCACGTCCTTTACGGTGGATACCCTGCAAGCCATACATTCAAGCCACCCGAACGCACGGCTGACCTTCATACTCGGGGCTGACACGGCGAGCACGCTGCCGGCCTGGCGCGAGCCGGAGAGGGTGTTGGAGTTGGCCGATCTCGCGGTGGCCGCGCGCACCGGGTCCGATCGCGAGGACGTGCTCGAGACCGTCGAGGGGGTGCTCGCCGCCGGGCGGACCGGCAGCGGCGATCGCCGCTCGAGCGCGGTCCGGTTCCTGCACATGCCCACGGTGGAGGTCTCCTCCTCGATCGCGCGCGAACGGGCGGCCGCGGGGGCCCCGATCGAGGATCTCGTCGGCGCAGCCGTCGCGGGCTACATCCGCGAGCACGGCCTGTATTCCCCACGGTCGTCAGCGGAGGGCTGATGGAGGGGGAGCAGCTCATCGCCGAGGTGGCCCGCTTTGCGGCCGACAAGAAGGCGCTGGATGTCGTCGAGCTCGACCTCAGGGGGGTGCTCGGCTACACGGACTTCTTCCTGGTCTGCTCGGGCAACACCCAGCGCCAGGCCAAGGCGATTCACGACGGCATCCTCGAGGGGCTCAAGCGCGAGCATGATCTGCTGCCCCGGCGCGTGGAGGGATCGGGTGGCGCGGGCTGGATCCTGATGGACTACCTCGACGTGGTCGTGCACATCTTCACGCCGGAGGCGCGCGAGTACTACCGCCTCGAGCAGCTGTGGGGCGAGGCCCCCTCGCGCGCGGCGGGCGAGAGCGCCTGACGGGCGATCACGGGGTGGCGCCGCCAGCGGGCTCGGCGGGGGGATCCTCGCCGGCGGCGATCGCGCGCTGGACCCAGGCCACATCGTGCCAGGCGCCGTGCTTCCAGCCGATGCGCCGGTAGGTGCCGACGGGCTCGAACCCCATCGCCCGGTGTAGCCCGACGCTGGCCTCGTTGGGGAGCGTCATGCCCGCGACCGCGGTGCGGTAGCCGCGCTCGGCCAGGCGGGCGAACAGCTCTTCATACAGCGCCCGGCCGGTGCCGGTTCGCCGCCGCCCGCGCTCGACATACACGCTGACCTCGCACGACCAGCGATACGCCGGGCGAGAGTTGAACGAGCCGCCGTAGGCGTAGCCGACCACGCGGCCCTCCTGCTCGAGCACGATCCATGCATGCGTGCGCACGGCGTCGGCGATGCGCCGGCCCATCTCTTCCGCCCCCGGCGGATCGAGCTCGAACGTTATCGCTGACTCGATCACGTACGGCGCGTAGATCGCCGCGCACGCCTCGCCGTCGCGCTGGCAGGCGTCTCTGGGGTTCGCGCCGGCGATCACAGTCACGATGGTAGGTCGCGCGACTGCGAAGATGGGCCGGTGAGCACAGGCGTCTCGAGGCGGCCCCCGCGCATGAGCGCCGTCATGCGGGAAGGCGAGCGGGTGACACCGCTCGAGTTGTTCTTCGACCTGGTGTTCGTGCTCGCGCTGACGCAGTGCACGACCCTGATCGTGAGGACGCCCACCTGGCTCGGGCTGCTCAAGGGCATGCTCGTGCTCGGCATGCTGTGGTGGTCCTGGGTCGGATACGCGTGGCTGACGAGCGTGGTGGACCCGGAGGAGGGGTCGGTGCGCCTGGCGATGTTCGCGGCGATGGCCGCCTTTCTCGTGGCCGCGCTGTGTGTGCCCGGTGCGTTCGGCTCCGAGGCGCTCCTGTTCGCATTCGCCTACGCGGCCGTGCGAACCGCGCACATCGTGCTGTTCATGCTCGCCAGCCGCGACGACGAGGCGCTGCGCCAATCGGTGCTGGGGCTGGCCGGGAGCACGGCGATCGGCGCCGGCCTGCTGTTCGCCGCCGCCTTCACCTCGGGCGACGTGCAGGTCGGAATCTGGGGCCTTGCCCTCCTGCTCGACGCCGGCGGTCCCCGGCTGTTCGGCATCGATGGCTGGAAGCTCGTCCCCGGGCATTTCGCCGAGCGCCACGGCGCCATCGTGATCATCGCCCTGGGCGAGTCGGTTGTGGCGATCGGCGTCGGCGCAAAGGCGACGATCGGCGCCGGGGTCGTGCTCGCCGCCGTGCTCGGAATCGTGATCGCCGCCGCGCTGTGGTGGGCCTACTTCGACGTCACCGCGATCGTGGCGGCCAGGCGTCTTGCCAAAGCCAGGGAGGGACGCGAGCGCAACGCGATCGCGCGCGACTCCTACTCCTATCTGCACTTCCCGATGGTCGCCGGCATCGCCCTGATCGCGGTCGGGCTGAAGCGCACCGTCACCGATCTCGATGGGCCGCTGAAAATCGTGGCGGCCTCGGCGCTTCTCGGCGGCGCGGCCATGTACCTGCTCGCCCACGTCGCCTTCCGGTGGCGCAACATGCACACTCTCAGCACACGCCGGCTGATCTGCGCGATCGTGCTGCTCGCGCTTCTCCCCGCGGGCGCCGCGTTGCCGGCACTGGCAACCCTCGCCATCCTCGCGGCCGTGCTGGTGGCCCTGATCGCATATGAGGTATTGCGCTATGCGGAGGTGCGCGATCGGGTCCGCCATCAGCTGGCGAGAGAACCGGTGGGTGAGGCGGCCGCGGATGCGACCGTGGTGAACAACGCTTCCCAGCGACTGTGACTGTTCGCTCAGAAGCTCGGCGAGTGAGCGTCAGCGTTTCACCATCAGTGAGGTGAAAGTGACTGAGGTGCACCCCGGGCGGGTGCACCTCAGGCGGCCTCGTCTTCGTCCTCCTGCTCCTCCTCCTCGTCCTCCTCCTGCGCCCGCCGGCGGGGCCTCACCGTCATCGGGATCGCGTCCAGCCGCTCGGCCTCGCGAGTGTAATCGGCCACCAGCGTCTCCAGTGCCGAATAGCCATCGCCATCGAAACCCAACTCGACGAGGTAGGCGCGGTCATCGCCTCGGGCCGGGCGGTCGGTGACGCGCACGACATCGTTGACCCGCTGGCCGTAGAGGATGCGCTCGCCGCCCGTGAACGCGTAGCGCCCGAGCTCGATCTGGTCGATGTCTTCGGGCAGGCTCGCGGCCATCGGGATCGCGTTCAGCCGTCCGGCCTGGCGGGTGTAATCCTCGACCAGGGCCTGTAACGCAGAGTAGCCATCGCGCTCGAGGCCGCGCTCGACGAGGAAGGAGCGACCCCGGCCGAAGGCCGGGCAGTCGGTCACTCGCACCACGCGGCCGATCCGCTGGCCAAATACGATTCGGGTGCCGTCGCGAACGGTGTAGCGCGCGAGCTCGACGCGCTCGCCGACCACCGGTATCCGGCGAGGGGCCCTGCGTCTCATGGGAGCCCCCCGATCTGCACTTTCACCGCCTGGGTGAAGGTCTGAGGTCTACTCACACAGCATGTGTTACATACCGCCATGAACTGCACACGAGCCGTCATTTGCAGCCCCCAATCCCCGTGTACAAGGATCTGTGATTAATTTCACATAAGGGGTATCAGCTGGCCTATGGCAGGTGGTGCGCCAATGTGGTGCAGGGCCTTACCAATTTGCGCCACATCGTCCCAATCGGGTGCAAACCCGTGGCTGCAGGTCAGCTGAGCGAGGCGGACTGGGCGCCGTCGGTCTCAGCGGTATCGCCGAGTTCCTCCAGCCGCAGCGCCACTTCCAGCTCGGCGTGACATGTGTGGAGCTGGCGGCCGAGCCGCGTCTCTATCGAGTTCAGTCGCCGTTCGACGGTGTGGCGATCGACCTTCAGCGCGGCGGCCGCCGTGGCCGCGTTGCGCCCCGCGGCGAAGTAGGCGCGCAGGGTCTTGCGCGAGACGGCGCCGTCCTTCTCGCCGCCGAGGGGCGAGAGGTAGATCTCCTGCAGCGACTGGGCCAGCGTCTCGTCGCGAAGGGCCGTTGCCAGCAGGGCGACGTCGGCATAGCGGGTCAGTCGCTGTGGCCTGCGCAGCGCGACCAGCATCGCGGCCTGAGCCTGGCGATGGGTCAGGCGCCAACCGTCGATCCCGCGCCCGGGCCCGCCGATCGCGAGCGACACCCCCTCGGCGTCCTTCGCGCCCGACAGCAGACGCTCGACGTCCGCGAACGCGATCTTGCGCTGGCTGCCGAGCCACGCCCACACCGTCTCGGAGCTGCGCGACACCGACAGCAGCTCGCAGCCGAGTCCCGCGGCCAGGCTCCTGACGGTCTCGCTCGCCCGGGCGCCCATCGCGATCAGGCCGAGGTGCTCGGCCTCGAACTCGTAGTCGATCTCGGCGGCGTCCACGGGCGCGCCTGCCAGGAGCCGCTGAACGCGCTCGTTGCGGCGCAGCTCGGGCGAGTGGGCCATTCGCTGGGCCTCGTCCTGGTACTCGCTGGCTATCGACGAGGTGAAGTGGTCGAGCAGCCCCCCCAGCGCCCGCAGAACGTGGCGCAGCGCGATCCGATTGCTCGAGAAGTCGCTGTGCTCGGCCTCCTGCATGACGAAGTCCTCGAGCAGCGTGTGGCCGGCGTTGTAGCGCAGCAACACCCTCTCCAGGCTCACACCGTGGGCCGCGGCCCGGCGCGCCTGGGCGACCGCCGCCGGTGGGATCGGCGGCGGGCCCGAGACAAACCACTCCTCGCCCTGTTCGATCGCCACGAGGCCGTAGTCGACCGCCTCGGCGACCGCGGCGCGGGCACCGGCTATGTACTCGAAGTCCTCGCCGGCCGCCGGATCGAAGCCGACATCGCGAAAGCGGGCGATGACCGCCTCCTCGAGCTCGGAGCGCCGCGCCTGCAGGCGTTCGGCGAGGGCGGCACGGATGCCGTCCAGCGACGCGGCACCGTCGCCGGAAGCCGCCCGCGTCCTGGCCGAGGCCGGCGCCATCACCGGTCTCCAGCGGGGAAACGTGTCTGCGCGCGCCTCTTATCGACGGGTTCCACACCCCTCCTCAGCTGCGGGGTAGATGGGGCCGAGACCCCCTTTGCAGCGGGACGACGGGCAGCGCCCAGCGCCTCTCCACCTGAACGGCATGGGGAGCAAATCACACTTCGCCGCCCCGCGCAACCCGCGCGGGTGCAGGGGGAATGGGCTGCTGGGTGTGGGAGACGCTGTCCTTGACACGGGAACCGGCCCGACATCTGGAATGTCCGTGAGGCACTCTAATCGGCGTTCAGGACGGTGCGCCGGCGGCTCGAGCCTCAACGTCGCTGATAGCGTCGCGGCGGTGAAAACCGCAAACACGCGTTCGCCGGGGCCCTGAGCGAGCGGCCATGGGCGGTGGCCAGGAGCCGGTGGCGGTCATCGGGGGCGGCGTGGTCGGGTGCGCGGTCGCCCACGCGCTGGCCCGCCGCGGCGTTGGGGCGGTGGTGCTCGAGGCCGAGCCGGGCCTGGCCCTGGGCGCGAGCGGCGCAAACTCGGGAATCCTGCACACCGGCTTTGACTCGCGGCCGGGAGAGCTCGAGACGCAGCTGATCCTGCGCTCGGCCGCGCTGCGCGAGGAGCTGCTCGGCGAGCTGGGCGTGGCCGTCTGGCGCTGCGGGGCGCGCCTTCAGCCGGCAGGCTCCGGCGAGGAACAGGCCGCGGTCGCGCGGCTGGCGGAGAATGCGCGGGCGAACGGCGTCGAGGCGCACCTGCAGCCGGACGGCTCGCTGACGGTGCCCGGAGAGGCGGTCACCGATCCCGCCGCCTTCGTCCACGCGCTGGCGGGGGCCGCGCAGGCCGGTGGCGCGGTGGTGAGGCTCGGCGCCCGCGTGAGCGGACTCCACGGGCGCCGGGGCGGAGGTCTTGAGATCGAGCTGCAGAGCGGCGAGACGGTGGGCGTGAGCGCCGCCGTCAACTGCGCCGGGCTGTTCGCGGATGACCTCGCGCGCCTGGCGAACGACGATCTCCTGACGGTGTATCCCCGCAAGGGCGAGTTCCTGGTGTTCCGCCCGCCGCCGGGAGCGGAGCTCGAGCAGATCCTGCTGCCCGTGCCCTCGACGCTCGGCAAGGGCGTGCTGGTGTTCCCCACGACCGACCGTGAGATCATCGCCGGGCCGACGGCACGCGAGCGCGAGGACAAGCTCGACTGGTCGGTGGAGCCCGATGCGCCCGAGCTGATCCTCCCGCCGGCGGAACGTATGTACCCGTCGTTGGGTGCGGCCACCCGGATCGGCGCCTACGCCGGCCTGCGCCCCGCCGGGCGCGGGTCGAACTACGTGATCAGCATGTCCGGGTCGCTGCCCGCGCTGCTCCACGTGGCCGCGATCCGCTCGACGGGGCTGTCGGCATCGCTCGGGATAGGGGAGTACGCGGTCAGCCTGCTGGCGGCCCAGGGCCTGGTGGAACTGGACCCGCCCCGGGCTCTGACCACGCCGCCGGCGAGGCCGCCGGCGCATCCGTGGTGGGAGCGCACCGCGCGCTACCACGGGACCGCGCGAGCGCCGGGGCAGCAGCGATGAGCTCGGGCCTTTTGCTGGGCATCGACGAGGGAACCACGGCCGTGAAGGCGGCACTGTTCGACTGCGACCTTGAGGTGGTGGCCGAGGCGCGAAGGCCCGTGCCGGTCACCCATCCGCGACCGGGCTGGGTGGAGCAGGATCCAGAGCTGATCCTCGCGGCCGTGGTGGACGCGGTCGCGGAGGTGCTCCGCTCGAGCGGCGGTCGCGAGGTGATCGCCGCCGGCCTTGATCATCAGGGCGAGTCCATTCTCGGCTGGGACGCTCACAGCGGTCGTGCGCTGACGCCCGTCATCGTGTGGCAGGACAAGCGCCAGGAGCGCCTGCTGGCCGAGATCTCCTCCGCCGCCGCGGGCACCGCAGGAGCCGTCGAGCGCTCCGGATTGCCGCTCGACCCATACTTCTCGGCCGGCAAGCTGGCCTGGCTTCTGGCACACGACGAGGCGGTGCGCCGAGCGCGGGATGCGGGGTCGCTGCGCCTGGGCACCGTCGACGCATTCATCACCGACCGCCTCGGCGCCCGCTTCGCCACGGACCTCTCGACGGCGTCGCGAACCCAGCTGCTCGCGGTGGGCGGCCGCGACTGGGATGCGGAGCTGATGGCGCTGTTCGGCCTCGACCGCCGGTGGCTTCCCGCCGTCGGCCCGACATTCGGCTCGCTCGGTGAGCTCACGCACGGGCGCTGGCCGGTGGCGATCCCGCTGAGGGCCCAGCTGGTCGATCAGCAGGCGGCGCTGGCGGGCTCGGGTGCGGTGCAGCCGGGAGATCTGAAGGCGTCCTACGGCACGGGAGTGTTCGTGCTGGGGCGCACGGAGGGGCCAGTGCTCGCCGCGGGGCTGCTGCCGACGGTCGCGTGGGCCTCGGCGGACGCGGCCGGAGGCGTCGGTGAGGTGGCCCACGCTCTGGACGGCGGCGTGTTCGCGGCCGGATCGCTGCTCGACTGGCTCGCCGGCGGTCTCGGCCTGGCGGCAGACACGGCCTCGCTGGCCGCGGGCGCAGCCGAGGTCCCAGACAGCGCCGGCGTGATCGTGCTGCCGGCGCTGGCAGGCCTCGGGGCCCCTTGGTGGCAGCCGGCGGCCCACGGCGTGATCGCGGGACTTCACCCGGCGGTCGGCCCGCAACACCTCGCGCGGGCGGCGCTCGAGGCGATCGCCTGGCGCGTCGCCGACATCGTCGAGGCCATGGCCGAGGTCGGCCCCGTGCGCGGTCTGCGGGTGGACGGGGGCCTCACGAACGATCCGACCCTCCTTGAGATCCAGGCTGAGGCGCTCGGCATCCCGATCAGCGTGGGGCGGGCCGATGTGACGGTGCTGGGAGCGGCGATGCTCGCCGGCGTGGGCGCCGGGGTGTTCGCCAGCGTGGAGGAGGCCGCCCGGCGCCTGCCCGAGGGGCGCGTCGTCGAGCCGAGCTCGAATCCGGGCGAGCGCACCCTGGCCCGAGCGCGCTGGCTCGAGTTCGTGCAGGCCGCCGCGCGCCTGTAGCGCTCCTACTCGAGGGTCACCTCATAGCCCGCATCCCTGAGCGTCGCGAGCATCTCCTCGGTGTGTCCCGGCCCGCGCGTCTGAAGCGTCAGCGCCACGCCCGTCTCATGCACGTGCAGGGCCACGGCCTCGCGCACGTGCTCGAGGCTCAGCAGGTTGGCGCGGGCCCCGGCCACGAGGTTGAGCAGCTCGGCCAGGCCCCCCGGGCGATCGGGCACCCGTGTGAAGATGCGCACGCGGCGTCCCTCCTCGGTTTCACGGCGGCGCAGCAGGCCGGCGAGCAGCCCGCTGTCGACGTTGCCGCCCGAGACGATCGCCACCGTGGTCCCCGACACCGGCGCCAGGCGACCGCCGAGCAGAGCCGCCACCGCCACCGCCCCGGCGCCCTCGGCGACGAGCTTCGCGCGATCGGCCAGGAACACCATCGCGTCGGCGATCTCATCCTCGGTGACCGTCTCCAGGCCATCGAGCAGCTCGCGCACCAGCGGCAGCGTCAGCGTTCCGGGCCGCGTGATCGCGATGCCGTCGGCGATCGTGGCGCCGGGGGCCACCGTGACCTCCGCGGCGGCGCTCACCCCGACGGTCGATCCGCGGCCCCGCAGGGCCTCCACGTAGGGCGCACAGGCTCTGGCCTGCACACCCACGAGCTCCACGTCCGGGCGCGCGTGGCGCAGCGCGATCCCGATGCCGCTCGCCAGGCCGCCGCCGCCGACGGGGACCAGCACTCGCGCGAGGGTTCCTATGTCCTCGACCAGCTCGAGCCCCAGCGTGCCCTGGCCGGCGATCACGTCCAGGTCGTCGAAGGGGTGCACGAACGCCGCACCCGTCTCGGTGCCGCGCTCAGCGGCGAGCGCGAGGGCCTCCTCGACCGATGCGCCCCCCACGCGCACCGTGGCTCCCAGCCGCTCCACCGCCGCGACCTTGGAGACGGCGGCGTCGCGCGGCATGAACACCTCGCAGCCCACGCCCGCGACGCGAGCCGCCTGGGCGACGGCACGCCCATGGTTGCCGGCGCTCGCGGCGACGAGCCCGGCGCCCGCGCGCTCGCCGAGCGTGGCCACCTTGTGCAGCGCGCCGCGCAGCTTGAAGGAGCCGGTCCCCTGCAGGCACTCCGCCTTCAGCGCGACCGGCGCGCCGGCGATCTCGGCGAGCTCATCGGAGGCGATCACCGGCGTGCGCACCGCGACGCCTGAGATCGAGCGCCTCGCGGCCTTCAGATCGACCGCCGCGATCAGCTCGCCCGCCGGCGCCTCGGCCGCTGACTGCCCCGGTACGGACTCGCTCACGCCCCTCGCCCAGCCTCAGGCCGGCGTCGTGTAGGCGCCGCTCAGGCCGCCATCCACCAGGAACGTCGAGGCCGTCACGAAGCTCGACTCCTCTGAGGCCAGGAACAGGGCTCCGTGGGCGATCTCCTCGGCCCGCGCGAAACGCCCCATCGGCACGTGCACGAGCCGCCGGGCGGCCTGGTCGGGGTTCGAGGCATACAGCTCCTGCAGCAGTGGGGTGTCGACCGGGCCGGGGCACAGCGCGTTGACGCGCACGCCGCGGCGAGCGAACTCGACGCCCAGCTCGCGCGACAGCGCGAGCACCCCTCCCTTCGACGCCGTGTAGGAGATCTGCGAGGTCGCGGCCCCCATCACGGCGACGAAGGAGGCCGTGTTGATGACCGATCCGCCGCCCGCCTCCAGCAGGTGCGGAATTCCGTGCTTGCAACACAGGAACACGCCGCGCAGGTTCACGTCCTGCACGCGCTCCCAGGCGGCCAGCGTCGTGTCCAGCACCGAGGCGTCGTCGGTGGGGGAGATGCCGGCGTTGTTGAACAGCACGTCGATGCGCCCGAGCTCAGAGCCGACCCGAGCGTACATCTCCGAGACCTGCCGCTCGTCGGTCACGTCGACCTGCAGCGACAGATCGCCGGGAGCCCCCGCCGCGAGGTCGGCGCCCACCACCCGCGCGCCCTCGCGCTGGAAGCACTCGATCGTCGCGGCGCCTATTCCCCCGCTCGCACCGGTCACGACGCACACCCGTCCTTCGAGTCTGCCGGTTGAACTCATCACCCCTCCGTGGCGTAGAAGATTGTCTTGACCTCGGTGTAGGCCTCCAGGGCGTGCGGCCCCAGCTCGCGGCCGTAGCCGGACTGCTTGAAGCCCCCGAACGGCGTCGTCACCCGCACCGAGGTGTTGGCGTTGATCGAGATCACCCCCGTCTCGATCGCCCGGGCGACTCGCAGCGCACGCGCGCCGTCGCGGGTCCAGATCGATCCGGACAGGCCGTAGATCGTGTCGTTGGCCAGCCGGATCGCCTCGGCCTCGTCGCGAAAGCCGATCACGGCGGCGATCGGCCCGAACACCTCCTCCTGCGCGACGCGATCCCCCGGCTTGACCGGCGACAGGACCGTGGGGGGAAACCAGAAGCCGGCCCCCTCGGGGACGTTCCCGCGGAAGGCGATCGGAGCCTCACCGTCCAGGAACGAGGCAACGGTCTCGCGCTGGGAGGCCGAGATCAGCGGGCCCATCTGGGTCTCCTCGTCGAGCGGGTCGCCGACACGCAGGCCCTTGACAGCGGGCTCGAGCAGCTCCAGGAAGCGGTCCAGGGCATCCTCCTGCACGAGGATGCGCGAGCGGGCACAGCAATCCTGGCCGGCGTTGCCGAACACAGCGAGCGGA
Organism: uncultured Solirubrobacteraceae bacterium; assembly: GCA_963826995.1. GTDB lineage: Bacteria > Actinomycetota > Thermoleophilia > Solirubrobacterales > Solirubrobacteraceae > Palsa-744. The sequence continues at coordinate 326,992 of CAWGYZ010000006.1, read as the reverse complement.
GCCGCCGCCGCGGCCGTCTCGAGATCGGCGTCGGCGAAGATCACGTTGGCCGACTTGCCGCCCAGCTCGAGCGTGACCCGCTTGATGCCCTCCGCGGCGCCGGCCGCGATCGTGCGCCCGACCTCGGTCGAGCCGGTGAAGGCGATCTTGGCCACATCGGGGTGCTCGACCAGGCGCTGCCCGCATGTGCGCCCGGGGCCGACCACGACGTTGACGACCCCCTCCGGCAGGCCCGCCGACAGCGCGAGCTCGGAGAAGCGCAGGGCGGTGAGCGGCGTCAGCTCCGCCGGCTTCAGCACGACCGTGTTGCCGGCCGCGAGCGCCGGCCCGAGCTTCCAGGAGGCGATCGTCAGGGGAAAGTTCCAGGGCGTGATCAGACCCACCACGCCGACCGGCTCGCGCACGGTGAAGGCCTGGCCGCCGGCCACCGGGATGGTGTCGCCGAGCAGCCGCTCCGGCGCGCCGGCGTAGTAGCGAAAGGTGTCCACCACCATCGCCATCTCGCCGCGCGCGTCGGCGATCGCCTTGCCGGCGTTGCGAGCCTCGAGCACGGACAGCTCCTCGTGGTGCTCGGCGAGCGTGTCGGCCAGCGCATGCAGGGCGCCCGCGCGCGCCGCGGGGGAGAGCGAGCGCCAGGCCGGTAGCGCGGCCTTGGCACGGGCGACGGCCTCGTCGATCTCAGCCGGACCCGCGCGCGCGACCTCCGCGAGCACCTGCTCGGTGGCGGGCTCGAGAACTGACAGTTGCTCGCTCAGCGCTCAGCCCGTCCGTGGTTGGCTGGGCTCGGGGCCCAGGCACGCACGGTCACCTGTGGCCTTCTATGGGGACTCGGCGATGGCCGGCAGCGCCTGTTCCACATCGAGCTCGTCGATCGTGCGGACCGGGCCCTTGAACGTGTTTTTAGCCGACACCGCGTACCAGATGGTGACCCCGAGAATGACCGCGATCGTGATCAGCGGTGCGTAGTTGACCGCCGACCAGTTGAACGCGCTTTCCCAGGGGACCCCTTCGGGCGAGAACGGGAGCGAGAAGATCACGACGCAGATCGCCACCCACACGAAGGCGATCGGATTGATCCATTTGTATTTTTTGCCCAGGGTCCAGCTGCCGGCCTCGAACTTCTCACCCATGCGCCAGCGCAGGAACACCGGAATCGTGTAGGCGATGTACAGGCCGATCACCGAGATCGAGGTGACCGCGAGGAACGCCACCGGCGTGCCCAGGTGGTTGGGGAAGTACGCCGGAATCGTGATGATGAGGGCGAACACGCAGACGAAGAAGACGGCCCAGGTCGGCGTCCGGTTCTGACCGAGCCTGCGCCACAGGTTGTGCCCGGGGACGGCTCCGTCGCGTGAGAACGCGAACGTCATCCGCGAGGCGCTCGTGATGCAGGCCATGCCACAGAACAGCTGCCCGACCGTTGAGATCAGGATCACGGCCTTGGCCGCGGAGGAGCTGAGTGCGGTGGTGAAGATCGTCAGGGCGGGGAAGCCCGCTTTGTAGATTTCGGCTTCGTGGCTCTTCTGGATCGCGAAGGTGATCGCCAGCAGCACGATCCAGCCCACGATCGCCGAGTAGAAGACCGAACGCCACAGGCCCTTCGGCGCCGAGTCTTCGGCGCCGTGCGTCTCCTCGGAGACATGCGCGGAGGCGTCGTAGCCGGTGATCGTGTACATCGTCAGCAGGAAGCCGAGCGGAAGAATGTAGAACCAGAATTTGGCGCTTGAGATCGAGCCCCCCGAGAAGCCTGATTCGTTGGCCTTGTGGCCGAACACGTAGGACAGGCTCGCGTGGTGGGAGGGCACGGCGATCAGGATGACCACGATCACGGCCACGCCGAGGACGTTCCACCACACCGAGAAGTTGTATAGAACCGCAACCAGGTGGCTGCGAAAGACGTTGATCAGCCCGGCGACGATCAGGATCACCACGAACAGGGCGAAGTTCACATGGGCGCTGTAGTGAACGTTGGTCGCAGCCGCGGCCTTGGTGAAGTTGAAGATGAAGTTGACGTTGTACAGGCCGAGCAGGTTCATCAGGAAGGTGGCCGAGACGTACACCACGGAGGCCACCACCGCGACCAGGCCGATCAGGTTGAACCAGCCGGTGAACCAGCCCCAGCCGGCGCCGCCGAGCCTGAACGCCCAGTAGTAGATGCCTCCGGCCGTCGGATAGGCCGAGGCCAGCTCGGACATCGAGACGGCGACCAGCAGGATCAGGCCGCAGATCAGCGGCCAGGCGATCGAGATCGCGATCGGGCCGCCGTTCTTGAGCGCCTGACCATAGGTCGTGAAGCAGCCGGCGAGGATGCAGATGATCGAGAAGGAGATGGCGAAGTTCGAGAAACCGCTCCAGCCGCGTTTCAGCTCCTGTTTGTAGCCAAGCTCTGCGAGGCGTTGCTCATCGGCGGTCAGGGTCCCCTGTGTGCTCATCGGCTTACGCCTCCTCGTGGCAAAAGGTTTGGTAGTCCGTCCTTCACTCGTGACAATACGCGCGAACCCGGACAGAAGTCAAGTACAGCTCGGCCAATTACATGGCCGCCTGCGTGGCCAAATGGACAACTCCTCGCGGCCGGGCGCCATCCGGCCGGGAGGCCGTCGCCATCACCCGCCCGGAAGCAGCCCCGCCAGCACGTGCTCGGTGCCCTGCAGGTGATCGGTCATGGCCCGCGCGGCCCGCATCGCGTCGCGCTCGCGCACCGCTGCCAGCAGCCGGCGGTGCTGGGCATTCGAGGACGCCAGCACCTGCGGCGGGTGCGCGATGTAGGAGATCAGGTCGGTCATCGCGCCCTGCACTTCGGTCATCGCCCGCACGAGGCCCGTCGAGCTCGTTGCTTCGGCCAGCCCGACGTGCAGGCGGACGTCGGCCTGGCGGTAGGCGCTGAAGTCCTCTAAGGCGCCCTCCAGTGCCTCGGCGACCTCGTCGAGCGCGTCGAGATCGGCCCGCTGCGCGCGTTCGGCGGCCAGCACCGCCACCCCGAGCTCCACCGCCAGGCGCTGGTCGCAGGTCTCGCGCCACTGCGCGAGCATCTGCGCCGACGGCGGATCGGCGGGCGGCTGCGGGTCCGACACGAACGTCCCGCCGCCGCGCCCGCGCGTCGCGAACACATGCCCGCTCTGGGTGAGCGCGGTCAGCGCCTGGCGAAGGGTCGAGCGCGCGATTCCCAGTCGCGCGCACAGCTCGCGCTCGGCGGGAAGCCGCGAGGCGGGGGCCAGCAGCCCGAGCTTGATGGCGGTGCCCAGCCGCTCGACGGTCTCCTCGAAGGCGGTGTAGGAGCGCACGGGCGCGAACACGGCGTCCGGAGGCGGGATGGTGCCGATCGTGCCGAGGCTGGCAATACGGTGCTCAGGAGAGCCCGCCATCGTTCTCCGGCTTCCACGTGCTCACAGTCGCTCGAACCCCCGATAGCGCTCCCAGTCGGTGACGGCTCCGCCGAATGCCTCCAACTCGACATCGGCGGCGTTGACGTAGTGGTCGACCACGTCATCGCCCAGCGCGGCACGCGCGATGGCGCTCTGAGCGAACAGGTCGCGGGCGTCGCGCAGCGAGCCCGGGATGCGCGGCTTCTCGGTCGAGGTGTAGGCATTGCCCTCGAACACCGGCTCGAGCTCGAGCCCCTGATCGACCCCGTGCAGCCCGGCGGCGATGATCGCGCTGAGCGCCATGTAGGGGTTCAGGTCGGCGCCGCCGGCGCGGTTCTCAAAACGCAGCGACGGGCCCTTGCCCACGACCCGCAGAGAGCATGTGCGGTTGTCGTGGCCCCACGCCACCGCCGTCGGGGCGAAGCTGGCGGCCGCAAAGCGCTTGTATGAGTTGATGTTGGGCGCGAGCAGAAGCGTCAGCTCGCGAAGCCCCGCGAGCTGACCCGCCAGGAAGGACTCGAACAGGGTGCGGTCGCGGTGAAACAGCGGCCCCTCATCGTCGGCCAGCGAGAAGTGGATGTGGCAGGAGTTGCCCTCGCGCTGGTCGTACTTGGCCATGAACGTGATCGACATGCCCTCGAGCGCGGCGATCTCCTTGACGCCGTTCTTGTAGATCGAGTGCTCATCGGCGGTGCGCAGCGCATCGGCGTAGTGGAAGTTGATCTCGTGCTGGCCGAAGTTGCACTCGCCCTTGGAGTCCTCGCACAGCATCCCGGCGGCCTCCATGCTGTTGCGGATGCGGCGGATCAGAGGCTCGACCCGCGCTGTTCCGAGCAGGGAGTAGTCGACGTTGTAGAGGTTGGCGGGCTCGAGGGTGCGGTAGCCCTGGTGCCAGGCCTGCTCGTAGGTGTCGCGGAACACGATGAACTCGAGCTCGGTGCCGGCGTTCGCGCTCCAGCCGCGCTCGGACAGGCGCGCGAGCTGGCGGCGCAGCACCTGGCGCGGCGAGGCCAGCACCTCAGAGCCGTCCTCCCAGGCGACGTCGGCCAGGCAGACGACGGTTCCCTCCTGCCAGGGCACCGGCCGCAGCGTGTCGAGATCCGGCCGCAGCACGAAGTCGCCGTAGCCGCGCTCCCAGGAGAACATCTCATAGCCCTCGACCGGCGCCATGTCGACGTCGACCCCCAGCAGGTAGTTGCATCCCTCCGCGCCATGCTCGGCCACCTCGGCCAGGAAGTGCCGCGCGGTCAGGCGCTTGCCCTGCAGGCGGCCCTGCATGTCGGTGAGGGCCAGCAGGACGGTATCGACCCTGCCCTCGTCCACTTCGGCGCGCAGCTCGGCAAGAGTCATCGCGCTTGATCCTTACGGCACATATTGTGAAGGTATAGCTTGTGAGCCTTATCGTGCAAGGTGGCTTCGGAGGAGTGGACGACCTCAGCGACATCCTGCGGCGCCTGGAGAGCACGCTGGGTCCGCTCAGTGGCGAGCCCGACCCGCTGAGCGGCGGCATCACCAACCGCAACTTCCGCGTGACCCTGGGCGGCGCCGACTACGTGATCCGGCTGCCCGGCAAGGACACAGACCTGCTCGGCATCGATCGCGAGGCCGAGCGGCTGGCAACCGAAGCCGCCGCACAGCTCGGCATCGCCCCGGCCGTGGCGGCGACGCTCGAGGACTGCCTGGTCACGAGCTTCATCGTGTGTGAGCCCGTGCAGCGCGAGGATCTCCTGGACGGCGTCGAGGGGATTGCGCGGGCGCTGCGAAGCTTCCACGGCTCGGGCACGCGGCTGCCCGCCAGCTTCCGCGTGCCCGACCTGCTGGAGGACTACGCGGCGATCGTCCGCGCCCGGGGCGGGACCCTGCCGGGCGCCTACTCCGACGCGCTGTTCGCGGCCGCCAGGATCACCGCCGCCCTGCCCGTCGCGGTTCCGCGGCCCTGTCACAACGACCTGCTCGCGGGCAACATCATCAGGTTGGCGAGCGACGGCGCCATCAGGATCGTCGACTGGGAGTACGCGGGCATGGGCGATCCCCGCTTCGACCTCGGCAACCTGTCGATCAACAACGGCTTTGACGAAGCGGTGAACGACCGCCTGCTGAGCGCCTACCACGGTGAGCCCCCGTCCGATCGCCGCCGCGCCGCGTTGAGGCTGATGCGCGTCCTGTCCGACGCCCGCGAGGCGGCATGGGGTGTCGTGCAGGGAGCGGTGTCAGAGCTCGACTTCGACTTCAGGGGCTACGCCGATGAGCACTTCGAGCGCCTCGGCGCCGCGGTCGTGCTGCCCGACTTCGAGGAATGGCTCGTGCTCGCGGGGGGTGAGGAGAGTAGTCAGACCGCGTGAGCTGCCCGGGCGCGCGCGCGTGGTCATCATCGGCGGGGGCGTCGGCGGCGCCTCGATCGCCCACCACCTGGCGAGGCTCGGTGAGTCAGACGTCGTGCTGCTTGACCGCAGCGAGCTGACCAGCGGCTCCACCTTCCACTCGGCCGGGCTCGTCGGCCAGCTGCGCTCGAGCGTGTCGCTGACGCGGATGATGATGGACTCCGTCGATCTCTACAGGACGCTCGACTGCGGCTGGGTGCAGTGCGGCGGCATCCGCCTGGCCTGCACGCCGGAGCGCGAGCAGGAGGTCATGCGCCAGGTCGCGTGGGCGCGGACGTTCGGCCTTCCGCTGGAGCTGATCTCCGCCGAGCAGGCGCGTGAGCTGTTCCCGCTGATGAGCACGGATGGCGTTCGCTGCGCCTCCTACCTGCCGAGTGACGGCTACCTGGACCCGTCCCTGCTGACGACCGCGCTGATCGACGGCGCCCGCGAGGGCGGCTGCCGCGTGTTCACGCACACGCGGGTCACTGGCATCGACGTGGATCGGAGCTCCACCCACCCGCGGGTGCTCGGCGTGCAGACCGAGTGGGGCCCGATCGAGGCCGAGGTGGTGGTCAACGCGGGCGGCATGTTCGCCGCCGAGATCGGGCGGCTTGCCGGTGTGCGCGTGCCGATCGTGCCGTTCGCGCACGAGTACCTGGTGACGCAGCCGTTTCGCGATCGCGGCTCCGGGGAGGACCAGGTCCACCTGGCCACCCTGCGTGACCCCGACCTGTTGATCTACTTCCGCGAGGAGGGCGGAGGCCTCGTGATGGGGGGTTATGAGCGCTCATCGGCTCCCTGGGCGCTCGATGATCACCAGCTGGACGCGATCCCTGCGGACTTCAACGGCCGCCTGCTCGAGGAGGACTGGCCCCGCTTCGAGGAGATCGCGGCCAACTCCTCAAAACGGGTGCCCGTGATGGAGGACATCAAGGTGACGCGCCTGATCAACGGCCCGGAGGCGTTCACGCCCGACAACGAGTTCTGCCTGGGCGAGAGCGAGGTGCGCGGCTTGTTCGTGGCGGCGGGCTTCTGCGCCCACGGGCTCGCGGGGGCCGGCGGGATCGGGCGGGTGATGGCCGAGTGGATCCTCGGCGGTGAGCCCGCGATGGACGTGTGGGAGATGGACATCCGCCGCTTCGGTCCGCACTTCCGTTCGCCCAGCTACACGCTCAAGCGGGCCCGGGAGGTATATGAGACCTACTACGACATCCGCTATCCCGGGCACGAGCGCCAGGCCGGTCGCCCGCTGAGGACCTCGAGCGCCTACCCCTGGCACTCAGACCACAACGCCTCATTCGGCGAGAAGTCCGGCTGGGAGCGGGTCAACTGGTATGAGTCGAACGCACCCGAGGGAGACGAGTCGCTCAGGCCGCGCGGCTGGGCGGGCATGCACTGGTCCCCCGCCATCGGCGCCGAGCACCGGGCCACGCGCGAGCGTGCGGGGCTGTTCGACGAGTCATCCTTTGCCAAGCTCGAGATCGCCGGGCCGGGCGCGGCCGGCTTCCTGGAAGGGCTGTGCGACAACCGCGTCGCGCGCGAGGTGGGCGCGATCACCTACACGCAGATGCTCAACCGGCGCGGAGGGATCGAGTGCGACTTCACCGTCACCCGCGTCGAGGAGGAGCTGTTCTCGATCGTCACCGGAACCGCCTTCGGCAATCACGACCTGAGCTGGATCCGGCGCCACGCACCCGAGGACGGCAGCGTGCGCTGCTCGGACGTCACCGCCCGCTGGGCCTGCTTTGCCCTGTGGGGCCCCCGGGCCCGCGACATTCTCTCGCCGCTGGCCGACGATCCGCTGGACTTCGCCTACATGAGCATGGGCGAGTTTCCCGTCGGCGACGTGCCCGTGCGGGCGCTGCGGGTGACCTTCGTCGGAGAGCTCGGCTGGGAGCTGTACTGCCCGACCGAGTACGGGGCAGGCCTGTGGAGGACGTTGTGGCATGCCGGCCGCGAGCACGGGCTGATGGCGGGGGGCTATCGCGCGATCGACTCGCTGCGCCTGGAGAAGGGCTACCGGGTGTGGGCCGCCGACATCACCGCCGATGAGACCCCATACGAGGCTGGGCTGGGCTTCTGCGTGAAGAAGACGCCCGGGTTCGCGGGCGCCGAGGCGCTCGGTGTGGGAGCGCCCGAGGGCCCCGCCCCGCCGAGCCGGCGCCTGCGCTGCCTGGTGCTCGAGGACCCCCGGGCCGTGGCGCTGGGCAACGAGCCGGTGCGCGTGGACGGCGAAGTCGTGGGACGGGTGACCAGCGGCGGCTACGGCTACACGGTGGAACGGTCGATCGCCTACGCCTACATGCCGGCCGCCGTCGAGGTGGGAGCCGCCGTCGACGTGGACCTGTTCGGCGCGTGGGTGCCGGGCCAGGTGACACGCGAGCCGCTTTTCGATCCCCGCGGCGAGCGGGTCAGGGATACTCGCTGATGTGAGCGCCTTCGTGACCGCCGGAGCCGGGTTCCTGCTCTGCGTGCTGTGGTTCGATCTGATGTTCGACGTGCAGGTCCGCGGCCACGACGGAGGCGAGCTCCCCGAGGGCGTACTGGCCTCGATAGCCGGCTACTACGGGCGCGTGACCACCTCCGCGCGGCCGATGAACCGGTTGATCTCCGTGGTCATGCTGGGCACCGTCGCGGCCATCGTCGTCGAGATCGTTGAAGGCGACGGGCCGGGCTGGGTGCCGTGGGTGTCCCTCGCGCTCGCCGCCGCCCCGATCATCCTCGCGGGCGTCCGCACCGTGCCGAGCGCCGTGCGGCTCGGCGGGCGCGGCGACACCATCGATCAACAGAGCGCGCTCGCCAGATCGATCTTCCGCCAGCACCTGGTGTGCATCACGGCGATCGCCGCGCTGCTCGTAGTGCAGCTGTCCTCGGCTTGAGGTGATGGACGCCCTCAGGACGCGTCGAGCGCGCGCTCGCGCTGGTGGCGACGCCACGCGCGCCGGCCGGTGATGAGCAGCGAGACGAGGATCGCCAGCGGCACGAGAATCGCTGCCGCGATCAGGAGCACGACGAGCGTGACGAGGAGCACGCGGCCCGCGTCGTGAATACCGCGGTGGAGCGTCAGCCCTTCGTGCACGGTCTGCGCATCGCCGACGACGGTGACTTCGACTTCAGCGGTGCCCGCACGCTGTGAGATCGACCGCAGCCCGGATTGAGCCTGCGCGATCGCGCCGCGAGATTGCGAGAGCTGTTCGCGAAGGCTGTCGATCTGTCCCTGCGTGGTGGCCGCCGACAGCGCGCGCAGCAGAGCCCGCCGTTCGGCCTGCGCATCTGAGAGTCGCTGGCGTGCGGTGTCGTAGGCGTTGGTGATGTCCTGCAGCGACTGGCTCTCGGCACGCACCGGCGCGAGCGCGCCGAGCGAGGACAGGGCCGCGCTCAGCTTCGCGCTCGGCAGCCTCAGCATGATGTTGGCTTCGCTTGAGCCACCTCGCTGCACCTGTACGTGAGAGCTCTGCACGAACCCTCCGGTGCTCACGGCGAGCCGGGCCACACGGCCGGCGGTTTCCTGTACTTCCCCCGGGGTCGGAGCGAGGCTGATCGAGGCCGCCAGCTGCTGCACACGAGCGGCTGCCGTGGGCGCGACGCTGGGCACGACGAGCGCGGGTCCTGCCGTCGCGGCTCCATTGGCGGGGCCGAGCTCGTCCCCCTTCGCGCGGATGGCGCCGGCGCTGCCCAGACTCGCAGGGGCGGACTGCGCGGTGCCATGTTGAGCAGGCGTGGGGGTCCGCCAGGGGCCGGCGATCGCCACGGCCGCAAGCACTGCGGCCGCGGTCGCGAGCAGGGAGGCTGCACGGATGCGATGACCTCGCCGCCGCCAGCGAGCCGAGTGATCGCCCCCGGAAAGCGAGTGCCGCGTCGGCGCCGTGCCCGCTGCAGCAAGCTCCGGCGCGGGAGCTTCGCCGGTCCCGTGGCGCGGAGCTCGCTCGATGATCCGCGCTCTCAGCTCGCGCTCGAACTCGACGGTCATCGGCGGCGCCAGCGCACGAACGTCCTCGCGCAGCTCACACCACGATTCGGCCACCGGGCCTGTTCGGTCGCCGTTCAGTGCGCCCTCGAGCTCGGCATGCCAGCCCTCGTCAGGGCCCGCGTCACCACGCGGGGGAAACGGAATGATCCTCATGCGACCTCCCGCCGGTCGAACTCGAGACAATCCTCGCGCAACCGGGTGAGCGCCCGGTGCAGGCGGGTGCCGGCGTTGGACTCGCTTATCCCGAGCGCGCGCGCGAGCTCGCTGTTGGACAGTTGGCCGTGGAACTTCAGAAGCACCAGCTCGCGGTCACGCAGCGGCAGGGCCGAAAGCGCCTCGCGCACGGTCGCACGTCGCGCCACGTTCTCGAGCGCCTCGTCCGAGTCCTCACCGGCGAACATCTCAGCGACCAGCTCGGACTGGGGCTGACGCCGGCGACGGCGCAGCTCATCGAGCGCCGCGTTGCGAGCGATCGCGAACAGCCAGGCTCGAGGGGTTCCCCGGCCACGATCCAGGCGCGAGCGGGAGCTGTAGAGGCGCTCGAACGCGAGCGCCGTCACATCCTCGGCCGCCGGGCGATCGCCCAGCAGCGAGATGGCGTATCCATGTACATCGGCAGCGCATTCGCGAAACAGCGCATCGAAGCCCGCCTCGTCCAGGCGAGCGCCTGCGGATGCCGGGGTCGCGACAGGCGCGTCTTCATCAGCTGACGGCACGGTTGCGCTCATTACATCTAACTACGTCCACGCCGCACGGTTCGTCACAGATATTGCCGGGGGGTGCTGCGAAGACCCGAGCCCCGTCGCCAGCGCTCAGCGGCCGGCGCCCGCTCGCGCCGGGGCCGATGGCGGCGGCACGACCGGCCCGATGTTGCCGTCCGGCGCCTCGTCGAGATCCACGATCACGGGCGCGTGGTCGCTCGGCCCCTTGCCCTTGCGGGCCTGGCGGTCCACCCAGGCCGCCATCACCCTGCCTGCCACCGGCGTGCTCGCCAGCACGAGATCGATACGCATGCCGAGATCCTGGTGGAACATTCCGGCGCGGTAGTCCCAGTAGGTGAACACCCGCTCGCTCGGCCAGTGGTCGCGGACGACGTCGTGCAGGCCGAGACCCTCGAGCTCGGCCAGGGCGGCCCGCTCAGGTGCCGTGACATGGGTGTGGCCGACGTAGGCGGCGGGGTCATAGACGTCGGCGTCGGCCGGCGCGATGTTCATGTCCCCACACACCATCACGTCGTCTCCATCCCCGGCGACCATCTCGCGCAGCGCGGCAAGCCAGGCGAGCTTGTAGCGGTAGTGCTCTGAATCGGGCTCGCGCCCGTTCGGCACATACACCGAGTGCACGCGAATGCCGCCGCAGGTTGCGGACACGGCTCGTGCCTCGGGGTGCGGGAAGCCGGGCGCGCCGGGTATCCCGCGCACCACGTTCTCAAGGCCCCGGCGGGAGAGGATGGCGACGCCGTTCCACTGCGCTTCGCCGAACAGAGCGGCCCTATAACCGCGGGCGGCCAGCTCGTCGCCGAGCAGCTCTTCGAAGCCGTCGTCAGCGAGCTTCGTCTCCTGCAGGCAGACCACGTCCGGCGCCCGCTCGTCCAGCCACGGCAGCAGCCGCGGCATGCGCTGCTTGACCGAGTTCACGTTCCAGGTCGCCACCCGCACCGGTGGAGGGTAGCGACGGCCAGCCGACCTATGGCCATCACCCGCCACTTTTGCTATTGTGCTAGTCATCTAGTGAAATAGGAGAAGGTCATGATCGAGTTCCACCTGGACTCCCGCTCGGGGGTCGCGCCGTATCTACAGGTCGTCCAGCAGGTCCGCCAGGCTCTGCGACTTGGCCTGCTGCGCAAGGGCGACCAGCTGCCGACCGTCAAGGAGGCGGTGGCGCACCTGGCGATCAACCCCAATACCGTGCTGAAGGCCTACCGAGAGCTGGAGCACGAAGGATTGGTGTCGGCCCGTCCGGGGGTTGGGACATTCGTGACGAGGACGCTGAGCGACGAGTCGCTCGCGGCGCATGGGCCGCTCCGCCGAGAGCTGCAGCGGTGGCTCGGCAAGGCCCGTCGTGCCGGCCTGGACGACGACAGCATCGAGGCGCTCTTCCGCGACACCTTTCGGTCCGCCACTCTCGAAGTCGTAGCGTGACCCCCGTCCTCGAGGCCGCGGCTGTCGGCAAGCGCTACGGCCGTCGCCTGGCGCTGAGCGACTGCACGCTGCGGATCCCGGCCGGTCGAGTCGCTGGTCTTGTCGGCCCCAACGGGGCCGGAAAGACGACTCTGCTGCACCTCGCGGTCGGCCTCCTGAAGCCGACCTCGGGCACCATCGCGGTGATGGGCGAAGCCGTCGCTGCCAGCCCGGCGCAGCTGGCCCGCATCGGCTTCGTTGCCCAGGAGACCCCCCTCTACTCGACCCTGAGCGTCGCCGATCACCTCCGCCTCGGCGCTCACCTGAATCCCGGCTGGGACAGCGGCCTGGCCCGCCGCCGCATCGAGGAGCTCGGACTCGACCCCGACCAGCGGGCCGGGCAGCTCTCGGGCGGGCAGCGGGCCCAGCTCGCGCTCACGCTGGCGGTGGCCAAGCGACCCCAGCTGCTGGTGCTCGATGAGCCGGTGGCGAGCCTGGACCCCCTGGCGCGGCGCGAGTTCCTGGGCGGGCTGATGGAGATCGCCGCGGAGGGTGGGGTCAGCGTGCTGCTGTCCTCGCATCACATCGCTGACCTCGAGCGCGTCTGTGACTACCTGGTCCTGCTGGCCGCTTCGCGCGTGCAGTGCGCCGGCGACGTCGAGGAGCTGCTCGCGACGCACCGCCGGCTGACGGGGCCGCGCAGGGACCTGGCGAGGCTCCCGCAAAGCCAGCAGGTCATCCAGGCCAGCCATACCGACCGCCAGAGCACGCTGCTCATCCGCACCGAGGAGCCGATCCACGATCCCGCCTGGGCCGTGGAGGAGGTCAGTCTCGAAGACCTGGTGCTCGGCTACATGGGTCAGGCTGTCGTCGACGACCGTGAGCGCGGCCAAGCGGAGGCGGAGCGATGATCTGGCTGACCTGGCGCCAGTTCCGGATGCAGTCCGTCGCCGCGCTGGTCTTCCTGGCGGTGTCCGCTGCCGTTCTCATACCGACCGGCCTGCACCTGAGAGATCTGTATGACGCCGGCGGGATCGCGACCTGCAGGGCACACGGCGACTGCGCGACGGCCGAAGCGTCGTTTCTCTCCCACTACGAAGTCCTGCGCAACCTGCTCGGCCCGATCCTGCTCACGGTCCCGGTTCTCACCGGGATCTTCTGGGGGGCGCCACTGATCGCGCGCGAGCTTGAAAGCGGCACCTACCGGCTCGCCTGGACGCAGAGCATCACCCGCACCCGCTGGCTGGCGGTCAAGCTCGCGCTCGCCGGGCTGGCCAGCATCGCTGTGGCCGGGCTGTTCAGCCTGATGGTGACGTGGTGGTTCAGTCCGATCGACCGGGTGAACATGAACCGCATCACCCCGGGAGTGTTCGATGAGCGCGGTCTCGTGGCAGTCGGTTATGCCGCGTTCGCCTTCGCCGTGGGCGCCCTGTCCGGGGCACTCCTGCGGCGGACCATGCCGGCGATCCTCAGCACGCTCGTCGCGTTCGCCGGCGCACGACTGGCCATGACATATTGGCTGCGGGCGCATCTCATCGCCCCGGCCCATACCACCGCGGTGCTCAGATCCGCCTCGATGGTGGGCTTCGAAGGCGCCGGCCCCGGGGCCGTGACGTTCGTGGCCCGTGGCACCCGCATCCCCAACGCATGGGTCCATTCAGCTCAGATCGTGGATGGGGCGGGCCGGGCCCCGACAGCCTCCTCGATGCACGCATTCCTGCGCTCGGCCTGCCCGAACATCGGGGCGCCGCCCGCCGACGGCGGTGCTCACGCCGTCAGCGAAGAAGCGTTCGAAGCGTGCGTCACGCGCCTGTCGGCAAGCTTTCACCTGGCGGTGACCTATCAGCCCGCCAGCCGCTACTGGCCCCTGCAGATCTACGAGACGGCCATCTTCGCCGGCCTGGCCGTGATTCTCCTAGCGCTCTGCTTCTGGTGGGTGCGCCACCGCCTCTCGTGAGTCGGTCCTCTGCAGTGGAGCTAGTCGGGCTCGAACCGACGACCTCTGCCATGCCATGGCAGCGCTCTCCCAGCTGAGCTATAGCCCCGAGCTTTCTCGGAGGCTCAGTTTACCGGAGCCACCTACTCCGGCGGGATGAACTCCGGCACGTCCAGATCTTCGCCCGGAACGTCGCGGTCACGCCCGCCCATGCCGGGTCCCGCCTGGTCCAGGCGAGCGGTCATGCCGCCGTGGGCCAGGCGCACGTCTCGCAACAGGCGCTCGGCGTTGTTGCGCAGCGACACCGACAGATCGTGGAGGTTGCGCGACAGGTCGGTTCCCTCGCGGAGCACCTCGCGGGCGACGACATGCGAGCCGTCCAGGATCTCGCGGGCGTCGCTGCGCGCCTTGGCGCGAATGTCCTTGGCCTGCTCGCCGGCCTCCTGGCGCAGCCGCTGCTCCTCCTCGCCACCGGAGGCCACGAGCTGCTCGGCCTGCTCACGGCCCTCGCCGAGCAGCCGCCCGGCCTGCTCGCGAGCGCCGGCAAGGATCGTGTCGGCCTCGGCCCGGGCGCTCGTGAGCGCCTGCTCGGCCTGCTCCTGGGCCTGCGCGCGCGCCAGCTCGGCCCGTTCGCCCGCCTCGATCTGCAGGCGCTCGGCGTGATCATTGGCCTCGATGCGCACGCGCTCGGCCTCTGCGTAGATGCCGCCGACCGCCGCGAGGGCCTCGTTTCTGGAGGCCTCGGCCTGTGAGCGGGAGGCGTGGACGATCTCCTGCGCCTCCTCCTCGGCGGCCTGCACGCGGTTGGACGCCGCGCGGTCGGCCTCGGCGATCCGCTCCTGGGCGCGGCCTTCAGCCTGCTCGCGCAGCTCGGCGGCGGTGCGTTCGGCGGCGGTCACGATGTCTGCAACCCGCGCCGCCGCCGCGCTGAGGGCCTCGTGGCCCGCGTCTCCCGGATGTCCTTGAGCCGGCGTCTGAGGGTCCATTCGGGGAATGGTAAAGCGCCGGGCCGGGGCGCGGAGCGCCATCATCAGCCCGCGGGGCATGGCAGAAAACGTTGGAAATCCGTCCTTGCGGACAGATCGCGTGTCGGTCATGATCAGGCCATGGAACGAACCGCAGCGCCCCGTCAGGTCGCGATCCTCCTGTACCCGGGCGTCCAGAGCCTCGACGTGACCGGTCCGCTCGAGGTCTTCACCGCGGCGGCCCGGCTGATATCCGCGGGCGCTCGTTGCGATCGCGGTTATGAGGTGCGGACGTTCAGCCGCGATGGCCTGGCGCTGAAGGCCTCGAGCGGGCTCACCATCACCCCCGATGGGTCACTCACCGAGGCGCCGGTGGCTATCGACACGCTGATCGTGCCGGGCGGGAGGGGCTCGCGGGAGGCGGCCGAGGATGGCGCCCTGATCGAGTGGATCTCCGGGTCCGCATCGGTGGCCAGGCGAACGGCGGGAGTATGCACCGGCGCCTTTCTGCTCGCCGCTGCGGGGCTGTTGGACGGGCGCCGTGCCACCACCCACTGGGCGGCCGCGCAGGAGCTGGCACGCCGGCATCCCGAGGTGCAGGTCGATCCCGAGCCGATCTTCCTGCGCGACGGGAGCACATGGACCTCGGCCGGCGTGACGGCGGGCATGGATCTCGCCCTGGCGCTGGTGGAGGAAGACATCGATCGCGACGCGGCCCTGCAGATCGCCCGTCATCTCGTGCTGTTTCTGCGCCGGCCCGGCAACCAGTCGCAGTTCAGCGCGACCCTGGCCGCCCAGCAGCCGGGCCGCGAGCCGCTGCGAGAGCTGCAGCACTTCGTTGTGGAGCACGTCGCCGCCACGCATTCGGTGGAGGCGATGGCCGCCCGGGCCCACATGAGCCCGCGCCACTTCGCCCGCGCCTTCCGCGCCGAGACGGGTGTGACCCCGGCCCGCTACGTCGAGCGCGTACGCCTGGAAGCCGCTCGCCGGCGGCTGGAGGACAGCGCCGATCCGATCGCGGCGGTCGCCTCGGACTGCGGCTTCGGAACCCCCGAGACGATGCGCCGGGTGTTCCTGCGCGCGCTCGAGGTCGGGCCCGCGGAGTATCGGCGGCGCTTTCAATCCCAGGGCGTCTCCTCGCGTGCGGCATGAACATAGCCATCCTCATCTACGACCGCTTCACGGCCCTTGACGCGATCGGGCCCTACGAGGTGCTGAGCCGTCTGCCGGGAGCAAACCTCGCGTTCGTGGCCGCCGAGCCCGGTCCCGTCAGGACCGACAACGGCGTCCTTGAGATCGTGGTCGAGCACTCGATCTCCGACTTCCCAGCGCCTGACATCGTGCTCGTGCCGGGCGGTCCCGGCGAGGTCGCCGCGCGTGCGGGGGGCCCGGTGCTCGAGTGGCTGCGCAGCGTGCACGAGACGAGCACCTGGACGACCTCGGTCTGCACGGGCTCGCTGATCCTCGCCGCGGCGGGCCTGCTGGAGGACAGGCGGGCGACCAGCCACTGGCTGGCGCTCGAGAAGCTCGGTCAGATGGGCGCCGAGCCGGTGTCCGAGCGGGTGGTGTTCGACGGGAAGATCGTGACCGCGGCGGGTGTATCCGCCGGCATCGACATGGCGCTCGAGCTGGCGGCGAAGGTGGCCGGCGTGAAGGTGGCGCAGGCGATCCAGCTCGGGATCGAGTACGACCCGCAGCCGCCGTTCGACGCCGGCTCGCCGGGCAAGGCCCCGGCCGAGGTCGTCGAGGCCCTGCGCGCACGCTCTCGCTTCTCCTGAGGCACACCCGCTGCGCGGCCGCCCGCGCATGACGGCGGAAGCGGCCAACCCGCCCGCTAACCTCCGGGCTTTGATGGCGGAGCATCGCTACGACCCCCACGAGATAGAGCCCCGCTGGCAATCGGTGTGGGCCCGCGAGCGCACGTGGGAGGTCTCCAACGACGACGGCCTGGGGGAGCCGGAGGACGCGCGAGGCTCCGCGAGGAACGCGGAGCTGCGCTCATATGTGCTCGAGATGCTTCCCTACCCGAGCGGAGAGCCGCACATCGGCCACCTCAAGTGCTACTCGGTGGGGGACGCGATCGCCCACTTCCACCGCCGGCTGGGCCGCCGCGTGCTGCACCCGATGGGCTACGACGCATTCGGGCTGCCGGCCGAGAACCATGCGATCAGGACGGGCGTGCATCCCCGCGTGTCGACGGCCGAGTCGATCGCGTCATTCCAGCAGCAGTTCCGCTCCTGGGGGATCTCGATCGACTGGTCGCGCGAGCTGGCCACCTCGGAACCGAGCTACTACCGCTGGACGCAGTGGATCTTCCTCGAGCTGTTCGCGGCCGGTCTGGCCTATCGCAAGGAGGCCGCGGTCAAGTGGTGCCCGCACGATCAGACCGTGCTGGCCAACGAGCAGGTGGACAGCGAGGGCCGCTGCGAGCGCTGCGGCTGCATGGTCGAAGTCCGCCAGCTCGAGCAGTGGTTCCTGCGGATCACCGACTATGCCGAGCGGCTGTTGAGCGATCTGCAGGACATCGATTGGCCCGAGCACGTGAAGACCATGCAGCGCAACTGGATCGGGCGCAGCGAGGGCGCCGAGGTGACGTTCCGCTGCGAGGAGCTCGAGATCGACTACCCGGTGTTCACGACGCGCCCGGACACGCTGTTCGGCGCCACGTTCTTCGTGATGGCCCCAGAGCACCCGGACGTGATGCGCCTGGCGGCCGGAACCGAGCACGAGCAGGCTGTGCGCGAGTACGTCAACCACGCGCTCACGGAGACGAGCGAGGACCGGGGCAACGCCGAGAAGCCGAAGACCGGGGTGGCGCTCGGGCGCACGGTCACCAACCCCGTCAACGGCGAGCAGATTCCGATGTACGTCGCCGACTACGTGCTGATGGAGTACGGGACCGGCGCGATCATGGCCGTGCCGGCCCACGACGAGCGCGACTACGCCTTCGCGCGGGCCTTCGATCTGCCGATACGCCGCGTGATCGAAGGCGGACGGGCGGACGACGCGGGCGCTGAGGGCGGTGGCGGGGATGAGGACGGACTGCCCTATGCCGGCGACGGCACGCTCGTCGACTCGCGGCCCGATTTCGACGGGATGGGCAACCGCGAGGCGCTGACGGCGATCGTGGAGTGGCTTGACCGCGAGGGCAAGGGCCACGCCTCGGTCAACTACCGGCTGCGCGACTGGCTGGTGTCCAGGCAGCGCTACTGGGGCTGCCCGATCCCGATCGTCTACTGCGAGAGCTGCGGGATGGTGCCGGTTCCGAGTGAGCAGCTGCCGGTGGAGCTGCCCGACATCGAGGATTACACGCCCAAAGGCCGCTCGCCGCTGGCCGCGGCGGAGGACTGGGTGCGCACCAGCTGCCCGTCGTGCGGGGGCGAGGGGCGCAGAGAGACGGACACGATGGACACCTTCGTGGACTCCTCCTGGTACTTCCTGCGCTACTGCGACGCGGGCAACGACCAGGCCGCGTGGGATCCGGCGGCGCTGCGGGAGTGGATGCCGGTCGATCAGTACATCGGCGGCGTGGAGCACGCGATCCTGCACCTGATGTACGCGCGTTTCTTCTGCAAGGCGCTCGCGGACCTCGGCCATGTGGACTTCCAGGAGCCCTTCAGCGCTCTGTTCACGCAGGGGATGGTGACCAAGGACGGCGCCAAGATGAGCAAGTCCAGGGGCAACGTCGTGTCACCGGCCTCGATCGTCGAGCGCCTCGGCGCCGACACGGCTCGCTGCTACATCCTGTTCGTCGGGCCCCCGGACCAGGACGCGGAATGGTCTGACGAGGGTGTCGAGGGGGTGCATCGCTTCCTCGGAAGGCTGTGGCGGCTGGCCGCGGAGGTCGCCGAGCGGGCGGGGCCGCCCGCCGGCGAGTGGGTGGGCACCGCGGCCGCGCAGGGCGAGGACCTGGTGCTGCTGCGCAAGACGCACTGGGCGATCGAGAAGGTCAGCGGCGATCTGCGGCGGTTCGCGTTCAACACGGCCATCGCCGCGGTGATGGAGCTGCTCAACGAATGCTCGCGGTTGCGGGAGACCGCCGAGATCGAGACGCTGCGGTTCGCGCTGGCCACCGCCGCCTCGCTGCTGTTCCCGTTCGCTCCACACGCCTGCTCGGACATGTTCGACCGCCTGACCGGAGAGCGAGTGTGGGAGCGGCCATGGCCCCAGGCCGACCAGGAGCTCCTCGAGAGCGACTCCTATGAGCTCGTCTGCCAGGTCAACGGCAAGCTGCGCGACCGCGTGCAGGCGGCCTCGGGCGCGAGCCCGGAGGAGCTCAAGGAGCTGTGCCGGCTGGCGCCCAACGTGCAGGCGCACCTCGATGGCCGGGAGATCGTCAAGGAGATCGTCGTTCCCGGCAAGCTCGTGAACCTGGTGGTGCGCTGAGCGATGCCCGAGCTGAAGCCCGTGTATCTGATCCACGGCGACGACCATGGCGCCGTGGCCGAGCGCCGGGCCGGCCTGCGCGCGCTCGCCGAGGGAGAGGGCGGCGGAGCCGGCAGCGTTGAGTTGCTCGAGGGCGACAGGGGCACGCCGGAGGCGGTCGCGCAGGCGCTTCAGGCGATGACGCTGGCGACGGGCCGCAGGGTGATCCTCGTCGAAGGCGTCGAGCGCTGGCGCCAGGCCGATGTCGAGAAGCATGTGGTGCCGGCGATGGCCGAGATGCCGCCGGAGACGACGCTGGCGCTGTTCGCCCGGGAGGACGCTCGCGCCAAGGTGCCGGCGGCGCTGCATCAGGCGGTCGGGAGGGCCGGCGGGCAGGTGGTTGCGCAGATGACCGTCAAGCCGCGCGAGCTCGGCGGCTGGGTGCGCGCGCAGGCCGCTCGCATGAACATCTCATTGGAGGGCGTCGCCGCCAAGGCGCTCGTCGACCAGGTGGGCCAGCGCCAGCAGCGGCTGCTGCGCGAGCTCGAGAAGCTGGCGCTCGAAGGCGACGAGGTGGACGGCAGGACCACGGTGGGCGTGGAGGACATTGAGGCGCGCGCCGCCCATTCGGCCGAGCGGCGAACGTTCGCGCTGGCAGATGCGCTCGTGGCCGGCAACGGGCGTGAGGCGACGCTGACATACCTGCGACTGCGCGAGCAGGGCGAGCGCCTGGCGGGGCTGACATACATGATGGCTCAGCGGCTGCGCGACGCGCTCGAAGTCGCCGTGCGCCTGCGCGCCGGCGAGTCTGCGGCTACCGTCAAGCGCAGCCTGCGCATGCCGGCGTTTGCGGCCGACCGGCTCCTGGCCGAGGTCGCCCGTACCGACCCCGACCGCCTGCGCCGGGCGCTGGGCGTGCTGTCCGAGCTCGAGATCGACTCGCGCGGCGGCGCCGTGCTGTCCTTCGCTCGGGCGCCGGCGGCTGGCCTCGAGGAGGATACGCTCGCGCTGCGAGCGATCGAGCGTATGACGAGCTAGCCGCTCAGCGGCCGGCGAGCAGGCGTGCGGCGCGGGACTTCCTGTGTGCGCCCGTGTTGCGGTGCATGGCACCGACCTTGACGGCCTTGTCGATCGTGCGCTGCAGGCGCAGGTGCTCGGACTCGGCGGCGGGCGCGTCGCCACTCTGCACGGCGGCCTCGAGATGGCGGAAGTAGGTCTTGATCGCCGAGGTGTAGCGGCGGTTCTCCAGACGCTCGCGCTCGGAGCGGAGGATGCGCTTCTTCTGGGAATGAATGTTGGCCATGAGCTGTTGCGGCACGCTCCGGGCAGAGACCGCGGGCGCGCGCCGTAGAGCGCCGTACTATAGCGGCCTTGTCCGAGAGCTCGGGAGCCGGCGAACCCCCTGGAGCGCCCCTGCCGGATCTCTCCGGCGAGGTGATAGGCATCCCCGACGGCAGCTTCGGGGAGGAATACGGCGGCATGACCCTCCCGGAGCACGGCCCGGGTGAGGGCGCAGGCGGCGGACGAGAACGGGTCGCGCGCAACACGGCGATCTTCGCGATCGCGACCGGCATTTCCCGCGTCGTGGGCCTCGCGCGCGAAATCGTCGCAGCGAGCTTCTTCGGCACGGGCGGGCCCGCGTCCGCGTTCACGATCGCCTTCCAGATCCCCAACCTCGTGGCCAACCTGTTCGCCAACGCCGCACTGTCGGCGGCGTTCGTGCCGGTGTTCACCGACCTGCTCCAGCAGGGCAAGCGCAAGGAGGCGTTCCGGCTCGCCTCGACCCTGTTCTGGATCATGCTGATCGCCCTGGGCGCGCTGACCGCGTTCTTCGTGCTGGCGGCCGGGGTGATCATGCCGCTGTTCACAGGTCCCACGTTCGGCCCGCAGCTGAACGCGCTCACGGTCGGGCTCTCGCAGGTGCTGTTCCCGGTGGTGCTGCTGATCGGCCTGATCGGGCTGCTGGTGGGGGTTCTGCAGTCCTACGAACATTTCACCATCCCGGCGATCTCCCCGGCGGTGTGGAACGTCGTGATCATCGTGCTGCTCGTCGTCCTGCGACCCCACTTCCAGGGCGGCGTGGAAAACGGCGATCAGCTGTATGCGTATGCGATCGCGATCCTGGCGGCGACGGGCGTGCAGTTCCTGATGGTCTTCGGCGCGCTGGCGCGGATCGACTTCCGCCTGGCGTTTGCGATCGACTGGCATGACCCGCGCATCCGGCAGGTGTTCGCCCTGATGCTCCCGGTGACGATCGGGCTGGGCATCGTGAACCTCGATCAGCTGATCAACTCGGTGTTCGGCACGCTCGTCTCGCGCGAAGCACCGCGCGCGATCGACAACGCGTTCCGCATCTACATGCTGCCCCAGGGCCTGTTCAGCGTGGCGGTGGCGACCGTGTTGTTCCCCACGCTCAGCCGCATGGCGGCCAGGCGCGATCCCACCAACATGCGCCGCATCATCGGGGTCGGCATGCGCCAGATCAACCTGCTGCTGATCCCCTCGGCGGTGTTCCTGATCGTGCTCACCACGCCGGTGGTGAGGCTCGTGTTCGAACGCGGCCATTTCGATGCAAGGTCGACTGAACTGGTCTCTGAAGCACTCTTCTGGTTCGCGTTCAGCCTGCCGTTCGGGGGCATCAACCTCCTGTTGACACGCGTCTTCTTCTCCGTTCAACGCCCGTGGATCCCGACCCGCCTGGCGGCCCTGAACATCATCGTCGACATCATCGTCTCGATCGGTTTGTACAAGCCGCTCGGCATCGCCGGGTTGATCATCGGCACGGTCGTGGCCAATCTCGTGATGGCCGGGCTGCAGTTCTGGCGCCTGCGCATCGGCTTCAACGGCCGCCTGGAAGGCGCCCAGACGACGATGATCACGGCCCGCATACTGCTCGCCTCAGCTCTGCTGGCGGGAGTTTCATGGGTGGTCTGGAGGGTGCTCGAGGACCTGCTCGGCAGGTCGCTGATCGCGCAGATCGCGAGCGTCGGTGCGGCGGGGCTGGCGGGGCTGCTCGTGTACATGCGCGCCGTGCTCGTGATGCACGTGCCCGAGGCTCACCAGGTGAGCCGCCTGATTCGCGGGCGGCTGGGCCGCGTCTAGCAAGCAGAGGCCGGGTGAGCCGAAGCTCACCCGACCGATTGGGGAGACCCCGAGGGGTCCCCCAACCGGCCAGCGCCGAACATAGATCGCCGCTCACTACATACGTCCCAGGACTATTGTGTTTCGCCTGGGCGGCTTAACACTCCCGACACCTGGACAGGCCGCCGACCCGAGGGCCGGCGCGTTGCCGCGGTCGAGCCTCGAAGGCCCATAGCCGAGTTGGCGATCCGCCGGACCATTAACGCTAGCGGGTCGGCGCCGGGCTCGGAGGGACTGCGCCTTCTACGCTGTAGCGGCCCATGGATCAGTCCCACATTCGCAACTTCTCGATCATCGCCCACATCGATCACGGCAAGTCGACGCTGGCCGACCGCATCCTCGAGCTGACGCAGACCGTGCAGGCGCGCGACATGCGCGCGCAGCTGCTCGACTCGATGGATCTGGAGCGCGAGCGGGGCATCACGATCAAGGCGCAGGCGGTGCGCGTGTTCTACACGGCGCGCGACGGACAGACCTATCAGCTGCACCTCATCGACACGCCCGGGCACGTGGACTTCACCTATGAGGTCTCCCGCTCGCTGGCCGCCTGCGAGGGCGCACTTCTGGTGGTGGACGCCGCGCAGGGGGTTGAGGCGCAGACGGTCGCCAACACCTACCTCGCGATCGACGCGGGCCTCGAGCTGATCCCCTGTCTGAACAAGATCGATCTGCCCGGCGCAGAGCCCGAGCGGGTGGCGGGCGAAGTGGGCGAGCTGATCGGCGAGCCCCCGGACGGGATCCTGAAGATCAGCGGCAAGACGGGCGAGGGCGTGGGGGAGGTGCTCGAGGAGCTGATCGCGCGCGTGCCGCCGCCCTCGGGAGACCCCGACGGCCCGGCGCGTGCGCTGATCTTCGATTCCGAGTTCGACCAGTACCGCGGCGTGATCGCCTACATCAGGGTGGTGGACGGCGTGTTCAAGAAGGGAGAGGCGATCCGCGCGATGGCCACCGCCACCGAGGCCGACATCGACGACATCGGCGTGTTCAGCCCGCAGATGATGCCCACCGACCAGCTGGCCGCGGGCGAGGTGGGGTACCTGATCACGGGTCTGAAGGACGTGACGCAGCTTCGCGTGGGCGACACGCTGACGACGCGCACGAGGACATCGGGACCGGGAAGCCGCACGGCCGGCGTGGAGGCCACCGAGCCGCTGCCGGGCTACCGGGAGGTCAAGCCGATGGTCTTCTGCGGGCTGTTCCCGATCGAGTCCGATGACTACGCTGACCTGCGCGACGCGCTTGAGAAGCTCGTGCTCAACGACGCCGCGCTGTCGTGGGAGCCCGAGACCTCCGACGCGCTGGGCTTCGGCTTTCGCTGCGGCTTCCTGGGCCTGCTGCACATGGACATCGTGCGCGAGCGCCTGGAGCGCGAGTACGACCTCGAGCTGCTGGCAACGATGCCCTCGGTGGAGTTCGACGTGACGCTCACCAACGGCGAGGAGCTCGAGGTGCACAACCCCTCCGATATGCCCGACCCGGGCACGATCGAGGAGATCCGCGAGCCCTTCATCCAGGCGTCGATCATCGCGCCCAAAGAGTTCGTGGGAGCGGTGATGGAGCTGTGCCAGGAACGCCGCGGCGTGCACTCGGGCATGCACTACCTGTCGCCCGAGCGAGTGCAGCTGAACTACGAGCTGCCGCTCGCGGAAATCGTGCTGGACTTCTTCGATCAGCTGAAGTCGCGCACCAAAGGCTACGCCTCGCTCGACTATGAGCTGAGCGGCATGAAGCCCTCGGATCTCGTCAAGCTCGACGTCCTGCTCGCCGGCGACCCGGTGGATGCTCTGTCGATGGTTGTGCACCGCGAGAAGTCCTATGAGCTGGGCCGCACGCTCACCGAGAAGCTGCGCAAGCGCATTCCCCGCCAGCAGTACGACGTGCCCATCCAGGCGGCGATCGGCGCGCACGTGATCGCGCGCGAGACCGTGAAGGCGTTTCGCAAGGACGTGATCGCGGGCTGCTACGGAGGGGACATCACGCGCAAGAAAAAGCTCTTGGCCAAGCAGAAGGAGGGCAAGAAGCGGATGAAGCAGGTGGGGCGCGTGGAGGTCCCGCAGGAGGCGTTCCTGGCGGTGCTCGAGCTGGGCGAGGAGTAGATGGCCAGAGGCGATGCGCCGGTGCGCCTGCTGTTCGTGTGCCTGGGCAACATCTGCAGATCGCCCACCGCCGAGGGCGTCATGCGCGCGCTCGTGGAGCAGGCCGGGCTGCAGGACAGCATCGAGCTCGACTCGGCCGGAACGGGCGCGTGGCATGTGGGCAACCCGCCCGACACGCGCGCCGTCGCCGCCGCGCGCGCCCGCGGCATCGCGCTCGAGGGCTCCGCGCGTCAGGTCCGCGAGGACGATTTCGACGATTTCGATCTCCTCCTGGCGATGGACCGCTCGAACCTGCGCGAGCTGCGAGAGCTGGCCGGCGCCGATGAGCGGCGGGCCAAGGTGAGGCTCCTGCGCGAGTTCGATCCGGCCGGCGCCGGAGATCAGGATCTGGAGGTCCCCGACCCCTACTACGGGGCCGCCGGCGGGTTTGACGAAGTCCTCGACCTGGTGCAGGCGGCCTGCGCGGGCCTGCTGGCGCGGATCGGCGATGGCCGGGAGCCTGAATGAGCCTCCCGCCAGGTGCCAGCGACGTCCGGCGGATCGGTGGCGGGGACATCAACGAGTCGTTCCATGTGGTGCTCGCGGACGGCAGCGATGCGTTCGTGAAGACCCGCGCCGACGCCTCCCCCGGCGAGTACGCGGCCGAGGCAGCCGGCCTGGCCTGGCTGGCTGAGCCGGCTGCTCTTCGCACGCCACGGGTGCTGGAGCTGGACGAGCGCTACCTGGCGCTCGAGTGGATCGAGCCCGGTCGCCTGGACGACGCCGGCGCCGAGGAGCTGGGGCGGGGGCTGGCTGCGACCCACGTTGCCGGCGCTCCGTGTTTCGGCGTCGCGGAGGACGCTCCGGGCCATGGCACCGCGCGCTTCGGCTCGCTGGGGTTACCCAACGACCCCGCCGGGGACTGGCCCACGTTCTATGCCGAGCGGCGCCTGCGGCCGCTCGCCGCGATCGCGCGCGGGCGCCGGGCGCTGCCCGAGCCGGCGATCCGTGCCGTCGAAAGCGTGTGCGAGCGGATGCGGGAGCTGTGTGGCCCGCCCGAGCCGCCCGCACGGCTGCACGGCGATCTCTGGTCGGGCAACGTGATGGCCGACCGCAGCGGCCGCCCATGGCTGATCGATCCCTCGGCCTACGGGGGTCATCGCGAGGTCGATGTGGCAATGCTCAGGCTGTTCGGGGCCCCGTCGGAGCGTGTGTTCTCAGCCTATGAGGAGCTCGCCCCGCTGGCACCGGGATCACAGCAGCGGGTCGAGCTCTACCAGCTGCTTCCCCTGCTCGTGCACGCGCTGCTGTTCGGCGGCTCCTACCGTGCGGCGGCCGAGCGCACCGCTCGCCACTACGCCTGAGCGCGGAACCGCTCCGGGCCGCGAGACCGCGGCGCGTCCCGCCCGCCGGATGCGGTCGGAGAAGGGGCTGTGCGCCCGCATACCGTCTCCGCGCGCCGGCGCCTGTACCTGCTCGCGCGGGTGATCGTGGCACGCCACTATCGCCGCCGCTTGACGCTGTCGGTGGTGGCCGCGGCCGTGGCGAGCTCGCCGCGTCAGATTCAGCGGGCGTACTCACAGTTCGGGGAGAGCACCTTCCAGGAGGATCTGCTCGCGCGACGGATGTCGGTGGCCGCTGAGCTGCTGGTCAGCCAGCGGGCGATCCCGGTTGCGGACGTCGCCCGGCTCGTCGGCTACCGCCAGGCACCCCACTTCGCGCGGGCCTTCCGCCACCGCTACGGCGAGTCGCCCGCGCGCTTTCGCGAGCGGGCGCTTCACACGGGCGAGTAGTGCGTGCCGGTGGCCAGCGCGTCTGGCTCGTTGCGCTGGTCCTTGACCGGCTCCGCGCCCGGCAGGCGCAGCTGCATCAGCGTTCCGCCGCCGGATGCCCGCTCGGCGGCCACGCTGCCGCCGTGCTGAACGGCCACCTGGCGCACGATCGCGAGCCCCAGTCCTGAGCCGGGACGGCCCCGGGCCTCGGCGCCGCGGTAGAAGCGATCGAACACGTGGGGCAGGTCCTCGGCGGCGATCCCGGGTCCGTGGTCGCGCACCCTCAGCTCCTGGCCTGACAGCGCGATTTCGACCGGCTCGCCCGGAGGGCTGTACTTGATGGCGTTGTCGATCAGGTTGTTGATCGCGCGCTGGAGCCGCGCGGGGTCTCCGACGAGGACCGTCGGCTCGAGCTGCACGTGCAGCGGCGTGGACGGAGCGCGCTTGCGAGCGCGATTGACCACCTCGCCGATGACCAGGTCCAGGCGCAGGTCCTCGGCGTCGGCGCGCGGTTCCTCGCCCCGCGCCAGGTCGATCAGGTCGTTCATCAGCAGGGTCAGCTCCTCGATCTGCTCGACGACATCGTTGAGCAGCCGCGCGCGCTCGCCGCTGTCCATGTCCTCGGCCTGCTGCAGGATCTCGATGTTCGTACGCAGGCTGGTCACCGGTGTGCGCAGCTCGTGCGAGGCATCGGCCACGAGCGCTCGCTGGGCGTGCACCGAGGCGTCGAGCGCGTTCATCGATCTCTCCAGAGCGTCGAGCATCGCGTTGAAGCTGGTGGCCAGCCGCCCGATCTCATCTTCGCCGACCGGCTCGATGCGGCCGCTCAGATCCTGGGTCAGCGCGACGTGCTCGGTCGCCTGGGTGAGGCGCTTGAGAGGAAGCACGGCGGTGCCGGCCACGAGCCTTCCGAGCAGTGCCGCCAGCGCGATTCCGCCGATGTCGAGCAGCACCAGGATCAGGCGCAGGTGCGCCAACAGGTTGTCGACTTCGGTCAGGGGCTGGGCAAGCTGGACGGCTCGCATCGGCGCCACGTGCTCGGTGAGGATGCGCAGGTGGATGCCGTTGACGCGCGCGTCATGGAAGAAGCGCGGACCGGCGGCGCTCGCCAGCGCGCGCGTGCGGGCGTCGACCGGCAGCGTCACGCTCGCCGAGCGGAACAGCACATGCCCATGGGGGTCGACGAGCTGCTGGTAGCCGCGGACCTGGTTGGGCTGGGGCGGCAGGTTGCCAAGCGGGCCGGTCTGCGTGCTCGTCCCGGTGCGCGGAGCCGGCTGGCCGGAGACCTGGCGTTTGATCAGATCAAGCAGCGTGCCCGAAGCGCGGCGTGCGGGGTTGGCAGCAACGAAGCGCAGGCTGTCGGCGCGGGTTCGCAGCTGTGTATCCACCTGACCTCGCAGCTGATGTGAGGTGAGCAGGTAGGTCAGCAGCGAGGCGAGCACGACCGCAATCGCGACCGCGGCGGATGAGGCCAGAGCGATGCGGCGGCGAAAGCTCATTGCGGCCTCCTCATGGCCCGCGCAGCACGTAGCCCACGCCGCGCACCGTGTGCAGCAGGCGCGGCTCGTCACCGACCTCGGTCTTGCGCCGCAGGTAGCCCATGTAGACGCCCAGCGAGTTGGATGTGGTGCCGAAGTCATAGCCCCAGACGTCCTCGAAGATCGCCGAGCGGGTGAGCACCTGCCGGGGGTGGCGCAGGAACATCTCGAGCAGCAGGAACTCGGTGCGCGTGAGCTGGAGCTGGCGCTCACCGCGCCACGCTTCGTGCGACAGCCGATCGAGCCGGAGGTCCTCGAACACGAGTGTCGCCTCCTGCTCGTCCTCCTCGCCCGCGCGGCGCAGGAGCGCCCGCACCCGGGCCAACAGCTCGCGCAGCGCGAACGGCTTGACCAGGTAGTCATCTGCGCCCGCGTCGAGCCCGGCCACGCGGTCGTCGACGTCTTCGCGCGCCGTGAGCATCAGCACCGGCGTGCGGTCGCCCCCCTCGCGCAGACGCCTGCAGACCTCGAGGCCGTCGACATGGGGCATGGAGATGTCGAGGATCACCGCCTCGAAGGAACTCGCCCCAAGCTGCTCGAGGGCCTCGCGCCCATCCACAGCCTGGGTGACGCCGTAGCGCTCGAGAGCGAGCGCGCGGGACAGCGCATTCTGGACGGCGGGCTCGTCGTCCACGACCAATATGCGTGCAAGCTCTGCCATTTTCGGGATGATCCCCCGGCTGGGCCTGTAGCGTCGCTGCTGACGAACCCGCGCGGAGGATGCAGCTCTCAGGCTAGCGTGGGCTTTGCGACTTGATGCTAGAGGAGGGCGAAGCGGGATGCGAAGAATCGCAGGTTCATACCCCACCGGAGGACGCCATCGCTGAGGAGGAGACCGTCCGTGAGGACTCCGCCGGTGTCATGGCGGCTCAGTCCCGCACGCTGCGCAACAGCATCATCAGCCTGGCGATCTTCTTCGCGATCGTGGTCGCGCTGCTGCTCAGCGTGCCGGGCCTGCGCTCGGCCGCGGACCGCATCGCCGACGCCAACCCGGCGTGGGTCGCCGGTGGGATCGTGCTCGAGGTGCTCTCGTGCGTGGGCTACGTGGTGCTGTTCGGGCTTGTCTTCGGGATGCTCTCGCGGCGCCTGATCTCGCGTCTGTCGCTGTCGGAGCTGGCCGTCAACTCGGTCGTCTCCGTCAGCGGGCTGGCGGGCATCGCGCTCGGAGCCTGGGTGTTGCGCAGCAAGGGGATCTCAGCCGAGCGAATCGCCAAGCGCTCGGTGCTGATCTTCGTGCTGACGAGCGCCGTCAACGTCGGCGCGGTGGTGCTGATCGGGATTCCGATGTGGCTGGGGCTCCTGCCCGGCTCGCGCAACCCCCTGCTGACGCTGCTGCCGGCTGTCGCGGCGCTTGCGACCATTGCGGGAACGCTCGCCCTGGCGGCCTGGGCGCGGCGGGCCGCTTCGCGCCAGCGACTCGAGCGCGGCCGCGCGGGGGTCGCCGTGACGGCGCTCAGCGGCGGCGTGGCGGACGCCATCGGGCTCATCCGCTCCGGCGACTGGCGCCTGTCGGGCGCGGTCGCCTACTGGCTGTTCGACAACCTGGCCCTGTACGCGTGCCTGGCCGCCTTCGGAGACGCTCCGTCGGTGTGGGTGGTGGCGATGGCCTACCTGGTGGGCATGCTGGCCAACTCGGTTCCGGTTCCGGGCGGCTTCATTGCGGTCGAAGGCGGGCTTGTGGGCATGCTGCTGCTGTTCGGTGTGCGCCCGGCTTCGACGGTGCTCGCTGCCGTTGTCATCTACCGTGCGATCTCACTTTGGATCCCCGCCGTGATCGGCTCTCTGGCCTTCCTCAGCCTGCGCCACGACATCGGCAAGCCAGTCGGGCCCCCCGTGCCCGGATAGCGCCGGCGGCGGGCGCGGCCCGCCTCAGGACAGGCTGTTGGCGAATGCCACGGCCGCTGACGCCCGCTGACAGGCGTGCCCGGGCAGGTCGGCCATCACCCTCTGGAGCGGCGCCCCGATCGCCCCCGACAGCCCCGGGCAGTAGATGGGCGGGGGCAGGTTGCCCGTGGCCGAGCCGGGCGCGTTCAGGGGCAACAGCTCGTTGGCGGCCGTGATCGCATGGGAGAAGGTGTCGGAGAAGATGTCGATCGCGACCCTTCCGCTGTAGATCTCGATCGAGCGTCCTTCGTCGTAGACCGTGGCGGGCACGCCGCGCACGAGGATGTTGCGCTGGGGACCGAGGGTGGCATTCGAGTGCAGGCTGTAGATGACGGTCGTGACCTGCAGCGGGAGCAGGCAGCTGCCGCCGCCGAAGATGCCCTTCTTGTGGACGCAGTCGCCGTAGTAGACGCTGTCGCCGACCGAGCGGACGTAGCCCTTCTGACCGTCTGCCGCGGCCAGCGGTTGGCCACTGAAGTGAGGGCCGACCCAGTAGACCCGGAAATAGGGGAACGTCTCGGCTTCGGCGAGCGCCTGCGCGCCGATCGGCTGCGGGTGCCCGGTGGCGCAACCGCCGGCGGCCAGCGCCGCCAACAGCGCCGCCAGCGCGAGCCCGGCGCGGCGGGCTCGCCGGCGCATGTGTGTGGGCGCTGACGCTGTCACGGTCGTCATTATCCTGGCGTGCGCATGAGAGCCAGACCGACGCCGGCCGCCATCGCCGATCGGCCGCTGTTCAGATCGGCCTACGGCGTGGCCGATGTCGGGGGTCCCGGTGGGATGGCCCCGCCCGCCGGCGTGGGACTTCGCAGCCGACGGGTGTGGGCCGAGCGGCTCCTCGCGCTCCCGGTGGCCGGGGTCCTTCTTGCCGTGTGGCTGATCGCCGATCTGCGCACGCCCGATCTGGCGGCTCAGGTGTACCGGGTCGGGCTGTTCGAACATCTCGGTTTCGCGGTGTGGGACGAGCACTGGTATGCCGGCCACTATCTGCCCGGGTACAGCCTGCTGTTTCCACCCCTCGCCTCGCTGCTGGGGTTACGGCTGGTGGCGGTCCTGTCGGTGCTCGCCTCGTGTGTGTTGTTCGAGCGCCTCGTGCTGCGCGCGTACGGCCCCGCCGCGCGCTGGGGTGCGGTGATGTTCGCCGTGGCGGCGGTCGGCGACGTGTGGATCGGCCGTCTCGTGTTCGCGATGGGCGTCTCGCTGGCGCTCGCCTGCGCGCTCGCCCTCCAGCGCGGGCGCCTCTTCTGGGCCGCCGCGCTCGCGGCGCTGTGCGCAGCGGCCAGCCCCGTGGCGGGCGTGCTGCTTGCGCTGGCGGGGGTCACGCATGCTCTCCATCAGCGCTCCTCGCGCACGGCCCTCGTGCTGGCTGTACCGGCCTGCACCGTCGTCCTGGCGCTGGCGGCGCTGTTTCCCGAAGGCGGCTTCGAGCCCTATCCGACGGTGTCGTTCGCGGCCACCGCGGTCGTCGTGCTGGCGTTTCTGTGGGCTCTGCCCGATCGCCGGCAACTGCTGGGGATGGGCGCTCTCGTCTACCTCGGGGCGTGCCTGCTGTGCCTGATCATCCACACGCCGATGGGGAGCAATATCGAGCGCTACGGCGTCCTCCTGGCCGGGCCGCTGCTGTTGTGCGCGGTTGCGCAGGACCGGGCCCTCACCGGGCGGCGGCTCAGCCTGGCGGCCGCGCTTGCGTTGTGCCTGGCCGCCATGTGGGTCGTGTGGGGCCCGGTGCGTGAGACGCTCGCGGTGGCGGGCAACGAATCGACAGAGGCCTCCTACTACGTACCCGTCGAGCGCTTCCTGGCCCGTGTGCAGAGCTCTGACGGCGGGCCGGTGCGCGTCGAGGTGCCGTTCACGCGCTCGCACTGGGAGGCGGCGCTGCTCGCGCCGACGGTGTCCCTTGCGCGCGGATGGGAGAAGCAGCTCGATACACGGTTTGACGGGGCACTGCTCGCGCACGGACTGAACGCCTCCTCGTATGAGCGCTGGCTGCAGCAGGAGGCCGTTGGATACGTGGCGCTCCCGGACACCCCGCTGGATCCCTCGAGCGCCGGGGAGGGCCGGTTGATTCGCACTGGCCTGCCCTTTCTGAAGGAGGTGTTCGCGAGCAGGCACTGGACCGTGTACAGGGTGCTCGCAGCCACTCCACTCCTATCGGGGCCGGGGCGGTTGACATCGCTGGGCGCCGACTCGTTCGCGTTGCGCGCGAGCTCGCCGGGGCGGTTCGTGGTGCGGGTGCACTTCACCCGCTTCTGGACGCTCGCGCGGGGGAGCGGCTGCGTGGCGCGGGCGCCCTCGGGGTGGACGTCGGTGACGGCTCGCACAGCCGGCACGGTGGTGGTCGTGGCGCGCTTCTCCATCGCCCGCGCCCTCGGCCTTGCCGGCTCGTGTGAGGCCTGATCGGATTGAGGCGCCCTGGGCTTCCGTTGCTGCCGGGGCCCGTCGCGAGCAGCGGGGCGTTGATCCTGGCCGCGGTCATGTGCCTGGCCGTCGCGGCGGGCTGCGGCAAGGGCGGCGCAGGGACCGATCGTAGCGCCGGCGCTGCGGCGGCGCCGGCGCCGGTACCCACGGAGGGGAGGGGTGCGCACGCGGAGCCCCGCTTTCGCTGGCTGGTTCGCACGCAGGGCCCTCCCCCCTCGATCGCCGTCGAGAACCGGGCGCGCGGCACCACGGCGTGGCGGCTGCCGGGTCCCCGCGATCTCCTCGGAGGGGAGGCGCGCGGCGCGGTCGAGGGGTACGTGGCCGAGCAGGCGATCGCCGCCGGCCAGACGCAGACCGTCTACGTCAACGCCCCCGGCGCGCGCACGGTCACCGTGCAGGTCTACCGGATGGGCTGGTACGGGGGAACGGGCGGGCGGCTCGTGCTGCAGAGCGCGCGCCTGCCGGCGATCGCCCAGCGCCCGTGCACCCACCGCGACCTGACCGGACTGACCGAGTGTGACTGGCGCCTCACGCTCTCCTTCGGCATCCCGCAGGCTCTCCCCAGCGGTGTGTTCATCGCCAGGCTTCACGCCTCCGACGGAGCCCAGAGCGACTGCCTGTTCGTCGTTCGCTCGCTTCGCGCCACAGGGCTGCTGGTCGAGATCCCCACCGCCTCCTACGAGGCCTACAACAGCTGGGGAGGCGACAGCCTGTATCCGGGCGGGAGCAGGCGCGTCACCATCACCCACAGCACACAGGGCGTCGAGGTCTCCTATGACCGTCCCTACGCGACGCAGACCGGCGCCGGGCAGTTCTTCGACCGCGAGGTGGCGATGGTGCGGTTTCTCGAGCGCTACGCCTATCCAGTGTCCTACACCACGATCGAGTCCATCGACGGCGATCCGGCGCAGGTGGATCGGGCTCACGTGCTGATGGACATCGGGCACTCCGAGTACTGGTCGGCGCGCGACGAGCGGGCCTTCGCGCGGGCACGCGATGAAGGGAGGAGCCTGATCTTCATCAGCTCGGACACGATGGCCTGGCGCGTACGCTTCGCGCGCGCCAGCGCCGCCTCCAGCCAGGCCGGCCAGCCCGACCACGTGATCGTCGCCTACAAGGAGTCGGCAGGCAGGGACCCCGATCGCTCGGAGCCCTCGGGTCTGTTTCCGCTCGGCGGCGCTGCTCTGGTAGGAAGCGCCTACAACGGATGCATCACGCCGCGGGTGAGGCGGAGCGGACCTCCGACCTATCGCTACTACCCGTGGACGCCGGCGCCGCGTCTTCAACCGTCGTGGCTGTTCGCCCATGCCGGCGTGAGCGCCCGAACACGCATTCCCGGTGTCGTCGGCTACGAGCTGGACCAGCGCACCCCCGCCACGCCGGCGGGCACGCTGCTGGTTGGAACCAGCACGGGCGTGACCTGCCTGGGCGAGGATGAGCCGTCGCCGGTCCACGGCACGGTGGCGCAGACAACGCTGTATCAGGCGCGCTCGGGGGCGCTCGTGTTCGCCACCGGAACCCTCGGTTGGGAGTATGCGCTCTCGCCCGTTCCACAGGCCTCGCCCGATGCGCCCGCCTCGCCCGATCCGCGGGTCGTGGCGATGACCCGCAATCTGCTTGCGCGCGTGCTTGGCAAATCTCGCTGAGAGCCGCGGCTGGCGTCGGCTAACGGGGCGCGAGCCCATACAGGCCCGTGTAGCCGGTCAGGTAGATGTCCTGCCCGTCGCTGATCACGGGATCGAAGGAGCCGGTGTTCTTTTGAAACGAGAGCCGACCCGTGGATATGCCGAGGCCGTAGGTGCTGCGCGTGCCGAGGTCGGCGAAGTAGACGGTGCGCCCGACGATGGTTGCCGAGCCGGAGATGCGCCCGTGCCCGTTGAACCTCCAGGCGATCTGGCCCGAGCGAGCGTTCAGCGCGTAGAAGGTCCCGTTGTAGGACCCCAGATACAGGGTCGGCCCGAGACCCGGGGCGTTGGTGAGGGCCGGGGAGGCGTACACGTAGGCACCGGTCTGAACGGCCCAGTCGAGCCTGCCGGTGGACGCGTCGTAGGCATAGATGCGCCCGTCGGTATTGCCGAGGAACACGCGGCCGTAGTCAACGGCGGCCGTGGAGTAGAAGGTGCCGCTGCCCAGCAACGCGCCGCCTGAGCCGCTGATCCACAGCCGGCGCCCGCTCTGCTCTGAGATCGCCTGCACGTGGCCTGAGTAGTCGCCGAAATACAGCACTCCGCCCATCAGGCTGGGGCTGGCCTTGACGGCCCCGCCGGCGTGGTATGTCCACACGACAGTCCCGTCGTGGGCGTTCAGTGCATACACCAGGCCGCTCTGGGAACCGAAGAAGACAGTGCCATGGTCCACGAGTGGCGAGGACTCGCTGGGGCTGGACAGATCGCGTGACCACAGGATCGCTCCGTTCTTGGAGCTGAGTGCGAGCACCCGCCCGGAGTTGCTTCCGTGCCCGCGAGCCAGCACGGTGACGTAGACGACGCTGCCCACGGCGGCGGGGGAGGAGGCCGACAGCACGCCCACCCGCCGCTTCCAGAAGGTGTGGCCGTTGTGCTTGTTGACCGCGATCAGGGTGCCGTCGTCTCCCAGCTGGAAGATGTGGTCTCCGTAGATCACCGGCGGGAACTCAAGCAGGGTGTGGTCGTTTCGCACCCACAGCTGCCTGAAGGGCGGGTGCAGGCGCGCCGGTGCCGGGAAGAAGCGGGTGTGGTTCTTGGTGTAGCCGTAGAACGGCCAGGCGAAACGTTCCGGCCCGCTCGCCGGCAGCGTGGGAGTGGGCTCCGGCACGAACCGCGCATGGGGGTGGTAGATGCTGCCCGTGCGGTGGCGCACATAGGAATACCCACCCGCCGCAACCGCCGCGATGACGACCACGACCCCAGCCGCGAGGCCCAGGCGAGCGCGTTTGGAGCGGGGCAGAAGACGTCCGATGCGGTCACTCACGCGTGAGAGGAGAACGCCGGCTCAGGCTGCGAGCTTGCCGGGGGAGGGGGCCGGGGAGCTCGCGGCTGGCGCCGCCGGCTGATCCGCGGCAACACGGGCCGCAGCCGAGGTGCGGGCTCGGTGCTCGGCCGCTCGCCGGCTTCGCGCGGTGACGGCATATCGGCGTTTGTCGGCCGCTGCGCCGGCTCGGCGAGCCAAACGGGCGAGCAGGCGGCCGACGGTGACGGCAAGCAGCCACAGGCAGGCCAAAGCCAGTGGAGGCAGCGATAGGCCGGCCACGAGCGCGAGCACGCCGCGATTGGCGCTCAGCGACCAGTTCCACAGCAGGTAGTCGCCGAGCGTGAGCCCGCAGAGGATGGCCAGAGGCCTGTGGGACACGAACAGACCCTAAGGGGCCGGGTAGACGGACGCGAGCG
The DNA here is from genome assembly GCA_963826995.1 of uncultured Solirubrobacteraceae bacterium. GTDB lineage: Bacteria > Actinomycetota > Thermoleophilia > Solirubrobacterales > Solirubrobacteraceae > Palsa-744. Next base: position 291,721 of record CAWGYZ010000006.1, on the reverse strand, counting down.
CCTTTCCGGGCGGGAACGCAAACGGACGTGCGGTGGCGGTGACCGGGCGCTCAGCGCAGGTAAGATGGGCGTGCAGGCGGGCGAAGTGTTGTGGTTGCACAGAAGCCTTCCAAGCTTCTAGGGCGGGTTCGATTCCCGTCGCCCGCTTGTAGCCACGGGGAGTGGCGCAGTCTGGTAGCGCACCCGGCTGGGGGCCGGGCGGTCGCAGGTTCAAATCCTGTCTCCCCGACTAAGAAATAGCCTGCAAAGAGCCGTCTTTCTTGTTCGGCCACGTGCGTGGCCAACAGGCCCACGGGGAACAAATCGATGGAACGGCACGGTGATTTTGGTGCTGCGACGCTGGGGTCTCGGCTGGGAGGCTCTGAGTGGTCGTCGTCCCGACGCCCGCCGTCGCTGGGTATGGCGACCATCGCGCCGAGGTCATTGGGATTGTGAGCGGCGGTGGCGAACCTGCGACCACCCGGGTCGTTGAGGTGGTTCTCTCATGTCGGTCAGTTGACGCCGCGCGTCAACTGACGAGCTTCTCGAGGGCGAGCGGGGGACAGCGGATCTCGCCGGTATGGAAACGTCCGACGGGGCGGTGCAGGCAGACGGTGGCCCGTCCGTCGTCGAGGTCGATGACGGTGCCGCGAAGACCATGGAGATAGCGCGGGCTGATGGCGCCGCTGATGCGCACGTCATCGCCGACACAGAGTTCGGCCAGGGCGGTCGCCGAGCGGACGGTCTGCAGGAGATGGTGGCGGGCGTGGACCGCGTCGGCGATAGCCGTGAGGTGCTCGTCGAGCTCGCCGCTTGCGATCGTGTCAAGCAGTGAGCGTGCGGGAGTGATCGATGCGGGTGGCGAGAGCGGTGGCTTCCGACGTCCGGCCGTGACCTGGGGTTGATGCCCTCCGCGTGAGCGCCTGCCCATCCTCAAAATGATTGCCTGGAGCGCGGACTGAATCGCTTGGGTGGTCTTGGGCTGAGGCGCCATGCGTTCGCGCCGGTCCTGGTTGGAGAATCCTGGCTATGCCTTTCGGGATCCAGCTCGACGCGGCGATTGCCGCAGAGGAGGCGAGGCTCGCCGAGCTCGACCGGCTGACTGAGGCCGCACGCGGACGCCTTGCGGAGCCGCATGCGGCACATGAGCGGACAACGCAGCAGGTCGACGACCAGCACGCACTTGGGCCGGGAGTGATGTGGTCCGCGGAGCGCAAGGTGGCGCTGTTCGCAGGTCTCTTTCGCGTCGCGAGGATGTCTTCCCATTGCGATGGGAGAACAAGTGAGTGTGGACATCCGAACTGGCCCCACTGCGGACGCTTGAAGTGGCCCCACCTCCGTCCGACCAGACGCCCACCGTTCGAAGCTCACGCAGCTCGAGCGGAAGGCGGCGGAGGGAATGGGATCACGCATGGAGACGTTCGAGCAGATCAGAAGGGACCGCGACCGCGAAGGGCTCTCAGTGCGGGCGCTGGCCGTCCGTCACGGTGTCCACAGAAGGGCTGTGCGCCAAGCGCTCGCATCGCCCGTGCCGCCACCGAAGCGTCCACCGGCATCGCGCCCGGCGCCGGCGCTCGGCAGCTATCACGCGCTGATCGACGCGTGGCTTGAAGCCGACCGCCAAGCGCCGCGAAAGCAACGCCACACCGCAAGGCGGATCTACCAGCGCCTGATCGAGGAGCAGGGCGCGAACATCTCTGAGCGCCAGGTCCGCCGCTATGTGCACGCCCGCCGGCGCGAGCTCGGCGATCTGGGCGAGGCATTCGTACCCCAGCACCACGAGCCCGGGAAGGAGGCCGAGGTCGACTGGGGCGAAGCGTGGGCGACGATCGGCGGCCAGCGCGTGAAGGTCCACCTCTTCCAGCTGCGTCTCTGTCACTCGGGCGCCGCGTTCGCCGTGGCCTTTCAGAACGAGACCCAGCAGGCGTTCCTCGAGGGTCACGCAGAGGCCTTCGAGTTTCTCGGCGGAGTCCCTGAGCTCGTCCGCTATGACAATCTGAGCTCGGCTGTCAAGAAAGTGCTCAAGGGCCGTCGGCGCATCGAGTCAGACCGCTTCGTCGCGCTGCGCTCGCACTACCTGTTCGAGTCGCAGTTCACGATCGTCGGGATAGACGGCGCCCATGAAAAGGGCGGCATCGAGAACGAGGTCGGGCGCTTTCGCCGTCGCCACCTCGTGCCGGTGCCGAGGGTCGAGAGCCTCAAAGAGCTGAACGCTCACCTGCGTGCGGGCTGTGAGGCCGACCTCGACCGCCGCATCGCCGGTCAGGAGCGGACGGTCGGGGAAGCTCTCGCCTCAGAGAGGGCGCTCCTTCACGCCCTGCCCTTCGAAGCGGCGCCTACCGATGAAGAGGCGACGCCGAGGGTCGACGCAAAGGCGATGGTCACTGTTCGCCAGAACCGCTACTCGGTACCGGTCTCACTCGTCGGAAGCCGGGTGCTCGCGAAGATCGGCGCACGCACGATCACCGTCTCCCATGGCGGGGGGATCCTCGCCAGCCACGATCGCCTCCCCGGGCGCTTCGGGGTCTCAGCCCAGCTCGACCACTACCTCGATCTGCTGGTTCAGAAGCCGGGAGCCCTGGCCGGATCGCTCGCACTGCATCAGGAGCGCCGGCGCGGGCACTGGCCGAAGTGTCTTGATGAGCTGTGGGGGAAGCTCACCGAGCGCTATGGCCCTTCAGAGGCGGCACGGCAGATGGTCGACGTGCTGTTGCTCGCCCGCGAGCACAGCCCCGCCCGCCTTGAGCTGGCCGTGCGGGGAGCACTCGCCGCCGGCGCCCACGACGGTCGTGCCGTCGGTTTGCTCGTCAGGCAGACAGAGCGCCCCGCGGTCGCTGTGATCGAGGATCTGCCCGAGCACCTCGCAGTCCACGAACGCGCCGAGCCGACGCTGTGTGACTATGACCGGCTGCTCGTCGGGGTCTCTTCATGAGTGCCCCGGCGAAGGTCCAGGCGATGGAGGCGCTGATCGAGGCCCACGCTGTCGAGCTGAAGCTCCCGACCGTTCGCCGGCGCTTTCGTGCGCTGGCCGAGGAGGCAACACGCGATCAGCAGACCCCGACCGCCTACCTGGCCGAGCTGCTCGAGGCCGAGGTCTCTGAGCGGGCAGAGCGCAGGGAACGACGGAGGCTGATCGATGCCCGCTTTCCGCTGATGAAGCAGCTCTCGGAGTTCCGCTTCGCTGATAACCCGAAGATCCCCCAGGCGACGATCGCAGCTCTCGCCCAGGGGTCGTGGATCGATGACCGCGAGTCGGTGATCCTGCTCGGGGACTCGGGCACCGGCAAGACCCACCTTGCGATCTCACTGGCGATTCTCGCCTGCCAGCAGGGGCGGCGGGTGCGCTTCACGACCCTCGCCGCCCTTGCCAACGAGCTGCAGGCGGCCGAGAGCAAACGCGAGCTCGGGCGGGTTGTCGCCCGCTATGCCCGCACCGAGCTTGTGGTACTCGACGAGTTGGGCTATCTCGCGCTGCCCGAGGGAGCCGCGGAGCTCGTCTTTCAGGTGATCTCAGAGCGGAACGAGCGGGCGTCGCTGATCGTCACCACGAACCTCCCCTTCGGCGAGTGGACGAAGGTCTTCCCCGATGCCCGTCTGGCGAAGGCGGTCGTCGATCGCATCACCCACCGCGCCCACATCATCGACACCGGTCAGGAGTCCTGGCGCTTTCGCCACGGGCTCGCGCGTGCCAACAAGAAGCAGGGAGCCGCCGCCTGACTCAACGCTGTGTTGATCAGCAACCGAGCGAGAGGGGGGGTCAGTTTTCAACCGGCGAAGCTCTCAAGGAGCCGATCAGGGAAGATCAACTACACACAAAACCCGACGGCGGGTGGGGCCAGTTGAAGCGTCCGCGCCGGGGCCAGTGCGGGTGACCACTCTCAAACAAGGCCAAAGGGCGGAGTGGTCTGCACCGCTCGCATCCCGGCAAGCACGAAGCGCTCGTCTACGACTATGCAGACGCTGAGCTGCCCGTGCTGCGACGGATGTTCGCCAGGCGTCTGAAGACCTACCACGCACTTGGCTACACGCTCGCCGAGGCGCAGGATGGCTCTACCCGATCGATGCGTTTGGCGGTCGGCAAGCCTGATCTTGATACCATAGTGGTATGACTGGCGGGAACGTGATCCTAATGGCTCGTCGCCGGGCGGAACTGACGCAGCGGGAGCTGGCCTCCCGGTTGGGGTGCCGGCAGGCGACGATCGCGCGTTGGGAGCGCGGTGATCGCCAGCCCGCTTTCCAAGACGTGCAGGACGTTGCCGGGGCATGCGGACTGCAGCTCGATGCTCACCTTCTTCCGGAGGACCGCTCGTGGTGGCCGCAGATCGCCACCCAGCTCGGGCGCAGGCCGGTCGAGCGTGTGCGTCAGCTCAGTCCGCCCGGGGTGTTCGGCGATATCGTGGCCGTGCTTACGGCTCTTGCTGACGTGCGCGCACCGGTGATCGTGATCGGAGAGGTCGCAGGGGCGCTCCATGGTTGGCCGCTCGTGCTGAGCGCGAACGCGGTCGAGGTCTGCGCCCGCCAGGATGCTGTGGGATCCGTACTGGAGAGCGTAGGCGCCAACGACGCAGCTGCTGGGACCTACGAGCTTCCTTCGGGTGGGCACCTCCTCATCACGGACGCTCCCGATGGCACGATGGGCTATGCCGACCTTGCACGTGGTTCGGAATCCGTCGAGGTCGATGGGCGGCAGGTGCAGGTGGCTGGCCTTCTGGACCTCCTGCGGATCGCCGACGCGTCCCCTGATCGAAACGCGCGGCGCGATGCCTTGGCCTACCGGGCCGTGCTTGACGTCCAACAAGCCCAGGCTGAGGCCCGAGGGGTTGACGGCCGCACCGGCGAGGAGAGAATCCAAGCGTGGCTCAGCGAGCAGATTCCGGTGGCATAGATCCCGACCGGGAGGCTCTGCTCGGCGTGCTCGCTCGTCATCGTGTGGCGTTTGTCTTGATCGGCGGCGCCGCGATCCAATCGCACGGCCTCCGTTATGACACTCGGGACATGGACGTCACTCCAGATACCACGCCGGAGAACCTGGCCGCGCTTGGCGACGCTCTGAACGAACTGGACTGCCGACTCATTACCGACCCGGCCGATGAGGGCAGCTGGGTACCGCTTCCCCCCGACTACTTCACCGAGCGCAGCTTTCGCTCGGCCAGCCTCTGGAATCTCGCCACCCGACACGGCCAGCTCGATCTCTGTTTCACGCCGGCCGGCTTCCCGCACGGCTACACCGATCTGGAGCCACGCGCCAGGCAACGGTCGCTGAAACGACTGTCGTCGTGTCAGTCGCCGCCCTTGATGATGTCCACGAGTCCAAGCGTCAGGCCGATCGACCGAAGGACCGCGAGTATCTTCAACGCGCCGTGGAATCGGAGTCATGACACGGGGGTGCACTCCCACGCGCCCGAGGCGGGATCATCGCGCCCGTTCGGGAGCAGATCGGCAGCACCATGTTCCCGAGCTCCCGAGTAGGTGATTTAGAGCCGAGGGGTGACGTCACCCGGCAAAGCGGGGAGCCACCCGACGGTGGCTCCCAGACACGTCCGCTCGGACAAGAGAGGAGGTGCTGTCTGGAGCCTAGCGCCAAGGTTGGCAACCTACAGTCCCTCCTGCCGCGGCTCAACGGATAGGCAGGCCCAGTGCAACCACTGCAATGCGGGACCGCGACGCCTCGCTGCTGGTCGACGTCCGCTGACGCCCTCTTATGATTTCCCGCAGTCTGCGGATACGCGTGGAGCCTCCAGCCGGTCGGAGTTTTACGCTGACATCCGTGAGCGAGAAGCGCCACCGCCAGCAACAGCGCCGCCAGGCGCGCAAGGTGAGATCGCGTTCGACTGAGTCCACTGGGCGCCGGGGTGCCCAGTACGCCCGGCCGAGTGATACCGAGATGGATCGCGAACTTGCGGAGATTCTCGGCAAGGTCGCCGAGTTCGCCGTCGCCGGAGCCGGAGAACCGCACGACGCGCGGGATGCCGAAGAGTGGGCGTCGGGGCTCGCCGGTACATGGCGGGCCGGTCTCGTGCGCGACGCCGACGCCGACCAGCTGTTCGGGTGTGGTCTTGTGCGTGCCCTTGAGGATCGCGGCGGTGACGGTGCACTGGCGACGCTGCGCGCGCTCGCAGCTGTCGGAGCCGAGTCTTACGCGCCGCTCGCGCGGCAGGCTGCAGACCGCCTCGCGGGAGCAGGCTCGGCCGATCCGCCGTGGATCGGGTCGCTCGGCCAAGCACGTCCCGTGGGGGCGCTGCTGATGTGCGAAGAGGACGGCTTCGATGACGGCGTGACAGTGATTGTCGAGTTCCGCGCGCCGGGCGAGGAGCCGCACACACTCGGTATCTACATCGATCACAACATGGGCGGGCTCGTGAAGGATGTATTCCTCGCAGGGTCGCTGAGGTCGGTGAGTGAGCTGATGGGCAGTCACGGCGCGAATCAGCAGCGATTGGAGCTGCGCGAGCTCGATCTCGCCGAGGCGCGCGCCCGCGTCGAGCGTGCCCTGGACATCCTCGATCACACACTCGATCCGCCAGTCAACGACGAGGTGCGCCCGCTGCGAGCATTGATCAATGCGCGAACGGCGACCCTACCTGTGGGCGGCTCATTGCCAGATGAAGATCGGGAGTTCACGCCGGAGGACTCCGAGCAGCTGCTCGCCGAGTTTGTTGATTCACCCGAGGGACAGCGCTGGAGCGGGGATGAAGTGGCTCAGAATGTCGCTGAACTGGCGATCGAGTTCGGCGTCGGCTACAACCACGGCGGCCCCTTGCGCTGGAGCCCGGTCGTCGTCGAGATCTTCATGACGAGCTGGCTGGCACGCAAGGCGACCTTTGAACAGGAGTTCTTTGAGCGAGTGCCGGAGGTGCTCCGCGATTGGGTCAAGTTCGCCGGCCATCGCCGAGGCATCCCCGCCGCGGCGCTACGCGAAGCCGTTACCGCGGTCAAGCGGTTTAGGAACGAGATGCTCGAATCGGCGGACGACCCGGACTCGTGGGGTCCGGCCAAGGCGTTCGCGATGGCAGCCAAAGAAGCCGGCGTGGACATGACGGATCCAGATGCGATCGGCGAGTTCATCGAGCAGATGAACGAAGGGCTAACGGCTTAGATCTTGCGAGCGCGGGGTGCTTCCGCGCGAGTAGGCCCTCGCCGGAGTCGGGCGTAGCATTCCGGGATCACACCGCGGCCAAGGTCTCGCCTGGTTTGTACGCTCGTGCGAGCGGCCCAAGCATCGCGGACGCCCAATCCACCTAGAGATAGCCCGCGATCCATACTCGGTAAGGACCGATGAAGTCGCGGGCCGCCAGGAGCACGAGTGTCGCCGTGCGATGCACATCCCCCGCCGGGACGTGGACGTAGGCGTGCTCGATGCGCGATCGCGCGTTCTGTGCCCGGACAAGCCTGCGGCAGACGCCACCATCGATGACTCCCGCATCTCGCAGGCTTTCAAACGCACGCTGAGCGGGCGAGCCAGGCCCTTTGCCGGTGCTCGGAGGCAGCTGCGCGAGCTTCACGCCGTCTTCGGAGAGCTCGGCAATGAAGTTCTGGACTCGAGTGACGGCACGCTCGACCCCCTGCACCTGGTTGTAGGCGTCCATGTCATCCGCCGTGTCGAACGCCTCCTTGAAGGGCCCTAGATCGAAATCCTCGCCAAACATGCCCATTGAGTTCTCAAGCGCCGCGTACTGACGTGGAAAGTCCTCGAGACGGCGAACGATGTTCTTGCGCCAGCGATTGAGGTCCGCCGTTCGCGGTTTGGCTCTGGGCATCCTCAGCCGGCGATGACGCGATCGATGCCGGTAAGGGCGTCGCGGGTACGGAGACGCTCCTGTTCGCGACCATGCCGGCGGATGCTCGCCTCGCGCTCCCGCAGGCGCGGCCACAGCTGCTCGCGATCGACGAGTACGCGTCCGTCGGCAAGGGCGGCCGCGAGGAACGCAGGATCCCGCTCGGCGTCTGAGAGCCGGACCAGATCGATCTGACACCCGACATCTGCCGTGAGCTTCGTCTCCAGGTCGACGACGCGCTCGAGGCTATCGTCGCGCAGCTCGACCAGCACATCGACGTCGCTCGAGGGCATATCAGCCCCGGTGGCAGCCGAGCCGAACAGCAAGGCGAAGCGGACGTTCTGCTCGGTTCGCAAAGCCCTCCGCAGGGCGCTGAGCAGCGGCCATGCCTGGCGGGTATAGCGTCGCTCGGCCAAGGACAGCTCGAGGGTCCTCGGGGACAGTCTTTTGCCCCGCAGGGTCCCCTGCTCGACCGCACGCCGCAGTGTGCGCTCGTGAACTCCCAACTCGCCGGCCAGCTGCTTAAGCTGAGTCATGTGGTCAGTCTAGAGGACGTGTGACCGTTAGACGTGGCTCATGTGTCCACTACGGGGAACAAAACGGGGAACAAACTGAGCAAAACTGCGCGACACTCGGAAGCACGAAACCCAATGAATCCGGGCCTTATCAACCGAGCGATACCCCATCCGTCTGGCTGGGGGCCGAGCGGTCGCAGGTTCAAATCCTGTCTCCCCGATTATAAAGGCCCTGCAAATGGGCTGTTCGTTGATTATGCGCTATGGCACCAAGTATCTCTGGGGTCCAATGCTTGGCGCAACAACGATGCGCAACTTGGCCCAGCGGTGCCAGGATCGTCGTCGCTCGTGGTGGGCTACCAACCCTCGGTGACTTGGATGATCGTCTTCCCGGATGCATGCGGGGCGTTGGGCCCGAACGCGGCGGGCGCTTCGGCCAACGGTCGCACGGCCCCGACATTCGGAGTCAGTCGTCCGTCGCGCAGCCGCTCGGCGAGCTCGATGAGTTGGGAACGATCGGCCTCCACCACGAAGAAGATGGCCCGCCCGTTCTCGGGCTGGATCGTGGGCGGTTCGATCGTGGTGACGAGCGTGCCACCGGCGCGTACGAGCGCGATCGAACGCTTGAGGATGTCACCGCCGATCACGTCGAGCACCACGTCGGCCTCGCCGGCGTCCTCGAGGCGGTCGGTCTCCAAGTCCACAAACTCGTCGAGGCCAAGGTTCAGCCCACGGTCTCTGTCGGCGGCCCGGCCAGTTCCGATCACCCGCGAGCCGACCTGACGGGCCAACTGCACAGCGATCGAGTCGACGCCGCCCGCGGCGCCGTGGATCAGTGCGGTCTGTCCGGCGAGGAGGTGGGCGTGGTCGAACAGGGCCTGCCATGCCGTCAGTCCGGAGATCACTGCACCGGCTGCGACGGTATGGTCGAGGCCGGCTGGCAGCGGCGCGAGGTTGCGCGCCTCGATCGCCACATACTCCGCGAGCGTGCCGTTGCGGGTCCAGTCGGCCAGCCCGAAGACTCGCTGCCCGACAGTCAGGCCGGTGGTCCCGTAGCCCAGTTCGGCGACGACACCCGACACCTCGTGCCCGGGCACGCTCGGCATCCGGTCCCGGCCGCTGCGATCAGTCCACGTCCCCGCCCAGGCCAGCTCCCCGGGGGTGAACCCAGCGGCATGCACGCGCACCATGACGTCGTTCTCGGAGGCGTGCGGGTAGGGCAAGTCCGTCAAGGACAGCCCAGCCAGACCAGCGTCGCGGTCACGGACGGTGATGGCTTGCATAGCATTTTTCCTCTCTGGTGCTGGTAGTCGATGACTCCGGCCTCGTGAGCCTCAAGCAGTCCAAGCGCGTGCAGGACCGGGCTTGGGTTCTTCATCGGGCTGGCGCTCGACCGAGCTTCATCGCCTTTGACTCTAGCTTTGGTGCGTGGCCGCGGCTAATGGCGCCGTTACCGAAGTCCAACCGGGGGCCCAGCGACCAGATCCGTGCGGGTAGCTCGCGGCTACCGCGTCCCCGCTCCTCCGCCCCGCACTGAATCGACGCGCGAGATGCCTGCTTCGCCCCGAAGGCCGGCGTGAGCCACCCCGGGGTCGAGACTGCCGCTCCTCGGGGCATGAAAATGACTCTCGAGGGCCGTTGTTCTGATTCCGGCCGGTAGGTAGGGTCCGGTGACCGGGACAGGGGCTCTCAGGGAGAACGCATGGTGGGTAGGCCGATCGGCGACGATGGGCGTCAGAGCCGGGCTTTTCAATGGCCGCCCCTGCGACTTGTCCGGTTGCGCTCCGAGCGCGGATCCGTTGGTGTCGTTTAGCCGACGGCGTCTCCCATCCTGTCAAGTGCGTGGAAGGAGACAGCGATGAGATCAGTCGCGTTGGATGTGCATCTGGATTTCTGTGAGGTCGCGATCGTCGAGGACGGAGAGCTCCGCTCGGCCGGTCGAATCGAGACCAAGCCCGAGCAGATCGAGTTGTTTGCTCAGAGCCTTGCCCCGGATGACCGGGTGGCGCTCGAGGTGACGGGGAACGCGTGGGAGATAGCGAGGATCATCGAGCCGCACGTTGCACAGGTCCTGGTCGTGAGCCCGAGCGATACCGGCATCCGCCAGGCCCGGGCGAAGACCGACCGCCTCGACGCAAGGACGCTCGCGAGGCTCCTGGCGGCCGGGTCCCTGGACGGCGTGTGGATGCCCGACCGGTGGACCTGGATGATGCGCCGGCGCCTGTCGCGTCGCTCACAGCTCGTGTGGGCGCGCAGCCGGTCAAAGAACCAGGTTCACGCGGTGCTGATGCGCCAGCTCGTTGGCCGGCCGCCGTTCGCAGACGTGTTCGGCGTCAAGGGCCGCCAATGGCTCTCGGAGCTCAAGCTACCCCTCGAGGAGTCAGAGACGGTCGGCGCCGCGATGCGTCAGATCGAGTTCCTCGAGAAGGAGATCTCAGAGGTTGAGCGGCTGATCGCGGTAGCGGCGATGGAATCGGCGGAGATCAAGCGCCTGATGAGCGTGCCCGGGGTGAACGTGATCGTGGCCGCGAGCTTCATGGCGGCGATCGGCAACATCAACCGTTTCGAGAGCCCCCGCAAGCTCGCCGGCTACCTCGGTCTCGATCCTCGGGTGCGCCAGTCCGGTGTGGGGCCCGCGACACACGGGCACATCTCAAAGCGGGGCTCATCCAGGGCGCGTCACGCGCTGGTGGAGGCGTGCTGGACGACGGTGCGCCAGCCCGGTCCCCTTCACGCCTTCTATCAGCGCATCCACGCACGCCGCGGACACTCTGTCGCGATCGTCGCCGCTGCGCGCAAGCTCGCGTGCCTGTTCTGGTGCCTACTCACCCGCGAAGAGGACTACGCCTACCAGCAGCCCTCGCTGACCAAGAAGAAGTTGCGCCGCCTTGAGATCACCGCCGGCGCGGAGCGCTACACCGCCAAGGCCGCCGGCATCTGGAGCGCCAACGATGCGGTGCGCCAAGCCGAGCGCGAGCTCACCCGCCAAGCCGAGGTCGCCTACGCAAGAACCGTTCGCGACTGGCATTCAAGCCAGGCGGTGAAGGTGGGCGCGAGTGTGACACCGGGGCGCGCATCAAATAAACCCACAAAGGGTGAAGCTGCGCGGCAGACCACAAGCCCCTGACGTCTGCGCTTCGCTACGTCATCGGCTCGCGCCCGAAACAACGATCTCACATACGGGCCGCTCCTACAAGCCGCCGCCAGCGCGCCGGTGCTGAGCCCGCGCGGGCGAAAACCCTGCGCATGGGGCCGGTCGAGCAACGCTCGAGCCAAAACGGAGCCACACGAGCCGATCTGCCGCCCTGCGAGGAGCGTCCGCGACCGATCCGATGGACAAGATCGTCGCAAAGTGCGAGCGAAACGAAACCTCAACCCCTTGTTTTTCATCCGTCGTCCGGAGAAGGCGCGCGGTACTCGGTCGCCGACACACCTGCCTACCGAGCGGAGCAAATCTCGTGCGCGCGCTACGGCGGGACGACGGGTGGAGTGGCAATCGAGCCGATTGCCGCACCCTCAACGCGGCATCGGAGTATGGTCCTCGCCATTGGGGGGAGCCTCATCTGGCGCCCTGAGACGGAGGAAGGGAGTCCTGCGATGGGACCGTCACGTTGTTTGCGCGTAGGCGCCGGAGTGCTGCTGAGCGTTATTGCCTCGCTTGCGTGGAGCGCCAATGCGTTCGCAGAAACGAAGGTGTTCACCTCAGCGGGTTGCGAAACGTGGGAAGTCCCCACGGGCGTCAGCGAGCTGAGCGTGACTGCCGTCGGCGGCGCCGGTGGAACGGGCGCGGGTCGCTCCCAAGGGGGCACCGGCGGCAGCGGCGACGAAGTGGCAGCGACCATCGGTGTGGCGTCGAAAGAAGTGTTCGATGTCTGCGTGGCCCAGGGTGGGGGCAGAGGCGGTGGGGGCATCGAAAACGGTGGCGCCGGAGGGGGTGCCTCGGGCGTGGCGCGCAGTAAAGACTTCTCCTCGCCGGTGCTCGTCGGAGGCGGTGGTGGTGGTGGTGGTGGGTGGTCCCACGGACTGGGCATCAATTCTGGGGGTAATGGAGGAGCGGCCGGCAAGCGGGGGGATGACTCGGAAGGCGCAGGCGGCATCGTTGAAGGCGGCTCCCCATCCGGCGCCGGAGGGCCGGGACAAGGAGGCAGCGGAAGCGATTCGGAGAACGTAAATGAACCGGAACCCGCGATCGTTGGCGCCGGCGGAGGAGGGGGCGGAGGCTACGTCGGCGGTGGCGGTGGCGGCACTGGGGGTGGCGGCGGCGCCGGCGGCACCGACTTCTGCGGCGGTACGGACGTCACCTGCGGCGCGACCAGCGCCGGCGCGGGCACGGGCACCGGAAGCGTCACCATCACCTACACGGCATCGGTCATAGGCGCCACGGGACCGACCGGACCCGAAGGACCACACGGTGCCGAAGGCGTTGCCGGTGCGACCGGACCGGCTGGTGCGACAGGGCCGGCTGGTGCGACAGGGCCGGCTGGTGCGACAGGGCCGACCGGAGTCCAGGGCGTAACCGGAGCAACAGGGGCCACCGGAGCAACCGGCCCCACAGGACCGACCGGCCCGGCTGGCAGTGCCGCCGTCGCGACGTTCGCAAGCGCTCAGAGTGTGCCCAACGGCAACTGCCTGAACTACACGATGCTGGCGGGTCAGGGCAACGGATACTGCCCGGCCAAAACGACGGGCTTCTCGCTCAGCCCGCTGCTCGCAGGTATGCCCGACAACGGCGGGCGTGTGTCCAACCTGTATGCCGAAACGAACGCTGTGGTGAGCGGAAGTGACACGGCGACCGTCACCGTCATAGACAACACGAGCGGCGCCACCTTGCTCTCGTGCACGGTCACATCGACGAGCAAAGGGGTCTGCTCGAACGCGGCCACAGCTGCGACCGCCGCAGCGCCTGGGGACAGGCTCGAGGTGCAGGTGACCAACACGAGCCCCAAGAAGTCCTGGTCCTGCAACAACAAGCAGTGGTCGGTGAGGTTCCGCTACTGAGCCGATGGACCAATGACCGCTTGGGTGGTGGCCCGTGCCTCACGGCGTGCGCCACCACTCGGCGCGCTTGCGCTTTGCAAGGGAGGCTGTTTCGCAAACATTCGCGCGTCCGTCAGCGCGGGCGTTCGCGGTGGGTTTCGCGCTCTGAGGGGCGTGGTGGTCTTGGCAGCGGTGAGACAGATGGGCCCGACCGGGCGTTCCCGGGCCCCTTTCAGGCCCCGGCGGTCGCTATTTGGCGGCTGTGGAGCTTCAGCAGATTGTGCGTAGCGGTGATTAGTCGCCATTCCGACCTGGCGGCGGCTCTGCCACGGCGTTGGAAGCGATCCATCCGGCGGTTGAACTTCGGGGGGGCAACGTCGCGCGGCAGACCACGAGCCCCTGACGTCTGCGCTTCGACTCGTCCTCTACTCGCGCCCACCAGAAGCCTAACGCCGTCACGGCTCCTTGACAACGCGCCGGCCAGCTCCGGCGGGGACCCCACCTACCCGAAAACGGCTGAACTTCACGCCCTCCGGCCAGCGCCGCGCCGAAACCAACCCCACAGACGCGTTCTGCGGCCCTGCAGAGGCGACCCCCGACCAATCCGATGTCCGAAACTCGTTCCTAAATTAACCGCCGAGCCCTTGACTTTCATCGGTCGTCCCGAGCAAGCGCCTGTTGAGCACCATGCGAGACGACTCCTCTCACGCGGATGGGGAAGCGAGCGCTCGCTGAGGGTGCGCTACTTCGAGCTCGACAGCACCCACGCGGTGCCCAGGCCGCCGTTATCGACCTCGACTCCGACGAGCTCGGTGGTGCCTACGCCGGAGAGAGCCACGCTGATGCCAAACAGGCCGTCTTCGACCCTGGTTTCTGGGGCCGCGAGCTTGGCCCGCCGAGTCCAGCTTGAGGCCGAACCTGAGAAGAGCCAAGCGGACCCGACGCGCTCGAGATCCGAGCTGTTTTCCATCGGGCAGCCGATCAACGCGATCTTCCCGTTGGCTGAAAGGGCCACGCTTTCGCCGAAGTTCCCGAGTCCGCTCTCGCCGCGACCGGTGAGCTTCGCGCTTCGCCGCCAGCCCGACCCCGAGCGCGTGAAGACCCATGTGGCTCCCTGCTCGCCATCTTCGCCTCCGGCGCCGACCAGCGCCGTATCGCCGGCGCTCGAGAGCGCGACTGCGGCGCCCAAGCGGCCGCTTTTTTCTTTCCCCGTGAGCCTTGCGCTCTGGCTCCACCTCGAGTGCTGGCGCGTGAATACCCACGCCCCGCGGCTGCTACTGCCCCCACCGCCGCCGATCAGAGCGGTGTCGCCGCCGGAGGCGAGCGCCACGCTGGCTCCAAAGCCGGCGTACTGGCTCGCGTCACGGCCCGCTAGCTTTACTCCACGCTGCCAGCCGGAACGCGCACGGGTGAAGATCCACGCTGCTCCGGCCCGCCCAGATCCCGGAGCGCCGATCAGCGCCGTCGCGCCGCTGGCGGATAGCGCAACGCCGTCGCCGAATTCGGCGTTGTCGCCGGCCCGGCCGTCCGTAAGCGCTGGCCCCTGCTGGGTCCAAGTCGAACCAGATCGCGTGAAGGCCCACACCGCACCGGTCGCGCAGCACCGGCCTTCGCTCGCGGCGCCCTCAGAGCCTCCGATCAGTGCGATGTCGCCGTCGCCGGACAGTGCCACGCTTCTACCGAATTCACCTTGGCCGGTCTCGCCGCCACCTGCGAGCGCCGGGCCCCGCTGAACCCAGGCCGAGCCTGACCGCGTGAAGACCGACACCGAGCCGACACCGCCGTTGTCGCTAGGTGAGCCTACGAGCACGGTGTCGCCGTCTGAGGAGAGCGCGACGCTCGTCGGAGCCCCGGATTCGCCGCCCTCCATACCGTCGCCGAGCTTCGCGATCGGCTGCAGGAGCTGGCCGAGGCGGATGCCGGAGGCTCCGTGCAAGCCCAGCGTGCCGGCCACCGGCGCCGCGCCAGCGCCGAGAGCCACGGCGATCACGACGACGGAACCGAGTGCCGTAAGGCGCCGGACGGTCACACGCGAGCTCCGCATCCGGTGCTGCATTTTCCTCAGGCTCATAGCTACTCCGCGGGACGAAACGCCGCAGCCTACAACAACACACGAGACGCCTACTTCGCGCGAAAAGCAGGCGCCCCCGCATAGCCAGCGAGACGCCCCCCGAAGACGATGCATCCCAGATCGCGTCGGGAGCGTAGACGCGCAACCATGCATCAAAGTCAAGGCGGTTCAGAGCCTCCACGGACTGCCGCATCAGGTCAACCAGGTCGGAGGTCGTGGACTCCTCAGCCATGCACCGCTGAGTATCCCCGACCGCTGCTTTCAGAGCCAGGCGAGTTGCGTCGCGGGCCCTCGCGGCTTCGCTGTAAGCGGCTATTGTCGGGCTCCGGATGCGGGTGCATCAGATCCTGCCGAGAATCGCGCCTGCAGTCTTGGCGCTGACATCACTGCTTGCGTCGGCCGGCACGGCCGGTCAGGCACAAGCCTTCTCGCCCGGCTGCGGTGAAGTCCCGATCGTCTACGGGATCCCGCCCTGGGGCTTCCACACCGGTTCCCCGGACTGCGGAACCGGCAGCTTCGCCCGCGGCCACGGCCAGATAAACCTGCAGGCGAGCACCGTCTCCGGGATCATCTGCCAGGAAGACCACCACGGCGCGATCACCCTGACGGTCGAACACCATCTGCTCTACCACTCCCACTACGCGGTGATGTGGGGTTTCCCCGGGAACATCATGAAGATCCGGGTGCGCGTGCGTGCCAGCAACGATCTGAAATGCAAGGTCGGAACGGTCGGACGCGCGACTCTGTTCGCGAGCTACAACGGCGTTCGCAGCGACAGCGTCCAGTTCTTCTTTCCGACTGCCTGCAGGGATCAAGACCACCTGTACCACGGGACGCAGGTCAACAACCAGGTGCCGCCGCTTTAGCGTTGTGAGGCAAAATCAATGGACATGGGAGGCTGAGACGTGACTGGCGCAACCGATCAGGAAGCCGACATCCGGGCTCGGATCCAGCAGCACTGGGAGGCATCCGAGAGCGGGGACCTCGACGCTGAGCACGTGATCTACGCTGCCGACGCGATCCTCGACTACCCCCAATCCGGCGAGCGCTTCAGAGGCCGGGCAAAGATCCAGGCGCAGCGCGGCGGCCATCCGGCTGAGCGCCATTTCACCATCCGCCGGATCCTGGGCCGCGCTGACCTGTGGGTGAGCGAGTGCGTGATCACCTACGACGGCGTGCCCACATGTTCGGTCAGCGTCATGGAGATCAGCGACGGTCTCGTGACGCATGAGACCCAGTTCTTCGCCGACCCCTTCCCCGCGGCTCCCGGGCGCGCTGCGCTCGCCGAGCCGATCCCGGTCGGCGAGCAGGACGGCTAGGCCGAGACGAGCCGCTGGCCGCCGTCGATGGTGTAGGTCGCTCCTGTCAAGGCTGTGTTGCTCATGATGTGGACGGCGAGTGCGGCCACGTCGGCCGGCTCGACGACACGTCTTATCGGGAGCGTCGCGCGCAGATGGTCGCGCCGCTGTTCGAGATCACTTCCGAGCAGGGATGCCGATAGCGGCGTGTCGATGAAGCCGGCCGCGATCAGGTTGGCGCGAACCGGGGCGAGCTCCAGTGCCAGGTTGGCTATCAGCGCCGGAATCGCGGCGGCGACCGTCAACTCGGTGCCTGAGCCGACGGTCGGCTGGCCGCGCTCAGGGCTCATGAACAGCAGCGTCCCTCCAGGCCTGACTCTGTCGACGGCGTTACGGGCGGCTGCGATGGCGAGCAGGAGGTGGTCGCCAAGGGCGTGGCGCAGTTCGTCGGACTTCATCTCGAGCAGGCGTCCATAGTGGGGACCGCCGGCGGTCACCATCACATGGTCGATTTCCTTCGGCAGGCCCGCGAAGAATCGCTCCAGCTCCGCGGGATCGTTGGCGTCGAATGCGGCGGTGCTGAGCGCACCGAGATCGCGCGCTGCCCGCTTCAGCGCGTCGTTCGGATGGTGGCCGGTGAGGATCACGTCGGCGCCCTCGGCGCGGGCGCGTGTGGCTGTTGCCAGTCCGACGCCGGAGCTGCCGCCAATCACGACGACGGTCTGTCCGAGGAGCTCAGGGTCGCGGTGTGTGGGAGCGGCTGTGGTTGTGACGGTCATTGGCGCGTCCTATGGTTGAAAGCTCTCAAGTTTCGTTGAAATCTCTCAGGTTTCGATAGTGACGAGTGTGCCGATGGGCGTATACGGCCACACCTCCGCGGAGGCCGCCAGGGGAAGCTCGACACAGCCGAGGCTCTGCGGGGTACCGAACGACGCGCGGTCGAAGTTGTGGAGCGCGTCGCCACCGTTGAAGTAGCTGATCCACTTGATCCCCGGATCTTCGTAGTGCGAGCCGTCTGGGTTGGTGCCGCTCATGGTGCCTTCGGGGATGTGCTCAAACACGGCGAACGTGCCGAGTTCGGTTTCCGCCCCGGAGATGCCCGTGTTCGCCGGCGAGGTCAGAATCGTGCGGCCGTCGTGCCAAAGCGTGAGCGCCTCCGGAACTTCGCGGTGCACGTACACGTAGGTGTATCCGCTGCTCTGATGCTTCCCGGTGATCGCATCGCGCAACAGCATGCGCCACACGGCCGGCCCCGCAAGCCCGTCGACGGTGACGTCGTTGGTGTTCTCGAATTTCATGATCGCGCCTTTAGTAATCTCGTTCGCCTGACCCGGGATCCACAGCGCCCGCAGGGGCCGCGGTGTGTTGGGATATCGCCACTCGAAGCTCCCGCTCGGCGGGGTGACGGCCGCCTGCGCCTCGGCGCTGGGCGTGTGGGCCACGGGCGTTCCCGATGCCCGCCAGTCCACGGGCAGATAGCCCGCCTGAGCGAGGAGCTGCTGCAGGCGCAGCGTGGAGCCCGGAGGAACCGTCCATTCGATCCGGCTCGTGGTCCGCAACCCGCCCGACGGGCCCGAGGACACCGCGACCTGGTGCGGGAGCTCGACGCTCAGCTGGGAGCCCAGCGACGCTCCGAACCCCGAGGGGGTGAACACCAGCGTGTGGCTGTCGGGTTCGCTCCAGTGACCCGCAGTGGCCGGCGAGAGCCGCGGGCGATCGGAGCCGAGCACGTCGCTGACGGGCTTTGAGAACGTCAGATGGATCGCTGTGGCGGGAGCGATTCGCCCACCCGCAGCTGGGATGGTGGCCATCACCGCGGCGTGCGATGGCGGGAACCAGCTGACCTGCGCGGGAGCGCCGACCCTCTCCCAGGGTCGCGCCGCTGTCGCGACCTCGGTGCTGCCCGTCTCAGGCTGCCTTCCGAGCGAGATCGAGGTCTGGGCGCCACTCAGCGAGCGACGGGTCAGCCCGTCGCTGTTTGCATAGACGACCACGCTCACCGGCCGGTCGAAGTGCACGTCCACGTCGGAGCCCGACCGGACCGTCATCCAGGGTTCGGTCACATGCGCTACCGGAGCGCTCAGTGTCAGCTGCTCGTTGTGCTGGCTGCCCAATGCCCAGCCGAGCCATCCCGGCCGCCGAACCTCCACGTCCACCGAAACGCGCTCTCCCGGCGTCAGCTGCCTCAGGGGAGTCAGACGCCCCCCCTCGATCGCGATCGGCAACCTCTGACCCCCCGGACCGAATGCCTCGACGTGCTCGATCGTGCCGCCCAAAGGCTGGACCGTCACGCGCGCAAGCGCCATCGAGTCGCTTGCGAGCGTGACGCCGGACCAGGCCACGATTGCCACGGCCAGCGCGGCGATCACGACCAGCAAAGCGATGGTCACGCCAACCAGAACCCGCCTTCGGCCGGACCGGGGGGACACAGTGTCAAGCTGAGCCGACAACATCCGTACAAGCGTAGGCGGCTAGGGCGACGGTTGTGCCGATGAACGGCGCTGTTGCGCGAGCCGAAACGGGGGCGAGGGCATGCGCTCTGGCAGACGCTTTCGCCATTGCTCGCCCTAGGACCCGGATTCGAGTGTTTCCACTGCGGCCTGCATGAAGCCGACCGCGAAGGCGTCGCCGACACCAGCGAGCGGCACGAGCCGAGGCACCGGCATGGTCGCGTCGAGCTCGAGCTCAAGGCGGGTCTCGCCATGATCCTTCAGCTGCCAGGTGGCCTCGAATGCAGTGCCGCTCGATTGTCCGCGGGGAACGTGCGTGAGCTGAACGAGGTCCGGTTGGCGTACGTGCACGGCGAGCAGGAGATCGAGATCTCTCGAGACCGGCCCGTAGGAGAGATGCAGCTTAGTTTCCGCCCTCACCGGAAGGCCATCGTCGTTGTGCTCGATGACCTTCACCTCCCTCACGACGTCCGGATACCAACTGGGATAGGCGTCGAGCGCCGCGAGGAATGCGAGGCAGTCCCCGATCGGTGCGTCCACGGCGGCCTGTGCGGCTCCCTGCAGGTGCTTCATCCGCCTAGCCTAGTGACGTGTCCCCCGGCTCGATGAAACGCAAGCAAGAATTCTTGGACGTCCGCGCGCGCCAGCTGCCGGTGCCGCCCGTTCAGGGGTCGAGTTGGTCGGCGTCGCCCTCGACCGCCGTCGACTCATAGTCGGCTACGGGTGCGCCGCGGCGGTCTGAGGCGAAACGCCCTGCGGCTGCCACGAAGCTCATCGCGCGACCCGCGTAGCGGCGCGACAGCCAGCGGCGCGTCCGCGCTCGGGTGCTCGGGAACAGGAGCAATGCGCCGAACACATCGGTGACGAATCCAGGCAGCGCGAGCAGCGCGGCTCCGAGGAATCCGAGCGCTCCGTCGACGGCGGCGCGGGCAGGTGCTCGGCGCTCGGAGACCGCCCTGGACACCCGCTCGATCGCCGAGCGCCCCTGAACGCGCATCAGGTGCACACCGATCAAAGAGCCCCCGAGCAGCAATACGACGGTGAGAAGCCAGCCAATCGCGCGTCCGACCTCGATGAAGACGAACACCTCGACAAGGGGCACTGCGATCAGGGCAAGCACGAACATCGCAGGAGTCAGCCTACGCGCCGGCATGCTCAGGCTTCCCCGGCAGGCCCGCTGTAGCCAATAGCTTTCCTTGCGACAATGAACCATCGAGGCGAGAGACCCGGGTAGCGGCAGATGCGCGCGCGTTGGGTTCTCGTCTCATCGCTGGTCGTGATCGCCGCCGGCCTGGTCGTGTTCATCCTCGTCAACCCTCCCGGGGGAAAGAGGCACAGCGAGGCGTCCGCCACGAGCTGCAACGGCGCCCCGGTGCTGTGCGGGCGTCGCCTCGATGAAATCGTCTTCCCGGGCACCCACAACTCCTATGCCGCCTCTGACGAGCCGGGCTGGCACTTCGCAAGTCAGCGTTACGGCATCTCGCGACAGCTGGACGACGGAATCCGGGCGCTCACGCTCGACGTCCACTATGGCGTCTATGACGAGGCCACCGGGCGAGTGCGTACCGATCTGGCCGCCGAGGGCTCCGATCGCAACAAGGTCGCCGAACAGGTTCCCCGGCGGGCGCTCCTGCTCGCCGATCGCGTGGCCGGCGAGGTCGGCGTGGGCCGCTTGAACGGCGAGAGCGAGCCGTATCTGTGCCACACGCTGTGCGAGCTTGGCGCTGAGCCGCTTGATCAGGAACTGGAGGTGATCAGGAGGTTTCTCGAAGACCATCCCGACCAGGTGCTGATAGTGATCGTCGAGGATTACGTTCCGCCGGGCACCATCGAGCAGGCATTCGAGCGGTCGGGGCTGACGCGCTACGTCGCGACGCTCGAGCGTGACGAGCCACTTCCGACGCTGGGGGCGCTGATCGGTAGGGGGCAGCGCCTGGTGGTGTTTGCCGAGGAGAAGGGTGGGTCGCCCGTCTGGTACATGCCGGCCTTCTCCTTCATCCAGGACACCCCCCTCGGCGCCACGCGCCCGGACCAGCTGAGCTGCAGGCGCTATCGAGGCGAACGGAACAGTCCGCTTCTGCTCATGAACTACTGGATCCCTCCGTTTCCGCCCAGCCCAACCCTCAACGCGGCGATCGGCCGCTCGTTCTTCCTGCGTGGACGGCTCGAGCGCTGCCTGCGCGAGCGTGGGTTCAAGGGCGCGATCGTCGCCGTCGACTTCTACGAGCGAACGTCGGTCCTCGAGGTCGCGCAAGAACTCAACAGCCGTCCCTAAAGTCTGCGATATGTCCGCCAACCGATCGGCTCGACCCCCGGATCTCGTGGCAGTTCCCTGTGGCCATGGCATGACGGCCTCTGTTCCAGCCAGATTGCATTCCGGGGAGCGCGCAGAGCGTGGGCGAGAGGCACGGAGCAAGGTTCCCCGCTCGGCGCACGGCGAATGGGGCCCGGCGCCTGACCGACCCGACCCCATCGCGGTGCTGACCGCTCAGGCGGCCTCGCGCGTGCAGGAGCTCGTCCCGATCCGCTACGGGCGGATGCTCGTCTCGCCGTTCACCTTCTACCGCGGCGCGGCGGCGATCATGGCGGCTGACCTCGCGGAGACGCCGGACACCGGCATCGTCGTGCAGGCCTGCGGCGACGCCCACATCTCAAACTTCGGCGGATTCGCGGCTCCCGACCGCAGGCTCATCTTCAGCCCGAACGACTTCGATGAGACGCTGCCGGGCCCGTGGGAGTGGGACGTCAAGCGGATGGCCGCAAGCGCCGAGATCGCTGGCCGTGACGTCGGGCTTGCGGCCGATAGGCGGCATCGGATCGTGAAGGCCTCCGTGGGGGAGTACCGGGCGGCGATGCGCGGCTTCGCCGATGCCAGTCACCTCGAGGTCTGGTACGAGCGTCTCAACGCCAGTGAACTGGCCGACCGTTTCGGCGGGAAACTGGGAGCCAGGGGGCGCGTCGACTTCGCTAAACCGTTCGCCAAGGCCCGGCGCAAGACGAGCCTGCGGGCGGTCGAGAAGCTCACCGAGCGCGCCGGCGGCGAGCTGCGCTTCCGCAGCGTTCCGCCCCTGCTCGTTCCGCTGCGCGAGCTGTTCGGCCCGCAGGACGCCCGCGACCAGGCCGCCTACACCCGCGAACTGCTGGAGGAGTACGCCACCTGCCTCGACCCCGACAGGCGCTACCTGTTCGACACCTACCGTTTTCTCGATATGGCCCGCAAGGTGGTCGGCGTCGGCAGCGTCGGCACGCGCGCCTGGGTGTTCCTGCTCGTCGGGCGCGACGGCAAGGATCCGCTCGTACTGCAGGCCAAGGAGGCACAGGCCTCCGTGCTCGAGCCCCACCTCGGGCGGAGTGAGTTCGACAACCACGGCGAGCGCGTTGTCCGCGGCCAGCGGATCTCCCAGGCGGCCAGCGACATCTTCCTGGGGTGGCAGCGCAGCGAAGGCCTGGACGGCAAGGAGCACGACTTCTACGTCCGCCAGCTCTGGGATTGGAAGGCCTCAGCGGACCTGTCAACGCTGAGTGAGTCGGGTCTGCTCGCCTACGCGCGGGCCTGCGGGTGGTCCTTGGCCCGAGCGCATGCGCGCTCTGGGGACCGGCTCGCGATCGCCGCCTACCTGGGGGCCGGCGCTCGCTTCGACGAGGCAATCGCCCGCTTCTCCGCCGCGTATGCCGATCAGAACGAACTCGACCACAAGCGGCTCCGCGAGGCCGTCGCCACGCGCGAAGTCATCGCCGAACACGGCATCTGATCTCCTGTTGGCGGCTCAGACAACGTCAAGGCTCTGGGGATCCGGGTCCGGGCCGGCCTCCGCGCCCTGCTCGGCATCCTCGTGTCCCGACAGTTCCCCGGCCGTGAGCGCGGCGCCCATCCGCACCGCCCTGACGGCTCCGGTGGTCCCGGCCTGCAGCGAGAAGCCCAGGGCAAGCACGAGGATCCCTGGAACCAGCAATGGGCGCGATCCAACCATCACGACCCCCAGGCGCCCGAGAAGATAGGGCGGCGTGCAGACGATCGTCCCCAGCACCGTCATGAGGACCGTCGCCGTGAGCTTGTCGCGCCTTGAGTAGGTCCGCTTGACCCCGATCAGGCGAGACGGGACCGCCACGTAGCAGATCATCATCACCGCGACGATGATTCCCAGCGACAACGTGAACCACGGCGCCCGCCAACGCACGGCGACCGTCATCGACAGCGCGAGCAGTGTGCCGACGACCACGCCCGAGGCGATGATCGGCGACATATGCAGCCGAGCTGAGGCGAAGGCGGGCCGGATTGCGGGACGGGGCGAGCGCGCGACCGCAAACGCGAACACCGAGTTCAAAAAGAAGCAGCCTGCGGTGACGAGCACGATCGCCAGGGCGATGGGAATCAGAAGCGGTCCGCGCAGCGAAGGCAGGGAGCTGCCGCCCAGCACGTGGGCCTTCAGATCCAACATGGACAGCTCGATCCACAGGGCGGGCAGCAGCACGACGAGCGTGAGCCGCCAGTTGAAGACGAGTCGCCTCAGTCCGTCGAGGACCATCGCCAGGGCGCCGACGAGGAACGCGAGCGGAGCGAACATCCGTCGCGAGCGGCTGACCCGGAGAATGGCCTCGATCGTCTCCTCATCATCGCCTTCGATCGCACGAACCAGCCGCCCGAGGCGGTCTCTCAGGGCAGCTCGGCGGGAATGTGAGCTCACCATCACCGCCCACGAGGATCCCACAGGGGCGCGCCGCTAGGCGGGTTGAAATGCGGCGATCTCGTGGGCTAGCCGCGTGGGCTCGT
Source organism: uncultured Solirubrobacteraceae bacterium (assembly GCA_963826995.1). GTDB lineage: Bacteria > Actinomycetota > Thermoleophilia > Solirubrobacterales > Solirubrobacteraceae > Palsa-744. Next base: position 267,885 of record CAWGYZ010000006.1, on the reverse strand, counting down.
CGTGGGGGATGAACGTCCGGCCGTTCTCGATCTCCACGACCCTGGCGTCGGCGAAGGTGTCGGCCAGGCGGTGGGCGTAGTCGAGCTTGAAGAAGCGGTCCGCGGCACCCCAAACCAGCAGCGCAGGGCCGTCGAAGTCGCCGAGGCGGTTCGACGCCGCGTTGAGATCCTCGCGATCCACCTTCTGGGCGAAGCGGGCGACATCGCGGCGGATGGCGGGGTCGCTCAGGCATGGCTCGACCCACGCTCGCGTCTCCTCTGCGTCGAGGGGGCGGCTGACGAGGAGCCCGAACCCGGCGGGGGAGTGCCGGACGGCGGCCGACCGCATCGGGGCCATCAGGGCGCGGATCGCGCCGGGGCTGCGGAAGGCCTTGAACAGCTGGCCGAAGGGCGCGGGCGGGAAGTTCCTGAACGCGTCGCAGTTGGTCAGCACGACCCGGCCGATTCGTGATGCGTCACTGTCGAGCAGGAACTGGCAGATCGCGCCGCCGGTGTCGTTGCCGACCAGCGTCACATCGCTGAGCTCGAGCGCCTCGACGAAGGCGAGGATCTGACGGGCGATCCCGCGTGGAGACTGGTCGGTGTCCGCGCCGAGCGCGATCGTGTGCGAGCCCAGCGGGAGGTCGGGGGCGTAGGAGCGAACGCCGGCGGCTGCGAGGGCGTCGGCGGTCCCGGTCCAAAGCGTGGCGTTCACGAGGAAGCCGTGCACGAACACGACGGGCGGCGCAGCGCTGTTCTCAGGACCGGCGGCACGGAATTGCACGGTGCCGTGGGGAAGATCAATTGTCGGCATGTCTGCTCCCTGGTCTAGATTTGCATACAGTCAGCACGTAACATACATACAATCTGTATGACAGTCAACCGACGATCTCAGGTGGACCGCTCCGCCGCTACACGCGCCGCGCTGGTGGCGGCCGCACGCCCGCTGTTCGCCGACCGGGGCTTTGGAGGGGTAGGCACCGAGACGATCGTGCAGGCCGCCGGTGTCACACGCGGTGCGCTCTATCACCAGTTCGCCGACAAGACGGACCTCTTCGAGGCCGTTTATGAGGCGGTCGAGGAGGACCTCGCCCGCCGGCTCGGCGAGCGCATCGCCGCGTCCGGGGTGAGCGACCCGATCGAGGCGATGCTGCTCGGCGCGGACGCCTGGCTGGACGCCTGCGGCGAGCAGGAGGTCCAGCAGATCGTGTTGCTCGACGCTCCGGCCGTGCTGGGCTGGCAGCGCTGGCGAGAGATCGGCCTGCGCTACGGGCTGGGCCTGCTGGAAGGGATGCTCACCCACGCGATCGAGGTTGGGCGGATCCCACCACAGCCGATTGGCGCCCTGGCGCAGGTGCTTGTGGGGGCTCTCGACGAGGCGGCTCTGTACATAGCGCGCTCTGCCGACCAGGCCACGGCGAGTGAGGAGATCCGCGGGGTCATCGCCAGGCTGGTGGCGGGGCTTGCCGAGGCCCGATGACCGCCTACCCAGCGCTAGCTACCCCTGCTCGCCCAGCACGTCCTCCAGCGTACGACCGCTCAGGACGGATGCAGGTCGCTCTGAAACGATGTCCGACCCGGGGCGCGCCTGATCGTCGCGCCGCTTGAGCAAAAGCCACTGCGGCTGGCGCCCCGGCCGTGTCCGCTGCAGCACGAAGCCACCGCGCAGCTTCTCGCCATGCAGGACGAACACCGCGTGCCCCCGGTCCAGCGCCTCGGGCCAGGCCACGCGGCCTCCCTGCTCATAGCGGCCGCGGTCCCAGACGATCACCCCTCCGTGTTCGGTGGGACCCTCGAAGTCGTTGTGCTCCATCCCGTGGTCTGGCACCTGGACGGCCAGGCGCTTTGCGGACGGGTCCAGAGACGGGCCCTTGGGCACAGCCCAGGAGCGCATTGCGCCGGCCAGCTCGAGACGCAGATCGAAATGGCGGGTGCTGGCGGCGTGCTGCTGCAGGACGAAGACGCCGGCGCTGACACCGCGTATGGCGAACTGCTCATGGCCCTCAACGCCCACCGTCTCGATGGCCACGTCCTCGACCGCGGCTCCCCTCGGGCCGCGGCGCAGATAGTCGCTGAGCGCCTCAACCGCCGTGGGTGGCCCCTCGGCGTGCACCGCCACGGTGCCGTCGTCAGCGTTGCGCACCCAGCCTGAAACACCGAGCTCCTGGGCGCGGCGGCGGGTCGCGTCCCGAAAGCCGACGCCCTGCACGGCCCCGGCCACGATCGCCCGGATCGCCTGGGCGCGCGGATCTCCACTCACGGTGAGCCGGTTCTGAGCTTCACGATGGGCCCAATCTGCCACAACCCCGCGAAAACCGCTCAAGCTAGATTGAGCGGCATGCGGCGTCTGCTGATTCTGGTGTCTGCCCTGGTCCTGGTGGATGCGATGCTCTACTCGGCACTGACCCCGCTGCTGCCGCGCTTCGCTCACGAGCTCCATCTCTCCAAGGCGGCTGCGGGGGCGCTGGTTGCCGCCTACGCAGCGGGAGCGCTCATCGGCGGACTGCCGGGGGGCCGCGCGGCGGCTCGGCTGGGGCCGCGGCGGGCGGTGCTGGTCGGTCTCGCGCTGATGGGGCTCTCGGGCATCGGTTTCGCCTTTGCGGGCGACTTCGCGACACTGGTCTTCGCGCGCTTGATTCAGGGCATTGGCAGCGCGTTCACGTGGGCGGGCGCGTTCGCATGGCTCATGAACAGCACTCCCCAGGAGCAGCGCGGCGAGGTCATCGGCCGGGCCATGAGCGCTGCGGTCGTCGGTGAGTTGCTGGGTCCGATCATCGGTGTGGCGGCAGGGGCGCTCGGCCGAGCGACGGTCTTCGCGAGCCTGTCGGGCCTGGCCCTGATACTCGCCGTCCTGACCGTTCGGATCGACACGGCATCGACCACGGAACCCGTGGACGTGACCTTGAAGAGCGCGCTCAGTGCGCGCCGCTTCACGAGCGGGCTGGGGGTGCTGGCGGTCGCCTCGATGCTCGTTGGGGTGTTGTCGGTGCTGGCGCCACTGCAGCTCGCCGCCGCCGGCTGGGCCGCGACGGCGATCGGGGCGACCTTTGTTCTGGGCGCCGGCCTCGAGGCGTCCGCCGGGCCTTCGATCGGGCGCCTCAGTGACGCTCGCGGAGCCACGAGCATTGCGCGCATCGCTCTGATCGCGAGCGTACCCGTCTCGCTGGGTCTGGCCACGGGAGCGAGCCCGGTAATCTATGCGCCGCTGGTGGTGCTTGCGGCCGTGACCTACGGGGGCCTCTTCACGCCGGCCTTCTCCCTGGTCTCAGAGGGGGCCGAGAGCGCCGGGCTCGCCCAGGGCATGGCGTTCGGCCTCCTGAACGCGGCATGGGCGATCGGTGCGATGGTCGGGCCGGCGGCCGCGGGGGTGATCGCCGGGGCGACGGGCGATGCGGTGCCGTTCGTGCTTGCCGCCGCAGGCTCCGCCGCCGCGCTCATGCTCCTGCGCCCAGCGGTCGATCTGCCGGCGCCTCAGGGTTCTGAGGCCTGAGCAGAAAGTGGTTCGGGGCGGTCAGAGGTTTACCGACCAAATTGCGCGATGGAATTCTCGGGCCGGCGCGGTGATCCGTGCGCGGTCACATAATGAGGGAACTCGGCACGCTTACACGGATGCTGATGGAAGGCGCCCCCGGAACGTGGCGGTCCGGGGCCGGGTCGGCACATAAACCCACTTGCAAGAGGCGCTCGCAATGCGCAGCCAAGCCACGATCACACTGGCGGTTGATCCCGAGCAGGTCGCAGCGCTCGTCTATGCGGCGGCTGTGATTCGCGATCACGAGTGGAACGCGAAGCACGCCGCCGAACGCCTATGCGGCGGTCGGCGGGGTTTCGACTTCATGCGCTCGCGCGAGCGCGTGATTGAAGCCTGGGGCCTGACCAATGCCCTGCGCGGAGATCCGCCGGTGGTCGAGGTGCCGCTGGGAATCACCGACGCAATCCGCGATTGCCTGGCCGAACGGATGGAGTCGGCTCTGATCGAGCTCGTGGAGGACACGGCCACCATCCCGCTCGGCGAGCACATCGGCCACGCGAACTCGACCTGGACGCTGCTGGTGGCGATCGAGGACGCCGTCGCGCGTCTGTTGGCACCGGTCTAGCCTGCGGCGGGCAACTCGCCCGACGCGGCGCCTCACGGAGCATTCGCGAGCAGCGCGGTCGCCACTCCCTGGATCGTCTGCTCGCCGTAGCTCATGGACGGGTCGCCGCTCGTGAACACGGCGATCGTGAACGTCAGGCCGGAGCGTTCCAGGCGCGCAACCTCGTTGAACAGCCCCTCTGAGGGAAGCGCGCCGGTCTTGAAGAACACCTCCCACCGTGGCCGCGCGACCGGTGGGATGCCCCAACTCTGCGATGGCTCGATGCCTGAGAGAAGGCCGCGTGCGTATGCGTAGAAGCGCGGCGGGATGAGCTGTTCCAATGCAAGGAAGAAGCGCGCCTGGTCCGCCGCCGAGGTCTGCGTGTAGGCCCACCAGCCGGCCGCCGGCGCGTAGTCGCTCATGCCCGATTCGCGTGCAACCCGGTCGAGGGCGCGCTGGCCCACGATCGCGAGCACGGCCGAGGCCGCGTCATTGTCGGAGATATGGATCATCGGGTACAGCAGCGAGGTGTCGGCGGCCTGTAGGCCCCGGCGCTGCGCGTTCAGCATCTGCAGGTAGGCGACCAGCATCATCACCTTGACCACGCTCGCGGTCTGGAAGTGCTCGTGCAGGCGCGCCCCGTACAACCGCCCGGCGCTGTCCACCACGGCGAACGAGGTTCTCCCGGCACGCCCGTCGAGAAAGCGAGTGGCGGCCGCGATCGCCGCGGCCGAGGGGTAGGCGGCGACGGGCACACCCCGGCCTTCGCCCTGGTAGCGGAAGGCCCGAGACGTGGCGCCGCAGCGGCCGTGCCTCGGCGGTGCGCCCATCGCCTGTTCCCAGGTCGGGTTGAAGCACACGCGATAGGAGAACCGCCTGGATGGGGGGTCGATGGTGGCGCTCGCATAGGTCACGCCGGCGGAGATCTCGCGCGTCGGGGTGACCGCCGCCAGATGGAAAGTGCGCGTTCCGGTTGCCGCCACGAACCACCATGTGCTCACCGGTACCGATCCGCCCTGTCGGGTGTGATCGACGCGCAGGCTCAGGCGCGTGCGGCCGGGGCCCGCATTGGTGGCGTTGATCGCGGCTCTGGGGTCGACGACCACTCCCAGCACCCCGCTGATCGCGCCCGGTGTCGTTTCGTCGATGACCCGCAGGCGCGTGTTGCGATCCGGCTTCACGCCTGAGAAGGCGAAGCTGCCGTCGGCCGCGGTCCTCGCGTGAGCGATCGTCAGGAAGCGGCGAGAGGGGTACGGCTCCGCCTGCAGCGCCACGGGTGCGTCCTCGGTGCCCTGCCCGGCGGTAAGGACCCGTCCACTGACCGCGAGCGCCTCTCCGTAGGTCAGCTCGCCCGGGGTCAGTGACGCGCTCACTTCCGGCCCGACACTCGCCGCCGGTGCCCGGATCGCGACGAACGCGAACAGCGCAAGGGTGAGCAGAAGGCCGGCCGCGGTGGGTCCCGCTCGCCGCCTGGTCTGGGCCAGCATCGAGGCCCGGCGCTCAGTCCAGGTAGGTGACATAGGCGCTGGGATCCTCACGCTCGGGCGGTGCGCTCGGCTGTCGTTGCGGGCCGAGGTGGAGGAGCCCGAGGGCGTGCTCCTCCGGCATGAGCCCCACGGCGGCCCGCCCCTCCGGCGTGCGCAGCACCGCCGGCGTGCGCCAGTAGCCGGCGAATCCCCGGGCGTGAGCGGCCAGCAGCACGATGTAGGCGGCGATCGCGGTGGCGTGCAGATCCTCCTCGTCCTGGGGCTCCTCGCCGCTGAGCGCGGCGCTCACGACGATCAGGGTTGGGGCTCGGTCGAGCTTTGCGGCCTGCTCGGGGCCGGCCGCATCCTTCAGACGTGCCAGCGAGTTGGGGCCCAGCACACGGAAGCGCCACGGATTCGTCGCGTGGTGGTTGGGCGCCCAGCGCGCGAGCTCGAACAGCTCCTCGAGGGTCTCGCGCTCAAGCGGCTCGGAGCCGAAGGCCTTGTGGGTACGGCGGGTGCGGATCGCCCGCTCGACGTCCATCGCTGGAGGATCAGCTAGCCGATCAGCGCCGAGGCCAGCGCGATCCACTGCTCGCGCGGGATGCCCTCGCCGCCGAGCGGCTGCAGGCAGACATGGTCGGCGCCGGCGTCCAGATGCGCGCGAACCGCCTCCGCGATCTGCTCGGCGCTGCCCTGCGGGATGACCGCGTCGATCAGCCGCTCAGAACCCCCGTCCGCGATGTCCTCTTCGGTGAAGCCGAACCTGAGCAGGTTGTCCGTGTAGTTCCGCAGACGCAGATACAGCTGGGCGTAGCGGCGGGCCGTCTGGCGAGCTCGGGTGGTGTCGATATCCAGCACGCAGGCGAGCTCCGGGGCGAGCAGCGCGCTCGGCCCGAGCCGCTCGCGTGCGAAACGCGTGTGCTCCACAGGGGTGAAGTAGGGAATGGCCCCCAGCGAACGCTCGGCGCTGAGCTCGAGCATCCTGGGGCCCAGGGCCGCCAGGCAGCGCTCATCCCGCGCCACCGGCTCGACGGCGGCGTCCAGCCCGTCGAGGAACTCGCGCATGGTCGACAGGGGCCTTGAGTAGTCGCTCGTGGCCTCGGGGTGCCCGATGCCGATACCGAGCAGCAGGCGCCCGGGGAAGGCCTCTGTGAGCGCCGCGTGCTCGGCCGCGAGCTGAGCCGGCTCGTTCTGCCAGACGTTGACGATCCCCGTGGCGACGATCAGGCTGCTGGTGGCCTCGAGCAGCGGCCGGGCGGTTGGCAGCTTCGGTGAGCCGCCGAGCCAGAACGCGGAGAAGCCGAGATCCTCGACGAGCTTGGCGGCCTCGCCGGCGTTTGCCTCGCCGATCGCGTGGTAGGTGGTCCACACGCCTATCTGCCCGAGCTGCATGCCTCGCAGGATTGCAAACCCGAGCTCGAGCCGTGGTTCAGGAGACCGCGGGAACCTGCTGGGTAATGCAGTGGATGTTGCCGCCCCCGAGAAGGATCTCGCGTGCCGGCACCCCGACCACCTCACGATCCGGGAAGCAGTCCGAGAGCAGCTCGGCTGCCTCGTCATCGAAGCGGCCGTCGAGCAGCGGGAACACCACCCGAGTGGTGCCGGAGTAGAAGTTCACGTAGGAGGCGGCCAGGCGGTCGCCGGGTCGCCGCGGGCGGCTGCCCGCGACCGTCTCCACGCCCGCCGCCTCCTGCGGGCTGATCGTGATGGGGCCCGGCGACGGCAGACGGATGACCTCGATCGCCCGTCCCGCGGCGTCGGTCGCGCCTTCGAGGCGCTCCGCGGCGTCGCGGGATATGGCGTGCTGCGGATCGGACTCCTCATCGGTCCAGGTCAACAGGACCACTCCCGGCCGAGCAAAGCAGGCCAGGTTGTCGACGTGACCGTCGGTCTCGTCCTCGTATACCCCCCGGCCGAGCCAGATCATCTTCTCCGCGCCGAGGTAGTCGAACAGCACCCGCTCGATCTGCTCGCGCGTGAGCTGGGGGTTGCGGTTCGGGTTCAGCAGGCACTCTTCGGTGGCCATCACCGTTCCCTGTCCGTCCACGTGTATCGAGCCGCCCTCGAGAACGATCGGCGCTCGATAGCGGTCGGCGCCCTCGATCTCCAGCACCTTGCGGGCGACGCGCTGATCGCGCTCCCAGGAGAGGTAGAGGCCTCCCTGCAGGCCGCCCCAGGCGTTGAACTGCCAATCGATGCCCCGTCTGGCGCCGTCGCCGTCTAGGACGAAGGTCGGGCCCGTGTCGCGCATCCAGGCATCGTCGGTGGAGATCTCAACCACGCGTATCGACGGCGAGAGCATCGAACGGCAGTGCTCGAACTGACCGTCGGAGACGGCCATCGTGACGGGCTCGCAGGTGTTGATGGCCTCGGCCACGGCAGCGAAGGCCCGCTGAGCGGGCTCAGCTCCCAGCCGCCAATTGTCCGGGCGCTCGGGCCAGGCCATCCAGCAACCGCAGTGCGGCTCGAATTCGGCGGGCGCCCGGAAACCGTCGGCGGCGGGGGTGGAGTCGATCGTGGTGCTCAAGGCACGGCGAACACTAGAGCGCCGGCTTGGCCCTGTTCGGTGGAGCGTCTACAGTCCCGGCCAGGTGGCCGAGACGATCCCTGTCATCGTGGCCTCGGGCCCGTACCTCTCGCCGGCGCGAAGGGACGCGCCGCGGCGCGTGCCGTTCCGCATCGGCGCCGTGCAGGAGCGCTGGCGTCCCGATCCCGAGGAGCACGCGGAGGCGCTTGCCGCCGGTGTCAGGCTTGCCGCGGACGCGGGCGCACAGCTGGTCTGCCTGCAGGAGCTGACGCTCAGCCGCTACTTCGGCACCGATCCGGCCGGACCGCTGGGCGCGGGGGTCGAGCCCGAGGAGCTGCCCGGCGGGCCCACCCACCTGTTCGCCGCCCGCATGGCCGGCGAGACGGGAGCGCATGTGCACGCCTCGCTGTACGAGCGCGCGGAGGAGACCGACGGACTCGGCTTCAACACCGCGATCATCGTCGCGCCCGGCGGCGAGATCGTGGCGCGCACGCGCAAGCTGCACATCCCGGGGAGCGCCGGCTACCACGAGGATCGCTACTTCCGCCCCGGACCCGGCGACGGGGACCCGTTCCCCGTGGTGGCGCTCGGCGCGGTGAACCTCGGGCTTCCCACCTGCTGGGACCAGTGGTTCCCGGAGGTCGCCCGCGCCTACAGCCTGCAGGGCGCCGACGTTCTCGTCTATCCAACCGCGATCGGCTCTGAGCCCGACCACCCCGAGTTCGACACCGAGCCGCTGTGGGAGCGGGTGATCGTCGGCAACGCGATCTCGAACGGCGTCTTCATGGTCGCGGTGAACCGAATCGGCGAGGAGCCGCCGCTGCGCTTCTACGGCTCCTCATTCATCTGCGACCCCTACGGGCGCAAGCTTGTGCAGGCTCCCCGCGATGAGGCGGCGGTGCTGGTCGCCGAGCTGGATCTCGACCAGCGCCGCGACTGGCTCGAGTTGTTTCCGTTTCTGCGAGACCGTCGTCCCGGCTCCTACGGCCGGCTGACCGAGGACTCAGCCGGGCTCACCGGCGAGGACTGAGCGACTCGAGGGCGAACCACACGGTCTTGCCGCTGCTCGACGGAACGATTCCCCAGGCGTCAGACATCGCTTCGACGATCCCCAGCCCCCGTCCGGAGCGGTCCTCGGGGGCGGGGTATCCGACAACCGGCCTGCCCGGGTTGGTGTCTCGCACCTCGACGCGGATCCCGTCCTGGGCCTGGATCACCAGCTCGAAGTCGCAGTGCGCGTGTTGGACGCAGTTCGTTGCCAGCTCGCAGGCCATGAGCTCGGCGGCATCCACGATCTCGGGCGGCTGGTCGCGCAGGGCATCGCGAACGAACCGTCGCGCAGCGGTCACCGACTCCGGCCGCCCGGGGAATGTGCGAGCACGCCTCGAGCCGCGCTCGTGCTCTGGTGCTGCCATCAGATGCCCACCATCGCCGTGTCCTCGTGGTGCCCTATGGACCGTCCGCAAAGGCTACCAGCGGGCATCTGGATGGAGGGCGAGGCGGAGGGTGACGTTCAGGCTCTGAACGGACCCCGGGCGGACGACCCATTGCGATCCGGGCCCGCGCGGAGGAGACTGGTGAAGTCGATCCAACCCTATTTCAGTCGATTCAACTCAATTCCAGTCGCTTCAACCGAGTCTTGCATCGGCGGAGCCGGTGAGCGTTGCGTCCACGCTCGAGGAGACCGCGATGAGAGCAAGGCAGCATGGAATTCAACTCAGCCTGCTTGCGGGCGCCGTGCTGGCGATCACCGGGGCGTTTGGGGGGTCGGCCGATGCGTCGGGCTCGCGTGGCGGCAACCGACACGCGGGACAGAACCAGCTGATCCCGCTGTACGACAACGCCAACAGCGCCGACTGGACAGAGGCCTGCTCCCAGGCGAGCGGATCGGGCGGGGGGTCCTGGATCGTCGCCAACGCGGCCGCAGAAGGGGGAGGGCCCGGTAGCGCCGCCTCGCCGGCCTGGGCGAGCGTGATCGAAGACTGCTACCGCTACGGGCACGCGTCGGTGATCGGCTACGTGTGGACCGACTACGGCCAGGCGAGCATCGCGACCGTCGAGAGCCAGATCGACGCCTGGAACGCCTACTACCCCGGGGAAATCGCGGGGATCTTCTTCGACGGGGTCTCCGACGAAGTGCCCGGGACCACGACGAGCAACCAGGGCTACTACCGGACGCTGGCCTCCTATGTGCACACGCACGAGGGCAACAACGACGAGGTCGTGTTCAACTTCGGTCAAAATCCGGCCTCAGACTGGATGCTCGACGGGGACGACGCCGAAAACGCGGACATCGTCGTGACCTTCGAGGGGTCCTACGACACCCCTGGTGAAAACCCCTACACCTCCTGGACGCAGGCTCCCTGGGAGCTCTCCTACCCGGCCGACGACTTCGCGGCGCTGATCCACAATGCGCCGGACGGTCTCGCGGCGTCGCAGCCTGCGTCCGCCTGCGGCTCGCTGGCGCAGCAGAACATCGGCTACGTGTATGTCGGGACGAGCTATGAGGAACTCCCGTCCTACTTCGGTGGCCTTTCGAGCGAATCGCTCAACGGCAGCTGCTGAGCCCCGGCCGCGCGACTGCGGGAGCCCCACCGGGATCAGCCACGTTGTGGGCGGAACGGTGATCCAGGCGATTGGCGGCCGCGTAGTACATCCCAACCGGCGACGAACAGACGTCGTTTCGACGTGGGCACCAACACAAGGAGCTGATTTACGCCATGGGTCTGGACAATCCAATTCACATCGCCTTCCTTCTCATCCTGCTTCTGCTCGTGTTCGGAGCCAAGCGACTGCCCGAGATGGGCAGGTCCTTGGGCACCGGCATGCGCGGGTTCAAGGAGTCGCTCACCGGCGAGGGCGCGCAGCCCGGGCTCGGTGGCGAGCAGCAGCTGTCGGCCACGGTGACCGGCGGCGCGCAGCCCGGAGCGCCCGTCGCAGAAGCCGTCCCCGCCCACGGCGCGGCGACGGCGCGGGTCCCCGAGCCTCCGGCGGCCTGAGGTCCCGAGCGACGATTCCTCGGGTGAGGCGCACGCGGCGGGGCCTGGACGCCAGGGCCGTCTGGTCTGCGTAGGCGATCGAGGCACCGGGGGTCCGCCAACAACTTGGCTATGATCCGGCGCCAGGCAGCTGGGGGTTTCCGGTGCAGGAGGCGGTATCGGGTCGCGATGCGTGACCCGGACCTAGCACGTAGGGCATGACGAGGTGATGTGGCGGGCTCGACCGCGAACGGGGAGCGCGCCAACGGCTTCGCGACTGCATGTGCGCATCGAGCGGTCGGTCTGCAATCCACGAGCGAGAAGGAGCACCGCATGTCAGTCCTAGGTCGCGCCACCATGACCGCCGGCGGCATTCTCTGTCTGTGGCTTGCGCCCGCGTCCCTGGCGCAGGCCGCGTGTACCACGGCCAATCCGCCGGCCAACTACGCGGCCGGCGAAGCGGTTCAATACGGGTCGCTCAACACCGATCAGGAAATCGAAAAGTACTTCACCGGTGCGCGGGCAGCCGAAGGCTGCAACGTCCCGCTGGCGCTCGCGCCGGGCTATGACGCGATGACCCCGCAGCAGCAGATGCTCTGGGTGTTCAACAACGAGCGCGAAGTGCGGGGTCTGTCGCCGCTTAAACTCGACGGCACCCTGATGTCCCAGATTGCGCTCAACCACAGCGTGGAGGAGGCGAAGTACGGCTATTTCGATCATCCCAGCCCGATCAACCAGCTGGGGAAGGAATCGTTTGCGAACGTCGCGCGGGATATCGTGAATCCGGTCTTCGCGCCCGACTTCTTCGGTGAGAACATCGCAGCGGGCAACAGCAGCGCCGCCTCCGCCGTGTTCGACTACATGTACGAGGACGCGAGCTCGGAATGGGGCCACCGCGGCGCCATCCTCCAGGGGGAATTCAACTGGGTGGGGATCGGCATCGTCCCGAACCCCTTCAGCACAAACGCCCAGACCTATTTCACCGACGATTTTGGGACCCTCCCCGCGGGTTACACACCGCCGGCCAACGCCGACACCAACCCGCCCGTGGTGGGCGAAGTCGGCTACAGCAACGGAACCGCCACGGCGACGGGCGTCGCCGACAGCCCCTTGAACGTCAACGACGCCGGGGCCACTGCGCTGACCGCCCCGATCACCGGGGTCGTCTTCTACACCAACAACATCGTCGAGACCGGCGAACAGTTCAACACGGTTTCGGGTACCCAGACGACACCCGGAACCTGGACCGCCCCGATCACCGTGAAAGAAGGCGAAGTGCTCCATGCGGTGGCGGTTGACGGCAGTGGCAACTTCACCGACAAGAGCCCGCCGCCGCCAGCGGTGGCGCTCACCGCCGGAGCCAACACGATCGCCCTTCCGGCCGGGGAAGCCCCGGTGGCCGCGACCGGCGCGACAGTCGCCGCTCATGACAGCTCGGCCAACGTCCCGGCCGTCACGCCTACGGCCGCGGCGCTGTTGGCCTCGGTGGACAAGCAGTTCCGGCGCAAGGTCGTCAAGGACGTGCGCGTGTACCTCAGCGGGCACTGGCGCACCTACTACCCGGGGAGGTCACACAACTTCGCCCTCTACACCAGCGAGGGCGTCGATCTGCAGATGACGGCCAGGGGGAGATGGCGCCCACCGGCTGGCGCGGAGCCGTTCACGGCGCCGACCGTGCGACTGCACCGGGGCTGGAACTTCGTGGCGGCTCCCTACCCGATAGTCCACATGACCTGCCACGCGACCCGGCTCGAGCTCGCACGCAGCGGCGACAGGCTCGAGCAGATCACGGTCGGCCCCTCACCGCACGTGGGCATGATCTTCCGTCCGAACAAGAAGGGCCAGTGGGGCAACGACCTGACGATGGTCATTGCCGATGAGAAGGGGTTCTGGATCAAGGACGCCGGATCGGCCGCCTGGGTCCCCAACCCGGTCCAGTACGGCCCGCGCTCTGAGGGCCTGGGCAAGCCGTTGAAGACGAAACGCGCCTAGCAGGGCGCCGAGGCGCGATGCAGGGCGGGCGAGTGTGCTTCACTCGCCCGCCCTGGCCCGCGGGCGGGGGTCTGCGCCGCGGCCTAGGGGCGTGGCGACTCGTCCGGCCAGTGGCCGTGCAGCTCGAGGTAGGCCCGGGCAGCCTCCTCCTCGTCGCGTGCTCTGTCGCCGTCCACGGAGGCGCGGTACAGCCAGTTCATGGCATAGATTGCGAGGCCTGCGCTCACGATCCCGGCGCCGCCCTCAAGGTCGGATTCGCTTCCCAGGGCCATCACGATCAGGCCGCCGAGCAGCACGGCGGCCGGCAGCACATAGCGCAGGCAGATCATGGGCCAGGTCGTCTGCTCAGAGCTCATGGACTTCAGCCTACGGGCGGCCTGTAGACCGTGACGACGGCCGCGCCGCCGAGGCCGATGTTGTGCTGGAGAGCGACCTTCGCCCCGTCGACCTGCCGCGCATCGGCCTTGCCGCGCAGCTGCCAGCAGAGTTCGCTGCACTGCGCGAGCCCGGTGGCGCCGAGCGGATGACCCTTTGAGATCAGCCCGCCGGATGGGTTGACGACCCAGCGTCCGCCGTAGGTCGTGTCCTGCGCGTCGATGAGCTCATGCCCGTGTCCCTCCTCGGCCATGCCAAGCGCCTCATAGGTGATCAGCTCGTTGGCGCTGAAGCAGTCGTGCAGCTCGATGACCTGGATGTCCTCTGGTCCGACCTGCGCCTCCTCGTAGGCCTGGCGCGCAGCCTCCTTGCTCATGTCGTAGCCGACGATCTTGATGCAGTCGGCGGTCTCGTCGAACGTCGAGGCGAGGTCCGTGACCATCGCCTGCCCGGCGATCTCGATCGCCTGATCCCACAGGCCGTGCTCGTCGACGAAGCGCTCACTCGCGACGATCGCCGCGGCGGCGCCATCGGAGGTGGGGGAGCACTGCAGCTTCGTGAGCGGTTCGTGGATCATCCTCGCCGCCTTGATGTCCTCCATCGAGTACTCGTCCTGAAACTGCGCATACGGGTTGTTGACCGAGTGCTTGTGGTTCTTCCAGCCGATCCAGGCGTAGTGGTCGGGCGTCGAGCCGTAGCGCTCCATGTGCTCGCGCCCGGCATTTCCGAACATCTGCGGAGCGAAGGGAGACTCCTCCGGCGATCGGATCTCGAACATGCGCGCCATGTGCTTGTCCATCGCCGGGGTGCGGTCGGTGTACTTCATGCCCAGCGAGCCGCGCTCCATCTTCTCGAAGCCGACGGCCAGCGCACAGTCGACGAGGCCGCCCTTGACGGCCTGGCGCGCGAGGAACAGAGCGCTTGACCCGGTCGAGCAGTTGTTGTTGACGTTGACGACGGGGATGCCGGTCAGGCCCAGCCCGTAGATCGCACGCTGTCCGTAGGTCGAATCGCCGTAGCAGTAGCCCGCGTAGGCCTGCTCGACCAGGGCATAGGGGATGGCCGCGTCGGCGAGCGCGCGCGAGCCGGCCTCGAACACCCACTCGGGGTAGTCCCCCTCCTTGGTGCCGGGCTTGTCGAACTTCGACATTCCCACCCCGATCACGAACGTGCGGTTGCTCATCTGGGCTCCCTTCCTTTCGATGCCGCGGCTTGGCCAGTTCCTCGTTGAGGCTTGGGCAATGAGATTATCCGACGGGCCCGGCACGGCTGGCGTGAGCGCGGCCCGCCGAGCCGTCTGCTCCGCGATGGGCTAGACCGAAGCTGCGGCGCCAAGTGGGAAGCGGACGCCCGTCAGGGTCTCTGAGGCATCCCACAGGCGCCCCGCCACCTCCGTGTCCCTGGCGGCGCTGGAGCGTCCGACGAGCTTGGCTGCACCGCGCTGCTCCATGAAGCCGCCGGGTCCGGCGAAGCTGTCGCCCGGGATGTCCGCGGTCGCCGCGTACAGCGTTGGCAGGGCTCCGCCCTTCTCATCCTGCGCGAGCAGGCGATTGCCCACAGATCCGAGCAGGTCGAACGCCCGGTGCCCGCTGTGAAACTGCAGGTTGGTCGCGGCGTAGCCCGGGTGGGCTGCGTTGGCCAGCACATCGGAGCCGGCGGCCGTCAGCCGCCGCTGCAGCTCTGAGGTGAACAGGAGGTTCGCGAGCTTCGACTGCCCGTATGCGGCCCAGGCTTTGTAGGAGCGGCGTTCCCAGTTGAGGTCGTCGAGGTCGATCCTGCCGATGCGGTGCCCGGTCGAGGACACGGTCACCACGCGCCCGATGACCCGCTCGAGGAGAAGGTTGGTCAGCGCGAAATGACCGAGGTGGTTAGTGCCGAACTGCAGCTCGAAGCCGTCGGCGGTGCGGCTCAGCGGCGGCACCATCACACCCGCGTTATTGATCAGGAGGTCGATATCGCCCTCCCAGGCCGCCGCGAACTCATGTACGGAGGCGAGGTTCGCGAGGTCGAGCCTGCGGACCTCGGTCTCACCTCCGATCGCGGCCGCCGCGGCCTCGCCTCGATCGGTGGCGCGCACGGCAAGGGTCACGTGGGCGCCGGCGGCGGCGAATGCTTCCGCGGCGGCGCGGCCGATGCCGCTGTTGGCACCCGTCACGATCACGTTCTGTCCGGTCATGTCAGGGATGTGTGTCATGCTTGAAGTAGTCATGAGCAACAATGTAGTCGATGCCCACAATGATGTCAACGACAACTTGAATCCGCAGGCCAGCGAGCCTGCGGTCGGGCGCCCCTACCATCACGGCAATCTGCGCACGGCGCTGCTGATGGAGGCCGAGCGCACCATCCGCGATCGCGGCGTTCACGACGTGTCGCTGCGCCAGCTTGCGCGCGAGGTCGGGGTCAGCCACGGCGCGCCACGGCGGCACTTCCCCGATCGCCAGGCCCTGCTCGACGCCCTCGCCGAAGCCGGGTTCGAGCGCCTCGGGGATGAGCTGCGCGTCGCGGTCGACGGCGCCGGAGAGGACTTCACCGAACGCCTGCGGGCGATCGCGGCGGCCTATATCCGCTTCGCCACCCACGATGCCGCGTTGCTTGAGCTGATGTTCGCGGGCAAGCACCGGGAGCAGTCGGGAGCGCTCAACGAGGCCGCCGAGCGGGCCTTCTCGGTCATGCTCGAGCTGATCGAACAGGGTCAGGCCGAGGGTGCGCTCGAACGTGGAGAACCGAAGCGGGTGGGCCTCGTCCTGTTCGCCACGATTCAGGGCATCGCCGCGCTCGTGAGCGGCGGCATGGTCGATGCCGAGCAGGTCGGCGAGCTCGTCGCCGATGCGATCTTGCATTTCCTGCGCGGCTCGCGCTCGGGCTAAGAGCTAGCGCAAGCGCATGTGCACGCGCACCACGCTGCCTGCAGAGGCCGAGCGGATCTGCACCAGATCGCAGAGATGATTGACGACCCACAGTCCACGACCTGTGGGCTGCTCGGGACCCGGACGTGTCCGCCCGATGAGCGGATCCTGGATGTGGCCACGATCCTGAACCTCGACCAGCAGTGTGCCCTGCTCGCGCCACATTCGCAGCGTGCCGCCACCGCCGCCGTGATGCACGCTGTTGGACGCGAGCTCGGTCACAGCCAGAACGAGCTGTTCCGTGCGTTCGTACCCGAGCTCCAGCCCCAAGGCCCAATCGCTGACAAGCTGACGCAGCCATGCCACCGTCCCGCCGGTGAACGCCAGTTCCTCGGCGCTGGCGGGCGCCCGCGGAAGACTACCGCCGAACGGGCCGGGTGCCGCATCGCCGCAGCGGTATGAGTCGCTCGCCCGCCTGCCTCCGTCCTCACCGACGAAGGGGTGGTTGCGCCGTGCCGCCTCGAGCACGCCGTCGTCGAGGCCGTCGAGATCGTAGGGGCAGCGCAGGCTCCAGGCGACCCCTTCGTCGAAGGCGAGGTTCAGCAGTGACTCATGCCGTTCACACTCGGTCACCTCGGCCGGGCTTCTTCCGTGCCAGATCGGTTCGCCGATGCCCCGCACGGCGCGATTGTCAGAGGCGTTGTCCTCGAGGAAACGGTGCCAGGCCGGAATCATGCGAGCGGGATTTTCGAGCAGCTGCATGTCGGTGAAGATCACCCGCGAGCCGTCTCGGCCGAGTGCTCGCCTCAGGAGCTCGGCCTTATCGTTGCTCACAGCGACGAGCAGGGGCTCCTCAGCGCCAAGCGCATCCCTGGCAAAGGGCAGGGTCGCCTCCAGAAAGCCATCCTCGCCGCGGTAGAAGACCGCCTCATGGTGGAACCGGTTCTCGACGCAGCTCTCCCCGGGAGCTGCAGGCTCGGTTGAGCTCATACCCGCCGGCGCATCGATGCCGTGTTCGTGTCCTGAGCTCTTCATCGCCTAGCCGCAGTCGACGGCGCAACCGTCAGACATCGACCGTGATCAGCGTCCATACCATCGGCGCCCGCCGGCCTCAGGCACTCCACCGATGAAGAAGCCGATCAGCCAGATCAGGATCGCCGCAATAAGCACATACCAGAGCACGTGCACCGCGAAACCCAGGCCGCCAAAGATGGCCAGGATGAGGACAAGAGCAACTAGAGCCGCCATGCGTACGCCTCCATTCTCGGGGGTGTCTGGCAACTAGGTGCCCGTTTTGGACGTTGCCCAATCCTCGACGCTGCCATCCCACCCGGCAGCGCGACGTCGGTCGGGCCGTCTCAGGCCGGCGCGGCTGTGGTTCGGCGGCCCGCGGAGGACCGGAGAAACGCCAGCGCCGCTAGCGCGTCAGCGCGGCGCCGTCGGCCAGCGCTCGCAACTGGTCCAGCGCGTGGCGCAACAGACGCGAGACCTGCATCTGTGAGACGCCGACCTGAGCCGCGATCTCCGTCTGGGTGAGGTCCTCGACGAACCGCAGGTGGAGGATCAGGCGCTCGCGCGCCGGAAGGTGCGCGAGGGCGGCGGTCACGGTCGCGTCGAGCTCGATGAGCTCGTATCGCTCATCGTCGCAACCCAACGCGTCTCCGTATGTCAGCGCTTCGTCCTGGGCGCTGGGCGGAGGCGCGTCCAGCGAAAGGGTCTCATAGGCCTGAAGGGCCTGGAGGGTGTCGAGAATGCCCTCGGTGTCGACCTCGAGGTACTCAGCGAGCTGCCCTACGGTCGGGGCGTGGCCATGGTCGTTCGTGAGCCGCTCCTGTGCGTCGCGCACCCGTAGAGCCTGCTCCTGAAGCCCACGGGGCATGTGCACGGCCCAGCCCGAGTCACGGAAGTAGCGGCGCATCTCTCCGAGGATCGTCGGCACCGCGAAGGATGGGAATGCATGGCCCAGCTCGGGGTCGAACCGATCCAACGCCTTGACCAGCCCGAGGGAGGCCACCTGCAGCAGATCCTCAAACGGCTCTGAGGAGCGCCCGTAGCGTCGCGCAAGGCTTCGCGCGAGCGGCATGAAGCGCTCGACGAGCTGATCTCGGGCACCGACATCACCATGCTCCTGCCAGCGCTCGAACAGATTCGAGGGGTCGATACCCCTCACTGACTTCGCGCCCTGCGTGCTTGAAACGACCGCAACTGAGGACATCACCTGCCTCCCTCCCCAGGCTTCGATCCGAAGGTTCATTGTAGAGCCTACCCGGCCACCCGAAAACTATTCATCGATTTTCATAAAGGTCTCATAAGGGTCTCGCGGCGGGGCCCGATGCCTCGTGCGAGGGCTCTCTGCTGGGCGCTCCGCCCCGCTGATGCGTCGTAAGGACGACGCCCCCGGACCGCCAGGAGGAGAGGAAGCGGCCCGGGGTGTCGTCCTTGCATTCGGGCGTCCATCCACGCGCCGCTGATCATGGTCGACCAGGGCGCCGTCGCGATGTAGGGTCGATCGTCCAAAGATGTGCACCCCGATTTGTTACGTTCGTACCTCCCCGACGGTGCACCGGAGGGGTATTCGCCGAGGAGCGCAGGCCCGATCATGTCGATGAGGCCTTGCGTTGCGGGAGTTTCCGGGAGGCCGCAGGGCGGGCTGGGGGTAGAGTCCGGGCGATGAGCGGCCACGACCCATCTTCCGCCGTGGGCCCGCGGTTGTCGCTGATCGAGTTTCCGGCGGATGATCCCGATCGCGCCCGGCACTTCTGGTCCGGGCTTCTGGGCGCCGAGCTGGAGACCCGCACCGGTGCGGCGGGGGAGGGCTGGCAGACCGGCTCTGAGAGACCTGGGGTGGGCGTACATCAGCGGGGAGGCGGCCCGGGGGATACCCACTCGCTGCCCTACTTCGAGGTCAGCGATCTCGCCGGAGCACTCGCGAGGGTGCTTGAGCTCGGTGGAAGCGTGGTTCATCCCGGGGAGCGGTGGGCGATATGCAGGGACTCCGAGGGAAGCCCCTTCGGCCTCGCGCAGGCGCCGGCGTAGGCCCGATGCGAGCCCCTCCTGGCCGGCGGTTCCTGTTCGTCATGTGGGATGGCGGCGGCAATGTCCCGCTGCAACTCGGGCTCGCCAAGGGCCTAGTCGAGCGCGGCCACGACGTGAGGGTCCTCACCGAGGACTGCCTGACTGCGGATGTCGCCGCCGCGGGTGCTCGCTTCGAGCCGCTCACCGAGGCACCGAACCGGGCGAGCCGCACCGATGACCTCATCGGCGACTCGCAGGCGCGCACGCCTCTTGGCGCCTTTGCCCGCGCGCGCGACCGCGTGGTGATGGGACCGGCCGCAGCCTATGCGCGCGACACACGCGCAGCGCTCGAACGCGAGGCCGTCGACGTGCTGGCGTGTGACTATCTACTGTTCGGGCCGCCGATCGCCGCCGAGCGGGCCGGCGTCCCAACCGCGCTGCTGGTCCACAACGTCTACATCGTGCCGGAGCGCGGCAAGCCGGCCCCCGGCCCCGGCTTCCTGCCCTCGCAGACCCTGCTCGGCAGGGCGCGCGACGGTACCGTCAGCCGGGTGCTTCTGGCCCTCTTCAATCGCGGGCTGCCGGCGGTCAACCGCGCACGCACCGAGCAGGGCCTGCCGCCGTTGCGAGACGTGCTCGAGCAG
The DNA here is from genome assembly GCA_963826995.1 of uncultured Solirubrobacteraceae bacterium. Classification (GTDB taxonomy): domain Bacteria; phylum Actinomycetota; class Thermoleophilia; order Solirubrobacterales; family Solirubrobacteraceae; genus Palsa-744. The sequence continues at coordinate 247,984 of CAWGYZ010000006.1, read as the reverse complement.
TTCGACCATGTCCAGCGCATACTCGTGCTGACGAGCGAGAGCTTTGACTTTCACGGCGACTCCCACCCGCCGCACCTGCGCTACGTCGGATCTTCGCTCGCGGACCCAGCTTGGGTAAAGGATTGGCGCTCCCCCTGGCCACAGGACGACCGCCGTCCGCTCGTCATCGTCAGCCTTAGCTCGACCTACATGGCCCAGGAGCGCGTCCTGCGACGGGCGATCGAAGGCCTCGGTCGAGTGGACGTGCGTGTGCTCGTCACCAGCGGCCCGGCCATTGATCCGGCGTCGCTTCCGACGGCCGCCAATGTGACCGTGGTTCGCAGCGCGCCTCACGCGCAGCTGTTCAGCGAGGCGGCAGCCGTCGTCACGCACGCCGGCATGGGAACGGTGACCCGGGCACTGGCCGCCGGCCTTCCGCTCGTCTGTGTGCCGATGGGGCGCGACCAGCTGGACGTTGCTGCCCGCGTCGTCCACCGGGGGGCGGGCCTGCGCCTGCGACCCGGCGCGAAGCCGAGTGCGATCGCGGCAGCCGTGGAACGCGTGATCGGCGAGCCCGGCTTCCGCGCGGCCGCGGAGCGACTGGGCGCCGGCATCCGGACTGACGCTGAGGCGCAGCGGGGACTTGCCGAGCTCGAAGCCCTCAGCGTGGACGCCGCGGCAGCTGGCCCCGCCGGAGTCCACGGCGCAGACCGAGGGATTGCCTTCTGACGGCACGCCGGCGCTCTTCATCGCGCGCGAGGTCTCGTTCCTCGCTGAGGCCCACTTCGAGGAACAGCAGCAGCAGGGCGCCGGCGAGGCCACCCGATATGAGGACGATGGTGAGGACTTCGCCTGCCACTCCCGCGACCAGCACGGCGCAGACCGCGCCTGCGATCACCAGCGCCGCGGCGGACCCGAATGCGAATAGGCGCAACCGAGGACTCACGACTCAACGGTACACGCACACGCGCCCCGGGGCGCGCTCGCGACGCCGACGGGGGGAATCCCAGAGTAGGTGGTGCATATCTTCGGATAGCAGTTGCTATTCTCTGGGACGTGCAGGATCGTGTTCCGCTGTATGTGAGGCTTCCACGCGACCAGGCCGCGGCGCTGGACAGGCTGGTCGATACCACCGGCCGGCGCAAGCAGCAGGTCGTGAGCGAGCTGCTGGCGGATCGACTCGAGGTCGGGCGCATCGACATCGCCGAGAAGTCCAACCTGGGTGGCGAGGAGGTGCTGACCCTCGAGGAGCTCGCCAGCATGCTGCGGTTGCCGATGCAGGCTGTCGAGACTCTTGCGCTGGATGGTGAGCTGCCCGGCCGGCGGGTCGTCGGCGAGTGGCGGTTCGGGCGCTCGGCGGTACTCGAGTGGCTTGCACGGGGCGAGGGAGCCGAGCACGGCGGCGAGGCACCGGCGCGGTAGCAGCTATGCACGGCGAACCCCGGAGACCGATCGTCCTCGTCCCCGGCGCGTGTCTCGGCGGCTGGGCCTGGCGAGAGGTCGCGGCAGCTCTGCGAGCGCGCGACCACGATGTCTACCCGGCGACGCTGACGGGCCTTGGCGAGCGCGTCCATCTCGCGAGCAGGGATGTGGACCTCGACTGCCATATCGCCGATGTCGTCAACCTGCTCGACTATGAGGACCTCGCCGACGTCGTGCTCGTCGGGCACAGCTACGCCGGGGCCGTGATCACCGGCGTTGCCGACCGCCGCGGCGAGCGGCTCGGCGCGGTCGTCTACCTGGACACCGGACCCGTCCCGGACGGTACCGCGATCGCTGACCTGCAGACACCCGAGCAGCGAGCGCGCCAGCACCTCGAGGTCGAGCGCGGCGGGGATGGCTGGCGCTGGCCGGCCCCCGGCGGCGAGGCGCTCTTAGCCGGGCTGTACGGAAGCGCCGCCGGTCTGGAGCCCTCGGATCTTCGCCTGATCGAGGCTCGCGCGACCGACCAGCCCTACGCGACCTTCACCTCGCCGTTGCGATTGACCGGCCGATCCCGCGATGACTTCCGGCGGGTCGCGATCTTCGGCGCCGATGGGGGGATGAGCCTTGCGCTGCTGGGAGAGCTCGCCGAGCAGGGCGACTCCCGTGCCGCGGCCTTCGCCGGCGCAGACTGGGAGCTCCACGAGCTGCCGACGGGGCACTGGGCGATGTTCTCGCTTCCCGGTCCCCTCGCCGAGCTGCTCCATCGAGTCGCCTCCGCGCCGGGGTAGCCGGCCCGCAGTGCGCGCCGCGTCAGGCCTTGTGGGCTCGCACGGCGGTGCCGTACGCGCAGATCTCCGTCCACACCGAGCCCAGCTCGGAGGTGTCGAAGCGAAACGCGACGACGGCGTTGGCGCCCTTCGCCTCGGCCTCGGCGACCAGCCTCTCGGTGGCGTGCTGGCGGCCCGCCGCGAGCATCTTGGTCATGCCCTTCAGCTCGCCCCCGACGAGCCCCTTCAGCATCGCGCCGAACTGCGAGCCGAGATTGCGTGAGCGCACCGTGAGACCGAAGACCTCGCCGAAGACCTCCTCGATCTCATAGCCCGGGAGGTCGTTCATCGTCGAGATCAGCACGCGGCAACGCTACCACCGCCCTGCGCCTCACCGACGCGCCGGACAAGCCTCATCGCCACGAGCTTGGCCTGTTCGATCGTCTGCCAGCACAGGTTCTCGGGCACGTCGGACTTCCAGTGGTAGTTGGCCGGCACCTTCAGGTCGGTGCACGCCGCGATGCAGGCAGCGCGATAGCCGCTGCGCAGAGCGGGCAGCGCGTCGGTGCCGCCGGCGCCCAGGCGCAGTCCGCGCCACAGCGGCACCGCGACCTCGTCGGCTGCAGCCTGCACCTCCTCACGCAGGGAGGGGTCGTAGTCGCGGATGCGCAGCATGCCCTCGCCCTCGATCAGGATCAGGTGAGGGGACCCCACGCACTCCACCGCCAGAAAGCGCGTCGTCGCGGGGTCGAGCTCCGAGCGGTGACGGCGCACGAAGCCGCGCATGCCCTCCATGAAGGACTCCTCGCTGCCGGTTGAGAGCAGCAGCAGCCGCACGCCCTGGACGGGCTCCTGCGCGAGCTCCTCGGCCATCGCCAGCAGCACAGCCACCGCGCTGAGGTTGTCGTTGGCCCCGGCCACCACCGGCGAGCGGGCCACGTCGGCGAGCACCGCTGCGGTCACAGCGCTCCAGAACGCGCCGAACCAGCGCAGACGGCGGAGCCCGAGGGCGCTGGCGAGCGCCACGACAGCCGGTCCCAGGGCGAGCAGCCGGCCGGTGTGCGTCGAGGTCGTCTGCTTGGCATACCAGCCCGGGGCGATGCGGTTCACCAGCGGCACGAGGCCGGTGTGAAACAGGAGACCCGTATGCGCCGCGTCGTGATGGGCAACGATCACCACCGTCTCGCAGGCATGCGGATCGCCCGCCCAGGCCAGCACGTTCGTCGTTGCACGATGGGGCAGCACCCGCCGCAGCAGATGCGCGCCGTTGTCGACGTCATCGGCCATCAATGCCGCGGCGCCGGCGGCCAGCAGCGCGCCGGCGCGACGCGATCGCGATCCGAGCGCGCCCGCGAGCGCCGCGGCGACCGCCGCCAGCCCCGTCGACTGCCAGTAGCCGCCGACGGCCGACTCCTGCTCGAAGACGGGCTCGAGCCCGCGCCCTCTCAGCATCTCCGCGAGGAGCTGACCGGCTTCCGTCTCCCCGTCGGTGGCCGAGCCGCGCACGATCGCGGCGAGTCGCTCGAGGTCTCTTCGTACGTCGGCGGACAGCACCCCCGCCACCCTAGTGCTAGGGGTGGACCGGGCCGGGCCGGGTCTGGCTGGAATCGATGACGACCCGCCCGAGCCCGATCACCTCCATCTCGGTCTGGGGTGCGCAGACGGCGATCTTTGACGACTCCTCGCGCAGGGTGCGCCGCAGGGCCACGAACGCGCCGGCGCCGAGCACCGCGGGGACCCACAGGGCGATCGCTCGATAGGCGAGCACGGCCGAGGTCGCGAGGGTGATCGGGATGTTGTAGAGGACGAGTGTTCCTACCAGGCCCGCGTCAACGCCGCCGATCCCGCCGGGCACGGGAATCAGGCCACCCAACTCGCCGATCAGGTAGGCGATCCACACGATCGCCAGGGCCGGGGACGCGCCGAACGCGTGAAACGTGGCCCACAGGATCATCACGTCGAACACGAGGTATGCGATCAGGCCGCCGATCAGCAGCGCGTCTCCGGAGCGCAGCAGGGCGACGGCCTCGTTCACGCCATCGGCGATCGCGACAAGCGTCTTCAGGGTCAGTCTCCTGAACCTCGAGGGGTCGCCTTCTTCGCCGCGCTCCAGGCGCGCGTGCAGCTTCCCCGACGTACGCCCGGCCAGCAGCGCTCCAACGATCGACCCCGCGGCTATCGCCGCCGGCAGGATCGTCAGCGCCGGATTGGTCTCTCCCCCGAAGATCCGCAGCGAGAGACTGATCCCGACGACGATCAGAGCGACGACGTTGGGCACGCTGGTGAGCAGGAAGAATGCCGCCGAGCGGCGCGCGATTTCATCCGCGCCCATGCCACCGCGTTTGAGAGCCCAGGCTCCGAGCGCCAGCCCGCCGGCTCCGCCGGTCGGGAACAGCGCGTTTGCGCCGAGCTCGGACATCCCGATCTGATAGCTGACGCGCCACGTCATGCGCCTGCAGAAGACCATCCGGAAGACGACCACATACCCGAGGCCCGACAGCACCTTCAGACCCATTCCGAGCACGAGCCATCCGGGCTTCGCCTGCGAGAGCTGGCTGCGCAGCGCGCCGAGGCCGGGAAGCAGGGTCACGACCGCGATCACCGCCAGAACCACACCGCACGCGAGCAGCAGGCGCGAGCGCAACCTGCGACCGCTCAGCTCCTCGGGGACTTCGAGGTCGCCGGCGGCGACTGTGGCAGTCTCGCGCGGAGGGGCCTCGGCGGAGGTCACGGTCTCGGCTTGGTTCTAAGCTTGCGTGAGACCACCGCAAGGGAGCATAGAAACGTAACGATGCATGTCCGGTCCTATGCGCAGATACAGCCCTTCGTGACGCTCGACGGCTCGGAGATCCGGGAGTGGGCGGGCCCGGTGTCGGCGCCCGCCCACAACCAGAGCCTCGCCGAGGCGACGATCGCGCCGGGCGGCGCGACGACCGAGCACTACCACCGAGCCAGCGAGGAGCTGTATCTGGTGAGCTCCGGTCAGGGCCGCCTGGTGATGGACGGCGAGGAGCGGCTGATCAGCGAGGGTGACTGTGCCCTGATCCCGCCCGGCACGCGACACAAGGTCTTCAACATCGGCTCTGCACCGTTGCGCATCGTGTGCGCCTGCTCACCGGCCTATTCCGATGAGGACACCTGCCTCACCGAGTGAGCCGATCGGACCTGATCGCCTCGGCGATGCAACCGGCGCATCGCGCGGGAGGCCGGGATTACACTGAATGGCGTTCAGCACGTTGAACGCAAGATGGGGCACGTGGCGCATTCCTCGCATCCCCGGGAGTGAGGACACTCAATGAGCGCAGCAGAACTGCGAACGCTCCCATGGCGTGCGCGACGCGGCGCTCTTCTGAGACTTGAAAGGAATATCAGCTATGTCCACTCCGACCCGCCGCCACGCGCTTGCAGGGCTTGCCGCAGTCGGGGCCCTGCTGCTGAACGCCTTCGCGGTGACCCCCGGGGCCCAGGCCGGGATCATCTTCGCCTGCGCCAAGCAGGTGGGCGGCTCGGTGCATATCGTCACCGCCGGAACGAAATGCAAGAAGGGCGAAGTGAAGCTGCGCTGGACGGGCGCGACGGGACCGACCGGACCCGCGGGGCGCGACGGAGCAAACGGAGTAAACGGAGCCCCGGGCGCGGCCGGACCGGCCGGGCCGCAGGGGGAACCGGGCACAGCCGAGGGAGTGACCGGCGCGACCGGGCCGATCGGCGAAACCGGCGCAACCGGCTCGGCCGGTGCGACCGGAGCCCAGGGGGTGACGGGTGCGACAGGCGCGACGGGCGCGACCGGCGAAACCGGACCAACCGGCCCCGCAGGGCCCACCGGACCCACGAGCGCCGTCGTGGCCGCGAGTCCCGCCGCCGCGCCGCTCAGCTCGGCCGCAGGTGCGACCGGAGCCACTGGCGCGACGGGACCAGCCGGGGCATCGGGGACGAGCGTGGTTGCGCGGGTTCGAAGCGCGGGCGCCGTCTTGACCACCTCGACGGCGACGTCTGTGCCGTCGTGGACGGGCGATCCACTGACCGGCGCCACGTGGACCCAGGGCAGCGAAGAGCTCGATCAGCTCGTCGGTCAGGTGATTCTCAGGACGGCTCCCGAAACCACCTGCCACGGCATCTCCGGTAGCCAGGGCGCGGACGTCCAAATCCTGCTCGACGGCAGCCCCGTGGCCGACACATCGATCGCCGCCGGCTCCGCCGAAGCGACCGAGACGGTTCCGATCAGCTGGAGCAGTCACCCGGAATTCAGCTTCCCCTCGGAAAGCCGCTCGATGCTGTCGCTGTTCGAGCCACCGGCTCCGAGCGCTCACACGCTGTCGGCACGGGTGGCAGACGACTGCGGCGCCGACGGCGGCGAGGGTGAGGGCCACTTCACGATCCAGTCGATCAGCGTGGACGTGCTGGGCGTGGGCTGAGGGTCCCTCCACACTTGCGCACCCGCCGGCGCGCGGATAGTGTGGGGCAGGAGGAGGAGGGAGCGGAATGGCGGTCACGACCCCGGCGTTGAGCGAGTCCTACTACCCGGCCGACCAGAGCGACCGGGTCCTCGATACGACCGTGGGAGGGATCCTGCGCGACGCGGCTGAGGCGGCACCTGACGAGCTCGCGCTGATCGGCGGGCACCCCGATCCGCAGCATCGCCGGCGCTGGACCTTCGCTGAGCTCCTCGACGACGCCGAGCGCTGTGCCCGTGCGCTGCTCGCGCGCTTCGACCCGGGCGAGCGCGTCGCCGTGTGGGCGCCCAACGTTCCGGAGTGGGAGGTGGCGGAGTTCGGCGCCGCGCTGGCCGGCCTGATCCTCGTCACGGTCAATCCCTCCTATCAGCCGGGCGAGCTCTGCTATGTCCTTGAGCAATCCGGCTCGGCCGGGATCCTCCTGCTGGAGGAGTTCCGGGGCAACCCGATGGCGCAGTCACTCGAGGCGGTCCGCGCGAAGCTTCCGGGACTGCGCGAGGCGATCCCGTTCTCCGAGTTCGATGCCTTCCTGGCGTCCGGCTCGCCGACCGAGAGGCTCCCGGAGGTGGATTCGAGCGATCCCGTCCAGATCCAGTACACCTCGGGCACGACCGGCTTTCCGAAGGGGGCGCTGCTGCACCACCGCGGCCTGACCAACAACGCCCGCATGACGCTGGGCCAGTTCGATTTCGCACCGGGCGAGGCCTACGTCAACCCCTTCCCGCTGTTCCACACCGCCGGGTGCGGCCTTGGCGCGCTCGGTTGTGTCTCCCACCAGCTCGCACACGTTCCCGTGCTCGCATTCGAACCGGGGCTCGTGCTGGATCTGATCGAGGCCGAGCGGGCGACGGCGCTCTCGGGCGTTCCGACCGTGCTGATCGCGCTGACCGAGGACCCCGGCTTCGCCACACGCGACCTGTCCTCGGTGCGCGCGGCTCTCTCAGGGGGTGCGCTGGTGGCGCCCAACCTCGTCAAGCGGATCGAGGACCGCCTGGGCGTGCGTTTCTCGATCGTCTACGGCCAGACCGAGAGCTCGCCGGTGATCACGCAGGGACGGCTTGACGACAGCTTCGAGGACCGGGCGACGACGGTGGGCCGCCCGCTCCCGCAGACCGAGGTGCGGATCGTCGAGCCCGCGACCGGTGAGACGGTTCCCTGCGGCATCGTCGGCGAGCTGTGTACCCGCGGCTACCACGTGATGCACGGCTACTACGAGATGCCCGAGGAGACCGCCGCCGCCATCGACGGCGAAGGATGGCTCCACACCGGCGACCTCGCCTCGATGGACGAGCGTGGCCACTGCCGCATTGAGGGCCGGCTCAAGGACATGATCATCCGGGGCGGCGAGAACATCTTCCCGCGGGAGATCGAGCAGCGGCTCTTCACCCACTCGGCCGTCGGGGACGTCGCGGTGGTGGGTATCCCCGACGAGATGTGGGGCGAGCAGGTATGCGCGTTCGTGCGTGCGGCACCCGGCGCGAGTCCGGACCCCGGCGAGCTCGCTGCCCACGTCCGCGCGGAGCTCGCCGCCTACAAGGCGCCTCGCATCTGGGTGTTCGTCGAGGACTTCCCGATGACGCCGTCGGGGAAGGTGCAGAAGTTCGTGCTGCGCGATCAGTTCGTCGCAGGCGAGCTGCCGCCGGCCTGAGCCCCGCAGCCCCGCGAGAGCTACAGCGCGAGCGAGCGCTCGACGATCGCCGACCCGTCGACGCCACGGGGCAGGTCGCCGAACGCGAGGCCGCGCTCGCCAAGGCGCGCGGCGCAGAACGCATCTGAGACAGCCGGGGGCGCATGGCGCAGCAGGAGGCTCCCCTGCAGCGCGAGTGCCAGGTCCTCGACGACGCGGCGGGCGCTCCACTGAGCCTCTGCGGGATCTGCCTGGAGCGCCGCAAGCCCCGCGCGGACACGCCCCATGTGCTCGTCGAAATCGCTGTTGGCACCGGCTGACAGGGCGCACTCGGCGAGGAACGCGGGGGCGCCCTCGGGTTCGCGGGCAAGGGCGCGCAGCACGTCGAGTGCGATCACATTGCCCGAGCCCTCCCACACCGTGCCGAGCTGAATGTCTCGGTAGAACTGCGCCATCGGCGCCTCCTCGACGTAGCCGTTGCCGCCGAGGCACTCGAGCGCCTCGGCTGCCAGCGGAGCGCCGCGCTTGCAAATCCAGTACTTCATGACCGCCAGGGCAAGGCGACGGAACGCGACCTCGCCGGGGTCCTCAGAGTCAAGCGCGCGGGCGATGCGCAACGTCGACGCGGTGGCCGCCTCAGACTCCAGTCCGAGGTCGGCGAGCACGTTGACCATCGCTGGCTGGTGGGCAAGCGGCGCGCCGAATGCCATGCGGTGGCGGGCGTGCCAGATCGCCTCGGCGACGACGCGACGCATCATGCCGGTGACGGCCATCATCGTGTCGAAGCGCGTCCAGATCAGCTGCTCGACCACGAACGCCGTGCCCCGGCCCTCCTCGCCCAGGATGCGCGCCGGCAGGTGGTCGTACTCGACCTCCGAGGAGGCCAGGCAGCGCCCCCCGAGCTTGTCCTTCAGCCGCTGGATGCGGAAGCCGGGGTGCGGACGCTGTGCGACGAAGCAGGTGATGCCCGCCTCGGTCTTGGCGAGCGTGAAGAACACGTCGAACACAGGGTGTGTGCAGAACCACTTGTGGCCCGTCAGCTCGAACCAGCCGTCGCCGATCGGCTCGGCGATCGTCGAATTGGCGCGCAGATCCGAGCCCCCCTGCTTCTCGGTGAAGACCATGCCCGCCTGGGCGAACGCGCCGTAGTCCGGCAACGTCAGTCGCGGCTCCCACTCCTCGGCCAGTGCCTGGTCCTGGCGCATGGTCGGGACGGCGGCGTAGTTGATGGACATCGGGCAGCAGGGGCCCGTGTCGAGCTGGTTGAAGAGGTGGAACATGCCCGCCCGCACGACGTGGGCGCCCGCTCGCGGATCACGCCAGGGCAGTGAGTTGACTTCGCGCTCGACACCCATTCGCAGCATCCAGTGCATCGACGGGTCGTAGTCGATCTCATCGACGCGGTTGCCGTAGCGGTCGTGCGTCTTCAGCACCGGGATATTGCGCTGGGCGCGCTTGGCGTGGGCGAGTGCCTCACCGGAGGCGACGACCGCGCCGAAATCGCGGACTCGCTCGAGACCCCACTCGCCACCCTCCCGCACGAGCGCCTCCACCAGGGCGGGGTCGGCGTCGAATGCGTTGTAGTCGACCAGCGGCGGGGGCTGGTTGAGAACCTCGTGCGTGGCCGCACGATCGGCGGGGCTCGTGGTCGACATCATCGGCTCCCTCGACGAATTTGCAGTTCCCTGACCTTAGCGCGGCCGCGCGCCGCCGGAGAGGGCGACACGGCCTCCAGAGCGCCCGAAGCCCGGGCTGCGCCGGGCTTCCTGACTATCCCTTCCGGCCTCCGTACCCCTCGGGCGACAGCGGCATGGGCTCGTGCGGCCGCTGCCGGCAAAGACTATCGCGCAAACAGCAGAATTGACGCTGGAAAGGCTCGCAGACTGCGACCGTGGCGAAGTTCGACTGGCCGGATTGTAGGATCACCTCAAGGCGCGGGCGAGCCGCGGCCGCGCCCCTCGCCCATGTCCGCCCTCCTCGACGCCGAGCCTGAACTCATCGACCTGATGCACCTCGGCCGCCCGCAGGTGCTCGGTGCCTGGCGGGTGGGAGAGGTGCTCGTCGACCCCGGCCCGAGCAGCTGCCTGAGCGTTCTGCTCCCGGTGCTGGAGCAGCACCCACCGAGGGTTCTGGCCCTGACCCACATCCATCTTGATCACGCGGGCGCAAGCGGCTCCCTGCTCGAGCGGTTTCCGGATCTCGAGGTGTGGGTGCACGAGCGCGGCGCGCCACATCTGATCGACCCGGGCAAGCTCCTGCGGAGCGCCGGGCGCCTGTACGGGGCCGACATGGAGCGGCTGTGGGGGGAGGTCCTGCCCGTGCCGGCTGACCGGCTGAGGGTGCTGGCCGGCGGCGAGACGATTGCGCCATTCCGGGTCGCCTACACGCCCGGCCACGCCTCCCACCACGTCTCCTACCTACATGAGAAGAGCGGCTGGGCCTTCACCGGCGATGTCACCGGCGTGCGAATCGGCGCGGGGCCCGTGCTCGCGCCCACGCCGCCGCCGGATATCGATCTGCAGGCGTGGCGTAGCTCGCTGGATCTGATCGAGGGCTGGCGTCCGCGGCGCCTTGCGCCGATGCACTTCGGTGCCCGCGAGGACGTAGGGAGCCATCTGGCGGCGCTGCGCGAGCACCTAGATGAGGTGGAGGCGATGGCGCGCGACCTCGATGAGGCGGGCTTCGCATCCGCGATCCGTGCGCGGGTGGCCGCCGCCACCGCGGATAACGCCTCAGGATCGGCCACGGCGGCCGTGTATGAGCAGGCGACGCGCCCGCAGCAGAACTTTCAGGGCCTCACGCGCTATCTGCGACTGCGCGAGGAGGCGCTCTGAGGCCACTGGACGGATTGCCGATTGATCGGCGAGCGCCCCTCGGCCATCCTTGACGAGGACGTCCGGCACGGCGCGAGCTTGCTTGGGGGCGGGCCTCTCTCAGATGCGATCCAGGGTTGTCATCTCGCTCGTCGCAGTTGTGCTCCTCGGAGCGCTGACGGCGTCTTCTAACGCCCGCGCCCACCCCGGCGATCGGGCCCGGGCGGCGAGCGCGGCCGGCTCGCATCTGCAGGTCACCGAGGTCGAGTACCGGCTTCTGCTGTCGCATGCGATCGTCAAGGCCGGGCCGGTGGACCTGGAGACGATCGACCGTGGCATGGATCCTCATGACCTGCGCCTGCGGGCGCTTGACTCGAGGGGTGAGATCGCGGCCCCGCTGCTGACGCCGGGGGAGCGCTGGTATGGCGTGGTGGATCTGAAGCCGGGGACCTACCGCCTATGGTGCTCGCTGCCCGAACACGCAAGGCTCGGAATGCACACGACGCTCACGGTCGTGCGCTAACTGCGCTGGGGCCGTCCACCCAGCCCGGGCCGAACCCGCTCTATGCGTAGAAGCGGACCAGCTGCTCCACGACGCAGGCCGGCTTCTCCTCGCCCTCTCGCTCGATTGTCAGTGCGAGCATCGCCTGCTCTCCACCCGCCACCTCGGACAGCTCCGCGAGCCGGCCTCGCATCCGCAGGCGCGAGCCGGCGGGCACGGGTGAGACGAAGCGGACCTTGTTCAGGCCGTAGTTGACGACCAGCTTCAGGCCCTCCACGGTGAAGATCTCCTCGTTGAAAGCCGGCACGAGCGAGAGGATCAGGTAGCCGTGTGCGATCGTCGTCCCGAAGGGAGACTCGCGCTGAGCGCGCTCGACGTCGATGTGAATCCACTGGTGATCACCGGTCGCGTCGGCGAAGCGGTTGATCAGGTCCTGATCTATCTCCCTCCAGCCTGAGACTCCGATCTCCTGACCCACGAGGGCGCGCAACCCCTCTATGCCCTCGATCGTGCGCTGCGGGATGGTGTCGCTGGTGCTCATTGGCCCTCCTCGAGCATCGGTGGAAATCGGACGTTACCGGGAACCCGCACGTTAGGGGAAACGGCCGCGACCGGACGCCGCCGGCGCCGGGGCCGGGGGTATGCTGGCGGCGATGAGGACCAAGACGGTTTCCCTGCATGGCCGCGAGGTGACCTATGCCGAGGCGGGAAGCGGCCCGGCGCTGCTTCTGATCCACGGGATGGGCGGGACCCGCGAGAGCTGGAAGGACGTCATCGCGCTGCTGGCGCGCGAGCACACCGTGATCGCGCCGGACCTTCCGGGGCACGGCGCGTCGGCGCCCGGCGCAGGCGACTACTCGATCGGGGCCCTCGCGGCCGGACTGCGCGATCTGCTGGTCGCCCTGGGCCACGATCGCGCCACCCTCGTGGGGCACTCGCTGGGCGGCGGCATCGCCATGCAGTTCGCCTACCAGTTCCCCGAGACCATCGAGCGTCTGGTGCTCGTCTCAAGCGGTGGGCTCGGTTCCGAGGTCAGCCCGGTGCTGCGCGCGGCGGCGCTTCCGGGTGCCAGCCTGTTCATCGCTGCAACAGCCGGTCCCGGCCGCGTGGCCGGCTCCGCCGTCGCGCGCGGGCTCGCGGCCGTCGGGCTGCAACCCAAGCCGGACCTCGCCGAGGTCGCGCGGGGCTACGCCTCGCTTGCCGACCCCGGCCATCGTGACGCCTTCCTCGCCACGCTGCGTTCGGTCGTCGGAACCGGCGGCCAGCGCGTCAGCGCCGGTGACAGGCTCTACCTCACCGAGGGTGTTCCGGTGCTCATCATCTGGGGGGAGCGCGACCCGATCATTCCGGTCCGCCACGGCGAAGAAGCCTGTCGAAGCATGCCGGGCAGCCGCCTTGAGATCTTCGACGGGGCCGGTCACATGCCCCAGCTCGAGGAGCCCGGGCGCTTCGCCGCCGTGCTGGCGCGATTCCTCGCCGACAGCGAGCCATCGCGGCGGGACGCGGAGGAGTGGCGCGCGCGGTTGACGGCTGCAAGCGCTGAGTAGCTGGCGATCAGCTGCCGGAGATGGCCATCGCCGGCGAGGCGGCGAGCACGGCATCCAGCAGGCCCGGGACCCGGGCGTCGAGATCTTCGCGGCGAAGCTCGGTCAGCTTGGTGGTGCCGGTGGGCGTCTGATGAATCACACCGGCTTCGCGAAGGACGCGGAAGTGGTGGGTGGCGGTCGACTTGGTGACGCCGAGCTCGAGGCTCCCACACGGCACTGGCACCTGCTGGGCGGCGAGAAGGCGGACGATGTGCAGGCGCTGGGGGTCGCTGAGCGCGTGCAGCACTCCGGACAGCTCGATCTCGTCACGGTCGGGGTGGTAGAGCTTCATCACGTAGTACGACGATCATCAAACAATATGCTACGGTACTCATCGTACCAACAAACGAGAGGTCGCGGCAATGGCCGAGCGCATCCACACAGCAGTCGTCTCCTGGCCCGGACGCCGGGGCAGGGCCGCGCGCCTGACGCTGCCGCGCGGGCTGAACGCGGTGCTGCTGCTCGTGTGCCTGGCCCAGTTCATGGTCATCCTCGACGTTTCGATCGTCAACGTGGCGCTGCCGTCGATTCGCTCCGGCCTGGGCTTCACGACCACGGGGCTTCAGTGGGTCGTCAACGCCTACACGATCACCTTCGGCGGCTTTCTCATGCTCGGCGGGCGCGCCGCCGACCTGCTCGGCCGCCGGCGCGTGTTCCTCACCGGCACGGCGCTGTTCACGATCGCCTCGCTGCTGTGCGCGCTGGCCAGCTCGCGCGGGCTGCTGCTGAGCGCGCGGGCGCTGCAGGGCTTCGGCGGAGCGGTGATCTCGCCCGCGAGCCTTTCGATCATCACGACCTCGTTCGCCGAGGGCCGTTCGCGTAACCGCGCGCTCGGCGTGTGGGGCGCTATGGCGGGGCTCGGCGGTGCCTGCGGCGTGCTGCTCGGAGGCCTGCTCACGCAGGGTCTCGGATGGCAGGCGATCTTCCTGATCAACGTTCCGGTGGGCATCGGCGTGATCCTCGCCGGCCGCCGGATCATTCCCGAGAGCCGGCGCGAGGACATGGACCGGCACTTCGACGTCGCCGGCGCCGTGCTGGTCACGGGGGGCCTGATGGTGGCCGTGTTCGGGATCGTCCGCGCCGAGAGCCTCGGCTGGGGAGCGCCAGGCGTGCTCGGGCCACTCGCCGTGGCCGCCCTGTTGCTCGGCTGCTTCGCGCTCGTCGAGGGCCGCTTCGCCAGCGCGCCGCTGATGCCGCTTGCGATCTTTCGCATGCCGCGGCTTCGCGCGGCGAACCTGGTCATCGCGCTGCTGTATTCGGCGGTGTTCGCGATGTGGTTCTTTCTGACGCTGTACCTGCAGCAGGTGCTCCACTACAGCGCCGTGCGCGCCGGCCTCTCGTTCCTGCCGATGACGCTGAGCATCGTTGCCACCTCAGCGATGGCGCCACGGCTGGTGGCGCGTTTCGGCGTGCGAGCGGTGCTCGCCACGGGAATGCTGAGCGCCGCCGCCGGTCTTGCGCTCCTGAGCGGCGTGCAACCAGGCGGAAGCTACTTCGCGACGGTGCTCCCTGGAGGCGTCCTCGGCGCCGCCGGCCTCGGCCTGTCACTGGTGCCGGCGACGATCGCGGCGGTCCAGGGCGTCACGCGCGCTCAGAGCGGCCTGGCCTCCGGGCTGCTCAACACCTCGCGGCTGGCCGGCGGGGCGCTCGGGCTGGCCCTGCTGAGCACGATCGCCGCCTCCCACACCAAGGCTCAGCTCGCGCACGGCGCCTCGAGTCTCGGCGCGCTCTGCAGCGGCTATCAGCTTGCGTTCGGTGTGGGTGCGCTGATCTGCGCCGCCGGGGCGATCACGACCGTCCTGCTGCTGCGCTCGGCGGCGTCCGAGCCGGCCGCGTCCGAGCCGGTGGCGAGCGAGCCGGCCGGCGCACCCAGAGCTGATCTCGAGCGCCAGGTCGCCTGAGCCTTCGCGGTCATCTAGTACATCCGTCCATTTCCCTTGCAATCCCCCCTCGCCGCTTCCCTGGCGCCCCTCGGTGCTGCACAGTGCGGTGCCCGAACAACCCCAAGCTGAAAAAGGCAAACTCGCCGTGAGGCGAGGGCGCAAAGTCAGGGATCTCCTCCAGAGATAGCTCGACCGCCAGCAACCACGCCATGGAGGGCCATCGTGTTTGCAAAGGTTTCCGAGCGGTTCAAGGATGAACAGGGCTTCTCGCTGATCGAGCTGCTCGTCGTGATCCTCATCATCGGCGTGCTTGCGGCGATCGCAATCCCCGCCTTCGCAGGACAGAAGAACAAGGCCTCTGACGCCCAGGCCAAGGAGCTCGCGCGCACCGCCGAGACCACGGCCGAGACGATCGCTGTGGATAACAACGGCGAATACAGCAAGGTCTCAGCCGCCGAACTGAAGAAATACGAGCCCTCGATCGGGATCCTGCAGAGCTCGAGCGCCGCCTACCTGAGCGCCACCACGGCCTCAAAGACCGAATACTCGCTCACCGCCAAGTCCACCAACGGCGATGAATTCAAGATCTCAAAGAGCGCCAACGGCGAAATCACCCGCAGCTGCACCAGCCCGCTCACCAAAACCGGCTGCTCCGGTGGCGAAAAGGCCAGCTGGTGATGCGCCGGCGGAGTCTGCCGACGGCGGGTTAGCCTCTGGCCGGGGCGGTAGCGTACGCGCCCGTCGGGCACCAAATCGAATGCGGTCGCTGACTGTTGTGCCTGGTTAGGGTCCAATGTCGCTCAGCCTTGATCATCGCCGTGCGCTCGCGGTCCTGTGGGGCTCGTTGCTCCTGTGCGCCGTGGCGGCGATCAGCGCCGCGCGGGCTACGGGCGCGCAGGCGGCCTCGTCTCCCTCCGCGCGGCGCGCCCACTCCTCCGGAGGGGCCCTCGCGCCGGGCTCTGCGAAGAGTTCGAAACAGAAGAGCGCCAAGCCCGCCCTGCACGGCGACCCCAAGCGCGCGCTGGTGGCCTTCCAGGCGATGCAGAAGGCCTACTACATCAAGGGCACGGGCCTGTACAAGGGCGAACCGTACTCCTACCTGTGGCCCTTCTCCCAGGCGCTCGCGGCCACCGTGAGCATGGCCGCGATCCCACACCTGGGGGTCTCGCTGACGCGCGAACTGCGCGCCCGGCTCGTGGGCCTTCACGACTATCTGGACAGCTCCAACTCGGGGGCGCCGGCGGGGACGTTCACGAGCGCGCTCCCGGCGTTCGACGGCGCGGCGGCGCCTCCGCTTGGGCCGGGCGGGACCAAGTACTTCGATGACAACGACTGGGTGGGCATCGAGCTCGCGCGCCTGTACGAGCTCAGCCGCAGCCCCTCGCTGCTGGCGGGGGCGGAGACGATCATGGCCTTCGAGATGGCCGGCTGGCAGACGAGCCCGGAACTCGGCTGCGCGGGCGGGCTGCCGTTCTCGAACACCGCTGAAAACAGCCAGCGCAACACCGTCTCGACAGCCCCCGCCGCAGAGCTCGGCGTCCAGCTCTACCGGATCACCCACAACGCGCAGTACCTGCAGTTCGCGCAGATGGCCTACGAATGGGTGCGCCAGTGCCTGCTTCAGCCGAGCGGCCTGTACGCCGACCACGTCAACCCCAAGGGTGTGGTCGAACCGCAGCTGTGGAGCTACAACCAGGGCACGATGATCGGCGCCGGCACGCTGCTGTATCTCACAACCCGCAACGGCGCCTACCTCAACCAGGCCCGCCAGACCGCTGCCGCCGCGCTGTCCTACTTCACCCCGGAACGGCTCGGCTCTGAGATCCCCTTCTTCCCTTCGATCTACTTTCGCAACCTGCTGTACCTCGACTCGATCACCCACGAACCGCCCGGCCCGAAGATCGCACAGGGGTATGTCGACTACGCCTGGCAGCACCTGCGCCTGAAGAGCGATCTGTTCGTCTCCGGCGCGCCGCCATCCGCGCAGCTGCTCGTGCAGGCGGCAATCGTGCAGATCTACGCGCTGCTGTCATCGCCGGCAAAGAGCTATTTCTGAGCGTGAGGTGGCGAGCATGCCGCGTCGCTAGACTCGCGGCGAATGGTCCAGTCCGAGGATGAGCTGTTTGGCGATGAGCACGTTCGGGTCTACCGAGAGACCAACGGCGAGCGCGGCTATCACTGGCGCGGAACGACGATCCTCCTGCTGAGCACGCGGGGGCGGAGATCGGGCGAGACGAGGACGACGCCCCTGATCCATCGCACCGACGGCGACCGGTGGGTGGTGGTGGCCTCGAAGGGCGGGGCCCCGGCGAATCCAGGCTGGTTCGAGAACCTGCTTGCCGAACCGGATGCCACCATCCAGGTTCAGGGCGAGGAGGTGCCGGTGCGGGCAGCCGCTGCCGAGGGCGAGGAGCGCGCCCGCCTGTGGTCGAAGATGGCCGAGGTGTGGCCGGCCTACGACGACTACCAGGCCCGGACCGACCGAGAGATCCCGGTCGTCGTGCTCTCGCGTCGCTGAGCGCGCCGTCGCGCATGACCGCCCTTGAGACGATGAGCTACGAGGTGACCGGCCGGGTCGCCCGGATCACGCTCGATCGCCCCGAGCGCGGGAACGGGATCACCCGCAGCCTGGTCACCGAGCTCGAAGGATGTGTGGAACGGGCCGATCTCGACCCGGCGGTACACGTGCTGCTGCTCGCCGGGAACGGCAAGGGTTTCTGCGGCGGCTATGACCTCGTGGAGTCCGCAGAGGGCCAGGGACGGATGGGCGGGGAGGGCGGGCAGTTTCCGGTCGGCTCGCCGCTTGACCCGATGGTGATGGCCGCCAATCATGACCCCGCCGGTACGTGGGATCCGATGGTCGATTACGCGATGATGTCGCGAAACGTGCGCGCCTTCATGTCGCTGTTTCACTGTTCCAAGCCGGTGGTCTGCAAGGTGCACGGCTTCTGTGTGGCGGGCGGCACCGACATGGCGCTGTGCAGCGACCTGCTGATGATCGCCGCCGACGCGAAGATCGGCTATCCGCCGGCCCGCGTGTGGGGCTCACCCACGACGTCGATGTGGGCCTACAGGCTGGGTTCCCAGCGTGCCAAGCGGCTGCTGTTCACCGGCGACTCGCTGTCGGGCGCCGAGGCCCTCGAGTGGGGCCTTGCGATCGAGGCGCCGGCCTCCGCGGACCTCGACGAGCGCACCGAGATCCTGATTGAGCGGATCGGGCGCAACCCGCTCAATCAGCTCCAGATGATGAAGCTGCTGGTCAACCAGTCGCTGCACGCACAGGGCCTTCAGCAGACCCAGATTCTGGGCACGGTGTTCGACGGGATCACACGGCATACCAGGGAGGGCTATGCCTTCCAGCAACGCGCCGCGCAGGCCGGCTTCAAACAGGCGGTGCGCGAGCGCGACGAGCCCTTCGGCGATTCCGGCCCCTCCACGTTCAAAGGCTGACGCGTCCCTACACGGTGGTCAGGCTCGCGTGGCGCACGCCATCGGAGCCGTGATGCAGGGAACTCAGACCGCAGAAGGCCTCCACCACCTCCGGGTCGAACTGGGTGCCGGCATGGCTTCTGAGCTCGGCGAGCGCCGTGACCACGTCCGTCGGTCCTCTGTAGGGCCGCGCGGATGTCATCGCGTCGAACGCGTCGCAGACGGCGATGATGCGTGAGCCCATCGGGATGTCCTCGCCCGACAGCCCGTCCGGGTAGCCGTTCCCGTCGATCCGCTCGTGGCTTGATCGGATCAGCTCAGCCGTGCTCGCCAGCGCCGGTGCGACGGTCACGATGCGCTCTCCGATTATCGGATGACGGCGCATGAACTCCCACTCCCGTTCATCGAGCGGGCCCGCCTTATCGAGGATCGCGGCCGGGATGGCGGTCTTGCCGACGTCATGGAGCCTGCCTGCGAGACGAACGCGCCAAACCTCGTGCTCGGGCTCGCCGAGCGCTTCGGCCACCGCGCCGGCGAGCTCAGAGACGCGCTCGACATGCTCGTCGAGGCAGACGTTCTGCTCGGTGATCACCTGCAGCAGTGCGTCGGTGACCTGCCGGCTCGCCGAGGAGCGAGTCGCCTTGTTGGCATACATACGCTCATCCGCCAGCGCCAGCGCCTGCGTCTCGGTCGCTGCTTCTGAGGGTATCCACACGGCGCCCTGGGAGCAGCCGATCTGCCACCCCTCGCCACTTGTCTGCAGCGACCGGACCGCGTCGTCGAGCAGCCGCTCGGCGGCATCGGGATGGCAGCGGGCCAGCAGGCAGAACTCGTCGCCGCCCATCCGGTAGGCGGTGCCGACGTTCGCCACCGCGTCAGTCAGGCGCGCGCCCACGCCCCGCAGCAACGCGTCTCCGGCCGCGTGGCCGAAGGTGTCGTTGTACTGCTTGAAGCCGTCGAGGTCGAACATGGCCAGCAGGACCTCCTGCGACCCGGGGGGCCGGGCGGTTGCTCTGGCGAGGTCGCTGCCCAGCGCGCGCCGGTTCGCCAGATCGGTCAGCGCGTCGGTTCTGGCCTCGACGCGGCTCTCTCCGAGGAGGGCCTGCTTCTCATCGGCCAGACGCTCGACCGCGTCCCTGGCCGCGACGGAGCGAACGTAGACGAAGGCGAACGCGAGCATCAGCAACAGCATCGCCGCGGTAGCACCGAGCGTGGTCTTCTCGCGGGCGCTCGCCGCCCGGGCGGCGTCCTGTTTGCTGATCTCGTCCAGCACGTCCGTGAGGGCGGCCGACCTGGTCACCAGGCGAGCCTGCAGCTGCGGGACCTTGGAGCCTGCGCCGGCCAGACCGCCCCTGCCGACGGCGGTCCGGTAGATCGCCTCCACGGCCGGTTCGATCACCCTCATGCTCGCGCGTCCCTCGGCCAGCAGCTCGGCGGACACGCCGGTCTGGGAGCGCGCCGTCAGGCCCCGCGAGAGCAGCTGCTCATCGGCCTGAATCACGACCCGGATCGCGCTGGCAGACCCGCCCGACCTCGGATCGGCGTTGAAGGGGGCTGACTGCAGGTTGCTCAGGGCGAGCTTCATCGAGGCGACCTGCAGCTGCGCTTCGCGGCTCGAGCTGGCTCTGCCGACCAGCAGCCACACGGCCGTGATCGCGCCCAGCGTCAGCGCCAGAACGGCGACCGGAACGAGCAGCTTTGCGCGGAGAGGGTGCAAAATGATCTGAGAATGTCATCGACAGCCCAGCGCCTAGCGCGATCGACAGGTGCGACCGTGGACGGTTAGCGCGTCCAGTAGCTTTTGCGGCCATGGCCCGCCTGCCCTACGTGGACCCCGAGGAGGCTTCGCCGCGTGTGCGCAGGGCGCTCGAGGCGCTGCCGCCCCTCAACATCTTCGCCATGCTCGCCCACGCCGATTCGGCGTTCGTTCCCTATCTGCGCTTCGGCCAGGCGTTGCTGACCGAACTGCAGCTGGACCCCGAGTTGCGGGAGCTCGCGATCCTGCTCGTCGCGGCGCGCACGGGCGCCGAGTACGAGTGGGTCCAGCACGTGGGCATCGCCAAGGCGATCGGCGTCGATGACGAGCGGATATCGGCCGTCGAGCGGGGCGAGCTCGATGCCTCCTGCTTCGACGCCGACACTCGGGTGCTGCTTGCATTCGCCTCGGAGGTGCTCGACGGGCCGCATGCCGAGGAGGAGACCTTCACGGCGCTCCGCGAACGCTTCCCACCCCGCGAGATCGTCGAGCTCATGTTGGTGATCGGCAGCTATCAGATGCTCGCCCACGCCATGACCGCCCTCGACATCGACATCGACGAGGCCGTCGGCCGAGCCGTTCTCGAGCGTCCCCACCGTCCCACCCAGGACGCCTCCTAGCGCTGCAGGGCGGCTCCTGCGTCGCGGGTGCCGGGCGTTCTGAAGGTGTGGCATCGGGGTCGTGCGAGGTGGCCCCGCGCGAGCGCGCCGGCGGTGTAGGATGTCCGCGAATCGAGGGCCGAATCACGGCCTCGAGCACTGCGCGTTGCCGGGGGAGGGACCGAAAAGTGCGCTCTATGACGATCCGGCCGCGAGTCTCACGCCGAGAGTCGGTGCCCGTCCAAATATAGGAGAGGGGACGACAAGGTGTCATCCATGCGTAGGTATCGAGTTCGTTCGCGCAGGAGGCCGGCACGAGCCTGGCATGCGGTTGGGATCGCGGCGCTGGTGGCGCTGGCGATGGCCATGACCGCGAGCAGCGCCGCCGCTGGAGGCGGGGGCGGAGGCGGCGAAGGCCCGGTGAACATAGTTCGCCAGGGGGCAGCGCCCAGCAAAATTCCCGCCAACACCCACTACTACAAAACGATTCAGGCCGCGGTGAATGCCGCGACCGCGGGGACCTGGGTGCTGATCGAACCGGGCACCTACTACGAAGAAGTGAAGGTCACCCACTCCGGAATCTGGATCCGGGGTATGAACCGCAACACCGTGATCATCGATGGCCAGCACAAAGTCGGCAACGGCCTGGAAATCTACAAGGCCAGCGACGTCTGGGTGGAAAACCTGACGGTGCGCAACTTCGAGTTCGGACCGTCGTGCCCGGACGAAGAGTGCGGCAACGACATCTGGTGGAACGGCGGCGCGGAGTCGGGCAAAATCGGCGCTCATGGCTGGTGGGGGAGCTATCTCACCGCTTATGACACCGGGCTGACAGGCGGCTACGGGATCTTCACCAACAACGAGACCGAAGGCTCGTGGGACAACATCTACGCCTCCGGGTTCGCCGACTCGGGCATCTACATCGGTGCCTGCCAGGAATGCAATGCAAAGGTGACCAACGCGGTCATGGAAAACAATGCGCTGGGCTACTCGGGATCGAACGCCGGGGGAAAGCTCGCGATCGAATCCTCGCTGTTCCGTCGCAACGCCGTCGGCATCGCTCCGAACTCCGAAAACCCCGGAGACGGACCGCCGCCGCAGGACGGTGAATGCGGCCGGCCCAATATCGAAAACCCCAACCCGACGCCGATCATCACCACGACCAACATCCAGCGGTGCACGGTCATCCGCAACGACCTGCTCCTTGAAAACAACAACCTCACGGTGCCGGTCAACGGGTCCACCGGAATTGCTCCCTGGGGTGCGGGCGTCGAGCTTCCGGGCGACTACGCCGATCTGATCGAATCGAACATATTCGCCAACAACCCGAGCGACGGAGTGCTCGCGTTCGAGTACCCGAACCCGTTCACCCCGGAAAACGGCTTTGAAGGCACGCTCTTCTTCCAGCTGGCGGGGAACCGGATCAGCAACAACCTGTTCCTGCACAACGGCTTTAAAGGCGCGCCATTCAGCGGCAGCCTGATGCTCGCGGGCGGCTTCAGCGAAATCTTCGGGTACCCCGAATCGCATTCGGTGAACAACTGTGTCAGCAACAACCTGTTCACCGACGCGACCTTCCCGGCGAAGGTCGAAAAGACCTGGGGCTGTCAGAACAAAACCACGCCGAGCCCCGGTGGCGGCCTTGCCGCGGTCGAATATCTGGTCGGTCTGCAGGTGGAATCCGACGAAATCAGGGCGGCAAAACCGCCCGTCGGACAGCCCGCTCCGCCGCCGCAGCAGAGCATGCCCAACCCGTGCCAGGGGGTGCCCAAGAACCCACTGTGTTCGTGAGGCACTAGCCCTGGGCCGACAGGCCGAATGAAGGCGATGGACGCCGCCGCTCCGTGTGAACGGAGCGGCGGCGAGCCATTTCCGAGCCGCTAGGAGGTGCGGGCGAGCGAAGGCTCGCGGGAGGCCGCGCCGAGGTGCCTGGAGAGGAAGTGCAGCTGATCGGCGATGGCACGCTCGAACGGCGGGCCGATGTAGATGTCGAAATGGCCGATCGGGTAGGTGCGCACCTCAGAGCGGCCGGTTGCCCGCCAGGCGGCGTCCTGGGCCGCCTTGACCGGGGCGATGGCGTCGCGGTCGGCGATCTGCACGAGCATCGGGCAGGGGAGGCGGTCGGCCTGCAGGCCGGGACGGTATGACCCGGTCCTGAGAAGGATTCGCGCGGCGACCTCGTTGCGCCAGGTGGGACCCGCTAGCGCGAGGTAGCCGGGCTCGGCATCCGGCGTGGTCATTGCTCCGATGCTCCCCGGCGGGCCCACCACGGGGACCATGGCCGGCGGCCGCCCATACAGCGAGCCCGCGAGGTCGCGAAGGCCCGCGAGCACGAGCTTCGAGAGCAGGCCCAGGCCGGCGTAGCGTGCGCCGTTGAGGAGCGTCGCCGTGCCATCCATGCCGGGCACCTGCGAGATGACCGCCGCCACGCGACCGTCGGCGACCGCCACCGGCACGACGTGTCCGCCGGAATAGGAGGAGCCCCACACCACGATGCGCTCGGGATCGACGTCCGGCAGCGAGCGCGCGAAGGCGATTGCGGAGGCGTAGTCCTCGAGCTGGCGCGGAATCGACAGCAGCTGGCGGGGGTCGCCGTCACTTGCGCCGAAATGGCGGTAGTCGAAGGCAAGCGCGTCCAGGCCGGCGGCGGCGAAGCGCTCGGCGTAGGGCAGAAGCCCCGAATCAACGGTGCCGGCGAAACCATGCGCGAGCACCACACAGGGGCGCCGGCCGTCCTCGCCCGCGAAGGCGTCGCTGGACTCGCCGGCGAGATGGACGCCCGAGCAGCGCACCCCGCCGCTGTCGAAGGAGACCTCGCTCATGCTGGAAGCTCTGAGATTTCCAGAGCCGCCGCGCGCCCAGCCGTGGAGCGCCCGGTTGACGCGCCGGCACGCGCCCGTGCCTGGCCTGCGGGGATCGAGCGCGTGTTGAGCTCGCGCTGAAAGGCATACCACTCGAGCTGCATGGTGTGCCGCGGCTTGTTGATGAAGTGAGCTGTGTGGAAGGCCTCGTCGCGTCGGATCTCCGCCTCCATCTCCTGCCGGCCCGGCGGAGCCCAGTCGCCGCTCAACCATCGGGCGGCGAGCTTTGACTGAAGCTCGGAGAAGGGGAAGATCGTTGGAATCGGCTGACCGAGCCCAATGAAGGCGAGGTCGTCGAGACCGGGCTTGAACATCCGCTTGAACAGCGGCAGCACGTTGTCCGGCGCCGCCAGCAGATGGGGATCAAAGAACGGGAAGCTCACGTTGTAGCCGGTCGCGTACACGATCGCGTCAACCGCCTCCACGGTCCCGTCGGCGAACCGCACGCGGTCGCCGAGCAGCTCCTGCACGTCGCCCTTACCCACCGCGTCGCCGGCGCCAAGGCGCCCGAGCAGCTCACTGGAGACGGTGGGGTGCGCGTCGAGGAAGTTGTGGTTGGGGGTGGGCAGTCCGAAGTCCTCCATGCGTCCGGAGAAGATGCGCGGCAGCAGGCGGCTGACGCGGCGCTGCAGGCCGGTGGGCAGCCGCGGGTTCGTCTTCACGACCTGGTCGGCGGGCCTGCCGAAGATGTACTTGGGAACGACGTAGGCCCCGGAGCGCGTTGACAGAAAGACGGTGTCGGACACCGTCTTGCGGGCAAGCTCGGAGACGATGTCGACGGCGCTGTTACCGATCCCCACCACGAGCACACGCTTGCCGTAGAGATCGAGCGGGGTGCTCGGGTCTACGTAGTCGTGGGAGTGGATCTGCGGTCCGTCAAAGCCGCCGGGGAAGTCCGGATAGCGCGGATCCCAGTGGTGCCCGTTGCAGACCAGAAGCGCATCGAAGCTCTCGCGGCTGCCGTCGTCGAGCGTTATGTTCCAGCCGCCGCCGGGGCCGCGTTCGGCGTGCTGCACGCGTGTGTTGAAGCGGATCCGCTCGCGCAGTGCGAATGCGTCGGCGTAGTCTCGCAGCCACTCGAAGATGTGCGTGTGGTGGGGATAGTCCGGATAGCGATCGGGCATCGGGAAGTCCCGGAAGGAGATCGAGGGCTTTGAGATGTCGATGTGCAGCGACCGATAGGCGGAGGAGACCCCGTTGGGGTTCTGGAAGTACCAGTTGCCGCCGACCTCGTCAGATGCCTCGAAACAGCTGTAGGGCACGCCGAAGTCCGCAAGCGCCTTGCCTGCGGTGAGCCCGCTGACGCCGGCTCCGATCACGCACACCGATGGAAGCTCGCCCATGTTTCAGATCCTAACGTCACAGACCGCGTCCGTTGGGCGTCCAACTCGTCCGATCGGCCTAAAGGCGCAGCGCCGGGATGTCGAAACAGCAACAAAAGCTGCCATCTGAAGCATCACCGAACCCCGGACACTCCCCAGTTCGAGGTCTAAGCCCTGGAGGACCCGAATGAGATCTTTCTTCATCAGTGACAACACATCGGTCGGAGATACGACCGACGGCGATCTTGCCATCGTGGCCATGGGTGGCGAGCTCGACTACGAGGCCAGTCCGCAGCTGCGGGCACGTCTCGTCGGCGCCATCAAGTCCGGCGGACGACGGCTCGTGCTCGACCTCTCCGATGTCACCTTCATCGACTCCACGGCCATCGGGGTGCTTGCCGGCACCGTCGCAAGGCTGGACGAAGCCGGTGGCGGGTCATTGGCGGTGGTGTCGACGAACGACAAGGTCCTGCAGATCTTCGAGATAACCGGCCTTGACGGTGTGATCAGCCTGCACAGCTCCCGCGAGGAGGCAGTCTCGGCGTTTTCCCTGGCTGGTTGACATGCAGACATCCCGCGAGAATGGTGCCGGGCGGACCGAAAGTGAGCTGCAGCTGCCGGCTGAGCGCTCGCAACTGGGCGCAGCCCGCAAGTATGTCGCCGACGTGGCGGAGGAGTTCGGATTCGATCCCAACACCTGCTTTGAGTTCGTGTTCGCCGTCAACGAGGCGGTGACGAACGCCATTCGCCACGGCGCCTCTGATGAGAACGGGCAGATCCAGCTGAGCATCGTCGCCGACGCCGAGCGCCTGACCTTCTCGGTTCGCGACCGCGGCACCTTCGTGATGCCGGTGCTGGACGGCTCGATGAGCGCCGAGCATGGGCGCGGCCTGGCACTCATGGCCAGCCTGGTGGATGAGGTTCAGCTCGAGATTGAGCCGGGCGGCACCACCATTCGACTTTCGAAGGCGCGCGCGTGACGATGCGCGCCGCAGCCCGACACCGCAGCTGATGATGGCGCGGTTGCGATCCAGCGCGATGGGCGCGGCCATGAGGATTCTGGCGATCGGTGTCTGCGTGATAGGGCTGGCGGCGGGACATGCCGACGCCGCCTTCCAGGGGAAGCCACCGCCGCGAGGCCAGTTCGCTCCCCGCGGCAGAGATGGCCAGCCACCGCTGCAGCAACCTTCGCCGCAGGGTCAGCAGCCGCCCAGCACCCAGCCCTCGCCTCAGGGTGGGCCCGCCGCAGGCCAGTCCGTTACGCCGGACCGAAGCGCCGGCGGGGACCAGTTACCAGGGCGGGGCTCCCCGCAGAACGGTGGGGGGCGTCGGGGCGGACGCGGGCGGGGTCGCGACGGCTCGGGCGGGCAGAGCTCACGACAGATCTCCTCCTCACAGACACAGGGCACGGGCTCGACCGGCAACGCGTCGGTCGCGGGCTCCGCGGCGAATGCGCGCGGCGGCAGCCGCCACGACTCCAGCAACGGTGGCAGCGGCGGACAGACCGCGTCCACCGGCTCTTCACGCGGTGGATCGGGCAAATCGAAAAGCTCGCCCAGCGCCGGCGGATCGCAGGGCGCCTCGAGCAAATCGAGCACGTCCAACTCATCGAGCGCCTCACCGGCGACCAGCCCGTCTTCGACGGTCGCGGCCAAGGTTGCGCCCTCCACGGCCTCCGTGGTGCCCGCCGGGAAGACCTCCACCGGCGCCGTGCAGAAGGCTCGCCGCGCCGGCGGACTCGGTCGCCCGGCCGCGGGCGCCACGAAGCGACCGCGCCGGAGCACCTCAGCTCGGGCCGGCCGCGGTGTTGCCGGCTACGCCGTCGCGCAGGGGATCCTACCCACGGCCTTCAAGCAGATTGCCCCCCGCGCGGATCGCACCGCGCCCGCTCGCCCGGCGGTGAAGAAGTCGAGCAACCCGCTGGCGAAGCTCGGAGGGCAGATACCACTTCCGATCCCGGTGCCCGATTGGAGCAAGCCGATCATCATCGCGCTGCTGCTGCTTGCCGCCTGGTTCGGTGTGCGCTCTCGCCTTGCCGCGGTGCGCGCCCGCCGGCTCGAGCGACAGCGCGCGGTGCTGCTGCGCGATGTCGGCGCGATGCAGGCCGCACTCGTGCCGGAGGTCCCGGCGCTGCTCGGGGGGCTGGCGGTATCCGTCGCCTACCGGCCGGCGGAGGGGCCCGCGGCCGGTGGCGACTTCTACGACCTGTTCGCACCCGAGCCGGGGAAGGTCGCGATGATGCTCGGAGACGTAGCCGGCCACGGGCACTCTGCGCTCACGCACGCCGCGCTCACGCGCTACACGCTGCGTGCCTACCTGCAGGCGGGGCTCGAGCCCCGCGCCGCGCTCGCGCTTGCGGGCCGCGTCCTGGCCGATCCCCTGGGCGAGCGCTATGCGACGGTCGCGGTCGGCGTCTTCGACACGGCCGCGGGCACGCTCACCTACTCCCTAGCGGGGCACCCGCCGCCGATCGTGAACGGCGCGCAGGTCCGCGAGCCCGTGACGCGCTGCTCCTCTCCGCCGGTCGGCTGGGGGGCGCCCACGGGACGCCGTCAGACGACGATCTCGCTTCCCGCCGGAGCGGCGGCCTGCTTCTTCAGCGACGGGCTGATCGAGGCGCGGAGCGGCGGCGAGCTGCTCGGCCGCGAGCGCCTGGCGGAGATCGTTGCCGGTCTCGGCTCAGATCCTGAGGCCTCCGATCTGCTCGAGCGCGTGAGGGCGGCGGCCGAAGGGGCTCCGGATGACATGGTCGCGTGCGTGCTCTCACCCGAGTCGACCGCCACCGGCGTTTCGGTGCACGTCGAGGAGCTGGAGGCCGACCCAAAGGCGCTCTGCAAAGACGAGGTGCGCCGCTTCCTCGAGGAGTGCCTGCTGCCCGCGGGTGAGGCCGCGACGGTCATCGAGCAGGCACGGGCAATCGCGGATGCATATGGCAGCGCCGTGCTACGCGTCGAGCTGCCCGCGGGGAGCACAGTCGCGACGGCCAGCGCCACGGCTCCGGGCTCGGGGACGCGGCATGCAGAATCGCATCGCGACGCCGGCGAGCAGAGTGAGCCTCTGCTCGAGGCGCTGCTCGCGGGATGACAGCCGCGGCGCGCGTATTCGCGTACGCTTGCGCTGAGATACCGCAAGGCAACGATTCGGAGGAAGAGACATGCCGCAGACCCGCCGTGCGAAGCAGGCCGGCAGCGCAGCGCTTGACCGTTTGCGGGCCTCGATCGAGGCCGCTGAAACCGCGCTGAAGGATCTGCAGGGCGAGGTGAGCCGCGACTCACGCGACCTGCTCAAGGACATCGGTAAGACGCTCAAGGCGACTCAGCGCAACCTCACGCGCAGTCGTCGGCGGATCGCCAAGGACATTGAGCACCTCGAACGCGCGCTGGTGAAAGGCAAATCACCATCGCAGCCCGCGCCCAAAGCGGCGACTGCATCACGCTCGAGCAGCGCGAGCAAATCCGCTGGCCCCAAAGGCTCGGCCAAACGGAAAACGGCGAAAAGGAAAACCGCGAAACGGAAAACGGCGAAAGCGGCCGCGGCGGCGAAACCGGCCACGGCCAAACGGACGGCGGCCAAACGGAAAACAGCAAAACGGAAAACGGCAAAACC
This sequence comes from uncultured Solirubrobacteraceae bacterium, assembly GCA_963826995.1. Lineage (GTDB taxonomy): Bacteria > Actinomycetota > Thermoleophilia > Solirubrobacterales > Solirubrobacteraceae > Palsa-744. The sequence goes on along the minus strand of CAWGYZ010000006.1, from coordinate 219,375 downwards.
GGCCGCGGCCAAACGGACCACGGCGAAACGGAAAACAGCCAAACGGAAAACAGCCAAAGTCGGCTGAGCGCGAGCGGCGCCCGGGTCTTAGCCGGTGGCTGTGGCCCGGGCCGCAGCATGCCCTTCTTCCACAGGGCGTAACCTATGTGACCCATGACCGCTGAGGCCAACGCCGCACGGTCGCCAGTCGCGCCGCTCTGGGGAGAGCTGCGCTACAGCGGCGAGCTAGCCCGTCTGCTGGCGGACGGCGCCTTTCGCGCGCCCGCCCGCCGAGCCGACGCGCAGCCGGTGATGCTGGTGCCCGGCTTCATGGCGGGCGATTCCTCGATGACGGTGCTGAGACGCTGGCTGCGCCGGCGCGGACATCGCGTCTCGACCAGCGGGATCCGCCTCAACGCCGACTGCGCAGAGCGGGTCATCGGCCGTCTGGAGCCGCGGCTGCACAAGCTGGCCGCGGACAGCGGCCAGCCCGTGTTCCTGATCGGACAGAGCCGCGGCGGCACGCTTGCCCGCTCCCTGGCCGTGCGCAATCCGGACATCGTCTCGGGACTGGTGATGCTTGGATCGCCGGTCTGCGATCCGCTTGCGGTGTCAGCACCGGTGCTCCGGACGGTGCGCTGGATGGCGTGGTTCGGCGACCGTGGGCTTCCACGGGTGTTCTCGAGGACATGCGCGGACGGGGTCTGCTGCGAGCAGTTCCGAGATGATCTGACCGCGCCGCTCGCGCCGCACATCGCGGCCGTCGCCGTGCACTCCCAGAGCGATGCGATCGTCGACTGGCATGCATGCCTTGACCCGCATGCTGAACCGGTTGAGGTCAACTCGAGTCACTGCGGAATGTCGGTCCATCCCGAGGTCTACCGGATGCTCGGGCGCGTGCTCGACGCCACGAAGGAGGGTGCATGGAGTGGATGAGCCCCATCGACTCGTCGTTTCTGCACATCGAGAACGACGTCACGCCGATGCATATCGGCGGAGTGAGCATCTTCGAGGGTCCGCCGCCGCCGTTCGAGGATCTGCGGGCGATGGTTGCCCGCAAGCTCGACCTGGTGCCCCGCTACCGCCAGAAGGTCCGGTCCGTGCCACTGGCCGTGGGCTCGCCGGCGTGGATCGACGATCCTCACTTCAGCCTCGACTATCACCTGCGTCATACCGCGATCCCGGCTCCGGGCACCGAGGCCCAGCTGCGGCAGATGGCCTCGCGCGTGTTCTCAGGGCATCTGGACAGGAACAAGGCGCTGTGGGAGTTGTGGGTCGTCGAGGGTCTCGAGGACGGCCGCTGGGCGCTGCTCTCCAAGGTCCATCACTGCATGGTCGACGGCGTGGCGGCGACGGATCTGATGTCGGTGATGTTCTCCGACAGCACCGACGGCACCACCGAGGGGACGTGGTCGCCTGAGCCCGAGCCGTCCTCGATTGAGGTCTTCATCCGGACGCTCGTGCGGCGGGCGACTCCCGCGGGGCAGCTGGAGGCGCTGCAGCATGCGCTGCTCACGCCGCGGGAAACGCTGCGCTCGTTCGGCGAGATCGCGCGCGCATCCGTGGCGGCCGGGCGAACCCTGCGCCCGGTGGCGCCCTCCTCGCTGACCGGTCCGATCGGCCCGCACCGTCGCTGGAGCTGGGCGCAGGTACGCCTGACGGACATCAAGGAGGTCCGGGTCGCGCTCGGCGGCACCGTCAACGACGTGGTGCTTACTGTCATCACGAACGGATTTCGCGAGCTGCTCGAGTCTCGCGGCGAGGAGATCGCGGCAGACCGCGTGCTGCGCACGATGGTTCCGGTGTCCGTGCGCCGGCGCGGGGAGGAGGGCGTCTACAACAATCGCGTCTCGGCGGTGTTCGCCGGGCTGCCCGTGGGCCTTGTCGATCCGGCCCGGCGCCTGCAGCAGATCCGCGCGGAGATGGATGGCGTCAAGCAGTCAAAGCAGGCGGTGGCAGGGGATGTGCTGACATCAATGTCGGGGTTCGCGCCGCCGATGCTGCTGGCGCTGGGAAGCCGTCTGGTGACGCTGTCTCCGCGGCTGAACATGCACACGGCCACGACCAACGTGCCGGGCCCGCAGCAGCCCGTTCAGACGCTGGGGCGGCGCATGCTCGAGTCCTATCCATTCGTGCCGGTGGTGGGTTCGATCCGCATCGTGGTTGCGATCTTCTCCTACGACGGCGGGCTGTACTTCGGTATCACCGGCGACTACGACGGAGCGCCGGACATAGACGTGCTGGCGGCCGGCATCGAGCGGGGAATGGAGGGCCTGCTCGAGCTCGTCACGCCGGCGAAGCACGCTCATCGAAACGGCGGAAAGCGGAGCGCGGGGGGGCGCAAGGCGGCGAGGAAGGGGTCTAAAGGCCGCTCGGCGAAGGCCGCCAAGTGAGGCTCGCGACGTTTGCGGGCGGCGCCGGTGGGCCGGCCCTCGGTGTCGTGGAGGGCGCAAGCGTGATCTCGCTGCAGGCCGCGCACGAGAGGCTGCGAGGCGGCCGCTCAGCGGAGCTCGACAGCATGCTGTCCCTGATCCGGGGAGGCGCCGGGGCGCTGGAGCTGGCGGGCGAGCTCGCGCGCGAAGCGCCGGGCGACTGCCGCCATGCGCTGGCCGAGGTGCGGCTTCTCGCGCCGCTGCCGGAGCCGGCGCAGATCCGCGACTTCCTGTGCTTTGAGGAGCACCTGAAGAACTCGTTTGCGCAGGCAGCGAAGCTGACCGGCGAGGAGCGGGAGATCCCGGCGGTCTGGTATCAGCAGCCGATCTACTACAAGGCGAACCGGTTCTCGGTGAACGGTCCCGAGACCGATGTGGTGTGGCCGTCCTACTCGCAGGTGATGGACTACGAGCTCGAGCTGGCCTGCGTGATCGGGAGCGGCGGGCGCGACATCGACAGCACGGACGCGGCGGGGCACATCTTCGGCTTCACGATCTTCAACGACGCGTCCGCCCGCGACGCCCAGATGATCGAGATGGGCGGGACGCTGGGGCCGGCGAAGGGCAAGGACTTCGATACGGGAAATGTGTTCGGCCCATGGATCGTGACCACCGAGGAGCTCGGCGACCCCTATGCGCTTGAGATGGTGGCACGGGTCAACGGAGAGGAGTGGAGCCGCGGCAACTCCGCCAGCATGCACCACCGCTTCGAGGACATGATCGCGTTCGTGTCGCGCTCGGAGACGCTTCATCCGGGGGAGATTCTCGGCTCCGGCACGGTCGGGAGCGGCTGCGGCCTTGAGCTCGGCCGGTTCCTGTCCGACGGCGACGTGGTGGAGCTCGAGATCGATGGCATCGGCGTGCTGCGAAACAGGTTCGTGAAATGAGCTTTACGGCCGGCCTGCATGAGGTGGGGGAGGGGCTGTATGCCTACCTCCAGCCCGACGGCGGCTGGGGGTGGAGCAACGCGGGTCTGATCACCGACGGTGAGGCCACGCTGCTGGTGGACACGCTGTTCGACCTCCCTCTGACCGAGCGGATGCTGCGCACCATGCGCGATGCCGTGCCCGCGGCCGCCCACATTGGCACCCTCGTCAACACGCACGCAAACGGCGATCACTGCTTCGGGAACCAGCTCGTGTCAGGAGCCCGGATCGTCGCCTCCGAGCGGACGGCGGCGGAGATGGGGGAGCTACCGCCGGCGGCCATGGCGGCGCTGATCGAGCAGGCGCCGCAGATGGGCGAGCTGGGCGCGTTCTTCCTTCAATGCTTCGGGGCCTTTGACTTCTCGGGGATCGAGCTCGAGCCGCCGGGAGAGACCTTCAGCGGGCGCATCGAGCTGTCGGTGGGCGACCGGGCGCTCGAGCTGATCGAGGTAGGTCCGGCGCACACCCGCGGTGACACGCTCGTGCACGTGCCCGGCGCGCGGGTCCTGTTCAGCGGGGACATCCTCTTCTCCGAGGCCCATCCGATCGTGTGGGCGGGGCCGGTGTCGAACTGGATCGACGCGTGCGAGCGGATCCTCGCGATGGACGTGGAGGTGATCGTGCCGGGCCACGGACCACTGGCCTCCCCGGCAGCCGTGCGCGAGCTGAAGGCCTACTTCGAGTATCTCTACGACGAGGCGCGGGTGCGGCGCGAGGAGGGGATGACACCGCTCCAGGCGGCGCAGGCGATGTCGCTTGAGCGGTGGGCGGACTGGGGCGAGTCCGAGCGGCTGGTGGTCAACGTGTCCAACATCTATGCCGAGCTGGCCGGCGATTCAGAGCCGCTCAACCCGGTGGTGGCGTTCGAGCAGATGGCCGAGCTGGCGCGCTCGCGCTGAGCTACTCGAACTCCGGAGCGGTCCATCCCGGAAGGATGTCCGGCAGCCCGTCGCTGACGCGGTCTGAGAACTGCGCCGGGCGCTTCTCAAGGAACGAGGTCACACCCTCGGCCGCATCGGCCGATTGCCCGCGGTAGAGCATGCCCCTCGAGTCGGCGCGGTGGGCGAGCATCGGGTGCTCGGCCCCAAGCATGGTCCACAGCATTCGCCGTGCCAGTGCGACCGATACCGGGGCGGTGTTCTCGGCGATCTCGCGAGCCAGCTCGCGGGCCGCCCCCAGCAGCTCCCCCGGCGGGTGCAGGCTGCGCAGCAGGCCGCCTTCCAGTCCCTCCTGCGCGGAGAACACCCGCCCCGTGGCGACCCACTCCATCGCACGGCTGATGCCGACGGCGCGCGGCAGAAACCAGCTCGAGGCCGCCTCCGGGACGATGCCGCGGCGGGCGAACACGAAGCCCATGCGGGCCTCCTCGGAGGCCAGGCGGATGTCCATGGGCAGCGTCATCGTGGCTCCCACCCCGACTGCCGGGCCGTTGATTGCGGCGATCACCGGCTTGGTGGACTCGAACACGCGCAGGGTGAACTGGCCGCCGTTGTCGCGCGGGACCGCCTCGGCGAGTCCGCGGGCGCGGTAGTCAAAGGTCTCGCCGCCGCCGGCGAGGTCCGCCCCGGCGCAGAAGCCGCGGCCGGCGCCCGTCACGATGATCGCGCGGACGTCGTCGTCGGCGTCTGCCTGATCGAAGGCCTGGATGAGCTCGGAGCTCATGGTGGCCGTCCAGGCGTTGAGGCGATCGGGACGGTTGAGCGTGATCGTGAGAACGCCCTGTGAGGTCTCGGTGGTGATCTGCTCGAAGTCCATGACGGGGCGTCCTCTCGCGAGTTGCGATTGTATTGACGGGGTGCAGGGCGCGACGATAGACGAGCTGCTGCTGGCGGACACGGCCGAGCGGTGGGCGGCGCTCGGGTTCGCGCTGTCAGACGGCGGCGTGCAGCTCGGCAGGGTGCGGCTCGCGTTCGGCGATCCCGGGGCGGGCCGCGGGATCGTGTCCTGGTCGTTGCGCGGGATTGCGAGTGAGGAGCTCGACGGGCTCGCCACGCGGCTCTCGGAGCGGCCCGTGCCCGCTCAGGCTCCCGAGCACCCGAACGGCGTTACGGGGATCGATCATGTGGTGGCGATCTCACCGGCGCTCGATCGCAGCGTGAGCGCGCTCCAGCGCGCGGGCCTCGATCTGCGCCGTGTGCGCGAGGAGCCGACGCCTGCGGGAGCGCCGCGGCAGGCGTTCTTCCGGCTGGGGGAGGAGATCCTCGAGGTGGTGGCGGAGCCCGAGGATGTGGTCGCGCGCGCCGGGGGAGCGGAGCGCCCCGCGCACTTCTGGGGCCTCGCGCTGCGGGTCAGCGATCTGGAGCGCACCGTCGAGGCCCTCGGCGAGCACGCCGGGGCGACCCGCGAGGCGGTGCAACCGGGGCGGCGCATCGCCACCGTCCGGCGCTCGGCCGGGCTGGCGATTCCGCTCGCGCTGATGAGCTGATGGACACGAGCAGCTCCGCGTCGGTCAAGCGGCTGACCCTGATCGCCTGCATCCTCGGCTCGGGCATCGTGTTCCTGGACGGCACCGTCGTGAACGTCGCGCTGCCGAGGATCCAGATCGCGCTCGGCGGCGGCCTCGCCGGCCAGCAGTGGATCGTGAACGGCTATCTGCTGACGCTCAGCGCGCTGATCCTGATTGGAGGCTCGCTCGGGGACCTGTATGGGGAGCGGCGGGTGTTCGCGATCGGGGTTGCCGGCTTCGGCGCGGCCTCGCTGGGGTGCGCGCTGTCCCCGTCGATCGGCGCCCTCGTGGTCGCCCGCGCCGTGCAGGGCGTCGCGGGCGCGCTGCTCGTGCCGAGCTCGCTGGCGGTGATCATGAACACGTTCTCGGAATCCGAGCGGGGCGCGGCGATCGGCAGCTGGACGGCGTGGGCGGCGATCGCCGGGGTGCTCGGGCCGCTCGTCGCGGGTGAGCTGCTCGCGATCGGATCGTGGCGATTGATCTTCCTGATCAACATTCCCCTGGCCGCGATATGCGTGGCGTTGATACTGATGGCCGTCCCCAGGACGGCGCCGCGCGAGCGGGGCGGGCGCCGGGTCGACCTTCCCGGCGCGCTGTTGTGCGCATTCGGCCTGGGCGGGTCGGTGTTCGCGTTGATCGAGCAGCCGCGGCTCGGCTGGTCGAGCCCCGCGGTGGCGATACCGCTGGTGGGCGGGATCGTGCTGCTGGGCTGCTTTCTTCTCTACGAGGCGCGCGCCTCAGACCCGATGCTCCCGCTGGGATTGTTTCGACGGCGAAACTTCTCGGCCGGGAACATCGAGACGTTCTCGATGTATGCCGGCCTGTCGATCCTGTTCTTCTTCCTGGTGCTGTTCCTGCAGCAGATCGGGGGCTACACGCCGCTCCAGAGCGGCCTTGCGACGCTGCCGGTGACCGTGGTGATGTTCGTGCTCTCACGCCGCTTCGGCAAGCTTGCCGACCGCCTCGGGCCGCGGCTGTTCATGGGCGGCGGACCGCTGGTGGCCGCCTGTGGCCTGCTGCTGCTCCAGCGCGTGACCCTGAAGGTCGAATACGTCCCGGAAGTGCTCCCGGCGCTCATCGTGTTCGCGCTCGGGCTGTCGATGACGGTTGCGCCGCTGACGGCGGCGGTGCTCGCGGGGGCGGGCGCCGATCAGTCGGGCATCGCCTCCGGCGTGAACAACGCGATCGCGCGCGTGGCGGGGCTGCTCGGCACGGCGGCGCTCGGCGCGATCGTGGCAGCCTCCTTCAGCTCCACGCTGAGCCGTCTGGCAGGAAGCGGCCTGGCGGCCTCAGGACGGGCCGTGCTGGCGCAGGCCAAGCGGCTTCCGCTGGGTCGCCCGGATGTTCACGGGCTGCCGGCGGGTCAGGCGCATGTGGTCGCCAGGGCGGCCGAACAGGCCTCGTTGCACAGCTTCCATCTGGGGATGGCGATCGCCGCGGGGCTGGTGGCGGCCGGAGGCGTGGTGGGAGTGGTGGGTATTCGCAACCCGAGCAAACTGGTGCACGCCGCTTCGTGCCCCGCCGGGCAGCTGATCGGGGCCAGCAGTGAGCTGGCCCAGACCAATCACGCTGCCGGGCTGCCGGCTCAGCCCACCGGCTCGCGCGCGTAGGCGCGCATGGCATCGATGAGCGGGCCGAGCCTCAGCCCGCGCTCGGTCAGCCGGTACTCGACTTTGGGAGGGCTCGAAGGGATCACGGTCCGCTCGATCAGCCCCGCCGCCTCTAGGTCGCGAAGGCGCTCGGCGAGCATCCGGGGCGAGATGCCCGCGACCGCCTCGGCGAACTCGTTGAAGCGCAACGCGCCTGTGAGCGCCGCGTACAGGATCGACAGCTGCCAGCGCCGCTCGAGGAGGTCCGCCGTCTGACGGACCTCCACAGGAACGGGTTGGCACCTACGAGACGTGCGCGACATCGCGAGCGGGCTCCAGTGCCCGGTCGAGGACCTCCTGGACGGTCATCACCGGGTGGAAGGTCATCTGCTTTCTGACCTCCTCGGGGATCTCATCCAGATCGCCGCGGTTGCGCTCGGGCAGGATCACGTCGGTCAGGCCGGCGGCATGGGCGGCAAGCGCCTTCTGCTTGAGCCCGCCGATGGGCAGCACGCGCCCCTGCAGCGTGACCTCTCCGGTCATGCCGACGGTGTGCTTGACCGGACGCCCTGACAGCAGCGACGCCAGCGCCGTGACCATGGTCACGCCTGCGCTCGGCCCGTCCTTCGGGATCGCTCCCGCCGGAACGTGGACGTGGAACTCGCGGTTCTCGAAGGCGCTCTCGTCGATGCCGAGCTCCTCGGCGTGGCCGCGCACGTAGGAGAGGGCGATGCGCGCCGACTCCTTCATGACGTCGCCCAGCTGGCCGGTGAGCACCAGGCTCGAGCCGCCGCCGCTGGCCTTCATGGCGGTGGCCTCGACGAACAGCACGTCTCCGCCGGCGCCTGTGACCGCTAGACCGGTCGCAACACCAGGCGTCGCAGTTCGCGCTGCCGACTCCTGGAAGTACTTCTGGCGGCCGAGCGCATCGCGGACGGCGTCCAGGTCGATCTTCACAGGTGCCTGCTTTGCGGCCTTCGTGGGCTTGGTCTTCTTGACGGGCTTCTTCTCGCCCTCAACGGCGACCTTGCCGTTGTCCTTGGCCTTAGCCTTCCCATCATCCTTGGCGGCGTCCTTGTCCGCGGGCTTCGGCTGCCCGTCGCTCTCGGCGAGGACCTGCGAGGACGCGATCCTGGTCGCCGTCTTCCTCAGCACCGTGCCGAGCTCGCGCTCCAGGTTTCGCACGCCCGCCTCGCGGGTGTACTCACTGATGATCGTGCGCAGCACCTCGTCAGAGATCTGAACCTCATCCTCGCGCAGGCCGTTTCGGTCGCGCTGGCGCGGCCACAGATAGCCCTTGGCGATGGCGAGCTTCTCATCAGTGGTGTAGCCGTCGAAGCGGATCACCTCCATGCGGTCCAACAGCGGCCCGGGGATGGTGTCTGCGACGTTGGCGGTTGCCAGGAACATGACCTGTGAGAGGTCGAGCTCGACGTCCAGGTAGTGGTCTCTGAAGGAGTGGTTCTGGGCGGGGTCAAGGACCTCGAGGAGTGCCGAGGAGGGGTCTCCGCGCCAGTCGGCGCCGACCTTGTCGACCTCATCCAGGAGGATCACCGGGTTCATCGTGCCGGCGTCTCTGAGCGCCCTGACCAGGCGACCCGGCAGGGCTCCTATGTAGGTGCGCCTGTGCCCGCGGATCTCGGCCTCGTCACGCACGCCGCCCAGCGACATGCGCACGAACTCGCGTCCGGTGGCACGGGCGATCGACTCGCCGATCGAGGTCTTGCCGGTTCCAGGGGGACCGATCAGGGTCAATATGGCCCCTGACTTGGGGTCTGCCTCGATGCCGCGCTCAGATCTGAGCTTGCGCACGGCCAGGTACTCGGTGATGCGGTCCTTGACGTCCTCAAGGCCCTCGTGGTCTGCATCAAGCACAGCTCTGGCCGCGACCGGGTCGAGGTGCTCCTCAGAGCGCTTTGACCAGGGAACGGCGATCAGCCAGTCAAGATAGGTGCGGATCATGCTCGACTCGCCCGTCTGCTCGCCCATGCGCTCCAGGCGATTGAGCTCCTTCAGCGCCTGCTCTGAGACGTCCTTTGGCATGTGGGCCTCCTCGATCTTTGAGCGGTACTCCTCGACGACCGAGGCGTCGTCATCGCCCAGCTCCTTGCGGATCGAGTCCATCTGCTTGCGAAGGAAATAGTCGCGCTGCTGCTTCTCAGCGCCCTCCTGGACGTCCTCGCGGATGCGCTTGCGCACCTGAAGCTCTGCCAGCGACTCGCGCTGCAGTGAGACCGCGAGCTCCAGGCGCTCGGTCACGTCGAGCGTTCTCAGGAGCTCGACCTTCTGCTCGTATGACAGGTTGGGGGAGTAGCCGGCGGAGTCCGCGAGGGCTCCGGGCTCGGCGATTGCTCTGAGGAACGCGGAGATGCGCCCGTCGTCGCCGCGCAGCTCGAGGATCTCCTCGACGGTTGCGCGGTACTCGCGCTCGAGCTCACGCGTGCGCCCGTCAACGGGCACATCGTCAGGTCGCTCATCGACCTCGACGCGGAGCTCTCCGCCGGGTCCGGTCTGGGCGGCTCCGATCAGCGCGCGGTGCTCGCCTGAGATGGCAACCGCACGCCCGCCGCCGGGCAGGCGGATCTGCTCTGAGACCTCGGCGATGGTGCCCACCTCGAGAAACTCGTTCTCGTGGCGGGGGACGAGCACCACTCGCTCATCCTCGCCGACGTCCACGGTCAGCGTGATGCCCATGTTGGGGAACACGACGGTGTCATCCAGGGGGATGAGGCGCAGGACGGGCTTCTGTTGTATCTGGGGACTATCTGTGGCAGTTGGCATAGGTAACGGCTCCATATGAGCTTACGAAAGTGTAGTTAGTATAGCGCGCGATGGTTGTGTGCGCAAGTAGTCTTCAGGTCATGCCGCAAACGGCATTCCAGAGCCAGATATTGGGAGACAATGTCGCTCGGCGCCCCGCATGAGGCGTCGTATCGCCGGGCACCCAGCGGGGTTGGACGAGCCCCCGCCCTGACTAGTCGGGCGGGTCGAAGGTGACCTCGACGTTCTGCTCGTCGATGCGCTCCTGAACCTCGGCCGTGGCTGTGAGCGCGCGTCTGTCGGCCTCGAGCAGCGGATCTGAGAAGAAGCTTCGCGGCCACAGGCGGCGCGCGCGCACCACGTTTATCTCGGCGGCTATGAGCGTGACCTGGGCTCCCAGGTACAGCCAGGCCAGCAGCCCCAGCACGAACGCGAACAGGCCGGAGGTCTGCTTGGCGTGGCGGACCACATGGTCGACGTAGTAGCCCCCTACGTGCTGGAGTATCTGCCACAGCACGGCCCCGAGGATCACACCTGGGATCAGGTTGCGGGTCTTGACCTCGTCGCTGGTGAGCAGGCGGAAGGCGGTGAAGAAGAGCAGCAGGTTGAACACCAGCGCCACGAGGATTCCGCCGACCAGCGTGACCGTGCCGGTGGTCTGGGCGGTCACATAGCCCGCGACGACCGTGGAGACGATGCTCATCACGCCGAGCACGAACAGCAGCCCGAGCCCGCGCAGGCGCCAGGTGAGGAAGTTGGGGCGGCGCTTGTGGGGGATGTACCAGACTTGGTTGAAGGCGTTCTGGGTGGCACCGGTGATGCCGAGGCCGGCCAGGATCGATCCGATCAGGCCGATCGCCAGGGCGATGCCGCTGCCCTTGAGCGAGTGGACGTTTTCCTGCAGCTGGTTGCCGATGATGGGGAACTGGCTGAGGGTGGAATGAACCACGCTCTCCTGGGCGCTGGGGTTCCCCTGCAGCACGAACCCGAGCACGGTGACGAACACGAGCAGCAGCGGGAACAGGGAGAAGAAGCCGTAGTAGGCGATCAGCGCAGCGAGCTGACTGGCGCCGTCGTCTGAGAACTTCTTGAAGACGGCGGCGAGGAAGCGCAGGCCCCGGGTGTGCTGCTGGCGGCGGTCAAGCGCGTGGAGGCGGTCGGTGAGGGTCACGGGGACACTCCCCCCGGGCCGCCCGCCGGCGCGCGGCCCGGGGACGTTCGCATTTGGGAGGGGGGTCTGCGGCCCCCAACGCTCGACATCCCCATGTGTCTACCCGATATGGCGAGCAAACACGAGCCGCGTGGGGGAGGCCGGGGCGCGACCCGGCAGAGGAGGTCGCGCTGGTGGTGCGCGCCAAGCGCGATCTGCTGCTGCGCGTCTATCGCTACCAGCTGCGCCCAGAGGATCTGGAGGACTGTTTCGGCCAGGCCACGCTTGAGCTGGTTGCGTTTGTGCGGAAGGGAGGCCGCTTCGCCGACCGGGCGCACCTCGGCAACCTGCTCGAGCAGCGGTTCCAGTCCCGGGTTCGTGATCGTCGGCGTGCGCTCTCGGGACGTAGCCCGATGCAGGCCGCGTTGGAGTCCTCGATGTCTCTCGGGGCAGGCGGCGATGAGGGTGTCGAGATCGTCGATGTGCGAGCCGATCTGGAGAAGCTGGTGATGCTACGCCACGAACTGCGACGGATCGGGCGGCACGTCCAGAGGCTGACGCCCGATCAGCGGCTGGTGTTGGCCTGCCAGCTGGAATCGATGAGCCGAGGCGAGTTCTGCGGCCTCTACGGCTGGTCCTCGGAGAAGTACCGCAAGGTCGCCCAGCGCGCCCGTGCCCGCCTGCGGGCGCTGATGGCGGCCGCCGAGGGGGGTGTCCCACTGACCTCTGCGGGGTCGGACTAGGTAGCAGGACCCGCCCATGAGCAACTCTCCCCCCACTCATAGACCGGTCCTCTGGGACGCCGGTGGTCGATCGAAACGACGACGGCTCGGCGATGCCCATTCGCGCACCTGCGGCCGGAGGCCGGGCTCTTGCCGAGCTTGGCCTCCGGTCGCTGGCGTTCGAAGCTACGCGCACAAAGACCCGGCGCAGTCGTGATGGCGATTCTGCGCCGAACATCACGGGAGGTATACCGGGTGTACAGCGAGGCGGAGTATCTCGCCGGTGCTGACGAATTCGGTGAGTGGCACAGATCAGCGCCGGGCGGGGACCGCCAGGAGCGTCCGCTGCGGCGACTGGGGGCAGCCGCCGCTTTGACCGGAGCTTTGGGGGCGCTGGGCGGGGTGATCGTGTTCGCAGGGGTCGGCGTGCGCACCTCAGCTCGTGACCTCGCCGCGAACGGGACGTCGGCGAAGGGAGGCGAGCTGCTCTCGCCGCGCCGGATAGACGCAGCGCCCCCCGCCGGTGGAGATCGTCCGCGGGGCGCCGCTCGGAGGCGTCACGCCCCCGTCCGTGCGTGGCGAGGAGCCGGCCGGTCGGCCCGGCGCAGGCGTGTGGTCTCGGCGCGCGCGGCTCACTCGGCCTCACCTCAGCGCTCAGCCCGAAGCGCGGCGGGCGTCCCGGCAGAGCCGGTCGGGGCGATGCCGGCCGTCGCCTACGACGCCACCCGCGGGGATGCGGCCGAACGCGAGGCGAGGCCACCGACGCAGAGCGAGTTCGGGTTCGAGCGCTGATGGGGGCGCAGGGGGCAGCCCGGGCCGGAGCCAGCGTGAGCCTGCGGGCGACGCCGCTGTGGCGGATCCGTCTCGCGCGATCGCTGTTCAGATATCTGCTCGGCGCGCTCTCGCTTGCCGGGCTGGCGGCCAGCGCCCGCTTCGCGATCGCACCTCCGCGTCCCGCTGCTCCCTCCGCCTCGCTGCGGGCGCCGGCACCGCCGGATCGCGGAGCCGAAGGCTACGCCTCGCTGTTCGCCCGCCGCTATCTGAGCTGGAACGCCGCCGAACCGCAGGTGAGCCAGCGAGCGTTGGCACCGTTTGTGGGCGGAGCGATGGAACCAGACGCCGGACTCGAGCTTCCGAGCAGCGGCGAGCAGCAGGTCGAGTGGGACGAAGTCGTGCAGGAACGGGAGCCCCTGGCGGGCGAGCACGTCTATACGGTCGCGGCTCAGACCGACACGGCGGGCCTGCTGTATCTGACGGTGGGCGTCGTCCGCCAGCAGGGTGGCGGTCTCGCGCTGGCGGGCTACCCGGCGTTCGTGGGAGCGCCGGCCTCGACCGTGGCGCAAGCTCCGGCGCGCCTGCGCGAAGTGCAGGAACCGCCGTTGGCCACGGTGGTGGAACGGGCCCTGCGCAACTACCTCGACGCATCCGCCGGCGAGCTGGCGGCAGACCTGACGAGTGGCGCACGAGTCTCGCTTCCCGCGCAGCCGCTCAGCCTGCAGTCGGTGCAGCACCTGAGCTGGGAGCCGGGCGGGAGCACCGTGCTCGCGGCCGTGCAGGCGCAGGACGGCCGTGGCGCTCAATACACGCTCGACTACGAAATCGACGTCTCTCGGGTCCAGGGCCGCTGGGAGGTGTCCGCCGTGCAGATGGATCCCGACGACTGACGCGCGGTCCGCGCAGGGGACGCGGCCGTGAGACGCGCATCGCCATCAGATCAAAGCGCACCGACCTAAGGAGCCGCAATGACTCGCTTGACTCGACCTCTACGGATCTCGTCGCAGCCGGACCGATCGGCGCGGGTGGCCGTGCGCGTCTGCGCGATTACCGCCCTGTTGCTGGCCTGCGTCCTTCTCGGCAAGCCGGTAACGGCGTACGCCGCAGTCGACGCGACGGCGCCCGTGAACGTACAGCAGGCTGCGAGGTCCGAACAGAAAGGAAGCGCACTGGAATCGGCTGCCGCCAAGGCCGGGACCACGGGACGCGCGGTTGCGATGAGCCTGATCGGGCTGGCGTTCGCCGTCGCGGCCACGGTGCTCGCCTTTCGCCGCGACTTCAAGGAGGCGGCGGGGGTGTTCGCGGTGGGGATCGTGTCGGTGCTGCTGGCCACCCCGGCGGGTGTGAGCCTGCTACGCGACACCGTCACGTCGCTGTTCGGATCCAGTTGATGGAGATCCGCTCCTACCGCAGGGTCTTCGACCTGGAGCGCCGCATCTACCGCATCGATCGGCTGCGGTTGAACCCGGGCGGTGTGCCCGTGCGAGGAGTCGTCTACTTCCTGGCGCTCCTCCTGGCAGTCCTGATCGCCCGGCGACTGCCGCTGCTCGAGATCGTCGCGACGCTGCCGCCTTGGTACCTGGGGGATCTAGCCGTTCCAGCCGCGAGCGCGGCGTTGCTCACGATGATCCGTATCGAGGGGCGGCCGTTTCATCTTGCCGCGCTCGCGCTGGCACGCTACGGGAGCGGACCGCGCCGGCTCGCGGGTGCTCGCCCGGCCACGGATCCGGTGGGGCGCTGGTACCCGGATGAGATCCTCCTGCTGCCCGACGGCTCAGACGCCCGGATGCGCCGTCTTCGCTACACGGGCCCCGGCGCCGTGAGGGTCGGCGTACCGCACGAGCGCTCAGACAGGGCATCCGGCCGGAGGCTGTCGAGCCTGCGACGCGGTCCGGCGCTCACCCTCCGCGGGCCGGCTGACGGGGGATCTCTCGACCCCGGCGAGGTGATCGCACTTGCGCCCGGCGCGCGACTGCTGGTGCGCTCTGACCCAGGCCCCCGGCGGGTGGGGCAATGAGGCCGCCAATCGCTTTCGTGTACGGCAACTGCGTGTTCGCGGATGGTCTCGACGATGGCTGGGCCGCATTCAGGGTCGAGGTGTCCTCCTATGAGTGGCTCGCTGAAGACGGCAAGCGCGCCCGGTTCCTAGCGCTGCTCGGCGGCCTAGAGGCGCTCGAAGCGGACGTTCAGATCCTGCGCGTGGGCAGGCGCTGGGAGCTCGGGCGCTATGCGCTCGAGTTGGGTGGCGGCGACGGGGGAGACGGCCCCGCCGCGGGAGGGGCGGAGGGGCCGCATGCGCGAGCGCGATCGCGCTACGTGACGGAGCATGAGCGGCGCCTGAGGCATATCGGCAGCGCGAGGCCGGCAGTGTTCCTGATCGCAAGTCTGCGCGAGCCCGAGCGGGACGTCGCATCGTACGTATCGCAGGCCGCCGGGCAGCATCCGAGAGACTGGTGGGCGGGCATCAGGCGCTCCCTCTCGACACGCGATGGGCGGGTCCTCAAGCTCTCCGAGCTCGAGCGGGCTCGGGTCCGCGCTGATCAGGCCCACGCTCGGCTGGCGGACTTTCTACCCGTGCGCCCGGCACGCGGAGCGGAGCTTCAGTGGCTCATCCGCAGGGCTTATTGCCGCGGGCTGGGAGAGCCGGTCATCGACGGTTTGCACGAGCCGCGGGCGCTCGTTTTCGAGCGCAACGAAGAGGCGGTGCTGGCTCCCCTCGAGGGCGACGTGATGCGCTGGATGGATGGCTTCATCGAGCACAGGGGCAGGGCCCTGCGGGTGGAGTCCGAGCTGGGCACGAGTTGGCAGGCACAACTCGTGGTCGGGGCACTTCCCGAGCAGGTGCAATTTCCAGGTGCGCGGGCCGAGCTGATGTTCGCGCCGGTGGAGGGTCTCCCGTTCGGGATAGATCTGTCTCTGAACGCCCGGTTCCTGCCGAACGCCCTGGCGCTGCGGATCGCCCGGAAACGGATTCAGGACGCCGACCAGATCATGCGAGCGGAGTCCGACGGCGAGCAGGGGGTGTCCGACCTCGCGTACGAGCGCACTCAGCAGGCTCGCGATCTGCTGGCGCACCTGCAGGCCTCTAGTCGTCCGCCTCTGTTGCGGGCGACGCTCGCGATTGCGGCGGCGGCGGACAGCGAGGAGGAGCTGGAGCAGCGGGTGGAGATGTGCCGTAGGGCCTACGGGGACATCCGCCTGCACCGGCCGCTCGGCGATCAGCTGCAGCTGTTTCTGCAGCACCTGCCGGCGCAGCGCACGCGGGTGCGGGGCTACGACGACACGCTGACGACAGAGCAGATCGCGGCGATGATGCCGACCGCCACGCATGCGGTGGGTTCGCGACGGGGCTTCTACCTCGGGCACACCCTGACCGGCTCCAGGCAGCCGGTCAGGTTCAACCTCAGGGAGGGGTCAGATGGCGATCGCAATACGACCATCCTCAGCGTCGGGGCGCTCGGGTCGGGGAAGACGACGCTCGACCAGAAGCTCAAGTACGAGGGGTTCCTTCAGGGCGCGCGGGTGATCGACTGCGACCCGAAGGGCGACCATCGCTTTCATCTGCTCGAGGAGGTGGCACCCCACACGGAGTGCGTGACGCTGCGCCCTGATCCGGCCCTGCGAGGCGTGCTGGATCCGCTGCGGGTCGCGCCCGAGCATCTGCGCCAGGACACCGCCGTGTCCTTTCTGCGCGACCTCCTTCCGGGAAGGGCGGAGCCGTCGTGGGAGACGGCGGTGGTCGGAGCGGTGGACCGAGTGGTCAGCAGATCGCGCGACCCGACATGCTTGGAGGTCGTACGGGCTCTGTGTGACGGCGATGAGATCGACGCGCAGGTGGGCCGGACGCTGGAGGTGTATGCCCGCTCTGGCCTCACGCAGCTCGGGTTCGCCGACCCGGAGGTGCGACTGCCCGCCGTGGGACATCACCAGGTGACCTATCTGCCGATCCGCGATCTGCCCGGGCCCGAGCCAGGGATGAGACGCTCCGAGTACTCCCAGGTCGAGCGCGTCGGCGAGCAGATCGTGCGGCTGATCGCGATGTTCGCAATGCACCTGATGAGCGCCGAGCGCGGCCGGTTGAAGCTGTTCTCATTTGATGAGGGCTGGCGCCTGTTGGGCGATCCGGCCGGCCGAGCTCTGCTTGCCTCTCTTCAGCGGATGGGGCGCTCTGAGCTTGCGGTGCCGATCATCAGCACGCAGCTGGTCACGGACACGCTGATCGGCGAGCGCGAGTCGCTTGAGAACCTCATCGGCGCGACGTTCGTGTTCGGGATGCGCTCGGAGGCGGAGGCGGCGCGCGCTCTGACTTTGCTGGGGCTTGACCCCGACAACCGAAGGATGCGTCAGACGCTGCTCGAGCTGGAATCCGGGCGCTGCCTGTTTCGCGATCACCGAGGCCGGATCGAGGCAATCCAGGTCGACGTCGTGGTGCCGTCGTTGCTCGAGGCTTTCTCCACGACTCCCGCCTCCGCGTGAGGTCGCGGGCGCCGCTCGCGCTCGCTGTGGTCGCAGTTGCCGGCATGGGCGGCGTGCCGATCGGTGACCTGTCTGCACGCGCATACGGGGAGGCGGTCAGGACGCCGCTCGCGGCCGACTCGCCGGCATCCATGATCCGCAGCCCGGCCGGCGCGAGGCGGGCGCCGAGCAATCCGCCGCTTGCCTCCGGAGCGGCAGAAGCGGGCGCAGGAGCCGAAGAAGCGGCGTCGGCCTCTGCGATGTCGAGCGCCGGGGACCCGCTGATCAGCAACGGGCTCGGCAGCCCGCTGTGCCGTCCGGGCGCCGGAGAAGCCGGCCTGTCCCAAGCCAGCGAGAGCAACTGCCGGAGCTCCGGCTTCGAGGCGGCGCCGGCGCCGACCGGCAACTACGCGTTCGACGTGCACATCAATACCGGGGTCACAAAGGTGAGCAACGACGCGGCGGCGTGGGTCCAGAACCTGCTCCAGTTGGGCTGGACGGTGCTGGTCGCCTGCGTGCACGGCATGGTGGTGATGCTCGAGTGGTGCTACACGATCGACCTGCTCGACAGCTCCGCGATGAGCGGTGTGGCACGGGGGCTGCGCGAGACGCAGGCGACCTTCACACAGCCGTGGCTGGTGGTGGTGCTCGCCGTGGCGTCGGTGCTTGCGCTGTACCACGGCCTCGTCCGCCGCCGGGTCGCCGAGACGGTCGGTCAGGCACTGTTGATGCTGGCGATGATGGCCGGGGGCCTGTGGGTGATCATGAACCCCGCCGGCACCGTGGGGGCGCTCGGGGAATGGGCCAACGACGCAGGATTGGGGGCGCTCGGCGCCGCTGCCGGCGGGACTCCGGCCCATCCGGACCGGACGCTGGCGAACAGCATGGGAACCGTCTTCAACGGCGCCGTGGGGAGGCCGTGGTGCTTCATGGAGTTCGGCAACGTCTCCTGGTGCGTCGATCCCGCACGGCTCGATTCGCGGCTGCACGCGGCGGGTCTCGCAGTGGCCTCGCACGAGCATGGGGAGAGCGCGCGGCAGATGCGCGAAGCACGAACCAACGGAGGACTGTTTCTCGCCCTGCCCGCAAACCAGGCGATGCGCAACTCGATCAACGAACGGGGCTCACTGTTCAACGTGCTCTGCGGCGGCAGCGAAATGCCCTGCACGGGGCCAACCGCCGCGCAGGCGGAATTTCGCACGGAGCACGGAACGCTCTGGCGATTCATGGGGCTGGTCTTCATCTGGGCCGGGGCATTGGGCATGCTCCTGCTGCTCGGCTTCATAGCGATGCATCTGCTCGGGGCGGCGATCTCGAGCCTCTTATATCTGCTGCTCGCTCCCGCGGCGGTCCTGGCTCCGGCGCTGGGCGACGGCGGGCGGATGGCCTTCCGTGCCTGGGCTACACGTCTGCTTGGCGCGGTGATGTCGAAGCTCATCTACTCATTCGTGCTGGGCGTGGCACTGCTCATGGAGCAGATCCTGACGGTCGACCTGACCGCGCTCGGCTGGTTCACCCAGTGGCTACTGACATCGGTGATGTGGTGGGGTGCGTTCACCCGCCGCCATCAGGTGCTGAGCTTCGCGCACGGCGGGCACGCTCAGCAGCACGAGCCCAGGTCGCTCGCGCGACGGGTGGGCGGGGCATTGGAGACCCCGAAAGCGGCATTGCGAGGTGCTGGGATCGCAAAGACGCTGTTCTCCAAACCGGACCCGAGCGTCGAGTCGCGGCAGAAGCGTGCCGACGCCGCCCGGGAGCGGGCCAAGGCGGATGCTGAGGAGCAGGTAGGCCGCACGCTGGAGCTCGAGCACCGTGAGGCGAGCACACGGTTGCGTGCTGCTCCGGAGATCCGCGAGCAGCTGTCTGGGAAGCGCTCGCAGCTCGAGCGCGTCAGAGGCGAGCACGGACGGGCGCTCTCATCCGGCGACACGCGCCGGGCTCTCGAACTCGCCAATCGCGCGCAGCGCATCGAAGGAGAGATTCATAGCTCTCAGCAGGACCTGAACGGGGCGCGACAACTGGTGGGCGATGGCGAGCAGGTGCGGCGGGCCGGAGGAGGGGTGTTCACGCCGCAGCAGGCCGACGGCCGAGCTCGCTTCCTGGACGCCCAGGCGGCGTTGCCGGCAGGCGCGCAGGCTCATGGCTCCAGGGCAGGCGAGCGACGCGACTATGCCGCGCTGGCGGGCTTGGCGGGATTCGGACGCGAGGAGTACGAACGGCTCGATCCCCGTGGCCGCCGGGCGGCACGCGCGGAGGTCGACAAGGAGCTGGCAGCACGCAGGGAGCTGAACGCGGCGGCGGACATCGCCGGCGGTGGGAGCGCGGCGCCGCTGGGGCGTCGAGACAGGCGTCAGCTCGACAGCGCCTTCGACAGCGCGCTGTCACAGCGGCTGCGCGCCGGCGGTCACAGCATGCCCGCATCGCGAGCGGAACGCTCGGCGATGGATTTGTGGCGCAGGGAAGGGCGCAGCGATCGCGGGTCGAGTGAGTCACGCGTGATGCGCGACGCGCACGCCGTTGCCGCGCGTCGCAAACGCCAGCTCGGCTGGGATACCGAGCAGTGACGACATTGCCGGCCGCGGCTGGCGCATTGGCTGCCCGGACGCCGACAGGACGGCTCGTGCTGGCTCTGGCCGCCCTGGTCGGGACGGGCGCGGCACTCACGCTGTTGACGATCTTCTCGGCGCTTCCGCTCAGCGTGGGTGCGCGGGGATCCGAAGCCGGTGCGCCGGGTGACGGCGTCTCGGCTCTGGCGCGGAGGGAGATCCCGCCGCCGTATCTGGCGCTGTACCTGCAAGCCGGAAGCCGCTACGGCCTGGATTGGGCGATCCTCGCGGGGATCGGCGAGGTTGAGTGTGACCATGGGCGCGACCCCGATCCCTCCTGCACCAGAGAGGGTGCGGTCAACTCGGCGGGCGCTGGCGGGCCGATGCAGTTCCTGGCCTCGACATGGGCCTCCTATGGGGTGGACGGCGACGGCGACGGGCGGACTGACCGCTGGGACCCGGCCGATGCCATCTACAGCGCCGCCAACTACCTTCGTGCCTCAGGTGCTCCGGGCAATTACGAGCACGCGCTGCTGGCTTACAACCATGCCACGTGGTACGTCGCCGAGGTCGAGGCCTGGGCGATGCGATACCGAGCGCCGGCGGCGTCGGCCGCGCAGCTGGCGAGCGAAGGAGAAGGCGCGGACAGGTCGCTGGAAGGCCAGAGCCCAACTCCGGTCCGTTTCACACCAGGCGATCGAGCGGTGCTCGCGCCCGGGAACGGTCATCTCGCACTGATCCCTGCTGGTGCTCCCGCGACGGTGCAGGCGATGGTGGTCGCGGGCAACGAGCTGCAGCTGCTGCCCTACGGTCCGGGTGGTCACCCGGACCCCCGAGGCGCCTTCGAAGAGGACTGCTCCAGCACGGTGAATTATGTGCTCTACCGATCGGGGGTACGAGCAATCGCCGAAATCGTGCGAGACAATCCCCTTGCCCAGGACTACGTGAGCTGGGGAGCGCCGGGCCCGGGGCGGTGGGTGACGATATACGCTGCCGACAGTCCAACCCCGCACGTTTTCATTGTCATCGCGGGCCTGAGGCTGGACACGAGCTACAACGGCACCGACGTTGGCCCCAACCGCGACCAGGCCGGGCCGCGGTGGCGGATCCTGGACCACATTCCGACCTGGGCGCACTGGTCCGTCCGTCACCCTCCGGGGCTGTAAGGTGGCCTCCGATGGCGGCTCGCAAGTTGGACTACCTGCTGATCGGGGGAGGCCTGGCCTCGGCCAACTGCGCGCGCTGGCTGCGCGAGGAGGGCGCGGATGGCGAGGTGCTCGTTGTCGGGCGCGAGCCCGACCCGCCGTACAACCGCCCGGAGTGCTCGAAGGGCTATCTGCAGGGCAAAGAGAGTCGCGAGGAGACCTACTTCCGCCCCGATGGGTGGTGGGTCGACCAGGGCATCGAGCTGCTGAAGCGCACGAGCGTCACGGCGCTCGACCTGGAGCGGCGCACGGCCAAGCTGTCGAACAAGGACGAGGTCGAATTCGACAAGGCCCTGATCGCAACCGGAGCGAACGTGCGCCGGTTGAACGTGGATGGCTGCCACCTCGAGCAGATCCACTATCTGCGCACGCTCGGAAACTCCGATGCGATTGCCGTGGGTGTGGAGGAGGCCGGCGAGGTGGTGCTGATCGGCGGCTCGTTCATCGCCTGCGAGGTGGCCGCTTCGCTGACGCTGCTCGGCAAGCACAGCACCCTCGTGATGCAGGAGCAGGCCACCCTCGAACGAGGGTTCGGCGAGCGGGTGGGGCGGTTCATTCAGGAGCTGCTGGAATCGCACGGCGTCACCGTGCACGGCGGTGATGAGCTCGAGCGCTTTGAGGGCGAGGACAGGGTCGCCAAGGTCGTCACTCGTGGCGGCCTCGAGCTCCCCGCCGATGTCGTCGTGATCGGCGCCGGTGTCACCCCCGACGTGCAGCTCGCGCAGCGGGCCGGCCTGGAGATCGGCGAGCGCGGCGGGGTGCGCTGCTCCTCGCGGCTTGAGACCCAGGTGCCGGGGGCATTCGCCGCTGGCGACATCTGCGAATACGAGTCGGTCGTGCACGACGGCGCGCATATCCGGGTCGAGCACTGGGATGTCGCCTTCAACCACGGCAAGACGGCGGCACTCAACATGCTGGGCCGAGACGTGCCCCATGACGTGGTGCCCTACTTCTATTCCGTGCTGGCCGACTGGGGCGAACTCGAGTACGTGGGGCCGGCGTATGAGTGGGATGAGGAGATCGTGCGAGGGTCGCTCGAGGATGGGGCCTTCACCGACTGGTACCTGAAGGATGGCGTCGTCAAGGGCGCGCTGACGTGGGGCCGCTCCGACGACCTTGACACCGCGCGCCGGCTGATCGTCAGCGGCGCCGTGCTCGAGGATGCCGAGCGACAGGGGCTCGGCGATCTCGACACCGATCTGGAGGACATCGCGCGCTGAGCATCGCTCGTGAGCCGCGACATCCCCCGGTCGGGGGATGTACCCGGCGATCAGCGAGGAGTAGGATCAACGTGTTCAACGGTCGGTGGTGAAGGGAAGCCGGTGAGAGTCCGGCGCGGACCCGCCACTGTGACCGGGGATGCCCACCGTGGCGCGCAGTCGCTGCGCGAAGCCACCGATCCGCCCTCGGCGGGCCGGGAAGGCGCGGAGGGGTAGGCCCGGGAGCCAGGAGACCTGCCTCCGACCGAAAGCCCACAAGCCCTCGTGGAAAGGGGTTGGCTCAATGCACCTATCTCGTCGCATCTCTCTGGCGCTGGTCGCAGCCTGCGTCTCACTATCTCTCGTCGCCTCCGCGGCAATCGCTGACGAACCGACCACCGTCACGGTGCGGGTGGAGGGATTCAACGGAGTCACGCTCGTTCCCCAGACGCAGGTCACGACGTCCACGACGCCGGTTCCGGTCGAAGGCGGCGTCTGCAGCGGTACGAGCGTTGGTGGCGCGCTATACGACGCCGTGCACGGTGACTGGGATGCGAAGGAAGCGAGTGAAGGTGTGGAAATCCTCGGCATCGATGGGGTGGACCTCCCCCCGTTCGGCGCAGGTAACTATGCCTACTGGTCAATCTGGCTGAACAATGGATTCGCGCACACCGGCGCCTGCGGCGAACAGGCCACTCCCAACCTGGACATCGTGGTCGCCGCCCAGTGTTTCGCCCTCGGGCCCTACTGCCCTACCAGCGAAACCGCGCCGGATCACTTCCTCACAATGACGGCTCCCACATCGACCGATGTCGCCGTCAACGAACCGGTCTCGGTCACGGTCGGCTCGCTGAATACGGTCAGCGCCGCTCCAGAAGCACTGCCGGAAGGCGTGACGGTGACGGGAGGGCCGACATCGGTGAGTCCAAGCTCGCAAGGGGTCGCCACGCTGCAGTTCACGGCTGCCGGGAGCTACACGCTGCAGGCACGTGCGACGGACTCGGTCCCCTCTGACCCCTACACAATCTGCGTCCACAACACCAACGACGACACCTGTGCCACGCCCGGCCCCTCTGGATCCTCAAGCGGCTCCTCCGGCGGCGTGCTCGGCTATTCGAGCGCCTCCTACAAAGGCCCGTACGCCGTGGTGGCCAAACTCGCCGGACTCATCGACAACCACCACTACCCCAAGGGTCACGCGCCGAGGGTGCTCGCCGGCAAAGTCCTGGCGCACACCGGGATCGCCTCGGTCAGCCTGCGGCTGCGCCGCTCCTACAAGGGCCGCTGCTACGCCTACAACGGCGCCAGCGCGCGCTTCGGCCGGGCGCACTGCGGCGATGGGAGCTTCTTCAAGGTCGGCACACAGGCGAGCTTCTCCTACCTCCTGCCCGAATCGCTGCCGCCCGGTCGCTACGTCCTCGACGTGGAGGCGACCGATGCTGCGGGCAATCGCACGACGCTGGCGAGGGGCACCTCGAGGATCGTCTTCTATGTCCGGTAGGAGCGATGTCCGCTAGCAGCGCGGGCGGCGTGCCCGGCGGGCGCCTGTTCAGATACGGGCGCCCGTTCGGGCCCGGTGCGGTGGCCGTCACGATCGCGCTGAGCGCGCTTGCGCTCAGCGGCTGTGGCCTCGGCGCGGGTCCCGCGCCCAGCGCCGTGCACCTGACGGTCACACGGGACTTCGGTGCCGTCCTCGTGCGCTCCTTCGGAACGCCCCGCGTCCAGGGCCAGGAGACCGTGATGAGCCTGCTGATGCGCAACGCGACCGTCAGCACCCGCTACTCCGGCGGCTTTGTGCAGAGCATCGATGGGCTCTCCGGCGGCCAGGAAGGCGGACAGCCGGTCGACTGGTTCTACTACGTCAACGGCGTCGAGGCGCCCCAGGGCGCTGCGGCCACAAACGTGCACCCCGGCGATCACATCTGGTGGGACCATCACGACTGGAGCCAGACCGACAGCGTGCCCGCGGTCGTCGGCTCGTTTCCCGAGCCGTTCCTGAACGGGCTGAAAGGGGAGCGGCTGCCGGTGCGTGTCGAATGCACGGCCGCGACCGGCTATGCCTGCCGCACCGTCACGGCGCGACTGCGGGCCGCCGGCGTTCCCGCGGCGATCGCGGCCATCGGCAGCGGCGGCGGTGCCTCACAGACCCTGCGGGTGGCGGTCGCGCCCTGGACCGCGGTCGAGGGCGACCCCAGCGTGCACGGAATCGAGCGCGGACCGAGCGCCAGCGGCGTCTACGCGCGCTTCTCCGCCGACGGAACCACGCTCACGCTGCTGGACCAGAATGGGCGCACGACCCGCACGCTCGGCGCGGGCGCGGGCCTGATCGCGGCCACGCGCAGTAGCGAAGAAGCGCCGGTGTGGGTCGTCACCGGGACGGACGCGGCGGGGGTGAACGCCGCCGCGGGAGCATTCGATGAGGGAGCGCTTGAGAACCGCTTCGCGGTCGCGGCGACCTCGGCGGAGACGTTTCCGTTGCCGCAGGCGGATTCATGAAGGCGGTGATGGGGATGACGTTGTTCTACCGCCGCATCTCGAGCCCCCTGCACGCTGCGCGCGCAGGGGCGGGCGCCGCCTGGGCGATCTCGCTGACGGCGGCGACCCTCATCCTGTTTCACCCCGTGGTGCTGCTTGCTCTGCTCGTGGCGATCCTCGGTGCCGGTGCCGGTGCCGGCCTCGGGCGCAGGCTGGCGCGCTCGCTTCGAACCGCGGCGATCGTCGCGCTGCCGATCGTCATCATCAACGTACTCGTCTCACGCGAGGGGCTGACGGTGTTCGCGAGGCTCGGCGACCTGGGGCCCTTCGGGCAGGGTGATCTCACGCTGGAGGCGCTTGTATACGGTGTGGTGATCGCCCTCAAGGTGACGCTCCTGATCCTCATCACGACGTTCGCCGGCCTTGCGATCGACCCGGATGAGCTGCTTAGAGTCTTCCGCCGCCTGTCCTTCCGCTCGGCCCTCACCGCGTCTCTCGCGACGCGCATGCTTCCCGTACTGTCAGCGGACTCCCAGCGCCTGGCCGAGGCGCAGCGGACGCGCTCCACCGGGCCTCCGAGCGGCGCCGGTGCGCGCGTGGCCCTGTTGGGGGCGGTGGTCGGTGGCTCCATGGACCGCGCGATGGACGTGGCGGCCACGCTCGAGGTGCGCGGCTTTGCCGGAGCCCGGCGCGCGCCGCGCGCGACCCGGCCCTTCTCCCGTCATGACATCGCCTTCAGCGCATCGGCGGCGGCGATACTGGCCCTCGCCGTGGCCGGCCGTCTGGCCGGTGCCGCGTCGTTCAACGCGTACCCCACCGTTCACATGCCGACGAGCGCCGCGACGCTTGCGCTGTGCGCGGCGCTTATTCTCGCCACGCTGCTCCCGTTCTGCGACCGCCGGGGAATCGAGCCATGAGCGCTCCGCTGCTGTCCTTCGACCGGGTCACCTATCGCTACCCGGAGACGGACTCCGCGGCCCTGGAGGACGTCAGCTTTGAGATCCATCCGGGGGAGTTCTGCCTGCTCGCGGGCCTCTCCGGGCACGGCAAGTCCACCCTTCTGCGGGCCGCCTGCGGCCTTGCGCCCCACTTCGACGGCGGACGCTTCGCCGGACACGTCACGCTCGCGGGACTCGACACCCGCGAGCATGGACCGGCGCGCCTGGGGGCGCTTGTCGGCGTGCTCTTCCAGGATCCCGAGACCCAGCTGGTGATGAGCTCGGTCCGCGCCGAGCTGTCGCTCGCGCTCGAGAGCCGCGGCAATTCATCGGCGGCGGTGGCGCGCGGGGTGGAGGAGGTGGCGCTCGCGCTCGGCATCGACTCGCTGCTGGATCGCTCCACACACGACCTGTCCGGGGGGGAGAAGCAGCGGGTCGCCCTCGGAGCGGCGCTCGCCGGCAGGCCCCGGATCGTGCTGCTCGATGAGCCCACCTCCCAGCTCGACCCCGTTGCGGGCGATGAGCTGATCGGGCTGCTGCGCAGGCTGAACGAGGAGTGGGAGACGACCATCCTGCTCGCAGAGCACCGGCTCGAGCGCTGCCTCGCCTCCGCCGATCGCGTGATCGCGCTGGAGCGCGGTCGCGTCGCCTGCGACGGCGATCCCCAATCGTTCCTCGCCTGGGCCGGTGAGCGGCAGCCCGCGCTGCAGACTCCCGGCGCACGGCTCTTCTCCCTGGCCGGCCTTCACCCGCCGCCGACCGGAGTCAGGACGGCGCGCGCAACCCTTCGCCTGAACGGCCTGCTCAGAGACCAGGACCATGCCGACGCTCGCCCAAATGAGGACGCGGCTCCATCGTCGAAGCCGAGGAGACGTGGTGCTCGCAAGCACGAGGCCGCCCTCTCGATGCGGGGTGTCTGGCATGAGCTGCGCGACGGCCCGGCCATTCTGCGCGGGGTCGCTCTCAGCCTCGCGCCCGGTGAGAGCGTCGCGTTGATGGGCCGAAACGGCGCCGGCAAGTCGACGCTGCTGCGCCATGCGGCGGGCCTGCTCGAGCCCACGCGCGGGCGCGTGGAGCGATCCGGGAGGGTGGCCCTGCTGCTTCAGAACCCGAGCGACTACTTCATCCACGAGCGGGTCGGCGAGGAGGCATCGGCCGCGGCCCTCGCGGCGGTCGGGCTTCAGGAGATGGCCGCACGCAACCCCCGCGACCTGTCGGGGGGGAGCGCCAGCGACTGGCGCTCGCGATCGTCATCGGCGCCCCCGGAGAGTCGCCGGACGGCCCGCCGGCCGTGCTCGCGCTAGATGAGCCGACGCGCGGCATGGACCGCGAAACGAAGGCCGAGCTGGCCGCCGAGCTGAAGCGGCGCGCGAGCCAGGGGCTGGCGGTGATCGTGGCGACCCACGACCCGGAGTTCGCCGCGGCCTGCGCGCAGCGTGCCGTCCTGCTGGCGGACGGGCGGGTGATCGCCGACGGGCCCGCGAACGAGCTGCTCGCCGGTGGCTGGTACTTCGCCACCGAGACCGCCCGCATCCTCGGCGGCGGCGGCGGTGCACTGCTGCCGCAGGAGGGCGCCGAGCTCCTGCTGGCGCGCGCCGAGCTCCCGCATCCAGATGCCCGCGCTGAGGCCGTCCTGTGAGCTGGCAGCTGGCCTCGTTCGCGATCGTCGGCCTGGTGCTCGCGCTCGGTTGGCTGGCCTATGAGTGCAGGCGTCCGTCGGCGCGGATGGTGGCGGTCGTGGCCACGCTTGCCGCGGTCGCCGCGCTGGGCCGCGACGCGTTCGTGGCCCTGCCGGACGTGAAGCCCATCACCGCGATCGCGTTCGTGGTGGGCTACGCGCTCGGGCCGCTGCCCGGCTTCACGGTCGGTGCGCTCGGGATGTTCGCTTCGAACATGCTGCTGGGACAGGGCCCCTACACGCCCTGGCAGATGGCGGCGTGGGGAATGGTGGGTCTGGCCGGCGCTGCCCTTGGCGCTCTCAGCGGCCGGAGGCTGGGGCGGGTGCAGCTGGCCCTGGCCTGTGCGCTGGCGGCCCTCGCCGCCAAGGAGGTCATGAACCTGTACACCTGGACCCTCGGTGCGAGCCACACACCGGCGGCGTTTCTCGCGATCGCCGTCACCGCGCTTCCCTTCGACGTCACCGACACGGTCGCAAGCTTCCTGTTCGGTCTCGCCTTCGCCCCCGAGCTGGCGAGGCTGCTCGCTCGCATGCGCGCGCGCATGGACGTGAGCTGGGAGGACGCCGGCTCGCCACTGAGGAGCGTGGAGGAGCCGGCGGCGCAGAGCAGTCTGCCCTCATTCGGCGCGGCCTCCGCGCTGGCGGCCGTTCTGTTGGCCGGGACGCTGCTGCTGAGCGGCGCACGCTCGGCGGCGGCCGCCTCGGTCAGCCGCGAGCTGTCGTTTCTGAGCGGCGCCCAGAACGCCGACGGCGGGTTCGGCGCCGGGCGCGGGCAGGCGAGCAGCGAGCTCTATACGGCGTGGGCGGCGATGGGCCTGGCCGCCGCCGGGCGTGACCCGGCAGACGTTCGCCGTGACGGTCATTCGCTGCTCGACTCGCTGCGCGGCGAAGCCTCGACGCTCGACGGTCTCGGCGACGCCGAGCGGACGATTCTCGCGCTGCGGGCCTGCGGAGCGTCGCCCTATTCGTTCGCCGGGCGCAATCTGGTCTCCGAAGTGCTGCGGTCCAGGGACAGCGACGACTCATTCGACCACCAGGTCAACCTCACGGCCTTCGCGATCTTCGCGCTGCGCGCGGCAGGGCACTCGCCGGCGTTCGCGGCGATCCGCGAAGCGGCCGGCTGGATCGAGCGCCAGCAGAACGCCGACGGCGGCTTCGGCTTCGGCGCCCGCGGCTCACCGAGCGACGTCGACGACACGGCCGCGGCGCTGCAGGCGCTCGTCGACGCCGACGCTCGCAACAGCGGCCTGCTCGCGGCCTCCGCCGGCTATCTGACGCGAGCCCAGAACCTCGATGGCGGCTTCCCCCAGCAGCCGGGGGGCGAATCAAACGCCCAGTCCACCGCCTGGGCGGTGCAGGGCCTGCTCGCGGCCCACCGGGACCCGAGCTCGGTTCGCCGCCGCGGAAGCCGTTCGCCGCTCGGCTACCTGGAAAGCCTGGTCGGCCCCGGCGGAAGCGTCCGCTACTCGAGAACCGGCACCCAGACGCCCGTATGGGTGACCGCCCAGGCTCTGATCGCGTTGTCCGGCTGGATCTTCCCGGTCGCCTGACCGGGGGAGGCATCGCTGCCGGGCGTTGGCTTCAAGATCCGTTTAGCCACTGTCATAACCTGTTGATGATGTCGGGACACGCATACACAGCCAGGGCTCTGCCCGCGAGACCCGCCCCCGGGCGCTCCCGCCGGCCCCGTCCTACCGCGGCGTTAGCGGTGGCTGCGCTGTGCCTGGCGGGGATGGCGCTGACGTGGGTGGTGGCCGAGCTTCTGCCGAGCGGCCAGATGCGCGACTCACTGGCCCTGCACGATTTCGAGCTGCTCAGCCGCCCGCACGTGGATGTCCTGGCCAACGGGCTGTTGCACCTGCTCGACCCCCCGCTGTTCATCACCTGGGGCCTCGCGCTCGTCGCGGTGGCGCTGATCCGCAGGCGCCCCCGTGTGGCGCTCGCCGTGGTGCTGGTCATGTCAATGGCCCCACTCACCGCGGAGATCCTCAAGCCGCTGCTGGCTCACCCGCACCTGCAGATCCCGGACACCACCTACATCTCGGCCGCCTCATGGCCCAGCGGGCACGCCGCCGCTGCGCTCGCGCTCGTGCTGTCTGCGGTCCTCGTCGCACCGGCCGATCTGCGCCCGCTCGTGATCGGGATCGGCGCCGCGTTCGCGGCGGCCGTCGGGTGCTCGCTCTTGATCCTCGCATGGCACATGCCGAGCGATGTCTTCGGCGGCTACCTGGTTGCCGCATTGTGGATGGCGCTGGCCGTGGCCGGCCTGCGCGCCGCCGATCGCCGCTGGCCGCCCGCGCGGTCCCGCCGGCGCTCAGGAGGACTGCGGGCCGGAGCTGTGAGCGCCCGGATCCCACAGTGACTCGACCTCTCCGCCTGCGCCGGTCTGCGCGTTGACCGCGCGGCTGAGGATGAACAGCAGATCCGACAGCCGGTTCAGGTAGCGCACCACCTCCGCGTTGCCATCCTCGCCGATGGCGATCGTGCGGCGCTCCGCGCGACGACAGACGGTCCGGCAGACGTGCAGCTGCGCCGCCGCCGGGCTGCCTCCCGGGATCACAAAGGAGCGCAGCGGGGGAAGGGTGGCGTTGACCTCGTCACAGGCCTGCTCGAGCCACTCCGTATAGGCCGCTCCGACGCGCAGGCGCTGATGCGCGGGCTCGCGGGCGGCGGAGGGCGCCTCGGGCCCCCCTCCGTCGGAGAACCCTGCGGGAGGGGGCACCGACAGGTCCGCGCCGACGTCCAGGAGATCGTTCTGCACACGGCGAAGCCAGTCGGCGAACGCCGCGGGCAGGCCCGGCTGGAGCAGTGCGACGCCGATGGTGGCGTTGAGCTCGTCCACCGTGCCGTAGGCCTCGACCCGCGGGTGCAGCTTGGAGACCCGGCTCATGTCGCCGAGATGGGTCTCGCCTCCGTCGCCGAGCTTCGTGTAGATGCGGGTCAGGTTGACGGTCATGCATTTCGAGTCTTGCACACCCGGACCGCCGCCAATCGGTGCGATCGGATACGTTCCCGCCCTGCACATGCGGATCGGTGTTCCGAAGGAGACCGCGGCGGGCGAGCACCGGGTGGCGCTTGTGCCGGAGGTCGTGAGCAAGCTGAAGGCCAAAGGCCTGGAGGTGGTCGTGCATGATGGCGCGGGCACCGACGCCCTGCTGCCCGATGCCGCCTTCGTGGAGGCCGGAGCGGGGATGACGGCGGACTCTGCGGAGGTGTGGAGCTCTGACGTCGTCGTGACGATCGCCCCGCCCGACCCCGAGCAGATCCGGGCTCTCGGATCGGGTTCGATCCTGATTGGATTCCTCGCGCCGCTGACGAGCCCTCAGACGACCCGCGCGCTCGCCGACGCCGGTGCGACCGCATTTGCGATGGAGGCGATCCCCCGCATCTCTCGCGCGCAGTCGATGGACGCCCTCTCCTCCCAGAGCAACGTCGCGGGCTACAAGGCCGCGCTGCTCGGGGCTGAGACGATGGGGCGCTTCTATCCGATGCTGATGACCGCCGCCGGCACCATCCCGCCGGCCAAGGTGCTCGTCCTGGGCGTCGGTGTGGCGGGGCTGCAGGCGCTCGCGACGGCCAAGCGGCTGGGGGCGCGCACCACCGGATACGACGTGCGCCCGGAGGTCGCCGAGCAGGTGCAGTCGCTCGGGGCGCAGTGGCTCGATCTGGGTCTCGAGGCCAGCGGCGAGGGCGGCTACGCGCGCGAGCTGACCGAGGAGGAGCGCGCCCGCCAGCAGCAGGCGCTGACCGACGCCATCAAGGGCTTCGACGTGGTGATCACGACCGCGCTCGTTCCGGGCCGGCCGGCGCCGAAGCTGGTGACGGCGGAGGCTGTGGAAGGGATGAAGCCGGGGTCGGTGATCATCGACCTCGCCGGCGAGGCGGGCGGAAACTGTGAGCTGACCGAGCCCGGCCAGACCGTCGTTCGCCACGATGTGAAGATCGTCTCGCCCCTGAACCTGCCCGCCGACATGGCCGAGCACTCCTCGCAGCTGTTCGCGCGCAATGTGCTAGCGCTGCTCGAACTCCTCGTCGGCGAGGACGGCGCCCTGCACCTGGACTTCGACGATGAGATCGTCGCCGGAGCCTGCATCGTCCGCGACGGCGAGATCGTTCATGCCGGGGCCAAGGCCGCGGTGGAGGCCGCACCATGATCCTCGCGAGCATCCTCACGACCAACCTGGCGATCCTCGTGCTGGCCGGCTTCATCGGCTTCGTCGTGATCTCCAAGGTGCCCAACACCCTGCACACGCCGCTGATGTCCGGAACCAACGCGATCCACGGGATCGTGCTGGTCGGCGGCCTGCTCGTGATCGGCCTGTCGGGCAACGGCACCTTCAACAAGGTGATCCTCGTGATCGCTATCGCCTTCGGCACGATCAACGTGGTCGGCGGGTTTCTCGTCACCGACCGCATGCTCGAGATGTTCAAGGCAAAGCCCAAAGCGAAAGAGGCGGAGGGCAAGGAACCGGCTCCTCCCGGCGAGGGCAAGGACAAGACGCCGTGATCCTCGCCACCTCGTTCTTCCAGAGCCAGAGCCTCCGCGACGTCCTCTACATCGTGGCCTTCTCGCTCTTCATCCAGGGTCTGCGGGGGCTGTCGGGCCCGACCACCGCCGTGCGCGGCAACCGCATCGCGGCCGTCGGCATGGCGATCGCGGTGATCGCCACGCTGCTCAACCCGCTGGAGGGCAACTGGGGCCTGATCGCCCTGGGAATCGCGTTGGGCACCGCCGTTGGCGTGCCGGCGGCCCGCCAGGTGAAGATGACCGCGATGCCGCAGATGGTCGCGCTGTTCAACGGCGTGGGCGGCGGTGCGGTGTTCCTGATCGCCTGGGCGGAGTTCCGCCTCACCCACGGCTACGCGCATACGCCCACCTACATCGCGATCTTCTCGCTGTTCGCGGCGATCGTCGGGTCGGTGTCCTTCTGGGGCTCGAACATCGCCTTTGGCAAGCTCCAGGAAATCATCCCCGGGCGCCCCATCAGCCTCGGTTCGGCGCAGCAGATCGTCAACCTGGTGCTCCTCATCCTGGCGGTTGCCGCCGCAGCGGACATCGCGTCGGGCAATCACTCACAGGGGCTCTTCATCGGGCTGCTCGTGTGCGCGGCGCTGCTCGGCAATGCGGTCGTGCTGCCAATCGGGGGCGCCGACATGCCGGTGGTGATCTCGCTTCTCAACGCCTTCACCGGCCTGTCAGCCGCGGCCACCGGAATCGCGCTGGACAACACCGCGCTGATCGTCGCGGGAATGATCGTGGGCGCATCGGGCTCGATCCTCACGAATCTGATGGCCACCGCCATGAACCGATCGATCCCGGCGATCGTCGCCGGCGGCTTCGGCGGCGGCGGGGCGGTCGAGGGCGCCTCCGGCGCCGGCGAGCATGAGGGGACGGTGCGCTCAACAAGCGCGGCCGATGCCGCGATCCAGCTCGCCTACGCCAACCGCGTGATGATCGTGCCCGGCTACGGCATGGCTGTCGCCCAGGCCCAGCACGCCGTACGCGAGCTGACCAAGGAGCTGGAAAAACGCGGCGTGGAAATCGGCTACGCGATCCACCCGGTGGCCGGGCGCATGCCCGGGCACATGAACGTGCTGCTGGCCGAGGCCGACGTGCCCTATGACCAGCTCGAGGAGATGGACGAGGCCAACCAGGAGTTCTCCCGCACCGACGTCTCGCTGGTGATCGGCGCAAACGATGTGACCAATCCGGCGGCCAAGAACACGCCCTCCTCGCCGATCTACGGAATGCCGATCCTCGAAGTCTCTGAGAGCCACTCCGTGATCGTGATCAAGCGCTCCATGAATCCCGGGTTCGCCGGCATCGAAAACGAGCTCTACTACGAGCCCGAGACGACGATGCTGTTCGGGGACGCGAAGTCTGCGGTCACCGAGATCACGGCCGAGCTCGCGCACATCTGAGGAGCGTGCCGAGCCGCTGTCCGGCTTTGAGACACTGCTGAGGTGATCGAGCGCAGCCAGGCCCTCGCGGCGTTGTCGCAGGACGAGTTCGACGTCGTCGTCGTCGGTGGCGGCATCACGGGCGCGGGCGTGGCGCTGGATGCCGCCACGCGCGGATACAGCGTGGCGCTGCTCGAGCGCGCGGACTTCGCCTCGGGGACCTCCAGCCGCTCGAGCAAGCTCGTCCACGGCGGGCTTCGCTACCTGCAGAACTTCGATCTCGGCCTCGTCCGCGAGGCCCTGCTCGAGCGTCAGCTGATGGTGACACTGGCGCCGCATCTGGTGCGTCCGCTGCCGTTGGTGGTACCCGCCTTCGACGGCGCCCGCCCGGATCGCCTGGTCGGTGTGGGGCTGAACCTGTACGACGTCATGTCGGTCGACCGCGACCGCCTGCGCTCGCGCCGCGGCCGGCGCTCGCGCGGGCGCCCGCAGGGCAACCGGCCGGCCGACCGCGGCGAGCCGGGGAGCCCGCCGCCGGACGACCGTTCGCCCGGGCGCGAGTCCTGGAGCCCCGAGCGCCACCGCGTCATCTCCGGCGAGGAGGTCGTCGAGCTCCTGCCCGCCCTCGCCGCGCGCGAGCCGACGAGCGGATATCTGTTCTATGACTGCCAGACCGACGATGTGCGCCTCGTGCTGACGGTGCTCGGCGAGGCCGAGCGCTTCGGCGCCGTCTGCTGCAATCGCCTCGACGTGGCGGGGCTGCTCGTGCGCGAGGGCCGCGCCCACGGCGTGCGGGTGATCGACGGCGAAAGCGGCGAGTCCTTCGAGGTCCGTGCCGCCAACGTGGTCAACGCGACCGGCGTGTGGGCCGATCAGCTGCGCCCGGAGGAGCTCCACGACGAGGCCGAGCTGCCGCGCATCCGACCGAGTCGCGGCACCCATGTGACCCTCTCGCACGAGGACCTACCGCTGATAGGCGGCGCGATCGTGCCCGCCGGTGCGGGCCGGACGATCTTCGCCCTTCCCTGGCTGGGGCACACGCTCGTGGGGACGACCGACAACGACTACGAGGGGCCGCTGGATCACGTCAAGCCCTCCGGCGAGGACGTCGGCTATCTGCTCGACGCGGTCAACGAGTTCTTCGGGTCCGCCCTCGGCGCCGGCGATCTGACCGGCGCCTTTGCCGGGGTGCGTCCGCTGATCTCCACCGGCGACCCGAAGAAGTCGGTGGACATCTCGCGCAAGGCGGAGCTGTATGAGACCTCATCGGGGATGATCACCATAACCGGCGGAAAGCTCACCACGTGGCGGCGGATGGCGAAGATGACGGTCGACCGGATCGTCGAGCGCGACGCCAGGGACGCTCCCTGCCGGACGCAGGAAATTCCGCTTGGCCAGGCCATCGCCGTCGAGGAGCTGCCGCGCGTCGAGGGCGTCTCAGCCGAGGCCTATCAGCCGCTTGCGTCTCGCTACGGCTACGCCGCCCACCAGGTGCTGGCGCTGGCGGCGGAGCGCGGAGAGCTGGCCCAGCCGATCGTGCCCGGGCTGCCCGACCTGCTCGCCGAGGTCGCGCTGGCGGCTCGCCGCGAGCAGGCGCGCAGCATCGGCGACGTGCTGTTGCGGCGCACCCGCCTGGGGCTTTTGGCCGCACGGGAGCTCGTCGGCGATGGGCCGGCGGGCTCGCCCGCCAAGGGCCCGGTGGAGCGCGTCGGCGACGTCCTCGCGCGGGAGCTGGAGTGGAGT
Source organism: uncultured Solirubrobacteraceae bacterium (assembly GCA_963826995.1). GTDB lineage: Bacteria > Actinomycetota > Thermoleophilia > Solirubrobacterales > Solirubrobacteraceae > Palsa-744. Next base: position 184,457 of record CAWGYZ010000006.1, on the reverse strand, counting down.
CCCGAGCGGCGCGCCCGCGAGCTTGACCGGTTCGCCGAGGAGGCCGGCGCCGAGGGCATCTTCGCCGCCGCCGACGCGGTCGCCGTTCCCGGCGCGCCCCCCGAGGGCATCGCTGGAGCCCTCCCGGAGTCCTCGCCCGCCGAGCCGTGAACGCTCCCCTGCACCGCCTCCGGGCAGTCGACCGCGTTCTCGAGCTGGGCCCCCGCCCGTGGCTGATGGGCGTCGTGAACGCATCGCCCGACTCGTTCAGCGACGGCTCCCGCCATGCGACGCTCGAGCAGCGAGCCGAGCTGGCGCGCGAGCTGCTTTCAGCCGGCGCGGACATCGTGGACATCGGCGGTGAGTCCGCGAGCACCCGGCGCCCGCCGGTGAGCGTCGAGGAGGAGATCGAGCGGGTCGTGCCGCTGATCGAGCGGGTGGCTCGGGAGCCGGGCGCGATCGTCTCGGTCGACACCTACAAGCCGGCCGTGGCGCGTGCCGCGATCGCCGCAGGGGCGAGGATCGTCAACGATGTCAGCGGCCTGCGCGACCCCGCCATGGCCGAGCTGTGTGCCGGCACGGGCGCTGCGCTCGTGGTGATGCACACCCGCGCCGCGCCGCGCGAACGCATGCAGGACCCGGACCTGTACGAGGACATCGTCAGCGAGGTGCTGGCCTTCCTGGCCGAGCGGGTCGCCGTGGCGCTGGCCGCGGGCATGGCCTCCGAGCAGCTGATCGTCGACCCCGGCCCGGATTTCGCAAAGACGCCGGCCCAGACGATCCGGCTGCTCGTCGAGCTTCCGCGCCTGCACGATCTGCGGCTGCCGCTGCTGATGGCGATCTCTCGCAAGGACTTCATCGGAGCACTCACCGGGCGGGCCCCGCGCGGGCGTCAGGCGGGAACGCTGGCGGCGCTCGCGCATGGGGTGGACGCGGGTGCGCACATCTTCCGCGTTCACGACGTGGCCGCAGCGAGCGACTTCCTCACGGTCCGCGCGGCGCTGTCGGGCGAGCTCGTGCCCAGCAGGGATCTGGCGCTCGCCGAGGAACTGCGCTACGAGCCGTCCACCGTCGAATAGCCGTCCGGCGCAGGCCGGGGAGGCGGTGAGCCGGCCGAGCTGACCGCTAGGCTGAGCAGATATCACGGGTGCCCGCCGCTGTCCAACGCGGTGGGACGCCAACCGCCCCATCCACCGACGAAGGAGAAGGACCACATATGGCTGTACTCGAGCGCTCCGAGCTTCAGGCAAGCACGCTGGCCGACCTGCACGCAATCGCCGACCAGCTCGGCCTGGACGGCTTCCGCCGCCTGCGCAAGGACGATCTGATCGAAGCGATCCTCGGCGAAGGCCCGCCCGCCAACGGCTCGGCTGAGCCCGCTGCCCCCGATTCCGAGGAGCCCTCCGAGCGCGAGCCCGAGCGAGCCGAGCCGACTCGGGCCAAACGCCGCGGTGGACGCTCATCGGCCGGGCGCTCCCGTCGCTCGGCGGCGGCTCAGAAGGACGACGACCCCGCCTCCGGCGATGATGCCTCCGAGCCCGACGAGAGGGCACCCGCGCGAGACGCCGGTCGCGTGGTGGAGGGCGTCGTGGAGCTGCTGGGCAACGGCTCGGCCTTTCTGCGGGTGGCCCCGCCCGAGCCCTCAGATGAGGATGTGTACATCTCCGCGGCCCAGGTTCGCCGCTGCGAGCTCGTCTCCGGCGACAGGGTCACAGGGCCCGTCCGCACGCCCCGGCGCTCCGAGCGCTACCCGTCGCTGGTACGCATCGACACCATCAACGGCGTCTCCGCCGACACGGTCTCCGAGGGTGCCCGCTATGAGGATCTGCCGGTGGCCTACCCCACCGAGCGCTTGGCGCTGGGATCCCAGGACCCCACGCTCGAGGCGATCGAGTGGCTGACGCCGCTGGGTCGCGGCTCGCGTGCAGTGATCGTCGGCGCCGCCCACGCCGGCAAGACGGAGACCCTTCGCAGCCTGCTCGCCAGCGTCTCCGGCCGTGAGGACGTGGAGGTGACCGTGGTGCTGGCCGGTGTCAGGCCCGAGGAGATCGCGCAGTGGCAGGAGGGTCCGGTGGCGCCGATCGCGGCTCTCAGCTTCGCCGCCTCCGCCGACGCGCAGGGCCAGGCGGTCGAACGCGCGGTCGATGCCGCCAAGCGAGTGGCGGCGCGCGGTGGGCACGCGCTCGTGCTGATCGACAGCCTCGACGGCCTGCACCCCCAGGCCGCCCGCAAGGCGCTCGCGCTTGCGCGCAACCTTCGTGAGGGCGGCTCACTGACGGTGATCGCCACCGCGAGCAGCCCGTTCGGCGGTGAGACGACGGTGATCGCGCTCGACGTCGGGCTGACGTCGACCGGCCGCCAGCCGATTCTCGACCTTCTCAACTCGAGCACGCTCAAGCCGGAGCTGCTCGTTGGTCCCGACGGCGCACGAGCGATCGCCCAGGCTCGTGCGGCGGCGGTGGAGGCCGCGGGCTAGATCCGGAGGGCCTGGGCTAGACGTTTCTGGCTCGGTAGGCGACCCGGCCCCACGAGGGCTCGGGCGCGAGCTCGATCGGCTCGCCGCCGCGGTCGGCCTGCACGTAGGCGAAGCCGCCCGCTTCCTCGTCGAAGGCGACGTCGAGCTCGCCCTCGTTCACGCGCTCATCAAGCCACGCGCCCCGGAACACCAGGCGGCGCAGCCAGTGCACCAGCGAACGCTCGGCCGGCCCGACCAGCTCGGGCCAGCAGTCGTTCACGTGTTCCCCGAGCGCCGAGGCGGGGTCGGAGATCTCGCCGTTGACGGCGAGGTTGACGAGGTCTTCGAGCTCCTCCTCGCTCAGGCGCCCGCCGACGAAGCCGAGCCTCAGCGCCGCCTGCTCGCAGCGCTCTGAGAAATCCTCCTCGTTGAATGTGAAGCGCAGCTCTCCATATTCAAGGACGAAGTCCTCACCCGAGTTGTAGTTTCCACGTCGTGACATCATAAAAAGGGCCGGGAATCGCCACGAAACCCGGGTCGTCGGGATGATACGTCCGCTTCCTGCTTTCGGGCTTGCGGTGCATGGGATTTTGCACTCCATCGCCGGGCATGCGGACATATACGCTCCACGGTGATGGCGCGCCTCACAGAGCACGGACTGCGGCGATCGGTGGGGGTGCCCGGTCTGTTCGCGACCGCCTACGGCAACGTGGGCTCCTCGATCTACTACGCCCTGGGCCTCGTGGCGGCCCACGCGCTCGGGCTGACGCCGCTGGTGTTCGTGTTCGCCGGCGGGCTGTTCGCGCTCACCGCGAAAACCTACGCCGAGGGCGCTGCGATGTTTCCGGAGGCCGGCGGCTCCTCCTCGTTCGCGCGCCACGCCTTCGACGACGTCGTCTCGTTCTTCGCCGGCTGGGCGCTGAGCCTCGACTACATCCTCACGATCGCCATCTCGGCGTTCTTCGTGCCGCACTACCTGAGCGCGTTCCCGGGCCTGCATGCGCTCAACCACAACCCCGACGACATCGTCGGGGGGCTGATCGTGGTGGTGCTCCTGGCAGCGCTGAACATCCGCGGCCTCGGCGAGTCGGCCAAGCTCAACTTCGTCCTTGCGATCCTCGACCTGAGCACTCAGATCCTGCTGGTGGGAGTCGGCACCGTGCTGGTGCTGAACCCGCACCTTCTGATCAACCAGGTGCACCTCGGCAGCGTTCCCACCTGGAAAGAACTGATCTTCGCGCTGTCGCTGGCGATGCTCGCCTACACCGGCATCGAGACGGTCGCCAACATGGCCGAGGAGTCGCGCGACCCCGGGCGGGAGGTCCCCAAGGCCGTCAACCTGGTGGTGCTGGCCGTGCTCGGCGTGTACGCGGGCATCTCGGTGGTCGCGCTGTCGGCGCTGCCGGTCGTCCACCACGCCGCCGGATACAGCCCGGAGCTGAAAGAAAGCTTCACCCATTCCGGCTACGCCACGGCGCTGGGGGGCTTCTTCCAGAACGATCCGGTGCTCGGGATCATCAGCCGGCTGGGCCTGCACGGCACGGTCCTCAAACTCGCGACCTACTACGTCGGCATCCTGGCCGCGACGATCCTGTTCATCGCCACCAATGCCGGAATGATCGGCATCTCGCGGCTGTCGTGGTCGCTGGCCGAGCATCGCCAGCTGCCGAGCCTGTTCTCCCAGCTTCATTCGAAGTTCCGCACGCCCTGGTTCACGCTCGTGTTCTTCTCCTGCCTGGCGGGAATCCTGATCCTGTACGGCAACACCGAAGTGCTCGGCAACCTGTACTCCTTCGGCGCCATGCTGTCCTTCACGATCGCCCATGCGGCGGTGATCGCTCTGCGCAAGAAGGATCCCGACCGCGAGCGTCCCTACCGCATGCCCTGGAACGTGCGCATCCGCGGGGTCGATATTCCGATGACCGCCGTCATCGGGGGCATCGGCACGGGCGCGGCGTGGATCGCGGTGGTCGTCCTGCACACCGAGGCCCGCTACGTCGGCATCCCGTGGATGATCGTCGGCATGGGTGGCTACTTCTACTACCGCCACAGCCAGGGCCTCGATCCGAAAAAGGACTACCGCATCGCGCGCCCCGAGCGACCGGCGGACTTCGAGGCGCTCGAGTACCGCACGGCGCTCGTGCCGATCTTCGGCGACGACGTGAGCGCCTCGGCGCTGTCCGCCGCGGCCAAGCTGATCGGCGCCGAGGGGGTGGTGTATGCGATCTTCGTGCTGCCCGTCCCGAGTCAGCTGTCGCTGGAGGCGGGCCTCGAGGAGGAGGAGGCGGAGGGTCGCTCGGTGCTCGAGAGCGCGCGCATCAAGGCCCGGCGGGCCGGCATCAAAATCCACACCGGCCTGATCCGCACGCGCAACCCGGGGGCCGCGCTGGTCGAGGAAGCCGAACGGGTGGGCTCGGACGTGATCTACTGGTCGACGATCCACGCACCGGCTGACGAGCAGCGGATCGGGCCGACGGCTGCGTATCTGCTGAGCAAGCGCCCCTGCCGCGTGATCATCGAGACCCAGAACCGCCCGGCGCGCCGCAGCGAGCGGGCGCCTGCGCGGGCCTGAGCGAGCCCGAGGGCGCCCCTAGCCGCTTGACAGCGCTGAGCTGAGCGCCTCGGCCAGAGCCGGGTGGCGGAACTCGTAGCCGAGAACCAGCGGCTTGGCGGGAACCACGCGCGCGCCCTCGGTCACGATCTCGGCCATATCGCCGTACAGCAGGCGAAGCGCGGCTCCCGGCACCGGCAGCAGCGACGGGCGGCCGAGGGCGCTCCCCAGGGCACGGGAGAAGTCACGGTTGCAGACCGGTTCCGGCGCCGTCGCGTTGACCGGGCCCGTCCAGCGCTCGTCCGACAGCGCGGCGAGGAAGATCCCGATCAGATCGTCGCGGTGGATCCAGGAGATGTACTGGCGGCCGCCGGCCACGGGGCCGCCGACGCCGAGCCGAAACGCGGGCAGCATCTTGGCCAGCGCCCCGCCGCTGCGGTCGAGCACCACGCCGGTGCGAACCTGCACCGCGCGCATGCCCAGCTCCGAGGCTGTGCCGGCCTCGCGCTCCCAGTCCGCACAGACCACGGCCAGGAAGTCGGTTCCGGGCGGGGCGTCCTCGTCGAGGGGCTCTTCGCCGTGCGCCCCGTAGTAGCCGATCGCAGAGGCGCTCAGGAGGGTGCGCGGACGCTCCTCCAGGCTGCGCAGGCCCTCGATGAGATGGCGGGTGCCGGTCACCCGGCTCTCGCGGATCGCCTGTCTGGCCCTCGACGTCCACCGCTGGGCCACGTTCTCTCCGGCCAGGTGCACGACCGCGTCGCGTCCCTCGATGGCGCCGGCCGGCGCCGGTTCGGCAAGTAGATCCCAGCTCACTGCCTCCACCGGCCCGGCCGAGCCGAACCGCGCGCGCACCCGGTCCGGGTCGCGCGAGAGGATGGTCACCTGGGCGTCGCGCTCGAGCAGCGCGGCGACGAGCGCGGGGCCGACCAGCCCGGTCGCACCTGTCACCGTCACGCGCAGAGCGCTCACTCCGTCAGCTTCTCACGTTGCTCAACCAGAGTCGCCGGCGGAGCTGCCCGTCATGGTGTCACCGTGGGCGAAGCCCATCTCCTGGCCGGCCAGCGCTGTGCCGGCCGCCCGCGCCTGGTCGGCCACGGCGGCTGCCACGGCGGGAGCGACATCTCGGTTGAAGACCGACGGGACGATGTAGTCCTCGCGCAGCTCGCGCTCCTCGACGATGGCGGCGATCGCCTGGGCGGCGGCCATCTTCATGTCCTCCGTGATCGCCGTGGCGCGCACGTCCAATGCGCCGCGGAAGATCCCGGGGAAGCACAGCACGTTGTTGATCTGGTTGGGGTAGTCCGACCTTCCCGTCGCCATGATGCGCACGTAGGGGGCGGCCTCCTCGGGGTTGACCTCGGGGTTGGGGTTCGCCATCGCGAACACCATCGCGTCGCCGTTCATGCGCGACAGCGCCGACGCCGGCAGGGCTCGGGCGCCGGACAGTCCGATCAGGAGGTCTGCGCCATCGATCACGTCGGCCGGCGCGCCGTCGCGGCACTCAGGGTTGGTGGCCGCGGCGAACCAGCGCTTGAGCAGGTTCATCGATCCATCCAGGTAGTCCTCGCGCCGCACATGCAGCGCGCCGCGAGAATCGGCACCGATGATCTGGTGGACCCCGGCGGTGAGCAGTATCTTCGTCACCGCGATCCCGGCCGCGCCCAGGCCGATGATCATCACGTTCAGGTCCTGCAACCGCCGGCCGGTGAGCTTGACGGCGTTCAGGAGGGCCGCCATCACGACGACCGCCGTTCCGTGCTGGTCGTCGTGGAAGACGGGTATGTCGAGGCTCTCCTTCAGGCGCTCCTCGATCTCGAAGCAGCGGGGCGCGGAGATGTCCTCCAGGTTGATGCCCCCGAACGCGGGCGCCATCAGTTCGACCGTCCGCACGATCTCGTCGGTGTCCGTCGTGTCGAGGCATATCGGGAACGCGTCGACCGCGGCGAACTCCTTGAACAGGCAGCACTTGCCCTCCATCACCGGCATCGCCGCCGCCGGGCCGATGTTCCCCAGCCCGAGCACGGCCGTGCCATCGGAGACGACCGCCACGGTGTTGCGCTTGATCGTGTACTGAAATGCCTTGTCCTCATCGTCGGCGATCGCGAGGCACACCCGCGCGACACCCGGCGTGTAGACCATCGACAGGTCGTCGCGGGTCTTCAGCGGGTGCTTGTTGCGCTGTTCGATCTTGCCCCCCGCGTGCAGCAGGAAGGTGCGGTCGGTGGCGTCGATCACCTCGACCGCCTCGAGCGCGTCGATCGCCTCGATGATCTGCTCCCAGTGCTCTTTCCCGGAGGCGTCGACGACGATGTCACGCAGGCTCTGGCCTCCATCGACCTCCACCAGGTCCACCGCGCCCACCATCCCTCCGGCGTCGCCGATCGCGGCGGTCAACACCCCGAGCGTGCCCGGGGCGTCCTCGATCTTGACGCGGATGGTGAGACGGTACTGCGCGCTGGGGGTGGCGCTCATCGGTTGACGGTCTTTCGGTTGTTGGGGGCACGGCATGTTAGTCAGCGCGCGCGCCCGGGCTGCCCAGCATGCCCGGGACGTGCTCAAAACGAGGTTCCGCCCGTCCTCGTAGAGTGGTCGGGCAATGGCTGTGAACAGCGCACCGGGCGCGAGGGCATCAGCCGGCGGCGAGGCCGCCGCCGGGCGCCGTCTGTTCCTGATCGACGGGCCCAGCCTCGTCTACCGCGCCTTCTACGCGCTGCCTGAGTCGATCTCGACATCGACCGGCGTCCCGACCAACGCGATCTTCGGCTTCGCCTCGATGCTCGTCAAGATCGTGACCGAGTACGGCGTCTGCCCGACGGTGGTCGCGTGGGACGCCGGCACCTCCGGCCGAACAGAGCTGTTCGCCGACTACAAGGCCCAGCGCCGCTCGCGCCCGGACCTGCTCAAGCAGCAGTGGCCCGCCATGGAACCGCTTGTGGATGCGTTCGGGTATCGCAACGTGCGGCTCGAGGGCTATGAGGCCGATGACGTGATCGCCTCGCTCGCCGAGCAGGCACTGCGAGCGGACCCGCCCGTGCCGGTGATGATCGTGACCGGCGACCGCGACGTCTTTCAACTGATCGACGCCGAGGGCCTGATCAAGGTGATGGCCACCTCTCGCGGGATCACCGATACGAAGATCTACGACCACCAGGCCGTCATCGATCGCTACGGGATCCCGCCGGAGCTGATTCCCGACTTCTACGGCCTGAAGGGCGACACCTCCGACAACATCCCCGGGATCCCCGGGATCGGCGACAAGACGGCCAGCGAGCTGATTCAGCGCTACGGGTCGCTCGAGGGGGTTCTGTCGCACATCGACGACGTCAGCGGGCCCAAGCGCAAACAGAACCTGACGGAGCACGCCGAGGATGCGCGAGTGTCAAAGCAGCTGGCGACGGTCCAGCGCGACGTCGCCGTAGAGCTCGATATCGCGGCCGAGGCGGCCCGCGAGCCCGACCGCTCGCGCGTGCGAGAGGTGTTCCGCTCCTACGAGCTGCGCGATCCGCTGCGCCGCCTCGAGGAGGCGCTGGGCGATCCCGAGATCGCGGCGCCCGCGCCGGTCGCCGAGGTGGCCCTCGGCGCGCGGGTTCGCGCCGGCGCCCCGCCGGATATCGCCGGCCTGGGCGCCGAGGACTCCGAGCTGTGGGTGGTTGCGCGCGCCAGCGAGGCGCCCGAGGGAGCCCTGTTTGCCGACGGAGCGCCCTGGCGCTTCGCCGTCGCCGTCGGGCCGGGCACAGACGCCGACAGCCCATCGGTCGGGCCCGTCGAGGTGCTGGCCGGAGATTGCGAGGGCCCCGAGCAGGTCGTGGCCGCCTGCGGAGAGCGGTCCCTCGTCGCCCACGACGCCAAGGCGCTCGGCCTGGTGGCGCCCGGGCTGCGCCACGACACGCTGCTGGGCGCCTACCTGCTGGAGCCGGCACGGCGCGGCTATCCCTTCGCCGAGCTGTGCGAAGAGCGCGGCCTGGCAAGCGACGCCGAGGATCCGCTCGCCGGCGACGCGGTCATGCTCGGTGCGCTGGCGGCCTGGCAGCGTGAACAGATCGCAGACCGAGGCCTGCGGGAGGTGATGGACGACATCGAGCTGCCCCTGGTCGCGGTCCTGCGCGAGATGGAGCTGCTCGGAGTGCGCCTGAACCTGGAGCGCCTGGCGGAGATCACGGGCCGCGTGCGCGAGGAGCTGACCGCGCTGGAAGCGGATATCTTCGCGCTCGCCGAGGAGGAGTTTCTGATCTCCTCGCCCCAGCAGCTCGGGGAGATCCTGTTCGTGAAGCTCGGGCTCTCGCGCAAGCGCCGCGGCAAGACGGGCTTCTCGACGGATGCCCGCGTGCTTCAGGCGATCCGCGACGAGCACGAGATCGTGCCCAAGATCGAGCGCTGGCGCGAGCTCTCCACGCTGACCAAGACCTATCTGGACGTGCTCCCTCAGGTTGTGGATGGGCGCTCGCGCATCCATACGACCTATCTGCAGGCCGGCGCGCAGACGGGCCGGCTCGCGAGCACCAATCCGAACATGCAGAACGTCCCCATCCGCACCCCGCTCGGGCGCGAGATCCGCGGCTGCTTCGAGGCCGAGCCGGGCAACGTGCTGATCTCCGCCGACTACTCGCAGATCGAGCTGCGCGTCCTCGCGCACGCCGCTGATGAGCCCGTCCTGAAGGAGATCTTCGTGCGCTCCGAAGACGTGCACACGGCGACGGCCTCGCAGGTCTTCTCGGTCGCCGCGGAGGACATCGACCCGGGCATGCGCTCGAAGGCCAAGATGATCAACTACGGGATCGTCTACGGGCTGTCCGATTTCGGGCTCGCCGATCGCCTGAACATCCCCCGCGAGGAGGCCAAGGAGTTCATCGATGCCTACCTCGAGCGGTTCCCGCGGGTGGCGGCGTTCATGGCAGAGACGATCGAGCGCGCCAAGCAGGAGGGATACGTCAAGACCCTGTGGGGGCGCCGGCGCCAGATCCCCGAGCTGCAGGCCCGCAACTACCAGGTGCGGACCCTCGGCGAGCGCCTGGCCGTGAACACCGTCATCCAGGGCACGGCGGCGGACATCATCAAGCTGGCGATGATGCGCTCGCACACAGCCCTGGCCGGCTCCGCGCTCGAGACCAGCCTGCTGCTGACGATCCACGACGAGCTGCTGTTCGAAGGACCGCCCTCCGAGCAGGACGCCGCGCGCGAGCTGATCGAGCGCGAGATGTGCGGCGTGTGGGAGCACGACCCGCCGCTGGCCGTCGATATCGGCGTTGGCCCGAACTGGCTGGAGGCCAAGTGAGCCGCGGGCTGGCCGTGCTGCTGGCGGCGGGCGCCGGGGTGTTCGTGGGCATGCAGGCGCCGATCAACTCCCGGCTCGGCCGCCAGGTCGGCAGCCTGCAGGCGGCGACCTTCTCGTTCCTCGTCGGCACGGTCGCGCTGGTCCTCATCACCTCGCTCTCAAGCGGCGGCATCGCCAGCATCCACACGGCCGGCCGGGCGCCGTGGTGGGCACTCGTGGGGGGTCTGCTCGGCGCCTTCTACGTGACCGTCGCGCTGCTGACCGTGCGGACGCTCGGGCTCAGCGGCCTGACGGCGATCGTCGTCACGGGCCAGCTCACGATCGCCGTGGTGGTGGACCGTTTCGGCCTGCTGGGCCTGTCCAAGCAGCACATCGGCGCTCCCCGCATCCTGGGTGTGGTGCTGCTGTTGATCGGCGTGATTCTGGTGGTGCGCAGGTAGCCCCGGCGCCCGCGGCTGCTCAGAGCGCGGCCGCGAAGCCCTCGCGCCAGCTCGGGTATCGCGGCGCCCAGGAGAGCTCGGCTCTGGCGCGGGCGTTGGAGGCGCCCTGGGCGCTTGTCATGACCGCGACACCGTACTCCCCGGCCAGCATCCGGGCGAGGAATGCCGGCACCCGGTGCGGGCGCTTGGCTCCCAGCGTGTGCGCCAGGGCCGGCAGCCATTCCGACACCGGCGCTGGGTCATCGTCGACGATGTTGTAGGGCCCTGGCTCGCCCCGGCTGAGGGCCGCGACGGTCGCGCGCGCGGCGTCGTCGATGTGGACGAACGACCACACGCCCCCGCCCCCGCCCACGATCGGCAGCCGCCGCCGGAGCACGTCATCGCGCATCGCGCCGGTCTTGGAGATCCCGCAGTCGGGGCCGTAGAAGTAGCCGTAGCGGAGCACCAGCCCGCCGGCGGCGAGAACCGTGCGCTCGAGCTCTTCAAGCGCCCGCGCAGAGCGCCTGAACTGCTTGGCGGGGTGCGCGATCAACGGGTCATCCTCGCCGTGCACCGTGCCGGCGGGGCCCGGCTCGTAGGCGAAAGCGATGCTCTGGGCGAGGATCCGCGCCACGCCGTGCTCCTGGGCCGCCGCGACCAGATGCCTCGTGCCCTCGCTGCGCAGACGATCGTTGAGCGCGAAGTCGCGCTCCAGCCTGCGCGGGTCGAGCCGTTGCGGAATCGCCGTCAGCTCATGGATGATCGCCTCCGGGCGGGCAGAGCTGACCGCGCTCATCACCGCCTCGGCGTCGAGTGCGTCGGCCACGACCGCCTCTGCGCCCGCCGCGCGCAGCGCGGAGACCTTCTCGGGCGAGCGGGTCATGCCCGTGACCTGATGTCCCGCTGCGATCAGCGCCGGCACGAGCGGCCGGCCGATGACCCCGGTGGCGCCGGCGAGAAAGACCCTCATCCGCCGCCCGGCGTACCCGCAGGGCTCGCCAATGCGGGCACCGCCTGCGCGGTGGCGTCGATCGGCTCAGGAACCATCGCCGGGCCCGGCTCCATGCGCGCGCACGTCATCCCCTCGCTGAAGCCGGTCGAGCCGATCGCAAAGGTGGCGTTGAAGCGCGAACGCAGGTTCTCGACGGCGATCAGGTTGACCAGCTCGACGAGCTCGCCATCGTCGAAGCGCTCGTGCAGCGCTGCGAACAGCTCGTCGCTCACCTGGACCGGCGTCAGCGTCATGCCCACCGCCAGATCGAGAACCAGGCGCTCGGTCTCGTCGAAGTGGGGGCTCTCGCGGTAGCGATACAGATCGAGCAGCTGCTCCTCGGGGATCCCGGCCGAGCGCGCCTCGTGGGAGCCGATGTCCTGGCACATCTCACACCCCTGCATCACGGCCGACTTGAGCACCGCCAGCGCGCGAAGGCGCTGATCGACGCGGGGCTTCGATGCGATCGCCTTCTCGAGCATCCCGTAGCCGATCAGCATGCGCGGCCGGTGGGCGCGGATGGGGATGTCTCCGGTCAGCCTGTCGCGCTGGCCGGTGATCTTGGTTATTTCATGGCGCGCCACGCGATAGATGACGCGCACGAGGAGGCTGGCGTCCTGCTCCTGAACGCCTTCGATGCGGCTCATGTGATGCTCCTTCCGGGTGTCGGGGAGATGGGCGCTCGAGGCTCGCCGGCCTCGGCCGGGCGCGCGCTGTGCGCGTCGTCGAGGCTCGCCGCTCGCCACAGCAGCGCGAGCAGCACTGTTGCGGCGGCGAGCGAGAAGAAGTCGAAATAGCCGGTCCAGCGTGGGTGCGCCTTGCCGATGTCGAGCAGGTGGTTGAGGCTGTGGAGCGCGAACTGCACCGTGGCCAGGGCCAGCACCGGCACGCGCCAGGACGGGCGGAACACCGCCGCCAGGAGGGCCAGGCCCATCGCTGCCTCGAAGCTCGCCACGTCGCGCAGGTAGTGGGCGTTGAAGGCTCCGAAGGGGCCGATCGCGGTATAGAAGGCGTGTGGGGAGACCGCCATGAACACGGCCAGCACGAGCTCGATGAGAGCGAATGCGCCGATGCCCACGGCGAGCGTTCCCGGGGGAGCCTCGGCTCTGAGGGCGGCTCTGGGATCTTCGGCGACGGACATGCGCTCCCCAAGATATGCTGATAGTGGTGCCCCGTAAAGGACCACTTTGAGGACGAAACAGGGTGCCAATTCCGGCCCCGAGCTGCTGGTCGAGCTCGACCGCGCCGCCCGCCGGCCGCTGCGCGCACAGCTGGAGGATGGTCTGCGCGAGGCGGTTCGCTCCGGCCGCCTGAGCGCGAGCGCGAGGCTACCTGCCACGCGGGCGCTGGCCTCGGATCTGGGGGTCTCGCGCCGGCTGATCGTCGACGCCTACGCGCAGCTGCTGGCCGAGGGCTATCTCGTGGCCCGCCCGGGAGCGGGCACGTTCGTCGCCGACGCCGCCAGCGCGGTGGCCGCGCCCGCCGTCGAGCTCGAGCCCCGGGCGCTGATGTTCGACTTCTTCCCCGGCTATCCGGATCTGGCCTCCTTTCCCCGCCGGGCATGGCTGCGGGCGGTTCGCGAGACCATCCGAGAGGCGCCCGATCGGGCCTTCGGCTACCCCGATCCGCGCGGAGCGCCGGAGCTGCGCCGGGCTCTGGCCGAGCACCTGCGCCGGGTGCGCGGGGTCGTCACCGATCCTCAGTCGATCGTCGTCTGCTCGGGCGCAGCCCAGGGGTTCGTGCTGCTGGCGCGGACGCTGAGCGGCCCGCACATGGCCGTGGAGGACCCCGGCCTGGCGCCCTACAGGGCGATCCTCACCGCGCATGGAGCGACGCTCGCGCCGCTGCCCGTCGATGAGCACGGGGCTCGCGTGCACGAGCTGGACGCGCTTGCGGGCTCACGGCCGGGAGCCGGCCCGGTCGATGTGGTGCTGGTCACGCCGGCACATCAGTCGCCCACCGGGGTCGCGCTCGCGCCCGCCCGCCGGGCGGCACTGCTGGACTGGGCCGGCGCCCCGAAACGGGTGGTGATCGAGGACGACTACGACGCCGAGTACCGCTACGACCGCCCGCCGCTGGCGGCCCTGCAGGGGCTGGCGCCCGACCGGGTCGTCTACATGGGCACGGTCTCAAAGACGCTCGCGCCCGCCCTTCGCCTGGGCTGGCTTGCGCTGCCCTCGCGGCTGATCGGCCCGATCGTCGAGCAGAAGACCCTGTCCGACCACGGCTGCCCCACGCTCGATCAGCTCGCGCTCGCACGGCTTCTGGAGAGCGGCGCCTACGATCGCCACCTGCGCCAGGCGCGCCGGCGCTACAAGGCGCGGCGCGACGCGCTCGTGCAGGCCGTCTCGCGGCACCTTCCCGGCGCCCGCGTGACCGGGCTCGCGGCTGGGCTGCACGCGATCGTGCGCCTCGGCAGCGAGGTGGACGGGCTGGCGCTGATGGCGGCGGCCCGGCGCAGCTCGGTCGGCGTCTACCCGCTCGGTCTGGCCTACATGGACATCCAGCCCGTGCACGACGGGCTGGTCCTGGGCTACGCCAACCTCGCCGAGCCCGCCATCGAGGAGGGCATTCGCCGGCTGGCCCGGGCGCTCGAGGAACTGCCTGAGGGCCCGGCTCCGACGAACCACGGCGGGGCGATCGCGAGGTAGTGCTCGAAGATCCACTCGGACACCCGCCGGTTGCCCAGCAGCCGGACCCAGGCGGTGACCGAGCGGCTGGGTGTCATCCGCCCGAGGATGCGCTGGCTGCCGAGCATCCAGCGGTATTTGCGCGCGTGGCGATCGGAGAAGGCGCCGTAGCGCTCAAGCGCCTCGGCGCGTGAGCTGTGACCATCGAGCACCGTCCGCAGCTCGCGCCCGCAGGCGAGGCCGAAGTAGAGGGCCGTGCGGATCCCCTCGGCGGTCAGCGGCAGGCAGTGTCCGGCGGAGTCGCCGGCGAAGAAGACCCCGTCCTCGACTGCCGCTCGCAGCTGATGGGGGATCCAGTTGCCCTGGTAGCCCTCCGCCGCCAGGCCCAGGTCGCCGGCCAGCCTGACCGTCGGCTCCTTGACATGGTTGGCCGGCCAGAACGAGCCCGCACCGACACGGACCTCCTCACGGGCGGGAAAGCTCCAGGCATATCCGGCGCGGACGTACCGCGGGTCGATCCACAGCTGCATCTCCTCATCAGAACCGGGAGGGTGGACCTCAAGGCCCCGCGAGAGGCGCGCTTCAGGTGGCTGGATCGTGCTCGCGTTGGACAGCGCCCGCCGCCAGCCCAGCGCATCGACGATCAGCGGGGCGCTCAGCTCACCGCGGTCGGTGTGGACCGTGAAGCCCTCGCGCCCTGTCACCGTGGCGGTCTCGAGCTCCAGCTCGGAGCTCTCTGCCTGCGACCACAACAGTGCGCACAGCTCGCGGTAGTCGAACGTCGACCACGACCAGGGCAGCGGCCAGCGCGTGCTGCCAAAGCGCGTGTGGACGGTCATCGCATCGAAGCTCTGCAACTGCGAGCCCATCAGCTCGAGGGCCTCGAGCCAGACCGTGGGCACGGCGCAGGCCGAGGTCTGGCGCTCTCCCAGCTCGTAGCGGTCGAGCATCAGCACGCGCGCCCCCGAGCCGGCGAGTTCGCGTGCGACCGCCAGCCCGGCGAAGCTCGCCCCGCAGATCAGCACATCGCAGTCGCCTCGCTGCAGGCGTGTGCGCTCGGCTCCCCGCTTCGTCGCTCGCACCGGCATCTGCCCCGCAATGATACGGCTGCGCTAGGCTTCCATCGGTGCAGACACTGACGGAGAACCCCGACGCTCGCGTGGTCGAGGGGTCGAACGGGCTCCTATTGGAGATCGACGGCGAGATCGTCCCCAACTATGAGGCCACCTTCCGGCCCATAGAGGAGGGCGAGGTGGTCACGGGCAACGTGGTCCGCATCGACAAGGACGAGGTCCTCGTCGACATCGGCTACAAGTCCGAGGGCGTCATTCCCGCGAACGAGCTGTCGATTCGCAAGTCCGTCGATCCCAGCGACGAGGTTCACCTCGGCGAGGAGGTCGATGCGATCGTCATGACCAAGGAGGACCAGGACGGTCGCCTGATCATGTCCAAGAAGCGGGCGCGTTTCGAGAAGGCATGGCGGCGCATCGAAACCGCGGCCGAGTCCGGCGAGCCCGTCGAGGGGACGGTCATCGAGGTCGTCAAGGGCGGATTGATCATCGACCTCGGCGTGCGCGGCTTCCTGCCCGCCTCGCTGGTGGACATTCGCCGCGTGCCCAACCTGGATGAATACATGGGCACGAAGATCGAGACGAAGGTAATCGAGCTCAACCGCTCGCGCAACAACGTGGTCCTGTCCCGTCGCGCCGTGCTCGAGGAGGAGCGCAAGGAGGTGCGCCAGCAGATCCTCGACGGCCTTCAGCCCGGCCTGGTCGTGGACGGGCAGATCTCCAACATCGTCGACTTCGGCGCGTTCGTCGACCTCGACGGCATCGACGGCCTGATCCACATCTCCGAGCTGTCGTGGTCGCACGTCAACCACCCGAGCGAGATCCTCACCATCGGGGACACCGTGAAGGTCAAGGTGCTCGACATCGACCGCGACCGCCAGCGCATCTCGCTGGGCCTGAAGCAGACCCAGGAAGACCCCTGGCAGCGGATCGTGGACACCTACAACGTCAACGACGAGCTCGACGGCAAGGTCACCAAGGTGGTCACGTTCGGGGCATTCGTCGAGATCCTCGACGGCGTCGAGGGGCTCGTGCACATCTCCGAGCTCGCTCCCCATCACGTGGAGAGCCCTCGCGAGATCGTCCATCCGGGCGACGAGATTCGCGTGAGAATCCTCGAGATCGACTCAGAGCGCCGGCGGCTGTCGCTGTCGGCCAAGCGCGTCGAGGATCAGATCCTTCCGATTTCGCGCCCGGGCGAGCCTGCCGGGGAGCCGTCGGCCGACGCTCAGGACGGCGCCGGTGAGGCGACGGCCGAGCTCACGACGGACACGGCCGAGGTCGCCGGCGAGGGCGATCAGGCGCCCGCAGAGGCCGCGGCGGTTGAGGTCGCGGAGGCGCCGGCCGAGGAGCAGGCACCCGAGGCCGAGATATCCGAGGCACCTGAGGCCGTCGCTGAGGTCGTGGAGGCTCCCGAGGCCCCTGAGGCGGAGGCTCTCGATGCGGCGGAGGTTGCCGCGGCTCCCGAGGCCAAGGCGCCTGAGGCTTCAGCAGCTCCACAGGACGGCGACACCGCAGAGGCGGCGGCGGAGACCGGCGAGGCTGCAGAGCCGGCCGCAGCGGCCGAACCTGAGATCGCCGCCGAGTCCTCGTCGGACTGACGCGGTCCCAGGGCGCCGAGCCGGTGGAGACGGCCGTGCCCTTCGTCGGGCTGACCGGAGGCATGGGCGCCGGCAAGTCGACGGCGCTGGCCGCGCTCGAGCGGCTGGGCGCCGCGGTTCTGTCATCCGATGCCGTGGTGCACGAGCTGTACGAGGGGGATGAGCTGCGCGCGGCGGTTGTCGACCGATGGGGTGCAGAGGTCGCGCCCGGGGGCGTGGTGGACCGCTCCGCGATCGCCGAGCGGGTGTTCGCCAGTGAGGAGGATCGGCGCTGGCTCGAGGGTCTGCTGTGGCCGCTCGTGGGTGCTCGGGTCGCCGCCTGGCTGGGGGAGGTGCGCGGCGCCGAGGACGGACGGTCGCGACCGCGGGCGGCCGTGGTGGAGACCCCGCTGCTGTTCGAGGCGGGTCTCGAGGGGATCTATGACGCGACGATCGCGATCATCGCCGAGGAGCAGGTCAGGCGCGAGCGAGCCTCGACGCGCGGGCACGCGCTCGCCGACGAGCGCGCCGCGCGCCAGCTTCCGCAGGAGGAGAAGGCGCAACGGGCGACCTTCGTCGTTCGAAACGACGGCAGCGAGGAGGATCTCGAGCGGGGCCTGTCGGCGGTTCTTGACAAGCTTCCAAGATGAGCGGACGAGCGCTTGGGTGGGTCGTGGGCGCCGTGCTCGCGGCACTGGTCGTGGGGCTGGTCGTCTCGGGGGTGGACGATGTCGTGCGCAGGCTGGGGCTACCGCTGAGCGACGCCAGCGTGATCCGCGAACAGGCGGGGGAGAAGCACCTGGATCCGGCCTTGATCGCGGCCGTCATCTACGCCGAGACGAAGTTCGATCCGCGACCGTCCCCGGCGGGGGCTGAGGGCCTGATGCAGATCCTGCCCGGCACCGCCTACTTCATCGCCCACCTGTCCGGCGGCTCGAGCTTCACGGCCAGCGACCTGGCCACGCCGCGTATCAACGTGGCCTACGGCAGCTACTACCTGCGCTACCTGCTGAACCATTACCACGGCAACGAGATGCTCGCCGTGGCCGCCTACAACGGGGGCCTTGCGAACGTGGACAGCTGGGTGGCGCAGGCCAACGCCGCGGGCAGGCCGCTGACGGTCGCAGCGATCCCGTTCCCGGAGACGCGGGCCTACGTGGAACGCGTGCTGGAAGCTCAGCGCGAGTATCGCGCCAGCTACGGGCGCGAGCTCGGTTCCTAGCTCGCCGCCGGCCGGCGTTGTCTGTGCGAGCGAAACCTCACTGCCAGTGATCCGCAGTTGAGAGTCGGCCGTATACAAAAACCAGCGGCACAACGAGGAGCTGTGCCGGCAATCCCCGGCAGGCGGAGGAAGGCCAGTGAGCACGCGTGAGGTGGATTACGCAGCGGAGCATCGACGCGCAGCCGCGGCGGGCGCGGACCTCGATGCGCAGACGCCGGAGCTCGAGGACCTGAGCTCCGCCATGGCCTTGATGCGCGGACGGGGCCTTCGCGTATCGGCCGCCCGCCGGCTGGTGCTGGAGGCGCTCCTGGCCGCCGACGGGCCGATGTCGGCCGAGCAGATCGCCGAAGGGATCGGTGGCCGCGTGCCCGCCTCGGACATCGGTTCGGTGTATCGCAACCTGCAGGCGCTCGAGGACATCGGCGTGGTTCGCCACGTTCACCTCGGGCACGGCCCGGGCCTGCACGCGCTGGCCGTGAGCGGTGAGCGGGAGTACCTCACGTGCGAGCGTTGTGCCGATTACCGGGCGGTCGCAACGGAGGAGCTCGATGCGGTGCGCGAGCTGATCGAGCACCAGTTCGGCTACCGAGCCAGCTTCATCCACTTTCCGATCGTCGGGCTGTGTGCCCCTTGCGCAGCGGAGGTTCACGAGCCAATCAGCGCAATCAAAAGGAGCAGTCGGCGATGAGCTTTGTACGCAGTGGCCTGGGAGGGAGTCCGGCGCGCAGAGAGGGCAATCTCGTCGATCGCTCGAGGACTCGCTTTGGAATGCTCGGGTACCTGGTTCAGGTCGTGGGATCGCTGACGCCTTCAGAGCGACGCCGGGCCGTCCTGATGTTTGTGAGCATTGCCGCCCTGCACATCGTCGGGTTCGGCATCTTCATCGCATTCGTCGTGCCCTCCCACTACAAGGGCCTTGGAATCGGCGTGGCGGGGCTCGCCTACTCGCTCGGCCTGCGCCACGCGTTCGATGCGGATCACATCTCGGCCATCGACAACACCACACGTAAGCTCATGAACGAAGGCAAGCGACCGCTGAGCATCGGCTACTGGTTCTCGCTCGGGCATTCGACGATCGTGGTGGCGATCGGCGTCGGCATCGTCGTGGCCGAGAAGGCCGTCTACGGAGCGGTCTCCAACGGCAGCTCGAACCTCGAGCAGTTCGGCGGCGTCTTCGGGACGGTCGTCTCGGCGACGTTCCTGTATCTGATCGCCCTTCTCAACGTCGTCATCCTGGCCGGGATCTTTCGCGTGTTCCGCGCGATGCGCGAAGGCAACTACGACGAGGCCGAGCTCGAACGCCAGCTGAACAACCGCGGGCTGATGTTCCGCTTCTTCGGCAGGTGGATGAGGACCATCGACAGGGAGTGGAAGATGTATCCGGTCGGCGTCGTGTTCGGCATGGGCTTCGATACGGCGACCGAGGTGGCGCTGCTCGCCACGACCGCTCTGCTGGCCTCCCAGCACCTGCCCTTCTACGCGATCCTGTGCCTGCCGATCCTGTTCACCGCCGGCATGTGCCTGATGGACACGATCGACGGCATCTTCATGAACTTCGCGTATTCGTGGGCGTTCTTCAACCCGGTTCGCAAGGTCTACTACAACCTCGCCATCACCGGGCTGTCGGTGGCGATCTGCTTCTTCATCGGCACCATCGAGGTGCTCGGCCTGCTGCCGATGGAGCTCGGCGGCCTGCACGGCTCCTTCTGGCACTTCATGGAGGTGTTCGACATCAACAAGGCGGGCTTCGTGATCGTCGGCATGTTCGTCGTCTGCTGGGTGGGCGCGCTGGCGTTCTGGAGGTTCGGCCGCGTCGAGGAGAAGTGGAGCGCCAGGCTGAAACACCCGGATGCCGTCGCTGACGGCATGGACGCGGCCGGCTGAGCTCAGCGCCGTCCGTGCTTCGGGCGGCGGCTCGCGCCCGCGCTGATGACTAAACCGATGCGAGTCCCGCGGGGCAGTGAGCGGCCGGCCCTGCGGCTCTGCCAGACGACGCGCCCCCTGCGCACGTGCCGGGAGCCCGCCCTCCTGACCCTGCCGACCGCACAGTGAGCCGCTGCGATCGCCAGCTCGGCTGACCTCAGCCTCCTGCCCCTGATGTGCGGCACGATGCACCTCGGCGGGGGCGAGCAGTGATTCCTCGCAATAGACTTCCCACGGGACCTCCGGCGCTGGCCCCTGATGCGCGGCGCGGTGCACCCTCTCACAGCGCCATGCGACCTCGCGACGGGCGAGCTGCCGCTGCTCGCCGGGAGCGCGAGGAAGCTGGCGGACGCCACGGCGATCACCGATTCTTCTTCTGAGCCGTCTTCGCTTTCGGGTTCTTCCGGGGCTTCCATGAATACGCACACGTTGTAGAGCCCCGGACCGCTGACGGCTTCGCCGAGGCCATGGGAGTGAACGGTGAAGGTCCCGCCGAGATTGGACGCCGCCGGTTCCTCGGCTTCGGGGCTGAGCAGGGACTCCTCCGGGCTCGCCTCGAGCTGGGCGTCCACGCTCGCCTCACAGGGTGCGGGGCCGTAGATCTCATAGATCGATGCCCCCGAGGCGGCTCCCGTGGATCCGCTGACGGACATCGTGAAGCTCCCGGGAAGGGCCAGCCTGGCCGGCACGCCGGCGAGCTGCAGGGAGGCGCCCGTCTGCTGCGCGGACGTGCTCGCCGCGCCTATCAGAGCAGCCGCTGCGGCGGTCGCGGCCAGCGTGATGGCGGTCAGCCGCATCTCGCCGGGCTGATGCTCAGCACTGCTCGCGCGGCGCTGAGCACCAGCATGCGCATCAGCTGCGCAGGAGCTCGAGCCCCGGCAGGTCAGACCTGGCGGACCAGTCGAGTTCGGAGACCGAGCCCCCGGTTACGACGACGTCGCGCTCGCACGCGACGTCGTCGATCCACAGCGTGTAGGTGCCCTGGCGGATGTTGTCGAACACCGCCGTGTATGCGGGACGCCCGTTGATCTCGCGCTCGAGCACGTCCTTGTGACTGCGTCGGTCGTCCTGCCCGGTGGCGCTGATCTCCACCTCCACGCCGAGCATCTCGGCGCGGGTGTGGAGGATCAACGCCCCGATGTCACCACCGAGGTCAAGCACGACGTGCTCGGGGTGCCGCCGCGCCGCGTGGTTCTCCTCGGTGCCGTGGTGACCGTGGGTGTGGCTGTGATCATGGCTGTGCATCTGCTCGGCGCCCCTCTATTTCGTCGTAGACGGGAAGTCGAACCCGTCGTGGGGGATGCCGATGTAGGGGAATGTCGACTGGAAGCGCACCGACAGGGGCGGGGTGTCGTCGGTGACGGCTTCCGCGGCCGCGTCCGGTTTGTAGCCTTTGTTCACCAGTGGGACGGTGAGTCCCGCGATGGCGCGCAGCTCGATCGTCGTGGTGTCGTCGATCACGCGCCTGCCGTTGGGGAAACCTGCCAGATCGCCGCCGAGGATCCCCAGCGGGTTGGGAGTGCTGGCGGGCGGGACCGCGACGTTGAGCCGCAGCATGTCGGCCACCACCTTGCCCGTGTTGTTCTGAAAGCCCGCCACGACGCCCGCCGGCAGACCGGTCAGAAGGATCGCCACGAGGTCTTCACGCGGCGCCTTTTTGGCTTCGAGCGCTTCCAGGCTCGGAAACACATTCGGGTAGAGCACCGGCAGCAGCCTCGCGAGCTCCGGGTGTGCGACGTACTGCAGGTACTCCTTTTCACCGACTGGGTGGTCGGAGTTCCAGGCGTCCTTGCGGCTCATCGGGATGAGCGCCTCGTTGACCAGGGGGTTGCCCAGCCGCGAGACCTGCACCCACGGTCCGGCCTCCGAGTGTTCACTGTTGGCGCCGTCCGAGATGCGAACCTTGCGGCGACTGGCGGAGCCCCACACGCCGAGCACGGCCTTCGAGCTCATGACGTTGGTCGGCACGGAACCGTCGACCGTGAGGCTCGAGATCGGGACCCGGATCGCGATCGTGTGAACGTTGACCGTCGACAGCGTGTCCACACCGCCCGCGGCGGGCATCGGAATCACATGCGCTTCCTGAAACGGGCGCAGGTCGGCGAGGTCGAAGATCGACCCGATGTCCACGAAGAACGGGTCGGTGCGCTGACCGGCGAACACGGTCTGGTTCCCCGACAGTGTGTGCACGGCTTCCTGCCCGAGCGCCGAGTAGTTCGGCGTCGAGTGCGGGCCGATGTTGGAGGGGGGACACGCGAGGCCTTCGCCGAGCACCCTTTCCTTGCTCTTCCCGTGCTTTGCGTGATCCACCCGCGTGACGTTGTAGAACTGGCGTTTGTTCCAGTTGGGATCCTTCAGCGAGCTGATCGTTCCCGTGTTGTAGAGGAAGGTGTTGGGGTTTGTGATGACCGAGTCGAAGCTGAACTCAAAGGTGACGTCGGGCAGCCCGTCACCGTTGTTGTCGACGTGGATCTTGTAGAGGACGTCGTTACCGAACTCGTAGAAGGTGGGACCTCCGGCCGGAACCTCGGCTGGGAGGTAGTTGGTGATCAGTGTCACCGTTCCCGGGTCGTCGGGGCTGACGAACGCGTATGTGTCCGTGTTGTCCGCGACCGGGTCCTTGCTTATCTCCGGTGCCTCGCGATGTGATGACATGTCTGTTGCCTTTCGTGGTCGAGTGTTGGAAGAACCGCTTGTCAGCGAGCCGCGTCGAGCAGCCGCTTCACCAGCACGGGGTCCTTGTAGGTGGTCTCCTGCTTGCCTGACATGACCGTCACCTCGCCGCGCTCGGCGTCTCGGACATACGCGGTCACCGGCTCGGCCGGTGCGGGTCCGGAAGCCTTTGTGACAACGCCCTGAGGTTCGCTGCCGTGCGAGGAGTCCAGCGCGATCGCCGCGACCTTCGGGGCTGCGAGGATCGCTGCCGCTCCGGCCGCGGCACCGGCGGTGCCCTGAAGAAATGCTCGCCGGCTGGTCCCCTCCTCGGCCCCTGCGTCGGCTGTCGTGCCTGCTGGGAGGGCTGGGACGGCGAAGCCGGCCCGGGTCTTCAGAAATGAACGGCGGTTCAACTTATCCATTGTGAGCTCCTCTCGCTTTCGACTGGTGTTGCGAGTCAATTTCGGTGACCGTAACAGCGCACAAATCCAAAATCGCCCGTTTTTCTGCGAGCGTGTCGCAGGTAGGAATCAGGTGCAATTCCAGGTCTTTTCCCGACCGAGCACGTGGCTGGGCCGGAGCGTCGCGCGGGGCTGCTGACGCGGACCTTGACCGGCCCGACAGGAGCCTCGAGAATGCGGTTGTGCCAAAGCAGGAGATCGACGACTACCTCGCCACTCTCGATGAGCCGAAGAGAGCGACGCTCACACGGCTGCGCGAGACGATCGTGGCGATGGTTCCCGAGGCCGAGCAGTGCATCTCATACGGCATGCCGGCGTTCAAGCTGCAGGGCAAGACCATCGCCGGGTTTGCGGCCTTCAAGAGTCATCTGAGCTACCTGCCTCACAGCGGCTCTGTGATCAGACGGCTGGCTGCGGAGACCGAGGGCTACACGAGCACCAAGGGCTCGCTGCACTTCCCCGTCGATCAGCCGCTACCGGAGAAGCTCGTGAAGAAGCTGTTGGACACCCGGATCGCCGAGGCCTTCGGCGCGCCGAACGAGGTGAAGTGAGCCGGCTCGCCCGGCCGAAACGGGATCAGGGCGACGGTCGCCTGGGCCGGCGGTTGAGACCCCGGCAGTACCAGGCGAGGATCGGCCAGGCTGATGCCCGGCGCTCGGCGGCGTGCGCCTCGATCGAGTCGTTCAGCGCCTGCGCGAGAGCATCGGGCGTGACGCCCTTGCGCCGGTAGGCGATCGCGCCCGCCCGGGTCAGCTCGCGAACCACGCCGTGCGAGCGGTATCCGGACAGCACCACGATCGCGGTGGCGGGAGCGACCTCGCGTATCCCGCGCACGGCTCGCAGGCCGCCGCCCTTCGGCATCTGCACGTCCACCAGTGCCGCATCCGGCTGCCACACCCTGGCCAGCTCGATCGCCTCCTCCCCGTCCGCGGCCGCGCCGACGATGTCGAAGCGGGCGCCGAGCGACAGGCTGAGCATCGACTGCACCACCGGGTCGTCGTCGGCGATCACGAGCCGCGGGCGGCCGCCGGCTGGGGCGCCTGCCGGGCCCGTGGGTTCGGTCAGAGGGGCGTCCAGGACGGGGATCGGTGGGTCTTCGTCGATGTGGGCTCCATCGGCAGCCCGCGGCAGGAGCGTGAGCGAGGTGCGGCGCGGCGGACGGCTCGGGGGTCCTCGCCGGCGGGCCGGGAGCCTCTTGAGGGGCTCGCTACGGTAGGGGGCGATGCCCGACTTCAAGCTCGACTCCGTGTTCACGCCGACGGCCGACCAGCCCAAGGCGATCGCCTCCCTGGCCGAAGGCGTGGATGCCGGCGAGCGCTTTCAGACGCTGCTGGGAGCGACGGGAACCGGAAAGACGATGACCATGGCCGGCGTGATCGAGGCGGTCCAGCGCCCGACCCTGGTGATCGCCCACAACAAGACCCTCGCCGCCCAGCTGTGCAACGAGTTCCGGACCTTCTTCCCGGACAACGCGGTCGAGTACTTCGTGTCCTACTACGACTACTACCAGCCGGAGGCCTACGTACCGAGCCGGGATCTGTACATCGAGAAGGACTCGGCCATCAACCAGGAGGTCGACCGGCTGCGCCACGCGGCCACCGCCGCGGTGTTCGCCCGCCGCGACGTGATCGTGGTGGCCTCGGTGTCCTGCATCTACGGTCTGGGCTCGCCGGAGACCTACGAGATGAACATGCAGATCCTGCGCAAGGGCGAGGAGATCGACCGCGACGCGCTGCTTCGCAAACTGGTCTCGATCCAGTACACCCGCAACGACACCGTGCTCTCGCGCGGCACCTTCCGGGTTCGCGGTGAGACCCTGGAGGTGTTCCCGGCCTACGCCGAGACGGCCTTCCGCGCGCGCATGTTCGGTGACGAAGTCGAGCAGCTGGCCCACTTCGACCCGCTCACCGGCGAGGTGATAGCCGACGATCTCGAGCACGTGGCGATCTGGCCGGCGACCCACTACAACGTCAAGGAGGGCACGATCGAGGATGGCGTGGCCGAGATCGGGCGGGAGCTGAATGAGCGCTGCGCCCAGCTCGAGTCCGAGGGCAAGCTGCTCGAGTCCCACCGCCTGCGCCAGCGCACCCAGTACGACATGGAGATGCTCAAAGAGGTGGGCTTCTGCTCGGGGATCGAGAACTACTCGCGCATCCTCGACGGGCGCAGACCGGGCGAGCGCCCCTACTGCCTGATCGACTACTTCCCCAAGGATTTCATCTGCTTCATCGACGAGTCACACCAGACGGTGCCGCAGATCGGCGGCATGCACGTGGGCGACCGCTCGCGCAAGCAGACGCTGGTGGACTACGGCTTCCGCCTGCCCAGCGCCCTGGACAACCGCCCCCAGACCTTCGAGGAGTTCCTCTCCATCACCCCCCAGCTGACCTTCGTCTCAGCCACGCCGGGCGAGTACGAGCGCACGCGCTCGGGCCGGGTGGTCGAGCAGATCGTGCGCCCGACCGGGATCGTGGATCCCGCCGTGGACGTGCGCGAGACGCACAACCAGATCGACGACCTGATGAACGAGGTCCGCCAGCGGGTCGAGCGCGACGAGCGGGTGCTGGTGACGACGCTGACCAAGAAGATGTCGGAGGACCTGTCGCAGTATCTGCTCGAGATGGGCTTCAAGACGCGCTACCTGCACTCCGAGATCGACACGCTGGAGCGCATCCAGATAATCCGCGACCTGCGGCTGGGGGAGTACGACGTGCTGGTCGGGGTCAACCTGCTGCGCGAGGGCCTGGATCTGCCGGAGGTGTCGCTGGTGGCGATCCTGGATGCCGACAAGGAGGGCTTCCTGCGGGGCGAGACCTCGCTGATCCAGACGATCGGGCGCGCGGCCCGCAACGTCGACGGAACCGTGCTGATGTACGCCGACAAAGAGACCCAGGCGATGCGCGCGGCGATCTCCGAGACCGACCGCCGCCGGGAGATCCAGCTGGCATACAACGAGGAGCACGGGATCACCGCGGCCACGATCGTCAAGGGCATCTCCGACATCGCCGAGTTCCTGCAGGCCGAGTCGAAGGTTCCGCGCGGGCGCAAACGCCGCACGGCGGCGCGCGGGGCGGGCGGGGAGATGCCCAAGCACGAGCTCGAGCGGATGGTGGTGGAGCTCGAGGAGGAGATGAGCCTGGCCGCCGAGGAGCTGCGCTTCGAGTACGCCGCCCAGCTGCGCGACGAGCTGCGCGAGCTGCGCCGTGACCTGCGGGAGATCCAGGCAAGTGAGGCTCCAACCGGCGACATCGCCTAGGATTGCCGCCGTGGACATCGACCGGCAGGCGATCGAACGGCGCGACTTCCCCATCGGCCGGCGCGGGTATGACCCGGCGGCCGTGGACGCCCACCTGCGCGCGCTCGGAGCGGAGTTCGAGGAGCTTCAGCGCGCGAGCAGCGGCGCCGGCTCAGAGCCCTCGCTGGCCTCGACGGCGGCCACGCAGGTTCAGAGCATCCTGACCGCGGCCGAGACCGCCGCGGCGGACATCGAGCGCCAGGCGCTGGCCGACGCCACGGAGGCCCGCGAGCAGGCCGGCCGCGACGCCGAGCGAACCCGCGAGGACGCCCTCGCGCGCGCCCGGGCGCACGTGGCGGCCGTCGCCGAGGCCACCGCGGTGCTGCTGGAGCGGGTCTCGGCGATGGACGGCGAGGTGGACGCTCTGGTGGAGAGCCTGCGCGCCGGTGCCGGCCGCCTGGCCGGCGATCTGGCCTCGCTGGGAACCAACATGGGAGAGCTCTACGACGCGGCCTCGGGGCGTGGCGGAACCGAGCCGACGACCGGCCACGACGGTCCCCCGCCTCCGCCGGCAATCGCCTCATCGGCCTTCGGCCCGCCCGCCCCGGCGCCGCCGCGCCTTGCATCGGTCCCAGGAGCCGCGCCGGTCGAGGCGGCTGAGGAGGCGGCGCTCGAGGAGGAGCCGCCGGTGCGCGCCGCCCCGCAGGCCGTGCGCCCGGAACCGGTGATCGTGCCCACGCCGACGCCGACGCCGGCGCCCCAGTCGACGCCGCAGCCGCAGGAGGCCTCCGCCCCCGTGGACGCGAACGGCGACCTCGACAGCGCCCGGCTGGTCGCGCTGAACATGGCCCTCAACGGCGAACCCCGCGCGTCGGCCGATCGCTACCTGTCTGAGAACTTCCAGCTGGCCGACCGGGCGAAGCTGATCGACGAGGTCTACACCGCGATCGAGGGTTAGCTCGGGGAGGCTCCGCACGGCGGCGATGACCGGTCGCCGTGGCGGCTCAGGCGAACATCTGTTCGCCCTAATAGAATGAGCGGCACATGGCCGCCGGCAACCAGATAGTCGTCTCCGGAGCGAGGGAGCACAACCTCAAGGACATCTCCGTGGCACTGCCCCGGGATGCCCTGGTGGTGATCACCGGGCTGTCGGGATCGGGCAAGTCGAGCCTCGCCTTCGACACCATCTACGCCGAGGGCCAGCGGCGCTACGTCGAGTCGCTGTCCGCCTATGCCAGGCAGTTCCTGGGACAGATGGACAAGCCGGACGTGGACTCCATCGAGGGGCTCTCGCCGGCGATCTCGATCGACCAGAAGACCACCTCGCGCAACCCCCGCTCGACCGTGGGCACGGTCACCGAGATCTACGACTACCTGCGCCTGCTGTGGTCGCGGGTGGGAAAGCCCCACTGCCCGGTCTGCGGAAGGCCGATCGTGGGGCAGTCGGCCGAGCAGATCATCGACCAGGCGATGGAGCTGGCCGAGGGCACGCGCTTCATGGTGCTGGCGCCCGTGGTGCGCGGGCGCAAGGGGGAGTACGGCAAGCTGCTGGACGAGCTCAGGGCCGACGGCTTCGCACGGGTGAAGATCGACGACCGGGTGCGCATGCTGGAGGAGTCGATCGTGCTGGACAAGCGCTACAAGCACGACATCTCGGTGGTGGTGGACCGGCTGATCATGCGCCACGACGTGCGCAAGCGCCTGGCGGACTCGATCGAGACGGCCGTGTCCCTGGCCGACGGGCTGGTCGAGATAGAGATAATCGGCTCCGCCCGTTCGGGCTCCGCAGCCGCATCGGCCAAGGATGACGAGGCCGGAGTGGAGCATGCGCACGCGACCGGAGCCAAGGGCGCGCGCGCGGCGGCGGTACAGATCGTCCCGGGCGTGGCTCCCGATCCGGGGACGGTGTTCACGTTCTCTGAGAAGTTCGCCTGCCCCGAGCACGGGCCGTCGCTGACAGAGCTCGAGCCGAGGATCTTCTCCTTCAACTCCCCCCACGGGGCCTGCGACCGCTGCACCGGGCTGGGCTCGCAGATGGAGATCGACCCCGAGCTGGTGGTGCCCAACCCGACGCTGTCGATCGGTGAGGGCGCGCTCGCGCCGTGGGCCAACAGCACCTCGAGCTACTACGACCAGGTCACCGAGGCCATCGCCGAGCGCTACGGGGTCGATCTGGAGGCGCCCTGGGAAGAGCTTCCCGCCGAGCAGCAGGACCTGTTCCTGAACGGCACCAACGGCGAGCCGATCGAGGTCACCTACCGCAACCGCTACGGGCGCCAGCGCTCCTACGCGACCAGGTTCGAGGGAATCGTGAAGAACCTGCAGCGCCGTTATCGAGAGACCGATTCGGAACTGACGCGCGAAAAGATCGAGGAGTTCATGTCGCTGCGCGCCTGCCCTGTGTGCGGCGGGGCGCGGCTGCGGGCCGAGTCCCGCGCGGTGCTGGTCGGCGGCACCCGCATCGAGGACTTCTGCGCGCTGTCAGCGCGGCGGGCGCTGGAGTGGCTCGAGGAGGTCGAGCTGTCAGAGACCGACCGGCATGTGGCGCGGCTGATCCTGCGCGAGATCTCAGAGCGGCTGCGGTTCCTTGAGAACGTCGGCATCGGCTACCTGTCGATGGACCGGGCCGCCTCCACACTGTCCGGAGGCGAGGCCCAGCGCATCCGCTTGGCCACCCAGATCGGCTCGTCGCTGGTGGGGGTGCTGTACATCCTGGATGAGCCCTCGATCGGCCTGCACCAGCGCGATAACTCCAAGCTGATAGGCACCCTCGAGCGCCTGCGCGACCTGGGCAACACCGTGATCGTGGTCGAGCACGACGAGCAGACGATGCGCGCCGCCGACCACCTGCTCGACCTGGGGCCCGGCGCCGGCGAACACGGCGGGCGGATCGTGGCCCAGGGAACCGCCGCCGAGGTTCAGAAGGTGAAGGAGTCGCTGACGGGCCAGTTCCTGTCCGGCGAGCGCACGATCGAGCTTCCCGCCCGGCGCAGGACGCCAACCGGCTACATCGAGATCCTCGGCGCCTCACAGCACAACCTGCGCGATATCGACGTGCACATCCCGCTCGGCGTGCTGACCTGCGTCACGGGCGTCTCAGGATCGGGCAAGTCCACGCTCGTCAACGAAGTCCTGTTCAAGGCCGTTGCCAACCGCCTGCACCGGGCGCGCCAGCGCCCGGGCGCGCACCGTGCGATCCACGGGCTCGAGCAGCTGGACAAGATCATCGCTGTTGACCAGTCGCCGATCGGGCGCACCCCGCGCTCCAATCCGGCCACCTACACGGGGCTGTTCGACGTGATCCGCGACCTGTTCTCGAAGACCCAGGAGGCGCGGGCCAGGGGCTACAAGCCCGGGCGCTTCAGCTTCAACGTCAAGGGCGGGCGCTGCGAGGTCTGCCGCGGCGACGGCCAGATCAAGATCGAGATGCACTTCCTGCCCGACGTGTACGTGCCCTGCGAGCAGTGCCACGGCAAGCGCTACAACCGCGAGACACTGGAGGTCCGCTTCAAGGGCCGGAGCATCGCGGACGTGCTCGATATGCCGGTCGAGGAGGCGCTCAGCTTCTTCGAGCACATTCCCAAGGTGCGCCGGCGCCTTGAGACCCTCAACGCCGTGGGCCTCGGCTACGTGCGCCTGGGCCAGCCGGCGACCACGCTGTCCGGGGGAGAGGCCCAGAGGGTCAAGCTTGCGACCGAGCTGTCGAAGATCGCCACCGGGCGCACGCTGTACATCCTCGATGAGCCCACCACGGGCCTTCACTTCGCCGACGTGCAGCGGCTGCTGGAGGTGCTGCAGCGGCTGGTCGACGCCGGCAACAGCGTGGTCGTGATCGAGCACAACCTCGACGTCATCAAGTCTGCCGACCGCCTCATCGACATGGGCCCCGAGGGGGGTGAGGAGGGGGGGATGGCGATCGCCGTGGGCACCCCGGAGGAGGTGGCGGCCGAGCCGGCCTCCCACACCGGACAGTTCCTCGCGGAGATTCTCACGCCCGCCGCGCGGCGGGCGGCCAAGAAGCCCGCCAAGGGCCCGCCGCGCAAACGCCGGCCCAGGGTCGCGGCGTGACCGAGCCCGCCGGGAGGGCGCGGCTGTGGGCGCAGAAGTGGCGCCACTACGAGCACAACTCGCTGCCCTGGAATCGTGCCCGCATCCACTTGGAGTTCCTGCGCCGCGAGGCCTTCGTACGCTGGCCGGTGTACGGCAATGTGCTCGAGGCCCTGCGCGAGGGACGCCTACAGGTCGGCCCGGGGACGCTCTTGGAGCCCGGGGTGTGGATCACGGCGCCCGGGCGCGCCCGCGTGCGGATCGGGGCGGGGAGCTTCCTGAATCTGGGCGTGATGGTGGCCTCCCAGGAGCTGGTCGAGATCGGCGACCACTGCATGCTGGCCAACGGCTGCTTCGTCTCCGATGCCTCCCACCGATACGACGATCCTGAGGCGCCGATCACCTGGCAGGGCTTCGAGACCCGCGGGCCGACCCGCATCGGCGACAACTGCTGGCTGGGAGCCAACGTGGTGGTCACCAGCGGCGTGAGCATCGGCCAGCGCTCGGTGATCGGCGCCAACAGCGTGGTCACCAGGGACGTCGAGCCGTTCTCGATCGCCGCCGGGGCGCCGGCCCGGGTGATCCGCGCGATCGAGTACCCGGGCGGCGAGCGCCACGAACAGGCGAAGGGCGCTCCTACCCGATAGCTTGCGCGGAGCCGAGATGACCTCGCTCCGCGCCACGACGCAGCTTTTCAGCCGAGGCCGGCTCCTGCTGGCCGGGCTGCTGGCCGCTAGCCTGGGCGCGGCGGGTTGCGGCGGGAGCACCAACACCAGCAGCGCCAGCTCCACTGCGACCGCACAGACGGTGACCTCGGCAGCCGCCGCGGCCGCGCTGATACACCCGGCCTCGCTCGTGCCAACGGCCGCCATGACGGGCTTCACACCCTCCGGCGCGATGCAGACGTCGACGTCGGCACAGGCCTGGGCGCAGACCAGTGGCGAAAGCGACGAAGTCGCCCACGAAACCGCCAGGCTGACCAGCGCGGGCTTCCGCGAGGGGGTGGGACAGCACTACAAAGGCTCCGCCAGCGCAGCCGGGCTGTCGCTGGCGCTGGTGTTCAACACTCCCGAAGGCGCCAAGAAGGAAGTCACGCACTACCTGCAGGTGGATCCCCGCTATGGCCTGCACCTGGAGGGCGAAAAGGTCCCGGCGATACCGGGGGCGATCGTGGTGGGCGAAGGCCCCGCCGGCAACGTGCTGTTCACGACCGGCCGCTGCTTTCTGCTGGTCGGCGACGAGCTGGGCGCCCCCTCCTCGAGCCCGGCGCAGGTCAACGCCGTCCCGATCGCCGCCGCGACCTACCTCTACCAGCACGTCAAGAGCCTCTGCGCCGCGCCGTGACGTGATGGCAGAGACGCCCCTGACGGAGCTTCATCCCGGGTTCAGCAGCCCGGGTGCGAGCGCGACCGATTGGGCGCAGGGACGGCGAACCATCGAGGTCGCCCCGGTGTTCTGGCTGTCCACGGTGCGCCCCGACGGACGCCCGCACGTCACGCCCCTGCTGGCGGTGTTCCTGGACGATGCGATGTACTTCTGCACGGGTGCGAAGGAGCGCAAGGCGAAGAACCTCGAGGGGAACCGGCATTGCATCCTCACCACCGGCCGGAACGGGCTCGACGGCGGTCTGGATGTGGTGGTCGAAGGCGCCGCCGCTGAGGTCAGCGACAGCGTGGAGCTCGCAGCCGTGGCCGCCGGCTATGAGGCGAAGTACGGGGAGCACTTCACGGCGCCGGAGGGCACCTGGTTCGGGCTGGGCGAGGCGATCCGAAACGGTGGGGTGCTCGTCTTCCGGGTCGTGCCCACGACCGTGCTCGGCTTCGCCAGGGGTGATGAGTTCAGCCAGACCCGCTGGAGCTTTAGCTGACGGCGCCGACGGCCCGGCCGCGCCGCTCAGGCCAGGCGGGCTCTCAGCTCCTCGAGCTCGGCCGGATCGATCGAGTAGGTGTGCTCCGGGCCGGGGTAGCGCCGCGCCCGCACGTCCTCGGCGTAGGCGCTGACTCCGGCGTTCATGTCCTGCTGCAGGTTCGCGTAGCGCTTCACGAAGCGCGCACCCAGCCCGTCGCGGATGCCGAGCAGGTCGTGGAACACGAGCACCTGCCCGTCGGTGGCCGGACCGGCGCCGATGCCGATCACCGGGATCCGCATGTGGGGCATCAGCTCCTCGGTGACCGAGGCGGGGATCGCCTCGAACACGAGCGCGAAGCAGCCGGCCTCCTGCAGCGCCAGCGCCTCTGAGGCGATCCGCTCGGCCGCGCCGGCCGTGCGGCCCTGCGCCTTCCAGCCCCCCAGCGCGGTCGAGGTCTGGGGTGTCAGGCCGACATGGCCCATCACCGGGATGCCGGCGCCCACGATCGCACGGGCGCGGCGCACCGACGCCTCGCCGCCCCCCTCCAGCTTCACGACCTCGCAGCCCGCCTCCTTGACCATCCGCATGGCCGTGGTGATGGCCTGTTCGTCTGACACCTCGTAGGAGCCGAACGGAAGGTCGCCGATCAGCAGAGGGTTGCTCAGCCCGCGGCGGACGGCCCGCGCGAGAACCAGCATGTCGCCGAGCTCGACGGGGGTGGTGGCGTTGTAGCCGAGCACCGTGGTGGCCGCGGAGTCGCCGACCAGCACCAGGTCGACGCCCGCAGCCTCGGCCGCGCGGGCCGAGGGATAGTCATACGCGGTGACCATCACGATCGGTTCTGACAGGCGCTTCTTTTCGGCCAGCAGCGGCAGGGTCATCGGCAGGCGGCCGGGGTCTGATGGGGCCTGTATGTCGGGATAGCTGGACACGGTGATTCCTCTCTGACGCCGGTTGACTCCCGCTAGGACAGCAGGGTGGCCACCGCGTCGTCGACTGTGATGATCCGGTTGGTGTGGGCCTCCACGTGCACGACGCGAGGCTCGTAGCGCTCCAGCTCGGCCTGCTCGTAGGCAGCGTAGGAGACGACGATGATGGTGTCGCCGGTGTGGACCAGGCGGGCGGCGGCGCCGTTTATCTGCATGGTCCCCGAGCCCCGCTCACCGGCGATCGTGTAGGTCTCAAAGCGCGCGGCGTTGTCGATGTCGAGCACGTGAACCTGCTCGTGCTCGAGGATGTCCGCTGCCTCCAGCAGATCGGGGTCGATCGTGATCGACCCCACATAGTGCAGGTCCGACCCGGTGACCGTTGCGCGGTGGATCTTCGACTTGAGCATCACGCGCTGCATCAGGCGATCGCGTCTCTTTCGGGTGCTTGAGCGGAGAGCAAGTGCTCGCAGGGCTGCAGGACCATGTTGTCGATCAGCCGGACGCCGCCGATCCGGGCCGCCAGGGCAAGCAGGCTGTCGCGGGCGAGCGTGGGGCGGGGCTCGAGCGTGTCGGGATCGACGAGCGCCACGTAGTCGGGCTCGACGCCCGCCGCCGACAGGGCCTCACGCGCCGCCTGCAGCAGGGCGGCGGCCGAGCGCTCGCCCGCCGCCGCACGGGCGCTGGCGGCTTCGAGCGCCGCCGGCAGGGCGAGGGCCTGCCTGCGCTCCGCTCCCGACAGCCGGGCGTTGCGGCTGGACATGGCAAGGCCATCGGGCTCCCGCACGGTCGGGCACACCTCGATGCGGACCGGCAGGTTCAGGTCGGCGATCAGGCGCCGGATGACCACCACCTGCTGGGCGTCCTTCTGGCCGAAGTAGGCGATCTCGGGCTGCGCCATGCACAGCAGCTTCGTCACGACGGTGGTCACCCCCCGGAAGTGCTCGGCGCCCCGAACCTCGCCCTCCAGCCGGTCGGTCAGGCCCAGCACCTCCACGGAGGTTGCAAAGCCGGGGGGATAGACCTCCTCGGCGGACGGGGCGAACAGCAGGTCCGCGCCCGCGGCGGCGGCGAGCTCTGAATCGTGCTGCAGACGGCGGGGGTAGCGCTCGAGGTCCGAGCGCTCGTTGAACTGGGCGGGGTTGACGAACAGGGTGACGACCACCACGTCGCACTGCTCGCGCGCCCTCCCGATCAGCGAGAGGTGGCCCTCGTGCAGGGCCCCCATCGTGGGCACCAGCCCGATCGTCAGCCCCTCGCGCCTGGCCGGTGCGAGTGCCGCCCGCAGCTCCGCGACGGCGCGCACGGTCTCCATGCGATCGTCAGAGGTCGGTTGGCGGCTCATAGGTTTCGGTCCAGTTCCCTGCGGATACCGGCGCGACATGAGTTCTGCTGCGAAGCTGCCCTGCGGGTCCGCGTCGAGAGGATCTCGTTAACGGCCTGTTAAGGATGATACAGCCGTCTCAGCGCGTCGGCAAGGGAATCGAGCCGTGTGCGGGACGTCACATGAGCCCCACGACCGCGAGGGCCTCGGCCCTGGTCGGGTACTCCTGGATCTCGGCCACCTTCCCGTCGCGCATCGTCACGAGGTGTGTCTCGGGCATGTCCACCTCGTGGGCGCTGCCCCTCACGCGCCCGTGCAGCCGCAACACCACGACCACGCGGTCTCCCGCGTCGATCAACTCCTCGAGATCCATATGGAGATCGTCGAACGTCTCCCACCACTCGGCCATGAGCCTCGCGACACCATCGGGTCCGCTGTAGGTGGCCGCGTCCGGCAGATCCGCTCGCGTGTGCCACTGGATGTCGGGATGGATCACATCGAAATCCGGCTTGTGCTCGCGATCAACGAACTCGTAGGCCTGACGCACTCGCTCCAGGTTCTGCTCGGACATCCGAGGAGTATTGCGTTTCGTGCCGCTTGGGCGACCGCGGAGGGATGCATGATCCAGACGGCGGTCCGGATCGCGTCGCCAGCTAGGTTTCCTCGCAACCGGCCGAAACCAAACTCCGAAGGGGGACGACTGCATGGCGCTGGATCAGACCAAGATGGGACGCGTGGTGGCCGAACAGATGGAGGCTCTCGAAGCCGACTACGACGAGGATTGCGAGATCGGTGACGTGTGCGCGATCGTCGAGGTGCTGGGGCCCCACGGATCGGCCGTACGCGTCCGTGGAAGCGACATGCGCCCGCACATCATGATCGGCCTGCTGCGCATGTCGGAAAGTATCTTCGTGCGCAGCGTCAGCGACGCGGGCACCGGTGAGGACCATGATGAGTAGCCGTTGCGACTGGGGCCATCACCAGGCGTCGACGTAGGGGCGCCTCCTGCCCGGGTCCCGCCACCACTCGCCCGTGGTCTCGCTGAACAGCGTGGCGATCCAGCGGCGCGAGTCGGCCGGGTCGATGACGTCGTCGATCTCCCCGTAGGCCGCCATATTGAGGCCCTGGCCGCGCTCGTAGGCGGAGGCGACCGTGGCCTCGAACAGCCGCTCGCGCTCCTCTGGGTCCTCGATCGCGTCGAGCTCTCGTCGCATGCCCAGGCTGACCGCGCCCTCGAGTCCCATCGCGCCGAACTCCGACGTCGGCCAGGCGACCGTGAACAGCGGCGCCTTGAATCCGCCGCCGGCCATCGCCTGGGCGCCCAGCCCATAGCCCTTGCGCAGCACGATCGTGCCGGTCGGCACCCCCAGGTTTGCCCCGGCCAGGAACAGCCTGGCGAAGTGGCGAACGGTCGCCGTGCGCTCGGCCTCGGGTCCGACCATGAAGCCCGGGGTGTCGCACAGGAACAGCACGGGCAGCCCGAATGCGTCGCATAGGCCCAGGAAGCGCGCCCCCTTGTCGGCGCCGTCGGCGTCGATCGCCCCGCCCAGGTGGGCCGGATCGTTGGCCACCACCCCCAGCGAACGGCCGTCGACACGAGCCAGCGCGGTGATCACGCCGCGCCCGAAACCCTGGCGGAGCTCGAGCACCGAGTCCTCATCGAACAGCGTCTGGAGGATCGTTCTCACGTCATAGACGCGCTTGCGGTTCTCGGGTATCAGGGTCCTCAACAGCTCCTGGTCGGGGGTGGCACCGGCCGCCACCGCGCCCCGGAAGTAGGACAGGTAGCGCTTGGCCTGGGCGACCGCCGCGCGGTCGTCTGAGACCCGCAGGTCCACCACGCCGTTTGCATACTGCACATCGATCGGGCCCACCTCGGCGGGCTCGTAGGTTCCAAGGCCGCCGCCCTCGATCATCGCCGGGCCGCCCATGCCGATGCTCGAGTCCTCTGTGGCGATCACCACGTCGCAGCAGCCGAGCAGGGCGGCGTTGCCGGCGAAGCAGTAGCCCGCGGCGATCCCGACCAGCGGCACCAGGCCGCTGAGGCCGGCGAACAGCTGAAACGCGCGGCAGTCGAGGCCGGCCACGATCGGCATGTCCACGTCGCCCGGGCGCCCGCCGCCTCCCTCGGCGAACAGCACCACCGGCAGCCGGCGGCGCTCGGCGACGTCGAACAGACGGTCCTTCTTGAGGTGGTTGCGCATGCCCTGGGTGCCGGCCAGCACCGTGTAGTCGTAGGACATGGCCACGCAGGGCCTGCCGTCGACATCGCCCACCCCGGCGATGAGCCCGTCGGCGGGGGTGCGGGCCATCAACTCCTCCCGCGAGCGCCGGCGCTCCTGGGCGGCGAACAGCAGCGGCCCGTACTCGATGAACGTG
Source organism: uncultured Solirubrobacteraceae bacterium (assembly GCA_963826995.1). Taxonomy (GTDB): domain Bacteria; phylum Actinomycetota; class Thermoleophilia; order Solirubrobacterales; family Solirubrobacteraceae; genus Palsa-744. The sequence continues at coordinate 147,489 of CAWGYZ010000006.1, read as the reverse complement.
CCCTCGTCCACCAGCTCAGCGAGGTTCTCCCGGGCCGTCCGGCGCCCGCGCCGGCGGCGCTTGGCGACGGCGTCGGGGCGCGCGGCGTCAAGGCCGAGGGCGTGTCGCTCGCGCACCGCGCGCAGATCCGCGCGCTCCCCGTGGTCAAGGTGGCCATCGGATGGGGCGCTGGCCTCCGTGGCGTCGGGCCCGGGCTCGAGCGTCAACAGCAGCTGGCCCTCTGTGACTGCGTCGCCCACCGCAACCGCGAGGCGGCGCACGACCCCGCCGGTCTCGGCGAGGACCTCGTGCTCCATCTTCATCGCCTCCAGCACCACCAGGGCCGTTCCGGCGCCCACCTGCGCGTCGGCGGAGTGGGGGATCGCCACGACGATCCCTGCGAACGGGGCTGTCACGGGCTCCTCGGCTGCTGCAGGCATGCCCAGATCATCGCTCACGGGCCCACGCCTCGCTTGGGCGCGGCCCGCGCCCGAGCAATACCATCCGGGCGAATGTCCGTCGAGGCGCACGAGCGATCGGCATCCGAGCGGCGCGAGGCGCTCAAGGAGGTGCTCGCCCAGGCCCGCGGCTGCGTCCGCTGTCCCGAGCTCTCCCAGACGCGCAAAACGGTGGTCTTCGGCTCAGGCAACGCGGATGCCGATCTGATGTTCGTCGGCGAGGCTCCGGGGGCCAGCGAGGATGAGCAGGGTGTTCCGTTCGTGGGCCGGGCCGGCAAGCTGCTCGACCGGCTTCTGGAGGAGATCGGCCTCGCCCGCTCGGAGGTCTTCATCGCGAACACCCTGATGTGCCGGCCTCCCGGCAACCGCGATCCGCAACCGATCGAGATCGAGAACTGCCACGAGTATCTGCTGCGCAAGGTCGAGCTGATCCAGCCCAGCGTGATCTGCACGCTCGGGAACTTCTCAACGAAGCTCCTGCGCGGCGACCCGGCCGGGATCACCCGCGTGCACGGCCAGCCCGAGGTGCTCACGCTGGGGCACCGGGCGGTGCGGCTGTATCCGATCTTCCACCCCGCGGCCGCCCTGTACACGCCGCGCATGCTGGAGACGCTGCGCGAGGACTTCATGCGCCTGCCGGACCTGCTGGCGCTGGGGGCTCCCGAGCAGCCGCAGCCACTGCAGGTGCCGGAGATCGAGCCCGAGAGGCCGCCTGAGGACGCCCCGAGCAGCGATCCGCCACAGGGGGATCTCGACAAGCTCGCCGCGCAGGCCGACCAGCTCGGTCTGTTCTAGCCTCCTGAGGGCCCGTTCAGAGCCCCCCGAAAGGCGCCTCTGGACGCTTTCTGGACTGTTCTGGACGTTTTTTTGCCAGTGTTTTCAAGGGAAAAAGGGGATTTGCCGAAGATGTCGAAAATCTTTGGACAGGGCCTAAAGTAAGTCTCCATGACCGCCGATGAAGGTCCTGTCTCCCTCCCGCAAGCAGTACCGACCGGCCCGCGCTCCTTCCTCCCGCGGGCCGGCCGCGTTAACGGGCTCGGGACGGGTTGCCTCTAGAGTCTCGCCGTGGCCGTGCGCGTCGTCGAAACCTTGGATCCTGCGGGCACCGAATCGCTGGGCGCCGAGCTCGCCGCCGGCCTGAGCGACGGCGATGTGGTGCTGGTGGGGGGCGAGCTGGGCTCGGGCAAGACCACGCTGGTTCGAGGTGCGGCACGCGCCCTGGGGGTGACCGACCCCGTGACCAGCCCCACGTTCAGCATCGGCCACCGCTACCGGGCCGCGCAACTCACCGTCTCCCACCTCGACCTCTATCGCCTCACGGGACTGGAGCACGAGGACCCGGCGCTGCTTGCCGACTACCTCGGCCCTGGCCGGATCGCCTTCGTGGAGTGGCCGTCGCACGCCGATGCGGAGCTGGCCGGCGCGCGGGTGCGGGTCACCCTCAGCCATCAGGGCGGAGATCGCCGCCGGATCGAGCTGGCTGATGATGCCGGCGGCCGCGATCGGAGCGGGGCATGATCGTGCTCGGCTTCGACACGGCCACTCCGTCCACCACGGTTGGGCTGCGCCTCGATGACGCGATCACGCTTGAGGCGCGAGATGACCCGGGCACGGGCGAGCGTCCGGGCCACGCGACACGGCTGCTCGGCATGGCCGCCGAGCTGCTGGGGAGCGCGGAGGTCGCCTGGAGCGCCCTGGACCGCATCGCCGTGGGGCTCGGCCCGGGCACCTTCACCGGCCTACGGGTCGGGATCGCCACGGCACGGGGGCTTGCCCAGTCCCTGGCGGTCGAGCTGGTCGGAGTGTCCAGCCTGCGCGCGCTCGCCGAGGGGGCGGCGCTGGCCGGAGAGCGGCGCGGCGTCGTGGCGGTCATCGACGCGCGCCGCGGCCAGGCGTTCGCCGCTCCCTACGACGCCACACATGAGGGATCGCTCGAGGAGCTGTGCCCGCCGTGCCCGCTGGCGCCGGAGGAGTTGGCGAGCGTCGTGACGCAGGCCGAGGGCCGGGGCCTCGAGCAACTGGCGCCCTGGCTCGGGGTGGGTGACGGGGCGATACGCTTCCGCGGTCATCTGGAGCTGGCGGGCGTCGTGGTACCCGCGGATTCCTCGCCACTGCACCTGGTGGGAGCAAAGGCCATATGTGACCTCGGGGCGCGTGCGCCGGCGGTGGCCAGCTACGAGGCGATCGTGCCGGACTACCGGCGCCGGCCGGATGCGGAGATCGCTCTGGAGGGCGTCTAGCCCTGGAGGGCCGAAACCGTGACAGAGCCATCCGCCGCCCAGCTGCGAACCAGCCACTCACCGCCGATCGAGATCCGCCGGCTCGTCTACACGGACCTGCCCCAGGTGATCGGGATCGAGCGTCGCGTGTTCCCGACGCCCTGGTCCCTGGCGATGTTCGTGCTCGAGCTCTCCAAGCAGTCGGGTATCTGTCTCGCCGCCGTCCGCGAGCAGCGCCTGGTGGGATACCTGATCTGCTCCCGCTACGACACGGTCTGGCACGTGATGAACGTCGCGGTGGACAGCGACAGCCAGCGCATCGGCCTTGCCTCGGCGCTGCTGGCGGAGCTGTATGCGCGGGTCGACGACAAGGACGCGCGCTTCACGCTCGAGGTGCGCCGCTCGAACCATGTCGCCATCCACCTGTATGAGCGGGAGGGCTTTCGCGCCGCCGGCGTGCGCCGCCGCTACTACCAGGACAACGGCGAGGACGCGCTCGTGATGTGGCGCACGCCGGCGACGCTGGCCGACCCGACGGGCGTGGCCCCGCTCGACGACGTGCCCAACCCAGGGCCCGTATGAGCCTGATCCTCGCGCTGGAGACCAGCTGCGACGACACCTGCGCGGCTGTGATCGATGACGGCGGACACACGCGTTCAAACGTGATCTCATCGCAGCGGGTCCACGAGGAGTTCGGAGGAGTGGTCCCGGAGATCGCCTCCCGCCACCACCTGCAGCTCGTCAACCTGATCGTCGAGAGGGCGCTGGATGAGGCGGGCGTCAGCCTCACCGACATAGGCGTGGTGGGGGCCACGCAGGGTCCGGGGCTGGTGGGGGCGCTGCTCGTCGGGCTGTCCACGGCCAAGGCCCTGGCCGCGGCGAGGGAACTGCCGTTCGCCGCGGTCGATCATCTTCAGGGCCATGTCGCGGCCAACTTCCTGGCCTCGCCGGGACCCGATCAGGAAGCGGACGTTCCCGGCGCCGGGCCGAGCCCCCCTCAGCCGTTCGAGCCGCCGTTTCTGTGCCTGATCGCGAGCGGCGGGCACACGCTGCTCGCGCGCGTGACCGCGCACGACGGGTTCGAGGTCCTCGGGCGCACCCTCGACGATGCGGCCGGTGAGGCCTTCGACAAGGGCGCGAGGATGCTGGGCCTGGGCTATCCCGGCGGGGCGGCCCTCGAGCGTCTGGCCGCGGGCGGCGATCCGGAGGCGTTCTCCTTCCCCGGCTCGCGCGGCGAGCGCTCGCGAGGCGGCCGGGGCACCAACCGCCAGGCGTTTGCGCGCAGCCTCGACTTCTCCTTCGCCGGGGTCAAGACGGCGCTGCTGTACCGGCTGCGCGAGCTGTCCGCCGACGAGGCCCAGACGCGGGCTGCCGACCTGGCGGCCTCCTATCAGGCGGCGATCGTGGACAGCCTGATCCTGCGAGCCGAGCAGGCTCTGGAGCGCACCGGGCTCGAGCGCCTGGCGGTTGGAGGAGGGGTCGCCGCCAACGGCGAGCTGCGGCGACGGCTGAAGGGGTTGGGCGCGACGCTTCATGTCCCCGCGCGGGTGCTGTGCACGGACAACGCCGCCATGATCGCGAGCGCCGCCCGCTTCACAGAGGCGCTGCCCTACCCGCGCTACCTCGCGCTTGACGCCTATGCGACCGGGGAACGGCCGCGATGACGCTGCTGACGCTCTACTCCAACCCGGACTGCCATCTGTGCCACCAGGCGATGACGGTGCTGCGCCGCATGCAGGCTGAGCTCGGCTTCGAGCTCGCCGAGCAGGACATCACCGGTGACGAGGACCTGGAGCGAGCGTACTTCGAGCGGATTCCCGTCGTTGCGCTCGACGGCGAGGTGCTGTTCGAGTACTTCGTCGAGGAGTCGCTGCTGCGCGAACGACTAGAGTCAGGACGATGAACCCAGTGGATGCGACGACAGGCCCGGCGGGGGCAGAGCGCGGTGGGACCGTCTCCGTGGAGCGGCTGTCGCTCGGCGTCGCGGCGCGGCTTTCGCGCTACCTGCAGGTGCTCACGCAGGCCAAGAAGATGGGCAAGGAGACGATCTCCTCGCAGGAGCTCTCAGACTACACCCACGTCAACTCCACCCAGATCCGGCGCGATCTGTCTGGGTTCGGCAAGTTCGGCAAGCGCGGCGTGGGCTACAACGTCGAGGCGCTGGTGTCGCAGATCCGCAAGATCCTGCGGACCGCCGGTCAGCACAACATCGCCCTGATCGGCGCCGGGCACCTCGGAAAGGCGATCGCCTCCTCGGACATCTTCGCCGACCACGGCTTTCGCGTGGTGGCGATCTTCGACGTCGATCCGGACAAGGTGGGGACCAAGGTGGGCAGCCAGCTGGTTCGCCACATCGGCGAGCTGCGCCAGCTGGTGGACGAGGAGGACATCGTCGTGGGCGTGCTGGCCGTGCCCACCCAGGCCGCCCAGGGCCTGGCCGACGAGCTCGTCGACGCCGGAGTGAAAATCATCTTCAACTACTCGGAGTCGCTGCTGGCGGTGCCGCCGGAGGTGACCGTGCACACCTCGAGCCCAGCGGTCGACCTGCTGTACGCCCTGTACTTCTATCTGACCTGAGGTTGTGGCCTTCAACAGCCGCCTCACACCTGACACCCGAGAGCTCTGAGCGCAGAGGGGAAGCACGCCGACATGAGCCTTGATCTGGACCGAGCCGAGGAGATTTTCGCCGAGTCGCGCGACCTCACCGTCGGGGTGGAGGAGGAGTTCTCGATCCTGAATCCGCAGACCCTCGACCTGGCACCGCGCTTCGAGGAGCTGCGCGCGGCCGCGGAGGGCGACGAGACGCTCCACGAGGGCATCACGGGCGAGCTGATCTGCTCGGAGATCGAGATCATCTCGGGCGCTGGAGCCGACCTTCACGACGCGCTGGCCCGCCAGCGCGACCGGCGCGGGCGCCTGTTTGCGCTCGCCGGGGCCCACGGAGCGGCGCTGGGTGCCACCGGGACACACCCGTGGGCCGACTACCGCGAGCAGCCGATCATCGACACCGAGCATTACCGCCGCGTGGAGGATGGCCTGCGATACGTGGCCTGGCGCAACAACACCTTCAGCCTGCACGTGCACGTGGGCGTGCGCGACATCGACCGGGCGATTCGCGTCTGCGACAGGCTCCGGGCGGTGCTGCCGCTGCTGCTCGCCATCTCGGCCAACTCCCCCTATCTGGATGGCCGCGACTCGGGCCTTCACTCGGCGCGCACCCAGGCCTTCACCAAGAGCTTTCCCCGCTGCGGCGTTCCCGACGTGTTCGGCGGCTGGCCGGCCTACCGCGAGTACATCGAGTTCCTGGTGCGGACCCGCTCGATAGTCGAGTTCACCCAGGTGTGGTGGTCGGTGAGGCCGCACTTCAGCTTCGGCACGGTCGAGGTGCGCATCTGTGATGCGCAGGCGAGCGCCCAGGAGTCAGATGCGCTGGCCGGGCTGATGGTCGCCTGTATCGGGCAGGCGATGCGCGATGTCGATGAGGGCGTTCCCTTCTCAGACCCCGCTCCGCGGATGATCGAGGAGAACATGTGGCGCGCCATCCGCTTCGGGCTCGACGGCCGCCTGATCGACCTGGACCGCGCCGTCGAGTACCCGGCCCGCGAGGCGATCGAGCGGCTTGCCGCCTGGACGGCGCCGATCCGCGGTGAGCTCGGCATCGATCCCGCCTTCCCCGAGCTGAACGGCGCCCAGCGCCAGCGGCGCATGATCGACGCCGGCGCCACCCGCGAGGAGGTCTTTGCCGCCTCCGTGAAGGAGACACGACAGACCTACTCAGAGGAGGTGACGGTGTGAGCACAGACCCCACAGCCCATCCGAGCGAGCCGGCGCCGGGCGGCGCAGGCGCGCCCGAGGGGCCGAGCGAAGCCGAGCTGCGGGCGGCGTATGAGGCGGAACTGAGCCGCATCACGCCGGCGGACATGATGATGCAGGCAGCGGTGTCGCTGCTGAACCTCGGCGCCCGCCGGCTGGGACTGACCGGCGCGCCCGAGCCCTCAGAGCCGGGTGGAGCCCCCGGCGCGGCGCCCGAGCGCGATCTCGGACAGGTCCGTGACGCGATCGACGGAGTCAGGGCGCTACTTGAGATCCTCGAGCGCAGCATGCCCCAGGAGCTCCGTCCCCTGCGCGATGCGCTGTCGCAGCTGCAGATGGCCTACGCACGGGAGGCGCCGGCGGGCGCCGAGCCCGAGCGGGGGGCCGCCGAGCCGCCGCCGCCCGGGAGCGCGGACAGCTCAACCGCCGAGGAGCGGGCGGGCGGGCCGGGCCCGGCGCAGTCCAGCGGCAGGCTGTGGGTGCCCGGCAGCTGAAATTCTCCTCCCACGCCGTTCGCTGGCCGGCATGCAGTCGGCAGGCACGATAGACTGCCCGCGCGTTTGCGCCGGTAAGCGCTCGTGTCGAGCGGTCCGTGTCGCAAATGTGCGCGCGAACATCCTCGCGCGGCACACCAATCAGACCGCGGAGGATTTCTGTTGAGCAGCTTTCTGACGAACCATGGGGTCGTCGTCGCCCTCGTTTGCGCCGCCTGCGCAGTGGTGTACGGGCTCGTAACCACACGATCCCTGCTCGCGCTTTCACCAGGCAACGAGCGCATGCAGAGCATCTCGCAGGCAGTTCAGCAGGGCGCCCGCGCCTACCTGAACCGCCAGTACACGACGATCGCGATCGCCGGCCTGGTGCTGTTCGTCGCGCTCATCTTCATCCAGAACATCGCCGTGGCCTGCGGTTTCGCGATCGGCGGCATCCTGTCGGGCTCGACCGGATACATCGGGATGAACGTCTCCGTGCGTGCGAACGCCCGCGTGGCCGAGGCTGCCAAGGGCGGCGTCTCGCCGGCCCTGCAGGTTGCCTTCCGCGGTGGAGCCATAACGGGCCTCTTGGTGGTGGGATTGGCGCTGATCGGCGTGGCCGGCTACTACGGTGCGCTGACCTCGCTGTTCAACGACAGCCCCAAGACGGCGGTCGACGCGCTGATCGGGCTCGGGTTCGGCGGCTCTCTGATCTCGGTGTTCGCCCGGCTTGGCGGCGGGATCTTCACGAAGGGCGCCGATGTCGGCGCGGACCTCGTCGGCAAGGTCGAGGCGGGCATCCCCGAGGACGATCCGCGCAACCCGGCGACGATCGCCGACAACGTCGGCGACAACGTCGGCGACTGCGCCGGCATGGCCGCGGACCTGTTCGAGACCTACGCGGTGACGGCCATCGCCGTCATGCTGCTCGGCCTGCTGACGTTCCACGAGTCCACCCGCGTGGTGCTCTATCCGCTCGTGATCGGCGGCGTGGCGATCATCGCCTCGATCATCGGCACCTTCGCGGTGCGCACGAAAACCGACAACGTCGAGCGCGCGCTTCTTCAGGGGCTGATCGTGTCCGGTGTCATCGCCGCGGCGGCGTTTGCGCCGATCACCTACTGGCTGATGCGCGACCTCACCTTCAGGGTCGTCGGAAACGTCGTCAACACGCCGAGCTGGGGGCACATCTACCTGTGCTCGCTGATCGGTATCGGCGTCACCGCCCTGCTGTTCGGGCTGACCGAATATTACACCTCGACCCGCTTCTCACCGGTCAAGAAAACGGCCGCCGCCTCGGTCACCGGTCACGCCACGAACATCATCCAAGGGTTCGCCTCCGGCCTCCAGGCCACGGCGCTTCCGGCGATCGTGATCGTGCTCGGCATCTTCGGCTCGTGGAAGCTCGCGGGCGGGGGAATCGCCGGGATCTACGGCATCGGCGTGGCCGCCGTCGGCCTGCTGTCGCTGACGGGACTGATCGTCGCGCTCGACGCATTCGGCCCGATCACCGACAACGCCGGCGGCATCGCCGAGATGGCCGACCTGCCGGAGGAGGTCCGCAAAGTGACCGATCGGCTCGACGCGGTCGGGAACACCACCAAGGCGGTCACCAAGGGTTACGCGATCGGCAGCGCCGTGCTGGCGGCCATCGTGCTGTTCGCCGGCTTCCAGAAAGAACTCGAGCTCAAGCTCGGACACCTCGTCAACTTCGGCATCAACGAACCACCGGTGCTGATCGGGCTGCTGCTCGGCGGGCTGATGGTGTGCCTGTTCGCCTCGCTCTCGATCGAGGCGGTGGGACGCGCCGGAGGCGCGGTCGTGGAGGAGGTGCGCCGCCAGTTCCGCGAGCACCCCGGGATCATGGACTACTCCGAACAGCCCGACTACGCCACCTGCGTGGACATCGTGACAAAGACCGCCCAGCGCGAGATGATCCTTCCCTCGCTGCTGCCCATCGGCCTGACCCTGATCGTCGGCCTGATCGACGCTCAGGCGCTGGGGGGCCTGTTGATCGGCGTGATCGTGGTGGGCTACTTCTTCGCCGTGCTGATGACCGCCGGCGGCGGGGCATGGGACAACGCCAAGAAGCTGATCGAGGACGGCGCCTTCGGAGGCAAGGGCTCCGAGGCCCACGCGGCCTCGGTCACCGGCGACACGGTCGGCGATCCCTTCAAGGACACGGCCGGCCCGGCGATCAACCCGATGATCAAGGTGGCCAACATCGTCGCGATCCTGATCATTCCCCTGATCACCTGAGACCGCGGGGTCTGGAGCCCCTAAGCTCAGCTGAGATGACCGGCCGCGGGGTGCATCGCACTGGCACGTATGTGCTCTCTTTGGTGATGGCCGTGATCGGCGTGGCCCTGATCGTCGAGGCCGTGACGGGAGGGGGCAGCGTGATCTCTCCGCGCCTGCTGCTGGGCGTCCTGTTCATCGCCGCCGGCGGTGGCCGGGCCTACGTGGAGATCGGCAGGGGCCGCAGGGCATGAGCGCCACCGGCGGCCAGGATGGCCCTGGCGCGGCGAACGGCGAGGGTGCTCCTCCAGAGCTCGCCGCCCGCTCGCGCATGATGCTGCGGCGGAGCATCGGCTCACCGATCCTGTTCACCGTCGTCTACTCCTCGCTGGCGAGCGCGATCTACTTCTCGCTCGGGGTGATAGCCGGCCATGCGCTCGGGCTCACGCCGGTCGTGTTCCTGATCGCGGCGCTGCTGTTCACGCTGACCGCCATGACCTACGCCGAGGGCGCGTCGCTTCACCAGGACAGGGCCGGTTCCACCGTGTTTGCGCGCTATGCCTTCAACGAGCTCGTGAGCTTCATCGCGGGCTGGGCGATCGTGCTCGACTACATCATCCTGATCGCGGTCACCGCCTTCTCGGCGACGCAGTACCTGCGCGTGTTCTGGCACCCGCTCGGCCATCACGGGGAGGCGCTCGGCCTGGCGCTGGCGATTATCGCGCTGGTGGTGCTGAGCAACATCCGCGGCTTCGGCGGACGCCGGGCGCGCCGGGTGGGGATGCTCGTGGCGGGCGACCTCGCGCTGCAGGGATTCATCGTGGTGCTGGGGCTGATCCTGTTCTTCAACCCGCACACCTGGCTTGCGCCGATCGACCTCGGGACCTCCCCGAGCTGGTCGGGCCTGGTGTTCGCCCTGACGATCGCCGTGATCTCCTTCACGAGCCTCGAGTCGGCCGCCGGCCTGGCGGGGGAGGTCAAGATCAGCCGCGGAGGCCTGAAGCGGATGGTGGCCAGCGGAACGGCGACGGTGGTGTTCCTGTACGTCGGTATCGCCCTGGTCGCGGTGACGGCGCTGCCGGTGCACGACGGCCACACCGCGCTTGCGACCCGCTATGAAAACGCGCCGATGATCGGGATCGTCGACCAGGTCTACCCGCACTGGCTCAAGGAGACCCTCCGCTACCTGGTGGCGGGCCTGGCCTCGGTCACGCTCGTGGCCGCCGCCAACTCGGCCATGCTCGGTCTCTCGCGGCTGGCCTACTCGCTGTCCACCAACCGCCAGATTCCGAGCGGGCTGGGGCGATTGCATCCGCAGCGCTCGACCCCCTACGTGCTGATCATCCTGGCCGGAGTGATCGCGGCGGGCCTGGTGGTGCCCGAGAACCTCGACTTCCTGATCGGCATCTACGCCTTCGGGGCGATGCTCGCCTTCACGATCGCCCACCTGTCGATCTGCCGGCTGCGCTACTCAGAGCCCGAGCGCGACCGCCCCTACAGCGTGCCCCTGTCGATCACCGTGCGCGGGGGTCAGCTGCCGTTGCCCGCGGTGTTCGGCGCCGTGGTCTCTGCGGCCGGGTTCGTGGCGGTGATGGTCGTGCACGAACCGGCTCGCTACGTGGGTCTGGGCTGGATGGTGATGGGGACGCTGCTGTACGTCGTCTACCGGCGCGCGGATGAAGCCCCATTGCTGCGGCGGGTGACCGTATCCCCTCAGGTCCTGCGCGCCGAGCAGCCGCCGCCGGATGACTACGGCTCGATCCTCGTGCCGCTTTTCGGCACCCAGCTCGATGAGGACATCGTGCAGACGGCGGCGCGCCTGGTCTCCGGCGAGCCGACCGACGAGGCGGCGATCGACGACGCCACGATCGAGGCGGTGTGGATCTTCGTGATACCGATGTCGCTGCCGCTGGACGCGCGGCTGCCCGAGGAGCAGATCAAGCACGCCCGCCAGGCGCTTGCACGGGCCAAGGCGGTGGGCGAGGAGTATGCGGGGGTGCGGGTGGCGACCGCCACCGTGCGCACCCGGCGAGCGGGCTTCGCGATCGTGGATGAGGCCCGGCGCCGAGGGGTCGAGGCGATCGTGCTGGGAGCGGAGGAGCCGTCCCTGATTCGCGGCGGCGCCCGCCTGGGAGGCCGGGGAGGGCGCCTTGAGAACTTCGTCGGCGAGATCACCAAGTACGTGGTGAGCAAGGCGGACTGCCGTGTGATCGTCACGGCGCCCGCCGCGCGGGACTTCTCCGAGGCGGTCGCCGCGCCGACCGGTCAGACCGGCGCCTCCATCGTCTAATCTCCGATTAATGTTCATCCTGATCGTGGGCGCCGGGCGCGTGGGCTCGGCAGTCGCCAAGTCAGCGCTCGCGGCCGGACACGAAGTGTCGGTGCTCGACGAGGACCCGCTCTCGCATGAGCGCCTGGATGCGGGCCAGAGCAAGAGCTGGGAGGACGCCGACGGCCAGTTCACGGTCGGCACGGCGCTCGAGACCGATGCCCTCATTCAGGCCGGGATCGAACGCGCCGATGTCTTCATCGCCTCGACGGCCGGCGACAACACCAATCTGATCATCGCCCAGATCGCCCAGAAGCGATTCGGTGTGGAGAAGGCGATCGTGCGGGTGATGGACCCGGCCCGCGCCGGATGGTACGGCGAGCAGGGCCTGCACACGATATCCCCGACCCAGCACGCGATCGAGATGTTCGAGCGCGCGCTCCAGCCCGAGCTGGCCTAACCGTCATGTACGCGATCATCGTCGGCGCCGGCAAGGTGGGGCGCAACCTCGCCCGGGAGCTGATCATCAAGGGTCACGAGGTCAGCCTGATCGAGTCCTCGCGGTCCTGCTACCTGGCGATCGAGGAGGAGTTCGAGCACGCGGCCCAGTATGGGGATGCCACCGAGCTGTGGGTGCTCGAGCGCTCGGGGATCCAGCGCGCCGACCTGGTCGTGGCGGTGACCGGCGACGACGAGGACAACATGCTCGTGTGCCAGGTGGCCAAGGAGAAGTACCTGTGCGACCGCATCATCGCGCGCGTCAACAACCCCCGCAACCACGACCACTTCAGGCTGCTCGGGATCCAGCCGGCGGTGTCGGCGACCGATCTGATCCTGCGCCTGATCGAGCACGAGGTTCCGCGCTACGGGCTCGTGCATCTGCTCGCGCTGGAAGAGGAGCGGCTCGAGATAATCGAGCTCGAGGTGACCTCGGACGCGCCGACGGTGGGTGAGCGGGTCTCGGAGATCGCTCTGCCCGAGGGCAGCCTGATCATCTCCGTGCTGCGCGAAGGGTCGGGGTTCGTGCCCAAGCCCGACACCGTGATCGAGGCCGGGGACGAGGTGCTGCTCGTGCTCGATCCGGGCCTCGAGGAGGCGATCACCGCCTACTTCGCGCCCAACGGGCAGCCGTCGGTACCCTGATCGGCCGGGGCGGCGAGCGGTTCGCGCCGGGCCGGCCCAGGGTGGGCCGGGTCCAGCACGGGGGAGAGGGGCATCCGTTGACTATCCTCCCAGGTCGATCCGGGATGGTGTAATTGGCAACACGCGTGCCTCTGGAGCACGAATTTGGGGTTCGAGTCCCTGTCCCGGAGTTGATGCAGCCCTCGCGATGACCGGCTAAGCATCGCGGCGCTCGTGATTGCGCTGGCCGGCGCCGGCGGGACGATCTATGCGGTTGTCGTCAGCAGGCAGGCGCTCGCGTGGCTCACGCCGGGTTCGTCCCCTACAGCTCGTCGTTTGGCATCTCGTCGTCCGCTTCAAGGAACCACTCGGCCATCATCCACCTGCGCTGCACGCCCACCACGCGCCAAGCTCGAGGGTGTTGCTCCACCGTCAGACCGAAGGGGTGCGTCCCGATGCGCGGGATCTCACCCCGCACGCCCGCGACGAACACGACCGTTTGCCGGTCGAGGCTCTCGGGAAAGGCGTGCTTCAGGGCCGTGAAGGGTCGCCCGCCGTCGAGGTCCTCGGGCAGCAGCGCGCGAAGGTGGGCCATCAGCTCGGGGGCGAAGCGGTCCCACGCCGCGCCGTCGACGCTTTCGCCGGCCTCGACCAGTTCGGGACCGGGAGCCTGATCGACGGCCATTCCGGCGGCTTGCGCAGCCTCGAGCCGCAGATCCGGGTGCGTGAGCAGCCAGGTATCGACGGCCGCGTGCCCGTCGTCGCCCACCGTGTCATAGCGCAGCAGGCCCGACAGCCAGCTGAAGGCGAAGGTCGCAGGCATTCAGAAAACGCTACTCCGATCTCCACCTATGGGAAGACCGCCGATCGAATCGGTTGCCGCCAACCGTCCAGCAGCCAGACCAATTGTCAACCCTGCTGCGCTTTCGCCCGATCCAGGAACCACAACGCGAGCGTCAGGAAACGCTCGTCCACATGGAGGGGGAGCGCGCGACTCCATCCAACCGCTTCCCCTTCCAATCTTCCGATCCGACCCAGTGACAGGCGATGCGATCGCCTGATGCCCGGATTGATGGATACTCGCCACATGAAGTCCGAGGAGTCGACGGCCCCCGACCTCGTGGAGCTCAGCCGGAATGCGATTGAAGCCGCTGGCCGCCGCGATTTCGATTCGGCCGTGAGCTGCTACGCGCCGGACGCGGTGTGGGACGTATCGGCGATGGGGATGGGCGTGTACGAGGGTGTCGCGGTGATCCGCCGGGAACTGGAACAGTGGATCAATGCCTACCAACAATTCGAGATTGAAGTCGAGGAGGTTCGCGACTTCGGCAATGGCGTGATTCTGTCCGTGACACACCAAGGCGGGCGCCCGCTCGGCAGTAGCGGCTACCTGCAAATGCGGTTCGCATCGGTCACCGTATGGAGGGACGGATCGATTGCACGCGTGACGCCCTACCCAGACATCGACGAGGCCCGTGCTGCCGCCGAACGGCTCGCGCAGGAGCCGGGGTAGGCGATGTCGCAGCTCACTGTCATCGTTGGCTGACCGGGCGGCGACGTCCGACCGGTCAGGTTGGTTCTCGGGCTGGCGACGGGCTGACTCATGTCGCAGGTGTCGACCAACTGGTCTGACCGACGTTCGTAGTGTCGCCCGCCGCCGCCCGAGGATCACCGGCGTGACTTGATAGGAGCGTGGCATCGCCCCCAGTGAGCTTTGTCCGCCGGTGGTCCGCTTCAGCGGCTATCGATGAAGGGACACAGCTAATGATCGTGATCGGAGCGGATACGCACAAGAGGACCCACATGCTCGTGGGAGTCGACGCGGGCACTGGGCAGCTATTGGGAGACCGGCAGATCGCCGCCTCAGACGACGGCCACCGTATTGCGGTGCGCTGGGCACGGGAGCTTGACTCAGAGCGCGTGTGGGCGATCGAGGACTGCCGACACGTCTCAAGGCACCTTGAGGAGGCCCTGATCGCCGCCGGCGAGCGGGTTGTTCGGGTGCCACCGAAGATGATGGGTCAGAGCCGGCGCGGTGAGCGACAGGCGGGCAAGTCCGATGAGATCGATGCCCTGGCGGTCGCACGTGCGGTCGTCAAGGATGGCGTGGAGCGCTTCCCTGCCGCCTATCTGGATGAGCGTGCGATGGAGATCCGGCTGCTCTCAGACCACCGCGATGACCTGGTGGCCGAGCGCACGAGGATCCAGAACCGGCTGCGCTGGCATCTGCTTCAGCTCTGCCCCGAGCTCGAGGCAGAGCTGCCCAAGGGGGGCCTCGATCGCCGCGTCGTGCTCGATCGGATAGCACGGCGGCTGCGAACCTTCAGAGGTGATCAGCGGGCACGCGTGGCCAGCGAACAGGTGCATCGCATCCGCACGCTCACCCGTCAGTCCAACGAGCTCGAGCGTGAGCTCCATCGACTCGTGCAGGCCCACCGCCCGGCGCTGTTGGCCGAGCAGGGATGCGGCACGTTGACGGCAGCAACGTTGATCGGCCGCACCGCCGGCGCCGAGCGCTTCCCCACCGACGCGCACTTCGCTCGTCAAGCCGGCGTGGCACCGATTCCGGCCTCCTCGGGGCGGGTTGTTCGTCATCGCCTGCACCGCGGCGGGGACCGACAGCTGAACCGTGCCCTCTACATGATCGCGATCACCAAGGCGCGGCTCGATCCGGAGACCAAGGCCTATCTGGAGCGAAAGCGCGCCGAAGGCAAGACCAAGCGTGAGGCCCTACGCTGCCTGAAGCGTCACCTCGCACGACGCATACATCGCCTTCTCGCAATGCCAGCAATCGACCCCGATCTGCTTACCCTCAATGCCGCAATTTCCGGGGGGTGCTTGACATAGGAGCTACGAACGTGGAGATCGTGCGTCGAGCCACGGAGCTCTTGAGCGAGGCCTACGAGAGCGGCGAAGTGACGGATGAGATCCTCGCACGGTGCACGCCTGATCTCGAACTTGACGCTTCGCGCCGCGTGTTCAATCCGGCCATCTATCACGGCCACGCTGGCCTGCGGAGAGCGGTCAGTGAGATCGCGGATGCGTGGGAGGACTTCCGCGAAGAAAAAGAACAGCTGATCGACGTCGGCGACAAGGTGCTCGCACTCCAGACCATCGCCGGTCGCGGACGTGTAAGTGGGGTAGAGGTCCGAGCATCAGGCGCCCTGATCTGGACGATTCGGGACGGCCAAGTCGTGCGCGTCGAGGTTTTTTACGATCAGACCGAAGCCCGCAAAGCCGTGGGGCTCGAGGAGTATGCGCCCGTGAGCTGGCACCCTGCAGCCCATATCTCGCGAGCCCGAGCCCTGCCGGCTGGAGTAGGCGACCGAAATACGAAGCTGAGCGGGTCGCTGGCCCCATCGCCGCGAGCCCCTCTCCTCCTGGAAGCGCGACCCAACTCAGCGCGCTGGAAGGTGCCCGGCCGACCATCGCGATGCGCCGGTTCTGATTTCGAGGCGGAGAGGCGTGCCCCCGGTCCAAATGGAGATAAAGACCGGGGACACTCCCCAACCGAAAACGAACCTAGACGACGCGGGACGCAGACCTCAAGGTGTCGCCCACGAACTTCCCGCTCGTTCCGGCTATTGCACCGCGAAACTAGCTTTCTCCGCAGGTTTTGTCGGCTTCTGCGTCCGCGTTGATCGTGGTTCCGGGCTGGCTGTTCATTTCATCCGATCCGGGGATGCATTTCTGGCGGGCCTTGCCGGCAAACCAACCCATCTCGCATTCGCTCACGCTCTCGAACGTAGTGATCGCACCTGAGCCGAGGTGGTCGCAGCTTTCATACTGTTTGAGGCCCGCGAGGGCGTCCGTGTAGCCCTGTTCGCAGGCTTCGGGCGATCCGCCTTCGGTGATCGAGGCGCATTCGGCCACCGCCTTCGGGCCGGCCGTAGGTGCCGCTTTGCTCCCACCGCCCGCCGCGACGTAGCCCATCTTGCAGTCGAGCTGGTTCTCGAACACCGCGACTTCGCCGACACCCTTCAGACAGGTCTTCACCAGCGGCACGCTCAGGCGCGTCCCCTTGTAGCCCTGTTCGCAGGCTGCGATTGAACCTTCGCTGCCTTCAGCGATCGCGCTGCAGGCCGTGGCCGCGGGGCCCGCGGCCGCCAGCGACGACCCGTAGCCGGCGATCAGGAGCATCAGCACCGCTGCCGCGATTGCCGGGAGCATCTTGGACTTCATGACGGAGGCTTCCCCTTCTGTCGGCTCTCAGGGCGGTGGAGAGATCAATGGACTTGATGACGCTTCGGATCGGGCGCTGCGCCGCTCGCGCGAGCGACTGACGAGGATCAACGCCGCTCACCGCATCCGCCCGACGCCGGATTATCGCCGGTCCCTGAACGGCGGGCACATGGACGCACGGCCAAATGATCTTCCTGGATGCTCGACAGGCGGCAGAGCCGCCGGTCTAGATTGCCGCCTGGGAGGCCCAGTCTCTGTAGAGCTGGTAGTAGGAGCCCTCGGCGCCGATGAGCTCGTCATGGGTGCCCTGCTCGGTGATGCGGCCGTGCTCGAGCACGACGATGCGGCCGGCCTGTCGGATGGTGGAGAGGCGATGGGCGATCACGATGGAGGTGCGCCCGGCGAGCAGGCGGCGCAGGCCCTCCTCGATGTGGCCCTCGGTATGGAGGTCGACGTTGGAGGTGGCCTCGTCCAGCACGAGGATGCGCGGGTCGGCGATCAGCGCGCGGGCGAAGGCGATCAGCTGGCGCTGCCCCGCCGACAGCTGGGAGCCGCGCTCGCCCACCTCGGTGTCGTAGCCGTGATCGAGTTCTGAGATGAACTCCTCGACCCCCACCGCAGCCGCCGCCGCGCGGATCTGCTCATCGGTTGCATCGGGGCGGCCGAAGGCGATGTTCTCCCTGATGGTGCCCGAGAAGAGGAATGCCTCCTGGGGCACGATTCCGAGCTGAGAGCGCAGCGAGGAGCTCGAGATGTCGCGCAGATCGTGCCCGTCCACCAGCACGCGCCCGCCGGTGGGGTCATAGAAGCGGGCCAGGAGCTTTGCCATCGTGGACTTGCCCGCCCCGGTGGCCCCCACGAGGGCGACGGTCTCACCGGGGGGGATGTCGAGGCTCACGTGGTCGAGGGCCAGCCGGCTCTGCTCCCCGGCTCCGTTTGCGGGCGGACCCGAGGTGTCGATCTTGGCCACGCCGTTGCCCGAGCCGTTGGCCTGCGGCGCGCTGCGGCCGCGGACTGGCGCGTAGGCGAAGGAGATGTCCTCGAAGGACACCGAGCCGTCGATGCGCGGCAGCTCGATCGCATCGGGGCTGTCCGTGAGGTCGGGGCGGACGTCGAGCAGCTGGAAGATCTTCTCCAGCGCGGCCATGCCCGACTGGTAGGTGGTGTAGAGCTGGGAGAGCTGCTGAATGGGTTCGAACAGGTTGTTGAGCGCGGCGACGAACGCGACGACCGTGCCGGCCGTGACGTGGCCTTCGATCGCCTGCAGCCCGCCGTAGATGATGATCACCGCGACCGCCACGCCGGAGAGCATTTCCACGGCGGGGAAGTAGGCGGCGTTGAGGCGCACGGTGACCATGTTGGCCTCGCGGTTGTCCTCGTTCAGCTCGGCGAAGCGGGCCTCGTGGAAGGGCTCCTGGCCGAAGCTGCGAACTACGCGGATGCCCGACAGGGTCTCCTGCAGGTAGGCGGTGATCGAGCCGATCGTCTCGCGGGTGCGCCGGAACGCGCCGGTCGAGATCAGCCGGAACCAGATCGAGCCCGCGATCACGAAGGGGAAGATGCCGAACGTGATCAGCGCGAGCGTGGGGTCGAGGATGATCAGGATCACGATCGTCCCGAGGAGCGTGAGCCCGGACTGGAACAGCGTGACCACGGAGTCGGTGACGAGGCTGTCAAGCGCCTCGATGTCGTTGGTCATGCGCGAGATCAGCACGCCGGCCGGGCGGCTCTCGTAGAAGCCGATGGGCAGCGACTGCAGGTGCTTGAAGATGCGGATGCGAAGGTCGGCCAGCGCCCGCTGGCCGACCCAGCCGACGAGATAGGTCTGCAGGTAGGTCATCACCCACACGAGCACCGCCGAGAACAGGAAGGCGATGACGACGAGCACGAGCACTCTGCTGTCGTGCTCGGTGATGCCCTGGTCGATCGCCACTTTCACGAGCAGCGGTGGGGCCAGCGTGGCGGCGGTGCCTATGAGCAGCGCGACGACGGTCGCCGCCGCCCGTGCCCGGTAGGGCCGCAGCAGTCCGAGCAGGCCCCTGAGGTTGCGCCCGCGAGTGCCCTTGGAGGCCCTCTCGCCGTCCCACTGTGCGGCCGGGCCGCGTCCCACCGGAGGGCTCACAGCCCGCTCACCTCGCGCTCGCGCTCCTCGATCTCGCGGGTGAGGAAGACCTGGTCTGGCAGTCCCTTGGCGACGATTTCGCGGTACAGCTCGGAGTTCTCGAGCAGATGGGCGTGATCCCCGTGGGCGATCACGCGGCCGCGGTCGAGCACCACGATCTCGTCTGCAAGCGCGATCGTCGACAGGCGGTGGCCGATGATGAAGGTCGTGCGCCCGGCCATGGCCTCATCCAGCGCGAGCTTGATCAGTCGCTCGGTCGAGGAGTCGACCGAGGAGGTGGCGTCGTCGAGGATCAGCACGCGGGGGTCCGCGAGCAGCGCGCGGGCTATCGCCATGCGCTGGCGCTGACCGCCGGACAGGCTCAGCCCGCGCTCGCCCACCCGCGTCTGGAAGCCGTCGGGCAGGCGGGTGATGAACTCCTGCGCCTGCGCCCGCCGCGCGGCCAGTTCGACCTCGGCGAGCGTCGCCTCGGGCCGCGCGTAGGCGATGTTCTCGGCGACGGTGGCGGAGAACAGGAAGGGGTCGTCGCTCACCACCGCCACCGCGTGGCGGAGCGATGGCAGGTCCACCGAGCGGACGTCGGCCCCGTCGATGAGCACAGAGCCCGCGCTCGGGTCATACAGGCGCGAGATCAGCGATACGAGGCTGGTCTTGCCCGAGCCGGTGGCGCCCACCAGGGCGATCGTGCGTCCCGCGGGGACGTCGAGGTCGATGTCGCAGAGCACCCTGCGCGCGGGACGAGCCGGGCCGAGGGCGGCCGGCGCGGGGGCCGGGGTCTCGGTGGCCGTGCCATCGGCGATGGCCGCGGCCTGATCTTCGCGTGAGTGCGAGTAGGTGGCCCCGAACTCGTCGGCATCCTCGTAGCGCAGGGTCACGTCGCGCAGCTGCACGTGCCCGTTGCCGGGAGGCAGCGGGGGGGCGTCCGGGGGAGCCGTGAGGTGCGGCGGGCGGTCGAGGATCTGAAAGATGCGGGCGCCCGAGGCGGTCGCGCGCTGGGCCAGGCCGAGCGTGACCCCCAGCGAGCGCATCGGCGAGATGAGCATGTTCAGGTACAGGATGAAAGCGCTGAACTGGCCGAGCGTGAGGTGCGCGTGGATGACCGCCTCGCCTCCCAGGAGCAGCACCGCCGCCAGCCCCAGCTGGGGCAGGAACCCGATCATCGGGTTGTACCGAGCCTCCAGGCGCGTGGCCACCATCGACTGGTCGAACACGCGGGAGACGCTGTGGCGAAAGCGGCGCAGCTGGAGCGGCTCCCGGGCGAAGGACTTCACCACGCGCACGCCGGAGATGTTCTCCTCGGCGTTGGCGGTCAGCTCAGCGATCCGCTGCTGGACCTCCTGCACGGCGGGGCGGGCACGGCGGCCGTAGCGCTGGGAGATGACCACGACGAACGGGACCGGCAGCATCGCGATCAGGCCGAGCTCGGGGTTGATGTAGATCATGGCCGCACCGGCCAGCACCAGCGTCAGCGCCGACTGCAGGATGAACACCAGCCCGTAGCCGAGGAAGAAGCGCACGGCCTGCAGATCGACGGTCGCCCGTGACATCAGCTGGCCGGTCTGCTGGTGGTCGAAGAAGCCGAGCTCGAGCTTCTGAAGGTGGCCGTAGAGAAGCTCGCGCAGGTCGAATTCGATGGCCAGGGAGACCCGCCCGGCGATCAGTCGCCGAAAGTAGGTCAGCACCCAGCGGATCAGCACCACCCCGACGATCACGATTGCGAGCACCAGCAGCGTATGGCGGTCGTGGTCGCGCGCCGCGATCTGGTGATGCTCGGCGTGTTCTGCGCCTTTCTGAAGCGCGTCCACGGCACGGCCGGTGAGATAGGGCAGCGCGACGGTGACCACCATCGCCGCGCTGGCCAGAAGCCAGGAGGCGATCAGGGCGCGCTTGTAGGGGCGCAGAAAACCCAGGAGTCTGTTGAATGTGCTCATAGTTGCTCGGTCAACGAGTATCGCAGCCGGGTCCCTCGAGCCCGCGGGCCGCCCGCTCGTAAGCTTGGCTCATGTCTGAGCCGCCCACAGCTCCCTCGACGCCTGATGGCAGGGCCGGGCTGTGCGACACCTGCATCCACCGCCAGCAGGTGCGAAACACACGCGGCTCGACCTTCTCGCTGTGCAGGCGCTCGCGCGAGGATCCAGCCTATCCGCGCTATCCGCGCCTGCCGGTGCTGGCCTGTCGCGGGTATGAGCCCGGGGGTGTCGATGTCGAGCGATGAGGCCGGCACAGCCGGCCGGGCCGCACCGCCGGTGGCCCGATCGAGCGCCACCGACACGTCAGCCGGCGGGCGAGGCCAGCGGCTCGGGCTCCTGCGCTGGACCGGCCTGCCTTGATGTGACGAAGTCGCGGCCGCGCACGAGCACGAAGGCCAGCACCGCGCCCACCAGGGCCACCATCGCCGCGATCAGGGCGATCGTGGAGAAGGCTTCGGTGAAGCCCACGCGATAGGAGTGATCGAGAGCCGTGCGAGCGGCGGGGGGGAGGGAGTGCGCGATCTGGGTCACTTCCCCGGACTCGAGCAGCGTGGCGAGCTTCCCGTGGGCGGCGATCAGCGCTTCGCGCGCGTGCCCTGAGGCCTGCAGCGCGGCGGTCGTGCCGTGGCTGACACTGTGCTGAAAGACCGCGCCAAGGCCGGCGATCCCGGTCGCGATTCCGACCTGGCGGAAGGTGGCGTTGATCCCCGAGGCCATCCCGCTGCGCTCGTTTGGCACGACCCCGATCGCCGTGGAGGCCAGTGGCGGGTTGACGAGGCCGACTCCGGTGCCGGCGAGCACGAAGCCGGGGATCAGCACCGTCCAGCCCGAGGCGGCGTCGACCGTGGTCATGGTGAGCAGGCCGATCCCGATCAGGACGAGGCCCGAGCCCATCAGCAGGCGCACGGGCACGCGGACGCTGAGCTTGCCCGCGATCGGCGCCACGATGAAGGACAGGATGGTCGAGGGCAGGAAGCGCAGACCCGCTTGCAGCGGGCTGTAGCCGAGCACATCCTGGATGTAGAGGGTGAGGTACAGGAACATGGCGAAGAACGAGCCCGCCAGGGTGAAGGCGACGATGTTCGCTCCGGTGAAGGCGGGCACGCGGAACAGCGTCAGGTCGAGCATCGGGCGGCTCTGCAGGCGCTCGACGATCACGAATGTGATGATCAGGATGGCCGAGCCGGCCAGACAGCAGACGATCTCGGTGGATCCCCATCCCTTTTCGTTTCCCTGCACCAGCGCGTAGACGAGCAGAAACAGGGACCCGGAGAAGGTGATCAGGCCGGCCCAGTCCACGCCGGAGGCATTGGGGTCGCGCGAGTCCGCGACCTGTGTCAGCGTGATGAACACGGCGACCACGCCGATCGGCACGTTCACGAAGAAGATCCACTGCCAGCCGATGCTCGAGGTGATGATTCCGCCGACCACCGGCCCGACCGCCACCGCCGCGCCGATGACCGCTCCGTACACGCCGAAGGCGGTTCCCCTCTCCTTGCCGTGGAAGGCCTGGGCGACCAGCGCCAGCGAGGTCGCGAACAGCATCGCCCCGCCGGTACCCTGAACGGCGCGGGCGAGGTTGAGCATCAGGGGCGTGGTCGACAGGCCGCACACCGCCGAGGCGGTGGTGAACACGACGAGGCCCGCGACGAACACGCGCCTTCGCCCGATCAGGTCGGCCACCGAGCCGGAGGTCAGAAGGAAGGCGGCGAGCGTCAGCGCGTAGGCGTTGACCACCCATTGCAGATCGGGGAAGGAGGAGTGCAGCGAGCGCTGGATTTCGGGCAGCGCGACGTTGACCACCGTGATGTCGAGCAGCAGCATGAACATCGCCACACAGACGGCAATCAGCGTCCACCACTTGCGCTCCAAGTTCTGCTCCTCGCTCTCGCGCGTCGCCCCAGCGGCGCTATTTCACCGCAGGGCCACTATAGGAACAGATGCCGCTTGAGGAACGGCACGAGTTCGGCCCACAGCTCGGCCGCGGGGCCGGGACGGTAGGTTGGCCGGTAGTCGGCGAAGAAGGCGTGTCCGGCGCCCTCATAGACGTCGACTTTGGCCTCCTGCCCGCTTTCCGCCGCGCGCTTGCTGAGGGCCTCGGCCAGGGCCGGTGACGGGTTCGAGTCCTCTGCTCCGACCGCGCCCAGCAGGGGGCAGCCGAGACGGTCGGCCAGCTCGAGTGGCGGCGTGGGGCGCTCGGCCGTCGAGCGCTCCTCGGGGGTGGCTGTGTCGATGAACCCGCCCCAGCAGTCGATGGCGGCGTTCAGCCTGTCGCTCGCGCAGGCGAACAGAAGCGTGTAGCGCCCGCCCATGCAGAAGCCGATACAGCCGACCCGCCCGCTCACGTCCTCACGCGCGCGCAGAAAATCCGCCGCGCCCTCGAGATCGCCCAGCACGGTGGCGTCGGCCATCGCGAACAGGCGCTTCATCATCGCCTGCACATCGCCCGCCGGCGGAGGTCCACCTTCGCGGGTGTACAGGTCCACGCCGAGCGTCACGTAGCCGAGGTTGGCGATGCGATTCGAAACGTCGCGGATGTGCTCGTTCAGACCCATCGCCTCGTGGATCACGATCATGCCCGGATGGCTGCCTCCGCCTGCCGGGCGCGCGAGGTAGCCGTTCACCTGCGTCCCTGAGGCGCCGGTGAACGTGAGGTCCTCAGCGGTAACGCCGGCCGGATCCGTGAGGGCACCCGGGACGCCGGCGGGGCTCGGTTTCACCTCGGTGCTGGGCATGCGCTACCTCCTGCTGTCAGGGCGCTGCGGTCACAGGATGGCATTCGGGTAGGCGCGGGTGGCCGCGAGGAGCATGACCGCGAAGAAGCTCGCCACGACCAGGAAATCCAGCCACACCACGCCGGCGCCGCCGACGCCGACGAGCATCTGGCGAAGGCCCTGGACCTCGTAGGTCAGAGGGTTCACGCGGGCTACGGCGCGCAGCCAGGCGGGCATGATGGCCAGCGGGTAGAGCGCGCTTGAGGCGAAGAACAGCGGCATCATGATCAGCTGCCCGACGCCCATGAAGCGCTCGCGCTCCTTGATCACGGCGGCCAGCAGCATCGACATGCACGCGAATGCGGCGGTCCCGAGGGTCAGCATCGCAAGCGTTCCGAGCACGCCGCTCACGCTCCAGCGGACCCCGATGCCCGCGATCGCGAGCACCGCCAGCAGCAGCACGGCCTGGACGAGCGCCCTGACGCACGCCCCGGCGGCCTTGCCGAGCACGATCGATGAGCGCGACAGCGGCGTGGCGAGGAGGCGCTGGAGCTGGCCGACGTCGCGCTCCCAGATGACGGAAAGCCCGTAGAAGATCGCGATGAACATGGCGGCCTGGGCCATCACGCCCGGCGCGATGTAGGCGCGGTAGTCGAGCGTTCCGCTGGAGAGCGTGCGGTTGCGGCTGAGCGCCGTGCCGAAGATGAACAGCCACAGCAGGGGCTGGACCGAGCGGGTGATGATGTCCAGGTGATCGTGGCGCAGCTTGCGCATCTCCGCCTGCGCCATCGCCAGGGTGCCCGCCGCCATGCGCTGCAACGGGCCGGTGGAGAGGGCGGGCGGTCGCGATTCAGCCGAGACGGCGGGCGGTGCGGCGCTGGGCGCGGACATCCGAGAGCCTCCCTTCCTCGTCTTCGTCTGTGGTCTCCTCGCCCTCGCTCTGTTCGATCGGACGGCCGGTGACGGCGGTGAACACCTCTTCCAGGCTGTCGGTTCCGTGCCGTTCCAGGAGCTCTGCCGGTTCGCCCTGCTCCACCAGGCGCCCGTGGTCGATGACGCCCAGGCGGTCACAGTGGCGCTCGGCCTCCTCCATCATGTGCGTGGTGACCAAGATCGTGGTGCCGGACTGCTCGACCAGCGCTCCCAGGCGCTCCCACACCATCCTGCGGGCGGTGGGGTCGAGCCCGACCGTGGGCTCGTCGAGGAACAGCACCGCCGGGCGGTTCAAAAGCGCCGTTGCTATCTCAAGGCGGCGGAGCATCCCGCCCGACAGCGTTCGCGCGAGCCGGTCGAGCATCGGCTGAAGCTCCATCGTCTCGATCGCCTGCTCGATGCGCTCGCGCCGTTCGCCTCTGGGCACGCCGGTCACGCGGCCGTAGAAATCGAGGTTCTCATAGGCCGTGAGCGCGCCGTCGACGGATATCGCCTGGGGGATGTAGCCGATGCTGGCGCGTACCGCGAGGCTGTCGTTGCGGACGTCGTAGCCCGCCACGAGGGCGCGTCCGTCGGTGGGCGCGAGCAGCGTGGTGAGCACGCGGATCGTCGTGGTCTTGCCCGCGCCGTTTGGCCCGAGCAGCCCGAACACCTCACCGGGCGCCACCGCGAAGGAGACGCCGCCGACGGCGGTGAGCTCGCCGAAGCGTACGACCAGGTCGTCGACGAGCACGGCGGGGGCGCTCACCGGGGGATCACCTGCGCCTCTGGCGGGAACGTGCCCTCGCTGGCGGCGTCCAGCCCCCGGATCTTGCGGCGAACGCGCTTGCGCGTCTCTGACAGCTCCTCCTCGAGCTTTCCCAGCTCTGCCGCGCGGTGGCGCACCAGCTCGAGCTGACGGTCGATGTGTCCGAGCGCCTCGCTCAACAGCTCGCGGCGTCGCACGGGATCGACATCCTCGCGGCGCAGCTGGGCGCGCACCTCCGCGCGCGCCTCCTCGGCGGTCAGCAGGGTCTTGAGCTCCTCGAGCGACACGCCCAGCAGATCCTTCAGGCGCATCACCTCGCGCAGCTGCTCGACCTCCGCATCGGTGTAGAGGCGGTGGCGGCCCGATGGCCTGGCGGGCGCCTCGGCGAGCAGCCCTATCTCCTCGTAGTAGCGGATCGTGCGGGGCGTTGTGCCCACCAGCCGGGCAACGTCGCCGATGCGCAGGTTCGCGGGGCGAGGCTCGGTTGGCGGCTGCTGTGAGTTGGAATCGGACATGTCGATGGCGTGGAGCTCAGCGAGCTCCCGCCGGCACCGAGGGCCGGGGCGAATCGGGGTCATAGCCGGCCGTGTCGCGAGCGCGCAGGCGAGGGTCGGCGGCCCGCTTCGCGAGCGCAGCCGCCTCGGCCTCTGCGCTCGGCAGCGCCGGGCCGGCCTGGCCGGCGTCATAGGTTGGGCGCATCAGGCAGACGACAGCCCCCAGCAGCGAGGTCCCCGCGAGCACCCACAGCGCGACGTGCATGTTGGCGATGAAGGGCGCGAGCTTCTCATCGGAGAGGCCCTTGGCGAGCCCCGAGAAGACGGCGAACAGCGTCGCTTTGGGTACGGCCGAGGTGACGATCGCGAGCACGAACGCGATCGACAGCACGGCGCCGGTGTTCTGCACGAGCGTCCGGGCACCGGCCGCGATGCCGCGCCTGTAGGCCGGCACGGCGCCCATCATGGCGGCGGTGTTGGGGCTGTTGAACATGCCCGATCCGACGCCCACGACCAGCAGCCACAGGCCGGCCTGCCAGTAGGGGGTGTGGACCTGAAGGGTCGTCATGGCGGCCAGGCCGCCGGCGCTGACGACCATGCCCAGTGCCGCCAGCGTGCGCGAGCCGTGCCGATCGGCGTAGGCACCGGCGATGGGGGAGGCGATCAGCATCCCGAGCGCGAGCGGGATCAGCTTGATCCCCGCTTCGATGGGGGAGTTGCTCTGGGCGCCCTGGAAGTAGAAGACGAACAGGAACATCAGCGCGAAGCGGGCAAGCCCGTTGATGAACGCCGAGGCGGTCGCGGCCGCGAACAGGCGGTCTTTGAAGATCTGCAGATCGAGCATGGGGGCGCGCGAGTGGAGCTCGATGAACACCCAGGCGGGGAGCAGCACCACGGCGGCGCTCAGGCAGCTGATGACCATCGGGTCGTTCCAGCCGCTCAGCCCTCCGCGGGAGACGCCCAGCACGAGGCCGGTTAGGCCGACGATGAAGGTCGTGGTCCCCAGCACGTCATAGCCGCGCACGGCGTCCGGTTTGGCGAGCTCGCGCAGGATCAGGGCTCCCCAGGCGGCTCCTGCGAGCGCGAGCGGTACGTTGAACCAGAAGACCCAGTGCCAGGAGATGGCGACCAGTGCGCCGCCGAGCACCGGCCCGAGCACGAGTCCGATCGCGGCGACCATCGTGTTGGCTCCCATCGCCAGGCCGAGCTGCTCCCTGGGGAAGGCGTCGGTGACCAGGGCCGCGGCGTTGGCGAACAGAAACGCCGAGCCGATGCCCTGCAGGATGCGCCACAGGATCAGCACCGTCGCGTCGGGGGAGAACCCCGCCCCGAGAGAGGCGAGCGCGAACACGACGAAGCCGCCGATGTAGGCGCGCTTGCGCCCGAACAGGTCGCTCAGCCGGCCCGCCGTCAGCACCAGCACGGTGGCGGCGATGAGGTAGGCGAGGATCACCCAGACGAGTGCGAGAAGGCTGGTGTGGAGTGAGCGCTCGAGGTCCGGCAGCGCGATGATCAGCGTGCCCGAGTTGGTCGCGGCGAGCAGCATTCCAAGGCTCGTACACGACAGCGCCCACCACTTGTAGCTCTCATGCCCGGCCGCGACGCCGAAGCGCGATCCCCCGTTCGGAGCCTTCTGTGCGATGGGAATCGTGGACAAGTCGCTGCGCTCCTGAGCCATTAGAATGAAATTGACGTGAACGTAAGGATCATGATAGCAATCCCGCCGCCTGCCCGGCGGGAATGCCCGGTCGCCGGTGCGGAGCGCCGATGGCCGGCGCACGCGTGATCGCGGGATGGCGAAGCAGACGCGCGGGTGCTAGAACATGGGGCCATGGCTTCAGGTGAGCCCAAGATCAGCAAGTCCGATCAGGAGTGGCGCGAAGAGCTGACGCCCGCGCAGTACGAGGTGTTGCGCAAGGCCGGCACCGAGCCTCCGTTCACGGGCGAGTACGTCTACAACAAGGCCTCCGGGGACTATCGCTGCGCCGCCTGCGGGGCGATGCTGTTCAGCGGAGACACCAAGTTCGAGTCGGGCACCGGTTGGCCGAGCTTCACCGAGCCGGCTGTGGCCGAAGCCGTTGAGCTGCGCCCGGACAACAGCCTGTTCATGCGCCGCACCGAGGTTCTCTGCCGCACCTGCGGCGGACATCTGGGTCACGTGTTCGACGATGGCCCGGGACCCACCGGCGAGCGTTACTGCATCAACTCGGCCGCGCTGGCGTTCGCGCCCGCCGCCGGGGCCGGCGCCACGGAGCCCGCCGGAGCCGCCGAGCCGGCCCGCGACGGCGAGCCCGGCTAGCGCGCATCCCAGCCGCCGCGATCCCATGATCATGTTCGATCAGTCCCGGCGGCTTTCCGAGCCGCTGCGATGGGGGCGGCGTGAGAAGACCGTCGTGGCGGTGGTGCTCAGCTGCGTGGTGCTGTCTGCGATCGCGCTGGGCGCCTTCGCGCTGACGACCGGAGCGCCCGAACGGCGCGACTGCGTAACGGTCACGTTTGCCAGCACGCTGGGCGGCGCGCAGCTGCACGGCTGCGGCCCGAGGGCCAGGCGGCTGTGTGCATCCGGGCAGTTCCACTCGATCTCCGCTGCGCTCGAAAGCGCGTGCAGACGGGCCGGATTCCCCTTCAGAGCAGGCTGAGCGGGGCGTCCCGGACGGCCGGAAACGGCCGTCTAGACAAATGTCGAAAGGCGCCGGTCAAGTGTTGGCCAGGATGGCCCTAGTCGCGCGGTCCTCCGCCGGATTTCATACCCGGACTGTCAATTGGTGCACCCTCGCCGTGTGCGCGGTGGGGCGTGAACTGAAAAAAACGTAGGGAACGGAGGCACATGACCTGGCTCGCATATCCAAGTTGGCTGAACGCGGGGGATAACGCGTGGCAGATGACCGCGGCGACGTTCGTGGGGCTGATGAGCCTCCCGGGCCTGGCGGTCCTGTACGGCGGCGTCATGCAGAAGCGCTGGTCGGTGAACAGCATGATGCTCACGTTCGTGGCGTTCTGCGTGACGTTGATCGTGTGGTGTCTGTGGGCGTTCAAGATGGGCTTTGGTGCCCCGATCGCACACAGCGGCTCGGGTGTGTTCGGGACCAAAGGGTTCCTGGGCACGTTCCTCGGCGAACCGGGCAGCGTGCTCGGGCATGTCGGGGAGGAGGGCCAGGCGCTCATTCCGTCGATCACGGAAGGCCCGCCTTTCCACTTCCCCGAGGCTTCGCTCGTGTACTTCCAGTTCGTGTTTGCCGCGATCACCCCGATCCTGGCGCTCGGCTCGGTGCTTGGGCGGGTCAACCTGAAGGCGTGGATCCCGTACGTGGTGCTGTGGATCACGGCCGTTTACGCGGTCAACGCGTTCCTGCTGTGGGGCGGTGGCTACTTCGCGGCTCACGGCGCATTGGACTACTCCGGCGGGTACGTGATCCATCTGTCCGCCGGGATCTCGGGCTTCGTGTTCGCGTGGGTGATCGGCCCACGATTGCAGCGAGATCGAGAGGTCGATGCTCCAAACAACCTGCTGATGGTGGCCTGCGGTGCGGGGCTCCTGTGGCTCGGTTGGAACGGGTTCAACGGTGGAGACTCCTACTACGCGGGTGCTGACGCCTCCGCGGCCGTGCTCAACACGAACCTCGCCACCGCGGTGGCGATGATGGTGTGGATCGCGTGGGACTACATCTTCCGCGACAAGCCGTCGATGCTGGGGGCTGTCAACGGAATGATCACGGGGTTGGTCGGCATTACGCCGGCCGCCGGGTTCGTGAACGGCTACGGGGCGATCGTGATCGGCGTCGTCGATGCGACGATCGTGTGGTTCGCGATTCGCTACCTCAGCCGAGCGCCCATGTTCCGGCATGTGGACGACACCCTGGGGGTGATCTATACACATGGCATCGCCGGTCTAGCCGGAGGTCTGCTGGTGGGGTTGCTGGCCGATCCGAACGTCGTCGAGTACATCGGCGTGGGCGGTGCATCAAACCTGCCGGGCAAATCCGGGCTGCTGATCAGCGGCAGCTGGACGCTGCTGCGTTGGCAGGCGGAGGCGGCCCTGTGGGTGATCTGTTACACGGCGGTGGTGACGTTCATCATCCTGAAGGTGCTGAGCATCTTCGTGCCGCTGCGGGTGACCGACGAGGAAGCCGAGATCGGCGATCACGCGATCCACGGCAACGAGGTCTACCCCGCGGACGTGCCCACACTCGGTGGCTCGAGTGGCCCGACGTGGCGCCCGGATCCAGCGCCCGCCGGCACGTAGAGCGGCAGATAAGGCCTGTCGGCCTGGATGCATCATCCCTACGGATGTGTTCAGGCCGACAGCGACGGTCAGCGGCCCCGCCTCGGCGGGGTCGCTGCTGTTAAGGGCTGTGACTCCGGCTGGCGGACGACCGAGAGCGCATACGCGCAGGTGTCATAGTTGTCGTCGTGAGGATGCGGTGTGTTTTTGCCGTGGCTGTGGGGTTGCTGTGCGTGGCTTCAGCGCGCGCCTCAGCGCGCCCGGTGAGCACGTGCCGTGCACCTCGACTGAGGGGGCTCACGCTAAGAGTCGCGCGTACGCGGGTCGTGGACGCGGGCTGCAGACTGCGTGTGAGGGGCGCGGGGCGCAGGGATGCCGGCTCCCAGACCATCGCTCGGCAGTCGCCGGGCGCCCGGGCGCGCGCCTCGAGGGTGACGGTATGGCTCAATCCGCTCCTGGCCAAGGGGGGCGAGGGGTCCCACGGTGGACGGGCCGCGCCGGTCGCAGCCTCTCCGCAGAGCTCTCCGGCGCCTGCTCCACCAGCGTGCACGTGGTCCGGTTACCGTGATCCCGAACTCGAAGAGCCGGTCGAAGCGCCTCGCGCGGCGCTGGGCCCCACGGAGCTCATCAGCGGCTTCTATTTCGATGGCGGTCCGGTCATGCTTGCGAGGCCTCCCGGCTGTGAATGGCCCGCCCACCTGCCGGTCCCCGGGAGAGTTGAAGTGATGAACGCGAGCGGGGAAGTCGTGGCCACGCAGACCTCCGAGAACGGGCATCTCGTCGAAATCCCGTTGCCGCCCGGCTCCTACACGATCACCGACACGTTCGTCTCAGCGACGATCTGCCAGGAGGGACCCGGCGCGACGGCGATCGATTGCTATCACCCGACGGAAACCGGGCCGATCGTGATCCCGGCGGGCGACACGGTGCGCAAGGACTTCGTCCTGCAGATCGCCTAGGCAGGCGAGGCCGTGGGTTGCAGACCGAGCGGCCGCGGCAGCTCGCCAGTGGTGGGTTCTCAGGCCCCGCTGCCGGTCGCCGGCGCGGGTGCGCTCAGGCCGATCGGACAGGACACACCGGTGCCGCCGAGCCCGCAGTAGCCGCCGGGGTTCTTGGCCAGGTACTGCTGGTGGTGGTCCTCGGCGTAGTAGAACGGCCCGGCCTGTGCGATCTCGGTCGTGATCTCGCCGTGGCCCTCGCGCGTGAGCATGTCCTGGTAGGTCTCCCTCGATGTCTCTGCGGCGACCCGCTGGGCCTCGTCCTTCCAATAGATCGCCGAGCGGTACTGGGATCCCACGTCGTTGCCCTGGCGCATGCCCTGGGTCGGGTCGTGGCCCTCCCAGAACAGCTTCAGCATGTCCTGGAGGCTGGTGGCAGAGGTATCGAACGCAACCAGCACCGCCTCGGTGTGGCCGGTCTGCCCCGAGCAGACCTCCTGGTAGGTGGGGTTGGGGGTGAACCCGCCCGCGTAGCCGACGGCGGTCGTGTAGACGCCGTGCGCTTCCCAGAAGATGCGCTCGGCACCCCAGAAGCAGCCCATCCCGACCACGATCGTCTCGATGCCGTCGGGGAACGGACCCTTCAGCGGCGTGCCCAGCACCTCATGCCTGGCCGGCACGGGCATCTCCTCGGCGCGCCCCTTCAGCGCGGTCTCTGCGGTCACGGGGCCAGGCTGCTTGCGGGTGAAGAGCATTTCTGGCCTCTAGAGTAGCGCTCGCCCGAGCCAGTGGGGCAGTCCGGCGTGTTGGAATGTGGTCTCAAAGCGCATGCCCGCTTTTTCGAGCACCCGGCGGGAGGGGCGGTTGCTGGTCATGGTGAAGCCGACCACCTCGGAGAGCCCCAGGCGCCGAGCCTCCGCCATCGCCACAGTCGCCATCTCGGTTGCGTGGCCCTCGCCCCAGCAGTCCGAGCGCACCGCGTACAGGAGCTCCACCGTTTTCCTGCCGAGTACGATGGCGCGGCGCAGACCGCAGCGCCCCACGAACACGCCGGTGGCCGTCTCAAAGAAGAGCCACGGTCCGAATGATTCCTGCTGCCAGTGCAGCAGATCGGTGGCCAGTATCGCCAAGGCCTGGCTGTCGCTGCGAGGGCCACCGTCCGGGCCCGGCCACAGCGTTGCAGCAACAGCCGGGTCCGCGAACAGGTCCCGATACAGCACCGCATGCTCTCGCCAGGGTCGTTCCGGGCGCAGCCGCATCAGTTGGGCGGGCGTCTGGAGCATGGGCGCTGGACGGAGCCTCGACGCTAGCTCGGCTCGAGCACGAAGACCGCGATATCGCGCGAGGTGCGCTCGTCGTAGTCGTCGAAGCCCGCGTACTGTTCGTTCATCTTCCGCCACAGCTCCGCGCGCTCCTCGCCCTCGGCGACCCGCGCTTTCAGCTGTCGGTGCTTTCCGCCGAGCTGGACCGCACAGGCGGGGTTGGCCTGCAGGTTCAGAGCCCACGACGGCGCGCGCTCGTTGCCTGCGTTGGAGCCGATCACCACGAGCCGGTCGCCATCGGTCATGTAGACGACGGGCGCTGTCCGCTGCTGACCCGAGCGCCGGCCGGTGCTCGTGAGCAGCATCACCGGGGCGCGGCCCCAGGTTGCGAACAGCCGGCCGCGGCTGGCGCGGTAGAGGGGGACGTTCAGCTTGCCGACGCTCCGCAGCACGCTGTCCGGAAGCGACATCGAGAAGCGCGACAGGACCCGGTCGCTTGGCATGTGGCAAGTATCGCAGCGCCGGCGAGCGGGCGCACGGGACCGGCCCCCATGTGAGATCGTACGGCCGTGGCATTGATCCAGGCGAGTGCTCCCCTGAGCAGGCAGCTTGAGCGGCTGCTGCCCTCGAGGCCGTTCAACGTGAGCTTCTGGGACGGGAGCGCTGTGCGGGCGACCGCGGCGGATGCGCCGACGTTCTTCGTTCGACGCCCGTCCGCGCTTGCGCACTTCCTCATGGCCCCCGGCACGCTGGGCCTGGGTCGCGCCTATGTCGACGGCTCGCTGGCCGTGGACGACCTCGACGCCGCCTTCGCCGTGGTCGACACGTGGGAGCCCCCGCCGATGCGCGGTGGCGACCGCGTTCGCCTCGGCGCCGCGATCGTGGCCGCCGCGGTGCCGGGGGGCATTCCACGCCGTCCGGGGCTCGAGCTCATCCTTCGCGGCGAACGCCACAGCATCGAGCGCGACGCCGCAGCGGTCCGTTACCACTACGACGTCGGCAACGAGTTCTTTGCGCTGTTCCTGGACGAGTCGATGACCTACAGCTGCGCGATCTTCTCCAGGGGCGCGCAGACGCTCGAGGAGGCCCAGCATGCGAAGCTCGATCTCGTCGCGACCAAGCTCGACCTGAAGCCCGGCATGCGACTTCTTGACGTGGGCTGCGGCTGGGGGAGTTTCGCGATCCATGCTGCTCGCAACTACGGGATTACGGTCACCGGCGTGACCATCTCTCCGGCCCAGGCGGAGCTAGCGCGCGAGAAGGTGGCGGACGCCGGCCTCGGCGATCAGGTCGAGATCCGCGTCGCCGACTATCGCCAGCTGCCGCGATCCTCCTTCGACGCGATCGCCAGCATCGGCATGTCCGAGCACGTGGGCGACAGCCAGATCGATCTCTACGGCCAGTCGCTGTTCGCGCTTCTGCGCCCAGGGGGGGTGCTGCTGAATCATGCGATCGCAGCCCTCGACCCCGAGGACAAGCCGCTCGAGGACCTCTTCTCGACGCGCTACGTGTTCCCAGACGGCGAGCCCCTGCCGTTGTCTCGCGTGCAGCTGGCGCTCGAGCGGGCGGGCTTCCACAGCGAGCATGTGGAGGGCTTCAGAGAGGACTACGCGGTCACGCTCGATCACTGGGCCAAACGCCTGGAGGAGCGATTGGATGAGGCTCGGGAGCTCGCGGGTCCCGAGCGAACGCGCGTCTGGAGGCTGTATCTGCGCGCCGCCCGCCGCGGCTTTGACACCGGCCTGACGGCCGTCTATCAGGTTCGGGCGCGGCGACCAGTCTGACGCGCCCGCGGGCCGGGGGCTAGAATGGCCTGGTTGCGCGGATGTAGCTCAGCTGGCTAGAGCGTCGCCTTGCCATGGCGAAGGTCGAGGGTTCGAATCCCTTCATCCGCTTCGAGCAAAACCCCCGGATTCCGGGGGTTTTGTTCGTTCGAGGTCGGACGGGCAACTCCCGGCTCAGCTTATGAGCCCCACCCTTGGGCCACTTGGGCTTGAGGTGGTCACCTACCCAGACAACCCGGATTCGCGCGTATGGACAGACACGAGCAACTCCTCGCCCTCGACCAGCACCACATCGCCGTCATGCAGTTGGCGCCCGCGGCGCGCCTCGGGCTCCCCGTTCACCGTGAGCTCCCCGCTCGCCAGGAGCGCCTTCACGTCGCTGCCGCTATCGACCACGCCGGCGAGCTTCAGCAGCTGTCCCAGCCTGATCATCTGCTCACGGATCTGGACCTCTCTGGCCACCACCGGAATCTAGTACGCTCGCCGCCGTGGGCGAGCGCAGCGAGTACACGGACGGCACGTTCTGCTGGGCGGAACTCACCAGCACCGACCAGGAGGCCGCCAAGGCCTTCTACGCGGCGCTGCTGGGTTGGCGCTCCGACGACCGTCCGGTGGGGGAGAACGCCTACTACTCGATGCAGATCGTGGACGGCAAGCCGGTGGCGGCGATCGCCGGCCAGCCCCAGCAGCAACGCGACGCGGGCGTGCCGTCGCTTTGGAACTCCTACATCAAGGTGTCCGATGCGGACGCCACGGCAGCGCGCGCCAAGGAGCTCGGGGCAGACGTCCACGCGCAACCGTTCGACGTGCTCACCGCCGGCAGGATGGCGGTGATCCAGGACCCCCAGGGCGCCTACTTCATGCCGTGGCAGCCCGGCGATCACTTAGGCGCCGCGCTTGTGAACGCCCCCGGGGCGCTGGTGTGGAACGAGCTGCAGTCCCCCGACCTCGACGCCTCCGCCTCCTTCTACGGCGAGCTGTTCGGTTGGAGCGTGGAGGAGATGGACAGCGGCCAGGGGCGCTACCTCACGATCCTCAACCAGGCCGCCTACAACGGCGGCATACGCGACGTGACTCCGCCTGCGCCGCCCAGCTGGCTCGTGTATTTCGGCATCGAGGACCTCGACGCGGCGCTGATCAAGCTCGGGGAGCTGGGCGGCTCAACGCTGGCCGGGCCGATCGATATCCAGATGGCCATGATCGCTGTCGTGATGGACCCGCAGGGCGCGGTGTTCGCGCTCTACGACGGCCAGCCCGCACCCTAGATTCATCAAACGCAGGGTGCACCAGAAGCGCTAGTGGTGCCCCTCGCCATCCGATCAGCCGGTGACGGCCTGAAGGGGCGGAACGAGGTTTACCCGGCCGCCTGCTCACGCCGCGCCGTGGCGCGGCACATACCTGCCGCCGTCGCCCCGCGCCAGAAGCCCCAGCAGCTCGAGTTCGCTCAGCGCCAGAAGAGTTGCTCCCGCGTCCCCGCCGGCGCTCGCGAGCTTGTCCGGGGTGTCTCTACCGGCGCCCACCTGCTCGAGCGTCTCCCGCAGTCTTGGCTCGAGCCCGGCGCGCGCATCGGCTGGTACGCCCGGCGTCTGCGCGCCGGCGCCATAGAGCAACTCGAGCGCGTCCGCGGGTCCTCGCACCAGCGAGGCTCCGCCCATCAGCAGCGCGTGCGTTCCGCCCGAGGCGCGCGAGGTCACGCGACCGGGAACGGCCGCAACCATTCGGCCGAGCGCCTGCGCCGTGCGTGCGCCGGCCAGCTCGCGGGAACCCTCCTGAGCCTCCACGACCACCGTGAGCGCGGCCAGCCTTGCGAGAATCCGCTCGCAGGCGGCCTGTGCCCAGCGACTCGACCTGCACCCACACGGAACCTCGGCCAAGCCGCAACCGGCCTGTCCGGCGCGTTGATACAGCGAGCGCCGTCCACCCGGGCACGCCACGTCGACGCCGCCGGGCAACACCGTGATCGTTCTGCCGTCGACCTCCAGGGCGCCGGCCAGCGCGCCGACCGCGATGCCGTCCGACAGTCCGCTGGTCACAGTCACACCGCTCGCGGCCAGGCCACGCGCGAGGCTCCTTGCCATCTCCATCCCATAGTCGGTCGCTCGAGTCGAGCCGACGATGGCCACAGTCGGCGCCTTCGTCAGCAGACACAGTCTCTCGACACCGCCGGCGACGTTCAGCATCCAGGGAGCGCCTGGGTCCCGCAGAACAGGCGGGTAGGAGGGATCATGGCGGCACACCGCCTCAACACTCCGGGCCCGCTGGACGTTACCCGCCCGGAACTGCCCAAGGGCTTTCATCAGCTCGTCGCGGCGCCTGCCCCCGATGGCTCGCACTAGGTCCACGTCGCTGAGCTCCATGAGGCTCAGGAACCGTCCTCGGTCGCGGCACTGGTAGTCGAGCGGCGCGCTCAGCTCCGAAAGCAGCCAGCTTCGGCGCAGACAGCTCAGGCAGGCGCCTTCCCTCTGAGCGGCGCGGCCGCGAGCACTCATGCCGCGCGGCTGCCCTGGAGACCGGCCTCGGCGCGTAGCGCCAGGGCGGCACCCACATCGCACGATTGCACGCGCTCGGCGCCCCGTAGGTCGGCGATCGTCCTCGCCACGCCGAGTACGCGGTGCTGTCCGCGCGCGCTGAGCAGGCCTGTCTCCCGAGCGCGCCTCAGCATCCCCTCACTCTTCGCGTCGAGGTTCACATGCTTCAGCAACATGCGCACATCCATGTGCGCGTTCACCGCCACCCCGTCATCTCTCAGCCGCGCGGCCTGGCGCTCTCGCGCGGCCGTCACGCGTTCGCGGGCCCTGTCGGAGCTGGTCAACGGCATCGCGTGCAGGTCATGCGCCCCGTCGCGCTGTAGATGCGTGACAACGTCGATGCGGTCGAGCAGCGGCCCGCTCATCCGGCGCCGGTG
Organism: uncultured Solirubrobacteraceae bacterium; assembly: GCA_963826995.1. Taxonomy (GTDB): domain Bacteria; phylum Actinomycetota; class Thermoleophilia; order Solirubrobacterales; family Solirubrobacteraceae; genus Palsa-744. Next base: position 110,644 of record CAWGYZ010000006.1, on the reverse strand, counting down.
ACGCGCCATGTCGGTTTCGGTGCACCTGCAGCGCTCGCCGTCCCCCGCGTAGCCGCAGGGGCATGGATTGGTGGCCGCGACCAGCATGAACCGGGCTGGATATACGGCCGAATGCCGTGCCCTCACGACCGCGACGCGGCCGTCCTCGAGCGGCTGGCGCAGCGCCTCGAGCGTGGGGCGCGCGAACTCGGAGAGCTCGTCGAGGAATAGCACCCCGTTGTGCGCAAGCACCACCTCACCCACCCATCGTCCCCGCGCGCCGCCGACCAGGCCGGCAGTCGTGATCGAATGATGCGGCGCCCGGAACGGGCGCGCGCTGGCAAGACCGCCCGCCAGCTCGCCGGTGATGCTGTGGATCCGAGTCACCTCGATCGCCTCCGGGCGGCTGAGCGACGGGAGGATCGAGCCGATCCGCTGGGCAAGCATCGTCTTGCCCGTTCCCGGAGGCCCGCTGAGGAGGCTGTTGTGTCCGCCCGCCGCAGCCACGACGAGCGCCTTGACAGCGTGGTGCTGGCCGCGCACCTCGCTCAGGTCGGGTCCAAGCGCCTGTTCGCCCGGCCTATCCGGGGCGTCCGCGGAATGCTGCGGCGATGAATCGCCCGGGCCCCCCCGGAGCACCCGCACCGCGCTGCTCAGCCGCTCGACGACAGCCACGTCGACGCCCTCCACAAGCTTCGCCTCGCGGGCGTTCGCGCCCGCGAGCACCAACGTGCCCAGCCCGGCGTCCTGTGTGGCCTGCGCAACGGCGAGCGTGCCCTGGCAGGCTCGCACCTCGCCGCCGAGTGCCAGCTCCCCGAACAGTGCATGGCTCTCGAGCGGCTCGCTGGGGACCTGCCCGCTCGCCGCGAGCAGGGCGCATGCGAGCGCGAGATCCAGGCCGGGGCCCGCCTTTGGCACGTCTCCGGGCGCGAGGTTTGCGGTGATCCGGCGGGCCGGGAACTGATAGCCCGAGTTGAGAATCGCCGTCTGTACGCGCTCCCGCGCCTCGCGTACCGCCACGTCGGCGAGGCCTACGATCGTGAACGCAGGCAGCCCGGCGCGGATGTCCACCTCAACCGTGACGTGGCGTGTCTGCAGCCCTTCGATCGTGAACGTGTGCGCCCTCGCGAGCATGCCCGTGCCTTCCTCTCCGCTTCATCTGACGGAGACGGGCAAGCTAGAGCGAGCTTGGGACGGGACCCTCAGCCGGGCGTGAGGCCGTCGGGGAGCGGCCTCACGCCGTCATCCTGCTTGCGGGCGAGCTACAGGCCGGCGGGGTGCCGTGCCACGAAGCCGGCGGTCGAGGTCATGCTGTCCGACCAGCGCGAACCGGTCTCCTGCAGGGCGACGGTGTCGAAGCGTTTACCGTCCACAACCATGAATGCATGCTCTGCGTTGGCGTAGATCGTGATGTCCCTGCCGGGCCCGGCTTCGCCGTATGACTCGAGGCCCGTCGAATCCTCGGGCGAGCTGAGCAGGCCGGCGCCGTGAAGCGCGTATGAAACCGACCCCGAGCAGTCATACCCGGCCGACTCGAAGGAGCCATGGCCGCCGCCCCACACGTACGGCCTCGTGGCGATTTCGTCGCCGGCAGCGATCACCCGCGACACCACGCTAGAGGAGGCGCCTTCGCCGCCGGCGCTGCTCGTGGATCCGCCGCCGGAGCTCTGCTGGACACGCGCAGAGGCGGGCGGGGTGAGCGTGCTCTCGGCGCTCACTCCAAGCACGCTCCATGTCGCCGGGCCGACCACGCCGTCAGCTGTCAGCCCGTGGCGTGCCTGCAGGCGCTGGACCGCGGCCTCGGTGGCAGGGCCGAATTCGCCGTCGACAGGGAGGTGCAGCGCGGCCTGCAGGCGCTGCACGGCGTCGGCGCCGCCGGCGGCAGGTGCTTCACCGGCTCCCGAGGTGTCGCTGGCGTCAATCATGTGTGGGGCGGTCGGGCCCTGCGCCACAACTGCCGAGGGCGGCGGCGTGAGTTCGCTCTCCCCACTCACGCCGATCACGTTCCACGTCGCCGGGCCGACGACGCCGTCGGTTGCTAACCCATGACGTGCCTGAAGACGACGCACCGCAGCCTCGGTTTCCGGACCGAATTCGCCATCGACCGGAACGTGGAGCGCGGCCTGCAGACGCTGCACCGCGCTCGCGCCGCCTGCCGGTGCTTCGCCTTCGGGGGTTCCCGAGGTGTCGCTCACGAGGCGCCCTGCGGTGCCGTCGCTCGCCCCCGCAGCGGGCTGGGGGAGGGCTTCGGCGGGCGGAGTCAGCGTTTCCTCTCCGTGCACTCCGAGCACGCTCCACGTCGCCGGGCCGACCACCCCGTCGACCGTCAGGCCGTGGCGTGCCTGCAGCCGGCGGACCGCAGCCTCGGTCTTGGGCCCGAAGTCGCCGTCGGCGGTCACGTGCAGCGCGCTCTGCAGCTGCGCCACCTCATCGCCGCCGGACTGGCCGGCCGAGCCGCTCGATTCGGGCTGCCCGCTGGTCGTCTGGATTGAGGATTCGCCCGGCACTTCCGCCTTGAAGCTCGCCGCGAACGCACGACCGGTCCCCTGGCCGCGAAGAGCCGCGCTCGTGACGGGGCCCACCACGCCGTCGACCGTAAGCCCGCCGCCGGCCTGGAAGGCCCGCACGGCCGCTTCGGTTTCCGGGCCGAAGATCCCGTCGACTTTGATTCCGCCGAGGGCACGCTGTAGGAGTTCCACCTGCCTGCCTTCACTGCCGGCGCTGAGAGAAATCGTGTGTTCGGTCGTCGTCGGCGGTTCGGGACCGGCGTTGCCCGGATTGGCCCCGGCCTGCCCGTCCGCCAGGCTGGCGGTGGGTCCGACCGTCAGCGCCGCGAGAGCGCCCAGGGAGATTCGCTTCGCCCGCGAGCCTGCCGGCACGAAGCGAAGCTCAGCGGCGCGCCGGCGCGCGCGAGAACGCCCAAGCGACAGCTCCCACGGCTGCTCGTCGGCGAGGTCGCGCTTCTTGCGCAGATGGCCGCGGTTGTCCAGCAGCGCGGACAGGGAGGAGGCAGTGTTCGATCTGCTACGGGCACGTCTGCGGCCCGCGCGCGCACGCCGTGCGCGGGAGCGCTCGAGCGAAGCGTCCCAGGGGTCGACGACAGCAAGATCACGCGGGAATCCCGGCATGCTAAAGGCGTCCTTTCTCCATTTGCTTGGCGCCTACGGGGTTAGCTGTCGGGCTCGCGTAAGCTTCTACGCTACGCCACACCTTGTGGCGATTCGCCCCCGCAGCCTCTCGGCTGCATTGGGTCCCCCGCTCCTCCACCCCTTGGGGTCGAAGATTCGGCACGAACCGGCGGGAAGCTAACACATTTCCCTGCAAATTGCATTACAAGGGGAGGAATGCACAGGTTTTTGCCGACGGCCAACGGGCGCGGCGATCGACTCACGCTGATAACTTCGCTCTGTCATGCGCAAAAAGGGCCTCGACCTTCGCCTGATCCTGTCCCTGCTCGCGCTTGTCGTAATCGCTGGCGGGATCGCGCTGCTGACCGTCGGCGGCTCCTCAGCCCAGCAGGCCAACCGGGCCCAGGCCAAGCAGGCGAACCTCGATGCCGAGGGCCTGCTTTCGCCGGTCGCGCCCGCACCTCCGCTGGCGCTGCGCAACTACCTCGGCCAGCCGGTCAACATCGACTTCTACCGGGGCAAGGCTGTGCTGGTCACCTTCCTTTACACCAACTGCCCGGACATCTGCCCGCTGATCACCTCCAACCTGCGGGTCGCCCAAAATCTGATGGGTCCGGCGGTGGCGTCCAAAGCGCAGATCATCGCCGTGTCGGTGGACCCGCGTGGGGACACGCCGAAGGCCGTTGCCGCCTTCCTGGCGCGCCACGAGATGACCGGGCGCATGCAGTACCTGATCGGCTCAGCCTCCGAACTTAGCCGTGTGTGGAAGGCATGGGGGGTGGGGTCCGAACGCGACGCGCAGCAGCCCCAGTTCATCAACCACTCGGGGCTGATCTACGGGATCACGGGGTCGGGCAAGCGTCTGGCGCTCTACGCTGCGAGCTTCCAGCCGGCGGAAATTGCCCACGACGTGCCTCTGCTCGCCGCCCGCTGATCCTGGCCCCCATGGATCGGCGCCTGCGAGCTTCGGGTCTCATCCTCGTGGTGGCAGCCGGACTGGCGGCGTTGATCATCTTCGGGCTGGCCTCCAGGCGCTCGGCTTCGCTGGGGCACCCTGCGCCGGCGTTGCCCCGTGAACACCTCGCCGGTCCGCCCGCCTCGCTCACGAGCCTGCTCGCCGGCGCCGGGGGGCACCCGGCGCTGGTGGTCTTCTGGGCAAGCTGGTGTGAGCCCTGCGCGAGCGAGGCGCCCGCGCTGGAGCGGTTCTCGCGCAGCCCGGCGGGGCGCAACCGGATGGTCGGCGTGGACTGGAGCGATGCCCTCGCCGGGGCACGATCGTTCATTCGGCGCTACGCCTGGACGTTCTCGAACCTGCGCGACTCCGAAGGGACGGTCGGCAACGACTATCACCTGACCGGGTTGCCCACGACGTTCGTGCTGGACGCTCAGGGTCGAATCCGTGCGGAGTTGCGCGGGCCCCAGGACGAAGGTTCCCTGGAGCGGGCGCTTACGGCTGTCGGCTGAGGCGGATCACCCGGGCAGCTCCGGGATCCCGGCGTCCGGCTCCTGCAGGCTGGAGGTGGCTACCAGCTTCCGTTCTGGCAGCCGCCGCCTTCGGATCCGGTCTTGCCTGTGGGGGTGCAGGTCCGTTTCGTCGAGCCGCCGGGTTCCTTGGTGTAGGTGAACGTGTGGCCATCGGTCGCTTCAGCTGTGACCGCATATTCTTCGTAGGGTGCGGCTCCGACCGTGACCGTCTTCAGGCATGCGTTGGCGGTGCTGGGACAGCTCAGAAGCGTCTTCTCGTATGACTGGAGCCCGCTCACGGTCATTCCCTGGTAGTTGCCCGAGTGATCCGTCGCGTAGGTCTCCGACGCGTTCTGGGCGGCGTGAACCAGCTCCTTGCCCGCCGCGTCGGTGGCCTTGCTCTTCTGGCTGAGGAATGACGGAATCGCGATCGCGGCGAGGATGCCGATGATCAGGATCACGACAAGAAGCTCGATGAGGGTGAACCCCTCGTCCTCTCGGGCCCGCTGCAAGGCTTTGGGGAACATTTGCGTCTCTATCGACCATCGGTTCGCTGGCCTTAAGTAGGAATAAAAGAAACCCAAACCTGCACACAGAGCTGCATCCGCGAACTCGCTGCGATCTGAGGTCGGCAGGGCTTGAAATCAGGCTCGAGGCGTGTGGCAGCGGATCCGTGCTCGCCGCCTACTTCCACAGGCGGATCTGCCCTACGTAGTCGCTGCTCCCGTCGGATCGAAGGAAGTCGACGTCTGCCCCTTTGTCTCCCAGCACGGTGAGCGACCAGGAGGGTGCCACGAATGTCACCCAGCCAACCCGGCGCCCACGCGCCGCGATTGGCCCCTGCTGGAAGATGGAGGGCGCGGGAGCTCGCTTGCCGTTGACGATGGCCGGGAAGCTGAACACTTCGTCGGACCCGGACCGAGTGGGCAGGGAAAGTTCGACGCTTCGATGTTTCGGGTAGGACGGGACCGGCTCGTAGCCGACTTCGGAACCAAAGTGGAGCGGCCGCTCTCCGGTATTGGTGATCATCACCCGGACGGAGACGAGTTGTCCGACGCCGCGCGGATACAGGTCCTCATTTTCTGAGGCGTTGGGGACGTGCGTGGGAGTGATCTCTGTGGCCAACCAGCGGGCTCCGTATTCGGGCATGTGAAGCACTCGACCGCGATCGACGACGTTGTAGAGCGTGTAGGGGCCTGTGAGGAGGTTGCCGCGAGCGCAGATGCCTTCGCGCCCTTCGGTGGTGCTGATGCCTGCCGAGGTGCAGGATGGATACGGCGAGCCGACGTGCAGCAAGGCGCGTGCAGGCGAGAACGAGAGAACGATCAGCAGCAGCCGCACGACAACGACGATGCCCGCCACGACAAGCCACGTCCGATGCCCCGCGCGGCGCCCGGGACGGCGCCGCGGACGGCGCTGCGCGCCGAATGCATTTGCCGCGTCGCTGGCATGCGAGGGCGTCGATTCATGCATGCATAAAGATCGACAGGCGAGCCGCGGTGCTTGATGAGCGCCACAGGGAGAGGCGGCGCTCGAAGGCGACGACCGGAATCGAACCCGTGCAGACGGCTTTGCAGAGCGCCCGGAAGTACCGCTTTCCGCTGACCTAGACGGTTCTCGGGGGCCTCAGGTCCCTCAGAGGGCCCCCTAAAAACGCTCGAGTGGGGAGCCCAAGGGAAGCCTGCAGGGCGGACTTGGGCTCGGCACTCCACGCTAACCGGTCGAAGCTCGGACCATGGGCCGGCATTCGGAAATGTCTCGTGTGGCGGGTCGAGCTCACTAAGACTTCGCTGGCATCCGTCGGCCGGCGCCCTGGCGCTATTCGACCTTGATCGGAGACTGGGTGGCGTAGCCCAGGTACTTCAGGCTGCCGCCGCTGACGCCGCCGCCACCAGGCCCGAGGTTGTCCTTCAGTTCGCCCGAGGCTTTCCCTGCAAACCGGACCTGGGCGGGGTTCGAGGCCGATGCCGCGCCGTTCAGCGACCCCCCGATTTCCGGGCGCAGTTCTCCTTCGAACGGGGTCTCTGAGGCGACTCGCGAGGGGGAGCCCGAGGCGTCACCGAGGGCCGGCGCGCCTTCGGGGTTCGGGAACACCTGACAGCCTGAGATCAGGCCGATCGCTCCCGGCGTCCCCCATGTGGTGCCCTCGCCGTCGGGCGCCTGTGAGCTCGCCGGATAGCCCTCTGGGAAGCCGGTTCCGAGGTTGCCACCGGCCGGGGCTCCGATCCTGTCTTGGAGGAGGGGAGCCGAGCCTATGAGTTCGTTCTTCCACGGCAGGTTGTATGCCTGTGCGAAGCCGACGCCCCGATAGCCGAGGCCTGCGAGCGGCGCTTCGGCGATTTCCGATTCGCATCTGGGAGCCTTGCATTCGTAGTAGCTCACGGCCACCGTCTGGCCGATTCCCGACCCCCCTCCGACAGGGTTTTCGATGTAGCCCGACGCGACCGTCTTGCAGTTGATTTCGCCGGCTCCGCTGCTCAGCGAGACGTTGACGGCACCGCCCCAGTAGATGATCGGGACGCTTGTGCCCTGTTTGAGTTTCGTGCCGCTTTTGAACCAGTGGGCAGGGGATGGCGGGGGCAGCGTCATGAACGAGTTATCTGAGCCGTAGCTTGTCCCGCCCGGGTTGGTGGCCACGATCCTGAAGTGGTAGGTGGTGTCGGTTGCTAGGCCCGCGACCGAGGCGGAGACGAGCACTGGGGCTTCGCCTGAGCCCGGCGAGGGCGAGCACGCCACGGCGGAGCCGTAGGCTTCTGTCGTGCCGTATTCGAAGCTGCAGCTGCTGACGTTTCCGCCCTGCGGGTTGACCGACGCGTTCAGCGTGGCCGAGGTCTGGGTGACCGACGAGGCCCCTTCGGTCACGACCGCCGGTGCGTTGGGCAGGGTCGTGAAGCTCACGTCCGAGCCGTAGCTTGTCCCCGTCGCGTTGGTGGCGACGATGCGGAAGTGATAAGTCGTGTCTTCTGAGAGGCTTCCCATCGACAGCGACGCCAAGACCGCCACCGGGCTTTCGCCGGAACCCGGCAGCGAGGCGCAGGGAACGCTTGCCCCGTAGGCCGACGTCGTGCCGTATTCGAAGTGGCAGTCGCTGACGTTCCCCCCTTCGGGGTTGACCGACGCGTTCAGCGTGGCCGAGGTCTGCGTGACCGACGAGGCCGATTCGGTGACGACCGCGGGAGCCTTGGGCGTCGTGATGGTCGTGCACGACTTCGTGGTTTCGAGACCCACGTTTGAGACCGCGGTCGTGCTAACCGTCTTTTCCCCAGCGGTCCTCGTTTCGATCGGCACCGTCCCGCTCGCTTCGCTGGCCAGACCCGAGTAGGCGTCTGAGGCACTGAAGGCCGCGTTAGCGGAGCTGCCGACTTCGGCCGTCGTCGGGCAAGTGATTTCAAGGCTCGGCGGGGTCGCGTCGACCTGCACCGTGACACAGCCCGGTGCCGATTCGTTGCCCGCGTCGTCCTTGACCGTCCCGCACGCGGCGTGTGAGCCGCTCGTGCTGAAGGTCTCAGGCGCGGGGATCGACGCCGGATTGACGCCGCTTCCCGCGCTGCCGTCGGACAGGTTCGGGTCGCTGCTGCTAGCGAACGAGATCGTGACCGAGTCCTTGTACCAGCCGCCCCCGCCCGAGTAATCTGGCGAGCGTTCGGCGGTCGGCGTCGCGATCGGAGTGGTCTCATCGACCTTGACTTCTGCGGAAACCGGGGAGGATTCGCTTTCAACACCTTGGTAGTTCGCCATGACGCGGTAGGCCCACGTGCCTTCCGTCTCAGGGCTTTGGGCCGTAAACGCGTATTCCGGTGCGGTCAACCCAGTGGCCACGTTGGTCCAGCCGCCGCTCGCGTTCTTCTGCTGCAGCGTGTAGGTGAATCCCGCGTTGTTGCCACCGACGCCTGCCCACGACAGTGAGAAGACGCCTGTCTTATTTGGAGTAGTGCCGCTCGCCAGAGACGGGGCTTGCGGCGGCATCGTTATCGTGTCGACCCCGTTGACCGGCAGGTTGTGCACGGTCACTGGGGCGCCGTCGCCCGGCCCTTCAACGTGGACGTCGACGGCAGTCGCTGTGCCGAGGCCGAAGTGCAGCAGGGCGTCCCGCTTCGAGCGGTAGGAGTAGTCGGTGCTCACTTCTTCGTCGCCCAGGATTTCACTCGTCCCCGCCTTGTAGACGGTGACCATGGCGCCGAGGCCTAGCGGTCCCATCGCATCGCTCGCCGAGCGGACCTTGATCTCGACCCAGTTGTTCGTACTAGCAATTTCGTTTTTCCAGATGTTGTTGCTGTCTTCAACGGACTGACCGCCGCCACTGCCGTTGACGCTCACGACGTCCTCGCGGCCGTTGCCGTAGAGGTCTCCATAGCTGATCGCGCGCCCGGTTTTTTGCATGCCGCTTTCGCTCGGTGGGACCCACCGGAATTTGAAATTACCGAGGTTTTCGAACACCCACGGGTAGAATTCTTCGCCCGTCAGCGGGTTGGCGCTCTTGAACTGGCGGTCGATCATGACGAGGTCGGGATTGCCGCTGTTGGTCAGATCGACGGCTGCACCCTCGGACAGATTCGGCTCCCAAACCATGTTTGGAGATTCAGGAGCGGCGCCTTCTTCGAGGATGCCTTTCAGCACGACCGGATAGTGGCCGTTGGTAACTTTTTCCAGCTGTTCCGGTTCGTTCATGAACTGCAGCCCGGATTCAGCCGTGACGTTTTCAAAGCGAAGGTGTTCGGGGGTGGACACGTTCTTCCACACCGTGATGATGGGCGTTTGGTCTTCGAGCGAGTTCACCGCAGTGAAGTCGCGTACGCCGATCGCTATAAGGTCGAGTTTTCCGTCGTGGTTGAGGTCCACGGGGATCGTCGAGTAGGCGTCCATTCTGTCGCCATAGCCGAAGCCCTCTCCGGGGAACGCCGTGGCGCTTTCGTTGACGAACTTGATGTGACCGGGCGTCGAGGCGTTCCGGAGCGCGAGCAATCCGTGCGGCCAGCCACCCTGCCAGCCTCCGTCTGGGATGTTTTCGCCGGGGTGGTTGAGGTCGATTTCCCCGCCTTCTTTGTGGGCGATTCCGTACGGTTCTTCGTTGACCCCGTCCCACTGGTCCGAGTAGGAGGACGCGATCACATCGGGCTTGCCATCGCCGGTGAGTTCGCGCGCGATGGCGCCCTTGATGTCGACGTCTCCGCGACCATACTTTTCCTGGAAGAGTTCGGGTTCAGGTTCGCCTTTTTCATTGACGACAACTTCGGGCAGGATGTTTTTACCAAACGTCCCGTTGGCTTCGCCGGGGTGAAGGGACGATGGCGCCGGGCTGTTGCCCCACCAGATCCCGTAGTAGGGGGCGTTCAGGTCCAGCTCGTCCTGGCGGCCGTCGTTGCTGAAGTCGGCAAACAGCGGAGTGCGCGTCACGCCTTCGGATTCTTCACCGAGTTTGGAGTCGTTGCTGAAGGTGCCGTTGCCGTTGCCCGTCCAAATGCGACGTTTGTTCGTCTGGCATAGGTTTGACTTGCTGAGGTTTGAAGGCGAGTACGCTTCCGCCAAGTTGCGCGGGTTGACCAATTTGAGCGTGCCGGTGCCGGCGTTCCCGACGAAGAGACCAAGATTGCCGCTGCGCGTGAAATCGTCGAGGCCGAAGGCCTTCGCACGCGATGCGACTTCTTCGCCTGCGGCGTTCTTTTCGCCTGCTGCGTTGATCGGGTAGCGCGTGGCTTCGGCCGCGTATTCGACTTCGCCTTTCGCGTTGCGTTTGCCCTGGTCGATGTAGAAGTTGTTGGAGCCGTTGACGAGAGCTATGTCGGGAATGCCATCGTTGTTGTCGTCGAAGACCGCGACGGCTTGCCCACCCACGTCCTTTTCGCCTTTTCCTTTTTCGGCGACTTCGCTGCATTTCGAGCCCGCCACCACCTTTGTCTGAATATTGAGCGCTTCTTTGAACCATGGCGAGGTTTCGGCACCTGCTGGACAGGCAAGCGAAAGTGTCATCCCGAGCGCAAGGACGGCTACCGAGATACGAGCGGCAGCTGGCTTCTCCGCGACGGCCCGCAACATCCCAACTCTCATCCGCAAACCCGTCACGCTTATCACTGCGTGAGCACCGTTGCCTGGTCCCGACCCTGATCGGACGATCCTTCCCATGCTTCTCTCCTCCTCGTGTGTCGCGGACCGCGAACGCGCAGACGCGCACGACGGAACGAAGTCTCTCCTCCGCGAGCGAGCTCGAATAGGGAGAGACTAGGCGCGCTGGAGCCCGATGGCATCGGGTAGCACCTCAAATTTGCGCCTAAGCTGTTGTGTGGCGATCACAACCCCGCCTGCGGGTCGCGGTGCGCGCCGAGCGACGGCTCGCGCAGTCGCAGCGCGACACGGAGCTCGACGAGCGAGGCGAAGTCGTGCAGGTCGCAGCCCGTGGCCTCGGCGATGCGCCGGAGACGGTAGTGCATCGTGTTGGCGTGAATGCCGAGGTACTCGGCTGCCTGCTTGACGCCGAGATTGGCATCGAAGTAGGCGTACAGCGTCTCGCGTCCGTAGTCGGCCGCATGATCCCCGAACAACGGATCGGCGGACGATGAAATACGCCTCGCCGTGTCGTCCGCGCTTGCGATCAGATAGTCGAACCCCGACAATAGAGGGAGCGCAACGATTGCTGGACCCGGCTGCGCCCAGGAGAGAGCGCGGCGTGCCTCGCTGTAGCCCAGGCGCGCCGCGTCGAGCCCAACCAGACTTGTACTCATCCCTATCGCGACGGCGATACCCCGACTCTCGCCAAGGCGCCGGACGCTCGAGTCCAGCGCGTCGAGCAGTGACTGCAGTTGCGTGCTGCGTGGCGCCAAGAGGCCGACGAGCTCGCCGGACCTCTCGACGAGCAGGAGACCGCTGCAGACCTCAACCATGCGGTCGTGGACGGCCCTGGCGACCTGGCGCTGCTCGGCGTAGCTGGCGTCTCGTTTGATCGACGCGACGATCACGACGTAAGAGCCCGCTGGTTCGAGGCCGTCCGCTAGCGCCTGGGCACGTAGCGTCCCTGACAACGGCAGTTCACCGTCGAGGATCGCCTGGAGCAGGTCACTTCGGCTGCGATCGCGATCGGCAACGACGGACTGCTGTGCCAGAAGGTAGGCGTGTGCCACGGCCGAGGACACTACGTCGATGTAGTCCATCGAACGGCGGGCCAGCTCAAGCGCTGCCTCTGTCGCGGTTACGCCCCGCGTCGCCTCGGCGATAATCGCATCCCACATATACATGTGTCCCAGCCTGAAGGCGCGGAGCGCGTCCTCCAGGGATATGCCGGACGTAATCCATCCTGGCGTAGGCATGAAAGGCGGCAGCTCTGCCGACTCGACCGTGCGGCCGCTGGCGGCCACCTCGAGGAATAGCCGATTGGACGCAAGACAGCTCGCGCGCACTTCCGCCCGCGGCACTCGCGAGAAGGCTCGAATCTGCGCCATGAGCTGATCCACCATGCCATCGGTCAGCGCCTCCACATCTGCTCGCAATGCGGCGGTGACTCGTGCCACTTGAGCTGAGACTTTCTGACCCTCAGGATGGCTCATCAATACCTCAGCTCATTTGCGCTACCGCGGCCGCGCGGTTTCTATCCCGCATTGCATACTGCAACTAGCGCGCGCCTCGGGCGCGTAGGGGCGGATCGGGCGACTCCGGGCCAATGGACTTACAGCCTTGGCGTGGATCTATGGCCGCATCGCCCCACTTTAGACCCTTGAGGCTAGAGGGCCTTCGTCAACGAGGCATCGTGCAAGCGAACGAAGATTTGCGTGGCGAGTTCGTGCGTGGATCACAATGGGCCCGGGACGTCTTAGGCAATTCCGGAGTGTCGCCGATGTTGACTACGCACCGAAGCGACTCGGTTGGCGAGCGGCTTGACCAGTCCAGCCGCTCGTTACTCGTGGCTTGGAACTGATCTTTGTGTCCACACTAGGCGAAACATCGGCCCGAGGTCCTCCCCCTGGAGGACCTTCTTGCTCCTCCTTACGACGGATGTCGATCAGGCACTAATCAACCGTCAGGTGGATGTCGAGGCCGTCCGAGGAATGCCCAACGGTCACTGTGGCGGCTGGCGCAGCTCACAATGTGGTGGCCAGGTGCCGTTCTGGAGCCGTCATCGACGCGAGGCTCCGGCTTGGGCAACCCAGCCACAGAGCGATATCGTTCTTCCGTGACAACTCAGCGCCGTTCCGCACGCCTGCTCCCGTTGGGCTTCAGCGAACGTAAGGCCGACTGGCTGGTGGTCGGCGCAACTTTCTTGCTAGCACTTCCGGCGGTCGCGCATGCGCGAGCACGCGGTGATCTCCCGCTTAGCATGTTGGTACTCCCGCTCGCAACGGTCCCACTGCTGTGGCGGCGGCGGCATCCCGGGCCCGTACTCGCGGTACTGCTCGTGGCGTTCGCAATCGCCGTAGCAGCTGGACGGGGAGTGCCGAGTAACGTCGGGATCCTGTTCGGCCTCTATGCGGCAGCACGGCACGGCGAAGATCACCTGCGGGACACTGGCCGCGTCGTTCTGGGCACCGTTGCGGCCCTCGCGTTCGTCGCGGTGCTGGTAACCGGCAGAGGGAGAATCGCCGCTCACGTGAGCGCGGCCGGGATCTTCGCCGCGGCGGCCTCCTGGCTCCTCGGCGAGGCGGCACGCATCCGGCACGCCTATGTGGCCGAGGTCGAGGCGCATGCGGCGAAGATTTCGCGCGACCGCGACGAGCATGCCAAGCTGGCGGCGCAGGAGGAGCGAATCCGGATCGCCCGCGAGCTCCACGATGTCGTCACCCACAACGTGATCGTGATCGCGGTCCAGGCCGCGGCAGCTCGTAGCACGGCGCAACCCACACCGGACGGAGCGATCGGAACGCTCGCGGTGGTGGAGCGCACTGCGCGCGCTACGCTGACTGAACTGCGCGCGTTGCTCGGAGTGCTACGCGCCAGGGGCGATGATGCTCGCGCGCCTCTCCAGCCACCGCCCTCGATCGAGCAGCTGGACGAGCTCGTGGCTCAGGCCCGCGCCGCTGGCCTCACGGTCACGACGAGTGTCCAGGGAGTCGCCAAGCCGATCGACGCGCTGGCGGAACTCGGGGCGTACCGTGTTCTTCAGGAGGCTCTCACTAACGTCATCAAGCACGCTCCCCAAGCGACCGTGGAGGTGGTCGTCGAGCGCTGGGCGGGGGAGTTGCAGCTCATGGTCACCAACGACGGCTGTCGGTCAGGGCAGCCGAATCGCGCAGGCTACGGGCTTACCGGGATGCGTGAGCGCCTCGAGCTCGCCGGCGGAACACTCGACGCCGGCCCGATCCCAGCCGGTGGGTTCAGGGTTCATGCTCGGATCCCGCTTGAGGTCATGGGCGGGCGGCACCTTGATGCGCGGAGGCGACCGAGGGCCCATTCTGGGCAGGAGATCGTTGACGGATGAGCATCCGGGTGCTGCTTGCCGATGATCAGGCACTCGTGCGCGCTGGGCTGAGGATGATCCTCGAGGACCAGCCCGATATACAGGTCGTCGGCGAGGCAGATGACGGTGAGAAAGCCGTCGGCCTCGCGCGGCGAACACAGCCGGACGTCGTCCTGCTGGACATCAGGATGCCAGTCATGGACGGGATCGAGGCGACCCGCCGCGTGACCGAACCCAGCTTGCCCCCGCGAGTGGTGATCCTCACGACGTTTGACCTCGATGAGTACGTCTACGACGCGCTCACGGCTGGCGCGAGCGGCTTCCTGCTCAAGGACGTTCCGCCCCCCGAGCTCGTTAACGCAGTGCGAGTCGTCGCCGCCGGCAATGCACTCCTTGCGCCATCGGTCACCGGGCGCCTCATCGAACACTTCGCCCAAAGCGCGCCACGCGCCGAGCACGCCACATGCCTGCAGACTCTCAGCCCGCGCGAGCTCGACGTGCTCCTGCTGATCGCGAGTGGCATGTCCAATGCCGAGATCGCCAACTCCCTGCTCCTGGGCGAGAGCACCATCAAGACTCACGTCGGACACCTACTCGACAAGCTGTCCCTCCGCGATCGTGTGCAACTGGCAATCTTTGCGCACGAGTCTGGCCTGATGCGACCAGGACGCTTCGACGACGAGCGGCTGCCTGGTCCCCTTCAACCGGCGCGCGGTCGAGACGCACGTTCTACGCGTTGAGATCGCAGGCGAGTCCGGTCGATGCGCCGTGGTGTTCCCCGATCGGCCACGTGGCACCGGAGGACTCTTCGAGCGCGAGCGCTCGAGAACCCGGGGTTCTGGCCAGCGTCCGAGCGTTTCGACGCTGCGACATCGTCGCGGTGGTGGCGATCGTGTGTCTTTGCCTTCCGGCTGCCGCCGGCGGCGCGGTCACATCGACCGATCACTGGTCGAGAGCGCAGTGCGTCGCATGGGCTGAGTCATGGGTTGCGCATCACGTCCACACCACCAAGGCCGAGCGAAAGCACGCTCGTGAGTTGCTGAAGTCGCACGGGTGCACGCGCAGACACCGCAAACCGCGGCCGGGGCATGCACGTTCTGCCAACGCGGCGCCCAGCGGACATTGGGCCATTCGGAGCTTTGCCGAGGATGGTTCCGCCGAAGTAGGCGTCGCAGGGGTGAGCGGGCCGGGCTCGTTTCGGGACCTTTTCGCTACCCGGGTACAACTCCGAAACGACGAAACCCCCGGATTGGCAGGGGTTTCGGGAGAGGCGACGACCGGAATCGAACCGGTGTAGACGGCTTTGCAGGCCGCTGCGTAACCACTCCGCCACGTCGCCGGGAGGCCCGGGAGCGTATCGGGCTGCTGCGAGTGTAGGCCGATACCCGAGCGCCTTCTGTGCCCGACCCCTGTCCGGGGCCGGCCGCTGCTCTGAACGAGCCCGTTGTCGCGTTATGAACTTCTTGGAAATCCGTTAGCGGGGCTTTGGGGTCGCGTTAGCGTCCGCACAGCCAGTGCTCGCATGATGGCGTCATCCCATCGAAACCAGAGGTGACCCGTGAAACGTCCAACCGCAACAACCCTGCTGGCCGCGCTCGCCGGAGCAGCGGTCGCGATCGCCGGAGCTCTCCTGCTGGGCGTTGGCTCTCGGGGTTCACCATCGCCAGTGCGCAAAACCACGGCCTCGAGTGCGGCGCGCTCGACGGGAGCCCGGCGCGAGGTTGCTTCCACCGCTCTCACCGCCACCCAGGTCTACCAGCGAGACTCCAGCGGCGTCGTTGCGATCCAGGCCGTCACCTCTGAGGGAGCGGACAGCGGCACGGGCATCGTTCTCAACTCCCAGGGCCTTATCCTCACAAACGATCACGTGATCGCCGGGGCCAGGAGCATCACGGTCGCCGCCAAAGGCTCCTCCAGCGTGACCCGTCCCGCGACCGTCGTCGGCGAAGAAGCCAACAGCGATCTTGCGCTCATCCGCATAGACCCCTCCGGGCTCGGTCTGACGTCGCTGAATCTCGCGAGCTCGAGCCCGGTTCAGGTGGGCGACCCCGTGTACGCGATCGGCAATCCCTACGGCCTCGACGAGACCCTCACAAAGGGCATCGTCTCGGCGCTGGGGCGCGAAATATCCGCACCAGACGGCGCCAAGATCGCCGGTGTGATCCAAACCGATGCCGCCCTCAACCCGGGCAACTCGGGTGGACCACTCCTCGACGAACAGGGTGAAGTGATAGGTGTCAACTCGCAGATCGCAAGCGACGCGGCCAGCGTCGCCGGCTCCCAACCCGGCAGCACCGGCGTCGGCTTCGCGATCTCCTCGAACACCGTTGCCCAGGCGGTCAAGACGATCCTCGCCGGCAAGGGCGTCTCCTCAGAATCGGCGACCCGCAGCAAAGCCCAATCGGAAGGCGCCAACGGAGCAGCGTCGCCCTACGGCAGTCGCTCGCCCTATGGATCCTCCAGCCCCTACGCCGAATCCGAAGCCCCCGGATCGAGCTCGGAAGCCGGCACCCAATCCGAAGCCCCCGGATCGAACTCTGAAGCCGGCACCGAATCCGCCTCGAACCCGTACGCGGTGGAAGGCGGCGAATCGGGCTCGGGCCGCTCGGGATCGGCCGGGGTCATGGGCAACGGTGGGGTCATCGTGGTGCCCTGATCGCGCACCGGGCCCGGCCAAGTGCTCGTTGCTAGGCTTGGTGGCCGTTCCCAGGGCGATTAGCTCAGCTGGGAGAGCGCCGCCTCGACAAGGCGGAGGTCACTGGTTCGAGCCCAGTATCGCCCATGCACGGAAACCCGCATTCTGGTGCGGGTTTTCCGCTTGTTGGGGTAGGGCTGTGACACCAATATCACGCCGTTGCCTCCGGTCCGAGTGGGCTCGAGCGCGGGTGACGGATTGCCTATGCTCTCCGGACGTGCGCCTGCGCATCACCCGCAACCCGTTCCAGCGCGCAGCGGTCGTGTTCATCATCGCGGCCCTGATCGCGCAGAGCACCGGATCGGGCGGGGTTGGTGAGGCCCTGCTCGGTGTCGCGCTCGTGTTCGCTCTCATCGCCGTCCTGAAGCGTCGGAAGTACCCCCGCTAGAAGGCGATCGGCGAACGCGGGGACACGCCGCGAGCGTCGTCTATACGGCCATCTCCCCATGCGCCGTGGCACAGGCGCACCAGCTCCTTACGGGCGGGGACCCAAGCGCCGCCCAGATGGGTGAAGTCAAGCAATTGGCGCCCTGGCCTGTTTAGCAGCCGCTCGATCTGGGTAGCACAGCCCTTGGTCTCGGGCAGAATGCTTCCCCGGGAGGAGAAAGAGCTCAGGGAAGGAGCACCGGGCCCCCTCCGTTCCCGGCCTCAGCCGGGAATAGCCGGGACCGCCGAGCGCCCCCTGCTCGGCGGTCCCCCTTTTAGGCGGGCGCCGGCGCGTCTCGGCAGGCTAGGCACGTGTCCAAAGCAGACACCACGACGCTGGCCAGCGGTCCCTTCTCGGCCAGCCCGAATGCGTCATCATGGTTCGCGTGCCCGACCAGCCCTCCATCATCGGCGGACCGACTCCCATTCAGGCTCCTCGGGTGGGCGACATGTACCGCTGGAAGGTGCAGTACGGTCGCGCCGAGCAGCACGTCTACGTCCAGATCGCGGGGTCGTTGAAGCCCGAGGCGTTCGATGAGCCGCTGCGGTCGGGAATCGAGTCCAAGGGCGAGTCCGTGCTCCGCAAGCTGCTGGAGCGCGGCAATGTGCCGACGCGGATCAAGATCACCTCGGCGGGCATCACCGAAGTCGGCACGGATCGCCGCTCGCGTCCCTGTTCGGTGTAGTTTCCGGGAGCGCCTCGAGCGGGGATTCATCGGGCCGGCGTTCTCGCTCGGCCCGACGGTGAACCATGGGCTGACGCGCGCGAGCGCGGGGGGTATGCTCCGCCTCGGGCTCAGTGCGGCCGTGCCCGGCGTCCCTTGGCATGGCCCTTCCAACTCGAGGAGAGGATGGTTCTGATGGCTGACGGCGTCTATCGAGTGACCGAAGTGATCGGTGTGAGCGGCGAGTCGTGGGAGGCGGCGGCGCGCAGTGCTGTCGAGACCGCGGCCAAAACCGTGCGTGACCTGCGCATCGCCGAGGTGATCAGGCAGGACGTGGCGATCGAAAACGGGACGATCAAGAACTACCGCGTCCGCCTCGCGATCTCGTTCAAGTACGAGGCCGGCGACTGACGCTCGCTCCGGCGCGAGCTCCCGCTCCGATCCGGCCCCGGCCACGGCGGCTGTGCGCCGGGCGTTCACCGGGCGAGGCCGGTCGGGGCGGCCTTAAGCGCTCATTTGCAGGGCATCCCTGCCTCGGCGGGCGGTTGCCTGAACCTGAGCATCCCTCCGAAAACCGTATGTCCGTACCATTTCAGGCGACGGACCCAGCGGGGAGCCCAAGCACCGCTTGACGGTCTCGGGCGAGAAAGGTGACAGGAGATGGGCAGGGCGCTTTGACACGGATGGGAAGAGCTCTCTTGCGAATCGTCGCGATTGCGATCGTAGCCGTCGTCGCCGGCGCAGCAGGAGTGGCTGTGGCCGCCCCGGCGGTCACCATTGAACGGCCCCTGAGCGGGAGCATCACGAACAGCCCGACGCCCTCATTCGGAGGGCTCGCCGAAGAAACCGGCGGCGAAGTGGCGCTGAGAATCTACAGCGGGACCAATGCCACGGGCACGCCGGTTCAGACCCTGACGACGCTCACGCCGCCGATCGCCGGCGCCTGGGAACTCACGGCGGGGAACCTCGGCGACGGCACCTACACCGCGCAGGCGGCGCAGGTCAACCTCGCCTCAGAACCGGTTCTGAGCGCAGCGGTGACGTTCACCGTGCACGCCGCATCGCCGACTGTCAAGTTGACCCCGCCGCCGTCGCCGTCGAAGGACGCCACGCCATCGTTCACTGGCACCGCGACCGAAAGCACGACGCCGGTCATCATCCACATCTACAACTCAGCAGATGCGGAAGTGGAAGTCGCGACCGCGACCGCGCCGGGCACGGGCGGAGCCTGGAGCTCCTCTGAAGCCAGTGCGCCCCTTTCGAGCGGGGAATACGAAGCGGTGGCCACGCAGGCGAGCTCGTTCGGGAACCCGGAAGGGAAAAGCGAACGTGTGTCGTTCACGGTCGATAGGACACCGCCGTCGGTGACCCTAACTCCACCCGCCAACCCGTTAACAAACAACACCGAGCCGAGCTTCAGCGGGTCGGCCGGCGACGCGGCGGGCGACATCCCTTCGGTGACGCTGAATATCTACGCCGGCGAAACCGTTTCGGGAAGTCCCGTTCGGACGCTCAAAGTCACACCCGTCGGAACCACCTGGAACGCCGTCGAGGTGGAATCGCTGAGCGAAGGCACCTACACCGCGCAGGCGGAACAGTCCGATGAAGTCGGCAACCTGGGGCTGAGTTCCCCCTCCACCTTCACGATCAAGACCAAGGGCCCAGCGGTGTCGCTGAGCTCGGTCGGGTCGCCGACCGACGACCCATCGCCGAGCTTCAGCGGCGGCGCCGGTGTCGCGCCGGGTGACATCGCGTCGGTGACGTTGAAGGTCTATACGGGCAACACCGCCACGGGCACTCCCGTGCAGACGGTTGCAGTGACGCAGAAAGAAGGCGTGTGGAAAGCGGAACTCGCCCAACCCCTGAGCGACGGAACCTACACCGCCCAGGCCGAACAATCGGACAAAGCGGGTAACACGACCAAAAGCCTGACCTCCGTCTTCACCATCGACACGACCGCGCCGGCCGTGTCGCTGACTGCGCTCGCTCCGCTCACGAACGACTCGACACCGAGCTTCAGCGGGAGCGCGGGCGTGGCGAGTGGGGACGACACCTCGGTGACGCTCAAGATCTACTCGGGCGCAAGCCCCTCTGGGAGCCCCGTCCGGACGGTGTCGGTCACGCCCGTTGGAGCGACGTGGAACCTGAGTCTCGCGGAAGCGCTGGGCCAAGGCACCTACACCGCGCAGGCCGAACAGTCCGATGAGGCGGGAAACACGGGCAGGAGCCTGCCGTCGACGTTTACGGTGGACACCACCTCGCCCGCGGCGACACTGACGCCGGTGGGCGAACGGACGAACAACCCCGAGCCCAGCTTCAGCGGGAACGCCGGCGTCGCGCCCGGCGATCTCGCCTCGGTGACGCTCAAGATCTACGCCGGCGCAAGCACCTCGGGAAGCCTGGTCCGGACGGTCACGGTCACACCCGCTGGGGCCGCGTGGAAAGCGACCCTCGCCGAACCCCTGAGCGATGGCACCTACACCGCCCAGGCCGAACAATCCGATGAAGCTGGGAACACGACCAAGACCGCCCATTCGACCTTCACGGTGGACACCACGCCGCCCGCGGTGTCCCTGACCCCCGTGGCCTCGCCCAGCAACGTCACGACACCCGTGTTCAGCGGGAACGCCGGCGTCGCGACGGGTGATAACGCCGCCCTCATCCTGAAGATCTACTCCGGCAGCAGCGCTTCCGGTAGCCCCATCCAGACGATCGCGGTCGCTCCCACCGGCGCGACGTGGAAAGCGACCGTGACGGCGCCCCTGGGCGAAGGCACCTACACCGCTCAGGTCGAACAGACGGACACGGCCGGCAATACCGGCAAAAGCTTGCCATCGACCTTCTCGATCTTCACGACGCCGCCGCCGCTGTCGCTCAACTCGGTCACATCTCCCACGAACACCAAAGAGCCGAGCTTCAGCGGAGCCGCCGGCGACTCCTCCCTTGACATCCCCTCGGTGACGTTGAAGGTGTACTCCGGCGGCAGCGTCTCGGGGAGTCCCATCCGGACGGTCACGGTCACGCCCACCGGGACCACGTGGAAGGCGACCCTCTCGACCGGCGAAGCCCTGAACGACGGCACCTACACCGCCCAGGCCGAACAGTCCGACAAAGCGGGCAACACGGCCACGAGCATGCCCTCAACCTTCACAGTGGACACGACGGCGCCCGCGGTGTCGCTGAGCTCCGTGGCGACGCTCACCAACAACCCGAAGCCGGGCTTCAGCGGAGGCGCCGGAGTGGCGCCCGGCGATGCCGCGGTCATCACCCTGAAGATCTACTCCGGCAGCAGTGCGTCGGGAACCCCCGCGAGGACCGTGATCGTTCCGGCGACGGGCGCCACCTGGACCGAGAACCTCGCTGAAGCCCTGGGCGAAGGCACCTACACCGTCCAGGCCGAACAGTCTGATGAAGCCGGAAACACCGGCAAAAGCTTGACGTCGACCTTCACGGTCGATATCACGCCGCCGACGGTGACGCTAAACACGGGCGCCCCCTTCACGAGCGACCAGACACCGGGCTTCAGCGGCAACGCCGGCACTGCATCGGGCGACATCGCCTCCGTCACCGTGAACATCTATTCCGGCGAAGGGGTGGCCGGCACACTCGTCCAGACCGTCAAGGTTGCGCCTTCCGGAGCCACCTGGACCGCGAGCCCGACGACAGCACTCGCTGAAGGTACCTACACCGCCCAGGCTGAACAGTCCGATCAGGCCGCCAACACCGGCCGGAGCCTCCCCTTCACCTTTACGGTCAAGCCAAAAGGCCCCGCGGTGACGCTGAGCCCCGTCACGCGCCTGACAAACAACCCGGAGCCCGGCTTCAGCGGGAACGCCGGCGAAGCGCCGGGCGACATTCGTTCCGTGACCCTCAAGGTGTATGTGGGCGAAAGCCCAACCGGCAGCCCCGTTCAGACGGTCATCGCCACCCCGGCTGCCGGCGCGTGGCAGGCGAGCCTCCCAACACGTCTCGCCGATGGCACCTACACGGCGCAGGCCGAACAGTCTGACGAGGCCGGGAACACCACCAAGAGCCCCTACTCGACCATCGAAGTTGACACGACGCCGCCGCTCGTCAAGATTAACGCCCCCAAAGGCGAAGTGACCGACTTCGAGCCGACGTTCAGCGGATCGGCGGGCAAAGCCAAAGGAGACCTGCCCGCCGTGACGTTGAAGATCTTCGCGGGGACGGGGACGCCACCATCGGGAACCCCCCTTCAGACGCTCCTGCTGACCCCCAACGCCAACAACAATTGGAGCATCTCGGGTCTCAAGCTACCCGACGGTAGCTACACGGCGCAGGCCGAACAGTCCGACAAAGCCGGAAACATCGGTGTCAGCACCACCCAGTTCACGATCACGACGCATTCGCCTGTCGTGACCCTCGACACGGCCGAATTCGCACAGCGCGGCACGACCCTCTTCACCGGCGCGACCCCGACCTTCAGCGGCAGCGCCTCCGAACCCCCCGAAGAAAGCGAAAGCAGCGAAACCGTGACGCTCAGCATCTACGCCGGCACCTCGGCGTCCGGCAGCCCTCTTCAGACGGTGGTGGGCAGCCTCAACGGTGAAGCCTGGACGGCCGGTCCGCTGGCGGCGCTTCCGGAAGGCACCTACACCGTCCAGGCCGAACAGAAGGACTCCGGCTTTGACGCCCCCGGCGTGAGCGCGCCGGTCACGTTCTCCGTCGATGACACCCCGCCGGCGGTCACCCTGTCCTATCCGGCGAATGGCAGCTCCGCGAGCGGTGAATCACAGTTCCTGAAAGGGCTCGCGGGTATCGCCGGAGGGGACCTGTCCGGTGTGACGGTGCAGCTGTTCTCGGGCTCCAGCGTCGAAGGGCAACTCCTTCAGAGCGTCGTCGTGAACGCATCCGCCGGAGAATGGACGGCCACGCTCGCCGGACTCGGCCCCGGCACCTACACCGCCCGCGCCGAGCAGTCGGATGACACGGGGAACGTCGGTGAGAGCGCGCCGAGCACGTTCATCATCACGGGACCGGGAGGTGCGGGCCCAGCCGCGCAGGCCCCGGCGCCCCCGGCGCCGGCCTTCACCTGGTTCCCGCCCGTTCCCAAGCCGCGCGAAACCGTATCGCTTGCGTCGAGCTCCACCGACGCCAGCAGCCCGATCACCGGCTTTGCGTGGGACCTCACCGGCAGCGGCGCATTCGTGGCGGGGAGCCAGCTCATCAGCACGTCCTTCGCCACGGCCGGCAACCATGTCGTGCGGCTGCGCGTCACCGGCGCCGACGGCCTCTCGAGCGTGGCCACCGAGACGATCCCGGTCGTCGCGGCCGTGCTCCCGCTGATGCAGCCGTTTCCCGTCGTGCGCATAGCCAGCACCGACACGGCGTCCGGAATCAGGCTCAAGCTGCTCAGGGTGCTGGCCCCGGCCGGCGCACGGATCGCGGTCGAGTGCAGGGGGCACGGCTGCCCGGCCAGGTCTGAGAGCCGAATCGCCGCCGCTGGCAAGGTTGGCGTCGCTCCGGTCGAATTCCGCCGCTTCGAGCGCTCCCTGCGGGCCGGCGTGGTCCTCGAGATCCGGATCTCCAAGGCCGGTGAGATCGGCAAGTTCACGAGCTTCGAAGTGCGTCGTCGCCGACTGCCGCTGCGGGTTGATGCCTGCCTCGGCCCGTCGGGGGCCAAGCCGATAGCGTGCCCGCCGTGATCAGGAACGTCCGCGCGCAGCAGGGCAGACGCCGGGTGGGCCGGGCGCTGCTGCCGGCGGCCGTGGTAGCGGTGTTCGCGGTTGCCCTGGGGTCGCCGGCCAGCGCCCCGGCCGCCACCATCCTGACCATCACGAGCCCGTCGCCCGCCAGCGTGACCAAAGACACGACACCCGCCTTCGTGGGGGAAGCACCAGAAGTGGAAGGCGAGGAAGTCACGGTCAAGATCTACAGCGGCACGAGCGTGAAAGGCAAAGCGACGACGCTGCCCGCGGTGCTGGTGTCCGGCGTCAGCTGGGAAGCGGTGGATCAAAAACCGCTCGCCGGCGGCACATACACCGCGCAGGCCAGCATTGTGGGGGGCGAAACGAGCGCGCCGGTGACGTTCACGGTGGAAGTCCCGCAGCCGTCCTCGCCGCCGCCGCAGGTCACCCTCACCTATCCGGCCAACGGCAGTACCAGCACCACCGGGACAGAGCCCGTGGGCGGATTGGCAGGCACCGAAGCGGGAGACCAGTCGACCGTCACGGTCCAGCTCTTCTCGGGCCCGACGATCGGAGCTCAGCAGGCGCTCGAGGCGCTGACGGTGCCCGTCTCCGGCGGCGCCTGGGCGGGCACCTTCGGAGGGCTCGGCGCCGGCACCTACACGATCCGGGCCGAGCAGTCGGACTCCCATGGCGATGTCGGCACCAGCGCGCCGGCAACATTCACGGTCGTCATTCCGCCCGGGCCGGCGGCGCCGGCGGCATCGTTCCAGTGGTTCCCGCCGTTTCCCGGCACCGGCGAAAACGTCTCGCTGGTGTCGAGCTCGACCGACAGCGCCAGCCCGATCACCTCATTCGCCTGGGCGCTCACCGCGACCGCGCCGTTCGTGACCGGAAAACCGGTGCTCGTCACCTCGTTCGCCTCCCCGGGAGCCCACAGCGTGCGTCTGCGGGTCACCGACGGCAACGGCCTGTCGAGCATCGCCACGGAGACCATAACCGTGAAATCGTCGCCGTTGATCCTCATGCAGCCCTTCCCGATCGTGCGCATCGCCGGGTCTGAGACGCACTCCGGCGTGCGCATCAGGCTGCTCACCGCCGAGGCACCGGCGGGCGCCCACATCACGGTCAGATGCAAGGGCCGGGGTTGCCCGGTCAAGGCCGCGAAGCGGACGGCGGTGTCCAGCAAGACGGGATCGGCTCCACTGACGTTCCACAGCTTCGAGCGCTCCCTGCGCGCCGGGATCACCCTCGAAATACTGATCTACAAATCCGGGGAGATCGGGAAGTACACTCGGTTTGTGATCCACCGTGGCAGGTTGCCCCAACGAGTTGACATGTGCCTGGACCCGACCGGGCTGAAGCCGCTGGTGTGCCCTTCGTCATGACCACCGTTCGCGTTCGCATGAGGAGGTGGGGGGTCCGAACCCGCGGGGCCGGCGTGGGCATCGAAGTCCGACAGGCCCTCCTCGTCCTGGCGGTCGTGGCCGTGGTGTTCGCCGGCTTCTTCGCGCTCGGGCGCGTGACACGCGACAGCTCGGAAACCTCGCGGGCCTACGGACCCCAGCAGCTCCCCGCCGTGTCCGTCAGCGCGGGCGTGCCCTACGGGTTGGCCGCGGCAGCCCCGATCCCGTTCCTTCTGACCTCCGAAGCGCCGCCACCCCAGGCTTCGAGAAGCTCTGCCCGCGCCGTTGCCGGATCCTCCTCGGGACCTGTGGAAACGTACTCGTCCACTCCAGGCCAGTCGACGCCCGTGCAGTCCGCCTCGCCGGCGCCCGTACAGGCCGCTCCCGTGCAGGCTGCGCCGGTGCAGTCCTCGCCCGCACCCGTGTCTCGGCCTCGGACGGCGCCCCAGACCAGTGAAGGCGGCTCCTTTGACAGTTCGGGCTGAGCCCTGGCGCAGCCGCGTCAGCCAGGACAAGCAGATCGTCGCGGTCCTGCTGCTGCTGACCGTCGCCATCGTCGGCTACCTCGACGGGCACGGCCACTCGAGCGGCCCACCGGTCGAACGCTCGCGCGAAGCCTCCAACGTGGCCACCGTCATCAACTATGACGCCGCCTCCGGCTGGCGCCCGGCCTCCGCGGCGCCGAGCATTCCCGGTCTCGCCATAGCCCAACCGCTGGTGGTGGCTCCGGGTGGCGATGGCGCACGCACGGGCCTCATCGTCGGGAAGATGCTCGGCAGCGAATTCGGCCCCGTGCCCCCGCAGTTACTCGCACAGGTGCGCCAACCTCCGGACACCCAGGTGGTGGACCTGCTGAACACCCAGGCCTACCGCTATTCGGGCCTCACCATCACCAGATCCGGGATGGCCCTGACCCTGTACACGATCCCCACCTCCGCGACCAGCACGACGGCCATCGTCTGCTACGCGCAGGCCGGGTCCTCCGGCGGTCTGCAGGCCTGCGAACGCCTCGCCGGCACGCTCACCATCGCCACTCCCAGCCCGCAGGTCGAAGAGCGCACCTATCAGTCGCTGACCCCCCAGCTGGCCTTTGGAAAGCGGATCAGCGCAGTGGCCGCGCGCGTTCAGGCTCTGCTCGGCACGATTCGCCCCGAACTGCGCCAGGGAGCCTCGAGAGCCGCCTCGGCCGCGGCCGCCAGGCGTCTGGCGGGCGGATTGGCCGGCGCGGCCGGTTCGCTCTCCGGCGTGTCGCCGCCACCGGCAGCCGCGCGAGCGCAGGGGTCGCTCTCAGAATCACTGGCGCGTGCCCGGGAAGCGTATTCCGCGCTCGCCGCGGCGCTCGGAAGCGGAGACGAATCGGCATACAGCGCGGCGCTGACGCAGGTATACGCGGCCGAAGCCTCGCTCAGCTCCGCGCTGAAGAACTTCGGCCTGCTCGCCTACAAGTAGCGGCGAGGCGACTCGCCGGAACGCTCCGAAGACGCCCGACACCGGGCATAGGTCCAGGATCGGGGGCTTTTCACCAGGCCGGGCCGCCGCCGGCCGATGGGTATGCATGGTCTGTGATCACTCCGCGCTGCACAGCGGCGGTGCGCGCTACCTGCGCGAGGCCGCCCAGCTGCGGCTGGTGCTGGTCTGCGATCGATGCGGAGCCGAGCGAGCCGAGCTGGACACGATGGACTACGCCCCCAGCGCGCGCTGCTTCGCCGGGCATCTGGCCGAACTGACCGCTCGCGAGCTGCGCCTGGGCGAGATACAGGTCGTCAGGGTTCGCTTCGCGGCGCTCGTGTGCAGCGTCGGGCGCGATGAGATCCGGCCCGAGATCCTCAACAAGCAGGGCCCGCTCAGCCAGGAGGAGTGGGTCGAGGTCTGCCGCCAGCCCGAACTCGGCGCGGCACTGCTGGCAGACGCGAGCTTCGACGACATCCGGGAGTGGATCCTGTGCCATCGTGAGCGCCCCGACGGCAGCGGCTACCCGCGCGGGCTGGTGGGCGAGGAGATCGCGCTCGAGGCGCGGATCCTGGCCGTCACCGACGCCTACGTCGCGATGACCAGCGATCGTCCCTATCGCCTGACGCGTTCTCACGAGGACGCATGCTGTGAGCTCGTCCGCTGCGCCGGGACCCAGTTCGACGCCTCGGTGGTGCAGGCTTTTCTGGCCGCGTCCACGCGGCGCAACCCGCACCTCGCCAGCGCCGCGGCCTAGAGCGCCAAGCACCGCTGCGCCGCGCCCGCGCGAGCGCGAGCGCCCTATCCGGCGGCGCTGTGTTGCCTGTCGGGTTCGCTGCGCTCGGTGACCAGGCGGCAGAACACCTCGACCAGAGCCGGGTCGAACTGGGTGCCCGCGCAGCGGCGCAGCTCGTCGATGGCATCGCCCAGCGGCATGGCGGCCTTGTAGACCCGCTCGTCCATCATCGCGCGGAAGGAGTCGCAGATCGCGATGATCCGCGCGCCCAGTGGGATCTTCTCGCCCCCCAGACCGTCGGGATAGCCCATTCCATCCCAGCGCTCGTGGCTGGCGCGAACGAGCGGCCCTATCCGCTCAAGCGACGGACCGGCGGCGGCGATGATCTGTTCGCCCATCACGGTGTGCTGCTTCATGAACTCCCACTCCTCGCTGCTGAGCGGTCCCGGCTTGGTGATGATCTCATCGGGAATCCCGAGCTTGCCGATGTCGTGCAGATCGCCGGCCTTGACGATGAGATCGACCGCCTCCGGCTCGAGTCCCACCGTGCGCGCGAGCAGCTCCACGTCACCGGCCACGTCATTGGAATGCCCGCCCAGGTCGGGGTGGCGCTGGGCCAGAGCCGCGTGAAGAACCGACGTGATGAGCTCGGCCGCCCCCTTCTGGTCGCGGATCTTCTCGCGATACATGTGCTGGTCGGCGAGACGCAGGGCCTCGGTCGGCACCCCGGCTTCACGCGGGATCTCAACCGCGCCGGCCGAAGCGCTGACGGTGAACGCGCCGCCCTGTTCTGCCAGGGCGTCGCGAGCCTCCTGAAAGAGCGCGTGGGGGTCTCCCACCGGGGTTCCGATGAGCACGCAGAACTCGTCACCGCCGAGCCTGTAGACGGTTCCGCATGAGCCGACCGTCTCCCGCAGCCGACCTCCCAGACGCGACAGCAGCGCGTCGCCTGCGACATGCCCGAAGGAGTCGTTGTAGCGCTTGAAGCCGTTGAGGTCGAAGAACCACAGAAACGCCGGCTCCTCTTCGCTGGCGCGCTGGCAGACGCGCGGCAGATCCTCCATCAGGGCGCGGCGGTTGCGCACACCCGTGAGCGGGTCGGTCGACAGCTCCCACCTGACGCGGCGGTTGGAGACCACCAGCGCCACGACCGAGCCCATCAGCATCACAAGCGCGACCAGCACCAACGCCAGCATGCCCGTGCTCCACGCATTCAGGAAGTCCGGATCGGTTGCGACCGCATGCGCCGCCACGGCGATGTGCTGATGCGCTCCGCCGATCGTCAGGGGCAGGGCGGCGACCATCGCGCGATGGTCGCCGTCCAGCGTGGATTGCGGCTCTGACCCGGCCTGCAGCCCGCGCACCGGCAGCGTGGCCGGCAGTCCGTCGCGGCCGGGAATGATCGGATCGGAAGGCCCGCCGACGAACATCAGCTCGCCCCGTTCGACGATGCCCAGCTGGACCTCGACGCCCGGCGTGTCGTGCACGATCAGGTTGGACCCGCTGGCGTCCGAGACGCTGATGTCGAGGTGCACGAGCCCGAGCAGCCGACGACCGGAGCGGAAGGGCGCCAGGAAGGCAACCGAGAAGCGCCGGCTGACGGGCGACAGGAACGCCCCGCTGGCGGCGCCCACGGGCGAGTCGCCGGCGAGCGCGGCAAACTCGCGGCCCAGCTGTGGCGGGAAGTCGGCCTTGTGGGGCGTCGGCCCGCACACGAGCTGACGACCGCTTCGGTCATCCAGGCAGGCGGCGGATACCGGGACGAAGGCGGAACGCTCGATGGCGGCCAGCGCCCGCCCGGAATCGGTGAGGTCCGTGCGCCGGGCCGCGGCCCGCGGCGGCTGCCCGCTCAGCAGGTCGGTGATGGCGGGATCGACGAGCAGAAGCGACAGCGCGGTCGTTGTCTGGCGCTCGCCGTTGGCGATCAGCGCCGTCTCCCCGTTGACCGCCTCCTGCACCATCCGGTCCTGCTCGCTGCGACGGGAGTGCATGGTGCCGGTGGTGACCGTCGCGGCGATGGCGCCGAGGAGCAGCGACAGCACAAGTCCGAGCACCGCGAGCGGTCGCATGGGCACGTTCTCGTCATTTCAGCGCCAAGCTTGAGCTTCAGGCGACATCGACCAGCAGAGATGCCAACCCCGGGCAGGGCCGCCCTAGCGTCTAGATTGGGGGCACGCCAACGATCTCCGTCACCCACTTCAGCGATCCGGGCTGTCCCTGGGCCTACTCGGCCAGCCCCCAGCTTGCCGTTCTCGAGTGGCGTTACGGCGAGCAGCTGGACTGGCGGCTCGTGACGATCGGCCTGGCCGAGGACCCCGAGCGCTACGTGCAGAACGGCTACACGCCGACCCGCATGGCGATCGGCAACATTCACTTCCGCCGCTACGGGATGCCGTTCCTGCCCGAACCGCGTGCGCGGGTGGCGGCGACCGGGCGCGCCTGCCGGGCGATAGTCGCGACCCGTCTGCTCGACCCTCCGCGCGAGAAGGAGGTCCTGCGCGCGCTCCAGCTTGGCTGGTTCACGACCACGCTCCTGCTCGATCAGGACGATGACATCGAGCACGCGCTCGAGCGGGTTGGCGGTCTTGACATCAAGGCCGTGGTGGCGGCGATTGACGACGCGGCCACCGTCGCCGCATACGAGGCCGACAAGCAGGAGACCCGCAGCGCGGCCGGCGGACCGACCGAGTTCCAGGGCAAGGCCCGACAGACGGACGGCCCGGTGCGCTATTCGGCGCCGACGCTGGTGTTCGAGAGCGATGACGGCCGCCGGCTCGAGGCGGGCGGCTTTCAGAAGATAGAGGCCTACGACGTGCTCATCGCCAACCTCGACCCCGGGCTCGAGCGCCGGGAGCCGCCCGAGGAGCCGCTTCAGGCCCTCAGGGGCTTTCCCGGCGGGCTGACCACCCAGGAGGTGGCCGCGATCATGGCTCACAACAACGTGGAGCCCGATCGGCTCGCAGCGGAGAGCGCGCTGATCGAGCTGGCCGGCGCGGGCGAGGTGCGGCGCAGCCCGCTCGGCACCGACGCCCTCTGGCAGATCGCCTGATCATCAGGCGTGCGTGGCTGAGACTTCGGGCGCGGGGCGGGTAGCCTGCAGCGCTGAGATGGCGGTCACGGTCACACTTCCCGACGGAAAGGCGCTCGAGCTCGCCGACGGGGCAACGGGCGCCGACGCCGCCGCCGCGATCGGGCCGGGGCTGGCGCGGGCGGCGCTGGCGATCGAGGTCAGCCGTCCGGGGGGGAACGGGGTGGCGCCCGAGGTGCTCGACCTCTCGCGCGAGCTGCCCGACGGCTCGCAGGTGGCGATCCTCACGTCCAAGAGCGGCGAGAAGGCGCTCGAGCTGATTAGGCACGACGCCGCGCACGTGCTGGCGGCGAGCGTGATGGAGCTGTATGAGGGCGTCAAGATCTCGATCGGACCGCCGATCGCCGACGGCTTCTACTACGACTTCGAGTTTCCCGATGGGACGGCCGTCTCGGAGGCGGACTTTCCGGCGATCGAAGACCGGATGCGCGCCCACGTGAAGGCGGCCGAGGCGTTCGTGCGCCGGGAGGTGCCGGTGGCAGAGGCCCGCGAGCGCTTCGCGGGCGAGCACCAGGACTACAAGGTCGAGCTGATCGACGACCTCGTGGCGGCCGCGGATCCGGCCCACCCCCTAGAGACGGTGTCGCTGTACACGAACGGCCCGTTCACGGACCTGTGCAGGGGCCCGCACGCGCCGAGCACCAAGACCGTGGGTGCGCTGAAGCTGCAGTCGGTCGCCGGCGCCTACTGGCGGGGGGACTCGAGCAGGACGATGCTCACGCGCATCTACGGCACCGCGTTCTTCTCGAAGGACGCCCTCGAGGAGTATCTGGAGCGGGTCGAGCAGGCCAAGGCCCGCGACCACCGCAAGCTCGGCCGGGAGCTCGGCCTGTTCACCTTCTCGGATGTCTCACCCGGCGCCGCCTTCTGGCTGCCGGCGGGAACCAGCGTGTGGAACGCGCTGGTGGCGGTTTCTCGGGAGATGGGCGAGCAGCGGGGCTACACCGAGGTCAAGACCCCCCAGATCTACGACGCCGAGCTGTGGAAGACCTCGGGGCACTGGGGCAAGTACCGCGAGCACATGTTCACCGTCCAGGTCGAGGACCGCGAGATGGGTGTCAAGCCGATGAACTGCCCCGGCCACGCCAAGCTGTTCTCGATGCAGCGCCACTCCTACCGGGAGCTGCCGGTGCGCTACTCAGAGCCGGGGCTGCTCCACCGCAACGAGCCCTCAGGGGTGCTGCACGGGCTTCTGCGCGTCAGGCACTTCGCGCAGGACGACGCCCACATCTTCTGCACCGAGGAGCAGGTTCAGGACGAGGTCAGGGGTTGCCTTGAGATGGCCTTCGCCACCTACGAGCTGTTCGACCTCGACCTGCGATTGGAGCTCTCCACGCGCCCGGAGCAGCGGATCGGAAGCGATGAGATGTGGGACAGGGCGGAGGGGAAGCTGATGAGCGCGCTCGAGGCCCAGGAGCTCTCCTATGAGCTGAACCCGGGGGACGGGGCGTTCTACGGGCCCAAGATCGACATGCACATGACCGACTCGCTGGGGCGCTCCTGGCAGCTGGGGACCGTGCAGCTGGACTACTCCATGCCCGAGCGCTTCGAGCTGAGCTACACCGGCGCTGATAACCAGGAGCACCGGCCGGTGATGATCCACCGCGCGCTGTTCGGATCCTATGAGCGGTTCATCGGGATCATGCTCGAGCACTACGCCGGCGAGCTGCCGCTGTGGCTGACCCCGGTGCAGGCGATCGTGCTGCCGGTCTCAGACCGCTTCAACGGCTACGCGGAGAGGGTCAGGGAGGAGCTGCGCGCCAGCGGTGCGCGCGTGGAGGTGGACGATCGAAGTGA
Organism: uncultured Solirubrobacteraceae bacterium; assembly: GCA_963826995.1. Classification (GTDB taxonomy): domain Bacteria; phylum Actinomycetota; class Thermoleophilia; order Solirubrobacterales; family Solirubrobacteraceae; genus Palsa-744. Next base: position 78,784 of record CAWGYZ010000006.1, on the reverse strand, counting down.
GTCGGTGGGGCGCAAGATTCGTGAGGCCGAGCTGCGCAAGATCCCCTTCATGCTGATCGTCGGAGATCGCGAGGAGGGCGATCGGACGGTGTCCGTACGCGAACACCGCGCGGGCGATGCCGGGGCTGTGCCGGTGAAGGAGTTCGGCGAACGGCTGCTGCGGGAGCTATACTGACCGGCGTTGAAGCCCCGCAAATCCTCAGAGCGCCACGCATAACATCCGCTTGACGCACGGCTGCGAGCACTAGTGCCGGTCCCCCGCAGGTTCGACCGGCGCCCGCCTGAGCGGGATACGACGAGGATCAACGAGCGCATACGCGTTCCGGAGGTCCGGCTGATCGACGACGAGGGCAACCAGATCGGCGTGCTCAAGACGGCCGACGCCCTCAGCTTCGCCCAGGAGCGCGACCTGGACCTGGTGGAGGTCGCGCCCGAGGCGCGCCCGCCCGTGTGCCGCGTGCTGGATTACTCCAAGTACAAGTACGAGCAGGCCCAGAAGGTCAAGCAGGCGCGCAAGCACCAGCAGCAGATCACCATCCGCGAGATCAAGTTCCGCCCCAAGATCGCCCAGCACGACTACGACACCAAGAAGCACCACGTGGAGCGGTTTCTGCGCCACAAGGACAAGGTGAAGGTCACGATCATGTTTCGCGGGCGCGAGGTGACGCACCCCGAGCGGGGCACCGCGATCCTCGATCGCCTCGCCGAAGAGCTGTCCGAGCTCGGCGTGGTCGAGCAGCGCCCGTTGCAGGAAGGGCGCAACATGACGATGATGATGGCGCCCTCCAAAGCGGTGCTCGCGGGTCGCGTCGATGTCGGCGAGGTCTCAAACGGCGAGGTGCGCGAGGGCGCTCACATGGGTGACGTGGCCTCGGCGGCGATCGATTCGCCCGCGGTCATACCCCCGGCGGCGCCCGCCGAGGAGGACGGGCCCCCGCCGCAGCAGGACGGGGACGCCGTGCAGGAGGACGGGGCGGTCGACGAGAACGGCGCAGCAGTGCTCGCCGAGGCGCCCGCCGAGGACGCCTCCGGCGGCTCCGCGGACGCGGCCGTGTCATAATCGTCGGTCCGCGATCATGCCCAAGATGAAGACACACTCCGGCGCGAAGAAGCGCTTCAAGGTCACCGCCACCGGCAAGGTGCGCGCCAGGCACCCCTTCACGAGCCACATTCTCGAGAAGAAGTCGCCCAAACGCAAGCGCGCGCTGGGTAGGCCGGCGATCGTCTCCGCCGACGACGTGCCCCGCATCAAGCGCATGCTGGGGGTTGGCAAATGACCCGCGTGAAGCGCTCGGTCCACGCGCGCAAGAAGCGCCGCTCGACGCTTGAGCTGACGAAGGGCTTCCGCGGCGAGGCCCACTCGAACTACAAGCGGGCCAAGGAGGCGTTGATGAAGGCGGACGCCTACGCCTACCGCGACAGGCGCAACCGCAAGCGCGACTTCCGCCGGCTGTGGATCACCCGCATCAACGCCGCCGCGCGCATCAACGGGATGAGCTATTCGCAGTTCATGCACGGCCTGTCGCTGGCCGGCGTGGAGCTGGACCGCAAGGTGCTCGCGGACATCGCCGTCCGTGACGCCGACACCTTTCGACGTTTCGCCGAGGTCGCCCGCGAGGCGTCGGCTGCCTGAGAACCGGCAATCGACTCGCACAGCCTCCCGGGCGCCGCTCCTTGAAAGGGACGGCGCCTTTTTTGTGCCCGAAGAGTGAAGCATCCACAGATCAGCCATGACCCACATCGCCTCCCCCAACAATCGCCGTCTGAAATCGCTTCGCCGCCTCCACACCAGGCGCGAGCGCGAACGCGAGGGCAGGTTTCTGGCCGAGGGCGAGGACCTGATCGACGCAGCGCGGCGGGCGGGGCGCCCGGCGCTCGACGGTTTCCGCGCCGCCGGCTCGGGCCTCGGCGAGGAGAGCTTTCACGATGTCGAGCCCGCCGTCCTTTCGGCCGTATCGGCACTCGGGTCGGGCACCCGCGTGATCGGCGTCTATGAGCAGAGCTGGAGCCCGCCGGTGGGGCCGCTGTGCGTGTATCTGCACGGCGTCCGCGACCCCGGCAACGTCGGCACGGTGCTTCGCGGCGCGCAGGCGTTCGGCGCCGACTGCGTGGCGCTGGGGCCGGGTTGCGCCGATCCGCACTCTCCCAAGGCGGTGCGCGCCAGCATGGGTGCGATCTTCGCCGTCAGGCTGGCGCGCATCGGCGACGTGGCCGAGCTGCCGGGGGAGCGCATCGCGCTCGCTGCCGATGCCCCGAGCCCGCTGCGGGGAGATGACCACGGCGACGGCGCGGTCACGCCGGCGACGCTGCTCGTGGGCGCCGAGCGCGAGGGCCTGCCGGCAGCGGTGGTGGCGGCGTGCGAGCGCGTCGCTCGGATACCGATCGCCTCGGAGTCGCTGAACGCGGCCATGGCCGCGACGGTGGCGCTGTATGAGATGACCCGTGACAGCTCGTGCGCCCCGGCGTCATCTAGGGTCCGGGCGTCATGATCGAGCGGATCCAAGCACTGCGGGCGAAGGCCGATGCGGAGATCGCCTCGGCGTCCACCAGCGAGGCGCTCGAGGAGCTGCGCGTGCACTACCTGGGCCGCAAGGCCGAGCTGCCGCAGATGCTGCGCGGCGTGGCCCAGCTCGAGCCCGCTGAGCGGGGCGAGGTCGGCAGGGCGGCCAACGAGGCCCGCCAGGCGCTCGAACAGACGATCGAGGCGCGGGCCGCGGAGCTGAGCTCCCGGGAGCTCCAGCGCCACCTCGAGGAGGACCGCCTCGACGTGACGCTGCCCGGTGCGCCTCCGCAGCCGATCGGCGCCCTGCACGTTCTCAGCGCGACCAGGCGCGAGCTCGAAGACATCTTTTTGGGGCTCGGGTTCACGGTCATGGAGGGCCCTGAGATCGAGACCGTCCACTACAACTTCGACGCGCTGAACCACAGCCCCACCCACCCGGCGCGGGCGCGCACCGACACCTTCTACCTCGCCCGCGAGCAGGCCGGCGGAAGCGCATCCGACGACGGCGAGGAGCTGCTTTTGCGAACCCACACCTCGCCGATGCAGGTGCGCGCGATGGAGGCCCACCCGCCGCCGCTGTATGTCGTGATCCCCGGCCGCGTCTACCGGCCGGACTCGGATGCCACGCACACGCCGCAGTTCCACCAGATCGAGGGACTGGCGGTCGATGAGGACATCACGCTGGCGGACCTCAAGGGGACGCTCCTGGTGTTCGCGCGCGCGGCCTTCGGGGATCGGCGCGAGGTGAGGCTGCGGCCCCACTTCTTCCCCTTCACCGAGCCGAGCGTGGAGGTGGACGTGTCCTGCTTCAACTGCGACGGGAAGGGATTTCTGAAGGACGGATCGCGCTGCTACCTGTGCAAGGGCGAGGGCTGGCTCGAGGTGCTGGGCGCCGGCGAGGTCGATCCCAACGTGTATGCCCACGTCCCCACCAACGAGCTGAACGCACCTGGATACGACCCCGAGAAGGTGCAGGGCTTCGCGTGGGGGATGGGGGTCGAGCGGATCGCCATGCTCAAGCACGGCATCCCCGACCTGCGCCTGTACCTGGAAAACGACCTGCGCTTCCTGGAGCAGTTCGGATGAGGGCTCCGCTCAGCTGGCTGCGGGAATACTGCGATCCCGATCTCGACGTCAACGGCGTGGAGGAGCGCCTGACGATGACCGGGACCAAGGTCGAGGCCGTCCACCATCACGGCGTCGGAGCGGTTGAGCGGTTCGTGGTCGGGCGCGTGCTCGAGGTCGGCCCCCATCCCGACGCCGACCGCCTGCGCGTGTGCGAGGTCGATCTCGGTGCCGCCAACGGGGACGGACCCGCGCAGATCGTGTGCGGCGCTCCCAACGTCGCCGAGGGGCAGACGGTGGCCGTCGCGCTTCCCGGCGCGGTGATGCCGGACGGGAGCAGGCTGAAGAAGGCCAAGCTCCGGGGGGTTGCTTCAGAAGGGATGATCCTCGCCGCCTCAGAGCTCGAGATGGGGGCGGGGGATGAGGGCATTCTCGTGCTCGACGACTTCACGCTCGACGCCGAGTTCGCTCCGGGCACGCCGCTCAGCGACGTGCTGCCGATCGCAACAGAGGTGCTCGAGCTCGAGATAACGCCCAATCGGCCGGACTGCCTCGGCATCTACGGGGTGGCGCGGGAGCTGCATGCGGCCACGGGCGCGCCCCTGTCAGAGCCGCCGTGGCTCCAGGACCCAGGGTCCGCCGGCCCGCTCGACGGCGCCGAGGTGACCGTCGAGTGCCCCGAGTTCTGCAGGCGCTTCACCGCGCGCGTGTTCGAGAACGTCACGATCGCCGCATCCCCGCCATGGCTTCAGGCGAGGCTGATCGCCGCCGGCCAGCGGCCGATCAACAACGTCGTCGACATCACCAACTACGCGATGCTGCTGACCGGGCAGCCGCTGCATGCCTTCGACCTGGACCGCGTGCAGGGCGCGCGGTTGACGGTCCGCCGCGCGCGCGAGGGCGAGCGGGTGGAGACCCTCGACGGCCACACCCGCGCGCTCGACAGCGAGATGGTTCTGATCGAGGATGCCGGCGGCCCCACCTCGATCGCCGGAGTGATGGGGGGCGCACGCTCAGAGGTGCAGCCGGACACGGGCCGCGTGCTGCTCGAGGTCGCCACCTGGAGCGGGCCGAACATCCACCGGACCTCCTGGAGCCTCGGCCTGCGCAGCGAGGCGTCCTCGCGCTTTGAGAAGGGGCTTCAGCCGGAGCAGTGCCTGCAGGCCCAGGCCGTGGCCAGCGCCCTGATGATCGAGCTGACCGGGGCGCGGCTGCTCGCGGGGACGATCGACGAGGCCTGGACGGAGACTCCGCTGGAGGTGATCGAGCTGCGCGATTCGCGCGTGCGCGCGATCCTCGGAGTTCCGGTCGCGGTTGAGCGCCAGGCGGACATCCTCGAGGCCCTCGACTTTTCAAACCGCCCGGCGGAGGGGGGCCTCGAGGTGACGGTGCCGGCCCTGCGGCGCGACGACGTCACGCGCGAGGTGGACCTGATCGAGGAGGTTGCGCGCATCGACGGCGTTGACCGGCTGCCCGCAACCCTGCCGGCGCGCCGGGGCGCGGCCGGCATGCTCAATCACGCTCAGCGCGTCCGCCGCTCGGCCGAGGACGCACTGGTCGGGCGCGGCCTTCACGAGATCGTCGGCTGGAGCTTTGCCGACCCGGGCCTGCTCGACCGGCTGCGTCTCCCGGCCGATGACCCCATGCGCCAGGTGGTGCGCCTTGAGAACCCGATCTCCGATGCCCAGTCGATCATGCGCCCGACGCTGCTCGGCTCGCTGATGGACGCCGCCCGCCACAACGTCTCCCGCAACGGGCCCGACGTGGCGATCTTCGAGTCGGGCACCGTCTATCGAGCCTCGCCGAGCGGCTCCCTGGCCGATGAGCACCATGGCCTCGGAGCGCTTCTGAGCGGCGCCCTGGCGCCCCGCTCGTGGCGCGGGGCCTCCGCCGAGGCGGACTTCTTCGCCGCCAAGGCGCTGCTCGGAGCCCTGCTGGAGAAGCTCCACGTCGACTTCTCGACAGAGCCCCGGGTATGGCCGTTTCTTCATCCCGGGCGCTCTGCGGCGGTGCTCGCGGGCTCTGAGACGCTCGGATTCCTCGGTGAGGTGCATCCGCTGGTCGCCGCCGCCTGGGATCTCGAGCGCACGGCGGTGTTCGCCGTCGACCTGGGCAAGGTGGCCGGCTCTTCGCCGGAGGTCGTGCCCTTCCGGGCGTTCCCGGCGGTGCCTTCGCTGCGCCGGGACCTTGCGGTCACGCTGCCGGCGGCGATAACCGCGGCTGAAACCCTGGAGGCGGTGCGCAGCGCGGCGGGGGAGATGCTCGACGACGTGCGGATATTCGACTCCTATACCGGCGAGCAGGTCGGCGAGGGCCGGCGCTCGCTGGCCCTGGCGCTGTCCTTCCGCTCCTCAGAGCGCACGCTGACCGATGAGGACATCGCGCCCGCGCGCAAGCGGATCCTCGCGGCGCTCGAGGGTCTGGGGGGTGAGCTGCGTGGCTGAGCCCGCCCCGCGGGTGATCGTGGCCGGAGCCACCGGCTTTGCCGGCGCGCTGGCCGCGCATCTGCTGTGGCGCCATCCCCGCTTCGAGCTGGTCGCGGTCACCGGTCGCTCGGAGGTCGGAAGGCGCCTGGATGAGCTGTATCCGCGCTACCGCGTGCCCCTTGAGATCGAGCCGCTGGACCTCGACGGGCTGGATCGGATCGATGCCGCGGTGGTGGCATATCCGCACGCGGCGGCCGCGCCCACCGTCGGTGAGCTGCGCGAGCGCGGGGCGCGCGTCATCGACCTCAGCGCGGACTTCCGCCTCGGGTCGCTGCCGACCTATGAGCGCTGGTACGGCCCGCACCCGCGGCCGGATCTGATGGAGGAATCGGTGTACGGGCTGACCGAGCTCCACCGTGAGCGGATCTCGAGCGCCGCGATCGTGGCCAACCCGGGCTGCTACCCGACGGCCTCGGTGCTGGGGCTCGCGCCGCTTGCCCGGCGGGGGCTGATCGCCGACCTGGTGATCGACGCCAAGCAGGGAATCTCAGGAGCCGGGCGGGTATTCGACGAGACGACGCACCTGTCGATGGCCGGCGAGAACATCGTCCCCTACAAGGTCGCAGCGCACCGGCACACGCCGGAGATCGAGGAGCAGCTCGCGCTGAGCGGGGTGCAGTTCCAGGCACATCTGGTGCCGCTGGATCAGGGCGAGCTCGCCAGCTGCTATGTCACCCCCACGCGCACGGTGGCCGCCGAGGAGCTCACGGAGATATTCGCCGAGGCCTACGAGGCGGAGCCCTTCATCGAGGTGGTGGGGGCGCCGCCCGGGGTGCTCGAGGTTCGCGAGACCAACTTCTGCCGGATCTTCGCCGCCGCCGACGAGCACACCGGGAAGGTGCTGGTGTTCTCGGCGATCGACAACCTGTGGAAGGGAACCTCCTCCCAGGCGGTCCAGAACCTGAACGTGATGTTCGGATTTCCCGAGACCGAGGGACTGCTGTGAGCGGCGCCGCAGAGGCGCAGAGCGCCGCGGACGGGCCCGGTCACGCCGTGCAGGGTCCTCCACAGCCGTTCTTCCACTCGCGCTGGGTGCCCGCGCCCGCGCACGTGCGCGATCTGGGCCCGGACGCCGGGCTGCCCGAGGGTTTTCGCGCCGCCGGTGTGGCCTGTGGCATCAAGCCCAGCGGCAACACCGACCTCGGGCTGTTGGTGTGCGACGCCGAGGCGCCGGTGAGCGCGGCCCGCTTCACCGCTACGGGCACGCCGGCGGCGCCGGTGCTCGTGAGCCAGGAGCGCTGCCGGCTGGGCGCGCTGCGGGCCGTGCTCGCCAACTCGGGATGCGCGAACGCCGCCACGGGCCGGCGTGGCCTGGACGACGCGGCCAAGACCCAGGGCGCGGCCGCCGCCGCGGTGCGGGTGGATCCGGCCGAGGTGGCGCTGGCCTCGACCGGCGGCATCAGCCACCACCTGCCGGTGGACGCGATCGTGAAGGGCATCCTCGAGGCAAGGCCGCGGCTGCGTCGCGACGGCGACGGCGACTTCCAGCAGGCGATCCAGACGACAGACGCATCGGAGAAGCGGGCGAGCCTCGAGCTCGAGCTGGAATCGGGCACCGTGCGCCTCAGCGCCCAGTGCAAGGGCGCGGGCATGATCTCACCGCAGTTCGCAACGATGCTGTGCTTCGTGGAGACCGACGCCGGCCTTGCGGCCGAGACCGCGGAGCTCCTGCTGGGAGTGTGCGTGAAGCGCTCGTTCGACCGCGCTTCGGTTGACGGGCAGCTGTCGACCAACGACACGGCGATCCTGATGTGCTCCGGGTCAAGCGGCGTCAGCGTGCGCCCTGAGAGCGACGATGAGCTGCGCTTCGGCGAGGCGCTCGATGCGCTGCTGCGCCAGCTGGCGATCATGATGGTCGCGGACGGGGAGGGCGCTCTTCGGATCGCCCGGGTGCTCGTGCGCGGCGGCAACGCGGACGGCGTCGAGGCCGTGGCGCGCGCGGTCGCCAACTCGCCGCTCGTCAAAACGGCGCTGCACGGGGGGGATCCCAACTGGGGGCGGATCATCCAGGCCGTCGGCGCGGCGCTCCCAGGAACCGCGCCCCTGCCGGTGGACCTGTCGATCGAGGGGACCCCGGTGTGCTCGGACGGCGCGGCGATCGGCTACGACGAGCAGGCGCTCGCGCGAGCGGTCGCTCAGCCGGAGATCGAGTACGAGGTGACGCTCCCGGGAGAGGGCGCCGAAACCGAGGTGTTCTTCTCCGATCTCTCCCATCAGTACGTCACGATCAACGCCGAGTACACGACATGAGGAGGAGCGCATGCACGACGTAGGCACGCTGCTCGAGGCGCTTCCCTACATCCGGGAGTTCCACTCAAAGACGGTGGTGATCAAGTACGGCGGCGCCGCCATGGAGGACCCGGATCTGCGCGAGGAGTTCGCCCGCGACGTCGTGCTGCTGAAGTACGTCGGGCTGAACCCGATCGTGGTCCACGGGGGCGGCCCGGAGATCACCGCCTACATGGAACGCCTCGGTCTGCCCGTCGAGTTCGTGGGCGGTCTGCGGGTGTCCGATGAGGACACGGTCGAGGTCGCAAAGATGGTCCTCGTGGGAAAGGTCAACAAGGAGATCGTCCTGCGCCTCAGCCGCCACGGCCAGGCGGCGGTGGGCCTGTGCGGCGACGACGGCTCGCTCTTCCGGGTCGCGCGCCGGGTCGCTCCCGACGGCGAGGACATCGGCTTCGTGGGGCGCATCGAGCGGGTGAACGTGGGCGTGATAGAGCACGTCGCAAGCGACTACATACCGGTGATCGCCTCGGTCGGCGCGGATCGCGAGGGACGCTCATACAACGTCAACGCGGACGAGGCCGCGGGCGCCGTGGCGGGCGCGATCGGGGCCTACAAGATGGTGTTTCTCACCGACGTGCCCGGGTGGCTGGCCGATCCCGCCGATCCCGCCAGCCTGATCGGGCAGGCCACCGTCGAGCAGGTGCAGGATGAGCTGCCCGGGCTCCAGGGGGGCATGCGCCCTAAGCTCGAAGCCTGCGTGGATGCCATTCACGCGGGCGTCAGCGCCGCGCACATCCTCGACGGGCGGGTCGCCCATTCGCTGCTGCTCGAGCTGTTCACGGACGCCGGCATCGGCACCAAGATCGAGGCCGCCTCGTGACCCTGGCAGAGCTGCAGGAGCTCGAGCGCACGAGCGTGGTGGGCTCCTACGCCCGCTTCCCGGTCGAGTTCGTCCGCGGCGAGGGCCCGCGCCTGTGGGATGTGGAGGGCAACGAGTACCTGGATTTCCTGTGCGGCATCTCGGTCACCAACCTCGGTCACTGCCACCCGCGCGTGGTCGAGGCCGTGCGCGAGCAGGTGGGGCGGCTGATGCACGTGAGCAACCTGTTCTACACCGAGCCGGCGATGCGCCTGGCCGAGCGCCTGTCGGCCTCGAGCCTCGGCGGCAAGGTGTACTTCTGCAACTCGGGCGCCGAGGCCAACGAGGCGGCGATCAAGCTGGCCCGAAAGGCCCGTCCCGGCGGTGATGTGGTCGTCGTGTACGGAGCCTTCCACGGGCGTACCTACGGCGCCCTGTCGGCCACCCCGCAGGAGGCAAAGCAGGCCCCGTTCGCGCCGCTGGTTCCCGGCTTCCGAGCGGTGGCGGCCGACCCGCAGGCGCTGCGCGCCGCGGTGGACGAGCGCACGGCCGCCGTGCTGCTGGAGCCGATCCAGGGCGAGAGCGGCGTGCACGTGCTGTCGGGCGAGATGCTGACAGCCGCGCGCGAGAGCTGCGACGAGCATGGCGCGGCCCTGATCTTCGACGAGATCCAATGCGGAATGGGCCGCACGGGCACGCTGTGGGCCTACGAGCAGCTCGGCGTGGAGCCCGACGCGATGACGGTGGCCAAGGCCCTGGGAGGTGGTCTGCCGATCGGGGCGCTGATCACCGGCGAGCGCCTGGCCGACGTGTTTCAGCCCGGCGACCACGGGTCCACCTTCGCCGGAGGGCCCGTGATCGCACGCGCGGCGCTGGCGGCCCTGGAGGTGACCGACGATGAGGGGCTGATGGCGAGAGTGTCCGAGCTCGGCGGCCTGCTGGCCGCCGCCCTTGAGCCGCTGCCTCACGTCACCGCCGTGCGGGGGCGGGGGCTGATGCTGGCCTGCGAGCTCGACGTGGCCGCACCCGCCCTCGCCAGGCGAGCGCTCCTGGAGCAGCGCTTGATCGTCAACGCGACCGGGCCCAGCACGCTGCGGCTGCTGCCGCCGCTGACGATCGACGGGGGCCACGTCGAGGACGCGGCGCAGCGGCTGGCCGCGGCCCTCACGGCGACCGACGCTTAGCCGTGGCCGGACGGGGCGCCCACGACGGCTCGCCTAGGCGCCGGCCGATTGCTTAAGTACCGGCCCGGCGTGACCGATCAGCAGGTGTGTTGACCGATCGCACCCTCCGCCGCCCGCTCACGCTGATCGCCGGGGTCCTCGCCCTCGCCGTCTGCATGCTCGCGCTCGCCGGTCCCTCGGCCAGCCTGGCGGCGCCCGCCGAAGCCCCGCTCGTGCCCTACATCGTCGGCGGCCAGGAATCCTCGATCTCTCAGTTCCCCTGGCAGGTGTACCTGGAATCCAACTTCGAAGAACACGGCTTCCTGATCATGGGAGCGTGCGGTGGGTCGATTCTCGACTCCACGCACATCCTGACCGCCGCGCACTGCGTCGATGTGGAGGGCACGACGACCCAGCACCCGGCCGGTGACTTCACGGTCGTGGCGGGCGCTTCGACGACCCACGGCTCGTCGCCGACGCGGCAGGTGAGCGGCGTCAGCCAGATCCGCACCCACCCCTACTACACGCTTCTGCCGGAAACCAGGGACGACGTGGCCGTGCTGACCCTGTCCAAAGCGCTCACCCTGTCGCCCGCCATGAACGCCCAGGCCATACCGCTGGTGCCGACCGGCGCGACCCCTGCGCCCGGGACCCCGTTGTCGGTCAGCGGCTATGGCCTTGAGAGCGGCGCCCAGGGCTCTGCACCGAACGGCAAGTTCTACTCCACCTCGCTGACCGCGGTGGGCAGCGACCCCTGCCGCGCGGCGGTGGGGGTCAACTCGGCCGTTCTGCTGTGTGCGATCAGCGAAACCTCCGCGACCTGCCAGGGCGACAGCGGCGGGCCGCTGACCGAGGGCAATCCCGCCGTGGAGGTGGGCATCGTCGACTTCGGGCTCGAGGGCTGCCCGGTGAACCGCCCGAGCGGCTTCACCAACGTCGCCGCCCCGGAGGTGCGCGCGTTCATCGAAGGCAGCGAATCCCCCCCGATGGCCGCGCGGCCGAGCTCGCCGCCGGTGATCAAGCCGGTGGGGGCCACGCCGGTGGACTACAGCCCCCTGACGTGCGATCCGGGGACGTGGAGCGGCTCGCCCTCCTTCACCTACACCTTCCAGGTCGAAGACGCCTCCCAGCGGGTGCTGCAGAGCGGGCCGAGCAACGTCTACTCGGCTCCGGCCAGCCTGATCGACTTCCCGATCGTGTGCATCGTGCAGGCCGGCAACCCGGGCGGGGTGAGCACCTTCCGCAGCGCCACGAGCCCGGCGATCTCGGCCGACACCGCGCGCCCGGCCTCCTCGCTGAGCGGCCCGAAGTGCCACCTGCAGGCCTGCATCCTGTCGATTGCGGCGAGCGATCCCAACTCGGTGCCGCTGGGCGTCTCCTCGCGGGCCAGCTATGTGGTGAACGCGAGGTGTTCCGTGAAGAAGGGCCACAGGAAGGGCGCCAAGGGCTCGCACTGCAAGCGGACCGTCGACGTGCCCCTGGACCTCACCGACACCTCTCCGGGCCACTACCGCGCGAGCGTCACACGACTGCCATACGGCAGGCGCATCACGTTCACCACGCTCGTCACGAACGCGGCCGGGTTGCGCCCGGCAAAGCCGCTGACCCGCTCGGCCACGCTGCGCCCGCCCTCCAAGAGGCACGGGGCCAGGTCCCGGCACGGCAAGAGATAGGCGGCCGAGGGCGGCCGCCGCCGGCTCCGGCTCAGGCCGCGCCGCACTCGGACGATAGCCTTGGCGCCCGTGAGCGCCCCCGATCCGATCTCATTCGCGCGTACCGCCTCCTACGAGGCCGATCCGGCCGAGGTGAGCCGTGTGCTGCTGCTGTACTCGGGCGGCCTTGACACGAGCGTGATGCTGAAGTGGATCCAGGACTCCTACGACGCCGAGGTGGTCTGCCTGACGGTCAACCTCGGTCAGCCCGGGGAGGACTATGAGGTCATCAAGGGCAAGGCCCTGGAGCTGGGCGCCCTGGAATGCCACGTGGTCGATGCCAGGGAGGAGTTCGCGCACGACTACATCGCGCCCGCGATCAGGGCCAACGCGCTGTATGGCGCATACCCGCTGTTCACGGCGCTCGGCCGGCCGCTGATCGCAAAGCTGGCCGTCGACTACGCCCGCAGGAGCGGCTGCGACACGATCGCCCACGGCTGCACCGGTAAGGGCAACGACCAGGTCCGGATCGAGGCCACGGTCGCGACGCTCGCGCCCGAGCTGAAGGTGATCGCGCCGGTGCGCTCCTGGCAGATGGGCCGCGAGGAGGAGATCGCCTACGCGCGCGAGCACGGGATTCCGATCAAGTCCCACGCGAGCGAAGGCACCGAGTCCGCGCCGCCCTACTCGATCGACGACAACCTGTGGGGCCGCTCCTCGGAGGGACGCTGGATCGAGGACCTCGACCACGCCCCCGACGACGACGTCTTCCAGCTGGTCAGAAGGCCCGAGGATGCTCCTGAGGAGGCCGAGGTCGTGGAGCTGGAGTTCGCCCAGGGGGTGCCGGTCGCACTGAACGGCATGCCGCTGGGGCTGGTGGACCTGCTGGAAAGGGTCGCCGTGATCGGTGCCCGCCACGGCGTCGGGATCGTCGACCACATCGAGGATCGCATCGTGGGGCTGAAGGTGCGCGACATCTACGAGGTGCCGGCTGCGGCCATCGTGCTGCCGGCCCACCAGGAGATCGAGCGGCTGGTGTGCACGATCCACGAGAACCAGTTCAAGCCGCAGCTCGACCGCCAGTGGGCCTACCTGGTCTACGCCGGCCTGTGGTGGGAGCCGTTGCGGGCGGACCTCGACGCCTACATGGAGAGGGTCAACGAGCGCGTCTCCGGGACGGTCGGGGTGAAGCTGTACAAGGGTCACGCCCGCGTCGTCACCCGCTCCTCCCCGAACGCCATCTACGACGCCAGCCTGGCGTCGTTCGCGCAGTCGGGAGGTCTCTTCTCCCAGGCGGCCTCGCCCGGCTTCATAGAGCTGTGGTCGCTGCAGTCGAGGATGGCCTGGCGATTGCATGAACAGGAGTGACCGCGGCTAGGATTCAGCCGGTGAACCGGAACAGCGACAGGATCGTCTGGTACCTGCTGTGGCGGGGCGCCAGGTGGTATCTGCGCCGCAGGCTGCCGTCGACGCGCAGGCTGGTCCTCGCCGGCCTGGCAAGCGTCTCGGCGCTCGTGGTCGCGGCGCTGCTCGCGCGGCGCCTCGGAAGCTGAGCTTCCCGCCGGCCGCGCCGACGCCCGACGGCCCCGTCGCAGGTACCTCCCGGACCGTCCGGCGGGCGGCGTAGCTTGCGGGCATCGTGATGGCCGAGGGAAGTGAGACGCCGGGCAGCCCATCCGGCTCGGGTGCGCCGTCCGGGGGACTGGGCCCCGAGGGCCGCGGGCGGGGAAGCGAGGGCGATCTGCTCGCCGAACGCCGCGCGCGGCGGGCCGTGGAGTCCGGCGACGCGGGGCTGATCCGGCGCGCGGAGGCCGCCGAGGCGACCGTGCGCACGCTCGAGGCCCACGTGTCAAGCCTCCAGCAGCGCCTGCGCGAGGCCGAGGTCGAGGCGCGGCACATCTCCGAGCTCGTCGAGGGTGAGGAGCCCGCCGGGTCTCCCCGCGATGCCGCCGAGCGCAGGCCGTCGGGCGAGCAGGAGCTGCGCCGGGCCAAGCAGCGCGAGTACGCCGAGCAGCGGCTGCGGGTCGAGGCCGAGGACCGCTACATCGACCTTGAACGGGAGAGCGCCCTTGAGATCGAGCGGCTCGGCCGGCGCCTCAGCGTCAGCGAGCGGAGCGGGCGGGCGCTGACCAGACAGCTCGAGAGCCTGCAGCGGGAGCTGGCCGAGGCCGAGCAGGCCGCGGCCGCCGAGCTGGCCGCCGTGCGCCGGGCCGAGGGCGCCTTTCAGGCGAGGCTGGCCGAGCTCGAGCAGCGGGCGGTCGAGATTCACGGTGGCCTGGAAGCCGAGCGAGCGGCGCGTGAGCGCTCCGAGCGCTTGCTGGAGAGCATGCGCCTGGCCCATCGCCGGGTGGTGGCCGTGGTCCGTGAGCTGATGGGTGTCGTTGCCAAGCTGAGGGCCGCCACCCTCGTGGCTCCCACGCCGCACTCAGAGCCCGTGCCGGAGTGGCTCGCCCAGCGGGAGCCCTCGCCGCGTCGCGAGGAGCCCGCGCAGAGCGCCTGGAGCGGTCCTGGCCGTGCGCACCGCGAGGAGATGACCGAGGCGCTTGCGGCCGCGGTCGAGCGACTGCGGGCTCGCGTCGAGGATGCGGGGGACGCTCCTGAGCGCCCTGAGGAGGCCCGGCCAGGCCCGGCGGACCCAGCGCAGGCGCAGCCCCTCTCGGAGCCGGTCAAGCGCCCACCGCACAGGCACACGCGGTCCTGGTTCGGGCGGCGGTCGATTAGACGCAAAGAGCGCCGCGCCCGCCGCGCAGCCGCCGCGCAGCCGCCTAGCATGCAGTCCCAGTGAGCACCCCAGCCTGCGCCCACCTGCACGTGCACTCCGAGTACTCGCTGCTCGACGGCGCGTGCAAGGTCGAGGCCCTCGCGGCGCGTGCCGCCGAGTTCGGCCAGCCGGCCCTCGGTCTGACCGATCACGGCGTCATGAACGGCGCGGTCGAGCTCTACAAGGCCTGCACCAAGCATGGCGTCAAGCCGATCGTCGGCTGTGAGATCTACCTGGTCGACGACCACACCGCCGGCGGACCCGGCAAGACCGAGCGCAACCACCTGACGCTGCTCGCCGCCGACGACGCCGGCTATCGCAACCTCGTCAAGCTCTCCTCGGCCGGCTTTCTGGAAGGCCTGCAGCGGGGCAAGCCGACCGTGGACCTGGGCCAGGTCGAGCGCTACTCCGACGGGGTGATCGCGCTGACGGGCTGTTTGGCGTCTCGCTTCTGCCAGCGCCTGCTCGAGGACCGCGTCGCCGATGCACGCGCGCACGCCGATGACCTGCGCGGGGTGTTCGGAGCGGACAACGTCTACTTCGAGGTGCAGAAGAACGGGCTCACACCGCAGGACAAGTGCAACGAGGGCATCGTGCAGATCGCGAAGGAGGTCGGGGGCAGCCTCGTCGGGACCGGCGACGTGCACTATCTGCGCCGCGAGGACTATGACCACCACACGGCGCTTTTGTGCGTGCAGACCAAGAGCACGATCGCTCAGCCCAAGATGACCTTCGAAACGAACGAGTTCTACCTGCGCGACAGCGGCGAGATGATCGCCGCCTTCGCCGAGTGGCCGGAGGCGATCGCCAGCACGCTCGAGATCGCCGAGCGCTGCTCGGTGGAGCTGGAGCTCGGCAAGCAGCTGATCCCCGGCTACACGACCCCCGACGGGAGCTCGGAGCGCGAGTACCTGCGGGCGCGCGTGCTGGAGGGCCTGAGCCTGCGCTACGGCGATCCGCCTCCCGCGGAGGCGATCGAGCGCATGGAGATGGAGCTCGGGGTGATCGACCGCATGGGCTTCAACGCCTACTTCCTGATCGTCTGGGACTTCGTCAAGTTCGCCAAGGAGAGCGGCATCGCGGTAGGGCCGGGCCGCGGCTCGGCGGCCGGGTCGATCGTCGCCTACTGCCTGGCCATCACCGACCTGGATCCGCTGCGCTACGACCTGCTGTTCGAGCGCTTCCTGAACCCCGAGCGTGTGTCGATGCCGGACATCGACATCGACTTCTCGGTGCGCGGGCGCGAGCGGGTGATGCGCTACGTGACCGAGAAGTACGGGCGCGAGTCGGTCGCGCAGATCGTGACCTTCGGCAAGATGTTCCCGCGGGCGGCGACCCGCGACGCGGCCCGGGTGCTGGGCTATGACTACGGCACCGGCGACCGGCTGGCGAAGCTGATCCCCGATCCGATCATGGGCCGCGCCCCCTCCTTCGAGGAATGCCTGAAGGACGGGCAGTCCCTGCGCAAGGTCTACGACGAGGAGCCCGACGCGCGCAAGATCCTCGACGTGGCCCAGGGGCTCGAGGGCATCGTGCGCAACTCCTCGATCCACGCGGCGGCGGTCGTGATCGCCGAGGGGCCGCTGACCGACGTGGTGCCGTTGCAGCTGGCCGACGCCGGAACCGGCGAGGACGGCGAGCGCATATACCGCACCGTCACCCAGTTCTCGATGAAGCCGATCGAGGACATCGGCCTGCTCAAGATGGACTTCCTCGGTCTGCGCAACCTGGACGTGATCGAGGATGCGCTGGACATCATCGAGCGCTCCAGCGGCCAGCGCCCGGACATGACCACGCTGCCGCTCGACGACGTCCCCACCTACGAGATGCTCGCCCGGGGCGACTCCACCGGCGTCTTCCAGTTCGAGTCCGAAGGGATGCGCGAGGCGCTCAAGAAGGTACGCCCGGACGAGTTCAACGACCTCGTCGCGCTGGGTGCGCTCTACCGCCCCGGCGCGATGGACCAGATCCCCGTCTACGCCAGGGGCAAGCGCGATCCCGAGGCGATCTCCTACCCGGACGAGCGCCTGCGCGAGATCCTGCGCTCCTCCAAGGGCGTGATCCTCTATCAGGAGCAGGCGATGCAGATCGCCAAGGAGCTCGCCGGCTTCTCCGGAGCCAAGGCGGATGACCTGCGCAAGGCGATCGGCAAGAAGAACCGCGCGTCGATGGCGGCCCTGAAGCCGGAGTTCGTCGAGGGCTGCCGGGCGTCGGGGACGAGCGCTGAGGTGATCGAGTTCCTGTGGCAGACCAACGAAAAGTCCGCCGACTACTCGTTCAACAAGTCCCATGCCGCCTGTTACGGGCTGATCTCCTACCGCACGGCCTGGCTGAAGGCCAACCACACCGCCGAGTACATGGCGGCGCTGATCTCCTCGGTGATGTCGACCAAGGACAAGGTGCCCTTCTTCGTGGCCCGCTGCGAGGAGATGGGCATCGAGATACTGCCGCCGGACGTCAACCTCTCAGATCACGAGTTCACCGTGGAGGCGCCCGGGCAGGCTGCCGTGAAGGACAGATCCGATGGCCGTGTGGGCAACATTCGCTTTGGCCTGGATGCCGTGAAGGGCGTCGGCTACCAGGCCGTCGAGGCGATCAAGCGGGCCCGCGACGAGGGCGGGAAGTTCATGTCGCTGTGGGATTTCTGCGAGCGCGTGGACAGCCGCACGGTCAACAAGAAGGCGATCGAGGCGCTGATCAAGTGCGGGGCCTTCGGCTCGACCGGGGCCACACGCAAGGGCATGCTGGAGGTGCTCGAGCAGGCCCAGGGGGCGGGCCAGAAGATCCAGCAGGACGCCCTCACGGGCCAGGGCTCGATCTTCGATCTCCAGGATGACGCTCCGGCCGCGCCCGCCGGGGCGCTCGCCGCGGCGGGCCTCGCGCGCCCGGTCCACCCGCCGATCTCCGCCGAGGAGTTCGAGCAGGCGGAGCTGCTGGCCGTCGAGAAGGAAGCGATCGGGCTGTTCGTCTCAGCCCATCCGCTGAAGCCCCTGCGCGAGGTGCTGCGCAGGCGCGTGGACTGCCAGATCTCCTCGCTCGAGGGTCGCCGCGACAAGGACTGGGTGACGGTTGGCGGCATCATCACCGAGGCCAAGCGCATCCGCACGCGCAATGGCGATCACATGATGTTCGCGACCCTCGACGATCTCGAGGGAGCGGTCGAGCTTCTGGTGTTCGGCAAGGCGCTGGCCGAGTACGAGGCGCTTCTCGCCGTCGACGAGGTGGTGCTCGTGAAGGGCCGGGTGGATCACAAGGAAGCCGGCTCGACCTGTCTGGTGGTGCAGACGGTGGAGGCCTTCTCGCCCTCCCAGGAGGAGATCGATCGAGCACGGGCCGAGGCCGATGCGGCTGCGAGGACGGCGACGACGATCGCCCAGCCGGTCCACCTGCGGGTCTCGATCGAGTCGCTGTCGAGCGCCACGATCGACGAGCTCAAGCACGCCATCGAGGACTTCCCGGGGCCGGCGGAGGTGCTGATCGACATCGACACGAGCTCCGGCACCCGCCGGCTACGGCTGGGCGAGGCCTACCGCGTGGAGCACACCTCGACGCTGCGTGCCGAGCTCGAGCACGCGCTCGATCGCGTCGTCCCGGCGTCGGCCACAGCCTAGGCGCGGTCTTTCTCGGCGTACAGCTCGTCCACGCGGGACATGCCCTTGGGGGGAATCATGCCGCCGACGATCCAGAACGGGAAGAAGAAGAACCCGAGGATGAACAGGATCCAGTGTCCCTGCCTGACCGTTTTGACGCCAAAGTAGACCAGCAGAAACACATACAGAATGAAACCTGCGACGCCGAGACCTATGTACACCCAAAGCTCCGTCCTGGTTGAGGTCGCACCAGTCTAGTCGGAGGGGTTTGGGGCGCCACCTCAGTAGGCGACCGAGAACGAGCGGCGTGCATGCGTGCGAAGGTTGGTGCGAACGAGCTGCAGGCCGTAGCTGAAGTGACCCGTGTAGACGTTCAGGGCGCCCACCTCGGCGGTACCCGCGAACGCGTAGGCGCCGCGTCGCCAGGACACCCTGCAGCTGAAGCGAGCGGCTTCGCTGCGCGCGCAGCCCGCGGCGCGGAACCGGGTGGGGCTGTATCGGAAGTTGAGTTGGACGGCCCGCTCCGCCCACCTTCCGGCGCTGGCAGTGGTGATGGCTGCATACCTCGGCCTCGGCGCCGCCCGCACCGCCGGCGGGGCCGGTGGCCAGCCCGGCTTGTATGAGACGCCGCGCCCGAAGGTGCAGAACAGTTCGCCGTTCTGTGATTTGAGTTCGTGGCTGCCGTCCACGCAGAAGTTCGCGAAGGTGATCGGTTCGCGGTACTGCCAGATCTTCTCCGCCGAGGTGACCTTGGCCGTCATCGCACGACGCGCCACGATCCCGCTGGGCCCCGTCACCTGAATCAGGAATGGGGTGGTCTGGTCGGGGGTGAACCAGACCTTGGGGTCTCGGGAGTCCTGGCCTCTTGCGGAGAAGTCGAGGGCGTGTCCCAGTCGAGAGGCCGGCAGCCAGTAGATGACGCTGTCGCAGGGTTCCGCCTGGGAGAACGGCTTGCGCATCGATAGGGAGATCGAGCCGGTGGGATCGGTGATGGTCACCGTGTAGGAGACTCGCGTGGCGGCGGGGCAGACGAGGCTTGAGTTGAGTTCGATTTCGAGCCAGCTGCCGGCACCGGGCTGGGTGGCCAGTCCCGGATTTTCGATGGGCGGCGGTTCGTTGGCCGAGTCGAAGATCGTGGCGCGAGCAGGACTGGCCGCGAGCGCCGACATCACCGCACTCAGCATCGCGAGCAGGCCGGCTGACGCTCCCCATCGGCGGCACATAGCCCGATCAGCGTAGAGAAGAGGTCGGATCGCCTCGCCCGCGTCAGGAATCGCGGGCGCGCTCGGCGATGCCGCGCTCGCGCAGGGTCACCGCCAGCGCCACCTCCTCTCGCGTCGGCCCGCTGCGATTCTCGCCGGGCGTCTCGAGCGCGCAGGGAAGCTCTGCGAAGGCCGGTGCCGAGAGAAAGGCAGCGCAGCCCTCGGCGCCGAGCTCCCCCTCGCCGATGTTGGCGTGGCGGTCGCGATTTGAGCCGAGGGGCGTCTGGGAGTCGTTGAGATGCAGCGATCCGACGCGGGTCAGCCCGATCGTCTGGCTGATCTGGCCGACGAGCTCGTCCATGCCGGCGCTGCTGCGGATGTCATAGCCCGAGGCGAACAGGTGGCAGGAGTCCAGGCACACGCCGAGCCGCTCCTGCGCCCCGGCGGCCTCGAGCAGTTCAGCGAGCTCCTCGATCGAACGGCCCAGGGTCCCGCCCGCCCCGGCGGTGTTCTCCAGATGAAGCGGGCAGCCATCGCTTTCGGTGAGGGCCTCAGCGATCGTCTCGCCCGCGCGGGCGATCGCGGCCTGCACGTTCCCGGTCTTGGCCGAGCCGGGGTGAAGCACCACGGCGCAGGCGCCTATGCGCTGGCCAACCCGCAGGGAGTGGGTCAGCGAGGTGAGCGACTTGGCGCGGATGTCGGGGTCCTCGCTGGCGCAGTTCACCAGGTAGACGGCGTGAATCAGCACGGCGTCGATCGGGCTCGCGGCCATCGCGTCGGTGAACGCTGTCACGTCCTCCTCGCGGTAGACCGTCGGTTTCCACATGCGGGGGGACTGGTTGAAGATCTGGATCGATCGGCAACCTCGCTCGACGCCGCGTTCGATCGCCTTGGCCAGGCCCCCGGCCGGCGAGACGTGGGCTCCGATCAGCATGCGTGCGGCTATTCGACCTTGATCGGAGACTGCGTGGCGTAGCCGAGGTACTTCAGATTGCCGGTGACGATGCCGGCGTTTCCGGGCCCGAGCGGATCCGCCAATTCTCCGGAGGCTTTCCCGTTGAAGTGGACCTGGGCTGGATTTGCGGCGGAGTCGCCGTCGTTCAGCGCTCCTCCGATTTCCGGGCGCAGTTCTCCTTCGAGCGGAACCTCACTTGCGACCCGTTGCGGCTGTCCGCTGACGCCGCCGAGGGCGGCCGCGCCTTCGGGATCGGGAAACACCTCACAGCCCGTGATGAGCCCGATCGCTCCCGCGGCTCCCCATGGGGTGCCATGGCCAGCGGGCGGCTGCGAGAGCGCGGGGTAGCCCTCGGGGAATCCGGCCCCGAGGTTGCCGTCGCCGGATGCACCGATGCGGTCTTCGATTCGCGAGGAGGCGCCGGCCAGTTCGTTCCTCCAGGGCAGGTTGTATGCCACGGCGAAGCCGACGCCCCGATAGCCCAGGCCACCGAGGGCAGATTCCGCGATTTCGGCTTCGCATCGCGGCTGCTTGCATTCGTAGTAGCTCGTCGCCAGCATCTCGCCCACGCCCGTACCGCCTCCGCTCGGGTTTTCGACGCTTCCCGAGGCCACCGTCTTGCAGCTGATTTCAGAGACTCCACCGCCCAGCGAAACGTCCATGGCGTTACCCCACAGCACGATCGGCACGCTCACACCGGGTTTGAGCCGCACGCCGCTTTTGTACCAGTACGCCGGGATCGGGTTCGACGATTGCGTCGAGAAGGTTTCGTCTGAGCCATAGCTGGTCCCACCCGAGTTGGTCGCAACGATTCTGAAGTGGTACGTCGTGCTGCTGGCAAGGCCGGCGAGCGAGGCGGCCACGGCGACGGGGCTCTGGCCCGACCCCGGGCCCGAGAAGCAGGGCACTGAGGACCCGTAGGCTTCCGAGATTCCAAATTCGAAGCGGCAGGCGCTCACCGTCGTGCCTTCGGGGTTGACCGTGGCGTTCAGTGTCGCCGCGGTCTGGGTGACCGGGGCCGCCGCTGCGGTCACCACCACCGGTGGATTGGGGGGTGGCGGCGGGACGTAGGTGAACTCGTCAGCCGAACTCGTGGGGCCGGGTCCGGATGCGTTTTCCACAGTCACATCGACCGTTCCGCCCCCGGGCGGAGAGACAGCCGTGATGTAGTTTTCAGAGCCCACCGTGAAGCTCGTCGCCGGGGCCGAGCCGAACCTGACCGCGGTGGCCCCGCTCAGGTCTCTGCCGGCGATGGTCACGGCGGTTCCACCCGTGGTCGGGCCTTCGGCTGGTTCGACGGCGCTCACGACCGGGAGCAGGTGGCCGGCGGCCAGGCTGAATTCCTGACCGGCTGCGATCGCGGTGGCGCCGGCCAGGGCGACGACTGGCACCGGCACGTCGGATAGGGCGGGTTCTTCGCCGGAGAGGTCGGTGTTGTAACCGTTCCAGGTCATCACGGTGCCGTTGCTCAGCAGGGCCAGCCGGTGGCCGGGTCCGCCTGCGAGCCCGGTGACCCCGGTCAGGCCGCTCACCGCGACCGGCGTCGTGCTGCAGGGATTGCCGTCACAGGTTTCGGGGCCCGTGGTCGTGCCGTCGCCCAGCTCTCCTTCGTAGTTGGGGCCCCAGTCCACAACGGTGCCGTCTTCCAGCAGGGCCATGCCGCCACCGGCGCTCGGGATGGCCGCCACGCCGCTCAGGCCGGTGACCGCCACCGGAGTCCTGCTGCAGGGTGTGCCTCCACATCGTTCCGGCCCGGTGCTGGTTCCGTCCCCGAGCTCGCCGGACTCGTTTCCGCCCCAGTCCATGACCGTGCCGTTTCTCAGTAGGGCGATGCTGTCTCCTATCGCCGTGACTTCGCTCAACCCGCTGACGGGGATCGGCACGTCGCTTTCGAGGGTCGCTCCGGTTCCCAGCCCCCCGTCCTGATCGAAGCCCCATGCCATAACCGTGCCGTTGGCCAAGAGGGCCAGGCTGTAATCCTGGCCGGCCGCGATGGCGGTTACGTCGCTCAGCCCCGGCACATGGACCGGTCGTCTGCTGCAGGCCTCTCGCGGAGGATAGCTCTCGCATGTTTCCGGGCCGCCCCCGACGCCAAGCTGGCCGAAGACGTTGTAGCCCCAGGCCATGACCGTACCGTTCTTGAGGAGGGCCAGGCCGTGGTTTCCACCGGCGGCGATGGCGGAGACTTCGCTCAGCCCGCTAACCGGAGCCGGAGCGGGGTTGAAGCCCCCCGAGCTCCCGTTGCCGAGCTCTCCGGCGAAATCTCCGCCCCACGCCATCACCGTGCCGTTTTCGAGCAGCGCGAGGGCGAATTCTTCGCCGCCTGAGACCGCCGTGACGCCGCTGAGGCCACTTGAGGAGAGCGGCGCGTCGAAGAACAGGGCGGCTCCGCCCGTGCCGAGCTGTCCACGGTTGTTTCTGCCCCACGCGACCGCACTCGCGGGGGGTGCCGATGCCGGCATCGCGAGATCCTGGCCGAGGATCCCGCCGAAGGACGCGGCGTGGGCCGGCGCGGCAAGTGCCAGGCTCGCTATCAGGGCAACGACGTATGGGAGAAGCGCGCGCGCTCGGCGGGACCGGCGCACGGTTTGGCTTGCCGCGATCAAGAGCACGCTGCCCCTCCCTTCGGGCCCCGGTCCGCGTGTCCTCCCGGCTATCCCGGTCGGTCCGCGCGGTTCGAGGCGTTCTGCTGTCTAACACCGCGAACGGCGGCTGTCAACCGCGCCGCGGCCTGAGTCCGGCGGCGGGGCCGATTACGCTGCACGGGTGCCGCCACAGCTGAGGGTCCGCTTTGCTCCATCGCCCACGGGCGAGCTGCACATCGGCGGCGCGCGCACCGCGCTGTTCAACTGGCTGCTGGCCCGCCACTCCGGCGGGGAATTCGTGCTGCGGATCGAGGACACCGACCGCGAGCGCTCGACGCCTGAGAACGTGGAGCAGATTCTCGACGCCCTGCGTTGGCTGGAACTCGATTGGGATGAGGGGCCGATCATGCAGAGCGAGCGCTCAGAGCGCCATCGGGAGGTGCTGAGCGCCCTGCTCGAGTCCGGTCACGCCTACCGCTCGAATGCCACCGCCGAGGACGTGAAGGCCTTCAAGCAGCTGCACGGCGCCGAGCGCGGCTTCCGCGGCGAGCCCGAGGCGGAGGGGGCTGTGCGCCTGCGGGTCCCGGCCGAGGGCGCGACGGTCGTCGAGGACGCCATCCGCGGTGCGACCCGTTTTGAGCACGTCCATCTCGACGACCCCGTGATCGCGCGGGCGGACGGGTCGGTGCTCTACAACTTCGCTGTCGCCATCGATGACCTCGACGCGCGCATCACCCACGTGGTGCGCGGCGAGGACCACGTCTCGAATACGCCCAAGCAGGTGCTGGTGCTGGAGGCGGCCAAGGCGGTGGGCATCGGCTCGCAGGCGCCGCTGCCGGTCTATGCCCACCTGCCGCTGCTGCATGGTCCGGACGGCAAGAAGCTGTCCAAGCGCCACGGGGCGGCGGCCGCGGGGGAGCTGCGCGAGGCCGGCTACCTGCCGGAGGCGGTCCGCAACTACCTGGCGCTGCTCGGCTGGGGTGCGGGCGACGACGCGACCGTCCTTTCCACGCCGGAGCTGATCGAGCGCTTCACCCTTGAGCGGGTCAGCCGCAACCCCGCCCGCTTCGACGAGGTCAAGCTGAAGTGGCTGAACGGCGTTTACATACGAGAGCTGCCGCTCGGTGAGCTGACCCGCCGCCTTGAAGCGTTCACCGGGCGGGAGGGGCTCGAGGGGGCGGCTCGCATCAGCCAGGAGAAGATCCACACGCTCGCCGATTTCTGGCCGCTGTCCGGGTTCGTGTTCGACGGTCCCACCGACGACCCGGCGGCGCGGGAGCGCTGGCTGGGCGAGGAGGGACGCGCAGCGCTGCGCGACGCACGCGTGGCGCTCGCCGAGATCGCGAGCTTCGACGAGGCCGCCGTCGGCCAGGCGCTGGAAGCGGTGATCCAGGCGCGCGGGGCAAAGCCGCGAGAGGTCTACCAGCCGCTGCGCGTGGCCATCTCTGGCACAACCGTCTCGCCCGGCATCTTTGAGAGCGTGGCGCTGCTCGGCCGTGAGGAGACGCTGCGGCGCATCGATCGCGCGCTGGCGGCGTCGTGATCGCAGCCGCCTGATCGAAATCTCCCCTCAACATTCCCGCCGGAATGCCGATAGGACCCTACCCTGACACACCGACCAGGACGGTCGGCGATCCCAAGGAGGGGATGCGGGCGAATGCCGGCGACAGTCTCAAAACCCAAGTCAAGCACGAGAACAGCTCCCAGCAAACCCAAGAGCACTCGCGGCCGCGGCGGATCTGCCGCCGCTGCCCCGGGAAAGCGCGCCCAGACGGGTTCCTCCACGGAGCGCCAGCCCTCGGGTGAGCGCCACCAGAATGAGGGTCACGGTCGCCGGCTGACGGCGGCCTTCGAAGCACTCGAGGCCTACCCAGCACTGGCCGAGTCGCGCAATCGTCTGCTTGCCGTTGCCTCCAAGGAGCATGTGGCAACCGCCGACATCGTGACCGCGGTCGAGTCCGACGTTGCATTGATCATCGCCGTTCTGCGCCTCGCCAACCGGGTGCCGGGCGGTCGCGGACGCGTCGACACCGTCGCCAGGGCCGTGGAGCTCCTGACCGCACCCGCCGTCGAGGCGCTGGCCGGCCGCGTGGGCACCTTCAACTTCTTCGAGCGCGCCACGGTCTGGGACGCGGCGCCCGAGCGCTTCAGGCTGCATGCGCTGTCGACCCAGCACGCCGCCGACCGGATCGCCGCCGAGGTCGACTCCGAGCATCGTGACCGGCTGACCGTCACGAGCCTGCTCCACGACATCGGCAAGCTGGTGCTCCTGCACGCATATCCGGGCTATCCGTCGCAGGTCCATCGCGGCGCGAGGACTCCCGAGGAGCGGATCCACCAGGAGCGCCGGGAGCTGGGCGTCGACCACGCGCTGGTGGGCGGAGTGCTGACCCGTCGCTGGGGGCTTCCGGCCACGATCGCCACCGTCATCGAGCGCCATCACAACAACGACGTGGAGGGCGAGGCCGCCATCATCCGCCTGGCGGACATGCTCGCTCACTATGAGCACGGCGGCCAGGTTTCTCCGGCCGAGATGCTGAAGTCGGCCCGCGCGGTCGGCCTCGGCGCCGAGGAGCTCAGGCGCGTGATGTATGAGCTGCCGAGCTCACCCAGCCAGCGCCGGCGCCACGTCGACCCGTGTCCGCTGTCCGGCCGCGAGCTCGGCGTCCTGCAGAGGCTGGCCGAAGGCAAGGTCTACAAGCAGATCGCGCATGAGCTGACGCTGTCGACGAGCACGGTGCGCACCCACCTGCACAACATCTACGGCAAGCTCGGAGCCGTGGATCGCGCCCAGGCCGTGCTGATGGCCACCGAGCGCGGCTGGCTGTAGCTCCCGGCGTCACGGCTCTGAGAGCAATACGATCGGATCAGCCGGCTGCTGGAGCAAGGCCGGCACGCGAACATGATCTCGATCACCAGCAAGTCACCGTATGCCGTCCTGGCGCTGGCGGAGCTCGGGCGCAGCGCGGGCTCGGCGCCCGTGCCGATCGGCGAGCTGGCGCGCAGGCGCGAGGTGCCGGTGCAGTTTCTCGAGCAGCTGTTCGCCTCGCTGCGCCGCGGCGGCATCATCAGCTCCCAGCGCGGCGTCAAGGGCGGCTACAGGTTCGCCCGTGAGCCCGCGACGGTGACCGTGCTCGAGGTCGTCGAGCTGCTCGACGGTCCCCTCGGGCGGGACGCCGAGGGCGTTTTCGCCGACGCCTCGCGGGCGGCGCGCAAGGTCCTCGAAGAGACGACGATCGCCGACGTGATCGATCGCGAGCTGCGCGAGGCCGGCGCGAGCATCTATCACATCTAGTACATCCGTCCATTTCCCTTGCAATCCCCCCTCGCCGCTTCCCTGGCGCCCCTCGGTGCTGCACAGTGCGGTGCCCGAACAACCCCAAGCTGAAAAAGGCAAACTCGCCGTGAGGCGAGGGCGCAAAGTCAGGGATCTCCTCCAGAGATAGCTCGACCGCCAGCAACCACGCCATGGAGGGCCATCGTGTTTGCAAAGGTTTCCGAGCGGTTCAAGGATGAACAGGGCTTCTCGCTGATCGAGCTGCTCGTCGTGATCCTCATCATCGGCGTGCTTGCGGCGATCGCAATCCCCGCCTTCGCAGGACAGAAGAACAAGGCCTCTGACGCCCAGGCCAAGGAGCTCGCGCGCACCGCCGAGACCACGGCCGAGACGATCGCTGTGGATAACAACGGCGAATACAGCAAGGTCTCAGCCGCCGAACTGAAGAAATACGAGCCCTCGATCGGGATCCTGCAGAGCTCGAGCGCCGCCTACCTGAGCGCCACCACGGCCTCAAAGACCGAATACTCGCTCACCGCCAAGTCCACCAACGGCGATGAATTCAAGATCTCAAAGAGCGCCAACGGCGAAATCACCCGCAGCTGCACCAGCCCGCTCACCAAAACCGGCTGCTCCGGTGGCGAAAAGGCCAGCTGGTGATGCGCCGGCGGAGTCTGCCGACGGCGGTCTGCTGGGCGGCGCAACGGACCTGCATGCGTCCGCGGTCCTTCCAGCTCGCGCGGGCCCGGCTGGCCCACTATTGTCGTGGACCGTATGACGCAAATCCCGATCAACATTGCGGAGCTCGTCGGGAGCACTCCGCTGGTCGGCCTTCCGCAGATGCTCGACGACACGGCCGCGGCGGCCAATCGCGTTGAGCTGTTCGCCAAGCTGGAGTCGTTCAACCCGGGGGAAGCGTCAAGGACCGAATCGGCGTCGCCATGATCGAGGCCGCCGAGGCCGAAGGCAGGATCGAGCCCGGGCGCACGAGAATCGTGGAGGCCACCAGCGGCAACACGGGCATAGCGCTGGCCTTCGTTTGCGCCGCCAAGGGATACGAGCTGGTGCTGACGCTTCCCCAGGGTATGAGCCGCGAGCGCGAGAGCCTGCTGCGCCTGTACGGCGCGCGGGTGGACGTGACGGAGTCGCTCGGCGGGATGGCGGAGGCGGTCGAGGCTGCGCGGGCGATGGCCCGCGAGGCCGACACCTTCCTGCCCGACCAGTTCTCGAATCCCGCCAACCCGGAGGTGCACCGGCGCACGACCGGGCCCGAGATCGACAGGGCGCTGGACGGGCGGGTGGACGTGCTCGTGGCCGGGGTCGGAACCGGCGGAACGATCACCGGAGTCGGCGAGTACCTGCGCGAACGCAATCCCGATCTGCGGGTGGTGGCGGTTGAGCCACAGGGCTCACCGGTGCTGTCGGGTGGGCAGCCCGGTCCGCATCGCATCCAGGGCATCGGCGCTGGGTTCGTGCCGCCGGTGCTCAACCGCGAGCTGCTCGACGAGGTTGTGGCGGTATCCGACGACGATGCGATCCACACCGCCTGGAGGTGCGCCCGCCGCATGGGCCTGCTCGCAGGCATCTCCTGCGGGGCGGCCCTGTGGGCGGCGCTTCAGATCGCGGCCCGTCCCGAGTCCGAGGGCAAGCGGATCGTCGTGGTCATGCCCGACTCCGGCGAGCGCTACGTCTCGCAGGCCTTCTTCGCACCCTGACAGCCGCCTGAAGTATTCGGTTGCACGCTCAACTTTCGCGGGATTGCCCGCTACGCTGTCTGACATGCCTGGTTTCGGCACCTTCGCAGGGGTCGGCAAAGAGGTTCGTCGCGATGTGCTCGCCGCCCGTGACCGAGACCCGGCTGCGCGGGGCGCCTCACGGCTCGAGATCCTCGCCACCTGGCCGGGCATCCACGCGCTGCTCGCCTATCGGGTGGCACACGCGCTGGGAGCGGCCGAAGTGCCGATGCTGCCCCGGCTGATCTCGATGCTCACGCGCGCGCTCACCGGCATCGAGATCCACCCCTCGGCCCGTATCGGACAGGGGCTGTTCATCGACCACGGCGCCGGTGTCGTGATCGGTGAGACGGTGGACATCGGCGATGACGTGACCCTCTATCAGGGTGTGACGCTGGGAGGCACGGGCTTTGCGACCGGCAAGCGCCACCCGACCGTGC
Source organism: uncultured Solirubrobacteraceae bacterium (assembly GCA_963826995.1). Classification (GTDB taxonomy): domain Bacteria; phylum Actinomycetota; class Thermoleophilia; order Solirubrobacterales; family Solirubrobacteraceae; genus Palsa-744. The sequence continues at coordinate 50,284 of CAWGYZ010000006.1, read as the reverse complement.
AGGACAACGTCACGATCGGCTCCGGCGCGAAGCTGCTCGGCCCGATCACGATCGGCCACGGCGCGAAGATCGGCGCCAACAGCGTCGTGATCACCGACGTGCCGCCCAACTCGACGGTGGTCGGCAACCCCGGCCACCCGGTGCGCGTCGACGGCCGCCGCGTGGAGGGCCCCGACGCCGACTGGATCCATCTACCCGACCCGATCGCCGAGGCGATCCAGGGGCTAGCCAGCCGCATCGGCGCGCTCGAACGGATGGTGTCAGAGCTGTCGGACTCAGAGCCCCAGCCCGTGGCCGAGGTCAGGCCGCTGCGAGAGGTGAGGGGTCCGAACCCGGCCGGCGGGTAGCGCCGGGCAGGTGCGCCGTGTGCGCATCTATGCTGGAGATTGATGCCCGAGAACCCCCACGCGGAGCACCTCCAGGAGCTGCTGGAGGGCCTCAACGAGCCCCAGCGCGAGGCCGTCACGCACGGTGAGGGCCCGCTCCTGATACTCGCCGGCGCGGGCAGTGGCAAGACGCGGGTGCTGACGCACCGGATCGCGTTTCTGATCTATACCGACCAGGCTCAGGCGGGAGAGATCCTCGCGATCACCTTCACCAACAAGGCCGCCAAGGAGATGCGCGGGCGGGTCGAGGCGCTGCTCGGGCGGGGTACGAGGGGCATGTGGCTGATGACCTTCCATGCAGCATGCGCGCGCATCCTGCGGGTCGAGGCCGAGCGCCTCGGCTACACGCGGCAGTTCACGATCTATGACCAGGCCGATGCGCGGCGGCTCGCCAAGCGCTCGGCCGATGCCGTTGGCGTCGACCCAAAGCGCTTCACGCCGGCGGCCATCCACAACCAGATCTCGGCGGCCAAGAACCGCCTGCGATCAGCGGCCGACTACCGGCAGGCGGCGGGCTCGACGTTCGAGGAGATGGTCGCCGACGTGTATGAGATCTATGAGCGCGACCTGCACCGCATGAACGCCATGGACTTCGACGACCTGCTGTTCAGGACCGTCAATCTGCTCGAGCTGTTTCCGGAGGTGCGCGAGCGTTACTCGGCGACGTTTCGCCACGTTCTCGTGGACGAGTATCAGGACACCAACTATGCGCAGTACAGGCTGCTGCAGCTGCTCGTCGGGGGAGGCCGCGAGCAGCCCGAGCGGGGCGGTCGGACCCTCATTCCCGGTCACCGAAACCTGGCGGTGGTCGGCGACGATTCGCAGTCGATCTACAGCTTCCGCGGCGCCGAGGTGCGCAATATCTTGGACTTCCAGGATGACTTTCCCGACGCGCGGGTGGTGAAGCTCGAGCAGAACTACCGTTCCACCGAGACCATCCTCGGCGCCGCCAACGCGGTCATCGCCAACAACCGCGGCGGCATCGCCAAGCGGCTGTGGAGCGAGCTGGGGGAGGGTGAGAAGGTCCACGTCCGGGCCATGGACGACGAGCACGCCGAGGCGCGGTTCGTGGTCGGCGAGATCGAGCGGCTGCTGGACGAGGGCGCGGCCCGCTCGGAGATCGCAGTTCTGTATCGCACGAACGCGATGTCGCGGGTGCTCGAGGACACGCTCGTGCGCCGCGAGATCGCCTATCAGGTGATCGGCGGGACGAAGTTCTACGAGCGCGCCGAGATCAAGGACGCCATCGCCTACCTGTCGCTGCTGGCCAATCCGTTCGACGTAGTCAGCTTCACACGGATCGCCAACTCGCCCCGCCGCGGCCTGGGACAGACCTCGCTCGCGCGCGTGCTGGCCCACGCCGCTGCCGTGGACGCCTCGGTGTGGCTGACCGCCTCCTCGCCCGAGGAGGTCCCCGGTCTGGGCGCCGCCGCCGTGAAGGCGCTGCGTCGCTTCATGGACACCATGGAAGAGCTCCGCGAAAAGGCCGGCCTGCCCGCTCCGGAGAGCCAGCGGGGCGATGGTGAGGTGGCGGCCGGCGCCTCCCCGATTCCTGTCGCCGAGCTGCTCGAGGCGGTGCTGTCGCAGAGCGGCTACCTGGAGGCGCTGGAGGCCGACCGGACGATCGAGGCGCAGGGGCGTCTTGAGAACCTCGAGCAGCTCGTGGAGGTGGGGCGCGAGTTCGACGCCGCCGCCTCCGACGGGGACGGCACGCTCGACGTGTTCCTGCAGGAGATAGCGCTCGTAGCCGACGCCGACACCCGCAGCGAGGATGAGGGTCTCGTGACGCTGATGACGCTCCACAACGCCAAGGGGCTCGAGTACCCGACCGTGTTCATCGCCGGCTGTGAGGACGGGGTGTTTCCGCATTCGCGAGCGATCGACGAAGGTGAGCTCGAGGAGGAGCGCCGCCTGTTCTATGTGGGGGTGACGCGGGCGATGCGAGGCCTGTACCTGACCTACGCGCGCAGGCGCGCCGTATTCGGCGCCCAGACGAGCGGCGTACGCAGCCGGTTCCTCGATGAGATTCCCTCCCAGCTCATCGACGAACCGCAGCAACCCGTCCGCTGGGGAGCGGGTCAGCGGATGGGTTCGATTCACGCGGGCGTGGGTCGCTCGGGTGTCACGGGCAGGCTCGCCGGCGGTGAACCCGCGCCAAGCGCGTGGTCGGCGCCCGCGAACGGCGAGGGGTCGGCGACGGTTGCGTTTCGTCTCGGTGAGGATGTCGTGCACGCTGCCTTCGGCGAGGGCGTCGTGACCGGGGTCGAGCCGGACGGGGTGATCGTCGTGCGCTTTGCCGGCGACGGCTCCGAGCGCAAGCTGATGGCCGAGTACGCCCCCGTCAGCCGCCGCTGAGGCTCGCCGTCGATCGTCGTCCGGAGGCCTTAGCATCCGCCCCGTGAGCGCCAGGATCATCGACGGCAAGGCGATCGCCGCGCGTGTGCGCGGCGAGACCGCACGTGAGGTGGAGGAGTTCGTCAGGCGTGAGGGCCGCCCGCCCGGGCTGGCCACGGTGCTGGTCGGAGCGGACCCGGCCTCGGAGGTCTACGTCGAGGGCAAGCAGCGCGCGTGCCTGGAGGTGGGGATGGTTCCGTTCGACCGGCGCCTGGACGCGGCGGCCTCCTTCGAGGAGGTGGCTGCGGAACTCCGCAGCCTGAACGCGGATGAGGCGGTCAGCGGGGTCCTGCTGCAGCTGCCGGTCCCCGAGCACCTCGACGGGCCCGCCCTCACCGCCATCATCGATCCCGGCAAGGACGTGGACGGGCTAACCCCCCTGAGCGCGGGCGCGTTGTCGCTTGGGCAGCCGGGGCTGAGGCCGTGCACCCCGCTTGGGGTGATGGAGCTGCTGGCGGACACGGACGTGCCCCTGGAGGGCGCAGAGGCGGTGGTGGTGGGGCGATCGAACCTGTTCGGCAAACCGATGGCGCAGCTGCTGCTGGGAGAGAACGCGACGGTGACCACGTGTCATTCGCGCACCCGCGATCTGCGCGCGGTATGCGCCCGCGCCGACGTGTTGATAGCGGCGGTCGGCCGCGCCAGGCTGATTCAGGCGGACTTCGTCAAGCCCGGGGCGGTCGTGATCGACGTCGGCATGAACCGGCTCACGCCCGAGCAGGCGGGCAACAGGAGTGGCCTCGTCGGCGATGTCGACTTCGCCGAGGTCGCCGAGGTCGCCTCGGCGATCACCCCGGTCCCCGGCGGCGTAGGCCCGATGACGATCGCATTTCTGCTGCGCAACACCCTGCAGGCCGCCCGCGGGCTGGCCGCGGCGGGGGCCTAGTGTCCGTGAGCTCGAAGCGTGTTCGCGCCGGCGAGTTGCTCGCGCTTGCGGGCGCGGTCCTGGTGATCGTGTCGCTGCTGCGGCGCTGGTATGAAACCCCGTCGGGCACGCTCGACGCGTGGAGTACGTTCGGGCCGGCGGTCGTGCTGCTGATCCTCGCCGCCCTCGCGGCGATCATCCTGTTCGTGGGCACCGTCACCGAGCGAAGTACCGCCCTGCCGGTCGCCGCCGGCGTCTGGACCGTCGTGCTGGGGCTGATCGCGGTGATCGCAGCTGTCGTGAGGCTGCTCGAGCGCCCTGATCACGCCACGTCGCTGTGCGCGGGCGCGTGGCTCGCGTTCGCCGGGGCGCTGGCAATCCTCCTCGGTGCGTGGCAGTCGATGCGAGACGAACACACCAGCTCGTATGAGCCGGCCACGCCCCCGCCGCGCCCGCCGCCCGCCGGGTAGGGGCCGGCCGGGGAGCAGGGACCGGACCGATCCCAAGGCCCCGGGAGCGTTTAGCAGCCGGTCGTATCGGGTATGCCACAGGCGGTCGCCTTCCGCCGACAGCGGCCCACTCTCAGCCCGCATCCGTGCGGGCTGTTTGCGTGGCGGCGACCCTGACGATGCGATTGCTAGAGGAAGTCGTTCCCCGTCAGAACGTAGATGAAGGGGACAAACGGGATGATCACCACGACGCCCCACGCAAGTCTCGTGAACGCCCAGTCGTCGCGACGGAACGCGAGGTCGATCCATATCAGCACCATGGCCACGGGGTGCAGGATGCATAGAAGCAACTCCGCGACTTTCTTCAGCATTCCGTCTCCTTTCCGTCGGGGCGGCTCAGCCTAGCTCACCGCAGGGGAGGCGATGCGAGACGAACACGCGAGCTCCTGTCAGCCGGTCGCCGCTGGCGCGCAAACCGAGGGCTCACTAAGGCTCGGGGTTCCAACTACCGATACATAACCCAGGCGGCCGATCGCGGCCACGACACCTTGACCCAATCCGCAGTCAACCCGGCCGACAGTGCCGAGGAGGTTTCCTCCCCGGCGATCCAAGGCGACCTCCTCGGCCCACGCGCGCTGACGAACGCCCACGAGGCGTTCGAGTACGTCGGCTCGGTGCTTGAGTTCTCGACCGAGTTCTCAGTCATCGCGACCGATCACGAGGGCGTCATCCTCCTCTGGAATGAGGGTGCCCGCCGGCTCTATGGCTACCGCCCCTCGGAGATCATCGGGCAGTCCAAGTCGTTGCTGCACACGCCGCAGGACGTCCGGGCTGATCTGCCAAGGGTGATGATGGATGGGGCCGTGGCGCACGGGAAGTGGACCGGGGCAGTCGAGCGTGTGCGCAGAGACGGAAGCGAGTTCACGGCTCGCGTAGTGATGATCCCGCGCCGGGACTCTCAGGGACGGCTGCTCGGGTTCCTGCTGATATCGAGCGATATCAGCGCCGAGGTCAGGATGACCGCGCAGCTCGAGAGGTCCCGGGCCTACACGCTCGCGGTCCTCGAGGCATCCCGCCTGAAGTCCGAGTTCATGAGAAATATGAGCCATGAGATACGCACGCCCCTGAGCGGTGTTGTGATGATGACCGATCTGCTGCGCTACACCGCGTTGGACTCTGTCCAAACGGAATACACCGACATCCTGGTGGACTCCTATCGGGCGCTTCGGGACGTGGTCGACGACATCTTGGACTACGCAAAGCTGGAAACCAAGGAGCTCGTGCTCGAGTCCGCGGCATTTGATTTGCGCGCTGCGGTCCGTGAGGTGTGTGTCCCGTACGTCCAGTCAGAGCGCGGCCGGGGCCTCCGGATCAGCCACTCGGTGGACGGCGATGTACCGGAGCTCGTGATCGGCGATGACCCCCGCCTGCGCCAGATCTTGTCCAACCTACTTGCAAACGCCGTGAAGTTCACTGACTCGGGTGAGATCACCGTGCGCGTTGTTGGCGACGGCGGACAGACCGTGCGCTTCGAGGTGACTGACGATGGCATCGGCATCGAAGACCGTGATGCCGCCGGGCTGTTTGATGCGTTCGTGCAGGCTGACGGCTCAACGACAAGGCAGTACGGTGGGACCGGGATCGGGCTGACGATCGCACGTGAACTTGTGCAGCTGATGCATGGAGAGATCGGCGCCCACTCGCGCGAGGCCGGAGGCAGCGTATTCTGGTTCACCGCTCAACTCCCGGCCGGTACGGAGACAGACGAATGGATTCGTCCGGACCCAGAGCGCCTTGCTCTGACCCTCGAGGGGACGGGCGTGGTCGACGAGGCGCCGGGCCCATTGGTCCTCATCGTTGAGGACGATCCCGTCAATCGCGCCGTCGCCCAGATCATTCTCGGGCGCAGAGGTCTGCGCACCGAGACCGCGCAGGACGGGCGCGAGGCCGTCAGGATGGCCGGCTCGAATGCCTACGACGCGATCTTCATGGATTGCAAGATGCCGAACATGGACGGGTATGAGGCGACGCGACGCATTCGAGCCGCCGAGCACGGTCGTCGTGTTCCGATCATTGCGATGACGGCGGGCGCGATGTCCGGTGACCGAGAGCGCTGCCTGGCGTCTGGCATGGACGACTATCTTTCGAAGCCCGTGCAGCCCGACGCCCTCGACGCAGGCGTCCAGCGGTGGCTGTCCGGAAGCGGAGCTCCCGAACCGCAGACCTGATTGTCCGCAGACGGGAGGTCGCCGAGGCGAGCGCATCCGGTGCCGGGCCGCAATCACCCGGAATTCCGGGCTCTCAGCCACCGCCCGACATGGGTCGGCACGGTTGACGGAGAATCACCAGCACTGTGATCGATCGCGATGAGGTATTGCACGTGGCGCGGCTGGCGCGCCTGGCCCTGAGCGAGGATGAGATCGAGCCGATGGCCCGCGAGCTGTCGGCCGTGCTCGATCACATCGCGAGAATCTCAGAGCTCGACCTGACCGACGTTCCGCCGACCTCCCATGTCGTCGAGGTGACGGGCGCGCTGCGAGCGGACGAGCCGCGCCCCTGCCTGCCGCGCGAGGTGGTGCTCGCGCAGGCACCCGAGGTGAGCGGCGACGGCTTCCTGGTCCCCAGCCCGCAGGCATGAGCGCGACCGATTTCGTCGAGCTGTCCGCCAGGGCGGCGGCGGATGCCATCGCCGCGGGATCGCTGTCGAGCGGAGAGCTGTTCGATGCCTACCGTGCGCGCGCCGGGGCCGACCGGGCGGCGGGGGAGGCCGGGCTGAACTGCTTCACATGGGTCGCCACAGACGCGCCGCTGGAGGCTCCGGGAGGACCGCTGCAGGGCGTGCCGCTGGCGGTCAAGGATCTGTTCTGCACCGAGGGCGTGCCCAGCCAGTCGGGATCGCGCATCCTCGCGGGCTACGAGCCGCCGTATACGGCCACCGTCGTCTCGCGCCTGAGCGAAGCCGGCGCGAGCCTTCTCGGGAAGACCAACCAGGACGAGTTCGCGATGGGCTCCTCAAACGAGAACTCCGCCTTCGGCGTTGTGCGCAACCCATGGGACCGGGAGCGGGTGCCGGGCGGCTCCTCCGGTGGCAGCGCCGCGGCGGTTGCCGCCGGCCTGGCGCCCTGGGCACTCGGCACCGACACCGGGGGCTCGATCCGCCAGCCGGCCGCCCTATGCGGGATCGTCGGGCTGAAACCGACCTATGGCTCGGTGTCGCGCTACGGCATGATCGCCTTTGCCTCCTCGCTGGATCAGGCGGGTCCGCTGACGCGCGACGTCGGGGACGCGGCTCTGCTGCTGCGCCACATGGTCGGACGCGATCAATGCGACGCGACGTCGCTTGAGTTTCCGCATGCGATCGAGCTGCCGACGGCCGAGCGGCTGGACGGCATTCGCCTGGGCGTTCCCGAGGAGCTCACGGGCGAGGGAATCGAAGAGGGGGTGCTCGAGGCCTTCACCGCAACGCTCGAGCGTGCGCGCGAGCTCGGCGCGGAGGTGCAGGAGGTCCGGCTGCCGCATGCCCCGCATGCCCTGTCGGCCTATTACGTGATCGCGCCCGCGGAGGCCTCCTCGAACCTCGCGCGCTTCGACGGCGTTCGTTATGGCCGGCGTGCCCCGGGCGCGACCGACCTGATCGACATGTACACGCGCACGCGCCACGACGGCTTTGGAGCGGAGGTCAAGCGGCGGATCATGCTCGGCACCTACGCGCTTTCCTCGGGTTACTACGACGCCTACTACGGCCGCGCTCAGCGCGTGCGCACCAAGATCGCCGAGGACTTCAGGGCCGCCTTCGCGGAGGTCGACTTCATCGTCACCCCCACCTCTCCGACCGTTGCCTTCAGGCTCGGCGAGAGGACCGGTGATCCGCTGGCGATGTATCTGAGCGACTTCTGCACCGTGCCGATGTCGCTGGCGGGTATTCCGGCGATATCGATTCCCTGCGGGCTCAGCGCGGGGCTGCCGGTCGGCCTGCAGATCGCGGGCCCCGCGTTCAGCGAGAACCGGCTGCTCGATGTCGCCCACGGCCTCGAGCAGGCGATCGGCTTCGATGGGAGAAGCGCGCGCACATGAGCTCTCACGAAGCTGTCATCGGCCTTGAGATCCATGTGCAGCTCGCGACGGCCACCAAGATGTTCTGCGGCTGCGAGCTGTCCTTCGGCGAGCCGCCCAACACGCACACCTGCGCGGTCTGCCTCGGCCTGCCGGGAAGCCTCCCGGTGGCGAACGCGCGCGCCGTGCAATTCGGCCTGACGATCGGGCTGGCGCTCGGCTCGGAGCTTGCGCCGCGCTCGATCTTCCACCGCAAGAACTACTTCTACCCGGATCTCCCCAAGGGCTATCAGATCTCTCAGTACGACGAGCCGCTGTGCCGGGGAGGCCGGCTCGCGGAGGTGCGGATTCACAGGGTGCATCTGGAGGAGGACGCCGCCAAGCTGATCCACGTCGGCTCGAGCGGCCGAATCCATGGCTCGGGCGCCAGCATCGTCGACTTCAACCGGGGCGGCACACCGCTGGCGGAGATCGTGACCGAGCCCGACCTGCGCTCGCCCGAGCAGGCCAGCGATTGGCTGAAGCTGCTGCGCACCACCCTGCGACAGCTCGGGGTCAGCGACGTCAACATGGAGGAGGGGTCGTTGCGCTGTGACGCGAACATCTCGCTGCGAGAGGTGGGGGCGAGTGAGCTGGGCGTCAAGACCGAGCTGAAGAACATGAACTCCTTCCGCTTCATTGAACGCGGGATCAGGGCCGAGATCGAGCGCCAGGAGGGGATCCTCAGAGACGGCGGCCAGGTCCTCCAGGAGACCCTCCACTTCGACCCCGGCTCGGGCGCGATCACCTCGTTGCGATCGAAGGAGGAGGCTCACGACTACCGCTACTTCCCCGAGCCCGACCTGCTGCCGGTGGCGATCGACGAGGCGATGGTCCAGGCCGCGCGCTCGGCGATGTCAGAGCTGCCCGCCGACCGTGCCGAGCGCTTCGTCCAGATCGGCCTGAACACCGAGACCGCGCAACAGCTGGCGTTCCGCGGCGAGCTGGGCGACTACTTCGAGGAGGCGCTCGCCGCCGAGGTCGAGCCGGCCCCGCAGCCCCAGGCGCTTGCCAACTGGATCGCCGGCGAGCTGTTGGGACGCCTGTCAGACGGCGAGGACCCGGCGGACTCCCGCGTGCAGCCGGGTGCGCTGGCCGCGCTCGTCTCGCTCGTGGGAGCCAAGACGGTGAGCGTCGGCGCCGGGCGGAAGGTTCTCGACACGCTGGTCGCCGACGGCGGCGATCCACTGGCGATCGTCGAGGCTGAGGGGCTCGCCGCAATGGACTCCGTCGGCGAGCTGGCGGACATCGTCGCGGCGGCGCTCGAGGCCAACGCCGATGCCGCCGAGCGCGTGCGCGAGGGCAACGCCAAGGCGATCGGCCCGATCGTCGGCCACGTGATGCGCGAGACCAAGGGCCGCGCCGACGGCACGGAGGTCGCCCGGCTGGTGAACGAGCAGCTCGGCATCTGACAGCAGGGACACGCGCTCCGCCAACATTTTGGACGGTGGGCCAAAGCCATGGAGCGAGCGGCGCGCCAATATGCTGGCTATGAACAGGCCAGACTTGAAAGCAAGCTCATCTCCTCGGCGGTTCCTCCTGCTGCCTCAGGAGTCGGTGGACGGCCCCAGCCAGGGACCGCGGATTCGTCGCTACAAGCTCACCAGCGTCGGTCGGCGGCCGGGTATCAACGGGGTGGATATCGCAACGGTAAGGAACGCCCGCGAGCTCGGCCGGCTAGGCCACGCATAGCTAGCTGTCCTCACACCGATAGCCGGCTTCCCTCGGCCGGCGCCCAGTGGTAGCGGCCGGGCAGGGGTAGCAATTCCTGTCCGGCCGCACTACTGTTTAGCTTGGTGTACACATGAACGAGTCCTCTGAGTCTTCGTCGCGGTCGATCGGCAAGACGCTGGTCGCGGCGCTGATCCTCGTGATCCTCGGGTACGTCGTTCTGAAGATCGTGATCGGGATCGTTCTGGCGATCGCACTCCCCGTCGTGCTGATCCTGGGCGTGATCGGACTCGTCTGGGCCTGGCGCGTCCTGTTCTGAGCCGCCGCGATGGCCTATGTGATCATCGCCGTCTGCTTCGGGCTGGCGGGCGGGATCGTCGGCAAGATCAAGGGCAGCTCCTTCTGGCTGTGGTTCCTGATCTCGGGCGTGGTCCCGTTCTTCGGCCTGCTCGCAGCGATCGCCTACCGCTTCGAGCGCGAGGAGTTCCGCCGGCGCTGTCCCAACTGCGGACGGGTCACCAAGATCTATGACGCGCTCTGCACGCGCTGCGGAACCGAGCTCGATTTTCCCGACCGCGCGGTCGCTCCCGAGTCATGGGAGCGGACGCCGGTGAGCCCCACGTGAGGACCGTTTTCCGGGGCCGCTCCGGTAAGGTCGCCCTAAGCGGATTTTGGCTGCCCTAAGCCGTTTCTTGGCCTAGGCTGTCCCGCACGGCCATGAATATCCAGGCACAGACAGCGCCCCCTCCGGGAGACTCGTTCACAGCCAGGCTGCTCCGTCGCTGGGGCTTCAAGGACGAGCCCGACTTCGTGCTGCGCGTGGTGCAGCCGGCTCTCGTCGGCATGATCGACGGCACGGTCTCCTCGCTGGCGCCGATCTTCGCGGCGGCGATCGCCTCGAGCTCGCACACGGCCCTGCTCGTGGGATTCTCAACCGCGCTCGGCGCCGGGGTCAGCATGGGCTGGTCCGAGGCCCTGTCGGACACCGGGGAACAGACCGGGCGCGGCTCGGCGGTGGTGAGGGGCGCCATCACCGGGGGGATGACCACCCTCGGCGGCATCTTTCATACGCTCCCGTTCTTCATCGCCGACGTCCACAAGGCGCTGGTGGTGGCCGGATGCGTGGTCGCCGTGGAGCTGTTCCTGATCGCATGGCTGCGCAAGCGCTTCCTGCACGTCTCGATGCGCTCCTCGCTGCTGGTGGTGACGGTCGGCGGCGTGATCGTTCTCGCCATCGGCGTCGCGATCGGGTCCTCCTGAGCCCCCTGCGGCCCCCGCCGGCGCCTCACCCACCGCGGCCGAGGCGTTCGGGCGGGCCGCCTTCCGGGCTTCGAGGCGAGGCCTAAACCCGCTGGTACACTGGGGTTTTCCGCAGCAGTTCTGACCTGTTGCCCCAGATATAAAGGAAAGGAGCTCGGCGAGATGCGAGCGGTCGACGCCGTGATGGAATGCCTCAAGGCGGAGGGCGTGGATGTCGTCTTCGGCCTGCCCGGCGGCGCCAACCTTCCCACCTACGACGCGTTCGTCGGAGGGGGCATCCGTCACATCCTCGTCCGCCACGAGGCCGGCGGCGGGCATGCCGCCGAGGGCTATGCCAAGGCGACCGGAAAAGTCGGGGTGGCGTTCGCCACCAGCGGCCCCGGGGCCACGAACCTCGTCACGCCCATCTGCGACGCGATGATGGACTCCGTACCGGTCGTCTTCATCACCGGTCAGGTCCGCACAGAGCTGCTCGGCACCGACGGCTTCCAGGAGGCCGACACGATCGGCATCACGATGCCGGTCGTGAAGCACTCCTTCATGATCCAGGACCCGCACGAGATCCCCCGGGCGATCCACGAGGCGTTCCACATCGCGCGCACCGGCCGGCCGGGGCCCGTGCTGGTCGACATCCCGATGGATCTGTCACGGGCCGAGATCGACTACGAGCCGGTGACCGACGTGCATCTGCCTGGGTATCAGCCGAGGGTCGAGGGCAACCAGAAGCAGGTCCGCCAGGCGGCCAAGGCGCTGGCGGCCGCACAGCGCCCGGTGATCTACGCCGGGGGCGGCGTGGTCAACGCGAACGCCTCCGAGGAGCTGATCGAGTTTGCGACCTCGGATCGCTTTCCTGTCACCTGCACGCTGATGGGCCTCGGCGCGTTTCCGGCGCCCCACGATCAGTGGCTGGGGATGCTGGGGATGCACGGCACGAGAGCCGCGAACTACGCGATGGACGAGGCCGATCTGATCTGTGCGATCGGCGCGCGGTTCGACGATCGGATCACCGGCAAGCTTTCGGAGTTCGCACCCAGGGCGAAGTTCATCCATATCGACGTCGACCCGGCCGAGATCTCAAAGAACGTGCCGGCTCACATCCCGATAGTCGGCGACGCCAAGCACGTGCTCGCCAAGCTCGTGATCGAGTACCGCGCGATCGGCGCGGACCCGGCGCGGCTGAGTGCCTGGTGGAGCCGGATCGAGGGCTGGCGCGAGAAGTATCCGCTCGGCTACGAGGACTCGACGGACTCCGAGATCAAGCCGCAGTACATGGTTCAGGCCCTGCACGAGGCGACCGGCGGAAGGGCGATCGTGACCTCGGACGTCGGTCAGCACCAGATGTGGGCCGCTCAGTACTACGACTTCCCCCAGCCGCGCCGCTGGATCAACTCCGGTGGGCTGGGCACGATGGGCTTCGGCCTGCCCGCGGCGATGGGCGCGGCCGTCGGCTGCCCGGATCAGCTCGTGTGCTGCATTGCCGGAGACGGCTCGGTGCAGATGAACGCCCAGGAGCTCGCGACCTGCGCTCAGAACGACATCCCGATCAAGGTGTTCATCATGAACAACGGCTATCTGGGGATGGTCCGCCAATGGCAGGAGCTGTTCTGGGATGGCAAATACAGCCACGTGGACACCGGCGAGTTCCCCGACTACGTCAAGCTGGCGGAGGCCTACGGGGCCACGGGCATGCGCTTCGAGGATAAGGCGACGCTTGTCGAGGACATGAAGCGCGCGATCGCGACCGAGGGACCCGTGCTCGTCGACGTGCGTGTCACCCGCGAGGAGAACACCTACCCGATGATTCCGGCCGGCCAGGCCGCTCGCGAGATGGTGGGGTGAGCTCAACGATGGGTGAACCCGGGACCAAGGCCCCCCTCAGCCTCGCTGAGCTCGAGGCGGCCACGAGCATGCGCACGGGCCGCAAGCACGTGCTGTCGATCCTCGTCGAAAACAAGTCCGGGGTGCTGACGCGCATCGCGGGGCTGTTCGCTCGAAGGGGCTTCAACATCGACACTCTGACGGTCGGCCCGACCGACGACGACCATGTCTCGCGCGTGACGCTCACCGTCGACGGTGCGCTGCATCCGATCGATCAGGTGACCAAGCAGCTGCACAAGCTGATCAACGTGCTGAAGATTCGAGACCTCGAGCCGGCGGACACCGTCGCGCGCGAGCTGGCCCTGTTCAAGGTGGCCGCCGACGGGGTGCAGCGCGGTGAGCTGATGCAGATCGCCGAGATCTTCCGCGGCAAGGTCGTCGACGTGACCAAGCGCGCCGTGATCATCGAGATCACCGGGACGACGGACAAGATCGCGGCCTTCGAGAGCATGGTTCGCCCGTTTGGGCTGATCGAGATGATGCGCACGGGCGAGATCGCGATCTCGCGGGGGCGCACAGAGACCTAGCCGGTGCTCGACACCGGCTCACGCTCACCCTTCGCGCTCACGACGGCTTCGCAGGAGCGCCTGTCGGCGCGTCTGACCGCGGCCGTGAAGAGGGCGCGGCGCAGCGGCTCACCGACGCTGGCAACGATGTCGCTGCCGGTTCCACCCGGCGTCGATCCGACGGCCGTCGTGTGCGCATCGCGGCGTGCCGGCGAGCCGTGGTTCGCGTTCGAGCAGCCCGATCACGGCCGTGCGGCGCTGGCCGGGCTGGGCGAGACGCTGAGCCTGCAGGCGGAGGGACCCGAGCGTTTCGCCATCGTGGCCGAGCGCTGGCGGGCGCTGGCGGCAGCGGCGGTGAGCGACCCCTCCGAGGATTCAGGCAGTGGCGGGCCGCTGGCCGTGGGCGGCTTTGCCTTCGCCTCAAACGGCGGCTCGTCACCGCATTGGGCGGGCTTCGAGCCGGCGTCCCTGAGTGTGCCGGAGCTGGCGCTCGTGCGCCGCGAGCGCGCGGGCGAGACGGTGGTGCGCATGACGCTGGCGACGCTCGCCTCAGCGGATGACACCCCGGAGGATCTGCTGGCGGCTGTCCGACGGCGTCTGTCTGAGCTGCGATCGCGTTCGCTGCCACTGCTCGACCCCGCGGCGGTCGGGCGCTTTCAGGTCGCCAGCGCGATGCCGCCGGAGCACTACGAGGCGGCAGTGGCCCGAGCGGTCGAGCTGATCGCGGCGGGCGGCATCGAGAAGATCGTTCTCGCGCGCGAAGTGCAGGTGCACGCGCCCCAGCCATACGATCCGGCGGCGCTCGTGGGGGTCCTGCGCGAGGAGTTCCCCTCCTGCTTCGTGTTCTGCGTGGGGCGCGGAGATGCGACGCTGATCGCCGCCAGCCCCGAGCTGCTCGTGCGGCGCGAGGGCCATCGCGTGAGCACGCTGGCGCTGGCCGGCTCCACCCGCCGCAGTGCCGACCCGGCCGTCGATGACCATCTCGGCGAGCAGCTGCTGCGCGATCAGAGCTATCGCGAGGAGCATGCCATCGTCGCACGAAGAATCGAGCGCATGCTTCGCCCGCATTCGGTCTGGGTCGCCGCGGCGCCCGAGCCCACCCTGGCCAAGATCGCCAACATCCAGCACCTGGCGACCCCGATCCGCGCTCAGCTGGCGGCACCTATGGACGCGCTGGAGCTGGCCGGCCTGATGCACCCCACTCCGGCGGTCGGGGGCGAGCCGCTGTCGCGGGCGGCGCCGTTGATCCCCGCGCTCGAGGGGCTCGACCGCGGTTGGTACAGCGGTCCGGTCGGCTGGACCGACGCCGCCGGCGACGGAGAGTTCTGTGTCGCCCTGCGCTGCGCGCTGCTGCGCGGCCGGGTCGCGCGCTGCTACGCCGGCAACGGCATCGTGGCGGGCTCTGAACCCGCGGCCGAGCTGGCCGAGACGGAGGTCAAGCTATCGGCCCTGCTCCCCCTGCTGGCGGGCTGAGCGCACGGGACACCGCGTCCCACACGCGCGTGTGCAGCTCGACGTTCCCCACCCGATCACCGCGTACCTCGATCACGCTCGAGCCCTGGCGGGCGAGCGCCCGCTCGAGCGCCTCGCGAAAGCCGCCGACATCGGCTGTCCGCTCGTGAGGGAGCCCGTACAGCTCGGCGGCCCTGGCGAACTCGAGCCCGGGGGGGGTCGCGATGTGCCGCGTGTAGATGTCCTGGCCGCCTGCGGCGTCTCGCGGCCCTGACTCACGCGCCATCGGCGAATGGGAGACCGCCAGGAAGTCAAAGATCCCTCCGCCGCCGTTGTCGAGCAGCACGATGGTCAGCTTCAGCTCAAGCCGGCGCGCCGCCAGCAGCCCACCGATGTCGTGGGCCAGCGCAACGTCTCCGATCAGGAGCACCACCGGCCCCGCTGCGCCGGCGGCCGCTCCGAAGGCGGCGGACACGGTGCCGTCGATCCCGTTGGCGCCGCGGTTGCAGAGGACCCGTGGCGGGTCCGGGCGGGCCGGCCAGAAGGTCTCGATGTCGCGCACGGGCATCGAGGACGCGACGAACAGCGTCGCCTCCTGCGGTAGCAGGACGCCGAGCTCGGCGGCCACCCTCGGTTCGCTCAGATCGCCCCCGCCGAGGACCCCGAGAATAGCCTCGGAGGCCAGCTCATCCGCGCTTCGCCAGGCCGGGAGCCAGTCCTCCTGCGCCTGCGACGGCGCGATCGCGAGCTCTGACAAAGCGCTCGCCGGGTCGAGCACGAGCGAGTCGGACACGACCGACGCCGGATCCTGCCACGCGCCCTCGGGGTCGAGTGCCACCTGACGCGTGCCCTCCAGCCCGGCGAGCCAGCTCCGCAGGGGCTTTGAGACGGGCAGGTCGCCGACTCGCAGGATCAGATCCGGGTGCAGTGACGCGGTGAAGCCGGGATCGCGAAGGAGGGCGTCGTAGTGCGCGATCGCGGCATCCCCCCGGCGTGCGCCGGACAGTGGATCGGCGAGCAGGGGCCAGCCCGAGGCGGCCGCGAAGGTGGCCGCCGTCTCGGCCGCTGAACGGCTTCCTTCAGGGGCTTGGCGCTCGTCGCGGCCGACCACCAGCACGCCGCGCTCGGCACGGGCGATGAGCCGGGCAAGCACGCCACTTCCACGGGAGCCGGCGATCAGCGGCGCGCGGGTGACGTGGGGCAGACCGTCGGGGCGACCGCTGTGATCCTCGGGAAGGAGATCGTCGGCGATCAGCGGCTCGCGCAGCGGGAAGTTGAGATGCACGACGCCCGGCCGGCCCTCGAGCGCGGTCCAGTAGGCGCGACAGGCGAGGGTCCGCATCCAGCGCAGCCGCTCGGCGCTCGCGTCGTGGGTGCCCACCTCGAAGAACCACTTGGCGGCGCTACCGAACAGCTTCAGCTGGTCGACCGCCTGCCCGGCGCCGATCTCGCGAAGCTCCGCAGGGCGGTCGGCGGTGAGCAGCAGCAGGGGAACGCGCGCCTCGTGGGCCTCGATTGCGGCCGCCAACAGCTCGGCCGCGGCAGTCCCGGAGGTGCAGGCGACGGCCACCGGAAGGCCGCTGGCTTTGGCCAGGCCGAGCGCGAAGAAGCCCGAGCAGCGCTCGTCGAGATGGGAGAAGCAGCGCAACCGCTGCTCGCGTGCTAGCGACAGCACCAGCGGCGCGCAGCGCGACCCCGGCGAGGTGCAGGCGGCGCGCATCCCGCAGCGCGCCAGCTCGTCCACGAAGGCGCGCAGGAGCAGGTAGGTGTCGGCGGCCGAGCTCACACTAGGATGGCCGCGTGCGGGAGACGCTGGTTCTGTTGCATGGTTTCGCCGGCACCCGGCACACGTGGGAGCAGATTGCCGCGCACATGGACCGGCAGGACACGGGCCAGCAAGGCTACCTGCCGCTGGCCCTCGATCTGCCCGGCCACGGCGAGGCCGCCGACATCGAATCCCCGATCACGTTCCAGGGTGCGGTCGAGCACGTCCTGGCGGCCTGCCCCGACCGCTTCGCGCTGGCCGGCTACTCGCTGGGAGGGCGGATCGCCCTGCAGGTCGCATTGGCGGCGCCCGAGCGAGTGTCGCGGCTCGTGCTGGTGTCGACCACGGCTGGCATCAGCGACCCCGCCGAGCGGGCCGAGCGGCGTGAGGCCGACCGCCGGCTGGCCGGCGAACTCGAAAGGATTCCCTACGACAGCTTCATAGAGCGCTGGCGCTCCCAGCCGCTGTTCGCCGGGGACCCGCCGTCCGTGAGCGCTCTCGCCGTCGCCGAGCACCGCCGCAACCGCCCGGACGCCCTTGCGGCGGCTCTGCGCGGCCTGGGCACGGGCGAGATGGAGCCGGTGTGGAACCGGCTGGGCGCTCTGGAGATGCCGGTGCTCGTGGTCGTCGGCGAGCGAGACGAGAAGTTCCGGGCGCTCGGAGAGCGGCTTCTGGCGCCGCTGGGCAACGGACGGCTGCTCACCGCGCCCGGTGGACATGTCCTGCCGCTTGAGAGCCCGGCCGCCCTGGCGACGGCGTTCGCTGAACGCTCGCCCGCCTAGCAGGGCGGGCCGGCTCACGCGGGATCTCCCCCCAGCGGCTCGACCCCGAGGCCGGCGGCGGTCGGCAGCTCGATCTGGCCATCTCGTGCGGGCAGTGGATCCTCGAGGCCGTCGAACAGTGAGAGCGTGGCCAGGCCACAGGGGGGAACGGGCCCGCGCGAGGCGAGGGCGGCCGCGGCGTGAAGCGCCGCCGCGATCCCCAGGGGCCCGTCCAGGGTCGAGGCGAGATAGACCTCCGCGCCGGATGCTCGCACGAGCGTGGCGGCGGCGATCAGGCTCGAGATGCCCCCGCAGCGTGAGATCTTCAGGCACACGGCGTCGGCCACCCCGGCGCCCAGCGCGCCGTGCTCGGCTGCGGTCTCGTCGATCGCGACTCTGACCGCGACCCGCTCGCGCACCTCTCGCACGGCGTGCAGGCCGTGCACCGGCTCCTCGACCAGCTCGAGGCCCGCGGGGGCGAGCGAGTCGATCGCACGCACAGCCTCCTCAACGCTCCACGCTCCGTTCGCGTCCAGGCGCAGGGCGATGCCGGGGCCGCCTGCGGCACGCGCGGCGGCCACGCGACCGGCGTCGTCGCCGACTCCGACCTTGACCTTCACGCATGTGAACCCCTCACCGGCGGCGGCGGCGGCCTGCTCTGCGACGCCGGCCCGGTCGAGCGCCGTCAGGGTTGCGTTGACCGGAACGCCGGCCGCGGGACGGTCGGTGATCAGGGCCGCGACGGGCCTGTCCTGAAGACGCCCGGCGCGATCCCATAGGGCCATGTCGATGGCCGCAAGCGCCTGCGGCAGATCCTCGGTGCGGCGGCATGCGTCCAGGATCTGCGCCCCGTTCATGCCCTCACAGGCCGCCAGCACCGGGACGTAGGCCGACAGCGCGGCGTGCACCCGCTCGGAGCTGACGCCGTCGTAGGCCTCAAGCGGCGCGGCCTCGCCGTGACCGGCGACGCCCGCCGCGTCGGTGAGCGAGACGCACAGAAGTTCACGCTCGGTGACCGCCCCGTAGGAGCTCTGCAGCGGGTTTGAGAGGGGCAGCGTCCGCCGCTTCAGCTCAAGCCTCACGAGCCGATGCCGCCGCTGGCGAGGATCCCGGCGGAGAACAGCAGGCAGAAGATGAGCTGCAACGCCCCCGTCTTCGCCAGCGCGCCGTTCAGCGAGGGTCCATCCGTGCGCGTGCGCACCACGCGGGCGACGCCGATCGCCAGCGGGATGGCCGCCCAGGTGAGCAGGAGCCAGGCCGTCATCGATCCGAGCGCCCAGCACAGCGGAGCCGTCACGAATGCGCCCGCCAGCATCACCGTGTAGAGCGTGCGGGTGCGGTCTCTGCCGAGGCGCACCGCCAGCGTCCGCTTGCCGGCCCGGCGATCGGTCTCCAGATCGCGGACGTTGTTGACGACAAGAATCGCGCTGGCCAGCAGGCCGACCGGCACGGCGCACATGAAGGCCTGCCATGGAAGCGCCTGCACCTGCACGAAGTAGGACCCTGCCACCGCCACGATCCCGAAGAACAGGAACACGAACAGCTCGCCGAGACCCTCGTAGCCGTAGGGCCGCGGCCCGCCCGTGTAGAGCACGCCCGCGAGAATCGACGCCGCTCCGACCGCCAGCAGCTCGGGTCCGGCGACGGCCACGAGATAGGCGCCGCAGGCGACCGCCAGCCCGAACGTCACGTAGGTCGCCATCAGCACCTGGCTCGGGGGCACGAGCCCGCCCGCCGTTACCCGCACCGGGCCCAGCCGGTCCTCGGTGTCGGCGCCGCGCCGAGCGTCGGAGTAGTCGTTTGAGAGGTTCGTGCCGACCTGTATGAAGACGGCCCCGAGCAGCGCTGCGAGAAATGTCACGGGGTGAAAATGACCGGCTCCGAGTGCCAGTGAGGTGCCAACCAGCACCGGTGCCACCGCCGCCGGCAGCGTGCGCACACGCGCCGCCATCACCCAGATGCGCACCGCGCTCACGCGGTCAGGCTCGCCGAGGAAACCGTGAGAAGTCCGGCCTGCGCTTGTCCCGGTAGGCATTCCGGCCCTCCTGCGCCTCCGCGCTTTCATAGAACAGGAGGTTTGTGTCGTGGGCAAGCTGCTGGATCCCCGTCAGTCCGTCCTCGGCCGCGTTGAAGCTCGCCTTCAGCAGCCGCAGCGCGAAGGGGGACAGCGCGAGCATCTCCCGGCACCATCCCACCGTCTCCTCCTCGAGGCGCTCGAGCGGCACGACGGTGTTGACGAGCCCCATCTGCAGGGCTTCCTCGGCGGAGTACTGGCGGCACAGGAACCAGATCTCCTTGGCCTTCTTGGGCCCCACGATGTTCGCGAGCAGGCCTGCGCCAAAGCCGCCGTCGAATGAGCCCACCTTCGGGCCCACCTGCCCGAAGCGCGCGTTCTCGGCCGCGATCGTCAGATCGCAGACGAGATGCAGGACGTGCCCGCCGCCGATCGCATACCCGGCGACCATCGCCACGACCGGCTTGGGCAGCCGGCGGATCTGCACGTGCAGGTCGGTGACATGAAAACGCCCGACGCCGGCCCTGCCCGCGTCGTCGTCGTTCAGGTATCCCGAGTCTCCGCGAACGCGCTGATCGCCTCCAGAGCAGAACGCGTCGTCGCCCTCACCGGTCAGCACGATCACGCCGATCGAGGTGTCCTCGCGCGCATGCTCGAACGCACGGGACATCTCGATGACGGTGCGCGGTCGAAACGCGTTGCGGACCTCCGGCCGGGCGATCGTGATCTTGGCGATCCCGTCGTGGGGCGCTGCTGACTTCTCATAGCGAATGTCCTCAAAGACGCCGTCGGGGCCATCCGCGGCGTCTATCCAGGTCGTGGCCATGGCGCGAAGGCTAGCTGCAGCTAGCCTGTGCGTCATGGTCGTCGAAGGATGGCTCGAGCGCGCGGCGAGGGCGCGCCCCTCCCACACGGCGCTCGAGACGCCGCAGGGAAGCCCCTCCTACGCGGAGCTTCTCAGCAGCGCTCGAGCCGGTGCAAAGGAGCTCTCAGAGCGCGGCGTTCGGCCGGGGGAGAGGGTCGCCATCGCGATGCCGCCCGGCCTCGGGTTCGCCCGGGCCCTGCATGCATGCCTTCAGCTGGGCGCCGTCGCGGTGCCGGTCGACCCGCGCTGCTCGCCGGCAGAACGCGAGCTGCTGTCCGACGGCGCCCTGGCGTTCGTTGATGCGCCCCTGCGCACTGCCGGCCCCGCCTTCGCCGCTCCGGGCTCGCACGACCTGGACGCCGTCGCGGTCGTGATCCACACCTCCGGCACCACGTCGGCTCCGAGGCCCGTGGAGCTGACCTATGGGAACCTCCTGTGGAGCGCGCTCGGCTCGGCAGTGGCGCTCGGCCACGACCCTGGTGAGCGCTGGCTGTGCGCGCTGCCTCTTTCGCATGTCGGCGGGCTGTCGATCCTCATCCGCTCGGCCATCCACGCCACCACGGCCGTGGTGCACGAGGGCTTCGACACCGATCGCGTCCTGGATGCCCTGCGCAGCGATGAGGTGACGCTCGTGAGCCTCGTGGCCACGACCCTCGGGCGGCTGCTCGACGCGGGCCTTCAGAGCCCGCCATCCCTCCGCGCGGCGCTCACGGGTGGGGGTCCGGTGCCCGCTGCTCTGCTGGACAGGGCGCGCGCCGCGGGCGTGCCGGTGGCGAGCACCTATGGACTCACCGAGGCGTGCTCGCAGGTGACGACCACGCCCGTCGCGGCGGTCGCGGACGATGGCGCAAGAGGCGGCCCGCCGCTGTTCTGCACGAGGGTGCGAATCGCCGCCGACCAGGAGATCCTCACACGCGGTCCCACCGTCGCACCGGCGGCACTCGCCGCGGATGGGTGGCTGCACACCGGCGATCTGGGCGCCCTCGACGACGACGGCCGCCTGACCGTCACCGGGCGCAAGAGCGACACGATCGTGAGCGGCGGTGAGAACGTCGCGCCCGCGGAGGTCGAGGCCGTGCTGGAGGCCCACCCGGACGTGCTCGAGGCGGCGGTGGTCGGTCGCCCGGACCCCGACTGGGGCGAGGCGGTCACGGCGATCGTCGTGGCCCGCCCGGGGAGGGTCCTCGAGGGCGAGGCCCTCCGCACGCACTGCGCGCGCCTGCTGGCGCCATACAAGGTCCCCCGCCTCGTGGTGCTAGCCCGCGAGCCGCTCGCCCGCACGCGGTCGGGCAAGCTTCGCCGCAGGGAGCTGAGATGAGCTTTGACGCGAACGCCCATCGTGCGTCGAGCCTGGCCGGATGGGAAGAGGCCGCTCCCGGTTGGGTGCGCCGCCAGGACGCAATTCGGGCCCTCGGTGCGCCGGTGTCTGACTGGATGCTCGACGCCGTGTCGCTGAAGCCGGGTGATGAGGTGCTCGAGCTGGCGGCGGGACTCGGCGAGACCGGCATGCTCGCAGCCGCGATCGTGGGGCCCACGGGAGGCGTGATCGTGTCCGATCAGGCCGATGCGATGCTGGACGGGGCGCGCGCCCGCGCCGCCGAGCTGGGGCTGTCGAACGTCGAGTTTCGGGTGCTGGGAGCCGAGTGGATCGATCTCCCGCTAGCGAGCGTGGACGCGGTCCTCTGCCGCTGGGGCTACATGCTGCTGGCCGACCCCGCCGCCGCCCTCGGCGAGACCAGGCGCGTGCTGCGGCCCCAGGGACGGCTGGCTCTGGCGGTGTGGGATTCGGTCCAGCGCAATCCCTGGGCCCTGCTCCCGTCGCTGGAGCTGATCGAGCGCGGCCTGACCGGCCCGCCCGCGCCTCGAGCGCCGGGCCCCTTCGCGCTGGGCGATCCCGAGCGCGTGCGGGAGCTTCTCGCCCAGGCCGGCTTTGCCGAGATCGAGGTGCAGGCGATCGACATCGAGCAGCGCCATCCCTCCCTCGAGGTCTTCTGGGAGACGACGCTCGACATCTCCCGCGGGTTCCACGACGCCGTCCTCAGCCGCCCCGAGCCGGAGATCGCGGAGATCCGCGAGGGGCTCGCCTCGCGGCTGGCCCCCTACACCTCCGCCGAGGGCGCCCTGGCCATTCCCGCCCGCACGCTGGTGGCCTCGGCGACCGCATAGGCCGCGATCCACGGCAAACGGCCACAGACGCGATAGCCTGCGCGCTCTCATGCTCTACGACAACGACGCGGATCTCCACCTGCTCGACGGCAAGACCGTCGCGATCATCGGCTATGGCTCGCAGGGCCACGCCCATGCGCTGAACCTGAAGGACTCCGGTGTGAACGTCCTGGTCGGCCTGCGCGAGAGCTCTGACTCGGCGGCCGCGGCGCGGGAGCAGGGTCTCGAGGTGCTGTCGGTCGTGGAGGCCTCGAGCCGCGGGGACCTGGTGATGATGCTGGTACCCGACGAGCTCCACCGCGAGGTGTGGGAGAACGAGGTTCGAGACGGCATCGCAGAGGGCAACATGCTGCTGTTCGGTCACGGCTTCTCGATCCACTACAAAGAGATCGACCCGCCGGCGGGGGTTGATGTCGCGATGGTCGCGCCCAAGGGCCCCGGGCATCTCGTGCGCCGCCAGTTTACCGAGGGCAGCGGCGTCCCGGGCCTGGTCGCCGTCGAGCAGGATGCGACCGGCAATGCCCGCGCGCTGGCCCTCGCCTACGCCAAGGGCATCGGCTGCACCCGCGGCGGCGTGATCGTGACGTCCTTCAAGGATGAGACCGAGACCGATCTGTTCGGCGAGCAGGCGGTGCTGTGCGGCGGCGCCTCAGAGCTCGTGCAGGCCGGCTTCCAGACGCTCGTCGAGGCGGGCTACGACCCCGAGATGGCCTACTTCGAGTGTCTGCACGAGCTCAAGCTGATCGCGGATCTGATGTATGAAAAGGGCCTGGCCGGGATGCGTTACTCGATCTCCAACACGGCTGAGTACGGCGACTACACGCGTGGCAAGCGCGTCATCACCGCGGAGACCCGTGCCGCCATGCGCCAGATCCTGGCCGAGATCCAATCAGGGGACTTCGCCCGCGAGTGGATCGCCGAGAACCGGGCCGGGCAGGAGAACTTCAAGCGCATGCGCGCCGAGGAGGCCGACAGCCAGGTCGAGCACGTCGGCGGCGAGCTGCGCGCCGGCATGGACTGGATCAAGCCCTCCTTCTGAGGTCCGAGGGCAGGGTCAGGGTGCTCGCCTACATCGCCTGGCACCGCCCCGCCGACGGGGTCGACCACGACGCCTACGAGCGCGCCGTCGCCCACTTCCACTCCTCGCTCGCCCACAGTCCCCCGAGCGGATTCGCAGGCTCGGTTGCCTTCAGGGCGCCTGAGTTGCCGTGGCTGGGCACCCCGCGCGCGGATGGAGCGGCACAGGCCGGCTACGAGGACTGGTACCTGCTCGACAGCTGGTCTTCGATCGGCGTGCTCGAGGAGGCGTCGGTCTCGCACGGCCACGTTCGCGCCCACGACGAGGTGGCCTCCCGGGCGGGCGTCTCGACCGGCGCCATCTACCGCCTGTCCGAGGGAAACGCCAGCCCCAGCGAGGGTCGCCTCAGCGTTTGGGTGACCCCCGCCCGCGGCCACGAGCATCCCTCGATCGAGGCTCTGCTGGGCGACGGCATGGATCCCTCGACGGCGGGACTGTGGCGGCGCTGCATCGGTCTGGGCCCGGCGCCCGAGTACTGCCTGCTGGCCACCGAGCCCTCCGCCGGGGTTGCCGACAGTCGCCTGCCCGCGGGCTGGAGCTCGATGGTCTCTGCCAGGGAGGTGCTGTGGAATGGCTGACCTGCTCCACGGCGAGCTGATCGGGGGCGATTTCAGGCGGCAGGAGAGCCGCTTTCGCGATTGGGTGGGTGAGACCGGGTTTGCGGTGAAGGACGGCCGCTATCACCTGTACGTCTCGCTTGCCTGCCCCTGGTGCCATCGCAGCGTGATCCTGCGCGAGCTCGCCGGGCTTCAGCAGGCCGTTCCGGTGTCTTACCTCGCGCCGTTTCGAGACGAGCGCGGATGGGCGTTCAGCGGGGAGGGCTTCACCGTCGGGCCCGCCGGCAGCCCGGACACCTGGTCGGGGGAGTACGTCGACGAGCTGCACGGCTGGGCCTTCATGAGCGAGGCCTACGAGCTGAGCGACCCTCACTATCAGGGCAGGATCACGGTGCCGGTTCTGTGGGACACCGACACCGGCCGGATCGTCAACAACGAATCGAGCGACATCATCCGGATGTTCTATTCGCCGGACTCGCTTGGCGCACTTGGCGACCGCGGCGGCCTTGACCTGTACCCGGTAGCGCAGCGCGAGGAGATCGATGAGATCAACGACCGCGTGTACGAGACCGTCAACAACGGCGTCTACCGCGCGGGCTTCGCCCGCCTGCAGGGCGCCTACGACCGCGCCTTCGCTGCCCTGTTTGAGAGCTTCGACTGGCTCGAGGAGCTGCTCGCCGGTCGGCGCTATGTGGCCGGCGATCGCATCACCGAGGCCGACTGGCGCCTGTTCCCGACCCTCGCCCGCTTCGATGAGGTCTACAACCTGCACTTCCGCTGCAATCGCCGCAGGCTCGTCGACTACCCCAACCTGTGGGGTTACGCCCGCGAGCTGTACCAGTGGCCGCGCGTGTCGCAGACGGTGGCTATGGGCCAGATCAAGGAGCACTACTACACGACCCACGATGAGCTCAACCCAAAGCGCATCATCCCCGGCGGCCCGGGCTACGACTGGTCTGTCCCCCACGGGCGCGATTAGATCGCTACACTCGGATTCGTCGTCGCGACTGGCGCTGAGGTGGAGTCAACCACCGGGAAGCGGCGAGCATCTCCGCCGCGCGCCTGGGCACCCTCCCATCGTCCACACCCCTCGAGCCCGACGGAACGAGGAAGAAGAGCGAGGAAGCCCGATATGACGCCGAGCCCCCTTACAGCAGAGACGCAACTGGTCATCCCCGAGGAGCTGAGGCCCGGCGACGGGCGCTTCGGCTGCGGTCCGTCGAAGGTCCCGCTGAAGGCCCTGGCGCGCCTGACGACCGAGGGCGGGGCCGTGATGGGCACCTCCCACCGGCAGAAGCCGGTGAAGGCGCTCGTGGGCGAGGTGCGCGCGGGGCTGAAGGAGCTGTTCTCGGCCCCTGAGGGCTACGAGGTGATACTCGGCAACGGCGGCGCCACGGCGTTCTGGGATGCGGCCGCCTTCGGACTGGTCTCTCAGCGTGCTCTGCACCTGACCTATGGGGAGTTCACCCAGAAGTTCGCGGCGGTGACCGCCGGTGCTCCGTTTCTGTCCGAACCCGTGATCGTTGCCGCCGAACCGGGGAATGCCCCGGACCCGGGCGCCGTCGGGCCGGCGGCCCGGGAGGCGGACGCCGATGTGCTGGCGTGGGCGCACAACGAGACCTCCACGGGCGTGATGGTCCCAGTCGTGCGCCCGCAGGGCGCCGGGGATGCTCTTGTTCTGATCGACGCCACCTCCGGTGCCGGGGGCCTTCCGTTTGACGCGGCCCTTGCGGACGCCTACTACTTCGCCCCGCAGAAGGGCTTCGCGGCGGACGGGGGCCTGTGGGTCGCGCTGCTGAGCCCCGCCGCCGTCGAGCGGATCGCACAGATCGCGGCCTCCGAGCGCTGGATCCCTCCCTTCCTGTCGCTGCAGACGGCGCTTGAGAACTCGATCAAAGATCAGACCTACAACACCCCCGCGGTGGCCACGCTGTTCCTGCTGGCCGAGCAGATCCGCTGGATGCTCGACGGCGGGGGCCTCGACTGGTGCGTGTCGCGCACCACGGCCTCCTCACAGCATCTGTACGGATGGGCCGAACGCTCGGCCCACGCCACGCCGTTCGTCACCGACCCGGCCAAGCGCTCGCTCGTCGTGGGAACGATCGACTTCGACGAGGCGGTCGACGCGGCGGCGGTGGCGGCCACGCTGCGCGCCAACGGGATCGTCGACGTCGAGCCCTATCGCAAGCTGGGCCGAAACCAGCTGCGGGTCGGGATGTTCCCGGCGGTCGACCCCGCCGACGTGCAGGCGCTGACCGCCTGCATCGACTGGATCCTCGAGAGGGCCGTCTGATGAGCGCGACGGCGGCCAACGCGGCAACCGAGCCGGGGTCCAACGGTGGGCGCCCGCGGGTCCTGGTCAGGGAGAACATCGGAGATTCCGGCGTGAACCTGCTGCGCGAGCACTTCGATGTCGACCTCGGGTTCGACTGGAGCGAGGAGGATCTGATCGAGCGGATCGGGGCCTATGACGGCATCGTGATCCGCTCGGCCACGAAGCTGACGGCCGAGCTGATCGGTCACGGGGCCAGGCTGCGTGTGATCGGCCGAGCCGGGGTCGGAGTCGACAACGTCGACGTCGAGGCCGCCACCAAGCGCGGCATCGTCGTCGCCAACGCCCCGCAGTCGAACGTGGTGACCGCGGCCGAGCACACGATGGCGCTGCTGCTCGCGCTCGCGCGCAACATCCCGCAGGCGCACATGTCGCTGACGAGCGGCAAGTGGGAGCGCTCCAAGTTCTCGGGCGTCGAGCTGTATGAGAAGACCCTCGGCATCCTCGGCTTCGGGCGCATCGGCCAGCTGGTCGCCCACCGCGCCAGGGGCTTCGGCATGCGCGTGATCGCGTTCGACCCGTTCGTCAGCGCCGAGCGCTACCGCGAGCTGGGCGTGGACAAGGCGGCTGACAGCGACGAGCTCTACGCGCAGGCCGACTTCATCACCATTCATCTGCCGAAAACGCCCGAGACGCTGGGGTGGTTGAACGCCGAGGCGTTCGCCAAGATGCGCGACGGCGTGCGCATCCTGAATGTGGCCCGTGGCGGCCTGATCGACGACGCGGCGCTGAAGGACGCGCTGGACTCCGGCAAGGTCGGTGGAGCCGCACTCGACGTCTTCCCGGCCGAGCCGATGACCGACTACCCGCTGTTCCAGGGCTACCCGAACGTCGTCGTCACGCCTCACCTCGGCGCCTCCACCGCGGAGGCGACCGATCGGGCCGGTTATCAGAGCGCCGAGCAGGTCGTGGCGGCGCTCACCGGCGGGGTCGTCTCGACCGCGGTGAACATCCCGGCGATCGGTGCTGAGGACATGGAGGTGCTCGGGCCCTTCCTGCCCCTGGCCACGCAGCTCGGTCGTCTGGCAATGGCGCTCGCGGAGGGCAGCTCGGTGGAGCGAATCGAGGCGGCCTTCCTCGGGCGGATCGCCGACTTCGATACGCGCCTTCTGACGCTGGCCGTCATCGGCGGGGCGCTGCAGGGACGAACCGAGGAGCAGGTCAACCTGGTCAACGCCCCCAGCATGGCCGAGGAGCGCGGCATCGTGGTCGAGGAGAAGTCGGTGTCCGAGGCCCAGGACTTCAATGAGCTGATTCGCGTGACCGTGGTGGCGGGCGGCGAGCGGGTGGCGGTGGCCGGAACCGGGATCGGCCCGACCCAGGCGCCTCACCTCGTCGAGGTGCAGGGAAGGCGGCTGACGATCGAGCTTGAGCAGTTCGTGACCGTGTTCCGCTATGCCGATCTGCCGGGAATGATCGGGCGAGTGGGCACCATCTTCGGCGTCCACGGGATCAACATCTCCTCGGCCGCCGTCGGCCATACCCCGGACGGCGACGCGGGCGCCGAGCCCTCGCAGCGCTCGGCGGCGATGGTCGTCACAACGGATGTGCTCGTGCCGGCTGAGGTCGTCAGCGAGATCGTCGCCTCGGAGGGCTTCCTCGACGGTTGGACGGTCGCTCTGCGGTGAGGGTCTGATCGGGTAGGCTCACGGCCGTGCGCGCCGTAGTCATCACCAAGCACGGCGGCCCCGGTGTGCTGCAGGTGCAGGAGCGCCCGGACCCGGTCCTCGGCCCCGGAGAGGTGAGGATCGAAGTGGCGGCGGCGGGAGTGAACTTCGCCGACGTGATGGCGCGTCTGGGGCTCTACGCCGACGCGCCGAAGACACCCTGCGTGGTCGGCTATGAAGTCGCCGGCACGATCCTCGAGCTCGGCGAGGGCGTGCAGGGCCTGACCCCCGGCCAGCGCGTGATGGCCGGGACAAAATTCGGCGGCTATGCCTCACAGGTCGTCGTCCCGGCCGGAAACGTGCTGGCTCTTCCCGACAAGCTCACCTTCGAGCAGGGCGCCTCAATCCAGGTCAACTACACGACCGCTTGGACGGGCCTGCTCGAATACGGCAACCTGAAGGCTGGGCAGCGGGTGCTGATCCACTCCGCCGGCGGCGGTGTGGGGATTGCCGCGACCCAGATCGCCAAGCGCTACGGCGCCGAGGTCTACGGCACGGCCTCGCCGGGCAAGCACGAGCGCTGCATCGAGCTGGGGGTCGACCATGCGGTCGACTACACCAGGGCCGGCTGGGAGAAGGGCCTGCCGCAGTTCGACATCATCATGGACGCCGTCGGCGGCAGGAGCTTCCGCCTCAGCTACTCGCTGCTGCGCCCGGGCGGGCGCCTCGTGGCATATGGCGCCTCTGCCGTCGTCTCCGGCCAGCGGCGCAACCTCGTCACCGCCCTGCGAACCGTCGCCCGGATGCCGCGCTTCAACTTGATCAAGCAGATGTCCGAATCGAAGTCCGTGATCGGGCTGAACATGCTCAGCCTGTGGGAGGAGCGTGGAACGCTCGAGTCGGCCCTCGCGCCGCTGCGCGAGCTGCTCGACGACGGCACGGTCAAACCGGTGGTCGCCGGCGAGTTCAGCTTCGAGGAGGCCGGCGCCGCGCAGAACATGATCACCGAGCGGCGCAACGTCGGCAAGGTGGTCCTCGTCCCCTAGCCCGGCGGCGCCGGTAGCTCCTGCACCAGCGAGAGGACCGGTGCGAACAGATCACCCCGCTCGGCCACCCGCTCGAGCACCCGGCTCGCCTCGAAGACGAGCGCATTGGGGTCGCGGGAGTCCAGCGTGGCGCTCACCTCCGCCCACTCGACCGGAGTGGAGACCGTGGGGTGGGGGACGGCTCTGAGGGAGTACGCGCAGACGGTCGTCTTGCGGTGGTCGTTCTGGCTCCAGTCGATCAGCACCTTCCCCGTACGCCGGGCCTTGCTCATGCTCGAGACGACGACATCGGGATCGGCGCGCTCGAGCAGCTCCGCCACCGCCTTGGCAAAGGCCTTGGAGTCATCGAACGTGACCTCGCCCGAGTTGAGCGGCAGGTACAGCTGGAGGCCCTTTTTCCCCGAGGTCTTGGCGAAGCACTCGAGGCCCAGGGTCTCGAACAGGCCGCGCAGGGCCAGTGCCACCCCGCAGCACTCGACGATCGTGGCCGGCTTGCCTGGATCGAGGTCGAACACCAGCGTGGTCGGCTGCTCGATCGCCCCAGCGCGCGCCAGCGGCGTGTGCAGTTCCAGGGCCGCCAGGTTCGCAAGCCACACCACCGTCGGCAGGTCCTGGGCGAGCAGGTAGTCGATCGGCTTTCGCTCCGCGGGCACCGTCACGGTCTGGATCCAGTCCGGCCGGTGGGCGGGCGCCTGCTTCTGAAAGAACGCCTTCCCCTCGACGCCGTCGGGCCAGCGCTTGACGGTGAGCGGACGGTCGCGCAGATGCGGGATCAGCACGAGGGCGATCGCGGCGTAGTAGTCGATCACCTCGCGCTTGGAGAAGCCGGTCTGCGGATATAGGACCTTCCCCAGGTTCGACAGCTTCAGCTCGCGTCCATCGACGGTGACGGAGACCGACTCCCGGGCATCCTCGGGCACGAGCGGTGCGTCGTCGTGGTCGTGGGCTGCCGGCTCCTCCGGCGGATCCTCGCGCACGACCTCCTCGGCGGCCTTGTCCTCACGCGGTCCCTTGTAGGAGGGGTGGCGCAGGCTGCCCGCGGCGGTCCACTCTCTGAACTCGACCTCGACCACGAGCTCCGGCTCGCAGTAGACGGCGTCACGCGGGGGCCGGGACCCGCCGGCTGCGAACGGGGAGTCGGGGCGCACGAGCGGGGTGAGCAGCTTCGCGAGGTGATCGAGCTCCTGCTCGGTGAAGCCGGTGCCAACACGTCCGGAGTAGCGCAGCATTCCGTGGTCGTCGTAGACGCCCACGAGCAGGGCACCGATGCCCGCGGCGCGACTGCCCTTCCCCGGTGCCCATCCACCGACGACGAACTCCTGGCGGTGGATGTTCTTGATCTTGACCCACGTACCGGGCCGGCCGCCCGGCTGATAGGGCGAGTCAAGGCGCTTGGCCACGATGCCCTCCAGACCCTGCTCGGCACTGGCCGCGAGCACGGCCGCGCCGCTGCCGAGAAGATGCTCGGGCGTGCGCCAGCTGGACCCGTTCAGGTCGAGGGCCGTGAGCAGCTCGCGGCGCTGGGAGTAGGGGAGGCCCATGACGGAGTGGCCGTCGAGCCAGAGCAGGTCGAAGATGATGTACGTGGCCGGCGTACTCTTGGCAAGTCGTTTCGCCTGCGCCTTGGAGCTGACCTGCATGCGGTGTTGAAGCGCACCGAAGCTGGGCCGGCCGTCACCGTCCAGGGCGACGATCTCTCCGTCGAGGATGGCGCTGTGCGAGCTCAGCGCCCGGTTGAGCCTGCCGAGCTCCGGATATTGCACCGTGATGTCTTTGAGGTTCCGGCTCTCCAGGCGGAGCTCACCCGGCGTGGAGTAGGCGATGGCGCGCACGCCGTCCCACTTGATCTCATACGCCCACCGCTGATCGTCATCCGGGAGGGTGCCGGTGCGCGCGAGCATCGGAGCCAGCCGCTCGGGCATCGGCTCGCGGCTCGCGTCCGTCGGCGGGTCCATCCGGTGGATCATCCAGTCCTTCGAGTCGCCGGCATCGCCGATCGCGAACAGCGCGAAGCGGGCGTCGAGCCGCTCGCCGTGGAGAGCCACCTCGACCTTTCGGGGCTCCCACTTCAGACACTCATAGACGCCGCGATCCCAGATCCGCATCGTGCCCGCGCCGTATTGCCCCTTCGGGATCTCGCCCTCAAAATCCGCGTACTCGAGCGGGTGGTCCTCGGTGCGAGCGGCGAAGTGGTTCTCCTTGGGAACCTCGGGCAGCCCCTTGGGGATCGCCCAGGAGGCGAGTACCCCGTCACGCTCTAGGCGCAGGTCCCAGTGCAGACTGGTCGCGTCGTGCTCCTGGATCACGAACCGCGACGCACCCGCCGGCTCGGGATCACCGCCGGCCGGCTCGCCGGTGTGCGCGAAATCACGCTTTGCCCGGTATCCGTCGAGGAGGGCGGCCTCTTTGGCCTGAGAGCGCCGGGGCACTACCGTTTCGCTGTGGCTCGCTGCGCTCCGGACTTCTTGGCGGCCGGTTTCTTGACCGCCGGCTTCTTCGTGGCGGGTTTGGCGGCGAGCTTGGCGGCCGGTTTCGAGGCGCCCTTGGCGGCCGGCCTGCGCCGTTTGCTCGTGCTCGCGGGGGCATCCTCGCTGCGCGCGCGGACGGCATCCAGGCTCGCCTTGAGCGCGCTCATCAGATCGGGCACGGGCGCGGCGTCCTCTTCGGCGGCGGGCTGCACGGCGATCTCCTCACCCTGAGCCTTGCGCTCGATCAGAGCGAGCACCTCCTCGCGATATGTGTCGCGGTATGAGTCCGGGTCGAAGTCGCCGGCGAGAGAGTCCACGAGCTGCTTGGCCACATCGAGCTCGCGCTTCGTGGTCTTCACCTCGGCCACCTCCGCGGTCTCTCCGAGCTGCTCAGGCGGGAGGATTTCATCGCCAAACAGCATCGTCGCCATCTCCAGCACATCGCCCATCGGGCGGATCGCGACGAGCTGTTCCTTGGAGCGCATCACGACCCGCGCGACGGCCACCCGCCCGGTGTCGCGCATGGCCTCGAGCAGCAGCCGGTAGGGCTTTGCTCCGCCCGGCGCGGGCGCCAGGTAGTAGGGGTGCTCGTAGAAGATGGGATCGATTTCGGTGAGCTCCACGAAGTCCTCGATCTCGATGGTCCTTGACTTCTTGGGCTGCAGTGACTCGAGCTCGCCCGGCTCGATCACCACGTAGCGCTCGGGCGCGATCTCGTAGCCCTTGACGATCTCCTCGTAGGGGACCTCCTCGCCGGAGCGGGGATCGATCCGCTTCTGCGCCACACGCACGCCGGTCTTGCCCGACAGCTGGTGAAAGCGGACGTTCTTGCGATTCAGCGCGCTGTAGAGCTTGACCGGGACAGCCACCAGGCCGAACCCGATTGTGCCGGACCAGATCGCACGAGGCATAGGCAGAACTATTACCACGTCGCCGTGCTGTGGCCTGCAAGCGCAAGATCCTCAGCGCTGCTCCTCCCCGGCCAGCAGCTCCATCAGCAGGCTGTCGTGCCAGCCGTTGCCGTCGATGTCGCGCTCGGAACGGCGCATGACGCCCACACGCGTGAAGCCGACCCTTTCGTAGGCCCGGATCGCCGCCGTGTTCGCGACCGCCGGGTCGATCGTGATGCGGTGGTGACCCAGCTCGTCGATCAGACGGCGTACCACGCGCCGGACGGCCTCGCCACCGAGGCCGCGGCCGTGCAGGGCGGGATCGAGGAACAGATCGATCTGCGCGTGCCGGTACTTGGGCTCGAGCTCCTCGGAGAACTGGATCAGGCCGGCCACAGCTCCGTCCACCTCGATCGTGAGGCGGGTCGCCTCGGGCTCATCCCACGGGAAATCCTCGGCCGGGGCATCCCACCAGCGCATGACCTCCGGGGTGTTATGGATGCGCAACAGCTCGGCCTCGTCACCCTCGGCGAGCGCTCGCAGGGTCAGCTCCACACTCAGTGCCCACTCTCCGAGTGGCGCGGAAGCCCGTCTTCGGGGATCGCCTCCCAGGGTGCGGCGTAGGCCACGAACTGGCGCATGGTGGGTCTGATCTGCGGGTCCTCGTCGAATGCGCCCAGCCGGACGCTCACCTGCTGCGGATCGTGCGGGTGGCGGCTGAACAGGGCCGAGCCGCAGTCGCCGCAGAACCACTTCTCAAAGCCGCCGGCCGGCCTCCATGCGCGCAGGCTGTCCTGTCCGCTGAGGATCCGGAAGGACCCAGGCTCGGCCCGCGCGTTGGCGGAGGCGGCGGTGCCGCTGCGCCGCTGGCAGCGGGTGCAGTGGCAGTAGTTGGCCGTCAGCAGCGGCGCGGTCACCTCAAAGCGGACCGCGCCGCAGCCGCAGCCTCCCGTGAGCGCCATCCGCCTCAGGCGCCCGCGGGCGTGATGTTCTGGTTCAGCCGGAACAGGTTGTCGGGGTCCCAGCGCCGCTTCAGCGCCTGCAGGCGCGAGAACTTCTCCTCGCCGTAGGACGCGCGCAGTCGCGCGAGGCCCTCGTCGGGCTCGATGAAGTTGGGCATCGCGGTGCCGACCGTGAAGGGGCGCATGGCCTCGTGAAAGCCACGTGTCCAGGCGGTGTTGGCCTCGTCCTGGGACGGGTCCATCCACATCGACAGGCAGAAGTAGATCCACTCCCCGTCGTCGATGCCGAGGGCCATGGACTCGCGGTTGGTGCGGGCAAGCGCTCCTCCGAGCGGCCCCAGGATCAGCTGCCCGAACGGCGCCGGAAGCCCCTCCGCCTGCGTCACGACGGTGTCGATGGCGGCGTCGGAGAGCTCGGTGAGGGTGTCGACCTTGAAGTACTCGCGCACCCCGCGGGGGCTGCCGGCGTCGAGCATCTGCTGCACGACCGCGTATGGCATCGGCTGGATCATGTCCACGATCGGGGATCCGAAGGAGCGCAGCGGCTCGGCCGCGGCCATGCCCTCCTCGGGGGAGCCGACGTGGCAGTAGACGATGCCGACAGCCGGCTGCCCGCGGATCTCCTCGGGCACGAACTCCTCCGGCGGCGCCGTCAGCAGGGCCAGCCCGCCGCCCACCTGCTCAGGCGCGGCGGCGATGAAGTCGCGGTAGTTGGCGATCACCTCACGGGCCTGCGCCCGTGGATACAGGAGCATCCCGGCGGCGATGATCGGGCCGACGGGGTGCAGGCGGAACTCGAACTCGGTGACGACCCCGAAGTTCCCGCCGCCGCCGCGGAGGCCCCAGAACAGCTCCGGGTTCTCCTCTGCGCTGGCCGTCACCGTGCTGCCATCCGCGGTGACCACCTCGGCGGACAGAAGGCTCTCGCAGGTGAGGCCGTAGGCGCGCTCGAGCCAGCCGCTGCCGCTGCCGAGCGCCAGGCCGCCCACTCCGGTGTCCGACACCCGCCCGCCGGTCACGGCCAGGCCGTGCTCCTGCGTGGCCGCGTCGAGCTCGCCCCAGGTCGCGCCGCCTCCGACGCGGACGGTCCGGGCGCCGGGGTCAACCTCGATGGCGTTCATACCGCGCAGATCGATCACGATGCCGTCATCGCAGGAGCTGTAGCCGGGTGTTGAGTGCCCGCCGCAGCGCACGCTCACGAGAAGGTCGTGCTCACGGGCCGTGGCGAGCGCCGCGACGACGTCATCCGCCGAGGAGCAGCGGACGATGAGCGCCGGGCGTCGGTCGATCATGCCGTTCCAGACCAGCCGGGCCTCCTCGTAGGCGTTGTCGTCCGGGGCGATCACCTGTCCCGTGACGGCGGAGCGAAGCTCTTCAACGGTGGGGGTCGCGAGTGCAGAGGGACTCATGGTTCGGGCTCCTTTTCCTCGTCATCCGGGAGAACGCCCGGCCACAGGCCGGCTCGGCGCCGGGGCTGGGCGATGCGCGGAGAGCGCCACGCGTGGCTGAGCATAACCGAGCGCGGCGGCGCGCATCCGAACCCTGGGCGGGTGCTAACCTAGCCCCAGCATGTCGTTTCAGATCTCGCTTCTCGAGCTTCTCCTGCTCCCCCCTCGGGGGGAATAGCGCGTGGCGGCCGCGTAGCCGCATACCCAGCAGAGAGGAAGCTTGAACGAGACCGAGAAGGAGCACGAACGACATGAGCACGAACGACGCATCCACTGACGGAGCCGGCAAGGGCAGGCCCGGCCGACAGGACTCCAACCGAGTCCTGATCTTCGACACCACCCTGCGCGACGGCGAGCAGTCGCCCGGGATATCGCTGAACAAGCAGGAGAAGCTCGAGATCGCACACCAGCTGGCGCGGCTGGGGGTGGACGTGATCGAGGCCGGCTTCCCGATCACCTCTCCGGGCGACTCTGAGGCGGTGCAGGCGATCGCGCAGGAGGTGCACGGCCCCGTGATCTGCGGGCTGGCGCGGACCTCCAAGCAGGACATCGACGCGGCCTGGCACGCGGTCAGGGACTCCGAGCGTCCCCGCATCCACATGTTCCTGGCGACAAGCGACATCCACATCGAGCGCAAGCTGCAGACCACCCGCGATGACGTCAAGGGCCAGGTCCGTGCCGCGGTGGCTCAGGCGCGGGAATACACCGACGACGTGGAGTTCTCGCCGGAGGACGGCTCGCGCTCGGATGTCGAGTTCATGGCCGAGGTGATCCAGATCGCGCTCGATGAGGGTGCCACCACGATCAACGTGCCCGACACGGTCGGCTACGCGCTGCCCCAGGAGTACGCGGCGATGTTCTCCGAGCTCTACCGGCTGGTGCCGAGCCTCCACGACGTGGTCGTCTCGGTCCACTGCCACGACGACTTGGGGCTGGCCGTCGCCAACTCTCTGGCCGGCGTGCAGGCGGGCGCCAGGCAGGTGGAGAGCGCGATCAACGGGATCGGCGAGCGCGCCGGCAACGCCTCGCTGGAGGAGGTCGTGATGCTGCTCCGCACCCGCGAGCCGGCCCTGGGGCTGTGGACCGGGGTGGACACCACCGAGATCGCACGCACGAGCCGCCTGGTGTCGCGGCTGACCGGCTATCAGGTGCAGCCCAACAAGGCGATCGTGGGGCGCAACGCGTTCGCGCACGAGGCCGGTATCCACCAGGACGGCGTCCTCAAGGAGCGGGCGACCTACGAGATCATGGACGCCACCACGGTTGGCCTGCAGAGCAACTCGATCGTGCTGGGCAAGCACTCCGGCCGCCATGCGCTGCACAAAGCACTCGAGGAGATGGGCTTCGAGCTCGACGGCCAGGCGCTGAACACCGCGTTCAAGCGCTTCAAGGAGATCGCCGACCGCAAGAAACACGTGACGGCGATGGATCTGGAGGCGCTGGTGACCGATGAGCTGAGAGAGGAGATCGCCGGCTATACGCTTGAGTGGTTCGAGGTCGAGGCCTCCTCGCGGCGCCCGCCCCACGCGCAGGTGTCGGTGACGCTCCCGGACGGCTCCTCGGCACAGGGATCGTTCATCGGCGACGGCCCCATCGATGCGGTCTTCCAGGCGATCGATGCGGCGGCGGGGGTCGGGGCCAAACTCTCAGACTTCAAGATCGGGGCGGTCACCGAGGGCCAGGACGCTCTCGGTGAGGTCTCGGTGGTGGTGGAGGTCAACTCCTACACGGGCGCCGGCCAGGGGGTCTCGACGGACATCATCGATGCCGCCGCCCGCGCCTACGTGCGCGCACTGTCGGTGGCCGTCGCGCGCTCGAGCGCGGGTGAGGCGATCGGCCTGCCGGAGGCCGCGGGTCCCTGATCTTCGATGAGAGGGCGCTGCTAGGCCGTGTTCAGCGCCACCGCGCCGCGAACCAGCGCCTGCAGCGCGTTCTCGTCGATCTGCTCGTCCTCATGGACGTCGATCGCACGCCTCACGTTGCCCTCGAGGCTCGAGTTGAACAGGCCCGAGGGGTCATCCAGCGAGGCGCCCTTGGCGAAGGTCAGCTTGACGACCTTCTTGTAGGTCTCACCCGTGCAGATGATGCCGTCGTGTGACCACACCGGGACCCCTCTCCATTTCCATTCCTCGACCACCTCGGGGTCGGCCTGCCTGATCAGAGCCCGGACCCGGGCGAGCGTCTCGCCCCGCCAGTCGCCGAGCTCCGCGATTCGCGCGTCGATCAGCTGAGACGGGGAGCCGCCTTCGTCTGCGTCCTCCGGGCCGCCGGTGCGCTTCATCGCTGTTCATGATCGCATCCTCGCGCCTGTCTGTGATAGCGTACGCTTGTATGGTGACCGTCGAGAACAGTCAGGCGCGCAAGAGGCGCAGCAAGGCCGATGCCGCCGTGACCGGCTCCTCGAGCGACGCGTCGACGGCCGGCGCCCGGCCCGACCCGCTGGACCCGGTCGTCATCGGCGCGCGCGTGAAGGCGCTGCGCGAGGCCTCCTCGCTGTCGCTGCGCGACCTGGCGGTTCGCAGCGGCGTGAGCGCACCGATGCTCTCCCAGGTCGAGCGGGGGGAGACCAGCCCCACGCTCACCGTGGCCACCCGCATCGCCGCCGGGCTCGAGCTGCGGCTGTCCCAGCTCCTGCGCCTGGACGAGGCCGGCTCGGTCACCGTCGTGCACGCGAAGGAGCGCCAGCGCGGGGGCAACAGGCACCGCGGGCACCAGTTCGAGGTGATGACCTCTTCGCAGCCGGGCCAGCGGGCCGAGCTGTCCCGCCACACCCTCGCTCCGGGCGGCGCCACCGGCGCCGCCGATGACCCGCCCATGCACGAGCCCGGCAGCCGCGAGACGGCGCTCGTCGAGCGCGGCTCGGTGGTGCTGGTCTGCGATACCGAGCGCCACGAGCTCGGGGAGGGGGACTGCGTCACCTTCGACGCCGACCTGCCCCATCACTTCGAGAATCCCACCGGCGAGGAGGCCGCCTTTCTGGCGGTCGTCTCTGCGGGACTGAGGCGCAGCTAGATGCTTGCGCCAAACCGACCCCGCCGGACCCCGTCAGGGGTCTCCATCAACACTCAAGCAAGTACCCACGAGAAGAGGGGCGGATGACCATGCCAAAGACGATGTTCGACAAGATCTGGGAGGCCCACGAGGTCGCTCCGGGCCCGCCCACCGTGCTGTACATCGACCTGCACCTCGTGCATGAGGTGACCAGCCCGCAGGCCTTCGATGGGCTGCGGCTGGCCGGTCGCGGCGTGCGCCGGCCCGATCGCACGCTGGCCACCGCCGACCACAACACGCCCACCGACGGCACTCCGGTGGCCGCGCGCATCAAGGACGAGCTCTCGCGCGTGCAGGTCGAAACGCTCGAGCGCAACTGCGAGGAGTTCGGCATTCCGATCTACTCGCTGGGCTCTGAGCGTCAGGGAATCGTGCACGTGATCGGCCCCGAGCTCGGCGTCACCCAGCCCGGCATGACGATCGTCTGCGGGGACTCTCACACATCCACGCATGGAGCCTTCGGTGCGCTCGCGTTCGGGATCGGCACGAGCGAGGTCGAGCATGTCCTGGCCACCCAGTGCATGGTCCAGAACAAGCCCCGCTCGATGCGCATCCGCTACGAGGGCGATCTCGGCTTCGGTGTCACCGCCAAGGACCTGATCCTCGCCACGCTCGGCCGGCTCGGCGTCGGCGGGCTGACCGGCCATGTGGTCGAGTACTCCGGGCCCGCCATCGAGGCGATGTCGATGGAGGGGCGCATGACCGTCTGCAACATGACCATCGAGGGCGGCGGCCGCGCCGGCATGATCGCTCCTGATGAGACCACCTTCGCCTGGTTCTCAGATCAGGAGCGCCCGGGCGCGCCGAAGGGTGCCGACCTGGACGCCGCGATCGAGAACTGGCGCGCGCTGGCAAGCGACGAGGGCGCTGAGTTCGACACCGAGGTCGTGATCGACGCGACGGCGATCTCTCCCCAGGTCACCTGGGGCACCAACCCCGGCATGGTCCGATCGGTCACCGACAGCGTGCCCTCGCCGGCCGATTTCGACAGCCCGGCCGACCGCGAGGCCACCGAGCGGGCGCTGCAGTACATGGCGCTCGAGCCCGGCACCCCGATCGAGCAGATCGCCATCGACCGCGTGTTCATCGGCTCCTGCACCAACTCCCGCATCGGCGACCTTCGCGCTGCCGCCGAGGTGGTCGCCGGCAGGCAGGTGTCAGCCGGCGTGAGCGCCATGGTCGTGCCCGGCTCTCAGCAGGTGAAGGCCCAGGCGGAGGCCGAGGGCCTGGACCGCGTCTTTCGCGACGCCGGCTTTGACTGGCGCGTGGCCGGCTGCTCCATGTGCCTGGGCATGAACCCCGACATCCTGAAGCCCGGAGAGCGCTGCGCATCGACCTCAAACCGCAACTTCGAGGGGCGTCAGGGGCGGGGCGGCAGAACTCATCTGGTCTCCCCGCAGATGGCGGCGGCGGCTGCCATCGAGGGACATTTCACCGACATAAGGAGCTGGTCATAGTGCAGCCGATCGAGGTCATAACCGGCAGTGTCAGTCATCTGGACCGCTCCGACGTCGACACGGACCAGATCATGCCCAAGCAGTTCCTGAAGAGGGTCGAGCGCACCGGCTTCGGTGAGTTCCTGTTCTTCGACTGGGCCAAGGAGCCCGATTGGGACCTGCCGCCCAACCCGATCCTCGTGGCCGGTGAGAACTTCGGCTGCGGCTCATCCCGCGAGCACGCTCCATGGGGCCTTCAGGACTACGGCTTCCAGGCGATCGTCGCTCCCAGCTTCGCCGACATCTTCTATTCCAACTGCACCAAGATCGGGCTGCTGCCGGTGGTGCTCAGCGCGGAGGACTGTCACACACTGGCGCGGGCCGGCGAGGGTCAGGTCGATCTCCGCGCGCAGGAGGTCCGCTTCGCCGGAGAGCAGGTTGCCTTCGCGATCGACCACGAGATCCGCCACCGGCTGCTGAACGGCCTGGACGATGTCGCGATGACGCTCAAGCAGGACGATGCGATCGCCTCCTACGAGCGTGAGCGCGAGCACGCCGGCGCGTGGGCGGGCGTCGATACCACCGCCCTGTGAGCGCGCTCCGGCTGATCGCGCAGCTGTCCTGGTAGCGTCGCGCGCCATGACCCACCTGATCCTCACGCTGCCCGGCGACGGGATCGGCCCCGAGATCATGGAGCCGACACTCGAGCTGCTCGAAGCGGTTGGCGACTTCGAGTTCCAGGAGCACCTGTTCGGCGGCGCCTCGATCGACGCCAACGGGGTGGCGCTGACCGACGAGGTCCTCGCCGATTGCCGGCGCTCGGACGCCGTGCTGCTGGCGGCCGTGGGCGGTCCCAAGTGGGACACCACGGACCCGGCCAAGCCCCGCCCGGAGCAGGGACTGCTCGGCCTGCGCAAGGGACTCGGCCTGTATGCCAACCTGCGCCCGGTCAAGCCGCTGCCCGCGCTGTATGACGCCTCGCCGCTGCGCCGCGAGCGGATCGAGGGGACCGACCTACTGGTCGTGCGCGAGCTCACCGGCGGCATCTACTTCGGCGAGAAGACCCGCACCGCCACCTCGGCCTCGGACGTCTGCTCCTACAGCACCGAGGAGATCGAGCGGATCGCGCGGACGGCGTTCGAGGCCGCCGAACGCCGATCGGCCCATCCCAAGGTGACGAGCGTGGACAAGGCCAATGTGCTCGAGACCTCCCGCCTGTGGCGCGAGGTGGTGAGCGGCCTGCATGCGCGGGAGTTCCCCGGCGTGGAGCTCGAGCACGTGCTGGTGGACAACGCCGCCATGCAGCTCGTCTCGGCGCCCCGCGAGTTCGACACGATCCTGACCGAGAACATGTTCGGGGACATCCTCTCCGATGAGGCCGCCATGCTCACGGGCTCCATCGGGATGCTCCCTAGCGCCTCGCTGTCGGGCGATGGCCCGGGGATGTTCGAGCCGGTCCACGGCTCGGCGCCCGACATCGCCGGCAAGGGCCTCGCCAACCCGCTCGCCATGTTCCTCTCGGCCGCCATGATGCTCCGCCACGGGCTGGCTATGGAAAGCGAGGCCACGGCTGTAGAATCGGGTGTTGAACGGGCGCTCGCCGCGGGCCTGCGCACGCCCGACCTCGGAGGGCAAGCGGGGACGGAGCAGGCGACGAGGGCAGTGCTCGAAAACCTCGAATAGGAGTGCAATGAACGTGGAGCCCACCGACCTCATCTGGATGAACGGAGATTTCGTCGCCTGGGAGGACGCCAAGGTCCACGTCCTGACGCACGGCCTGCACTACGGCACGGGCGTGTTCGACAGCATGCGCTGCTACGACGGCGAGCTCGGTCCCGCCGTGTTCCGCAATGCCGAGCACATCGATCGCCTGATCAACTCCGCCGAGCTCTACTACATGCCGGTGCCCTACTCGGCCGAGCAGCTCCGCGCCGCAACGCTCGAGCTGGTCGCCCGCAACGGCCTGCGCAACTGCTACATCCGGCCGATCGTCAACCGCGGCTACGGCCAGATGGGCCTCAACCCGCTGGAGGCGCCCGTCGACGTCACGATTGCCTGCTGGGAGTGGGGCGCCTACCTCGGCGAGGAGGGCATGAAGAACGGCATCCGCGCGAAGGTCTCCTCATGGCGGCGGATAAGCCCCGACTCGCTCATACCCCACGCCAAGGCCTCGGGTCAGTACCTCAACAGCGTGCTTGCCAAGGTCGAGTCGGTGAAGGCCGGCTACGACGAGGCGATCCTGCTCGACGATCACGGCCACGTGTGCGAGGGCACCGGCGAGAATCTGTACATCGTCCGCGACGGTGAGATCGCCACGCCCGGCCAGCACAACTCGATCCTCGACGGCATCACCCGCCGCTCGATCTTCCAGATCGCCCGCGACCTCGGCTACACCGTGGTCGAGCGGAACATCGCCCGCGCCGAGATGTACCTGGCCGAGGAGATGTTCATGTCCGGGACCGCCGCCGAGCTCGTGCCGGTGCGCGAGGTCGACGACCACCGCATCGGCACCGGCAGGCCGGGCGAGATCACGCGCGTGCTGCAGAAGGCCTTCGATGACGCCATCCACGGCCGCTCCGAGCGCTACCGCGAGTGGCTCGACGTGGTCAACGCGGCGCCCCTGGAGACCCCCACGGGTGAGGGCTCGGCGCCCGACGCGCGGGCGACCGCAGCGGGATAGCGCCCGGCATGCCCGACATACAGCTATACGACGCCACCCTGCGCGACGGCATGGGGGGCGGGGGACTGACCCTCACGGCCGAGGAGAAGGTGCGGGTCGTCCGCGCCCTCGATGCCCTCGGCGTGGACCTGATCGAGGCGGGCTTCCCGGCCTCGAACCCCAAGGAGCAGGAGCTG
Source organism: uncultured Solirubrobacteraceae bacterium (assembly GCA_963826995.1). Lineage (GTDB taxonomy): Bacteria > Actinomycetota > Thermoleophilia > Solirubrobacterales > Solirubrobacteraceae > Palsa-744. The sequence goes on along the minus strand of CAWGYZ010000006.1, from coordinate 8,029 downwards.
TTCGAGCTGCTCGCCGGCGAGTCGCTCGAGGTGTCCGAGATCGTCGCCTTCGGGATGACCCGCCGGCGCGAGGTGGCGGCCGAGGCTGACGAGGGCCTGCGCATACTGGCCGAGGTGTTCACACCGGCCTGCACGCTCGTGGGCAAGGCCTCGGTGCTGCACGTGGAGAAGGTGGTGCGCGTCTCGCGCGAGGAGAACCTGGCCATGATCGCCGATTCGGTTGCGTTCCTGGTGGGGGCCGGCAAGCGGGTGCTGTTCGACGCCGAGCATTTCTTCGACGGCTTCGCCCTGGACCCCGGGTACTCGCTCGACTGCCTGCGCGCCGCCGCCGGGGCGGGGGCCGAGCGCGTGGTCCTGTGCGACACCAACGGAGGCTCGCTGCCCCCGCAGATCCGCACGGCCCTCGCGATCGTCTCCGAAGGGCTTCCCGGCGTCCCGCTCGGGATCCACACCCACGACGACTCCGGCTGCGCCGTGGCCAACACGCTCACAGCGGTCGAATCGGGGGCCACGCAGGTGCAGGGGACCGTCAACGGCATCGGCGAGCGCACGGGCAATGCGAACCTGATCACGATCATCGCCGACCTGCAGCTGAAGATGGGGGTGGATCTGCTGGCACCCGAGCGCCTGGCGCGGCTCACCGAGACGGCCCACTTCGTCGATGAGCTGCTCAACCGCTCGCCCAACCCGGCGCAGCCGTATGTCGGCAAGCACGCCTTCGCCCACAAGGCGGGCCTGCACGCCGCCGGGATCCGCGCCGACGCGCAGACGTTCGAGCACATCGATCCGGCGTCCGTCGGCAACCGCCGCGACGTGCTCATCTCAGAGCTTTCCGGCAAGGGCACGATCTCCGAGAAGGCGGCCGAGGCCCACATCTCCCCCCAGCAGGGCGAAGGCGGCGACGCCTTCGCCCAGAGGGTGGTCGAGCGCGTCAAGGACCTGGAGCACCAGGGCTTCCAGTTTGAGGCCGCCGACGGGTCCTTCGAGCTGCTCATGCGCAAGGAGGCGGGCTCCTATGAGTCGCTCTTCCGCCTTGAGTCCTGGCGCGTGCTGGTCGAGAAGCGGGCCGACGGCAAGGTCGTCACCGAGGCCACCATCAAGATCTGGCTCGGAGGCGAGCGCTACGTGCGCACCGCCGAGGGCAACGGCCCGGTGAACGCGCTGGACAACGCGCTGCGCGAGGCCATCGGGGAGATCCATCCGCACCTGCGCGAGATCGAGCTGATCAACTTCAAGGTCCGCATCCTCGATGAGACGAAGGGGACCGGAGCGGTCACGCGGGTGCTGATCGACGCCTCCGACGGCCAGCAGGTGTGGGGCTCGATCGGGGTCTCCGAGAACCTGATCGCCGCCTCCTGGGACGCGCTCGTGGACTCACTGGAGTACGGCATGCAGCCCGGCAAGGTCTCGCCGGGATCCGAGCAGGGACCCGGGGCGCAGGAGGCTGGATCGGTACGTGAGCGCTGAGCCCATCCCGCTCGCCCGCCCGCTGCTGGGCGAGGAGGAGGAGCGGGCGGTGCTCGAGGTGCTGCGCTCCGGACAGCTCTCGCTCGGCCCGCGCGTGCCGGCCTTCGAGTCCGCCTTCGCGGCGCGCGTGGGGGCCCCGAGCGCCTGCGCGGTCTCCAGCGGCACGGCCGGGCTGCACCTGGCATTGCGCGCTGCCGGGGTGGAGGACGGGGATGAGGTGGTCACGAGCCCGTTCTCGTTCGTCGCCTCAGCCAACGCGGCCGTGTATGAGCGGGCGCGGCCGGTGTTCGCCGACATCGATCCCGTCACCCTGAACCTCGACCCCCAGGCGGCGGCGGCCGCGCTGAGCGAGCGCACGCAGGGCGCTCCTGCCGGTTCACATCTTCGGCTACCCGGCCGCCATGCCGGCGTTCGAGGAGCTCGCCCGCGGGCATGGCCTGTCGATCGTGGAGGATGCCTGCGAGGCGCTCGGCGCGGTTCATGCCGACGGCCCGGCGGTGGGCGGGCGGGGTCATCCGGCCGTATTCGGCTTCTACGCTAACAAGCAGCTCACCACGGGCGAGGGCGGCATGGTCACGATGGGTGACGCCGCCATGAAGGAGCGCCTCGACTCCGAGCGAAACCAGGGCCGGGCGCCGGACATGGGCTGGCTCGATCACGACCGGCTCGGATTCAACTACCGCCTCTCGGACATCGCCTGCGCGCTCGGCATCGCCCAGCTGGCGCGCCTGTCAGAGATGCTCGCAGCACGTTCCCGGCTGGCGGAGCAATACCGGGCGGCCCTGGCGGGGATCGAGGGTCTTCAGCTGCCCTGCCCTGATGAGGGCGGAGACGTCCGCGGATGGTTCGTGTTCGTGGTGCAGCTCCCGCGGGCCGCCGATCGCGATGACACCGTGCGCGCGCTCGCGGCCGCGGGCATCCAGAGCAAGCCCTACCTGCCGGCCATCCACCTGATGAGCTTCTACCGCGAGCGCTTCGGCCATCGCCCCGGGGAATTCCCGGTCTGCGAGGACGTGGCGGCACGCTCGCTGGCGCTGCCGTTCTTCCCGCAGATGAGCGAGGGCCAGGTCGCCCGCGTCGCCGAGGGGCTGCGCGCGGCGCTCTCTGGGCCCGCCTAGACTGACCGCCCGTGTCCCGCTTCCACGAGCCCCAGCACCCCGCCTTCCAGAGCCTCAACGCCTCGATCGGCTTCGATCGCCGCCTGTGGCCGCAGGATGTGGCGGCCTCGCGGGCGCACGCGAGGATGCTGGCCGAGCGCGGCGTGATCACCGCCGAGGACCTGGAGGCGCTGCTGGCGGGACTTGACGCGGTCGAGCAGGAGCTGAGCGAGGACCGCTTCGAGTTCGCGGCCGGGGACGAGGACATCCACATGGCCGTCGAGCGCCGCCTGACCGAGGTCGCAGGGCCCGTGGGCGGGCGGCTGCACACCGCGCGCTCGCGCAACGACCAGGTGGTGACCGATCTCGCCATGTACACGCGCGAGCGCTCGGCCGCCGCGCAGGTCGCGATCGGCGAGCTGATGAGGGTCCTGCTGGCGCGCGCGCAGGAGCACCTGGACTGGGCCATGCCCGGCTACACCCATCTGCAGCGCGCGCAGCCGGTCTATCTCTCCCATCACCTGCTCGCCTACTTCTGGATGCTCGCGCGCGACCGTGAGCGCTTCGCCTTCGCCGAGCGCCAGGCCGGCGTGCTGCCGCTCGGCGCCGGCGCCCTGGCGGGGGTCAACTTCGACACCGACCGCCGGGCGGTCGCGCGCGAGCTGGGCTTCCACGGCGTCTCACCCAACTCCATCGACGCGGTGTCCGGGCGCGACTTCGTCCTTGACTACCTCAGCGCGGCCGCCACCTGCGCGACCCACCTGTCGCGGCTGGGAGCCGAGCTCGTGCTGTGGTCGAGCTCGGAGTTCGGCTTCTGCGAGCTGCCGGACTCATGGAGCTCGGGCTCCTCGATCATGCCCCAGAAGAAGAATCCGGACGCCGCCGAGCTGCTTGCGCGCGAAGGCGCCGCGCGTGGTCGGCCACCTGGCCGCCTTCCACGGGGTCATGCACGCGCTGGTGCTGACCTACAACAAGGACCTGCAGGAGGACAAGGAGCACCTGTTCGATGCGATCGACACGCTCGAGCTGACGCTCGCCTCGGCCACCGCCATGATCGCCGGCGTGAGCTTCCAGCGCGAGCGCCTGCTGGAGGCCGCCTCTGATGAGCTGATCGCCGCCACCGACCTGGCCGATCTGCTGGTGCGCCTCGGCATCCCCTTCCGCGAGGCCCATGGGGTGGTCGCCGGCCTGGTGCGCACGGCCCTCGACAGCGGCCGGGAGCTGTCGGAGCTGACGGCGGATGATCTGGCCGACCACTCAGAGCTGTTGGCGGCCCATGAGGAGGACTTCAGGGCAGTGCTCGAACAGAGCTCCTGGCTCGAGTCGAAGGTGTCCGAGGGCGGCACCTCGCTGCAGCGGGTGCGGGAGCAGCTCGCCCACGCGGAAACGGTGCTCGATGAGGGCACTGCGGGCTGACTTCTACGCGCGCCCGGTCCTCGAGGTCGCTCCCGATCTGATCGGCTGCACGGTCGAGCACGGCGGCAGCTCAGGCGTGATCGTGGAGACCGAGGCCTATCACGAAAGCGAGCCCGCCTCGCATGCGTTCGCGGGCCTGACCCCCCGCACCACGACCCTGTACGGCGAGCCCGGTCGCGCCTACATCTATCGCTCCTACGGCATCCACGCCCTGCTCAACGCGGTCTGCGAGCCCGCGGGGGTCGGCTCGGGCGTGCTCATCCGCGCCCTGCTTCCCGTGTCCGGGATCGAGCGGATGCGCGCTCGCCGCGGGCTGATCGGTGGGCGCCCCGCCCGCGAGCAGGACCTCTGCTCGGGGCCCGGCAAGCTCACGCAGGCATTGGGCATCACGCTGGCACAGAACGCGACGAGCCTCATCACCGGGACCGATCCGCATCCACGCCCGCGCCGGCGACTGGCGCGACCCGGCGGTCCTGCAGGGAACCCGCATCGGCATCACCCGCGCGGTCGAGCTGCCCTGGCGCTTCTGCGCCGTGGGCAACCGCCACGTCTCCCGTCCGCAGCCGCGAGCGGGTTAGCCGCCCGGGCTCACCCCGCCGGTCGGCGAGGGCGAGGATGGAGCGGGCGTGGCCGGAGCCGATGGCGCCGCGGCGGGCGTTTCGTGCGTGGGGGCCGGCGCCGGCGTGGCCGGCGCGGTGGCGTGTTCGGGGGTCGCCGTGGGAGCGCCGCCGCCCGCGCCGTTGCCCTGAGCGCCGGGGGAGGAGGGCTTGCTGTTCGTCTTGCCGGTGCCGTTCGAGGAGCCGCCCTGGCCGGAGGTGGGGCCCGAGGAGGACGGTTCGCTCGTTTCCGGGGCGCCCGTGGTCGACGGGCTGCCGGTGCTGCCGGTGGCGCCCTTGCGGGCGGCGGCAGCGGCGGCGGCTTCGGCACGGTTCTTGTCGATCTGAAGCGCCGAGACCATGAAGTCATGCCAGATCAGCGCCGGGAAGGTGCCGCCGAGCACGGGGGTGCCGTTGAAGTCCGTGGTCATCGGGATCAGCTTGTTCGGATAGCCGACCCATACGGCGACCGTGTACTTGGAGTCCCAGCCCACGAACCAGGCGTCGCCGTAGTTGGAAGTGGTGCCGGTCTTGCCGGCCGCGAACTGCCCGATCGAGGCGGCCTTGCCGGTGCCGTACTGCAGCACCGTTTCGAGCATCGAGGTCTCTGTCGCCGCCACGCCGGCGGGCAGCACGGGTTTGCTGGTGACGCGGTTGACGTCGCGATAGGAGCCGTCGGGCAGGCGGCTGTTGGGCGAGGCGACTTCCTGGATGCCCACGGGCGCGTCGTCTTCGGCGAGCGTGCCGCTCACGCGGCGCCCGCCGTGGGCGATCGTCTCGTAGGAGTGCGCCATGTCCAGGGGAGTGACTCCGACCGTGAGACCGCCGATCGTCATCGCCGGGTTGGTCGAGAGTGGGGTCGTGATGCCCATCCGGTGGGCCAGGCGGGCAATGTTTTTGGTGCCCACTTTCAGTCCCACTTCGGCATAGATCGAGTTGTCCGAGTAGGCGGTGGCATTGATGAGCGAGTTCTCGCCGGTGTAGTTGCCTTCGTCGTTGTGGACGACGAACTTTTCCTGGCCGCCGGTATTGCGGGACGATGAACACCTTTTCCTTGGAGGCCCACTCCGAGTAGGGCGAGATGCCCTGCTCCAGAGCCGCGGCCAGGTCGAACGCCTTGAACGAGGAGCCCGGCTGGCGCTCACCCTCGGTGGCGAGGTTGAAGGGGCTCTGGTCGTAGTTTCTCCCGCCCACCATCGCGCGCACCTCGCCGGTCGAGTTTTCGATCGCGACGAGCGAGGCGCTCGGGCCGGCGGGGTAGGCCAGGTAGTTGTTGATCGCCTGTTCGGCCGCACGCTGCATTTCCAGATCCAGCGAGGTCTTTATGCGCAGGCCCCCGTTGAAGGCGCGCGGCGCGCCGTAGCGTTCGATCACCTGCTGCTGCACCCAGCTTGTGAAGTAGCCGACATCGACTCCTTCGACCGGCTGCTCCTGGGGCGCCTGGATCTGGGAGGCCGCCGGCAGCGCCTGCTTGATGCTTTCGTCGTAGATCGACTTGGTCAGGTAGCCCTGTTCGAGCATCTGGCGCAGCACGACGTCGCGGCGCAGCTTCGCCGCCACGGGATGGTTCACCGGGTCATAGGCCGTGGGCGACTGGATGATGCCCGCCAGCAGCGCGGCCTCCCAGGGCTGGAGCTGCTGGACGCACAGCGCGTGGCCCGGTGTGCCGCAGCCGACGTGGTTGACGTCGGTGCCGAAGTAGGTCTGCGCAGCCGACTCGATCCCGTAGGCGCCGTTGCCGAAGTAGATGGTGTTGAGGTAGGCGGTGATGATCTTTTCCTTCGACCACTTGTGCGACAGCTGATAGGCCAGCGCCGTCTCCCGGAGCTTCTCGAAGATCGTCCGGTGCGACTGGGCCTGCAGCGCGTTCTTGATGAACTGCTGCTCGATCGTCGAAGCGCCCTGGACGCTCCCTTTGTGGCGGATGTCCTGTACGAACGCCCGGGCGATGGCGCGGATGTCGACGCCGCTGTTGGTCATGAAGCGCTTGTCCTCGATCGATATCACCGCCTCCTTGACGATCTGGGGGATCTGCGAGGCGGTGACGATGACACGGTTCTGCTGACTGACGACGCCGAGCGGACGGCCCAGGTCGTCCAGCAGGAGCGAGCTCTGTGCGTTCTTGAACTGGGAGAACTTCGTGAGCGAGGGCAGGTCGGAGGCGACCGCGACGAACATGCCGAACACGAACGACACGAGCCCCAGCAGAAGCACCGCCACGAGGATCGCCAGGAACCGCAGCCTTTTCAGGCGCGGCTTGGGCGCGGGCGGAATGTCGGGCCGATCGTCGTCGCTCATCAGCAGCTGCCAAGCAGAGCCTGCGCGAGGGCCGGGGGGTCCGATCCCGATGGTTCGAGATGCGTCGCGCGCCGGCACTGGCGGGACCCACCGGGGGGCGAGAGTCTAGCATTGGCCCGGCATGCCGAACGCCACCGACGCAGCCGCCGAGGACGCTGTCCAGCTGCCGGCGCTCGCCGGCAACGCCGTGGACAGCCTGCCCGAGGGCGCGCTCGCGGACAAGCTCCGGCTGGCGCGCAGCGAGGGGCGGCCCCTGCGGGTCAAGCTCGGCATCGATCCCACCGCGCCCGACATCCACCTCGGCCATGCCGTGGTGCTGCGCAAGCTGCGCGAGTTCCAGGACGCCGGCCACCGCGTGGTGCTGATCGTGGGCGACTACACCGCCCGCGTGGGCGACCCCTCGGGGCGCTCGACCCTGCGCCCGATGCTGTCCGAGGAGGAGATCGAGGCCAACGCGGACGACCTTCCAGCGAGCAGGCGCTGAAGATCCTCGACGCCGACCCCGAGCGCCTGGAGGTGAGGCGCAACAGCGAGTGGCTGGACATGCCGATGACCGAGCTGCTCGCGCTGCTTCGAACCACCACCGCGGCCCAGCTGCTCGAGCGCGACGACTTCGCCAAGCGCTGGGCGGCCAGCGAGCCGATCTCGATGCTCGAGCTGCTGTATCCGCTGCTGCAGGCCTATGACTCGGTGGCCGTCGCAGTCCGACGTCGAGCTGGGGGGAACCGACCAGAAGTTCAACCTGCTGCTCGGCCGCGACGTGCAGCGCGCCTACGGCCAGCCTGCGCAGGCGATCCTCACGATGCCGATCCTGGTCGGCACGGACGGCAAGAGGAAGATGTCCAAGTCGCTGGGCAACCAGATCGGGGTCACGGACTCCCCGCAGGAGATGTACGGCAAGACCATGGCGATCCCTGACGAGGTGATGGGCGAGTACCAGCCGCCTGCTGCTCGACCCCGGATCGCTTGCCGCCGACCGCTCCGTGGCCGGACAGATCTCCGAGTTCTCGCCGCGGGACGCCAAGCGGGCGCTGGCACGCGAGCTGGTGGCTTGGCTTCACTCTCCCGAGGACGCCGTCTCGGCCGAGCGGCACTTCGACCGGGTGTTCGTCGACCACGAGGCGCCCGAGACGATCGAGGAGGCGACCTTCGCCG
>CAWGYZ010000005.1:0-89236 GCA_963826995.1 uncultured Solirubrobacteraceae bacterium | reverse complement strand
CCAGTCGACGGCCGTGCTCGGACGAAAGGTTACGGGCCTTGTTCGCGAGTTCGCTTGCGTGAGTCCGCCCGGGCGCGGCTTATACAGCGCCAGCATTCTCGCCGACCGGCGGTGTGCGCCGGCAGCGGACCCGTGACCAACATCGGCCTCACCACCACGCAAAGGGCGCTCCTCGCGGGCGAGGACCTCGGTGCTGCGACGATCGCATGGGGACGGCGACCGGAACCACCGCCTCGGTTTGCCCTCACCGAGCGGGACCTGCGCCTGATGGCGCTGCTCTACGGAGCGAACTTCCTCTCGATGAGCCACCTCACCGCGCTCGGATGGCGGTTCTCCCAAGAGCGCGCGGCGCAGATGCGTCTGAAGCGCCTTCACGACAGCGGGTACGTGGACCACTTCCGACCGGCGTCCGCCTACGGACGCGCCGAGTGGAACTACCGGCTCACGTCGCTTGGCTTCTCGGCGCTCAGAAAGCGCGAGATGGTCCCGGACGAGCGCCGCTTTACGCCCGTCCCGCTCACCAGCATCAGCTACGCAGAGCACGACCTGCAGCTCGCATCGATCGTGCTTCGCATAGCTCAAGAAGCGGCAGTCGATGGCAAGGCGGCACTGATCGAGCAGATGCCTTTTCGCTGGCTGGGTCCGCGCAACGGGCACATCGAGATCGACGGGGACGGCGAGACCGAGCGCTCACCGGCGGCCGAGCTGCCGCCCGGAACATCCCTCTATCCCGTTGCGAGTCGCACAGGCTACCTCGAGCCCGACGCCACCCTCATCGGAGGAGCGGATGAGGATCTCTTCGCGGTGCTGATCGAGTACGACCGCACCGAACGTCCGCATAAGCAGATCGACCGCCTGCGCCGGTATGACCGTTGGCTGCTCGACGGCTGGCGAAAAGGACCCTTCGCCTCCCATGCCATCGCACCGGCGGTGATCTTCCTGACCTCACGCGAGGTTCCGCTCAATCGCCTGATCGAGACGGCTGATGAGACCTTCTCGGCCTACTACGTGAGTGTGGACATCCGAACTGGCCCCACTGCGGACGCTTGAAGTGGCCCCACCTCCGTCCGACCAGACGCCCACCGTTCGAAGCTCACGCAGCTCGAGCGGAAGGCGGCGGAGGGAATGGGATCACGCATGGAGACGTTCGAGCAGATCAGAAGGGACCGCGACCGCGAAGGGCTCTCAGTGCGGGCGCTGGCCGTCCGTCACGGTGTCCACAGAAGGGCTGTGCGCCAAGCGCTCGCATCGCCCGTGCCGCCACCGAAGCGTCCACCGGCATCGCGCCCGGCGCCGGCGCTCGGCAGCTATCACGCGCTGATCGACGCGTGGCTTGAAGCCGACCGCCAAGCGCCGCGAAAGCAACGCCACACCGCAAGGCGGATCTACCAGCGCCTGATCGAGGAGCAGGGCGCGAACATCTCTGAGCGCCAGGTCCGCCGCTATGTGCACGCCCGCCGGCGCGAGCTCGGCGATCTGGGCGAGGCATTCGTACCCCAGCACCACGAGCCCGGGAAGGAGGCCGAGGTCGACTGGGGCGAAGCGTGGGCGACGATCGGCGGCCAGCGCGTGAAGGTCCACCTCTTCCAGCTGCGTCTCTGTCACTCGGGCGCCGCGTTCGCCGTGGCCTTTCAGAACGAGACCCAGCAGGCGTTCCTCGAGGGTCACGCAGAGGCCTTCGAGTTTCTCGGCGGAGTCCCTGAGCTCGTCCGCTATGACAATCTGAGCTCGGCTGTCAAGAAAGTGCTCAAGGGCCGTCGGCGCATCGAGTCAGACCGCTTCGTCGCGCTGCGCTCGCACTACCTGTTCGAGTCGCAGTTCACGATCGTCGGGATAGACGGCGCCCATGAAAAGGGCGGCATCGAGAACGAGGTCGGGCGCTTTCGCCGTCGCCACCTCGTGCCGGTGCCGAGGGTCGAGAGCCTCAAAGAGCTGAACGCTCACCTGCGTGCGGGCTGTGAGGCCGACCTCGACCGCCGCATCGCCGGTCAGGAGCGGACGGTCGGGGAAGCTCTCGCCTCAGAGAGGGCGCTCCTTCACGCCCTGCCCTTCGAAGCGGCGCCTACCGATGAAGAGGCGACGCCGAGGGTCGACGCAAAGGCGATGGTCACTGTTCGCCAGAACCGCTACTCGGTACCGGTCTCACTCGTCGGAAGCCGGGTGCTCGCGAAGATCGGCGCACGCACGATCACCGTCTCCCATGGCGGGGAGATCCTCGCCAGCCACGATCGCCTCCCCGGGCGCTTCGGGGTCTCAGCCCAGCTCGACCACTACCTCGATCTGCTGGTTCAGAAGCCGGGAGCCCTGGCCGGATCGCTCGCACTGCATCAGGAGCGCCGGCGCGGGCACTGGCCGAAGTGTCTTGATGAGCTGTGGGGGAAGCTCACCGAGCGCTATGGCCCTTCAGAGGCGGCACGGCAGATGGTCGACGTGCTGTTGCTCGCCCGCGAGCACAGCCCCGCCCGCCTTGAGCTGGCCGTGCGGGGAGCACTCGCCGCCGGCGCCCACGACGGTCGTGCCGTCGGTTTGCTCGTCAGGCAGACAGAGCGCCCCGCGGTCGCTGTGATCGAGGATCTGCCCGAGCACCTCGCAGTCCACGAACGCGCCGAGCCGACGCTGTGTGACTATGACCGGCTGCTCGTCGGGGTCTCTTCATGAGTGCCCCGGCGAAGGTCCAGGCGATGGAGGCGCTGATCGAGGCCCACGCTGTCGAGCTGAAGCTCCCGACCGTTCGCCGGCGCTTTCGTGCGCTGGCCGAGGAGGCAACACGCGATCAGCAGACCCCGACCGCCTACCTGGCCGAGCTGCTCGAGGCCGAGGTCTCTGAGCGGGCAGAGCGCAGGGAACGACGGAGGCTGATCGATGCCCGCTTTCCGCTGATGAAGCAGCTCTCGGAGTTCCGCTTCGCTGATAACCCGAAGATCCCCCAGGCGACGATCGCAGCTCTCGCCCAGGGGTCGTGGATCGATGACCGCGAGTCGGTGATCCTGCTCGGGGACTCGGGCACCGGCAAGACCCACCTTGCGATCTCACTGGCGATTCTCGCCTGCCAGCAGGGGCGGCGGGTGCGCTTCACGACCCTCGCCGCTCTTGCCAACGAGCTGCAGGCGGCCGAGAGCAAACGCGAGCTCGGGCGGGTTGTCGCCCGCTATGCCCGCACCGAGCTTGTGGTACTCGACGAGTTGGGCTATCTCGCGCTGCCCGAGGGAGCCGCGGAGCTCGTCTTTCAGGTGATCTCAGAGCGGAACGAGCGGGCGTCGCTGATCGTCACCACGAACCTCCCCTTCGGCGAGTGGACGAAGGTCTTCCCCGATGCCCGTCTGGCGAAGGCGGTCGTCGATCGCATCACCCACCGCGCCCACATCATCGACACCGGTCAGGAGTCCTGGCGCTTTCGCCACGGGCTCGCGCGTGCCAACAAGAAGCAGGGAGCCGCCGCCTGACTCAACGCTGTGTTGATCAGCAACCGAGCGAGAGGGGGGGTCAGTTTTCAACCGGCGAAGCTCTCAAGGAGCCGATCAGGGAAGATCAACTACACACAAAACCCGACGGCGGGTGGGGCCAGTTGAAGCGTCCGCGCCGGGGCCAGTGCGGGTGACCACTCTCAACTACGCCCCGGGCGAGCACACGAGCCCTCACGAAGACACCTACCCGGCCAGGGAGCGGGTGCTGTTCGCCAGCCGCGAGCAGATCTTCGCCCGTGACTGGATGATGCGAAGAGTGCCGAGCGTGCCTGCGGTGCTTCGGGACGAGCCGGGCGTCTGTGAGCCGCGCTTGATCAAGTACGAGCTGCCCTCGCTCCTTGCAGAGGCTCTTCGTCTTGCGGCGTCGACCGACTGAAAGCGCGGCTCAAAGACCTTGGCATGATCGACTCCTCTCCCTTGGCGTCTTCGGATGGGGGGTCCGCTGGGTCTTCGTTCATGAGACGGCCCCCTATCCGAAGACTCTGCTGCCCGCTCGCTCCGGAAATTTGGCTCTGCAACTGGCCCGAGGAAGGGGTCCCCGCCTTATCTGAACATCGTGCCTCCGTCTCACCATCGGTGACTGCGCCCTTGGTGGTGAGTGGTTGCGGGTCGGCCGGCTGCCGATGGTGATAGCTCCGCGAACGCCCTGCCTTATCTGGGTGCACGGCCCCGGACGCGGGGTCGGCGACTTGATGGTTGATCGGTCGACTCGCAAGGAGCGACTCCGGCCGCTCAGTCTCTCGTGGGCCGCCGCGCGGACGCGGGAGCCTGCGGGGTTTCGGGAGCTGGCCGGAAGATGGTTCACCTGGGAATGAGTGGGCTTGGACGGAGGATCACTCGGCGCCGTCGTTTGGTGAAGGGCATCGGACGCGCCAAGGGTGGTCGTCTGGGGTGGTCCCCTATAAGCGGACCACCCAACGGACCACCCTGCTGCCCGCTCGCTGTCGAGAATTGGCTCTGGCGCTGGCCTCGAGGAAGGGGGTCCCCGCCCCTTCGCTTCGCTCCGATCCGGGGACCCCCTTCCTCGACCACCACATCTACAGAATGTTTTGAACCGCTCCGGGAACTTTGGAGGCGATTTTTAATGAGTGATCTGTCTCGCTCTCGTCTGCTCGTACTCGACGGGGGTGAGCCGGTCGCAGCTGCCATGTAGGCGCTGGTGGTTGTACCAGTCGACCCACTGCAGCGTGGCGAACTCGACTTGCTCCATCGTCTTCCATGGTCCTTGCTGGTTGATCAGCTCGGTCTTGTAGAGCCCGATCGTTGACTCGGCGACGGCGTTGTCGTACCCGTCACCGATGGATCCGATCGAGGCGTCAGCGCCGGCGTCCACGAGGCGCTGGGTGAAGGCGAAGCTCGTGTATTGACTCCCGGCGTCGGAGTGGGCAATCAGGCCGTCCTTCACGGGCTGTCCGTGGTGGTCGCGAGCCCAGAGCGCCATCTCCAGAGTGTCGAGCACGAGCGGTGTTTTCATCGTCGCGTCGGCCTTCCAGCCGACGATGCGGCGGGAGAACACGTCGATCGTGAACGCAACATAGACCGTGCCAGACCAGGCCGGCACATACGTGAAGTCCGAGACCCACAGCCGGTTCGGGGCGCTCGCCTTGAAGTTGCGATCGACAAGGTCCGGCGCCCTCTCAGACCGCCTGTCTGAGATCGTGGTGCGGCGCTTCTTGCCGCGGATGGCGCCTTTCAGACCCTCGCGCGCCATCAGGCGTTCCACCGTGCAGCGAGCAACCCTGACGTCTTCTCTTGCGAGTTGCCACCAGACCTTGCGCACGCCATAGACGCCCAGGTTCTTCTTGTGCACCTCATGGATCCTCGCGACGAGTTGCTCGTCGCGGACAGCCCGCTCTGAGGGATCTATCTGACGGGCCTTGACGGCGTAATACGTCGATGGGGCGATCCCCAGAACTCTGCAGATCGGCTCGACCCCGAACTCCTCGCGGTGGGCGTCCACGACCCGGCTCATCTCCTTGGCTGCGGGTCGAGCTCCCGCGCGAAGAAAGCTGAGGCGGCCTTCAGGATCTCATTCGCTCGCCGCAGCTCCTTATTCTCGCGCTCGAGCTCCTTGATCCGCTGCGCCTCAGAGCTCGACACACCAGGCCGTTCACCCTCATCGACTTCGGCACGGCGCACCCACTTACGCAGCGCCTCGGTGCCGACACCGAACTTCTCAGCGATCGAGCAGATCGCCGCCCATTCCGACGGGTACTCCCCGCGCTGGGCGAACACCAGCCGCACCGCGCGCTCCCGGACCTCCACTGGATACCTCTTGCCTGCTCCCATCGCCCAATCCTCTCATCGGATCAGGCCTCCAAGATTGCCGGAGCGGTTCACACAGATGTTTATGGCGAGGCCAGATGCAGAGTGGTGAGCGGGAGCGAGCGGGCAGCAGCACGCAGAAGACTGAACGCAGCAAACTGAGGGCGTCGACTCAGAGGTAGCAAGCACAGGCAGATAGGGGAGGACTACAAGGTTGATCTCGAGCGGGCTTGTGATCGTTAGATCGGACGGAGGGAAACAGACAGCTCGTTGAAGCCGGGGAGGCGAAACGGCAGGAGGAACGGAAGGCCGACTGAGATCTACATACACCAAAGCCGAGCCGGGGCTGACTGGAGGGGCGTTGGGCACGGGTGTGGGTGTAAGCGGGGCTTCCTGACGGCGCCGAGATCAGCGTGAGCCACGAGAGCTTTTCCGCTGGGCCGATCGCGGCTTGCGACCACCCCTTAAAGCCACCAGGCCGAGTCGTTGTTAGGCGAGGTCATTGCGTCGGCTCTCTCTCGGGTCGGTGGCGGTTTGCGCTGTGTTTCCTCACCCGAGCTTGGCCGGCGCCGCCTGTCCGCTGCAACCCCCGCGAGGGGGGTTCCCCTCGCCCTGCGGGCTCGGTTCCGCGCGGCGGTCGTCGGCCGGATCGGGATTCGTCAACGCACACCACCACCGAACAGGAGAACAACAAATGCCCTTTCCATCACCCACCAACTCAGCGACTCTGATCGGCAAGCTCACACGCGACCCCGAGCTGCGCACCGTCTCCACAAGCGCAGGCGAGCGCTGCGTTCTGACTCTCGGCATTGCCGTTCGCAAGCCGATCAGGACCGAGCAGGACGACACCCCGACGGCCCACTTCTTCGACGTGACGGTATGGGGACCACTGGCCGAGACCTGCGCGGCCCACCTGACGAAGGGTCGCCTCGTCGGAGTCTCGGCACGCCTCGAACCGACTGCCTGGGAGACGGCGGACGGCGCCAAGCGCCGCGGCATGGAGGTGATCGCCGGTGCGGTCGAGTTCCTGGACCGCCCGCGCCGGGACGGGGACTCCTCCGAGCAGCAGTCGCAGGAGGTGGCCGTCGCTGCGTAGCTCGGCCGGGTCGCGCTCGCCTCGGCGGGCGCGACCTTTCTAATGACCCGCTCGCATCAACGTTGCGCCTCGGAGCGATCGGGCATCGTGGGACGCTCAGAAAGCGGACGGTCTCGATCGTGGTGTTGGAGGAGCCGGCGACCGATCCGGATGATCCGGCGATTGAAATGGGGTTGGCCGCAAACGTCTCGTTGACCACCTCGTCTTGGAATCCGGATGGCCTCCTCGACTCGAAGGTCCTGCGTGAAAATGACGACGATGACCGCGGTGTGCCGTGATCAGACCGTTCGGAGGAAGGCTGCGCCGGGTTCGGTTACCTCCGCGCCGGCCTATCCGCAGCGTTCCGCGCAGGTTGTGACCCGCACGACCGACCGGCCGGTGGACTCTGGCGAGAGATACTGCGGAAGGCCAATCCAGGCCACGATCCAGCGGGCGCCGTTTTCGGTGCGCAGCGGCGCGGCCGACTGGACGTGCTCGGCCGGCGAGACCTCGACGGCGGCACCCAGGCGATTGCTGCCGGGGGCGCCTAGCGCCGCGTAGACCGCGGCGCCGGAGCTGACAGCGGAGAACGGCGGGTTGGGGCCGCCCAGCCAGGTGACGATCGGACCGCCGAGGCCAACCGCGGCCGCCACACCACTCGCCCACTGCCCGGGAAGCGAGATGGTCCGCGCGGTCGAGAACCGATCTCCGTGGCTCGAGGAGACCCGCACGACCGAGCGGGCCGGTGTCGGTTCGCTGCTCGAGGCCGTCGCCAGGAACGCCAGCAGCGGCGGGTAGCCCTCGCCGCCGATGAGCGCGACGTCGCCGCTCAGCGGGCCGTTCTGGCTCTTGGCGAGTGTCTGCGGAGGCAGGAACCTGCCGCGGCCGGGCGGCCGCACCGCGATCTGGGTGTAGCTCGGTCCCATGTCGCCGCTCTCGGAGAGCTGGCGGTGATACCAGGCGACAACGATGCGCCCATTGCGTCCGATGTAGGGGGTCGCGACCTCGGTGTCATTACCGACGGCCGCCGGCCCGACGTCGGCGACGGCTCCCCAGCCGCCTCCGTGCTGTCTAACGCGCACCAGCATGCGCCCGCTCTTGCTGTCGAACGCCACGACCATGTCCGAGGCGGTCCGGCCGCTCACCAACGCGTGTGAGCCGGGGCCGACGGACGCAGTGACCGCCAGGCCGTTGGCCGAGGAGGAGATCAGCTGCGGCGCGGCGAACCCGCGACCGGGAAGGCGCACGCTCGCCCAGACCTGCCGGTGACCGGCGCGCGAGGAGCTGATCCAGGCCAGCAGCAGTTCGCCGTTGCGGTTGCCGGCGAGGCTGGCCCTGCCCACCCAGACGGTGCCGCGGACGCGGAGTGCGGGCCCGAAGCGGCCGCTGACGTCGCCGATCGCGACGCTCGGTCTGGCGGTGTTGACGCCGGTGCGGCGGAGGATCAGCTGAGCCACTCCGCCGCCGCCGAGGGCAACGAGTGGTCCGCTCGCATAGCTCGTCGGCAGACGGCGCGGCGCTCCGAACGGGCCGAATACCGGCGCCGCCGCGTAGCTCGCCCCGGGCGGCCGAAAGATCTGATGCGGCGGCGGCGCGAGGTCATAGAAGCGCCAGGACACCATGTCGCCGCTGTGGCCGGAGGCGAGCGCGAGGTTGCTGATTGCATCGTGCGGCGCCGAGACGGTTACCGCGGGTGACCAGGCGGCCGCTGGCGAGGAGGTTGGCGTCGCCGTGCCGAGCGCCACGGCGCCAACCAGCACCAGTGCCGCCGTGAGCGGCGCACGCCCGTAGCGGGATCGCCTCAAGCAGATGCCACGAACATGTAGTCCCACGGGATCATCGTGCCTGCCCGCTGCCGCTCGGACGAGCGTAGAAACCCGCTCGGCCCGATCGGGAGATCACTGACGCGCGGGTTCGCACAGCTACTCCACGGGTCACCGCGCCCTCCTCCACGTCTGCGTCCGGGCGCAGCGCGCGTCTGAGCGACGGCCGCCCCCACGCTCGCACAGGGCCACGGCGAGGCGGAGACCAGACCGGGCTATTGCGGTGCCGGCTGGGTAGTTTCCCGAGAGAAGCTGTTGTTGCGCACGGATGTTGCGCGAACGCGTGGACGCGACGATGCCGGTCATGCACAAGCACCTGATCAGCGCAGTCGTGATCGCAGCTATCGCACCGGCAGCCGGCGCGGGTGCGGCAACACCAGCTGCCCACTGGTGCCGGCAAGGAGACCCTCACTCTATGCGTCTGCAGGTACGTCGTGCGAACTTGCCGGCAAAGTAATCACGGACTACGTGAACGTCTGCCACGAGCTGCGCAGCTGCCAGATACAGGTGGATTCGCTAGCTTCGCGCATGCGTTACCCAATCACATGCAATCGCCGTGGCGGCCCCTACACGGGGACGGTCCACTGCCAGGGGCCGTCAGACACAGGCATCTGGACGCGCTTCCCGGCGCTCGTCTAAATCGCGGCGATGTCGCCGCGCGCGGGCTCAGGCCCGGGCAGCTGCGGAGCGAGCGATGGTCATCTCCCAGTAGCCAACCGCGAGGTCCAGCACCCCAAAAACCAGGAACAAGGCTGCCCATCCGTAAGCGCCGTAGGAGAGTATGAATGCGCCAATCCCGGCTGCGAGAATGCCACCGGCAACACGCATGACCCCAAAGACGCGGAGGTGGCGGTACTCCCACGGGATGATCAGGCGTTGCAAACCGGATCGCGGGGGAGATGCCCACCACTCGCGCAGACGTTTCGCGGCGGTGTTGTGGTTGGCTGCGTCCAATCGGGGCGTCCCGCTCATGCTCGCTTCAGGAACCTCAAACCGAACGCCGCGAACACCAGGACGATCCCGACGTTCACCATCAGGCGCTCCCAGAACCGATGCCTGAAGAACAAGACGTCGACGCCGACCACGACGGCTACCAGTACGAGCACGTAAAGCACGACCCCTGCCTGCCTGCTCATCGTTTCACCCTACCGCCCGAGGATCGCCGCGCGGCCACGGCTGACGCCGCCGGCCGGCAGCGCGTCGAGCCTGACCACACAACGTCATCGGCGAAATAGCTCCCGACCTCCGGCAAGTCGTCGCTCCTGAGGGCTTCATAGGCCGCGCGCGCTCCGTTGGCTGCTGAGAATGCCGTCCACACTCCTGCTTGGGCCACCGACCCGGAAGTCTTGCGGACGGGCGCTCGCTCACGTGAAGATGATCTGACCGCCGCCCGCCAGTCCGTAGAACTCCCCGACGGTGATGATTTCCTGCACTTGAGGAATGAAGTCCTCGCTACTCAGCTTGAACAGGTCAACGGATGCCTTGCAGGCGTACAGCCCGGCGCCGGAGTCGGCGATCATCTCGACGAACTCGGGAATCGGCGGGATGTCGAGCTTCTCCATCTCCCCTGCGAGTTGGTGGGTGACGAGCGCGGACATCCCCGGAAACCCGCCGGCCCAGGTTGCCAGATGCAGGCCAGGGTTGCCTACCGTCGCCACCTTGACGTGCTCGTGCTTGGCCTTGTTGATCGCGTCCAGACCAAAGAACGTGAAGAACAGGTTGGCCTTGATTCCCTCCATGCGGGCTCCGTTGGCCATGATCAGCCCCGGGTAGACCCCCTCGAGAGAGCCCTTGGAGATGATGATTGAGACCTTCTCGATTGTGTCGCTCACGTGTGCCTCGATCCCTTCGGGTGTCTAGATGCAGCCGCGCGGCTTGGGGATGCCGCCGATCTTCGCGGCGAGCTTGGCAGGGCCCTTGGGGAACAGTTCGTAGAGCTCCTTGATGGGGACCCCTGATGTCTTTCCCAGGCTGCGGATGGAGGGTGCCGAACCGGTCTCCAGAAAGGTCTTGCGCATGAAGTTGATGACCTGCCAGTGGCGATCGGTGAGCCGCTCGATCCCGTTGTCGCGGGCCATCTCAGCGGCCATCTGCTCGTTCCACTGCTCGGCATCTAGGAGGTAGCCCTCCGCGTCGACCTCGACAGGGGAGCCGGCGAGGGTCACGGTGCTCATCGTGAACCTCCGGATCGCTGCCCCACAGCGGGGGAATGAAACTCCGAGCTGACGCCCGGGATGTCGTGTCCAGGCAGCAGCACGTTCCAATAAAGCGGTTGAAACGCGAGCTTCGCCAGGTGGTTCAGCCGGGACTCTGCCAGCAGCGGAAGTGGTCCCAGATGCGACTCGGGGAAGCGGCCCGGCAGCGGCTCGGTCTCGTAATCGAAGTCGATCAGCAGGGCCTTGTGAAAGCCGGTCTCGATGAAGCAGTTCGCGTGGCCGTCGTAGTAGCCGGTCAGCTCATCGCCTTCCAGGAACCGTCTGATGTTCTCGACCACGGTCTCGCCCTCGAAGTGAGTGACCGAGCCGGCCTTTGACGTGGGCACGTCAGCCGCATCGCCGATCGCGAAGATGTTGGGTGCGGCTCTCGACTGCAGCGTGTGCCGATCGGCTGGAACGAATCCGAGGGCATCGCCCAGACCTGCGGAGCGCGCGATGTACTCAGGCCCACCGTGAACGGGGATCGCGACGAGGAGGTCATAGGGGAGCTCGCGCTCATCCCAGCTGTGGAGCCGCTTGGCGATCGCGTCGACGCGCCCGGTGGCGAACTCCGGCTCCACCCGGATGCCCTTCTTGCGCAGGAGGTCCTCCAGCCGCTCAGATGCGACGGGCTTGGTAAAGGCTCCATCCAGGGGCGTGACGAGTGTGATCTCAACTCGTTCTCGCAGGCCGCGCGTCCGCAGCTGCCAGTCGGCGAGGAAGCAGAACTCCAGGGGCGCCACCGGACACTTGATCGGCATGTCGATCACATCGACCACGAGCCGACCCGCGCCGAACCCCTCCAAGGCGCTCCTCAGGGCCCTGGCACCCTTCAGTGAGTAAAAGGTGTGGATGGATCTCTCCCACTCGGGTCCTATGAGACCGTCGGTTTCCTGCGGCTGGAGCGAGGCGCCGGTGGCGATCACCAGCACGTCGTAGGGTACGGCTGTGCCATCGCTGAGATGGACGGTGTTTTCGGGAATGTCGACGCTCTGCACCTCGGCCAGGCGAAACTCGATGCCGTCGCGGAGCTGTGCGTGGCGCGGGCGAACGATCTCGTTCGGCTCAGCGAGTCCGAAGGGAACGAACAAGCAGGCCGGGCTGGTAGATGTGGGCATCGTCGCGGTCGATGACGGTGATGCTCGCCGCCTCGCCACACAGGCGCTGCAGCCGGTTGGCCACCAGTGTCCCACCGGTTCCCCCACCCAGAATGACAAGCCTGTGACTCATCTTATGACCATCCTGGCGGACGGCGTCCCCTCTGCCAAGGTGGGCAAGCCGCTCATTTGCTGCGGAATACTGCTTAGTCGGGCGCAGCCAGCAGGCCCTATCGCGGGGCTGTCCGGCATCGCCAGCGGGCCCTCATGAGGAGCGGATCTCGACGGGGTGAACCGCGAGTGGTCGCGGTGTGCCCGCGACCTCGCAATGCAGCGCATGTCGGCTACGCCGCATCTCTGGTGACGCGAGGTGTCGGGATGATCCTCTCCTCGAAGACGAACCCCGCTTCGAGCGAACGGCGAGCCGGGCAGGTTTCGGCGACACGCTCCAACCGCCGCCGCTGGTCGGGCGTCAGGTCGTCGGGAAGATGCAGGTCGACCGTCACGAGGCGGGGAACGCTCTCGCTGTCGTAGTGGACCTCTACGGCTATCTCGCGAATGTCCCATCCTCGGTTCTGGGCATACATCGAGACCATCGTCGCCACGCACGAGGCGAGCATCGCGGCAAGCAGCTCATGGGGCGCAGGCCCCTCGTCTGAGCCGCCGAGGCGCTCCGGCTCGTCGGTCACGATCACGTGGCGACCGTTTACATCGACCTCGTGCTTGAGCGTGCTGCCGACGCGTCGTGCGGTTGCAGTCATGGCCATCAGAGGTTCACCAAGCCGTGATCATGTGAGCTGTCGTTGAGCATCTGTCTCCTCTTTGGGTAAGGCCTCACTCGATCGTGCACCACGTCGTCGACCGCGGTATCCGTGACGACTACTCGTGAAGGTCCGTAGCAACTGCCCATACAACAAGAGTAGCAAACAACGATGTAGTTGTGTTACTCTACCCAGCATGAGCACGACAACCGACATTCCCCACCCGCTACCAGCCCCGCTCGTGGAGCTGATTGCCGAGCGCTTTCGCGTCCTCGGTGAGCCGATGCGTATCCGTTTGCTCGACGCGCTGCGCGAGGCTCCGGCCACCGTCCAGGGGCTCCAGCGGGCAACCGGCGCCTCACAGCAGAGCGTTTCCAAGCACCTCGGCGTGCTGCTCCGCAGCGGCTTGGTGAGCCGCAGCAAGCAGGGCAACTTCTCGCGCTACGAGATCGCCGACGAGAGCGTGTTCGAGCTGTGCGAGCAGGTCTGCGGTGGCATGCGCCGCCAGCTCGACGAGCTCGACTCACTGTTGCCGGGAGGAGCCAGGCGATGAGCGCGAGCGCATGCACCCGCCCGGCAGGAGACGAAAGCGCTACGGGCGATTCTCGCTGGCCGCTTGAGCGGGTGCTGTTCGCGCTCGCCGGCAGTGTGACGCTCATCAGCGCTCTTGTCGCGGCGCTGATCTCGCCGTGGTTTCTGCTGCTGGCTGCGTTTGTCGGCTTCAACCAGTGGCTCTATGTCCTCTTCGGCGCGTGCCCGGCGTCGTTGATCCTGCGCCGGGTGTTTTCGCTGCGCTCCGTCCTCTACCAGCGCCAGCAGGCCCACTGATGAGCACCACCACCGTCGCCCGAGCCCCAAGGCCCGCCGAGCCGCCGCTTCAGCATCCCGCGACCGTGGGCCCAATCGGCCGCCTCGGCCGCTACACCGCCAGCCACTTTCGCACGGTGCTCGTCGGATGGCTCGTGGTGGCGGTTGTACTCGGGTTCTTCGCACCGCGGGTTGAGACGGCGCTCTCGGGCGCCGGCTGGGAAGCGAGCAGCTCACAGTCGGTCAAGGCCCGCAAGCTCATCGAACGGGACTTCGCCGGCCTCGGCAGCTATGGGCTTGAGACCGTCGTCTATTCCCCGACGCAATCGGTCGGCTCCAAGCCGTTCTCCTCGGCCATAGCCCGCGTCGAGGAGACGCTGCGGGCGAACTCCGCGGTAGGAACGGTCGTCTCGCCGGCGCCCGGACTGTCGATCTCCTCCGACGGCCACACAGCGATCGTGCAGGCAGGCGCCGCCCGCAATCCAAACGCGATGGTGGCTGCCGCTGACAAACTCAAGGGAACGCTGCACGGGCTCTCGACGAGCACGGTCACGGTCAACCTCACGGGCGCGGCCGGCATGTGGTCTGACTTCAACGCGGCGAACCGTTCGGCGATGCTGAAGTCCGAGGTCATCTCCTGGCCGGTGACGCTTACCATCATGCTGCTCGCCTTCGGCTCGCTTGTCGCCGCCGGGCTGCCGCTGATGCTGACCATGGTCGGGCTGCTCGCTGCCGCCGGCTCTCTGTATCTGGGCACGCTGATCATGCCGATCTCGATCTGGGCTATGAACTTCGCGCTGATGTTCGCGCTCGCGCTGGGCATCGACTACGCGCTGTTCCTCGTGATGCGCTTCCGCGGAGCCTTCTTCGGCTCGAAGCTGGACGCGCAACAGGCCACGGCCGTCACGATGGATACCGCGGGCAAGGCCGTCCTGTTCAGCGGGGTGACCGTGCTGATCTCTCTCACCGCGGTGATGCTCGTCCCCAGCCCGGCCTTTCGCAGCATGAGCCTCGGGATCATGCTCGCCGTCATCTTCGTGCTCGCTGCGACGCTCACCCTGCTGCCTGCGGTATTGGCCAAGCTCGGCCCCAAGGTCGACAACCTGTCACTGCCATGGGCGCATTCAGGCGAGCATCGTTCCGCACGGTTCGCAGCCTGGGGCGAGCGCCTGTGGCGCCACCCTCTGCGCTACGGCATCCCCGCCCTTCTCGTGCTGCTTGCGCTCGCCTACCCGGTGACACAGCTGAAGACCTCGATGCCCTCGATCAAGGTCGTGCCGAGCAGTGACTCCTCGCGCATCGGTTACGACCAGCTCCAGGCCGCGATGGGACCCGGTGCCACCGGTCCTCTGCAGATCGTCGCTCCGGCAGCCCGGGCCGCCGCGGTGGCGAGGCTCGCCCAGATCGATCCCGGTATCGCCCACGTCCTGCCGAGCCAGTCCGGCGCCGGCGGACTCGCCCTGATCACCGCGATCCCGCGCCAGGACCCCTCAAGCCCGGCGGTGGGGGCGACCATTGAGCGACTCAGAGCCCGCGCGCCCGCCGGAACGTTGATCGGCGGTGCGGTCGCCGAAAATCACGACCTGCAGAGCCTGCTGTCCGCCAAGACCACCCTCGTGATCGGGGTGGTGCTCGCGCTCGGGTTCCTGCTGCTGCTGTTCGCCCTGCAGGCCCCGCTGCTCGCCGCCGCCGGCGTGCTTACGAACCTGCTCGCGACCGCGGCCGCGTTTGGCGTCGCCAAGTTGATCTTCCAGGACGGCGACCTGCACTCCCTGCTCGGCTTCCAGCCCCAGGGATTTCTCGACGCCTGGGGCCCCGTGTTCTTCTTCGCGATGATCTTCGCGATCTCGATGGACTACACGATGTTCCTGCTGGCGTCCGCAAAGGAGCACTGGGACCACAGCCACATCGCCAAGGACGCGATGGTCAATGGGCTCGCGCACTCCGGCCGAGTCATCTTCGCGGCCGCCGCGGTGATGGTCGCGGTGTTCTTCACCTTCGCGCTTTCCGGGCCGCTGCCGCCCAAGGAGATGGGGATCATCCTCGGTGTCGCCGTGCTGCTCGACGCCGCGCTGATCCGTCTGCTGCTGCTCCCCGTGCTGCTGCGGCTGATGGGCGCCCGAGCCTGGTATCTGCCCAGGTGGGCGCGCCGGATCCTTCCCGACATCCGCTTCGGGCACGCGTGATGATGCGCCGGCGCCGGATAACCTCGATCGAGCCCAGATATGCGGCCGATCGCTACTTCGGCGGGAGGATCTCGCTCGTCGACGTTCGTGGCGAGCGCGAGCATATGAATGTCCGTGTCCCCGGCGCGGCGCACGTCCCGTTGCTGCGGCTTCACCGTCACGTGAATGAGATTCGCGCCGATCGCCCCGTCGCCTTTCTATGCCGCTCCGGGCACCGCAGCGCGCTCGCCGCACGCATCGCCGAGCGCCGTGGCCTCGACGCTATGAGCGTGGCCGGCGGCATCAACGCGTGGCTCGTCGCAGACCTGCCAGCCGTATGGCCTTCGGATTTCACGCGCGAACCGCCCGAACCAGACGCACCGCGCGCTCCCGGCGCCGGTAGCGGCTAGCAGGTCGCTCCCCCGCCGTAAAGCAAGTTCGAGGCCCCCGCCTGCGGCGGGGTACTGCCGTTACTCGTGAACTTGCTTGACGGCTCCTCCACGACCTGCAACGGCGAGCAATCAGTTGGGCAGGGCCCAACTGACCTGAATCAGCTCGAACCGACTGGAGGAAGTCATGGTTTCTCGCACCCTGATACGCGACCTTGCCGACCGCTCGCGTGTCGTCGTTCACCTGCAGCTGAGGGAGAGGGGGAGACACCGGCGAGATCTCGCCGGTGTTCTCGGTGACGACGGATCGGTATGAGCCGCACGGCTCCCATAGCGGCAAGTGGCGCCATCGCCGCGAGCGCGACCCCGACGCCTCGGGCTGCCTGCACGACGCCGCGCTGCTTGCCTTCCCCGAGCTCGCGATGCTCGTGGACCTTCACCTCGCGGACTCGGAGACCGGCGAGCCGATGCATGCGGAGGCCAACGGCCTCTACTTCTACCGCACGGCGCGCGGCCTGCCCGGCGGCTGGAGCGATGACCACCGGCACGCCGGCCGCGAGGGCCTGACAGTCGCCGGCTACGCCCGCCGAGCGGCGTGCTCGATCCTGCGCGTGCATGAGATCCCGCTCGAGGACCTGCCCGAGGGAGAACTCGCCGCCGCCTTCCATCAGTTCGTGGCGGACCAGCGCGAGCGCTGGCAGGATGAAGCGCGCGCCGGGCGCCGGCAGCTGCAGGCGATCCCCACCATCTTCGAGCTGCGCGGCTATGACGCAGCCGGTAACGCGGTCGAGCGCCGCGGCTATCCCAACTGCGCGGAGCTGTAGGGATGGACGTGACCGATTCCGGCAAGTCGCTTGCTCGGCGTCGCGCTTGCGCGGCTTTTCTACAGATGGGGCCGACGTTCAACGGCCGTCAACGAAGCCCACGCGGCGGGCGCGCCGTGGAGCGGGCTACGCCCATGCGCAGGTGCCAATGACGCTGGACGACGAAGACATCGAGCAGATCGCACGGCGCGTCGCGCAGCTGATCGGCACCGCCGACGCTCATCCCAGCCCGCGCTACGTCGACGCGGGCGACCTCGCACGGATGCTCGGCATCGAGCGCCATTGGGTCTACGCACACGCCCGCGAGCTGGGCGCGATCCGGCTCGGCGGACCGCGCGGGCGGCTGCGCTTCGACGTCGGCCGGGTGGCCGAGGCGCTTGGCCGACCCGACCCGGCGAGTCGGCCGGCGCGCCCCGGCTCCTCGCGACAGCGAGGGTCACGGGCGCCCAGAACCGAGGTGATTCAATATGGGCGCTGATCCACGCCGACCGCGACACCGGAGAGCCTTGGTGGCAAGCGCAGCGCCCAACGGGTCCGGACCTGGGCCCCAGGACGGGACCGCGCCTCGGGCACAGACGCGGGGCCGCCCCTCCACAGGCAGCATCGAGTCCGTGCCCCTGAAGGACGGCAGCGCGAGCATCCGAGCACGCTTCAGCCACGAGGGGCTGCGCTACCGCGTCATGTTCGGGCGCGATGTCGAGGGATGGACCAAAGAGCGCGCGATGCAGGAGCTCGCAAACGTCCGCGCGTTGCTGGCCGCGGGCCTTCCGATCGAGCAGGTGCTCGCCCGCTATGAACCGGAGCCGGCCCCCGCCGTCGGGGATCGCTCATCGGCGGTCGCGTTCGACCTCTACTGCTCGCGCTGGCTCGAGCGCATGCGCACCGGCGAGATCGGGCAGGCACCGTTGGCGGCGAACACCTACCAGGACTATCTGTGGAGGCTGCGCAAG
The DNA here is from genome assembly GCA_963826995.1 of uncultured Solirubrobacteraceae bacterium. Taxonomy (GTDB): domain Bacteria; phylum Actinomycetota; class Thermoleophilia; order Solirubrobacterales; family Solirubrobacteraceae; genus Palsa-744. The sequence continues at coordinate 71,421 of CAWGYZ010000005.1, read as the reverse complement.
CACGTCCTGCCGTTCTTCGGTCCGATGCAGCTGGCGCACATCTCAGACCAGGACTGCGCGCGCTTTCGCGCCCGGCTGTTCGCAGACCGCGACGAGCTCGTGAAGATCATCGCCGCCGGAGGCCGCTCGACCGACAGCAACGGGCGACGCCGCAAGCCCCTGTCTCTGCGCTCGATCCAGATGATGATGAGCCTGCTCGCGCAGATTCTCGACGATGCCGTCGCGGACAGGCTGCGAGAGGACAACCCGGCACGCTCAAAGCGCTTGCGCGTCCGCGTACCCAAGCCTGAGCGAACATTCCTCGAGATCGACCAGCTCGTCGCGCTGCTCGATGCCGTGGGCGAGCTCGAGCGTGCGCCGAGATCACAGAAGCGAGCAAAGCTGAGCGCCCCCGAGGTCACGGACATCCGCGAGCGCCTGCGCCGCGGCGAGACGCAGTACGCGCTGCGTCTGCAGTTCGGACTGAGCAGCGGGTCGATGTCGATGCTCGCCAACGGCAAGACCTATCGCGGCGACAACGGCCGCGTCGGCTGGCGCGCGCTGTGCGCAACACTCGGCTACGCCGGCCTGCGGATCTCAGAGGCACTGGACCTGCTGGAGCGCGACGTGCGCCTGCACGACCCCTCCGCCTCGCGCCTGTGGGTCTCTGACAGCAAGACCCAGACCGGCGTGCGCCACGTCGAGGTCACGCCCAAGCTCCGCGACGTCCTGCTCGCCCACCGGGCGCAGAAGATCCGCTTGAGCTACCCCGTCGAGCCCGAGCGCCCGTTCTTCTGCACCCCCAAGGGGAAGCGCTGGGCCGAGGGCAACGTGCGCGAAAGGGTGCTGGACGCCGGCGCTCGCCGGGCCGGCGAGAAGCTCATCGGGCGCGGCCTCCCGCCGCTGCCGCACGTCACGCCACACACGATGCGACGCACGTATGTCTCGGTCATGCTCCTGGCGACGAACTTCGACGTCCCGTTCGTGCAGAGCCAGGTCGGGCACACCGACTCGAAGCTCACGATGGACGTGTACGCGCAGCTGCTCGATCGCTCAAAGCGCGCACACGGCGCGGCCTTCGACGCTCTGCTCACAGACGCCCAGGAGGCGTTGTACGGCGCCCAATCCGGCGAATTTAGCCCACAATTTAGCCCACCGAGCGATTTTGGCCTTCCGGCGGACATTTCCCCCTCATCAGAATTTGGCTCTGACACTGGGGAAACGGACGATGGGCGCGGCGGGTTTCGAACCTGCGACCTCTCGCGTGTGAAGCGAGCGCTCTCCCACTGAGCTACGCGCCCTGAGACCCCGAGTCTACGAGGCTTTGGGCGCAAACTGTTTTAGGCTGCCGCCGTGGGCGAGAATTCCAGCTCCGGTCGCGCGAAGCGGCTCGCCGAGACTGCCGGTCGGCTCAACCGGAGCCCCAAGCTGCTGAACGCGGCGCGCCGGACGCGTGAGTGGGCACTCGGCGAGCAGGAGATCGATTACGGGCTGTACAGCGTCCGCGGCCGCCCCGCCGACGTGGCGTTCCGTCAGCTCGCGGCCCTCAGGCCGGTGGAACCCGGCATCGCGGGCGAGCTTGGGGCTGCGGTCCTCCAGAGCTGGCAGAGACTTGCGGAGGCCCAGGGTCGAGGTCGAGGCGAAGTGGATGTTGCGGTCCTTTTCACCGACCTCGTGAGCTTCTCCGAGTGGGCGTTGGAAGCGGGAGACGAGCTCGCCGTTGGACTTCTGCGTGAGGTGGGCGAAGCCATCGAGCCGCCGATCCTGACACGACGCGGCCAGGTGGTGAAGCGGCTTGGCGACGGTCTCATGGCGGTTTTCCGCGACGCACCCAGCGCTGTTGAAGCGGCATTCGATGCCTGCGATCGTGTGGCCTTGGTGAAGGTCGACGGTCACCGCCCGCACCTACGCACTGGCATCCACCTCGGGCGCCCTCGTAAGGTTGGCCGAGACTACCTGGGCGTCGACGTGAACATCGCTGCTCGCCTGGCCGACTCGGCGCAGCCTGACGAGATCCTCGTTTCGGACCGTACCTTGCGGGCGCTCGATCCAGGGTCCGTGAGCGCGACAAGGCGGCAGTTTCACGCGCGCGGAGCGCCAGCCGACCTCGTCGCGCACGTCGTTCGCCGCCCTTGAGAGCGCGTCCCACGGTGCGAACTTCTCAGTGCTTGCTGGCGGCCGAGCACAGCTGCACGCTGCTCGTTCCGGCCTGTACGTCAACCGTGACGCGCCCGCTCGCGGGTACCGTCGTCGGCGAGAGGCTCGAGCTCACCGTCACCGTGCTCCCCGGCCGCAGCCGCAGCAGGGTCAGTTCGGTTTCCCCGTCGGTGGTCGCGTCAACGCTCGCGCAGGTCAGTCCCGCGCTCACCGTATCCACGGCGATCGCACCCACGTCGCTCAGGTCCAGCTGCAACAGCTGCTGAGCAGCCGGGGCCGGTCCCGGCGTCCAGGTGAGCGAATCGGTGACAGCCGGGGTCGGGCCGAAGGCCGTGCCCACATGGTGTTCGGGGGTCTCGGACGGTTCCGGGATCGCCGCTGAAGACGCCTTTACCGTTGCCAGCTCACCCGGCGTGACGCTGCGTGCCTGAAGGCCGCTGATCCAGTAATCGCCCGTCGGGCCGATACCGAGTGACGGCGAGTCCAGGTCGGGGTACCAGGTGAACGTGAACGATCCCGGGTTGTGAACCCTTTCCAGATGGCCAAGCTGTGAGGTCGCCGGGGCGAAGTCGTTCTGTGAGGCGAACACGAGATGGTCCTCGGCCGGATACAGGACGGCGTAGTAGCGATAGCCGAGCTTGTTGAACGCTTCGACCTGCTCCACGCCGCCCGTGAACGGCACGAGCTCGTCGAGGGCGCCGTAGGTCATGACATAGGGGATCCACTTGCCGTTCACGATCAGCGGCGTCGTGTTGCCGTCGGCTTCGCACTGACCGCCTTTGCCGGCTGCCGTTTCCACCCCTTCGACGATCCGCGTGCCGCACACCACCGGTCCCTCCAGCGGCATCGACTTGGCGAACAGGTCCGGATATTCGAGCGCGAGCTTGTAGGAGGCGAAGCCGCCCATCGAGTAGCCGGACATGACGGTCGCGTCCGGATCGAGGTTGTAGGCGTCGGCCAGCTGGTGCCAGACATCCCAGAAGTCGACCTGCGCGGCTTCGTAGTACCACTGCCCATCGCTGAAGCCCTCGGTCGTCGCGCAGATGCTGTTGCGATCCTGGCACTCTTCCTGCAGCTGGCTTGGCGCGAGCGCGCCGTATTGGTTGTAGTTGACGCCGAGCGAGTGCAGGATCCAGGTCAGCGGAGTGGGCGTGGACGGGTTGTAGGTGGTCGGTACGTAGACCGAGTATGGCTGGACCCTGCCGAGGTAGGTGGGACCCGTGTATGTGTTGACTTCTTCGGCTTCCTTGACGCCCTGCCCGAGATTCAGCGGCGTCACATACCAGCGGGTCGAGTAGCCGCTCGGCAGCGGTTCGGGGGTTTTGTCACGGGCGGCGAGCGAGGACCAGTTGACCGACAGCGCGTACTTGGAGACGTTCCCGCTCTGAAGCGTGTTGGCCTGGTCACCCTCCATCCAGAAGTTTCCGCACTCTATGACCGGCACATGGCCGAGGATTTCGTCGCTGCCTCCCAGTTCGCTGTGCAACAGCGGCGCGACAGCCGATTCGTTCAGAGCTTCGGTCGGACAGACCGTCGGTGCCTCCTGCTGGTAGGTCCGGAACGTGACGTTGTAGGCGTTGGTGGCGCCCGGGATTCCACCGTCTTCCGCCGGGACGGTCGCGAATTCCGTTCCAGCCGGATTTGCCAGGCCGGCCGCCAGGCGCACCTGCCAGCTGCCGCTGACCGGAAGCACGCTGGTGGGTATCCGCACGACGAATGAGCGGGCCGCCGTGTTCACTTCGGTGTGGAGTTCGGCGTTGGCGACCGGCAGGCCGCTGGCCGCTTCCAGAAGCTCGGCGTGCTGGGCGGTGACGATCAGCGCGTACTGGATTCCCGGCGCGCTCAGCCCGGCGTTGGCGGGCCACGTGCTTCCCGCTGCCGGCGTCGCAGCTTCGGTGCTGATCACCCACTCGGCGATGGGGACGTTGACTGAGGCCAGCGTGTTCCAGTCGACCCGCCAGTAGGTCGCGCTGGGGGTGTAGCCGACGGCCGCGGTGAAGATGTCTGCCCCGTTGTTCTCCGCGGCACCGGCCGGATAGGAGAAGCCCCCTTTCGGAAGCGCGAGATCGGACACTTTCTCGCTATCAACGATTCCGACGGGACTCCCCAGCGGCCCGTGATCGTCGAAGATGAAGTCCGTCCACAGGCTCGCGCCGCCCGACAGCAGGCCCGTACCGGAAGTGCGGGAGAAGTTGCTGGGAAATGGCCATTCCGAGTTCGAGGGCTCGGGCAGCGCCGGCTCGGCCTCTGTCGCGGCCGCCGGAACGCCGCTCGGCAGACCCGGTATGCCGGCCACGCTGTCGGCCACCCGGCGCGTTTCACTCGAGGCGAGCGCGCTCGGTGCCAGCGACGCCGCACCGAAGATGGTCGCTCCCACTGCGAGCAATGCCGCTGCTCTGCTCCCCATTCTCCGGTCTCTCCCCATTTGAGTCAAGGCTCCACATATGCCCCGTTTCGGGCGCGCCTAAACGTGGGGCGGGTGCCGGGCGCTGGGGTGTCCGGCCGCGCAGCTCACACGATCACGCGTCCTGCCGGCGCGGCCGCGGTGTAGCACCTTCGCTGCCGATGCCTCACCGCGGCCAACCGGCCGGCTGCGTGCGTTATTCGACCAGGATTCCGTCAGGTTCTTCGAGTTCGTTGAACCCTTCAGAGAGAGCCGATGCGGGTCCGCTGCCAAGTTCCGGGATACCGAGCGAGCTGGTCTTCCCTTCCCGATATTCGCCGTTGCTGCCGGCGGATTCTTTCAGGCCACAGGCCCCGGTGGTGGTCCAGGCGATGCCGGTGACCCTGGCATTGACCTCCGTCTTGGCGGTCGAGCCGGCTCCTTCGTTCACGTATTCGACCGTTTTCAGACCCGTCTGGGCCGGGATTTTGATCGAACAACCGCCTTCGATGCCTTCAACCACAACATTGATTTCCTTGCCCGTCTGACACACGACATCCACTGACCCTTCCTGTGTCAGGGGCGTGGCCGCGTGGAACAGGTAGTTGCAGCCTTCCGTATCGACCTTCGCTTTGAAGGTTCCGGCGAGCTCGACTTCACAGTCTTCGTATTTGGGATGCACTTCGAGCGTTTCGGATGCTGCGGTTGCGGTGCCTTCGAACGTGGCTTTCGAGCACACGCTCACGGAACCGCTGATCTGAAAGCCCTGGGGGTTGACGGCATGCGCCCTCACCGTGGCGGGGTACGTTTGGTCATTGAAGCTGTGGGCGGAGGCAGCCGACGCCGCAGTCACGCCGAACGCGAACGTGGTCACGAGGGCCAGTCCGATGAGCCTGATGCGTTGCATGTCTTCTTCTCCTCATTCATCGCGTGGACGACCGACTCCCGTTCCGGAGCAAGTGGCCCTGCGTGTGTTTTTAGCTACGACACGTCCCAGTCCAGCGCCCGCAGTGCGGAGGCCGCGTCAGGCTGCGGGCCTTGGCATCGCTGCCCTGGGCCTGAGCCCGCCTGGGTTCATTGCGGCGCCGGGCGACATCCTCATACAGGCATCCCGGCGTCTTGTTCGTTGCTATCTGTGAGCCCTACCCGACGCGAGATGGCTCAAACCTCGCATTTGCATATCCGGCCAGGACCCTGGCTAGGCCCCCAACCGAACCCCGACATGGGGATGGAGCCGGTCGGCCGCTTCGGAGTAGGTGTCGGCCAGCGCATCCACTTCGGCCTGCGAGAGGGCTCCTCCGAAGGCGGCCTGACCCCCGAGCATGCGGTAGCCGCTCTCAAGCTTCTTGCCGATCTGGGCCAGCGAGAAGTGGCCGTCATAGACGCTGTCGATGTAGAGGGCCACGTTTTCACGCGCGAAGCGGGCGCTCTCGGGGGATCCTCGTTCGATCGAGTCGATCGCGGCCAGGATCATCTGCCAGCCGTGGGATGTGAGCCCGTTGAAGGTCGAGAACTGGGCGGCGAGCTGCGATGCGGGACCGGTCAGGGACGCCGCCTGAGATTCTTCGAGCAGTCCCGGCGGCTTGATCCTCGCGGCGCTTTCGGCCGCGGAGGTGATCGCAGGGCGGGCCGCCTCAAGCGCGGATGCAGGAAGCCCGTTCGCAACCAGGGGCCATGCCGTCTTGCTGGCCGCCACCTCGTGCGCGATCGGCTGCTCGAGGCTCTGCAGGGCGTGGCTCACCGCGATCAGGTCTTCGCGCTGGAGCCTCTGTGCGGCCGGGCTGGACGCTGTCGTGCCCGTGCCGCCGCATCCTGCCGCGAGGAGAACTCCGCTCAGCAGCAGCAGCAGCGCCGGCGCGCGCACCGCTCCGCTCCTCACAGGCGCGGTCGCGTGGCTCCGGGCGCGAACCCTAGGTACCCAGCAGGTCGACCACGAACACCAGGGTCGCGTTCGGCGGAATCGTAGGCGGTGAGCCTTTGGCGCCGTAGGCCAGCGGCCCCGGGATGATGAGCAGGCGCCGTCCGCCGACTTTCATGCCGGCGACGCCCTGGTCCCAGCCGGGGATGACCTGGCCCCTGCCGAGCGTGAAGGTGAACGGTTCGTTGCGTTTCCAGGACGCGTCGAACTCTTTGCCGCCCTTGTAGAGGACCCCGACATAGTTCACGGTCACGGTGTCACCGGCCTTTGCTTCGGGACCGGTTCCCGTGATGATTTCCTTGGTCACAAGCTTCGTCGGCGGCGTGCCCGACTGCGGCGGCACGGTCGGTTCTTTGGACAGCGGCCCGCTGGTGGGGGTCGTTGCCGTCGTGCTCGTGGCCCCGGTAGCGGATGACTTGGCGAGGGCTTCGTCGGCTTTGTTCTCGACGCCGACGCCGATCCCGCCGGAGGAGCTGCTCGAGCCGCAGCCGGCCACGAGGATGGCGGCGGCCAGCGTGGCAAGGCAGAGCGTGGTGCGGGAGCGCAGAGCGTGGAAGTCGTTGAAGTTCCTCATGGGCGGGCAGACTAACGGAACTCGGCCCGGGGGTGCGCGGTTGCGCTGCGCGGCGTCCGTTAGGATCGGGCGTGGACCGTGCTAGGCGGGGAGGTAGCGGTGCCCTGTATCCGCAATCCGCTCTAGCGGGGCTGAACTCCCCTCCGAGGGGTTTTCCGCTCCGGTCGCTCCGCCGTTCGGGGCGTCGATGGTTCGGGTCCCGCGCGGTGTCGGCTTGTGAACCAGGTCAGGTCCGGAAGGAAGCAGCCTTAAGCGATCCCCGGCAGGCGCAGCGGGAGCTCCCGGACCGGAGTCGCGGGCGGCGATAGGCGTCCGGTGCGCGAGGTCTCGACGAGGGGTGCACGGTCCATGCTCCTGCCTATGGGACGCAGCGTTGAAAGACGAGCCACGAGCGGTTGGAGCGGATCTCGGTGAACCCCGGCGGCACGTTGACGGCGAGGTGGGGATCGTTCGGGTCGAGCACATAGTCCGATTCGACGGCCTTGTTGGCGGGGTCGAGGTAGTCCCCTGACGTGATCGGCCTGACCTGGGCGCTGACGATGTTCTCGGGGCTGGTCTTCAGGTACAGGGCAAGCAGTGGCACCGGCGCGTGGTTGGGCACCCCGACGCGCCCGCAGGTCAGGCTGATCGAGTGGTCTGAGACGAGCGCCAGCAGGTCCTGTTCGATGCCGTGCTGGCGCGCCAGTTTGTTCAGTTCGCGGTGGGCGGAGTGGTACTGGGACGGCACGTAGGCGATCAGCGCCAGGAGCACCAGCGCTCCGCCCGCCATCCACCATCGCCGCCGGGGGTCGGCGCGGTCGAGGCAGGTCCAGCCGAACACGCCGGCGCCGCAGAACAGGCTGAGGATGGCCGCCGCGAGGAAGGCATAGCGGGTGTTGATCGGCAGCCCTGTGGAGGCGAACAGGGCGAACACCAGCACGGCGAGCAGGCCCGCCGCCGCCCCCACGAGCGCCCGCCGGCGAAGCCACAGCAGCGACAGCACCCCGCCCAGCGCGGCGCCCACCAGAACAGGCGGGCGAAGGATCTCGCCGATGCGGCGGGGGATGTACTCCGGGACGTTCCCGATCCCGGTGACCCGGTGAAGCGTTTCGGCGGTGTGGCGGGTGTTGGTGAGCGACCACAGCGGATCGCCGGTGATGGCCAGGTCGCTGAGCACCCACACAAGCGGCGCCGAGAGCGCGAGCAGCGTGAGCCCCGCGAGCTCGCGCCGCGTGAGCGCCTCCGATCTCGGCAGCCCGGGGATCAGGCCGGTCACATACAGCCAGTAGAGCCCGGAGAATGCCCAGGCCTCCGGGCGCAGCAGACCCGCGAGCGCCAGCAGCACGAGCACCGGCGCACCGGCGCGCCGGCGGCGCGTCTCGACGAGCAGTGCTGAGAGCACGAGCAGCAGGTAGGGGATGTCGACGTAGGCGCGCACCCCGTAGGAGAGGATCGGCACGCGGGTCAAAAGGATCAGCGCCGCGAGGGCCCCGGCCGCCCGCCCGAACCACTCAGAGCCCAGCCTGTAGATCACCCAGCCGCAGGCCGACAGCGCCAGGAAGCCGAGCCACACGGTCACGTTCTCCACCGCCCGGGGCCCGAGCGGGGCGAGCACCAGACCGACGAGCTCGACCAGCGGATGGGGGGTGGGGGCTATCGCGACGCGGTAGGAGGGGGCGACCCCGCGCGAGAGCTGGCCCCCCCAGGCAAGCGCGTACAGGGTGTCGTAGTTGGCGAAGCCGACGCCGCTGATCAGGCGCAGCAGCACCGCCCCGACGATGATCGCCGGCAGGGCTGAAACACGCTTGCCGTGGCGCGCGATCCGGTCTCTCACGAGCGCGCACGCTATCCGCTCCGGGAGGCGCTCGGGCCGGTGGGAACCGTGGATAGACTCAGCGGACGTGACCCCGGCGCAAGAGCCACAGCCCGAGCAGCGGTCCCTCTATCGCAGGCATCGCCCGCGCACGTTCGCCGATGTGGTGGGCCAGGATGCGGTCGTGCGGACGCTGCGCAACGCGGTCGACCGGGGCAAGGTGCACCACGCCTACCTGTTCGTGGGCTCGCGCGGGACCGGTAAGACCTCGACCGCCAAGATCCTCGCGGCGTGCCTGAACTGCGAGCGGGGACCCACCTCAGAGCCCTGTGGTGTGTGCGAATCGTGCGTCTCGATCGCGCGGGGGAACTCGATGGATGTGATCGAGATGGACGCGGCCTCCAACAACTCGGTGGACGACATCCGGGAGCTGCGCGAGAGCGTCGCCTATGCGCCCGTGTCCGGGCGGCGCAAGGTGTACATCCTCGACGAGGCTCACATGCTCTCGACGGCCGCATGGAATGCGTTCCTGAAGACGCTCGAGGAGCCCCCGCCCAACACGGTGTTCGTGCTCGCGACCACCGAGGATCAGAAGGTGCCGGCGACCGTGATCGACCGCTGCCACCGCTTCGACTTCCACCGCCCCACCGTCGAGCAGATCGCGAGCGTGGTGCGGCGCACCGCCGAGGCCGAGTCGATCGAGATCCCGCCCGAGGCGGTCGCGGCGCTGGCTCGCTCGGCGACGGGCAGCTTCCGCGACGCGCTGGGCACGCTCGAGCAGCTCGTCACCTACAGCGGCACCGAGATCGTGCTGGCGGACGTGCTCGCGGTGCTCGGTGTCGCCGATGCGGGGCTTCTCGAACAGACGGTCGACGCGGTTGCCCGGGCGGACGCCAGGGGCGCGCTGGCAGCGCTCGGCTCCTACGTGGAGCAGGGTCGCGACGCGGGCGCCTTCGCCTCGGACCTCGAGGTGCGCGCGCGCGAACTGCTCGTGGTGCAGAGCCTCGAGGGGGTGCCCGCCGAGCTGTCGCTCACGCCCGAGGCCGATGAGGCGCTGCGCGCCCAGGCCGAGCGGGTGGATCACGCGGTGGTCGTGCGCCTGCTGGAGCTCTTGGGAGAGGCGATGGAGGCGGTGCGCGCCGGCGCCGACTCCCGTACCCGCCTCGAGCTGGCGCTCGTGAAGGCCGCAAAGCCCGAGGTGGACTCCTCGGCGCGTGCCCTGCTCGCGCGGATCGAGCGCCTCGAGCAGGGCCGCCCCGCGGGTGGGCAGGGCCCCTCTGAGGGACCCGTCGAGAAACGCGAGCCAACCGCCGTCCAGACCGCCCCGGCGCGCCCGGCGCCGGCCGTCTCCTCCGAGCAGGCCGCCACCCCCGCGCCGCAGGAGCAGCCCGCGCGGCCCAAGCCCGATCTGGGCGCGAGCGTTGAACGCGCGTTCGCGGCGGAGGGTGGGGCGGACGTGAAGTCGATCATCGATCTGTGGCCGGCGGTGGTCGAGCTGGTTGGCGCCGAGCATGCGCTGTGCGGAGCGGTGATCACCGAAGCCAGGCCGGTGTCGATCTCCGGCGAGGATCTGATGGTGGGGTTTCCCACCACGGCCGCGTTCCTGAAGCGCCAGGCCGAGGATCCGGCCAACCGCGCGATCGTGACCGACGCGCTGCGCCAGGTCACGGGCGAGCGCTGGCGCCTGTCCTATGAGCTCCGTGAGGAGCTCGGCGACTCCGAGGAGCCCGGCTCCGGTGCGGAGGTGTACAGCGAGGAGGAGTGGGTGGCACGCTTCAAGCAGGAGCTCGACGCCGAGGAGATCCCACTGGAGCCCGAACCGGCGTCGCCGAACACCGCACAGAAAGGCGAGTGAGCGAACATGCCCAAGCAGCCGAAGGTGCCGAACATGCAGCAGATGCTCCAGCAGGTGCAGAAGATGCAGCAGGACATGGAGGCTGCCCAGGAGGAGCTCAAGAGCGAGGTCGTCGAGGCCTCCGCCGGCGGAGGCATGGTCACCGTGCGCGTGGGCGGCGACCTCGAGGTCAAGGCGGTCACGATCGACCCCTCCGCGGTGGACCCCGAGGACGTGGAGATTCTCGCCGACATGGTGCTGGCGGCGGTCAACGAGGGGCTGCGCATGGCCCAGGAGCTCGTGGCCAGCAAGATGGGCGGCGCCACCGCCGGCATGGATCTGGGCAGCCTCGGTGGGCTGGGCCTGCCCGGCCTGTGAACACCTCCTACTCTCCACCCGTGCAGACGCTCGTGACCGAGCTGTCGCGGCTGCCCGGTGTCGGCAATCGCACCGCCCAGCGCCTGGCGTTTCATATCCTGCGCGCCTCCGCGGAGGAAGCCTCCGCCCTGGCCCAGGCGATCACGGAGGTCAAGGAGAAGATCGGCCTGTGCGAGGTGTGCTTCAACCTGACCGACGAGACACGCTGCCGCATCTGTGAGGACTCAAGGCGCGACCATGGGCTGATCTGCGTGGTGGAGGAGCCCAGCGACGTGATCCCGATGGAGCGCACGCACGAGTATCACGGCGTCTACCACGTGCTCGGCGGAGCGCTGTCGCCGATAGACGGCATCGACCCCGAGCACCTGAAGATCTCAGAGCTGTTCGCCCGGGTCGCCTCGGGCGGCGAGGAGGTGCGGGAGATCGTGCTGGCGACGAACCCGACCACCACCGGTGAGGCGACGGCGCTGCACATCGCCGAAGAGCTGCGTACCCGCGCCCCCGAGCTCGCGGTCACGCGCCTGGCAAGCGGCCTGCCGGTGGGCTCGGATCTGGAGTACGCCGACGAGGTGACGCTGGGCAAGGCGCTGGCCGGACGCCGGGCCGTATAGACCGCGCGGCTATTCTGCGGCCATGCCCGCTCGCGCGCCCGCGCACATACCCGACGTTGTGGTGATGAAGTTCGGCGGCACCTCGGTGGCCGACGCCGAGCGCATCAAGCGCGCGGCGCAGCGCATCGTGGAGAAGCGCGAACACGGCGCCCGCGTGGTCGCGGTGCTGTCCGCGCGGGGCAAGACCACAGACGAGCTGATCGCGATGGCCGAGGAGGTCTCAGACGCGCCGGATCCACGCGAGATGGACATGCTGCTGTCCTCGGGGGAGCGGATCTCCTGTGCTCTGTGCGCGATGGTGATCAATGACCTCGGCCACCGCGCGATCTCCCTGACGGGCTCCCAGGCCGGGATCGTCACCGACGAGTCCCACACCAAGGCGCTGATCCTCGATGTGCGCGCCGAGCGCATCTGGGAAGGCCTGCAGGAGGACAGCATCGTGCTGGTGGCGGGCTTCCAGGGCGTCTCCAGCACCGGCAAGGACGTGACCACGCTGGGGCGCGGCGGCTCGGACACCAGCGCGGTGGCGGTCGCCGCCGCGCTCGGCGCGGAGGTGTGCGAAATCTACACAGACGTGGCCGGCATCTACACGGCCGATCCGCGGATCGTGGCAGACGCGCGCCTGCTGCCGACGGTGTCCTTCGAGGAGATGCTCGAGATGGCGGCCTCGGGAGCCGGGGTTCTGCAGCTGCGCTCGGTGGAGTACGCCCGCAACCACGGGGTTCGCATCCACTGTCGCTCCTCCTTCGAGGACTCGCCCGGTACGGTTGTGCTCGCGGAGGCAGAGACCATGGAGCAGCCCCTGATCACAGCCGTGACCCATTCCACCGCCGAGGCGCGGATGACGCTGGTCGGCGTGCCCGATGAGCCGGGCGCCGCGGCGCGAATCTTCCAGGCGCTGGCCGAGGCCAACATCAACGTGGACATGATCGTCCAGAACGAGCCGGTCGCCGCGGGCGGCCTGGCGGAGATCTCCTTCACGATCCCCCGCGATGATCTGCGCGTTGCGCGCACCGCGCTCGAGCCCCTGAAGGGCGACGCCTTCGGCGATCTGACCGCGCATGAGAACACGGGCAAGGTCTCGATCGTGGGGGCCGGAATGCGCTCGCATCCGGGTGTCGCGGCGAAGGTGTTCGCGGTGCTGGCCGAGGAGGGCGTGAACATCGACATGATCGCCACCTCGCCGATCAAGATCTCCTGCGTGATCGAGCGCGACCAGGTGGAACGGGCGGTGCAGGTGCTGCACGCCGCCTTCGAGCTCTCGGGCGAGGGCACGATCTCCGAAGAGCAGCCGTTCAGGGCGGCCGAAGCGCTGTAGCTGCGCCGCGGGTCCGGCTGTGCAAAACTGCCTGTCGTAATACCCCCGTCATGGATGACTGATTTGCGCACCGTAAGAAGACCACGCCGCTATGTTCCACCGCACCGGCTGACGCTGCTGCGGCCCCTGTTCGGCTACGACCGTGAACGGCGGGCCTACCTGCTGAGGGGTGTGGGCGAGTACTTCGGTCCGGTGCTGAGGCCCGACCGCAGGGTCAGCATGGAGCAGCCCGAAGGCGTCGATCGCCGGCGGCGGCCGAGCGCCGCCTAGCCTGGGCCGGGCTCAGTCGGATCCGTCGAGCGAGCGCTGCAGCGCCTCCAGCACGCGCACCACGCGCAGGCCGCTGTTGCCGTCCGAGCGGGGCTCAGAGCCCGTGCGGATGCAGTTGATGAAGTGCTCGCACTCGATTCGCAGCGGCTCTGAGTTGGGTAGCCGTGGAGAGAACACGTCGCCGGAACGGGCGATGTACTCGCCCCAGGAGCGCGAGTCCTCGTCGAAGCCCTTGTCGTAGATCGTCAGCTTGCCCTCGATCAGCATGTCGTCGAAGGTCGCCATCCGGCGGGCGCCCACCACGGTCAGGCGGCGCTCCTTGTGGGGGTCCAGCCAGGAGAGATGGAGGTGGGCGACGATTCCCGAGGGGAACCGCAGGTAGCAGAAGACGACGTCCTGGACGCCCTCGCGAACGTAGGAGGCGCCGTGGGCCAGGCACTCCTCGGGCTCTTCTCCGATCAGGCGAAGGACGACCGAGACGTCGTGGGCGCCGAGGCTCCACAGCGCGTTCTCGTCCTCTCGCAGCTTGCCCAGGTTGAGGCGGTTGCCGTACAGGTAGTACAGCCTCCCGAGCTCGCCGGCATCGATCAGCTCCTTCAGCCGGTCGACCGCGGGGTGGTACTCGAGCAGATGGCCGACCATCAGGATCCTCTGGGCGGCGGCGGCGGCCTGCACAGCGCGCTCGGCATCGGCGGCCGTGGTGGCGAGCGGCTTCTCGACAAAGCAGTGCTTGCCCGCCTCCAGCACCCGGACGGCGAGCTCGGCATGGGTGGGCACGGGGGTGGCGAGCACGATCGCGTCGAGCTCCGGGTCCTCGAGCAGGTCTGACAGCTCCCCCGTGGCACGGGCACCGGGGAAGGCGCGGGCCAGCCTCTCGCGGGCCGGGGCGTCGGGATCGCACAGCCAGGCGAGCTCGCAGCCTCCAATGGCGGCCAGGTTGCGGGCCAGGTTGGGCCCCCAGTAGCCGAGCCCCGCGACCCCCACCCGCACGGGGTCAGGCCCGGCGCTCATCCCGCGGCGCCGATGGTCTCGGCGAAGGCCCCGATCAGCGCCACGCAGCGCTCCGCCGCGTGCCCGTCGCCATACAGCGGCGGGTGCTCGGCCGGTCGCGGCTTTGAAAGCGCGGCCAGGGCCGAGGCGGGGTCGAGGTCCACCAGCGTGTTCCAGCCCGTCTGCACCGTCTCCACCCACTCGGTGTTCGCTCTGAGCGTCACGCAGGGCACCCCGGCAAGGTACGCCTCCTTCTGGACGCCCCCGGAATCGGTGACCACGGCCCTGGCCTGGCAGGCCAGGGCGCTGAACTCGACGTAGCCGAGCGGCCCGGTGAGGGTGAGACCGTCGAGCGCTTCGAGCTCCCCGAGCAGGCCGGCGTCCGTCAGGCGGGCCCGGGTGCGGGGGTGGAGGGCGAACAGCACGGGCATGGGCAGGGCCGCGATGAGGCTCACCAGCGCGCGCAGGCGCTCGGGGTCATCGACGTTGCCGGCCCGGTGTGCGGTCAGCAGGATGTAGGAGCCTCCCATGAGGCCGTGTTCGCTCAGCGTGCGGGTGTCCGCCCGGGCCGAGGGCTGGCGGGCGATGGCCACGTCGACCATCACGTCGCCGACCACCTCAACACGGCCTGAGACGGACTCTGACAGCAGGTTCTCGGCGGCCGTGGGAGAGGAGCACAGCAGCAGATCGCCGAGATGGTCCGTCAGCACCCGGTTGAGCTCCTCGGGCATGGACCAGTCGAAGGAGCGCATCCCGGCCTCGATGTGGATGACCGGGACGCGGGCCTGAGCCGCCGCCAGCGCTCCGGCGAGGGTCGAGTTGGTGTCGCCGTAGACGAGCACCGCCCGGGGCCTGAGCTGTTCGATCAGCGGCTCGAGCGCGGCCAGCATGCGGGCGGTCTGGGAGGTGTTGGAGCCGCCGGCGATGTTGAGCTCTGAGTCGGGGCGGGCGAGGCCGAGCTCTGAGAAGAACACCCGCGAGAGCGAGTCGTCGTGATGCTGGCCGGTGTGCACGAGGATCTCCTCGTTTTCACGGCGCAGCGGGCCTGACACGGCCGCGGCCTTGATGAACTGCGGCCGGTTGCCGACGACGGTGAGGATCTTCACTGATGCTGATGCGCTGCCTCAGGCGGCGGCGCCCACCACCGAGGCCGACCAGTCGATCACCGAGGTCGGGCGTACCACATGACGGGACATGCCGAGCTCCTTGGGCTCGAGGCCCAGAGCCAGGCCGACGAGCTGGGGCAGATGAAGGACGGGCATCTCGAGCTCCCGGCCCACCACCCGTTCGGCCAGTGGCTGCTGCAGATCGAGGTTCAGATGGCACAGCGGGCAGGGCGTCACCAGGCAGTCGGCTTCGGCGTCCACGGCGTCGCCGAGGTGACGGCCCGCCTGCTTCAGCGAGGCCTGCTTGTTCATGGTGATGATCGGAAAGCCGCAGCACTTGCGCATGCCGGCGTACTCGATCACGGTGCCTCCGAGCGCATCGATCACCTGGTGCAGGTAGTGGTCGCGCGGGTGCTCTGCATCGATGCCGAGGCGGTTGCGGGGGCGCACGATGTAGCAGCCGTAGAAGGGGCCGACCCTGAGGTTGGTGAGCGGCTGCTTGACCAGCGAGCGCAGGCGATCGAGCCCGATCTCCTCGACCAGCAGCCACAGGAAGTTCTTGTTGGTGAGCCCCTTCTCATAGCTGAGCCCCTCTGACGCGAGCGTGCCGTTGACGTGCTCGCGGTAGTCCGCGCTCGAGTCGAGGCGCTCCTGGCACTCCGACTGGGCGCCCTGGCAGGTGGAGCAGATGTTCATCATCAGCTCGGCGCCCTGGACCTGCTGGGCGAGGGCGAAGGTGCGGGCGTTGAGCGTGTCGGCCAGCTCCTGATTGTGCTCTGCGATCACGCCCGCCCCGGTGCAGCAGGCGCGGTCGAGCTCCATCAGCTCGAGGTCCAGAAGCGGTGCGATCTTGGCCATCGAGCCGTGCAGCTCGGGTGTGAAGCCGCGGCTCACGCAGCCGGGCCAGTAGGCGACCTTCATACGCTCGTGCTCCCTTCGGGACTCTCCGGCGGGGGTGCGGATGCCTCGGTCTCGACGCCGCCGGCGACCGTCACCGGCACCTCCTCCACGACCTCGTCGACGCCGCTGATGTACAGGTTGAGCTCATAGCGCTCGGGGCGGCCCTCGACCTCCTTGTAGATGGACTGCACGTTCTGCAGGTCGGCCTTGGGGAGCCTGTGCGGTTTGAGCGCCCCCATCGGGGTGACCTTGCCGCGGATCAGCGCCTTGAGGATGGCCGGCAGCGAGCTGATCAGCTCTTTGCCCGCGGCGGGGTGGAGTTTGCCGAACCACGAGTTGCCGCCGTAGGAGCGGGGCAGAAGCTCGGCCTCCCACAGCAGGCCGTTGTCCTTGATCAGCCCGGTGAAGGCCGCCTCGTGGCGCTCGCCGTTGTTGCGGTCGACGATGTGGTGGTCGTTGGTGGCGATCCGCCGCAGGCGCATGATCTGGCCCATCGGGTTTACGTCCTTGGGGCAGGCCTCGACGCACTTGAAGCAGTGCGTGCAGTCGAAGATGCCCTGGGGGTCCTGGGCCAGGTCGTTCAGCCGCTGGAACTGCTGGTCATCGCGGGGGTCCCCGACGAAGCGGTAGGCCTTGGCCAGCGCGGCCGGGCCGATGAAGCCCGGGTCCACCTCCATCGCCAGACAATCCGAGACGCAGGCGCCGCACTGTATGCAGGCCATCGACTGGGTGACGTCGACCATGCTCTCGTGTGAGACCAGGTACTCGCGCTCGGGCACCGGCTGCTTGTTGATCAGCCAGGGCGTGACCCGCTGCACCTTCTTCCAGTGCACCGCGTCCATGTCCACGATCAGGTCCTTGATCACCGGCATGTTGCCCATCGGCTCGATCTCGATGACGCCGTCCTCGGCTCCGGCCATGGCGGCGTCGAGGTGGGTGTGACAGGCCAGCGCCGGTTCGCCGTTGACGCGCACGCCGCAGGAGCCGCAGATCGCCTGACGGCAGGAGCAGCGGATCCCGATCGAGCCGTCGAAGCGCTCGCGCGCCTGCAGGATCGCCTCCAGCACCGAGCGGTGGGGTGCCAGCCTGACGGTGTGCTCATCCCAGTAGGGGGCCTCGCCGGACTCGGGGTCATAGCGGCGCATGCGGATGGTGAAGTCCTCGGGCGGCTTGTGCGTGTCTGCCATCAGTACTTCCTCTCCTCTGGCTGCCATTGGGTGATGGTCACCGGCGAGAAGCTCACATGCGGGCCGCCGTCGGAGCCAAGCGAGATGTCGATGTGCTTGAGCCACTGATCGTCGTCGCGCTCGGGGTAGTCGGTGCGGAACTGCGCACCCCGGGACTCCTTGCGTTCCAGGGCCCCGACGACGGTGGTCTCTGCGCAGTCGATCATGTAGCCGAGCTCGAGCGCGCCGAGCACGTCCTGGTTGAAGACGGTGCCGCGGTCATCGATCCAGGCGTGCTCTGACTCCTCCCTCAGTCGGGCGATCGTCTCAAGCGCGCTCTGCAGCCCCGCCTCGTCGCGGAAGACCGCCGCATAGCGGTTCATCAGCTCGCCCAGCTCGTCCTTGATCTCTGACACTCGCCGGCCGTCGTGGGGGCGGGAGATGATGGCGTCGATCATCTCGGCGTCGCGCCGCAGCCCGGCGTTGGCGTCGGCCTTGGGCATCGGCATGCCGGCGGCCCGGGCGGCGGCATGCTCGCCGGCGCGGCGGCCGAAGATGAGGGTGTCCAGAAGCGAGTTGGCGCCGAGGCGGTTGCCTCCGTGCACGGACACGCAGGCCACCTCGCCGGCGGCGTACAGCCCCTCGATGGGGGTGCGCCCGTCGACGTCGGTCTTGACGCCGCCCATGATGTAGTGCTGCCCGGGCCGGATGGTGATCGGCTCGCGGGTGATGTCCACTCCGGCGAAGTCCTTGCCCAGGTTGACGATCTCGCGCAGCGCCTCGAGGGTGCGCTTGCGCGGCACGACGGTCACGTCGAGGTAGATGCCCAGGCCGCCGGGGCCCACCCCGCGACCCTCGTTGATCTCGATCTGCTCGGCGCGGGAGACGACGTCGCGAGAGGCCAGCTCCATCTTGTTGGGAGCCGCTTTCTCCATGAAGCGTTCACCCTGGGAGTTGAGCAGGTGGGCACCCTCGCCGCGGGCGCCCTCGGTGATCAGGATGCCGGTCTCGACCAGGCAGGTCGGGTGGTACTGCACCATCTCCATGTCCATCAGCGGGGCGCCGAGGCGGTAGGCCATGGCGATGCCGTCGCCGGTCACGATCAGGCCGTTGGTGGTGGGCTTGTAGGCCTGGCCGGCTCCGCCGCAGGCGAGGATCACGTTCTTGGCCTGAAAGGCCTCCATCCGGCCGCTGCGCACGTCGCGCGCGATCGCCCCGGCGCAGCCGCCCTGCTCGTCCAGCAGCAGCGAGGTGGTGAACCACTCCTCATAGCGATCGACCGTCTCGTGGTGCTTGAGCAGCTGCTCATACAGCACGTGCAGGAGCGCCTGGCCGGTGATGTCGGCGACGTAGGCGGTGCGCTTCATCGAGGCTCCGCCGAACGCGCGCAGGTCCATTTCGCCGTGCTCGTTGCGGTGGAAGGTGACGCCGATGTGCTCCAGGTGCATGACCTCAGCCGGCGCCTCCGAGCACATGATTTCGATGGCGTCCTGGTCGCCCAGGAAGTCTGAGCCCTTGACGGTGTCGTAAGCGTGGGAGCGCCAGTCGTCGTCGATCGAGATGGCGGCGTTGATCCCGCCGGCGGCGGCCACCGAGTGCGAGCGGACGGGGTGGACCTTGCTCATGATCGCCACGCTCGCGCCCTCGCGAGCAGCCGCCAGCGCTGCGCGCTGGCCGGCTAGACCGGCTCCGATGATCAGGACGTCGTGTGCTGGCATGGCTGTGAAGGGTCCGAGGGGGGAGAGGGGGCGTTTGCGACGGGGACTCTATATAGCGGCCGGACGCAAGGCCCGGCGGACCTGCGCCAGCGTGACCACGCCCTGCAGGACGCCGTCCTCGTCGACGGCGACCATCGCGCCAAGGCGGCTCAGCCCTTCGGCGCCCAGCAGCGATTCGAGCGGCGCCTGCTCGCCGATCCTCACCGGCAGGTCCTCCTCGAGCACCTCAGACACCGGCAGGGCGGGCCGCCCTGCCGATATCTCGTCGTCCACCCGCTGCCCTCGCACGACGCCGAGGAAGTGGCGGGCGGGGTCGACGACGGCGAACCACGGCCAGCGGTAGCGCAGGAAGAACTGCTCCTGGGCGTCGATCAGGTTGAGCTCGGCGGGGATGGTGACGGGCTCGCGATCCATGATGTCCGCCACGGTGATGTTCTGGATGCGCTTGCCGAGCGAGCCCTGGGCCACGGCCGCGCCCGCCGCCTGGTAGAGAAGGAACGCCAGCAGCATGGTGAACAGGCCCGCCGAGCCGCCCGAGGCCAGGGCCCACAGCCCGAAGGCGCCGAGCAGCAGGGCGAAGCCCTGGCCCGCGCGGCCGGTGACGTGGGTGGCGCCGTTGCGGTCGCCGGTGCGCCACCAGATCAGGGCGTGCGCCAGCCTGCCGCCGTCCAGCGGGAAGGCGGGGATCAGGTTGAACACCAGCACCAGCGCGTTGATCGTGGCGACCCAGCTCAGCCACAGGATCGCCGGTGTGGCGCGCACGCCCCCCGTGCCCACCGCGATGTCGAAGAAGTGGTTGGAGTCGGCGATCAGCCTGCCGGCCAGCACGCAGACCACGATCACGATGAAGGTCACCGCCGGGCCGGCGGCCGCCACGCGGAACTCCATGCCCGGGTTCTGGGGCTCGCCGGCACGGGTGATTCCCCCGAACGCCCACAGGTCGATGCCGACCACGGTCAGGCCGTTGCGGCGGGCGACGAGCGCGTGGCCGAGCTCGTGCAGGATGAGCGATACGAAGAACGACAGCACCGAGGCGACCGCGACCAGGTAGGCGGTGGTGTCGGAGCCCCCCAGCACTTCGTGGAAGTAGGGGGTGACGATGATGATGAAGAAGAACAGCAGGACGAACCAGCTGATCCCCACTCCGATCCGGATGCCGAACACGCGGGCGAGCTGGAAGTTCGTGCGGGGTGCCACAGGAGAATGGTAGGCGCAGGCGGCGTCGGGCCCTGCGATTCAGGGCCCTGGGCGCGGCCGTGCAGCGCCCGGCTCAGGCGGGAACGGGACGGCTGCGCGCGATGATGCTCTCGAAGTCGGTGCCCGCCGGCAGCGTGCCGTACTCGAGTCCCCCGTCGCCGCCGAGGCGCGAGGCGCAGAAGGCATCGGCCACAGCCGCCGGCGCGTGGCGCACGAGCAGCGAGCCCTGCAGGCACAGCGCCATGCCTTCGACCACCCGCCGCGCCCTGGTCTCGAGCGTGGAGGGGTCTGAGAACTGGTCCTTGAGCGCCCTCACGCGGGCATCCAGGTGAGGGTCGGCGCCGGCGGCCTGCTCGACCTCGGCCAGGAACACCTCGAGCGAGCGCGGCGAGCGGGTGAGGGCGCGCAGCACGTCGAGGCTCATGACGTTCCCCGATCCCTCCCAGATCGAGGCCAGCGGGGCCTCGCGGTACAGGCGGGGCATGCCCGACTCCTCGACGTAGCCGTTTCCGCCCAGGCACTCCATCGCCTCGTAGGCGTGGTTGGGGGCGCGCTTGCAGGTCCAGTACTTCCCGACGGCGGTGGCCAGGCGCTTGAACAGCTGCGCGTCGGTCTCGTTCTCGCCCGCGTCGGCGTCGGCGTGGGCTTCGTCGTAGGCACGCGCCAGGCGCATGGCCAGGGCGGTGGTGGCCTCGGACTCCAGGCACAGGTCGGCGAGCACGTTCTGCATCAGCGGCTGGTCGATCAGGGTCCGCCCGAAGGTCGAGCGGTGGGCGGCGTGATGGGTGGCGCCCACGACGCCCACGCGCATGCCGGCGGCGGAGCCGATCACGCAGTCAAGGCGGGTGTGGCCGACCATCTCGATGATCGTGGGCACGCCCCGTCCGGGCTCGCCCAGCATGCGCGCCCAGGCGCCGTGCAGCTCGATCTCAGAGGAGGCGTTCGAGTGGTTGCCGAGCTTGTCCTTGAGCCGCTGGATGTGAAAGGCGTTGCGGCTGCCGTCGGCGAGGATGCGCGGCAGAAGGAAGCAGGACAGGCCCTCGTCGGTCTGGGCGAGCACCAGGAACATGTCCGACATCGGCGCCGAGCAGAACCACTTGTGGCCGGTCAGCTCATACTCCGCTCCGGCCCCGCCCCCGTTGAGGGGGCGAGCGACGGTGGTGTTGGCGCGCACATCGGAGCCGCCCTGCTTCTCGGTCATCGCCATGCCGGTGATCGCCGAGCCCTTCTCGCCGACGGGGATGAGGCGCGGGTCATAGGTGTTGGCGGTCACGAGGGGCTCCCACTCGGCCGCCAGCTCGGGCGTGGCGCGCAGGGCGGGCACGACGGCGAAGGTCATGGTGATGGGGCAGGCGAAGCCTGCCTCGGCCTGCATCGCCGTCATGTAGAGAGCCGCGCGTGCCGTGTGGGCATAGGGCTCCTCACTCCTCCAGGGCAGCGAATGCAGCTCGTGCTCCACCCCCATCTTCATCAGCTCGTGCCAGGCGGGATGGAAGTCGACCTCGTCGATGCGGTTGCCGTAGCGATCGAAGGTGCGCAGCACCGGCTTGTTCTCGTTGGCCTGTCGTCCCCACAGCTGCTGGGGGGCGCCGCCCACGAAGCGGCCGAGCTGTGAGGCGCGCTCGCGCACCCAGCCGGCACCCTCGCGCTCGGTGGCCTCGACAAGAGGCGTGTTGCTGGAGAACACGTCCACGCCTTCCAGCGGCGGCGGCTGGTTTGCGACCGTGTGCGTGCGCCAGGGCGCCGTTGCCTCACCCGTCGCCGCAGGGGAGCTGATGGCCATGCTGACAGTCAAGCAGAAGTCACGAGGTTCGTGTGAATTGCGACAGGGGCGGGCGCATGCCCGAGAGCGCACGGGCGATAGCATCGGCCACCCGCAAACCGGACCCCGAGGACCGAGCCATGGCCAAGATCAAGGTGCAGAACCCCATCGTTGAGCTCGATGGCGATGAGATGACGCGCATCATCTGGTCCTTCATCAGGGAGCAGCTGATCCTTCCGTTCCTGGACGTGGACCTGAAGTACTACGACCTGGGCATCGAGAGCAGGGATGCAACCAATGATGAGATCACGGTCGAAGCCGCCGAGGCGATCAAGCACTACGGGGTGGGCGTCAAGTGCGCGACGATCACGCCCGATGAGGCTCGCGTTGAGGAGTTCGGCCTGAAGGAGATGTACCGCTCTCCCAACGGCACGATCCGCAACATCCTCGGCGGCGTCATCTTCCGTGAGCCGATCGTGATCTCAAACGTCCCGCGCCTGGTGCCCAGCTGGACCAAGCCGATCGTGATCGGCCGCCACGCCTTCGGCGACCAGTATCGGGCGACCGACATGGTGGTTCCCGGCAGGGGCAGCCTGACGCTGACATTCACCCCGGAGGACGGCGGTGAGCCGGTCGAGCTCGACGTCTATGACTTCCCCGGCGGCGGCGTTGCCCTTGCGATGTACAACCTGGACTCATCCATCCGCGACTTCGCCCGGGCGTCGCTGCGCTATGGCCTCGACCGCGGCCTGCCCGTATACCTGTCGACCAAGAACACCATCCTCAAGCGCTACGACGGGCGCTTCAAGGACCTGTTCGCGGAGATCTACGCTGACGAGTTCGAAGCGGATTTCCTGGCTGCCGGAATCACCTACGAACATCGCCTAATCGACGACATGGTGGCCGCGGCGCTGAAGTGGGAGGGCGGCTATGTGTGGGCCTGCAAGAACTACGACGGCGATGTGCAATCCGACACCGTCGCCCAGGGCTTCGGTTCGCTGGGGCTGATGACCAGCGTGCTGACGACCGCCGACGGCAGGACGGTGGAGGCCGAGGCCGCTCATGGCACGGTCACGCGCCACTACCGGCTGCACCAGCAGGGCAAGCCCACCTCCACCAACCCCATTGCCTCGATCTTCGCGTGGACGCGCGGCCTGTCCGCGCGCGGGCGCATGGACGGGACGCCGGCGGTGTCCGATTTCGCCGAGACGCTCGAGCGCGTGTGCGTCGAGACCGTGGAAAGCGGGAAGATGACCAAGGATCTCGCCGCGCTCATTGGACCGGAGCAACCGTGGCAGACAACCCAGGAGTTCCTCGCCTCAGTCGAGGCGAACCTCAAACAGGAGATGAATTTGTGAGCAATCCCGTACGAGTGACCGTGACCGGCGCAGCCGGCCAGATCGGCTACAGCATCCTCTTCCGCATCGCCTCCGGAGACCTGCTCGGCGGTGGGCAGCCCATCGATCTGAGGCTGCTCGAGATACCGCAGGCGATGGGGGCGCTCGAGGGCGTGGCGATGGAGCTGATCGACTGCGCCTTCCCGCTGCTGTCGGCGATCGACCTGCACGACGATCCAAACGAAGCCTTCGACGGGGTCGACATCGCCCTCTTGGTGGGCTCGCGGCCGCGCACCAAGGGCATGGAGCGCGCCGAGCTCCTGTCAGAGAACGGCAAGATCTTCACCGTCCAGGGCAGGGCCCTGAACGATCACGCCGGGCCCGATGTGAAGGTGCTGGTGGTGGGCAACCCGGCCAACACCAACTGCCTGATCGCGATGAACAACGCACCGGACATCCCGCGGGAGCGGTTCACCTCGATGATGCGCCTGGATCACAACCGTGCCGTGGCCCAGCTGGCCGCCAAGGTGCGCGAGCTGCCCAACAACGACGGGATCGGGGTGAGCGACATCACCGCCATGGGGGTGTGGGGCAACCACTCGCCGACCATGTACCCCGACCTGTTCAACGCGCTCGTGGGCGGCGTGCCCGCGGTGGAGGTCGTGGACGACATGGAATGGGTCGAGCAGGACTTCCTCCCCAACGTCGGCAAACGCGGCGCGGCCATCATCGAGGCGCGCGGCTCCTCATCGGCCGCCTCGGCCGCCAGTGCCGCCATCGACCATGTCTCAGACTGGGTTGCGGGCAGCGCCGACTGGGTGTCCATGGGCATTCCCTCCGACGGCTCCTACGGCATACCGGAGGGCCTCATCTGCGGCTTCCCCTGCGTGTGCACCGACGGAGTATGGAAGATCGTGGAGGGCCTGGACCTGGACGAGTTCTCACGCATCCGCATCGACGCCTCGGTTGCCGAGCTGATCGAGGAGCGAGACACGGTCAAAGGCCAGGGCCTGATCTAGGAGGTGCAGGAGCTACTGCGGTGCAAGAGCTACTGGGGTGCAAGAGCTATTGAAGACGAAACGCGCGGCCCCGGGGCCGCGCGTTTGTGTTCACACCACATAAAGAAACAGAAGAACTGACTCTCAACCAACTCGCCTGTTCAAGCGGGAAGGCCGACGAGGCTACTACTTCGGGTTCCAGCCGCGGCCCTGCTTCGTTACCTTGCCTTCCTGCTGCAGGCCCGGCAGGACGCGGTAGAGGTAGTTCTGCTTGATGCCCATCTTGGCTGCGAGCTCGGGGATCGTTATGCCCGGCTGTCCCTGCACGAATGCCAACGCCTCGGCTGCGCGTGTGCCACTGCCTTTGCGCCTTCCGACGCGACGGCGGCCGGCGGGCCGGCCCGCGCGAGCGGCTTTTTTACGTTTTGGTTTTGCGGTGGCTTTTGGTGATGCCGTTGCCGTTGCCGCCGGCGCTTTGGCGGCGTTCCTCGAGCCGCGCGGGCGTCCCGGTCCGCGGCGGCGCGGAACGGCGCTCGCGACCGCGGCGGAGGCCGATCCACCCACACTCGCCAGAGCCGCGAGGGCGGCCTCCAGGCGCTTGTGCTCGTCCACGAAGGGCTTCAGCTCCTTCAGGCGATCGGCGATCTCTTTGCGCTTGTCATCAAGAAAGTCAGTCACGATTAGTCCCTCTTCACTAGTGTGAATGTGATCTCCATCACATCGATTTCGGGCTCACCTTACACTAGTCCATTCCTCAGTCTGGCGCCGGGGAGCTGGCCTCCAGGTGAGTGCGCAGCCGCTCGAGTGTGCGCCTGGCCTCTCGCTCGGGCATACCTCCCACGAGGGCTCGGCTGACCATCGCGCCCAGCGGCCCGAGCGGCGGACGGAACTCGTTGTGGTAGTCAAAGCGGGTGCCCTCTCCCTCTGGAGTGAGGACATATTCAGAGTGAGCGCTCGACCTTGCCGGCCCGCGTCCCTCCCACACAGCCAGCTCGTTGGGGCGAACCTCGGCGAGCGTCCAGTGAACCTCGAGGCTCACGCCGCGCAGGTGTATGCGCTGGTCCATCTCATAACCCACCCTCGGAGGACCCTCGTCGGCATGGACCAGCCGTCGGTGAATTGTGACCCAGTCACTCAGACGATTGGGGTCCATTATCAGCCGCCACACATCGGCGGGCTGAACCGCGATCCAGGTCGAGGCGGTGACGATGCTCATCGCGCTGCAAGCGGCTCGAATTTCTCCCAATCTGAAAGCGCATGTTCGACGGCTGAGTCGAAGGAGTGCAGTTCCACTCCGAACAGCTCGGCGGCGTGATCCTCGGCCGGGAGCAGATCCCCCTGAAGACCCTCCATCAGCGGCAGCACCAGCTCGGGATCCTCTCCGGAGATGGCCGCGGCGACGCGGGCGGCCACCGGGGTGGCGTTTACACCGAGTCCCAGCGAAGGACGGCTCACGAGCATGATGTCGGCGATGCGGGAGATCATCTCGCCGTAGCTGAGCACATCCGGTCCGCCCACGTCCAGGGACCGGCCCGCGGCCTCGGCGCTGTGGGCGGCCGCGGCCAGCATCGCGATGACGTCGCGGCCGTCGATCGGCTGTGTGCGGAAATTGCGCCAGGCCGGCAGCGTGAGCACCGGCATGCGCTCGAGCAGATGGACGAGGAACCGAAACGAGCGCGATCGTGCGCCGATCACGATCGAGGCCCGCAGGGCCACCGAGTCCGGGATGGCGTCGCGCAGAATCCCCTCCACCTCAAGGCGACTGGCCAGATGGCGGGAGGGCGCCCCGCCGGCCCCGCTGAGCCCGCCGAGATACACGATCCGGCGAACCCCCGCGCGCGCGGCCGCGGCGGCGAAGGTTGAAGCGGCGACGCGCTCGCGCTCGGCGAACGACTCCCGCCCGGCTGTGGGCCCCTCGGGTGCTCGCTCCATCGAGTGGATCAGGTAGTAGGCGACCTCGACCCCCTCGAGCGCCTCGGACAGTCCCTCACCGCTGACGGCGTCACCGCGCAGTACCTCGGCTTCGGCCCGCGGTCCCTGCCGGCGCTCGCGGTCGAGAGCCCTGTTGACGCGTGCGGGGTCTCGGCCCAGCGCGCGCACCTGGTGTCCTTCCGAGAGCAGCCTTCCCACGAGCAGCGAGCCCGCAAAGCCAGAGGCGCCGGTGACGAGGATGCGCATGCGTTCAGATGATCACGCCGCCGGGCAGGTGGTTGGGAGATTGCCCGGAAAGAGCGCGATAGTCAGGCCGATTGTCACACAAAAGTAGCTGGATCTTGGCTATTTCCGGGTAGAACACGGTTTTCTCTGCGCTTTGCGGAGTGGTTCTTCGAAGCCCCCTTGAGCGGCCCGCCCAACAGTGCTTTGATCGGCGGCGTTCGGTCAATCCTCACTCGCAGTCGGGGGGCAGCGCAGATGCAAGGCAAGCAAGGCAGACGAGCCCCGCGCAAGGTCAGCTGCGAGGAATGCTATTTCCACCGCAACCTCCTGTGTGCGCTCGATCTCCCCGAGCCGTGCGCGACGTTCCGTCCCGCCGAGGCACAGCTGCGCCCGCCACAGCAGCTGCGGTTCGTGTTTCGCCAGGAGCGCCGCTCGCGCGCGGCCTGGACGTTCCCCTCCGCGCAGGAGCAGGCCGCGCTTCACGCGTAGCGGGTTGCCGGCCCCTGTAACGGGGTATATTGGGGACCGACCAGCAAGCTTTCGGCAGAGGCGGTGGCGAAGATGGCAGCGAAGGACCGGATCAGCAAGGCTTCAGAAGCGGCAAGAGCGGCGCAGCAGAACCGCTACCTGCAGCGACTCATCGAGGACGAGGAGTTGCGCGGCAGCCTGTTCACGGCCTACGGCGCGGCGCGCAGCGCCTACGGGCGCATGAGCAACGGCAAGCCCGCGACCCAGGCGCTGTTCGAGGATCGCAAGCTCCAGCGCGAGCTGAAGGAGGCGGCCAACGCTCTGCGGGACGCCTCCAACAGCCTGCGCGAGTCCCCCAAGCGCCGCCGCCGCGGCGGGTTCGGGCGCACGCTCGTGCTGCTAACCATCGCCGGCGTGCTCGCGGTGGCCCTCAGCGAGGGTCTGCGCTCGAAGGTGCTCGACCTGCTGTTCGGCTCAGAGGAGGAGTTCGACTACAGCTCGACCAACTCCTCCGCCGAGTCCGCTCCCGCGCAGCCCGCCCCCGCGGGCGCCTCCGCGGGTTGATCCCCGAGACGCCCTTCACAGGATGACTGCCGCACCGCCGACCGCCGAGGTGGACACTTTCACCGTGGCGGTCGACGCGGGATCATCAACCACGCCCTCCGGCGCGCGCTCGCTGTCGAGCGAAAAGGCCCAGCGAATCGTCGAGGCGATGCGCCGCAGCGTCGCGCGGCGCGGCACCGCCGGATCGACCTTCGATCGCGTCTCACGCGAAGCCGGCGTCTCCAGGGGGCTGTTGCACTACTACTTCGGCACCAAGGAGCAGCTGCTCGTCGAGGCGGTGCGCCGCGACTGCGAGCTGCGCATGGAACAGCTCGAACGGCAGCTCGCCGGCGCGCGCACGGCCGATGACTTCATCGACCTGATGGCGCAGAACCTCGCGCAGGCGGTGCACCAGGATCCCGATTTCCTGACACTGGTGTTCGAGCTGTTCACCCTCTCGCGCCGCAACGCGGACATCGCCATGGAGTACGCCGATCTGATGCGCCGCACGCGCGAACAGGTCGCCGCGATGCTGGCGGCGGCGCAGCGGGAAGGCATCCTGCACCTCCACGCAGAGCCCGAGGCGGTCGCCGAGATCCTGTTCTCGCTCGCTGACGGGCTGGCCCTGCGCATGCTCTCAGAGCCCGGCCGCGACTTCACCGCCGCGGTGCGCGCGGGCATCATGTGCGTGCGCGCACTGCTCACCGACTGACCCGTTCGCCGCCCCGCTGACGGGGCGTAACCGGGGATTCTCACCATGGCGCTCTTATAATCGTTGCTGCGATGCCGATCTATGAGTACAGGCGCCCGGACGGGACCACCTTCGAACTTCAGCAGTCCTTCTCAGAAGATGCCCTGACCACCGATCCCGACACGGGCGTGCCGGTCGAGCGCGTGCTGCACGCTCCCGCCGTCCACTTCAAGGGCAAAGGCTTTTACAACACCGACTACGGAACCCGAAACCGCCAGCGCGAGACGGCGGCCAACGCGGAGAGCTCCTCCTCGAAGGATTCCTCCTCCAAGGACTCCGCCTCCAAGGACTCCTCCTCCGGCGGCGAGGGTTCCAGTTCATCCTCAGACGGCAAGGCCAAGGGGGAGAAGGCCTCCGGGGACTCGAGCAAGTCCAAGGACTCAAAGCCGGTGGCGGCCAAGAAGTAGCGAACGCTGACTCGGCGGCGGCGGGTGTCAGCTCAGCCGGACAGGAATTGCGCCACCGCCGCGCGGCGCTCGGCTTCGGTGACGCTGAGGCCCTCTTCACCGTCGGGCAGGGTGATGTTGCCGGACGGCGTCAGCACCCTCGTCGGCGGTGTACCGGAAACGGCGAGCGCCCCGAACAGGCCGATCAGCGTCTCGCCGCTCATATCGGAGATGATCGCGGGCGGTGCGTTCCAGGCGATCCAGGGCAGGCGCAGGAAGCTCGACGGAGACAGCAGCCGGCTCTTCATATCGGTGAACAGCGCCTGCTGATGTTCCTCTCGCTGCACATCGGTCTCTGACGGCTCGCACAGGTTCTCGCGGGTGCGCGCCAGCGCCAGCGCCTGCTTGCCGTTGAGGTGGTGTGTGCCCTTGCTCAGCCGCAGCGTGTAGCCGCCCTGGCTCGATCCGCCGTCCAGTCGCGAGACGATGCAGCCCCCGGTGTAGTTGACCCCGCCCATCGCGTCGATCAGCTGCGGAAAGTTTTCGAAGTTCACTTCCACCAGATGGTTGATGGGGATTTTCAGCCACTGCTCGATCACCGAGATCGACTCGGCCGGCCCGCCGTAGGCATGCGCGGCGTTGATCTTCTGAAGGCCATGACCGGGAATTTCGACCACCGTGTCGCGGGGTATCGACAGGCGCGCGGCGTGCCCGGCGCCGGTGCGGATCAGCATGATCGTGTCCGAGCGGCCCGGCCCGGTGGTTTCGGCGCCCGGTTCCTTGCTGTTCTTCTGGCGGCGGTCGGAGCCCAGCACGAGGATGGTGTTGGCGGAGGTCAGCGGAAACCCGGCCGGGTCAAGCACGCTCGCGACGTCCCCCGGCGGAGGAGTTCGCTCGAAGTGCGAGCTCAGCAGGAACAGCACCACCGACAGTGCGACCCATGCGACCGCGACCGCGAGCAGGCCGAGCAGCACGCGCTTGAGCGTGATCCGCTCGGCCCAGCCCGCGCCCAGGCCCGCGCTCGGCTTCTCCGGCTCCACCCGTTCCTCCTGATTTCGGCGGGGGAGCAGCCGGCGACCGGCGCGGTAGCGCGTGTACTGCGGCGGCTGGTCGGGGTCGGGGCACATCTCCGGGACCCTATATTTGCCGCATGACCTCCCCGCAGGCGGCAGTTGGGCGGCTCGTCGTCTGTCCGACCCCCATCGGCAACCTCGAGGATGTGACGCCGCGCGTCCTCGCCGCGCTGGCCGAGGCGGACGTGGTGGCCTGCGAGGACACGCGGCACACCAGGACGCTGCTCGACCGCTACGGCCTCGCCGCGCCGCTCCTCAGCCTTCACGAGCACAACGAACGCGCCCGCACCGGCGGGCTCGTGGCCCGGGTTGCGGCCGGTGAGCTCGTGGCGCTCGTGTCCGACGCCGGCACGCCGCTGATCTCCGATCCCGGGTTCGTGCTGGTGGGCGCCTGCCTCGCCGCCGGGCTGCGCGTCGAGGTGCTGCCGGGGCCGAGCGCGGTCGTGACCGCCCTGGTCGCCTCCGGCCTGGCGGCCGAGCGCTGGCGCTTCGTCGGCTTCCTGCCACGCGGGCGCAACGAGCTGAAGGACCTGCTGGCGCACTCGCCGGAGACGCTCGTGGCGTTCGAGTCCCCCCGCCGGCTCACCGCCACGCTGCGCCTGATCGCCGACCGCGAGCCGCGGCGAGCGGCGGCGGTGTGCCGCGAGCTGACGAAGCTCCACGAAGAGGTCAGGCGCGGAAGCGTCTCAGAGCTGGCCGACCACTACGGCGCGCACCCGGCCAAGGGCGAGATCGTGCTGGTCTTGGCCGGCGCCACGGCCGAGGCGGCGCGCCGAGAGGATGCCCTGGCGGCGCTGCGCGAGCTGATCGCCGCCGGCGCCCGCGTGCGCCCGGCCGCCGCCGCCGTGGCGAAGCTGACCGGGATGCGGGCCAACGAGCTCTACCGCGAGCTGACGAGCGGCGGACAGTAGCCTGGGCGGGGCATCGAGCATGTCCTTCTACGTCACCACCCCCATCTACTACGTCAACGCCGCCCCCCACCTGGGGCATGCGTACACGACGATCGCCGCCGACGCGATGGCCCGCCACCATCGCCAGCGCGGGGATGATGTGTTCTTCCTGACCGGCACCGACGAGCACGGCGAGCCGGTGGCCGACGCCGCTCACGCCCTGGGCATCGAACCCCAGGAGCTGGCCGACAAAAACGCCGAGCGCTTCAGGGCCCTCGCGCCGCTGATCGAGGCGACGAACGACTTCTTCATCCGCACCACCGACCCCGAGCACATGGCGATGGTGCAGCAGGTGCTCACGCGGGTCAGGGACAACGGGTTCGTATACAAGGGGACCTATGAGGGCTGGTACTGCCCCCGCTGTGCCGACTTCAAGGCTGACAACGAGATCGACGAGGGCAACCGCTGCCCGATCCACCACATCGAGCTGACCCGCGAGCAGGAGGACAACTACTTCTTCAGGCTGTCCTCCTTCCAGGAGCGCCTGGAGCGCCTGTATGCCGAGCGCGAGGACTTCGTCGCCCCCCGCACCCGCTACAACGAGGCGCTGTCTTTCATCCGCTCGGGCCTGCGCGACGTCCCCCTGACGCGGCACAAGCTCACCTGGGGGGTGCCGGTGCCGTGGGATGAGGAGCACGTCTTCTACGTCTGGTTCGACGCGCTCCTGAACTACTACACGGCGCTCACGTACGCACCGGCGCCGAGCGGGCCCCCCGCCGGCGCCCCCGCCGGCGCCGATCTCTTGAGCAGATTCTGGCCGGCCAGCTACCACGTGATCGCCAAGGACATCCTGCGCTTCCACGCCGTCTACTGGCCGGCGCTCCTGATGGCCGCCGAGATCGAGCTGCCGGAACACATCTTCGTGCATGGCTATCTGCTGATGGACGGGGAGAAGATGAGCAAGTCTCTGGGCAACGTGCTCGATCCGTTCGCGGTGATCGAGCGCTTCGGGGCCGACGCCCTGCGCTTCTACCTGCTGCGCGAGGTCCCCTTCGGCCAGGACGGCTCGGTCTCGAGCGCCGCCTTCGAGCAGCGCTATGAGTCCGAGCTCGCCAACGAGCTCGGCAACCTCGCCAGCCGCACGATCGCGATGCTCGTGCGCTACCGCGACGGGGTGGTTCCGGTGGCCGAGGTCGACCCGCTGCTGGTGGCGGATTTCGAGGGCCTGCCAGAGCTCGTGTCGGGGTACCTGGACCGCGCCGAGCTGACCGGCGCGCTGGATGAGATCTGGCAGCGGGTCAGGCGCCTGAATCGCTATGTCGAGGAGCAGGCGCCGTGGCAGCTGGCCAAGGACGATGCGCGCTCACAGGACCTCGACCGCGTGCTGCGAACGCTCGCCGAGGGGCTGCGGGTGGTGACCGTGCTGCTGTGGCCCTACCTGCCGGCCAGCGCCGAGCGTCTGCTGGGCGCCCTGGGCGCCCCCTCGCTGTCGCTGGCGGGCGCCGAGCTCGGCGCCGGTGAGATGCAGCGGGTAACCCCGATCGAGTCGCTGTTCCCCAAGTCGAGCGGCGACAGCGGCTCGTGATCGACTCCCACACCCACCTGGACCTGTGCGATCCGACGGAGGCGGAGCTGGTGGCGGCCGCCGAGCGCGCGGGCGTCACGCGCATGCTGACCGTCGGCATCGACGGGGCCTCCTGTCGCGCGGCCCTCGCCGCATCCGTCGCGTTTCCACAGGTGTATGCGGCGATCGGCCGCCACCCCAACGCGTCCTCCGGCTTCGACGATGCCGATCTCGCCGAGCTGCGCGCGCTGGCGGCCCACGAGCGCTGCCTGGCGATCGGCGAGACCGGCCTTGACTTCTACCGCGACGGAGCGCCGCGCTCAGACCAGGAGCGGGCATTCGCGGCCCAGATCGCGCTCGCCCGCGAGACCGCCAAGCCGCTCGTGATCCACTCGCGGGCGGCCTCACTGCAGACGCTCTCCCAGCTCGCGGCCGAAGCCGAGGGGGTGAGCGTGATCATGCACTGCTTCTCGATGCCCGAGCACCTCGAGGAGTGCCTTGAGCGGGGCTATGCGATCTCGTTCGCCGGCAACGTCACCTACAGGAGCGCAGCCGAGCTGGCCGACGCCGCCCGGCGGGTGCCCGATGAGCATCTGCTGGCGGAGACCGACGCTCCCTTCCTCACGCCTCAGATCGTTCGCAAGCAGCGCAACCAGCCCGCCTTCGTGGCCCACACGGCGGACTTTCTGGCCGAGCTGCGCGGGGTCTCCCCGGCCGAGCTCTCAGACACCGTGTCGCGCAACGCCGAGCGCATCTTCGGCTGGGGATGAGCCCCGTGGCCGACGTTCCCGTCCAGCCCAGCCTGCGACGGATACGCCAGTTCGCGGTGCATCCCGACCGGGAGCTCGGGCAGAACTTCCTGATCGACTCCAACATCCTCGGCGTCATCGGCCGCGCCGCCGCGCTGTCGGCAGAGGACGTCGTGCTCGAGATCGGCGGCGGCCTCGGGGTGCTGTCGGAGTACCTGGCCGAGCGCGTCTCCCACGTGCATGTCGTCGAGGTCGACGAGCGCCTGCGTGAGGCCCTGCTGGATGCGACCCGCGCGCACCCCAACGTCAGCCTGCAGTGGGGGGATGCCATGAGGATCGACCTGGGCGCCCTCAGCCCGGCCCCGGGCAAGGTCGTTGCCAACCTCCCCTACGGCATCGCGGCGGGGGTGCTGCTGCGCACGATCGAGGAGCTCAGAAGCTTGGACAGCTGGGTGGCGATGGTCCAGCGCGAGGTCGGCGAACGCCTGGCCGCCGCCCCGGGCAGCCGCACCTACGGCACCCCCTCGGTGATCGCCCAGCTGGAGTGCGAGGTCGAGGTGGTGCGGGTGATACCGCGCACCGTCTTTCACCCCGCGCCCAACGTCGACTCGGTGCTCGTTCGCCTGAAGCGGCGGGCTGCCGTTGAGGACGCCGCGGCTCCATCGCCCGCGACGCTTCGGGGGCTCGTCGCCGGCGCCTTCGCACATCGCCGAAAGACGCTCGCGGGCTCGCTGGCCCTGTCCGGGCGCACGAGCGCTCTCGCCGGCGGTGGTCCCAGCCGCGAGCAGGTGCGCGGCGCCCTGGAAGGGCTCGGCCACCCCGGGGACGCCCGCGCCGAGCGCCTCTCGCCCGAGGACTTCAGGGCGCTGGCCGCTCTGCTGGAAGCGTGAGCATGAGCGTCTACAGGGCGCTTGCCCCGGCGAAGGTCAACCTCGGCCTGTTCCTAGGGCCGATCCGCGCCGAGGACTCGAGGCATGAGCTCGTCACCGTCATGCAGTCGATCTCGCTGGCCGACGAGCTGACGCTCGAGCCGGCTGCGGGCGGCGCGGCGGAGGACGAGCTCGTATGCCCGTCGGTGGCCGGCCCGCCGCAGGAGAACCTGGCCGCGGCCGCGCTCAGGGCCTTTCGGAGCAGAACCGGCTGGAATGGCCCGCCCGTGCGGCTCAGCATCCTCAAGCGGATCCCCGTCGCGGCGGGGCTGGCGGGCGGCTCGGCCGACGCCGCCGCCACCCTGCGCCTGGCCGCGCGCGCCTCCGGGCTCGGCGACGAGGAGCTGCTGCGCGAGCTCGCAGCCGAGCTGGGCGCCGACGTTCCCGCGCAGGTCTCGCCGGGGCGCTGGCTCGCGGGCGGCGCCGGCGAGCGGCTGCATGGGCTGCCGGACCCCAGCCATCCGCTCGGGCTGCTCGTGCTCCCGGCGCAGGGAGGGCTGTCGACCGCGGAGGTCTACCGGCAGGCCGACCGGCTGGGCCCGGTCCGCACCGTGCAGGAGCTCTCAGACATCGGCGCCCGCCTGCGGGGGGAGCTCGAGCTGTCCGCTCCCCTGCCGCGCGATTCGCAGCTTCTGCACAACGATCTGCAGGCCGCGGCCATCTCGCTGTGCCCGCAGATCGCCCCGGCCCTGCGCAGGGCCGGGGAGGCGGGATCCGAGGAGGTGTTCGTCAGCGGTTCCGGCCCGACGGTCGTGGGGGTGTTCTCCCGCGCAAACGCGCCCGGGCGGGTCGGGCGCGCGGTCTCGGAGCTCGCCGGGCTCAAGCCGGCGCCGATCGCCGCGAGCTCGGTGGGCGCGGCGTTCGCCGCCGCCGTCGAGCTGGCCGGGCCCGAAACGGATGGCGCGCCGGCCTGACCGGGCGCCCGAGCGCGGGCGCCGCAGGAGCGATCGACATCTCGGTGCGTCACAATCACGGCCGGAGACGCAATGAGCAGAACAGCCATCAATGACCTCGTCGCCGTCTGCGCCGGAACATTCGTGCTGGCGCTGTATGCCGGGCTGATCCTGTACCCGGCCTGGACCTCCTACTCGCGCCTGTGGGAGCGGCTGGCGGCGACGGTGCTGACGCTGTACGTGCTCGCCGTGCTCGTGGGTGCTGGAGTGGCCGGCGCGCTTGCCGTCGTCTACTTCTGGGGCTAGCCGGGGTGTCCGATCTAGCGGCGCTCGATGCGATCACCGAGGCGGTCGAGTCCGGGGCAGGGCTGCCCGAGGTGGTGCGCGCGGCGGCCAAGGCGCTCGACGCCAGCCTGGCGGTGACCGACGCCTGGGGCGCCACGCTCGCGGTGGCCGCCCGCTCGCCGGCCGAGGAGCGCTCGCTCTTGTCGCAGGGCAAGGGCGTGAGCAGCACGCCGCTGCGTGTGGCGGACACCGTGGTGGGGGCCCTGTACATGCGCGCCAAGACCGAGCCCAGCGCGCCCATGCGCAGGCTGCTCGTGACGATGATCGCCTCTGAGGTCGAGCGCGTGCGGGCGCCCGAGCGGGTCTCTGAAACGGCGGCCGCGGATTTCCTGCGGGCCCTCCTGAACCGCGAGCTGACCGAGCGAGAGGAGCTCAAGGCGCGGGCGGGCGGCCTGTCGCTCGACCTCGAGGAGGGGGCCAGCATGATCGTCGCCCGCGCCCATCCGCAGGCGCCCACCGACGACGGCTGGCGCGGACGGGTGCGCGCGGTGGCAGAGCGCGGCGCCCGCGCGGTCGTCAGCCGCTCGATCGCCGCACAGTCCGAGCGCGAGGGCGTGCTCGGCGCCGAGGTCCTGGTGCTCGTCCCCGGTGGTGAGGAGGCCACGGCCGCGCGCGCGGCGGAGGGGATCCTGCGCGAGATGGAGGCCGGGCTGACGGGGTTCACCTTCTCCATCGGGCGCAGCCGGATCGCCGAGGATCCGACCGATCTGCCGCGCGCGGCGAGCGAGGCGCTGCTGGCGGCGAACGTGGCCCAGGGCTCCTCTGACGGCGCGGCCCTCGCCTTCGAGCAGACCGGCGCCTACCGGCTGCTGCTGTCGGCGATGAGCGAGAACCCCTCCGAGCTGCAGCGCTTCTACGCAGAGACGGTCGAACCGCTGGTGGCCTACGACGAGCAGTACGAGACCGATCTGGTGCGCACGCTGGAGGCCTTCCTCGAGGCCGACGGCAACGTGGCGGGAACGGCCCAGCGGCTGTTCACCCACCGCCACACGATCTACTACCGCCTCGAGCGGGTGCGCGAGCTGTCAGGGCTCGACGTCAGCTCGAGCGACGGGCGGGAGAAGCTCAGCCTGGGGCTCAAGTCGATGCGGGTGCTGGGCATCGCATCGGCCGGCGGCCCGGCCTCGGAGGCGGGGGCCGAAGGCGGGCGCGTGCCCCGCCGCCCCGGCAGCAGGCGCTCCTAGCCGGATCGAGACGCCTAGAACCGGCGCACGGCGAACTCCATCGCGTACGTCGCGCCGGGGAGCTCGGGTTCGAAGCGAGCCGGCACGGCGGGGGTGATTCCCACGCCGACTTCGCGATATTCGCTCGTGACGATGTTTTCCAGATGCCCCGGAGAGGCGATCCAGGCGGCGACCATCCCGGCCGCGGTCGCGTATTCACCGGTCCCCCAGCCGATGTTCTGGCCGACCGAGAGCCGCGTGGCGTGGGTGACGTAGTGCGTCTTTGAGACCAGCGCCATCGGGGTCAGGCCCGGCGGGCGGTCGTCGGCGAAGTAGTCCCAGCTGACCATGTCGTGGACCTGGCTCGTCGCCAGCTTGCGCAGTTCCCCGTTCGATCGCAGCGGGTGCAGGCCGTAGGCGCGCCGCACCTGGTTGATCAGGCACAGCGTCGCTGAGGCCACGCGCGGCGCGTTGGCGGCCGTGGGGCTGAGGTCGGCTCCGGGGCAGTAGCCGGCTTCGGCCCGGGCCGGGAGCGGGGCCGTTGCCAGTGCGCCCATGCCGAGGAGCAGCGCGGCCACGAAGGCAGCGCCGATGTTTCCCCGCAATCTGCGTGCTCCTCCTGACAGAGTGCGGGGATCGTTGCAGAAGCAGGAGAAACGCGTGTCACCGAGTAGTTGCCCCGGCCGCAACTATTCTTGTGGGCACCCTTGGGGGGTCGTCCAATGGCAGGACATCAGGTTTTGGTCCTGAGAATCGGGGTTCGAATCCCTGCCCCCCAGCTCGGCGCGTGGTGGATAGCATCCCCTCTGTGAGCGCACCCATCGTCCTGATCCTCGCTGCGGGCCAGGGAACGCGCATGCGCTCGAAGCTGCCCAAGGTGCTGCACGAGCTGTGCGGCTCCCCGATGGTGCTGTGGCCGGTGCGGGCCGCCCTCGCCGCCGGGGCCGGCCGGGTGGTCGTGGTCGACTCTCCGCAGCGTGCGCTCGAGGAGGTGCTGCCCGAGGGCGTCGAGCTCGCCGTGCAGGAGCGCCCCAACGGCACCGGCGGGGCGGTGCTGGCAGCCATCTCAGAGCTGTCGCCCGATCCCGAGGCGACGGTGGTGGTTCTGAGCGGCGACGTTCCGCTCGTGAGCAGCGAGGCGATAGAGGGGCTGATCGCGGCCCACCGCGACAATGGCGCCGCCGCCACGATGGTCACCACGATCCTCGAGGACCCCAGCGGCTACGGGCGCGTCCTGCGCGACTCCTCCGGCGCCCTGGAACGGGTGGTGGAGACCAAGCAGAGCGGCGACTCGACGGCAGAGGAGCGGGCGATCAGGGAGGTGAACACGGGCATCTACGCCTTTGACGCGCCCGCGCTGACCGAGACCCTGCCGAAGCTGACCACCGACAACGCCCAGGGTGAGCTGTACCTGCCACAGGTCTTCGAGGAGCTTCGAGCCGCCGGAAGCGTGCTCGCCGCCTACCCCGTCGATGACCCGCGGCTCGTGCTCGGGGTCAACGACCGCGTGGCGCTGGCCCAGGTCAGGCGGCTGGCGCAGGATGCCATCAACGAACGGCACATGCGCGCCGGGGTCAGCATCATCGATCCCGCCGCCACCGTCATCGATGTGGACGTCCAGATCGGAGCCGACACCGTGATCGAGCCGTTCACGACGATCAAGGGCAGCACCAGGATCGGCGAGGGCTGCCTCATCAGGCACTCCTACCTGATCGACTGCACCCTCGAGGATGGCGCGATCGTCGGCCCCTTCGGCTACCTGCGGCCCGGCTCGATCCTGCGCGCGGGCGCCCGGGTGGGGACTTTCGTCGAGGTCAAGAACTCCGACCTCGGCGCGGGCGTGAAAGTCCCGCATCTGTCCTACATCGGGGATGCGGACGTCGGCGAGCGCACGAACCTGGGGGCCGGCACGATCACGGCCAACTACGACGGCCACAATAAGCACCGCACGAAGATCGGAAGCGGCGTGCGCGGGGGCGTGGACACCTCGTTCGTGGCCCCGGTGGTGGTGGGCGACGACGCCTACACCGCGGCGGGGTCGGTGGTGACCAAGGACGTGCCCGCCGGAGCCCTGGCCGTGGCGAGGGCCAGGCAGGAGAACATCGAGGGATTCGCCGAGCAGAGGGAGCGGCGTTTACACTCTGAGGAGGCATGAGCAGCGTGATCGACACGAGCACGCAGTCATCGTCGCGGGCCAGCCTGCCGATCGACTACAACAAGCGGCTGATGCTGTTCAGCGGGCGCGCGAACCCGCACCTGGCGGTGGACATCGCCGACAAGCTGGGCGTGGATCTCGGGCCGGTGACGCTGAGGACGTTCTCAAACGGCGAGGTGTACTGCCGCTATGAGGAGTCGATTCGCGGCGCGGACGTGTTCATCGTGCAGTCCACCTGCGGAAACCCGCAGACCGGCATCACCGCAAACGATTCGCTGATGGAGCTCCTGTTCATGATCGATGCCGCCGTGGGCGCCTCCGCCCACAGGGTGATCGCGGTGACGCCCTGGTTCGGCTATTCCCGCCAGGACAAGAAGTCGGCGCCCCGGGAGCCGATCTCGGCGCGGCTCGTGGCCCGCATGCTGGAGTCGGCGGGAGCCGACAGGGTGCTGACCATGGATCTGCACGCCGGTCAGATCCAGGGCTTCTTCCAGAAGCCCGTCGACCACATGACGGCGCTGTTCATGCTCACGCAGTACTTCGGAGACCTCGGCCTGTCCGACCTCGTGGTGGTCGCGCCCGACGTCGGCAGGGTCAAGCTGAACAAGAAGTTCGCCTCCAAGATCGGCGCCGAGCTGGCGATCCTCGACAAGGAGCGCCCCGCTCAGCAGGTGGCGGAGATCGGCTATCTGATCGGCGACGTGCGCGGCAAGACGGCCGTGATAGTCGACGACATGATCGACACCGCGGGCACCCTCAAGGCGGCGGCCAGGACGGTCACCGAAGCCGGCGCCGCCCGTGTCTATGCGGCGGCCACCCACGCGGTCTTCTCCGGGAACGCGTTCGAGAATCTGAGGACCTCGGGCCTCGAGGAGATCGTCGTCACCGACACGATTCCCGTGAACCCGGACCGCCCCAAGAACATCCGCGTGCTCCCCTGCGCAGAGCTCCTGACGGACTCCATCCGGCGGATATTCGTCGATGACTCCGTCAGCGAGGTCTTCGGCGGCGAGAACCAGCTGTTCTAGGCGCGGAGTTGGCCATGCCGCTGAGCGGCGGTCCCCTGGCAGCCGAGCCTGACCGTGTTAGGTAGGTGACCTGCCAGGGCTGATATTTTTCTCGTCATGAGGAAGGGAAGGCTGTTCGCCCTGGTCGTCTCGGCCGTTGCGCTGTGCCCCGCGGGCGCGGGCGCGACGACGGTCACGATGGGGGACCCCGAAGTCCCGACGGGGATGACCCTGACCGTCTCCTGCTTACCGTGCACGCCGGGCTTCATGCTCGCTCAGGCCTTCACGCCGGACGCACAGGTCAACTTCGCGCCGGCGCCAGGACTGATCACGAGTTGGCGCGTGTCGGGGGAGGGTGCGCTCAAACTGAGCGTGTTGGAATCAGTGGAAGGCGGCGGATGGGTGGCCGTCGGCACGAGCGCCGCGGCGACTCACGCTGACGACCAACCGAACGCCACCAGCCTTCCGATCGGCTTCGACGACCTGATCGCAGTCGAAGTCGGGCCGGGGGAAGGCGAGAGCGCCGTCAAGTCTGCCCAGCTTGGCGAAAACGGCGAACAGCTTCAATGGAAACCGCAGCTCACACCCGGCGAGATGGCGCGCGAACCGGATGACAACAGAAGCGGCTGGCGCCTCGGGCTCAGTGCCGACGTCGTGCTGGCGCCGGTCCTCTCCTCCCTGGGACCCACATCCGGCAGCACGGCGGGAGGCAACGCTGTGGAGATCGCCGGCAGATACCTCGATGGCGCGACGAGTGTGACCTTCGGCTCCACACCCGCGTCGAGCTTCAGCGTCGACTCCCCAAACCAGATCACCGCGATCGCGCCCGCGTCCGTCGCCTCGACGGTCGACGTGCGCGTGAGCGGCCCCGGTGGCTCGAGCGAAGTCGGCCCGGCGGACAGGTACACGTCCACGGCGCCCGCCGCGAGCACCAACACGACCGTGGCCGGCGGGCCACCGGCGAAACCGACCGTCACGGGCTTCAGCGAGTCCTCGAGCCGCTGGCGCCGGGGCCGCTCGCTGCCCCACATCAGCAGCGCGACGCCGGTGGGGACCACCTTCAGCTTCGCCCTGAACGAGCCCGCCTCGGTGAACCTCGCGTTCACGCAACGCGTGCCCGGTCGGCGGGTGGCCGCCAGGTGCATCGCTCCCGGCCACGGGAACGCAGGCAGGCCGCGATGCAAACGCCCGCTCACGGTCGGGAGCTTCGCCCTCCCGGGCCACGCCGGCCTGGACGAGCTGGATTTCCAGGGCCGTCTGTCACGCTCAAAGACGCTCAAACCCGGCAGCTACCTCGTCAGCCTGAGCGCCAGCGACGCGCGCGGCCTGAAGGTCGTGTCGCGGTCGCTGTCCTTCACGATCGTCTCCTGAGGGGTGCTCGAAGAAGGCCGTGAGCCAAGCGTCCTACCCCTCGTGGGTTAGGTAGGTAACCTGACAGAACACCAGGACTCAGTCCTCTGAGGAACTTGGACTTTCAACGCAGGGCTGAGGAGGCGGGGATGGGACGGATCCGAGGGCACCAGGGCTCCGCCAACGTCGGGAGATTCTGCGCCCTGGCGTCGCTCGCCGCGGCGATACTGGCGCCGGCCTCTGCCCACGCGACGACCGTCAGGCTTGGGCCGCAGGCACTGCCGTCAGCTGTGCTGAGCTTCGAATGTCTAGCTCCTGTTTGCAGCAGTGAGACCTTCGCTCAGCTCGTATCACCAGGCGTCGTGGAGGAAGCGCCTGCCTCCGGGCTGATCACGAGCTGGCGGGTGGCCGGCTCCCAAGGGCTGAGGCTGCGCGTTCTGCGGCCTGGACCGGAAGGCCGGTGGCTGGGTGACGGAACGAGCGCGCCGGCGACGAGCGTCAAAGGGGAAGCGAACGCCACGAGCCTCCCGATCCGTGCCGGCGACGTGATCGGCGTCGACGTGTCGGCAAGTTCGGCTCCTGAAATCAAGTACGTCGAAGTGATGCCGGTCGATAGCACCGAACTGCTCTCCTGGTTCCCGGCGCTCGCCGACGACGGCGTCGCCCGCGAAGCGGGCTTCAGCCGCTTCAACGAAGAGATCCTCCTCAACGCCGACGTCGTGCTCGCTCCGGTCCTGTCCTCGGTCTCGCCGGCGTCGGGAAGCACCGCCGGCGGAAACGCGGTGACGATCGGCGGGCACTACCTCGATGGGGCTACGGGCGTGACCTTCGGCTCCACGCCCGCGTCGAGCTTCAGCGTGGATTCCCCCAGCCAGATCACCGCGATCGCGCCGCCATCGGCCGGATCGACCGTCGACGTGCGTGTCAGCGGTCCGGGCGGCTCAAGCGAAGCGAGCCCGGGAGACCGGTACGCGTACGGCGGGGCCTCTACGACGACTACGGGCGGCCCTGCTCTTCAGCCGCCGAAACCGACCGTGACCGGCTTCAGCGAGTCCTCAAGGCGCTGGCGCCGCGGCCGCTCGCTGCCCCACATCAGCAGCGCGGCCGGCGCGCCGGTGGGGACGACCTTCAGCTTCAGCCTGAACGAGCCGGCCTCGGTGACTCTGACGTTCACGCAGAAAGTGGCCGGGCGGCTTCTTGCCGGCAGATGCGTCGCTCCGGGCCACGGAAACGCGCACCGGCCGCGATGCAAACGCCCGCTCGCGGTCGGGAGCTTCGCCGTCTCCGGCCACGCCGGCCTCGACAAGGTGGGCTTCCAGGGCCGTCTGTCGGACTCGAAGACGCTCAAGCCGGGCAGCTACCTCGTCAGCCTGACCGCGCGCGAGGGGCACGTCCCGAAGGTCTTCTCGCGGTCGCTCAGCTTCACGGTCATCTCCTGAGGAGGCGGAGTGTCGCTCATGCGGGTCGCTGACCGCAGCCGGCACGAGAACCGCCTCGTCATCATCCGTGGAAGATGTCCTCCCCGATCGCAACCCCGGACGCGGCTGAACGCGGTCCGCGCGCATGGTGGCTCGGCCTCCCTGCCCGCAAACGCCGCCTGCTGCGGACGCTATTCGCTGTCGGCGTGATCCTGGTGCTGATCGTGAGCGTCCTGCTGGCGCGCTTTCTGAGCGCTGAGAGCGTCGAACGGAACGACGATGTGGCGCTCCTTCAGGCGGAGGTCGGGGGCGACCTCGCGGGCATGCTCAACCACCTGAGCGGCTGCCGGTCGAGCCCGTCCTGCCTGGCGGTCGTGAAGGCCGACGCGAGCAACCCGCGGCTGCGACGGCATGGCTCGGTGAAGATCCTGCGGCTGGATTCCAACTCGGCATACTCGCTGTCTGCGACCACCGGCAAGACGCGTGTCGCCTGGACGGTGCTCGGCACGCTGCCGGTGGTCCAGTGCGTGGACGTGCGCCGCACGGGCAACTTCCTGTCCGGCATCCACGTGCAGCTGATCGGGCTGAGCGCGCCGATCAACAACGAAGGGATCTGTACCAAGCGCACCACCGAAGAAGTGGAAGAAGAAGAAGCGACGGCGGCAGAACGATGAAGCGCGATTGCTAGAGTCTCCAGGCTCCCATGGCCGACACCACCACCAAGCTAGATGTCACGAGCCGCGCTGCGGCGGGGTCGCGCGCGGCCCGGCGCCTGCGCCGCTCCGGGCGCGTACCCGGGGTTCTCTACGGCGGCGGCGGCGACGCGCTCGGATTCGACGCCGATGCGCGCGAGCTGCGCCTGGCGCTCGCGGCCTCGGGCGCCGTGCTCGATCTGAGCGTCGACGGTGAGAAGGCGACGCCGGTGGTGCTGAAGGAGACCCAGCGCGACCCGGTGCGCGGGCAGACGGTGCATGTCGACCTGCTGAGGGTCCGCCTCGACGAGGCCATCCACGCGGTCGTCCCGCTCGAGCTGCTTGGCGTCGATGACGCCCCGGGCGTGAAGGAAGGCGGCGTGCTCGAGCAGATCACGCGCGAGCTGAACGTGGAGGCGCTCCCCACGGCCATACCTGAGGCCATCGTGCACGAGATCGGCGAGATGCAGATAGGCGAGACCATCGGCCTTGCCGCGGTTGTTATGCCCGCCGGCGTGACGCTGCTCGACGATGTCGAGGATGCCGTTGTGGCAACGCTCTCCCCGCCGAAACTGCAGGCCGAGGTGGAGGAGGAAATCGAGGCTGAAACCGAGCTCGTGGGCGAGGGCGAGGAGCCGGCCGAGGGCGCCGAGGGCGACGAGGACTCCGCCGAGGGTTCCTCCGGCGAGGAGTAGCAGCTCCTGCGACGCCCCTTTGGTGGCGGCGGTGGCGGGGCCATCGACTGGTTGATCGTCGGACTGGGCAACCCCGGGCGCGAGCACGAGCAGACGCGCCACAACGTCGGTTTCATGGTGGCGGAGGCGCTCTCCCGCCGGTGGGGGTTGGGAAGGTCAAAGGACCGCTTTCGCGGCCGCATCGCGGAGGGGCGCGTCGATAGCCCGGCAGTGGCTGCTGGAGGCGCGGGGAGGGGCCCGCGCGTGGCGGTGCTGTGTCCGCAGACCTACATGAACGAGGCCGGCCGCTCGGCCGGTCCCGCCCGCGGGGCGTTCAAGCTGCCGCTCGAGCGCGTGCTGGTGGTCCATGACGAGATCGATCTTCCCTTCGGGGAGGTGCGCACCCAGAGAGGCGGAGGCCTCGCCGGCCACAACGGGCTGAAGTCGCTCAAGCGCGAGCTGGGGGGCGCGGACTTCGTGCGTGTGCGGGTCGGCGTCGGGCGCCCGGACTCCACCGACCCCGAGATCGTCTCGGACTATGTGCTCGGGCGCTTTCGCGAGGATCCCGAGCAGGTCTCGGAGCTGATCGAGCGAGCGTGCGAGCAGGTCGAGGCGGTGGTGCTCGCCGACGCGCAGACCCCCGGCGGCGCGCCGCCGGGGAAGGCCTCCGCCTAGATGGCGCCCCCAGCGCCATCGTTGCGCCTGCTGCTGGGGCTGATCGAGCAGGATGAGTCGGCCAGGGCGCTGGCGGCCGACGGCGGCCACGCGTTCGTCTCCCAGTCCCTGCGGCCCTATCTGATCGCGGCGCTCGCGGATGCCTCAGAGCTCGCCCGCTCGCGCCCGACGCTGGTGGTGGTCGGCGACGATCGCGCGGCCCGCGATCTCGCGGCCGACCTGGGCTCATGGCTTGCGCCGCGACGGGTGCGCTACTACCCCTCGCGAGGGGTGGCCTACGAGTCCCACCTG
The DNA here is from genome assembly GCA_963826995.1 of uncultured Solirubrobacteraceae bacterium. GTDB lineage: Bacteria > Actinomycetota > Thermoleophilia > Solirubrobacterales > Solirubrobacteraceae > Palsa-744. The sequence goes on along the minus strand of CAWGYZ010000005.1, from coordinate 26,860 downwards.
GCGCCGCCGCCTCACCTCGTCGGCCTGCGTGTGGCCGCCCTAGACGCCCTCCTCGGAGCGAGCGACGCGGCCCGCTCCGGCGTGGATCAGCCGGTCGTGGTGGTCAGCGCGGTGGCGCTGTCTGAGAAGGTTCCCGACCCCGAGCTTCGGCCGCACTCGTTCAGGCTGCGGGTGGGCGAGCTGCTCGATCTGGATGAGTGCGCCGCCGAGCTCGTGGCCGCGGGCTATGAGCGCGTCGATCAGGTCGATGAGCGAGGTCAGTTCGCCATGCGGGGCGGCCTTCTGGACGTGTTTCCGGCGACCGAGGAGCGCGCCGTGCGGGTGGACATGTTCGACGTTGAGATCGAATCGCTGCGCTGGTTCTCGACCTTCACGCAGCGATCGCTGGGCGATGTGGAGGAGGTCGAGATCGCCCCGGCGGCAGAGCTCGCGGCCGAGCACCGCGAGCTGGCGGAGATGGCCGCGGCGGATGGCTCCTTCGGCTCCTCTGACGGCGAGGACCCGTCCAGCCGGCCGGATATCGCCGAGCTCCTGCCGGTCGAGCGTTTCGGAGCGCTGCTCGATCTGATCGGGGCCGAGGCCGAGCTGGTGGTGGCGGCCGAGGAGGAGCTCGCGCCGGTTCTGAGCGACCTGTGGAGCGATGTCTGCGCCGCCTTCGGCGACGAGGACGCCCACCACCTGTACGTGAGTCCCGAGCGCATCCGGCAGGCGCTCGGCGAGCGCGCGCGGATCTGGCTCTCGGCGCTCGCCGGCGACCAGGCGATCCAGTTGCGCGCCCAGGCGGCGGATACGGCGGCGCGCTCGCTGGGGGAGGCCGAGCCGGAGCTCGAAAAGCTCGTGCGCTCGGGCTACAGGACGGTGGTGGCGTTTCCCCGGCGCGGCGAGGGCGAGCGCGCGGCCTACAACCTCGGCCGCCTGAAAGCCACCTGGCTGGGCGAGGGGGTGGACGTGGGCCGCCAGGTGCTCGAGCCGTCGCTGCGGTTCGCGGCGGGGTCGCTGCGAGAGGGCTTCGTGGCGCCGTCGCTGAAGCTCGCCGTGTTCCCCGAGCATCGCCTGCTGCGCCGTCGCCGCGCCGAGCGGCCCGGCGGAGCGGGAGCCGCCGGAGACCGCTCCGGGGTGCGCAGGGGAGCGCTGCGCTCCTTCACCGAGCTTCGCGCCGGGGACATCGTGGTGCACGAGGACCACGGCGTGGCGCGCTTCGCGGGCTTTGAGACGCGCACCGTGGCGGACGTCACGCGCGACTACCTGTACCTCGAATACCAGGGCGATGACCGCGTGTTCGTGCCCACCGACCAGCTCGCCAAGATCTCGCGCTTCGTGGGCGCCGGTGGCGAGCACCCGCCGCTGAGCAAGCTGGGCGGCACCCGCTGGGAGACGATGAAGGCGCGCGCCCGGCGCGCGGTGCAGGAGCTGGCGGGCGAGCTGTTGAGCCTGTACGCCGAGCGCAAACGCCGCTCCGGGCACGCCTTCGGGATCGACTCCGACTGGCAGCGGGAGTTCGAGGAGCGCTTCCCGTTCACCGAGACCCCGGACCAGCGCGAGGCGATCGAGCTGGTCAAGGCCGACATGGAGGCGGCGCGGCCGATGGACCGGCTGATCTGCGGCGATGTCGGCTACGGCAAGACCGAGGTCGCCCTGCGGGCGGCCTTCAAGGCCGCCAACGAGGGCAAGCAGGTGCTGATGCTGGTGCCGACGACGATCCTCGCCCAGCAGCACTACGGAACGTTCGCCGAGCGGCTGGCGGACTACCCGATCACCCTGGAGCACGTCTCGCGGTTCCGCACCCCGGCAGAGCAGAAAGCGGCGGTGAAGGGATTCGCCGAGGGCCGGGTGGACATCCTGATCGGCACCCACAGGGTGCTCTCGCGCGACGTGCGGGCCAAGGATCTGGGCCTTCTGATCGTCGATGAGGAGCAGCGCTTCGGGGTCAGGCAGAAGGAGCTCCTGCGCCAGCTGAAGCTGAAGGTGGATGTGCTGGCGATGTCGGCCACCCCCATACCCCGCACGCTGCAGATGTCGCTGGCCGGCCTGCGGGACATCTCGGTCATCGAGACGCCACCGGAGGGTCGCAGGCCGATCAGGACCTACGTGGGGGAGTACGAGGAGGAGCTCATCAAGCGGGCCATCCTGCGCGAGCACGAGCGCGACGGTCAGGCGTTCTTCCTGCACAACCGGGTGGAGTCGATCGAGGAGACCGCCGAGCGCCTGCGAGCGCTGTGCCCGGGGGTGCGCTTTGCGGTCGCCCACGGCCAGATGGCCGAGGGCGAGCTCGAGACGGTGATGATGGACTACCTGCGGGGCGGCGCCGAGGTGCTGGTGTGCACCTCGATCATCGAGTCCGGCATCGACATCCCGCAGGCCAACACGCTGATCGTCGAGCACGCGGACACCTTCGGGCTGTCTCAGCTCTACCAGATCCGTGGACGGGTGGGCCGCAGCCGTGAGCGCGCCTACGCCTACCTGCTGTATGACTCGGCGGCGTCGCTCACGGTCGAGGCGGCGCAGCGGCTGTCGGCCCTGTCGGACTACACAGAGCTCGGTGCGGGCTTCAAGATCGCGATGCGCGACCTGGAGATCCGCGGCGCCGGGAATCTGCTCGGAGACGAGCAGTCCGGCCACGTGGCTGCGCTCGGCTTCGAGCTGTACATGCAGATGCTCGATGAAGCGGTGCACGCCGCCGAGCCCCAGCAGGAGGGGGACCCTGAGCCCTCAGAGCCGGTGCGCCTGGATGTCAACGTGGACGCCTACGTGCCGGCCGACTATGTCCCCTATGAGCAGGCCAAGATCGAGGTGCACCGGCGCGTCGCCGGCGCGCTCGAGGTGGCCGACGTGGAGCAGCTGCGCGAGGAGCTCGAGGATCGCTTCGGGCCGGTGCCCGAGCCCCTGGAGAACCTGCTGGCGTTGCAGCGGGCGCGGATCAAGTTCGGCCAGGCCGGCGCCCGGACGGTCAGCTTCAGAGGCGATCGCCTGGCCGTGGTGCCGATCGAGCTGGACTCGAAACGGGCGAAATGGTTGCGCGAGGAGCTGCCCGAGGCGATGTACGAGTCCGGTCGCTCGCAAGTTTCCGTGCGTGTCCCGAAGGAGGGCAAAGAGCGCTTTCCCGCAGTGGTTAAGGCGGCTGACGTGCTGCTGGCGGTGATGCGTGAGGCGGCTTAGGATCCGCTTAGGCACTCGTTAGGCACGACCCAGCTTGTATCCGCTAGAGTGCCCGCGTCGTGTCAAAAGCGTTTCGTTTCATATCGGCGCTCGGCGCCGTTTTCTTTGTCATCGCGGGTTTGTCCGCCTGCGGCGGCGTACCCGGTAACGCCGTTGTTCAGGTCAACGGCAACTCGATCACCAAAGCCACCTTCGCCCACTGGCTGGCAATCGCCGCGGCCTCGAGCGCCTCGACCGCAGGGGCCAAACCGATCGTGCCGGAACCACCCAATTACACAGCCTGCATCGCACACCTCAAAGAAGTCGCACCCAAGCCCGCGAAAGGGCAGAGCGCGCCGACCGAAGCCGAGCTGAAGTCTGAGTGCGAACAGCAGTACAAGTCGCTGCAGACCGAGGTGCTGGGCTTTTTGATCTCCTCGGAATGGGTGCTCGGCGAAGCCGCCCACCTGGGCGTGAAGGTGAGCGACAAGGAAGTCGAAAAACAGTTCGCCACTGTCAAGAACGAGCAGTTCCCCAAGCCGGCGGAATTCGAAAAATTCCTGAAAACCTCCGGTCAGACGGTGTCCGACCTGCTGCTGCGGGTGAAGCTCAATCTGCTGTCGACAAAAATCCAGCAGAAGATCTCCAAAACCAAAATCAACATCAGCCAGGCGGAAATCGAAAAGTACTACAACGAAAACAAGCAGCACTTCGGTACGCCTGAAAAGCGCACCATCGCGATCATCCTCACCAAGACCGAAGCTCAGGCCAAGAAGGCCAAGCAGGAAATCGAATCGGGCAAGAGCTTCGCGAGCGTCGCAAAGGCCACTTCGATCGACCCCACCAGCAAGTCCAACGGCGGTGTGATCGTGGGGGTCGTCAAAGGCCAGGAGGAGGCTGCACTCGACACCGCCATCTTCTCCGCCAAGCCGGGCGTGCTCAGCGGCCCCGTGCAGACGCCGTTCGGCTACTACATCTATGAAGTCAAGTCGATCTCCAAGGGCTCGCAGCAGACGCTCGCGCAGGCGCAGGCGTCGATCAAGCAGCAGCTCACGTCCACCAAGCAGTCGACCGCGCTGACCAGCTTCGTGTCGAACTTCAAAAAGAAGTGGACGGCCAAAACGGTGTGTCGCTCGGGGTATGTGGTGATGGACTGCAAGACCTACGTGGCCCCCAAGGGCTCCACCGGCGCAGCAGCCACCGGCGCGACCTAGCAGGCACGCGCTCGCACAAGTGAGCAAGATCGAGCGAGTACACGCCCGTCAGATCCTCGACAGCCGGGGCAACCCGACGGTTGAGGTGGAGGTTGGGCTGAGCTCCGGCGCCGATGGCCGCGCGGCGGTGCCCTCAGGGGCCTCCACGGGCGAGTTCGAGGCGACAGAGCTGCGCGACGGCGGCGATCGCTGGCAGGGCAAGGGCGTGACGCAAGCGGTCGCCAACGTGGACGGCGAGATCGCGCAGGCGGTGACGGGCATGGACGCCGCCGACCAGGAGGGCCTCGACCGGGCTCTGATCGAGCTCGACGGCAGCGCCAACAAGTCGCGCCTCGGCGCCAACGCGATCCTGGGCGTATCGCTGGCCGCGGCCCAGGCACAGGCGGCCGAGGAGGGGCTGCCGCTGTACCGCCACCTCGGTGGGGAGTCGGCCCGGGTGTTGCCGGTGCCGATGATGAACGTGCTCAACGGCGGCGCGCACGCCGACAACAGCGTCGACTTCCAGGAGTTCATGCTGGTTCCCTGCGGCGCAGCGACATTCTCGGAGTGCCTGCGCATGGGCGTCGAGACCTATCACGCGCTGAAGCGCACCCTGCATAAGCGCGGGCTGTCCACCGCCGTGGGCGACGAGGGCGGGTTCGCACCTGACCTGAGCTCCAACGAGGAGGCGCTGGAGATGCTGATGGCGGGTATCCGCGCGGCGGGCTTCACCCCCGGCGAGGACGTCGCGATAGCTCTCGACCCGGCCGCGAGCGAGATCTACCGGGACGGCAACTACGTGCTCGAGCACGAGGGCCGCACGCTGAGCGCGGCCGAGCTGACCGACTATTGGGCCGCCCTCTACGAGCGCTATCCGATCGTGTCCCTCGAGGACGGGATGGACGAGCAGGACTGGGACGGCTGGCGGATGTTGACCGAGCGTCTCGGCGACGGGCTGCAGCTCGTGGGCGACGACGTGTTCGTGACGAACACCGAGCGCCTGGCGAGGGGGATCTCCGAGGGGGTGGCGAACTCGATCCTGATCAAGGTCAACCAGATCGGGACGCTGACCGAGACGCTCGAGGCGATCGCGATGGCCCGCGCCGCGGGCTACACGACGGTGATGAGCCATCGCTCGGGAGAGACCGAGGACGTGACGATCGCCGATCTGGCGGTCGCCACCGGGTGCGGGCAGATCAAGACCGGAGCGCCCACGCGTACGGACAGGGTGGCGAAGTACAACCAGCTGCTGCGCATCGAGGAGCAGCTCGGCGCCGATGCCGAGTTCCCAGGGCGCTCGCTGTTCCGGGGCCGCTTCGGGCGCTCGGGATAGGGCCGGCGCGGCGGACGCAGCTCAAACCACGCGGGCAGGAGGTTGGCCGGCGGACGCGAATGCGTCAGGAGAATGTCCGCCGCCTCCGTCTCACAGCCACGCTCCGCACGCTCGGCCAGGGCGCGTGGCGGACAACGGCGGCGCACGACCAGCGCGAGCGCGCCGGCGCGGGTTCGCTGGGACAGGGTCGGGCGCGTTGCGATGCTGTGCGTGGCGGCGGCGCTCGCCTACCTGTATCTGAGCGCCGGGATCCATATGCTCTCGACCTGGCGCCAGGCGCGCAGCGACAGGGCCACCGTGGCGGCGCTACGCCGCGAAAACACGCTTCTGAAGCGCCAGCACGAAGGCCTCGGCAGGCAGGGGACGATGGAAGAAGAGGCTCGCCAGCTGGGGATGATGAAACGGGGCGAGCAGTCCTACGTGATCACCGGCCTGCCCAACAACTGAGGCTTCCTGTCGCTGCTAGCCTCGGCGGCGGATGCCGTTCGAGAACGCGATCTACCAATGGCAGCAGGGCGAGCGCCGGCTCAAGGCCGCGCCGGCCGAGCGTCGTGCGCTGCTCGAACGGGTCACCGACGCGATCGTGGCCGAGCTGCGCCGGCGCCTGGGGGGGCGCTTCGACACCGAGGAGCTGGTGGCGCTGTATGAACGGGGCACCACCTGGTGTCTGCAGCTGGCGATGAATCTCGCACCGGAGGATCCCTGGGCGTGGGAGGCGGGCGTGGTGGTGGATGCGGCGTTCGGCAGATACCTGCGCGGCGCTGCCGACTTCGCCGGCGGCAAGCGCGCGCTGACCGAGGTGACCGAGGTCCAGTAGCTAGTCGTCTTCGCCGATGCGGCGAATGACGATGCGGTTCTCTTCGACCGCCACCTCGACCGGGCGGTGCCCCGCCCAGTGCTCGGCGTAGATGGGGTTGTCCTGGATGGCCGGATCGAGCCACAGGCCGTAGCCCTCCTCGCCGTGGTCGAAGGTGCCCTCGAGCGGGTCGACGTTGCGTGCCGAGCCGGCGCTCGCGCGCTCGCTGCTGCCACGTCGCCCGCGGCCGCCGCGACGGGCCCGGCGGCGGGTGGGCGCGGGCTCCTCGCCGTCCTCCTCATCCTCCTTGGGCTCCTCTTCGCGCTCGGCGGCTTCGGCCTTGGCGCGCTGGGTCTCGATTTCGGCCGCTTCGAGCTCGGCCGCGATCAACGCGTCGTCCTCGGCTCGCAGGTCGATCTCCTCGGGATAGCTGGCCGAGGCCGAGCCATCAGAGGGCTCCTCGTCGCTGACGAGCTCGTTCTGGCGCTTGAACTGGTCGATGTCGCGGGCGGTCACCTCGAGCTGATGGGCCACCCAGGCGTCGGTGCGACCCTGCCGCACCCACGTGCGGATCTGGTTCAGGTGCGGGCGCAGAGATCTCCGAGGCATCGACGGCCCGGGAGACTAGCGCATAGCGGCCGCCGGGCGTAGCGCCTGGCGGTCTGCCTGCATCGCCCGGGCGGCGGCGAACATCTCCACGAACATTCCGTTAGGTGGATTCGGAAGGTAAAAGCTCCGGAAGGTCGAAGAATTCGGGAAGGCGTTCTCCCGGTCCTGTGTCTATGCTTGCCAAACCGGTGTCTGGGGTCCGCACCGATCGCCGTGTCGGCAAAGAGGAAGGGTGCTCCAAATTGCTGGTCCTGACGCGCAAGTCAAACCAAAGCATCATGATCGGTGACGACATCGAGATTTCGGTGTTGTCGGTGATGGGCGAGAAGGTTCGCATCGGTATTCAGGCGCCCCAAGAGGTGCCGGTCTTCCGCAAGGAGATCTATCTCGAGATCCATCGCGAGGACGCCGAGGCCGCGCCGCCGGAGGGCGCCACCGCCGAGGTCGATGACGCGTTGCGCGAGATGGGCGAAGGCTAGGTCCTCGCCTCGCAGCGTCTGGGTTCCGTCTAGCCGAGCAGCAGGTAGAGGGTGCGGAACATCACCACGGTGACGATCACCGCGGTCATGACCAGCGTGAGGACGAGCAGCGCGAAGCGCAGCGAGCCGCGCTTGTGAATCCGCTCGGCCTCGCGTTTGCGCGCGCGCCGCTCGGTCGTGCGACGCAGCGAATCGCGCCGGCGGCGATCGAGCGAGATCTCTTTGACGAATGCCTGCTCCCAGTCGGCGAGGCTCTGGCGCATCTTCATGGCGGCGGCTCAGATCAGGACGCGACGGGGGTCTTGCCCTCGGCGCGCTCGTAGACCTTGACGAAGCGCAGGTAGTTCTCGGCGATCGCGCGGGCACCGGCGGCGCGCTCGATCTTGCCGTCGACGTAGGCTTTGAGCGGGTCCCACCAGATCGAGCGCCCGATGGCGAATCCGATGTAGCCGTCGACGGGCGCCGCGGCCTGGAGCCACTGGTCGACCTTGGCGTCGTCGGCGCCGCGCCCGAGGACCACGCAGACAACGTCATCGCGGCCACCGGAGCGAGCCTGGGCAACGAGCATCTCGCAGTCGCTGCGCTCGTCGACGCCCTCGATCTTCCAGATGTCGACCTCGATGCCGAAGTCCTGGATGTCCGAGATGGCGCGGCGCATCAGCTCGGGCCGGAGCTCTGCGTCATAGCGCTCTGAGTCGCCGCCGACGGCATCCAGCTGCGCGTCCTCGGCGGGCACGAGCAGCTCGAACAGGAACTTGCGATCGTGCTGCTTCAGCCAGTCGCTCAGCCGCTTGAGCTTCCCGAGCTGCTCGCGATTGGCCTCGGCGTCGCCGTCGGGGTTGTAGCGGACGAGCACCTTGTTGAAGTCGGGATTGAAGCGTTCGATGTGCGCTCCGAAGTCATCGTCGTACTGGAAGTCGAAGTAGGGCTGGCCGGAGCGCTCCACCGGCATGGCGAGCTTGAGGCCCTTCTCGCGAGCCTCGGCCGGGATCGTCGAGCCGAACTGCTCATCCACGAGCACGCCGGTCACCGACGGGTCGGCGCCGGCCGCGACGGCCTGCAGCATGCCCTCGAAGATGAGGTGCTTGGCGTCGGCGATGATCGCGGTCTGCTCGGGGTCGGGCTCGCCCTCGATGCCGAAGAACTTCTTCTGAAACGAGCCGCGGTGGTCGAACGCGAGGATGTAGAGCTTGTGGTCGTAGCCGAGGTTCATGGCTTGAGTATTTCAAAGGCACGCTGCCCGGGGTGTAGAGGTCCCGGCGGCGGCCGCTGAGCACGGTTCCTCCGCGACATTCGCCGGGCGCTCTTAGAATGGGTCGACGATGTCCCCAGGCGCCGATCTGTTCGTTGTTTGCAAGCAGTGCGGATCGGAGGTCAGTCCGTACATCACCGAGTGTCCCTACTGCGGGCAGCGGCTGCGCAAGCGCGCCCCAAAGCTGCCGCGCGTGCAGGACTCGAGCAGCTCGCAGCGCACCCGCACGCGGCGCTGGCCGGTGGGAGGGCGCACGCGCAGCGCTCCGGCCCGCACTCGTCCCCGTCGCTCGCTCGGGGGCTTCGATCGAGGGGCCGGCACGCGGCCGTACGCGACGATCGCCATCGTGGCGGTCAGCTGTGGCGTGTGGGTGGCGTGGCGCGGGGGCTTCGTCAGCCTGGACAAACTTGTCGTGATCGGTCCGCTGCAGGGCGACTGGTGGAAGCTCTTTACGACCCAGTTCGCCTACGCCAACGGCCTGTATGAGTTCGTGGCGCTCGTGGCAATAGCGATCTTCGGCTGGCTGCTCGAGCGCCGCCACGGTCCGGTGGTGGTGCTCGCCGTGTTCTTCGGTGCCGGGGTCACCGGGGCGCTGGTGGCGAGCGCGGTGTACTCCGACGCGATCGTGAGTGGCGCCAACGGCGCCGCCCTGGGCCTGCTGGCGGCCTGGGCGGTGCCGGACCTCGAAGCCGCACGCGCGGGTTCCGACTACGAGGGCGATCTGCTGGGGGTCGCAGCGATCGCGGCGGTGCTGCTGGCGCTGCCGTTCGCCCAGCCGCAGGCGAGCTGGCTGGCGGGGATCACCGGCGGGGCGTTCGGCCTGGTGGCGGGGCTGGGTCTGAGCCGCGTGCGCGAACCGGAGCTGTAGCGGCGGTCCGATCGCTCCTATGATTGAGCCGCTATGACGATGACCAACGCGGTGGTGCTGATCGAGGCCGAGCGCGACGCGCTGTCCAGCCTTGGAGGAGCGCTTGCCGATATCGAGGGCGTGGCCGAGGCCTATTCGGTGACGGGCGAGTGGGACTTCGTGGCGATCGTGCGGGTGCCGGACCACGAGCAGCTCGCCGACGTGGTGACGCATGAGATCGGGGGGCTTTCGGGGGTGACGCGCACGCAGACGATGGTGGCGTTCGCGGCCTACTCGCGGCACGACCTCGAATCGCTGTTCTCGATCGGGGAATGATCGACTGACGTGATGGCCGCGGTGCGGATGAAGCCGCAGTACGGGCCCACGCTCGGTGTGCTGCTGTCGCCACGCTGGCGTGCCGCCTCGCCGCTCGCCCGTGGGCTTGTGATCGCGGCGTGTGTGGGGCTGCTGGCGCTCCTCGTCGGCGCCGGGCTGACGCTCGAGAACTCGACCTACTCGCACGGCGGGCGGGTGCCGTTCAGCTTCAGCTACCGAAACCTGTTCCGCGTGAAGCCCGACCCCGGGGAGTTCGTGAAGATGCAGCGCCATCGCTCCGACGGCGAGCTGGAGGACTCCCTGGCGGTGGGGCCGCTGCTGCTGCCGCCCTACTCCGGCAGCCTGACCGGGGAGCTGCCGCTGTATGCCGCCGGCTACATCAACGGCCTGCGCCTCCGCCACCCGCAGTTCGAGCTGGCGGGAGAGGGCAAGACCAAGGTGGACACGATGTTCGCCTACGCTGTGTCATACACGACGGTGCTGGACGGGCGGACGATGTGGGGGCGCGACATCCTGCTGCTTCCCGAACACGCGGGAGCGCGGGAAGGGGTGGACATCATGATGCTGACGAGCCCCACCGCCGACTCGCAGGTGGACGGACCGCCGGAAGTGGGGTCCGCGGGCGTGCTGTCCAGGCCGCTGAGGACCTTCAGCTTCGGGTAGCGCCGAGCCGGCGCGGGCGTTCGCTCAGCCGCCGCTTGAGGGATCCGGCGCTTCGGGGGACTGCGTCGAATCCTGGTCGCCTTCGGTCGCCTGCTTGCCCGGAGGGGAGGGCGTTTCGCTCGAAGGGGATTCGACGGGCGGTGCGGTGGGGGTGGTGACGGTGGTTTCCTGCCCGGCGTCAGGCGCCGGCGGGGTGGCTTCGGCGACGGGCGACGGTGCCGTGGGGACGACCACCGGGGTGCTCGAGACGGGCGGCTGGCCGCCGGCCGTGGCAACAGAGGGAAGCTGGGTGGTGTCAGTGGTTACCTGCGTCAGCTGCGGGTCGGCCGGTTTGGGGTCGGCCGGCTTGAGCGGCGCCGCCGGTGCGGCCGCGGCGGGCGGGATGGTCGCGACCGCGATCTTGGCCGCTGCATGACGACGCGCGTGACGGTAGGCGGCCAGGGCCGCCGGTCTGTGGGTGCCGGAGCTGACCGGCTGAGAGCGCTCGGCGACAACCAGCGGCTGGGTGACTCGGGGGGTCGTGCTGGCGAGGGCGCGATGGTGGTGGGCGGGGTGGTTGACGGCCGCGACGCCCGCGGTGACTATGGCGGCGGCGGCCAGGCCTGCGACCGCCTTGGTGGCGAGAGCTCCGGCTCCCGCGGTGAGGATGCCTCCGGCGACGCCCGTTCCTCCGGCTGCACCTGCGCCGGCGGCCGCACCGGCGCTGACCGTGGCTCCGGCGGCTCCGGCGCCTCCGGCAACGTGCGCCCCCCCGGCCGAGGCGGTCGAGCCGAGCTTGGCGAAGAACAGCTTCTTGGCCAGAAGCAGCGGGCCGACGGGGAGCATGGCGGCGAGCGCGTGGTTGTTGTCCTTGAGCTGCTTCTTGAAGGAGCCGCAGCGTTCGCAGCCGCGCACGTGGCGGCGAGCGGGTGAGCTCAGCTTGGACAGGCCCTCGGCGACCTCGCCCAGCTCGAGTCGAACCTCGGCGCAGCTCAGCTTGCGGGCCTCGGCGGCCTCGGCGAGAGAGATGCGGGCGCGCACCAGCAGCGACTTGACGGACGGGACCGTGGTCTCCATCGCGTCGGCGATCTGGTCATAGGAGAGAGCGTCGATCTCGCGAAGCAGCAGGGCCGTGCGCTGGGTCTCGGGCAGCTGCTGCACGTCGGCGAGCAGCTCGCGGAAGCTCTCGCGGCGGATGGCCCGGTCGCCGGTGGACAGGCCGTGGTCTGAGAAGTGGACGTCCATCGAGTCCACGCCGATCGCGGAGGCCCGGCGCAGATGGTTGAGCGAACGGTTGCGCGCGATGCGGTAGAGCCAGGGCCTGACGTTGATCTCGCGCTCGTCGGCGAGGACCGCGTTGTAGGCCGCCGCGAACACCTCCTGAAGTACATCCTCGGCATCCTCGCGGGAGTTGAGCATGTGCCGGCAGAAGGACAGGAGGCGTGCCTGGTAGCGCGAGCAGAGCGTCTCGAAGGCGGCCGACTGGCCGCGGCGGGTCATGGCGATCAGCCGCTCGTCGGACTGCAGGCGCAGCAGTGCAGACGGGCCTTTTAGGCCCGGCATGCGACTGGAGTGTGTAAGTGCGGAGGCCTCCACGGGTGCTCCTATTGTTGCCGACACCTCTAAATACCCCTTAACGACACCTCTAAATACCCCTTAAGGGCGCCGGAGTTGCGGTTTTTGGAAGAGCTGCTCCCCTAGACTCACTCGGCTGGCCCGGGTGGCGGAATGGGTATACGCAATCGACTTAAAATCGATGGCCTGCAAATGGGCATGTGGGTTCGAATCCCACCCCGGGCATGTTTGCGACCCCGGGCGGGTAGAGTGCGCGCGGGATGGGCACGGAGAGCGCGCAGGAGGTGCAGACCTTTCACGGCGGGCGGCTGATCGCGCGGCGGTTGAAGGCGCACGGCGTGAGCAGGCTGTTCACGCTGTCGGGCGGGCATCTGTTCTCCATCTACGACGGCTGCCGTGAGGAGGGGATTGACATCGTGGACGTCCGCCACGAGTCGACGGCGGCGTTTGCGGCCGAGGGCTGGGCCAAGGTGACCCGCGAGGTGGGGGTCTGTGCGCTGACGGCCGGGCCGGGGGTAACCAACGGAATGAGCGCTATGGCATCCGCGCAGGCGAACCACTCGCCGATGGTGGTGCTGGGCGGACGGGCTCCGGCGATGCGCTGGGGGCAGGGGTCACTGCAGGAGATCGACCATGTGCCGTTCGTGCGTCCGCTGACCAAGCTGGCGGCGACGGCCCAGAGCACCGCGGAGATTCCGGGGCTGGTCGATGAGGCGTTTGACGTGGCGCTGGCCCCGCATGGGGGACCGACGTTCCTGGACTTTCCGCTGGACTACGTGTTCACCGACGCGGCCGATGAGTCGGGGCCGCCCGACGAGGCCCCGGCCAGCGCGAAGGCGGCGGCGGGCGACGCGATCGAGCGTGCGGCCGAGCTGCTGCGGGGCGCGGAGCGGCCGGTGATCATGGCGGGGACGGACCTGTACTGGGGTCACGGCGAGCGGCCGCTATTGGAGCTGGCCGAGAAGCTGAGGATTCCGGTGTTCCTGAACGGCCTCGCCCGCGGGTGCGTGGCCGCCGACCATGAGCTGTTCTTCTCGCGCGTGCGATCGCAGGCGCTGAAGGGCTCGGATGTGGCGCTGGTGGTGGGCGTGCCGATGGACTTCCGTCTGGCGTTCGGGGGCGCGTTCGGCGAGGACACGGAGATCGTTGTGATCGACGTGGCCGAGCCCGTGCGACAGCACCCGCGGGTGCCCGAGGTTGAGTGCTATGGCGCGCTCGCACCAACGCTCGAGGATCTGCGAGAGGCCGTGGGCACGAGGGCGCCGGCGAGCGAGCCATGGATCTCTGAGCTTCGCCAGGCGGAGAGCGAGCGGCGGGAGGGTGAGCGGGCCGAGCTCGAGGACGGCAGGGAGCCGCTGCATCCGATGCGGCTGTATGCGGAGCTCGGCGGGATGCTCGAGCGCGACGCGATCGTGATCGGCGACGGCGGTGACTACGTGTCCTATGCGGGACGAGTGATCGACACCTACAAGCCGGGCTGCTGGCTTGACCCCGGCCCGTTCGGGTGCCTGGGCACGGGGTCCGGTTATGCGCTGGCGGCGAAGCTCGCGCGGCCCGAGCGCCAGGTGGTGCTGCTGGTGGGTGACGGGGCGTTTGGCTTCTCCGGGATGGACTTCGACACGTTGGCCCGTCACGGAGTCAACGTGGTGGGCGTGATGGGCAACAACGGGATCTGGGCGCTAGAGAAGCATCCGATGGAGTTCCTGTACGGCTATTCGGTGGCAGCGGATCTGAGGCCGGGGACCCGTTATGACGAGGTGGTCGAAGCACTGGGAGGGCACGGCGAGCTGGTGGAGCGCCCACAGGACATGCGGGCAGCGCTCGAGCGGGCGTTCGCAGCGGGAAAGCCGGCGCTCGTGAACGTGCTGACCGACCCGACCGTGGTGTATCCGCGCCGCTCGAACCTGGCCTAGTCTGGCCGGGCGCTCAGCCCAGGCCCGCAAGGCGCAGGGCGCCGCCGAAGAGGATGTCGTGCTCGGAGACTTCGACGTCCTCCAGGGCGAAGGCGCGGAGGGCCTCCCCGAGAAGGATCATGCCGGCGACGATGGTGGGAGCGCGGGCGGGGTCGAGGCCGACGACCTGGCGGCGCTGAGCTTCGTTCATGTCGGCCAGGCGGGCGAGCAGCAGATCGACGGTGGCGAGCATCAGCTCATACCCGTGGACGCGGGCGGGATCGTAGGGGTCAAGCTCCTGGTCCATGGCGGCGGCGGAGGTGGCCGTTCCGGCAACCGCGATTCCGCGGGTGCAGGGAGCGCGCACATCGGGCGGTAGGCCCTCGAGGAATGTGGTGCGGGTGTCGAGCGCGAGGCTCTGCAGCTCGGTGGGGTCGGGCGGGTCGGAGTGGATGTGGCGCTCTGACATGCGCACGACGCCCGCGGGCAGGGAGACGTGAAACCCGGCGGTGTGTCCGCTGCCGAGGACGAACTCTGTGGAGCCCCCGCCGATGTCGATGACGACCGTGGGCTCGGTGGGGGCGGGCCGGCCGGACATGGCGCCGAGGAAGGTGAGCTCGGCCTCTTCATCGCCGCTGAGGACCCGCGCGTCGAGGTCGAAATCCCAGCGCAGCCGCTCGGCGAAGGCGCCCCCGTTGGAGGCCTCGCGCACCGCGGAGGTGAGCACCGCGAGATTGGCCTCGCAGTCGTGGGCGTCGATCGCAGCGCGGTAGTCGGCGAGCGTGCGCATAACGCGTTCGATGGCCTCCTCGGAGAGGGAGCCGCCGGCATCCACGCCCTCTCCCAGGCGGGTGACGGTGGAGCGCCTGAGCAGTTCCTCCACCGCCCCGCTGGATGGGTCGACGTCGGCGATGAGCAGACGGGTGGAGTTGGTTCCGATGTCGAGGACGGCCACGCGCATGATGCGCCGGGATCGTAGTGGTCTGGGGGCTCGCCCAGGGAACCGGCGAAACGAGGCGTGGGCTCTGCGGGTTCGGTCGGGAGTACGATTTTTTGCTAGAACATGACCAGCGACGCGGGGTGGAGCAGTCTGGTAGCTCGTCGGGCTCATAACCCGAAGGTCGCGGGTTCGAATCCCGCCCCCGCTATGCGAGAACCCCCTGGAAATCAGGGGGTTTTCTTGTTTGTGGGGGCGGCCGAGGAGCCGGGGCGGGGTGCAAACGGGGTGCAATTTAGAAAAAAATGGCCTGCCCCACGCGCTAGCCGAGTGTCGCAGGCGTTGCCCGCAGGGAGGGACGACGAGCGCAGCGGCCGCTCATTCCGGCGGGGCTCCGGTGTGGCGGAGCCGCTCGAGGCCGTCGAGGATGAGGTCTAGCCCCCATGCGAACTCGACGGCGTTGTCGTACCCGGTCTCGGGGAGCTCCGTGGCGATCTCGACGAGATAGGGGTAGCTCTCAAGCGCGTCGATCGTCTCCGCCCTCCCCTGCGCGGCCTTTCCGGCGCTGTCGGGGGTCTCGAACGCTAGATCCTTTTCCTGCAGGGCGAACCCGTAGATGTAGGCGTCCTGGACCGAATAGGCGTGGACCGCGATCTTGAACGAGAAGCCCGCCTTCCGCAGGCAGCCCATCACCGCGTTGTGGTTGCGCAGGTTCGCCGGCCCCGGGTGTCGCGACTCCATCATCCCTATCGCCCAGCTGTGGCGCTGTAACGCCTCGCGCGTGGAGATCGCCCGGCACCGCATGGCGGACCTCCAATCGAGCTCCTCGGAAGGGAGCTCGATCTCGCTGAAGACGATGTCGACCATGCCGTCGAGGAGCTCCTCCTTGTTCGCCACGTGCTTGTAGAGCGCCATCGGCACGACGCCGAGCCCCTGTGCGAGCCCGCGCATGCTGAAGGCTTCGAGCCCGGCCTCGTCGGCGAGGGCGACGGCGGCCTGCAGCACACGAGCGCTGCTCAGCGGTTTCCGGGTCGCGACCTTCTGTCTTCTCATTGGCCTTGACAAGTGTACATCGTACACCTATAGTCTCAGGAACGAGTGTACGCCGTACACCTCACAGAAAGGCATTGCCATGAACCCCGACGCGTCGTATCCCGTCCAGTACTCGGTCGACTACCCGGACCGGCCGCTCAACCGCCTGACCACTCTCTTTCGCCTGTTCATGGTCATCCCGATCGCGATCGTGCTCGCCGGCATCGAGGGCGGGGGTTACGCATACGGTGGCGGGAGGGCCGCCGGGGCCGTCGGCGCTGCCGGCTTGGTCGTGCTTCCCACGCTGCTGCTGATCCTGTTCCGGCAGAAGTACCCGCGCTGGTGGTTTGACTGGAACCTCGAGCTGATGCGGTTCTCCGCCCGCGTCGGCGTCTACCTGGCGCTGATGGAGGACCGCTATCCCTCCACGGACGAGCATCAGGCGGTGCATCTCGAATTTCCCTATCCGGACGCACGCAACGAGCTCAACCGCTGGCTGCCGCTGGTTAAGTGGCTGCTGGCCATCCCGCACTACGTGGTGCTGTTCTTCCTCTACATCGCCGCGTTCTTCGTCGTGATCGCCGCCTGGTTCATGATTCTGTTCACCGGTCGCTACCCACGCGGGATGTTCGACTTCCTCGTCGGCGTCGGCCGCTGGACCAACCGGGTGATCGCGTACGCTCACGTGCTGGTCACCGATCGCTACCCGCCGTTCCGCCTCGCCGCGTAGGTCCGCGGGCGGGCGCCGGAGGCAACAGCCGTGATCGGGCCCAACAGTTCCTGATCACGGCTCTCGCAAGTCGCGAGAGAAAGCAATCTGCTCGCCGCTTTATCCGCACTTCGAACAAGTTATAGATACTTATAACAACATCGGTTATAAGCTGCTATAACTCATTAGAAGCGATGGACCCGATTGGAAATCCCTACACGCCGAACGCCGGCTCGCGCCCCCCTGAGCTCGCCGGTCGCGCAAGCGAGCTTGAGCAGTTCCGTGTACTCGTCGGTCGCCTCAAACGCGGCGCAACCGAGCAGAGCATGGTCATTCGAGGCCTCCGCGGTGTCGGCAAGACGGTCCTGCTCAACGCTTTCGAGGATCGCGCCGAGTCGGACGGGTTCCTCACCTACTACCACGAGCTGACCCCCGACAGCAGTCTGGTCGGGGAGATCGCACGAGATGCCCAGAGTGCCTTGGGCCGCCTGAAGCTCAGTGCCCGCGCCATCAAAGGCGTTCGCAGCGCCCTCGAACACCTCGGCACAATCACCTTGACCGGGCCGGAAGGGATTGGCCTTTCCGTGGACCTCCGAAACGCGGACGAGGGCGCTATCGCCGGCGATCTCTCCACGCTGTTCCTCGCGCTTGGCGCCGCCGCTGCCAGCAAGAGCTCCGGGGTCGTGTTCCTGCTCGACGAGGTCCAGTTCGTGAGGGAGATCGAATACCGCTCGCTGATCAGTGCCCTGCATCGCGCGACACAGAAGAACATGCCGATAACCGCGGCAGCCGCAGGGCTGCCGCAGATTCCGCGCCTGACTGGCGAGGCACGCTCATACGCAGAGCGGCTGTTCACATTTCCGGTCATCGCTGGTCTCTCCTACCCCGACGCGCGTGACGCCTTCGTCGAGCCCGCACGCCACCAGAACGTCGACTATGAGCCCGAGGCCGTCGAACTCGCTCTCGCCTGGACGCGCGGCTACCCCTTCTACATCCAGCAGCTCGGGAAGCACGCATGGAACCTCGCCACGGCGTCGCCGATCAGGGCTGTCGACGTGCAGGCAGCGATCCCGGTCGCTCAGCAGGCGCTCGACAGCAGCATCTACGAGGTGCGCATCCAACGCGCGACCCACGAGGAGCGCCGCTACATGCGCGCGATGGCCGAGCTCGGCGAGGGTCCTTACCGCTCAGGAGCCGTCGCCGCGAAGCTCGGACGCAAGACGACGGAGGTCTCGATGACGCGTCAGCACCTGATCGACAAGGGGCTCGCCTATGCCACCGAGGACTATGGCCACGTTGACTTCACTATCCCCCGGTTCGACGAGTTTATGCGCCGCCACATGCCCTACCGGGCACCCGGCAGCAGCCAGCGCAAACGTAAGCCCTGACCTGACGCCACGCTGGATCTTGGCTGGCGCCCACACCGTGACCTAGGCGACAGCTGTCGGAACACGCTCGTGCGTCAGCGTGCCTGGGGCAAGACGCTGCCGAAGCGATCAGGGTCGGCACGCGAGGACCTTTGCCGCCCCACGCCCGGGCCGCGTCGGAGCGGGGCGGCAGCGCTACTCTCGTATCGGTGGCGGAGGGTTCCTATCGTTCTCACACACCCAGGGCGACGGCCCAGGCGAAGTCGTTGCGCCGTTGGGCCTAGCCCGCGAGCGCGTCCGCGTCACCGCGCTCGAGCGGGACACACGCCGCGGGACCTCGCGGTGGACGCTCGTCCACTTCCCCCCAGTGCTCGCCGACTCCGACGAGCCTGGGGGTCCTTGAGGGCGCGGACCGCGAGGGACATCGACTCCCCGGGATGAATCATGTGATTCACGCCATGGGGGAGCAGATCTACCACGGCGGTATCCCAACGACCGGCGTTCGACATTCAGCCGCTCGCTTTGGAGCAGAACAAGCTGACGATCGCGACGGTCTCTGAGGGGGGGTGCGTGGAGGATGTCGCCTACCGCGTGATCGCAGCCAACCAGCGGCCCGACTCGGCGGTCACGCTCGAGCCCGCTCGCGCGCGCCCTTGTCGCGGCGCGACGCTCGCTGGTGGCCAAAGCGCACTAATAGCCAGAGGCAGCGCCGCGGGCTTGGGGTACAAATCCACCTGTGAGTGTCGGTGCTCAACACCCCGCGGATCTGGCGCTAGGTGGTCGTAGCTCGAGCGAGTCGAACGGCGGGTGCGCGTGCAGAAACTCGACCACGCCGCTCGGCGTCGCCGGACGGCGCGATGTGGGGGTTGGATCGAGTCGCTCGGCGGCCACGGTCGTGATCGTACGGCGCGGTCGCTGCGGCGAGGCTTCCAGCGCTCGACGGCGGTTGGGCAAGCTGTGCAGATATGCGCTATGTCAGATGGACAAAGTCGATCTTCGATTCCTAGCCAATGGGCCAATGCTTCCGACGGCGAGCTTGCGCGAGATTGTGCTGCGATGAACGCCGTGATCATCTCGTACGACGGCACCGCGAATGACGACGACGCGCTGGTGCTCGGCAAGCTCCTGGCAGCTGACGCACGCGGGCTGGCGCTGGCGTACGTTCGTCACGCCCCGGAGTTCGATCCAAGCCGAGAGGCGCTCGCTCAGCATGACGCCGCGCGTCGTCTCGAGCATGGAGCTGCCCTGCTCGGCAATCCCGATGTTCCTCGACACGTGGTATTCGCTGCATCTACGGGTGAGGGGCTTGAAGAGCTGGCCGCGAGCGAGGGGGCGGCGATCATCGTGTTCGCCTCCGACTACCGCACGCCCCCGGGCCACGCCGAACCTCCGACGTCGGCCCAGCGGCTGCTCGAGATCGGCGCGACGAGCCCGGTCGGCGTCGCGGCCGCGGGCCTGCGGGCTGATCCCGACGCCAAGATCGCCTCGATTGCGGTGCTCGCGCCAGGCGGGGATGACGCGGCGCAGCAGACCGCGGACGGACTCGCGGCGAAGCTCGGCGCGCAGATTGTCACTACCGACCCGGCCGTGGCCGATCTGATCGTGGTCGGGTCACAGGCGGGGACGCCATCGGGTCGACTCGCGCTGAGCGGCGCCGCGCGGACGATGCTCGATGCTTCGCTGGGCTCGGTGCTCGTGGTGCCAAGCGGCAAGCCTGTGCAGCTCTGAACCGCCCGCGTCGGTCCCCGCGACCAGTGTGAATCGGCGCGTAGTTTTCCGCGTGTAGCTGACGGACGAGCCCGGATGCTCGCTGTCGCGATATCGGCGAGCATTGGTGGGCGTGAGGAGTTCCTGTTACAACTTCCCGGGGCGGCGCTCGGCGTGCCCGTTTGCCGCTAGGCTCAGGCTCCGTGGGGCCGGGGCAGCCAAGCGCCTCCCGCGCGGTCAGGAGGACAAGGGCGCTGAGCGTCGGCGATCCGCTCATCACGTCGGTAACGGATTGGGTAACAACCGCGCGCAGAAGCCGCCTTGGCCGTCAAGACACCGGCCTTCAGTGAGAACAGGTTACAGCGGGGTATTGCTGGGAAGCTGGTCGTCGGCGTCGAGGAACCACACCGGCATCATCCACTTCCGCTGCACGTCCACGATGCGCCAAGCACTGGGATCGCGCTCGACCGTGAGCCCGAAGGGATGTGCCGCGGCGTGCTGGATCTCACCACGGACGCCAGGCACGAACACGACCGTCTGGCGGTCAAGACCCTCCGGGAATGCGTGCCGTAGAGCCGTAAAGGGACGCGTGTTGTCAAGGCCGTCCGGCAGGAGCCCGCGGAGGTGGATCATCAGTCCTGGCGCGAAGTGCTCCCACATCGCAGCGTCGCTGCTGGTGCCGACCTCCACAAGCTCACGCGCGGGACCCTCCTCGAGGACCATGCCCGCGCAGAGCGCGATCCTCAGCCGCAGATCAGGGTGCGTGAGGAGCCATATGTTGCGTGCTGCGCGCACGTCGTTCGCGCCCGTGTCGTAGAGGAGCAGACCGGACAGCCAGCCGAACGCGAAGGTCGCCGGTGGGGGAACCTCGTCATCGATAGTGGGGACCGTACCATCGCCCGAACGGAGGATTGACCGCTGACGGCCCGGCAGTTCGCGCAGTCGTCAAGCCCGGCATAGCAAAACGAGCCGTCTCGTATTGATATAGTTCGCACAGATGGAAGCGCCAGGCACATTGATCGAGGTCGGACCCCGCCCAGGGCGGCCACGCAGCGAGAAGTCGCGCAAAGCGATCCTGCGGGCGGCGAGCGAGCTACTGCTGGAGCGCGGCCTCGACTCGATCAGCATGGATGCCGTCGCCGAGCGTGCGGGGGCGGGCAAGGCAACCATCTATCGCTGGTGGCCGTCCAAGGAGCGGCTCGCCCTCGATGCCCTTTTCAGTGACTGGACGCCTGGGCGGGCCGAGGGGTCCGACACGGGCTCGCTCGAGAGCGATCTGCTCGCGGTGTTGCGGCCGTGGGTGCGGCAACTCACCACAAAGCCCTACGCAGGCGTGATCGCGGCCTTCATCAGCAGGGCGCAAAGCGATCCCGAGTTCGCCGAGGAATACAGCGTGCGCTTCGTGCAGCCCCGCCGTGAACAGGCCCGGGTCATCTTCGCCCGCGCGCTCGAGCGCAATGAGATTCGCCCAGGCACCGATCTCGAGGCAGCCCTCGACCTTCTCTACGGCCCCTTCTACCACCGGCTTCTGCATCGCCACGCACCGCTCACCGATCGTTTCGCCCGCACGATCGTGGGATACGTGATTGCGGCCGCAGGAGCAAGCGGAGGCGTGGATTGTGACTGACACGCTGTTGCCGAGACCGCAGGATCTCGACCTGCTCGGCCGCCGTGGGACTGGATGGGAGCGTCTGTTCTGGCTGGTCTTCGAGCGCTCGTCCAACGCCATCGCTCTGGTCGATGACGAGCGACGCTTCGTCGAGGTCAACGATGCGTGGCTCACTCTTCTCGGTCGAACGCGTGCAGAGGTCGTGGGCATGCCGGTCGATGACAGCATCAGACCTTCTGAGCGACGGCGAGCGGCACAGGATTGGCGGGCTCTCGTCAGCTCGAGTGAGTACAGCGGATCGCGGGCCTTACTGCGGGCCGACGGCTCTGAGGTGGAGGTCGACTTCGCCGCTCGGCGCGGGATCGTGTTCGAGCACCAACTGGCGATCTATGTGGTGCTCGCCAAGAGCGACCCGAATCGCTCTCCTGCGCCCCGCCGAGGACAGGACCGCGCGCTGAGCGACCGCGAACGGGAAGTCGTCACCCTGATCGCCCTGGGACAGAAGACCGACCAGATCGCTGAGGAACTGTCGATCTCCACCGCGACGGTGCGTACCCACGTGGCCAACGCGATGTCAAAGCTTGGCGCCCATACCCGTGCGCAACTCGTCGCGATCGCCCTATGCACCGACGAGGCGATCAGCCTCCCCCATCTGGAGGAGTAGAAGCCGAGGAATACCGCGTATGCACTATCGAGGGCCAATGGCGAACTGCCGAGCATTACCTATGGCCTTTGCGCAGCCACGTGACCGCCTCGACCAGGCCCAACAGGAGTTGCGCGAGGAGCGCAACCTGCTCGAAGTCATGCTCGACAGCGTCAATGTTGCCGTGGTGGCGTGTGACGCAAACGGTCTGGTGACCCACGTCAACGAACGCACACGGGAAATGATGAGCGGCGCCGGCTCGACGAGCCTGGAAGCGGGGGGGTGGATTGAGGCGTTCCGGCCGCGCACGGCGCTAGGTGTGCCGCTGAGGTTCTCAGAGCTGCCACTCGTGCGGGCACTGCACGGCGAGTTGATCCATGACGTCGATGTTCTCATCCAGACCGAGGCCGGTGAGGTGATGCTGAGCACGAACGCGAACCCCGTAAAGGACGCGGAGGGCAGCCTCCTTGGGGCCGTCGTCGTGTTCGAGGATGTGACCGAGCAGCGCGCGCGTGAGGCGCGACTTCGCGATGAGCTTCGGGACGTAGGCCTCGCTGTCGAAATCGAAGATGCGATCGATGACGGACGCCTCATGCTGTACGCGCAGCCGATCATCGATCTGTCCTCCGGAGAGACCGTGATGGATGAGCTTCTGCTGCGAATCCGATCAGTGGACGGGGCTGTTTCCGGCCCGTGCGGATTCCTGACTGCTGCCGAGCGCTACAGCACGATCACGTCACTGGACAGCTGGGTCCTCGAGGAGGCGGCCCAGATCGCGGCGCGGGGACGTCCGGTCAGCGTGAACGTATCTGCACGCAGCGTCGGCGGGTCATCGTTCCTCGAGGTCGTAGAGAGCACTTTGGAGCGAAACGGCGTCGAGCCCTCTTTGATCACATTCGAGATCACAGAGACGGCTGTCGTCGCTGACATCGTGAGGGCATCTCGCTTCGCCGAGCGGCTTGACGCGATCGGCTGCCACTTTGCGCTTGACGACTTCGGCACGGGCTACGCAGCCCTCACCTATCTCAAGCACCTGCCGATCCGGTATCTGAAGATCGACAGGGATTTCGTTCGTGACCTCGCCGAGAACCCTCGGTCCCGCGCGGTCGTGTCCGCCATTGTGACCCTTGCGGCAGGCTTTGGCCAGCTGACAATAGCCGAGGGGGTTGAGAACGTCGCGACGCTTGAAGCGGTGCGCGAGCTTGGTGTCGATATGGCGCAAGGATTTCACCTCGGCAGGCCCGCGGCGATCAGCCGGGAGTGAGGCGCTATTCGGGCTCGGTGATCTCGACCGCGCCGAAGCCCTCGAGCGGGCCGTCGACGAAGAAGATCTCCATCGTGATATCGGGCTCGACGTGGGCCTGGCTCAGGAACGCGAGCACCTTGCGGCCGGTCAGCTCTTCGATCGTCTCGCGGTAGCGGTTGGCCATCACGCGCTGGAAGTCCTCGCGCATGGCGATCACCCGATCGGGCTCGCCACTGTCCATGATCGTCTGCTCGAGCGCCGTGAAACCGCTGCCGCGCATGACCACGACGACGATGTCGTCGAGCGCATAGGTCTTGGCCTTCATCGGCCCGCGTCCGTAGTGCTCGCGCAGGATGCCGACGATGCTGGTCGAGATCGCCGCCAGCAGATGACCACCGGCGAGTTGGGACGGGCCGGCGGAAGGCTTCATCCTGGCTCTGCGCTTGTTGTCCTAAGCGCCCCGTTGCCGCGGGAAGCCGTCTGGGCCAGATCGGGGCAATCGGATCCAGCCGAGAGGTGAACGCCGCTCTGATCGACACTCTGCACCCAGCCAGTGTCGGGATAGCTTTGACCAATGTCTATAGGTCAAACGACCGATTCCACGCTCGGCGCCTAGGGGTCGACGCATCACGGAGACGTTTATCCGCCACCGTCTCGTCCCGTGGGCAGCAGCCCTCGGCAGTCTGAGGCGGTCAGTGCAACATCGCCTCCATCTTCTCGGCTGGCGTGCGCCACTCGAGGCAGGATTCGTTGCGAGCGACGCAGCATCTGGTCGTGCGGTGGATCCCGTAAGGAGATCGCGGCCGGTCGTTGTCTGAAATGGCTATTGCTCCCGGGAACCCTGACTTGGCTCTGTAGAAAGCCAGAGAGCACCGGGAATAAGTCTTCCTCGTCGGGCCATAACCCGAAGATCACTGGAGTGGCCGCGGGCGGCTGGCCGGCATGGAGTCAACACGCCGACCGTTCCAAGCGGCACCGAGTGAGCAACGGCTAGGCTGGACACTGACGCAGCCGCTGGCGGCGAGAGCCCGTCCACCGAGGGCTCTCGTCCGTTATTCACGTTCACACGCTCGCTTCGCCACGGGGAAGGGGCGCTCCGGCGCAGAACGGCTTAGCTTGCTACCAGAAGATGAAAACCCCGCTCTCGAAGATCAGCCATGTGGACCTCGTGGTGAGTTCGATCACTCGAAGCCTGCCGTTCTATCGCGGGCTGCTTGAGCCGATCGGCTGGACCGATCTACGCGAGGCGTCCGGCGAGCAGGGCGAGACGATCTACTACCTATCAGTCGACGGGCCGGGCCTCGCGGCGCTGGGTCTGCGTGAGAAGCGCTCCGATGCGCACGGAATCCCCTATGTCCGCTATTCGGTTGGCGTCCATCACCTCTGCTTCGACGTCTCCTCACGCGAGGTCATCGACGAGCGTGCCCAGTGGCTGCGGGCAAGCGGCGCGCGGATCGAGAGCGGCCCTTCAGAGTACGACTACACGCCTGGCTACTACGCCGTCTTCTTCTATGACCCCGACGGGATCAAGCTTGAGCTGCTGCACCGCCCGACCTACTGGGAGTGGCTGCGCCGGGCCGAGTGAACGTCTCGGTGATCGATGGGCCCGACTGCACCGGACGAGCTGGAGTACTGACGCTCGCAGTAGCCCACGCTCGAGCGCGAGCGCACGGAACCCAACGCTCGCGCCCTGGTCTTCGGATGCTTTTGAGTTGGAGTCCGGCTGTCGCGGACATCATCGGCGCACACGGCATGCTCAACCGCAAACGGAAGCGGCTCACCCGGGTCGTGTCAGAGGAGACGCGCGCGGTTGCGCTCCAACCAGTCGCGCAGAGGCCCGGGCTGACGTCCGAGGACCCGCTCGACTGTTGGCTGGATCTCCGACTCGTACTGCGGGTGGTCGCGGAAGATGTCGAACTGCGCGTCGGCGTACGCTTGTCCCAACTGCGCGGGGAGCGTGACGCGGGCCTCATCGTCAGGAACCGCCTCGAAGCGCAGTCTTCGCTCTAGGACCTCGGCGACGATGGCGACCTGATCGGCGGGCGTCAGCGCCTCCGGTCCGCTAACGCGATAGGTCTGGCCGTCGTGCCCGGCCTCGGTGAGCGCGTCGCGAGGACCGCGGCGACATCCGCGGGGTCGGTCATCGCGACGGCGACGTCGCCGAACGGCGCGCGGACGACGTCACCAGCGTCGAGCTGATCCTTCCAGCGCGTCACGTTCGACTGCAAGGAGCACGGGCGCACGATCGTCCAGGCTGCGTCGGAGGTCGTGACCGCTTCCTCGGACTCGCCGTGGTAGGCGGCCATTGCGTTGCCGCCGTTGGCGAGCGGGACCGAGCTTGACGAGAGCAAGGCCACGTGCCCGGTTCCGAGATCTTCCAGCAGTTGGGCCTCCGCGGCGTAGCCGCTCATCAAGAATGCCCCGTCCATACCGGCGGCGGCACCCGCGAGCGATGCGGGATCGTTCGCGTCGCCGACCACGCCCTGAACTCCGTCGGGCCACGTCCGCGGCACGCGAGTGATCGCGTGCACCCCGGACGTGACGCGCACGCAGAAACTCGACGAGTGCGCCGCCCACGTTTCCCCGTGGCCCCCATCACGAGGACATCCATCGTCGGACTATGGCACGCGTTTGCGAGGCTGGCGCTCTCTACCCGGATGGGTCCTGTGCGAGTATCGCGGCAGTCGACCTTCGGGCGCAGGGCGAGCGCACGCGGGGGCGCTCATGTGCTTCCGGTGATCGGCACCATCGAGACGTCGCCGATCGGGCGCGCGCCGAAGCCGCTGTCGAACGACAGCGATCTCGTGTTAGGCTCGCGCGCATGTTCAGGGGATGGCGGTGCATCTTGATCGCTTTCGCGTTACTGATCATCGGCGTCGGCGCAGCGTCCGCACTGACGACCGTCACGGTCAAGCGCTGCGGCTACGCGGCCAAAGGCTTCTATGGCAAGGACGCGATCTATCCGTGGCACATGTCATGCGCGCATGCCCGGACAATTCTTCCGGCGCGAACAACCCAAACGCCAAGCACATCAACTGACCGCGGACGGGGCCGCCACCGGCGACGCCGGGCCGGTACTCATTGACGGCCGCTGGTGGGTGTGCGGCGGTCGTATGGGGTTCTACTTCTGCGGCTATCCCTATCGCCCGGCCTACGTCTCAGAGACCGGCGGCGGAACCACCTGGAAGGGTCCCTTCACAGAAGGTCCGACTACAACGCGTGCTCGGCCGGGGGCACCTGCGGTCCCCGAGATGTCGTCCTTCTGCCGCACTGAGCGGCATTGGGCTGGCGACAGGTCGCCGAACACAGGACGTCCATGAACCTGGACCGGGGGAGGTGCGGGAAGCACCTGTGTGGCGACTCAACTGACGTGGACGACGTCGGCTCATCGGTCTTGGAACTCGCCGGCGGAGGCCCGGCGGGAGGGGGAGGCATCGACCTCCGCGATCAGGCGCAGCTCCTAGTAACCGACGGATGAGCAATCGGGGCGCCTGTTTCGCACCGGCATCGCATAGCCCAGA
>CAWGYZ010000004.1:0-92419 GCA_963826995.1 uncultured Solirubrobacteraceae bacterium | reverse complement strand
TGACATGCAAGCGTTGGTGCCAGTGTGGTTCGACTGGGACGCCGACGCTCAGGACCGTCGACGTGTGGGCGTCTATATCGGGTCGACCAGTCGGGCGCTCGACCGGAAGTCCTCGGAATCCTTCGCGGCGGTCATGAAGGCCGCGGAGGAGCGCGGTGCTAAGCCTCGGAGCATGTCGCCGCTTGCTAGGGCCAAGCACTTGGACCCGCCTTACCTCCTCGTTGTCGATCTGCCGGAGGGGCATACCGTCTGAGCCACCCCAACGTGCCTGCTCCGGATGAAAAGGGCTGCGGCGAAGTCGGGAGCATGGCGGGCCGCAGGCCCGCCCTTGACTTGCGTCGGAGCCGGCGCGACATGATCGTCGCCTGGGCCAGGGTGCGGGAATGTCCCTTGAGCCGTCAGCCGCGGGTTCGACTGCGCTCGATCTCCGACAGATCGAGGTAGAGCACGGCGGAGGCTAGCGCCGAGATTGGGGTGGCGACGGTCGGCAGGACAACCGACGGCTAGATGGGCGAGCGCTCCCCACGACCTATCGGCAAAGGCGATACTTAGCCCGAGCACCGGCCAGACCAAGACGAGGGCGAGTACTACTAGGAATACTCGCCAACCGTTGCCCCGCACCAGGTCGCGGCTACGGCCAAGTGCTAGCAAGCCGGACGGGTGCTCCAATACGACCACTGGCGCAAAGACCGACCAGATCGTAAACAGGATGAGCCCGGCACGACCAGCAGGAAGATCGCTATGACCTCTGCGAAGCCAGCCACGAACTCGACGAACATGAGTGTTCCCAATGCAGGCTTGACCGAGACCCACAGCTTCTTCAGGTCAGCATCGCCACCCCCGTTCTCGATATCTGCGGCGACAGCGACAATCAGCCCCACCACCACGGCACCGCTAACGATGCCAATAGGCAGCGTCAACAACGACGCCGCGCCCCGACTCAAGGACCGACGCAGGACCGTATCCAGCACGCCTGTGATGAGGAAGATAACCGCGGCAACTGGGATCACCAGCCTCGCTCGCTGCACGTAGATGGCAACACGCGCCGGATCGCACCGCCCACGTCGATGTCGTTGCTCAGGGCACCGTCACCGCTCTCATCGCCCAAGCGTACGGTACGGCCCATCGGCGGCGAGGACGGGGTTAGCTCCACGCAGGTGTGGAGTGCGTCACGAGATCGCGGATCCGGCGGGAGCGATGAAACGTGCGCGCCAGCTACGAAACCTGTCGGTGTTGCTCCGTTCGCGCGTGTAGAACAGTGACGCCGAGGGCGCACCTTACAATGGCCTGATGAGTCCAGAAACAGGGCGCTCTACGGATTCGCCCCGTTTGACGGCGGCGCACGAGAGAAGAAGGAGCGAAGCTGGAGTCCTTCCGCGAGACCTTCTCTCAACTGGATACAAGCGCATACATGCGCCACTTCAGAGACCAGGGCAGCGTAAACTTCACCTTCTCGGGAGGGGTTGGGCAGAAGACGAAGATGGAGATCAACTCCCCTGGTGAGGAAGCCACGAGCTTCGCCGCCACTAAGATACGCGCTCTATGCATCGGCCACGAGAAGAGCTACTACAAGAGTGGGAACGAGCGCTTCATAAAGGACGTCTGTGAGCTGCTGATCGAGTCCGCCGAGCACCCCGAACTCAAGACGCAGCTCGGGGCGGCGCTGGACGCGAGTCAGCAGATGCTTCAAGCCCCGATCATCGTCAAGATGGTGGTCGATGGTGACGAGCGCACCGCCAGCGCCAAGGAGAACCTAGAGGAGTACCTCTACTCCTCCCACCTCCACACAGACCTCGACAGGCGGGACCGTCTGGACAACATGGCCAAGCCCCTTCTGCTTTTCGAGGCGCACAGCGCCATGCAGACCCTCGTCCGAGTTTGCGACTACTTCAATACGATTGTCGCCATGCGCCGCCTCATCGTGACGGGCGCTCCAGAGGCAGAGATCGACAAGCTCATCGCAACTGGCCACGCCTGAGAAGCTAGGAAGGTGGCCTTCAACGCTCGGAATTGGGCCAGGGTTCGGGAATGTCCCTCGAGCGACGTTACGTCCCGCTGGCCGGCGTTCGCCACTCCTCGGGTTGAACCTCAAACTCGAAGGTGGCCTGCCACTGTGCATCGTCGACGCTCTTATGCCACGTGTCGGTCTGCTCTTGACCGTCCTGGTCAAGGTAGAGCAGGTAGATGCCCGGGTCGTCGGGGTATCGCACGATCCGGAGGCTCTTGGGTGCAGGCAAAAGCTCTCCGCTCTTGATGTGCTTCGAGGCCCCAGTCGGGCGGTGTCGATCTCGCCAGCTCAACTTCGAGAAGGACCTCTTCGTGCATGGTGATCTAGTGTCGCACCGCGCGGCCTGCCACGGAACGGCGACGCCGGACTGGCCTGGGCGAGTGTGCGGGAATGTCCCTGGCAGGCGAGGTGAGGACGCCCAGTGGTCAACGCACACCAAATTTTGCGCGACCACCGTGGGCATATCCGATCAGCGCAAGCTGCGACGATTCGGTCTCCTGTGATTCGCGTTCGGCGACGATATCTGCTCGTGGCGCTGTTCGGGCTTGCGCTTGCCATCTTTCTCGTCGTCAAACTCGTGCCGTCGCGCGGAGCACCTCCGATCGACATTCACTCGGAAGGCGAAGACCAGCGTGTGGCGCGAAACGTGCTGGCGAGCGCACTGGAACGCCTGTTCACCAAAGGCAACGGCGATTGGCGGGCCGTCTATCCAGCTCATAGCGAGACAGATTCTCGCTGCACCGTGCATAACGCGGCATACACAAGCTCAACTGGCCGAGCGGCGACGGCGACCTATCGGTTTGCAGGCTGGCTGGAGATGCGGCTCGCGGATCGCATCTACCGCGACGCGGTTGCCGCACAGCGGGCGGCCTCGGCGCAAGCGGTGCGCCAGGTTGAAGTCTGCTACGGACAACTAGTGGCAGAAGAGCTGCGTCGCTTGGGGTACTTGGCTGTCGGCACTCCTCAGGTATTCCCGAGCACGAGCTTCCAGACCGGATACAGCGGCCAATCGAGCCGGATCGAGATCCCGAGCCGCTACAAAGGACGGCGCCTCGACTGGGACATCGACACATCGGCCGTGCGGCGCGGGCGGATCATCCTCGCCCTCACCACCGTGGTCCCGGAGCCGTTCCAGAAAGCAAACGAGACGCTGGCGATCGAACTTGCATCTGGCCTTCCAACTTAAGGCTCCCCGCTTCTGACGACGCGCACGCGTTAGGTGCTAGCGAGCCAGCGTTCGCATGGGCCAGGGTGCGGGAATGTCCCTTGAGCGCGATGGAGGCGGTCGACTAGCGAGACTCCGGGCGTATGCTTCTCGACGTTGATGTACGTGAGACGCGTATCAGGGTCGTCATCCGGGAGATGGAAGGAGTACCAGGTAGGGGTCCGTGAAGGAGAAGGTCAACCGCCTCCACCTCCTGGAGCGGTTCATCGAGCCTCGCATCCACACCGCGATACACGCGAATTCGGCCTTCGCGAAGTAGATCTGCTTCAAGACCTCCCGCCGCAGCGCCTCGACCGCATCGTCATCGCCCACGATTAGACGAGCGGACTCCGTCATGGGGCAGCTGTAATGACGGTCTTCATTCCATACTTCGAGCACGACGGCCCTGAGATCGTCGTCTGGGCCGGGAATCAAATTCTCCGGACTCGCTCGGGCATCGTGTTCTGAGCGCGTGAGGCTCTACGCACACTCGGCGCCCCGGATAGGCAGCAGCTGCCTGGGCGAGCATGCTGTCCCTTGCGAGTTAGGCCCGAGGGCCGGCTGGGCAGCGGGGCAGTTTTGGCGCTCGGTTTACATAACATGCATTATCGAGCGTTGTACGGAAGCGCATAGGAGCGTGGGACGCCCAGTCTCGTAGCGGCGCCGTCGGCCGCCCCACATACCTTGTGAGCATGCCCGACGGAACACTGCAGCGCAGCTGCGGCAGGGTCTTCGATCAGGTGGCGTGTCAGTACGACCGGCACCGCCCAAGCTACCC
This sequence comes from uncultured Solirubrobacteraceae bacterium, assembly GCA_963826995.1. Classification (GTDB taxonomy): domain Bacteria; phylum Actinomycetota; class Thermoleophilia; order Solirubrobacterales; family Solirubrobacteraceae; genus Palsa-744. The sequence continues at coordinate 88,429 of CAWGYZ010000004.1, read as the reverse complement.
GGAGCAGCTGATCGGTCGCGCCTTTGAGCTCGTCCGGCTCGTCCGCGGGGATCGGGTGCTCGAGATCGGTTGTGGAACCGGACAGCTGACACGTAGCCTCCTGGCTCGGGGCTTGCGCGTAACGGCGATCGAGCCGGGCGCTCAGCTGGCAGGGCTCGCCCGGCAGCGACTTCGGGGCACGGGCGAGCTTCAGATCGTGAATGCCCGACTTGAGGACGCGCGGTTTCCCGGTGAGCATTTTCGGGCCGTCTTCTCGGCGTCCGCGATGCACTGGGTCGATCCCGATGTCGGCTGGCAGCAGGCGGCGGATGCGCTCGTACCCGGCGGGACGCTTGCCCTCATCCAGTACTTCGGGCTGCATGAGCCTCGCAGCGCCGATGACCAGCAGGCGCTTCTGAGCGCGATGACGGCAATCGCACCCGAGATAGCCAGGAGCTGGCCGCGCTACCGGGAGCTTGAGACCACTCTCGCGGGCGCCGGTGAGCGCCGCCAGAACGTCTCAGAGGTGTGGTCCTGGCTCGGCAGCCACGAGCTGGCACGCGAGTATGCGAGCGATCTATTCGACGACGTGCAGATCGCGGCGGTGCCGGCGCTTGTGGAACACACGGCTGCCGAGCTCAACGCCCTACTGGGCACGATGTCGTTCTGGTCACAGCTGTCGCCTGAGCAACGCGACGCGATGCAGAGCGCGAATCGGACCCTATGCGAGCAGCTCGGGCGCCCGATCCGCTCGAGCATCCTCGCCTGTGTCGTTACGGCTCGACGCGCACGGAGCACTTCTCGCGAGCGGCTGTAGCGGGGCCGTCCTGTCGTTATCGTCGAGCGCATGACGGTTAAACGCATGGACCATGTCGGCATCGTGGTCGACGACCTCGGAGCCGCGACGGCGTTCTTCGTCGAGCTTGGCCTCAGGCTGCAGGGTGAGGCGCCGGTCGAGGGCGGTTGGGTGGACCGCGTGGTGGGGCTCGAGGGCGTCCGGGCGGAGATTGCGATGTTGGAGACCCCGGACGGCCACGGCCGGGTCGAGCTGGCCAAGTTTCACGCCCCCTCGAGCCAGGACGGCGAGCGGGACGCGCCGGCGAACACCCCGGGCATCCGCCATATCACCTTCGAGGTCGACGATATCGACGCCGTTGTCGCCGGCTTGAAAGCCCGCGGCACAGAGCTTGTCGGCGAGCTCGAGCGCTACGAGGACAGCTACCGGCTCTGCTACGTCCGCGGCCCCGAGGGAATCATCGTCGAGCTGGCTGAGCGAATCGGCTGAACGCTCCGATCCGGCTGCCCACCGTCTCGCGCTCGAGCGCGTCGCCCTCATGCGGCCCTCGCCCCACGCCGATAGACAGCCGTATGGCAAAAGCCCATGGGATCGCGGTTCTCGCAGTCGGCTGCGCGCTGATCGCGGGCTGCGGCGGCGCGGTGAGCACACGGCTCACCGCCGGCGAGCTGGCAGCCAAGGGCACGGCGATCTGTAGGAAAGCCGGCGTCGCCGAGAAGAACATTCAGAGCTCGGACGCCGCGACCGCGCTGCCTCCCATCCTCGCCCGGGAGATCGCCGAACTCGGCAGGCTCTCACCTCCCGCAGCCGAGCAGGGCTCATATGCCACGCTGCTCGAGGACTTCTCAGACCTGAAGGGCCTGTTCGAGTCGCTCTCATCCGCCGTCGCCCGGACGGGCAGTGAGCCTCCGGCGATTCTCAGCCAGGGCGCCGCCGTGGCAGGTCGAGCCAATGCGGTTGCGGGCCCGCTCGGTCTGTCCGCCTGCACCGCACCCTCCTAAAGTTTTCGCGCGCCTTGACCGATCTTTTGGTATGCCATACTCTTTTTCGATGGCTACCCCGGATCTGCTTCGCACCCAGGCCGTGGAGGACTATTCCAAGGCCATCTTCTCGCTGGAGTCCGGCACCGGGGAGCCCGTCGCCACCAACGCTCTGGCCGAGCGCCTCGGCATCACGCCCGGCTCGGTCTCGGCGATGCTCAAGAAGCTCGACGAGTTGGGCCTCATCACCCATGTCCCCTACCGGGGGGTGCGCCTCACCGCGGAGGGCCGGCGGCTCGCGCTCGAGGTCATCCGTCACCACCGTCTGCTGGAGAGCTTCCTCGCCGATGCTCTGGGGATGCCCTGGGATCGGGTTCACGCGGAGGCCGAGGTGCTCGAGCACGTCCTCTCCGAGGATCTCGAGCAGCTGATCGCTGCCAAGCTCGGGCATCCCACGGTCGACCCTCACGGCGACCCCATTCCCAGCGCCGAGCTCGAGCTCGAGGAGCGAGCGACTCTCAGCATGGAGAGCCTGAAGCCGGGCGATGAGGGGGTCTTCGTGCGCGTGTCTGACTCCGACCCGGCGATGCTTCGCTACCTCGACGGCTGCGGGATCTCGCCGGGCGACCGCTTCATCGTGCGCGATCGCCAGCCGTTCGGCGGCCCCCTGTTCGTGCTCTTCGGAGAGCGCGAGCTCGCCCTCGGCGGCCAGCTCGCCGGTGCCATGGATGTCGAAGTCGATGAGATGCCGGAGCTCTCCGGAGCCGGCGCAGAGAGCGGGCCCGTCGATGGCGGCAACTGAGCTCGCCGCCGCACCCGGCCTTGCGCTGCCGCCTCTGACCGAGGAGGACGTCGCCCGGTCTCAGGATCGCTCGCGCGTTCATCACGCCCGCAGACACCGCAAGCGCTGGTATCTGCTGTGGTTGCTCGTGGGCCCGGGAATCCTCGCCATGCTCGGCGAGAACGACGGGCCGAGCATGATCGCCTACGCCTCCGACGGCGCCGAGTACGGGCTCGGGTTCTTCGTCCCATTCATCCCCGTGCTGTTCGCGATGGCCTTCATCTGCCAGGAGATGTGCATGCGCGTCGGCGCGGTCACCCACCGCGGCTACGGCGAGCTCGTGCTGCAGCGTTACGGCAGGGTCTGGGGCTGGTTCGGCGCCGCCGATCTCACGCTCACGAACCTCGTCACGCTCGTCGCCGAGTTCGTGGCAATTCGCGTGGGTCTTGCCTACTTTCACCTCGGCTCGGGCGTGGCCGTAGCACTGGGTCTGGCGCTCGTCGTGTTCACGCTCAGTGGCGGGCGCTACTGGCGCTGGGAGCGCATCGTGCTCGGGCTGGCTCTCTTCAACGGCCTGTTCCTGGTGGCCGCGATCCTGGTCAAGCCGGACGTCGGCGGGATCGTCGGCGCCCTCGACTTCACGCCCTTCCCCGGGGGCAGCTTCAACACCCTGCTGCTGCTGCTTGCGTCCACCATCGGAGCCACGGTGACACCCTGGATGATCTTCTTCCAGCAGAGCGCCTCGGCGGACAAGGGCATGACCCCGAGCGATGTCAAACACGGCCGCTACGACACGGCGGCGGGCGCCGTCCTGGCGGCGATCTTCGGTATCGGCGCGCTGATCGCGGGGGCGGCCCTGCTGAGCCACAACGGATCGGGCATCCAGGGATTCGCGGGCGCCGGCTTCCCCGAGGCGCTCAAGCACGTCGCGGGCGGCGCCGTGGGCACGGTGTTCGCACTGGGATTGATCGAGGCCGGGGCCGTCGCCATCCTCACCATCTCGGCCAGCACCGCCTACGCTGCCGGAGAATGCGTTGGCGTCTCCCACAGCTTCAACAGCTCGCCCGGAAACGCCGCCGTCTTCTACGCCGCCAACGCCGGCGTGGCGCTGCTGGCCGCCGTTGTGATCCTCATCCCCGGCGCTCCGCTCCTGTCGATCGCGCTCAACGCCAACGTGCTCGCCACCGTGCTCCTCCCCGTCAGCCTCGTGTTCATGGTCATGCTCGCCAACGACGCGGGACTGATGGGCCGGTGGGTCAACAAGCGCTCGACCAACGCCATCGGGATCACGGTCATCGCGTTCGTCGGGGTGTGCGGAGCCGCTTACGGCATCGACTCATTCCTGCTGAGCGTCCATCTCATCGGCTCATGAAGGCGCCGGCTCCCACCCTCGACCAGGCAGCCCGCGATGCGGCCGCCGCTGGGGCCGGGCCGGCACCGCACGAGCGCTTCGACGACGAGGTGGTCATGGACCTCGAGCGCGATCAGTTCGTGGCCGAGACCTCGCGACCGGTGCCCCCCGCCTTGCTCAGCAGGCGCACGATCCTCGCCCTGTGGGCGTTGCGCGTGTTCGTCGTCATCGTCAGCCTGATGGTCATCTACACCTTCTTCTACCAACTGCAATAGCCCCAATCCGCGCTGTTGAGCGCGCCGCGTCGCGTGGCTCACGTCGTCAGCAGGCGCACGATCGCGACGACTCCCACCGCAACGATGATCGCCCGCAGCGGCCCAGGCGCGAGCCGCCGCCCATAGCGCGCGCCGAGCTGCGCCCCCAGGATCGAGCCGCCCGCGATGATCGCCGCCGGCCCCCATGCCACGTGCGCGGCAAAGATGAAGTACACGCCGGCCACCCCGTTGACCAGGCCCGCCAGAACGTTCTTCAGCGCGTTCGTGCGGTGCAGGTCCTGTGACAGCGCCACACCGAGGATCGCGAGCAGCAGAATGCCCTGGGCCGCCCCGAAGTAGCCGCCGTAGACGCCGGTTGCATAGATCGCGATCGGCGTCAGGATCCCGCCCCTGCGCTCGAGGTCGATTTCCCGCGCCGCCAGCCAGCGGTTCAACCGCGGCTGAAGCAGGGTCAGCACCAGGGCGATCGCGATGAACACGGGGACGATCGCCTTGAACGCCGAGGCGGGCAGGATGAGCAGCAGCACCGCTCCCGTGATCCCTCCGAGCACCGACATGGTGCCCAGCCGCAACACACGGGAGCGCTGTCCGACCAGCTCCCGCCTGTACCCGAAGGCTCCCGATACCGAACCCGGAACGAGCCCGACCGTGTTGGAGACGTTGGCCGTCACCGGCGGGTATCCGAACGCCAGCAGCACCGGGAACGTGATCAGGGTGCCGCTTCCAACCACGGTGTTGATCATGCCCGCGCCCACTCCCGCCAGCGCGATGCAGACGATCTCGCCGAGGCTCATCTCGGACGGACCGCGGGCTCGCCGCAGCGCTCAGGCCAGGAAATCAACGATCGATCTCGTGAAGCTGGGGTCGGCGATGGCCTCGATGTGGTGGCCTGAGACGATTCGCAGAGTCGCGTCCGGAATGGCCTCGGCGAGGACCTCCGGTCTCAGCGCCAGGGGATCGGTGTCGCCCGCCAGAACGAGCGTCGGCGCGGTGATCGCCCCAAGCGCGATTTCCCCTCGATAGATCGAGGTTGCCTGCGCGACGAGGGCCTCGCGATCGGCGCCCAGCGCGTCTGCGAGCCGACGGAAGGCTGATGCCTCCGGCGAGTCAAGCGACGCCGGATCCTCAGCGCGCAGAGCTCCGATGATCGATTCGTTGGACACGGCCCGCCGGTCGACTCCCCCGCACTCGATCACCCCCGAGCCGACTCCACCGACGATGAGTCGCCGCACGCGCTCGCCGCCGCTCGCATAGATAAGCGACACGATCGCCCCCATCGAGTACCCGACGAGGTCGACCTCCCGCGCGCCGACCGTGTCCAGCAGCACGCCGAGATCCCGCGCCATGCGGTCCTCGCCGTAGCGAGCGGGGTCATGAGGCTTCTCGGAGGCTCCGTGTCCGCGGGCGTCGGGCGCGATCACTCGGCGCCCGGCCGCCACCAGTGCCTCGACGATGCCCGGGGCTACCCAGTTGGCATTGGCGTCGGCCACGAAGCCGTGGTGGAGCACGACGGCCGGCGAGGGCGCCCCTCGCTCCCCTCCCCACTCCTGGTAGGCGATCTGCGTGTCATCCCAGCTCCTGAAGCTCTGCACGGGCCCTCCGGCGTTGTGGCGCGAGTCCGGAGAGGCTATCTGGACCCGGTGCCCAGGCGGCCGCGGGCGCCGGGCGGGAATCCAGGGAACCCGGTAGTATCGGCTCCTGAGTGCCCTGGGCGGGATTTGGACCCGCGCCGCGAGGTGTTTAAGACCTCCGCTCTACCAGGCTGAGCTACCAGGGCATATGTCGGGGAAGTCCTGGCGGGAGATTTCAGCTTCCCGTCAGGTTTTCTCGACGTTTCCCTATCGTCTGTCGGCCGGCGGTTCTTGAACGTGGAACCGAATCGAGCTAGTGTTCGCGCCGTTAGTAGAGCGATCTATCTATTCCCAGCCAGTTCGGAGGTCCGCCGATGACTTCTCGCCGTCGTCCGCGCGGGTGGCTGCGCCACTACGCCGGCCTGCTGATGCCCGACGCCGCCACGGCGACACGGGCTTCCTTCGAGCGTGATGCCGGCGAACGCCTGCAGCGACTGACCGCCACGGTTGCCGATCGAGCGTCGGGCGCGGCGCGCCGCCGTCCACGCATGCGCGCCCTCACGGCGGCGCCGGGGGCACGGTTGCGCTGGCGGGCCGTGGCCTCTCCCCCTCCACCGGGACCGCGCGAAGCGATCGTTCGCCCGATCGCAACCTCGACCTGCGACATGGACTGCCCGGTGATGCTCGGGGCCACCCCGATCGCTCTGCCGCTTCACCTCGGACACGAATGCGTGGCCGAGGTTCTCAGCGTCGGTGAGCAGGTGGCGACGGTGCGCCCGCACGATCGCGTGATCGTGCCGTTTCAGATCAACTGCGGCGAGTGTGCGCCCTGCCGAGCCGGGCACACGGGCAGCTGCACGAGTGTCCCACCGCTCTCGATGTATGGCTTCGGCGTGGCCACCGGGCACTGGGGCGGAGCCTTCTCTGAGGAGCTCGCCGTCCCCTACGCCGACGCCATGCTGGTGCCGCTGCCCGACGGGATCGACCCGGCCGCCGCCGCCAGCGTCGCCGACAACGTCTGCGACGCCTATCGGCACATCGGGCCCCACCTGCCGGCACTGCTGGCGAGCGACCCCGACGCGGAGGTGCTTATCCTCTCCGCGGTCAGCCGGCGCTCGCTGTTCACCGCCAGCTGTCCCCTCTACACCGGCCTCATCGCCCAAGCCCTCGGTGCCCGACACGTCTACTTCGCCGACGCCCGCCCCGACATGCGCGCGCTGGCGGAGGGTCTCGGCATGAAGGCGCTCGAGCCTCGAGAGCTTCGCCACCGCGACCCGTTCCCGCTCGTCGCCGATGTCAGCGCCGCACATCTCGGCGATGCACTCGCGGCCACGGCGCCCGACGGCGTCTGCTCGAGCTCCGGGGGGCTTCACCGCGGCACGCGCATCCCGTTCGTGCAGATGTACATTCGCAATGTGACGCTGCACGTCGGTCGCACGCACGTGCGTGCGCTCATGCCCAGCGTGCTCGAGCTGATCAGCAGCGGCGCGCTTCATCCGGAGGTGGTGACAACGACCGTCGCACCTCTCGAGGATGCACCCTCCGTGCTGCGCGAGCACTTCCTGGGCGGCAGGAGCGTAAAGGCCGTCCTCACCGCCTGACCAGGACCCCGAAGCGGGCGCGTCCGCGGCGCAGGGCACAATCCGGCCCACCGCCCTGCACAACCGATCACGGCCGCTCGGAGGCACAGCATGAGGGTTCTGCGCGATGTCTTTCAAACGCTGTGGCCGCCCGCCGGCGACCGCCACGGGCCGCTCAGGCCGCTCTTGGTCGCGCTCACCTTCGTCACCGGCATCGTCGACGCCGCCAGCTACCTCAAGCTCGGACACGTGTTCGTGGCGAACATGACGGGCAACGTCGTGTTCCTCGGGTTTGCCCTCGCCGGCGCCGGCGGATTGTCGGCCGCCTCTTCGCTGATCGCGCTTGGCGCCTTTCTCCTCGGCGCGCGCCTGGGCCACTGGCTCGTCGGTCTGCACCCTCAGCACCGCGGGCACATGCTGCGCGCCGCCAGCTCGGCGCAGGCACTGCTCATCGTCGTTGCCCTCCTGCTCGCGCTGTCGGCGAGCGAACCGTTCCACGACGGCGTTCGCTACGCGCTCACCGCCATCCTGGCAATGGCGATGGGAGCCCAGAACGCCTCCGCTCAGGCCGTCGCCGTGCCGGAGCTGACCACCACCGTGCTGACGAAAACGCTGACCGGGCTCGCCGCGGAACCCGGACGCGCGGGAGGGCCCGAGTCAAACCTCGGACGACGGATCGTCGCGGTTGCTGCGATGTTGCTCGGAGCGCTGGCCGGCGCGCTGCTCGCGCTGAACATGTCGGTGGCGGCCGGTCTGGCAGCTGCCGCCGCGATCGTGCTCACGGTGGCGGTCAGCGTGCATCTCGCGTCTCGCTCGACCGGAGCGTGGGCGACCGTGTGATCCTGCGGCCGTGACGCGCCCGGCGGCTGGGCTCGCGCCGTGCGAGCGTCTTCCCAGGTTCGATTTTTCTCGGAGGTTGCGGCTTTGGGGCGTTAGCCTGGGCAAGGTATGAGAGGGCCCATCGAAAGAGGGCGCGCGGCTCCGACCCGTGCCGTGCTGCTCCTGTTGGCCGTGGGCGCGGCGGTGGCGGTCCTGCTCGTGGGTCTCCACGGGCTGGGAAGCCCGCTCACGTCCCGCGCGGCCAACGCCTCGGCGCCCGCCGCACCGCTGCTCCCCACCCGCCTCCTGGGCCTGCCCTCCCGTAGCGTCGTGAACGGCACCGAGCCGCTGAGGGTCCTGCTGTCGGCGCCCGTGGCCGCCAACTCGCCGGCGCCGACCCTGAGACCAGCGGTCGCGGGCAGCTGGACGGCCGTGGGCGATGCGGAGGTGTTCACGCCGGCCTCGACGTTGCAACCCTGCGCGACCTACACGCTGACCGTGTGGGCGGACACCGTCGCGAGCGGATACTCGCGTCTCGGCCGCCGGCACGTCGTGGGCCTGCATGTCGCCTGCCCGCCGATTGCCGCCGCCCAGCAGGCCCTTGCCCGCCTCGGCTATCTCGGAGCCGTCCTTCGCCCGATGTATGTCGTGCACATCCCGCCGGGGCGAGAGACGCGGCGCGAAGCGGCCGTTCACACCTTTCGTCCACCGCGCGGCAGGCTGGCACCCGACCCCTCCGATGCGCCCCCGGTCCTGATGGGTCAGCTGGATGAGACCACGAGGGGCGCGCTGACCGTCTACCAAACCGATCGCGGCCTGCCCGCCACCGGTGAACTCAACTACGCGACCTGGGCCTCGTTGCTGTCGGCGGTGGCGGCCGACCGGCGCAATCCAAAGCCGTACACGTGGGTGTCGGTGTCCGAGTCAGAGCCCGAGACACTCGAGGTGCACCGTGGGCATCGCGTAGCGCTCAGCACCCCCGCCAACACCGGGGTCCCCGGCGCCGAAACGCCGCAGGGGATCTTCCCGATATTCGCCCGCGACATCTCAACCACCATGAGCGGCACCGATGTCGACGGCACCAAATATGTCGTCCCCGATGTGCCCTGGGTCAATTACTTCAACGGCGGGGACGCCGTCCACGGCTACCCCCGCGCCTCGTACGGCTCTCCCCAGTCAAACGGCTGCGTCGAGCTGCCGATCGAAACCGCTCACGTCGTCTTCGGAATGCTCGCCGTCGGCGACATCGTCGAGGTCACCGGCTGACCCCGCCATCAGTTCACGGTGAGTTTGCCTTCCATCCCGGCCATGCGGTGTCCGGGGACCGAGCAGTAGAACGTGTAGGTGCCGGGTTTCAGCGTCAGCGACAGGGTCTTTGAGCCTCCCTGGAACGTGGGCGTGGCGCCGACCACGGTGCCCGAGGATGTCGCGACCGTGACGTTGTGCGAAAGCGGGGCCGAGTTGGTGAAGTCGATCGAGACCTTGCCGGCCTTCGCCGACAGCGACGTGGTGTTGTACTTGAGCTGGCCTTCGGGGTTGGCCGACAGGCTGAGCGCAGTCTGTCCGGTGGCCGTGGCGGCCGCGGCCGGAGTGCTCGACGTCGCCGGGGTCACCGGTGTTGAGGCGGAGGAGCTCGTGCTGCTCGATGAGCTGCCGCAACCGCTCAGCGCAAGCAGCCCGACCGCCAGCGCCGGCACCGAGACCTTCGATATACGGTGAATCCCTGCTCGACGTCCTGCTTTGAAGCTCACGATCAGAACCTCCTCGGTTGGGGCCATCGATGCTTAGGACACCGCCCGGCACGGATCCTTCCCGATCGCGTCGACCGGCGAGCGCTGATTGTGCGCTCACAGAATACGCCCACCGGCGGCGCCTGCGATCCCGGCCAGGCCCGAGGCGGATCAGTATCCATAGCCGGGCGTGGTTGTGGTGGGAGTCGATGTGGTGGGCATTTCTGGGGTGCTGGTCGTGGGTGCGGTGGGTGTCGCACCCGGGGCCGGAGCACTCGAGCCGGGAGCCGCCGTCACCGCGTGCCAGGTGCCGCCGAAACTCTGAAGCCCTTCGCCATTTGCCTCGCCCTTGCCGTGGTCGCCCGAGAAGCGATAGAGCGGCAGACCGCGGAGCGTCACCTGCAGTTGGCCGTCGCTGCGGCGCAGGATGCCGAGGTGACCGTGCACGCCGGACCCGGCCTTCAGCTTGGTCTTGCGCGAGGACACCAACAGCGGTGGCCAGGTTTTGAGGCATGCAGCGCTCGTGCAGAGCAGGTGGTGGGTGCTCTCCGGGCTCAGCGCGTACAACGTGCGGCCCTGAGCGCTGACCGCGACCCGCTTGCCGAGGCCGGCGTTGGAGGCCGAGCCTACGGTCGCGGCGCCACCGGCGGCGAGAGCCACGGCGGCAAACGATGCGCCGACCGCCAGCAGCGCAGCCACTGCGACGACGCTCACCCCCCGCCTACGTCCGCGTCGCGGCGCTGTGTGGCTCATCTGGCCGGGCTCGCTGAACGCGGGCAACTCCTCGCTATCGGTCATGGCTTTCCCTTTCGGTCGGTGTGGCACTACCAAGGCAGACGCCGGCGCCGGCGAAATCCTTCCGCGCCCGGTGCCCGCCTCAGGGCTCGGTGTGGATAACCACATCGGCCACGTTCGGGATCTCCTCGCGCAACCTCTCCTCGAGCTCGCCGGCGAGCAGGTGGGCGTCGGCCAGGGACTCCTCCGCGGGCACGCCGAGCGTGATGAACAGGACCCGGCCGCCGCTGGTGGACAGCAGAGTCACCCTGCGCGGCCCCTCCCCGGTCCGCTCGCGCACGAGCCGCTCGACCTCGTGCTTGAGCACGATGTCTTCGCCGGGATCGCCCGGACTTGCGCTGAGGGTTCGCTCGAGGGGCTCGAGATGGGTCTGCACATCGGTCACCCCGGGTCTCGCGCGGATCGTCTGCTCGACCCGCTCGGCGATCTCGTGCGCGCTGGCGAGGTCCAGGTCGGGCGGGAACTTCAGGTGCAGCGACACGCTCACCGAACCGGGCTGCTCGAAGATCGTGATGTCGTGCGCCTCTCTCACCAGCGGCTCGGCCAGGGCGATCGCGAGCACACGGTCGCGCAGGTCAAGTCCGCGGCGGCGGGGCTCGACGTGCACCACGACGTCGCTGCCCGGCAGCGCGTCCTCGACGGCCGCCTCGATCAGGTCGGCTGCGCGGTGCCCCTCCACGACGGCCTGCCCCGGCGGAACCGTCACGACGGCGTCGGCGAAGTAGCGCCCGGCCGACTCCCGCAACCGCAGCCTGTCGAGCTCCACGTCCACTCCGAGGTCAGCGATCGCCCGCTCGGCGGCCTCGCGGGCCTCGGACGGCGTGCGGTCCATGAGGATGTTGGCGTTCTCAGCGATCAGCCGCAGGGCAGCGGCAAAGATGATGGCGGCCACCACGAGGGCCGCGATCGAGTCGCCCTGGGAGAAGCCGGCCCGGACCGCCAGCAGGCCGATGAGAACCGCGAGCGATCCCGCCATGTCGCCGGCGAAATGCACGGCGTTGGAGCGGAGCGCCGGGCTTTCATAGCGCCGGGCGGCGGTCAGCGAGACGATTGTGCGGCTGAGATCCAGCACCAGTGCAATCGCGATCACCGCGAACTGGTACCAGTGGATGCTCGGAGTCTTGCCTGTGCTGAGCAGCCGGCGAACCGCCTCCACGGTCACGAGCAGGCCGCCGGCAAGCAGGATGGCCGACTCCCCCAGTGCGCCCAGATTCTCCGCGCGACGGTGACCGTAGGGGTGCTCGGGGTCGGCCGGGCGCCCGCCCAGGCGCACGGCGAAGAAGGTGAGCGTGGCGGCGATCACGTCTCCGCTCGACTCGATCCCAGCGGAGGCCAGCGCGAGGCTGCCGGTGGCGAGACCCACCCCCAGCTTCAGGGCCACAAGCAGGCTGGCGACGGCGATCGAGGCAAGGGTGGTCCGCTGCGGAGTGGGCGACCGATCCCGCTCGGTGGACTCGACCATCGACTAGAGACTAGGTGCCTCACGGACGACAGTGCCCGCGAGCACGACCGCTGTGGCGCTCTTTAGTTCCGTGGGGATGCTGCGTATCGTGGGCTGATGGCCCACGACCACGCCGGGCACTCCCACGCAGCGACCGCCGACGCGGACCACCGCAAGCTGTCGGTTGCGCTCGGCCTGATCCTGACGTTCATGGCCGTCGAGGTGGCGGCCGGTGTGATCGCGCACTCGCTGGCTCTGCTCTCGGATGCGGGACACATGCTTGCCGACGCCGCGGCGATCGGCTTCTCCCTGTTCGCGCTGCGCCTTGCGGCCCGTCCCGCCAGGGGCGCCATGACCTTTGGCTTCAAGCGCATGGAGATTCTCTCCGCCCAGGCCAACGGCGTGACCCTGCTGGTCCTGGCGGCATTCATCACCTACGAGGCGATCCGCCGCCTGTTCGATCCGTCCCACGTTCGCGGAGCCCTCATGCTGGCCGTGGCGCTGGTCGGCGTGATCGTCAATCTGGTCGCGATATGGACCCTGGCGAAGGCCAATCGGCAGAGCCTGAACCTGCAGGGCAGCTATCAGCACGTCCTGACGGACCTGTACGGGTTCATCGGCACGGCGATCGCCGCAGCGATCATCCTGCTGACGGGCTTCGAGCGCGCCGACCCGATCGTGTCCCTCTTCATCGCGGCGCTCATGACGCGCTCTGGTGTATCGCTCGTGAGGGCCTCAAGCCGAGTGTTCCTCGAGGCGGCGCCGACGGGGGTCGATCCCCAGCTGATCGGCGAGGCGCTGGTGGGCCAACCCGGGGTGGTGGAGGTGCACGACCTTCACGTCTGGGAAATCACTAGCGGCTTCCCGGCGCTCTCAGCCCACGTGCTCGTCGCTGCCGACAGCGACTGTCACGCCGCCCGCCGCGACATGGAGGCGGTCCTGCACGAGCGCTTCGGGCTGGATCACACGACCCTGCAGGTCGATCATGCCGGCGGGGATCTGCTCAAGATCGAGCCGGCCGTGCTTCTGCACTCAGAGAGTCCGGGCACGCTCAGCCGCGGCCGCGATCGCTGAGACGGACAGGCCGGCGGCGAAACCGCCGGAAAGCGGGTCGGGAAGGAATCTCGCGAGGGCGGCGTCATTAGGGGGGCTGCGAACAGGGCAGCCATCTCGTCCCATACCCCAAACCTCAGGAGACACCCCCGTGCCCAGAACGTCGATCCTCGCTCTCGTTGGTGTCACCCTGGCTGTCGCCGGGTGCGGCAGCTCCAGCAGCTCGTCGAGCAGCAACTCCGCAGCGAGCGCCACCACCCCTGCTGAACCGACACCGAGCCCTGGCCCCTTCCTGGCCAGTCTCGACAGCGTCAGCCAGGTCGCCTCGACGGTCCCGGCCAACGGCGATGTGAACCCATACGGCATCGTGTTCGTTCCCACCAGCGTGGGCAGGCTTCAGGCCGGCCAGATGCTGGTCAGCAACTTCAACGCCAAGGAAGGCGCGCAGGAGAATGGTCAGGGCACGGGCACGACGATCGTGCAGGTCTCGACTGCCGGCAAGGTCTCACCGTTTGCGAGTATCGATGCCAAGACGCTCCCCAGCCCATGCCCAGGAGGCGTTGGGCTGACGACGGCTCTGGATGTCCTGCCGGGCGGATACGTCGTGGTGGGCAGCCTGCCCACCACCAACGGCAAGACGGCGACAGCGAAGTATGGCTGCCTGATCGTGCTGGACAGCGAAGGCAAGCCGGTCGAGACGATCGCCAGCAACAACATCCAGGGCCCGTGGGACTCGACCGCCAAGAGTGAAGGCTCAAAGACGACGCTGTTCGTCAGCAACGCGCTCAACGGCGGTGCCGCGAAGGGCGTCCACACAATCGACAACTCGACGGTCCTGCGGATCGAACTGGAATCCGGCGAAGGCCAGCAACCGAAGGTACTGAGCGAAACGGTTGTCGCCAACGGCATCCCCTGGGTCAATTCAGCAGAAGCCCTCGTGCTCGGCCCGACCGGACTCGCACTCGCCTCCAACGGGACCCTGTATGTGGCCTCGACCGAGAACAACAGGATCCTGTCGATCCCTGAAGCAAGCACGCGCGCGACGCCCGCCGCCAAAGGCGGCACCATCCTCACCGAAGGCGGACACCTGAAGGAACCGCTTGGCATGGTGCTGGCCCCCAACGGCAACATCATCACGAGCAATGGTGGTGACGGCAACATGGTCGAAACCACACCCGCCGGCCAGCAGGTGGCCGTGCAGACCGCCGACAAGAAGACGGGAGCCGGAGCGCTATTCGGCCTGGCCATAGACCCCAAGGGCAAGGGCATCTACTTCGTCGACGACGGGGAAAACACGCTGAACTTCCTGCATGAAGGCCAGCCGGCCACGGTCGCCGTCGTGAAGGCCGCCTCCAGCTCGCTCGGCACGATCCTCGTCAACAGCCAGGGCATGACCCTGTACCACCTCGGCGGCGAGCAGAACGGCAAGTTCATTTGCACCAGCTCGGCCTGTCTTGGCGTGTGGCATCCGCTGATCGCGCCGTCCAGTGGGGCGCCAAGCGGCGCAGTCGGCTCGCTCGGGACCGTGAAGCGTCCCGAAGGGACAACGCAGGTCACCTACAAGGGCACCCCGCTCTACACCTTCACGGGTGACCAGCAGGCCGGTGAAACCAAAGGTCAGGGGATCAAGGACGTGGGCACCTGGAGCGCGGTCACGACCAGCTCCAGCAGCGCCGCTGCGGCGAGCACGAGCAGCCCCTCGGAACCGGCACGGTCCAGCGGCGGCGGCTACCCCTGAGCCGGCTCGCTGATACGCGGCTCAGCGTTCGGCGGACCCGCGCGATCAGCGGGTCTGCCCGCTCGGGCGGATCAGCACCTCGTTGATGCTCACGTTGGGTGGCTGGCCGATCGCGTAGAGGACCGCGTTGGCGATGTCCTCGGACTCGAGCGGCGTGACGCCCTGGAAGTTTTTGGCCAGTTGCTCGAGCACCTGCGGGCGGTTGTGGCCGACGAGCTCGGTGGCCACCGCGCCCGGCTCAATAAGGGTCACGCGCACGCCGAGGGCCACGGCCTCCTGGCGCAGCGACTCCGAGAACGCCCCCACCCCGAACTTGGTCAGGTTGTAGACGCCCGACCCCGCACGGGCGAAGCGGCCGGCGACAGAGCTCACGTTGATGATGTGGCCCGAGCCCTGGGCCCGCATCAGCGGCAGCGCCGCATGGGTGCAGTACAGGACGCCGTAGATGTTGGCGTCGATCATCCGCCGCCATTCCTCGGTGGGGGCATCCTCGATCGGCCCGAGCAGCATCACGCCGGCGTTGTTGACCAGTACATCCAGGCGACCGAGCTCGACGTTTGTGCGCTCGACGAAGTCACGCGCCTGGAACTCCTCGCTCACGTCGGTGGGCACGGCGATCGCCCGACCACCGTCCTCGATGATGCGGTCGCGCAGCAGCTCGATGCGGTCCGCTCGTCGCGCGGCGAGCCCCACCGCAGCCCCGGCGCGGGCGCAGGCCAGGGCAGTCGCCTCACCGATTCCGGAGGAGGCGCCCGTTACCGCCACTACGCGGCCGGACAGGTCGATGGCCATATGCCTAGCCTAGCTCGCCCGGCTCAGTCAGCGAAGGGACCCCGCCGATAGCGAATCCACAGCCACGGTCGAGCTTTTCGGGCGTCCCACGGGTTTAGGACCCACCGGCGCGAGCATTTGTGATCTCAACGGCAGGTGAGGCCGTATGCGATGTCGAACGAGATCCCTGAAAGTGCCGGCAAGGATGATTGACAACGCAACTATCAAGGCGTATAATCCCGACTCCAAGCATCGGATTAGAAGGATTCTCATGTCAGACACAACCGTAAACCCAACCGCAACGCTCGATCCGCAGGCCTCCGCCAAGAGCGAGGAGCCCGAGAACGTGCTGGATGGCGCGCCCGCCGTGGCGCCCGGACGGCTCGACAGCCCCATCGAGCGGACGGACCTCGCGACACCGGACACTTTCATCCCCGAGTCCGTCGACCAGCTGCTCGCGCATTCGCGCCGCTACCCCCTGCTCACTCCGGTTCAGGAGATCGAGCTGGCCAAGCGAATCGAGCGCGGTGACCTGCACGCCAAGGAACTGTTAGTCAACTCGAACCTGCGCCTGGTCGCCTCCAACGCAAGGCGCTATCAGAACCAGGGCCTGCCCCTGGCCGACCTCGTCCAGGAGGGCATGCTCGGGCTGATACGTGCCAGCGAGAAGTTCGACTGGCGCAAGGGCTTCCGCTTCTCCACCTACGCCACCCTGTGGATCCGTCAGGCCATCCAGCGCGGTCTCGAGAACTCGGGCCGCACAATCCGCCTGCCCGTGCACGTCGCCCAGCGCTCCCGCAAGGTCGGGCGCGTCGAGCGTGAGCTGTCGGTCCGTCTCGGCCGCGAGCCCACCATCGAGGAGCTCGCACAGGAGACCGGCCTCGAGATCGAGCAGGTCGAGGAGGTGCGCCACCAGCGCGCCGCCCTGGTCAGCCTCGACCAGCAGGTCGGTGAAGACGGCGACACCGCTCTCGGTGACCTGCTCCCGTCGGACGCGGAGGCGCCCGAGGAGACGGCCTGGGACAACGAGCGCGAGCGGATCGTGCATCAGGCGATCTCCCAGCTGCCCGAAACCGAGCGCACGGTTCTCACGCTGCGCTTCGGAACCGGCCGCGAGGAGCCTCAGACGCTGACGGCCATCGGCAAAAGGCTCGGCTTCTCGGCCGAGCGGGCCTCGCAGCTTGAGCAGCGCGCTCTGAAGAAGCTCGCCGAGTCGCCGGAGCTGGCGGCATTGCGCGAGGCCGCGTAGACCCATAAGCTGGGCCACCGCCGGTTTCAACGATCGGCACTAGGAGGCACATGTCGCGGAAGTCGCTGTGGGAACGCATCGTTCAGTGGACGATCGCCGTAGGCGAGCGGGTACTGGTCCCGGTGGAGCGATTCATCGGGCGCCGCTCGCTGGTCGGCGACGCCACCTTCTTCCCGCTCGAGCGCTTCCCATGGGTGAAGCATGTCGAGGAGAACTGGACGGTCATCCGCGAGGAGCTCGAGCGGGTGCTGGAGGACCACGAGGGGCTCGCCAACTTCCAGGACATCTCCAAGGACCAGATCGAGATCACCGACGACGACCGCTGGAAGACCTTCTTCCTGTACGGCTACGGCTTCAAGGCCAAGCTCGGCGTGGAGATGTGCCCGCGAACCGCGGCCCTGATGGAGCAGATCCCCGGGATGAAGACCGCGATGTTCTCGATCCTGTCTCCCCGCAAGCACATCCTGGACCACCGCGGCCCCTACAAGGGCGTGCTGCGCTACCACCTCGGCCTGATCGTGCCCACCGACGCCGAGGCCTGCCGGATCCGGGTCGGCGAGGACATTCGCCACTGGCAGGAGGGCGAGAGCATGATCTTCGACGACACCTTCAACCACGAGGTCTGGAACGACACCGACCAAACGCGGGTCGTGCTGTTCGTCGATGTCCTTCGCCCCCTCCCGTTCCCCGAGTCGCTGATCAACCGGCTGATCGTGGGCGCGATCGGCTACTCCCCATTCGTGTTGGACGCCAAGCGCAATCAGGAGGCCTGGGAAAAGCGCTACCGCGAGCGGGTCAAGGCCCGGGAGCTCGCCCCAGCGCCCAGCGGCTGAATCTCCCGAGGGCTCACACCGACGCCTGCCACGGGATCGCTTTCGAGGCCCAGGTGTTGAGAACGGTGAACTCGCCGGTGAGGATCAACAGCCCGAGCGCGATCATGACGGCGCCGCCGATCCCGATGATCACCGGGAAATGGCGCTTGACCACCGCGAGCGTCTCCGTCGCCCGCTCGAATGCGAGCGCAATCAGCAGAAACGGGATCGCGAGGCCCGCGGAGTAGAACGCGAGCAGCAGCGCCCCATGGGCCGCCGAGGAGGACACCGCCGCCTGCGTGAGAATCGCACCGAGAGTGATGCTCGTGCACGGGGTCCACGCGATCGCGAAGGCCGCGCCCGCGACCACCGGCCCGCCCCGCCCGGCAAGGCGCAGAAGCGACTCGGAGTGCCACTCGCGGTTGAGCACGTTCACGAACGGCGTCGCGAGGAAGATCACGCCCATGGCGATGATCAGGATCCCCCCGATCTGCTCGAGGGCCTGTTTGTGGGTATTGAGGCTCGAGCCGATCACCGTCGCGCTCATTCCGAGCAGGATGAAGATCAGCGAGAAGCTGCCGATGAACAGCAGGCTGGGGATCAGCACACGGCGCGGGCCCACGTCCTTGAGGTCGGCCGGAGTGACCCCGATCACGGTCGAGAGGTAGCCCGGCACGAGCGGGAGCACGCAGGGCGACAGGAACGACACGAGGCCCGCGGCCAGCGCGACCGGGATACCCACACCGGTTGCGGTATCGACCGAGCCGGCGAGGATGAGCTGGGAGGAAATCATGGCCGTTCCACAGGGGAAGGATCGCGCATCGCGGCCCGCAGCTGATCGACCTCATGCTCGAGGCGGGTCACCCGCTCGATCAGGTCATCCAGTGCCGCGGGCTCCACCGAGGGGCTGACGGGGCCCTCCCCCTCCCCCTCGTCCGCGCTGAGGAGCTGTGTGTAGCGCTCCTCCTTCTGCCCGGGCCGGCGGTCCTCGCGCGCCACGAGCTCGCGTTCGACCAGACGCTCGAGGGTCGCCCGAACGGCGCCCAGATCGCCGAACACGTGCATGCGCTCTGTGCGCTGCTTGAGCTCGCCCGGCGTCTGTGATCCGCGCAGCATCAACGCACACATCAGAGCCTGTTCCCCCGATCCCATCGGCAGTGCCTCCTCCAGCAGATGCCGGTACTTGGCGGCCCGGCTTCCCGCGCCGCTTGCCAGGCGTATGAAACCGCGGCGTTCCAGACGGTGCAGGGCGTCGCGCACGATCCCCTCGTCGTAGTCGACGATCGGGTCCCTGTTGGTGGACTGGTTACAGGCCAGGCGCAGCGCATTCAGTGACAGCGGGTAGGCATCGGGGGTCGTCCGCTGCTTTTCAAGCAGGCAGCCGAGAACCCTCGTCTCGGCGGCGGATAGCTCGTGTACGCCGGCGGACACCGCCATATCTACGCCGCGCGTGCCTTCGCACGCCCGATGGCCATATGCCCGGCTTCACGGTTGGTGTTTCCTTGCTTCACGCCCCCTCAAGGGTACCGGGGCAGACCGCGAGATCAGATCGCGCGCCACCGGGATGAGCAGGGCTGCCACGGTAAAATCACCGCTGTGAGCAGCCAGCCCTTCGCCCAAGGAAGGTCGGGCGCAGGGTCGGGCGCAGGACATCACACTCCGGGCCCCGAGCTTCGCCCCGAGGACATCCCCGACAGGCCCGTCTCGCTGCGGCGCATCGGCAGGTTGTTCATCCCCTACCGGCTGCGTCTGGGGCTGCTTTTGGCGCTGATCGTCGTCGGCTCGATCCTGAGCGTCGCCTCGCCGTTTCTGCTGCGCGAAGCGGTGGAAATCATCGTCCACAAGGGCAGTCTGACCGAGCTCTCCTGGCTCGTCGGAGGCATGATCGCGCTGGCGGTCATCAACGGCGTGATCAGCGTCGTGCAGACGTGGATCTCAAACCAGGTCGGTCAGCGCGTCATGCACGACCTGCGCGCGGCCGTATACGCCCACCTGCAGCGCATGTCGCTCGCCTTCTTCACGCGCACCCGCTCGGGAGAGGTCCAGGCGCGCATCGCCTATGACATTGGCGGCATCGACGACGTCGTCACCAGCACGGCCACCTCGACCGTCGCCACGATCGCCACCGTCACGGCCACGATCGTGGCGATGTTCGCTTTGAGCTGGCAGCTCACGGTGTTTTCGCTGATCCTGCTTCCGTTCTTCGTGTGGCTGACCCGGCGCGTCGGCAACGAGCGCCGGCGCATCCAGTCGGTGCGCCAGGGCCGGCTGGCGGACATGTCCACGCTGGTCGAGGAGTCGCTGTCGGTGTCGGGGATCCTGCTTGGCAAAACGATGGGGCGCTCACACGAGCTCGTCGACCGCTTCTCCTCGGAGTCAAGCGAACTGGCCGACCTCGAGGTGCGCGCGCGCATGGCGGGGCGCTGGCGGATGGCCTCGGTGCAGATGAGCTTCGCGATCATGCCCGCCGCCGTCTACTGGTTTGCCGGCTACAGCATCATCCACGGCGTCAACGTCATCTCCATCGGCACGGTCGTGGCCTTCACCACGCTGCAGACGCGCCTCTTGTTCCCGATGCAGCAGCTGCTTTCGGTGGGGCTTGAAGTGCAGACGTCGCTGGCGCTGTTCGGGCGCATCTTCGAGTACCTGGACCTGCCGGTGGACATCGTCGAACGCCCCGGCGCGCACGCGCTCAGCAACGTGCGTGGCGATGTGGCCCTGCAGGATGTGTGCTTCCGCTATGCCCCGGACGCCCCGTGGACGCTCCAGGACATCAACGCGGACATTCCGGCCGGCACGCGCACCGCGCTGGTCGGCGAGACCGGCTCGGGAAAGACGACCTTCGCCTACCTCGTCGCGCGACTCTATGAGCCGCAGCGGGGCTGCGTGAGCATCGACGGCGTCGACATCCGCGACGTCACCCTGGAGTCGCTTGCTCAGACCGTGGGGCTCGTCTCCCAGGACACCTACCTGTTCCACGCCTCGATCCGTGAGAACCTGCGCTTCGCCTGCCCGCAGGCCACGGACGAGGAGATCGAAGACGCGGCGCGTGCCGCCCAGATCCACGATCTCATCGTCTCGCTTCCCGACGGCTACGACACGCCCGTGGGTGAGCGCGGCTACCGCTTCTCGGGCGGAGAGAAGCAGCGCATCGCGATCGCCCGCACGGTGCTGCGAAATCCCCCGGTGCTGATTCTCGACGAGGCCACCTCGGCACTGGACAACGAGACCGAGCGCGCGCTCCAGCTCGCGCTGGATGAGCTCTCGCTGGGACGCACCACGATCACAATCGCCCACCGGCTGTCGACGATCCGCGACGCCGACCAGATCCTCGTGCTCGACTCCGGGCGCATCGCAGAGCGCGGAACGCATGAGGAGCTGGTGGACCTGGGCGGACGCTACGCCGCACTCCTGAGCGGCGCGGCGGTCGCTGAGGGGCTTTCGGAAGCAAGCTCCTCGGCCGCGCCGGCCTAGCAGGGGCAGGGCCCCTAGGCCGTCGCGTCGATGTTCAGACGCACGTAGTCGACGAACACCGGCTCGCCGAGAAGCGCCATCACGTCATCCATGAACGGCTCGCGCAGGTTCTCGGGCAGCTGCTGGACGTGGGGACCGAGGACGATCGTCGAGAGGAACTCGCGCGGATGCTCCGGCTGCTGCGGCGCCGGGGCCAGCCAGCAGTCGGCGGTTGCGAAGCCGGCGGCGAGCAGGCGAGCTTCGGTGTTCTGCGGCGCAGCGTAGTTCCATGGCGGCTGCCAGTCGGCGAAGTGCTCGGCGTAGGGATCGATCGCGAGCAGCGCGCTGACCTTCCCGCGCAGGACGTCGATGTTGCCCCGCCCCCCGCACTGGGCCACCAGCCGCCCTCCGGGGCCGAGCGCGGCGCGAAGGCGTTCGAACAGCCGGTCGTGATCTCTGATCCAGTGGAACGTGGCCGTCGAGAACACGGCGTCGATGCGCTCGCCGAGGTCGAGCTCGAGCAGATCGAGCTCGCGCACCTCCACCCGCGCGGCGTCCGCGAGGCGCTCCCTGGCGGAAGCGACCATCGACGGCGATGCGTCCACGGCGATCACCCTGCCTCGCGGCAGGCGCTCGACGAGCGCCGCGGTGACCCGCCCGGAGCCACAGCCGGCGTCGAGCACCACCTCATCGCCGTTCAGCTCCAGGCGATCGAGCACGGCCGTGCCCATCGCCGCCATCGGCCCGGAGATCCGGTCATAGCTCTTCCCGTCCCACGTCCGCGCAGCTGACATACGTTCGTACGCTATCACGCACGCGCGAGCAGCTCGGCCAGCACCCTCGAGAGCTGGCCGCCCTGCCAGGCGATGGGCGAGCGCTCAGGCGGCCCCTCCTCCTCCACCACCAGCGTTGCGCCCGGGATCGCCTGCGCGTAGCGTTCGCCCACGGCCAGCGGATGGCCCGGATCCGCCTCGTCGCGACTGGCCACCACGACCGTGGGTATGCGAATCTCGGCGAGCTCGCCCAAGTCCTCGAAGGGACGCGATCTGGGCACGACTTCGAGGGCGTCGGCGACGGCCTGCGGGTGCTCGTGTGCCGACAGGCGCTGGCGCAGAACCTTCTCCACCGTCTCGCGCCAGGCCTCGGGCACCGCACCCAGGTCGTATGCCTCGAGGAACCCCTCGACTCCCCCCTGTCTCAGCCCCTGTGCCAATGCGTCCCAGTCCTCGAACTCGGCCGGCGTGCGCGGCCGGGCCGGATCAAATGACGGGGTGATCAGCCCCAGTGCCGCCACCCGCTCCGGCCTGCGCAGAGCCAGGTGCAGGGCGGTGTGGGCTCCCATCGACGCTCCGGCCACCGCCGCGCGGGCGATGCCGAGCGCGTCGAGCACCTCCTCGAGGTCCGCCGCGAGATGCTCATATCCATAGTCGCCGCGGTCGGGCGCCGGCGTCGAGCGGCCATGGCCGCGCGCGTCGTAGCTCAGCACCCGGTGTCCCGATCGCTCGAGCGTACGCGAGCCCATGACCACATAGCGCCTGGTTGCGGTCAGTCCGTGCAGCAGCACGATCGGCGGCCCGCTCCCGGCGGCTTCGCCCGACAGCGTGACGCCGTCGCCGCGAACGCTTAGCGATGTGCTGTCCGCCGCCATGACAGAGGTCTACCAGCAGAGGGGTTCCGCGGCTCAGACGGGCAACGCGAGCTGGTCGCTCACCGCCGGCTCGCCGCCCGCGGCACGGTGCCCGCCGGTGCCGGCGGGCTGATCGGCCCGGCCCAGCCCGGCCACGCGCACGCCCAGCAGCCGTACGGGGCGCGGAGGCGAGTATTCCTCGAGCAGCCGCAGCGCCACCGTGCGGACGGCCGCGACATCGCGCGTCGGCTCGGCCAGGGAGTGGGCGCGCGTGACAGTCGTGAAGTCATCGAGGCGCACCTTGATCGCGATCGTGCGACCGCGGCGGTCGTGCGCCTCAAGGCTCGTGCAGAGCTCTGAGGTCATTCGCATCAGTGCCTCCCGCAGCTGCTCGGGATCATGCAGGTCGCGGTCGAAGGTTCGCTCGCGCGACTCGGAGACCACCTTGCGCGTGGCGGAGACCTCGCCGCTGTGCTCGAACCGTGCGCGCCTGCCGAGCTCTGGCCCGAGGTTCGCTCCGAACCGCTCCACCAGCAGCTGCTCAGGCGCCGCGCCCACCGCGGATAGGGTCCTCAGCCCGAGCTCGGCCAGGCGGGCAGCGGTCTTCGGCCCGATGCCCGGGACCAGCCCCGGCGGCGAGGCGGCGAAACGCGCGCACGCCTGCTCGCGGCTCAGCACCACGAAGCCGGCCGGCTTCTCGGCGTCCGATGCCACCTTGGCGACGAGCTTGTTGGGGCCGATTCCGACCGAGCAGGTGAGCTGCGTGGCCTGTCTGATCTCGGCGAGGAGCCGGCGCATGGCGGCGCGCGGCGAGTACAGGCCGTTCAGGTCCAGGTAGGCCTCGTCGAGCCCCACGACCTCCACCCTCTCGACATGCGAGCGGATCAGGGTCATCAGGCGCCCGGACACCTCCCGGTAGGTGGGAAAGTCAGGCGCCAGGAACACGGCCTGCGGGCACAACCGCCGCGCGCGCGAGGCGGGCATCGCTGACCCCACTCCAAACCGGCGTGCCTCGTAGCTCGCCGTGGTCACCACCGCCCGCGGGCCGCTTCCGGCCACGACCACCGGCTGTCCGCTGAGCTCCGGATGGCGCAGCAGCTCGATCGACACGTAGAAGGCGTCGGCGTCGAGGTGCGCGACACGCAAGGGGGAGGTTTCAAGCGCCATCCCCCGAGACGGTAGATCGAAGAACGGACGTGAGCGGCTGGACCGACGGCGCGCCGGCCGGATCGTTTAGGCTTCGCACTGCGGCCATGGATCTCACGTTCAGCAAGACAGAGACGGCGTTCCGCGACGAGTTTCGCTCGTGGCTCGCCGACAATCCGCCCGACCCCAAGCCGGCGGATACCAGCGAGGACGCCCAGTACGCCTGGAGACGCGACTGGCAGCGCCGCCTGTACGAGGCCAGCTGGGCAGCCCCCCACTGGCCCACGGAGTACGGCGGCCGTGGCGCCACGCCGACGGAGTCGGCCATCTATTTCGAGGAGATCGGACGCGCACGGGTGCCCCAGGCCGCCAACACTCTCGGACTGCTCCTTGGAGGCCCCACCCTGATGCTGTGGGGAACGCCCGAGCAGAAGGAGCGCTACCTCCCCCCGATCCTCTCGGCGGAGGAGATCTGGTGTCAGGGCTTCTCAGAGCCCGATGCGGGATCGGACCTCGCCGCCCTGAAGACGAAGGCCGTCAAAGACGGCGATGAGTGGGTGGTGAGCGGCCAGAAGGTCTGGACGAGCGGCGCTCAGTACTCGAAGTGGTGCATGCTCGTCGCGCGTAGCGACTCGGGCGCAGCCAAGCACAAGGGCCTCACCTACTTCCTGATGGACATGGAACAGGACGCCGTGCAGGTTCGCCCGCTTCGCCAGATAACCGGGGAGGCTGAGTTCAACGAGCTGTTCATCGAGGAGGCGAGGATCCCCGAGGCGAACGTCGTCGGGGGTGTGGGAAACGGCTGGAAGGTCGCCCTCACGACGCTGATGAACGAGCGCGCCGGGCTGGGCTTCGCGCTGCAGATCCGGCTGCGCCAGCTGCTTGACGACCTGATTGCGGCAGCCGCCGAGCGCGGACTGCTCGAGGACCCCCTCTACGCCGATGAGCTGGCCGAGCTCCACGTTCGCTGTGAGGCCATCCGGCTGCTGGCCTGGAAGGGCCTCACCGACGCCGAGCGCTACGGCCAACCGGGCCCGGAGGGCTCGCTGGTCAAGTGGCTGTGGTCGGACACCAACCAGCGCCTGACCGAGCTCGCGGTCGAGATCATCGGAGCCGCGGCGCTGACGGCGGGCACCGACTGGAGCTATGAGCAACTGCGTGCGCGCGGCAACACGATCGAGGGCGGCACCACCGAGGTGCTCAAGAACATCGTCGCCGAGCGCGTTCTCGGACTGCCCCGGCTCAAGGTCGCGGCGTAGGAGAGGACGATGGACTTCGGGCTCACCGACGACCAGCGCGATATCCAGCGCACCGCGCGTGACCTGCTCGCCGACCGCGCGCGGCCTGAGCGCGTGCGCGAGCACGCCGAGGCGGGCAGCACCGACGATGCGCTGTGGGCGGAGCTCTGCGAGCTCGGCTGGCCCGGCATCGCCCTGAGCGAGGAGCACGGTGGCCAGGGCCTCGGCGGTATCGAGCTGTCCATCCTGTGCGAGGAGCTCGGGCGCACGCTCGCGCCCGTGCCATTCCTCCCCAGTGTGCTGGCGGGTGCGGTGATCGAGCAGGCCGGATCGCCAGCCCAGCGCGAGCGCTGGCTCCCAGGGCTTGCCAGCGGCGAGACCATCGGCGCGCTCAGCCTGGCCGTTGACGGCATCGCCGAGCTCGTCATCGGCGGCGGCGAGGCGCAGGTGATCGTGCTGCTCGAAGATGACAACACGGCACGCCTGCTGGCGCGTGAGCAGGCCGACGTCAGCGCGGTGGCCTCGGTCGACCCGACCCGGTCGAGCGCCCGCGTCAGCGCCGCAGACGACGCGGGCGAGCCGCTGGAGGGTGATGTGGCCGCCGGGGTCGACCGTGGGCTCATCGCCGTCAGCTCCGAGCTTGTGGGCGTCTGCGACAGGGCGCTCGAGATGACCGTCGCCTACGTCAAGGAGCGCCGACAGTTCGGCGTGCCGGTGGGCTCGTTCCAGGCGGTCTCACATCGCTGTGCGCAGATGCTTCTGGACACCGAGAAGGCCCGCTCGACGACCGCTTTCGCTGCCTGGACCGCCGACGCGGACCCCCAGCGACTTCCCGAGGCGGCCGCCATGGCCAAGGCCGCGGCATCGGATGCCGGCCGGGAGGTCACCTCCTCAGCGATCCAGGCCCACGGCGGCATCGGTTTCACCTGGGAGGCCGACGTGCACTGGCTGTTCAAGCGCGCCCAGCTCGATGCCGCGCTGCTGGGCGATGCAAAGCAGCACCGGGCACACCTCGCCCAGATACTCGCGGAACAGGGGAGCGCGCTCGGAGTCGCGTGAGCGAGGCGGAGATATGAGCGAGGTGGTCCAGATGACGGTCGATGGCGGCGTGGCCGTGATCACCCTCAACCGCCCCGACCGCCTGAACGCCTGGACGGCGGAGATGGAGGGGATGTATTTTGCGGCGCTCGCCGACTGCGGCGCATCCGAGCAGGTACGCGTGGTCGTCGTCACGGGCGCGGGCCGGGGCTTCTGCGCGGGCGCCGATATGCAGCAGCTGCAGACGCTCGGGCAGAACGGAGCGGTGACCCCACCCGCCGCCGAGGAGCGTCAGCTGCAGACCTTTCCGCTATCCATCCCGAAGCCCATCATCGCCGCGATCAACGGCGCCTGTGCGGGCATCGGCCTGGTGCAGGCGCTGATGTGCGACCTGCGCTTCGCTGCGGAGGACGCGAAGCTGACGACGGCGTTCGCCCGCCGGGGGCTCGTGGCCGAGCATGGCATCTCCTGGATTCTGCCCCGCCTGATCGGGCCGGCGCGCGCTCTCGATCTGCTTCTGTCCGGACGCGTGATACTCGGTCGCGAGGCGGCTGAGCTCGGCGTGGTCAACCGGGCGCTTCCGGCGGCGACGCTGCTTGAGCAGACGCTCGACTATGCGCACGAACTGGCCGCACAATCCTCGCCCGCGAGCATGGCCACGATGAAGCGCCAGGTGTATGCCGACCTCGACCGCCCCCTCCCCGACGCACTCGCCCGAGCCGATCAGCTCATGCTCGAATCCTTCAGCGGGCCGGATTTCGTGGAGGGGGTGGCGAGCTTCGTCGAGCGCCGCGACCCCAGCTTCGCGCCGCTCTCCGGTTAGCCAGCAGCGACCCCGCGCAGGCGCACCCCGCCGAGCTCGATCGGCGCGCCCAGCTCCTCGAGGCTCGGCGAATCCGCGATCGCGATCTCGACGAGCCCCTCCTCGCGCTCGTCATCGGCCTCCAGGAAGCAGACCTCCCCGCCGGCCAGGCGCAGCGCTGTGCGCCCCTCGTTCTCGATCGGCACGCCGAGCACCTCGGCCCAGCGCGAGGCGACGGCGATCGGATCGGCCACCGCGACCGCGATACCGGCCAGGCGACCGGGCGCACCGGTGCCGGTCCGCCCGGTCCACTGCGGTCCCCCCCAGCGCCAGGTCCCGTAGGGGCGTGAGCGGTCGAGTGAGACGATCGCTCCGCGCATGTCGGCCGGATGCAGGTGTGTGCCGGAGATATCCGGCAGATCGATCTGCCACACCACACGGATCCCGGACTGCTCGGCCCGCGTTCTCGCTCCCTCGAGATCGGTGAGATCGAAGATCGCCATGTAGCCGCCGTCTCCCTCGTGGCGATCGAGGTAGCGGCCGGCCGCCGTGCCGGGCTGCGACGGCGAGATGACCTCCAGGAAGCAGTCGCCCAGCGCGAATACGGCGTTCGTCAGACCGAACTCGCCCACGCCCGGATCGCGGAAGGGCTCCCCGAGACCCAGAGCGCTCTGCAGCGCCGACGCCACGGGCTCGAGCTCGGCGGCGACAAGTACCGCCTGACGCAGCCTGACCTGCGGTCGAACCTCCCCCATGCGACCAAGATTACCCGCCTCAGGGTGCTGGGCGAAGCTTCGAGCCGGCACGGCTCACCGACTGCGCCGGCGCGGGTTCGGCGCTCGCTGACAGCCAGCGACCGGCAAAGGCGAGCATGCCCGCCAGATGGGCTTCGATCGTTTCCAGCGAGTGGCCGCCCGGGTACACGGCGCTGTGGGCGTCTGCCCCCGCCGCGCTCAGCTGGGCGGCGAACGGCGCGTCCTCCGAGGGATCGGCGATGGTGTCCGAGGCACCGCCGTAGATGAACGCGTGCAGGCCCACGCGAGCGAGCAGCGGGCGGTCGGCATGCAGCTGAGGTTCAAGCCCGTTGAAGAAGCCGAGCCAGCTCTCCACCGTGCCGAAACGGCCGGGGTTGGAGAGCGCAATGTTCATCGCGCCGTAACCACCCATCGAGTCTCCTGCGATCGCACGTGCGCCGCGCTCGGCCACGGTGGGAAGCGACCGGTCCACCAGTTCCTGCGCTTCGAGCACGTAGGCCTCGTAGTTGCGGCCTTCGTACTCGCGCCAGTTGTTCGTTCCGCGCCCGCCCTGGATCATCACGGCGATCAACGGCGGAATCACGTGGCGCGCGATCAGCCGGTCGAGCTCACCCTGCAGGCCGATCTGCAGGAACGCCGTGGCAAGCTGGTCGTTGCCATGCAGCAGGTACAGCACCGGATAGCGGCGGGTGGTGCTCGCGTAGCCCGGCGGCAGGTAGGCGATCAACGACCCTCGTCCGTGCAGTGCCACCGAGGAGTAGCTGGCGGCGTCGATCGAGCTGCCGGCGGTATCGCTGTTCACCGGCGTGAGCGTCAGCTGCGGTTGCGATGACTGCGGTGGCGCTCCCGTCACGGGTGCCGCGACCCGCGCCGGCTTGGCGGCGCGCAGCCCGATCAGCCGCTCGAGGCGCAGCGGGCCGTCGATCGCGAGCACGCAACAGACCGCCAGCAGTGCGCTCAGCAGCGCTCCGGTGCCAAGCCAGGGCGCGATTGCGCGCTGGCGCTGCCAGTCCTCGCCGACGCCGCCCGACGCCGCCTGCGCGCCTTCCAGGCGGGGCGGAAACGCGGGCACCCACGACGGCGGCAGCACCTCGGCGGCGGCGCCGCCGCGACCCGGCCAGCTCCAGTCGTCCAGGTTCTCCAGCCACACCTGGGCGCGGGAGCTCTTCATCGCGACGGACATTCCGCTGATTGAAGGAGCAGGCGCACCGAAAGCCAACCCCTGCACGAAGGCACCCAATCAGCGCGAGCTCCACACCTCGCCGGTGTCGCCGAATCCGAGCGCCTGCTTGGTTGCCTCGGTGAGGTCAAATTCGCGGCCTGCGACATAGGGTCCCCGGTCGACCACCGGAACCCGCACCGAGCGTCCCCCGTAGCGGAGGGTCACGAGCGTCCCGCATGGAAGCGTCTTGTTGGCGACGCCCATGGTGGAACTGGTCAGGGAGCCACCGCAGGCCATGCTTCCGCCGCCGCCATACCAGGAGGCCTCGGCGAGGCGATACACGTTCAACCAGCCCAGCCGGCGATTGGCGCTCCGGTCAAGCAGATCACCGGCGAAGCTCAGGCGCACCCGCTCGCTGCCGGTCTGGTGAGGGGAATATCGAAGACGGAAGCGACCCGCAGTGCGCGTGCGCGCGCGTGCGACCGTTCTCCATCGGTGATTCTCGAGCGCCTGAAGCATCACCACGCGCCCGGCCAACCCCGGCCGCAGCGTGCCGCTGACGGTCGCCCGGTGGCCGTCGAGCACGTTCAGCTCGGCCCTGTGAACGCTCATTGCCGTGCCGGCCGGGCTACCTAGTGGCGGCACGGTCGAGACGATCCCGGCCGGAGCCAGGGCGCCGGCAGGCTGAGCAAGCGTCGTGGGGACGTACATTGATATGAACCTCCATGCCTGTGGGCCTACGGGGTTAGCTGTCGGGCTCACGAACGTCGGGCACGCGAACGGAACGCGCGCCATCCGGGCGTTACGGCCACATCAGCGGCCGATTCGCCCCATCCAGACCGCTCCGTGGCGATCCGGCAGTGGGTCCCCCGCTCGCCTCCATCAACGGAGGCGATTCGGCAGTCGAACAGTTGTTCGCATACTAGAGACCCCGAGGTGGGCTGAGTGTGACGCCGGTCACATATGTACCTTCGGTGTATAAACTGAGGTATTACCGGCGTATGCCTGAGGTTGACCGCAACGACCCGAAACGCTCCAAGTCTTCCGAGTCTTCGTACTCGCTGACGGAGTTCATGAAGGCCTTCCCAGACGACGAGGCTTGCCTCAACTGGCTCTGGCGGACTCGCTTCTCGCCGGATGGTCATCACGCCTTCTGCAAGAAGTGCAACGACGAACGGGTGTTCAAGCGCTACGCGACCAAGCAGGGGCGCCACTCATGGACATGCACCGGATGCGGTCGGCACAAGTCGGCCACCGTGGGCACGATCTACGAGGGTTCGGCCACGTCCCTACATCTGTGGTTCTACGCGGGCTACCTGATGACCAGCACCCGTTGCGGGATCTCCGCGAAGCAGCTGGAGCGCGAGATCGGCGTCACCTACAAGACGGCCTGGCGGATGCTCAACAAGCTCCGCAACGTTGCGATGACCCAGGATGACCACATGCTCTACGGCGAGGTTGAGCTCGATGAGGCATCGGCCCATCGCCAGCTTCAGGGCTACCTCAACGAGTTCGTCTGGCGGCACAACTCGCGCCTTGAGCCGGACGCGATGTTCAAGCAGCTACTTCGTCGCGCGGCGAGCGTCCAACCGTAGTCGCAGGAAGCCGACGCCGAACAGAGCCCCGAGGATCAGCGGCAATAGGCCGATCCACGCTCCCGCGATCACCAGCACGATCCCTACGGCGATCAGTCCGGAGGCGAACAAGACCTGCTGCCATGGCTTGGCGTAGCGCATCCCGCGAATCGCTTGCCGCATAGGGATCATGCCGCCGCCACCGTGCATAGGGATCTACTCGGTTGGCAATCGACGTTCCTCGTCGGGCAGCGTCGCTGTCTTCTCGAGGAAATGCATCACGTCGCCCTTTTTGGGGACCGGAATCTCGATTGGCCGGCCCTTCTTGGGTTTCGTCTGCTGGGTAGGCTCCGCGCCGTGATCGTCAGCCATCTAGCCCGAGAGTAGCGCCTGGGACGGTCCAAGTCGCACCCATATATTGCTTCATCTGTCGCAGTGACTCGCCCGACACCAATCGGGGATGTCAAGGATGCGCCGCCATGCCCCGGGCGCGGCCCGCGGGCGGTCAACCGGCCGTTGCCACGAGCGGCGCCAGCTGATCGGTCCGGGCGCCCACCCGGATCGAGCCCTCCTCCCACAGGCCCACGCGGTGGCGACCGGCGGCCTTGGCCCCGTACAGCGCTCGATCGGCTGCCACCAGCAGAGCGGAGGGGGTCTGCTCGTCCTCGCACAGCTCCACCACGCCGGCGCTCGCGCTCAGCGTCGGTTGCCCCTCCTGGCTCAACTGCTCCAGCTCGCGTCCTATCCGCTCGGCGAAGGCGGTTCCGTGCTCGTGGCCCACGCCGAACAGAACCACGGCAAACTCCTCGCCGCCGATCCTGGCCAGCGTGTCACCGCCGCGTCGCTCGCGATCGAGCAGCTGTGCGAACCGGTGCAGGGCTCCGTCTCCGGCGGCGTGGCCGAAGCGGTCGTTGATCTGCTTGAAGTGGTCGAGGTCGAACAGCACCAGCGCCAGAGGCAACCGGCTGCGTCGAGCCCGGTCGACCTGCGCCAGGAACTCTTCGTCGAAGGCCCTTCGGTTGAGCAGCCCCGTCAGATAGTCGGTCGCCGAGGCCTGCGCGAGCTGGCCGATCACGAGAGTGAGCCGCTCGCGCAGCAGCGTCACCACCACCGCGGTCAACGTCACCGACACGCCCACGCCCATGAACAGGACCTGCTTCATCGGATCGACCGAGAACACGAACAGGGCCACACCGAGCGTCACCCACATGATCGCCAGGTCGATCGCGACCTCGCGGCGCGTGAAGAAATACGCGGAGAACAGCATCGGCCACAGGTAGAAGAACGGCGTCGCCTCGATCGGCCGCGCCACCGCCATCAGGGCGCTCACGAGCAGGATCCCATAGATGACGTAGAGCCTCACCAGCCCGCGGCGATAGGTCTTGGCCGCCCACACGATGACGGCTCCCAGGGCCAGCAGCCCGGCGATTATCTCGATCGCCGGATGGTCGCTGGTGTCAGGGTCCGGCAGCGGCAGCGTCGCCAGCAGCGTGGTTGAGCCCAGCACGAACATGGCGATGCCCACCCGCCGCATGAACGCGAAGTCACCGGCCTCGTTCGAGTCGGGCGCGACCGGGTTTGCGGGATCCGGCGGCTCAGATGAGCTCGCAGTTCTCGGCTTGACCCATGCCATGAGCCTTCGTTCGACCGCGGCCCGGCTCTACTTGAGGCCAACGGTCTCGGTGCGGCCGATCGATTGGGCCGTCGGCCCGGTGGTTTTTTTGCATACATTTGCAACCAGTCGTTGACGCGGCGCACCACAACCGCGACAATCGAACGGTATGGCCAATCCTGACCGGCTGTCGGCGCTCGACTCGACCTTCCTGCACCTCGAGGACAACTCGACCGCGCACATGCACGTGGCGTCGGTGATGGTGTTCGAGGGCAAAGCGCCGACGCCCCAGGAGCTGGTCGATCACGTGCTCGGTCGCCTGCATCTGGTACCGCGCTACCGCCAGCGCCTCGCCTACGTCCCGTTCGACCAGGGCCGGCCGGTGTGGACCGACGATCCACATTTCAACCCGCGCTACCACATACGGCACACGGCGCTTCCGCGGCCGGCCGACGAGCAGGCGCTGAAGCGACTGGCCGGGCGCCTCTTCTCCCAGCGACTCGACCGCTCAAAGCCGCTGTGGGAGATCTGGCTGGTCCAGCGCATGGCAGGCGGGCGTTTCGCCCTGATCGCAAAGACCCATCACGCCCTGGTCGACGGAATCTCGGGGGTGGACATAACGACGGTCCTGTTCGATTCCGCTCCGGATCCCGCCCCCACCCCCCGCCCGCGCACTCCATGGGTCGCAAAGCCGCTCCCCGGCCGCGCCAAGCTCCTCGGCGAGGCGCTCGTCGAGCGCTCGACCGTGCCTGCCGAGATGACCCGGGGCGCCCGCGCGCTGCTGCGCACACCGCGTCGGGCCCTGTCGCAGGTCAAGGACGGTCTGACGAGCATCGGCGCCACCACGGTTGCCGGAATCAACGCCCCCGCGCCTCCGAGCCCGTTCAACGTCGACATCGGTCCGCACCGGCGCTATACGTTCCTCGACGCCGACCTCGCTCGCTTCAAGGCGATCAAGGACTCGCTCGGGGGAACGCTCAACGATGTGGTGCTCGCGTCGGTCACCCTTGCTCTCGGGCGATACCTGCGCAGGCAGGGTCACGACACCAAGGATCTCGTCCTGAAGGCGATGGTGCCGGTGTCCGTGCGTGCCACCTCCCAGCGCGGCGCGCTCGGCAATCAGGTGGCCGCGATGTGGGCGCCGCTGCCGGTCGGAGTCGAGAATCCGGCCGACTGCCTGCAGGAGATCTCCCGCGCGATGGAGGACCTGAAGAAGTCCCGCCAGGCGGTCGGAGCACAGGTGCTCACGAACCTCGCTGGGTTCGCGCCCCCCACGATCCTCAGCCAGGCTGCCCGCCTGCAGGCTCGCCAGCCCTTCTTCAATCTGGTCGTCACCAACGTGCCTGGACCGCAGTTCCCGCTGTATCTGCTCGGACGCCGGCTCGAGGTCCTCTATCCGGTCGTGCCCCTCGCTCGCCGCCAGGCCCTCGGGATCGCGGTCATGAGCTATGACGGCCATCTCGGTTTCGGGCTGCTCGCGGACTACGACGCGCTGCCGGAGCTCGAGTCGATCGTGGGCGACCTGAAGTGGGCGATCGGCTCGCTCGCCCGCGCCGCCGGCGTGCGCAGCGGAGCCCGAGCGTCGGCCAAGCCGCGTAAGGCCACGCGAGGGTCCTCGCGTGCCGCCAAGCCGGCCAGCGCCGGCTGAGCGCCCCGCTCCCGAGCAGAACACGCTCCCGCCGCGGCTACGATAGCTGGCACATGCGGTTGGCCCTCTGTCAGATGAACGCCACGGTTGGCGACATCGCAGGGAACGCCGAGCGCATACGCGCCGGCCTGCGCTCCGCGCGTGACGGTGGGGCGCAGCTGGTCCTGTTTCCCGAGCTCGCGCTGACCGGATACCCCCCCGAGGACCTCCTGCTCCGCGAGCATTTCCTCGCGGATGCGGCCCGTGTCCTGCGTGAGCTCGCGGGCGACACGCGGGGCCTGGTTGCGCTCGTGGGGTTTCCCGAGCGGGCGGAGGAGGTCTACAACGCCGCGGCGGTGCTGGCCGACGGAACTCTGCACGCGATCTACAGGAAGGTTCATCTACCCAACTACGGCGTGTTCGACGAGCATCGCTACTTCCAATCCGGACCCGGGGGAACCGTCCTTCAGCTGGGCGAGGATCGCGTCGGGCTGACGGTGTGCGAGGACATCTGGGAGCCCGGCCCACCCGCGACTGACGAGGCGCTGGCGGGCGCCACCCTGATCACCAACATCTCCGCGTCGCCCTATCACGCCGGGAAGGGGTCCGAGCGGGAGCGCATGTTCTCCCAGCGCGCCCGCGACAACCTGGCCTGCGTGGCCTTCTGCGGGCTCGTCGGCGGTCAGGACGAGCTCGTGTTCGACGGTCACTCCTGCGTCATCGATCACACCGGCCGGACGATCGCCCGGGGCGCCCAGTTTCGCGAGGACCTGCTGATCTGCGATGTCGACCTCGACGCCGCTGCCGCCGCCCGGCTCCGCGAGGCCGGCCACCGTCCCGCCGCGCGTCGCACGCCGGCGCGGGTCGAGCTGCTCGCGCCGCTGCCGGTCGCCGCGGATGCGAGCGCGGCATCCCCGGCTCGGACCCTGCGCGAGCCGATCGCGCCAATCGAGGCCGAGGTCTATGCCGCGTTGATGCTCGGTCTGCGCGATTACGTGGAGAAGAACGGCTTTCAGAATGTCGTGCTCGGCCTGTCGGGCGG
The DNA here is from genome assembly GCA_963826995.1 of uncultured Solirubrobacteraceae bacterium. Classification (GTDB taxonomy): domain Bacteria; phylum Actinomycetota; class Thermoleophilia; order Solirubrobacterales; family Solirubrobacteraceae; genus Palsa-744. Next base: position 53,632 of record CAWGYZ010000004.1, on the reverse strand, counting down.
CATCGACTCGGCCCTGGTCGCCTGCCTCGCGGTCGACGCGCTCGGCTGCGAGCGGGTGAACGCCGTGATCATGCCCTCGCCGTTCTCCTCCGCGGCCACCCAGGATGATGCCCGCACGCTGACCGACACCCTGGGCGTGCAGACACACGAGCTGCCGATCGAGAAGGTGATGGACTCCTATGTGCAGACGCTCCGCCCCGAGTTCGGCGAACGGGCCCCCGATCTGACCGAGGAGAACCTCCAGGCCCGCATCCGCGGGAACCTGCTGATGGCGCTCTCCAACAAGTTCGGCTGGCTGGTCCTCGCGACCGGGAACAAGTCCGAGATGTCGGTCGGCTACACCACCCTCTACGGCGACCTCGCTGGGGGATTCGCCGTGATCAAGGACGTGCCCAAGACGCTCGTCTACCGTCTCTCGGAATGGCGCAACTCGCCCGCGGCGGCGCTGCCCGGCCTGGCCCCGGTGGGCGAGGCGCCGATCCCCGCGTCGATCATCGAGCGTGCCCCGTCGGCCGAGCTCAGGCCGGACCAGCGCGACGAGGACTCGCTTCCGCCCTACGAGCTCCTGGACCGCATCCTGCAGGGATACGTCGAGCTCCATCAGGGGCGCGAGCAGCTCATCGCAGAGGGGCTCCCCGCCGCCGAGGTCGACCGCACGATCAGCCTGGTCGACGGCGCCGAGTACAAGCGCCGCCAGGCTCCCCCGGGCATCAAGGTGACCACCCGCGCATTCGGCCGCGATCGGCGCATGCCGATCACCAACCGCTACCGGGGCTAGGCGCCTAGAGGCCGCGCGCCGCTACCCTGCCGGGCGTGTCTCCCGGTGCAAGAGCCCTCGCCGCCCTGGCCGCGCTGTGCGCGGTCGTCCTGGGCGCCTGCGGCAACACGGTGCAGGATCAGCCCATCGGCCACAACGTTCTCGAGACGACGATGCTCACCCACTACCCGGTGTACTGGCTCGGGGGTTCCTTCCAGGGCCACGCGATCACCGAAGTCGCGCAGGACCCGGGCGGTGCCACGAGCATCCAGTACGGCGACTGCCTGCAGGGCGGCCAGGGAACCTGCGTGCCGCCCCTGCGGGTGGTCACCTCCCCCGACAACAGCTTCCTGCCGGGGGGCGCCTTCGCTCCCCGCCGCGCCGCCAACGTTCGCGGCATCCCGGCCGTGCTGGCCCAGGGAGGGAACACGGTCGAGATACCGACCGGGCCGGTGGTGGTCGATATCTACGCGCAGTCTCCGTCCCTGGCCGCAATCGCTGCGCAGACGGTCGTCCCCATAAACGCGGCCGGGGAACCGCAGGCGCCCCTGCCCGCCGCCCTGCCCGACACGGGCTTTGCCGACACCCCGCTGCCGTCGCAGATGCCCTCCCCCCTGCGCTCCCTGCGCTGAACGCTCCGCCCATGCGCGCGCCGCGGGTGGCGAGCGCGGCGCCTACCGCGAGCCGGGTCGCTCAGTGCTCGGCAGAGGACGCACCGCGATCGTCATCCGCGTGACCGCGCAGACCCTGTCGGCGTCGTCGCTCATGGTCACGTCCCATACCCAGGTCGTCCGGCCACGGTGCAGTCGCGTCGCGAGCGCGTGAATATGACCTTCGGTGATCGGGCGCAAAAAGTTCGTGGCGTTCGACATCCCCGTGGCCATGTTGCCTTCCGGAACGACCGCCATCGCGGTCGCCAGGGAGGTGACCGACTCGGCCAGTGATGCGTACACGCCGCCGTGGATCAGGCCGAGGGGCTGCTTGAGCTCGTCGCGCACGAGGACCCGGGCGCGCACCTGCTCCTCAGAGACCTCCACGAACTCGAGACCGTACAGGCGGTCATAGCCCCGCATCATCCCGTTGAACTCCTCCGCACTGGGCATGCTCATCGCGGCGCCACGATAGCCTAAGCATCCCCGCCCGTGGCCTTACCGGCCCGCGGCGATGACCGACGAATGCCGATATGAGCCGACTCGATGCCCTCCCCCCTGACCAGCAGGCCACGCTGTCGCTGCTGCTGAGCCAGCGCAAGAGCTACGCCGAGGTGGCGGCGCTGCTCAGCATCTCCGAACGCGCCGTTCACGACCGTGCCCAGGCGGCCCTGGCCGTGCTTGCTCCCAGCCGGGCGCGCGAGCTCAGGGCCGAGCGGCGCGCCGAGGTCGGCGACTACCTGCTCGGGCAGCAGGGAAGCGTCGCCGAGCGACTGGCGACACGCACCTACCTGGAGGGCTCCGCGGAGGCGCGCGCGTGGGCGCAGGCCATCGCCGCCGAGATCCAGCCGCTGAGCAGCGCTCCGCTGCCTGAGATCCCCACCGACCTGACGCCTGCGCTGGCAACCCCGCAACCCTCGAAGGAGGCGGACCCCCAACCCTCGCTGGCTCGCGCAGGGCGCCCCGGTTGGGTACGCGGATCGCACGGGCCGCCCAGCTCCCGGGTCGGCGGCGCGGTGCTGCTCGCCCTGATCGTCGCCGCCGTGATCGTCGCCGTGATCCTGATCGCGGGAGGTGGCGGCAGCAGCTCCCACGGCACGACCACCGCCACCGGCAGCGCATCCTCGACGACCGGCTCGAGCGCCGCCAAAACGACATCCACCTCCGGCGGACCAACCGAAGACCAGCGCCTGACCCTCACCTCGCCGGATCCAGCGAGCAAGGCGGCCGGCGTCGTTGAGATCCTCTCCGAAAGCGGCAAAAACGCCTTCTACCTGGCGGCCGAACACCTGCCTCCATCCCATGGCTTCTTCTACGCCGTCTGGCTGTACAACTCTCCGAGCAGCCATGAGGCCTTGAGCAAGAGCCCGCCGGTCGGCTCAAACGGCCGCCTGCAGGGCGGGGCCCTGCTGCCATCCAATGCCGGCGACTACCACACCATGCTCCTCACTCGTGAGACCAGCGAACGGCCCAGCCACCCCGGCCCCGTCGTCCTCAGCGGCCCGTTCAGCCTCGGGCACTGAGCATGCGGCTCCTCGCCTCTCACAAGGCCGACACGCCGGCTTACGTGCGCCTCACGCCCACGGCGCCCGTCGCGGGCGGCACGCTGATCGCCGGTTACGCGGTCGCGGCGGGTAGCGGATCGCGCCTTCTTGGCGGTGTCGTCCTGCTCATCGGCGGCCTCTGGTGCATCCTCGCCTGGAACCGGCGTCACGGAGCGGCGACGGCGGCCACGCTGGCCGCGGTCGGTCTCGGCGCGCTCGTCCTGTCGCACCTGCTCGCCCTGGCGATCGGCGCGTGGCCCTCGGTCCTGTTGGTCGCGGCCGTGATGGCCGCGGCCGCCTGGAGCCGAGCCGACGCCCGGGCGATCGGAACTCAGGCCAGGAGAGCTTGACCGCTGTGGCCGGCCGCCTGGGCGGCCGGCGCCGGCAGGAGCTTGCCCGGGTTCATGATCCCCGCGGGGTCGAGTTCGGCTTTGACGGCCCGTAGGGCCGCGACGCCGGTATCTGAGATCTCGCGCGCCATCCACGGGACGTGGTCCTGACCGATGCCGTGATGGTGGGTGATCGTGCCACCGCCGGTTGAGATGGCGGCGCTCGCCGCTTCCTTGACGGCCCGCCATTGACCGAGCTCATCCCCCGTCCGCTGGGCGGCGATGAAGGTGAAATACAGCGACGCGCCGGTCTCATACAGGTGCGAGACGTGGCACATCACGAGTCCCGGGGTCCCGCACCGCTCAAGCGCGTCCGCGATCGCCCGCCCGACGGCGCCGTGAAGCCTCCTCAGGTTGGACCACTGGGTGGCCGTCTCGAGCGTCTCGACCATCACACCCTGGCTGAGCAGGTCATCGCGTAGGTAGGGAGCCGAGAAACGCGCCTTCCGCCAGGCGTCTCCGGGAGAGCGGCCAACGGCAAGCCCCCCGGCTGCGCGCACGAGCTCGAGGGCCCGCTCGCGCCGCCCGCCGAGCTCGCGGTCGGCTCCCTCGAAGCCCAGGATCGCCAGGCAGCCTGAGGCCCCATACCCGCGCGCCCGGAGATACAGGCGCCCCAGCCTGCCCTTGACGCCGCCTGAGCCGGCCAGCGCGAGCGACATGCGCGTCTCCTGCTCATCTGACAGCCGGGCCACGTCGGGCAGGGCGTGCTCCTGCGCGAGGGCCCGCAGGGCCTCGACGCCGGTCGCGAAGTCTTCGAAGAAAACCCCCTCATAGATCTGCTCGCGCGGCGCCGGGCGCACCCTCAGCGCGAGCTGGGAGATGACACCAAGGGTGCCCTCCGAGCCCACCAGCAGCTGGCGCATGCCCGGGCCGGCCGCGGTGGCCGGCAGGGCGGGCAGGTCGATGTCTCCCACCGGGGCCGCCAGTCTCAGGCCGAGGATCATCCGCTCGATGGCGCCGTATCCGCTGGAGGCCTGGCCCGCGGATCTGGTGGCCGCGCAGCCGCCCAGCGAGACGTACTCGAACGACTGGGGAAAGTGACCGAGGGTCAGGCCTCTGGCTGACAGATATCGCTCCAGAGCCGGGCCCCGTGCGCCGGCCTGGACGGTGACCGTTAGCGACTCCCGATCGAGCTCCAGGACCTCGCCCATCCGCCGCATGTCGAGCGACAGGACCCCCGCGTGCTCGCCGCGAAACGGCGCCACGCCTCCCACGACGCTCGTTCCGCCCCCGAACGGCACGACCGCGACCGAGGCTCGCGCACACAGATCAAGCACCGCGCGCACCTGGCCGTGGTCGCCGGGCAGGACCACTGCATCGGGCGCCCCGTCGGGTGCTCCGGCGCGCAGCCGCACGAGGTCCGGGTAGCCCTTTCCGGCGGCGTGCAGCACCCGTTCCCTGTGCTCGCTTCTGACAGCATCCGCGCCGACTATCTCCCGCAGCTCTCCCAGCCTCCGCTCGTCGAGGCTCGGTCGCTGAACCCTCACCGACTCCAGCGCGACCGGCGCGCGTGGCGTGGTCACCCCCACGATCTCCTCGAGGAAGCCCAGCGCGTGCGGCGGCAGCGCGGGCGTGTGCGCGGGATCGCCCCAGCCCCACCAGCGCATCGAGGGAGCATCGGCGCGGTCAGCCACGAATCCGCTCCAGGCCCTCGAGCGCATCCTCGATCGTGGCGGCCGCGGCGCGACCCACCATATAGCTGCCGAAGCGAGCGAAGAACCCATTGAGCTTCTGCTGGAGCTCAATCGTGACCTCCGTCGATCCACCTGCCGGCGCGAGGCGAACCTCCGTGCTCGCCGACTTCAGCAGGTTCGCGAACGGGGTGCCCGCCACCCTCTGCTCCCACCTCAGACGTGTCCCCTCCTCGACCTGCACGAGCTGGAAGTCGGCCCGCACGACTTTGCCCTTGGCTGTCGTCATCACCTCGGTGAAGGCGTCGCCGTCCACGTCCTCGACCCTGTTCACGCGCGGCCACCACCGCGGCAGGTGGTGGGGGTCTGAGATGACATCCCACAGCTCCTCGACCGACGCGGCAATCGTACGGCTGCGACGTGCGGTGGGCACGGCGGCAAACCTAGGACTCGTAGCTGAGCAGGGCGTGCGCGGCGTGCGGAGCGAGTCGCTCGCGACCGTGAAGGAACGCGAGCTCGATCAGGAACCCGCACCCGACGACCTCGCCGCCGAGCGCTTCGACCAGCTCGCACAGGGCCTTCGCGGTGCCTCCCGTGGCCAGCAGATCGTCGTGTATCAGCACCCGCGTGCCGGCGCCAACGGCGTCGGTGTGCATCTCGAGCTGAGCGGCGCCGTACTCGAGCAGGTACTCGGCGCTGATGGTCTGGAAGGGGAGCTTGCCCGGCTTGCGCGCGAGCACGAAGCCCGCGCCGAGCTCCAGCGCCAGCGCCGGGCCGAGCAGAAAGCCCCGCGCCTCGGCCGCAACCACGCAATCAACGCCCAGCGGCCGGGCGTACTGGGCCAGTGAGCCGACGGCGCCGGCGAACGCCGCCCCGTCGGCCATCAGCGGCGTTATGTCCTTGAAGCCTATTCCCGGCTTCGGGAAATCATCTATCTGGCGAACCAGCTCGCGCAGGCGCTCCTCGGTGTGAGAGCCGACCGCACCCGCGCCCACGCCCGTCGCCCGGGCGCTCATCAGCGGACGATCTTCCGCAGATCGCGGATCAGCAGCAGGTGCTTGAGGTGGGTGGCCACCGCGGCCAAGTTCTCGAGCGCTTCGACCGCCTCCTTGCGCCGCTCTGGATTGCGCGAGCGCAGGGCCGGCGCCAGGATCTGCTGGAGCAGGCTCGCCTCGCGGTCGGCCGAGGAGCGAAACACGCGCAGGTTGCGACCCTCGACGCCATATCGCGCCAGCTCGGCCACCGCCGCGATGATCTCCCGCTCGGTCTCGTCGAAGTAGCGCACGCCCCCGCGCATCTCCCCCTTGACCACCCCGTACTCTTCGAGCTCGCGCACCAGCTTGCCCTCGGTCTTGGTCTCCTCGAGCACGTCCTCAAGCGAATACAGCGCGCCGGTCGAGCGCTCGGCGATCGGCGATCGCAGGCTCACCCCCGGGCGCCAGGCGCGCACCCCGTCGCCGGCACGACCGGGGGCCGGTGTGGCGCCCTCGGAGCGTCCCGCGGCGAGCTCCTGGCGAATCACCCGCAGCGGCAGGAACTCGTCGCGCTGCATGCGCAGGATCGTGCGCAGTCGCGCCACGTCGCCCTGGGTGTAGAGCCTGTAGCCGCCCGGGGTGCGGCGTGGCGTCAGGAGCTTCTGGTCCTCCAGATAGCGGATCTTGGAGATCGATATGTCGGGGAACTCCTGGGCGAGCGCCTTGCATACGGCGCCGATCGTCAGCGACTTCTGGCGCTGGCGGATCTCCGCGCCCGCCGCGGGGTCCGTGCCCGGAAGCTCCACCTCCAGCCCGTCTGCGTCTGCAGGGGTTGCCTGGGTGGCCATCAGCGCATGTGGAACGTCAGCTTGTACTTGCCGATCTGCACCTCATCGCCCTCCTCCAGGCGCTGAGACTCGATCCGCGAGCGGTTGACATAGGTACCGTTCAGGGATCCGCAGTCGTCGAGATGCCACTGCTCGCCGCGCCGTATCAGCAGTGCGTGGTCGCGCGACACGGTCACGTCGTCGAGAAAAACCTCGGAGTCCGGACGCCTGCCGATGCTCATCCGCTCGCCGTCGACCGCAAAACTCTCCCCCACGCGCCCCCCGCCGGCGCGAATCACGAGCGCAGGGCCGCGCGCGGTGACCTCGTCGAGCTCGATCGGAACGAGCTCGCCCTCCTCGTCGATGCGATAGGTGGCCGTCACCGGCTCGCCGGCGCTCTCGGTACGCGCCAGCAGACCGCCGCAGCGCTGGCAGTAGTTGGCTCCCTCGACGTTGACGAAGCCGCACTCGGTGCAGTGCAGGGCCATGACCTGAGGGCCCCGTGCTAGGCGGTCCGTGGTTGAGCGCTCGGGGATCGCTGTGCGCGAACCCCTGCCCGATGCGAACCGGTCACGACCGGCCATCTCCCGCCGTCGTGTCCTCAGGCTGACGGTTGGCGAGGATGTCGGTCAGCTGCTGGACGTCGTCGCCCGTGATCATGATCTCGCCGCCGTCGTGCTTCTTGCGAAGTCGGTTGACCAGCTCAGCCCTGAGGATGTCGATCTTTCCGTGCAGGATGCGTCGCCTGTAGGAGATCTCTGTCTCCTCCTCGGTGAGCTGGCGGATGACGTCTTTCAGCTCGACATCCTTCAGAGATCCGAGGTCGGGAAACGTGTCGTCCATCGTGGGCTCTTCTCCTCTTACGGACTTGCGCCGCGCCTGGCCGGGCGAAAAACACCTCGGGGCGGCGGGCCGAAGCCCCGAGTATAGCCCCAGAAGGTCAGGCTGAGCTTGAGACTAGAGCGCCGGGGAATCGTGCGGCTGCGAAAGTCCCGAGCGGATGTACAGCGCGGTGGCGGTCAGCGCCAGCGCAAGCCCCACATACAGGAGCACCTCGCCAAGCGTTTCAAGGCCTGCCAGCGCGAAGAAGATCCCTCCCATCACGGGTGCCACCGCGAGCCGGCCGGGCCAGTTGATGCGCAGTTCCACCCCGTGTTTCATGCCGTAACGCCCCAGCGCGAGCATCAGCAGCTCGCGCGCCGCCAGCACCGCCAGCGCCCACCGCGGGAGCAGCTGGAAATGCCAGCACACGACGACCCCCGAGACCACCAGCAGACGGTCGGTGACAGGGTCCATCAGCGCCCCCAGGCGACTGTACTGGCGGGTCACCCGCGCCGCGATCCCGTCGGCGTAGTCGCCCCAGCCGATCACGGCGAACAGGGTTGCGGCGAGCGCCGAGGTGCCGTCGGAGCTCGACAGCGCCACCACCAGGAACACCGGGATCAAGGCGAGCCTCGCGAAGCCGATCGCGTTGGGAACGGTCCATGGCCGCAGCGGCCGCCCGGCGAGCGTCTCGGCGGGCGGCGGCCCGGAGCGGTCCAGGCCGAACAGGCGGCGAACGGTCAAGCGCCCCGGGCCGGACGGCTCAGCGCCGGCGCCGCCCTCCGCCCCGTCTTGGCGCCGGGTGGCGGTCGCGCGCTCGGCGCTGTCTACGGGAGGCTCCGCCACAACTCGTCCACCATGCGGACGAGCTCGGCGGGCTCGCCCCCGAGGGGCAGGCCCGGTCCGGCCACGCGGCCGCGGCGTATCTGAACCTCGACCTCGCCCGACTCCACCGCGCGACGCCCGACCGTCAGGCGCAGGGGGCAGCCGAGCAGCTCGGCGTCCGCGAACTTCTCGCCGGGACCGAGCTCGCGGTCGTCATACAAGACCTCCACGCCGCCCTCCAGGAGCGCCTCATACACCTGCTCGGCGGCGGCCAGCTCGGGCGTGCCCGGCTTGCCGATGGCCACCAGGTGCACGGCGAACGGCGCCAGCGCACGCGGCCAGGAGATGCCGTGCTCGTCGGCGAACTGCTCCACCGCCGCCGCCACGATCCGCGCCGGGCCGATCCCGTAGGAGCCCATCCACACGGGCAGCTCGCGGCCGTTCTCATCGAGATAGTTCGCCCCCAGCGGCTCGGAGTAGCGCGTGCCCAGCTTGAAGATGTTGCCGACCTCGATCGCCGGCTCGATCGACAGCTCCTGACCGCCCACGCTGTAACCGTCGGCCGTCTTCTGTACCTCCGGGCTGCGCAGGGCGACCTCCACGTTTGCCGCATAGCCGGGTGCCAGCGCGATCTGATCCTCTCCGGCCGGGCACGGTGCCATGTACTCGTGCGCGCCGAGACCGCCCATCATCCCGACGTCGGACTCCACCCGGTAGAAGCGCAGCCCGGTGCGCTCCATGATGCGATCGTAGGCCCCGACGTGAAGCGCGTAGCGTTCCTCAAGGCCCGCCTGGTCGCGATCGAAGGAGTAGGAGTCCTTCATCAGGAACTCGCGCGTGCGCAGCACCCCGGCTCGCGGGCGCGGCTCGTCGCGCTCCTTGATCTGGAAGTGGTAGAGGATCAACGGCAGATCCCGATAGGACTGCACGACCTGGGCGGCGTGGAAGGTCACCGCCTCCTCGTGGGTCATCGCCAGGACGAGCTCTGAGCCCTTGCGGTCCGTGAGCTTGAACAGCTCATCGATATCCAGCCGCCCGCTCTTGCGCCAGGGCTCGGACGGCTGCAGCACCGGCATCAGCATCTCCTGGCCGCCGATCGCATCGATCTCCTCGCGGATGATGCCCACCGCTCGCTGGTGAACGCGCCAACCGGCCGGCAGCCAGCTCCACATGCCCGCCCCCATCTGGCGGATCAGCCCGGCGCGGACCATGAGCTTGTGCGAGATCGCCTCCGCGTCGGCTGGCGGCTGCTTCTCGGTCGGCAGGAGATATTCGGACAGGCGGGTCATGGACGATCGCTCGGCTGGGGCTCAGGACGAGGATCGAGCGTATAGGGCCGTGAGCGGTTTCGCATCGAGCGCGCGGTGAATGCCACGGCGATCGCATCCCTGGGCCGTTCCCCGGCCCACCAGGAGGGTGGTGGACCGGGGAGCCGACCGTGCTTCAGCTGGCGCCCTCCCTAGTGGAAGGCGTTTTCGAACAGATAGGTCCCGGCCTCGCTCGCGGTCAGACCGACGAGGTTGCCGAGCGCGACGTTGACATCCTCGAGGTGCGTGCCCCACAGGGGCCCGAGGACTTCTCCGATTGCTTCACGCGGGTCCCCTGCGCCACCCACATCGGTCAGCTGCAGCCAGGTGGCGCCGTTCACCCGCTTGCACTGGCCGGTGTATTGCAGGGGCCAGGTGACCCACGGGGTGGACGCTTTCGGCGCCTTGACGTAGGAGCCGAGCAGTCCGGGGAACGGGGAGGTGGACTCTTCTCGCGACAAGGGTCCCGCGAGATTGCCCGGCAGGAGCGCCGCCGGGTTCACGCACAGGACTTCGTCGTTTTTGAGTTCTTCTTCGCTTATCGAGCCTCCGAGCAGCGGGCTGCCCACGCGCCCGAAGTTCGCGCCTTCGGGCGGTTCTTTCAGGAACGAGGAGTAGGCGATCACGCAATGCGTCTGCAGGAACAGCTGGCAGGAGGGAACGTTCTTGAACGTCCCGCCGACCGTCTTGCCCTTGGGCACGAGGATGTTGCCGCCCAGCAGAATCGCCGACACCAGTTGCTTGCGCAGGGTCGCGTTGGTGTCGATCTGTTCCTTGATCAGCTGCGTGAGCATGGCAGCGCCCTGGGAGTGGCCGATCAGCACGAAACCGCGCCCGTGGTTGTAGAGGGCGAGGTATTCCTCAAACGCGCTCAGCACCCCGATGTAGGCCTTTGCCGACCCTTCGGCCGTGATGCCCCCCGGCGTGTTGATCGCCGGAATCGTCAGCTGCGGGTAGATCGGGGCGTACACCTTGCAGGTCTGCGAGAAGCGCGAGGCCTGATCGATCGCGATCTGGGTCTCTTCGGGCCCGACTTCCAGGTTGGCGTTCTCGGTGAACTGACTGCTGACGGTGGGGTACACGTAGAAGCAGTCGATCGGAGCGTTGCTCGCCGGCTTGGCGTTCAGGACGAAGCTGCTGCCGTTGCCGAACTGGACCGTCGAGGTGAGGCTGCTTTCGCATGGATTGTTGGCAAGGCCGGGCTTGCACAGCCAGGTCGTTTCCGCCGAGGCGGCGCTGGCCGCGACCCCTGGGACGATGAATGCCGCCGCCCCGAGCGCTGCGAGCAGCCAGTATCGCCATCCGACCAGGGCGGTCGAATGCCGCGTGATTGTTTTGCGCACCGTTCTCCTCCTAATGAGTTGTGCGGCACGGCCCTCCCTCAGGACCCTCAGCGCCGCGATTTCAGGCGTTTCGTCACATCCGCTGCATAGTGACACAATCGCCCAAAAGACTCAAACCGCGTTTTAACGACCGACCCCCAACAGCACGGCCTCGATCTCGCGCAGGCGCTCGGTGTCTCCGCGGATCCCGATGATGGCGTCGTTGTAGAGGAACGACTCGGCGAGCCTGACGATCGCGTAGGCGAGGCTTTCGGGAGCGACGGCCGGCGCAAACGCCCCACTGTCGACCTCGGCGCAGATAACGCGTTCAATGGCCCCCACCATCCGCGGCTGGACGACCCCGCCGCTCGAGGTGAGTACGCGCAGGGCGCGCTCCTGCTCCTGTGCGAGCAGGGCGCGCAGCCCCCGCGTGGCGGCCAGCTCGCGATTGAAGCTGTCGAAGCAGTCGAGCAGTGCCCGGGCTCCGGTGCCGGGGGTGGCGGCGCGAATCGCCGCCAGCCGCTCCTCTGCAAGGGCGGCGAGGACCTCTCCCAGGAAGGACTCGCGCGTACCGAACCATCGATGCATGGTCGCCCGCGCAAGCCCGAGCTCCAGCGCGATCCCTCTCACGTCCACCCGCTCGCCGGCGAGGAACCGCTCGGTCGCGAGCGCCAGCGCATCCTCTCGCGAGGCGGCGGCCGGCCGGCCGGGGCGGCGGGTGGCGACGGGGGTCATCCCCCAAGCCTAGAGATGTGGGCCACGGGCCCCGCGCCGGCGCCACAGCTCAACGCTGAGCCTTTGATAGAACAGCGGTGACCGCCATCCTCGACCGCACTTCGACAAGGAGCCCCAGACATGGCCTATTCCGTCCCGCCGCTTCCCTACGCCTACGACGCGCTGGAGCCGTACATCGACAAGGCGACGATGGAATTCCATCACGACAAGCACCACCAGGCCTATGTCGACAAGGCGAACGCGGCCCTGGCCGGCACGCCGCTCGAGAATGCAGCGATCGAGGACGTGCTCAAGGATCTCAGCCAGGTCCCGGCCGACAAGCGCACCGCCGTGCAGAACAACGGCGGCGGCCACTACAACCACAGCCTCTTCTGGGAGAGCATGGCCCCGGGCGCGGGCGGCGCCCCGGACGGCGCCCTGGCGCAGGCGATCGACTCCGTGTTCGGCTCCTTTGAGTCCTTTCAGTCGAGCCTGAAAGAAACCGGCGTCAACCAGTTCGGCTCCGGCTGGTCCTGGCTCGTGCACAACGGCTCGGAGCTCGCAATCGTGGGCACGCCCAACCAGGACAGCCCGATCTCGAGCGGCAGTACCCCGCTGTTGGGCGTCGACGTGTGGGAGCACGCCTACTACCTGAAGTATCAGAACCGCCGTCCCGACTACATCGACGCCTGGTGGAACGTCGTGGACTGGGGCAAGGTCGCCGAGCGCTTTGCGGCCGCCGGCTGAACGCTGCTCCCGAGGCCGGGCGAGCTGAGGCTAGGCGGAGCCGCGCTCGAACGCGGCGGCCTGCTCGAAGCGGGGCGACCAGGGCTGCGCCGAGCTCGTCCAGAACTCGGCTGAGGGCTCGAGCCACGATGCGTCATCGAGCGACCCGGCCTTGATCAGCGCCAGTTCGGGCGCGACGGCCGCGATGCTGAACAGCGGCGAGCCGCAGGCCGAGCAGAAGATGCGCTCGGTGTCGCCGCCGTGGTCCTCACCGACCGTGGTGAACGAGGCCAGGGTGCTCCCCTGCACCTCAAGCGCGGTGCGCGGCACGCCCACGACCACCGTGAACGGGCTGCCCGTCTGGCGCTGGCAGTCGGTGCAGTGGCAGGCGACCTGAATCACCGGCTCGGCCTCCGTGCTGTAGGTGACGTTCCCGCACATGCAGCGCCCCGTGATGCTCTTTGGCTGGGCCATCGCCAGCTGAGAATACATGAGCGCAGGTGCTGTGGACCGGGGCCCGAGCGGGTCCGGTATCGTCGCCACACATGGGGATGGTGCACGCCGGGCAATCACGAGGAGGAAGCTGATGTACGACTACGTCATCGTCGGAGCGGGCTCGGCGGGTGCGGTGCTGGCCGCAAGGCTGACGGAGGACCCGTCCGTGACCGTCGCACTGCTGGAGGCCGGGGGCGCGGACACCGATGACGAGATTCACATCCCGGCGGCGTTCGGAGCCCTCTTCAAGGGCCGGCGCGACTGGGACTTTCAGACCGAGCCCGAACCCTCCCTGGGTGGTCGCCGGGCATACCTGCCGCGGGCCAAGATGCTCGGCGGGTGCAGCTCGATGAACGCGATGGTCTACATCCGCGGCAACCGCGCCGACTATGAGGAATGGGCGGCGATGGGCGCCGACGGCTGGGGCTATGACGAGGTCCTTCCCTACTTCAAGAAGTCCGAGGACAACGAGCGCGGCGAGGACCAGTTCCACGGCGTGGGTGGACCGCTCCCCGTCCGTGAGAGCCGAGCGATGAGCCCGGCTGCCGACGTCTTCGTCGAGGCCGCCGCGCAGGCCGGCCACGAGCGCAATCCGGACTTCAACGGCGCCCGCCAGGAGGGCTTTGGCCGCTACCAGACCACCCAGGAGAACGGCATGCGCGCGAGCACCTCAGTTCGCTACCTGCACCCGAACATGGATCGAGAGAACCTCACGATCCTCACGGACGCGCTCGCGTTGCGGCTCCTGTTCGACGGCGATCGCGCCAGCGGCGTGGAGATCGACCACGCGGGCACGGTCGAGGAGATCAACGCCGCACGCGAGGTGATCGTCTCCGCCGGCGCATACCAATCGCCGCAGCTGTTGATGCTGTCAGGCATCGGCCCGGCTGAACCGCTGACGCTGTTCGGTCTCGAGGTCCGCCAGGACCTGCCGGTGGGAGAGGGCCTGCAGGACCACTGCATGACGCTGATCAACTGGAGGGCCGACCACGAGTCGCTGATGACGGCGCTTACGCCGGAGAACATCGAGCTGCTCCAGGCCGAGGGCCGCGGCCCGCTTTCCTCGAACGTCGCCGAGTCCGGCGGCTTCATCCGCACCCGCCCGGGCCTCGACGCGCCCGACTGCCAGTTTCACTTCGCGCCGGTGCTATTCCTCGAGGAAGGCCTCGGCGCGGCCGTAGAGCATGGCCTCGGCTTCGGACCGGGAGTGGTCAAGCCCACGAGCCGTGGCGCGGTCACGCTACGCACCGCGAGCCCATACGTGAAGCCGCGCATCCAGCACAACTACCTGACGACCGAGGACGACCGCGCGACGATGCTCGCCGGCGTCAAGGTGGCGCTCGAGATCTCACAGCAGGACGCGTTCAAGGACATCATCACCGGGCCGTTCACGGCGCCGCCGCCGGACGCGAGCGACGGGGAGCTGTGGTCATACATCGAGCAGAACTCCATGACGATCTACCACCCCACCTCGAGCTGTGCGATCGGCCCGGTCGTCGACTCAAGCCTGAAGGTCCATGGCGTGGACGGCCTGCGGGTGATCGACGCCTCGGTCATGCCCACGATCGTCCGCGGCAACACCAACGCGGCGACCATCATGATCGCCGAGAAGGCCGCCGATCTCATCAAGGCCGAAACGGCCGCGCTGACGGGCGCATCGCCGGCCTGAGTCTCCCCGGCACGCGCCGGGCGCCCCGCTCAGGTGCGGCTGAAGCGCCGGCCGGCGACCGGTGAGACGGCCTCGTCCAGCGCGGCCGCGGCGGGCTCGAGCATCGACTCGAGGACCGCGTCGGCCGTCGCGTCCTGTTCGGCGGCCGCGGCCTCCATCGCCGCGATCCGCTCCGGTGTGAGCGCCGTCTCGTCCTCGTTCTCCGCCAGCCACTCGCGCGCCTCGGCGGCGGCACGCTCGTCGCGCTGGACGGTCTTGCCGGCGGCGTAGTAGCGGTCGATCTCCTTGAACAGCTCGTCCACCAGTTGGTCGGTGGGCACCTTCTTCAGCGGCTCGCCCTTGGAGTAGATCATCCCCATGTCTTTGGCCCCGGTGATGCCGAAATCAGCGTGGCGGGCCTCGCCGATGCCGTTGACCGCGCAGCCCAGCACCGACACCTCGATCGGATCCTCGTAGGCTTCCAGGCGCCGCTCGACCTCGACGACGACGGAGTCCATATCGAACTGCAGGCGCCCGCACGTCGGGCAGGCGATCAGGTCGGGGCCGCGCTCGCGCAGCTTCAGCGCCTTCAGGATCTCCCAGGCGACCTTCACCTCCTCCTCGGCGTGGAACGTCGACAGCGAGATGCGGATGGTGTCGCCGATCCCATCCGCCAGCAGCGTGCCGAGCCCGACCGCCGACTTCAGGGAGCCCGACCACTTGGTACCGGCCTCGGTCACCCCGAGGTGCAGTGGGTAGGGGATGCGCTCGGACAGCATGCGGTTGGAGGCGATCGTGTTCGGCACCGAGGTCGACTTCATGGAGACCTTGAAGTTGGTGAAGTCCAGCCGCTCCATCAGCTCGACGGTCTCGATGGCGGCGGTCACCAGCGCCTCGACGGGGTTCTCGTACTCGAGCGTGCGCAGGTGCTTGGGCAGCGAGCCGGAGTTGACACCGACCCGCAGCGGCGTCCCGTGCAGCTTCGCGAGCTCGATCACCTCGGCGACCTTCTCCGGGCCGCCGATGTTGCCGGGGTTCAGCCTCACGCAGTGGGCGCCGGCTTCGATCGCCTTCAGGGCCAGCGTGTGGTTGAAGTGGATGTCGGCGATGACCGGGATCGGCGACTGCGCGACGATCGTCTTCAGCGCGTCGGCGTCCTGCTCGCGGGGCACCGCGACACGCACGATGTCGGCACCGGCGTCCGCAACGGTGCGGATCTGGTCCATCGTCGCCTGCAGGTTGGCGGTCTCGGTCTTGGTCATCGTCTGCACCGCCACGGGCGCGCCGCCCCCGATCGAAACGGGACCGACCTGAATCTGGCGTTCTGAGGCCATAGGCTCATTCTACGATGCCCGATGCCTACGCCACCGCGCGCGGTCCCCTGGCGCGGCTGGCCTCCCCCCTGTCCGCCCGCGCCCGCGCCAGGCGCCACGAGCATTTCTTCGCGCTCACGGGCCTGCCGGCGGGGGCTCATGTGCTGGACCTGGGCTGCGGGCAGATCGGCCTGCGCGCCCTTGAGCCGGAGCTCGACATCACCGGGGTGGACCTGGTCGAGCGCCCTGACTACCCGGGGCCGTTCGTGCGCGGCGACGCGACGGTCGGCCTTCCCTTCGCCGACGGCGAGTTCGACCTGGTGTACTGCTCGAGCGTGATCGAGCACGTCCCGCCGCCCAGCCGCGGGGCCTTCGCCGCGGAGGTTCGCCGGCTCGGGCGCGGGTGGTTCGTGCAGACCCCGGCGTGGTCGTTCCCACTGGAGCCGCATTCGCTTCTGCCGCTGGCCCACTGGCTGCCAGCGCGGGCGCGGAAGCCCTACTGGCGGGTTGGCGCTGCAGGTACCTGGGAGGAGATCGAGCTGCTGAGGCGCCGCGAGTTCGAGGCCCTGTTCGGCCCCGCTCGCCCGGAGCGGATCGGCCCGCTCATCAAGAGCTGGGTGTGCGTGCGCCCGCCGGGCGCCTGAAGCGCTCAGCCGCCGAGCCGGCTGATGTCGTTGCTGACCCCGTTGAACACGAGGAACAGCAGCAGCACGATCCCGACCGAGCTGAAGCGATACATGGCCATCAGCGAGATGCGACGGCCGCGCACCTTCTCGCCGAGCGCCCACAGGATGTGCCCGCCGTCGAGGGGCAGGAACGGGAACAGGTTGATGACCGCGAGGATCAGCGAGATGAACGCCAGGAACACGAGCGCATAGCCGGCGCCGGCGACCACCGTTTCGTGGGCGTCCTGGGTTATCCCGACGATGCTTGAGACCTGACGGCGCGCCTTCGAGCTCGTCAGGGCGCGGCCGAACCCCGTCAGCGTTTCGGTCGTCACGTGCCACATCTCGCTGAGCGCGGCGGAGGCGGCGCCCAGCGCCCCGAAGGCCTTCGCCGACGGGCCGAACTCGAAGCCGACCAGCATCCGCTTTTCCTGCCCGCTGTAGCGAGGGTAGACCGTCAACGCCACATCGCGCCCGGCGCGCCGGACCGTCAGCTGCACGGGGGTCGCCGCGCGGCAGCCTTCGACGGGCGTGCCCGCACAGCGGTGCGAGGAGATCCTGTGGATGGTCTGTTCCTCGTTCGCCGGGCGGCCCTCCACGTCGATGATCTGATCGCCGGGCTGAAGCACGCCGTCGGCCGGCTTCCCGCGCTCAATCGACTGAACCTTCGCGGCGCCCAGCGTGTGCACGGCCGGGTCGAGGTTGCCGAGCGCCACCGAGCCATCGAGGCTGCCCGTGAACAACACCGCCCAGAACAGCAGGAAGGCGATGAGGATGTTCACCCCGGGGCCGGCCAGAATGACCACGATGCGCTTCCACGGCGCCTGGTTGTAGTAGGCGCGTCGCGTGATCTCGGGGTCGAGCTCGAACTCCGGCGTGCCGTCTTCGAGCGGAGCGTCCGCTGCTCCCGGGAGCACCGCCTCCAAGGCGGAGGCCGGGGCGCTGCCCTTGAGCTCCTCGGGGTTCATGCCGGTGATCTTCACGTAGCCGCCGAACGGGAGAGCGCCGATCGCATACTCCGTCTCCCCCCGGCGCACCCGGAACAGGGTCGGCGGGAAGAACAGTGAGAAGCGCTCAACGCGCATGCCGACGGCCTTCGCGGCGGTGAAGTGCCCGAGCTCATGCAGCACGATCAGCATCACGATGCCGAGGATGGTCAGGACCCAGCTCATCGACCCTCAGTGTGGCAGGCGCGGGCGCCGGCACCCGCCGGTTGCCGCCCTCCGCGCAGGACCCTCAGGCCAACGCGGCGACGGCCTCTCCAGCCACCATCCGGGCCTCGCGGTCGGCTTCATACAGCGACTCGAACGCCCGCACGGGCTCGCCGGGAAGCTCCGACAGGGTCTGCTCGATGACCGAGGGGATCTCCACGAAGCGCAGCCGGCCTGCGAGGAAGGCGTGAACGGCGACCTCGTTGGCGGCGTTGAGGATGCAGGGCGCCGTGCCTCCGGCGTGGGCGGCCTCACGGGCCAGCCGCAGGCAGGGAAAGGCATCGAGATCGACCGCTTCGAAGGTCAGTTCAGCCACCGCCGCGAGGTCGAGCGGGGCGATCGGCAGATCCACGCTCTCCCCGCCATGCAGCGCGTAGGAGATGGCGATGCGCATGTCCGCCGGCCCGAGGTGGGCGAGCATCGCACCGTCCGCCAGCTGGATCAGGCCATGCACGAGCGATTGCGGATGCACGACCACGTCGATGCGGTCATAGGGCGTGCCGAACAGGTGGTGGGCCTCCATCAGCTCAAGCCCCTTGTTCATCAGCGTGGCCGAGTCGATCGTGATCTTGCCGCCCATCGCCCAGGTCGGATGGGCGAGCGCCTGCTTGACGGTCACGTCCTCGAGCTCATCACGCGAGCGCCCGCGGAACGGGCCGCCGCTGGCCGTGATCGTGAGACGGTCCACGGCGCCGGGGGGCTGGCCGGCGAGCAGCTGGTGGAGGGCCGTGTGCTCGGAGTCCACCGGCACGATCTGCGCTCCGGTCGCCTCGGCCAGAGCCGTGACGAGCTCTCCCCCCACCACCAGCGACTCCTTGTTGGCCAGCGCCAGATCGATCCCCTCGCCGAGCGTCGCCACCGTGGGCCCCAGGCCGGCTGAGCCGACCAGCGCGTTCAGCACCAGATCGGCGCCCGACTCGACCACCAGCCGCACGAGGCCCTCGGCGCCGCCGAGCACCTCGCCGCCCGTCCAGGCCTCCGATGCCAGCGCCGCGGCGCGCTCGTCCACCAGGGCTATCCGCCCAACCCCGTGAGCCCGAGCCTGCTCCAGCAGCGGCTCCCACGAGCGCTCGGCTGACAACCCCACCAGCTCGAGCTCGGAGCTGCGCTGGCACACGTCGAGCGCCTGGGTGCCGATCGATCCGGTCGAGCCGAGTATCAGCAGGCGCTTGCGGTCAGGCATCGCCTGGCCCTCGACGGTCGTTCCCTCGCACGGTGAGAAGCCAGTATCCCCCAACCGCCCACAAAGTGTTCGCAAGTTGGGGAACTTGACAACGCCGGCGCACCTGCCGCGGTGGTATGCCCTGCCTGCGCGTCCGATCGACAGGCGGAGGCATGAATGATGGATTTCGACACACTTGACAGACCCAAAACGCAGCGCGCAAGGGAAGTGCAGCGAGAGCGCGTCGAGGCGCTACTCGAGGAACAGCGCCGGCGAGAAGAACGCGTCGGCCTTCGCCGGCGGGTTAGCGGCTCGGCCGGCTGGCCGGAGACGCGGGACGGGGAGCCGTGGGGGCCCGCTGACCCCTGAGCGGCCGCCGGCCGGGAGATCCTGAAAAACACGCATCCGGGTACGCGACGTCCCCAAACGTCAACCGGTACCCTCTAAGGCGCTTGCAGCGCGCGCCCGTCCGCTGCGCGCGAGCGAGGGATGGGAGAGGGTGCCCCCGGTTGGAGGAGAAGAGGGAGGACCGGGGGCGCCTCCCAAGCAGCACACTCAGTGCACGTAGGCGGCCCTTACGGGATAGGCCCCGCCGGCGCTCACGATCAGCCCGCTTGCCGGCGGGACGCATCCCGTCGTTGCCTCCCTTGCGATCCAGCAGCTCCGCTGAGTGAGCGAGCGCCCTACTCCAGTTCCGCGGCGAGATCGTGCGCCAAGACCCTCGCCTCCTGGTAGCCCTCGACCTGCTCGTCACGACGCGGAGCCTCGACGCAAAACTGCTCTGAACCGAGAGCCGAGACGCTAACGGTGCCGTGAGGCTTCTCGATGATCATCGCCGACCGTGGGGCGTCAGTTTGCCACGGCTCGGGGTCGGACATCGGCCACAGGGTTCCAGGTCATCTTGACATCGCCTACTCGGAAAGTCCCGCTGCCCGCAACGCCTCGCCGTGGTCGAGATAGGTGCGGACTCGCGAGATCCTGCCATCGCGGAAGTCGTAAATTACTCCCAGGGGCATATCGACCTCGACCCCGCTGCCTCGTCCGCGGCCATCCGCCCGACCGAGCAGGACAACGCTGTCTCCAAGGTCGCGAAACTCATTACCGAGCACGCGCAGCCCCTCCCATGTGCTGCGCACGTCTTCGAAGTACGTCTCGATGCCCTCGCGCCCGCGGTACCCTGGGAAACGCTCGCCCTCGACCGTGCTCGGAAGCGCCGGGAACCACTCGAAGTCTCGACTCACAACGTCGGCGAGTGCCTCAACGTCGCGTCGGTTGAAGGCATCTATTCCGCGCTTGGCGATCTCCACGTTCGTAGCTCCTATGTCAAGCACCCCCCGGAAATTGCGGCATTGAGGGTAAGCAGATCGGGGTCGATTGCTGGCATTGCGAGAAGGCGATGTATGCGTCGTGCGAGGTGACGCTTCAGGCAGCGTAGGGCCTCACGCTTGGTCTTGCCTTCGGCGCGCTTTCGCTCCAGATAGGCCTTGGTCTCCGGATCGAGCCGCGCCTTGGTGATCGCGATCATGTAGAGGGCACGGTTCAGCTGTCGGTCCCCGCCGCGGTGCAGGCGATGACGAACAACCCGCCCCGAGGAGGCCGGAATCGGTGCCACGCCGGCTTGACGAGCGAAGTGCGCGTCGGTGGGGAAGCGCTCGGCGCCGGCGGTGCGGCCGATCAACGTTGCTGCCGTCAACGTGCCGCATCCCTGCTCGGCCAACAGCGCCGGGCGGTGGGCCTGCACGAGTCGATGGAGCTCACGCTCGAGCTCGTTGGACTGACGGGTGAGCGTGCGGATGCGATGCACCTGTTCGCTGGCCACGCGTGCCCGCTGATCACCTCTGAAGGTTCGCAGCCGCCGTGCTATCCGATCGAGCACGACGCGGCGATCGAGGCCCCCCTTGGGCAGCTCTGCCTCGAGCTCGGGGCAGAGCTGAAGCAGATGCCAGCGCAGCCGGTTCTGGATCCTCGTGCGCTCGGCCACCAGGTCATCGCGGTGGTCTGAGAGCAGCCGGATCTCCATCGCACGCTCATCCAGATAGGCGGCAGGGAAGCGCTCCACGCCATCCTTGACGACCGCACGTGCGACCGCCAGGGCATCGATCTCATCGGACTTGCCCGCCTGTCGCTCACCGCGCCGGCTCTGACCCATCATCTTCGGTGGCACCCGAACAACCCGCTCGCCGGCGGCGATCAGGGCCTCCTCAAGGTGCCTTGAGACGTGTCGGCAGTCCTCGATCGCCCACACGCGCTCTGAGTCAAGCTCCCGTGCCCAGCGCACCGCAATACGGTGGCCGTCGTCTGAGGCGGCGATCTGCCGGTCTCCCAATAGCTGCCCAGTGCCCGCGTCGACTCCCACGAGCATGTGGGTCCTCTTGTGCGTATCCGCTCCGATCACGATCATTAGCTGTGTCCCTTCATCGATAGCCGCTGAAGCGGACCACCGGCGGACAAAGCTCACTGGGGGCGATGCCACGCTCCTATCAAGTCACGCCGGTGATCCTCGGGCGGCGGCGGGCGACACTACGAACGTCGGTCAGACCAGTTGGTCGACACCTGCGACATGAGTCAGCCCGTCGCCAGCCCGAGAACCAACCTGACCGGTCGGACGTCGCCGCCCGGTCAGCCAACGATGACAGTGATCCTGCGACATGGCCTACCGCCGTTCCTGTGCGAGGCGTTCGGCGGCAGCACGGCCCTCGTCGATGTCGCTGTAGGCCGTGCAGCGAACGGCAAGCCCTGCCTTCCCCTCGTAGACGAATAGTCCCCGCTGTCGGACTTCGACAGTACTGCCCAGGGCGTAACCCCCCATCGTGTTGACCGCGATCACGACTTCTCCGCCAAGGTCTCGGATCTCCTCAAGTTCAACGTCGAAGCTCTCGAAGTGGCTGACGAACTCCTCCATGAAGCCGCGAATCGCCGGGATGCCCTCGAAGGTCTCGCCTCCCCTCATATCCCACACCGCGTCTGGGGCAAAGAACCTGGCGGCTGCGGCGAAATCCCCACGCCCAAAGGCCTCGAAGCCTTCGCGAACACGCTCCACCAGGTCGGGGGTCGTGGACTCCTCGGAGGTCATGCGGCGAGTATCCATCAATCCGTACATCAGGTGAGCGCCCGCAGCGTCCTAACGTGGTCCTTGCGCCACGGAGAATGAATCTCACGACGCCATGCCCCGGCCTGGTCCCCTAGGCGCGGGGGCACTTGACCGCTCCGGTAGTACATGCGTCGCGGAATCGCACCCAACGCCGGCCCGAACTGGCACGAATCCTGGCACGACTGCCCACTATTCCGCATTGCAGAGCGCTAGTGCACGTAGGCGGCCCAGATGTAGTAGCCGGCGACGGCCGCGAACAGGACCCCGTCCAGGCGGTCCAGCGCGCCGCCGTGGGCGCCGAACAGGTGGCCCGAGTCCTTCGTGCGCGCCTCGCGCTTGATGAAGGACTCGAACAGATCGCCCACGGGCGCGACTAGCGCAACACCGACCCCCAGCACGAGCGCATGCGTGCCCGGCAGCCATTCCTGGTAGCGCCCGGCGATCCACACGCCCAGCACCGCGAACAGCATGCCGATCACGAGGCCCTCGACGGTCTTGCCGGGCGAGATGCGGGGAGCCAGCCGCCGGCGGCCGAACATGTGGCCTCCCAGGTACGCCCCGGTGTCGCCCAGAAACACCCCCACCAGAACGTCGATCACGATCCCCAGCCCGTGGGGCAGGCGGCGAAGAAGCACGGCGTTGGCGAGGGCGAAGCCGATCCAGTAGATGCCGAGCAAGGTCAGCGCCATCCCCCCCACGCTGGGCCGGCGCTGGTTGATCGTGAGCGCGAACAGCACCGGCAGGATCACCACGGCGGCCAGCAGGATCTGAAACTGTCCGCCGTACAGGGCCGCCGCCAGCAGGCCGGCCAGGCCGAGGAAGCCGGCCAGGCGGACGGGGTTTGCACGGTCGTACATCGCATACAGCTCGTGCATGCAGACGCAGCCGAGCGCGAACAGGCCCAGCGTGAACACGAGGCCCCCCTCGATGTCGAGGAACAGCGCCACCGCGACCGCCGGCACCGCCACGATCGCTCGCGCGCCGAGGTCCGATCGCTGGGCGCTCATCGCCCGCCGAAGCGCCGGCGACGCTCGGAGAACTCGGCCAGCGACTGCTCGAGCGCCTCGCGCGTGAAGTCCGGCCACAGCTCGTCGCGAAACACCAGCTCGGAGTAGGCCGACTGCCACAGCAGGTAGTTGGACAACCGCCGCTCACCGCTGGTGCGGATGATCAGATCGGGATCATGCATCTCTGGCGCGTACAGGCAGTCGCGGAATTCCTCCTCGGTGGTTCCGTTGAACCTGCGCGCCGCGTCGAGGATCTCCGCGCGGCCGCCGTAGTTGAAGGCCACGAACAGGGTGATCCGCCGGTTTGCATCGGTCAGGGCTTCCGCCGAGCGCATCCGCTCGACGAGCTCCGGTGAGACACCGTCGCGACGCCCGATGAAGCGCATGCGCACGCCCTCCTCGTGCAGCTCGGGCGTCTCGTCGACGATCCGCCGGGAGAACATCTCCATCAGCCCCTGCACCTCCTCGACCGGCCGTGACCAGTTCTCCGTGGAGAAGGAGTACACCGTCAGCTCCTTCACGCCCAGCTCGGTCGCATCGCGCAGGCGCGCCTTGACGATGTCCGCCCCCGCGCTGTGGCCCTCGTTGACCGGCCTGCCGTGGGCTCGCGCCCAGCGCCCGTTTCCGTCCGTGATGATCGCGACGTACCGCGCCGAGGGCGCCGCGCTCTCCCCGCGCGATGCCTCCGATCCGTGCTCGATCGCCGGCGCCGGTTCCTTCGCGGCGCTCATCAGACCTCGAGGATCTCCTCTTCCTTTGCCTTCAGCACGGTCTCCAGATCGCCGATGCGGCTGTCGGTCAGCTTCTGCAGCTCAACCTCGGCGCGATGCTCGTCGTCGGAGGAGGCCTCTCCCTCGGCCTTCAGCTCGCGCAGGTGCTGCATGGTGTCGCGGCGGACGTTGCGGATCGCGATGCGGCCCTCCTCGGCGAGGTTGCGCACCACCTTGACCAGGTCCCGGCGGCGCTCCTCCGTCAGGTCCGGGACCACCAGGCGCACGAGGTTGCCGTCGTTGGACGGGCTCAGGCCGATGTCCGACTCGTTGATCGCTTTCTCGATCGCCTTGATCGAGGACTTGTCATAGGGCTGCACGGTGATCAGGCGGGGTTCCGGTGCCGAGATGGTGGCCAGCTGGTTCAGGGGGGTCATCGCGCCGTAGTAGTCGACGATCACGCGGTCCAGCAGCGACGGGCTGGCCCGTCCGGTGCGCACCGTGGAGAACTCCTGCTGAGCGGTTTCCGTCGATTTGACCATCCGCTCGCGCGCATCCTCGAGCAGTTCGTCGATCAGGTTGTCAGTCGCCATCGCCCCCGCCTTGAGATGTGAATACCAGCGTGCCCACCCGCTCGCCGGAGATTATCCGCGCGAGATTCCTCTCGTCGTCCATGTTGAACACGTTCAGCGGCATGGCGTTCTCCATGCACAATGCCAGGGCCGTGGAGTCCATGACCCGCAGGCGCCGCTCGATCGCCTCCATGTGGGTGATTTCAGGGATGAAGGTGGCGGTGGGGTCGACCGCCGGGTCTGCCGTGTAGACCCCTTCGACGCCGTTCTTGGCCATCAGGATCACCTCGGCGTGGATCTCCGCGGCCCGCAGCGCCGCGGCGGTGTCGGTCGTGAAGAAGGGGTTGCCGGTGCCGGCCGCAAAGATCACCACGCGGCCCTTCTCCAGGTGGCGCATGGCGCGGCGGCGGATGTAGGGCTCAGCCACCTCCGAGACGCCCAGAGCGGACTGCACGCGCGTGTCCGTGCCCATCTTCTCGAGGGCGTCCTGCAGCGGCAAGGCGTTCAGCACGGTGGCCAGCATCCCCATGTAGTCGGCGGTGGCCCTGTCCATCCCGGCGGCGGCGCCCTGCATGCCGCGGTAGATGTTGCCCGCGCCCACCACGATCGCGACCTCCACGCCCTGGTCGCGCACGGCGGTCACCTGCCGCGCCACCGCCACCACGCGCTCGGGATCGGTGCCGTATTGGAGCTCACCCATCAGCGCCTCACCGGAGAGCTTCAGCAGGATCCGTTTGAAGGCCGGGGCCATCGACGGCAGAGCCTACCCGTCAGACGATCTACTGGCCCACGGCGAAACGGGCGAAACGGCGAATCACCACGTTCTCGCCGGTGGTAGCGGTCAGCTCGTCGCGCAGCTGCTGAACCGTCTTGCCTTCGAACTTCGGGTTGTGCATCTCCTGCTCGAGCAGGACCACGGTCTGAAGCCAGGAGTCAAGCTTGCCGGCGACGATGCGCTCGCGCACGTTCTCGGGCTTCTCGGCCGCCTCCTGCTCATAGATGCGCGTCTCGGCATCGCGGGCCTCGGCGGGAACGTCCTCGCGGCTGACGTATTTGACGGTCGGCGTGGCGGCGATCTGCATGGCCACGTCTCGCGCGAATCCCACGAAGTCATCGTTCTTGGCGACGAAATCGGTGTTGCAGTCCACCTCGATCAGCACCCCGACCTTGGAGCCGGCGTGCACGTAGGCATGGACCGTGCCCTCCGTCGCCGCCCGCTCGCCCAGGTCCTGGATTTTCTTTCCCTGCTTCAGGCGCAGGATCTCGATGGCCTTCTCCACGTCTCCCTCGGCCTCGGTGAGGGCCCTCTTGCAGTCCATCATGCCCGCGCCCGTGCGCTCGCGCAGGGCCTTCACGTCCTTCGCCGATACCTCGACCGTGCTCATGACTCGCTGACCTCCGCGGCCGGCTCGGGTGCCGGTGCGCTGTCCTGTGGGGCATCCTCGGTCGGTGCCGTCTCGGGCGCAGCGGCCGCCGGCTCGGCGGGTGGCTCAGGAGCCGCGGGCGCCGCCGGCTCGGGCGCCTGCTCAGGCGTGGCTGGCGGTGCGACCTCGGCGGGCGCCGAGGGCTGTGGAGAGGGAGCAGCCGCCACCGGCTCGGGGACGGCTGCCGGAGCGGGCGTCTCGGGCGGCGCCGCGGGAGGCGGTGACGGAGCGGATGGGGCCGGTGCCTGGGCGGCCGCCTCGGTCTCGCTGGCCGCTTTCTGGGCCTCTGCCTCTTTGGCCGCCCGCTCGGCGGCCTCGGCGGCGGCCTTCTCGGCGGCGGCCTGTTCCTCGGCCTCGCGGCGCGCCCGCGCCTCGGCCTCGAGGCGTGCTTTCTCTTCGGCTTCCTGGCGCGCGCGTTCCTCCTCGGCGCGGAACACCGAGTGGCCCTCGGAGACGACCTGGCCGATCGCCTGGGTGATCAGGGCGCAGGAGCGGATTGCGTCGTCGTTGCCGGGAATCACGAAGTCGATTCCGTCGGGATCGCAGTTGGTGTCGACCAGGCCCATGATGGGGATTCGCAGGCGCTGTGCCTCTTTGACCGCGATGACCTCGGTTTTGAGGTCGATCACGAACATGGCGTCGGGGACGCGCTGCATGTTCTTGACGCCGCCGAGGTTGGCTTTGAGCTTGGCCAGGTCGGCCTGCGCAGCCATCCGCTCGCGGGTCGGCAGCAGCGCCAGCTGGCCGTCGGCCTCGAAGCGTTCGAGATCGTGCAGCCGCCGGATGCGCAGGCTGATGGTCTGGAAGTTGGTCAGCAGGCCACCCAGCCAGCGATGGTTGACGTAGGGCATGTCGGCCGCCTCGGCCACGTCGCGGATGGTGTCCTGGGCCTGCTTCTTGGTGCCGACGAACAGCACCGTGCCGCCGCGGTTGGCGAGCGCCCCGGCGAACTCCTGCGCCTGGGCCAGCAGGGTTGCGGTCTTCTGCAGATCGATGATGTAGATGCCGCCGCGCTCGGCATAGATGAAGCGGCGCATCTTTGGGTTCCAGCGACGCGTCTGGTGGCCGAAATGTACGCCGGCCTCCAGCAGCTCCGCGATGCCTACGTCAGCCACGGGTTGCTCCCTTTATGTATACGTTGCGTTTCCGTGCGGATGGAGCGGACCCGAAGAGCTGAACTGAAATGTCGCTCTGCGGGCAGGGCCGCAATCCGTTGCCGCACGGGTCGAGGATCCGATTGACCTTCCAGAATAGCCGAACCAGAGGGCCGGCGGGCGCCCGGATCACCGGAGCCGGGCCAGCACCTGCTGAAGGTCCGCGGGCAGCGGCGAGAGCACCTCGACGCGCTCGTCGCGCAGCGGATGGTCGAAGGCCAGGCGGGTGGCGTGCAGGAACTGGCGCTCCAGGCCGAGCAGGCCCGGCGTTCCGTACTCGGGGTCTCCGGCCACCGGATGACCGATGGCCCGCAGGTGAACGCGGATCTGGTGAGTGCGCCCCGTGTGCAGATGCAGGCGCAGCAGCGAGGTCCTCTCGAACGCGCGGTCCAGCGTGAAGTCGGTGCGCGCCTCGCGCGGATGGGCTCCTCCGACCGTCATGCGCGTGCGCACGCGCGGGTCGCGCCCGATCGGGGCCTCGATCGTCCCCGAGCGCGCCGGCGGGCGGCCCTCGACGAGCGCCAGGTATTCACGTTCGATCAACCTCTCTCCCATGGCCTGCTGGAGCAGGCTGTGGGCCTCCTGCGACCGCGACACCACGAGCAGCCCCGAGGTGTCGCGATCCAGTCGATGGACGATTCCCGCGCGCTGTGACTCCCCTCCGGCGGCGGTTCCCTCCAACAGCTGGGAGAGCGTCAGCCCGCGGTGCCCGCGGGCGGGATGGACGACCAGGCCGGGCCCCTTGTCGATCACCATCAGGTGCTCGTCCTCATAGGCGATGGCGAAGGGGGCGCTCATCGCTCGGCGTGGCGCAGGTGATCGATCAGCAGGAACAGGATCACGATGCCGAGCGTGATGCAGGTGTCGGCGAGGTTGAAGGGAGGCCAGCCGAGTGGCAGCTTGATGAAGTCGGTCACCGCCCCGTCTTTGAGGCGGTCGATGATGTTGCCGAGCGCTCCGCCGATGAGCATCCCGGTCGGCAGCCAGATGAGCGGCTTATCGGCGTTGCGGGCGAAGTAGACGAGCAGCGCGAGCAGCGCGATGCCGATCAGGATCGTCACGCCCACATGGTTGCCGGGGAGGAAGCCGAAGGCGACCCCGCGATTGCGGGTGTTCACGAACTGAATGCCCGGCAGCACTTTGCGTTCTTCGCCGCGGACGATGGAGTGTCTGATCGCGCGCTTTGAGAGCTGATCGGCGACGATCACGACCAGGGCCACGAGCCCTACGCGAATCCAGGCGGCGGCCACGACGGACAGGCGACGTGAACGGCCGCGCATCGAGCTCAGCCGTGGATCAGGCCATTGACGACGACGCTGTTGATGATCTGCAGGCTGATGATGGCCAGGATGGGGCTGAAGTCGATGCCCCCGAACGACGGGATCAGGCGGCGGAAGATACGGAGGAAGGGTTCGCAGATGTCGCGTAGGAATCCCACCACGACATCGACCGCCCGCGAGTAGGGCGGGCGCAGGCCGAGCGAGAACAGAAGCTGGATGACGATGTACAGGATGATCAGCAGCGTGTAGACGTAGATGAGCGTCGACAGATAGCCCGCGATCTGCGTGCGCGCGGTGGCCAGCACGAACATCATCAGCGGGCTCCGTCGCCGAGCACGGCATCCAGCGCCTCGCTGAAGGCCGCCCTCAGCCCGGCGCGCTCGAGCGCGTCGATGCCCCGCGCCGTCACCCCGCCCGGAGAGGTGACCTCGCGGCGGACGGCCACGGTGTCGTAGCCGCGCCGGCGAAGCAGCTCGGCGGTTCCGGCGAGCGTCTGCACGACGAGCTCGGCGCCCTGGGCCGCCGGGATGCCCCTGCGCACGCCCGCGTCGACCTGGGCTTCGGCCACCAAAGCCACGTAGGCGGGTCCGCAGGACATCAGGCCCATGGCGACGTCGAGCAATGCATCCGGCAGGACAACGAGCGTGCCGAGTTCTGAGAAGAGCTCCCTCACGGTCGCATCGAGCGGGCCGGCTTTGCCGTCATCCGCGACTGCCGCGCTCGGATCGGCGGCCTGGACGACCGCTCCCTGGCGAACCTCCACGGGCAGCGAGGGGATGAAGCGATAGACGGGCCGGTCGGGATAGGCGGCGCGCAGCTCCTCCAGCGGCACGGCGGCGAGGATCGAAGCGACCGCGCCGGCGTGGGGAGCGAGTTCGCGCGCGACATCGTGGAGCTGGGCGGGCTTGTGGCAGAGCACCACGAGCTCGGCCCGCTCGGCCACCAGCGCGTTGCTGGAGAGCGCCTCCCCCCCGACCTCGGCGGCCAGCTCCTCGGCGCGGGCGGCCACGGGATCGGCGCAAAGGAGCGGACGCCCCCACCCGCGGGCCAGAGCCCGGGCCATGTTCCCGCAACCGATCAGGCCGACTTGCATACGACCCTACGACTGATTGAAGAAGCCCTTCTCGATCAGCCTTGCGCGCTCCTCGGCGGATATCTCCACGTTGCGGGGGGTGAGCATGAACACCTTGTCGGCGATTCGCTGCATGCCGCCGTCGAGCGCGTAGGTGAGGCCGGAGGCGAAGTCGATCAGCCGCTTCGAGAGGTCGGTGTCGGAGCTCTGCAGGTTCAGGATCACCGGGATCGAGTCCTTGAACTTGTCGGCGATCTGCTGGGCGTCGTTGAAGGACTTCGGTATCACCAGGTGCACGCGCACGTCGCCGTTGCCGCGCGTCCCCACCTGCTTGAGAACCGTGGCCGAGCGTCCGCGCGCGCCGCCGCCGGCGGCGGCGCTGTCGGAGCTGTCGTCGTCGGCGAAGATGTCCTCGTACTCGTCGCGCCGGCGCCTGAGCCTGCGGACGTTGGGACGCTCGCGGTAGCGATCCTCGATCTCGACCTCTGAGGGCGGATCCTCGTAGTCGTCGTGATATTCCTCGGCGAGGCCGAAGTAGACGAGTGCACGGTGCCAGGAGTCGCGGAAAGCCATCGGTGTAGGTGCGTCTTCGCCCGGCGAGCCGGTTTCCCTGCTAATGCTAGTCAGTCGCGGCCGTCGAGCAGGGCCCGCGGATGATACAGCCTCGTGCCGATTCGCACGATTGTTGCACCCTCCTCGACCGCCACGAGGTAGTCCTGTGAGGTGCCCATCGACAGCTCTTCGAGGTTCCGCTCGTCGGCCAGCTCGCGCAGCGCCGAGAACCAGCGGCGGCTGTGATCGGGGTCGGCCGAGAGCGGGGGCATCGTCATCAGCCCGGCGACCGGCACCGGGGACCGGGCGATGAAGGCGTCGAGCTCGCTGGGCGCCACACCCGCCTTGCCGGCCTCGCCCGCGACGTTGACCTCGACGAGGATGCGCAGTCCGGGACGGGCCAGCTCCCGGTGGCGCTCCAGCTCGCGCAGGGCTGAGTCCGAGGCGACCGAGTGGATCAGGCGGACATGCGGCACGATCTGGCGTACCCGCCTGCTCTGCAGCTGGCCGATGAAGTCCCATTCGAACAGGTCTCCGTATGCAGCCGCCTTGGCCTCGAGCTCCTGGGCGCGGTTCTCACCGACGAGACGCACCCCGGCCTCGGCGAGGAGCGGGAGATCCTCCAGGGACACGTACTTGATCGCGGCGAGCAGCTCGACCTGCCGCTGCTCACGCCCGGGGCGAGCGGCGGAGGCTCGCGTGGCGGCCGCGGCGATCTCCTCGCGCAGGCGCTCGAGATTGGCGGCGATCACGTCGGCCCGCAGGTCCGCGATCAGCTCAGCCATGCCACTCCCGCCTGGCGCCCCGCCCGCGCGCCTTCGCGACGGTGTGAGAACCAGCGCTCGTCGCAGATGGTGCACAGCCCGAGATCGCGCACCTCCGCCACACCTGCCGCGAGCAGCCGCTCGCGCGCGATCGCGTGCAGATCGATGTTGGCGCCCACGCGGTGAGCGTCGCTGAACGCCGCATGCACCTCCGGCCCGACCTCATAGCAACAGGCTCCCGCGCCGGGGCCGATGACCGCCGTGATGGGTTCGCGCCCGCCGATTTCCCCCAGGGCGAGCAGGCCCTCCTCGAGCACGCCCGCCGAGAGACCGCGCCAGCCGGCGTGGAGCATCGCCACCGCATTCCCGCAGCCCAGCGCTATGGGCAGGCAGTCGGCCGTGAGCACCATCATGCCGAGGGTGCTGGTGGCGCTGGCGTGACCGTCGGCGTCGATCGCGACGGGCTGCCCGCCGGTGCCGGCCCGGGCGCGCACGCGCTGGACCGTGGTGCCGTGGACCTGGCGACTGGCGCACAGCCACT
Organism: uncultured Solirubrobacteraceae bacterium; assembly: GCA_963826995.1. Classification (GTDB taxonomy): domain Bacteria; phylum Actinomycetota; class Thermoleophilia; order Solirubrobacterales; family Solirubrobacteraceae; genus Palsa-744. Next base: position 22,483 of record CAWGYZ010000004.1, on the reverse strand, counting down.
CGAGGCCCAGCTCCTCGCACAGGGCATCACGCCGTGCGCGGCCCTGATCGTGGTCGTCTCCCCGCAGGGTCGACAGGTTGCCCTGGGCCCGGGCGGTGAACAGCGCCCGGCCGCCCCCCGGAAGCTCGCAGGCCACGCTCCCGTCGGCCCGGGCGATGTCGCGATCACGCGCCGCCGGTCTCACGTCTGCTCCATGGCGGCGCTCATCTCGGCCGCGCGATCGCCGTCCAGCTCGCCGTCAAGCTTGCGGCGCAGGGCCAGCCCGAGCCGGCGGCCGATCTCCGGGCCCGGGGGTATGCCCGCGGCGAGCAGATCGTCGCCGGTGATCAGCAGGCGAACGTGGCGGAGATCAGAGAGCCATCGCGCCGCCGCCGCGGCAGCCGCCGGGCGTTCTTCAAGCTCGGCGAGGGAGCTCGCGAGTGCGACGGCCTCGACCGGCGCTCCGCCGATCGCCTCGGTGAGCTGCGAGGGTGTTCCCGCCGCCTCCAGGCGTGCGGGTAGAGGCGGAGCGGCGAGCGCGCTCCTGAGCACCCGGTCGCGATTACCGGCGGTGAACTCGAGGTGGTCCAGCAGCGTGAGCATCGCCTGCTCGGGGTGGGCCGTGCCGTCACGACCGATCCCAAGCAGCAGAGCGGCGAGGAGCAGCACCTCGGGCCGTCCGTCGCCGGGGAGCACCGCGAGCGCGCCGCGAGCGAGCTGCTGTTCGAAGCGGAGCCCGGGATGCAGGGCCTCGAGGATGTCCAGATCGCTCAGCCTGGCGAGCGCCGCAAGCGGATCCGGCTCACACAGCAGCAGCCGCAGCTCGGCGCCGATGCGCGCCCCGGAGACGTTTCGGAGCTCACCGTCGGCGATGGCCTGGGCGGCCAGCTCGGCGGTGTGCTGCTCGGGCTCGAACTGCAGGCGTGCGAGGTAGCGGGCGAGGCGAAGCAGGCGGGTGGGGTCATCGACGAAGCTCCGCTCGTGCAGGACGCGAACGCGGGAGCCGGCGAGGTCCTCGAGGGCGTGCGGGACGGCCGACAGCGAGCCCATCTTCGAGCCGCCGAGAGCCACGGCGATGGCGTTCACGGTGAAGTCCCTGCGCAGCAGATCCTGCTCGGGCGTTCCGGGGCGCACATCGGGCAGGGCACCGGGAGCGGAATAGGACTCCGCGCGCCGCCGCGCGATGTCCACCCGGCCGCCCGGCCACCAGACGAGAGCCGTTCCGAAGCGCTCGTGCAGTGCGATCCCGCAGGGCGCATCGGGACCTCCCGCGGTGGCAATGCCGAGGCGTGAAGCGAGATCGCGGGCGAATGAGGAGGCGTCGGAGGCCACCACCACATCGAGCTCTCGGGGTGCTCGCTCGAGCAGCAGGTCGCGCACTGCGCCGCCGACGATCTCGACGTCATCGCGGCCGGCGGCGAGATCGAGGAGCTCCTGAGCACCGGGCAGGCCGCGCATGCGCTCGAGCACCGCCTGTCCGCGAATCCTCAGCTCGTCCATCACGCCGCCTCCCCCAGCCCGCGTCCGGCGCCCGTCCTCAACCGCTCCGCACCGGGATTCCGGCTGCGGTCAGGTGAGCCTTGGCCTCGGCGATGGTGTGGCGCCCGTAGTGGAAGATCGACGCGCACAGGGCGGCGTCGGCGCCGGCGCGCAGGACGTCGACAAGGTCCTCGAGCTCTCCCGCGCCACCGGAGGCGATGACCGGCACGCTCACCGCCTCACACACCGCACCGGTGAGCGCCAGATCGTAGCCGTCGTTGGTGCCGTCCCGGTCCATGCTGGTCAGCAGTATCTCCCCGGCCCCCCGCTCGACGGCCTCGCCGGCCCAGTCAAGGACATCACGGCCCGTCGGGGTGCGTCCGCCGGCGAGGTAGGCCTCCCAGCCCGCGGAGCCATTCGTGGCGGCGTCCGCCGGGCGGGCCTTGGCGTCGATGGCGAGCACCACGCACTGCGCGCCGAACACGCCGGCGAGCTCGTCGATCAGCTCGGGACGCTGCAGGACCGCGGAGTTGACCGACACCTTGTCCGCGCCGGCGTCGAGCACCGCCTGGGCGTCAGCGATGGAGCGGATCCCTCCGCCGATGGTGAAGGGGACGAACACCTCGTCGGCCGTTCTGCGAGCCAGCTCTGCGATCGTGTCGCGCCGCTCGTGGGTGGCCGTGATGTCCAGGAACACGAGCTCGTCAGCGCCCTCCCGGTCGTAGTGGCTGGCCAGCTCGACTGGGTCTCCGGCGTCGCGGATATCGACGAATTCGACGCCCTTGACCACGCGGCCGGCGTCGACGTCCAGACAGGGGATGACGCGCTTGAAGTGCACCCGCCCACCGTAGCGGCCGCTGAGCTCACGGAGGGGGCGCTTCAGCGCTCGAACGGAGCGTCGGCCTCGCCGAGGACGCCCTGGGCCTGTTCGACCGTGAAGCGCCCCTCGTACAGGGCCTTTCCGACGATGACACCGGTGAGCCTGTCGAGCTCGAACTCCTCGCTGAGGCTGTAAAGCTCTTCGAGGTCCTCCAGGGACCCGATTCCGCCGGAGAAGATGAGGCTTCCATCTCCGGCCGCCCGTGCCGCCCATACGACCTCGTCGCGGTTCGGGCCGTCGAGCATCCCGTCGTGATCGATGTTGGTGAACACGAAGTGGCGCACGCCCCGTGCGCGCAGGTCGGTGAACGCGTCACGGGCCCTCGCGTCGGTCGTCTGCAGCCATCCGTGCGTTGCCACGTAGCCGCCGCGCACGTCGACCGCGACGAGCACCTGGGCGGGATCGTGTGCGTCGAGCACCTCCCGCAGCAGCGCGGGATCGGCGAAGGCCACGGTCCCGATGATCACGCGCGCCGCTCCTGCTGCGAGCGCATCGTTGACGGCGGCGGCCGAACGCAACCCTCCGCCGTATTGGACCGGCACGCCCAGCTCGCAGATCTGACGCAGGTGCTCGAGGTTGACGGGCTCACCGGACCTGGCGCCGTCGAGGTCGACGACGTGCAGATGCTGGGCGCCCGCCTGGATCCAGCCGCGAGCGGCCGACAGCGGGTTCTCGTCGTAGACCTTGCTGGCGTCGAAGTCACCCTTGCGCAGGCGCACGGCGTTGCCGCCGAGTATGTCGATCGCCGGGTAGAGATTCACCTGGCGACCGGCACCTGGGCCGTGGCGCAGATGGCCGCGAAGTTGGCCAGCATGCGCAGACCCGCCGCTGAGGACTTCTCCGGGTGGAACTGCACGCCGTAGAACGATCCCCGCTCGACCGCGGTGACGAACTGCGCCCCGTACTCGGCGGTGCCGAGCACATTCTGCGCCTGAGCCGGAACGGGCGCGAACGAGTGCACGTGGTAGAAGGCGCATCGCGACGGCAGGTTCTCCGTGAGCGGCGAGCCGGCCCTGGTGAAGTGGACCTCGTTCCAGCCGATGTGGGGGAGCTTCAGCGATCCCGCCTGAAGGGCGCGGACCTCGCCGGGGATGATTCCAAGCCCGGCGCTGCCTCCCTGCTCGGTGGAGTACTCGAAGGCGAGCTCCATCCCCAGGCAGATGCCGAGCACGGGCGTCCCGGCGGCGACGCGCTCTATGAGCAGCTCATCCAGACCGTGCTCGCGCAGGTTCTCCATCGCGCGCGGGAAGGCTCCGACCCCGGGAACGACCAGGCCGGCGGCCCCTCGCAGCTGCGCCGGGTCGGCGCTGATGCTCGCGCGCGCGCCCACGTGCTCGAGCGCCTTCTCCACCGAGCGGCGGTTGCCCATGCCGTAGTCGACCACGGCGATCTCCAGCTGCTCCTCAGCGGGGCTGCTCATCCTGTCAGCGTACCCTTGGTGCTCGGCACCCCCGTCTCCGTGGGGTCGATCGCCACCGCCTGGCGCAGCGCCCGCGCGAACGCCTTGAACGCCGCCTCGATCATGTGGTGCGCGTTGCTGCCGGTCTCCACGCGCAGGTGCAGTGTGATCTTCGCGGCATTGGTGAGTGCCCGGAAGAACTCCTCCGTCAGCTCGTGGTCAAAGCCGCCGGTGGATCCCGGAGGCAGCTCGGCCTCAAAAAGCGTGAAGGGTCGCCCGGAGATGTCGATCGCGCAGCTCGCCCGCGCCTCGTCCATGGGCGCCGTCGCCGAGCCGTAGCGGGCGATGCCTGCCCGGTCTCCGAGCGCCGTGTCGAGGGCCTGGCCCAGCACGATCGCCGTGTCCTCGGCCGTGTGGTGGGCCCCGGTCTGCAGATCCCCGCTGGCCGTGACATCGAGATCGAGCCGGCCGTGGCGGGCGAGCAGGTCGAGCATGTGGTCGAGAAACCCCACGCCCGTGTCGCGCGTGCCCGCCCCGGTGCCGTCGAGGGTGAGCGTCAGCCGCACATCGGTCTCGTTGGTCCTGCGCTCGATCGTCGCCGTGCGGCTCATGCTGGGGCATTCTCCCGCACGCGGGCCTCCATCGACTCGGCGTGCACCTCGAATCCCTCGGCGCGGGCGATGGGGGCCCCCGCCGCCGCCAGCTTGACGGCCGCCCCGCCGATCCGCACCTCGGCCATCCTGCGGCGGAAGTGGCGGGTGGAGAGCATCGAGGAGAAGCGCGCCGCACCGCTCGTCGGGAGGATGTGGTTCGAGCCCGCCACATAGTCGCCGAAGGCGGTGGCGCTGGCAGACCCCACGAACAGGCAGCCCGCCGAGGTGATCATCGGCGCCAGTGCCTCCACATCTGCGCCGATCAGCTGCAGGTGCTCGGGTGCAAAGGCGTTCGCGAGGCCGATGGCCTCACGGGGGTCGGAGACCTGCACGAGGGCGAACACCGCCTCGCCGACGGTGGGACGCTCGACCACCAGCTCCTCGAGGATGGCCGCCAGCTCCTCATCGAGCTGCGTGGCGGCGGAGATCGCCACCACCAGGCTGCCCTCGCCGTGCTCAGCCTGGGCGAGCATGTCGAGCGCCGCCAGCTCGAGCTCGTGTCTGCCCGCATCGGCCCCGAGCAGGATGAGCAGGTCGCTGGGACCCGCGAAGCCGTCGATGCCCACGGATCCCGTGACCAGGCGCTTGGCCTCCTGCACGTAGAGGTTTCCCGGGCCCACCACCACATCGACGCGATCCACAGTCTCGGTTCCGTAGGCCAGCGCGGCGATCGCCTGCGCTCCGCCCATGCGGTACACCCGCTCCACCCCGCACAGCCGGCAGACGCCGAGGATGGTGGGATCGATCTGTCCGTCGATTCCGGGCGGGGAGCACACGGCGACGCTCAGAACGCCCGCGGCCCGTGCCGTCACCACGCCCATCACGACGGTGCTCGGATAGGGCGCGCGCCCGCCCGGGACGTACACGGCCGCCGAGGCGACGGGCACCTCGCGCAGGGCGACCCGCTGGCCCTGGGGCAGCTCGACGGCGACATCCTCGCCAACGCCCGCCTGGGCCACCTGCGCAACGTTTGCGATCGCAACCTGAAGTCCCGCCACGAGCTCCAGCGGAAGCAGCTTGATGGCCTCGTCGAGCTCCTCGCGTGTGACCGCCAGCGGCCTGGGATCGTTGCCGGAGGTGTCGAACCGGCGGGTGTAGTCGCTGATGGCCTCGTCGCCGTCGGCGCGCACACGCTCCACGATCTCGCGGACCACCGCCTCCACCGAGGCGCCGGCGGGCACCAGCGAGCGCAGGTGGGCGGCCACGGCTGCCGATCCGCCGAGGCGGCCGAGGTGCCCAGCGTCCAGCCGCTCGATGCGCATGTCAGGCGACGCCTGCCGCCGGCAGGCCACGCAGCCGCTCGAGCACGTCGTCGATGGACGCCGCCTTGAGCTTGTGCGCGACCGGGTTGGCGATCAGCCTGGCGGTGCAGACGACGATCTCCTCGCGGACGATCAGGTTGTTCTCGCGCAGGGTGGTGCCGGTGGCAGTGAGGTCGATGATCGCCTCGACCACCCCCGTGAGGGGGGCGAGCTCGACGGAGCCCTTGACCTCCACGATCTCGGCCTGCCGGCCCGTCTCCTCCATGTAGCGTGCGGCGATACGGGGATACTTGGTGGCGACGCGCATGACGCCGAGTCGCCGCAGGGCCTCGAGGGCGGTGTCCGGGCCGGACTTGCTGGCAAGCACCATGGTGCAGCGGCCGTATCCGAGGTCGAGCAGCTCATAGACCTCGCGACCGCCCTCGCCCGGCCGCTGTGCCGCCTGCTCGAGCAGCACGTCCTTGCCGGTGACGCCGAGATCCGCGGCGCCCGCCTCGACGTAGGTGGGCACGTCGGAGGGGCGCATGGTGATCACGCCGATGTCCTCGAACAACAGCTTGCGGTCGTTGGAGCGAAGCTCCTCGGTGTCGTAGCCGAGCCCGGCCAGCAGGTCGACCGTGCCGCCGAACAGGGCGCCGCGGGGCACCGCGATGGTGAGGCCGTTGCCGGGGTTCATCGCGAGGCCTCGTTGGCCAAGAGTGCACCGGTGCCGCGCTCCTCGCCTGCCAGTGCGACGTGCAGCCGGTCGACGTCCAGGGCGAAGCCGACCGCGGGCAGCCTGCGCCCGAACCGCCCGAGCAGGTCGTCGTAGCGACCGCCGCCGCCGAGCGGTCCGCCGAGCGCCGGGTCGTAGACCTCGAAGACCGCGCCGGTGTAGTAGCCGATGTTGCGCACCAGGCCGAGGTCGAAGATGACCCGCTCGGCAACGCCGGGCTCGAGCAGCTCGTGCACCAGGCGCATGCCCGTGACGGCCTCGTCCGCCGGCGCGGGCGCGTCGGTGAGCACCTCGGGCCCGCCGCGCCGCTGCGGCACCCCGAGCAGAAGCTCGGCGGCCTGCGAGGTCAGGCCTGCCCGCAGAAGCCGGTGCTCCAGCCCGACGAAATCGCGGCGGGCGAGCGCCTCGAGCAGCTCGGGGCGGGCGGGCTCGGGCACCTCCAGGCTGGCCATCAGGGCGGGGAACAGCGAGGCGTCGCCGACGCCGATGCGGTAGTCCTTCAGGCCGGTCGCATCGAGGGCGCGACAGAGGACCGTGAGCGCCTCGGCGGTGCCCTGGGGCGCGGGCGAGCCGATCAGCTCGATGCCGGCCTGCAGCACCTCACGCGGCTGCCCACGCTGGGGACGCACGCCCCTGTAGCAGTGGGCGAAGTAGCAGAACCGCAGGGGCGGCTCGCTCGATCCGTAACGGTCGGCGACCACGCGGGCGATCGGCACCGTCATGTCCGAGCGCAGCACGAGCACGGCTCCGGACTCGTCGAACACCCGATAGGTGGGTTGCACTTCGGCCAGGTCGGCCCGTGCCAGCACGGACTCGTACTCGAGCGCCGGCGTGTAGACCTCGCCGTACTGGTGGAGCTCGAACACGCCCCGCAGGGTGTCCGTGATGGCGCGCACCTCGCGCGTCTCTTCGGGAAGGACGTCTCGTGTGCCGCTGGGGATCGGGTGGATCATGCGCATGCCATTGAAGCGGATGCTCGCATGATGCTCGATCGGGACCGTCTGCACCGCCCACGGGGGCGCGGAGGGTGCGGCTATGCAAGCACCGGCTCGGTGGCCACGCGCTCGATACGGGCGCCCAGATCACGCAGGCGCTCGTCGATGCGCTCGTAGCCGCGGTCGATCTGGCGAATGTTGCCGATCTCGCTGCGCCCCTCGGCGCACAGCGCAGCCAGCAGCATCGCCATTCCGGCGCGAATGTCGGGTGACTCCATGCGCTCGCCCCGCAGACGCCGGGGGCCGGTGACGATGGCGCGGTGGGGGTCGCACATCACGATGTCCGCCCCCATCAGGATCAGCTTGTCGGTGAAGATCAGCCGGTTCTCGAACATCCACTCGTGGATCAGGATCGAGCCCTCCGCCTGGGTTGCAAGCGCCACCGCGATCGATGTCAGATCGGCCGGGAAGGCGGGCCATGGGCCATCCTGGATCTTGCTCTTGTATTCACCGACGTCGGCCTGCGCCACCAGTCGCTGGCCGCCCGGCACGATCACGTCATCGCCGTCCAGTTCCGAGCGCAGGCCGACGCGCTCGAACACGAGGCGAATCATGCGCAGGTCACCCGGGACGGTGTTCTTGATGCGCAGCTCTCCCCCGGTCACCCCGGCAAGTGCCATGAAGCTCCCGATCTCTATGTGGTCCGGGGCGACGTGGTGTTCGCAGCCTTTCAGCGGCTCGGCGCCGTTCACCGTGATCACGTTCGAGCCGATCCCGTGGATGTCCGCGCCCATCTTCACGAGCATGCGTGCGAGGTCCTGCACGTGTGGCTCACAGGCCGCATTGCCGATGACGGTGGTGCCGGGGGTCAGCGCTGCCGCCATCAGAGCGTTCTCGGTTGCCATCACCGACGGCTCATCCATGAACACATCGGTCGGGCGCAGCCCGCGCGGAGCACTCAGCACGATCTCGCGCCCGCACTCGGCGATGGCGCCCATCGCGCGGAAGGCGTCCAGGTGCGGGTCAAGGCGGCGGCGGCCGATCACGTCGCCGCCGGGAGGCGGCATCACGGCGCGATGAAAACGGGCGAGCAGGGGTCCCGCCAGCAGAAAGGACGCCCGGATCAGCTCAGCGAGCTCGGGCTCGATTTCGACCTCGCGCACATCGGCGGCACACAGGGCGACTTCGTTGGGACCGCGCCAGCTGACGTCGACGCCGATGGCGCTGAGGATGCTGAGCATCGCGTCGACGTCGCGGATGCGGGGCACATTGCACACGATCACCTCGTCCTCGGTGAGGAGGCTGGCGGCGAGGATAGGGAGAGCCCCGTTCTTGTTTCCAGCCGGAACCATCGTGCCGGAAAGCGGAGCGCCACCTTCGATGACGAACTTCTCCATGAGCTTTATGCGCGGCGGTCGGCCCCTTGGGGGCGCGGTGGCTTGGCGCCTGGCAAGCGTAACAGCCATCTCTCTACACAAGTTCGCGCCGATCGGTCCCTGCCCTGCTTGGCGGCGCGCCCCCCTGCCCCACCCGGCTCTGAGAACGGCCCCTGCAAGTCCCGTTGCACCAGCTCTCGCACAAATCGGCTTCCCAAAGCCATAATCGCCCGAAGGCGCCCATGCGTACATACGTTCGGGGCGTCTCCGTCCGAAGGCTCGCCTAGCTTACGAACACATGTTCCCCCCCTCGAAAGATTCAACGCTTGCGCGGCGCATGCTCGGTGCGGTTCGCCTCACACGCTCGTTCCTACTGCTCGAGGACGACTACGACGTCGACTGGGAGGTCGACCGGAACGAGCCTGCGGAGGCCCTTCATCCGCACCGGGTGGCGCTACGCAGGCATTCGAGGGCCGGGCGCCCGGGTCGTCCACCCGCGCCCCGGCACGCGTGCACGTGCCCGGTCAACCACGCCGGAGCCACAGACAGCAGACGGGCCGCCCGAGGGCGGCCCGTAGCCTGCTGAAAAAACCGGCGGCGTCCTACTCTCCCAGGCCCTTGCGAGCCAAGTACCATCGGCGCTGAGGGGCTTAACTGCTCTGTTCGGAATGGGAAGAGGTGTTTCCCCCTCGCCAAAGCCACCGGAAAAACGTGAGAGACCACGCCCTCCAGGTCCTTCAAAACTGCACAGCGCCACACCGGGTACCACTAAAAAAATCCGTCAAGCCCTCGACCCATTAGTACCGGTCTCCTTCAGACGTCACCGTCCTTCCAGATCCGGCCTATCAACCTGGTGGTCTACCAGGGGTCTTACTCTCTCTAGGAGATGGCAGAGTTCATCTTGAGGCCGGCTTCCCGCTTAGATGCCTTCAGCGGTTATCCGATCCACACGTAGCTAGCCTGCTATGCCCTTGGCAGGACAACAGATACACCAGAGGTGCGTTCATCCCGGTCCTCTCGTACTAGGGACAAATCCTCTCAACTCTCCAACGCCCACGGCAGATAGGGACCGACAGTTTTGTTACCTCAGCCTCCAAAGGAGCCTGAGGGCCAGGTCATTTCTGCCTGGCTCTGCATGTCGCCATGCAGCTCGGACTGTATCTTCACGAAGGCATCACTCTTCGTGTTCGGCGTACAGTCTCTGAGGATTCTGGATCGCTACCGATGAGCTCTCTCCAACGTACGCTCCTGAAGCGGCCTCCTCCATTCATAGACAGCGCTTCGTCTAGGAGTCTGGAGAATCCGTCAGACGTACGGTGCTGACCGAGAGCCATCGATCTGACGATCGCCGCAAACTTCTCGAACTCCTCATGCTTCGAGGACAAGAGCGGCGACCGCTCGAAGAACGGAATCACATGCCCCAGGAGGTCCTGCCGTCGTCTGACGACATAGACCAGAGCACGGTCTTTCGTTCCGTTGGACTTGATGTAGCCGCTTCCCTCGATTCGCTGGCGAATCAGATCTAGTACCTGAGCTCTGTCACCGTTCTGGCTGACATGAAACTCAGGAACGAGCTGATAACCGGTGCGACACGTGGGGTTGCGGTTGACGGCGACTGCAAAGCAGCCCTCGCCGTCCACATAGCCCGAAATGTAGCTATCCAGCCTTTCCTGCTGATTGTCCGCACCCGACACATTTTCACTTTACAGGGCGCCTCGGTCAGAGATGCCCGGTACGAGTAGTGCGGGATACACGGGTTTTCCAGCATATAGCCGAATTTATAGACAGCAACGGTTAACTTACTGTCTCACGACGTTCTGAACCCAGCTCGCGTACCGCTTTAATGGGCGAACAGCCCAACCCTTGGGAGCAACTCCACCCCCAGGATGCGACGAGCCGACATCGAGGTGCCAAACCGGGCCGTCGATGTGGACTCTTGGGCCCGATAAGCCTGTTATCCCCGGAGTACCTTTTATCCGTTGAGCGACGGCACTTCCACTTGCTACCGCCGGATCACTAAGACCTGCTTTCGCACCTGCTCGACTTGTCAGTCTCGCAGTCAAGCTCCCTTAATACCTTTACGCTCTACGCACGATTTCCGACCGTGCTGAGGGAACCTTTGTGCGCCTCCGTTACATTTTAGGAGGCGACCGCCCCAGTCAAACTACCCGCCTGGAACTGTCCAGCACCCGGATTCACGGAATGCTGTTAGAAATCCAATACACCAAGGGTGGTATCTAAAGGTTGGCTCCACGCCGGCCGCAACCAGCGCTTCAAAGCCTCCCACCTATCCTGAGCGAGATGCACCGAACTCCAATACCAAGTTGTAGTAAAGGTTCACGGGGTCTTTCCGTCTAGCCGCGGGTACTCGGCATCTTCACCGAGACTGCAATTTCACCGAGCCCCTCGTTGAGACAGCGCTGAAGTCGTTACGCCATTCGTGCAGGTCGGAACTTCGCGTGTTCTCTCGTTATCCGAGAGCGCAGACTATCCCTTCACCTCATCCAGCACCTTTAGGATGGTGGCCTGCGGATGGCGGCGCTTTCCCAGATTCATCCGGTAGGCGATACCCACAATCTTCCGCAAACCGTCGCGCTGCAGATGGTCTCCTTGCTCGACCATCCGGCATACCTGCGAAAAGCCTGCACAGCTCCTCGCCTTGCATCCCCGTAAGGGGAAACGCTCGAAGTGCGGCAGGATCACGTCGGTGAGGTCTCCGATCGACCGCACCTCGTACTTGAAGGTGCGATCACCCTTCGACCTCCGGATCCAACCACAACCGAAGAACGCTTGCAGATCCTCCAGCAGCTCCAGGTCCTTCTCATTGAGCGAGAGCGAAAACGAGGGCCTCACCTCGAGGCCGGTTCGTAACTTCGCCCGGATGGCCAAGGAGATGCAAAAGCATCCCTCGCCGTCCGTCAGACCTGTGACATACCAGGGATCCAGCGGTACTACCCTTCCGTTGGCGCCTTGTCTTTCGATGAGGGCCGGCGTATTGCGCATCACATAGATTTCCGGACTTTCCGAAGCGTGACACGCCTCTCCTTTCGGATCAGTCGTTAGGGGGTCACTAGGACTTCCCTCGGGATTGCCCTTTGTCATCGACAGGAGGGTTTCCCCGATATGAGCCGGTTCTCGGCCGCCTCTCGCGAGACGGCGGGGCAAGTGTTGTGCTTACCCGACAAGGAATTTCGCTACCTTAGGACCGTTCCTTCTGTTACTACCCGGGTAAACATCACCCAGGCGGTCGGCACATTTCTGGCCGACTCTCATGGTCGCCCATGAGAGCGGACTATCTCATCCCGCTCCCGGTCTGGGGAACAGGCTCGGCGTATAGTCTCTGAGGATTTCCACCATCGTGAGCGCCGAACAGGACACCGCGGGAGCGGTTGACCGTCCTGATCCGACTGGATGATGGACCTTTCCTGCTGATTGTCCGCACCCGGCACATTTTCACGGTACCGCCCACTTGGGACGGTATTCGTAGTGCGGGATACTCGGATGTTCCAGCATATAGCCGAGTTTTACAACTACCTCGGTCAACTGATAGTTACGGCCGCCGTTTACCGGGGCTTAGCTTCGCTGCTTCGAACCGAAGTCCTAACAACTCCACGTAACCTTCCGGCACCGGGCAGGCGTCAGCCCCTATACGTCGTCTTACGACTTAGCAGAGACCTGTGTTTTTGGTAAACAGTCGCTTCAGCCAATTCACTGCGGCCCCCTCGGGCTCCACTCGCGAAGAGCTTCACCCTACTGGGGCGCCCCTTCTCCCGAAGTTACGGGGCGATTTTGCCGAGTTCCTTAACGAGGGTTATCTCGATCACCTTAGTATTCTCTACTTGTCCACCTGTGTCGGTTTTGGTACGGGCACGCGCGTCCTCCCTAGAGGATTTTCTTGGAGGCATGGCGTCGGGGAGTCGCCGGCTTGATGCCAGCTCACATCGCACCTCAGGTTATGCAGCCCCGCATTTAACAGGGGCCACCCCTACATGCTTGTCCCAGGATAACCATCACCTGGGTTCCCTTAGCCTTCCTCGTCTCCCCATCGGTCAAACGGAAGCGACGTGGTACAGGAATATCAACCTGTTGGCCATCGACTACGCCTTTCGGCCTCGCCTTAGGTCCCGACTAACCCTGAGCAGACGAACTTTACTCAGGAATCCTTGGACAATCGGTGGAGGGGATTCTCACCCCTCTTTCGTTACTAATGCCGGCATTCTCACTTCCCACGCCTCCACGGCTGGCTTACGCCGCCGCTTTGCTGGCATGGGAACGCTCTCCTACCGCGCGATCGACCCGAAGGTCTCACGCACCCGCAGCTTCGGTGACTAGCTTGAGCCCCGTTACATTGTCCGCGCTCGAACACTTGACCAGTGAGCTGTTACGCACTCTTTCAAGGATGGCTGCCTCTAAGCCAACCTCCTGGTTGTCTATGCACTCAAACATCGTTTACCACTTAGCTAGTACTTAGGGACCTTAGCTGGCGGTCTGGGCTGTTTCCCTTTCGACGCTGGAGTTTATCCCCCAGCAACTGACTCCCGGAGTAGGCGTATTGGTCTTCGGAGTTTGCCTGAAGTCGGTAACCTGGTAGGGCCCCTAATCCAAACAGTGCTCTACGGCCAACACGCAATTTATCCGAGGCTATACCTAAATATATTTCGGAGAGAACCAGATATCACTGAGCTTGATTAGCCTTTCACTCCGACCCACAGGTCATCCGCCCAGTTTTCAACCTAGGTCGGTTCGGCCCTCCACGAGGTCTTACCCCCGCTTCAGCCTGCCCATGGGTAGCTCGCTCAGTTTCGGGTATACCGCCTACGACTATGTCGCCCTATTAGGACTCGCTTTCGCTACGGCTCCGCTCATCGCTTAACCTTGCCGCAGACGAGTAACTCGCCGGCTCGTTATGCAAAAAGCACGCGGTCACAGGACAGGCCTGCTCCCACCGCTTGTAGGCACGCGGTTTCAGGTACTATTTCACTCCCCTTCCGGGGTACTTTTCACCTTTCCCTCACGGTACTAGTCCGCTATCGGTCACCAAGGAGTACTTAGCCTTGGAGGGTGGTCCCCCCAGGTTCAGTCCGCGTTTCACGGGCGCGGACTTACTCAGGAACGTCTGACGGAAGGCCATGCAGTTTCGTCTACGGGACGGTTGCCCTCTATGGTGCGCGGTTCCACGCGCTTCGACTACCGCACGACTTTGTAACTTCCGCCGAGCCGGACATGGCTCGGAACAAACGCCCTACTACCCCTGACAGACAACGCATGTCCGCTTACATCTGCCAAGTTTGGGCTGATCCCCTTTCGCTCGCCACTACTCAGGGAGTCTCTGTTGATTTTCTTTCCTCGGGGTACTGAGATGTTTCACTTCCCCCGCTTGTCCTCCGCCGGTCTATGTGTTCAACCGGGGATAACGCCGCATTACCAGCGCTGGGTTTCCCCATTCGGGAATCCACGGGTCAAAGGCTATTAAGCGCCTAACCGTGGCTTATCGCAGCCGTTCACGCCCTTCATCGACTCTTGGTGCCAAGGCATCCACCGTGTGCCCTTACTATCTTGACGGTGATCTGGCCCAACGTGATCGTTAACGGTCACGCAGGGCCCGGTGATACCCGTTTTCAGCCGCCGCTTATCGATGGCGGCTGATGTGGCTTCTGTGCAGTTTTCAAGGACCGTGGAGAAACGTGTAACGCCGGCTGATCTCCGTGTTGATCGGTCACGCCGAGCTGGCGCGTCCTCACGGGAACCGGTCGACGCCGGTCTCTCAAAACTCAACAGCATGCTGGGGTTGTTTTGCGGCCGCGAGCGTTTGTGCTCCCCAAGTAGTAAGGGATACGCGCGAGGCGCGGCCATCCAGCCAGGTTCGGTCGACATGCTAGGCCCGATCCGCTTAGACATCGCCTGGCCTCAAGGGCCCGGTGACCGCGCGGCCCGTCTTGCGACGGACCATGGATCGGGGCATCGCGTAGATGCTCCCTAGAAAGGAGGTGATCCAGCCGCAGCTTCCGCTACGGCTACCTTGTTACGACTTCACCCCAGTCACGAGCCCCACCTTCGACGGCTCCCTCCCTTGCGGGTTGGGCCACCGGCTTCGGGTGTTGCTCACTCCCGTGGTGTGACGGGCGGTGTGTACAAGGCCCGGGAACGTATTCACCGCGGCAATGCTGATCCGCGATTACTAGCAACTCCGCCTTCATGCAGGCGAATTTCAGCCTGCAATCCGAACCGAGACGCACTTTAAGGGATTCGCTCCACCTCGCGGTATCGCAGCCCTCTGTATGCGCCAATGTAGCACGTGTGTAGCCCTGGACATAAGGGGCATGAGGACTTGACGTCATCCCCACCTTCCTCCGGTTTGTCACCGGCAGTCTCGCATGAGTCCCCAACTAAATGCTGGCAACATGCGACGGGGGTTGCGCTCGTTGCGGGACTTAACCCAACATCTCACGACACGAGCTGACGACAGCCATGCACCACCTGTGAAAGTGCCCCGAAGGGAAGATGTGTTTCCACACCGGTCACTCACATGTCAAGCCCAGGTAAGGTTCTTCGCGTCGCGTCGAATTAAACCACATGCTCCGCTGCTTGTGCGGGCCCCCGTCAATTCCTTTGAGTTTTAGCCTTGCGGCCGTACTCCCCAGGCGGGCAACTTAATGCGTTAGCTTCGACACGGGGGGAGTCGACACCCCCCACATCTAGTTGCCATCGTTTACAGCGTGGACTACCAGGGTATCTAATCCTGTTTGCTCCCCACGCTTTCGCGTCTCAGCGTCAGTCACGTCCCAGCGAGCTGCCTTCGCCATTGGTGTTCCTCCTGATATCTGCGCATTTCACCGCTACACCAGGAATTCCACTCGCCCCTTCCGGACTCTAGCCCGATAGTATCCACCGGCATTCCAGGGTTGAGCCCTGGACTTTCACAGCGGACTAATCGGGCCGCCTACACGCTCTTTACGCCCAATAATTCCGGACAACGCTTGCACCCTACGTATTACCGCGGCTGCTGGCACGTAGTTAGCCGGTGCTTCTTGTGAAGGTACCGTCACTCCGGCCGGCTATTCACCGGCGAAGCTTCGTCCCAACTGAAAGGGGTTTACAACCCGAAAGCCTTCTTCCCCCACGCGGCGTTGCTGCGTCACGCTTTCGCGCATTGCGCAAGATTCCCCACTGCTGCCTCCCGTAGGAGTCTGGGCCGTGTCTCAGTCCCAGTGTGGCTGATCGTCCTCTCAGACCAGCTACCCATCGAAGCCTTGGTGAGCCGTTACCTCACCAACAAGCTAATGGGCCGCGGGCCCATCTCGATGCGGAGGCCGAAGCTTCCTTTCCCCTTGCGGGCACATCCGGTATTAGCCCGAGTTTCCCCGGGTTGTCCCAGTCATCGAGGCAGGTAACCCACGTGTTACTCACCCGTTCGCGGCTCTGCCCCAGGGCAAGCCCTGGTTCGTCGCTCCACTTGCATGTGTTAAGCACGCCGCCAGCGTTCGTCCTGAGCCAGGATCAAACTCTCCGTGAAGAACTTCACGAAAAGCTGTCATGGAGTTGCCCCTCAACGCTTACACGAGGAGGAGACGATCGGAACCCATACACCGTGGTTCCGAACCATAACGGGGTACTTCTCTACTTGACTCTTGTCCACCGTCGGACCGAACAGAGATCCGGCTGATCAAAGATCGGCCATCGCGCTTCGGCACCCGTCGGCGGGTCGAACCTGGACGCACACCACGATCGAAATCGATCGTAGGTGCGCATGCTGTTGAGTTTTCAAAGACCGCCGAGTCTCTCCAAGAGGGCTTCCTTCTGAAAGACCGATCCGACCCAGCGTCCGAAGGCGCTCCACGGGCCAACCACAGAGTATAGCGCTAGCTCGCTCGCAGGCGCCGGAAGCGGCGCTTGCCCACCTTCAGGACCTGTCCATCGGCCCGCTCCCGCGAGACATCATGCTCGCCCGCGGCCAGCTGGGCCTCCCCCAGAGTAACGCCTCCCTCGTCGATCAGGCGGCGCGCCTGCGAGCGGGAGATGTCGAACTGCTCGGCCATCAGGGCGGGCAGATGGACCACGCCGCCGTCGGCGGCGAAGGTCGCCTCCTCGATTGCCTCGGGCGCCTCGTGTTCTACGAACACCCGGTCGAAGTGCCGCTCCGCCGCGACGGCGTCCTCGGGAGAGTGAAGCCAGGCCACGAGCCCGCGTGCCAGCGCCCGCTTGGCGTCCCGCGGCGAGAACTCGGAGATCTGTCCGGGAACGGAGCGGTCGGCGGCGAGCGATGCGGGGTCGAGGAGCAGGCGCTGGTACTCGCCCATCACCGCGTCGGGGATCGCCATGATCTTGCCGTACATCTCCTGCGGGGAGTCCGTGACCCCGATCTGGTTGCCCAGCGACTTGGACATCTTCCTCTTGCCGTCCGTGCCGACCAGGATCGGCATCGTGAGGATCGCCTGCGCGGGCTGGCCGTAGGCGCGCTGCACGTCGCGGCCGAGCAGCAGGTTGAACTTCTGGTCGGTTCCCCCCAGCTCGACGTCGGACTGCACGGCCACCGAGTCATAGGCCTGCAGCAGCGGATACAGGAGCTCGAGCATCGAGATCGGCTCGCTGGCCGCCCAGCGCTTGGCGAAGTCGTCGCGCTCGAGCAGCTGGGCCGCGGTGGTGGTCCGAAGCAGCGCGAACAGCTCGGTCATCGGCATGTCCAGCCACTCGCTGTTGCGCCTCACCTCAAGGCGCTCGGGGTCGGGGTCGAGGATCTTCAGCGCCTGCCGCTGGAAGGTCTCAGCGTTGGCCTCGATCTCCTCCTCGGACAGCATCGGGCGCAGGGTCGAGCGCCCCGAGGGGTCACCCACCCGGGCGGTGTAGTCGCCGACGATCAGCACCACGCGGTGGCCGGCGTCCTGGAACTCGCGCAGCTTGCGCAGCACCACGGCATGGCCGAGGTGGATGTCGGGCGCGGTGGGATCGATGCCGAGCTTGACCCGCAGGGGCCGCCCCTCGCTGCGCGCCAGGCGGAGCTTGTCCGCGAGCGCGCCCTCGGGCAGGCTGTCCACGGCGTTACCGGCGAGCCGGCCGGCGAGCTGGACAGCGTCCCCGGCGGCTGCGTCGGTGGCGTTCGGCATGCCGGGCCAATGCTAGACTCTCGCCCCCCGGTGGGTCCCGCCAGTGCCGGCGCGCGACGCATCTCGAACCATCGGGATCGGACCCCCCGGCCCTCGCGCAGGCTCTGCTTGGCAGCTGCTGATGAGCGACGACGATCGGCCCGACATTCCGCCCGCGCCCAAGCCGCGCCTGAAAAGGCTGCGGTTCCTGGCGATCCTCGTGGCGGTGCTTCTGCTGGGGCTCGTGTCGTTCGTATTCGGCATGTTCGTCGCGGTCGCCTCCGATCTGCCCTCTCTCACGAAGTTCTCCCAGTTCAAGAACGCACAGAGCTCGCTCCTGCTGGACGACCTCGGGCGTCCGCTCGGCGTCGTCAGTCAGCAGAACCGTGTCATCGTCACCGCCTCGCAGATCCCCCAGATCGTCAAGGAGGCGGTGATATCGATCGAGGACAAGCGCTTCATGACCAACAGCGGCGTCGACATCCGCGCCATCGCCCGGGCGTTCGTACAGGACATCCGCCACAAAGGGAGCGTCCAGGGCGCTTCGACTATCGAGCAGCAGTTCATCAAGAACGCGCTGCAGGCCCAGTCGCACCGGACGATCTTCGAGAAGCTCCGGGAGACGGCGCTGGCCTATCAGCTGTCGCACAAGTGGTCGAAGGAAAAGATCATCACCGCCTACCTCAACACCATCTACTTCGGCAACGGCGCCTACGGGATCGAGTCGGCTGCACAGACCTACTTCGGCACCGACGTCAACCACGTCAGCTGCGGCACTCCGGGCCACGCGCTGTGCGTCCAGCAGCTCCAGCCCTGGGAGGCCGCGCTGCTGGCGGGGATCATCCAGTCGCCCACGGCCTATGACCCGGTGAACCATCCCGTCGCGGCGAAGCTGCGCCGCGACGTGGTCCTGCGCCAGATGCTCGAACAGGGCTACCTGACCAAGTCGATCTACGACGAAAGCATCAAGCAGGCGCTGCCGGCGGCGTCGCAGATCCAGGCGCCCCAGGAGCAGCCGGTCGAAGGAGTCGATGTCGGCTACTTCACCAGCTGGGTGCAGCAGCAGGTGATCGAACGCTACGGCGCGCCGCGCGCCTTCAACGGGGGCCTGCGCATAAAGACCTCGCTGGATCTGGAAATGCAGCGTGCGGCCGAACAGGCGATCAACAACTACCTGGCCTACCCCTCCGGCCCGAGCGCCTCGCTGGTCGCGATCGAAAACTCGACCGGCGAGGTGCGAGCGATGGTGGGCGGGAGAAACTACGACCAGAGCCCCTTCAACCTCGCCACCGAGGGTGAGCGCCAGCCGGGCTCTTCGTTCAAGGCGTTCGACCTGGCGGCGGCTCTGGAGCAGGGCGTCTCGCCCTACTCGGAGTGGGCCTCGAAGGAAAAGGTGTTCATCGTCCCGCACACCGACGGCCAGGAAAAGTTCGTCGTCCACAACGACGAAGGCAACTACACGGGCGAGAACACGCTCACCGGCGCCACCGCCTACTCGGACAACTCGATCTATGCCGAAGTGGGACTGAAAGTGGGCACCAAAAACATTGCCCGCCTGGCCCACCGGATGGGCATCACAACCCCGCTCTCCACCAACCCGGCGATGACGATCGGTGGTCTCACGGTCGGAGTCACTCCCCTGGACATGGCGCACTCCTACGAGACGATCGCCCACGGCGGGCGCCGCGTGAGCGGCACGCTCGCCGAAGACGACGCGCCCGTGGGCATCCAGGAAGTGGCCTCGCCCAACAGCCGCCTGCCCGACGGCTCCTATCGCGACGTCAACCGCGTCACCAGCAAACCGGTGCTGCCCGCCGGCGTGGCGGCGACAGAGACCTCGATGCTCGAAACGGTGCTGCAGTACGGCACCGGCAAGGCCGCCTCGATCGGGCAGTTCGCGGCCGGCAAGACCGGCACCACGTCAAACTACGGCGACGCCTGGTTCGTGGGCTGGGACTCCAAGTACACGGTCGCCGTGTGGGTCGGCTATCCGAACAAGCTGATCCCGATGACCACTGACTTCAACGGCACCCCAGTGCTCGGCGGCACCTTCCCGGCGCTGATCTGGCATGACTTCATGACCTCGGCGCTTCAGATCGACAAGAACCGTGCCGAAGCCGCCGCCGCTGCCGCCGCCCGCAAGGGCGCCACCGGCAGCACCGGCAGCCCGTCCAGCACGGGCGCCCCGGAAACGAGCGAACCGTCCTCCTCGGGCCCCGCCTCCGGCCAGGGCGGCTCCTCGAACGGCACCGGCAAGACGAACAGCAAGACCTCCTCCCCCGGCGCCCAGGGCAACGGCGCCGGCGGCGGCGCTCCCACGGCGACCCCCGAACACGCCACCGCGCCGGCCACACCGGCGCCGGCCCCCACGCACGAAACGCCCGCCGCGGCGCCATCAGCTCCAGCCACACCCGCTCCATCCTCGCCCTCGCCGACCGGCGGGGTGAGCCCGGGCGGCTAACCCGCTCGCGGCTTCGGACGGGAGACGTGGCGGTTGCCCACGGCGCAGAAGCGCCAGGGCAGCTCAACCGCCCGGGTTATGCCGATGCGGGTTCCCTGCAGGACCGCCGGGTCGCGCCAGTCGCCGGCGCGGGCGTGGATGCGAATCGGTCCCGTGATGAGGCTCGTCGCGTTCTGTGCCAGCGTGATGCCCAATGCCTGCGTGAGCTTGCCGGGCCCCGAGCAGAGGTCCTGCTCGCGGGCGGGGCGCCCACCGATCAGCCCGCGGCGAGCGCGCATGCGCTCGATCCCGGACACGGGAAGCAGGGCGCGGATGAGCACGCCCGAGCCGACCCCCGCGGGCTCGCAGACCGCATTGAGCAGGGCGTGGATGCCGTAGGAGCGATAGATGTAGGCGCGACCGGGCTCGCCGTACAGGGTCGTGGTGCGGGGTGTCAGGCCCGCGAAGGCATGCGAGGCGGGCTCGCTTTCGTGATAGGCCTCGGTCTCCACGATCACGCCTGAGCTGCCGCCGTGCTCGACCGTGCAGCCGATCAGATCGGGAGCGACCTCGAGGACCGGGCGCGCGTAGAAGTCAGCCCGCAGTGCCCTCATCGAGCACCGTTTCCGCGTGGGCGAGCTGCTCCCGCACCCGCTGCAGCGAGGTGCCGCCCTCGGACACCTTCGACTCGAGCCAGGAGCTCTGTTCGAGCACTGCCCTGAAGTCCTCCTCATGGGCCGCCAACAGCTCTGAGTGGTCGGCCAGATCGTCCGCCGTCAGCTCCGACAGCTCCCGGCCGCTGTCGAGGGCCGTGCGCACCAGGCCGGCGACCACCCCATGAGCCTCGCGGAAGGGGATGCCCAGGCGCACCAGCAGATCGGCCAGGTCGGTGGCGGCGATCAGCTCATCAGAGGCGGCCTCCAGCAGGCGCTCGCGCTGGAAGCTCACGCCGGCGATCATGGCGGTGGCCGAGGCGAGCGTCAGCTCGAGCGTGTCGATCGCATCGAACAGGTGCTCCTTGTCCTCCTGCAGGTCCTTGTTGTAGGTCAGCACCAGCGCGTGCATGACCCCGTGGAAGGCGGCCAGGTGGCCGACCACGCGCGGCGCCTTCGCGCGAAGCAGCTCGGCGGCGTCCGGATTCTTCTTCTGGGGCATGATCGAGGAGCCCGAGCTCCATGAGTCCGGCAGCTCGCAGAAGCCGAACTCCGAGCTCGACCACAGCACGAGCTCGGCTCCCAGCCGCGACAGGTGGGTCGCGCAGGTGGCGGCCGCGCTGAGGTAGTCAAGGACGAAGTCGCGCCCGGACACCGCGTCGATGGAGTTGGGTGAGACGCCGTGGAAGCCCAGCTCGCGCGCGACCGCCCGGCGGTCGGTGTCGAAGTTGACCCCCGCCAGGGCGCCGGCGCCGAGCGGCAGCACGCCGGCCTGGCGCTCGGCGAAGGCGAAGCGCTCACGGTCGCGCGCGAGCATCCAGAAGTAGGCGAGCAGGTGGTGGGAGAGATAGACCGGCTGCGCGCGCTGCAGATGGGTGTAACCGGGCATGGCCCAGTCCAGGTGCTCCTGCGCGCGCGTCAGGAGGACCCTCATCAGCTCGCCGATCGCGACCTGGGCGGCGGCCGAGCGCTCGCGCGTGTACATGGCGAGATCGGTCACCACCTGGTCGTTGCGCGAGCGCGCGGTGTGCAGCCGCCCGCCCACGGGCCCTGCGACCTCGGTTAGGCGGCGCTCGACGGCCATGTGGATGTCCTCGTCCCCGGCCGCGAACTCGAAGCGGTCCTCGCTCAGCTCCTGCTCGACCGCGTCGAGTCCCGCCAGCAGCGCCTCCAGGTCCTCGGCGGTGATCACGCCGCGCTCGGCCAGCATCCTGGCGTGCGCCCGCGAGGCCGCCACATCCTGCGGCCACAGGCGGCGATCGAAGCCGATCGAGGCGTTGAGGCTCTGGAAGGCGGGGTGCTGGGGCTCGTGGAAGCGGGACACGGGCGGTCAGTCTAGGCGGGCCCAGAGAGCGCCGCGCGCAGCCCCTCGGCGACGCGGGCGACCTGGCCCTCGCTCATCTGCGGGAAGAACGGCAGCGCCAGCGAGCGTGCCGCCACGTCCTCGCAGACCGGGAATTCCCCGGGGCGATGGCCGAAGCGCTCGCGGTAGAAGCTCATCAGGTGGATGGCCGGCAGGTAGGGCTTGCTCTGGATGCCCGCGGCCGCGAGCGCGCGCACGGTGTCATCGCGATCGGCGGCCCGCGGGAGCTGCACCACGAACACGAACCATCCGCGGACGTCTCCGCCCTC
>CAWGYZ010000003.1:0-106398 GCA_963826995.1 uncultured Solirubrobacteraceae bacterium | reverse complement strand
CGCCACGGCCCGGGAGGTGCGTCAAGAACGTCCTGCAGGCGCGAGCCCTAGGGCGGAGCGTTCGCGTGGTAGCCGTAGATTTCGGGCTTGCGGCCGGGGCAGATAAACGTGTACTGCGAAAACGGCTTACCGATCGGGTTCCCGAGCACCGCGTAGATGCCGATGCCGCCGCGCAGTCGCTGGCAGGGCGGCGGGTCGCTGGGCAAGACCGGCGCATGGGCAGCGAGAAACACGTCTTTGGGACCGAGCAATGCTGGGTTGACGGGATTGAGAAGTCCAGCTTCAGTCGTCATCGCGGACAGACCGATGACGTTGAAGTCGACCGGGTTCGCACAGCAGTAGGTGACCTTGGTGACTCCGGCTCGGCGCAATCCACGCAGCAGCGCCGGCACGTTGCCGTCGTTGCTTTCCGGTGGGCCGCGCAGATATCCGGTCGTGGAGTACACCGTGATGAAGCGCTGGCCGATCGAACTGCTGGCGTCCGCGCCCGGCAGTGCCACACGCAACACGTAGCTGTCCCCGCCCAGCCCGAAGGCCACACCCGCAAAGCTCGCGACCGCTGCAAGAAGCAGTCCAGCAATCAGCCAGCGCCGGAGGCGCAGGCGCACACCTGGAATCCAGGCGGTTGCCAGTACTGCGACGTATACCAGTGCCGGCAGGTCATATCGAGGATCTTTGTGCGTTAGCCAGGTCATCCCCGCCCACGCGACGAATCCGCCGCCGAGCAGCTCGGGATAGAGGTTCTCGGGCGTCCAGCGGCGGATGCTGCTCCAGATGGCGGCAACCGTCCCGACTAGGAAAAGGACCAGGAGCCCGGCACGCAGCTGGATGTTGGAGGCGTCCCAGAAGTACCAGGTGAGGTTCTTCAGCGAGAACAGCGTCGGGTAGGTGCCACCGACTGGGTTGGGCTCTAGCGTGTTGGCCTGCGAGGTATGCGCTATGACGAGCTGATTCAGCTCGGCGTGGTGGTAGACGTACCACGGTGCTCCGACGACGGCGAGGACAGCGACATACGCGATCAGGCCTCGCAAGTTGCGCCACCCACCACGTGCGACCACGACGACCAGCAGACCGGCCAGGAAGATCGGCGTCGTCTCCTTGGTCAGCATCGCAAGCCCCGACGCACCGCCGGCCAGCGCGGCCACACCCACGCGCTCGAAACGCCGTGACGCCAGAATCGCATACACACTGACCGCGACGAACGCGGCCTGCAGGGGATCGAGATACGCCTCGTGGGCCTC
Organism: uncultured Solirubrobacteraceae bacterium; assembly: GCA_963826995.1. GTDB lineage: Bacteria > Actinomycetota > Thermoleophilia > Solirubrobacterales > Solirubrobacteraceae > Palsa-744. The sequence goes on along the minus strand of CAWGYZ010000003.1, from coordinate 105,157 downwards.
GGAGACGATCATCGGCGTCCCCAGCGCGAACACCACTGCCAGCAGTCCGGCGCGCGGACCGCCGACTAGCCGCCCCGCGCCATAGCACCCGACCGCCAGCAGCGGCAGGAACACAAGATTTAGGGCGAGGATTACCGCCGCGATCGTGTGACCGCCCAGGAACACGCCGAGCGCGCCAACCAGATGGCCCAGTGGCGGATACGTGTTGAATTCGGTGAACCATGTTGTCAGCGAGCCCCGTGCAATGTCGTCGTGCGCGATGAACGAATCGAGGGTGTGCTGGGCGCTATCCCAATCGGGTACACGCGTGTCCTGCGTGAGCCACCACACGGTTACGGCGAGAGACGCAAGCACCGCGGCCGTCGCCCAGCCCGAGTCGCTCACTCCGCCGCCAAGCCGTCGGCGCAGCCGCGCTCCCCATGAGGACCCGCGACCGGATGCTCGAGGTCGATTTGGGGACAGTGCCGGGGCCGACATGTCGGAGCAGGGGACCCTACACCCTTGGGCGACTGTCGCGGCCAAATTGAGTGACAGGGTCAGCCGCCCCCGACCAGGCGCCCTCCTACCTGAGTCGGCTTGATCACAGCAGCGTTATTACCTACATTGGCCCAATCGAGTCGATCCCGTCATCGCTACCCGTCATCGAAGAGCGAACGTGGGCGCCCGCGCAGGCTCGACCTACGCTCAGCGAGGGCGCCCTACACGTTTGGCGGGTCGACTTGACGAGCGTGACGGATCAAGTCGCGGAGCTGCTGTGCGGGGAGGAGCGGGAACGCGGTGAGCGGTTGCTGAACGAGCGCGACGGCCGGCTGTGGATGCGCTCTCGGGGCGTGCTCAGGGTGCTGCTCGGCCGCTACCTGCAGCAGGACCCAGGGGCGTTGCGGCTTTCGACTGGAGCGCATGGCAAGCCGCAGCTGAGACCGCAGGGGTTGTCCTTCAACCTGGCCCACTCCGGCCGGCTGGCGCTTTACGCGATCGCCGAGACTGGAGCCGTCGGAGTCGACGTGGAGATTGCGCGCCGGCCCGTCAACGAGGTTGCGGTGGCCGAGCGCAGCTTTGGGCCTGTCGAGGCGCGCCGGCTGGCCGACCTCGATCCGGCAGCCCGCGAGCGCGAGTTCCGGCGCCTGTGGGTGCGACACGAGGCCCGGCTGAAGTGCCGGGGCACGGGCATCGGCGGCACTTCCGCTGAGGCGAGCACGGGGCAGTTGTGGATCGCCGAGCTCGACGTGGGTGACCGCGCTGCAGCCGCTGTTGCGGCTGATGCGCCGCCGCGCGAGCTGTGCACGTGGGACTGGCAGATCTAAGCGCTTCCCGGCGAGGTCGCGTCGGTGGCGTGCCGGCTAAAAGATCTTGACGGCGATCGTACGGCTGACGCTCTCGCCGCCCACCACCGCGGTGAGCGTCGTTGAGACGCCGTGGTGCGACCGGATCAGGTTGATCAGTTGTGAGCTGACGTGGATCGGCAGATGCGTGGTCGTGTGGGCGGCGAGGTTGAAGCCGCTGCGCCCGTAGGTGGTGTGTCCGTGATCGGTGCTCAGCGTCGCAACGCCCTGGCACGGAGTAACCCTGCAGAACAGGGCGACCGAGACGACGCGCGCGTGGTTGACACCGTCGGTCTGGGGACTGACCCTGATGGGCGCGAGGACCGGGGCACGATCTAGCTCTCCGCCGGGACAGACATACCTCGCGTCCGGCCCGGTCCCGAGGACCACCTGCATCATCAGTTCCTCGTTGTGGTTTGTCGCGAAGCCGTCCATGGCGCTCGTATCCGAGGAGGACAGCGGGGCGCCGTTGCCCGTGCCGTTGTTCCTGATGAACGAGTCCATCGTCGATCCCCTCACCGCGCCGATGACCTGGTAGGGGACGCCGGCGCGATACACGTTTTCGACGTACCCGCCATCGTCGTTGAAGGCGACGTAGTCGCCGGCGCTCACGCACAGGTTGGTGGGTTCATAGGTCGTCACGGTGGACCCGCTCACTCCGCTCGCGCCACAGATGGGGATGTAGAAGGCCTGCGAGCTGATGTTGACCTTGGCGCCTCCGCCCGGGAGTGGGGAGAGGTCCTGAAAGTGGATCTGGGTCAGCGGTGACGGTCCGCCGGACGCGCCCTGCGCGCAGCCCTCGAGACGCACCTTCACGGCCTGGCCACTGGCGGGTACGCGGGGGTCCCCGGATTCCTGCCCGACATTCCACAGCGCCGTGTCCGCCCCGTAGTGATAGGTGTGATAGACGCCGTTGGGGGCATCGGGTGCGGGGGGAACCGCTGTGTTGTTGCCGGGATAACCGAGATTTTCGGTGGTGTTGAGGGTGGCCGCGACAGACAGAGGGCTGCCGAAAGTCATGACCGCGGCTTGGCTCGCGGTCGGCACGAGGACTGCCAGAAGCCCGGCGAACAGGACCCCGAAGAGCAGCCGTCTCGATGCGCAGCGGGACTCGGTGTTCCGGAGTGGAAGGACATCGCCCCTCTATCGACAACCGCTGAGAGCTGCCCGACGCAGCCGACGCTGCTATTGGACGGACGGACGTCCGTCTGGCTGCAGGCTTTCGCTCAGGCATCGAGTGAGCCCGATGTCCCTTCGCAGTCGCGCTCGCTTCAGGCTTGGCGTGGAAGATCCCGTGACGGAACACGAGGAAATTGACGCTCACGCACGACGGCGACCGTCACGAGGTAGACGATCTCCGTGGAGACGCCCAGGGCGTGCGGCAGCAGCGCGGTCGAAGCGGCCGTTACGCCGTACTGCGCGGCGGCAACGGCCAGGTAGCGACCGAGCTGGTGAGACAGAGGGAGTGCGAACTCCTCGTGATGGCTCCACACAAACAGCCTCTGAAGCGTGAAGTGGACCACGAGGCCGACGCAGAAGCCGATCGCCAGGGCGACCTGGAAGGGCAACCCCACGACTTCGGCGAGCACGGTCGTCGTGGCCAGGTAGACGAGCGCCACGGTCCCTCCGGAGAGCGCGAAGCGCACCCCCTGGCCCAGCATGCCCGACTCGGGCGCTTTGAGCGTGTGTACGAGTCCGCGCGCCCCGCCGGTTGTGAACGAGCCCCGGATCTCCTTTTGACGCGGCACCATCGGAACGGTAGAGCACCCCGGGGTCGCGCCCGACTTCAGCTCGCGGCGCCCGACTCCCGTAGGAATGCGTCCGCTTCCCTCAATCCGGACGGCGTGCCTATCTCATAGAAGCGCTCGGTCGCCTCATAGCCGCACAGGCGGCGCAGCGCCGGCAAGCCGCGCGTAGAGACCCGCCAGCTCGCTCTCATCATCCTCGACCGCTGAGAGGGCATCGGCGGTCAGACCGCCGAGCCCATAGTCGATCCAGTGCATGTCCGCGGTCGGCGCAGCCTTGTCGTAGGCCGTCACACGACCGTTGTCATAGACGGCGTTGGATGCGTCCCAGCGACCCTCATTTCGAAGAACGGTCATCAGCCCGGGCAGGTCACTGTCAATCCAGACGCGCGCGACGTCCGTGTAGTCGATCCGGAGATAGGTGTCGCCGTATAGCACCAGGAAGCGCTCCGCCGAGCAGCGGGAGCGCGCGTCGGATCGCCCCCAGCGTCCCGTCGAGCCCGGGCGCGTCGAAGCTGTAGTGGATGCCTATCCCAAAGCGTGCAACCCCGATGCGCGACACGATCTGCTCACCCCGGTAGCCGACGCACAGCACCACATCGCGCGCGCCGTGTGCGGCGAGCAGTCGCAGCTGGTGGATGAGAAACGGCTCGCCCGCCACCTCGAGCAGAGGCTTCGGCGTGTCGCGCACTCGCTCGCCGAGGCGCGTCCCGAGTCCACCGGCCAGGATGCAGACGGGCGGCAGCTCCACTGCGCGGGCGAGGCCGCTCACCCTCTAGTCGTCCCACCCATACCGCGACTCGATGATGTACTTCGGGCGTTGGCGCGACTCGTCGTAGATGCGCCCGACGTACTCGCCCATCACCCCCAGCGACAGGAGCTGCAGGCCGCTGAAGAAGCACACGACGATGACGATCGTCGGATTGCCGACCGGGAAGGCCTGTCCGACCACCTGCAGCGTGCCGTAGGCCACGGCCAGAACGAACGCAAAAATCGACAGGCCGATGCCCCCGAGAGAGATCAGGTGAAGCGGATAGCGCGAGAAGCCGATCAATCCGTTCAGACCGATCACCAGCGAGCCCCAGAACTTGTTGTACTTGCTCGTGCCCGGCGGCCCGCGGATCGCGGTCGTAGAGGACGTTCGTGCTGCGAAAACCGACGAGCGCCACGAGTCCGCGCAGAAATCCGTGACTCTCGGGCAACGCCACGACGTTGTCCACGACGCGACGGCTGAGCAGACGAAAATCACCGGTGTTGGGCGGGATCTCGACTTCGGCGACGCGGGCGATCACCCGATAGCCGATGTTCGAGATGATCCGCTTGGGCAGCGTCTCGCCGGCGCGCGTGCGCCGCTGGGCGTAGACGACCTCGTAGCCGTCGCGCCAGCGCGCGACCAGCTCGGGGATCAGCTCGGGCGGATCCTGCAGGTCGCAGTCGATAACGACGACCGCGTCGCCCGCCGAGGCCTCGAGCCCCGCGATCGTCGCCATCGGCTGACCGAACCGTCGCGAAAAGCGCAGCATCTTGACGCGGGCGTCCTGCTCGCGAAGGGCGATGATCAGCTCCTCGGTGCGGTCGGTGGAGGGATCGACGCTGAAGATCAGCTCCCACTCGAGCCCAAGACCGTCGAGCACAGCGCGCAGGCGCTCATACGCGCGCCCGACGTTGGCCTCCTCGTTGTAGGTGGGGACGACGACGCTGATCGAGTTCCGCGATGGGCCGGCGCGATCATCGACGGCTGCGACCCTCTCAACTGCTGAGCTCATCGCTCAGGCCTCGGCCCAATCGAGGCCGCGATCGCCGGGCACGATTCGCCGCAGCGTATAGATGTCGGATGCCAGGTCATCGAGGTGCTCGGCCAGCTCCGACCACGGATCCCACACGGCGCTCAGAAGCTTGGCGGTGACGCCGTCGCTCGCAGCCGATCCAAGCCACACCGCCAGCGCCGCGCCGCGCGCGAGAGGCACCCCTCCGGAGCGCTGCTGCTCGAGCGCCCGCTCGTAGAACGACTGCCCGACCGCGTCGGGACCGGCGTCGAGCACCTCCTCGAGCATGCGCGTGTTCAGCGCTCCCGGAGCAATCGCGTTGACATCGACGCGGTGCTCACGCAGTTCCTCCGCCAGCGTCTCGGCGAAGCGCACCACGGCCGCCTTGGAGGCAGCGTAGGCGCTGAGGCCCGGTAGTGGATTGGTCGCACCGCCACCGGAGAGCTGCACGACCTTCCCGTAGCCGCGCTCGGTGAAGTGCGGGACAAGGGCTCGCGCAGGCAGCACCGAGCCGAACAGATTGATCTCCACAGCCCGCGTCCACTCCGGCCAGTCAACCCGATCGATGGTCCCCTTCGGACCGTACACGCCGGCGTTCGACACGAGGATCGTGATCTCGCCGAGGCCCGATAGAGCGGCGTCCACAAGCCGATCGACCTCAGACGGTAAGGAAACATCGGCCACCTCGCCGAGGACCTTCTGCCCCGGGCCGGCCACATCGTTCAGCTCGGCCACGGCCTCCGTGAGAGCATCCGGGTTGCGCCCACAGACACACAGACCCGCCACCCCGGCCGCCAGATAGGAGCGGGCTATCTCCAGCCCAAGCCCCTGGGTTCCCCCCGTGATCAGCGCTGTGCGTCCCTGGAGCTCGTCGCTCATCTGGAGCCCTTCAGCGCCGGGGTCTCCGACGCCGCCCGCGCGCCCTGTTCGGCAGGGCTTCCGACCCGCACGTAGCGCAACGCCGGGTGATCGGCGAGCCCGACATGCAGCGCACCCGCCGGGTCGATCACCAGCGCGTTTCGCAGGACAGCGCAGATCTGCTCGCCCGAAATCTCCCGGTAGTCAGGCCAGGGAGTGCACACCACGAGCGCGTCCGCGCCGGAAGCCGCCGACAGAGGCTCCGCATACAGCTCGATGTCGGCTGCGAGATCTGCGGGCAGCGAGCTGACGGCGGGGTCGTGGGCGTGCACCTGCGCACCCCGTGCCGCAAGCGCTCGGCACAGCTCCACCGCGCTCGAGCGCCGCAGCGTGTCGGTGCCGGGCTTGTAGGTCAATCCCCAGACCGCCACGATCCTCCCGGACAGATCACCCAAGAGCTCGATCAGCTTGCGCTCGGTCCAGCGTTTGTGGGCTGCGTTGCCATCGGCCACCCCCGCGAACACGTGCGCGGGGAGGTGGTGCCGCTCCGCCAGCCCACGCAGAAACCCGATGTCGCGGGCAAGCGTGCCGCCTGCGAACGCGTCGCCCGGACCAAGGTAGGCGCGAGGACCGATCCGCCGCTCGCTCTTCAAGCCCCGTGAGACCTCCGCGGCGTCGGCGCCGACGGCCTCGCATATCGCTGCGACCTCGTTTATGAACGCGACCGACGTCGCGAGGAATCCGTTGAGCGCGTGCTTTGTCATCTCCGCCGACTCGACGCTCATCCACTGGACCTCTGCACCGAACGGAGCGAGCAGCTCGCCCAGCTCGCGGCGGTCCTCCTCGCTGCGCACGCCCGCCACGAACCGGTCGGGCGCCCGGAACGCGTCGAGCGCCTGGCCCAACCGCAGGTTCTCGGGAACGCATGCAAACCGCAGGTCGTCCTCGCCCCGCTCGGCGGCGCAGCGCTCCGCCAGCCGGGCGACGCTACCTACGGGCAGCTGCGAGGACACGATCACCAGCGCGTGCGCGGGCAGGCGAGCAAGCATCCGCACCGAGTGCTCGAGCACCCAGTCCACATCGGCGTGGTCGTCCTCGTCGACCGGCGTGTCGAATGTGATCCAGGCAACCCGGGCATCGGACAGTGCGTTGGGGTCGGCCGTGAAGCGCAGCCGCGCGGCGAACTCGACGAGCAGCTCCGACAGCCCCGGCTCGGACACCGGAGGCCTGCCGCGTGAGAGCTCGTCGACCACGGTGAGGTCAGGATCGAGACCGATCACCTGGTATCCCGCCTCTGCAAGGCACGCTGCGGTTACGCTTCCCAGATGCCAGAGACCAAGCACGCCGATCGGGCCGCGGTGGTTCGCTTGAACGGCTGGCATCTGCGAGAGGACCCTACCCCAACGATTCCACGGCCACGGTCTCCCGCATGGTCGCGTAGGGACCGGCGGCGTAGGCAGCTTCGATCTGGGTCCAGGCATAGCGAGCCGCGAGTAGGTCGCCCAGCAGCGGACGTCCGTCCGCGGCCGTGATCGCCTCGGCGAAGTGCTCCCACTCAGCCGTCCAGGAGACGTCCTCATTGGGGTATGCGAGCTCCTCGACGTCGGGCGGTCCCAGCTCGGGGCGCATGCGATAGATGCGAAGTCGCTGAGGTCCGTAGGAGCGCACCAAGCCGTCCACCTGAAGCTTGGCGGTGCGACAGTAGATCTCGAGCGAAAACAGGTTCTTCCACTCCGTCCAGGTGACATGCAGCATCGCCCACGGGCCTGTTCGGCTCTTGCCGCTCCCCAGCAGTAGCGCTGCGTTGTCCTCCACGGGGGTATCCCAGAAATGGGTGCGCAGGATGGCTGAATGCAGTGGTAACGGACCGGCGATCCAGTGGCTGAGGTCGAGCAGGTGCATGCCCTGGTCGATCAGCTCCCCACCCCCCGAACGCGCGGGCTCGGCGCGCCACTCACGGTCGTAACCGGGGCGCCCGCCATGCCCATAGCGCCCGCGCACGTGCAGCAGCTCGCCGTGGACGCCTGAGTGGACCTCAGCCGCCGCTCGCATCAGGCCTGGATAGAAGCGATGGTTGAAGCCCACCTTCACGCGCCGATCCGCGCGCTCCTCAGCCGCCATCAGCTGCTCGATCTGAGCCACGCCCAGACCGGCGGGCTTCTCCACAAGGACATGGCCGCCAGCCTCGAGGGCCTGCGCTGCCAGGGCAGCGAGCCCGTCGTGGCTGACCGCCACGACGACCACGTCCGGTTGGAGCCCCAACAACTCGGCCATCGTCCGGCAGGCTCGCGTCGCGTGAGTTTCGGCGAAGGCCTCACTCGCCTCGCTGTTGGCATCGTGGCATCCGACGAGCTCGTCTTGGCCTCCCAGCGCCTGCGCGCGCTTGGCGCCGATCAGCCCGCAGCCCACAACGCCCACCCGCAGCCCGGTGCGGCTCATGGGTCGCCGCTGGCGTACGCGCCGGTGAACTCGAACTCGAAGGCCAACTCCGAAGCACCCGCGGCCGCCATGGCCTGCCGCGTGTCCTCCGGCTGGCGTGCATACACGAGCAGGAACCCGCCTCCGCCCGCGCCCACGAGCTTGCCGCCGATGCACCCGCTGCGCTGCGCCAGGGTGTAGAGACGGTCGATGTGCTCTCCGGACATGCCCGGTGATCGCCCGCGCTTGTGCAGCCAGTGCTCGTGCATCAGCCGGGCGTAGCCCTCAATGTCACCCGTCTCCAGCATCCGACGGCTCTCGTGCCCGATCTCCTTGGTGCGGTCGAGGTTCTCGATCATCTCCCGATCGCCGGCCTTGGAGCGCTGATCCTGGTCGGTCAACACGGTGGATGCCGAGCGCGCTTCACCGGTGTAGAAGAGCAGCAGCTGATCGCGCAGGCGGCGCAGTGTGGAAGAAGCGAGCTCAAGCGGCTCCACGTCCACCGCCCCGTCGGGATGAAATGTGTAGGCGCAGATTCCGCCGTGCGCAGCAACGTAGGGATCCTGCTTGCCGACGGGCTCGCCGAGCACGTCTATCTCGATCTCGCACGCCGCCTCGGCGAGCTGGCCGGGGGAGATCGAGGTGCTGCGCGCATGAGCCAGGCCCTTCAACAGGCAAACGGTGTAGGCGCCGGATGAGCCCATGCCGGTACCGGCGGGCACATCGGCCACCGACGCGATCTCCAAGGGGTTTCCGCGCCAGTGACGCAGCAGGCTCTCGCGCAGGATCGGGTGGCGAATTTCGCTGATCGCCTCGACCTCCTCAAGCTCTGAGTACTTCATCCGGTAGCGGCGCTGAAAGACCGTGTGAGTGAGCATGTAGACGTACTTGTCGATCGCCCCTGAGATCAGAAAGCCACCGTGCTCTGTGTAGTAGGAGGGGAGGTCTGTGCCGCCGCCTCCGAGGGATATCCGAAGCGGCGCGCGACTGAATATCACGCTCACGGGGCCACCCCCCCATTCATAGTGAAAACCCTCATCCGGCGATGCTGTCCGTCACTTGATCGCGCCAGGCATACTCATTGGCCTGAAGCCACTCGAGCGTGCGTATCAGCGCCTCGGGGATGGTAAGCGTCGGGCGCCAGCCAAGGGCACGGATCCGCCTTGTGTCGAGGTGGATGAGCGGACTGTCGCCGGTCCATCCGCGCTTGCCTCCCGTGTGCTCGATCTCCGGTGACAGCCCGAGGTGTCCGGTGATGATCTCCACCGAATCGTCGACCACGACGGTCTCGTCGGTGCCGAGGTTATAGATGTGGGCACCGGGCTCATCGTGATGGCGCTCGGCAGCGGTCAGGATCGCTGAGACACAGTCCTGGATGTACAGGTAGGACTTCTCCTGGCGTCCGTCCCCCAGCACGCGCAGGTGCGTGGGATCGCGCATGAGCGCGCAGTAGAAGTCGAAAACGTGCCCATGCGTGTATCGCTCGCCCAGGATCGAGACGAAGCGGCAGATCAGGCCGGTGAAGCCGTAGCCGCTCGCGTATGCCGTGATGAGGCCCTCGCCGGCGAGCTTGGAGGCGGCGTAGAGCGAGGTCTGCACCGGAAACGGTGCATCCTCGGGCGTCGGAAACACCTCAGGCTCGCCGTAGACCGAGCCGGTCGATGAGAACGCGATCCGGCTGACTCCGTTGGCGCGCATCGCCTCGAGAACGTTGGATGTCGCCATGGTGTTCTGCTCGAGGTCCCGGCGGGGATGCTCCAGGCCATGGCGCACGTCGGCATTGGCCTGCAGGTGGAAGACCCAGTCACAGCCCTTGACCGCGTCGTCGAGTACAGCGGGGTCGAGCACGTCGCCCTCGACGATCCTGACCCCCGACCGCTCCAACGCCTCGGCTATGAACTCACGCCGCCCCGTGCGAAAGTCATCGACGATCGCAACCTCGACGCCCTCGGCGCTCAGACGATCGGCCAGGTTGCTGCCGATGAAGCCGGCACCGCCCGTGATGCAGGCCCGCCTCACAGCGTGAAGCCGGCGGCCACGGCGTCGCCGTGGAACATTTTCACGGTCTCCAACGAGTACTGCTCGAGATCCTTGCCGAGACAGTCGAGCTTCTTGAGCAGGTCACCGGTCATCGTGATTATGTGACACCCGACCTGGTCGGCCTGTACGAGGTTGAATACCTCTCGAGGTGAGGCCCAGATCAGCTCCGCGCGTGGGGCCTCGGCCATGATGCTCACAGACCGAGCCATGATCGGCATCGGATCAACGCCAGCGTCCGCGATCCGCCCGGCAAAGACCGAGATGCAGGAGGGCGCGCCATCTTTCACGGCCGCCGTGATCAGCTCGACCTGAGCGGTGGTGAACAGCGCTGTGACATTGACTTTCACGCCACCCTCGGAAAGCTCGCGAACGAGCGGCGCCATCGACTCCCCGTTTGTCGTGGTGACCGGGACCTTGACGTAGACGTTCTGGCCCCAGGACGCGATTATGCCTGCCTGACGCCTCATCTCCTCGGCGTCGTCGGCGAAGACCTCGAAGGAGATGGGGTGCGTTGTGATTCGCTCGAGCAGCCGCTTGGCGAACTCCGCATAGTCGGTCAGCCCAGCCTTCCACATCAGCGTTGGGTTCGTTGTGAACCCCGAGATCCGAGGGTTGGCTGCGAGGGCGAGGATCCCATCGAGATCGGCGCCGTCGGCGAATATGCGTGTGGAGATCTCCTCGAGCACTGCCTCACCTCGGGGGACGGGCCGAGCCCAGTCCAATCTTTGGATTCTCAGAGCTTAACCGGCGCCGTGGTCGAGCAGCTGCGCGACGCCGTCGGCCAGGTCAACGGCGGGCACGTCCGGGCTCGCTCGGCCTGTGCGCTTGTGGGCGCTTCCGGGATACTCGATCAGCACGGTTCTGCATCCGCCCGCCTGGCCGGCCTCAACGTCGGCATCGGTGTCGCCCAGCATCCATGAGGCGCCGAGGTCTATCGCGAGATTTCCAGCCGCGTCAAGCAACATCCCCGGCGCCGGCTTGCGGCAGTCGCAGGGCCCGGAGAGCTCGGGCACCACACCATCGGGGTGATGCGGACACAGGAACGAGACCTCAAGCTCCACGCCTTCTTCCTTCAGCAGCTCGACGACACGCTCATGCACTGCCTGCAGACGCTCCAGCGTCGTCTTACCCTTTGCCGCGGCTGGCTGGTTTGACACGCACACAAGCGCATATCCGGCCTGCGCCAACTTCCGGGCGGCCATGGCGGCACCTGGGAGCAAGCGCACGTCCTCGACTGCCAGCGGAGACTCAAGAGCTCCGGACACGGGGTCGGGAACCGCCTCATTGAGAACACCGTCTCTGTCGAGGAACGCGGCCGGCCGGCCGGCGGATCGACGGACAGTGCTCGACGGCGCGAATACCAGCGGACCTCGACCGGAAGGGTTGCTCCAGCGACCGCTCACGGCTGCGCGCGCGCCGCGAGCGACTCCCAGTGGCCCTGTTGAAGGGCCAGGGCGGGATGGGAGACGAGGGCGTGCCAGACAACCGCCTGAAAGGACTCCACGAGCGGAGTACGCAGATGCGGGGGCGGGTCGATCAGGATCGCGACATCCGCCAGTTCGGCGAGCGTTCCACCGGGCGCGCCCACCACCCCGTAGATCGATGCGCCGACGTTGCGGGCGAGCTCCATCGCCCCCACCAGGTTCGTGGAGACGTTGTGCTCGCGGGATCCCCCACCCACGGAGAACACGAGCAGTGCATCGCGCGCACACAGGCGCGAGACCTCGAGCCACGCGCTGAACGACGTCTCCCAGCCGTCATCGTTGGTTCGCGCCGTCAGCTCGGAGACGTTGTCAGTGGGCGCGTAGCTCTCAAGCCGGCAGAGCTTGCGAAAGTCGTTTACGGCGTGCGAGGCGTGGCCGGCGCCACCGCCCACGCCGAGTATGAACAGCCGGCCACCGCGCTCGCGCACGGCGGCCAAGCCCTGTGCCATCGCATCAATCTCGCCCGGCTGCACGCTGCCAGCCAGATCGGCAACCGCTCGAAGATATTGAGTGCTATGACCGGTGGTCGTCATTCGCGAAGCGTAGAGAATCGTACGGGCAGGTCACCTATGCTCCACGCTCGATGAGTCGCGAGCCTCACGGCGGGAGGCCGGACGTGGATGAGCGCGAGTGCGTCGTGTGCTGGGCGCCGGAACAAGCTCGCGCCGGCGAGACAATTGCGCACGTCATCAACCGGGCGGCAGCCGATCACCCCGTTGCCGATGTTGCCGCCGTGCTTGGGGATCCCGAACTACCGGACGGCTGGCTCGAGAGTCTGCGCGCCGCGGCAGCGCAAGAGTCGACGACGGCCACCGTCGGCGCCCTGCCCGGCGCCACGGTGGCCGCCGATGACGAGCTCCTGGGTGCCAGGTCAACACTGTTGGAGGCCGACAACGCAACCTCTCCTCGCGTGGTCCTCGTGGAAGGTCCATGCGTTTACCTATCGCGAGCTGCACTCGATCTGCTCTACGGCGTGGATGAAACGTTGCCCACGAGCGCATGTGCCCTCGCGGACTTTGGCCTACGTGCGCTGGAACGCGGGCTTGCAAACCTCCTCTCCGGCGATCTGCTCGTGTCCGGCTCCGAGGCCGCGAGGCTGAGCGATGACGATCGTGCCGAGCTCGCGCGGCGGTTCCCCGTGCTCTGGCGAGCGGCTCAGGATCCACCCACGCCGGCCGCCGAGCGCAGCCTAGCGGTTGCCCGCATGGCACTTCGCCCACTGAGCGTCACTATCGACGCACGCGCACTGGGACACCATGCGGCCGGAACCCAGGTCTATACGCTCGAGTTGATCAGATTCCTGGCCGCAACCGGAGCAGTTCAGATCCGAGCACTGGTGGGTCCAGATTCCGAGGCCGCCGCTCAGCTTGAAGATCTCGATGAGGTTTCAGTGATCACCTACGAGCAGGCCATCGCAGGCACGCACAGGACAGATCTGGTCCACCGTCCCCAGCAGGTGTTCACCGTCGACGACCTGGAACTGCTGCGGCCCCTTGGTCACAGGCTTCTAATCACTCACCTCGACCTGATCGCCTACCACAACCCCACGTATTTTCCCGATCTCGCCCAGTGGCACCGCCACGTGCGAGCAACGCGAATAGCCCTTTCAGCAGCGGACCATGTCCTCTTCTTTTCCTCGCACGCACTTCGCGATGCCCAGCGCGAGGACCTGATCGACTCTCAGCGCGCGAGCGTCGTGGCGCTCGGCGTTGACGCGAGCCCACCGGGCGACGTCCCGATGAAGCAGCCCGAAGCGCTCGCTACCCGCGACGAGCAGTTCCTGCTCTGCCTCGGTACCGACTACATGCACAAGAACCGGCCCTTTGCGCTCGAACTGACCGCCGAGCTCAGGCGACGCCACGGCTGGCCCGGAACTCTCGTGCTGGCAGGCAGTCATGTCGAGTACGGCTCCTCGGCGGCGGTGGAGCAGCTCGTAGTCGAGAGTCGAGTCGAGCTCGGCGGGGCCGTCACCGACCTCGGCCCGATCTCCGACCCCGAACGTCGCTGGCTCATGGCTCACGCCCGCGCCCTCGTTTATCCGAGCGTGCTGGAGGGCTTTGGCCTCGTGCCATTCGAGGCTGCGGCGGCAGGCGTGCCGTGCCTGTTCGCCGCCCAGAGCTCACTCGCGGAGCTGTTGCCCGCTGAGCTCGCGACACTCGATGGGTGGAATCTCGAGCGCTCGGGCGCACTTGCCATCCGACTGCTCAGAGATGAGACGACTCGTAAGCGCCATGTCGAGGGGCTGCAGCGCGCCTGCCAGGAGTACGGGTGGATTCGGTGTGCCGAGCGAACCGTGGACGCGTACCGGCGCACCCTGTTCTCGCCGGCGCGCTCATCGGCCCGCCAGGCCTGGGAGGCCTTCGAACGCGAGCAGGAAATCGTGCGTCTCGACCAGGGAGTTCATGATCTGCAGGCGAGCATTCAATCGCTCACGGACAGTCTTGGAGCAGACGCCCTCGCGCTCGTCGGGCCAGACGGCCTGCTCTCGCGAGAGGATCAGAGGGCGCTGCTCGCCCTGGTGGTCCGTCCGGCGTTGCGTCGCCCGTTGATGGCGTCGACCCGCGCGGGCTACCGCCTGGCCCGGCGAGGCAGGAGTTAGCAATTGCGCGGTTCTCGGACGGGCCGGCTCGATCTCACTCGAGCTCGAGCGCAGCCAGATAAGCATCAGCCACACGCGCAAAGCTGTGGACGCGGGCATGCTCGAGCGCCGCTCTGCTGAGGGCATTGAGCCGTGCGTCGTCCGCCAACAGCCCCTCGATGCGCTGCGCAAGCTGGGCGGGCTCGGTCCCCACAGGCACATGGGAGACCACGTCTGCGGGGAGCTCGCCCGCCCAACCGATGTCGGTGACGAGCGTCGGAACCCCCGCGGATAGGCAGTCGGCGATGGCTGCCGAAGCCTCGCCGTTGCTCACGAGCCGTAGCTGAACGGCGAGGTCCGCTTCTGTGAGCAGCGCCGCGTAACGCTCGCCATCCACATGGCCCGGAATCTCGATATCCGCGTCGGGGGCGTGCTCGCGCGCGTACTCGTGCCAGCGTCGCGACTCAGCCTCGTCGGTGGGACCGGCGATCACGAGGCGCGCCGTCGGACGCTTGGCCGCCACGAGCGCGAATGCACTGATCAGGCCGGCCAGACCCTTGACCTCGTTGACCACTCCCATGCTGACCACCAGCGGTGCCGCGGAGACCTCCGCTCGGGGGACATCTGTCCTCGGCGGCATGCCGAATGGGAGCACCTGCACCGGTACGCCGCGGTCGAGCGCGCCGCGGTCGAGCTCCAGCAGCTCCGAGGCGAGCCTCGAGTGGACAAAGCACGCCTCCGCGAGATTTTGAATCTCGCGCGTCATGTAGATACCGAGCGCCAGCTGACGCTCCCATTCGGGCGGGCCCTCACTGCTCACGTCGGCAGGCAAGCGACTTCCGTACATGGAATGAATGCTCCCGGCGAGCGCTACGGCCGGTTCCTCCGGGCGTTCGCGGCCCGCCTGCCAGCCGTAGAAGCCTGTCAGCTGCACGTCATGGAACACGACAGCCCCGGGGCGCCTTTGCAGCAGTTCGTAGACGTGTCCGTGAAACAACGAGTTGCCCATGCAATAGAGGACCCGATCGTGTTGACGCAGGGGCTCCAGCCAACGGCGATCGGTGGCACCTATCAGCTGCACGCCCTGCTCGAGCGGCTTTGCATACTCCTCAGCGGGGCCGGCCGTCACGATGTCAACATCGATCCGCTTGCCGAGCTCGCGGGCCAGCCGCAGGTTGTAGTCGGAGATGCCTGAGTGCTCCGGGGGCCAGGGCGTCACAAGCGCCATCCGGGGGCGATGCAGGCCACGGCGCCCGCGACGCGCAACCGCACGCTCGTAGGCCTCGATGGATTGTTCGGCCACCCGTGTCCAGGTGTAGGCGCCCACGCGACGACGTGACCGCTCGGCAAGCTGCTCGAGAGCCGAGGGTGACGCGAGCACCTCGGATAGGCACGCGGCGATCGATGCCGGGTCGTGCGGGTCGAAGGTGGCCCGGCTGTCTCCGAGGATCTCCGGCGGAGTCGAGGTGTTGCTGGCAGCCACCGGTGCCCCGCACGCCATCGCCTCCAGCATGGGCAGGCCCGAACCCTCGTAGAGCGAGGCAAAGACGAACAGAGCGCAGGCGTGATAGAGCGCTCCGAGCTCGGCGTCGGATACGTAACCCGTCAGGACGAGCTGCCCGGGCTGCACGCCCAGGCGCGCGGCGCGCTCGTCCAGCGTGGTCATCTGCTCCGGCGTCAACCGACACGCGATTACGAGCTGGTGGCTGGCGCGAACGCTCTCGGCGAGCAGACTGTACGCCTCAATCAGTCCCTCCAGGTTCTTGCGAAACTCAAAGCCACCGACATAGAGGACGAAGCCGGGCCGGACGTTCGTGAGCCGTCCGCGCAGATGAGCCCACGCCGCATCGGGTGAGGAGTACATCTCCGAGAACGTGTCTGTCGATCCGGCATGGATGACGTGAACGCGATCGGTTGCGATGCCGAGCCGCTCGATGGCATCGTCTGCGGTTGTTTGTGAGATCGCCAGTACCTGGTCGGCATTGCGGATGAGCTCGAGGCGCGCTTCATACTCCGCTCGCATCCCCGCGTCCTTCAGGTAGTGGTCCGAGAAGACCAGCGGGATGAGGTCATACAGGGTCACGACTGTCGCGACACGCGAGTCCCGAGCCCATCGCGGCCACATCGCCTCAAGCGGTGTTCCGAGCTCGAAGGGGGACATGATGTGGTAGACGCTTGGGGCACTGGAGGGCCGAGCGGCGATCCGGCGATCGTCTGTACTCCAACCGAGCAGCCCGGAACCCAGCAACCAGCTCAGGTTCCCGGTCAACGGGAGCACCGGGCTGAGCAACACCGAATGGAGCATCTCCGGCCGTGTCTTTTGCATAGCGCGCAGGTGCTCGACCACGTACCTCGGGATGCCACGGTCGAAGTGGGCGCGGTTCTGCGCACCCTCTGCATAGAGGCTGATCGAGTGGCTTGGCAGCGTCATGCCGCCGGGGATGAGGCGACAAGCATTGCCACACCACGCGTACCCGAGCTCGTCACCTCTCCGGGCAGCCACGTGAGCCCGTCCCTAGCCACCATGATCCGTCGCTCGAGAACGCTCCAGCCCTCGACGAGCGCCGCCAGCGACTCATCGTCGTAGGTGCGCTCCAACTCGTCGCGGTTGTCCTCGCCGTAGGGAGTCGTGAGGACGAGCAACCCGCCCGGTACCAGCAGTTCGCGCAGGCGCTCAAGCATGTCGCGGTCCGGTCCGCGGCCGGCCGCGTGCTTGCCATATGCGGAATCGCCGTAGGCGCCGATGCCCACATGCTCGATGGTGGAAATCAGAAAGACGGCATCGAAGGCCTCCTCGGGCGGGTCCCAATCCTCGAAGCGTTCGGCGAAGCTCTCGAGGTTCGGGTGCGCATAAGGCAGTGGGCGCAGATCAAGAGCCGTCACCCGATAGCCGAGCGAGGCGGCCGACAGCGGGAAGGTGCTCTCGGCGCTGCCGATGTCGAGGATTCGCGCCGGGGGGCTGAGGCGACCCAGCGCAGCCATCGAGAACGGCACCTCGACGATCCGCTCGTTGACGGTGGCCAGACGCGCCGCGCCCGCGCTCAGCTCGACCACGACGGGAGGGTTGAACCACAGGTTGGCCTGGGCGGCGAAGCCCCGGTGGCCCGCGGCATGGTTCACGAGGTGGGCGAGCGCCCCATCGAGTCTCTCCAGGGGGAGATCGAGTGCGTGGGCCAGTCGCTCGCGGTAGTGACCGTCCTCGGCGACCTCCCGGATGTGATCCAGTTTGACCTGCGAGGCCTCCAGAAAGGCGTAAAAAGCCTCCTCGATGCGTCGCAGCTCCAGTCCCGTGTAGGACGCCGCCTCCGCGGCAGACCGTGCATATACGGCGACGGACTCGGCCTGCTTGCCCAGCGCATGGGACACATCTCTGCGAAGAGCCGCGCCCTGATCCTCCACTGAGGCGCCAACGTGGCCCACTCGACGATTGATGTCGGCCACGCGCCCATCGATCGGCCGGGTCGCGGGTCGAACCAAGCCTCTGGCGATGCGCTTGAACATGGGGGGTCGGTCTGGCGATGCCATCGCGTGAGCCTATCTCAGGGGCCGTGCCCCGTTGCCCCAGCTGGCGTGCCCCCAGACGGCCTCCCGGCTGACGCCCTGCTCACGCCCTCGTCTCAAGCCTCCAGCCCGATCTGGACCACCGCGAGGCCCAGGGGCCGGGCGTCATTGCTGACTCCCAGCTCGGACGGGATGGCGGTAGCGCTCTCGATCATCAGCGTCCGAGGGCCGGCGGGGAGCGCCAGCTCAAGCACGACCTCCTCCGCTGCGGCCAAGACCACCTCTTCCCGCGAGCTTCCTATCGATACCTTCGCGGCAAGCTCGGTGGGCAGATAGTTTCTCAGGGTCACTTTGACACACCGCCAACGAGCGTCGTCATCGAGCGTGAGGCGGGTCATTGGTCCCGCAAACCGGTGGGTCTCGCGCGGATCGGAGTGTCCCGGCCCCCAGGTTCGCTCCTCATCGGGGGGAAGGGTGAGCTGGTTCGGCGCGATTATTCCATCGTTCACTCGGGCGATCCAGGTGTTGCCGATGTAGGTCTCCACGCACGGATGAAAAGTCACCAAGAAGCCATTTCGCATCAGCATGCGGACAAAGTAGGAGGTAGTGAAGCCAAGCTCACAGCACTGATACTCGCGTATCGCCCTCAGGGAGACCCCGTCGATACGGACGCCCCACGGACCAGCCCAAGGCTGGCTTGGCGTTTCAAGAATCGGCTCACCGGCAAAGAACACGCGCCCCCCTGGCGCCAGCAGCTCTCGCAATGACCGCACAAGTCTGACGTGGTCCAGTGAATGATGAAAGGCCTCGAAGAAGAGGATCACGTCGACCGGCTCTCGATCGGGTGGCGGGTCCCCGAACTCTCCGACGACAGCGGTCAGCGAGACTTGATCCCGCGCGGCTCGCCGCCGGATGAGCTCGATGTAACCCGGTGAGATGTCTATCGCGGTCACATCCACGCCTACGGTCGCGAGCAGGAGTGTGAGGTTGCCCTGACCGGCTCCGTACTCAAGCAGTCGATCTCCGGGGCCCAGGTTCAACAGGCGAAAGAGGAAGCCGTAGGCGATCAGATGGTCGCCGGCGGCAGCGGTGCTGCCGGAGTCAAATGGAGCCGGCTGGCGAAGGCGTTCGTCGACGTCCACCGACATGACCTCATGGGTACGGGGCTCGTACTCCGAGACCCCGGCGATCGCACGGTAGATGTCAAGCTGCGCGCGCTTATAGTCGGCAGAAAACGGGTCGTCTGGGAGAATGCCGTGGTCGTACTCGAGCCGGTAGCCGTCGAGGTACGCGAGGTGCTCACTGCAGGTTCCGCGATCGCCTATCTCATCCGCGCGCCTCAGCAGATCATCCAACTGCTTGAGCTCGATCAACTCGACGGCCGCTGTGGACCTACACTCCGGCGGCCCCTCAGACGACATGTCCGAGCACGGAGACGGCCGGTAGTCCGAAGGGTGCCAGCCCGAAGGGCTCCTGGGGCTCGGCGCGCGCAAAGCCGGCGTACAGCAGCATGTCGCGGAGAGCACCGGACGTAAGCTTCCAGTACGTGTTGTTGTCACCGGCCTCGGCCTCCTCGCCGACGACGCCGAACCACAGGTGCGGGCGCCCAGCGGACTCGCGCTCGAGATCCGGCTCGATCACCGACTCGATGATCGCCAGCCGTCTCGTCACCGAGCGGATGTTCAACAGCGCCTGAAGTGGGTTCTTGAGGTGTAGGAGAACGTCCGCGCAGAAGGCGATGTCGAACGTTCCCACGCGATCCGGAGAGAGGTCATACACGCTCAGCGTCTGCTGTTCGATTCGCGAGCCGAGCCACTCCCGCGCGAGGTTGAAGTGCTGACGCCATGTCTGGGACTCGCGGACGGATGGTGACAGTCGCTCGCGTGCCTGCGGAAGCCAGTCGCAGTCACCCATCGCACCGACGTCGAGGGCAAGGACGCGGTCCGCGCCACGGCGCTCGAGCTCGAGCGTGAAGAAGCCGTCACCCGAGCCGATATCAATCGCCGTCATCCCGGCGAGCGAGCTCGGAATGCCGTAGGAGTCGACGACGCTGCGGTGATCAAAGTGGCCATGCGAAGTGATTCCGTCGCCGAAATCGATCGTGTGATACCAACCGTCAAGCCGCGGATCGTCTGGAGACGTTGGTCGGGCCGAGTGCACAGGTGCCATTGCGGTCAACGAGGGTATCAATCGACTCGTCGTGATACGCGTGCTGGCCGTCCACGCTGGCCGCCGTTCGGCGCCTCACAGCCGGATCAGGAATGCCGGACGAGCGACTAGACTGCCCGTGCTTTATGGGATCAACGCCTCCCCGTCGCCCTCCGTTGGCAGCACTAGCCGAGACATCCGTGCCGACGACTGACAAGCCCGCCTCTCCGGGTGGCGAGCGTCTTGGGCGCTTCCGCTCGATTGGCCCGTGGACCAACTCCGTGCGGCCCACCGATATACCCGCAGTGGCCTGGCTCGTCCCCTGTGCACTCGCCGCTGTCTATTTCGTGCTGTTCGCGCTCCGGTTCACCGGAAACATCGCGGCAAGTGATTGGGTAGCCGACTACTCGGGCGGATTTGTACTCGCAGAAACGGTCGCCCACACCGGAACTGGCGGAAATACGGTCATTTCCACCACCGGCGCCTGGGTGCCACTCTGGTTTGGCCTGATCACCGCCAACCTTCCCCTGCATCGCCAGCTGTGGGAGGTCATGCCGACCGTCCTCTTCATCGCGTCCGCCCTCACGATCGGCTGGTCGGTCGATCGGGTCTCGGGCCGCCGAGAGGCGATTCTCTCAGTACTCATAATGCTGGTCGCCTCGCCTTGGGCGCTGCGGGTGTTCATCGCAGCAGTTGCCCATAACGTGGTGTACCCGTGCACAGCGCTTCTCGGGGCCTATCTGGTATGGCTGGCCAAAGGCCAGCGACAAGGCCGTATCAAGACGGTCGCGGTGCCTCTGCTGGGCGCGATCGTTCTCGGCGTGTGTGTCGCCTCGGATGCTCTGCTGATCGTCACGGGTGTCATACCGTTTGCGCTCACCGCAATCACGGCCGGGCTGCGGCGCGGCCGATCTTCCCGGATCGTGGCGCTGTCGGCACTGACCACCGCGATCGGCGCCATTCCGATCGCCTTTCTCACAGGCGCGCTCATGCGGTCAGCCGGCTACGTGACCGTTCCCCCTGCGGCGAAAGTCGGCTCCGGCTCCATCATCTCTGAAAACGCGAAATTGCTGTTCACTGGCCTGAAGGAACTCTCGAACGGCTACCTGGGTGCAGGATGGCCCGGGACGCTGCATGCGGTGATCGGGACCGCATGTTCGATCGTGTTGATAGCGGCTCTATTCACCCTGCTGTTTGTCGGACTGCGTGGCGCCACACGATTTATCTTGTCCGGAAGGAGGCTCCAAGGCGGTGAGACACAATCCGAGCTCGCACTCGGATTGCACACGGTGTACTGGCTCAGCTCGGCGTTGGCGGTCTGCGGAGCGTTCGTGGTCAGCTCGGCGGCCGAAAAAACGTCTCATGTCTCCTACTACATCACCGTACTCTTCTCGATCGCGGCGATCGTACCTCTGGTCATTTCGCGCGGCGTCATTCAGCGGACCCTGGTACTCGGCGCCGTGTCGATCTTCTTTGTCGGCAGCATCGTGGGTCTGAAGAGAAACTACCTGCAGGTGACCGAGCCGCCCCTCGCGCACTACGCAGCCCAGATCGTGAAGCTGGCTAGAGCCAACAATGCGCGGACGGGTTATGCCGGCTACTGGGACGCTTCCAGTCTGACGTGGAACTCACACAGCCAGGTTGTGGTGCGACCGTTGGTCCAGTGCTCGAATTCGCCACGCGCCCCAATCTGTCCGTTCGTCCTTATGCGAACTCCCTCGTGGTACGTGCCCAGACCGCGTCGCTCCTTCTTACTCGTGGACCCCAACAACCTCTATGTGACCACTCTTCCGTCAGGCCTTGGAACACCCATCGCCAGCTACGCGATAGGCTCGATTCAGATGTACGTCTACCCGTACGACATCGCGTCGCAACTTGGGCCCGGCTCGAACTGAACCAAATCCGCTCACTCCGGCTTCCTGAGCGCCAAGTGAACGCTGGTCCAAACCACCGGCTCCTGCTCCAGCACGAGATGGGGATAGACCGACCAGTGCGGCGCGCCATTCTCAATGTCGGCGACGGCGCTCGCGAATGGAACCGTAACGTCGAGTGTCGACTGCGATGGCTGAAGCTCCAGTGCTCCACCGACCAGCTCCCACTCTCGATCGCCCACGATCGACTCCATGATCTGGTCGCGATCGAACATCAGTATTCCCGGTAGCCCGGGCGGTGGTCCACCGAGGCGAAACTCGGTGGAGAGTGACGCGATGCCGCCGGGGTGAAGGACGCGGTAGATCTCGTTCATTGCTTGTGCCACCGCATCGAGGTCGCCGAAATGCTCGATGCTCGACGAGGAGAACACGCCGTCGAACGAATTCTCGGCGTATCGTAATTCGAGCGCATCCATATGCTGGACGACCAGACGCTGGGGGTCTGACCGTCCTGCCCAGAACTGCTGCGGCTCAATCAACATTCCCGACGTCGCCGTGTGATCCCAGCCATGAGGATCCAGGTACAGATCCGTTGCAAATACTCGGCGCACATGGTTCGTCAGGAAAAACAGCGTGGCCTCGGTTCCGGCGCCCACGCCCAGCACCTCCGCGTCCGCCCGCAGCGCTCCCTGGTCTCGCAGCGCCCGGATTGCCATCGCCACCTCCCACGACTTTCGATCGGGGTGCGCCTCCGTCCAGCCATATCCATCAGGTGCCACCGGCTCCCAAACCTCGCGCAGAACCGGAGCAAGTTCGGGGTGCGTGAAGTGCTCGACACACGGCACCGTGTTATGGCTGAGTGGCTCCGCCAACCACCCCATGCTACACAGCGGCTAGCTGCGCGCTTCCGGGCGAATGGCTGGCTGCCGTGGGGCCTCACGGTACCCTTCGTCAGATGTCCCTTCCGGCCAGTTCGTCTCTGCCGCCGATCGTCGTCGATTCGGTTACAAAGACGTTCCGTGTGCCCGAGGAGCGCACCCACACGCTGAAGGAGCGGGCACTCCACCCCAGGCGCCACACTCAACACCAGACCTTCGAGGCGCTCAACGACATCTCCTTCGACGTGCGCCCAGGCGAGTTCTTCGGGATCGCCGGGCGCAACGGCAGCGGCAAGAGCACGCTGCTGAAGTGCCTCGCCGGGATCTATGGCGTTGACAGCGGTCGGATCTGGATGAACGGGCGACTGTCGCCGTTTATCGAGCTTGGCGTCGGCTTTAACGCAGATCTCGCCGCACGCGACAACGTCGTGCTCAACGGGATCATGATGGGCCTCTCTCCTCGCGAAGCGCGAGCACGCTACGACGCGGTCATCGACTTCGCCGAACTGCGCGAGTTTGAGGAGCTCAAGCTCAAGAACTATTCATCGGGCATGTATGTGCGCCTGGCCTTCTCGGTCGCGATCCAGGTCGACGCCGACATCCTCCTGGTGGACGAGGTGCTTGCGGTGGGCGACGCCGCCTTTGCGCAGAAGTGTTTCGACGTCTTCAACCGCATGCGCGACGACGGTCGCACGATCGTGTTTGTCACTCATGACATGGCCACACTCAATCGCTTCTGTCACCGCGCGCTGCTGCTCGAGAAAGGCTCCGTCGTCCACCTCGGCGAGCCGCACGAGGTCGCCGACCGCTATCTGGAGATCAACTTCGGACGCGATCCACAGGCAGCCGGGGCCGCTGCTGGGGACCGCGGTGGCGACGGCGACGCTCGCGTTGTCGAGGCCTGGATCGAGGATGAGCATGGCGAGCGCCAGACCTCGCTCCCACAGAGCCGGCAGATGACACTGAAGGCGCTTGTCAAGTTTGCGGTCCAGGTAGAGGATCCGGTCGCGAGCGTGTATGTGCTCAACGAAGACCACGTCGCGATCATCGTCGCGACCACGTCGCGTGAGAACGAGCGCAGCGGCCGCTTCGACGCCGGTGATGAGGTGCTGTTTTCCTTCTCATTCGAAAACGTGCTGGCCCCCGGGCGTTACAACCCGCTTTTCACACTCGCTCACCGTGGCACGGGCCTTGACCTGATGGACCGCTTCGAGGGTGCCCTGTCATTTGTGGTCACCGGTCCCGAGGCAATGGGAGGACTTATAGACGTCCCGGTTGAGGTCAGCGTCGCAGGCCATTCAACCTCACAAACGCCGCAGGTGCGAGCTTGAGCTCGGAGGCAATTCCATACGAGAGCCTGGGACGTCCAATCAGAGGCCCCCGGGCCCTGACCGACGACTGGTCGCGCTTCTGGCACCTCACTTACAACATTGCCCGCAACGAGTTCAAGCTGAGGTTCTTCGGCTCGGCGCTGGGCTACGTATGGCAGCTGATGCGGCCACTCCTGCTGTTCGGGGTGATCTACGTGTTCTTCGTGGTGATCTTCAAAGTCGACAAGGCCAAAGGCGCGGCGAGCCAGTTCTACGGTGCTCAGCTGCTGGGTTCGATTGTGCTGTTCACCTTCTTCGCTGAAGCGACCGCGGGCGCGGTGCGCAGCGTTGTCGATCGTGAGAACCTCGTTCGCAAGATCCAGTTCCCCAGGTTGGTGATCCCGCTCTCGGTGGTTCTCGTGACGCTGTTCAACCTGAGCATGAACCTCGTCGTGGTGATGATCTTCGCGCTCATCTCGGGTGTGAGGCCGATGCTCAGCTGGCTCGAGCTGCCGCTGATCCTCCTGATGCTGATTGTGTTTGCGACGGGCATCGCGATGCTGCTGTCCGCGTTGTTCGTTCGCTTTCGAGACATTCAGCCGATCTGGGACGTGTGCTCACAGATCCTGTTCTACGTATCGCCGGTGATCATCCCCGTTGAAACGGTGCGCGAAAAGCTCCTGCTCGAGCCGGGCGCCGCGAAGCATTTCCTCTACCACCTCTACATGCTCAATCCGCTGGCGGTCGTGTTTCAGCAGTTCCGGCACGCGATGATCAACCCCGCGACGCTCAGCGCCGGTGAAGCGCTCGGCAGCTGGGCGGCGCTCCTAGGGCCGATGGCGATCGTTCTGGCCACATTCGGCCTCGGCTTCTGGGTGTTCAACCGCTCGGCCCCGCTGGTCGCCGAGAATCTCTGATCCGCAGCGGCTCACCCCTCGGGCGCTCGCCGTCGCTCGGCCTGCATGGCCGCGGCGGCCTGCTCGGGAGAGCGCGGCAGTCGGGGCGCTGCGCCGGGAGAGCGCGCGATGCGCGCGGCCTTGGCTCGAATCGCGGCGACGCCGGTACGCAGGAGGCGCTCGGGGCTTGCCATGCCCTCGTGGCGACCCACGAAGCGCCTTGGCTTGGTCGCCACTATGTTCATCGATACCCCGCCGGCGATGTGGTTCAGCCACATCAGGTATGCGCGCCGGATGAGGCCGCTGCGCGCAAGGACCGAATGATCGGCATCGCCGAAGAACGCACGGTAGTGCGGCTCGGTGACCTCGGTGAAGAACCCGGCCCGTGTCGCCTCCCAGCGGTAGCGCATGGCCCAGTGCGCATGCTCGTATCCCTCGTACTGCTCCACTCCCTGGAGGTGCATGCCGCTCGGATCGCGCAGGGTCTTGAGAGTCTCGTTGACCATCAGCAGCCGCCCCCCGGGTCGCAGGACCCTGAAGATCTCCTCGAAGGTCCGGCGCAGGCCGGCCAGGTCGTTGTGGTGGAGCACCTCACAGCAGTAGACGTAGTCGACGCTGCTCGACGCGAGCGGGATCTCGTCCATGGAGCCCAGCACGCGCTCGAAATACACGTGACCGTCATCAAGGAAGTAGTCGGCCGTATACAGTCCCTGCAACTCCACGGTCGCGATGTCCAGGGCGATCGCGCGCAGCCCGCGCTCGGCGAAGTGGTTTGCGGCCCAGCACGTGTTCGAGCCGACGTCCAGAACGCTCTGCCCGGGCTGAAATGGGATCGTGCTCAGGAGCTGGTACATCGAGCGAGACTGGACGTACCAATATCCATGCTCGAGGTCGGGCAGCCTGCGTACCAGCTCGCGGTCCCAGCCGTCCAGGCGCATCTGGGCGGCGAAGCGCTCCAGCCCCGCGACCTCCTTGACGATGTGGGGAGCCGGATCGTGCAGCAGCTCGGGCACTCCGCGATGCATCGCGAACTCGCTCTTGCACGCCCGGCAGCGCAGCAGCCCCTCCCGAACCTCATGATCGTCGCTGCTCTCGGCGCACAGCGCGAGCGTGTGCTCGCGCCGGCAGACTGGACAGCGCAGCTGCTCGACAGCCTCAACCTTCACGAGCGGCCCCTTCGCTCCCGGTGCACGCTCAGCCGGCCGTCCGCTGCGGCTGAGACAGAGCGCCTCCATCGGCTCGGCCCCGAGAAGCAGCCCCCCGATCAGGATCCAGCCTGGTTGGCCGTGCGACCTCAACCAGGAACTTCTCGAGTGCGTCGATTCGCCGCTCCCATGCGTAGTCACCGGCCGTCTCGATCCCGGCGCGCCCCAGCCGCTCGCGCAGGTCGGGGTCCGACAGCAGTGCTGCCAGAGCGGCACTCACGGCGGCGATGTTCGCCTCGGGCATCAGGCAGTTACCCCCGTCGACGCAGAAGTCGCGGTTGCCGTGCGCGTCGGTGCACACGACGGGACACCCCGTGGCCATCGCCTCAAGCGGTGGCAGCGCGAAGCCCTCATGCACGGAGGTCTGCACGAATACGGAGGCGGAGTTGAACAGCTCGTTGACCTCCTCGTCACTCGGGGACTCCACGTAGCGCATGCCCTCCTCGGTGGCGAGCTCGGGCTCGATCCCAAACAGGCACAGCTCGGGCCGTCGGTCCACCTCCGAGCGCTCCGACAGCGCGCGCCAGGCGTCGATCGTCAGCGGGAGGTTCTTCAGCGGGTTCGAGCGGCCGAGTGCGAGCACCATGTCCTCGCCGCGCGGGAGATCCGTCCGCGGGCGGAAGGTCTCAAGATCGATCCCCGGCGGGATCAGCTCGGCGTCGAGGCCCAGCTCGCGCAACCGCTCACGATTCCAGGAGGAGATCGTCATGTACCGGAACTCGGGGCGGTAGGAGTCGAGCACGGCGTGGCGAGACCACTCGTCGTCAGGGTAATAGGAGGTCTCGATGTCCTGCACGAAGTACACGGGGATTCCGCGCAGAACGCTGGCCTGCCACACCGGCGCGGCGGTGTTCCACCAGGTCGCGACCTTGATCGCATCCACATCCGCCAGGGCCTCCACGAGTTCGTCGTAGAACTCGAAGCTGTGCACCGGCGCGCGCAGGTCGAACCAGTCGGGAGGATCTCCGAGTGTGTACAGCGCCACCTCGTGTCCGCGGTCCAACAGGCGGTTGAGGTGCTCGAAGATGTCCCGGTGCCCACCACCGACGCCGGTGTCCTCGGTCACGTAGACCACGCGCAGAGCTCCGGAGTTGGTGCGCACCTGGCGCGCATCGAAGAAGTCCCCCCACCGCTGCCAGAAGAGCTGCTGCGACGCACGCTCGCGCTCGCCGAACTCCGTGCCACGGGTAACCGACTCGTGGTGAACGAGACGGGCAGCGGGAAAGTAGACGACGCGGAAGCCCGCCTGCCAGGCGCGCAGACACCAGTCGACATCCTCATAGGCCATCGGGTAGCTCTCGTCGAGCAGTCCCACACTCTGGATCACCTCGCGTCGCACATACATGCACGCTCCCGTCACAGCCAGGACCGGTCCTGAGTGGCGAGCCGGTCCCCAGCCCTCGGGCTTGAAGCGGTAGCGGTGGTCGAACCACTCCGGAGCGTCGAGGTTGCGAACCGTGCCGCCGAACTGGATACGACCGTCGGGATAGAGCAGTTGGGGCCCCACGATGCCGACATCCTTCTCCTGGGAGGCAGCGTATTGCAGGCACGCAAGCCAGCCTGGGCGAGCCTCCACGTCGGAGTTCAGCACGACCACGTCCGCGTCCTTTAGCGACGCGCGCAAACCGCGATTGACGTTGGCGGCGAAGCCGACGTTCTCACTACCGGCAACGACCTCGATGCCCGCTATCCGCCGCAGCGCCGCGACGTGCTCGGCGCCGCTGTCGTCATCGGCCACGACGATGCGGACCATGTCTCGCGGCACCGTTCCGCGGATGCTCCGGACGAGCGTGGCCACACGCTCGGCGTCGCGGAAGCTCGGGATCACGATGGTGACGGGTCGCCCGTGCTCGCGATACCAGGCCTGCGAGCGGCGTACCTCGCGATCACGCCCATGGCTGCGCAGACGCAGCCAACGTTTCAGCGGCGTGAAACGCAGGGGGAATGTGAGCGCCCGAAACAGCAGTGTGCGCCAGCCGAGGTAGCGGTAGGTGAGATAGATGCGCCGGCGCAGCCCGGCGAAGGGTCCGCTGAATGTGCCGTCGAGCGCCGCCGCGGGCGACGGCTCGGACTCAGCGATCGGTGATCGGGGGTCTGTGGAGGGGTCGTCGTTCATCAGGGGGCCTGTCGCTGTGCTTGGGAGGAATCGGAGGGCGCGCCGAGGTCAAGCGCCGCGAAGCCCGCTCGCCGCTCGAGCGACAGCCGACGGCGAACCGCGGAAGGCAGCAGGTCGGCCCGCGAGCCGAGCAGCGCACCCGCGAGGCGCACGACATGGTGACGACCCGCCGCGATGAGCGTCGCGCGGCGGCGCGTGGAGGAGGCACCTTCTAGGATCAGTTCGCGCCGGATCCCTCCCAGCGCGCCGCGCAGCTGATGTGTGAGGTGAGCTGGAGAAGCGGGCTCGCGCCAGCCATAGACCTCGCGCAGCCCCCGCCACTCGTCGAAGCAGCGGCGAAGTTCCTGGAGCGTGGTGTAGTCGTGAGAATGGAGGACCGCGGCCTGCGGAACGAATGCCTTCGCGTAACCCGCTCGCAGCATGTCGATCGCCAGCACGCGGTCCTCCGCGTAGGGAACCTCGCGAAACGGCACCCGCTCCCAGGCCGAGCGCGCCAGGCAGGCGTTTGCGTCGGTGAAGAAGCCGCGTCCGCCCATCAGGCCGACCGTGGGCAATCCCCCTGCCAGGGCATCTGAGCGGCGTTCCTGCTCACCGAGCCGATCCACGTGCGGGCGTCCTTCGGGCGCCAGCGAAGCGAACCAGCGTTCAAGTTCCAAGCGCACGACGGGCGCAGCGTCCGCCCGCGGCAGATATGGGCCGTACACCATCCCCACGTCGGGTGCGAGCTCAAAGCCGGCGAGCAGCAGCTCAAGCCAGCGCTCGTCGGCGGGCTCGGCGTCCTGGCTGAGCAGTGCGACATGTGCGCCCCGGGCCTCGCGCATCAGCAGATTGCGTGTCCCGCCGTGGCTGAAGCTGCCGGGGTCGATCTCAAGCACCCGCGCGCCATGTGAGCGCGCGAGGGCGGCCGACCCATCGCAGGAACCGGAGTCACACACGAGCAGCTCGTGCTTGCGCGTCTGCCTTTCAAGCGCGGCCAGCGTGCGCACCAGCAACTCCCCGCCGTCGCGGGTGGGGATGGCAACCGTTGGGTCAGACATTGCAGGCGTTCAACTCGACATGGTCAAGCGTCGGCATGCTCAAGCGTAGAACCCGGTCAGTGTCAGCAGCTGCGAGGCGTAGCTGAGCGCCAGCATCGCGACCAGCAGCCCAACGCCCGCAAACAGCGCCCAGCGCCGGCCGAAAGCGTGCAGCGAGGCCACCACGAGCACCGCCAGCGGCGCGATCGCCGGAAACGCGTATCGTCCGAATTCCGGAATGAAATTCCGTGCACCGATGGTGTAGAACGCCGCCTCGAAGCCGGCCACCACCGCGATCGGCATGAGCAGCAAGGTCCCCGCCTCGGGGAGGTTGCGCCGCAGGAAGCCCCACTCTCGTCCGGCCGCGACCAAAGCCAGTAGTGGGACCATGAGCATGGCCGCAACGATCACGACGTATACCCATGCGGGGAAGAACACGTCGTACCACCCGAAGGCGCCCCACCCGCGTTCGACGAAGATCACGAACGCCGGCCAGCCGACTGCCTCGAAGTGCGGCGCCATGAAGGGAAGGCGGGGCAGAAATACCTGCCACAGATAGCCGAGGTAGTCGAGTGGATGCGCGAGCGCTTCGCTGGCCGATCCCACCGCTGAGCCAGCTTCCGCGGGCGTCCCCGCCACGGCATGGCTGGAGGAGCGAGCGACTGCTTCGACGCGCACCAGCAGCTCGCGCACCGCCACCGCGGCGACCGCCAGGGCGCCCCACCCGGCCACCTGGGAGCGCCGGTGGTGGCGCCAGACGGTGGCGAGCAGCGCGATGCCCACAACCGGGTACAGGGAGTAGACCGTGCCCTTGACGTGTGGCAGTGCGGCCAACAGCGCCCCGGTCAGAAGCCCCGTGTAGAGCGTCACGCCCCGGCGGAGCATCAGGATCAGCAGCAGCTCGAGCGCGGCCGCGCCCGCGTTGACGCCGACGTCATTGTTGACCGCGCCCGAGATGAACCCGTACATCGGCTCATAGGCGACGAGCAGCGCGGCGAGCACCGCGAGCCAGGGACGACCGGGCGCGAGCTCGCGCGCAAGCAGGAACGCGAACAGCACGGTCAGTGCACCGATCAGGGCCGAGGTCAGCCGCATCAGGGTCAGTTGGGCGAACGGCGAACTGGATGCCAGCAGGTAGGCGGGTGCAAGCGCCCCGTAGTAGATCGAGCCGTGGGTCGCGGCCGTCTCGTTTCCTCCCCCATTGGCGGAGCTGGGATGCTCGATTGCGACCTGCGCGCGATAGCGGTCCTGCGCATGGGCCGTCCATGGCGGCCGCGTATCGCCGATCTGATGGTCTGTTGTAAAGCTCATGCTTTCCAGTGCGAGCGTCTCGGCGCTCGACCAGCGCGGAAGCGGCGAGCCAGGGTTGCGCGAGGGCGGTTCGCCGCGCTCGACGAGCGACTGCGTGTAGGCGAAGTGGTCCACCTCGTCGGGGGCCTGGAACGGCGGCGTGATCACCGCCCAGCAGGCGAAGTTGAGCGCAGCGATGATGAACAGCCCGGCGGCCACCCGCCGCTGGCCGAAGTCCGGCCCACCGGCCGCCGAGGCCAGCGCCAGGCACCGCACGGACGCAAGAGCCAGTCCGGGCAGGACAACGAGGAGGATCAGCACATAAAGCCATGGTCCGACGAGACCGGGCCGGAACAGCGAGGCGCGGCGGAGAATCTCACCGCTGCGGGCCAGGTAGCTCTGCTGGGCGCCCGCGCGAGGCAGGTACCAGACGGCGACGCGCCCCGCGACCGGGTGCCCGCCCGCAGTCGGTGGATCAGGGCTCGGAACCGTCGGCAGCGGCGTGCCTCCCCAGTTGACGACGTCAGTGGCGGTCAGACACAGGGAGGCCTGGGTTTCCGCAGGATGCGCGGGCAGTGTCGGTATCGCAAACACCGCCGCGCTGATGCGGTTTCTGCCAACCCTGACGGGGCCGAGCTGACTGTCGATCGTACGTGGCCGGGACCCGCCCAGGCTCAGCGCCAGGTGAAGCCCCGGGCGAACACGGGTACGCGAGATGAGCTGCAGACGCAGGCGGCCGGTGCCCGCCGGGATCGACAGGCCCGGTACGCACACCGGCTCGCCGGCCGGCGTTTCCACCACGTAGGTGTAGACCTCGACGTTGTCGGTTCCGGTGTAGTAGTCGCGCGGACGCAGGCAGTAGAAGGCGACCAGCAGGACGAGTGGCACCGCGACGAGGAGCGCCGCGCGCCACACACGCACGTCGCCAGCAAATACGACCGCCGGAATCCGGCGCCACGGCCGCACGCTAGCGGCGGCGCAGCCCGAGGATCGACAGCAGGAAGGAGGAAAAGAAGATCTGGATCCCGACGATCAGGAATGTGGCCGCGATCACGGCGAGGTGTTCGTCGGCAAGCGAGCCGAAGCCGTGCGCGATCCAGGTTCCGACGATCACCGCGCCCATCACCACCCCGATGAGCGCGAACAACCCGCCCAGCAGCAGGCCGTGCTCGAGTCGAAAGCGCGCACGCATGCGATCGAACCATGGATCCTGCTCGCCCATGAAATAGGTGCCGTATGCGTGCGCGCACAGACCAAGCGCGAGAACCTGCGTGCCGACGATCATCAGCAGCGCCCCGCCTATCAGCGCGTGCAGCCCCCAGGCCCGACCGAAGAAGTCAAGTCCGGCGCCGACGAACACGACTATCACCGTTCCCACGCCGGCCAGGATGGCGCCGGGCACGATGAACAGGTGGTTGGGGCTGTGCACGAGCAGGAAGCGCAGGTGTCGCCAGCCGTCACTGAAGCTCGAGAGCTTGCTCTCCCCGCCGCGGGGGTGGTACTCGATCGGGAACTCGGCGATGCGGAGGTTCTCCTTGGAGGCGCGGATGACCATCTCTGAGGCGAACTCCATGCCCGTCGTGCGCAGATCCAGCCGGGGGAGAACCTCTCGGCGAAGGGCGCGCATTCCACAGTGGGCGTCGTTGACCCCGGTGCGGAAGAACAGGTTGAGGAGGCCTGTCAGGATCGGGTTGCCAACGTAGCGGTGAAGCCAGGGCATCGCGCCCGGCTGGATGCTGTCCATGCGGTCACCGATCACCATCTCGGCGCCCTCTTCGAGCGCCGCCACAAAGCGGGGGATCTCGGCGAAGTCGTAGGTCAGATCGGCGTCGGCCATCACGATGTAGCGGCCCCTGGATGCGGCGAACCCGGCCAGATACGCGCTGCCGTAGCCGCGCCGCGGCTCCACGACGACGCGTGCGCCGGCCTTGTCAGCCAGTCGCGCAGAGTCGTCCTCGGAGTCGTTGTCGGCGACCACCACCTCTCCCTCCACGCCCATGCGCTCGAGCGCCTGCAGGGCAGCGGTCACGCATGCCTCGATGTTCTCGGCCTCGTTCAGGCAGGGGATCACGACGGACACGATGGGCACGGAACGATCGTCGGCGTCCGCAGCGATGGGGGGCTTTGTCTGGACGACTGTGCTCATTGTGGTGCTCTCGGCGCCCGGGTTCCACCCACGGGTGGGGGCCCGGGCGGACACGGGGTCATGCGGTTATAACGCGCGCGCGGGCGGAAAGTGGCGCGGATTCGCGAGATGATGCTACCGCTATGCGCGTATGCGTCATCTACGACTGCCTGTTCCCGTACACCATCGGCGGCGCCGAGCGCTGGTATCGCAACCTCGCCGAGCGGCTGTCGATCGAGGGGCACGAGGTCACCTACCTGACCCTGCGCCAATGGCCGCGGGGCGAGCGGCTGGACCTGGACGAGCGCATACGGGTCGTGACCGCGGGCCCGCGCATGGCGCTGTACACGACGGACGGAAGACGGCGCATCCTGCCCCCTCTGGTCTTCGGGCTGGGGGTGTTCCTGCACCTGCTGCGCAACGGCCGCCGCTACGACGTGGTCCACATGTGCGACTTCCCCTTCTTCTCGCTGCTGTCGGCATCGCTGTTGCGGCCCTTCCTTCGCTTCCGGCTGCTGGTCGACTGGTTCGAGGTCTGGAGCCGCTCCTACTGGCTCGACTACCTCGGCGGCGCGGCCGGGCGCGTCGGCTGGCTCGTTCAGCGCATCTGCGCCCTGGTGCCCCAGCGCGCGTTCTGCTTCTCTGAGCTTCAGGCCGAGCGCCTGCGCGAAGAGGGGCTGCGCGGCTCGCTCACCGTCCTGCGCGGGCTCTATGCCGGCACGAGCGACCCCGTCACGCCGAGACCGGCCGACCCCGTCGTGCTGTTCGCGGGGCGGCTGATCCCCGACAAGCAGCCCACGCTCGGCGTGGCCGCGTTGGCGCTGGCCGTGGGGCGGGTCGAGGGCCTGCGGGGAGAGTTTCTCGGCGACGGACCCGAGCGTGCGGCGCTCGATGCGTCGATCGCCGAGCATGGCCTGCAGGAGATCGTGCGGGCGCCCGGCTTCGTCGATGCCGACATCGTCGAGAGCGAGATGCGCTCGGCCCTGTGCATGCTTCTGCCCTCGCGACGCGAGGGCTATGGCATGGTCGTCGTCGAGGCCGCCGCGCGGGGGACCCCCAGCATCGTGGTCGCGGGCGAGGACAACGCGGCGACGGAGCTGATCGCCGAGGGCGTCAACGGCACGATCGCCCGTTCCGATCCACAGGCGATAGCGGACGCGATCGTGCGTGTGCACGATGGTGGCATCGAGTTGCGCAGGAGCACGGTCAGCTGGTTTGCCGAGAATGCCGACTGGCTGTCGCTCGAGCACTCGCTGCAGATCGTGCTCGAGAGCTACGCCGAGCCGAGCGCACGGGCGTAGCTGTCAAGCGTCAGGCGGGCGGCGCGCTCCCAGCTGAACTCCCGCGCACGCGCAAGCCCGGCGGTTCGCAGCCGCTCGCGCAGAGCCGGGTCCTCGAGCAGCCGAGTGAGCGCCGCGGCGATCGCGCGCTGATCGCGCGGGTCGAACAGCAGCGCGGCCTCGCCGGCCACCTCGGGCAGCGAGGAGGTCCCAGAGCAGGCGACCGGCACCCCGCGCGCCATCGCCTCGAGCACCGGCAGCCCGAAGCCCTCATACAGCGAGGGGAACACGAACGCCTCGGCGAGGGCCCACAGACCCTCGATCTCCTCGCCCGTGCACCATCCGAGGAAGCGCACATCGTCCTCCACGCCAGCCGCGTGCGCGAGCTCGCGCAACTCCGTCTCATGCGCGGTCGCGTAGCCCGGCAGCACGAGCAGAGGCCGATGCTCGGGAGAAAGCTGCGCGAGCGCGCCGATCAGTGCCGGCAGGTTCTTGTGGGGCCGCTTTGCGGACAGGCCGAGCACCACGCGGCGTTCGCCGAGGTTGAATCTCGCACGCACCTCGGGCTCGGGCAGCGGAGCCTCGCGCCGCACGCTGCCGAGTCCGAGCGGCACGACGTCGATGCGCGAGCCCGCGACACCGAGCAGCTGCATCAGATCCTCTCGCGTGCTCTGCGAATCGACGATCACCCGGTCTGAGCGGCGCACCGCCCAGGGCACGAGCACCTTCATGCCCTTGTCGCGGATGCCGGCGTGTGCCTCGGGGAAGCGGGCGTAGATCAGATCATGGACCGTCACCACCCTGCGAAACCGCCCCCACAGCGGCGCCGTGCTGGCGAGGCTGTGCACGAGATCCACGCCGGCACGCGCGGCCATCCGCGGCAACAGCGCCTGCTCGCCGAGCACCCACTGGATGCGGTTGCGCGCATTCACCGGAACGGTCGCGGCGGGCAGGAGCTCATCCCACGGGCCATCGCCGGCCGAGGCCGCCTCGCGGTTGACGAACGCGGTGAAGCGCATCCCCGGCGGCGCCTCGGCGAGCAGTGCCGGGATCAGCTCGCGCGCGGCCACCTCCATGCCGCCCGTCTCACCCGGGACGAGGAAGATCAGATTCAGGCCGACATGCATTACGCGTTCACGGAGAGGGTGCCTTGGCCGAGCCCGAGGAGCGCAGTCCCTGCATCAGGTGACCGAGCTCCGGCGGGAAGCGGCCGAACAGAAAGATCACTGCGAGATAGGTGGCTCCCCCGGCTATCGCTTCCACCAGCGAGTGCTCCCCCACCAGGCGGCCGACGAGGATGCCCGCTCCGGCGGCAACTGCGGCAACCGGCACAACCCGCAACGGCAGCCCCATCCCCGGGCGCGCACGGATCAGAGCCGCGACACTCACAAGCGCGAGCGTTATCTCTGCCCCGACGGTCGTCAGCGCTCCGCCTTCGGCGCCCAGGGAGGGGATCAGCAGCAGGGACAGCGCCAGCGCGGCGAGGAGGCCGAGGGCGTTGGCAAGCAGCAGGGGGCGCTGGCGCCCCAGGGAGAGCAGCGGGTAGGCGCATGCGACGGCCACAAACGTGAACATCACGGCCAGGCCCTGGATGCGAAGCACGGCGACGGCCGGCTGCGCACTTTGGCCCGCGAGCACCCTGAT
Organism: uncultured Solirubrobacteraceae bacterium; assembly: GCA_963826995.1. Classification (GTDB taxonomy): domain Bacteria; phylum Actinomycetota; class Thermoleophilia; order Solirubrobacterales; family Solirubrobacteraceae; genus Palsa-744. The sequence continues at coordinate 69,666 of CAWGYZ010000003.1, read as the reverse complement.
GACGAAGCCCGCGCCAAGCTCGACCAGAACCGCGAGCCAGACCCCTATCAGCACCGCGAGCTCGAACATGCGCCGCGAAGCGTGCTCGAAGCGCTCCTGGTCGTCGCGTTGGGCGCGGGTGAGGATCGGGTAGGCGGCCGCCATCACCAGCCCCGGCACGCCGATCAGCACTTCCACAACGCGGAAGGAGACGGCGAAGTATCCCGTCTGCACCGCGGTCGCCACCAGCGACATGACGATCACGGTCACCCGGAAATAGACGGTGTTCAGAGCGATCGCGACCCCGACGAACAACGTTTCGCGCAGCAGGGGCCAGACCACGCTCGTGTGAAAGGCGGGGCGCAGTGGAAACAGACCCCGGACAAGCCGCACGCTGACGAGCAGCGCTATAAGGCCCGCGGGAATGGCGATGATGAAGAAGCCGAGGAGATGCGCTCCCGCGATCACGAGGGTGATGACCAGGACGACTCCGATCAGCTGGCGCAGGAACTCCGCCAGCGTGACCCGGCCAAAGCGAAGCGTGGCCTGTAGAGAGACGTCGAGCAGATCCTGGGTGACCTGGAAGCTCACCCCGACACCCACCAGAAAGGTTCCGAGAACCAGGTCTCGCCCATAGCCGGCGATTGCGGCGAAGGCCACGGCTCCAGCCACGCCGATGATGCTCAGGAGCATCCTCACGCCGAGCACATTCGCCATCAGTCGCGTGCGCTCGGCACCGGAGTGGTTCGTATAGCTGCGCAGGGCCACGGCATTGACTCCGCCCTCGCTCAACCCGACGGCGATCGCGACCAGCGCGATGACGGTGATGTAGTGGCCGTATTCGACCTGGCCGAGGTGGCGAATCAGCAGCGGCGCGGATATGAGGCTGAGCAGAATGCCGACCACGTAGGCACCACTGCGCATCGCGCCGCCGCGCAGAGCGGCCGGTCCTGCCTGCGGTGTGTCCAGCACGTCGACCGCGAGGTTCTCCGGCTCCACAGGCATCGGCTCAGACCCCGTCATGAGCGATGATCGTACGGCCGTGGACGGGCGTACGTTCAACAGGCGGAGCAGCCGTCAATACCAGCTGGGCCGAAAGTCGAGCTCATACGACAGCGGCTCGCGACGCCTGCCGAGCACCTTCGCGGGAATGCCTCCGACGATCGTGTACGGGTCGACGTCGCTCCTGACAACCGCGCCCGCCGCGACGACCGCAGCCTCGCCTACGCACACCCCTGGCAGCACGACAGCGCGGGAGGCGATCCAGGAGCGCCGCTCGAAGCGCACAGGCGCAAGCGCGGCCTCGAAGTCCGGGCTGTCGGGTTCATGCTCGGCGGTCAGCACGCACACCTCCCTGGAGATGCTGACCTCGGGCTCCACCCGGATCCCGCCACGCGCGTCGATGTAGCAACGCTGGCCGATCGTGCTTCCGCGACCCATCGACAGGTTGCCCCCGGCCCACATATCCACGCCCAGGCTGATGTTGGTGTGAGCGAGGTCATCGAACTGGACTCCGAGCGCCGCGTAGGCGCGCATCCGTGCGTCAACGAGCGGGATCCGATTGACCACATGGTTCAGGACGTAGTCGGGGTCCGGAAGCATGCCAGCCGCCATCAGACGCATGATCAGAGGCCTCATGTTCACGGCTCACTGTGCATGGGGCGCGGAGTGTAGTCTCCCCGACCGGCTCAGCCGAGCCTTGTGCGATAGTGGCGCCCCAACTCGCCCGAGGACAGAGGAACGCATGACCAATCGCAAGCCCGCCCCACGCACAAGCCTGATCACGCGCACCACGTGCCGCATCTGCGGATGCCCGCACCTCGCGCCCGTGCTGTCACTGGGCGACCAGCGCATCGCGGGGGCGTTCGCCGACCCCGCCGGCGACCAGCCCGTCGAGCGTGCGATTCCACTCGAGCTCGTCCGCTGCGACATGACGCTCGACCAGGAAGCGTGCGGTCTCATCCAGACCAAGCACACGGTTCCCGGGTCGATCCTCTACAGCTCCTACTGGTACCGCAGCGGGGTCAACCGCACCATGACCGAGAACCTCCACGGCATAGCCCAGGGCGTCGAAGCGGTCATGCCGTTGGAGTCCGGAGACCTCGTCGTCGACATCGGCTGTAACGACGGCACGCTGCTCGACGGATACCGAGCCGAGGGCCTTCGCTATCTCGGGTTCGACCCCTCCGACGTGGCGCGCTATGCGATCGCGAAGGGCTATGACGTCGTCAACGACTTCTACTCGGCACAGGCGCTGCGACAGCGCCGTCCGGACCAGAAGGCCAAGGCGATCACAAGCATCGCCATGTTCTACGACCTGGAGCATCCGCGCACGTTCGTCGCCGACGTCGCCGAGGCGCTGGCCGAGGGCGGGATATGGGTCATCGAGCTGCACTATCTGCCGATGATGCTCGAGGCCAACGCATTCGACGCCATCGTCCACGAGCACCTGGAGTACTACTCGCTGGCGGTGATCGAGCGACTCGTGGGCGAGGAGGGCCTCGAGGTCGTCTCGGCCGAGCTCAATGACATGAACGGCGGATCGATCCGGCTGTTCATCGGTCACGCCGGCCAGCACAAGCGCACCCCGGAGCAACTTGAGGCGCTGACGGCGCTGCGTGTGAATGAGTTCGAGCTGGCGCTTGACTCGCCCGAGCCCTATGAGGAGTTCCGGCTGGGGGCAGAGCGGGTACGCGACGAGCTCGTGGCGGTGTGCAGGCGACTTCACGGCGAGGGCAAGAAGATCCACGTCTACGGCGCCTCCACCAAGGGCAACACGATTCTCCAGTACGCGGGCATCGATGCCAGCCTGATTGAGGCAGCCGCCGACCGTAATCCGGACAAGTACGGCTCCGAGACGATCGGCACAAAAATCCCGATCATCAGCGAGGAGGAGTCGCGGGCGTTGAAGCCCGACTACTACCTCGCCCTGCCCTGGCACTTTCTCGACGAGTTTCTGGAACGAGAGCAGGAGTTCCTCAAGGGCGGCGGCAAGTTCATCGTGCCCCTGCCCGAGGTGCGCATCGTCGGAGCGTCATGAGTCGGTGAGAATCGGGCTCGTCACCCGCCACCTGGGGCTGCCGGTCGGCCTCGGCACCTACGCGGCGAACCTCCTGAGGGCTCTCGACAGCCGCGACGACGAGAACGAGTACTTCATCTACACGCCGACCTGGAACGAGGTTCCGCCTCTCTCCTCGCGCTTTCAGGTTCGCCGCTTGCCCGTTCCCCGGCGCTCGCGGGCGGCGCTCACTCTGTGGGACCTGACGCTGCCGGCGATCGCGGCGGCGCGCGAGCCGGTCGACCTCGTTCACTACCTGCATCCCGCCTTCCCCGCAATCACGCCCGCATGCCCGGTCGTGGTCAACCTGCTGGATGCGATCGGCTGGCTGGTGCCCGGATACCGATTGCCGAAGCCATACGAGCGGCTCGAGCGCCGCGCCGCGCGTCGCGCCGATCTCCTGCTGACGCTTTCCGAGAGCGCGCGCACGGACATCGAGCGAGTGCTCGGTGTGCCGAGCGCGAAGATCCGCGTCACCTATCTCGGAGCCCCGCCGCTCGACGCCGAGCCATCGTCGAAGGAGCCCTACTTCCTGTTCGTCGGCGGCACCGAGAAGCGCAAGAACCTCGCCGTCGTGCTGGAGGCGTTGCGCTCGCTGGACGGGATCGAGCTGCGCGTCGTCGGCGCGAACACGGCATCCCCGGTCCACGACGCGCGGCGCGAGCAGGCGGGCGTGCGGTGGCTGGGCCATGTCTCAGAGCGGGAGCTCGCGGAGCTCTACCGCCACGCGACCGCCCTCGTATTCCCAAGCCGCTACGAGGGCTTCGGGCTGCCGGTGCTCGAGGCGATGGCGCGTCGCACGCCCGTGATCGCCGCCGACCGCTCCTCGATTCCCGAGGTGGCGCGCGGCGCCGCGATCCTCATCGATCCCGACGACGTCGAGGGCCTGCGCGAGGAGATGAGGCGCGTTTCAAGCGACGCCCGTCTGCGCGAGGACATGATCAGACGCGGCGCCGAGGTCGCATCCGGCTTCAGCTGGAGCGAGACGGCGCGCGCCACCGTCGCCGCCTACGAGGAGCTGTCACGGCTCCCACGATCTCCTCCCAGCCGAACGACAGGCTGAACGCTCCCCTGCGCAGCCTCGCGGCGAGATGCTCGTCGTCCAGCAGACGCTCGATCGCACTCGCCAGCGCGGCGGGATCCTGCGGCTCGACCAGCAGCGCCGTCTCCCCGTCGCGAAGCCAGGGCGGATTCTGCGGGCCGCGGGTCGTGATCACGGCCGCGCCGTTCACGAGCGCCGCCAGCATGCTCGTGTAGCCACTCTCCGCACCGCCTCGATAGGGGAGCACGACGGCGTCGACCGCGCGCAGCAGGCGGCCCAGGTGCTCGTCGCTGACGAAGCCCAGCCAGCGCACGCGCTCGTCGAGCTCCAGCCGCCGAATCTGGGCGGCGATGTGCTGGTGGTAGGCGTTTGAGGGGTCAAGTGAACCGGTCGCCACCAGCAGCGCGTCCGTCCGAGCCAGCGCCTCGAGCAGCTCCTCGAAGCCCTTGGCGGCGGCCGAGAGAAGACCGACGAAGCCGATCACGGGACGCTCCGGCGGCGCGAACGACGCGCGCATGCGGGCATCGGCCTCGGGGTCCTCGGCAGCGATCGGGATCGTCGGTGGGTTGTGCCGCACGATCATTCGTGCCGCCGAGAAGGGATAGCGCTCGGCGATCGCATCGCGCTCGGCCTCCGTGACCGCGATGACGAGATCCGCGGCGCGCAGTGCAAGTTTGAGATGCCGGCGCTCGGCGTCACCGGTGCGTATGAACTCGTGCACGATGAAGATCGTCGCCGGCCGTCCGAGCGTCGCCTTCGCAAGGCCGGGAGCCAGATACAGCAGCCGCGAGTAGCGTCCCGAGACGACCGCGGGGAAGCCCGAGACGACGATGTCCGGACGAGGCCTCGCAAACCGCGGCCATGCGCGCAGGAACGCTCCCACGCCCCACGTGCTCAGCAGCGGCAGTACACGTGGTGGCCCGTCGGCCGCGGGGGTGGACGTGGCGCCCGTGACGACCGTGACATCGTGGCCGGCGCCGACGAGCGCCACCGCGAGCCCGCGGGTGTAGTCGCCAACGCCACATGCAACCGGCGGGTAGGAGGGGTTGAAGATCAGGATCCGCATGCCGGGGCGCTCGACCGGGACCCTGGATACCATTCGCCGGCAGGATATTGGACCGTCGTCCCTCCCATGCACATCGCGCTCGTCCACAATCATGTCGGCGGAAAGGCGGGGGGCGGAGGCGGCGTGCGGCTGATGCTCGAGTTGGGCACCGGGCTGCTCAAGCGCGGGCACCGCGTCAGCGTCGCCTGTCACGACTTCGTGCCCGACAGCGAGTTCTCCGAGGCCTCCGATCAATTGGAGATCCGGTCGGTCAGGCGCGGTAGCTTCGAGATGCCCGACGGCGACCGGGCACTGGCCCGTCACTTCTGGCTTGAGATGCCGAAGGTCGCGCGGCTCGTCGCATCGGACGCCGACGTCGTCAACGCCCACGAGTGGCTCGCGCTCCGGCCGGGGCGCATCGCCGCCGGACGGCTGTCGGTTCCGCTGGTGTGGACGCGCAACGACGAATCGCTGTGGGAGCGTGCGATCGTGCCGGCGCAGACGATCACCGGCGAGCGCAGTCCGCTCAGGCGCGTGATCCAGGCCGCGCTGACGTGGCCCGATCTGCTCGATGCACGGCGCGCCAGCGCGATCGCGGTACTGAGCGCGCAACAGGTCGAGATGGTGCGTCGCAGCTATCACCGAGACGCGCTGGTCGTGCCCGTCGGCCCGGCGGCAGAGTTCTTCGAACCACCGGACCGCGCCGCGGCGCGCGCCAGGCTCGGCATCCCCGACGATGTGTTTCTCGTCGTGGGCTCCGGCATTCTCGTCGAGCACCGGCGCTTTGAGGATCTGATCGAGGCGATGTCGCTGCTCGCAGATGACCCCTCGATCCACGCGCTGATCGCCGGCTCAGACCACATCGACCCCGCCTACGCGGACCGGCTGGCCGCGCAGATCGCCGAGCGCGAGCTGGGCGCGCGAGTCACGCTGCCGCGCCGATCGCTCAGCGAGGCGGAGCTGAAGGACACATACGTTGCCGCCGACGTGTTCGTGATCCTCAGCGAGCGCTACGCGTGGGGTCTCGCGCCGCTTGAGGCGATCGCCTCGGGGACGCCGGTGATCCTCACCCCGGGCGCGGGCGTCTACGACATTCTCGCCGGGCGCGCGGGCGTCCAGGCCGTCCCGCCAAGGGACCCGCGAGCGACCGCCGAGGCGATCCGGCGGTGGCGATCCGGCGAGGGTCGCGACGGGCTCGAGTCGACCCGCGCGTGGCTTCGCGATGAGTACGCGCTCGACGCCTACGTTGCACGCATGGAGCAGATCTTCATCGAGGTGGCCGGCAGCGGCCCCTCGGCCTGACTCAGCTCCGGCTCGCCGCCCGTTCGAGCACAGCCAGGGTGCGCTCGGCGAAGCGCGCCCAGGAGAACTCGCGCGCTCGCTCAAGCGCACGGGCACCGAGCTCGGCTCGACGCGCCGGCGAGTCCAGCAATCGCCTGAGCCCCGCTGCGATGCTTGCCACGTCGCGCGCGTCGGCGTATTCGACCGCGTCGCCGCCGACCTCCGGCAGCGAGGAGTTCGTGGCGGTGAGGACGGCAGCGCCGGCCGCCATCGCCTCGAGCACAGGCAGGCCGAAACCCTCTGCCAGCGAGGGATAACAGAAGACCGCGCAACGGCGGTAGAGCTCCGCCAGCTCCGCGTCGGAGACGTGACCGAGCAGGATCGCCCGCTCGCCGAGCGAGCGAACAGCATCCAGTGTCTCGCCGGTCTCCCAGCCGAGCGCTCCGACCACCACGAGCGGATGACGCGACTGCACTGCCGCGTCCAGCTCCCGGTAGGCGGCGACCAGCCGCGGCAGGTTCTTGCGCGGCTCGAGCGTGCCGACGGCCAGCACGAAGCCGGGCGCGGGGAGCGGCTGCTCATGCGCCGGCTCGACGAGCGCCGGCGAGGTGCCGAGCAGCGCGACGGTCGTCCGCGCGGCGGTAGCCGGGAAGCGCGCGGCCAGCGCATCCGCGGTCGCCTGCGAGATGGCGATGATCGCTGCGGCACGTCGCATGCAGGCGCCGAGCGTAAGACGCTCGATCACGGCGGAGCGGCGATTCGGGCGCAACGCGAGCTCGAAGGTGACGAGGTCATAGACGATCACCACGGCCGGGGTGTGGGTGAACAGAGGCGTCAGATAGGAGTTGCTCGACAGGAACACGTCGCAGTCGCGCCCGGCGGCTCGAGCGGCGCGCAGGTTCCACCAGGGGTCGCGTGCGGCGATCTCGCACCACTCGAAGCGGGCATCGAGCGGCTCCTCCCAGCGCGTCCGCGCGTAGCAGCGATAGACGTGTCCATCCTCGCGAGCGGCGAGCGCCCGCAACAGCTCGCGCACCACCCGTCCGCGCCCGGCCGCCACCTCGACCGCCGCCCGCGCGTCGATGCCGATCGTCAGAGGGCGCGAGGTGCTCATCCGCGGCGCGAAGGTTGGCACACGCAGCCCGCATCGGCGCGCCCCGGCGCTGGATCAGTCCGGCGCGGGACCCAGCCGCGAGGCGATGTCGTAGGGAAAGACGTACAGCCGCATCGGTCCGACGGGGTAGATTGCCGTCGGTTCTCCGAGGCCCGCCGGAAGCGCGGTCACATAGTCCGAGCCGGGATCCACCAGAAGAAACGTCCGCCGGGGCCTCGGCACATACCACGACGGCACCCGGTTGAGGAAGAACGGGCAGATGCTCGCGCCAGCGGGGTTCGCGCATTCGGCCACCGGTCGCACCTTGACGCGTTCGTGCGAGCTCCACGTGAGGCTCGAGGCATCCCAGTAGCCCGAGTAGCCGACCGTAACGCCGTGCTCTCGAGCCACCCTCGCGACCTCCGAGCCGTAGTGGGAGATCGGCGGGTCATAGACCGTGTCCAGGTAGTGGCTCGTCAGCCCCACGAGGCTCCCGGCGAACAGGATCGACGCACCTGCCGGGATGAGCCAGCGCGCGACCGAGCGCGGGCGCATGAGCAGGGGAACAACCGCCGCGACCGACACGAGGACGGTCGCGTAATACGCTTCGTATCTGATCATCGCCCTCGTGCTGAACACGAAGGCACAGCAGATCACGACGGCGGAGCTCAGCCAGTAGCTGACGTGAAGCGCGCGGGCAAGCTCGGCGGCAGGGCGCTCCTCGCCGCCGCGCCGGGCACCTACGAACCTCCATACGGTGCGCGTACCGAGGGCGAGCAGCGCCAGGAGCGCAGCAACCATCACGACGTCGCAGAGCGCCCCGAGCAGGCCATGGAGCGGACCGGAGGCCGACGGCGTCAGGCCGCCGAACATCGCGGGCGACGCGCCCCCCAGGTAGCCGTTGAACAGGTGCTTGAGACCGTCAAACAGCATGTGCGCGTGTTCGGAGAGCGCCGACACCGCGGCCAGTTTGCGGGGCGGCGGGAGCGTCAGGTAGCCCTGCGAGTGCATGAACGCACGCGTGATCACCGCGATCGGGATCGCGCCCAGGACCGTCGCGAACGCGGTCAGGGCCAACATGCGAGCGCCTCGGTCGCGCTGGAGGCCGGCGGCGATTGCCGTGAGGGCGAACGGCACGATCCCGGTCACGATCAGCAGCGAGTCCGAGGCGAGGGACACGCCCAGAGCCAGCGTCGCCAGCAGTGGCACCGCGATGTTGCTCCGGCGCCCTCGCCCGGCAGCCCGGGTGAGCCAGATCAGATAGGCGCCAAGCAACGCCGTGGTCGGGTAGACGGTGTTGTGGGCGGGCGCCATGTAGAACGCCAGAGCGAAAGGCGAGGCCACGACAATCGTGAGCGTCGAGAGCAGTCCCGCGCGCCTGTCTGCGATCTGAGTCACCGACCAGCCGACGGTCAGCGCCGTCAGCAGGAAGAGCGCCGTGGGAGCCAGCTCCCACAGCTGTCGGTGCAGTGGCCAGTGTGCGGTGGCCAGTCCGAACCACAGCGGTACGTACGCCCCGGTGGTCGAAAGCAGCGTATGCCCGCCGTTCCCTGAGTCGACGATGGTCGTGGAGAGCGTGAAGCCCGAGACGTAGTCGCTCACCCAGCCAAGATCTCCAAGGTTGTGCGGAATCTGCACGACGAACACGACCAGATATGCGGCCGCGATCGCGAGCGCGAGCAACCAGGGAAGCTCCGCGGGCCTCACGCCACGCACCGAGGTGCTCAAGGGTCGGGCCAACGGGACGGTCTCAGGCACTCGCGACGCCGGTGTGAGCCATACGCCGGCGCCAGAACTCGACCGTGCCGTCAAGGCCCTCGCCCAGCGGGATCTGAGGCGTAAAGCCAAGCTCGTCACGCATCCGGCTAACGTCTGCCACGAGCGACTCAGGGTCCCCCTTTCGGTCGGGAAGCGCACCGATCCCCAGCAGTCCAGCCCCTCCGGTACGCTCGGCGATCAAGGTGGCCAGGTCGCGCACGGCAACCCCGTTACCGGAGGCGATGTTGACGGGACCCTCAATCGCGCTGTCCGCCAGCGCGGCAAAGGCAGCCCCCGCATCGAAGACATGTAGGAAATCGCGTCGCTGCGTGCCACGGGTCATGGGTGCCTGATCACCGCGCAGCAACGATGTCGTGATCGATGGCACCAGTCGCTCCGGCGCCTCGCCAGGTCCATACATGAAGAAGAGCCTCCCCCACGCCAGCGCGACTTCGGCCCGCTCGGCCCAAGCTCGGGCCACCAGGTGAAGGCCGTGCTTGCATACGCCGTAGAGCGTGTCCGGCTTCTGCAGCGCGTCCTCGCAGTAGACCTCCCTCGACCACTCATACTCCGCACACGTCCCCGCGATCACTGCGCGCCGGCCGCCGGCCGCGGCGAAGGCGCGCAGAAGCGCGAGCGACGCCTCGACCCAGCGGACGTTCTCGGTCGAAAACCAGAACTTCCCGTGTTCCGCATACCAGGCGAGGTGGACCAATATCTCGGGCTCAACCTCGCTGACGACCTCACACCCCGTGAGCAGGTCAGCTTCGTGCCAGGTCACTCCGGCAGTGTCAGGTCCGCGTCGCCGCGCGAAAGCATGCACCTCGTGTCCGGCTTCTGTGAGCGCGGTGAGAGTGTGGCTACCAACGAACCCTGTGGCGCCTGTGAGCATCACGCGACTCACAACGGAAAATCCGGGTAGCCGCCATCCTTCTCGGAGATCGTCAGCTCGCCGGCCGGTTCGGGCCACTCGATCCCGAACGCGGTGTCATCCCAGCGCACCCCACGGGCCGCCTCTGGCACATACGCGTTGCCCATCTGGTAGACCACCTCGCAGTCGTCTGAGAGCGTCTGGAAGCCGTGGGCAAGGCCCGCCGGAATGTAGTAGGCGCGGAGGTTCTCGGCGCTCAGCTCCACACCGTGCCAATGGCACCGTGTCGGGGAGTCTGCGCGCAGATCAACCGCCACGTCGAAGATCGCACCGCGCACGCAGCGGACGAGCTTTGACTCGCCGTGGGGCTCGGCCTGGTAGTGCATGCCTCGCAGCGTGTCCCGACGCGCGTTAAAGGAAGAGTTGCACTGCACCACCACGGGATTCAGGCCGTGAGCCTCGAACTCCTGCTGGTCGAACGTCCGGGCGAACCAGCCACGCTCGTCGCTGAGCAGATCGAGCTCGATCAGCCATGTTCCAAACAGCGGCGTCTGGATGAACCGCATGATCCAGCCCGCCCACTAGAGCAACGTCAACTCGGGTGTGCGCGCCGCGAATCGGCCGCCCCACTCGGAGATGAAGCCAAGCTGCTCCACGATCTCATCCTTGAGGTTCCAGGGAAGGATCAGCACGATATCGGGCTTATCCTCCCGGATCGCCTCCGGTGAGCGAATCGGAATGTGGCTTCCGGGCAGAAAATGGCCCTGCTTGTGCGGGTTCATGTCGCACGTGTAGTCGATGAAATCGCGCCGCACGCCACAGTAGTTGAGCAGCGTGTTCCCCTTCGCGGGAGCGCCATAGGCGACGACCCGAAGGCCCTGCTCCTTGAGGTCGATAAGAAACCGAAGGATCCGGCGCTTGTCCCGCTCGACCCGACGGCCATAGCCGAGGTAGGTGTCGAGCCGCTCGTACCCGGCGGCACGCTCACGCTCGCGCAACTCGTGGGCCGCCTCGGTGTCGGGCTTCCCGCCGTCCTGAGCGTGGGCACCGTAGATGCGGAGCGATCCGCCGTGAGTGGGGAGCTCCTCAACGTCGAACAGGCGCAGACCGTGCGCTTCGAACACCCGGCTGACGGTGAGGAACGAGAAGTAGGAGAAGTGCTCGTGATAGATCGTGTCCCATTGGTTGTGCTCGATGAGGCGCATCAGGTGCGGAAACTCCATCGTTATCACACCCTCGGGCTTCAGCAGGATCTTCATACCCGCGACGAAGTCGTTGAGATCGGGTACGTGTGCCAACACGTTGTTGCCCAGCAGTAGGTCAGCGTCCGACTCGCCAGCCAGTGAGCGGGCGGTCTGGAGCCCGAAGAACTCGACGAGAGTGGGAATGCCCTTCTGGACCGCCACCTCGGCCACGTTGGCCGCCGGCTCGATCCCAAGCACCGGGATCTGCCGGTCGTGGAAGAACTGCAGCATGTAACCGTCGTTGGAGGCGATCTCCACGACGCGGCTCTCCTCGCCCAAGTCCAGGCGCTTGATCATCTGCTCTGAATAGCGGTGGCTGTGCTCTAGCCAGCTCGAGGAGTACGAAGAGAAGTAGGCGTAGTCGGAGAAGATCTGCTTGGGTGTCTCGAACTCCTCAAGCTGCACCAGAAGACACTGCCCGCACACAAGCGCGCGCAGCGGAAAGAAGGGCTCCATGCTGTTCGCTCGCTGCGGCGGCAGATACGAGTTCGCCAGCGGCGACATTCCGAGGTCCGCGAACACCGCTTCGACGGGAGCCCCACAGAATCGACATGCCGTCGGGCTCATGGCGATGCGGCCGGGTCGTCTGGAACGCCTCGACTTGCCCCAGCGTCACCGCGCGCATATCCGACCCTTCGCGGAGCGCCTGGTGCCAGGCGACGATGCTAGCGAGCGCGGCGTCGAGCCCGACGAGGGGACGCCAGCCCAGACGCACCCGCGCACGGGAGGAGTCGACCTTCAGGTAGCGCGCCTCGTGGGGATGTGGACCATCATCAAACGCCCAGCGGAGCTCCGTCGGCCACAGCTCGCTCATGCGCTCGACGATCCAGCCGACGGGACGAGCCTCGTCGTCCGTCGGGTCCGAAGTTCCACCCCGCCGCGTGCTCGGGCGAGTCCCACAGCGCTTGGGCGAGCACGAGGTAGCCGCTGAGCGGGTTGAGCACGTGCTGCCAGGGACGGATCGAGTTGGGGTTGCGCACGCGCACCTGCTCGCCGGCCAGCGCAGCCCGGATGATGTCCGGCACGAGCCGATCCGCGCCCCAGTCACCTCCGCCGATGACGTTACCGGCGCGGCCCGAGGCGATCCGTGGCCATCGCGACCGAGAAGAAGGAGCGGCGGAATGCGGCGGTCACCAGCTCGGCAGCAGCCCTTGGAGTTCGAGTACGGGTCGTGGCCGCCCATCGGCTCATCCTCGCGATAGCCCCACTCCCACTCGCGGTTCTCGTAGCACTTGTCCGAGGTGACGTTGACGAGCGCGCGCACGCCGTCGCCGTGCCGGCGCACCGCGTCCAGCACATTGACCGTGCCCATCACGTTGATGTCGAATGTCTCGCGCGGTTCGGCGAAGGAACGGCGTACGAGTGACTGCGCCGCCAAGTGGATGACGACCTCCGGCGCAGCCGCCGCGACCGCGCTCGGCGACCGCCTCGGCGTCGCGCACGTCGCCCTCAATGCTCTCCATTCCCTCGCCCACCCGGGCCAGCTCATACAGCGATGGCTGCGTCGGCGCGCCTTCGCCGAATAGCCCGTCACCCGCGCACCGAGGGACTGCAGCCAGAGGGCCAGCCACGCGCCCTTGAAGCCGGTGTGACCGGTGAGCAGAACACGTCGATCACGCCAGAAGTCGGGCTCGACGGTGGCCGGGGGAGCCTGATCGCCGGAGTCATAGAGCTATGCCCATGTCCGCCAGGGAGCCTCGCCGGAGCTCCACAGCTCGCTCGAGGTCGTTGCGGTCGCGCAGCGTGTCCATCGCCTGCCAGAACCCCTCGTGGCGGTAGCACGCGAGCTGGCCCTCCCGTGTGCCAGCGCGCGCATCGGCTCCTGCTCCCATACGGTGTCATCGCCGTCGATGTAGCGGTCAACCCCGGGGCGACAGCACGAAAAAGCCACCGTTCGCCCAGCCGCCCTCTCCGCGCGGCTTCTCCTCGAACACCCGCACCCGCTCCGCCGTCGACCTCCAGCGCGCCGAACCGGCCGGGCGACTGCACCGCCGTCACGGTCGCATTGCGCCCCCTGCTCGCGGTGGAAGGCGATCAGAGCGGTGATGTCGATGTCCGCAACCCCGTCGCCGTAGGTGAAGCAGAAGTCCTCGTCCCCCACGTACTCAAGGACCCGCTTCAAGCCGCCCCCCGGTCATCGTCTCCTCGCCGGTGTCCACCAGCGTCACGCGCCACGGCTCGGTCTCGGAGCGATGAACCTCCATATCGCCGTTGGCCAGGTCGAAGGTCGACGTCGCACGTGTGCAGGTAGTAGTTGGCGAAGTACTCCTTGATCAGGTAGCCCTTGTAGCCGAGGCAGATCACGAACTCCTCGATGCCGTGGGCGGCGTAGATCTTCATGATGTGCCACAGCATCGGCTTGCCGCCGATCTCCACCATCGGCTTTGGACGCACGGCGGTCTCCTCGCTGAGTCGCGAGCCGAAGCCGCCGGCCAGAATCACCGCCTTCACGGCGCGCAGGTTATTGGACGCCCTACTCGCCCGCCCCTCTCGACGCCCCGGCACGGCCACTCGCGCCGTCAGTGCTCGAGCACGCCCACCACGTTTGAGGATCCCGCCCCGAACGGGAAGTCCGATTCGCGTTCTGAGCGAACGCGGAACTGGTAGGCGGCCGGGCCGGCGAACCTGAAGGTGTAGCTCGAGTGATAGCGCCCGTGCGCGTCGGTGCTGATGACATCGAACTCGATCCAGCGGCCGCCGGGGGAGCGCGCCTCGAGCACGAGCTGCTTGCCGCCGGCCGGGATCGGCCCGCCGAGCAGCCGCCCGCGGAAGACGATGCTCCGCCCCACGCTCGCGCTGCGCGGTGTGACGCTGAGGCGGATGCCCGCGCGCACGCCGAGCCTCAGCGCGCGCGCCGTCACCGACGGAGCTTCGCCCAGATGGCTGCGGTAGGCGAAGTGCAGCGTGCGCGAGGAGATCGCCACCCCCCAGGCGCATGCTGAAGCGCACCGTCCGCTCGGGTGCGTGGACCGGACATCGCCACGGGCTTCGCGCCCACGTAGGCCGGGTTCGCGACGAGGTCGATGAGCGCCCCGGAGATCGGCACGCCGCCGGGACCCGTCAGCCGGCCGTCGACCGTCGCCGAGCGCCCGTAGGAGCGCGTGATCTGCGCCTTCCTGGTGCCCCTCCAGCTCACGCTCAGGCTCGCCTGGGCGGAGGCGTTGACCCCGTTCGCCGGCCCCGGCGGGGGCGGGTTTGCGACCGTGATCTGGCGGTCCAGCACTGGCGCCGCGTTGCCGGCGGCGTCGATCACGCTCACGACCAGGTGGTGGGAGCCGTTGGCCACCCTGGTGGTGTCGAACGGCACGTTCGCGCTCACCGACGCCAGACACGGCTGCACGTACAGAAAGGCCGGGAGCCCGTCCGTCGTCTGCCCCACGTTGCGGCAGCGCCCGCCGTTTTCGTCCACCACGCGTGCTCTGGACCACCTGGCCGTCGACGCTGAAGACGGCCTCGTACACACCCGGCCCCGGGATCGGTCGCGGTGAACGTCAGGTCGCTGTCACCCCGCACGACCGCCGCGCTCGCCAGTTCGCCGTTCACGTTGCCCGCCGTCGGGCCGAAGCTCTGTTGGAGCAGGAGGTCTGCGGCGTACACGTACACGGCCGCCTCGTAGCCGTTGGCGTCATGTTCGCCTTCCCTGCAGCTGAAGTCCGCGACCCCGCCGCAGGACGCGATGGCATAGAGACGGGAGCCCAGGTTGGCGGCCGGCACGACCACGCGGTTTTCGGCCGGCCAGCGGCTGCGCGGGGTTGCCCTCTGCCCGGGCACCCGCTCCCAGCATCGCATTCATCGAAAATGTCTGTTTCCGCCGGTCCCGCCAGCCAGTACTGATAGGCGGCGTTGACCACCGAGCCGCCGTCTGCGTCGCCCGAGCGCCACAGCGTCGCGCCGGCGATGCTCTCGCCCACGGGGGCTTCGAACGCCCACGTGGCGATGTCGGTGTTGGCCGTGCGCTTGGCCTGGCCGAGCGCGGCGAGCAGTGCGCCGCCCGGCTGCTGGCAGGTGTTTTCGGCGTACACGGCCGTCCCGACCGCCAGACCCGCTCCACCCGTCCGCCGGAGCGCTTTCGCCCGAGGGAGTCCGGCAGCTGTACACGTGGTACTCGCCCGCCTGCGCGCCCGCCGCGACCGCAGCCATCGCCGCCAGCGCCAGGCAGGTCACGAACGTTCCCTTCAGCACCGGCAAGGTCATCTCAACCCCATGTCGCTCCGGGAGGCCTCATGCCCCCCCTCCCAACGGAGTCTGTCAGAGCGAGAATCTGATCGGCAGCTCGGCCAGGCCGTAGATGCCCGAGACGCTCTCGAACACGGGCTCGCCGTCGAGCTCGAGGCCCCGCAGGCGCTGGGCGAGGAACGCGAGTCCCTCCTGCAGCTCGACCCGCGCGAGGTTCGCCCCCAGGCAGTAGTGGACGCCCGCGCCGAAGGTCAACGGGCGCGCGCGGCCGTAGTCGGCGGTGATGTCGAAGCGGTTCGGGTCGCTCTTCCCCGTGGCCTCGGCGTCGAGGTCGCGGTTGCCGGTGAAGGCGCACACCATCAGCACCGTGCCCTCGGGGAAGGTCACGTCGCGGAAGGACACCTCCTCGGTCAGGATGCGGGCGGTGAACGGCGTGATCGGCTCGAACCGCAGCGCCTCCTCGACCGCCTGCGGCGCGAGCGTCGGGCGCTCGGCCAACAGCGCCCACTGGTCGGGGTGTTCGGCGAGCAGCCTGATCGCGTGCGCCAGCTGGCTCTGGCTGGTGTCGACGCCGCCCACGAGCACGTTGAACACGAGGTTGATGCACTCCACGTCGCTGAGGCGCTCGCCCTCCTCCTCGGCCTCGATCAGCTTCGAGATGAGATCGTCGCCGGGGCTCTCCCGCCGGGCGCTGACGAGCGCCTCGGCGTACTCGTAGAACTCCTCGACCGCCTCGGAGATCTGCTCGAGCTCGCTGGCCATGCTGGCGGCGTCGAACTGGCGCTGGATCCAGTTCGACCAGTGGTGCAACCGCGGCGCGTCCGCCAGCGGGGCGCCCATCACGGTCGCGATGGCAAGCGACGGATAGGGCTTGGCGAACGCCTCCACGAACTCGCAGCGGAAGGTGCCGTGGTCGGGATGGCCGTTGGTTTTCGCGGCCGAGGAGGCGGTCGCCTGCGCGAGCAGCTGCTCGAGGAAGCCTCTCATCGCTGGGCGATAGCGCTCCACGGCGCGCGGCGACAGCGCCGGGTTCACAAGGCTGCGAAGGCGGGTGTGGTCGGGGCCGTTGACGTGCAGGATGTTGCGCTTCATCTGCTCATACAGCGGCCCGTCGGTCACGCCGAAGATCTCGGCGATCTTCATCCCCGGGAAGATCGCCGAACGCGTGCGCAGGAAGAACTCGGCCGACTCCCTGTCGAGCACGACGTAGCCGAACGGGCCCTCGGCGAGCCAGCCCTCCGAGCGCGCCTCGGCCATCGCCTGATGGAAGCGCTCCCCGCGCAGGGCGGGATCGGTGTGATCGAACACGGGCAGCTCGAGGTCTCCTACCAGCGCCATCGCGCTCATCCTCTCACCTCGGTGCCATGCGCTCGCCGCGGGCGGGGTCACGCGCGATCTTCTTGCCGGGATTGAACAGGCCCTTGGGGTCGAAGATGCGCTTGACCTGTTCGTGCAGCTCGACCGCCCGCGGGTCCCACTGCAACTCGAGCAGGCCGCGCTTCAGCCAGCCGACGCCGTGCTCGGCGGCGATCGAGCCTCCGAGCGAGACCGTCAGCGCGAACAGCTCCTCACCGGCCGCCTGGGCGGCGTCGAGGTCGGCCTGGCTGCCCGGGTCCACCAGCACCGTCGCGTGCACGTTCCCGTCGCCCCCGTGGCCCCACGCGCATGAGCGCAGCCGATGGCGATCGGCGATCTGGGAGAACCGCTCGAGCCCCTCCGCCAGGCGCTCGACGGGGAATGCGACGTCCTCGCTGACCTTGCCGCCGCGCACGGCCGTGACCACGCCGTTGAAGCCGTCGCGCCAGCGCCACAGCGCGGCGCTGTCCGGCGGCTCCTCGATCGCGACCGCGCCACCCTCGAGGAGCTCCACGAGCGCCCGCCGCTGGGACTCGACCTCCGCGCGGGCTGCCGTCGACCTCCGCCAGCAGCGCGAACCCGGCCTCGCGCGGGCACGACTCCGGGATATCCGCCGGCGACCATCTGCAGGGTGTCCCCGTCGAGGAAGTCGAGCGCCGAGGGGGTGATGCCCGCTGCGAACACGTCGAGGATCGCCGCACAGCCCTCGGCGCGGAGAGCGCATGAACGCGACCAGCGGCGTGGCCGCCTCCGGCGCCGGCAGCAGCCGAAGCCTCACGGCGGTGATCACCCCGAGCGTTCCCTCCGAGCCGATCAGAAGGCTCTTCAGGTCATACCCGGCCACGTCCTTGCCCGCCCAGCCGCCGAGCTGCACGAGCTCGCCGGGCGCGAGCACCACCTCGAGCCCCCTCACCCAGGCGCCGGTCACGCCGTACTTCAGGGCGTGCGGCCCGCCGGCGTTGGTGGCGACGTTGCCGCCGATCTGCGATTGCTCGGAGGCTCCCGGGTCGGGGCCGAAGAACAGCCCGTTCTCGCGCGCCAGCCGCTGCACATGGCGGGTGCTCACGCCGGCCTCCGGCTGGATCCGCCACAGAGCGGGCTCGAGCTCGCGCACGGCGCGCAGGCGCTCGAGCGAGCACACCACCCCTCCCTCGGTGGGCACGGCGCCGCCCGTCAGTCCCGTGCCCCCTCCGCGGGGCACGATCGGGACGTCGTGCTCGTAGCACCAGCGCACCACGTCGGCCACCTGCTCGGCGCTTCCCGGCAGCACCACCGCCTCAGCGCGCCCGTCCACGTCCTGCCGGTTCGCGGCGTCCTGGTTGTAGGGCGAGTGCGGCGGCACCTCCAGCACGTGCTCGGCGCCGAGGAGCCCGATCAGCTCACGGTGCATCACAACCGCCGAGGCTAGCGGGCTCAGTAGCATGGGTGGGTCATGGCGGTCACCCCGAAGCCCCCCACGGAGGCGGCCCAGCCGAGCTTTCACACGCTCTCCGGAGAACCGGTCCGCGAGCTGTACACGCCCGCCGACCTGCCCGCGGGCATCGACGGCCCCGACGATCCGATCGGGCTGCCCGGCTCCTATCCGTTCACGCGCGGAATCCACGAGTCGATGTACCGGGGCGGCTGTGGACGATGCGCCAGTTCGCCGGCTTCGGGACGAGCGAGGAGACCAACGAGCGCTTCCTGTACCTGCTCGAGCACGGGCAGACCGGCCTGTCGACCGCCTTTGACATGCCCTCGCTGATGGGGCATGACTCAGACCACGCACGCAGCCTCGGCGAGGTGGGGCGCGAGGGCGTGGCCATCGACACGCTCGATGACATGCTGACCCTGTTCTCCGGCATCGACCTCGGTGAGGTGTCGGTGTCGATGACCATCAACGCGCCGGCGGCGATCATGCTCGCCTTCTACGTAGCCGCGGCCGAGGCGGATCCGCTCGGCGGCGCGGGCCGGTCGCACCCGAGCGCCTGTCGGGAACGATCCAGGCCGACATCCTGAAGGAGTACATCGCCCAGAAGGAGTGGTGCTTCCCGATCGATCCGGCGATGCGCCTGTGCGGGGACATGATCGAGTGGTGCACCCTGCGCATGCCGCGCTGGCATCCGATCTCGATCTCCGGCTACCACATCCGCGAGGCCGGCTCAACCGCCCAGCAGGAGCTCGCGTTCACGCTCAAGGACGGCCTCACCTACGTCGAGCAGGCGGTCGAACGCGGCCTCGACGTCGATCAGTTCGCTCCCCGCCTGTCCTTCTTCTTCAACGCCCAGATCGACTTCTTCGAGGAGATCGCCAAGTACCGCGCGGCCCGGCGCATCTGGGCGCGGGAGCTGAGGGAGACGTTCGGCGCCAAGGACCCGCGCTCCTGGCAGATGCGCTTTCACACCCAGACCGCCGGCGTCAGCCTGACCGCGCAGCAGCCGCTCAACAACATCGTGCGCACCACCATCGAGGCCCTGGCCGGCGTGCTCGGAGGGACCCAGTCGCTGCACACCAACTCCTACGACGAGGCGCTCGCGCTGCCGACCGAGGAGGCGGTCACGATCGCGCTGCGCACCCAGCAGGTGATCGCCCACGAAACCGGCGTCACCAGCACCGTCGACCCGCTCGGGGGCTCCTACTTCGTCGAGGCCCTCACCGACGAGCTCGAGGAGCGCTGCTATGAGTACTTCGCCAAGATCGATCAGCTCGGGGGGATGGTCGAGGCGGTCAAGCGCAACTACCCTCAGCGTGAGATCGCGGACGCCGCGTTCGCGCTGCAGCAGGAGATCGACGGCGGCGAGCGCGTGGTCGTGGGCGTCAACCGCTACGCGCTGGACGAGGAGCAGCCGCTGCCCACGCTGCGCATCGACCCGGCGCTCGAGAGCAAGCAGATCGGCCGCCTGCAGGCGGCGCGCGCCAGGCGCGACGGCGAGGCGGTGGAGCGTGCTCTTGCGGCCCTCCGCGAGGACGCCGCGCACGACGATCGCAACCTGATGGAGCCGCTGCTGGACTGCGCCCGGGCGCACGCCTCCGAGGGCGAGATCGTGGAGTCGCTGCAGCAGGTGTTCGGCGACTACACCGAGACGCCGGTGTTCTGAGCGGCCATCGAGGCCTGCCGCGAAAGCGGGCGCTTGCCCCAGCCGCTTCTGTGGGCGTAGGCGATGAGGCGGTCGAGGTAGTCCCTCGGATCGGGCTTGTGCACGCCGGCGCGCTCGAGCAGCTCGCGGGCGCGGGCATCCTCGAAGCGGCAGCGCACGTCGAAGTAGGGCACGAACGCCTCCCCTCCCGCCGGCAGGCCCGCGGCGGCCGTCTGGCGGGCGAAGCGCACGGGCGCTCGCCCGGTCACCGATGAGTGCAGCTCGACGAGCTCGCGGGCGCTCAGCGCCCGCCCGCCCGCGACGAGGTTGTAGGTGCCGCCTGCCCGCTCATCGCCGAGCAGCGCCAGGATGCCGTCGGTGACGTAGTCGACCGGCACGAAATCGACGATCGAATCCTCTCTGGCGGGCACCTCCTCGAGCAGTCCCCGTTCGAATGCCCGCATCGGCCAGTACAGGACGTTGAACACGGGCGTCCAGCCGCTCACCCGATGCCCGACGACGATGCTCGGCCTTGCGATCGCGATCGGCAGATCTCCGAACCGGCGAAGCAGCTGCTCGGCCTCGTTCTTGGAGCGCTCGTAGGTGTTGCGAAACTCCTGGCCGACGTCGAGATCCTGCTCCCCGAATTCGCCCGAGTGGCGACCGCTGACGTACGCCGTGGAGACGTGCACCAGGCGGCGGAGGTATCCGCCCGCCGCGATGTCGGCGGCCAGCTCGATCACCCGGGCCACGCCCCCGACGTTGATCTCCCGCGCCTCTGCCAACGGCATCTCAAAGGAGATCGAGGCCGCGCAGTGGATGATCCGGTCGACCGAGCCGATCAGCTGCTCGCGGTCCTCGACCGACAGGCCGAGGCCCTCCTCGAGAAGGTCCCCGCGCACCGCCCGCACCTGCGACGCGGCGGCGGGCGGCTCGTCGTAGAGGCACGAGAGCACCGTCCGCAGGCGCTCGGCCGCCTCGTCGTCGTCGCGCGCGCGCACGAGCACCACGATGCGCTCCTCGCCGAGCTCGATCAGGCGCGCGAGCGCGTCCATCCCCAGAAAGCCCGTGGCTCCCGTCAACAGGATGGCGTCGCTCATGCCGTCGCGTGGACCGCTGGGGCCGAGACCGAGGCGGGAGCGCCCATCGCGTGATAGCCGCCATCCACGTGCAGGATCTCGGCGGTGATCCTGCGGGCCAGCGGGGACAGCAGAAAGCAGGCCGCGTCGGCCACCGGTCCGGGATCCTCCGCATCCCAGTGAAGCGGCGCGGTGTCCGACCACAGAGCGGCCAGCTCGGAGAAGCCCGGAATGCCGCCGGCGGCGAGCGTCTCAAGGGGACCCGCCGAGACGAGGTTGACGCGGATCTCATCGCCTCCCAGCTCGCGCGCCAGGTAGCGCGCGACGGCCTCGAGCGCCGCCTTGGCCACCCCCATCCAGTCATACGACGGCCATGCAAGGCCGGCGTCGAAATCCAGCCCGACGACGCTCGCGCCGCCGGGCGCCGCGCGCAGCAGCGGCAACAGCCCCGCCGTCACTGCCTTGAGCGAGAAGGCGCTCGTCTGGAAGGCGACGGCGGCGCTGTGCGCCGGGGTGTCCAGGAACCCGCCCCCGAGTGCGTCGGGAGGGGCGTAGGCGACGGCGTGCAGCAGCCCGTCGAGGGCTCCCCAGCGGGAGTCGAGCTCGGCGCGAACCCGCTCCAGGTCCTCGGGGTTGTTGACGTCCAGCTCGAGCACCTCGGCGCCGTGGGGCAGCTGCGCGGCCGAGCGCTCGGTCATGCGCCTCGTGCGCCCGAAGCCGGTCAGGATCACCTCGGCGCCCAGCTCCTGGGCGCGGGCGGCCGTCGCGAAGGCGATCGAGTGGCGGTTCAGCACGCCCGTGATGAGGATGCGGCGTCCGTCGAGCATGTCCCTCCTACAGCGGGATGTTGCGGGCTCGGGATCGGGGGCGATGGGCGCCGGCCAGCGCGTCCAGGCAGGACGCGATGCGGGAGCGGCTGCTGTGCGGCGTGATCACCTCGTCGATGAACCCTTCGGCGCTGGCGGCGTCGACATGGAGGTGCTCGGCGGCGTATGCCCCGGCCAGCCGGCGCCTGACGGCGGGCGGGTCCTCCGCGGCTGCGATCTCGCGGCGATTGAGGATCCCCACGGCCTGCTCGGCGCCCATCACACCGAGCTCGACCTCCGGCCAGGCGAACACGTAGTCGGCGCCCAGCGCCTTCGAGTTCATGGCGATGAAGGCGCCCCCGAAGGCCTTGCGCAGGATCAGCGTGACGCTCGGCACGGTGGCCTCGGCGAATGCGTGCACGAGCTTTGAGCCGTGGCGAATCACCCCGTCCTTCTCCTGGCGGGAGCCGGGCAGGAAGCCCGGCGTGTCCACGAGCACGATCAGGGGCAGGCCGAAGGCGTTGCAGCTGCGCACGAACCGGGCCGCCTTCTGCGAGGCCTCCGCGTCGAGCACGCCGCCCAGGTAGCTGGGCTGGTTGGCGATGATCCCGACCGCGCGACCGTCCAGGCGCGCGAGGGCGCAGACCATGTTGCGAGACCGCCGCGGGGAGACCTCCATCATCCGCCCGCCGTCGATGAGCGCCGTGATCACGTGGCGCACGTCATAGACCTTGCGCGCCTGTGCGGGCACGGCCCAGTCCGGTGACACGTCCGGCGACGGCACCGCGGGCCAGACCTGCGTTGACTCGCCGGCGTGCTGGGGCAGATAGTCGAGCAGGTCGCGCGCCAGGAGCGCGGCGTCGGCCTCGGTGGGCGCCGTGAAGTGGCAGACCCCGTTTCGCTCGTGCACGCGCGGGCCACCCAGCGACACGGCGTCCAGCTGCTCGCCGGTCACCTCGGCGACGACGGCCGGCCCGGTCAGGAACATGGCCGCGCGATCGCTCATGATCACGAAGTCGTTGAGTGCCGGTCCGTAGGAGGCTCCGCCGGCCGAGGGCCCGCACACGATCGATATCTGCGGGATGAGACCCGACAACCGCACGTGCTCTGAGAAGATCCGCCCGTAGCCGGACAGGGCGGCCAGGCCCTCCTGCATGCGGGCGCCGGCGGACTCGATGAACCCGAGGACGGGCACGCGCGCGCGCCCGGCCATGCGCAGCACCTCCACGACCGTGTCCGCATGGGCCTCGCCGAGCGAGCCGCCGGCGAAGGACGCGTCCTGCGCGTAGCAGTACACCTGGCGCCCGTCGATCCTGGCGTGGGCTGCCAGCACCCCGTCGCCGGGCCGGGCGCGGTCGCCCATCCGCCGGGAGCGCACCTGGGTGCGCAGAGGCTGCAGCGACCCGGGGTCGGTCAGGGCCTCCAGGCGCTCGAGCGGCGTCAGGCGCTCGTCGACCCGCTCGAGGAGCGCCAGCGTCATGGCCCCTCCAGGCACAGCACGGCGTTGTGGCCGCCGAACCCGAACGAGTTCGACAGCGCGAAGGCGGGGCGGCCCTCGACGCAGTCCAGCGGCCTTGCCACCTGCGGCACGTAGTCGAGGTCGAGATCCTCCTCGCGCTCTGAGAAGCCCAGCGTCGGCGGGGCGATGCGATCGCGCAGGGCGAGCACCGTGGCCACCGCCTCAACGGCACCGGCGGCGCCGAGCAGATGGCCGATGGCCGACTTGGTCGAGGACACCGGGATCCGCCCGGCGCGGTCGCCGAGCGCGAGCTTGATCGCGTGCGTCTCGGCCCTGTCGTTGAGGGGAGTGGAGGTGCCGTGCGCGTTGACGTAGTCGATCTGGCCGCCGGCCAGGCCGGCGTCGGCGAGTGCCGCGGTCATCGCATCCGCCTGGCCCGCACCATCCTCCCGCGGAGCGGTGATGTGATGGGCGTCGGAGCTGCAGCCGTAGCCCCGGACCGTGCCGAGCACACGCGCACCGCGGGCCGCGGCGGGACCTGCGCGCTCGAGCACGAGCACGGCCGCGCCCTCGCCCATCACGAAGCCGTCACGGCGCGCGTCGAACGGCCGCGAGATGCCGCTCTGCGAGACGGCGTCAAGCGCACTGAACGCCGCGCGAGCGAGCGGCGCGAGGCCTGCCTCCGAGCCGCCCGCCAGCACCGCGTCGGCTTCGCCCACCTGCAGCATGCGCAGGGCGAGTCCGAGCGCGTGCGCACCGGAGGCGCAGGCGGTGCTGACCGCGAAGCTGGGTCCGCGCAGCCCGTGGCGCATGGAGATGGCAGCGGCGCCGGCATTGCTCATCATCAACGGGACGGCCAGCGGCGAGACGCAGTCCGGGCCGCGCTCGCGCAGGGTGTCCTGTCCGTCGACGAGCGTCGAGATGCCGCCTATCCCGGTGCCCAGCACGCAGCCGATCCGCCGGGCGTCGTAGGGCAGCTCGCCCAGCCAGCCCGCGTCGGCGAGCGCCTCCGCGCAGGAGGCCAGCGCCAGCTGGGTGAAGCGGTCGGCCCGGCGAGCCTCCTTGACCGACAGGAAGTCCCCGGGGTCGAAGTCCACGCACGCGGCCTCGCCGTCGCGGATCCCGCACACGCCCGCGCTCCAGCGCTCTGACAGCTCGCGCGCGCCGACGCCCAGCGGCGTGACGGCGCCCACGCCCGTGATGACGACCGGCTCCACGAGGCTATGCCCGATCGGCGATCAGCCTGATCGCGTCCCCGACCGTCTTCACCTCTGCCACATCGGAGCCCTTCAGCTCGACATCGAAGCGCTCCTGCACGATCTGCGAGAGCTCGGCCAGGTCCAGCGAGTCGATGTCCAGCTGCTCGAGCGTCGCCTCGGGGGTGATCTGCGCGGGGTCGGCGCCGAAGCTCTCAAGCGACTCGACCACCACCTGCTCTATCTGCTCCTGGCTTACCGCGGTGCTCATGGGGCTCCTTTCGCCGTTGCTGTCTGAGAGGGGATCCGCGGACTAGGCACTGAGGCCGCCGTCCACATACAGGGTGCTGCCGGTCACGTAGCCGGCCTCGTCAGAGGCGAGAAAGCGCGCGCAGGCGGCGACCTCCTCGGGACTCCCGGCGCGGCGGGCGGGAACGGCGCTCAACAGCTTGCCGTCCAGCCCGTCGATGAAATCCGTCACCACCAGCCCGGGGGCGATCGCGTTGACGGTGACGCCGCGCCGGGCCACCTCGACCGCGACGGTCTTGGTCATCGCGATCAGGCCGGCCTTGGCGGCCGCGTAGTTGGACTGGCCGACGTTGGCCCGCGGCCCGACGATCGAGGCGATGTTGACCACGCGCCCGAAGCGGGCCCTGATCATCCCCCGCAGCCCGCGCCTGGTCACCCGGAAGGCGGCGCTGAGGTTGGTGTCGATGACCCGCTCCCAGTCGCAGTCGCGCAGTGAGACGGCCAGATCGTCCGAGCGCACGCCGGCGTTGTTGACGAGCACCAGCACGCGCCCGAAGGTCCGCTCGAGGGTCTCGAACAGCATCTCCACCTCCTCCGGCGAGGTCACGTCGGCGCGCACGGCCAGCGCGCGCCCGCCACGCTCCTCGATGCGCTCGACGGTCGCCGCCGCGGCGTCCTCGTCGCGCTTGAAGTTGACGCCGACGGGCCACCCGTCGGCCGCCAGCGCGGAGGCGATCGCCGAGCCGATCCCGCGCGAGGCGCCCGTCACGAGCGCGCAGCCCTCCCGCGCCTCTGCCCCCATCAGCGGGAGCCCCAGGTGACGGTCGTCGCGCCCCAGGTCAGGCCGGCGCCGATCGCCCCGAGCACCAGCTGTGCGCCCGGGGCGAGCGCTCCGTCTGCGACGGCGGCCGCGAGGGCCAGCGGCACGCTCGCCGCGCTCGTGTTGCCGAGATCGGCGATGCAGTCGAACACACGGTCCTGTGGGAGCCCGAGGCGTTCGGCCACGGCGGCCAGGATCCGGGAGTTGGCCTGGTGGTAGATGAACAGATCGACGTCCCCGAGCGCGAGCCCGGAGCGCTCCACGACCTCCGTGGTGGCGCTGCTGAGCCGCTGGACGGCCTGAAGGAAGGTCTCGTG
This sequence comes from uncultured Solirubrobacteraceae bacterium, assembly GCA_963826995.1. GTDB lineage: Bacteria > Actinomycetota > Thermoleophilia > Solirubrobacterales > Solirubrobacteraceae > Palsa-744. Next base: position 43,781 of record CAWGYZ010000003.1, on the reverse strand, counting down.
GCCATCCATTTCAAGAAGTCCGCGGGCGCGCGTGGCGCGGATCGCCCCGGCCCTTGAGCCGTCGCTGCCGAACACGAACGGGCCGATCCGCCCATCGCCGTCCGAAGAGACGACGATCGCGCCCGCGCCATCGCCGAACAGGGGCGCCGTGCGGCGATCGTCGAGGTCGATGAAGCGGCTGAGAATCTCCGCGCCGATCACGAGGACCCTGCGCGCGCGGCCGGCCTCGATCCAGGCGGCGGCGTGCGCCAGCGCGGCCACCGAGCCGGTGCAGGCCGCGCCCACGTCGACCGCGGCCGCGTTCACGGCCCCCAGCTCGTGCGCCACGATGGGCGCGGTGGCGGGGGTGATCTCATCAGAGGCCACGGTCGCGACGAGGAGCAGGTCGATCTCGCCGGCCTGGAGGCCGGCGTCCCTCAAAGCGAGGTGCCCGGCAGCGGTGGCGAGATCTGAGACCCGCTGGCCGGGCGCGGCGGAGCGGTGCTCGCGAATGCCCGTGCGCCGCTCGATCCACTCAGCGCTCACGCCCAGGCGCGCGGCGATCTCAGCGCTCGATACCCGTCGCTCGGGGAGCGCCGTGCCGAGCCCGATTATCCCGGCGGTTCGAGTCGCCGGTGTGATCCGCGCGCCCGGGCGAGCGGCGCTCTGGAGCGTGGGCGACTCAGCTGACACCGCTGGACTCCAGAACAGCGTCCGAGGACTCGGCGACCGGCTCGATCAGGGTCGCCTCGGGGAGGTTGCGGGAAACCAGGCGCGCCAGCACCTGCCCCGGGCCCACGTCCAGGAACCGGTCCGCCCCCAGGCGCGACAGGGCGTGCATCGTCTCGCGCCAGCGCACCGGGCTCGTGATCGCAGCGGCCAGCTCGGCGCGAACATCCTCGAACGGCTGGGCGCTCGAGCCCGAGATCACGGGGACGGCGCCGGGGCGGATCTCGACGCTGTCGAGCGCTCTGCGGAAGGGCCCGACCGCGCCCGCCATCGAGGGCGAATGAAAGGCGCCGGCGACATCGAGCAGGATCGCGCGCACTCCCATCTCCCGTGCGCTTGCCCTGGCGCCGCGCAGCCGGCTTAGGAGACCGGCGAGCACCACCTGACCGGGCGCGTTGTCGTTCGCCAGCACCACCCCGTTCTCGGCGGCGAGCTCCGTCACCTGCTCATCAGATGCGCCGAGCACGGCCAGCATCCCCTGCGCCTCTCCCGTCTCGGCGGCGGCCATCAGCTCGCCGCGCCTGACGGCCAGTTCAAGACCGCTGACCGGGTCGATGGCCCCGGCCGCGACGAGCGCGCTCAGCTCTCCCAGCGAGTGTCCGGCCAGCGCGAGCGGGCGCACGTGCTCGCGCAGCTCCGTCCAGGCGGCGATGCTCGCGCAGAAGATCGCGGGCTGGGCGAAACGGGTGCTGTCGGGCACCCGCGCGAACGGATCCTCGCCGACCAGCTCGGTGCACCGCTCGCAGAGCTCGGGGAGCACGCGCTGCACACGCCCGCGGAGGTCCCCCGTCTGGCTTCCCTGACCGGGGAACAGACCTGCTGTGGAGCCGGCTGGCACGCCACAAACATCCTCGGCCCCGCCGGCCCGCGGGCCTCAACCCGTCGCCCTACCCCCCACCTGGGGGGTCATTCAGTGCCTTTCGGGGGGTGCCGGCTCAGCTTCTCAGGCCGAGGCGCTGGGCACGCTGGACGGCATCGGCCCGGTTGCGGGCCCCCAGCTTGCGATACAGCGTGCTGGTGTGCTCCTTGACGGTGTGCGGAGACAGAAACAGGGTGCCCGCGATCTCGCGATTGGTGGCTCCCCCCGCGATCAGGCCGAGTATCTCCGACTCCCGGTCGGTCAGCGCGGGGCCGGACGGCTGCGCCGTCTCGGTGAACACCTCCATCCCATCCCCCACCATGCGGACCATCCTCGCGATGTCCGTGGCCGAGGAGTCCTTGGATATGAAGCCCACGGCACCCGCGGCCCGGGCCGCGCGGGGGGAGATGCTCCCCGCCCCCGACATCAGAAGCACCCTGGGTGCAGGGGCCTCAGCCCGCAGGCGCTCGCAGATCTCGGGCCCGGACTCGCCGCCCAGGAACAGGTCCACGAGCGCCACGTGCGGCTCATAGCGCCGGCATACCGCCACCGCCTCAGAGCCGGTGCGCGCGCTGAGGCAGCGCTCGACCCACTGCATCTGGCCCAGCATCAGGCGAAAGCCCCAATGGACCACGTCATGGTCGTCGACGACGAGCACGCGCAGCCGCTTCTGCTCCACCGCCGCGGCCGGGCCCTCAGTCATCGGCGTGGACGTGCTCATTGGCCCGTGGGCACCACCAGACGCACCTGCCAGGCCCCCGGCTCTGACTCGCCGTACTCGAGCACTCCCCCGCACTGCAGCGCCTCGAGCGTCGCCAGGCGCAGACCGACCCCGCCCCGGCCGCTGCTGTACAGATGAGCTCCGTCGTTACGCACCTCAAGTACGAAGGTACCCCCATCGTTGGCAAGCGATACGCCCACCCGCGTCGCATCGGCGTGCTTTCGCGCATTGCGCACCGCCTCCACGAGGATCGACTGGGCCAGCGCCTCGAGGCTGCTGGGGACCTCCTCAAAGCGGCCGCTCTCGAGCACGATCTCAAGGCCCGGATACAACCCCCGCACCCGCTCGAGCTCCTCCTCGAAGGTGACCGCCGTGGGACGCGAGGAGTGCCCGAGCGGGCGCTGCAGGGCCGTGCGCAGATCGCCGAGGGCGGCCTGCACCTCGAGCGCGCAGCGTCGCTGGGTCTCGGCGTCGAGCAGCTCCTCGCGCGACAGCGCCAGCGAGACGCCGAACAGGCGCTGCACGACGCCCTCGTGAATCTCGCGCGCCAGCACGATCCGCTGCTGGAGCTGGCGGCTCTGCTCATCGGTCGCGGTCACCTCGCGGGCCAAGGAGGCCATCGCGATCGCCTTGCCGAGCGTCCACAGCAGGTGGCGCTCGTCCTCGCCCATCTCAGGGACACCCGGCTCGCGCTCTGACAGCACCACGCCCACATAGCGGCCCGCGGCAGCCATCGGCGTGCACACCAGGCGCACCTCCTTGAACAGCTCGCGCATGGACGCCGGTGCATCGAAGTCGGCGGAGCCGACCGCTTCCAGAACCCGGTCCTCGGCGAGCGCCCTTCGCGCCACGGGCACCGAGTCGACGGTCACGAACAGCTCGTCGAACAGCTCCAGCTCGATGCCGTGTGCCCCCACGGCGCGCACCCGCCGCCGGGCGCGGTCGTAGCGGAAGAGCACCGCGCGGCGCATCGAGGTCAGCCGGCAGATCGCCTCGCACAGGCTTGAGAAGAACGCATCCGGCGGGGAGCCCTCGCCCACTCCGAGCAGCAGGTCGGACATCACCTCGAGCGCCTCCACGCCAACGGCGCTCGTGCCCGCGCGGGCATCCCTCAGCTGCGGGGGCGAGCCCCCCGGCGAGCCACCGTGGATCCGAGCCGCGTCGGGCACCGCAGGAGGATCGCACGGGCGGGCACTTCGCAACTTCTTCGGATGCCGGGGTGTCCTGTGGTTAGGATCGCTCCGCGCGTGAGGAACCGACAGCTTCACAAAGGCCTCTTCGGCGGAGGCGTGCTGGTGGCTCTGTGCAGCGTCACCACGCTTGCCCTGGCCTCCAAGCGGATCTTCGCCGAGCAGGCGGCCTTCCGCGCTCCGGCCGCGGCCCGCTGCGCGCCGGCGAGACCCAACGTCTCGGCGGTGCTGTCCGGAACGAGCCTCGCAGTGTCGCCCCTGCCGGGCTCCTACGACGCCTCTCCCTACACCCAGATCAGCCTGCTGGGCGCGCCCATCACGGCGCTCAGCGCGGTCCACGTGTCGGGCTCTGAGACGGGCTCGCACTCCGGCAGGCTGCGCGGCTACTCCCAGGGCGACGGCGCGAGCTTCGTGCCGTCGCGCCCGTTCAGATCCGGCGAGACGGTGACGGTGCGCGGCGGGGTCGCCTCAGGCTCGCGCACCCACCGGTTCGCGTTCCAGTTCGTGGTCGCCACGCCGGATCACCTGCCCTACTCGGCTCCTACCCTCCCGTCGGGCAAAGACCCTCTCGAGATGCAGCACTTCCAATCGCGCCCCGATCTGAAGCCGCCGGCGATCGTCGTGAGTGCGCGCTCGCCCCAGGCGGCTCCCGGGGATCTGTTCCTGGCCCCCTACTCAGGGCCGGGGCCGGCCGGACCGATGATCCTCGACGAAGCGGGCGCCGTCGTGTGGTTCCGTCCGGTCGCGGCAAACCTCGCGGCCGCCAACCTGCAGGTGCAGCAGTACGGCGGCCAGCCGGTGCTGACCTGGTGGCAGGGCTACATCCCGCCGCAGGGATTCGGCGAGGGCGAAGAGATAATCGACAACAGCTCATACGCCCAGGTCGGCCGCGTGCGCGCGGGCAACGGCTACAAAGCCGATCTCCACGACTTCCACCTGACTCCCCAGTACACGGCCCTCTTGACGGCGTTCGCCCCGATCGACTGCAACCTGTCGTCGGTCGGGGGCCCGAGCGGGGGCGCCGTGACGGACAGCATCTTTCAGGAAATCGACCTGCGCACGGGACTCGTGCGGCGCGAGTGGCACAGCCTCGACCACGTCGGCCTGGCCGACTCCTACAGCTCAGCGGTCGATACCAGCAGGCAGTGGCCTTACGACTACTTCCATCTCAACTCGATCGACCAGCTGCCGAACGGCAGGACGCTGATCTCCGCGCGCAACACCTGGGCGATGTATGAACTCAACACGCAGACCGGCCAGGTGCTCACGCGCATCGGGGGCAGGCACTCGAGCTTCAAACTGTCGAGCGGAGCGGCCACAGCCTTCCAGCACGACGCCACCGTGCTCGCAAACGGGACGATCAGCGTGTTCGACAACGGCGCCGTTCCAAGGGTCCATCCCCAGTCGCGCGGGATGGTCGTTCAGCTCAACCCGCAGGCCAGGACCGACACGCTGTTGAGCCAGTACGAGCACCCGGGAGCGCTGTCCTCCGGCAGCCAGGGCAACGTCCAGCTGCTCGAAAACGGAGACCTGTTCGTGGGCTGGGGCTCTGAGCCCTACTTCTCGGAGTTCAGTGCGGGCGGGGCGCTGCTGTTCGACGCCCACATGCGCGGCTCCTATCAGTCCTATCGCGCCTACCGATTCCCCTGGACCGGGGCTCCCGCCGAAGCCCCGGCGATCGCCGCCACCGCCCAGCCGGCGGGCGGGGCCGTGACCGTATATGCCAGCTGGAACGGCGATACCCGCACCGCGACCTGGCGCCTGCTCGCCGGCCCATCGCCCGCGCAGCTTACGCCGGTGGCCGCGGCAGCCCGCTCGGGATTCCAGACCGCGATCGCCACGCCCGGCCCGGAGAAGGACGTGGCTGTGCAGGCGCTCGACGCCTCGGGCGCGGTGCTCGCCACCTCGCGCACGATCGCCGGCTGAGGGGGCGCGCAGGCGGTACGCTGGAGGCTCCGGTGAATGTGCCGGTGTCGAGGGGGGACCTAGGGGCATGGTCGTTCGCAACGTCACAGCCAAGCCGCCGAAAGGCGAGCGCTACCGGCGGCTGCCCACGGGCACGCACGGCCTGGACCCCGAGGAGGTCCGCCGCGACCAGCGCGAGCGCCTGCGAACAGCGCTGATCGAGCTCGTCGCCCGGCGCGGCTACAGGGCGGTGCGGATCCTCGACGTCAGCAAGCTCGCACGCGTCTCGCGCACCACCTTCTACAGCCTATACGCCGACAAGGAAGCCCTGTTCCTGGATGCCTATGACGAGATCTCAAGCCGCGCCGCGCAATCGGTCACGGCGGCCTATCGAGCCGAGCGCGCACAGGGGGAGCGCGACGACGACGTGCCGATGCGGGTGTTCTGCTCGCTCGCCGCGGCCGAGCCGGAGGCGATGTCGCTGTTCGTGCTCGGCGCCTTCGGCGCGGGCGCCAAGGCGCTGGAGCGTCGCAAGCAGACGCTCGAGGCGCTCGAGTGGGTGATCCGCTCGAGCCGCAATCCGGACTCGGCCGAACGGACCGTAGACCTCACGGCCAAGGTCCTCATCGGCGGCACCCGCGAGGTGACCGCCGCGCGCCTGCGCCGCGGCCGTTCAGCTGAACTGCCCGAGCTCGCCGATGAACTGGCGGCCTGGGCGGCCTGCTACCCGCACAGCCTTCCGCCGGGCCTCGAGCGTGAGCGGCCCGCACCGCGGCCGCGCTCGGACGCCGGCGAGGCCAGGGTGTCGGCGCGGGCGCGGCGCGCGCAGGGGCGCCTGCCGCGCGGCCGTCACGCCCTGTCGCGAGACTTCGTCGTCAACAGCCAGCGCGAGCGGATCGTCGATGCCACCGCGGCGACGATCGCGGCGAAGGGCCTCTCCGGGCTGACGATCCCCGAGATCGCCCGTCGCGCCGGCGTCTCCCACCAGACGTTCTATGAGATCTATGAGACCAAGCACGATGCGTTCCTGGGAGCCCTGAAGGTCGGCGTGCACCAGGCGCTGGGCGTGTTTGCCAGGGCCTATGAGGCGCGCTCAGACGATTGGCCGCGGGCGCTCTCGGGAGCCCTGCGCGCGCTGATCGAGTATGTGGTCTCCGAGCCCGTCCATGCGCATCTGAGCCTCGTCGACACGTTCGCGGCGAGCCCCGACGCGATCGAGATCCGAGACACCGCCCTAAGCGCCTTCGCCGCCTATCTGGATCCGGGTTACGCCCTCGCCCGCGGCCGGCGCGAGGTGCCGGTGATCGCAGCCGAGGCGATCACCGGGGGCGTCTGGCAGATTCTGCACGACTACGTCGATACCGGCCGCATCTCAGAGCTCGCAGAGCTGGTGCCCCAGATCAGCTACCTGGCGCTCGTACCGTTCCTGGGCGCGGATGCGGCCGCCCAGGCTGTCAGCTGAGCGCCGCGCCGTGCAGGCCTTCGGCGGGGCGTTCGCGCTCGTCCCACCATTCATTGACGACACCGAGGGCCCCGCCGATGATGCCCTCCCTGAAGGACATCGTGTCGTTCAGTCGCGGCAGCTCCTCAGCGGGGACGTCGACCTCGAGAAAGCCGCACAGCGGCTCCCAGCCTTCAGCCGGATCCCACACCAGCAGACGCTCGGCCGGCACGGTGTTCCTGACCTCGTCGTTCCAGCGATTCATGACCGCGGCCAGACCGGCGTCGGTCGAGGTGTCTCCGGCGAGCACGCCGCTGCGCTCCTCCCACGTTATGCGGTGCATCAGGGTGGTGTAGCGCTGCCACAGCGGGTCCAGCACCGCGCGCGTGTCGGACACGTGGTGGATGACGGAGTCGCCGTGGAACATGCCCCACACGGTCGCACGCATGCTGCGCACCCATGCCTCGCTGTCGCGCACGCTGAGCAGGATCTTGGCTTCCGGGTAGTAGTCCATCAGCGCCCGGTAGTAGCGCGCGGAGGGCCAGTCGACGGTCGATTGGGCATCGCCGAAGATCCGCTCCCAGTCCGGAGAGCCTTCAGCGACGCTTTCCCACAGGGGCATCCCGTTGTCCAGGTCGGCCAGCAGGTCGCGCATGTGGTAGCACCTGCCGAATCCGAGCTGTTCGAGGGCCACCGTCTGGGTGGTCGTCGCGGTTCGCATCAGTCCTGCTCCGATGACTTGCATGGGCCTCCTTCGAGGTTTTCCGCTTTCTATCAGGCCATAACCCCCGGCTGCGCGATTGGATCAGTAGTTGACGCAATTCTTCATATTCGGTTACGCGGGCCGTTCAGCCCGCCACCCGCAGGTAGGCGAGCACGGCGAGCACGCGCCTGTGATCGTCGTCGCATGCGGGCAGGTCGAGCTTGGAGAAGATGTTGGTGATGTGCTTCTCCACCGCTCCCGGGGTGACCACCAGGCCCTCGGCGATGGCGGTGTTCGACCGGCCCTCGGCCATCAGCTCGAGCACGTCGCGCTCGCGCCTGGTCAGGCGGGTCAATGCGTCCGTCGAGGAGTCGCGTGACACGAGCAGCTGGGTGACCACCTGGCGGTCGAGAACCGTGCCCCCGTCCGCGACGCGCGCGAGCGCGTCCAGGAACGCCCTGATGTCGCCGATGCGCTCCTTCAGCAGGTAGCCGATTCCCGCGGTGTTCTCGCCGATCAACTCGCTGGCGTAGGCCGTCTCGACGTACTGGGAGAGCACGAGGACCCCGAGCGCGGGCTGTCTGCGGCGTGCCTCGATGGCCGCCCTCAGGCCCTCGTCGCTGAACGTCGGGGGCAGGCGTACGTCCACGATCGCCAGGTCCGGTTGATGCCCGGCGATCGCCCTCAAAAGCCCAGGCCCGTCTTCGACCTGGGCGACCACCTCGATGCCGTTCTCGCGCAGCAGCGCCACCAGCCCCTCGCGCAGCAGCGCGAGGTCCTCGGCAATCACTACGCGCACGGAATGCTGACCTCGACCACTGTGCCCTGTCCCTCGGGGCTCGCGAGGCACAGGCTTCCGTCGAGGGCCTCCACGCGAGCGCGCAGGCCGGCAAGCCCCGAGCCGCCGGCGTCCGCGCCACCGCGGCCGTCGTCGCCCACGATCACCAGCAGCGCCCGATGCTCGTCGGCGAGACGGACCCAGCTGCGCCGGGCGCCGGCGTGCTTGGCGGTGTTGGTGAGCGCCTCGGCGATCACGAAGTAGGCCGCGCTCTCGACGGCCGGGGCCAGACTGCGATGGGTGCTCGCCTCGACGGCCGTACCCAGCCCGTAGCGGGCCGCCAGCGACTCGACCGCCGCCAGCAGCCCGCGGTCGGCGAGCAGCGGCGGGACGATCCCGCGGGCGAGGTCGCGCAGCTCGGCGATCGCGTGATGCGCTTCGCGCTGTGCCTCTCCGATCAGCTCGCGCACCTCGGAGTGATCCTCAGCGCGCAGCTCGGCCCGCCCCAGCTGGAGCGTCAGCGCGACCAGTCGCGCCTGTGCCCCGTCGTGGAGGTCGCGCTCGATGCGTCGGAGCTCCGCGGCCTGGGCGTCCACGGCCTGGCGGCGGGTGCGCGTGAGCAGATCGATCCGGGCCCGCAGCGCGCGCCGCCCGCGGGCCACCAGCACGCGGTCGTGGAGCGCGATGAGCGAGTAGGCGCTACCCGCGGTGGCCAGGCCGAGCAGAGCCCATGCGGGCCAGAACTCGTGCACTCCCGCCAACAGCCAGGTGAGCAGCCAGGTCATCAGCAGGATCACGGCCGCGACGCTGACGAGCGCCCACACACACGCGACCCGGCGCACGGCGCCGCGCTCGTGCCGCCAGGCCCAGCCTGCGGTGAAGTCGAGCAGCACCGGCACGATCAGCCCCAGCCACACCCAGGCCGGCCAGAAGTAGCCCTGGCCGTCGAGCGCCCAGATCGCGGTCAACAGGACCGCGGTCAGAGCGGCCAGGCGGCGGACCAGCGAGCGCGCGTACTCCGACAGCGACAGCCCGGCGGCCAGCGTCGGCATCCACCGCCGGGCCGCGCCCGAGGGTGCGGCGGAGATATCCGATATCTGCGCTCGCTCGGCCACCGTGCCAATCCTCCCACGGCGCGGGCTCCTGCGACATCACCCCGTGAGCGCCTTGGCGGCCTGCCTGTCGTGGCTCACCCGCTGCACGTCCCACACGAGCCCGGCGCGCTCAAGGGCCGATATGAGGATGCCCGAGAAGTCGATCTCCCCGCGGCCGATTCCGTGGACGGCGGAGGTCGGGAAGGCATGGTGATTGTTGTGCCAGGCCTCTCCGAAGGAGAGCGGAGCGAGCCACAGCAGGTTGCGCGACTCGTCCTCGGTGGCAAAGCGCCTGCGGCCGAAGAAATGACACAGCGAGTTGATGCTGTAGGTGACGTGATGAAGCACGAATATGCGCGCCACCCCTCCCCACAGCAGCCCCTCGAGCCCGGCGGCGAGCGTCCCTCCGATCAGCACGCCGAGCCCGAACGGAATCGCCAGGCCGACGAGCGACCACAACAGGAACGTGGCGTCCACGAAGCTGATCACCGGGTCGGCCACCAGGTCGGGGGCGAAGCGATCGCGCGCGGCACGCTGGGAGTGGTTGAACAGCCATCCCAGGTGCGCATGAGCGAGGCCCCGCAGGGCTCCTCGCCAGCCGACCCCGTGGTCCACGTGAGGGCTGTGCGGGTCCCCCAGCCGATCGGAGTAGGCGTGGTGCTTGCGATGGTCGGCGACCCACGAGATCACCGGTCCCTCGACGGACATCGTCCCCAGCACCGCGAACAGGCCCCGCATGGCCGGCGAGGTCTTGAAGCTCCGGTGGGTGAGCAGGCGGTGAAAGCCGACCGTCACCCCGAGGCCCACGGGGATGTACATGATCATGAAGATCGCGATGTCGCGCCAGTGAAGCTCACGGTTCCAGGCCAGCCATCCCGCGATCAGAAGCGCCAGCGGGGGCACGGCGGTGATCACGCCCGTGATCGCCCGGTCGAGGTTCACGAGGACGGGCTCGCGAATCTCCTCGGGGGTCGGGCCGGCGTCCCTGACGCCCGACTCGGCCGGTCCTGTCAGCTCCTCATCCGGCGGGGCCTGCCCCGGGTGCTGTGCGACTGATCCGGCGGGCGCGGCCACGGTTTCAATCGTGACGGCGCCGAGCGCTACCGTCACTGCAGCCGGCCACCGGAAGGCGGCGGCTCTCCCCCCGGGCGGGGATGGGGATAACCGGAGGTGCCTCCGCGACGGCGCGGGCGCGGGCTCTCAGCCGGCCCGCACGTCAAGCACGATCTTGCCGGTCGCGCGCCGCTCGTCGATCGCCTTCAGCGCCTCGCCGGCCCGCTCCAGCGGAAACCGCTCGCCCACGATCGGGCGAATGAAGCCCTCGTCGACCATGCGGTTCACCTCCGCGCCGATCTCTCGGTTGAGATCCGGCTTGCCCATCACGTAGGCCCCCCATCCGGCCCCGACGACCTCCGTGTTGCCCAGCAGCAGGCGGTTGACCTTCACCTCGGGAATCGACCCACCGGTGAAGCCGACGACGATGACACGGCCGTTCTCGCGCAGCGAGCGCAGGCTGTCGGTGAAGCGATCGCCGCCGACAGGGTCGAGCACCACGTCCACGCCGCCGTCGGAGAGAGCCTTGACCTGATCCTTCCACGGCTGCTCGGTGCGCAGCACCTCGTCCGCTCCGGCCTCTTCGGCAACCCGCTGCTTGGCATCGCTTGAGACCAGCGCGACCGTGCGTGCGCCCACGGCCTTGGCGACCTGCAGCGCCGCCGTGCCCACGCCCCCGGCCGCGCCGTGGACGAGAACCGTCTCGCCGGCCTTCAGGCGGCCGCGCAGCACCAGCGCGAAGTAGGCGGTGTGGTAGTTGAGGATCAGGCCCGCGCCCTGCGCGAAGTCCAGCTCGGGGGCGAGCGGGAAGGCGAAGAACTCGGCCGCCACGGCCGTCTCGGCGAAGCCTCCGAGCCCGCAGAAGGCGGCGACGCGATCGCCGGCCTTCACCTGCGCGCCGTCGGGCGCGCTGCGCACCACGCCCGCGACCTCGCTCCCGGGCACGAATGGCAGCGGAGGTTTGAGCTGGTACTCACCGCGCGTCTGCAGCACCTCTGGGAAGGAGACCCCGGCGGCATGCACGTCGATCACCACGCCGCTGCCGGGGGTGAGCATGCTGGAGGGCTCGGGCTCTCCCAGCTCGACCAGCGCAAGGGCGCTGTCGGGTCCGCTGAGATCGACGATCTGGACTGCTCTCACGCCGGGGATTATGTCCCACGGCGTTTGCGAGAGCCGATCCGAGCACCCGGCACCGCGCCCGGCCCCTCGCCGTTCGGGAAGGATGCAGCCCAGGGCGGGGTCTTCAGCGGTTGAGGCCAGCACCATCCCGCGGCCGCAAACCACAGATCAGGAGGTACTCCCGTGAAACGAACCCACATGCTCTCGGCTTCGGCGCTGGTGGCCACATTGAGCGTCTCGGCGGTTGCCGGGGCACAGGGCGGCCTCCCGGCCGCACACGCCGCGCGAGCAGCGAGCGTCCAGCTGCACAACTCGAGCCTCGGCAAGGTCCTCGTCGACGCCTCGGGCTTCACGCTGTATGAGTTCACCAGGGATTCCCGCAACAAGGACACCTGCGTGAAGGTCAGCGGATGTTCAACCGTGTGGCCCGCTCTCACCACCCATGGCAGCCCCACGGCCGGATCCGGCGTGAAGGTCTCGCTGCTGTCCACCATAAAGCTGCCCGGAGGGGCCAGGCAGGTCACCTACGCCGGTCACCCGCTGTACACATACGCCGAAGCGACCGAACGCGCGGAAACCTCCTACGTCGGCGTCTCGCACTTCGGCGGAAGGTGGGACGCGGTCAACGCGGCGGGCGGCGCGGTCAGGTAGAGCCCGCCGTCGCCGCGGCGCCTGCCCGATCTCAGAACAGGGCGGACAGCGCTTCGACGAGGCCCGGAAGCTTGTTGGGCCCCCGCGCTAGGTCCAGCTGGCGCACGGGCCTGGGCGTGGCCGCGAGATTCCTGGTCCACTGCAGCTCCTCCGAGCAGCCGAGCTCCTCGGCATGGGGGGCGCACATGGCCAGCACCGACTCGAGCACGTCGGGGACGGGCGAGCGGCGTCCCAGGCGTGCGTCGATCAGGCTGGCGGCCACACCGTCGCGGGCCGCGAGAAAACGATTCTCGGCGATCACCTCGGGCAGATCGACGGCGGGGTCAGCACCGGAGCCGTCGGTCGCCTCGAGGCGCACGAGGCATTGGACGAGGGCCGTCAGCGCGGCCGAGTCGGCAATGGTCGTCTGGGCGTCCATGATCCTCACCTCGATCGTCCCGAAGCGCGGCTGCAGCCGGGCGTCCCACCACAGGAACGTGGGCTCCGGGAAGGCCTCGCATCGCAGCAGCAGGTCGATCGTCGAGACGTAGTCCTCGTAGTCGCGGAAGGCACGCGGTATACCCACCCTCGGAAAGGCCTGAAACAGGGGCGTGCGAGCCGAGGCAAGCCCGGTCTCCCGCCCCTGCCAGAAGGGCGAGTTCGCGGACAGGGCGAGCAGCAGCGGCAGGTGCGAGCGCAGGCGGTTCAGAGCGCGCATGGCGCTTTCGGGATCGGGGACGGCCACGTGCACGTGCAGAGCGAAGGTGGGCTCGCGACGAGCGAGCTCCCGCATCGACCCATACAGGAAGCGGTAGCGATCGCCGTCGGAGATGCGCGTGTCCTGCCACAGCGTGAACGGGTGAAGGCCCGCGGCGGCGGCCCTGAGATGGACGACCGCGAGCTCGCGTGCCAGCTCGCCGCGCAGGTCCTCGAGCTGGGCCAGTCCGCCCGAGACGGTCGCGTGAGGGTCCGTGCGCAGCTCGAGCGCCGAGCCATGCGTCTCGAGGCTCGCGTGGCCCGCGAGCTCTCCCGTCAGCCGCGCGATCACGCTGTCGGCGTGCGAGGCGAGCGCCCAGCCGGAGGGGTCGAGCAGCATCACCTCCTCCTCCACGCCGACCGTCCAGGGCACGACCTCAGGCGCCCATCGCGCCCACGAACCGTGGCCGCTCAGCTCCATCGCGGGCGCCAGGGTCTCAGACGGCGTGGGCACCGGAGTCCTCCTGTTCGCCGGAGTCGGCGTCCTGCTGCTCGATCAGAGCAGACCCCTGCTCGGCGGGCGCGGCGGCCTCGATCAGGCGCTCGAACAGCGACAGCTGCTCGGCTTCGGCGACCAGGGTCTCCGCGTGCCATTGGACGCCCATGACGAACTGCCCGCCGCTTCCCGAACGGACCGCCCTTCCCCTCGACGGCCTCGATCAGGCCGTCCTTGGACCAGGCGACCGGGCGCAGATCGAGGCCGAGGCGGTCGATCGCCTGGTGGTGAAAGGAGTTCACCATCACCGGACCCCCGCCCGTGGTCTGCGCGAGGCTCGAGTCGGGCGCGACGCGCACCTCGTGGGTCGTCCGATGCCCGGGCAGGGTCTGGCGGTGCTGCACCACTCCCTTGATGAAATCGGGCACGTGCTGATGCAGGGTCCCCTGACGGGCCACGTTCAGCACCTGCGCGCCCCGGCATATGCCGAGGATGGGCATGCCGCGCCGGTAGGCCCCCCGGCACAGCTCCACCTCGAACGCGTCAACCACCGGGTCCGTCGGACCCAGCTCGGGGTGGGGCTCTGCCCCGTAGCAGGAGGGATCCAGGTCGGGGCCTCCGGTGAGCAACAGCCCGGACAGGTGGTCCAGGACCGAGTCGATGTTGTCCATCGTGAACGGCGGCAGCGCGACAGCCAGCCCGCCGGCCAGCTCGACCGCGCGCATGTAGGCCAGCCCGAGCGTCATCTCGGTCTGCGTCGGCTCTCCATGGAGCACGTTCTGGACGTCGTGCTTGTGACGAATCTCAGACACGGTGACGCCGATCATCGGTCTGCTCATGCCAGCACCCAGGTGTCCTTGCTGCCACCGTTCTGGGAGGAGTTGACGACGAGCGCCCCCGGCTCGAAGGCGACGCGGGTGAGACCACCGGGGAGGACGCGCACGTCATCTCCGACGGAGATGGCGAACGGGCGCAGATCGATATGCCGTGGCTCAAGGCGCCCGTCGGTCACGGTCGGGTGGCGCGAGAGCATGATCATCTCCTGGGCCACGAAGCGCTCGGGCGCCTCGGACAGGCTGGCCGCCACCGCCCGCACATCCTCTTTGCGGGCATGGGGCGCGATCACCACGCCATAGCCGCCATGCCCCGTGCGGGGCTTGATCACCAGCTCGTCGATGCGCTCGAGGATCTCCTCCAGCACCCCCGGCTGGGTTGGGTCGTAGGTGGGCACCGACCGCAGCAGCGGCTCCTCGGCCAGATAGAAGCGCACCATGTCCTCGACGTAGGCGTGCACGAGCTTGTCATCGGCAACGCCGGTGCCGAAGGCGTTCACGCACGCGAGCGTGCCCCGCAGGATCGGCTCGAGCAGCAACTCGGCGATCCCGGTCGGCCTGCCCCGGTCGTCTGTCAGCCTGTCCTCATCGGTGCGCCGGTAGACGACGTCGACCGGCCGCTCACGGCCGTCGATGTGCGCGTAGAGGCGCCCGCGGCGGACCGACAGCTTCTCCTTGAGAACGAGCGGAAGGCCCAGGTGGCCGGCGATGGTGGCGTGCTCGTAGTAGGCCGAGTTGCGACTTCCATCACTCAGCAGGACCACCACAGGATCCTCGCCTGACGCCGCCGGTGCCGCCGCGATCAGGGCTTCCCCGAGCGTCCGGAAGGCGGCGTCCAGTGAACGCACGTGCAGACCGCTGGGAGGGGGCACATGGGCCCCCAGCACCTCTCGCGTCGCCACCGCATAGGCGATGCCCGAAGGGGTCCTGAGGTTGTCCTCCAGCACCTTGAAGGAGCCGTCGCTGTCACGGACCACGTCGAGGCCGGCGACGGTTATCCAGGAGCTGATGTCCTCGCCCATGCCGATCAGGCGGGGCTCGTAGTGCTCGGCGCCGTCCAGGCAGTGCTCCGGCACGACGCCGGCCCGCACGATCCGCCGCTCGCCGTAAACGTCGCGGACGAACAGCTCGAGCGCGCGAACGCGCTGGGCCACTCCATCGGCGAGCACACGCCATTCGGAGGCGTCGATGACACGGGGGATGGGGTCGATGCGAAACGCCTGCTCGCCGTCGGCCGAGCCGAACGAGACGCCTCTACGGCTCGCATCGCGGGCCACCGCGGCGCTCAGCTCGCCGAGATCGGTCTCGTCGATCGACTCCCGCACGCGGCGATCGTGCTCGGTGGCGTGCTGCCCGACGGTGACGCCCTCGTCGAATGCGGGCCCCGCGCGGGTGGGGGTACCGCGCGCGACAGGCGAGCTGTCGGGCTTGGGTGCGCGCTTCTTGCGGCGTCCGTGCGGCACATCGGCCCGTAGGCCTGTCCTGGGCATACTCTGATTCTCCGCCCAACCTGCGCTCAGGTCGTTCGACCCACGTCCAAAATGGCGATCCCAGACTTGGACGCCAGCGCTCTCTCCTACTCACGATAGCGGCCCCTCGGTATCCTGCCGGAGTCGTGACGGATGGAGATCCCCCGTGCAGCAGCTGACCTACCTCGGTCCGGATGAGCTGGGGTGGCGGGAGGCCAAAGACCCCGAGCTCGACTCCGACCGAGCGGCGATCGTGCGCCCGCTGGCGGTCGCCACCTGCGACCTCGACGCCCTCATCGTGGCCGGGCAATCGCCGTTTCGCGCGCCCTTCGCGCTCGGCCATGAGTGCGTCGCGGAGGTTCTCGACATCGGCGATGGCGTCCACGACATCCGGCCCGGGCAACGCGTCAGCGTCCCCTTTCAGATCTCCTGCGGAGATTGTCCGGCGTGCCGGCGCGGACGTACGGGGAACTGCCAGACCGAGGGGCCGTTCTCAACCTACGGGTTCGGCCCGGCGGTGGAGCGGTGGGGCGGTTTCCTGGCCGACTCGGTGCTCGTTCCGTTCGCCGACCACATGCTCGTGGCGGTGCCCGACGCGCTCGACCCGGCCGCGGTGGCGAGCGCCTCGGACAACATCTCAGACGCCTGGCGGAGCGTTGGACCCCCGCTCGAAGAGGAGACGAACGCACCCGTGCTGGTGGTCGGCGGAGGCGGCGCCGGGTCGATCGGGCTGTACGCCGTCGCCACCGCCCTGGCACTGGGCGCCGAGGCGGTGACATACGCGGACCTCGATGAGCGCCGCTCCGCTGTGGCGGCGTCGCTGGGCGCGAGCATCCTGCAGGAGCCGTGGCCGAAGCGCCTGGGGCCGTTTCCGATCACCGTCGATGCAAACGGAACGCAGGAGGGGATCTCGCTCGCGCTGAGCTCGACCGCGCCGGACGGCATCTGCACGAGCACCGCCATCTACTTCGGCGAGCAGCCGCAGCTGCCCCTGCTCGAGATGTACACGAAGATCGTCACCTTCAAGACGGGCCGCGTGCATGCGCGGCCGGTCATGTCCAGGGTCATCGAGCTGGCCGAGCGGGGCGCATTGCGCCCGGAGTTGATCACCACCCGCGTGGTGGACTTCTCTGAGGCCGCCGACGCGCTGCTCGAGCGCGATTGGATAAAGCTCATCGTCGCGCGCCCCTGAGGCGCCGCGGCGATCGTTGCGGTTCACCGGCACCTCGGTTAGGTTTCCTCGAAATCGCCGATCGCAAGGGGGGATCTATGTTCAACTCGATCGTGGTGGGGACCGATGGCTCGGATACCGCCACGCAGGCGGTGCGCGAGGCGATCGACGTGGCCGGCGCCGTGGGAGCGACGCTCGAGCTGGTGAGCGCCTACGCGCCCGTGCCCGAGAAGCGCCAGGAGGTCGAGGCCTCGCTCGCGGACGCCGCGGACCTCGCGCGGGCTGCGGGCGTGAACGTGAACACCCACGCCCGCCAGGGGGACCCGGCCGACGCGATCCTCGACGTGGCCGAGGAGCAGAACGCCGATCTGGTGATCATCGGCAACAAGGGGATGACCGGGGCCAAGCGCTTCCTGCTGGGCTCCGTGCCCGACAAGATCTCCCATCACTCCCCCTGCTCGGTGCTGATCGTCAGAACGACCTGAGCTCAGGCGAGTGCACCCGCCGCAACGCGCCCGTTCATACCGTGGGCGCTCTCGCTTCCCTGAAGCACCACCTTCAGCGCCGCGGTCTTCGAGGCATCGGCGAACGTGTCATAGGCGGCCATCGTGTCCTCCAGCGCGAAATGGTGGGTGGCGAACACGGTCGGATCCAGCCGGCCGCTTGAGACGAGCTTCATCAGCTGCGGGATCGTGTGAGTGTCGACCAGGCCGGTCGTGATCGTGACGTCCCGAGTCCACAGCCTCTCAAGATGCAGGGTGGCCGGGTGACCATGCACGCCGATGTTCGCCACCCGTCCTCCTGGACGGATCAGCTCGCATGCCAGTTCGAACGTGTCGGACACGCCGACGGCCTCGAACGCGACATCGGCCCCGAGTCCGCCGGTCATCTCCATGATCAGTGCGCGAGCGTCCTCGCCGCCGTTGTTGATCGTCGTGTCGGCGCCGAACTGCAGGGCGCTCTGAAGGCGGCTGTCGGCGAGGTCGATCGCGACGATCCGCCCGGGCGTGTACAGCCGCGCGGTGAGCATCGCCGAAAGCCCGATCGGACCGGCGCCGACGATGGCGACGACGTCGCCGGGCGAGACCTGCCCGTTGAGCACGCCGACCTCGTAGGCGGTGGGCAGGATGTCCGCCAGGAACAGCACCTGCTCGTCCGAGAGCTCCTCGGGCACCTTGTAGACGGAGTTATCGGCGAACGGCACGCGTGCGTATTCGGCCTGCAGCCCATCGATCAGGTGACCGAAGATCCAGCCGCCTCCGCCGAGGCACTGCCCGTAGCGGGCCTCTTTGCAGAAGCGGCAGCGCCCGCAGGCGCTGATGCACGACAACAGGACCCGATCTCCGGCCGCCACCGTGGTCACCGCTGAGCCGATCTCCTGAACCGTGCCGACCGCCTCGTGGCCGAGCACGGTGCCCGGAGTCGTCTCGGGCACGTCGCCCTTGAGGATGTGCAGGTCCGAGCCGCAGATCGTCGAGGTGTCGATGCGCACGACGACGTCGGTCGGATCGATGATCGTGGGGTCGTCCACGGTGTCCCAGCCACGCTGGCCGGGACCGTGGTAAACGAGGGCCTTCATGGTCAGGCTCCGGCGGTGGCCGGGCGGCGGCCTCGCAGGTTGACCTGCCAGTTGGCCAGCGGAAGCGCGAACAGGATCACGCCCAGCAGGATCAGGATCCAGCCGGCCAGGGTCACAAGGGTCCCGACCAGCGACCATCCCCATGCGTTCAGAAGCAGACCGCGCAGGGTCTCACCCTGGAACAGTGTCGCCTTCTCTTCGGCGAGCTTTGCGTTCTTCGGAGCAGCCAGCGCCGCGGTGCTCACCTGGGCGTAGGTTTCACCACCCGCGATCTTCGAGAGGTGGACGTTGATGAAGTTGTTGGCGTAGGCCTTGGCCTGGTCGCCGTTGACCAGCTTCTGTCCGGCGTACTGTTTGATGCCCGGCAGCAGAGCGGGGCTGTTTGCGGCCGGGAAGACGATTTTCTGGGGGACGAGCTGGTCATGGACGACCTGCTTGTCGTAGCTTCCGCCGACCACCGCGAGGATGCCCACGACGATGATCCCTGCCGCGGCCACCGTGGCGATCGACGTGACACCGGTCAGTTTTGCCAGCAGGGGGCTCCGCGGCCCATCGGCACTCGGTGGCTGAGTGCGGCCCACCTGTGGTGCGGACTCCGGGACGCTGCTGGGGGCTGCGCCGTTGCCGACGGCGGGGGCGGGGGGAGGCGGCATGACTGGGCTCGGCATGGTGAGGCCTCGATTTCGGTGGAGTGCGCGGGGAGAGGATCCCCTCGCTAACTTGACGACCATAGCATGAAATCAAAGTCTAGATTTGCTAATCTTGTTTACATGGTTGACAGTCCCCCACCGCGCTGGAGATTTCTGACCAACCACGCTCGGGTGCTGGTCTGCATCGCCCACGATCCCGGTGTTCGCCTGATTGAGATCAGCGAGCGCGTCGGGATCACCGAACGCGCCGCGCACCGCATCGTCGCGGAGCTGGCCGACGCCGGCTACATCACGCGCGAGCGCAACGGCCGGCGCAACCAGTACACGATTCAGCCGGGTCTCCCGTTGCCTGATCGACTCACCAAGGAACGGAATGTCGGCGACCTCCTGGCCGTCCTCACCCAGTGAGCTGACGCACGGCCTGGAGCAGCCCCACGGCGCCCGGACAACGCATCGTGTTCACGACCTGAGCTCGGCGACGCGGCGTGTGAGGAATCGCCGCTCGGGCTCGGAGTGCACGAGCTCGAGTGCTCGCTCGTACGCCGCGCGGGCCTCGGCCGGCCGGTCCAGCCGGCGCAGCAGATCAGCACGGGCGGCGTGGAAGTAGTGGTAGGCGTCGAGCTCGCGGTCGCCGTCAATCGCCTCGATTGCTCGCAGTCCGGCCTCCGAGCCCTGCGCTTCGGCCACAGCGACTGCCCGACTGAGCGCCACCACGGGCGAGCCGGTGAGCCCCGAAAGCTCGCCGTAAAGCGCGGCGATCTGGGGCCAGTCGCGTGTGTCCTCGGCATGCAGCGAGGCGATGGCAGCCTGCAGCAGGTAGGGACCCCGCTCGCGCAATGCGAGCCCGCGGTCGAGCGCTGCTCGGCCGGCCTCGATCTGGTCGCGATCCCACTGTGACCGGTCCTGGTCTGCGAGCAGAACTAGCTCGCCGTCGCGAAAGCGAGCGCCGGAGCGGGAGTCGAGCAGCAGCATGAGGCCAAGAAGACCGAACACCTCAGGCTCATCGGGCATCAGCTCCGCGAGCGACCGGCCAAGCCGAGTCGCCTCCGCCGTGAGCTCGTGGCGACCGTCATAGCCCGCGTTGAAGATCAGGTAGACGACGGCGAGAACGGCACTAAGGCGCTCGGGCAGCTGATGCGCCGGGGGGACCCTGAATGGGATTCCGGCGGCCCTGATCTTGCGCTTGCCGCGCACGAGTCGCTGCGCCATCGTCGCCTCCGAGACCAGAAAGGCGCGCGCGATCTCCTCGGTTCTGAGACCGCCGAGCGTGCGCAGCGTCAGAGCAACCTGCGCGTCGATGGCCAGCGCCGGATGACAGCATGTGAAGATCAGCTCGAGCCGCTCGTCGGGGAAACCCTCTTCCTGCATGTCCTCCTCCTCACCCCGGGGCAGGTCCAGCAACCGATACTTGGCGGCGAGGGTGCGATCGCGGCGGATGCGATCGACGGCGCGGTTGCGCGCGGTGGTCAGGAGCCATGCGCCCGGGCTGGCCGGAATTGCCGTGGACGGCCACCGCTCTGCGGCGATCGCGAACGCCTCCTGCGTGACTTCCTCCGCGAGGTCGAAGTCGCCGAGGTAGCCGATCAACGCGGCCAGGACGCGGCCCCACTGCTCGCGGAAGGTCCGCTCGAGGAGAGCCGTCACTCGACGATCGGGCGCACCTCGATCGCGCCACCCATGCGCGCCGCCGGGATCCGCGCGGCGAGCTCGAGCGCGGCGTCGAGATCGTCTGCCTCGAAGAAGAGATAGCCGCCAAGCGCCTCCTTGATCTCCACGAACGGGCCGTCGGTGATCAGCGTCTTTGAGTCCTCCACCCGCACCGTGCTCGCCATCTCCGGGGGCGCCATCCGCAGGCCGGAGGTGACGCCGGGGGTGTTGTTGATGGCCCCGTAATCGGCGTAGACGGCCTTCTGCTCATCCTCGGACAGGCGCGCCCAAGCATCGGAGTCCTGTGGCGTCGGGGTATCACCCTGATGGATCAACAGCATGTACTTCATCGCTTGCTCCTCCCTAGAGTACGTAGATGGTCGTCTGTAGGACGAACGAGCGGCGCAGAAATCGACAACCCCGTGCAGATCTTGTGCGATGGACGTAGGCGCCCTGGACCGCTGGCCTCGCCCGGCGCTCACCGTCGACGTCGCGGTATTTGTCCGCGGGGCGCCTCTTCTCGTGCTTCTGATCCAGCGCGCCGAGCCGCCATTCGCTGGCGAGTGGGCCCTTCCCGGCGGCTTCGTGGAGGAGGGTGAGATCGTGGCTGCGGCGGCGGCGCGCGAGCTCGCCGAGGAGACCGCGATCGCGGCCGGAGACCTGACGCTGCTCGGCGTGTACAGCGCGCCCGGGCGTGACCCGCGCGGCTGGACGGTGTCGGTTGCCTACATACATGAGCTGGACACCGAGGTCGCGGTCCGGGGCGGCGACGACGCGGCCGCAGCGCGCTGGTTCGCGGTCGATGAGCTCCCGCCCCTGGCGTTCGACCACGCGCAGATCGTCAGGGAGGCGATGGCGGCGGTGGGGAGCCGGCTTCGATGATCGACCCGGCCGGCGGCTTTCCGGCGATCGCCGCGTCTTCGCACTCACGCACGCAGCGACGGTAGACGGTGTGAAAGCCCAGCAGCTCGGGCACCGTCAGGAAGCGGTAGCCGCGAGCCCGCAGCGCGCGGATGATCAGCGGGTAGGCGGCGAGCGTCTGCGCCCGGGGGCCGCCGCCGTCGTGGGAGAGGATTATCGAGCCCGGCCTGACCTGGGCCAGCACGCGCTGCACTATCGCGCTCACTCCGGGCAGCGCATAGTCCGAGGGGTCGACGTCCCACAGGATCGTGGCTAGCCCCAGCGACCTCGCCGTCTGTATGACCGACGTGTCGTAGTCGCCGTAGGGAGGGCGGAACACGCAGGGGGTGTAGCCGCTCAGCTTGCGAATCGCCTCGAGCGCCTGCTGTAGCTGGCCGCGCACTTCGCCGCTGAGGAGCAGGTCGGGATGGCTCCAGGTGTGGTCGCCCAGCGCGTCTCCTTCGCGCAGCTCGGCATGCAGGGTGCTCTGGTAGGAGCTCGTCACCTGACGACCGATCATGAAAAAGGTCGCGACCGCCCGATTGGCGCTGAGCATGCGGACGAACTGCGGCGTGAGCGGTCCGGGTCCATCGTCGAAGCTGAGCGCCACGACCTTGCGTGCGGAGCCGCTCCTGAAGGCCGTCGCGGGGCCACTGCGCTCACAGCGCACCGGGCGATAGCGAACGTCCTTTTCGGCCTTGACAGGCGGGCCTTCGGCCGGCTCCACCGTGCCGGTGCTGGGCCACGCCGAGGATCCGGGGGCGGCGATGACCGCGAGCACCCCCAGGCCGGCCAGGGCGATCGCGCGACGCCGCACGCTCAGACGCTCGGCAGGTCCTGAGGCAGCGGAATCTCCTGAGGGGCCAGCCCCGGCCCATCGTCCTGCCAGGAGACCCACGCGTGAGCATCACGGCCAAGGTGCTCGCAGGAGCCGCCCAGCGCAACCATCACGACCCGCCGCGATCCGGCGTTGATCAGCTGACGGCGCACCGGCGCAGCGACCCGCACCAGATCGTCCGGGCCGAGCACGTGCTCGACGCCCTCGATGAGCAGCGTCAGCTCGCCCTCGAGTACGAGGTAGACCTCCTCCTGGCGCTCGTGCGCGTGGATGCGTCCCCGCTGACCGGGCCGAAGGATCATCAGGTTCATCCCAAAGGCGCTCACACCCAGCTCGCGGCGTAAGGATTGGAAGCGCTCGTCGCTGTCGCGATCGAGCCGCGCGAACGCTGCGTCGGGCTCTGCCATCGAGTCGCCAGGATAGACCTGTCCGAGTGCATCTGAGGCACACTCGGGAAAGCCGCTTCATACCAATCATTATGAATTACCAATGATCTGGAAATGCTAGGATATCGGCATGGCGCAGGCGATATCGGACGACACCCAGATTCCGGCCGATGCCGAGTTCACCCAGCACGCGGGCTTTCTTCTAGCGCAGCTGGGCCGCGCGGTGACGCGCCGGTACAGGACCGCGTTCTCGCCGATCGGCCTGAAGCCCCGGGCGACCGCCGCCCTCCTGCGCCTGCGCAGCGGCGGCCCGCTGAGCCAGCAGGCGCTGGGGGCTACGCTCGACATCGAGGCGAGCAACCTCGTGGTGCTGCTCAACGAGCTCGAAGCGGAAGGACTGATCAGCCGCCGCCGGGACGCGCAGGACAGGCGCCGCCACGTCGTCGAGATCACCGAGCACGGCGCGAAGGCCATGTGCGAAGTCGAGCGCGCCGCGGAAGAGGTGGAGGACGAGTTCTTCGCCGCCCTGACCGGGGACGAGCGCTGCGCGCTGCGCGAGCTCCTGGCCCGGCTCACCGACAGCGCCGATGTCTCCCCCGCGGACGACGTGACGGGCGAGGCCTGCTGAGCGCCGACCGGCGCGCCGAGCCACCTCTCGCTTCGCTCACACCAGCAGCACGATCTTGCCGTGGCTGTGACGAGCTTCCAGCTCGCGGAAGGCGTCGCGGACCTGCTCCAGCGGGAAGGTGTCGGCGATCGGGATTTCGAGGCTCCCGTCGGCCACCATCGCCACCAGCTCGGCGAGCAGTGGTGCCGTGGCAACGGCGTGGGTGCCCTGCCCGTGAACGCCGAGGCGCTCCACCGCCTCGAAGTCGGCGATCGTGTTGATCCGCTCCGGAGAGACACCCAGCTCGATCGCCAGATCGACATAGCCACCACCGAAGGTGTCGATGAACGCGTCGATCCTGCCGCCGGCCGCCTCGCGGATCCGCTCGGCCTGCCCGTCGCCGTAGGTCACCGGCACGATGTCGTGGCGGCGCAGCCAGTCGTGGTTGTCCTCGCTGGCCAGCCCGATCACCGTGGCTCCGGTGCGGCGCGCGAGCTGCACGGCGACCGATCCCACCCCGCCGGCCGCGGCCGAGACCACCACGGTCTCGCCGGCCTGAGGAGCGACCGCCTGAACTGAGGCATAGGCGGCGAAGCCCACCACGAACAACGACCCCGCCACCTCCCAGGAGACGGTCGGCGGCTTGGCCGTCAGCTGATCGTCCGGAACCACGACGAGCTCGGCCTGGCTGGCGCGCTGCTCGGTCCAGCCGAGCACCTCCTCCCCCACGGTGACCGCGCTCACGCCCGCGCCGAGCGCCTGCACCACGCCGGAGAAGTCGGTCCCCTCCCCCGACGGGAATGTGGCCGGCCAGCGCTCATGCAGACGACCCTCGCGGATCGAGACCTCGCCGGGGTTGATCCCGGCCGCCTTCACCGCCACGAGCACCTCTCCCGGCCCTGCGACCGGATCCTCCACCTCACGCACCTCCAGCACGTCGACGCCGCCGTAGTGATCGAACTGCACCGCCTTCATGTCACCTCCCCGTCCGTTGTCCGCTCGACGATAGCTCGCCCGCGGGGCCGGTCATTCAGGAGGGCACCCCGCTCACGAAATCGTCGGCTCGGCGATCTCGACGTCGCCGGTGCGGGCGAGCCGGTGCCAGCGCAGGCGGGTTCCCATCAGCGCGACGAGCACCGCGTCGATTACCACCAGGTACATCAACTGGCGGTAGACCACCTGTTGCAGGGGCATCCAGCACAGCACCCAGCGCGACTCTCGGTCCCAGCGGAACGCAACCAGGGCAAGCACGAGCTGACAGGCGGTGAAGGCAAACCAGTAGGCGAGAATCGGCATGGGGTCGAGGAACACGATCGAGTACAGCGCGAACAGGTCGATCAACGGCGCCAGCAGCGGCAGCAGAACCTGAAAGAACAACATGTAGGGCAGCGCGCGGCGCCCGATGCGGCCCTGATCCCCTCGCCAGAGCGCATCGCGGTGCTTCCACAGCGACTGCAGCGTCCCGTAGGCCCAGCGACTGCGCTGCCGCCACAGCCCGCGCAGGGTGCTGGGCACCTCCGTCCAGGCTCGCGCGTCTTCGGCATACACGACCCGCCAGCCCTCGCGCCCGACCGCCAATGTCAGGTCCGTGTCCTCCGCGAGCGTCGCCCCCGAGACTCCGCCGACGTCCACCAGTGCCGCGCGGCGAAAGGCCCCGATCGCACCCGGGACCGTGGGCATGCAGTTGAGCGTCTCATACATCCGCCGGTCCAGGTTGAAACCCATCACGTACTCGATGTGCTGCCAGCGACCCAGCACGCCCGAGCGGTTGCCGACCTTCGTGTTCCCCGACACCGCTCCGACGTCCTCGTCGGCGAACAGCTGCACCAGGCGCAGGAGCGAGTCCGACTCGAACACGGTGTCGCCGTCGACCGTGACGATGATGCTGTGCCGGGCTGCGGTGAAGCCCGCGTTGAGCGCAATCGGCTTGCCGGCATTGGCCTGGCGCAGGACGCGCACGGCCGGGAGCTCGAGCGCCTCGACGAGCTCAGCGGTGCCGTCGGTCGAACCGTCATCGACCACGATCACCTCGAGGGGCCCGGGGTAGCGGCTTTGGGCGAGCGAGCGCACGCAGCGCTCGACTCCGACGGCCTCGTTGAATGCGGGCACGACGATCGAGACCGGTGGCACGAAGGAGCTCCCGCGCTTGCGTTTACGTGCCTTGCGAAACTGGACCGAGGCCAGAACGAGCACGAGCAGCATGCGCAGCGCCACCAGGGAGGCGACCGCGAAGACCACCGCCCGCAGCACGGTGGTTACCGACCGCGACACGGACAGTCCGGCCACGAACAGTTCTCCGCGCTGGCGGGTCCACCCGCCGACGGGCACCATGAACGAGCCCCGCGGCTCACCGGCGAGTTGCGCGACGGTCACGAACTGAAAACCGCGCCCAGCGAGGATCGAGATGATCCGGGGCAGCGCGGCCACGGTCTGGGCGCGGTTGCCGCCGCCGTCGTGCATCATCACGATTCCACCCTTGTCGCCGCCGGCGGTCGCCGCTGCGATGATCGAGCGCACGCCCGGCCGCTTCCAATCGCGGGTGTCGTAGTTGGCCACCACGATCGTGTAGCCCTTCGCCGCGATCTGCCCCCAGGCCCTGATCTGCTTGGGCTTGATCGCGGTCGTGGTGGAGGAGTAGGGCGGGCGCAGGATGCGCGTCTCCCGCGCCACGATGCCCGCGAACGCACGCTCGGTCATGCTCAGCTGCAGTTCGCGCTCCCATGCCGGCAGCAGCGCCAGGTCGGCGTGGGTGAACGTGTGACTGCCCAGTTCAAAGCCGTCGCGCACGATCCGGCGCGTGATCGAGGGGGCACGTACGGCATTGGCGCCGATCTCAAAGAACGTCGCCGGAACATGTTCGCGTTCGAGGATCGCGAGGATCTTGGGCGTCCATTCCGGATTCGGCCCATCATCGAAGGTCAACGCGATCCGTTTGCCCGGCGCGGGCGCGCGCGAGAGGAGGCCACCGTGACCGTTTGAGACCAGGATCGGACCCGAGTCCGCCAGCGGCGCGTGCACGATCGGCCCGTCGGTGCCCGCGGCGCCGAGCGTCCTCGTGCTGAAGCCATCGACAAGCAGCAGCAGCACCACCATCGCGGTGCAGAAGCCCACTACTACGTGGCGGGCCCGCATCCCCGGAACCTCATGTGTTGCTCAACCACCTGCGCAGCGGCCACCCTTGGCCTCCCTCCATCGCCTTCATCCCCAGCGCCTGCAGCGGAAAGCGAGACTACCAGACAGGCGAAAGCCGCAATTTGCGGCGACTATTCAGGAAGTCCGCCTGCGGAGGTGACATCGGTCAGCCGGCGCCCGCTCGGGCCGATCGTGTCGTCGGCCCACCTGAGCTTCCCGCCCAGCAGCGGCTCGAGATCGACGATCCGCGCCTGCGTCGAGCTGAGCCCCGCCGACGCCCGCGCACCGGCGACCGTGTCCGGCAGGCTCTTCAGACCGGACATGCCGAACACCAGGGCGGCCAGCCAGCACGCGCACAGCAACGCGATCGTGACACCGGCGAGGTGGACCCCATGCGCGCGGCGCCCGCTGTCATCGACAAACACCGGCGCGTCGTGTCCACTGATGTTCCATGCGGCCACGACCGGCCGACACGCGTCCTTGCGCTGATCCCCCTGACTGTTCATCCCTGCACAATCTTACGTATCAGTCAGAAAATCTGCAGGCCGTAGGTGGGATCCTCGAGCGGGGATCCGGGACCGGCGGTCGATCCAACAGTGGTGCGGAACGGGAGCGACGGGACTCGAACCCGCGACCTCTGCCGTGACAGGGCAGCGCTCTAACCAACTGAGCTACGCCCCCCGCGCTTTGCGTGGGAGATGTTCCCGCGAATCCGTTCGCGCCCCGCCAGTATGCCAAGGCTTCGCCCGCGCCCGTCGTCTTCCCCGCCCCGGCTCGCGCCCGAGTCCTGGCCGGCTGGCCAGTTTTCCACTACGCTCTTGCCCGTGGCGCTTGTCGGCCCTCCTCCGCTGCTGAACACGAACCCGTTTTCGATGCTGCTGCGGGACCTCCGCGACGAGCGCTCGGGCTCGGTTCCGTTTCCACCGGGGGAAACGCGGTTCTCGATGTCTCGCACGAGGCGCTTTGCCGAGGAACCGCTGCCGATGCTGCTGGAGGCCTATGAGCGCTACGGCCCGGTCTTCACCCTGCGCCTGTTTCACGGCAACGTCGTGTTCATGCTCGGGCCGGCGGCCAACCACTACATCACCGTCTCCCACGCCTCGAACTTCACCTGGCGCGAGGGTCACTTTCGGGATCTGATCGGCCTGATGGGCGACGGCCTGCTGACCATCGACGGCGAGTTTCACCGTCGCTCGCGATTGATCATGCTGCCGGCGTTCCACCACGAGCACATCCTGAACTCGGTCGACGTCATGGTCGAGGAGACCGATCGGGCGCTCGACGCGTTCACACCGGGGCAGGAGATCGACCTGTACGCCTGGACCCGCCGGCTCGCGTTGCGGGTGGCCATGCGAGCCCTCTTCGGCCTCGATCCCGACGGCGAGCGCGCCCGTGCTCTCGACGCGGCCGGCCTGTTCGAGCGGGCTCTGTCCTTCTACTCCTCCGACTACGTTCTGCGCGTGCTGCGAGCTCCATATACGCCATGGGCGCGCATGCAGCAGGCCGCGCGCGAGCTCGACACGCTGATCTACTCGGAGATATCCCACCGCCGCGATACCGGCGAGCGCGGCGAGGACATCCTCAGCCTGCTGCTGGATGCCCACGACGAGGACGGGACCAAGCTCTCAGACCTTCAGATCCGCGACGAGGTGATGACGCTGATGTTCGCCGGCCACGACACCACCACATCGACGGTGGCTTTCATGTTCTACGAGCTCGCCCGCCAGCCGGAGATCGCCGACCACCTGCTCGCCGAGCAGGACAGCCTGCTCGAGGGTGGCCGTCCGACCGCCTCCCAGCTCACCTCCGGCGAGCTCACCGAGCTCGAGATGGTGCTGGACGAGACCCTCCGCAAGTACCCGCCCGCCTGGGTCGGGCCGCGGCGCTCGATCGAGCCGTTCGAGTTCGAAGGTCACAGCGTCCCCGGACGCGCGTTCGTCAACTACAGCTCGTGGGCCAGCCATCACCTGCCCGACGTGTTCACCGACCCGGAGGAGTTCCGGCCGGACCGATTCACGCCCCAGGCCCGCGCCGCTCTTCCCAAGGGCGCCTACGTCCCCTTCGGCGGGGGTTCGCGCACGTGCATAGGCATGCGGTTCGGCCAGCTCGAGGTGCGAACGATCGCTACTGTGATTCTCTCCCGTTTCACGCTTTCACTGACCGACGGCTTCCGGCTCACGATCCGCCAAATGCCCACGATCAGCCCCAAGGAGGGTCTGCCGATGATCGTCCACCGCCGTGCCACGGCGGCTCCCGCCGATCTCTCGGCGGCCGCCTGACTCAACGGAGGCTCGCCCTCATGGTCAGCCGGTAGCTCAGCGGCCGCGAGGGTTCGACGCTCGCTCCCACCGCCTGCACGTACACGTGGGGGTCGCTGAAGAGCGTCAGCTGAAGCCCCGACAACAGGCCAGCCAGCGGATGCACCACGAGCTTGCCGGCGCTCGCGGCCGCCACCGCATCGAGCGACGTTCTGACGCCGAACAGCCCACCCGCCACCCTCACATTCACCTGGCCGTCTTCACTTGAGAGGAGCTGTACCTGGGCCCCTTCCGGCAGCGCGGAGCTCACGTCCGCAGCGGCCATCCGTGCC
The DNA here is from genome assembly GCA_963826995.1 of uncultured Solirubrobacteraceae bacterium. GTDB lineage: Bacteria > Actinomycetota > Thermoleophilia > Solirubrobacterales > Solirubrobacteraceae > Palsa-744. The sequence goes on along the minus strand of CAWGYZ010000003.1, from coordinate 14,586 downwards.
TGGGCAGAGAGCGCCTGACCCTGCTTGCGAAAGCTCACATCGGTCAGTGCCAGCGGGCCCTCGCGCACGCTCGCCGCGGTCATGGTGATGCGGTCGAGCCCCCGCGCTTCCCACAATAGCTTGGCAGTCTGTGCCGGGCTCAACCTCAGCCGCCGCGCACGCACAGTGACCGAATCGGCGCTTCCCCACAGCAGCTTCACCGCGGGCCAGGCCTTCACGTGCACGCTCTCCACGGTCCCGTAGCGACCAAGCCGCGAGGAGATCCGCCCGGCGGCGATCCGCGGCAGGAACAGTTGCGCGAGACCCAGCAGGAGGACTGCGCCTCCCGCGAGGAACAGCGCGAGCCTGCTCATCCGTCGAGGTCCGCCACCACGCCGCATCTGCTGCAAGCCTCGCAGGCCGGGCGGCGTGGGGTTCCCGCTAGCCTTGATGCCCGACCCGGGCGCGTAGCTCAGCTGGCTAGAGCACCTCGCTTACACCGAGGGGGTCGCCCGTTCGAGTCGGGCCGCGCCCATCCTGCCGCCCCGCACACCACGTCGCGACGACGCCCTTCCATGACCGAGGACCCCCCCATCCGCATCGCCGTGATCGGCTCGGGCCCGGCCGGCTTCTACGCCGCCGGACACCTCCTGAGCGACAAGAGCGAACGCTTCGAGGTCGACATGATCGAGCGCCTGCCCACGCCATGGGGCCTGGTCCGCTCCGGCGTGGCTCCCGATCACCCCAAGATCAAGTCGGTGACCCGGGTGTATGAGAAGACCGCCGCCCATCCCCGCTTTCGGTTCTTCGGCAACGTCCACTTCGGCGAGCACGTCTCCCGCGAGGACCTGCTGAGCCACTACCACGCGATCGTGTACGCCACCGGGTCCTCGATCGACCGCCCTCTGGACATACCTGGCGAACATCTGCCCGGGTCGCATCCGGCGACGGAGTTCGTCGGCTGGTACAACGGCCACCCCGACCACCGCGATCTCGAGGTCGCCCTGGACTCCGCCGAGCGCGCCGTTGTGATCGGCAACGGCAACGTGGCCCTCGACGTCGCCCGCATGCTGTCGCTGACGCGCGCCGAGCTCGCGGGCACCGACATCGCCGATCACGCGCTTGACGTGCTGGAGCACAACCACATCTCAGAGATCGTGGTCGTCGGCCGGCGCGGACCCGCGCAGGCCGCGTTCACCAATCCCGAGCTGCGGGAGCTCGCAGACCTTCTCGACGCCGACGTGATCGTCGATCCCTCAGAACTCGACCGTGCACTCGCCGTGGCCGATCCCCACACCACACCCACCGCCGAGCGCAACGTCGAGGTGCTGCGTCGCTACGCAGCGCAGCCGCCCCTCGGCCGGCGCCGGCGGATAGTGCTCCGCTTTCTGCTCTCGCCCGTCGCCATCCTCGGCGACCCTGTCCACGGAGTCACCGGGGTCGAGCTGGTTCGCAACGAACTCCTGCCTGATCAGGACGGCACGCCCCGGGCACGCGCCACCTCCGAGCACGAGACCATTCCCGCGGGCCTCGTGTTCCGCGCCATCGGCTACCGCGGCATCCCCCTGGCGGGCGTTCCGTTCGACGAGCGTCTCGGCGTTATCCCCAACGAGGGAGGGCGTGTGCTCGACCCCTCGACGGGGGATCCCCTGCGGGGTGAGTACGTCGTCGGTTGGATCAAGCGCGGTCCCTCAGGGGTGATCGGCACGAACAAGAAGGACGCCCAGCAGACGGTCGATGCGATCCTCGCGGACGTCTCGGCCGCGGTCAATGGCGATGCCCCCCTGCTGGCCCCCGAATCCCCCGAGCCCGACGCCGTGCAGAGCATGCTCATCGCCCGCCAGCCGGACCTCGTTCCCTATGAGGGCTGGCTGTCGATCGACCGCCACGAGCGCGCGCTGGGAGAGCCCTCGAACCGCCCTCGCGTGAAGCTCACGACGATCGAGGAGATGCTGCGCGTCGCCGCCTCAGAAGATCCTTCTGAGGATTCCTGAGCAGAGAATCTTTGCTCGATGGAAGTGCCCATCTGCCAGACTGTCGCCCGCGAGCCCCGTTAGCTCATCTGGTAGAGCGCCGGGCTTTTAATCCGGTGGGGCGGGTTCGAGTCCCGCACGGGGCATGTTGAAAAGCCCGACCTCGGCCGAGACGCCTACTTTGGTCTGGGAAGCAGAAGCGAGACGAGGGGGCGGCCGGACAACTGGTTCTCGTCTCCAAGGCGAAAGCGCGACCGCCGTGACGACCACGCCTCCTTTCGCACCTAGGCACGAGGCTGCAGACCTGCTGGGCCTAGCGCTGGGCCCGCGCGCAATGCGCCCACGCCGAATGTGGTTCTCGCTGCATAGCGGTAGGTTGAGCTGAGCATTTCCTCTTCGCCCGGTCATCGGGGCTGGACGTACTAATCGAAGGAGACCTCAGGTGAGCGACATGGCGAACGTTGTCCTCGTCCACGGCGCGTGGGCAGACGGGTCGAGCTGGAGCGCGGTAATCGAGCGCCTGCAGGCAAAGGGCTACAACGTCACCGCCCCGCAGTTCCCCGAGACCTCCACTGAGGACGACGTCGCCAGGCTGCGCCACGTGCTCGCTCGCCAGGGCGGCCCGATTGTCCTCGCCGGTCATTCCTACGGCGGGCAGATCATGACTGCCCTTGGCGCCGATGCACCGAACGTGATCGGCCTCGTCTACGTAGCCGGATTCGGGATCGACGAGGGCGAGTCCCTGGGAGCGCTGCTTGGCGGCGGGCCACCGACTCCGGCGATCGCGAACCTGGTCGTCGATGAGCAGGGATTCGGGTGGATTCCCGAGGCTGACTTCGTCGGGCATTTCGCTGGCGACCTTGATCCCGCGCAGGCCCGGGTTCTCTACGCGGTGCAGCAGCCGATCTCGATGAGCACGTTCGAGTACACGATGGGAGCGCCGGCATGGAAGTCGCTGCCGTCCTGGTTTGTGGTGGCCGCGAACGATGAGGCCATCCCCCCCGACGCCGAGCGCCAGTTCGCGGCGCGCATGGGAGCGACGACTGTCGAGGTCCCCTCCGGGCACCTGGCGATGGTCACCCACCCCGACGCGGTCGTCGAGCAGATCGAGGCAGCGGCGAGCATGGCGCCCGGCGCAGTCTCCTAGGCGAACCAATAGCCACCGGAAGGAGTCGGGTCCCCGCGCGTTTGACGAGACTCACCCCGAACTTCTTCGCGATCCCGTTCGGTTTGGCTGGCCTGGCGGGCGTGTGGCGCTTGATGAGCGTCGACTACGGAACTCCGGGAGGCATCTCCGACGCGCTATCGGTTGCGGCAGCCTTTATCTGGCTGTTGATCATCGCGAGTTCGCTCGCGCGTCTCGCCCGCTCGCCACGCTCAGTCCTGGCCGAACTCCGAGATCCAGTTTTCTCGCCGTTCTGGGCGCTCACATTCATCATTGGCATGCAGCTGGCCGGAGAGCTAGGTGTACACGCACCCACGCCGGCTAAGGACATGTTCATCGCTTTCTTCATCGCGACGGTTCTGATGGGCGGATGGCTCACAGGCGAGTGGATTGCCGGAGAACTCGACCAGAACAAGCTTCATCCCGGCTACCTGCTCCCCACCGTTGCCGGCGGCCTTCTCGGCGCCGAGGGCGCAGCCCAGTTCGGCTTGCAGGGCGCTGGCTGGATGAGCTTTGGCATCGGCATGCTTTGCTGGCTCTTGCTCGGCTCGTTGATCCTCAACCGCCTGCTGCTGGTCACGCCGCTCCCGCCGCTCCTGCGGCCGACTCTCGCGATCGAGCTCGCACCGCCCGCCGTCGCAGGTAGTGCCTACTTCCTGCTTCACGGATCGACCGCCACCCCGTTCGCCTACGCGCTGGCCGGTTACACAGTTCTGATGGTGGTTGTCCAACTGCGCCTGCTGCCCGGCTACCTCCGGTTGAGATTCAACCCCGGCTTCTGGTCTTTCACATTCTCCTGGACCGCGGTCGCGGCCATCGCTCTACGGTGGCTCGCCATCGAGGCGCCCGCCGGCCAGACCCTCTACGCGGCACTGGTCGCGAGCGCCATCAGCCTGCTGGTCGCAGCGGTCGCAGCGCGCTCCCTGCTCGCAATCGCACGTGGAGAGTTCGTGCCGCGCGATCCGGATAGATTGCGCACATCGTCGAGTTGACCGCCAGCGGAGATGCCGACAAGGTCGAGGCGCCGCTGCGTGAGACACTCGACGCGCATGGCCTGCAGCTGTTCGCGCGCATCGACCACACGGCCGGCGCACGCAAGGCCGACCTCGAGCTGGAGCCCACCGTCCTGCTGATCTTCGGCAACGCGAGTGTCGGCAGCCCCCTGATGCAGGCCGACCCCCGCGTCGGCATCGAGCTTCCGCTACGGATGCTGATCTGGCAGGACCCCGACGGGACGCATGTCGGCTACCTCGACCCCCGCGAGCTGGCCGACCGTTATGCCCTCGACGGCCACCATCAGACGCTTGAGCGGCAGGCCGCCGTGCTCACGAAGCTGGCCGCCGCGGCGGCCGGCTGAGTCGCTGCACAACGGGCCACGCCGCGGACTCCGGGTCGCTTGCGCGTCGGTGCCCGAAACATACGCGCCGAGGGCATTCGCCAGCACTAGCGCCTCGAACAGGGGCAGAGGTTGACTGCTGCTTTTCATCCGAGGCTGTTTCGCAAACATTCGCGCGTCCGTCAGCGCGGGCGTTCGCGGTGGGTTTCGCGCTCTGAGGGGCGTGGTGGTCTTGGCAGCGGTGAGACAGATGGGCCCGACCGGGCGTTCCCGGGCCCCTTTCAGGCCCCGGCGGTCGCTATTTGGCGGCTGTGGAGCTTCAGCAGATTGTGCGTAGCGGTGATTAGTCGCCATTCCGACCTGGCGGCGGCTCTGCCACGGCGTTGGAAGCGATCCATCCGGCGGTTGAACTTCGTATGTCCGAACACCGGCTCGATTATCGCCTGGCGTTTTCGGTAGAGCGCGTGTCCGAGCTCGGTGGAGAGCACTCGTCGCATGTGTGCGTAGGCGCCGCCATCCCACCCTGGACGGGTGCCCTTGCGGTGGCCGGCGTCGGGCGGGATCAGTACCTGGATCCCACGGTCGATGGCGTTCTCCATTTGCTCCCTGTGCCAGTAGCCGGCGTCGGCGAGCAGCACCCCCGGCGTCTCTGTGACACCCGCCGCCTGAAGCTCGCTCTGGGTCGCGTCGAGCATCGGCTGCAGATGCCCGAAATCTGGTGAGTCGACCGTGACCTCGGCGGCGATCACGACCTGGTTCTCGTTGACGGCGGCTTGGGCGTTGTAGCCCTGAACGTAGCCGCGCGCGACCTTCAACATGCGCGAGTCCGGGTCAGTCAGGTTGATCTTCCCCGCGGGAGTCTCGGGTGGTGAGTAGGGGGTTGGTGAGGCCCCGAGGCGGCGACCTCTGCTGTCCCGTGCATGCACGCGGTAGTGCTCGTAGGCGGCGTTCGCGCGGGACTCCGCCCACAGCTCCTCCTGCAGACGGCGCCTGGCCTCTTTCAAGCGAGCCGGGCGAGAACGCGGGATCGGCTTGGCTTCCTTGGCGCGTTCCTCATCGAGCTGGCGTTTGGCCTCGCGCAGCCAGCCGCGACGGCCCTGGCTGGTCGAGAGATGCTCCGGCAGCTCATCGCCGCGCTTATCGCCATAGAGCTCGTCCTCGGCTGCGTCGACTTCGGCGGCCTCTTTGAGGATCTCCCGCGCGATCTGATCGAAGTCCGCGTTCTGCTCGCGGCTCGCGTTGGCGTGGACCTTGGTGCCGTCGACGGCGATCGTGCCGACCTTGACCATCCCCGCTCGCGCGCACAGCGTGAGCACGCTGGTAAAGAGTCCGGCCAGAGCGTCTGAGTGCTCTGAACGAAAGCGATTGATCGTCACGTGATCGGGCGCGAGGTTCGACGCGATCACCCGGTAGGCGACGTCCTCCAGGCACGCGCGCTCGATACCTCGCGATGAGCGCTGTCCCTTCGCATAGGCGTAGAGCACGATCGCGACCATCATCGCCGGGTCATAGGCGCGCGCGACCCCAACCGTCCTCGCGATATCGCGCGTAGAACGGCGACAGATCCATGTCCTTGACCGCGTCGATCACAAACCACGCCAGATGGTTCTCCGGCAGCCACTCGCGCAGCGAGGGCGACATCAACAACAACTGCTCACGATCACATTCGATGAAGTTCTGGGGCATCCCAGAAGTGTCTTAACGACACCGGACAGACCGGGGGGTTTACGAAACAGCCTCCATCCACAAGCATGCGTCTCGTCTCGGGCGGACGACGTCCTTGCTTTTGGGCGAGATGCGAGACTCGCGCGACTCGCCAGGGGAGTCTTGACTTCGTGCTCGGATGGGCACGGCTGAGCCGTGCCCATCATCGGGTTGGTGCCGCTCCGGTCGTCGCCGTGAGGGTGTCAATCGTCTCCTGTGTGAGCGAGTAACGGGCGACTGCTTTGCCGGCGATTGCGGTCGCTTGACGGGGCGACGCGAGCGCCTGGGCAGCGACGAACACGAGGGCTGCTGCGCTCGGCGGATCCCGAAGGACAGGAGTGAGCTGCTCAGCGCTGGCGTGATAGCAGCCGCGGTGTGCGAGCGCCCGCCCGAGTTGCGCTGCGACGGCTCGCCGAGACCCGCCATATGCGGCCGCGCCGAGGACCAGGGCGATCGTGCCGTGAGTGCGAACACCCGCACGGCCCGCCGGCTGAGTGGATTCGGGCGTTTCGCCGAGCGTGAGGCGAACCTGCAGGTCCGGAATGTTGACCCCACTCGCGGTCGCGTTGCCTGGCTCGACCGTTCGTGGGTTGCACTCGATGTAGCTCGCCTCGCCCAGCTCGTGGAAGTAGTCGAGCGTCAGCCCCCCGTGCCACGTGAGAGCTTCGCCGAGCGTGGCGATATCCCGGCGGGGTCTGGGATGATCAACGCTCTGGCGGGCGGCCGCGCTCGGGCCGATCCCGATCCCGGTTTGTACGCTCGTGTGAGCGGCCACGAGACGCCCGCGATCAAACAGAGCTTGCACCTGACCGTACTGCCCGGCGGCTGGCTCCTGCGCCATCACCGGGCCGCTGCCCTGTTCGAGCAACTTGCGCTCAGCATCTGCGCGCGAACGCTCGTCGGTCACTAGCCGCACACCGCGGCCGGCTGTGCTGAAAGCGCTCTTGAGCCAGTAAGGGAACGAAAGACCGTCGAGATCGCTGTTACCGCGAACGAGGCGCCAACGCGGCTGAGCGAGGCCGATCTCGTCGAGCAGCCTGGCGAACTCGACCTTGCTCTGCACGCGGTCGAACGACGCCGCGTCTGCAACAGCTACCGGCAAATCCGATAGCGGAGGGCTGGCGGCGGCGAACAGCCAGGCCTGCTCATGCGTCGGCAAGACCACGTCGATCCGGCGTTCGGCGACCACTCGCCTGACGGCCTCCAGATAGCCGAGAGGATCTGCACCAGGGCGCGGGCAGCGATGGACCCTGCGCATCCAGCGGCTGAACCGCGCGATAGGAAGCGGGTCGGGGTCGAGCGTCTCCAAGTGGTAGCCGAGCGGACCCAGGCACGTCACCGCCTCCCGCGAGGTCAAGCTCGACCCCTCTGAAAGCAGTACACGAATCCGATCCACACCAGCCAGTCTCCCAACTGGCGCCCCGAACGGGTGCTGAGCCTGCCTTCACATCCATGCGGGCGCCGTGCCCGTCTCCTCGGCGCACCCGCTTCGCGCGGTGGCTGTCGGGAAAGGTGCCGTCCGGTGGGTTTAAGACGATTCTGGGCATGCCTATGAACTTCATTGAGTGTGATCGGGAACAGGCGTATTTGATGCCGCCGTCGTTGCGGGATTGGTTGGCGGAGGATCACTTGGCGTGGACGGTCTTGGCGGCCGTTGCGGAGATGGACCTGTCCGTGTTTTACGGCGCGTATCGGGCCGATGGTCACGGGCGGCCGGCGTACGAGCCGTCGATGATGGTCGCGCTTCTGATGTACGCGTATGCGAAGGGGAATCGGTCCTCGCGGGGTATCGAGCGCGAGTGTGTGGAGGACGTCGCTTACCGGGTGATCGCGGCGAATCTGGCGCCGGATCATTCGACGATCGCGGAGTTCCGCAAGCGTCACGAGGCGGCGCTGGCGGGGTTGTTCGGCGAGGTGCTCTCGTTGTGCAGGGAGGCCGGACTGGTAAAGGTCGGGGTGATCGCGATCGATGGGACCAAGATGCACGCGAACGCGTCGCATCACTCAAGTCGCGACTATGAGCAGATCGCGCGTGAGATCCTCGAGGAGGCGGCTGCCGTTGACGCGGCGGAGGACGAGCTCTATGGGGATAAGCGTGGCGATGAGCTTCCGGAGCAGCTGACGAGCGAGCATGGTCGCAGGGCTTGGTTTCGGGAGGCCAAGCGCCGGCTCGACGAGCAGCGCGCCAAGGAGGCCAAGCCGATCCCGCGGTCCCGTCCGAAGCGGCTCAAGGAGTCAAAGCGCCGGCTGGAGGAGGAGCTGTGGACAGAGCAGCGCGCGAACGCGGCCTATGAGGCGTGGCGCGCGCGAGGGGTGATGGCGAACGGGCGCAAGCTGAGCACCCCGGCGAAGCCCTATGTGCCGCCGGAGGTGCCGGCCGGGAAGGTCAACGTCACCGATCCTGATTCGCGGAACGTGAAGACTCCGCGCGGGTACGTGCAGGGCTACAATGCCCAAGCAGTCGTTGGCCAGAACCAGATCGTGATCGCCGCCGAGGTGAACGCCGACTCCCCGGACTTCGGGCACCTTGAGCCGATGGTCACCGCCGCCGAGCACGAGCTCGAGAAGGCCGGCGTTACCGAGACCCCCGGGGTCGTTGTCGCCGATCCCGGCTATTGGCATCAGGTGCAGATGGAGAACGTCGTCGCGCGCGGGATCCAAGTGATCATCCCGCCGGACGCGCGCAAGCGCGGAGGCGCCAGGCCGGGATGGGACGGTGGCCTATACGCGTTCATGCGCCGTGTCGTTGCGACCGAGATCGGCGGCGCGCTATATCGAAAGCGCCAGGGGATGATCGAGCCTGTGTTCGGACAGGTGAAGTTCAACCGCAAGATCGATCGGTTCCAACGAAGAGGCCGATCCGCCGCGCGCTCAGAATGGCGATTAGTCGCGGCGACGCACAACCTCCTGAAGCTCCATAGCCACCAGATAGCCGCCGCCAGGGCCTGAAAGAGGCCCCTGCGCGGCTGTCTCGCCCTCGACGGCGGCCAAATCGACCTCACCGACGCCCGCCCGCGCCCGCCCGCGCCTTTTCCCGACAGCCACCGCGGAAAGCAGGAGCGCACCGTGTAGCCAGCAAGATGCCCGCGTCGGATGACCTGCCGTCGTCTCGGCGCCTGCTAGGCAGACGCTCGCTTGGTCCCGGCAAAAGACAGGAGTCTCGAGCGCGGACGAGCCGGATGACAACGCGACGGGCGACGGCCATGCCCAGAAGGTGCAGGACCACGCAGTGCGCCCGGGGTTCAGTATTGACGAGTTCCGGATGAGTCCGACGCAGCAGGTGCCGTGGCACCGGCACACGCACTCGCAGGACACCTTCTACGTCCTCGAGGGTCACATCCGAGTCACCTTGCGCGATCCTGATGATCAGATCGATCTCGCTGCCGGAGAGAGCTGGGGGCCAGTGGTTGCGGGACGCGCGCACCTCGTGACTAACCCGGGCAGCGAGCCGTCCACGTTCCTCGTGCTCCACGGGATGGGTGACTGGGACTTCGTGGCCCTCGCTGACGCCTGACGAAAGTACTGCCTAAGACACCCAGCGTGTCGTCTCGGCCCGACGACGTGCCTGTTTGGCGATTTGCGGGACTCGCGGTGGGCCGACGTGCGGACCTGCTTTCAGCTGCCCGCGGTGCCCACGACGCCAGCGAATCGCGCGTTGCCATCCGAGTGCCGGCAGCGCCGCCCGGGTGACCAGCACGGACTCGCAATCGCACAGGAGCAGTCGTAGCGGGCGACGGCCCGGCGCTGCCGCTGGTCGTCCGGAGCGCAAGCCCGACACGAGGCCCGCCAGACGCTCGCATGGCTCCGGAAGCAGCGGTCGGGGATACTCGACCGATGCTTGAGGAGTCCACGACCCCCGACCTGGTGGAGCGCTGGCGACACGCTGCCGATGCGTTCGGTCGCAGCGACTTTGATGCCGGGTTGAGCTCCTTCGCCCCCGATGCCGTCTGGGAGGTACCGCCGCTGGCGGGCAGCTTCGAAGGCCTACCAGCGATCCGCAGCTTCGTTGAAGACTGGATCGGCAACTACGACGAATACCACCAGGAACTGGTGGAAGGCCAAGACCTCGGGAACGATGTTGTTTTCGCCCTGAACCGCCAGGATGCTCGCCTGGCTGGGACGACGAGCAGGGTGCAGGAGCTGTGGTCTTTCACCGTCACGTGGAGAGCGGGCATGATTGACCGGGTGATCGGTCGCAACGACATCGACGAGGCCCGTGCTGCCGCCGAACGACTAGCCGAGGAGCGGGAGGAGGCTGATGTCTGAGCAGCCTGCGCCCCCGGACCCGGTGGAGCTTCTGATCGCCGCGCTGCGGGCATGGAATCGCCATGACCTCGACGCGTACATGAGGTTCATGAGTCCCGATGTGGTCCTGGACGCTTCCTCCGTCGGGGTGGGCGTCCATGAGGGCGCGGGGGCTTTTCGGCGCTTCTGCGAAGACTGGCTGGACCCTTACGAGGAGTGGACTGTCGAGATCGAGGAGATCGCCGACCTCGGCGGCGGAGCCGTATTCGCCTTGCTCCTCCAGCGAGGGCGTCTCGCCGGGAGCGACGCTGAGGTTCACGTGCGCTACGTGCAGGTCAGTGAGTGGGTGGGGGATGTGAGCGTGCGTTCCACCTTCTGGACCGACATCGATGAGGGCCGTGCAGCCGGCGAACGCCTCGCTAAGGAGCGGACGTAGGCGATGTCGGAGGCGAACGTGGAGGTGGTTCGCATGGCCTTTGACGCAGTCAGCGTCGGCGGCACCGAAGCTGGACTGCCGTTCTGCGCCGATGACGTGATTCTCTATCCGATAGCCGAGTGGGCCGAGGACCCGGCGTATCACGGTCACGATGGCGTTCGCAGCATGATCGCCATGTGGACCCATCCCTTCGAGGACTTCGCCTGGGATGTTCATGAGATCCGCGAAGTGGATGAGCGGGTTCTCGTCCGCATCGAGATGACCGGGCGCATTAAGGGTTCTGTAGCTCCGATCCGCGAGCGGTACTCGATCGCCTGCTCAGACTTCCGCAACGCCACGATCGGCGAAGTGCGTTTCTTCCAGACTTGGCAGGAGGCTCTCGAAGCCGCGGGCCTTGAGGGTAGGTGATGTCCCAGGCGAATGTGGAGCTCGTCAGGCAAGCAATAGACGCCTACAACCGGCGCGACATCGATGCCTACATTGCATTCACAACGTCCGACTTCGAATTGTTCCCGGCGCTGGACAGAACGGTCGAGGCCCGTAGCTATCGGGGACACGAGGGCATTGAAACGCACCTCCGGGACATCTGCGAGACCTGGGCGGAATTTCGCTTGCTCCCTGAAGAGTGGCACGATCTTGGCGACCGTGTGCTCATGCTCGGTCGGGTGCAAGGACGCGGACGTGGCAGCAGCGTGCCGGTCGATGCGCACGTTGGGTTTGTGGTCGATTTTCGCGGCGGAAAGCTCTCGCGTGTCCGCTCCTTCCTCGACCGCGACGAGGCGTTGCGAGCGGCTGGCCTTTCGCAGTAGTGATCAGGTGCCGGTGTCTAGTGTGACGCCGAGGTGGGCCAACACTCGACACGAGCGCTTCCGTTCGGATGGGAGCGTATCGCTTTACGCCAGCCACGCGCCCGAGTTGGACGACTTCCAGGCGCGCCGGCGAAGGACGACGAGACGATCGCTTCCGCCGGGCAAAGCAGAAGCCTGCGCCCGGTCGTCATCGACAGCCCCAGCTCGTCCGTAGCGCAAGCCAGACCGAGGCGTGGCAGTACGCTCGCATCCGCGCGGACGCACTCGTGTCGGGTGCTCGCCGACCTCGGCCTGACCGGACACCGGCGTCTGACCCCTACTCGGTGAGGCCCGCCGCCCGCAACGCCTCGTCGTGATCGAGGAAGCCCCGTGCACGCGAGATCTTGCCGTCGCGAAAGTCGTAGATAGCTGCGTATGGGGCGTCCACCGGCACGCCGCTACCTCGCCCGCGCCCCTCGGTGCGACCGAGTACGAGCACGCGGCCGCCTAGATCGCGAAACTCCTCGGGAACCAGAAGGAACTCCTCCCAAGTTTCGTCGAGCATCTCGAAGTAGCGCTGCACGCTCTCGCGTCCCCCGATGCCGCCGCCCTCGATGCTTCCGGTGACGGCGGTAAGCAACTCGAAGTCAGCGGTCGTGAGTTCGTCAAAGACGGAAAGATCGCGCCGGTTATAGCCGTCTAGCGCTCGTTCTGCGATCTCCACATTTTCCTGTGACATCGACTACTCCTCGAGCCCAACAGCTTCGAGGGCGCGCTTCCGATTCGGAAACGCCCGACAGTGAATGACCTTGCCATCTTGGAAGGTCCACACATAGGCCACGTCGGTGTCCAACTCGATCCCGGTGTGTCTCGCCTTTGCCTTGACTTGGTGGATGGACACGAGGCGGTCACCAGCGTCGATGATTTGCTCCAGCTCGACGCGCAGCCACTCGTAAGCCTCGATCCAGCCTTGCGTTGCCCTGACCATGCCGTCGCGGCCGTGGTATGTCTCGCCAGCCTGATCGGGTAACACGGGGCTCTCAAAAGTGAAGTCTGGATCGTAGAGAGACAGGTCTCCCTCACCGCGAGCCACATCCTCCATATGGCCAGCCTCACCCCATGTCCGCAGGACGGCTCGAAGGCTTTCCACGTTCTCCTCCGACATCGCCTACCCCCGTTCCTCGGCGAGGCGTTCTGCGGCAGCACGGGCCTCGTCGATGTCCGTGTAGGCCGTGGCGCGCACAGCAAACCCCGCCTTCCCCTCGTAGACGAACGCGCCCCTCTGCCAGATTTCGCCAGCGCTGCCCAGTGGATGACCCCGCATCATGTTGACCGCGAGCATGACTTCGCCGCCGAGGTCTCGGAGCTCCTCAACCTCGACCTCGAAACCCTCAAAGCGGCTACGGAACTCTTCCATGAAGGCGCGAATCGCCGCAATGCCCTCGAAGGTCTCGCCCCCCTCGTTCTCCCACACCGCGTCAGCGGCAAAGAACCCCACGGTTCCGTCGAAGTCCGCACGACCGTAGGCCTCGAAGGCCGCGCGCACACGCTCCACCAGGTCGGGGGTCGTGGACTCGTCGGGCATTGCCAGTCAAGTATCCAGCCTGCCCGTCACCGCTGCTTCGCGAAGCTGAGCGAGCATCCACGCTGGACCCGAGCAGACGCTCGGCTTCGACGAGCTGCGATCGTCTCGGCGTCAACTCGGCAGGCTTCCGCCTCGCCCGGGGAAGCAGGCGTCCACCGAGCCTTAGCCAGGGCTATCGAGATTCGTCCGCACCAGCGGTCTCGCCGGCTTCCGTCGTCGCACTTGCTATGCAGTGCAATGCGGTAGCGACGGGTGGCGTGGTGATTGGAGTGGCACCCGTGCGCAGAGCGGTCAAGTCGCGGCGACCCTCGGTACGAACCGCTGAATCGCCTCGTATGCGTGGTCCTGGATCTCAGGGTCGCGGACGTCGGGAACGATCTCGGCCCTGGTCGATGACCGGTCCGGTGATCGTGCCGGCGGCACTAGCTGCGGGATTCCGCGCGCCGCCTCGGCGCCTAAGTGATAAAGCGGTGGATGGCCTCGTTGGCGTGGTCCTGAAACGACGGGTTGGCCAGGTCGGGGAAGATCTCTGCTTGGTCGACCACGGGACCCTTGAGGACTTCCCCGGCGCTGGCGTAGAACACGCCGCTGGACAGGGTCGGGTCGGTGACGCCGTCGACCAGTCGCTTCGCGCCCACGTCAAGCTTGTGGGCGATGCCCAGTCGGGGCATGACGTACTTCGCCGCTATGCGCAGCGGCAATTTGAGGTCATTGGGTGCTTGGGTGCCGGTGGTGTTGCCGGGGCTCACGCAGATGAATCGACGGTCGGGGTGTTGGCGGGCCAGGTAGGCCATCCATAGGATGCCGATCAGCTTGGCCTGCCCATAGGCCAAATTGACGTCAGGTTTGCCGCCGGCGAAATAGCTGCCGTCGATAACGTTGGCGAGCTCGTCGGCGGAGTTTGAGTCAAACGACGGCCGCTTGAACCCCATTTTCGGGATTCCCCTGGCTGCCTCGCTTCCGGCGAAGACCGCCACCTCGCCAAGCCGGTCCTCGGCCAGCAGCGCCTCGAGGAGGACGACGTGGCCAAGAACGTTCTGCGCGAACATGTAAGTGGCCCCGTCGGGGGTCAACCTCATCGGCGTCTTGCCGCCCATTCCACCGGCGTTCATGACCAGCGCGTCGAGCGATCCGTCAATGCCCGCCAGGCCGGCGCGGACCGAGCCCTGGTCGGCAACGTCCATGAGAACGATGTCGAAGTCGCGCCGGCCGGTCTCCGCTTCGAGCTCGGCCTTTGCCGCTGTCGCCCGGTCTTGGTTGCGGCACGCCAGGTAGATGCGGGCGATCTCGGGACGTGATGCCAGTTGCCGGGCGATCTCTTTGCCGATCCCGACGTTGGCGCCGGTGATCAACACGGTCTTTTCTGCGGTGGCTT
>CAWGYZ010000002.1:0-1480045 GCA_963826995.1 uncultured Solirubrobacteraceae bacterium | reverse complement strand
TGCTATGCAGTGCAATGCGGTAGCGACGGGTGGCGTGGCGATTGGAGTGGCACCCGTGCGCAGAGCGGTCAAGTCGCGGCGAGCCTCGGTACGAATCGCTGGATCGCCTCGTATGCGTGGTCCTGGATCTCAGGGTCGCGGAAGTCGGGAACGATCTCGGCCTGGTCGATGACCGGTCCGGTGATCGTCTTGGCGGCGCTTGCGTAGAAGACGCCGCTCTGCAGTGACGCGTCCGTGACGGCTTTGACGAATCGCTCGGCCCCAACGTCCAGCTTGTGCCCGATGCGAAGGGCAGGCAGGACGTATGGGAGCACGATCCGGCTGGCGATGATCCGCACGGGCGCGGGCTGGTCGCGCAGCACGTCGGTTCCCGCGGTGTTTCCCGGCGACATCGTGATGAACCTGAGCTCGGGGTGCATGCGGGCCATCGCGCCCATCCACAGCGCGCCGAGGTACTTGATCTGGCTGTAGGAGAGCATCATGTCGAACTTGCCGCCCTCGAAGAACGAGCCGTCGATCACCGACGCGAACTCCTGTGAGCTGTGATCGGTGAACCTTGGTCGAGCGATCCGCAGCTTGGGGATTCCGCGCGCCCCCTCGCTGCCTGCGAGGACCGCGACGTCCGTGAGCAGCCCGGCTGCCAGCAGATTCTCGAGCAGAGCCACGTGACCGAGCAGGTTCTGGGCGAATAGCTCAGTCACCCCGTCTTGCTGTCAACGATGCTGGCGTGGGGCCGCCGATGCCGCCGGCGATCATTACGAGCGCGTTCAACGGAGCGGCGATCGCGGCCACCGCAGCACGTACCGACGCAAGGTCTTCCAGGTCGATGATCACTACCTCGAAGATCTTGCGCCCGCTGACCTTCTCCAGGTCCTCCTTTGCGCGCTCCGCCTTCTCCGGATTGCGGCAGCCGAGGTAGATCCGCTCGAAATCATCGCGCAGCGCCAGCTGCCTCGCCGTCTCCTTACCGAGGCCGGTATTGGCGCCCGTGATGAGGATTGTCTTTCCTACGGTGGTTTGCATTTCAGTGTTCGGCTCCTTAGGTACAGACATGGTCATTGGTGATCGCGGCATCTCCTCCCCTCTCAGACGGCGAGGCGGCCGCCGTCGACGGGGATGATCGCCCCGTTGATGTAGCCGGCCGCGGGGGTCGCGAGGAATGTGATGACGTCGGATAGCTCGTGCACTTCAGCGACGCGGCGGAGCGGAATCGTCTTGGCGAACTCCTTGGCCATCTCCAACCTCGGCTCCAATGTCGGGGTCAACGTCGGACCGGGAGCGACCGCGTTGACGCGGACGTTCTGCGGCCCGAATTCGGCAGCCCAAGCCTTGGTGAGCAGCTCGATCGCGGCGCGCGAGGCGCCGTAGGCAGCCATGCCTGGCTGGCCGTAGCTCGCGACCATCGTTGAGACGTTGATGATCGATCCGCCGCCGCGGGCGGCGATCTTCGGGGCGAGCGCGGCGACGAGGAAGAACGGCGCCTTGACGTTGATCTGGAACAGCCCGTCGAACGCCGCCTCGTCGGTGTCAACCGTCGGTGCGAGGGCGGCAAAGCCGGCACAGTTGACCAGAACATCGATCTCGCCTGCTGCGTCGGCAACGCGCCCCACCTCGGACATCTCCGAGAAATCAGCGGCGATGAACTGCGCATCGTGCCCACCCGCCCGGATCTTCTCCACGGTGCTCGCGCCGCGGGTCTCATCGCGGCCGGTGATGATCACCGACGCGCCCTTCTCGGCCATCGCCAGTGCGGTGGCGGAACCCATCCCGGATGTGCCGCCGGTGATAAGGGCGGTCTTGCCTTGGAGTGACATGTATCGCGTTCTCCCTTTGAGTGGTTGTCGCGACCCGTAAATGGATCGCGCGTTCCACTCTAACACAGAATGGATAGTGCGATCCATTCTGTTGGTAGAATCTGCGGTATGAACACGACTAGCCCCTCCTCTCGCCCGTTGACGCGCAAGGGCCAGGAGACCCGTCAGCGCATCGTCGACGCGGCGGCCGGTTTGATCTTCCAGCAAGGCGTCGCCCACACGACGATCGAGGACGTACGCGCGGCAGCGGACGTCTCGAGCTCGCAGCTCTACCACTACTTCGAGGACAAGACGGCCCTGGTCTGGGCCGTGGTTGACCACCAGGCCGAGACAATGGTCGGCGGGCAGGAGATGTTCGATTTCAGCACGCTGGATGGCCTCCGAGCCTGGCGCGACTTCGTGATCGCGGCCCAGCGCGAGCACCACTGCATCGGCGGCTGCCCAATCGGCTCTCTCGGAGGCCAGCTAGCCGAGACCGATCCCGACGCAAGAGCCCACGTCGCCGAGGGCTTCAAACGATGGGAAGCCACTATCCAGAGCGGCCTACGAGAGATGCAAGCACGAGGCGAGCTCACGCCCGACACCGACCCCGACACCCTCGCCCTCGCGCTGCTAGCCGCCCTGCAAGGCGGCCTGCTCCTCACACAGATCAAACGCGACACCAAGCCGCTAGAGGCCGCGCTTGACGCAATGCTCGAACTCCTCGCCCGACTCAGCGGCGACAGCTAGTAGCGGCCTCACGCGAACGCGCGTCCTCTCCACCAGGTCGGAGGTCGTGGACTCATCGGGCGTCTTGCGTTTTCCCCGACCGCTGCTTTCGGCAGCCCTAAGCGAGCGCGCGAGGCGCCTGGCTCAGTGCTGTCGCTCCGCAGTAGCCGGGCTGAGAGTTCTCGACACGCTTGCCTTGTTCGCGTAAGCGTCGGTGTTACCTCGAACGTCTTGCGCTGTCGCGACTCGTCCAAGGCGGGCGCCTGCTGCGGCCCAGCGCGGACGCTCGCTTTAGCGCGGAGGCTGTTTCGCAAACATTCGCGCGTCCGTCAGCCGCTGTACGGCTGTTCAGACTTCTGCGTCTCGTCGAGGTCATGCCGTGGGTGTTTGGCGGACCTGTCGCGGTCCGTGGCCAGCCGCCCTCCCCAGCCTCATCTCCTCCCCTCTCAGATCGCGAGGCGGCCGCCGTCGACGGGGATGATCGCCCCGTTGATGTAGCCGGCCGCGGGGGTCGCGAGGAACGTGATGACGTCGGATAGCTCGTGCACTTCAGCGACGCGGCGGAGCGGAATCGTCTTGGCAAACTCCTTGGCCATCTCCAACCTCGGCTCCACCGCCGGGGTCAACGTCGGACCGGGGGCGACCGCGTTGACGCGGACGTTCTGCGGCCCGTATTCGGCGGCCCACGCCTTGGTGAGCAGCTCGATCGCGGCGCGCGAGGCGCCGTAGGCAGCCATGCCTGGTTGGCCGTAGCTCGCGACCATCGTTGAGACGTTGATGATCGATCCGCCGCCGCGGGCGGCGATCTTCGGGGCGAGTGCGGCGACGAGGAAGAACGGCGCCTTGACGTTGATCTGGAACAGCCCGTCGAACGCCGCCTCGTCGGTGTCAGCCGTCGGTGCGAGGGCGGCGAAGCCGGCACAGTTGACCAGAACATCGATCTCGCCTGCTGCGTCGGCGACGCGCCCCACCTCGGACATCTCCGAGAAATCAGCGGCGATGAACTGCGCATCGTGCCCACCCGCCCGGATCTTCTCCACGGTGCTCGCGCCGCGGGTCTCATCGCGGCCGGTGATGATCACCGACGCGCCCTTCTCGGCCATCGCCAGTGCGGTGGCGGAACCCATCCCGGATGTGCCGCCGGTGATAAGGGCGGTCTTGCCTTGAAGTGCCATGTATCGCGTTCTCCCTTTGAGTGGTTGTGGCGACCCTCGAAATGGATCGTGCGTTCCACTCTAACACAGATTGGATGGTGCGATCCATTCTGTTGGTAGAATCTGCGCTATGACCACGAGTAGCCCCTCCCCTCGGCCGTTGACGCGCAAGGGCCAGGAGACCCGTCAGCGCATAGTCGATGCGGCGGCCGGCTTGATCTTCCGGCAGGGCGTCGCCCACACGACGATCGAGGACGTACGCGCGGCGGCGGACGTCTCAAGCTCGCAGCTGTATCACTACTTCGACGACAAGCCGGCCCTGGTCCGGGCAGTCGTTGACCACCAGGCCGACACAATGGTCGGCGGGCAGGAGAACTTCGATTTCAGCACCCTGGAGGGCCTCCGAGCGTGGCGCGACTTCGTGATCGCGGCCCAGCGCGAGCACCACTGCATCGGCGGCTGCCCAATCGGCTCTCTCGGAGGCCAGCTAGCCGAGACCGATCCCGACGCAAGAGCCCACGTCGCCGACGGCTTCAAACGTTGGGAAGCCGAGATCCAGAGCGGTCTACGAGAGATGCACGCGCGAGGCGAGCTCCCGCCCGACACCGACCCCGACACCCTCGCCCTCGCGCTGCTAGCCGCCCTGCAGGGAGGCCTGCTCCTCACTCAGGTCAAACGCGACACCCAGCCGCTGGAGGCCGCGCTTGACGCAATGATCGAACTGGTCGCCCGACTCAGCGGCGACAGCTAGTAGCGGCCTCGCGCGACGCGCGTCCTCTCGACCAGGTCGGAGGTCGTGGACTCATCGGGCATCCTGCATTTTCCCCGACCGCTGCTTTAGGCAGCAGCTAAGCGAGCGCGCGAGGCGCCTGGCTCAGTGCTGTCGCTCCGCAGTAGCCGGGCTGAGAGTTCTCGACACGCTTGCCTTGTTCGCGTAAGCGTCGGTGTTACCTCGAACGTCTTGCGCTGTCGCGACTCGTCCAAGGCGGGCGCCTGCTGCGGCCCAGCGCGGACGCTCGCTTTAGCGCGAAAGGCATCGGTCCCGGTCGTGGCGACTTCGATCTGCTTCTTTGCTCCGAATCCCGTGTAGGAGGTTCCCGTCCTCGGAGGGCGGGATCAGGCCTGACAGAGCGGGAGCTGCGCGGGCACACCGGCTGGGCGCGCGGTGCCACGCTTACATGCTTTACGCCGCATGCAGGCCATTGAGCAGGCGGGTGATCTCGGCCTCGATCCGTACCAGCGCTTGCTCCGGCTTGGGGTCGGTGGCGGCTAGCAATCCCGCCTCGATCAACGCTGACAGCAGGAGGTGGGTCGTGATCGTGACGTCGTTGCTGGCTAGCTCGCCGGCGTCGGCAGCCGCCTCGACACCGGCTCCCAGAGCCGCGATGCCCAGCGGCGCCGCAGCCTCACGCCAGCTCTCCCATCCGAGCACCGCACGGCTCTGCCGCAGGCCGATCCGCTGAAGCTCCCCTGGGCGCGCGCACTCGCGCACATAGGCGATGCACGCGGCCAGGAGCTGATCGAACGGGCCGGCGCCACTGGATGCCTGCTGCTCGGCGACGGCACCCAGGCGGAGCATCGCGTCCCGCTCGGAGGCCTCGTAGGCGGCCTTGAAGAGATCGACCTTGCTGGCGAAGTGGTGGTACATACCGCCACGGCTGACGCCGGCGCGAGCGAGGATCTCGTCCGTCGCGATCTGGTCGAAGTCTCGTTCGAGGAGCAGATCGCGCATCGCGCGGACCAGCCGCTCGCGAGCTCCGGAGGGCGGGCGACCCCGCCTGGGGGCGGCCGTTGCTGCCACCGCTTCGGATGGGGAATTGACACCGGACAATCTCCGCGCTATCTTACCAACCGACAGTCGGTCGGAAAAGCCATAAGGTCTGCCGGCCTGCCAACTGGCTACACCAACTAAGGAGGCCACAATGGAGCAGTACGCAATCCTCAGGCGCAACGGTTGGCGATCGGGCGCCGAGCTCGAAGAGGCCGCTGCGCGCTCCACGAAGGTCGCAGACGAGCAGATGCCTGACGACGTGCGCTGGATCCGCAGCTATGTCCTGCAGGAGGACGGCGGCTCCGTCGGAACCGTCTGTATCTACCAAGCGAGCAGCCCAGAGGCGATCCGGGATCACGCCTCGCGAGCCGACTTGCCGGTCGACGAAATCATTTCGGTTGCGGACACAGTTCTGGTCCGCCCTGACCCCGAGACGGCCGCCGCCTAGAGCCGGGCCGGGGCAGGGAGCACTCTCAGCCGGTAAAGGGCCGGCTCGATCCCCGTAGCGCGCTCTCGATCACCGTCCCCCAGCACAAACTCGATCCAGGAGGAACACAGTGGACTTGCGCGAGACTCAGCAGCCGCTGAAGGACCGCTACCGAGCAGATCCCGCCACCGCGCAGGTCACGCTGCGCGCGAGCGGCAGCCGAGCCGATGCGCCCGTGGCGTGTTCTGTCGACCTGGGCCGAGCGATCTATGAAGCGCAAGCGCATGAGGGCGTTGGTGGTGCAGGCACCACGGCGTGCTCGGGCGATCTGTTGTTGGGTGCGTTGGCTGCCTGCGCACAGTTGACCTGTCAGATGGTTGCTACCGCGATGGGAATCGAGGCCGCCAGAATCGAGGTGTTCGTAGAGGGGGATCTCGATCTTCGCGGGACGCTCGGGTTGACTCGTGAAGTCAGCGCGGGATTCGCCGCCATACGAGTCCGGTTCGAGATCGACGCCCCTACCGCAACGACTGATGAGCTCGCTTCACTTCAAACCAAGACAGAGCGCTACTGCACGGTCCTACAGACGCTGACCAAACCACCGCAACTTGAGACCGAGTTCTGCCGAGCATAGAAGCCATGCGCTTCGTGCGGCCACCCCACTCGCACCGCTCCTTCGCGGTACAACGCGAGCGTTCACCCAATACCGCAGAAGCGCGGCCTGACCTGCCGCTCTAGCGGCTCGCTCGCCGGCGAACGCGGGCGCTCACGCCCGCTCGTCCTCCTGAGAAGGTCGTGGTGAATGGTGTCGTCCTAAAGGACTACAAGCGTGTCGGCCTTTTCGTCCAAGCCGTCTTGGACGGCGTCAAGATGTGCGCGGTTGGAGCCGAACCTCCTCGCGTACACATCCAACCTGAAAAGGGCAAACCCGTCGTGAGGCGGGGACGCAAAGCCAGAGGTCTCACTCGAGATAGCTCGGCTGCCACTGAAAGCCTGGAGGCTTCCAATGGCCGCAATATCGTCACAAATGAGGTCGGCCGGCAAGTCGGTCGGCTCGCTTGCCGCGCTCGTCGGGTTCGCTATCGGCGGATACGCCGCAATACCCGTGGCCGCCGCCCAGGCAGCCACCGCAACTACCTGTCCTGAAACTACGCTGGTGCAGCCGTTCAAAGCGATCGAAGAAAAGGAAAAGATCAAGGAACCCGGCTACTACTCGCTGATGTCCGGCGGCGCCTTTGAAGCCGGTGAAACCGCGTGGACGCTTTCGGGCGGCGCAAAGGTGGCATCCGGCGGAGGGGTCTCAGCGCTCACGGGCAAGGAAGTGAAGAGCTCGCTGGAGCTGCCCAAGGGCGCGGTCGCCGTCTCACCGCTCACCTGCGTGGAACCCAACGACCGCACCTTCCGATTCCTCGACCGCAATGAAAGCGGCACGACGACGCTGACCGTGAGCGTGGTCTACGAAGGTCTGACGGGTGCCAGCAAGGTCTCGACTCTGACAGCGGCCACAGGCAAAGAACTCGCAGCCTCGGCGATCCTCAACACCGGAGCCCATGAAGCTGCAAAGCTCTCCGGCGGCTTCGCCAAGATGTCGGTTCGCTTCGAAGCCACCGGCGGCACAGCCCGTGTCGACGATGTCTATCTAGACCCACGGATGCGTCGCTAGCGCCCGTAGATCACCACAGAAACAAGAGTCGCTCAGGGCAAACCCGTCGCGAGGCGGGGACGCAAAGTCAGGGATCTCTCAGAGACCGCCCGGCTGCCGACCTCAACCAAGCCGTCGCGTGAATCGCGATATGACATGGAGGTCCTGAGATGCTTCACGCAATTGATTTCCGGCAGTTTCGCAAGATCGTCGCCGCCCTGTCCGGCACTGCACTGCTCGTCGGGGCAGTGCCGGCGGTGGCCGGCGCGGCCTGTCCCTCAAGCCCGTCATCCAATGTATTCGCCCAGTTCAACGACAACGCATCCTACGTTCTCGTGCAGGGTGGGAACTTCGAATCCGGCGCAAGCGGCTGGTCGCTGACGAACGCTGCGATTGTCGAAGACAGCGGGAGCCCGAGCGGCGACCGGCACTCGCTCGTCATACAGCCCGAGGGCGTTGCGGTTTCGCCGGCGTTCTGCGTCAGCAGTGAATACCCGACGTTCCGCTTCCTCACCCACAAGATCAGTGGTGGAGGGGTGTTGAACGTGAGCCTGCGCTGGACCGACGCGTTTGGGTGGAGCCACAGCATCCTCGTGAGCTCGCTTCAACCCGGCACGGCCTGGTCCATCAGCCCTGTCCTGAAGCTGGCGACCGACCTGCCGTTGTGGATGCCCGGCAGCACACTGAGCGTCAAGCTCGTGTTCGAATCCGCGCAAGGATCGTTCTTTGAAGCTCAGCGGGGCGGAACATGGGCGATCGACGGCGTATACGTCGATCCACACAGCCGCTAACGCGGAGAACGAGCGGTAGCGGCATGCACGGCCATGTCGCTACCGCGGCTGTCGGATATCTCGGATCGAGCGCTTCTTCGATCACGGGGACGCGCTCAAAGCAGTGGGCCTGACCGAGTAGCGGTCATTTGCTGGTGTGAAGCTGAGGTCGGCGAAGGCACGTGCCGAGGCGCTCACACGCCTCCTTCCAGTGCCGGCTCGCCTGCTGCGATCTGTCCGCCCGCCGTCCCCGGGGAGCGGTCGATGGCCAATCTCGGCAGGCGACGCTCCAGCCAGGCGGGGAAGACCCACGTGCGCCGGCCGAGCAGCTCGAGCACCGACGGGAGCAGGAGACTGCGCACGACGAATGCGTCGAGGAACACGGCCGTTGCAAGACTGAGTCCGAACAGCTTCAGCACACGTTCGTCGCCCAGCGCGAAGGAGGCGAACACGCAGATCATGATCGCGGCCGCAGCGGTGATCACGCGTCCGGTCGACGCAAGGCCGCGGGTGACGGCGTAGGAGGCGTTGTTGCTGCGCCCCCACTCCTCGTGGATGCGCGAGACCAGGAACACCTCGTAATCCATCGACAGCCCGAACACGATCGCGAACAGCATGACCGGGATGAACGCCTCGATCGGGCCGCCCTTGACGTTGAAGAAGCTGCCCAGCCAGCCCCATTGGAAGATCGCCACCACCACGCCCAGAGAGGCACCGATCGAAAGCAGGTTCATGACCGCAGCCTGCACCGGGATCACCAGCGAGCGGAACACCACGAGCAGCAGCAGCGCGGACAGCAGCACGACGATGCCGATGAACAGGGGCAGCTTGCTGGACAGGACGCCCGTGAAGTCGACCGTGGTGGCCTGCTGTCCCCCCACGAGCAGCGTCGCGCCGGTGCTATGAGCGAGCGGCGGCAGTACGGTTCCGCGCAGCGAGTGGACGAGTTCAGTCGTTGCCAGGGACTGCGGAGCGCTCCGCGGGTAGACGTTGAACACCGCGGTCTGGCCGTTGGGGCTGAGCCGCGCAGGTGAGACGCTAGCCACGTTCGCCGTCCGCTTCAGTGTGCCCGAGACCGTCGCCAGGGCCGCGTTGTCGCCGGCCTGGGGAAGGCTCGCGACGACCGCCAGGGGGCCGTTGGAGCCGGGGCCGAAGCCCTTGGCGATCAGGTCGTAGGCCTGCCTGGTCGTGTCGCTGGGCGGGTTGTTGCCCGCGTCGCTGTTACCGAGTCGCAGCGCGAGCACGGGCGCCGCCAGCACGAGCATGATCGCCAGTCCCGCGACCGCCCCGGGCCAGGGGTGGCGCTGGATCAGGTTTGCCCACGATGCCCAGAAGCCACGCGGCGCCGCTCCCGGCTCCCGCGGCTTCGCCCGTTCGCGTCGGCTGGGGCGGGCGATCCGCGCGCCAAGGCGCGAAAGGGCGGCGGGGAGGACTGTGAGCGCGGCAAACATCGTCATCAGCACGGCCAGCGCCGAGGCCACCGCGAGCCCGTACAGGAAGCTCACGCCCAGTAGGAACTGGCCCAGCAGGGCAATGATCACGGTGACGCCCGCGAACAGAACCGCCCGACCGGCCGAGTCCATCGCGTCGTCGATTGCCGGCTGGAGCTCGGCGCCCGCCCGGAAGTTCTCGCGGAACCGCGTCAGGATGAAGAGCGCATAGTCGATGCCCACGCCGAGCCCGATCATGGCCGCGAGCTCGATCGCGAAGCTTGGCACGCCGATGACCTGCGAGGCGAGCCCCGCCAGCCCGATGCCGGTGCCCAGCCCGAGCAGCGCGGTCACGATCGGTAGTCCCATCGCCAGCAGCGAACCGAAGGTGATGAACAGGATGATCATGGCCGCGAGCAGTCCCACCGCCGTGGCCGTCCCCAGCGACGGTTTCTGCGCCTGTTCGATCGCCTGGCCGCCGAGCTGCACTTCGAGCTGCTTGGAACGAGCGCGCTCGGCCGTGGAGATGACACTTTCGATCGACGATTTGGACAGGACGTTGGCGCGCTTGTCGAAGTTGAGCGTGGCGAAGGCGATCTGCCCGTCGGCGGACACCGCATGCGCACCCGCGGGCGAGTACGGGCTGACCACACCGGTCACGTGCGGCAGCGCGGCGACCTGTTTCAGCATCGGTTCCACCTGTGCCCGCACTGCTGGGGAAGTGATGTGTCCCTCGCGAGCGCGCAGCACGATCTGGTCGGAGTCGCCGGACTGCGCCGGGAAGTCGCGCTGCAGCAGATCCGTCGCCCGCTGGGATTCGGTGCCGGGGAGCGAGAAGTTGGTGCTGTAGTTGGTCCCGACCGCGTGCGAGATGCCCAGCGAGCCGACCAGCAGCACGATCCAACCGATCAGGACGAGGCGGCGGTGATGTGCGGCCCAGCTGCCTGCGCGCGCCACGATTCCCAGCCTCTGTCCCTGCGATGTCGTCGAGCTCATGTCAGACCTCCGGATATACTGTGGGAGTGCGAATAATCCTTTTTGCGAATAGTTCGCAGATCGAAGTAGGCTAGCATACGGACCATGCCCGTCAAGAGCAATCCGAAGACCGAGCTGAGGCCGAGCGTCGAGGACGACCTCGCTGAGCTCATCTCGCTGCTGCCTGTCACGCTCCACGAGCTCAAGAACTCAGTGCCGGCGCCAATGCCAATGCGCCACGCGATGGAACACGCCTCGCTTGGAAAGCGCCACGCGAACGTGCTCCTGGCAGTCGCAGCGGCCGAACCGATCGGCGTGAGCGAACTTGCCAAGCGCCTCGGCCTGCTGCTCTCGAGCACCAGCACGCTCGTCGGGGAGCTCAGCCGCGCGGGCCTGCTCGAGCGGACCGAGGACGACCAGGACCGTAGGCGCACGATCGTGCGCGTGCACGAGGACTACCGCGATGCCCTCGAGGGATGGCTCGAGGTGGCGTTTACGCCGGTCCGAAACACCCTCGAGCGACTCTCACCGCCGGCACGTGCGCACTTTATCGAGGGTTGGCGGATCCTCCAAGAAGAGGCCGCCCGACTCGCATCCGACGAGGACCAGAGCGCCGACTGCTAGACGTAGCAGCTGCGCGCAGGCTAGCGAAACTCGCCCTCCTCCAGGCCCGCGGCTTTGAAGGCTTCGGCTGGAGTGAGGAAGAACTCCATGCGGGCGAGCTGGCCTTCGCGGACCGTCCAGATACCAGCCGTCTCGCCCCTGATCTCGTGAGGGCTGTCCTTACGGCGTCCGTAGTCGTGGAAGAGCAACAGCACGCGATCGCCGAGGTCGATCCACTTCCACACTTCCTGTCGATACTCGACCCATGGCGTGAGCCAGTCCATCCAGAAGCTTTGCTGCGCGAGGAGGCCGGCATACGTCCTCTCCCCGTCGGGCCAGCCGCGCACGCCCCGTCTCGAAGTCCTCGGTGAAGAGCGGATGCGCAGCCGGGAATAGTCTGTCCACTCTCTCCTCGTCGCGGAGGAGGGCCACAATATCGCCTTCGTTGGCGAACCCCATGCTCACTGCCTGGGCGAGTTGCACGTTCTCTTGTGACATCGCCCGCCCAGTATCCCGGGTGCGGCGGCAAGCAGGTCGCCCAAAAGCGGCCGGCGCATGTCGCTGAGCTGCTTCCCATTAAGCGCGGCGGCGCGGGCGGATCGCTACTTCACTTCCTTGAGCGGCGCCAGCGAGTTACCTGGTGCAATTTCCGCACAGTCCTGGGGTGCGGCGAGGCCTGCGAATCGCCCCGCGAGCCAGGCCGTGGCTTCGAGCAACCACGGACCCGCGCCCTCGATGTGCCCGAGATGCTGGTATTCGGTGTAGTGCACAGCCACGCCCCGACTACACCATTCGCGAGCGAGGCTTCGCACGTCCCCGGCGATCATGACGCCGTCGCCCGGTCCAATCCCCGGCTTGTTACCCGGCGTCCCTTCGAATTCTTCGCCGCCGTTGCCCTGGCCGATGAGAAACGGGACCGTCGGAGTCCCTTCGTGGCCGACGATGAGCGTGTTCGCGATGCGCGCGAAGACCGGGATCGCTTCGGGCGTCGGGTACCCGGGCTTGGCCAGCTGAGACCAGGTGAGGCCCGGGACTTCCTGCTCGTTTGTGATCGAGTCGTGCTGATCCTCCCTGAGGAGTTCCTGCCCGTATTCGCTGAGATAGGGCGTGAAGTCGACGTGGAAGGCACGGGATAGGCCGTCCAGCGACATAGGAATGATCGATGCCCATTTGCTGCTGCCTTCGACATATTTCAGGTTGTGCGCAGGATCGACAAGCACCCCACCCATCGCGGCGCCGACGACGTCCGAATTGATTTCGGGGGCGTAGGTGGGTGCCAGCTGCGCGGCCCACTCCGTCGCGATCGCGCCGCCGGAGTAGCCCGCCAAGCCGATCTTGGTGTTGGTCGTCAGCCCGGTGGCAGGAGAGGAGAGCGCCGCCCGTAGCGAATCGAGCGTGTTGTAGCCGTACACGGGCCCGGCGCTGAAGTCCGCTTCCTCGCCCTCCGTGTCGGGCACGACGACGGTCTCGCCCGCGAGCAGCGCCGGTGCCACCAGTACGGACTCGACCTGCGGGATTTCGCCCCCCATCGAGAAGCCACCCGAGATCGCGTACGACGGGTCGTCTTCGGTGCTGAGGCTGTCGTAGAACGACTGATAAGAGAGGACCGTCGGGGTGAGCGGCCGTACGGGGGGCAGCAGCACCGAGGTCACGTTGACGGTCGGCGTGTCCAGCTCTGAGGTCGAGCGGTACAGGAGCTGCACCGCTGTTATCGGAAGTGGGATCTCGGCGATGTGAAGGGAAACCGTCCTCGTCTTCAAGACCGTTCCGGGGGCGATGCGCTTGAGCGGGGTCGTGCCTTCGTACTTGTAGAACGGATCCTGTTCGGGCGTCACCGCTGCACGGGCGGCGGGCGCGGCGAAGCCGGCCCAAACGACCAGCGCCAGAACGCCAAACAGTCGGAGGCCCCCGCAGCGCCGCTGGCTTCCCGACTCGAACACCGCCGATCCCAGTTCGTCTCCCCGCGTCATCTGTCCTCCCATATCGACGTTTACGGATGAGTCGCTCATCCGTCCTGCCAGGACACCGTCCCCGGCTTTACCCGCACGGCGCGAACGGCAAACGCGGCCGTCCCGCCGGGCGCCGCGGAGTAGGCTCGTGCCGATGCGACTCCCGCAACGGTTTCGTGGTGCGGCCAAAGACCCGCCCGTGGCGATCGCTGATCCGCGCTTGGAAGGGTGGGAGACCGTCAGCACGTTTGAGGATCAGAGCACCGCGGTGGCGTGGCGCGACCAGTTGCGAGCGCTGGAAGTCGACGCGGCATGCGTTGCCGATCATCCATTGGATTCGCGTGGGCGAGGCGACATCTACCTTGTCGTGCCGCCCAGCCAGTGGTCCCGGGCGAACGAGATTCTCGAGAACCTCGACTGAAAGCATCAAGCGAGCTTGGCGGGCCCTACTTGCGCGACCTCCGTCCTGAGATGCTCCCGTGGGAAGCCAGTTCCAATCCGATCGGGCAGGCCCAGGTCCGGCACGGGACCTCGGCTGCCATCGAGCTCAGGACAGTGCCTCGAACAGCCCGACCAGCCGCGCCCGGCAGTAGGTCCACTGTTTGCGGTTGCGCCCGCTCCCCGGATGCAGCGTCTCCAACAGCGCGAGGCCACGCATGGTCGCTGTGGCCATCTCAACCAGGCGCTCAAACCCGTCACACTCGGCGAGATCGGCGAACAGCTCGCGTGACACGAGGGCCGTTTCTCGGTCCAGGCGACGCTCGATCGGAGCCAGGCGGTCGCGCAACTCGGGGTCGGTGCGGGCATGGGTCCAGAGGTCCAGCGCTGCCTGGTAGAGAGGGCTGGCATAGCCCGCCCAGAGCAGGTCGAGCCCCTGCCTGATTCTCTCGCGACCCTCGGGCAAGGTCTCCGCCGCGGCCAGGAGATGCTCGCCGCGGCGCTCGGCCAGGTGCTCCATGGCCGCCGCGACGAGCGCTTGGCGCGTCTGGAAGTGATGCAGGTGCGCGCCGCGTGAGACGCCGGCGCGCTGGGCAACTCGGCTGGTCGTCGTCTTCGCGTAGCCATCCTCCGCCAGGCATTCGACCGTGGCGTCGAGTAGAGCCTGGCGAGTCGTGGCGCTGCGCTCGGACTGGCTACGGCGGGGTCGGGGGTCGGTGGTGGCGGTTGTTCCGGGCATCAGATGGAAGCTCCACCTAATCATACTTGCGTTCATGCACGAACGTTTCTGTGGTAGCCTCGGCGCTCAAGTTTCGATCCCAGGAGGTTCAAGGCTCCATGACGGCAACCGATGCGCTGGTGTTCGACGCGATTCGCACACCGCGGGGCAAGGGCAAGGTCAACGGCTCGCTGCACGCGACGAAGCCCGTTGATCTGGTGGTAGGGCTGATGCACGAGATGCTGATACGCAACGAGCAACTGGATCCCGGGCGCGTCGATGACGTTGTGCTCGGGTGTGTGTCGCCGATCGGCGACCAGGGTGGCGACATCGCCAAGACTGCGGCGATCAAGGCCGGCCTTCCAGACACCGTCGCAGGCCTTCAGCTCAACCGCTTCTGCGCCTCGGGTCTTGAGGCTGTAAACGTCGCCGCCCAGAAGGTCGCATCCGGCTGGGAGGACCTCGTGTTCGCGGGCGGCGTGGAGTCGATGTCGCGCGTTCCGATGGGCTCGGACGGAGGCGCCTGGGCGATGGACCCCGAGACCAACTACGACACCGCGTTCGTCCCGCAGGGCGTCAGCGCCGACCTGATCGCGACGATCGAGGAGTTCTCGCGCGAGGACGTCGACGTTTACGCGGCGCGCTCGCAAGAGCTCGCCGCGGCGGCCGAGGCCGAGGGGCGCTTCGCCGGCTCGGTGATTCCGGTCACGGACCTAAACGACAACGTCCTCCTGGACCACGAGGAGTTCATCCGCCCGGGTACGACCGTTGACACGCTCGGCTCGCTCAAGCCCTCGTTTGCGGCGATCGGCGATATGGGCGGTTTCGACGCGGTCGCGCTGCAGAAGTACCACTGGGTCGAGAAGATCGAGCACGTCCACACGCCGGGCAACTCCTCGGGCATCGTCGATGGCGCCTCACTGCTGGCGATCGGCAACGAGCAGACTGGCAGCGAACTGGGAATGAGCCCGCGCGCGCGGATCCTCGCCACGGCACTGTCCGGGGCCGATCCCACGATCATGCTCACCGGCCCCGCTCCCGCAAGCCGCAAGGCGCTCGAGAAGGCCGGGCTGACGGTCGAGGACCTCGACCTGGTGGAGATCAACGAGGCCTTCGCCGCCGTCGTGCTGCGCTTCGTGCGCGACATGGGGCTGGACATGGAGAAGGTCAACGTCAACGGCGGCGCGATCGCGATGGGTCACCCGCTCGGCGCGACCGGCGGCATGATCTTCGGCACGCTGATCGACGAGCTGCACCGCACAGGCGGCCGCTACGGTCTCGCGACGCTCTGCGTGGGCGGCGGAATGGGCATCGCGACGGTCGTGGAGGCGCTTCGATGAGCGACACGCACACGAACACGATCAGGTGGGAGCAGGACCCGGATTCCGTCGTCATCCTGACCCTCGACGACCCGAGCCAGTCGGCCAACACGATGAACGCCGACTACGGCGCCTCGATGGCCGCCGCCGTCGAGCGCCTGGAGGCAGAGAAGGACCAAATCGCGGGCGTCGTGATTACCTCCGCCAAGAAGACGTTCTTTGCCGGCGGCGACCTTCACGACCTGAAGGCCGTCACCCCCGAGCAGTCCGCCGAGTTCGCAGCTGGGCTGCGCGAGATCAAGGGCCAGTTGCGCCGGCTGGAGACGCTCGGCAAGCCCGTCGTGGCGGCGATCAACGGCGCCGCGCTCGGCGGGGGCCTTGAGATCGCGCTGGCCTGCCACTACCGCATCGCGGTCGACGACCCCGGCGTGCAGCTCGGCTTCCCGGAGGTGCAGCTTGGGCTGCTCCCCGGCGGTGGCGGCGTGGTGCGCACCGTGCGCAAGCTCGGCATCGTCGACGCGCTGATGCAGCTGCTCATGCAGGGCCAGCGGCTGCGCCCGGCGAAGGCCAAAGAGGTCGGCATCCTCGACGAGATCGTCGCCACACGCGAGCAGCTGATCCCGGCCGCCAAGGCATGGATCAGCGCCAACCCCGAGGCACAGCAGCCGTGGGACGTGAAGGGCTACAAGATCCCCGGGGGCACGCCCGCGACGCCCGCCCTGGCCCAGAACCTGCCGGCCTTCCCGGCGAACCTGCGCAAGCAGCTCAAGGGCGCCAACTATCCGGCGCCGCCCCACATCATGGCCGCGGCGGTCGAGGGCGCCCAGGTTGACTTCGACAGCGCAATCGAGATCGAGGGGCGCTACTTCGTCGACCTCGCCACCGGCCAGGTCGCGAAGAACATGATCCAGGCGTTCTTTTTCGACATGCAGGCCGTGAGCGGTGACCGCGGACGGCCCGAGTCACTGGACCAGGTCCCCACGAAGAAGGTGGTCGTGCTGGGCGCCGGCATGATGGGCGCCGCGATCGCCTACGTGTGTGCGAAAGCCGGCATCGAGGTCGTGCTGAAGGACGTGTCGCTGGAGGCTGCCGAGCGCGGCAAGTCCTACTCCGCAGGCCTGGTGGACAAGGCCGTCTCGCGGGGCCGCTCGACGCAGGAGAAGGCCGACGCACTGCTTGCCTTGATCAAGCCGACCGACGACCCGGCCGATGCCGCGGGCGCGGACCTCGTGATCGAGGCCGTGTTCGAGGACCCGGCGGTCAAGGCGCGGGTGTTCGCCGAGATCGAGCCGCACCTCGCACCGGACGCGTTGCTGGGGTCGAACACGTCGACGCTGCCGATCACCGGCCTGGCCGAGGGCGTTTCGCGGCCCGAGGACTTCATCGGGCTTCACTTCTTCAGCCCGGTGGACAAGATGCCGCTGCTGGAGATCATCAAGGGCGAGCAGACCGGCGAGGAGACGCTGTACCGGGCGTTGGACTTCGCCAAGCAGATCAAGAAGACGCCGTGCGTCGTCAACGACAGCCGCGGCTTCTTCACCAGCCGCGTCATCGGCACGTTCATCAACGAGGGCATCGCCATGCTGCTCGAGGGCGTCCCCGCGCCGACGATCGAGCAGGCCTCATCGCAGGCCGGATACCCGGCGCCGGTGCTGCAGCTTTCCGACGAGCTGAACCTGAAGCTCATGCGCAAGATCCGGGTCGCGGCCAAGGAGGCCGCCGATGCGGCTTCCTCAGGCTGGGACGGGCATCCGTCCGAACAGGTCATCGATCGCATGCTCGACGAGTTCGACCGCCCCGGCCGCCTCGAGGGCCGTGGCTTCTATGAGTACGTCGATGGCGCCCGCAGCGGACTGTGGAAGGGTCTCAGGGAGGCGTTCCCGCCCGTGGCGGACCCGTCCACGCTCAGCCTCAAGGACCTCGAGGAGCGGATGCTGTTCATCGAGTCGATCGAGTCCGTCAAGTGCCTTGAAGAGGGGGTGATCGAGTCGGTGGCCGACGCGAACATCGGGTCGATCCTCGGCATTGGCTACCCGGGCTGGACCGGTGGCGTACTGCAGTACATCAACGCCTACGCGTACCCCGGCGAGTCACGGGGCCCAGCGTCTTTCGTCGCTCGCGCGCGGGAGCTTGCCGAGCGTTACGGCGAGCGCTTCGAGCCGCCCGCCTCGCTGGTCGAGAAGGCCGAGCGTGGAGAGAGCTATGCCGATACGGCGACGCTCGCAACGACGTCCAGCTGACCGCCCGTCAGGACATGGGAGAGGAGGCGTTCGATGTACGGATTCACCCTGAGCGATGAGCAGCACGCGTTTGTCGATGCCGTTCGCGACCTCGCCCAGCGCGAGTGCGGAACGCGCGAACAGCGCAACGCTCTGACCCAGGACAACACCGAGCCGCACAACCCTGCGATGTACAAGAAGGTGGCGGATCTCGGCTGGCTGGGCGTCGCGATCCCCACCGAGTTCGGTGGCTCCGGCGGTTCGATGGTCGACCTCTGCCTATTTCTGGAGGAGATCTCCCACGGACTGGTGCCGATCGGAGGCTTTCCCGTCAGCGCCATCTGCGCCGGCCCATACGAGCGCTTCGGCACCGACGAGCAGAAGCAGGAGATCCTCACGGGCATCGCCGGCGGCGCGGTGGAGGCGATCGCGATGTCCGAGCCGGAGGCCGGATCGGACGTCGGCAACCTACGCTGCAAGGCCGAGCGCAACAACGGCGGTTACATCGTCAACGGCCAGAAGACGTGGATCTCCGAGGCTCAGCACGCCGAGCACATCCTGCTCGTCTGCCGGACGCAGGCCGGTCCCGACAAGCACAAGGGCCTGACGATGCTCTCGATTCCCGCCACGGCCGATGGGATCGAGATCCGCGGAATAGAGACGATGGGCGGCAGGGTGGTCAACGACGTGTTCTTCAATGACTGCCACGTGACCGCCGATCGCCTGGTCGGCATCGAGGGGCAGGCCTGGATGCAGCTCATGACTGGTCTCAACACCGAGCGGCTGATCATCGCCGCGCAGTCGGTCGGCCTCGCCCAGAGGGCGCTCGACGACCTGCTCGGCTACGTGAAAGAGCGCGAACAGTTCGGGCGGCCGATCGGATCGTTCCAGGCGATCAGCCACCGGATCGCCGACCTGGCCACGGAGGTCGCGTGCGCGCGCCTGCTCACCTACGCGGTTGCCCGCCTGTGTGACGAGAACCCGGGTGTGCTGTTCCCGAAAGAGGCGTCGATGGCGAAGCTGAAGGCCACCGAGACCGGCAAGACAGTCGCGCTCGAGGGCATGCAGATGATGGGTGGATACGGCTATGCCACCGAGTACGACATGCAGAACCACGTGCGCATCAACCTGGTCTCGACGATCTACGGCGGCACCTCGGAGATCCAACGGGAGATCATCGCCAAGACGCACGGTCTGTAGAGGACCTCGCGGTCCCGTTCGCTCGGGCGTGCTCGCGGCCGGTGTATGGCCGTGCGATGTCGTGGATGTAGGCGGAGACGACCGCATCTGAGGACACGCGGGTGCGGGTGCGGCGTGTGGCGATGCGGGCGGCTCCCGGATGGCGGGCGCCGCCTGGGCGCCCGCCGAGGCAGGTGTCGTTGGTCTGGGTCATGCGGCCTGTCGCTCCATTTCGAGGTCGTTGAGGGTGGTGGTCCCGTCGCGCGGTCCGGTGTCAGCGAGCTGCAGCGATGGGCGTGGCTTGGGGGCGCGCAGCAGCGCGAGCGCCAGCAGCATGCCGACGGCTATCACCGCTGCACCGGTCATGAAGGCCAGGTGGTAGCCGCTGAGGAGCGAGCTCGCGACCGCATGGTGTTCGTTCAGCAGCGCCTTCGTGTGGTCGGTCGCAAGGGCCCCCAGCACGGCCAGGCCGAGTGCTCCGCTGACCTGCTGGGAGACGTTGGTTATCCCTGAGCCGAGGCCTGCGTCGGCGGGCGGCACGTCCGCCATCGCGATCGTGAGCAGCGGCATGAAGGCGTTGCCGATGCCGAACCCGATCGCAAAGCAGGCGAAGAAGATCGTGGGGAAGAAGGCCGTGTCCGGGCCGGATGTGCTGAACAGCAGCAGGCCGAGAATCGCGCTTCCCATGCCGGCGACGAGCACCGGCAGTGGGCCGAAGCGGTTGACGAACCGGGTGGTGATGCCGCGCGAGAGGATCGCGACCGTGATCGTCCACGGCAGGAAGGCCGCCCCCGTCTGCACGGCGCTGTAGTGGCGGACGTGCTCGAGGTACAGCGTGCCGAGGAAGAAGGTCGAGTACATGCCCGTCACCAGGAAGCCCCTGATCAGGTTGGCCGGCACCATCCCGCGCACGGCGAGGATGCGCAGCGGCATGATCGGGTTTGCGATCCGCGCCTCGAGCGCGATAAACGCCGCCATCAGGACGGCCGCAAGGCCGCCGAAGCCGAGCACCTGTGGTGAGAGCCAGCCGTGCGCGGTGGCGCCGATGATCGCGTAGATGGCGCTCATCAATGAGGACGTGACCAGCAGTGAGCCGAGCCAGTCGACGCCGTGCCCCAGTCCGAGCCCGCGGTCCGCGGGGATGATGAACCGGCCGAGCACCAGCGTCGCGAGACCGATTGGGACGTTGACGAAGAAGATCCAGTGCCAGTTGAGCGCCTGAGTCAGAAGCCCGCCGGCGAGGAGCCCCAGCGAGCCGCCCGCGACCGAGACGAACACGTAGGCGCTCATCGCGCGGGCACGCTCGGCGGGCTCCGGGAACTCGGTCACGATGATCGCGAGGATCACCGAGGCCTGGGCGGCGGCGCCCACGCCCTGCAGGAAGCGGGCACCTATCAGGAAGCCCTGACTCGAGGCCACGCCGCACAGCATGGAGGCGCCCGTGAATAGCACCACGCCGGCGAGGAACACGTGCTTACGTCCGAGCAGATCGCCGAGCCGTCCGGCCAGCAGCAGGAAGCTGCCGAAGGTGATCAGGAACGCGCTGACGACCCAGGTGAGGTTTGCCTGGCTGAAATGCAGGTCATGCTGAATGGAGGGCAGCGCGACGTTCACGATCGTCACGTCGAGGACGATCATCAGCTGCGCGAGGCACACCACGAGCAGCGTCGCCCAGCGCTGGCGGGCGGGCGAGAGAGGTGAGGCGAATGTGAGGTTCATGTGAGCTCCAACGGTGGTGGTGAGGCGGATGTGGGGGTCGTGTCTTGCAATGCGGTCAATGTCGAGCTAAAATGGAGGGCGCCTCCAGAACTAAGCGGAGGCTTCCTCCGGAACTATACGGAGGTACCCTCCGCTTGTCAAGGGCAATCCTTATGAGCACCACCGAGACACTTCCCGAGACTCTTCTCACCCGCCCCAAGCGGGCAGACGCACGCCGCAACTACGAGAAGGTGCTCGTGGCCGCGCGCGAGGCCTTCGCCGAGGGCGGCGAGAGCACGTCGCTTGAGCAGATCGCACGGCGCGCGGGCGTCGGTATCGGCACGCTCTACCGGCACTTCCCCACCCGCCAGGCGCTGCTCGAGGCGCTGTACGTGGACGAGGTGACGGAGGTCTGCCGTACGGCGCAGCAGCTCGACGGCAGCGATCCCTGGGAGGCCCTCAACAGCTGGTTTGACCGTCTCATCGCCTACATGGCGACCAAGCAGGCGCTGTCGCACGAGCTACTGAACTATCTCGAACGCGACGCCGATCTCTTCCAGAGCTGCCGGGCGGCCCTGTTCGCGGCCGGCGAGCCGCTCCTGCAACGCGCCCAGGAGGCGGGCGCCGTGCGACCCGACGTGACGATCGCGCAGGTCATCCAGATGGTTATCGCGATCACCAAGGCGCCCACAAGCGACCCTGAGCAGACCAGGCACCTGGTGCGCATCGCCCTAGACGGGCTGCGCCACCGGTCCCAGGACTAGCGCCGCAAGCTGCAGGATCCGCTGTCAGCGGAGCGATGGAGGGCGCCCCTGGGGACGCCCTCCTGTCGCTGCTTCGGTGCCGCTGTTCAGCTACAGGGTGCAGGCGATCGCTCCTTCTGCTTCCACTTTGCAGTTCGTTTCAACGAATTTGGCGATTTCTGGTTCCCCCAGACCGGCACCGGTCGGTCCGGTCGGGCCTGCGGGCCCGGTGCCTCCGATTGCTCCTTCGGGGCCGGTTGCTCCTTCGGCACCGCTTCCGGTTGGTCTTCGGCACCGGTTGTCCCTTCGGCTCCGGTTGTCCCTTCGGCTCCGGTGCCTCCGGTCGCTCCAGTTGCGCCCGTCGAGCCGGTCGCGCCGGCCCCCGTCAGCCCCGTCGCTCCCGTCGCTCCGGCGGGCCCGGTGCTGCCGGTTGCTCCCGTTGCTCCTGTTGACAGCCCGATCGCGTGCGAGTAGGCGTCCGTGGGGGCGATGTGAACGGGACGCCGAGCCGAGGACTTGACTATGAATCATAGGACTGATACTATGATCATTAGTATTCCCCAGGAAAGGTTCGGTCATGTCAGACATCACTCGTGTTTCGCGCTTTGGGTTTGTCAACTGCTACCTGATCAAAGAGGAAGACGGCCTCACGCTCGTCGACGCGATGATTCCCCGCTCGGCGAAGGCGATCCAGGCAGCTGCGGCGAGGCTCGGAGCGCCGATCGTGCGCATCGCCCTCACGCATGCGCACGGCGATCACATCGGCTCACTCGACGCATTGCATGCGCTGCTACCCGAAGCGGAGGTCCTGATCTCAAGCCGCGATGCGCGCCTGCTCGCCAAGGATCTCACGCTCGATCCCGACGAGCCACAGACGAAGCTGCGCGGCGGCCTTCCAGGCGCCACCACAAAGCCAACCCGGACCTTTGAGGAGGGCGAGCTAGTGGGCTCACTCCAGGTGATCGCCACCCCTGGCCACACGCCGGGACATGTGTCGTTCCTTGACCCTCGCAGCAACACGCTGATCTGTGGTGACGCGTTCTCCACGCTCGGCGGCCTCGCAACCTCTGCAAAGGGCAGCTGGAAGTTCCCGCTGCCGGCGACCGCCACCTGGCACAAGCCCACGGAGCTGGAGAGCGCAACGAAGCTGCTCGCTCTGAACCCAGACCACCTCGCCCCGGGCCACGGCAGGATTGTCGATTCACCGACGGCCGCGATGGCGGCGGCGGTCGAGCGCGGAATCTGAGATGCCGCGCTCGGGTCTGGACACAGCGCGGGTTGTGCAGGAGGCGGCCCAGATCGCCGACACGGACGGACTGCCGGAGGTAACGCTGGCCCGCGTTGCGGAGGCACTAGGAGTCCGCCCGCCGTCGCTTTACAACCACGTTGACGGATTGCCCGGACTGCGGCGGCTGATCACGATCCTGAGCCTGGGTGAACTGACCGACGTGATGCGGGATGCGGCGGTGGGACGCTCAGGAGAGGATGCTCTGCGGTCGGTGGCTCGCGCCTATCGCGGGTATGCGCTTGAGCATCCGGGGCGTTACGCGGCGACAATTCGGGCACCGGCGCCTGACGACGCGGAGCTGGTCGGCGCGGGCCTGCGCGCGATCGAGGTGCTCGTTGCCGTGTTGGGCGCGTGGGGCTTCACCGGCGATGAAGTCCTGCACCGGGTCCGCGTGGTCCGCTCAGCACTCCACGGCTTCATCTCGATCGAGGCAGAGGGAGGCTTTGGGATGGCGCTCAGTCTCGATAGGTCGTTCGAGCTGCTTCTTGAGACGCTGATCGCAGGACTCGAGCTGATCACCCCTGTCGTGTCGTCCGGTGACACGCCGGAGGCCCGTGGCGGCGCCGAACGCCTCGCGCAGGAGCGAGCCGACGGCTGAGGCCAGTACTGCTCGCGGCGACCCGGCGGGCATGCGATCCTTCGCTGCGTGAGCGTTGTGGCAAGGCCCCGAGCAGCGGATGCGTTGCGCCTCGGCCGGCGCAGGTTTCTGGCGCCCCAGCGCATCGACATGGGCGCGCTCGCAGACGAGCTGGACGTCAACCGAGTGACGCTCTACCGCTGGTTCGGCTCGCGCGATGACTTCATCGTCGAGGTCGTGTGGTCCTTGGCATTGCGAACGTTCGACTTCGTCGATGAGAAGGTGAAGACCAGGGGCGCCGAGCGGATCGTCGCGATCATCGGCGGCTTCCTCGACACGATCATCAACAACCCGGGCCTGCGCCGCTGGCTGGCTGAAGACGGTGAGCACGCGATGCGCCTGCTCACCAGCCCGCGGACCAACTTCCAGCGGCGGCTCATCGATCATGTCCGGGGTCTGCTCGAGGAAGAAACGGAGGCGTCGAGGCTCGATCTGCCGGTTGATCTGCGTGAGCTGGCCTACGTCATCGTGCGCCTGATCGAGTCCTACACCTACCTCGACCTGATCACCGGCGAACAGCCGGATGCCCAGCGCGCGGAGCCGATCCTGCGGATGCTCCTGAGGCTCGAGGCCTGACGCGCTCCCCGGGTGCACCGAGGTCCCGGACCGTCGTTGATCGGGGGTCCAGCGCGCGCTTGGGGGTGGCCGCAATCGTCACGACCACCCCCACTTGCTCACGCTGGCATGTCGCCGGAGGGGTCCAGCGTCATCTCACCAGTTGATCGGCGGCGGCGGTTTGGCCGTCATTTCGATCGTGTTTCCGGGTCCCGACATGGTGGCGCTGAGGATGGGGCCGAACAGACCGCAGCCACCGAATTCGGGCACCGTGACCGTGGTCTTGAACGAGAAGCCGCCGGTGACGAGTTGGTTGACCGGCTCGGAGATGCTCAGCGGCAGTTCGATCGGCTTGACCGTCGTGCAGCCGATCGGGACCGTGAAGATCCCCACGCCGACCGAGCCCACCAGCTCGTTCGCCGAGCCGTTCGCGCTCTCACTGAACACGCCGCTGTTGGTCAGACTCACGCTGCCGTGGATCGTTCCCGTCGGCGTGAGGGCACCCTTCACCGTGATGGGTACGCCGAGGATCGAGATCGTCTGGTCGATCGGCGGTATCGACAACGTCGCGGTCAGGGCGCCCGTGGTGACGTCGCCTTCGGCGCTCAGGGTGGATCCCTTCGGGACTTCCACCGAGATCCCGCTCTTGGCCTCGGTCACCTTGCCGCTGAGTTCCCACGCCGGCAACGGAACGATGAGATCACCGGTCTCCGCGTTCAGGCGCGCCGAGGACGGCAGTGTCGCGGTGGCGGAGTGATCGCCGCATGTGCTCGGGGCCTTCTTGGCTTCCAGCCGTTCGCTGATCCATTTGATCACGGTCGGGATCGCCGTCGGATCGGTCAGCAGATGGTCGCCCGGATACAGCTGGAAATCGTCAGTGACACCGAGTGAACACCACGCCTGGTGCAAGGCGACGTCCTGGGCCACCGGCACGAACTCGTCCTCGAGACCGTGGTAGTGATAGACGGGCACCGGGACCGCTTTCGTTCCCAGCTGCTGTTCGTCGATGACCTTTTCGATCGCCGGGTGTTCGGCCTCGAGCTGGGTGAACGTCTTGTGGCCGGTCGTGTATTCGTCGTCGTTGACGTCGCGGAATTCCGCCAGCGACTGGATCGCGCACTCGCCCAGCAGCTTGTTGGCGGCTTCCATACCGGCCGTGTTCGAGAGCGATGCCAGGTTGAACTGTTCGGGGTATGCGGCGCTCAGACCGATCAGCCCGTCGAGGCCGAATCCGGTGCCGACCGATGCGTTGTCAAATTCACCGACGGCCTGCAGGTTGGCGGGAACTCCGCCGGCGGCGAGACCAGCTATCTTCACGTCCGGCGCGTAGCTCGACTGCAGCTCGGCGGCCCAGCTTGCAGCCTGACCACCCTGCGAGTAGCCCCAGATGATCACGGGGGCACTCGAGCTGATTCCCGAGCCGGGAATCTGCCTGCCTGCACGAACCGCGTCCAGCACCGCCTGACCCTCGGCCTTGCCTGCCGTATAGGTCGGGACCGCGCCGTTGGTGTACCCCTGATAGTCGGTGACCGTCACGGCGTACCCCTTTTTGAGGGATTCGATGATCGCCCCGCCGTCGTACTCGGTGCCTTCGGCGATCTGCAGCGACGGTGCGCACTGATGCGCGAGTCCCTGCGTTCCCTCGGCATAGGTCACGACCGGCCGTTCCCCTTTGCCGCTCCACTTGGCCGTCGGCACGATCACCGTTCCGGTCACCCAGTCGGGGTTGCCGTGCTGGTCGGTCGACTGATACAGCACGGTCCATGCCTTGATGGCGGGGAGCGTGACGTTGAGGTTGACGGTCGCGGGCCTGTACCAGGCCAGTTCGCCGGGACTGCCCGTGGGTGTGAGCGACGGCGGCGTGTAGAAGGCCGAGCCCGACGGCCCTTCGGCAGGCGTCGCGGCCGCCGCGGACGGCAACATCAGCACAGCAAAAATCGAGAGCGCGAGCGCCGCCCGCGCCGAATTCCTCCGATGCATGGATCCCATCCCCTCTCTGATTCCTCTGACTCCGTTGCGTTGATCGGGTCTTCAGCTCACGCCCGAAACGACCAGAGCTAACGGATCGTCCGTGGCCTCAGCACCCGATCCGCCGAATGTATCATGAGGGACTCCACGTTGCAATTGCAGCGCGGGGAGCGGGTCGTTGCATTTGCCTTTCCGGCCTCAGGCTGCGATTGCGCGAAAGCGAAACGAGCGCCCGCCCGTATCGATGTGCGGCTCCAGCAGGCCGGCGCCTTGAAGGCGCGCGGGCAGCCCATCGGGAGCAACTGGCACCAGGGTGTCGTGCAGGTGCAGCAGCTTGAACGCACGGCCCGTTCCGAGACTGTCGGTGCCCGCGAACACGCCTCCCGTTCGCAGAACCCTGGCCACCTCTGCCAGAAGTCGGTCCTGCAGCTCGGGCGACGGCACGTGGTGGAGCATCGTGAAGCACACCACGCCTGAGAAGCGCCCATCGGCAAACGGCATTGCGGTGGCATCCGCCTGAACGATCTGCACCTCGTCACCGAGCCTGTGGC
Organism: uncultured Solirubrobacteraceae bacterium; assembly: GCA_963826995.1. GTDB lineage: Bacteria > Actinomycetota > Thermoleophilia > Solirubrobacterales > Solirubrobacteraceae > Palsa-744. The sequence continues at coordinate 1,453,489 of CAWGYZ010000002.1, read as the reverse complement.
GCAGCCGCCTGCAGTAGCGCCCGGACAGCTCCACCACGGTCAGCGAGCCCGGACGGCGAGCGAGCACGCGGGTGGTGGCGCCGAAGCCCGGGCCGATCTCGAGCACGTCATCGCCGAGCTCGACCCCGCCGAGACCCCACGGAAGCAGTTCCCGCTCGACGGTTCGCTCCCACCAGCCGGATGAGCAGAGGACTGCATGCGCCAGGTTCATATCCCAGGGACCCTAACCGAGCCATGCGGGCATATCAGCGCCGCCCCGACAGGGCGTCCGCCAGCCGCCCGAGCCCCGATGGGTGCCCACCCCGGCGCTCGTCGCGATCGGCCCGGCGATAGAGCGAGTAGATACTCCGAATGGCGCTCCAGCGGATGGGCTCGGGCTCCCATCGCCTTGGCCGGCGCCCAACCCACGGCAGCGCGGTCAGGCTGCTGCGCTCGCCCAGCATTAGGTCGCGGAGCGTGCGGCCCGCGAGGTTTGCTGCGGCCACCCCCTCGCCGACGTATCCACCGGCCGAGGCCAGTCCCGTGCCCGGATCGGCCACGACCGACACACACCAATCGCGCGGTACGCCGAGCACCCCCGACCAGGCGTGATCCACCTCCGCCTCGGCGGCTGAGGGGAACATCGCGAGGAGCTTGTCGTGAAGCCCCTGGATCGTGGAGCGCGCAGTCTGACCGCGCCCGTCGGTTCGCGAGGCAAAGCGATACGGCACTCCCCGGCCTCCGATCGCGATGCGCCCGTCGGCGGTGCGCTGCAGGTAGACGTAGGCCAGCGCGGCGTCGTTGACCGTCTCTGTGCCAGTCCAGCCGATCTCCTCCCAGGCGCCGTCGGAAAGCGGGTCGGTGATGATGATCGAGCTGTTCATCGGTACGAGCACCCGTCTGAGGCCGCGCAGGCTGGCCGTGTAGCCCTCGGTTGCACGGACCACCCAGCGCGCGCCCACGGTCCCCGCCGGCGTGATTGCCGCCCGCGGTCGGATCTCGCGCACGGGCGTGCCCTCGTGGATCGTCACACCGAGGCGCTCGACCGCCGCCGCCAGCCCGACCAACAGCTTGGCCGGGTGCACCCGGGCGACGTGGGGTGAGTAGGTGGCGGCGCGCCCACCGGCGACCCGGAGACGCTGCTCGAGCTCCGATCGGCTCAGCTCGCGCAGGTCCGGCTCACCGAGCCCATGCCCGCGAGCCCGCGTCACCCCGTCGCGCAGGCGCACGGCCTGAGCCTCGTTGAGTGCGACGCTGAGGTGACCGCCCTTGACGAAGTCCGCGTCGATGCCGTGCTCGGTCAGAAAGCGGCCAACCTCATCGACGGCTTCGAACATGGCTCGCTGGAGCGCCGCCAAGCCCTCATGATCGCCGCGCGTCTCGTAGCGGCGCTCGGGCCCGGAGAAGAACCCCGATACCCAGCCGCCGTTTCGTCCCGAGGCGCCGAAGCCCGCGACCTCGCGCTCGAGCACGACGATCCGCAGCGACGGTTGCGCCCGCTTGAGGTAGTAGGCGGTCCACAGGCCCGTGAAGCCGGCCCCCACGATGGCCACGTCTGCCTCCGCCGGGCCCGGCAGCGGCGCTCGCGCGGGCGGGGGGCCGCCCAGCGATCGCCACCAGAACCCGAGCTCGCCGGTTCTGCGGGCGCCGCCCGGCGGCCTCATGGCACCGGCGGGCACGAGCGGCGGCTCCTCAGCTCAGCTCGCCCCAGGCGTAGAAGGGCTTCAGCCCGCGCCGGCGGCCGATCGGCGCCAGCACGAAGAAGAGCACGCGCTGCGCGGCCCACGGCGCGACCGTTGCGCGCGTGTCGCGGGTGAGCTCTGAAAAGGTCACCGCGACCTGTTGCATGGAGGGCCTGCCGTCGGCCGACAGCCTCCCCGCCCGGGCCAGCTCGGAGAAGGTGACGAGCTGATCCTCGATCCGCCCAGGCACGTCGAAGGTCACGCGCGTACGGCCGTCCAGCTCCGGGTCGCTCGCGAACTTGTGCGCCGCTCCGGCTTGAACGGTCAGGCTCTGGCCGGTCTTCAGCGAGTGCACGACGCCGTCGACCTCGACGGTGATCGCGCCCTCCTGCACCTCGAACAGCTCGTTCGAGCTGGGGTGCATGTGCTCAGGTGGCCCCGGTGCTCCTGCCAGGGTCGCTATCTCGCAGACCAGCGTCTCTGAGCCGTCCTCGCAGGTCGCGACGAACGTGAGGCTTTCACCGGCAAGCTGATTCTCGATCGTGGTGCCGACATGTGCCATCAGACGCCCCCCGCTCCCACGCCCGCCGCGGGCTCGCGCGGTGCGATGCCCGTGGTGCCGGGCTCTGCGGCGTCGGTGAGCTCGCGGACAGCCGAGCCCTCGATGTTGATGTGAGGCAGTCGATCGTCAAGCCAGCGGGGCAGGCTCCAGGTGATCGGGCCGATCAGCTCGAGCGAGGCCGGAAGCAGCATGCAGCGCACGACGACGGCGTCGAGGAATACCGCCACCGCCAGCACGAAGCCGAACTCCTTAAGCGTGCGCTGGTCCCCGAGCACGAACGACAAGAACACGCAGACCATGATCGCCGCCGCCGCGGTGATCACTCGCCCGGTGAGCGATAGGCCCTCGGCCACGGCGCTCGAGGAATCCTCCCCGCGCAGCCACTGCTCGCGGATGCGCGAGATGAGGAACACCTCGTAGTCCATCGAGAGCCCGAACACGACGGCGAACATGATCACCGGCACCCACGCCTCGATTGGGCCCTTCTGCACCCCGAGCAGGCCTCCCAGCCAGCCCCACTGGAAGACGGCGACGGTCACGCCGAGCGCGGCTCCGACGGTGAGCAGGTTGAGAATGGCCGCCTGCACCGGGATCACGATCGAACGGAACACGAGCAGCAGCAGAGCCGCCGACAGCAGGATCACGATGGCGAAGAACAGCGGCAGCTTCCTCGAGAGCACATGGGAGAAGTCGATCGCGCCGGCGGTGAAACCGCCCACCAGCACCGGCACTCCGGAGCTGCGCTCGAGCGGGGGAAGCACCTTCCCGCGCAGGTTGTTGACGAGATTGGTCGTCGCGAGGGCCTGCGGGGCCGAAGAGGGATAGGCCTTCATCACGGCCACGTTGCCCGACGGCGCGATCTGCGGCTGCGTCACAGCCACGACGCCCGGGGTGGCGGCCACCGCGGCGTGCACAGCCGAGAGCGCCGCCGCCGGATTGCCGCCGTGCAGCTGTGCGACGAGCAGCAGCGGGCCGCTGAAGCCCTGTCCAAAGCCCTGGGCAAGGATGTCGTAGGCGTGGCGCGAGCTGACGTTCGCCGGGTCGTTGCCGGCATCGCTTTCGTCAAGCCGCAGCGCCACCACGGGAGCGAGTAGCGCGAGCATCACCACCAGCGAGGCGATCGCAAGCGGCCACGGCCTCGCCTTGACGGTCTCGCTCCATCGACGCCACGCCGAGTGGCCCGGTGGAGTGGCTGCCGCGCCCGCGCCATCGGCCGGCGCCGCGGGCTTGCCAGGACCGGCGGCTCGGCGCCCGTCGCGGCGGTGGCGAGCAAGGCGAACGCCGAAGCGGGCGAGTATCGCGGGCAGCAGCGTGAGCGCGGCCGCAAGCGTGAGCAGTACGGCGATCACGGCCGCTATCGCCAACCCGTACATGAACGCTACCCCGGTGGCGAACATGCCGAGCAGGGCGATCACGACGGTAGTGCCGGCCAGCAGGATCGCCCGCCCCGAGGTGTCCATCGCCTCCAGCACCGAGTCCTCCACCTCGCCGCACTCCAGATAGCTCTCACGGAAGCGTGTGACGATGAACAGCGAATAGTCGATTCCCACGCCGAGGCCGATCATCAGCGCCAGGTCGGGTGAGATTCTCGACATGTTGGTCACGTGTGTGGCGAGTCCGATCAGCGCCACTCCGGTGATCAGGCCGAGCCCCGCCGTGACCAGGGGCATCCCGGCGGCGGCCAGCGAGCCGAAGGTGATGAGCAGGATGATCAGAGCCGCGAGCACGCCGACCGCCGTGGCAGAACCGACGCTGAAGCCCTCCGCCTGCTCGATGACCTGACCACCGGCGGCGACCTCGAGCCCCGGAACATGCACCGCGTTGACGGCGTCCAGCAGCGGCTTGCCCGCATCGGTGGGCAGAAGGTTCGCGGTTTTGTCGTAGTTGACCGTCGCGAACGCGGTCATGCGATTCGAAGACACCTGCAGAGCTCCGGCTGGGGTGTAGGGGCTGACGACCGCCGCGACATGCCCGAACGTGCTCACGTGGGCGAGCAGCGGCACAATCGCGCCGCGCACCGCCGGGGAGTCGATCGTCCCGTGCGAGACATGGAAGGCGATCTCCTCGACGTCGCCGCTCTGGGCTTTGAACTCCCGCTTGAGCAGGTCGCTGGCCTTCTGGGACTCGGTCCCCGGCAGGCTGAAGACGCTGACGTAGTCCGGCCCGACCGCGTGCGCCAGGAGTGTGGTGAGGATCGCGACGGCCACCCACGCCACGACGACACGACGGCGGTGAGCCATACACCAGCGGGCAAGACCCCTGATCGCTGCCTACTTCCCTGAAGGGTCGGAACTGAACGCCATCCCGCACGTCCCGACCTGATCGACCTGAACCCGGATCACTCTAGCTCCAATTTCGCAAACACGCTCGTCATTCCGCTTCCGCGCGGCGCCCGCGGCGTACGGCGAGAAACAGGCCGCCGCCGCCGAGCCCCAGCATCAGGAGTCCCGCGCCGAGCGCCGCAACGCCGATCCTCAGCAGGTGCGGGAAGCTCGCGCCGATGCTGAGGTCGCTGACGACGTTGCGTGTGGCGTCGGCGTTCATGACGACGACGCGCCAGCTGCCGCTGTGGATCTTCCAGCTCAGCGTGCGCTGACCGGCACCGGTGGTGCTCGCCGCCCAGAAGTGCTGAGCGGCGGGCGGGCTGCCCGGAGCGACACCGGGCTGTACCCGGAAGTCGCCGCTGCTGGCCCCGAGGTCGCCGGCTTCGGCGCGATCGACGTTCGCCAGGTAGCGCTCGGCGGCGGCCGCGGGAGCGATCCCGACGAACACCGCGCGGCTGCTCTGCGAGCGAATCCGGATCGTCCCGAGCACGTCGCGGGCGATCAGCCCGGCACCGGGAGCGCTCGCGTCATAGGTGCGGGACTCGAGGGCGTAGGCGCCGGTGGAGTAGGGGGCGGCGGGGCTGTTCAGATAGCCGGCCGTGTCGCGCTGGGTGTAATCCAGCACCACAGCGCCCGCGCCCGCGGCGATCGCCGCGACCCCGAGGAGGGCTGCGAGTCCTGCTAGGAGCGCGGCGGCGACACGGCCCGGTCCCCAGACGGCCGGGACGCGGTCGCCGGCCTCGGTCCCGGCCCAGGCGGAGGGCGACGCGACGATCGCTCCGGCGGGGTCGTTCTCGCCGGCGTCAACCCGGAAGGGGGGGTACTCCGTGGTCATCACCGCGGCGTAGGCCACGACCCGCAGCACCCAGCGATCGAGGCCGAGGACGAGATCGAAGATCGACTGCGGATAGCTGCCGCGGACCAGCAGCACGACCGCAGCGACGAGCACGAGCAGGCCGATCAGGCCGATCCAGCTGGCGCCGCCCCATAGGCCCAGCACCCCTCCGCCCAGGAACATCCCGGCGATCAGGTACTGCGGAATCCCGGCCAGCCACCAGCCGATCAGCGGCAATCCGCTGCGCTGATGCTCCGGGTAGGCGACCGCCAGGCGAGCCGGGTAGTCCGGCGCGTCCGCCAGCGTGAAGGGCGGGTAGCGATCGGTTCCGTTCGCGCCGTAGGCGTAGAACACGACCCGCCAGGACCAGCGCATGACCCCGACGTTGAAGTCGAACAGCGAACGTGGATAGCGCCCACCCGCGACGACCACGGCGAACGCCGCCATCGAGCTGGCCAGGAACCCCAGCCACAGGAACACCAGAACGGCGAAATGCGGGAGTGCGAGCAGCCACTTGATGAGCCATGACGAGCGGGAGGGACGCTCGAGGTGCCCCTCGACGCGGACCGGATAGGGCTGGATTGCTGCTGCGCTGGTGGCTTGCATGGCTCGGCTCTCCGATCGTTCAGGGCTTGGGAGACTCACTATACGCCTGTACATGTACATCTGTCAAGAGATCTTGTAGAGTCTTCCCCGTGACGCCACCGCCGACCCGCACGCGCAACCCCCGGGGACAGGGCGAGCGGCTGCGAGCAGGCCTGATGGACGCGGCGCGCGAGCTGATGCTCGAGCTCGGCGACCAGGACAAGCTGTCGGTCCGCGCAGTCACCGCCCGCGCCGGCGTGAGCCCCAACGCGCTGTACCTGCACTTCGCCGACAGGGAGGAGCTGCTCAGCGCCGTGATCATCGCGAGCTATGCGGAGCTACGCGCGTACCTTCAAGCCGCCGTTCCCGAGGACGCCGAGCCGATCGAGCAGCTCCGCGCCCTCGCTCAGGCCTACCTCGACTTCGCCGCCCAGCGGCCGGGTATCTATCGCGTCCTGTTCATGACCAGGCTGCGCGAGGGAGTGCCGATGCCCTCGCCGGGCGCCCCGGTGCGCGGCGAGGACGAAGGTGTCGACACGTTCAACGACCTGCTCGGGCTGGTCACCGCCTGTCTGCCGCCCGGCGGGCCCGATCCCTTCACCCAGGCGGCCTACCTGTGGGCCGCTCTGCATGGCTACGCGGCGCTCCGCCAGACCATCTCCGCCTTCCCCTGGCCAAGCGAGCAGGAGTACGTCGAGCGCATGATCAAGATCCACATCCGCGACGCCGCCTGATCGGGCGCAGGCCGGCCCGGCCGGGGCTGCTCGGTCGCCGGGTCAGTCCTCCTCGGCTGCGCCGGGCTCGGCCGGCGGCCCGCCTCTCTGCAGGCGCTCGACCAGCAGGTGGCCGACACTGGCGCTCTGCCCACCGACGAGATCCCAGGCGCGTCCGATGCCGAGCAGGAAGCAGACGATGACGAGCACGCAGATGGTCTGTAGGTCTCCCCTGTCCTGCTCGTGCCGATCGAGGCCGAGCCCCGTGAGCAGCTGGATGACGAACACGACGAGCAGCGCAAACAGGAAGCGATAGTCGCCGGCGCGAATCCGCCCGGCGCGCCACGCGGGGCGTAGACGTATCACCGCGCCGACAACGAACAGGATGCCCACGATCGCCACCACGGTGGCGGTGACGCCAATGGTGAATCCCGGCACGAGACCGAACAGGCCGACCGCGAGGGCGTTGGTGAACGCGGTCAGGGTGGCGGCGGCGCGCATGCTGTGGATCTCGGAGGCGTCCGGGCCGAGGATGCGCTCGGGACTCACCGAGATGGCCACGAACAGCAGGCCGATCAGCGCCCCGGCGACCTCGGCAGAGGTCGAGAAGAAGTCGTGGGCTGACGCCGTCGTCATCGCGAGTCGCCGGGCTCTGGCGGCTGCTCGCCGTCCCAGTAGTCGACCTGGTCGGCCAACCTGAAGAACGTGCGCAGACCGCCCCCGCGCGGTCGCCGCTCGGCCGCGCAGAGCTTGCCCGAGTCCGGGTAGACGGCCACATCCGCCTCGCCGTTGGTGCTGACGGCGATGAAGCGAACCACCTCGGCGGTGCGGTTGAGGAGCTGGTGGGCGCCGAACTCGCCGCGCAGGAAGGAGACGATGTCGCCATCGCCGAGCTCAGACCAGCCGTCGGGCGTACGCAGGCTGGGCCGGCCCTCGAGTACGACCAGAAGCTCCTCCTCGGCCAGGTGGAAGTGGTAGGGGTAGGCGGCCTCCCCGGGCGGCAGCTCCCACAGGGAGATGCCGAGACGCTCGGCGCCGAGCGCATACCCGATCCGCGCCCGCCGGGCGCGAAAACCGTCGAAGTCGCGCGGCTCGTCGAAATCGGCGCCGTGGACGTTGCTCTTTCTCACCTGCCGCTCCTTCCTGCCGGGTGTCCCGGACAGTACCTGGGCAGGTGGTCACTTCTCGCAGTAGGCGAACACCGTGACGCTCGCGCTGGCCGCTTCTTCGTTGAGGTTGTCGAACTTGACCTCCCAGCCGTTGCCGGCGGTGTTCCTCTCCGAGAAGTACGGAGTGACTCCGACCACGGAGAACGTGTATCCACCGGATATGGCGACTTCGCCCGCGCTTTTGCAGGTGGCTTCGACCGTTCCTGCCGGTTCCACGGCTTTGTAGGCGACCGTCTTGGTCGTTTCGCCCCGTGTGATGGTGCCGACCAGGCCCGTCGCGCCCGTTGCCCCCGTCGCGCCGGTGGCCCCCGCTCCGGTGGCCCCGGTCGCGCCCGTGGCTCCGGCGGCCCCCGTCGGTCCCGTGCCCCCCGTCGCGCCTATCGCCCCGGTTGCGCCAACGCCGGTCGCGCCCGTGGCTCCGGCAGCGCCCGCCGGGCCCGTGCCCCCCGTAGGCCCGGCCGCGCCTGTCGCCCCGGTTGCCCCGGCTCCGGTCGCTCCCGTGGCTCCTATCGGGCCTGTCGCGCCCGTCACGCCCGTCACCCCCGTCACGCCCGTGGCTCCGGTCGCGCCCGTGGCTCCGGTCACACCCTGGGGCCCGGTTGCACCGCTGGCCCCCGGCGCTCCTACTTCACCCGTTGCCCCCGTCGCCCCGGTTGCTCCGCCGATTCCGGTCGCCCCGATGGCGCCGATTTCACCGGTCGCTCCGGTCGCTCCCGTCGCCCCGGTCACGCCGTTGGCTCCGTTGGCTCCGTTGGTTCCGCCGTCGCCAGTCGGCCCGGTCGCGCCCGTGGCGCCGATTTCACCCTTGGCCGCGGCTGTACCCGGCAGGCCCTGTGCCCCCTGCAGTCCGGTCGCGCCACCCGGTCCGGTCGCGCCGCCGGCTCCGGCCAGGCCGGGGGAACCCGTTGATCCCCTGATCCCCGGTTGACCTTCAGGGCCCGCGGGACCGGCGACGGCGGCCCCGGCTGGTCCCCTGTCTCCCTTCAGCTTCGCCAGCACGCCGGGCTTGATCTGCTTGGTGGAGGTGATCAGATAGTGGCCGGCCGCCAGTGCGCCGCCGCTCATCGAGAACACGAGCGCGAGTGTGGCGGCGACGTTGGCGTAGGTGAAGCGGGGGCGCATCGAAGGGCCTCCTTGCCCTGCGGAACTGTGACCGGTCGATTCTCTTGGCTTCGAGCGCTTTCTGCAATGGGTCGCTTGTCTCACCGGCGTTCAGAGCTGAACGCCGGAAGCCTCCCTTGGATCTCGATCGTTGCGGGCGATAGTCTCGCCTCCTCGTGGGTGCTGAGAAGAACAGCGGCGAGCCGCTCGTGCTTCTTGATCGCTGGCTTGCTGAAGCCCGCGAGGCGGGTGTTCCCGAGCCCGCATCGGTCGCATTCGTCACCGTTGGAGAGGGCGGGAGGCCGTCGGCGCGCACCGTGTCGCTGAAGCGGCTCGAGGACCATGCGCTGATCTTCACCTCGGCGCTGTGGACCCGCAAGGCGCGCGAGATCGAAGGCAATCCGCACGTGTCCCTGCTGTTCCGCTGGCCCGCGATCGGACGGCAGGTGCACATCGCCGGCCGGGCCGCCATGGCCGAGCGCGAGCTCGCGGTGGAGCTGTTCGCCGAGCGCGATCTGGCCCACCAGATCCAGACGCTCGTATCGCGCCAGGGCGAGCCGATCGAGGACATCGAGCCGCTGCACGCCCGTCACGCTCACCTGATGGAGGTTCTCGAGGCTCCGCCGGAGTGCCCGCCGGACTGGGGCGCGATCCGCGTGTCCGCTGACGCGGTCGAGTTCCTCGACGAAGCGCCCGACCGCATTCACGACCGTCTGCTGTACGAGCGGACCGGCGAGGGCTGGCGCGTGGTGCGGCTGTCGCCGTGATGCACCCGGCGGTAGGCTTCAGAGCGCTCGACGCGGATAGCCGCCCTCGGCGCGGATGACCGCGCATGACGCACGCAACCAGGAGGTCTTTCGCATGAGCCCCTCGCCCGCGAACCTGTACGACGTCAACGGACGCACCGTGTTCATCACCGGAGCGGCGCGCGGAATCGGCGCCGCTGCCGCTGACAGGCTGCATGCCAAGGGGGCGAACGTCGCGCTCGTAGGCCTCGAGCCGGAGCGGCTCGAGGAGAATGCCGCCCGTCTCGGTGACCGCGCGGCCTACTTCGAGGCCGACGTCACGGACTTCGACGCGCTCGAGCGGGCTGTGGCGGGCACGGTGGAGCGCTTCGGCGCGATCGACGTGGCGATCGCCAATGCCGGTCTGGCCTTCTCGGGACCGTTGGCCACCGCCCCGATCGAGCAGGTCGAGCGCACGCTCGAGGTCAACCTGCTGGGCGTGTGGCGCACCGACCGCGCTGTCATAGAGCAGATCACGCAGCGACGGGGCTACCTGCTCAACATCGCCTCGCTGTCCGCGCTCACCCACACGGCTCTGATGGGTCCCTACACGACCGCCAAGTCCGGCGTCGAGGCGCTCAGCGACGCCCTGCGCATGGAGACCGCTCCGAGCGGCGCCCGTGTCGGCTGCGCCTACTTCGGGTTCATCGACACCGACCTCGTGCGCGCAGCCTACGCACAACCGTCGGTCGAACTGATGAACCGCCAGGTCCCCGCCTTCCTGCGCGATCCGGCGCCGCTGTCCACGGCGATCGATGCGATCGAGCGGGGCATCGAACGGCGTGCCGGGCGCGTGTGGTCACCGCGCTGGGTCGGTGCGGCGATCGCCCTGCGCGGCATTGTGCAGCCGCTCCTCGAACGTCGCCTCGAGCGCAACTCCGCCGAGCTCGTCGAGGCCATGCGGCTGGCCGATCCCGCCTCCGGGCAGAGCGCCGAGTTCGATCCACAGCTGGGCGTCGCCGCCCAGGCGCTCACTCCGCGCGCGAGAACTCCCATATCGCGATGAGCAGCATCCCCAGCCCGAGTGCCGCGATGACCGCGGCCTCGAGCGCGGTGGGCACGCGCCATCCCCACCAGGTGACGCCCGGGTCAAGGGCCCTGCGCGCCGCCGCGCTGATGTCCAGGTGGGTGAAGATCGCGCGGCGCATCGGCTCGACGGCATAGGTGAGCGGATCGAGCCGGTTGAGCACGGCGAGCCACGCCGGCAGGCTGGCGACAGAGAACAGCGCGCCGGAGAGGAAGAACATCGGCATGATCACCATCTGCATGAGCGCCATGAACGACTGCATCTGATTGATCCGCGCGGCAAACATCACGCCGAACGCGGTTATCGCAAACGCCAGCAGCAGCGCCAGCGCAAACAGCTCGAGGATCAGGGTGAGTTCGTAGGGGACACCCACGAGCGGCGAGATGGCGATCACGATCAGGCCCTGAAAGCCCGCCACCGTCGCGCCGCCGAGGCACTTGCCGAGCACGATCGAGCTGCGCCGCACCGGCGCCACCATCATCTCGCGCAGGAACCCAAACTCCCTGTCCCAAACGATCGAGGCCGCGGAGAACATCGCGGTGAACATCACCGCCATACACAGCACGCCCGGGTAGATGAAGGTTCTGAAGTTGACCCCATGCGTGCCGGCCGAGGCAAGCGAGGAGAGGCCGGTGCCGAGCACGAACAGGAACAGGAACGGCTGCACGAGCGAGGTGAGTATGCGCAGGCGGTCGCGCCTGAAGCGGATCAGCTCGCGCTTCCACACCACCTTGATCGCTCGCAGCTCGCTGCGCAGGCTGCGCACGGGAACGTGTACGCGCGCGATCTCGTGCGTTGCACGCTGCTGACTGCTCGGCTGCTCGGGGGAGGTCGCGAGCTCGGTGGCCATCAGCGGTTCATCATCCGCGCGACGTTGCGCCTCGTGTCGTTTTCAGATGACTCCGCGTCCCGGATCGTGGTGCCCGTGTAGGACATGAACACATCGTCGAGTGAGGGCCTCGAGACGCTGATCGAATGGATCGGCCGGCCGAGCTCGGCGAACAGGCGCGGGACGAATTGCTCACCCTCGGGCACACCGAACGTGACTGCACCTTCCGCGAGCACCGCCTCGATCCCGAAGCGCTCTGCGAGCGCGGCGATCGCCGCGTCCTCATCATCTGTCCTGATCTGCACGCGGTCCTTGCCCACGCTCGCCTTCAGCGCCTCGGGCGTGTCGAGCACGATGATCTGCCCGTGGTCGATGATCGCGATCCGATCGCAGTGCTCGGCCTCATCCATGTAGTGGGTCGTGAGGAAGATTGTGATGTCCTCGCGGGTCTTCAGCTCGCGGATGTAACCCCAGATCGAGCTGCGCGTCTGCGGGTCAAGTCCGACCGTCGGCTCGTCCAGGAACAGCACGCGCGGAGAGTGCAGCAGACCGCGCGCGATCTCAAGACGGCGCTTCATCCCTCCGGAGAACGTGTTCACGAGGCTCGACCGCCGCTCCCACAGGCCCACCATCTCCATCACCTGGCGCAACCGCTCTGAGACCACGTCGCGGGACACCCCGTAGAGCTCGGCGTGCAGAGACAGATTCTGCTCGGCGGTGAGGTAGCCGTCGAGCGTGGTGTCCTGGAATACCAGGCCGATGTTGCGCCGCACCTCGTCGCGCTCGGCCATCACGTCGTGGCCTGCGACCGATGCCGACCCGGCACTCGGCCGCACCAGCGTGCAGAGCATGTTGATCGTCGTCGACTTACCCGCGCCATTGGGGCCGAGGAAGCCAAAGGTCTCCCCGGCATGCACCTCGAGGTCGATGCCCCGCACCGCCTCAACCTCGCCGTAGCGCTTGACCAGCCCGTTCACGGAAACCGCGGGGGCGGCGCCATTCGAGGCGGCGGACGATCCCGCGCCGTATGGGAGCGGCACGGGATCTGAATCCTTGAGGTCGGGGGGCACAGTGCTTAGTTGACTTGACACCAGGGGACGCGCTACTAGGAGTCGTCCTCCACAGTAGTGCTCTCCGGGTCGCCGTCGCCGAGTATGCGGTAGAGATCCCTGCGGGCGCTCGTGAGCACCTTGCGGGCCTCAGCGATCTGCGCGTCTGAGCCGGTGCGCATGACCTGCACGAAGGCGAAGCCGACCTCGCGAGCGAGCTTCCCCAGTTCGTGGACCTGATCGCTCACGTCACCGCTCATCTGCTCCCACGGCGTGGGTGCATCCTCGCCGCGCTCCTTCAACTGCGCCTGGCCGGCGTCGGTCAGGCGGAACAGCTTGCGACCATCGACCTCCTCGGAGCGGATCAGCCCCTCGTCCTCGAGCTGCTGGAGGGCCGGATACACCGAGCCCGGGCTCGGGCGCCAGGCGCCGTCGCTTCGCTCCTCGACCTCCTGCATGATCTGGTAGCCGTTGCGCGGCTCCTCGGCGAGCAAGAGCAGCGCGGCCGTGCGGATGTCGCCGCGGCGCGCCTTGCGTCCTCGCCCTCGCCCTCGGCCGCGGCCGGCGGGACCACCGAACGGGAAGTCGCCGTAGCCGGCTCCGGGGCCGAAGCCGCGATGGCGGTGGCGGCAGTGTCCGTGGCCGGTTGGTTGTGTTGTACTTGAAAACATAACTATCTCCTATCGAGTTCTATCAAAGTAACTCAACGATATATCACAACTGTTCGGGAAACCCAACCCCCGACACCGTCAGGCCCCGCTCGGCTCAGGCTCGGGCTCAAGGCCGCCGAGTTCGGCCACGGCCCGGCGGGCGCTGGCGTTGGCCCAACCCGTGGTGCTGATCAGGCCGAGCACCAGAACGGCAAGGCCGCAGCCGGTGATGATCCACCAGCCGGCGTGGCTGGCCTGCACGAAGCCGGGCCCGACCGTGCCCGCAGCCGTTGCCGCAACGGCGCCCACCACGGCCACCCCCAGCGTCTGGCCCACCTGACGTGAGGTCGATGCCACGGCGGCGGCCACGCCGGCCTGGGCGGGCGGCATGCCGGATACCGCGGTATTGGTGATCGGCGGGTTGATCGTGCCGAAGCCGATCCCGAAGATGATGTAGGCGGGGAACAGCGATGCCAGCGGGGTGCTGTTGCCGAGCCCTGTCAGCAGAGCGGCTCCGAGCGTGAGCCCCAGGCCTCCGATGAGTAGGCTCGCGCGGGGCCCGCGGCGCCCCACGAGGCGCCCCGACAACGGGGCGAACACGAGCGTCATGGCGGCTATGGGAAGCGTGTAGAGCCCGGCCGTGAGGGCCGACAGATGGCGTACCTCCTGCAGGTAGAGGGTGTTGAGGAACAGGAAGCCGCCCAGCGCGGCGAACGCGCACACGGCGATGGCGCTCGCGCTGGAGAACGGGACGCTGCGGAAGAAGCGCAGCTCGAGCAGCGGATCCCTGCGCCTCGGCTCGTATGCGAGCAGCCCACCGAGAGCCGCGGTTGCCAGCAGTAACAGGCCGATCGTCTGCTCGGAGAGCCAGCCGGCGGAGGGAGCCTCGATGATGCCGTAGGTCAGCGAGGCCAGCAGGACGATGACCAGCACCTGGCCGACCGGATCGATGCGCCGTGGTCGCGGTGCGCGCGACTCGGGCACGAACAGGATGGTGAGACCCAATGCGATGACCCCCACCGGGATGTTGATCCAGAAGATGGAGCGCCACCCGACCGACTGCACGAGGACCCCTCCCACGACGGGTCCGAGGGCAAGGCTGATACCCACCGTCGCTCCCCACATCCCGATCGCCCACGCGCGCTCACGGGGGTCGGTGAAGACGTTGCGGATGATCGACATGGCCACCGGGTTGAGCATCGATCCGCCGACCGCCTGGAGCATCCGGAAGACGATCAGCCATCCGAGGCTCGGCGCCACGCTGCACAAGAGCGAGCCGAGCGTGAACAGGACCAGCCCGGTCTTGAACACCCGCCGCCGGCCAAACCTGTCGGCCATCGACCCGGACAGCATCAGAAGGCTCGCAAGCACGAGCGTGTAGGCGTCGACTGTCCACTGCAGGCCCGACAGGGTGGTGTGCAGATCGCGTCCGATGGACGGCAGGGCGACGTTCACGATCGTGTTATCCAGCCCGACGATGAGCAGGCTCATGCAGCAGATGGCGAGGATCAGCCGGCGCCGTCGGGGAGGGATCTCCGGACCCTCCTCCGAGGCCGGGGCGGCAAATTCACTCTGGGCGCCTGCGCGTACCATCGGGGTACGCTCAGCCTTGCAAAGCCGGGGCCCCGGCCCGGGGGTCAGTGACGGAAATGGCGGCGATCGGTCGCGACCATGGCGACCTGAGCGGCATCCGCGGCAGCGACCACGTCCTCGTCGCGCACCGAGCCCCCCGGCTGGATGATGGCCGTGACGCCCGCGTCGATCGCGAGCTGGGGACCGTCCGGGAAGGGGAAGAAGGCGTCCGAGGCGAGCACCGAGCCGGCCAGCAGCTCAGGCTGGGCGGCCTGGGCCTTCTCGACGGCGATGCGCACCGAGTCGACGCGACTCATCTGCCCGGCGCCGATCCCGATGGTCGCTCCGCCGGCGGCGATCACGATGGCGTTGGAGCGCACGCGCCGGCAGACCCTCCAGGCGAACAGCAGGTCATCCCACTGCTCCTCGCTGGGCGCCGCGGCCGTCATCACCCGCATCTGCTCGCGGGTCTCTGAGACGACGTCCTTGGTCTGCAGCAAAAGGCCTCCGATCACCGGCTTGCCGTCCAGTTCTGTGGCGGGCACCGGCCACTCGGGGAGCTCCAGCAAGCGCACGTTCTTCTTCTCTGCCAGCAGCTCGAGCGCCTCGGGATCGATGGCGGGGGCGAGCAGCACCTCGATGAACTGCTTGCTGAGCTGCTCGGCAAAGAGGCGATCGACAGGGCGGTTGACGGCGATCACCCCTCCATAGGCACTCTGGGGATCGCAGGCGAAGGCGCATTCGTAGGCAACCTGGCCGGTCGCGGCGACGGCGCAGCCACAGGGGTTGTTGTGCTTGACGATCACGCAGGCCGGCTCCCCGAAGTCCTCGACCAGCTCGCGCGCGGAGCTCAGATCCAGCAGGTTGTTGAACGACAGCTCCTTGCCGTGCAGCTGGCGCACCCCGTCGAGCAGGTGCGTGGAGGCGCTGGTGCGCGCGTAGAAGGCGGCGCTCTGGTGCGGGTTCTCGCCGTAGCGCAGATCGCTGATCTTCTCGTAGGCGTCGTTCCAGGCCGGGGGAAAGCCCTGATAGGTGCGCGCCGCGAACCAGCCGGCGATGGCTGCGTCGTAGCGGGCCGTGTAGGCGAACGCCTTGGCGGCCAGCCGCGTTCGCGTGTCGGGCGACAGGCGGCCGTCGGACTCCCGCAGCTCGGTCAGCAGCGGCTCGTAGTCGCCGGGGTCGACCACGACCGCGGCGAATCCGCTGTTCTTGGCGGCCGCCCTGATCATCGTGGGGCCCCCGATGTCGATGTTCTCGATGATCTCCGTCTCGGAGGCATCGCCGCGCGCGAGGGTCTGCTCGAACGGGTACAGGTTCACGCACACGAGGTCCACCTGCTCGATCCCCTGCTCTGAGCCGGCGGCGAGATGTGCGTCGTCGTCGCGCCGGGCCAGCAGCCCGGCGTAGAGGCGCGCGTGCAGGGTCTTGACGCGGCCGTCCATGATCTCC
Organism: uncultured Solirubrobacteraceae bacterium; assembly: GCA_963826995.1. GTDB lineage: Bacteria > Actinomycetota > Thermoleophilia > Solirubrobacterales > Solirubrobacteraceae > Palsa-744. Next base: position 1,437,178 of record CAWGYZ010000002.1, on the reverse strand, counting down.
GGGAAGCCGGTGAAGTCCTCGATCGGCCTCGGGGAGACGCCCGCACCGGCCAGCTCGCGGGCGGTGCCCCCGGTCGAGACGATCTCAACGCCCAGCTGCTCGAGGCCGCGCGCCAGCTCGACGATCCCGTCCTTCTCAGACACCGACAGCAGGGCCCTGCGCACGCGCACCTCGCCGGGTGCGGCGGGCTCGATCCCCGCCACGCGCTCGGTCCTGAGGTCACCTTCGGAGAGCATTGCTGGAGCCTATCCCTCGTCGCCTGAAAGCGCCCCGCGCGCGAACAGCCGCACGGCCTCGGCCAGCAGCTCGTGCTCGAGCGGGCGCAGCGCCTCGAGCACCTCCTCGGGCTCTCGGGCAGCGGGCAACTCGACGGCGCGCTGGAGGATGACCGGGCCCGAGTCCACGCCCTCGTCGATGAAGTGCACCGTCACACCGAACACCTTCACGCCGTAGTCCAATGCCTGCTCGATCGCCCGCAGGCCTGGAAATGCGGGCAGCAGGGACGGGTGCACGTTGATGACGGCGCCCGGAAAGCGCGCGAGGAAGGAGGTGCCGAGCAGCTCCATGTAGCCCGCTCCCACCACCAGCCGCGCGCCCCGTTCGGTCAGCCAGTCGGCGAGCGCCACATCTCTTGCCTCGCGATCGGGGTAGTCAGAGCGGGCGAATACCGCGTTGGGAACCCCCCTCGCCGAGGCGCGTGCGAGCGCCGCCACGCCGGGGGCGCTCGATGCGACTGCGACGACCTCGGCCTCTCGACCGTGCACGGTGTCAAGCAGGGCCTGGAGGTTGGTGCCGGTGCCCGATACCAGCACCGCGATCGCAAGGGGCTCAGCCACGCGCGCCACGATAGCTGCGGAGGGCTGTGACCAACCTCACAGAGGAGGCCGGGCGCCCGTCGTTGAATGGATGGCGAGGGCGGAGAGCAATGTCGATCGTTAGGACAGGACAATGCTCACAGCACTGGCAGTAACCCTCATCATCACCCTCGCCCTCGGATCCTCGCTGCGACTCGGCCGCAACGGCGGCCTGATCGTTCGCCGGCCCTACAACAACCGGGCCAACGACGCCTCAGGCGCGCGCGAGGACCACCTCGGCTAGACCGGGCTCAGGCCTGCACGAGGGGAAGGGTCTGGCCCTCCTCCTCGAGCGAGTACTTGCCCGCCGCCTGTTCTGAGCCGGCCAGCGGGTAGTCGCCCGTGAAGCAGGCGTCGCAGTGAGTGCTGCGGGTCGCGCCCACCGCCTCATAGACGCCCTCCAGGGAGAGGTAGTGCAGCGAATCGCAGCCCAGCTCGGCGGCGACCTCCTCGGTGGTGCGCCCGTGCGCGATCATCTCCTCACGGGTGGACATGTCGATGCCGTAGTGGCAGGGGTGCTTGATCGGCGGGGCAGAGATGCGCATGTGGATCTCTGCGGCACCGGAATCGCGCAGCATCTGCACGATCTGGCGGGTGGTGTTGCCGCGCACGATCGAGTCGTCGACCACCACCAGCCGCTTGCCCTCGATCACCTCCGGCAGGGGGTTGAACTTCAGGCGAAGGCCGTGCTTGCGCAGCTCCTGCCCGGGCTGGATGAAGGTACGGGCGACGTAGCGGTTCTTGACGAAGCCATCGTCTTGAGGGAGGCCCGCTGCGCGGGCCAGGCCGCGAGCGGCGGGGTTGCCGGAATCGGGAACCGCGATCACGAGGTCGGCCTCCACCGGGGCCTCGCGCCACAGGATCTCCCCCATGCGACCGCGTGCGACCTGCAGCACGCGGTCGTTCATGCGCGAATCCGGGCGGGCGAAGTAGATGTACTCGAAGAGGCAGAAGGCGCGCCTGCCACCCGGGGACACCATGCGGCTCTGAAGGCCCTCGGCGCCAAGCGTGACCACCTCGCCCGGCTCGACATCGCGCAGCAGCTTGGCGCCGATGATGTCGAATGCGCAGGACTCGCTCGCCACGCAGTAGCGCACGGCGCCTTCGGGATCGTCCGCTCCGGGCTCGAGCGCACCGAGCACGAGCGGCCGCAGGCCGTGCGGATCGCGGAAGGCGACCACCCGGTCCTTGGTCATGGCCACGATCGAGAAGGCTCCGCGCAGCCGCGGGAGCACGTCGGCGATGGCATCCTCGAGCAGCTCCGCCGGGTGGGTCGCGATCAGAGCGGCGATGATCTCCGAGTCCGAGGTGGAGCTGAAGCTCACACCGCGCTCGATCAGCTCGTCGTGAAGCTCGACCGCGTTGATGAGGTTGCCGTTGTGCGCCAGCGCCACCTCGCGCCGTGAGCCGTCGGTGCCCTCTGAGCGCTGCACCGGCTGGGAGTTCTCCCAGGCGTTCGACCCGGTGGTCGAGTAGCGCACGTGACCGATCGCGAGCTCCCCGGCGAGCGTGCGCAGGTCGTTCTCGGAGAACACCTGGCTCACGAGCCCCAGCTCGCGGCGCGTGACGATGTGCCCGCCACGGTCGGCCGCCGCGATGCCGGCCGACTCCTGCCCTCGATGCTGAAGCGCGTAGAGAGCGAAGTACGACAGACGCGACACCTCGTGACCGGGCGCATAGAGGCCGAACACTCCGCACTCATCGCGCGGTCCATCACGCATTGCAAACACGCTAGCAGTAGTCATGCGAACAACTCTCCGAGGCCCGCGTGGGCGGCGTCGAGCCGGGGCAGATCGACCGAGATCGCCACCTTTGCGCCCGTGATCGGCTCGGTGATCTCAATCCGCAGCTGATCGCCTCCCACCGTTCCGATCCGCCGCACGGGGACGCCCTCGGCCAGCCCGCTCAGCGCATCGCGCCCGGCGCTCACGACGAATCCGCCCGGGCCCTCGCCGAACAGCGCCGAGGTCAGCCCGATCGGATCCCAGAGGTCCTCCCCGAGCAGGATGCTGGCCCCCACGCCGCCGGCCAGGCAGCACTCGGCCAGCGCGACCGCGAGGCCGCCCTCGGCGATGTCGTGGGCGCTCGTGAGCGCGCCCGAGCGGACGGCTTCGCGCACGGCCCCCTGCGCGGCGCGGACGGCATCGATGTCGACCTCCTCGAGGCCATCGGGCAGCACCTGTCCGCACAGCTTGGCGAGCTCTGAGGCGGGGAGCGAGGGGCTGAAGGGCCCCACGAGCGCGATCTCATCGCCGGCGGCCGCGAAGCCCAGGCGCCCCGCACGGCGGGCATCGGGCAGCCGGCCCACCATGCCGATCACCGGGGTCGGATAGATGGGGCCGGTGGCGGCCTCGTTGTAGAGCGAGACGTTGCCGCCGACGATCGGCGCGTCGAGCGCTCGGCAGGCGTCGCCGAGGCCGCGCACCGATTCGGTCAGCTGCCAGGCGATGTGCGCCTTCTCGGGGTTGCCGAAGTTGAGGTTGTTGGTCGTGCCCAGCGGCTCGGCGCCCACGCAGGCGAGGTTTGATGCGCACTCGAGCACCGCCGCCAAGGTCCCCCGATAGGGGTCGGCGGCGACCCGCCTGCCGTTGCCGTCGATGCTCACCGCCAGCGCGGGCACCCGACCATCGGCCTCGCCCGCAGCCGGGTGAAGCGCCAGCACGGCCGCATCGGCCTGCTCGGGGCGGCGCACCGTGCGCGACTGCACGATCGCGTCGTACTGCTCGAACAGTGGCCGGCGGGAGGCGAGGTTGGGACAGGACAGCAGCGCCAGCAGCATCTCCCCGGCTGGCGCGTCCATCGACAGGCTGGCCGGCGGCGGCTTATACAGCGGCTCGGTGGGCTTGAGCGGATGCAGGTCATACAGCGGGCACTCGTCCACCAGCGCGCTGACCGCCATGTCGCCGACCAGCTCGCCCCCGTCGAGCACCCGCATCCGCAGCGTGTCGGTCACCCGGCCGATGGTCGCTCCGAGAACCTCCCACTTCTCGCACAGCTCAAGGACGGCATCGAGCTTGTCGGGCTGGACCACGCACAGCATCCGCTCCTGGGACTCGCTGACCATCACCTCGAAGGGCTCCATGTGGGGCTCGCGCAAGGGCACCTCGGCGACGTCGATGTCCATCCCGACACCGCCCTTGGAGGCCATCTCCGAGGCCGAGGAGGTGAGCCCGGCGGCCCCGAGATCCTGCAGCGAGACGAGCAGACCGCGCTCGAGCAGCTCGAGCGAGCACTCGAGCAGCTTCTTCTCGGCAAACGGGTCGCCCACCTGGACGGTGGGGCGCATGTCGGCGCTCTCGCCTCCGTCGCCGTCGGCTCCCGCGAGCTCGGCCGAGGCGAGCACCGAGGCTCCGCCGATGCCGTCACGGCCGGTGGAGGCGCCGAACAGGACGAGCAGGTTCCCGGGCCCGGCGGCGGCGCTGCTGATCAGCTGATCGCTCCGCGCCAGGCCCAGCGCCATCGCGTTGACCAGGCAGTTGTGCTCGTAGGGCTGCTCGAAGTACACCTCGCCCCCGACCGTCGGCACGCCGATCGAGTTGCCGTAGTGCCCGATCCCTGAGACGGCGCCGTCCAACAGGTATCGCGAGCGGGCGCTCGAGGGCTCGCCGAAGCGCAGCGAGTCGAGCACGGCGATGGGCCGCGCGCCAATCGCGAAGATGTCTCTGAGAATCCCTCCTACGCCGGTTGCCGCACCCTGGAACGGCTCCACCGCGCTCGGGTGGTTGTGGGACTCGACCTTGAAGGCACACGCAAGGCCGCCCCCCACGTCCACCGCCCCGGCGTTCTCGCCGGGGCCCATCACCACATGCGGTCCCTCGGTGGGGAGTGTGCGCAGCAGCTTGCGCGAGTGCTTGTAGGCGCAGTGCTCGCTCCACAGCAGCGAGTACATCGCCAGCTCGAGCTGGTTTGGCGGGCGGCCCTGCTTGTCGCACACCAGCTCGTACTCCTCGCGCGTGAGCCCCAGCGTGAGCGCGTCCTCGAGGGTGGGCAGTGTCATGGTCTCGCTCGCCATCAACGGGCTGCGGAGATGTTTCGGCTCATACGTGTGCGCCCTCGACGGCCAGCCGTATCGACTGGAAGATCCTCAACCCGTCCGTCGAGCCCGTGAGCTCCTCGACGGCGTGCTCGGGATGGGGCATCAGGCCGAACACGTTGCCCCCCTCGTTACAGACGCCCGCGATGTCGTGCAGCGAGCCGTTGAAGTTCTGGGCGGGCCCATAGCGCAGCACCACCTGCCCGCTCTCCTCCATCGCCTCGAGCGTCTCGGGCTCTGCGTAGTAGCGCCCCCATGAGTGCTTGGCGGGAACGCTCAGCTGCTCGCCGCTCGCGCACGCGCGCGTGAAGGCCGTGTCCGCGTTGACCACCTCCAGCGCCAGCTGGCGGCAGGTGAAGCGCCGGTTTGCGTTACCGAGCAGCGCCCCGGGCAGGAGCCGCGCCTCGCACAGCACCTGAAAGCCGTTGCAGATCCCCAGCACGAGGCCGCCCTCACGTGCGAAGGCGATCACCGACTCCATCACGGGTGAGAAGCGGGCGATGGCGCCCGCCCGCAGGTAGTCCCCGTAGGAGAAGCCGCCCGGCACCACGATTGCGTCGGCGCCCCCCAGATCGCGCTGGCCATGCCACAGCAGCTCGGCGTCACCCACCCGGCGGGCGGCGAGGAGCGCATCGACCTCGTCGCAGGAGCCGGGAAACTGCAAGACGCCGAACCTCACCCGGACCGCCGGGCCCCAGACCGCATGCCAACCTCAGTCGACAATGATTTCGTAGTCCTCGACCAGCGGGTTGGCCAGCAGCTTCTCGCACATCGGCTCGAGCTGGGCTGCGTCCTCCACGTCGAGCTCCACCAGCCGGCCCACGTGGACGTTGGCGACGCCGCTGAAGCCGAGCGCGGGTAGCGCGCGCTCCACCGCCACCCCCTGGGGATCGAGGATGCCGGACTTGGGACGGATGAGCACCCTGGCTCTCACGCCGCCGCCGTGCTGTCGAGCCAGGCCTGGAAGGGCTGGCCCGTGATGAGCTCATACGCCTCGATGTAGCGCGCGCGGGTGCCCGCGACCACATCGTCGGGGATGGGCGGCGCCGGCGGCGCCTTGTCCCAGCCGCTGGCCGAGGCCCAGTCGCGCACGTACTGCTTGTCGAAGCTCGGCTGTGAGCGGCCGACCTCGAAGCCCTCCGCCGGCCAGTAGCGAGACGAGTCTGGTGTCAGCGCCTCATCGCCCAGGACCAGAATCCCGTCGGGGTGGGCGGGATCGCTCATGTCCATTCCCAGCTCGAACTTCGTGTCGGCCAGGATCACCCCGTTCGCGCGGGCATGCTCTGAGGCGAACGAGTACAGCTCGACCGATACGTCGCGCACGCGCTCCATCAGGGCGCGGTCACCGACCAGCTCGGCCGCGCGCTCGAAGTCGATCGCCTCATCGTGGCCCTCGTCGGCCTTGGTGCTGGGTGTGAAGATGGGCTCCGGCAGGCGCTCTGACTCGCGCAGGCCCTCCGGCAGCTCGATCCCCGAGACCCGGCCGGTGGCCTGGTAGTCCTTCCAGCCCGAGCCCGTGATGTGACCACGCACCACGCACTCCACCGGGAGCATCTGCAGGCGTTTCACCGCCAGCGCTCGCCCGCGCGCCTCGTCAGGCACTCCCTCGGTCGCCGATACCAGGTGGTTTTTCACGATGTGGCCGGTCTTCTCGAACCAGAACGCCGACAGGCCCGTCAGCACGTTGCCCTTGTCCGGGATCGGGGTGGGGTGGACCGCGTCGTAGGTGGAGATCCTGTCGCTTGCGACCATCAGCAGGCGAGTATCGCCTTCCAGGCTGTACATCTCGCGGACCTTCCCGCTGGCGATGAGTGGCAGCTCGGCGAGGGTGGTCACGTGCCGCGATGCTACCAGCGGGCTCGGGCGCCGAGGGGACTCGGCTCAGGTGATGTCATCCATCCGCGCGAGCGCCTTGTCCAGCCGCCCGATGATCTCCCCGGCGTAGCGCACGTAGTGGTCGTAGTCGAAGATCGAATCGAGGTCGAGGTCCTGCGTGCGCTCATCCGCTGCGAGCAGATCGCGCAGGGCCACGCCCTCCTCCCAGGCGCGCCCGGTGAGCTCCTGCACGATCCGGTAGGCATCGTCGCGAGGCATGCCGCCGCCGGAGCCGGAGGGGCCACCCACAAGCGCCAGCAGCACGCGCTGGGAGAAGAGCGCTCCGTGGGTCAGCTCGAGGTTCTCGCGCATGCGATCGGCATCGACGGTCATGCCCTCGACCAGCGCGATGGTCGAGTGCTGGAGGTAGTCGAGCAGGATGGTCGAGTCGGGCAGGATCACCCGCTCGACCGAGGAGTGGGAGATGTCGCGCTCGTGCCACAGGGCCACGTTCTCGAGGGCCGCCAGGGCGTTCCCGCGGAGCACCCGCGCGAGGCCCGTGATCTGCTCGGCCTTGATGGGGTTGCGCTTGTGGGGCATCGCCGAGGAACCCTTCTGCCCGGAGCGGAAGGGCTCCTGCACCTCCCGCACCTCGGTGCGCTGGAGGTGCCTGATCTCCATCGCGAAGCGCTCCATGCCGGCGCCGGCGAGGGCGATTGCTCCCAGCAGCTCGGCGTGCCGGTCGCGGGCGACGACCTGCGTCGATACGTCCTCGCGCTCGAGGCCCAGCCGGCCCAACACCCGCTCCTCGAAGTCGGGACTGGTTGCGGCGTAGGTGCCGACCGCCCCCGACATCGCCCCGACACAGGCCTGGGCGAACGCGCGCTCCAGCCGCACCGCGTTGCGTCGCGCCTCGAAGGCGAAGCCCGCCAGCTTCACCCCGAAGGTGGTCGGCTCGGCGTGAACGCCGTGTGTGCGCCCCACGCAGAGGGTCGCCGCGTGCTGATGCGCGCGCCCGTGCAGGGCCGCCACCAGCGAGTAGGCGCCCGGCAGGATGACATCGGCCACGGCGCGCAGTTGCAGGGCCAGCGCGCTGTCCAGCACGTCCGAGGAGGTCAGCCCGTAGTGGATCCAGCGCCCGGCCTCACCGGCTGACTCGCCCAGCACGTCCACGAAGGCCGCGACATCGTGATTGGTGATCTGCTCGCGCTCGTTGACCGCCTCCACCATGAACCCCGCCCTGCGGATGGCGTCCAGCTCGATCGGGGTGGGGCCCTCGGCTCCGAGTAGGTCCGGCAGCTCTTCGCACGCCGCCACCTCGACCTGCCGCCAGGTGTCCATGCGGGCCTCGTCCGTCCACAGACGTCCAAGCTCCGGGCGGGTGTAGCGGGGGATCACCTAGTCAGGACCCGAGTATCTGCGCGGCCAGGATCGCCGCGTTGCGCGGGTTGTCGAGGCCCACGCAGGCAACCGGAACCCCGGGAGGCATCTGCACGATCGACAGAATCGCGTCGAGGCCTCCGGCGGCGGTCAGCCGGCCTGACAGCGGCACCCCGATGACCGGCAGATCGGTGTGGGCGGCCACGGCGCCGGGCAGCGCGGCGGAGATGCCGGCGCCCGCGATGATCACGCGCAGGCCGCGCATGCGCGCGTTCTTTGCGTACTCGGCGACCACATCGGGTTCCCGGTGAGCCGACATGACCCGTACCTCGTGCAGCACCCCGCGCTCCTCGAGCTCGGCCGAAGCTTTCTCCATCGACTTCATGTCGCTCTCGGAACCCATCACGATTCCCACCCGCGGGCCGTCGACGTCGAACTCCTCGAGCTGCGCCTGTACGTCGGCCTCGGCCAGCGGCTCGGGCACGAGCGAGATGTCCGGACCTCCGCCGGGGCGACTCTCCTGGGCTGAGGGTGGCTGTTCCTGACCGCCTCCTCCAGCGGTCATCTCCTGCACGCTCCGCCCCCCACGACGTTTACGCCGAGGTCGCGCAGGTGCTTCATCCCGTCGAACGACATCATCCCGACCAGCAGCATACGCCGGGACACGGGCGGAGCCGGGGCCCGGTGGCCGAAAGGCTGGCCCGCGCGGCGGCGGGCGGGAGCGGCCCCACTCACAGGGAAGCGATGAACTCCTCCACCGGGATGGCGGCCAGCGTCTCGTAGCGGCCGGTCCCGCGTGAGCCGAGCTCGAGCGACACCCGCGCCATGGTGGCCTCGTCGGGGGCCTCCACCACCGAGATGAAGTCGACGTGCCCGAGGGTCGCCCACTGCGCCGTCACCTTGGCGCCCAGCTGCTCGACCTCCTTGTTGACCTCCTGAATCCGCTGCGGGTTGTTCTTCACGGTCTGCACGCCCTCCGGGGTGAGGGTCGACAGCATGATGTAGGTCGGCATTTGGGTGGCTCCTCCGTCGAGATTGGGCCGATGGTGCGCGGTGCGGCGCACTAAGCGCCTGTTCTACAGGATCGGCGAGCCGCCGGGGCGGCCAGGCCCTATCCGTTCGTTAGGGTGCTTGCCTGCCAAACAACCACGCACCTACCTGAGGAGGTAGCCGGTCATGCGGAAATTCAGCAGTGTTCGCGTCACGCCAGCGCTCGTCATCTCGATCATCGCGCTGGTGCTGGCGGCAGGAGGCACCTCGTACGCCGGTGCCCCGGTGGCCTTGGTCGCGAAGACATTGGGCCTGAACGGCAAGCAGAAGAGCCAGGCCAAGTCGATTGCGGACAAAGAGATAAAGGCCAAGGCGTCCAAACTGACGGTGCTCTCGGCGAAATCCGCCACCAGCGCGGCCACTGCAGGCAGCGCGGCGACGGCCGGAACAGCCACCAGCGCCACCACGGCGACAACAGCAACCACGGCGGGGACCGCGAACGCGGCCGGCTCCCTGACGGGAGTTCAGATCGTGCACGGCCCGACGATAAACAATCTGCATGAAACGCAGAGCACCCAGGAAGTCACGTGCCCGTCCGGCATGAACGCAATCGGCGGGGGCGTCACCGACAGTGGCGGCATCGAGCAATCAGTTAACGAGATGTTCATCGGTAGCGGCGAAAACCCGGCGCTCCTGAACGTGTTCACGGCATTGGTTAACAACACGAGCAACGCGAAAAACGACACGTTCAGCACGTGGGCGATCTGCGCCCACGCGTCGATCACCGGGACCGCCTTCTAGCCACCCGCAGTTCCGCTTAACCGAGTTCGCTCACCGCGCCGGGGCAACATGCCTCGGCGCGGAGGCCGGACATCCGCTCTAGCTGTTTTGCGTGGTTTGGACTGCCGCTATTCACCGATTGCTTGTCGTCGCAACTCAATTGCCACCGTGCTTGCGCTATTCGAGAGACACGTAGCACAACGAGCGCAAGTTTGCTGGTAGTGCCGGTGGCTGACGGCCAGTGTCAGCGGCATCGCTGTTGTCGCGAATGACGAACCGAGCGATCGGCAAGAGATGGGACCATCCATCCGGCCGTGTCGGTTCCGGACGGCCCTCCTCTCGATCGGCGTGTCGACAAGGTGCATACGATGGCAGCCAGGTCCCTCCGGGGTTCTGTGTCTGACGCTGTCACTTCGAGCTTTGCATTGACGATGGTAGCTTCCCGCCGGAACCCCTTCCTTTGTAACGATGGTTGTCGGGCTTCCGTTCAGTCGCCGATGTGAAAGCGTGTTTCCCCGTCGCTTGGCGCAGCCGAGTAACCACCGACGGCACCAGCAGCGCCCGTTGCACCCGAGGACCCAGTTTCACCCGTCGCGCCGGTTGTGCCGGTGCCCGCCGCGCCCGTGACACCGGTGGCTGCCGTTTGCCCCCGCGACGCCCGAAGCCCCGGTCCCACCGGCGGCGCCGGTCGCTCCAGAGGCGCCGGTGGCGCCGTTGGTCCCCGTGACGCCCGAGGCGCCGCTTGCACCGGTTGCGCCCGTCGGCCCCGTGACTCCGTTGGAGCCATTTGCGCCTGTGGCACCCGTGGGGCCGGTTTCGGTGGACCCGCCGGCTGGCCCGGTGGCGCCGGTGACACCATTGGCGCCGTTGAGCCCGGCGGCTCCGTTGGCTCCGCCGGCCCCGTTGGCGCTGACAGCCCCCCTCGCGCCGGTGGCGCCCTTCGTATTCCACGATGTCTTTGCTTGGCGCCTGTTGCATCTTGCGGCCTTCGAGACGACGTGCACGGCCCCGCCCTTCTTCGCTACGCAGACATAGATGATCGATGCTCGAGCCCAGGGGGCCGTGGCCAGCGCGAGGAGCAGCAGCGTTCCAGCCCCGGCGAGCGCGACCGTCCCACGTCTGGCGACTGCTGCGCGCATGGGTCGTTCCTTTCGTGTCGGTTCCTAGCCGCCGGATCGGCGACGCGCTTCTCGGTGAGAACCGGAACCTGACACTGCAGGCGAGGCTCCTCTGCGATCGCCTTAAGAATGACACGGCTACTGACGGGCAACCGGAACATCCGTCCACACGGGGGCAGGAGTGACGGATGCCGCACCCCCTCCAGGGGTCGGACATCCGTCACGCCATGCGGGTGACTGCTAGCAGAAGACCGCCAGGTCAAAGGACTCCTGCTGTGCTGCGGCTGCGCTTGTGAACGTCTCCACGAACACCCCGTCGGGGTTTTCTTCCTCCGGGGCCACGCTGATGAAGCCGACCGGCGGCAACGTGGCGCTGGTCGCGGCCGGGGTCGCAACGTAGGCGCATTTGCTCACGTCGCGGTTGAACACCACGAAGTAGTGAGAGGGAGTTGACACGACGCTCGTCGACGAGACCGTCCCGGTTCCGCCGTTCACCAGTTTGCCGTTGAATTCCACCACCGCCCACAGCGTGGTGGCCGCGGGCCCGGTTTCACCTTTGGCTCCCGCGACTCCGGGCGCGCCATTTTTGCCGGCTGGGCCCTGCGTGGACCAGGAGAGCTTTTTTTCACCCTTCTTGCATTTCGTCTTCTTGCTGACGATCCGTGGCGTACCGCTCTTCTTCTTCACACATGCATACACGGTCGATGCCTGCGACTGCGGTGCCATAGCGAGCGCGGCAATCATGAGTGCGCCTGTTGTGGCAAGCAGGACCGTCCCGCGTCCTCTGGTTGATGCGGACATTGGTGTCCCCCCGACTGTCGATTGGGATTGAGTTGGGGGATGTTAGACGGCGGCCCCGGCGTGGGCATCCGCGGCCTTGGTGCTCGCCGTCTGCAGCGCCAGCTGCCCGTCGGCGGCGTCCACGCTGACCACGTCGCCCGAATGGATCTCGCCCCTCAGAAGGGCGGTCGCCAGGCGATCGACCAGCTGCTTCTGAATCACCCGTCGCAGCGGGCGGGCTCCGTAGCTCGGGTCATAGCCCATGTTCCCCAGCAGCTCCCGCGCCTGATCGGTGAGCGTCACCTCTATGCCGCGCTCGGCGATGCGGGCGACGACCTGGGCCACCTGCAGGTCGACGATCTCCGAGATCTGCTCGCGTGTGAGCGACTGGAAGCGCACGATGTCGTCGAGTCGGTTGATGAACTCGGGCTTGAAGTACTCGAGCAGGGCGCTGCGCATCTGGGTGTCCGAGAGCTCCTCCGGGACTGGGATGTTCGAGGTCATGATGAGCACTGTGTTCTTGAAGTCGACGGTGCGCCCCTGCCCGTCGGTGAGCCGCCCGTCGTCCATCACCTGCAGCAGCGTGTTGAACACATCGGGGTGGGCCTTCTCGATCTCATCGAGCAGGATCACCGCGTAGGGGCGCCGGCGGACGGCCTCCGTCAGCTGGCCGCCCTCTTCGTAGCCGACGTAGCCGGGGGGCGCGCCGACCAGTCGCGAGACGGAGTGTTTCTCCATGTACTCCGACATGTCGATGCGGATCATCGCGTCCTGGGTGTCGAACATGAACTCCGCCAGAGCGCGAGCCAGCTCGGTCTTGCCGACCCCCGTGGGGCCCAGGAACAGGAAGGTGCCGATCGGCCTGTCGGGGTCCTGCAGACCGGCGCGTGAGCGGCGCAGCGCGCTGGCGACCGCCTCGATCGCCTCGTCCTGGCCGACCACCCGCTCGTGCAGGCGGTCCTCCATCTGCAGGAGCTTCTCGCTTTCGCCCTCCAGCAGGCGGCTGACGGGGATACCCGTCCAGCGAGCGACCACCTCGGCGATGTCCTCGGCGTCCACCTCCTCCTTGAGGAAGATCGGCTGCGCGCCGTCGGCGCGTTCGCGGTCTGCGGTTTCGTGTTCGGCGAGTGTCTTTTCGAGCTCCGGTATCTCTCCGTAGCGCAGCTCGGCAGCGCGTTGCAGGTCGGCTTCGCGCTCGGCCCGTTCGGCCTCCGCCTTGGCCTGCTCCAGGCGCTCCTTGGTCTCGCGGATGCCCTGGATCGCGTCCTTCTCCTTCTGCCACTGGGCCTTCATCTCCTCCGAGCGCTCATTCAGCTCGGCCAGCTCGGACTCGATCGCGGCGCGACGCTCCTTGGACGCGTCGTCCTTCTCCTTTCGCAGCGAGGTGAGCTCGATCTGCAGCTGCATGACGCGGCGGTCGAGTTCGTCGATCTCGGTGGGCAGCGAGTCGATCTCGATGCGAATCTTGGAGGCCGCCTCGTCGACCAGGTCGATCGCCTTGTCGGGCAGGAAGCGATCGGCTATGTAGCGGTGCGAGAGCGTCGCGGCGGCGATCAGGGCGCTGTCCTGGATGCGGACGCCGTGGTGGACTTCGTAGCGCTCCTTGAGGCCGCGCAGGATGGCGATGGTGTCCTGAACCGAGGGCTCGCCGACCGTCACGGGCTGAAAGCGGCGCTCCAGCGCCGCGTCCTTCTCGATGTACTTGCGGTACTCGTCGAGCGTCGTGGCGCCCACCGCGCGCAGCTCCCCGCGCGCGAGGGCCGGCTTGAGCAGATTGGAGGCGTCGACCGAGCCCTGGGCCGCGCCGGCGCCGACGATGGTGTGCAGCTCGTCGAGGAACAGGATGACCGTGCCGCCGGCGTCCGTGACCTCTTTGAGGACGCCCTTCAGCCGCTCCTCGAACTCGCCTCGATAGGCCGCTCCTGCGATCAGGGCACCCATGTCCAGCGCGATCACGCGACGGTCGCGCAACGACTCGGGGACGTCGCCGGAGACGATCCGCTGGGCGAGGCCCTCGACGATCGCGGTCTTGCCCACACCGGGCTCGCCGATCAGGACGGGGTTGTTCTTGGTGCGCCGGCTGAGCACCTGGATCACGCGCCGGATCTCGTCGTCGCGGCCGATCACCGGATCGAGCTTTCCCTCCTCGGCGATCTCCGTCAGGTCACGTCCGAAGCGCTCGAGCGGGCTCTGCTCCTCCTCGGGAGGGGCCTGCGCTGCGGGGGAGGTTCCGTTAGCCATCGTTCCTCTCCTCTCTTGGCGGTCTGGGAGATGGGCGGACGTCTGCTGCGCGCACGAGCTCCACCCCTCCGCGATAGGGAACCACAAGCTCGGCGCGGAAGGAGCGGCGCACCTCCTCGAGCTCCTCGGCCAGGCGCACCTGGGCCTGCAGCGCCTGCAGTTCGATCTCCTCGATGCGCTCATGCATCTGGTCGATCTCCTCCTCCAGGTCGAGCACGCGCTCGACGCCCGCGAGGTTGAGACCGAGGTCGGCGGTCATCTCCTGGATGCGCCTCAGCCGCTCCACGTCTTCGTGCGAGTACAGGCGCGTGCCCTTGGGCGAGCGCTGGGGCTCGATCAGGCCGCGCGACTCGTACATGCGCAGCGTCTGGGGGTGCATGTTCGCCAGCTTGGCGGCCACCGAGATCATGAACACGCCGCGGTCGGTCGCGACCTCGACGCGCGTGATCGTGGCGGCCGAGCGCCTGCGCGGCGTTTGCGCACCGTTCGCGGGGGGATGATCCTGCTCGCTCATCAGCTCTCAGCCGCCTCGGTGGCGGCGTCGGTGCGGCTCGGGAACAGCCGTGCGCGCGGATCGCCGTTGAAGGCCTTCGACATGGCGTCCACCGCCGCCTGCTGCTCCTCGTCGAGCTTGTCGGGCACGTCTATGACGAAGCGGTAGCGGATGTCACCTCGGGTGGGCGCGCTGCCGCCCTTGGCGCTGCCCGGCTTGGGCGGGCCCTCGCCGCGCAGCCGCTGAACCGTTCCGTGCTTGGTCCCGGGTGCCACGCGCAGCGTCTTCGTTCCGTCCAGCGTCGGCACCTGAACCTCGGCGCCCCGCAGCGCCTCGGGGATGCTCAGCGGCACCTCGACCTCGAAGTTGTCGCCCTTGCGGGTGAACACGGGTGAGGGCGAGACGTGCACGATCAGGTACAGGTCCCCGGGCGGGCCGCCGTTGGGGCCGGGCTCTCCCTTGCCGGGCAGGCGGATGCGCCCGCCGTCTCGCACGCCGGCGGGGATGTTCACCCGCAGCCGCTTGACGGTGCGCACGGCGCCCGTGCCGTGGCAGGTGGGGCAGGGATCCTCGATGATCGTTCCCGAGCCTCCGCACAGTGAGCAGGGCTGGGAGATCGAGAACATGCCCTGGCCCTGCGTCTCGATGCCGCGGCCCTCGCAGCGGGGGCACACGATCGGCGTGGTGCCGGGCTTGGCGCCGGTGCCGTGGCAGGTTCCGCAGACCGCCCGCATCGGCACCTGCAGGGGTACCTGCGCGCCGGCCACCGCCTGGTCGAAGGAGATCGACACCTGCGCCTCCAGGTCGGCGCCGCGCTGCGCCCGCTGGCGCTGGCGCTGGGTGCGCGGTGAGCCCGCCCCGCCGGCCCCGCCGGCGCCCCCGAACAGGTTGGACAGGATGTCGCCCATCGAGGAGCCGTCGAAGTCGAAGTTGCCGAAGCCGCCGAAGCCGCCGCCGGGTCCGGCCCCGGTCGCAAACGGGCCGGCGCCCGTGTCGTACTGCTTGCGCTTCTCCGGGTCCCCCAGCACGTCGTGGGCCTGGGAGATCTCCTTGAAGCGCGCCTCCGCCTCCTTGTCGTCCGGGTTGCGGTCGGGGTGGTACTTCCGCGCGAGCTTGCGGTAGGCCTTCTTGATCTCCTCGGCGGTCGCCTTTTTGTCGACCCCGAGCGTCTTGTAGTAGTCGGGACGCGTTGCCATCGGATTCTCCTTCGGCTACGCGGCGACGACGACCCGCGCCGGGCGGATTACGGTCGCGCCCAGCCGGTAGCCGGGTTGGTAGACCTCCACCACCGTCCCGCTCGCCGGGCCGCCGGCCGGCTGGGGGGTCGAGGCCATGGCCTCGTGCAGGGAGGGATCGAAGGTCTCACCGACGGGGGAGAAGGACTCGACGCCCACCCGCGCGAGCGCCGCGCTCAGCTCCGAGCGCACGAAGCGCACGCCTTCGAGCAGAGGATCATCCTGGGCGGCCGCCTCCAGTGCGCGGTCGAGGTTGTCGATCGCGGGCAGAAGCTCCTTGGCGAGGCTCGCCACGCCGCGCGCCTGGGCGCCCGCTGACTCGCGGGCGACGCGCTTTCGGTAGTTCTCGAAGTCCGCCTGCGTGCGCTGCGCGAGCGACAGGTACTCGTCTCGCTGGGCGGCGGTCTTCACCAGCTCATCGAGGTCGCCCTCGATCTGGCCGGCGTCGCCGTCGCCAGGGCCGCCCGCGCCGTCCTCCGGCGCCGGCAGCGTCGCGCCCTCCCCCGGTACGTCCGCACCGGGGGAGACCACGGGCTGATCCTCGTTCGCCTGCTCGGCGTCCTCGATCGATTGCCTCATCTCGGTCATCGCGCGTTATGCCGTCGGCTCGTCCACGACCTCGGCGTCGACGACGTCCTCATCATCTGATGAGGAGCCGCCGTCCTCGGGCGCGGCGCCGTTGCCGGCGGCCGCGGCCTGCTCCTGCGCACGCTGGTACATCGCCTCGGAGATCGCGTGGAAGGCGGTCTGCAGGGCCTCGGTCTTGGCGTTGATCGCGTTCGGGTCCTCCGCCTCCAGGGACTCGCGGACCTCCTTGACGGCGGCCTCGATGCGCTCCTTGGAGTCGGCGTCGACCTGATCGCCCAGGTCGGCGAGCTGGCGCTCGGCCTGGTAGGCGGCGTTCTCGCCGTTGTTACGCGCCTCGGCGAGCTCGCGCGCGGCGCGATCCTCCTCGGCGTGGGACTCGGCGTCGGAGACCATGTTCTTGATCTCCTCATCTGACAGCCCGGAGCCGGACTTGATCTCGATCTTCTGCTCCTTGCCCGTCCCGAGATCCTTGGCCGACACGTTGAGGATGCCGTTGGCGTCGATGTCGAAGGCGACCTCGATCTGCGGAATGCCCCGCGGCGCCGGCGGGATGCCGGTCAGCTGGAACTTGCCCAGCGACTTGTTGTAGTTGGCCATCTCGCGCTCGCCCTGCAGCACGTGGATCTCGACCGACGGCTGGTTGTCCTCCGCCGTCGAGAAGACCTCGCCCTTGCGCGTGGGGATCGTGGTGTTGCGCTCGATCAGCTTGGTCATCACGCCGCCCTTGGTCTCGATGCCGAGCGTCAGCGGAGTGACGTCCAACAGCAGCACGTCCTTGACGTCGCCGGCCAGCACGCCCGCCTGGATGGCCGCTCCCACGGCCACCACCTCGTCGGGGTTGACCCCGCGGTGGGGCTCCTTGCCGGTCAGCTCCTTGACCTTCTCCTGGACGGCCGGCATGCGCGTCATGCCGCCGACGAGCACGACGTGCTCGATCTCCTTGACGCCCTTGTCTTTGGCGTCGTCGATGGCCTGGCGCACCGGTGCCACGACCCTGTCCAGCAGCGCCGAGGTGAGCTCGGCGAGCTTGGCCCGGGTGAGGCGCGTGTCGAGGTGCTTGGGCCCGGAGGCGTCGGCGGTGATGAACGGCAGGTTGATCTGCGTCTCCTGGGTGGTGGAGAGCTCGATCTTGGCCTTCTCGGCCGCCTCGTACAGCCGCTGCAGCGCCATCGGGTCGGCACTGAGGTCGATGCCCTGGGACTTCTTGAACTCGGATACGAGCCAGTCGACGACCGCCTTGTCGAAGTTGTCGCCGCCGAGGTGGTTGTCACCGGCGGTCGACTTGACCTCGAACACGCCGTCGCCGATCTCAAGGACGGACACGTCGAAGGTGCCGCCCCCGAGGTCGAACACGAGAATTGTCTGGTCTGACTCCTTGTCCAGGCCGTAGGCCAGCGAGGCCGCGGTGGGCTCGTTGATGATGCGCTTGACGTCCAGCCCGGCGATCTTGCCGGCGTCCTTGGTCGCCTGGCGCTGGTCGTCGTTGAAGTAGGCGGGGACGGTGATCACCGCGCCGTCGACCGTTTCGCCCAGATACGCCTCGGCGTCGGTCTTGAGCTTCTGCAGGATCATCGCGGAGATCTCCGGCGGCGAGTGCTGCTCGCCGTTGGCTTCCACGCGCGCGTCGCCGTTGGGGCCGGAGACGACCTTGTAGGGGACGATCGACTCCTCCTCGCGCACCTCGGCCTCCTTGCGGCCCATGAAGCGCTTGATCGAAAAGATGGTGTTCTGCGGGTTGGTGACCGCCTGGCGCTTGGCGACGGTGCCGACGAGTCGCTCGCCGGATGCCGTGAAGGCCACGACGGAGGGAGTGGTGCGGCCGCCCTCGGCGTTCTCGATTACGGTGGGCTCGCCACCCTCGAGCACGGCCATGCACGAGTTCGTCGTGCCGAGGTCTATGCCTATGGTCTTGCCCATGTGGGAATGCTCCTTTGAATCAGCTTAATAAACCTAAGTGGCAGTATGGCAGATTTCCTACGGGCCGTCAAGGGGCGAGGGTGCGCCAAAGGCGCCGGAACCCCCCAAACGGGGGTAGTTCGCTGGTTATCGGTAACCGGGGCGCCCGAAACAGGTATCAATGGCCTAAGTGACCCGGCTGGAGCGCAACGCGAACATCACCGCCGTGGTGGTCCCTTTCCTGGGGGTCATCCTGGCGGCGGTGCTGCTGTGGAACAAGTTCCTGAGCGCCCGGGACCTCGTGATCTTCGCGATCATGTACCTGCTGACCGCGGTGGGCGTGACCGTGGGCTTCCACCGACTGCTCACCCACCGCGCCTTCCAGACGCGGGCGTGGCTGCGCTATACGCTTGCAATCCTCGGCTCGATGTCGCTGCAGGGCGGGGTGATCGACTGGGTGGCCGACCACCGCAAGCACCACACCTTCACCGACGAAGAGGGCGATCCACACAGCCCACACGCCGGCCACGGCGCGGGCCTGCGGGGGATGTTCAGCGGCCTGTGGCATGCCCATGTGGGCTGGCTGTTCGAGACGCACGGCCAGGCCTCCTCGAAACGCTTCGCCCGCGATCTGTGCGAAGACCGCACGATGCGACGCATCAACAAGGGCTTCCCACTGATCGCCCTCTACAGCCTGTTGCTGCCCTTCCTGCTCGGGCTCGCGTTCAGCGGAGGCTCGCTCGTGGCGGGCGGTCTGAGCGCGCTGCTGTGGGCCGGGCTCGTGCGCATCTTCCTCGTGCACCACATCACCTGGAGCATCAACTCGATCTGCCACTTCTTCGGCCGCCGGCGCTTTGCCACCGAGGACGAGTCGACGAACGTTTTCTGGCTTGCGCTGCCCTCGCTGGGAGAGGCATGGCACCACAACCACCACGCCTTCCCCCAGTCCGCCTTCCACGGCCTGCGCTGGTATGAGCTCGATCCCTCCGGCTGGCTGATCCTTGGCATGGCGCGCGTGGGACTGGCCTGGGACGTGGTCCGGGTGACGCCCGAGCGCGCCCGCGCGAAGCTCGCCGGCGCGCCGATGCCCGCCGCTGGCGCCGGTGTCCCGGAGGACGTCGACCCCGCCGGCATGCTGGCAAGCGCCGACGCGGGCGAGAGCAGAGAAGCGGTGTCGACACCGGGCAGGTGACAAACGCCACTGGCGGCGCTACCGTCAGTGGATGACCCGGGCCTCGATATCCGCGGCGATAGGCCGGGCGACTCCGGTGAAGCCCAGGCTCCGCGGCGTTTCGCATGAGTATGCGTTCTTCGTATCGCTCGCCTGCGGCGTGGCCTTGATCCTCGCGGCCTCCGGTGGGAAAGCGCGTCTGGCGGCAACCATCTATGCCGTCGCCGTCTCGGCGCTGTTCGGCACGAGCGCGCTGTACCACCGTGTGACCTGGCGCCCGTCGGCTCGGCGGTGGATGAGGCGCCTTGACCATTCGATGATCTTCGTGATGATCGCCGGCACCTACACGCCGGTGGCACTGATCGCACTGCACGGAACGCTCGCGAAAACGATCCTGATCGTCGTCTGGGCCGGGGCACTCGGCGGTGTCGTGTTCAAGCTCGTGTGGATCGACGCCCCCAAGTGGCTGCTGGCCTCCGTGTACGTCCTGCTTGGCCTCGTGTCGGGGGCGATCGTAGGCGAGCTGCCTGCGGCCATCGGCTGGCTGGGCGTGGCCGGGCTGGTGGTCGGTGGCCTGCTGTACCTCATCGGGGCTGTCGTCTACGCGAGCGGCCGGCCTGACCCGTCGCCCAGAGTGTTCGGCTACCACGAGGTCTTCCACGCGCTCGTGATCGTGGCCGCGGGCCTTCAATACGCAGTGATCGCGTTTGCGGTGCTGCCGCACGGCTGAGCGGGCGCCCGCCGTCAGGCGAACAGCCTGCGGCTCGGGCACATGCCCGCAAGCGCGCAGTCGCGGCAGGCGGGGGAGCGGGCGTGGCAGGTGCGGCGCCCATGGCGCAGCAGGTTGACGTGCAGCTCGAGCTCCTCGCCGGGCGGGGTGAGCGCGAGCATCTGATCGTGGAGCTCCTCGAACGGGGCGCCCGCGCGCAGCAGCCCGAGGCGGGTGCCCACGCGCGAGACGTGGGTATCCACGGGCACCTCGCGCAGGCCGAAGGCGAACAGCAGCACGCAGGCCGCCGTCTTTCGCCCGACGCCGGGGAGCGACACCAGGTAGTTGCGGCCCTGCTCGACCGGCGCACCTGCCAGCCAGTCCAGCGACAGCGCGCCCTCGGGGCCGCGCTCCTGTGCGGCGATCGCCTCGAGGATCGCCTGGATGCGCACCGACTTGACTCTCGAGATCCCGCCCGGGCGGATCGCCTCCTCGACGGCGGCCGCGGGGGCGCGCATCACCTCCTGCCAGCTTCCCAGGCGCTCGCGCAGGCCCAGGTAGGCCACGTCGCGGTTGCGATCGTTGGTCGACTGCGACAGCACCGTCAGCACCAGCTCGTCGATGGGCCGGCCATGCGGGCGCATCAGCGGAACCCCGTAGACCTCCCGCAGGCGGTCGCGGATCCTGCGCACGCGGGCGCGTGAGGGCGGCCTCCACGGAGGGTCGGACCTGGACCTCGGCGCCATCGCTTCACCGTATCCGGCGCGGGCGGCCTCTATATCCTCGGCCGGTGCCAGAGGTCAGCGACCACGACTCCCAGCTCGACGGGCTGCCCGTGTTCTGGCGTGAGGCGCCGGCGCCTGAGGGCGTCACGGGCGCGCCGGTGCTGTATCTGCACGGGGTGCCCGAAAGCTCGGACACCTGGCTGGAGTTCCTGGAGCGCACCGGCGGCGTGGCCCCGGACCTTCCGGGCTTCGGGCGCTCGGGCAAGCCGGGCTCGCTGCTGTACACGATCGCCGAGTACGAGGACTTCATCGAGCGCTTCCTCAGCCAGCGGGAGCTCGAGCGGGTGAGCCTCGTGGTGCATGACTGGGGCGCGGTCGGCCTGGCCTTCGCCCAGCGCCATCCCGAGCGCATCGAGCGGTTGGTGATCATCAACGCGGTGCCGTTTCTGCCCGGCTACCGCTGGCACCGGATCGCCCGCATCTGGCGCACCCCGCTGCTGGGCGAGCTGGCGATGGGGACGGTCAGCCCGCGCACCCTGCGGTTCCTATCGCAGGAGATCAACGCCACGCCCGGGCCGATGCCCGAGGCGTGGCAGCGGAGCGTGCTCGATCACTTCGATCAGGGCACCCAGCGCGCGATCCTGCGCCTGTACCGGAGCTCCCCTCCCGAGGTGCTGGTGAGGACCGGTGAGGGGCTGGGCCTGCTGGAGGTGCCGGCGCTGGTGGTGTGGGGCATGCGCGACGCCTATCTGCCGGCCCACTTCGGTCAGGACTACGCCGAGGCGCTTCCGGATGCGGAGCTGCTCGAGCTCGCAGACGCGGGGCACGTGCCCTGGCTCGACCGCCGGGAGGCTCTCGAGCGGGTGGTGAGCTTCCTGAACGCCGCATCGGCGTGAGCGCCGCCGCGAGCAGCCGGCTGCCCGTGGGGGTGAGAGCGGGCGGGCTGGCCCGCCGGGCGCCCGCCTGGACCATCACCGCGGCGCTGGGGCTCTGCTACGTGATCGCCGCGCCCCCGAGCGCCGATCTGGCGGCCGCGAGCTACCGCGCCAACCTGTTCGGGCGCGTGGGCTTCACGCTGTGGGACAACAGCTGGTACGGGGGCCACCATCTGCCCGCCTACAGCGTGCTGGCCCCCGCGCTCGGCTGGCTGATCGGCCCGTTGGCGCTCGCGGCGGTGTCGATGACGGTCGCGGCCGCGCTGTTCGCGGCGCTGATCGAGGGGCGCTTCCCCGAGCCGGCGGTGCGCATCGCCGGCGTGTGGTTCGCGCTGGGGGCGGCCATCGGACTGCTCGCCAGCCGCGTGCCGTTCGACCTGGGCCTGGCCATCGGGCTGGGGTCGCTCGTGCTGGCCCAGCGCGGGCGGCGCGGACCGGCCCTGGCGCTCGCCGTGGTGTGCGCGCTCACCAGCCCGGTGGCCGGGGCGTTCCTTGCGCTGGCGGCGCTCGCCTGGGCGATCGGCGGCGGATGGCAGCGCCTGCCGCTGATGCTGGGGGCGGCGGCCCTCGTGCCGATCGCGGCGCTGACGCTGGCCTTCCCGGAAGGGGGCTCGCAGCCGTTCGTGGCCTCGGCCTTCTACCCGGACCTGATCGGCGTGCTGGTGATCTGGGCCGTGATCGAACCGGAGCGGCGCGTGCTTCGGACCGGCGTGACGCTGTATGGGATCGCGATGGTCGGCTGCTACCTGATCCCCAGCGCGGTCGGGGGCAACATCGACCGGCTGGGGGCGCTGGTGGCGGGGCCGATCGCGGCCTGCGTGCTCGCCGGCACCACCGTCAGGCGCGGGCGGCTGCTGCTCGTGCTCGCGCCGTTCCTGTTCTACTGGCAGGTGAACGCCCCCGTGGCGGACTACCTCTCGGCCGCCGGCGACCCGGCCGTGCACGCCTCCTACTACACGCCCCTGCTCGGCGAGCTGAAAGCGCTGGGCGTCGGCTACTCCGGACGCCCGGCGCGGATCGAGGCGGTGCCCACGCGCGACCACTGGGAGGCCCGCTTCCTCGCCCCCCACGTCGCCATCGCCCGCGGCTGGGAGCGCCAGCTGGACATCTACCGCAACGGGCTGTTCTACTCGCAGCGGCCGCTGACCGCGGCGCGCTATCGCGCGTGGCTGTCCGAAGATGCGATCGCCTACGTGGCTCTCTCCAATGCGCCGCTCGACTACTCCGGTGAGGCCGAGGCGCGGCTGCTGCGCAGCGGCTCGCTGGGGCTGCGCGAAGTGTGGCGCTCTCAGCACTGGCGCCTGTTCGCGGTGCCGGCAGCGCGTCCGCTGGCCGAGGCGCCCGCGGCGCTGACGCAGCTCCGAACCGACTCCTTCACGCTCAGCGCGCCGGCGGCCGGGAGCTATGAGGTGCGCGTTCGCTTCACGAGCTACTGGGCCCTGTCACAGGGGCACGGCTGCGTGCGCGAAGCGCCGGGCGGCTGGACGCTCATCGAAGCCTCCCGAGCGGGCAGTCTGCACGTGGTGATCAGCTTCTCGCCGGCGCGCGTGTTCGGCCATGGCCCCCGTTGCCGCTGAGCATCGACTAGGCTTCTCGGGGATGGTCGCCCGCGTTCGTGTTCTGCAGGGGCGCCTCCTGCCGCAGGGATGGTTGGACGTTCTGCGCCAGGTGGCGCTGTTCGGGGCGGCATACGTCGCCTACCGGCTGGTGCGGGGTCTGGTTGAGGGGGACGCGAACGCCGCCTTCGCCCACGCGCGGGAGCTGATCTCATTCGAGCGCACCATGCATGTGTTCGTCGAGCCCTCGGTGCAGGCGTGGGCGTCGGGCAGCAAGGTGCTGATGGACTTCTCCAGCTGGCTGTACGTGAACGCACAGACGACGGTCACCATCGCCGCGCTCGCATACCTGTACCTGCGCCACAACCGCAACTTCTATTTCGTGCGCAACATGTTCATGATCGCGATGGCGATCGCGCTGGTCGGCTACACCGTGTTCCCCACGGCGCCGCCGCGGTTCATGCCCGAGTGGGGCTTCATGGACAGCGTCTCTGACTTCACCGGCGTGTCGGTCTCGCACGCCAGCTCGTCGATGACCGCGCTGTTCAACCCATACGCCGCGGTGCCCTCGATGCACGTGGCGTTCGCGCTGATGATCGGCTGGCCGCTGGCCCGCCTGGCGCGTCACCGGGTGGTGCGGGTGGCGTGGCTTCTGTATCCGTTCCTGATGGCGTTCGTGATCGTGGTCACGGCCAACCACTTCATCGTCGACGCCCTGCTGGGAGCCCTCACGGCTGGACTATCTGCATATGGCGCGCGCTGGCTCGCGCGCGCCCGTCCCGGCGTATGGCGGTTCTCGGCCCCGGCCCCTCCCCATCTGAGCAGCGGCTAGGGGAACGGGGCTCTGAGGACCATGCCACAGAGAGGACAGGCCCCTCCGCGCAGCACGCCCAATGGCGTGGCCGGCTCGCACGCGACCGAGCGGCGATCGCGCACGAGGCCGGGCCGGGTGGCGCTCAGCGCCTCGCAGCGGCGCGAGCTGATGCGCGACCGGCTGATCGAGTCGCGGCTGACCCCCAACGCGATCTCGCTGACCGGCTTTGCGCTGAACGTTGTGGCGGCGGTGCTGGTGTGGGAACAGCTGTTCTTCCTCGGCGGGGTGGCGTTCATCGTGGGCTCCACCTGCGACACGCTCGACGGCCGCTACTCGCGCATGTCCGGCAAGGGCACGCCGTTCGGCGCGTTCCTCGATTCCACCCTTGACCGGGTCGAGGAGGGCATCGTGCTGACGGCCGTGTGCGGGTACTTCGCGCTGCAGGGCAACCGCGTGGCCGCGGCGGCGGTCGTGGTGGCGGTGCTCGCCTCGCTGATGGTCAGCTACACCCGCGCGCGGGCCGAGGCGCTGGGAGTGGAGTGCAAGGTCGGCATCGCCACGCGGCCGGTTCGCGTGGTGATCCTGGCGATTGGCCTGGTGTTTGCAAAGGGCGCCTCGCTGGGCCACTTCGAGCTGCTGCAGCCGGCGGTCTACGTGCTCGCCGCGCTCAGCCTGGTGACGGTCGCGCAGCGCATCTGGCATGTCCGTCGCGAGCTGTCGGTGTGACCTCGCCCGCCGGGCGGAGTAGTTAGCACGAACTTTACGGAAAGGCTTTTCCTTGTGAGCACACAGCACAGCAACGGCCGCGCCTCGGCAAACGGCGCCGCCTCAAAGAATGGAGCCGCGTCGAAGAACGGCGCCGCGCGCTACCAGTCCGAGAAGGTCAGGGTGGCGATCATCGGCGTGGGCAACTGCGCCTCCGCGTTCGTCCAGGGCGTCCACTACTACCGCGACGCCAACCCGCAGGAGCGGGTGCCGGGACTGATGCACGTCGACCTCGGCGGCTACCACGTCAGCGACATCGAGTTCACCGCCGCCTTCGACATCGACGCGACCAAGGTCGGCAAGGACCTCGGCCAGGCGATCTGGGCCGGGCAGAACAACACGATGAAGTTCGCCAAGGGCAAGCGGGCGGTCCCCAAAAAGCTGGGCGTGCCCGTCTATCGCGGGATGACCCACGATGGCCTCGGCAAGTACCTCAAGCAGAAGATCACGAAGGCCCCGGGCGAGACCGCGGACATCGTCAAGATCCTCAAGGACACGCACACCGACGTGGTCGTCTCCTACCTGCCGGTCGGCTCAGAGCAGGCCACCAAGTGGTACGTCGAGCAGGTGCTCGAGGCCGGCTGCGGCTTCGTCAACTGCATCCCCGTGTTCATCGCCCGCGAGGACTACTGGGACAGGCGCTTCTCCGAGGCGCACCTGCCGATCGTCGGCGACGACATCAAGTCTCAGGTGGGCGCCACGATCGTGCACCGCACGCTGGCCCGCCTGTTCGCTGACCGCGGCGTGAAGATGCTGCGCACCTCCCAGCTGAACGTGGGCGGGAACATGGACTTCTACAACATGCTCGAGCGCGAGCGCCTGGAGTCCAAGAAGATCTCCAAGACCAACGCGGTCACCTCGATCATGGACGAGAAGCTGCCGGCCGAGGACGTCTACATCGGCCCGTCCGACTACGTGCCGTGGCTGACCGACCGCAAGTGGGCGCACATCCGGGTGGAGGGCCAGGCCTTCGGAGACGTGCCCCTGAACGTCGAGATGAAGCTCGAGGTGTGGGACTCCCCCAACTCGGCGGGCATCGTGATCGACGCGGTGCGCTGCTGCAAGCTGGCGCTGAACCACGGCGTGGGCGGTCAGCTGGATGGGCCTTCCTCATACCTGATGAAGTCGCCCCACAACCAGCGCCCCGACGACCTTGCGAGGGCCGACACCGAGAAGTTCATCGCCAGATACTCCGGGCGGCCCGGAATGCGCGGCAAGCCGGCGGCTCCGCGCAAGAGGGCGGCCTCCCGGCCGGCGCGCGCGCCCAGACCGCGCGCTGCGGCGCGCAGCGTGAAATAACCCGGCCCGGCGAACCCGAGCCGGTCGAGATAATGGCGGAGCGATGGCGTCGTCGTTCTCCATAGCCCATGTGACCCCGTATCCGTGGGAGGCTCAGGAGAACGAGGTGAACGCCTACGTGGAGCGCGTCACCTCAGAGCTGTCGCGGCGGGGGCATCGCGTGCTGGTGCTGGCGCCGTCGCGCTCGCAGGAGCGGGTGCGGGCCTCGCGCAGGGAGCTGAGGGCCGCGCGCGGGCGGCCGGAGAGCCTGCTCGAGGGAACCGATCAGGGCTCTCCCGCGGTGATCGCGGTGGGCGAGGTGCTGGACGTGCCGAGCAGCGCCCGCCGGCGCACCTCGGCGCTGTCGATCGACGTGGCGCGCACGGTCGAGGAGCTGCTTACGACGGTGGAGCTGGACTTCGTGCATGTGCACGAGCCGTTCGCGCCGAGCACCTCCAACGCCGCCCTGCGCCACTCGCGTTCGCTCAACGTGGGCTCCTTCCACGCGCCCAACGAGCGCCTGCTCTCGACGCTCGTCGCCAGGCGCTTCGTCGAGAGCTTCTTCGGGCGGCTCGACGCCCGCACCGCGAGCCTCCCCGCGACCGTCGAGCTGATGGCCCGCCACTTCCCCGGCGACTACCGCCTGATCGGAGACGGAGACGGCGCCGTCGACGCCGTGGAAGCGATCTATGAGGCCCTCGCCGCGCGCCGGCATGACACGCGCGGAGATCCTGCGCTCGCGCGGCGGCTGGCCAAGCGCCCCCTGATCGACGTCGACCTGCACATGCACACCGACCACTCGCACGACTGTGCGACGCCTGTGGAGGTGCTGCTGGCGACCGCGCATACGCAGGGCCTGGGAGCGATCGCGGTGACCGATCACAACGAGATCTCCGGAGCGCTCGAGGCGCGCGCGCAGGCCGAGGAGGCCGGCGTCAAAGTGATCGTCGGCGAGGAGATCAAGACCGCCGGCCAGGGCGAGGTGATCGGGCTGTTCATCGAGGAGAAGATCCCCCGCGGGCTGAGCCTGTCCGAGACCGTCGCCGAGATCTCGCGGCAGGGGGGCCTGGTGTATGTGCCCCATCCCTTCGACCGGATGCACTCCGTCCCGGACTACGAGCACCTGCTCACGATCCTCGACGAGGTCGATGCGATCGAGGTGTTCAACCCGCGGGTCGCGATCGGGGCCTTCAACGAGGAGGCGGCTCGGTTCGCCGCCAAGTACCGGATCATCGCCGGCGCGGGCTCGGACTCGCACGTGGCCCAGGGCCTCGGCTCGGTGCGGATCCGCATGCGCGAGTTCGACGGACCGCAGGAGTTCCTGCAGTCGCTCCGCGACGCGGACATCCTCACGCGCCCGTCCTCGCTTCTGTACGTGCAGGCGTTGAAGTTCCTGCAGACCAGGGCCACGCCGCCGGCCGCGCGGGAGGCGAGCAGGGCCCGGCGGGTGAGGCGCGTCAAGCGCGTCAGACGGGCGCCTCCGAGGCGCGGTCCAGGCCGATGAGGCGCGCAACTCCTGGTGCACCTCCAAGGACAAGCCAGGGCGCCGTCAAATCCCTCGGATCGATGCCGGTGACCGATGACGAGATCAGGGAGAAGTACCTGGAGCGCGCCATTCGCGAGCTGAACACGCTCACCCGCGAGCTGCAGGCCTGCCCGCACTGCCCGCGCGGCAACCTCATGCCGGTGCTCGGCTCGGGACACCCCCAGGCCGATGTGATGCTTCTGAAGTACGCGCCGCTGCCCTCGGAGATCGAGGAGGGAGTGGCCTTCTACGGCCGCGCCGGCGGAGCCCTGATGAAGTCGCTGAAGCGCCTGTCGATCGACCCCCTGGCCGTGTACGGGACGCTGTGCGTCAAGTGCCCGCTGAGCGACGCCTCGCTCGCCGACTTCGCCTGCGTGGCCCGCGTGGTCCAGGAGATCGCGATCGTGCAACCCAAGATCATCGTCGTGATGGGCCCCGAGGCGCTGGCGGCGCTGGGCGAGATGAACATCCCGCTCGCGCATGAGCTGCGCCCGGCGTTCGGCGAGATCCAGCAGCTGACGGGCACAATCGACGCGCTGTACGTCCCCAACATCGACGAGTCGCTCGACGAGCAGGACGCAAAGCGGGCCTTCTGGTCAGCCTTCCGCGCGCTGGGCGACTGGTACGCCTCCCAGCCGCCCTACTGACTAGGTCGTGAGGACGACCTTCCCGAGCTTTCCGCCGCTGGCGAAGTGGTCATAGGCGGCCGTCGCCTCGGCCAGGGGAAACGTCTCGGCGACCGGTACCCGCAGCGCGCCGCTGTCGAACAGCGGCAGCACCTCGTGCTCGACCAGGCGCGCGGCCACGGCTTTCTCCTCCAGAGACCTGGCCCGCAGGGTCGAGCCGTGGATGCGGCCGCGCTTTCCCATCAGGGCCAGCAGGTTCAGCTCGGTCTTCGCTCCGGCCGCCACGCCGATGATCAAGATCCGCCCGCCGGTCGCCATGGCCTGCAGGTTCTCGGCGAGATTGGGCGCGCCCACGAGCTCGAGGATGACGTCGAACGGGCCGTGCTCGGCGAACCCCTCGGGGGCGATCACCTCGGCTCCGAGAGCGGCCACCTGATCGCGGTGCTGAACGTTGCGGACCGTGGCCGTGGGCCGGGCCCCGGCGGCGCGGGCCAGCTGGATCGCGGCCGTGCCGACGCCGCCCGCACCGCCGTGGACGAGCAGCCGCTCGCCGGGCCGCAGGCCGGCCTGGGTGAAGAGCGCGTCATGGGCGGTGGTGAAGACCTCGGGTAGGCCCCCGGCGGCGGGCCAGTCGAGACCCTGCGGCACCGGCATCGGCAGGCGCTCGTGAACGGTGACGAGCTCCGCCTGGGCGCCGCCTCCGACGATCGCCATCACGCGGTCGCCCTCGGCAAAGCGCCTCGCGCCCGCGCCCAGGGCGAGGACCTCGCCGGCGAACTCCATGCCCGGGATGTCCTGGGGCGAGCCGGGCGGCGCCGGGTACAGGCCGCGGCGCTGCATCATGTCGGCGCCGTTCAGGCCGGCCGCGTGGACGCGCACGAGCACCTCGTCCGTGCCCGCCACCGGGTCCGGATGCTCCTCGATCACGAGCTCCTGCTCGCGGATGGTCACGGCACGCACTGTGGAAAACCCTACCCGGAGCCGGCAGCCGCCCCGTCGCCGCGCTCGAACAGCGCGACGCACTCGATGTGATGGGTCTGGGGGAACATGTCCACGGGGCGCACCTTGCGCAGAACCCAGCCGGCCTCGACCAGTTCCGCCGCGTTTGGCGCGAGCGTGGTGGGGTTGCACGACACGTACACGATGCGCTTGGGCGAGGCGTCGATGATGCGGTGGACGACCTTCTTTGAAAGGCCCGCCCGCGGCGGATCGACGACGACGAGGTCGGGGCGCCCGGCCCGCTCGAGCAGCTCGGGCATCGCCAGGCGCACGTCGCCGGCGAAGAATTTGGCCTTGGTGATCTCGTTGCGACTCGCCCCCGCGATCGCGTCGGCGACGGCCTCCTCGATCAGCTCGATCCCCCACAGCTCGCCCGCCCGCGACGCCAGCGTGAGAGCGATCGTGCCGATGCCGCAGTACAGGTCGTACACGCGCTCCCAGCCCTCGAGCGCCGCGTACTCCACGACCACCCCGTAGAGCAGCTCGGCCATCTCGGTGTTCGTCTGGAAGAAGGCCTCTGAGGAGATCAGCAGGTCGAGCTCGCCGAGGCGCTCGGGAAGGCCTGCGTCGCCCCACACGAGCTCGGTCTCGCCGCCCGCGGTCGTCTCGGCCAGGGAGCGCGAGCGCGTCCACAGCACCCCGCTGAGGTCCTCGCCGAGCGCCTGGCTGAGCGCCGCCGCCAGCAGGCCGGCCTCGAGCTCGCCCGCGGTGGTGACGATGCGGACCTGCAGCTTGCCGGTGTGGCGGCCTTCGCGCACGACGAGGTTGCGAAGGCGCGCGCGCCCATCGGCCGCCGGCGCCGTGCGGTCCTCGCGCTCGCGGGAAACGCCGCGGCCATCGCGGCCCCGCTCCCAGGCCGTGAGCCCCTGCTCTCGGCACCAGCGCAGGGCCACCTCGCGCGCGAGGTTGCCGCGCTCTGAGGCCAGCAGGCAGTCGGCGATCGGCTCCACCCGGTTGCCGCCGGCGGAGGCGTGAAAGCCGCACACCAGCTGCTCCCCGCGCCCGTCCGGGGCGTCGGCGAGACCGAAGGAGTACTCGAGCTTGTTGCGATACCGCCACTGTTCGACGGCCGGCACGATGTCCTCGAGCTGATAGCCCTCAAGGCGCCCGATCCGCCTCAGCGCGTCGTCGACCTGGGCGCGCTTGACCTCCAGCTGGCGCTCGTAGGAGAGCACCTGCCAGGGTACGCCGGGATGGTCGGCCAGCGGCGGGATCCGCTCGGGGCTCGGCTCGAGCACCTCCAGGGTGCGCGCGTGGGCATAGCTGCGCTTGCGCTTGTGCACCACCGCGCGCACGCGATCACCGGGAATCGCCCCCGCCACGAACACGACGTATCCGCTGTCGCCCAGACGGGCCACGCCCTCGCCGCCGAAGGCCAGCGACTCGATCTGAAGCTCGAGCTCATCGCCGCGCTTGGGGCGGGGAGCGGCGTCCTGCGCCCCGTCGCCGGCGGCGGGCGCCGCCTCGTCGAGGGCGGGCGCTGGATCGGTCACGGGGAGGCCACCAACAGCTCGAGCAGGGCCTTCTGCGCGTGGCGGCGGTTCTCCGCCTGATCCCAGATGCGCTGGCGCGGGCCATACAGGACCTCCGCGGTGATCTCCTCGCCGGCATGGGCCGGCAGGTCGTGCATGGCGAAGGCTCCGGGAGCGGCGGCGTCGAGCAGGGCGTCGTCCAGCCGGTAGTCCGCGAGCGTCGCGCGGCGGGCATCGGCGGTGTCCTCGTCGCCCATGCTCACCCATACGTCGGTGTAGACGGCGCTCGCGCCGCGCACGGCCTCGAGCGGGTCGGCGTGCAGCGTGAGCGAGCCGGATGCGCCGGGGAGCAGCGCCAAATCCCCATCGAGGGAATAGCCCTCGGGCGAGGCGACCGCGACATCGACCCCCGCAAGCGTGCCCAGCAGGGCGAGCGAGCGGGCGACGTTGTTGCCGTCGCCCACGTAGGCAAGGCGCAGGCCCTCGAGCGAACCATGCGCCTCGCGCAGGGTCAGCAGGTCGGCGAGCGCCTGGCAGGGATGGTGGCGGGCCGTGAGCATGTTGATCACCGGGACCGAGCTGTACTCGGCGAGCTCCTCGAGCTCCGAGTCCGCTCCCGTGCGAACGCCGATCGCCGCGACATGCCGGGACAGCACGAGGGCCGTATCCCGCAGCGGCTCCCCGCGCGAGAGCTGAAGCTCATCGCCGCGGAGCACGACGGCGTGACCCCCGAGCTCGTGCACGCCGACCTCGAAGGACACCCGCGTGCGGGTCGAGGGCTTCTGAAAGATCAGCGCCACGCTGAGGCCCGCAAGCTGCTGCGAGGAGAGCGGGGAAGCCTTGAGCTCGAGGGCCCTGTCAAGCAGCGCCGCGAGCTCGGCGGCGGTCAGCTCGGCCCCTGTGAGGAAGTGGCGCGACATGGGGGAGCCAGTCTAGGCTAGGGTCCGAAAGCGATGAGGAGAGGCCTGTCGATATTGATCGCCTGCTCCGCGCTCCTGGTGGCCGCCGGCTGCGGTTCCTCGAACAGCTCGACCACCAGCTCGAGCTCTCAGAGCACCTCGACTCCGGCATCCACGAGCGGCGAACTGAAAACGACGACCACGCCGAAATACGCGACCCCGGCGGCCTCGGCTCCGGTGCAGGACGGGGTCGTGCAGGTCGCCTACCGCGACATCACGATCCAGCCGGACACGCTCAAGGTGAAGGTGGGAACGACGGTCAGGTGGACCAACTATGACGCCGTCGAACACAACGTCACCACCGAGAGCGGCCCGCAGCATTTCGCCTCCAACGACTTCGGTGAAAGCGGGAGCTATGAGGTCAAGCTGACCAGGCCGGGCGTGATCCACTACGAGTGCACCATTCATCCGGCCTCGATGAACGGGACCATCGAAGTCGTCAAGTAGCTTCCCGCTCAGGCGGGGTGCAGGTCGGGCAGGCCGGCGTTGGGGGTCGAGGGGCTGGCGTACAGCCGGCGCGGGATGCGCCCGGCCGTGCGCGCCAGGTGACCCGCCTGCACGGCGGCGCGCATCGCTTGAGCCATGCGCACGGGGTCCTCTGCACCGGCGACGGCGGAGGCGGCCATGACGGCGTCGCAGCCGAGCTCCATCGCCAGGGCCGCATCGGAGGCGGTGCCGATGCCGGCGTCGAGCACCACCGGCACATCGACCGCCTCCCTGATCAGGGCGATGTTGTAGGGATTGCGAATGCCCATGCCGCTGCCGATCGGCGAGCCGAGGGGCATCACGGCGGCACAGCCGATGTCGACGAGCCGGCGGGCCAGGACGGGGTCATCGGTGGTGTAGGGGAGCACCACGAAGCCCTCATCGACCAGCTGCTCGGCGGCGCGCAGGAGCTCCGGGGCGTCGGGCAGCAGCGTGTCCTCATCGCCGATCACCTCGAGCTTGATCCAGTCGGTGGCGAACGCCTCGCGCGCCAGGCGGGCTGTGACCACGGCGTCGCGGGCCGTGTGGCAGCCGGCGGT
This sequence comes from uncultured Solirubrobacteraceae bacterium, assembly GCA_963826995.1. GTDB lineage: Bacteria > Actinomycetota > Thermoleophilia > Solirubrobacterales > Solirubrobacteraceae > Palsa-744. Next base: position 1,404,416 of record CAWGYZ010000002.1, on the reverse strand, counting down.
GTTGGGCAGCAGCTCGACGCCGGCGGCCGACAGCACGTCGATCAGCGATCCCTGGCCGGCCCGGCGCCCGGCGGGATCCAGGCGGCGCAGAGCCACGGTGACGAGCTCCGAGCCGCTGGCCGCGACGGCTTCCGACAGGAGCTCGAGCGACGGGAATCCGCCCGTGCCGAGCAGAAGCCGCGAGCGCAGCGTCCGCCCGGCGATCGTCCAGGCCTCCCCCGGCGTGGCGGCGCCGTTGCGCGCGGTCACCGTGCCGGGCGCCGGGTTGACGTCGTCGGTCATCGGGTGATCATCCTCCCTGCATCGCCGTGAGCACCTCCACGCGCGCGTCCTCCGACAGCGCGAACGACTCCCAGGCGGCCCGCGGAACGACCTCGCCGTCGACCGCCACGGCCACCCCGCGGGTGTCATTGGAGATGCCCAGCTCGCGCAGCACCCTCGCCACCGTCTCACCGGCGCGCAGCTCGGAGGCCTCGCCGTTGAGACTGATCATCAGACGGCCACGCTTTCAGACTGGGACGCGGCCTGCGGATGCGCGGGCTGAGCGGTGAAGCGCCCGGGGGCGCAGGCGCGCAGGAGCGCGCCGTGCGAGCCCTCTCCGCTGAGCGCCTCGAGGACGAGCTCGGCCGTCAGCGGGGCGAGCAGGATCCCGTTGCGGTGGTGACCGGTCGCCCAGGTCAGGCCCTCGAGGACACCCGCCCCGATGGCGGGCGCGTTGTCGGGGGTGCCCGGGCGCAGCCCCACGCACAGCTCCTCGATCTCGAGCTCTGACACGCCGGGCACCAGCTCGTGGGCCTCGCGCAGCAGCTCATGGACGGCGCCCGCCGTGGGGCGCGTGTCAAAGCCGCGCTCCTCCATGCTCGCCCCCAGCACGTAGCGGCCGTCCGCGCGCGGGACGAGGTAGCCGCCGGTGAAGCGAACGACGCGCTCGAGCAGCCCCGGCCCGGCCGGGTCGCGCAGCCGCAGCAGCTGGCCCTTGACCGGGCGCACCGGCACGAGCGCATGCTCGGGCAGGCCCTCGATCTGCTCGACCCAGGCGCCGGCCGCGAGGAGGACCTGCGGCGCCTTGAGCCTCTCGACCCCCCGCCCGCAGGACAGCGTCACGCCGGCGACGCGGTCGCGGGCGGCGTTGGTCTCGATGCTGAGCGCCCGGGCGTGCTCGCGCAGCCGCACCCCGGTCGCTTCACAGGCGCCGCGCAGCGCCGCCAGCAGCCGGCGCGGATCGACCGAGTGATCCTCGGGCGCCTCCAGCGCCAGGCGCACGGTCGGGGTCAGCGCCGGCTCGCGCTCGCGGGCCCGGCTCCCGAGCAGGCGCTCGGCGCGCAGCCCGAGCGACTCCCGGAAGGCGATCTGACGCTCGAGCTCGCGTGCCTCGTCATCGTCGCGGGCGACCACGAGCGTGCCGGTCCTCATCAGGCCCACATCCATGCCGGCGACCTCCTTTAGGGCGGCGGCGAAGGCGGGCCACATCTCCGCCGAGCGCAGCCCCAGCTCGAGGATGCGCCGGCCGGCCTCGCCGAACTCGACCTCCGAGACGGGTGCGAGCATGCCCGCCGCGACGCGTGAGGTGCCGGCGCCGACGGTGTCGCGCTCGAGCACGGTGACCGACATCCCGCGCTCGCGCGCTCGCCATGCGGCGGACAGGCCGATCACGCCGCCGCCGAGGACGAGAAGGTCGGGCGAGGAGCGATCTGCGGAGTCCGGCACTGAGGTTGATGCTAACCCGCTGTCAGACTTGGGTCCATGCCCCTCGAGGACCCCGGCTCCGAGCGCCGCGCACGGCTGGCGGCCGCCCGCCTGTACCTCGTGTGCGGAGCGATGCTCGATCGCCCGGACTCCGCCGGCGGAGACGATGACGCTCGCGCGCTCCCGGACCTGCTCCGCGCCGCCGTCGCCGGGGGCGTCCAGATCGTGCAGCTGCGCGAGAAGCACCTCGGCGACGAGCAGCTCGTCTCGGTGGCCGACGCGGCACGGGCGCTGTGTGAGCGCCTGGGGGCGCTTCTGATCGTCAACGACCGTCCCTCGGTGGCGCTCGAGGCCGGCGCCGACGGGGTGCACGTCGGGCAGGACGACATGCCGGTGGCAGAGGTCCGCGAGCTGGTCGGCCCGGACATGCTGATCGGCCTGTCCACGCACGCTCCGGATGAGATCGACGCCGAGGACGCGGCGCTGGCGGACTACATCGGCGTCGGCCCGGTGCACGAGACGCCGACCAAGCCCGGGCGCCCGGCCGTGGGGCTCGAGCTGATCCGCTATGCCGCAGAGCACTCCCCGGTGCCGTTCTTCGCGATCGGAGGCCTGGATGCTCAGAACCTCGGCGAGGCGATCGGCGCCGGGGCCAGACGTGCGGTCGTCCTGCGGGCGATCGCGGCGGCCGAGGACCCGCAGCGTGCGGCGCGGGCGCTTCGCGAGCTGCTCGACGCCACCCCGCTGGAGACCTGAGTTGGCGGCCGGCCCGGGTGATCGCGCCGGCGCCCCCGCACCGCTCGAGCCGCTCGGCGAGGACGAGCGGCCGGTCGCGCTGCGGGTCGCCGTCGGGGTGTGCCTGGCGCTGGCGCTCGCCATCCTGATCGGGGCGGCCACGGTGCACGACCTCAGCCGCCGCGGCGGGTCGCTCCCGGGCGCGGTGTTCCTGGCGCTGGTGCTGGCGCTGCTCGCCCAGGGCATGTACAGGCGGCGCTACTGGGCGGTGCTCGGCTTCGAGGCGCTGCTGGCCTTCCAGATCCTCGTCACCTCGCTGGCGCTGGTCGTCGCATCGACGATCGTGGCGGCGGCCGTGTGCCTGCTCAGCATCGGGCTGGCGGGCTGGCTGTTCTGGAAGCTGGTGCGCGTGATGGGGCGGATCCAAGCCGGGGAACGATAGGCTCAGCTCAATGGCGGCGAGAAGCTATGACTGCATCGTGATCGGCTCCGGCCCGGGCGGCTACGTGGCGGCGATCCGGGCCGCGCAGCTCGGAAAAAAGACCGCCGTGATCGAGCGGGACAAGGTCGGGGGCCGCTGTCTGAACTACGCCTGCATCCCCGCCAAGGCGGTGCTGCGCGCGGCCGACCTGCTGTCAGAGATCCGCGACTCCGAGGAGTTCGGGCTGCGGGTGAGCGGCGTCGAGGTCGACTACGCCGCCGTGCAGGCCCGCCGCGAGAAGGTCGTCTCCACGCTCACCTCGGGGGTCGCCGGGCTGTTCAAGAAAGACGGCATCGACCTGATCGAGGGCGACGCGGCGCTGACGGCCGACGGGGCGGTGAGCGTCGACGGAGAGCTGATCTCCGCGCCCACCATCATCGTCGCGACCGGCTCGGTGCCGCGCTCGATCCCGGGAGTCGAGTTCGGCGGACGCGTGATCGGGACCGAGGAGGCGTGGGCGCTGAAGGAGCTGCCGGCCCGCCTGGCGGTGGTCGGCTGCGGGGCCTCCGGCGCGGAGATCGCCTCCGGGTTCGCCCGCCTGGGCAGCGAGGTGATCCTGCTCGAGGCGATGGACACCGTGCTGCCGACCGAGGACTCCGACATCTCGCGCCTGGTCGAGCGCGGGCTCAAGCAGCAGGGCATCGACGTCCACAAGAGCTCCCCGGTGGCGGATGTCCAGGCGACCGGCGAGGGCGTGAGCTTCACCTACGGCGCGCCCGGCGCCGACGGCGATGGTGCCGCGGGCGCCCCCCGTGCAGAGGTCGACTTCATGGTCATCGCGGCCGGGCGCGGCGCGGACATAGAGGCGCTGGGGCTGGCCGAGGCGGGCGTGGAGCTCGAAGAGCGGGGGCTCGTGGGAGTGGATGGCGCCATGCGCACATCGCGCCCCGGGGTGTATGCGATCGGGGACCTGGTCGCCGGTCCGGCGCTCGCGCACAAGGCCTCTGACGAGGGCATCATCGCCGCCGAGGACTCCGCGGGGCTCCAGACCCACCCGCTCGCCTACGTGGACATCCCGCGAGCCACCTTCTGCACGCCCAACGTGGGCTCCTTCGGCCTGACCGAGGCCCAGGCGCGCGAGGAGGGATACGACGTGGTCGTCGGCAAGGCGAAATACGGCGCCGTCGGCGGGGGCATCGTCTACGGCGACCCGGCGGGGCTGGTGAAGGTGGTGGGCGAGCGCAAGTACGGCGAGCTGCTCGGCGGGCACATCGTGGGCGCGCGCGCCACCGAGCTGATCCAGGAGCTCGTCAACGTGCGCGACCTGGAGGGCGGCTTCATGGAGGTCGGGCGGATGGTGCACGGCCACCCCACCCTGTCGGAGGCCGTGATGGAAGCCGCACGCGCAGCGGACGGCTGGTTGATCCACGGTTGACGTGAGCGATTCGCCGGCCAGCTTCTACTTCGACCTTTCAAGCCCTGAGGCCTACCTCGCGGCCGAGCGCATCCTGCAGCTGCTGCCGGGCCCGGCCGAGTGGCAGCCGGTGCTCGCCTCGGCGCTCCCCGGCGGGCAGGAGGAGATCCACCGCGAGCAGATCGCCCGCCGTGCGCGCGAGCTCGAGCTGCAGCCGCTGCGCTGGCCCGACCCCTTCCCGTTCGACTCGACCCTCGCCATGCACGTGGCCACCTACGCCAAGTCGATCGGCCGCGTCGTCCCGTTTGCGCAGGCGGCCTTCCGCCAGGCCTTCGCCGGCGGCCACAGCCTGAGCGAGACCGATCACGTGCTGATCGCCGCGGCGGCATGTGAGATGCACCCCGCCGCCGTGCTGCGCGGGGCCGAGCTGCGCTCGGTGGAGCGGGAGCTCGCGACTGCCACACAGAGCGCTGCAAACACGGACATCATCGATGTCCCCGCCATCAGGGTCGGCGAGCGCGTATTCCTGGGCGAGCGGGCGGTCGAGGACGCCGCCGCATACATGGGCGACGGCGTCAACCCGGTCGCCTCCTCGACGGTGTCCCGGTGAAGGCCAACCGCGCCTATCGGCTGATCCTCACGCGCGGCGGGCGCACCCCGGCGCTGTTGGCCGACGCCGAGCGGGTGGACCACATCGAGGTCGTCGAGATCGACGGCGGCGAGGTGGTCCTGTTCTGGGATCGGCCGCCCCATGCGGCCTCGCGGCTTGCGCGCGCGCTGCGCGAGGAGCTGGCGCGCCTTGAGGCGGACGAGTTCCTCGCGCGCTGGAGTACCGTGGAGCAGTGATGGCAACCAGCCTGCCGCCGCCCGATGACGCACGCGAGTGGCTGGCCACCATGACGCTCATCCGGCGCTTTGAGGAACGGGCGGGCGAGATGTATGCCCGGGCCAAGGTCGGGGGCTTCCTGCACCTGTCGATCGGCGAGGAGGCCACGATCGTGGGCAGCTCAAGGGCGCTGCGCGAGGACGACTACCTGATCTCCACCTACCGCTCCCACGGCCACGCGCTCGTGCGCGGCACCGCGCCTGAGAACGTGATGGCCGAGCTGTTCGGCCGCGTCGACGGCTGCTCGGGCGGGCGCGGGGGCTCGATGCACATGTTCGACCTGGCCCGCAGGTTCATGGGCGGTTACGGCATCGTCGGCGGCAACCTGCCCATCGCCGCCGGCATCGCGCTGGCCTCGGACATGCAGGGCACCGAGGAGATCACGCTCTGCACCTTCGGCGACGGCGCCTCCAACCAGGGCACCTTCGGGGAGACCCTCAACCTGGCCGCACTGTGGAAGCTGCCGGTGGTGTTCATGGTCACCAACAACCAGTTCGGGATGGGGACCTCATTGCGGCGGCACTCGGCGGTGACCGATCTGCAGCGCAAGGGCGAGAGCCTCGGTGTTCCGGGGATGCGCTGCGACGGGATGGACGTGCTGGACACCCACGGTGTGGTCTCCGAGGCGGTGCGGCGCGTGCGCGAAGACCATCAGCCGGTGCTGGTGGAGGCCGTCACCTACCGCTTCCGCGGCCACTCGATGGCCGATCCCGAGCAGTACCGCACGAAGGAGGAGGTCGCCCAGTGGCGGGCCCGCGACCCGATCCCGGCGTTCGGCGAGCTGTTGAAGACCGAGGGCGTGATCGAGGAGGATGACCTCGCCCGGATCGACTCCGAGGCGGTTGAGCGAGTGGACGCCGCGGTGGCGTTCGCCGACGCCTCGCCCTTCCCGGCGCCGGAGTCGCTGTATGACGACGTGTACGTGCTCGACGATGCGGTCCGCGGGTCCTACTCGGTCAGGACCACAAGGCCCGAGGAGGCCGCCGATCAGGACGCTCGGGCGGGCGGCCCGGACGTCCTGCGAGAGGACGGCGCACAGGAGATCTCCCAGCAGATCACCACCGCGCTTCAGGCCGGCGAGGATGGCTCCTGATGGCGCAGATGCGCTACCGCGAGGCGCTCAACGCGGCCCTTCGGGAGGAGCTCACGCGCGATGAGCGGGTGCTGCTGATGGGCGAGGACATCGGGGTCTTCGGTGGGGCCTTCAAGGTCACCGAAGGTCTGCTCGAGGAGTTCGGGGAAGCCCGCGTGCGCGACACGCCGATCTCCGAGAACACGATCGTCGGAGTGGGCGTGGGTGCGGCGATGACGGGGCTTCGCCCGGTGGTGGAGCTGATGACGATCAACTTCTCGCTGCTGGCGTTCGATCAGATCGTCAACCACGCCGCCCACATCCACTACATGTTCGGCGGCCAGGCGCGGGTGCCGCTGGTGGTGCGCATGCCCCAGGGCGCTGGCCACCAGCTCGGGCCCACGCACTCACACTGCTTCGAGGCGTTCTTCCTGCATGTGCCGGGGCTGCTGGTGGCGGTTCCCTCGACGGCCGCCGACGCCAAGGGCCTGTTGAAGACGGCCATCCGCGACGACAACCCTGTGATCTTCATCGAGCACGAGTCCCTCTACGGGGTCCGCGGAGAGGTGCCCGAGGAGGAGGAGCATCTGGTCGGCTTCGGTCGCGCGCGCACCGTGCGGGAGGGCGGCGACGTGACCATCGTGGGGATCTCGCGGATGGCGCTCACGGCCGAGCGCGCGGCCAGCACGCTGGCCGAGGAGCACGGCGTGCAGGCCGAGGTGATCGACCCCCGCACCCTGCGGCCGCTCGACCTCGACACGATCCTCGCCTCGGTCGCCAAGACCAACCGCTGCGTGGTCGTCGAGGAGGGCTGGCCGCACGGCGGCGTGGGCGCCAACCTGGCGGCGCTGATCTCAGAGCACGCCTTCGACGACCTCGACGCCCCGGTCAAGCGGGTCACGGGAGCCGATGTGCCGATGCCCTACTCAAAGCCCCTCGAGGACATCGCATATCCGCACGAGCCCCAGATCGTGCACGCCGCGTTGCGGATCCTCGGACTCGACGCACGCGCACAGGCCCGCTGATGGGCGACATCGTCATGCCGCGGCTGTCGGACACCATGGAGGAGGGGACCATCCTGCGCTGGCTCAAACAGGACGGTGAGCCGGTGCGCCGCGGCGAGGAGCTGGTGGAGATCGAGACCGACAAGGCCACCATGATCTACGAGTCAGACCAGGAGGGGGTCCTTGCCATCGTCGCCGGCGAGGGCGACACGCTCGCGGTCGGTGAGCTGATCGCGCACGTCGGTGATGGCGGCGAGCAGGCCCTCACGCAGGCCCCTCAGGCTGCGTCGGCGAGCGAGTCGGAGGCCGAGGATGAGCCGGCCTCGCGGCCGGCGGGCGTGCTCGCGGATGGTGCTCCCGACGGAGCGGGCGGCGCTCAGCCGGCCGTGCGCGTGAAGGCCTCTCCGCTTGCCAAGCGCATCGCCCTGGAGAGCGGCGTGGACCTGCGGGCGCTGACGGGCAGTGGCCCGGGCGGGCGGATCGTGAAGGCCGACGTGCAGGGCGCCGGCGCCGCCGCGGTTCCCGTCTCTGCCGCCGCTCCCGCTCCGGCCCCCTCTGCGGCGGCCGTCGATGCGGTGGCCACGGCCAAGGGCGAGACCGCCATCATCGAGCTGTCGCGCACCCAGCAGACGATCGCGCGTCGGATGGCCGAGTCGAAGGCCACGATCCCCGACTTCACCCTGCAGATGGAGGTCGACATGGAGGAGTGCGTGATGCTGCGCTCAGAGCTCAAGCGGCTGTCCCAGGCCGAGGCCCCGACCTACAACGACATGGTGGTGAAGGCCTCGGCGCTCGCGCTGCGCGAGCATCCCGCCGCGAACGGCAGCTACCGCGACGGGCGCCTTCAGCTGCATTCGCGGGTCAACGTCGGGGTCGCCGTGGCCGCCGAGGATGCGCTGGTGGTACCCACCGTGTTCGACGCCGAGGAGAAGTCGCTCGGAGAGATAGCCCGCGAGACCCGCCGGCTGGCCGAGCGGGTCAGGGCCGCCACGATCACCCCCCCGGAGCTCGGCGGGGGGACCTTCACGGTCTCCAACCTGGGCATGTACGGAGTTCACAGCTTCACCGCCATCATCAACCCGCCCCAGGCGGCGATCCTGTCCGTCGGCTCGGTGCAACCGCAGGCGGTGGTGCGCGATGGAGAGCTCGAGGCGCGCCACATGATGACCATCACCCTCGCCTGCGACCACCGCATCCTCTACGGGGCCGGAGCGGCCCTGTTCCTGGCGCGCATCTCAGAACTGCTCGAGGCCCCGGCGGCGCTCACCCTGTAGCCAACGCTAGGCTGAGTCGAGCAGATGAAAGTCGCCAACCGATCCCCTGAAGAGCTCTGGGTGTGCAGCCTGGGGACGGTCCCCTACGGCGACGGCCTGGCGATCCAGGAACGTGTCCGCGAGCAGCGCCAGGCCGGCGATCTGCCGGACGTGCTGCTGCTGCTCGAGCACCCGCCCGTGTATACCCGCGGCCGGCGCTCACACGATGACGAGCTCGCGCTCGGCGAGGCCTTCTACAGGGCGCGGGGAATCGAGGTGGTGGATACCAACCGGGGTGGGCGGGTCACCTACCACGGGCCCGGCCAGCTGGTCGGCTATCCGATCATGCACACCTCCGACATCGGCTCCTACCTGCGCACGATGGAAGTCGCGATCATCTCTGCGCTGGCGGCGGAGGGAATCAGGGCGCGCTCGCGCTGCGCGGAGGGTGCCGACTACACCGGCGTGTGGGTCGAGGACCGCAAGATCGCCTCGATCGGGGTCCACGTCTCGCGTGGAATCACGACCCACGGCTTTGCCATCAACGTCGACATCGACCTCGACCCGTTCTCCTGGGTCATCGCCTGCGGGCTGCCGGACGTCGTCATGACTTCGGTCGCCCAGGAGCTGGCAGGCGGGGAAGCCGTGGAGGCGGACCGCTTCCGGGCCGCCGTCGCCGAGCACTTCAGCCGCGCGCACGCCCGCGAGCTGCGGATCGTCTCGCCGGCACGGCTGGGCGTCGAGGAGCCCGTCCTCGCATGAGCGACGGCGCCGGCCCGGCTGCCACGAGGTCGCGCTCGAACCCCGGGGGCATGGACGTGCTGCGCGTGCTCGGCCCCGACGTGCGCCCGCTGCGCGAGCGCAAGCCGCCATGGTTCAAGGTGGCCCCGCCCGGCGGCGAGCGCTACCGCGCCCTGTCGGAGATGATCCGCTCGGAGAACCTGCACACCGTCTGCCAGGAGGCGGCCTGCCCGAACGTGGGCGAGTGCTGGGAGCGGGGAACGGCGACCTTCATGATTCTCGGCGACACCTGCACGCGGCGCTGCGGCTTCTGCAACGTGAAGACGGGCAGGCCAACCTGGAACGACCCGCTCGAGCCCGCGAGGGTGGCACGCTCGATCGCGCGCATGGGTCTGCGCCACGCGGTCATCACGTCGGTCGACCGCGACGACCTGCCCGACAAGGGAGCCTCGGCGTTCGTCGGCGTCATCCGCCAGGTGCGCCGTCAGGCGCCCGACTGCCAGATCGAGGTTCTGACACCCGACTTCCAGGGCCAGGAGATGCCGCTGGCGAAGGTCATCGCCGAGCGCCCGGACGTGTTCAACCACAACGTCGAGGTGGTCCCCCGCCTGTATCCGCTGGCCAGGCGCGGCTCTGAGTTCTCGCGCTCCTGCCGGGTGCTGTCGATGGCCAAGGAGATGGCCGGCGATGAGGTGCTCACCAAGTCCGGGCTGATGGTCGGGCTGGGAGAGACCCACGAGGAGATGGTCGACACCTTCGCGGCGCTGCGCTCCCACGGCGTGCAGGTGCTGACCGTCGGGCAGTACCTGCGCCCCTCCGAGCGCCACCTGCCCGTCGTCCGCTACTGGCACCCGGATGAGTTCGCCGCGCTCGAGCGGGCCGCCTACGAGCTCGGCTTCGAGCACGTCGCCGCGGGGCCGCTGGTGCGCTCGAGCTACCACGCCGACGAGCACGTGCCGCAGAGCTTCTCGGGCGTGGGACCGCTGGCGGCGCACGCATAGCCCGTCGCCGGCCCGGCCCGGCGTGTGGCGGGGGGACCGCGGATAGGCTCAACGGCGCCCTCGCCGCCCGGGGGCCGGCGCGATGTTCCCACTCAAAGACAACATTCCGCTCGCGCGGTTTCCGCTGGTGACGGTCGCGCTGGTCGCGATCAACGTGATCGCCTATCTGCTCGAGATACGCCACGGCGGCAGCTTCTTTGGAGGTCCCTCAAGCAGCGTGGCGGTGCGCTACGGGGCGATCCCCTACGAGCTCACCCACCCGGGCACGCACTGCTACCCGGTGTCGGTGCCGACGCTCGAAGGCGTTCACAGCGCCGTCGCCTGTCAACGTGCCGCCGGGCAACCGCTGCCGGCGGCGGTCGGCGTGCTGCCCGCGCAGCCCGCGACCTGGCAGACGGTGTTCACCTCGATGTTCCTGCATGGCAGCTTTCTGCACATCTTTGGCAACATGCTCTTCTTGGCGATCTTTGGCCCCACCGTCGAGGACTCGACGGGGCGCTGGCGCTTCCTCGTGTTCTACCTGCTGGGCGGAGTCCTCGCACTGGGCGCGCAGGTGCTGGTCAGCCCAGACTCGGTCGTCCCCACGCTCGGGGCCTCGGGGGCGATCGCGGCGGTGCTGGGAGGCTACGTCGTTCTGTATCCGCGTGCGCGGGTGCTCAGCCTGGTGTTCATCATCTTCTTCGTCACCATCGTCGAGGTCCCCGCGATCGCCCTGCTGGGCTTCTGGTTCGTCCTGCAGCTCGCCTTCGGCGCTGCCGGCCTGGCGAGCCCGGTCAGCGGCACGGCCGGCGGCGAAGGCATCGCCTATTTCGCTCATGTCGGCGGCTTCGCGTTCGGCCTGCTGGCGATCCGACTGTTTGCCGGCGCCCGTAAACCACAGCCGCTGCCCGCGACATGACACGCCTGGCCGTCCTCGCCCTCGCGCTGATGTTCATCGCCGGCTTCGCCTTCCTCACATTCGCCGCGGTTGTCGAGGAAGGATTCGACGTGGCCAGCCTGCTGTCGATCTTCATCCTGGTGCTGCTTGCCGTCGGGATCGTCGGGGCGCTGCGCAATCCTCCCCGGTGACCGATGAGCACCTCTCCGTTCATGACACCTGGAGACCGAAGCCGCAGGCGCGAGCGCAGCCGCCGCAGGCGCCGGCGGCGGCGCACGGTGATCGCCGGGACGCTCGTGATCGTGGCGGCGCTCGTCGTGGTTGCGCTCGCCAGGTCGCACACGAGTCACGGCTCCGCCAGCGCAGCCACGCACCCAGCGCAGGCCGGCCATGCGACCACGGGCGCGGTGGCGGCGGTGTCGCAGACCGGGCTGGCGCTCGGTAGGCCGGTGTTCCCTCTGATCGGGATCACGACACCCCTCAAGGACCCCATCCAGATCGCCTTCGCCGACCCGCCGCGTGCCGGGCTGCTATTCAACCTGAGCACCGGCCAGGTGCTGTGGCAGCGCAATCCCTACAGGCGGCTGCGCATAGCGAGCCTGACGAAGATGATGACCGTCCTTTTGACGGTCAAGGCGGCGCCCGCGGACGCGCACGTGCTCGTGACCAAACAGGCCGTCGAAGCCGCCGGCTCGAAGGTCGGAGTGCTGCCGCTGGGCAAGCACGTGCGACTCGAGAGCATGCTCTATGGCCTCATGCTGCCCTCCGGCAACGACGCCGCGATGGCGCTCGCGCAGCACGTGGCCGGCACCGCCTCACGCTTCGTCAAGCGCATGAACGCGGAGGCGGCCAAGCTGGGGATGGGCTGCACCCGCTACTCCTCCCCGTCCGGCTACGTGAACCAGGGCAACTACTCCTGCGCGGCCGACCTCGCCATGCTCGCGCACGTCGACCTCGAACAGCCGCGGATAGCAAGCATCGTGCGCACCTTCACCGCCGCCCTGCCCTTCCCCATCAAGGGGGGCAGGCTGTACCTCTACAACAACAACCCGCTCCTGATCTACGGCTACCCGGGGGCGACGGGGCTGAAGACCGGCTACACGCTGGCCGCCGGGAAATGCCTGGTGGCAACCGCCGAGCGCCATGGCGTGCGCCTCGGCGTGGTGCTGCTCAACTCACCCAACCCCGCGATCGAGGCCAGCGACCTGCTCAACCACGGGTTCGAGCAGATCTACCACCAGGCGCCCGTTCCCCAGCCGCCGATTCCGCCCGGAATCTGAGCCCCCGCCGGCCGGGCGCGATCGAGCGCGCTTCCTCTATACTGATTGACTGGTCAGTCAGCCCAAAGGAGGCCACGTGGATCTCGACGACACCCCTGAGCAAGCCACCTATCGCACCAACGCGCGGAGCTGGCTTGAGAAGCACAAGTCCGAAGCGCCGGTCCTGCAGGGACCGGGAGCGCTCGAGGACGAGGATGAGATAATCGCGGCGCGCCGCGTCTGGCAGGGCAAGCTTGCCGAGGGCGGACTGGCCGGGGTGACCTGGCCCAAGGAGTACGGCGGCCAGGGACTCGGCCCGATCGAGTCGGTCATCGTCAGCCAGGAGATCGCCCGCGCCCAGGTGCCGGGGATCCTCGACGCGATCGGCGTCGGCATGCTCGGGCCCACGATCATCGCCAACGGCACCGACGAGCAGAAGTCGCGCTATCTCGGGCCGATGCTCCACGGCGACGAGGTCTGGTGCCAGCTGTTCTCCGAGCCCGCCGCGGGCTCGGACCTCGCGGCGGTGCAGACCCGTGCGCGCCTTCAGGACGACGGAAGCTGGCGGCTGACGGGTCAGAAGGTGTGGACCACCAACGCCCAGTTCGCCTCCTATGGGCTGCTGCTCGCGCGCACCGACTCCGACGTCCCCAAGCACAAGGGCCTGACCATGTTCGTCGTCCCGATGGACGGCGCCGGCGTGACCGTGCGCGGGCTGCGCCAGATCTCCGGCGAGGCCGAGTTCAACGAGGTCTTCTTCGACGACGTCGCGCTCGACGCGGGCGCTGTGGTCGGCGGGGTCGGAAACGGCTGGGGCACCGCGCTCACGACGCTGATGTACGAGCGCGTCACGATCGGTCTCGGAGGCGAGGGCATGGGATACAACTCCAACCGCTTCGCCGCCGCGATCGCCAGCGACGAGCACGCGCGGCGCGACCGCAACGTGCGCCACCAGCTCGGCGAGATCTCAAGCGAACTGCTCGCGGTCCGTTTCACCGGCTACAGGACCCTGACGGCCCTTCAGAAAGGCCAGATCCCCGGTCCCGAGGCGGGCCTCGCGAAGGTCACGATCGTCAACGGCGCCATCAAGGCCGGCGACCTGATCGCCGACGTGTTCGGCCCCGACGCACTGGCCGATGACAGCGAGTGGTCCTACATGATCTCCTTCCTGCCCGGCCTGAAGTCGGCGGGCGGCACCGAGGAGATCCTGCGCAACACCATCGGCGAGCGCGTCCTCGGCCTGCCCCCCGAGCCGCGTCTGGACAAGGGCATCCCGTTCTCGGAGCTGCGTTCCAAGGAAGCGGCGGCGGCATGAACCTGTCCCTTTCAGACGAGCAGGTGTTCCTGCGCGAGGCCGCCCGCGGCGCGCTGTCGCGCTTCAAGACCTTCGAGGCCGCCCGCGAGGCGCTCGACGGCGACGAGAGCGCACTCCCCGACCTGTGGCCGGTGGCATGCGAGGCCGGTTGGCCGGGACTGCTGATCAGCGAGGAGCACGACGGCGCCGGTCTGGACGTGTTCGACGCGATGCTGGTGCTCGGCGAGTGCGGCCGCGTGCTGGCGAGCGTCGAGCTGCTGGGCCATCTGCCGGCAACCGCGATCCTCGGCGATGCTCCGGTTGCGGCCGGGCTGCTGCCGGCTCTGGCCAGCGGCGAGCAGCGCGCGGCCTACCTGCCCGCGCGGCCGCCGGACGACGTCGAGGGAAGCTGGAGCACCGACCCCCACCACGGTCTCGAGCGCCCGCCGCTTCCCAGCGCGGGAGCCACCGACGGGGATGGGCACGTGCGGCTGAACGGCAGCGTGGCGTTCGTGCCCGACGCTCCCGGCGCCCAGGTGCTGGTGGGCGTGGCCCTGCAGGACGGCCGGCCCATCGGCGTGGCGATCCAGGCAGATGACCCCGGCGTCGCGGTCGAGTCCGTGACCCGCTACGACTCGACCCGCTCGCTCGGACACGTCACGCTCAAGGACGCGTCGGCGACGGTCCTCGATGCCCCGGAGGAGTCCCTCGCCGGCGCCTGGCATCTCGCCCAGGCGCTGATCGCCGCGGAGTCCATCGGCAGTGTCGAGACGGCGCTGGACGTGTCCGTCGCCTACGCCAAGGAGCGCTTCACGTTCGGCCGCGCGATCGGCTCATATCAGGCGATCAAGCACTCCCTGACCGAGGTGCTGCGCCAGCTCGAGAACGGGCGCTCGCTGCTCTACTACGCCGGCTGGGCTCGCATGGGTGCGCCCGCGGAGTTCCCGCTGGCCGCCAACGCCGCCCGCTCGGTCGCCTCTCGCGCGCTCGATCAGGCCGCGCGCACGATGATCTCCGTCCACGGCGGCACCGGAGCCACATGGGAGCACGATGCACCCCTGTACTTCCGTCGCGCCGAGCTCTCCCGCCGTCTGCTCGGCGGATCCTCGGACGCAACCGATCGGGTTGCCGGCGAGCTGTTGACGCAGGCCAGCGCGGCCTAGCGTTTGGAACGAGACGCCGGGCGGTGCTCGGTGGCCGTGGCCGTGGCCGTGGCGGCGGCTGTCAACGCCGCCAGCACGGGCGCGCCGTAGGCGGCGTGCACGGCTTCGACCATCGCCGGTTCGACCCCGCAGTTGATGCAGAACCCGTGCTGTGACCAGCCGATCGCCCGCGCGAGCACCTCGTCGGCGTAGCTCACCCCGGTGGCGTCGTGGCCGTAGTAGTCATAGGCCGAATCCCAGGCGGCGCCGTTGAGCGCGTATTCCGCGCCGTCCGCGGACAGCAGGTGGGCGGCGGCCATGATCGAGTCGAAGTCGTCGTAGATCGACGGATGCGTGGCGGTCATGTGATCGTAGGAGGCGGGGCGCTTTCCATAGATGTAGGAGTTGCTGACGAGCTGCCACGTGCTGACCGGGCCGTTGGTGACGTTGAACTGCATCGGCCCGCCACAGCAGCCCGCGAAGTTGAGCCCGTGGTAGATGCCGGGCGCCGTCGAGAACGCCGACTCCTGCATGTGGATCGACGCGATCAGCAGCCAGTTGACGCCGAACGTACGCTGGGCGACCGCGTAGATCGGATAGAAGCCTTCCATCCAGCGGGCGAAGATGTGCGTCTGGGTCTGATCGACGAGGCGCTTCGCGTCGAGGCTCTGCTGCAGCCGCGAGGGTTGCGCGACGATCGCATGTGCGGGTGCGGGTGCCCCGCCGCGAACTGCGGCGCTCGCCGCAGGCGAGCTCGCCCCGGCGCCGGCGAGGACGCTGGCCGCCGCGCTCGGGCCGGGCTGCGGCGTCGTGGCCGAGACGGGGACGGCCGGTGGAAGCGCGCTGGGAGCGGACGTCCTCTGGCCGACCAGGCCGGTCAGCACCGCCGCCAGAACGGCCACGCCCGCACACGCCAGCAGACCGGCGAGCAGCCACGCCCGGCGTTCGGAGGGCTGGTCCGGAAAAGGGGCCTCCGAGGTCGCTGTGGTGAAGGATTCGGCCATCGTCATCTATTCGGCCACAATCATCGACTGCTACACCTACTCGTCACCTAAATATTCGGTGTCCCCACCGAATATGGGCAGGCAGTGGAACGCGGGCAGCATCCGTGCCGGTGAACGCGCGACGTTGTGCCTACTGTCGGGTTGTGGATTATATGGCCAAGCCCGCACTGATCCTTCCGGCGCTCGCGCTGGCACTGGCGCTCCTGATGCTTGCATCCGGCTCGGCGCAGGCGGCTCCCCTGCCAGCGGCCCAGCAGCGATATCTGTCCCTCGCGCAGACCGGCGTGGCCCGTGCCGAGCACCGCTGGCACGATCCGCGGCGCGGCTGGTATGACGCGCGGCTCGGCGATCGCGACCGCTATCCGCTGGCCACGATCTGGGACATCGTGCCGCTGTTCGAGTCGATCGACGCGGTGGCCATAGCCTCGCCGACGCCCGCCAACCGGAGCGCCGTGGCGCGCTTCGCCTCGGGCGCCGAGCGCTATCTGAACCGCGGTCTGCGCCCGGTGCCGGGCTTCTCGCCGTATCCCAACGACCGAAGCGCCAACACCCAGACTTGGTTCGACGACAACGGCTGGTGGGGCCTTGCGTTCGTGAACGCCTACCGCGCCACCGGAACCAGGCGCTGGCTCACCGACGCCGAGCGCGCGCTCGCATACATCGAAGCGGCCGGCTGGGATCGGCAGGGCGGCGGGATCTGGTGGAACACCAGCCACCCCTACAAGGCCGGCGAGGCACTGGCCGCGGGCACGCTGCTCGCGACGCTGCTGTATGAGCAGACACATTCGGCCCGCTACCTCAACACGGCGCGCATGTTCCTGGCGTGGGCGAACACCACCGGCTTCAGCGCCGCCAACGGCCTGTATGCCGGCAGCAATCTGAATCCGACACCGATCGACTACATCGAGGGGCCGCTCATCTACGCGCAGGCGGTCCTCTGCCAGCTGACCGCGGAGGAGGCGGACTGCCAACGCGCGAGCACGCTGACGGCCACCTCCCTGGACCGCTTCGGCTACCTCCTGGACTTCTCCCCCCAGTACGACGCGATCTACCTGCAGTGGATGCTGGCCCTGTACTCGCTCAACCACGACCCGACCCTGTATTCGCTGGCGGCCGACAACGCGCGCGACGCCCAGACCCGCTCACTCAACAGCGCCGGCCTGTATCTGTTCTCCTGGAACGGTGAAACGCTGCCGGCGCAGGACGCCGCTCCGGGGATGCTGCAGACGCAGGCCGCCACCACGAGCCTGTTCGCGTGGCTGGCCGTCTATGCGCCGCCGTCGTGACGGCGCTCAGGCGCCGAGGTTGCGGCGTATGACGCGATCGAACACGTGGTCTGGCAGAAGCCGCTTGGCGAGCAACATCCCCTTCGCCCGGCGCCCGACGAGGTAGCGGGCCTTCATTCGCGGCGCCGTCAGTGCCCCTTCGATCGTCGCGGCCAGCTGCTCCGCCGGGATGCCGCTGCGGGCAGCATCGTTCATCGCCTTCTCCATCCCCGTCAGCGCCGGGCCATACGCCGGCTCGAGCTCCGGCGGGATGTTCACGCGCTCGGCGTCGGCCTGCGCCTTGCCCCAGATCGGCGTCGCCACCGAGGCCATCTCGATCAGCGCCACCTGGACGTTCGAGGAGTGCAGCTCGACGCGCAGAGCGTCGCCGATCGCCTCCACCGCGTGCTTCGATGCGGCATAGGGAGCCGTGAACGCCACCGCCACGCGTCCGCCGATGGAGGACACGAACACGATCCGCCCGCGCGCCCGGCGCAGAGCCGGCAGCAGCGCCTGCGTGACCGCGATCTGACCGAACACGTTGACCTCGAACTGCCTGCGCACTTCATCCAGCGGGATGATCTCGAGCGGCCCGCCGATGCCGATGCCGGCGTTGTTGACCAGCGCATCCAGGCGTCCGCTACCGGGCTGACCGGGCTGAGCGGTCTCCTCATCCACCTTCCGGGCGGCCTCGGCGATCTGCTCGGCGTCGGTCACGTCGAGGGTCAGAGGGACCACGCGACCCGCGCTCGGGGCCTCGGCCAGGAGGCTCTCGCCGGCGGCCGGGTCGCGCACGCCGGCCAGCACCGTCCAGCCGTTCTTCGCCAGTCGCAGCGCGGTGGCGCGTCCGATCCCGGTCGAAGCACCGGTTATCAGCGCCACTGGCATCGTCGGACCCTAGCGGAGCGCAGCCGTATGAGAGATCTCACCGTGCCGTTAGCGCCTACTTAGGATGTTCCTCGATCTTTCCCATCGTGCGCTCATCGTCCATAGCCCTCCGCGCCGCCGTCCTGTCGGCCGCCATCGCCACCCTGGGCGGGTGCGGGACGAGCCGCTCGGTGGCCCGCGCCAGCGACCCGGCCGGCGCGTCGGCACCGGCCGTCAGCACCCCCTGCGCGGCGACGGTCGTGGACACGCTCGGCAGGATCGCGCAGCGCGTCTACAACGAGGGCGTATCGAGCGAACGGACGGCGACCGCGGTGCACCTGATCACGTCCTCGCTGCCACTGCGCCAGGCGGTCGAAGCCGGAAACGCGCGGGCCACCCGCGCGGCTGAGCGCGCGCTGCTCGCCACCGGGCACATGACGAACCTGAAGGTGATCAGCGGCGGTCGCGTCCTCGCCGCCGTCGGCGGTCCGCATGCGCTCGCCCCGCTCAGCGGGACGCTGACGGGAGCGGCCGGCACCCCGACCGCGACCTTCCTGGCGAGCGTGTGGGCCGACAGCGGCTTTGCGGCCGAGATCACGGGCATCGATGAAGGCTTCATCGCCCTGCGGGCCGGTGGGCGCAGCCTGGCCGGCTCATTCCCGCTCCCCCGCGGCGAGCTCTCTGAGGAAGGATCGCTGACCGAGCGCCACGTCAACTACCGCTACACCTCGTTCCCGGTAGCCGGATATCCCGCGGGCCAACTGCGGGCATACGTGCTGCGCTCCTACCCCTCCATGGCCGCCCTCTGCGGCCACACCCGCGAAGACACTCTCGTCAACACGCTCAGCCGTGTCGCCGATCGCATCTACACCGCCGAGACCGGTAACCGCGCGCAGGTCGAGGTCCGCCGCGTGCAGCGGGACCCCGCTCTTCTGCGCGCCGTCGCCGCGCGCGAACCCGTCGCCACCAGACGGGCGGTGGAAAGCCTGCTCAACCATCACATCGTCCGCCTTCACGTCAGCGCCGGCGGGCAGCTGCTGTCCGACGTCGGCGGCCCGTACGTGCTCGCGCCGGTGCGGGCGCCGCTCCGCCTCAACGGGCGCACGATCGGCGACTTCGTGCTCTCGATCCAGGACGATGAGGGCTATAAGCGCCTGACCAAGCGCCTGGCGGGCCTCGACGTGCTCATGTACATGGGCCCGGAACTCGTCAAGAACAGCCTCGGCCCGAACCCCGGGCGGGTCCCCTCAAGCGGCACCTACCACTACCGCGGGCTGACCTTCCGCGTGTACACGCTCAACGTCCAGTCGTTCCCGTCCGGGCCGTTGAAGATCAACGTGCTGATACCGATCCCCTACACCTGAGCAGCCAAACGTCCCGGCTGCGCGCGGGCGATCAGGCGGGGACCAATGACCTGCGCTTCTCGTTCAGCGCCTCGAGCAGTTTTTCGAAGGAGTCCGAGAATTTCTCCACGCCCTCGCGCTCCAGCGTGTCGGTGAGATCGTCGTAGTCCACGCCGGCGCTCGCCAGCTCGTCAAGCAGGGCATGCGCCTCGTCCAGGCCGCTCTGCAGCCTGGCCTGCGGACGGCCGTGATCCTGGTAGTCGCGGATCGTCTCCTCGGGCATCGTGTTGACGGTGTCCGGGCCGATCAGCTCCTCCACATACAGCGTGTCCGGGTAGGCGGGGTTCTTGACCGAGGTCGACGCCCACAGCACCCGCTGCGGCGTCGCGCCCTTGGACGCGAGGAACTCCCAGCGCGCCCCGGCGAAGACCTCCAGGTAGTGGGCGTAGGCGAGCTTCGCGTTGGCCACGGCGAGCTTTCCCTTGAGCTCATCGTGGCCGCCGATCTCATCCAGGCGCCGGTCGGCCTCGGTGTCGATCCGCGACACGAAGAAGCTCGCCACCGAGGCCACCTTGCCGGGATCCCCGCCGGCCGCGACCAGGCGCTCGATCCCACGCAGGTAGGACTCCGCCACCTCCGCGTAGCGGCTCAGCGAGAAGATCAGCGTGACGTTGATCGAGCGGCCCTCGGCGATCACGTCCTCGATCGACGCCAGACCGGGCCTGGTGGCGGGGATCTTGACCATCAGGTTGGGGCGGTCGACCGCCTCGTGGATGCGGATCGCTTCGCGGAATGTGGCCAGCGTCTCGTAAGCGAGGCCCGGCTCCACCTCCAGCGACACGTACCCGTCGCGGCCCTGCCCGCCGTCCCAGGTCGCCCGGAAGAGGTCGCAGGCCTCGCGGATGTCCTGCTGAGCCAGCGCCCAGAAGACGTCCTTGATGGGAAGCGCGTGGTCGAGCTCTGCCAGCTGGCCGTCGTAGGCGTCTCCCGAGCTCATCGCCTTCTGGAAGATGGTCGGGTTGGACGTCGCACCCA
Organism: uncultured Solirubrobacteraceae bacterium; assembly: GCA_963826995.1. Classification (GTDB taxonomy): domain Bacteria; phylum Actinomycetota; class Thermoleophilia; order Solirubrobacterales; family Solirubrobacteraceae; genus Palsa-744. Next base: position 1,384,117 of record CAWGYZ010000002.1, on the reverse strand, counting down.
CGACCGCGTCGTCATCGATCAGCCCCTGCAGGTGACCCCCGCGGATGGACTCGCGCGAGAGGTTGTCGATCCACACGCTCTGCCCCAGCTGGGAGAGGAGCTCGAGCGGAGAGGGGTTGGGGGACATGGTCAGATCTCCTTCACTAGGTCGATATCGGGCTCCTGCGCTCGAGCACCGCTCTGGCCCTCAGGGCGATGTTCTCGGCGGTGAATCCAAATTCTCTCAGCACGATGGGGCCCGGCGCCGAGGCGCCGAAGTGGTCGAGGCCGAGCACGTCGCCGTCGCTGCCAACCCACTTCCACCAGCTCATCGTCGCCCCCGGCTCGACCGCCAGGCGAGCGGTGACCTGGCGGGGGAGCACCTCATCGCGGTACTCCTGCGACTGCGCTTCAAACAGCTCCATGCAGGGCATCGACACCACCCTGGTCCTGGTTCCCTCCGCGGCGAGCGTGCGAGCCGCGTCGAGCGTCGTGGGGACCTCGGAGCCGGTTGCGATCAGGATCAGCTCCGGGCCACTCTGCGCACCGTTCTCCGAGCCGGCGCCGAACGAGTCCCACAGCACGTAGCCGCCCTGCTCGAGCTGCTCGGCTGAGGCCACCTCGTCGCGGTCGAGCACGGGGATGGTCTGGCGCGACAGGAGCAGGGCCACCGGCCCGTCCTCGCGTTCGAGCGCCACCCGCCATGCCACCGAGGTCTCGTTGGCGTCGGCGGGGCGGACCACCCACAGGTGAGGGATGGCGCGCAGCGCGGCATAGTGCTCGACCGGCTCGTGGGTGGGGCCGTCCTCGCCGAGGCCCACCGAGTCGTGCGTCCACACCCACAGCACGGGAAGTTCCATCAGCGCCGACAGGCGCACGGCGCCGCGCATGTAGTCGGAGAAGATCAGGAACGTCGACCCGTACGGCTTCACCATCCCGCCGTGGCAGGCCAGGCCGTTGACGATCGCGCCCATCGTGTGCTCGCGGATGCCGAACGGGATGTTGCGGCCCGAGTGGACCCTCGAGAACTCGCCGGCGCCCGGGAACACGGTCTTGGTCGACTCGACCAGATCGGCCGCCCCGCCGGCCATCGTCGGGCCGAACTCGCTGAAGGCCGCCATCGCCTTCTGACCGGCTGAGCGCGTGGCGATCTGTTCACCGGCCGCGAAGCCGGGGAGCGACTGCTGCCAGCCCTCGCGCAGCCGGCCGGCCGATGCCAGATCCCAGTCGCGGGCCATGTCCGGGAAGGCCTCGCGCCATGACTGGAAGCGCTGCTTCCACGCGCCCTGTGCCTCGGCGCCCGCGGCCTTCAGCGACATGTGTTCATACACGCGCTCATCCACCCAGAAGGAGCGCTCCGGATCAAAGCCCATCACCTGCTTGGTGGCCCTCACCTCCGGCTCGCCGAGGGGCGCGCCGTGCGACTTGGCGGTGTCGACCGCGTCGGGCGCCGGGTAGGCGATGTGCGAGCGGATCGCGATGAAGGACGGCCGCTCGGTTTCGTCGCGGGCCCGGGAGATGGCCTGCTCCAGCGCGTCCAGGTCCTCGGAATCCGCCACCCGCTGCACGTGCCAGCCGTCGGCTTCCAGACGCGCGGTGTGGTTCTCGCCGTCGAAGGAGATCGCCGTGCTCCCGTCGATGGTGATGTGGTTGTCGTCGTAGCAGACGACCAGCTTGCCGAGCGCGAAGTGCCCCGCGACCGAGGCGGCTTCCTGGCTGATGCCCTCCATCATGTCCCCGTCCCCGCAGATCGCGTAGGTGTGGTGATCGACGATCTCGGTGCCCGGACGGTTGAAGCGCTCGGCCAGAAAGCGCTCGGCAATCGCCATCCCCACGGCGTTGGCGAAGCCCTGCCCCAGCGGTCCCGTGGTCACCTCGATACCGGGCGTGTGGCTGCGCTCGGGGTGCCCCGGCGTGCGCGAGCCCCACTGGCGGAACTGCTTCAGATCGTCGAGGCCGAGGTCAAAGCCGGTGAGATGGGCCAGCGAGTACTGGAGGATGCACGCGTGACCGTTGCTGAGCACGAAGCGATCGCGGTCCGGCCAGGCGGGGTCCTCGGGATTGAGGTGCAGAAAGCGCATGTACAGCGTGTACGCCAGCGGGGCCAGCGCCATCGCCGTCCCCGGGTGCCCCGCATTGGCCTTCTGCACCGAGTCCATGGCAAGGGCGCGGATCGTGTCGATCGACAACCCCTGAATCTCGCGTTCTGGCGGCATCTGCACGATCCTAGCGACGTTCGGACGCTACAGTCCCTGGATCATGCCAGAGCACCAATGTGACGTGGGCCGGGGAATAACTCTGACCTATGAGACGTTCGGCAATCCGTCCGATCCGACGGCACTTCTGATCATGGGGCTGGGCATGCAGATGGTCGCCTGGCAGGAGGATTTCTGCCTGCAGCTGGCCGGCCGCGGGTTCCATGTCGTTCGCTTCGACAACCGCGACATCGGCCACTCGACCCACATGCACGGTCCGGCACCCTCCATCCTCCAGCTTCTGCTGCGCCCCAGGCGCGTGGCCGGCTACACCCTCGCCGACATGGCCGACGACACCGCGGGCCTGCTGAGCAGGCTCGAGCTGGCCCCGGCGCACGTGATCGGCGCCTCGATGGGCGGCATGATCGCCCAGTCGCTGGCGGCGCGCCACCCGCAGATGGTGCGCTCGCTGGTGTCGATCATGTCCAGCACGGGAAGCCGCCGCAGCGGACAGCCGGCCCTTCGCAGCTACACGCTCTTCCTGCGCCGCGCACCGGCCGGGCGCGATGCGTTCATCGCCCACGCCGAGCGGGTGTTCGCGGCCGTGGGCTCACCCGGAATCGAGCGCGACCCGGCGGACATCCGTGCGATCGCTGCGGCGAGCTATGACCGCGACCACGACCCCGCCGGCTCCGCACGCCAGCTGGCTGCGATCGCTGCATCGGGCGACCGCACTCCGGAACTGCGCGACATCACCGCGCCGACCCTCGTGATCCACGGAAAGGCCGATCCGCTGGTGGCGTATTCAGGCGGGCGGGCGACGGCGCGGGCCATCGCAGGGGCCAGGCTGATGAGCATCGACGGAATGGGCCACGACCTGCCCCGGGCCCTGTGGCCGACGTTCATCGATGCCATCGCCCAGCATGCCTCACAGGCGCCCGAGCCCAGCGGACTCGCCCCATCCCAACAGACCCGGCAGGCTCCGCTCTCGGGTCTGATGGGATAGGACTCGCCCCTCCTCCTCCCGGGTCCCGCCGCCCGGGACGCCTCAGCCGGCGTGGGGCCGGCGCCGAATGGTGGGAAGGCCTACGGTGGAATGCGCGCGCCCGCTCGGGCAGCATCCGCCACCGGGCCGCACGCGCACGAGCCAATGCAGGTCGTCGCGACAGTGCGAGCGGCGGTAGGGCCACCGGCCATGTAGCGCTCGGAGCATCCGTTGCTCCTGGCACGCGAACAATCTCATCCCCGCTCTCGATTTCGGTCTCGCATCCTGCTTGACCCCAAGCCCCTTGTGCAGGCTCCCCTGTCTCCGTCGCGTTTCGACCCCACACCACCCGGCTGCTTCCTCCTTCGAATGGACGGGACCCGTCTCCGTTGCCGACATATAAATCACGTTTTACGCAGAATGTCAACCTGACAGTCAGGCGCATCCCGCCATGTGGACGACGCACGTTCCGCGAGCCTTCGCCGGTCGCCAGATGGCCGCAGCGAGCAGGCGCTCGAGGCCAGCTCCGCCACCACCGCCGGCCCCTGGTCTAGCGCGTCAGCGTGATCGGCGGCCCAGGACACATGCGCCGATCCCCCCGCGCGCGGCTGAATATGTCCTGAAATGCGCCCGGCGGGAATCGAACCCGCGGCCTGCGGCTTGAAAGACCGCTGCTCTTTGGCTCCCCGAAGAGAACCGTTGACCACTGAGCTACGGGCGCGCGCTGGGGATTTCGACGGCCCCAAGTTGCTGTGAAGGACCTAATCTAAGCATGCCCTGGCCGAGCGCGCGGGGCGCTAGACGAACCGTTTGATGAAGTCGAGCGCGGTGTCGGCGACCTTCCGCCATCCGCTGTCGATCGTCAGCGCGTGACCGCGGCCGGGGATCTCGATGATCTCGGTCGTCCCCGGGTTGTGCGCCTGCTTCTTATAGGAGGCGTTTGCGATCGCCCACGGCACGGTGTGGTCCTTCTCGCCGGAGATGATCAGCAGCGGACCGCGGTCTGGGTTCGCGCTGTCGACGCTGGCCTCGGTCCGAGGGTTCAGGTTGGCCATCGCCGCCTGGAACAGCGGCGCGCCGGGTGCGGGCACCGCGAAGGTCCGATACAGCTCCCTGGCCTCCTCCTCGCTCACCGCGTTGGCGAACGCGAAGCGGAACTGCTCGTAGGTCAGGGCCACCGCGCGCTTACGGTTGGCGGGACTGCGAAGCACCGGGAGCGCGGCCCTGAGTGCGGAGATCGGCAGCGGCAGCACACCGCGAAAGGGGGCGGGATCGACGGCCACCGACACCTCGGCCAGGCCGCGGCCGGCGAGTATCTGGGCCAGCAGGCCGCCGAAGGAGTGCCCCACCACGGCCGGCTTGCGCTCGAGTGAGCCGATCACCTCCGCGAAGTGGTCGGCCACCTGCCCGACGGTCTTGCCCGCGAACGCCTGCGGGTTCGCGTTCGCCTCCTCGACCGTCTCCGGATCGTCCGGCCAACCGGGGGCGAGGGCCGAATAGCCCGCCTCCTCGAACACCGCGGCCCATCGATCCCAGCTGCTCGGCAGAAGCCACAGCCCGTGGATGAAAACGACCGGTGTCAGCCCGCCGGCGTTGGCCTTCGCGACCTGCTCGGACTCGCGCGCCGTGATCACCGGCGTCACCTTACCCCTCGCAGGCCGGCCAGGCCATCAGCGATGCTCGTGACCGGCGTGTAGGAGAGCTGCTCGCGTGCCTTGTCGATCCGGATGGTGCACTCCTGCGAGGAGACCCAGTAGGCAAAGCGCGTCAGAGGCGGGCGGCCGGGAAGGGGCAGGAGCCGCCAGGCGGTCTCGCCGGCGCTCGCGAGCGCGGATGCGGCGGCACGCGGAATGCTGCGAGACGGCGCCTGCACACCCTGGGTCGCCAGCAGGTCGCTGACGAACTCGCGGAACACCACGGGCTCGCCGTCGGTCACGAAGTAGGCGTTCCCCGGCCGCCCGCGCGTGGCGCCGAGCACGAGCCCCTCGACCGTGTTGTCGACGTGCGTCGTGGAGGTGCGGTGGCGCCCGCCGCCGATCCATGCAAAGCGCCCGCTGCGCACCATCTCGACCATCACCGGCAGGAGCGTCGTATCGTCCGCGCCCCATACGAAGCGCGGACGAACCACGACCGTCTCGAAGCCGTCGCGGTTGGCGTCGAGCACCGCCTGCTCGGCGCGCGCCTTGGTCGAGCTGTAGAGCACCGGCGAGTCGGGCCGCAGCGGCGCCGTCTCGTCGACTTCGATGAGCGGCTGACCGGCGAGCAGCGCCGCCTCGGTGCCGACGTGGACGAATCGCCGCACGCCGGCCTCGGCACAGGCTCGCAGGGCGTTACCCGTGCCCTGCACGTTGCCGCGCTCGAAGTCCTCGCGCTTTCCCCAGTCGCCGAGGGTCGCCGCCGCGTGAAAGGCAAACTCGCAGCCCTCAGCGCCGGTGCGCATGGCGGCGACATCCGCCAGCTCCCCCTCCACCGGCTCGGCGCCGAGCTCGCGCACGCGGTCGGCCGCCGAGGCCGAGCGCGCGAGCGCGCGCACGCTGTGCCCGTCCGCGCGCAGCCGCTCGATCAGCCTGCCGCCGATGAAGCCCGAGCCACCCGTGAGGAACACCTCGGTCACTGACGCCGCAGGCTAACCGAGTCGAGCACCGACTGCGCGGCGTTGTAGCCGTTCATCCCGTGCGCACCTGCACCCGGAGGTGTCGCGGCAGAGCAGATGAACACACCGGGGATTCCCGTGCTGTAGGGGTCGACCGCCAGGCGCGGGCGAATCACGGTCTGCACGGGTGTGTTGGCGCCGGTGATGATGTCGCCGCCGACGTAGTTGGCGTTGTCAGCCGCGATGTCACCCGTCGAGCGGACGCTCGTCGCGAGGATCCGCTCGCGCAGGCCGGGCGCGAACCGTTCGATCTGGTTGAGCAGGGCCTCGGTTGCATCGCCGGTGTAGCCGTTCGGGACGTGCGCGTAGCTCCACACCGGATGGACGTCGCCCCGGGCGCGCGTCGGATCCGCGAGCGACTGCTGACAGACGACGACGAACGGGCGCTCGGGCATGCGGCCGCGATTTATCTCCCGCTCGGCGACGACGATCTCATCGAATGAGCCGACGGCGTGCACCGTGCCCGCGCGGCGGGCGGGCTCGCTGGCCCAGGGCACCCCGCCGGCGACGGCGAGGTCGACCTTGAAGGCCCCCGGTCCGTAGCGGTAGCGGCGGTAGGCGCGCGCAACGCGCGGGGACAGCCGCCCGGCGGCGATGTCGGCGACCGCGCCGGGCGCGAGGTCGAACACGACCGCGTCGGCCGGCGGGAGCTCTGAGAGAGAGACCACCCGGCGTCCGGTCTCAAGCTCGCCGCCGTGCTCGCGTACGACGGCGGCCAGAGCGTCGCTGATCGCGCGCGAGCCCCCCCGCGCGACAGGCCAGCCGTACTGATGGCCGGCACAGATCAGCGCCACGCCGACGGAGGAGCTCATCGGGTGCGACAGCGGGCTGAATGCGTGCGCGGCGCAACCGCCGAACAGGGCGCGAGCCTCCTCGGTTCTGAACGCCCGCGCCAGCAGGGTCGCGGGCATCGCCGCCGGCACCCCGAAGCGCATCAGCCGGACAGGGTGCCGGGGCACGTGCAGCACCGGTCGCATGATGTCCTCGCTGAGGGCGGCGAAACCTCTCGACGGCGAGCCGAACAGCCGCCGCCACGCCGGTCCGTCCTGCCCGAGCCCGCTGACCGTGTCGGTGAGCGACCGCACCAGGCTGCCCCCCCTTCCACCGTCGAGCGGGTGGGCGAGGTCGACCTCCGGCCAGCACCACCGGAGGCCGTGACGCTCGAGCTCGAGCCCGTTCAGCGAGCGGGCGCCCACGGCCATTATGTGGACGGCCGAGCAGTCGTCGTGGAGCAGTCCCGGGAGCGTCGGTTCACTCGTGCGGGTGCCGCCTCCGATGGTGTCCTGCGCCTCGAGCACGGTCACCTTCATGCCCGCGCGCGCGAGCACTGCTGCGCATGTCAGGCCGTTCGGGCCGGACCCGACGACGATCGCATCGCCCACTCAGCTCACCGGGGCCGCCGCGGGCGCACCGGCGGGCGGGCTCGAGTGAATCACCTCGACCGGGTAGGTGCCACTGCCGTCAAGCCAGGGCTGGCGATCGACCATATCCTGGACCTGCACGTAGCCCTCCTCGAGGAGCCCCGTGGCGGCGTCGTAGATGCGGTAGTGCTGACGCTGCACCTGGGCGGGCTGGGACTCGATCGTGACCACCCGCAGTTCACCCTCAGCGAAATTGCAACGCTCCTGCACGGCTGCGAGCAGCTGCTCGTTGTGGAAGTGGCCGTCGCCGAAGTTCCATCCGACGGCCACGCCGGCGACGAGCTCGCCCTCGCGTACGGAGTAGGCCTCGACGTCATTCACGGCGCGAGGAAGCAACCCGTTCAGCGCGCGGCCGTGCGTGTGCATCGCGCGGAAGGCCAGGCCCTTGGTGAGCAGCAGCTCGGCCATCTCGCGGCCGTACAGCTTCGTCAGCTGCTCGACCACGACGTGCGCCGGCTTGACGAGGGCGGTGTCGAGCTTCTGCTCTGCGCCGTCGCGGCGGAACAACCACTGGCTCGTCGCCCAGTTGCCCGCGTAGTAGCGCATCGAGGTGAGGAACGAGATCTTGTCCGGGCGCAGGTTGCCGGCGACCGGGACGAGCACCCCGACCGCCACGATCGCGGCGATCAGGAGCGGTTCATCGAGCGTCGAGAACGGCACGTCGCCGTAGTGGCCGAACAGGAACAGCAGCCCGAAGATCATGAACAGGTTCCACTCGAGCGGCACGGCGAGCGGAAACGTCGAGGTGATGTGAACGTGGAAGATGATCATGCCCACCACGGCGATCGTGCACAGCGTCCCGCCCCTGGACACGAGCAGAACGAGCGGCAGCGAGAACTCGATGACGGTGCCGAGGTGTGCGGCGAACGCCGCCCGCTGTGAGGGCCTTAGGTCCTCGGGGTAGTTGCGATACAGCAGGCGCTTGGCCGTCCGCGAGCGATTCCAGGGCGTGTTCGAGATCATCACGGCCACCACGAACGGGAAGTGCTTGTTGAGCTTGGACGACGCCGCGCCCCACCAGATGCACACGAACACGAGCTGGGAGGCGACGAGGAGGTTCCTGATCGGGAACAGAAACACGAACAGCAGCAGCCCATACAGTTCCGGGCGGGCGCTCAGGAACGAGACCTTGTCGCGCAGCCCGAGAAGCACGAGGAAGCCGAGCAGCACAGCGATGGCGGTGGTGTCCAGGCGGACGGACGCGAGGCCCGGCACAGCATCGCCGTTGGACACGAGCAGGAAGATCGCGGAGGCGAGGACACCCGCGTACAGACCCACGTCGAGCAGCGTCCGCCTGTATCCGCGTGTGAGCGGGACGCGCTCGGGGAACGGCGGCAGGCGGATCGTGCCCGGGCGCAGCCAGTAGAGGATGCCGCCGATCGGCGGCATGAACCGGAACGTCAGCGGCATCGATCCCGCCCCCAGCCCGACGAACTCCCACAGCATGGTCCACACGACGACCTTCTGGAAGACGATCGGTTCGGTCCACCAGCTGCCGAGGTCGCCCAGCCCGCCGAGGCTGCTGGTGGTCGCCGAGATCAGCAGCGCGCCACCGACCGCGAAGATGACGAGCTTGATGATGTAGAGCAGGTAGACGGCCGTCGGTACGCCGACGCCGTTGATCGCCCAGTCCTGCGCCAGCGGCTTGATCCGCTCGAGCAGCGGCCGGCGCTTCCACTCCTCGATATCCACCGGCGGTGCGGCCGGAGCGATGAATCCCATGACGTTCCCCTCTCTCTGTTCTCGGTGCCGCCTGGCCGTTCCCCTGTCTACATCCGATCGGTGCCCGCGGCGAGGAGGCGGTCGAGCGTCGGCGCGTCGTGCGAGCAGACCAGCTCAACCTCGTCGCCGTGCCGGTGGGCGAGCTCGCGCAGGCGCTCTGAGTTCTGGCGTCGGGTTGCGCCCTCGACCTCGGTCAGCGCCTCGAAGACGCGCAGCCCCGCCGGGCAGTGTGCGGGCGTCTCCACCTCGCCGCGGTGAAAGTAGGCGTCGCCGCAGTGCAACAGCCAGCGGTCGGCCCGCTTGATCGCGACACCCGTGTGGCCGAGCGTGTGCCCGCGCAGCGGGATCAGCAGGATCTCGGCGTCGCTGTCCGGCAGGATCCGCACGCTCTCGAAGCCGAACCAGTCATCGCCGCCGGGCTCATGGCGAGACCAGCGCGGCCCGTGCGCCCAGTGGGCGGAGATATAGCGTGCGCGCTCGCGCCAGCCGGGGTTCATCGCGGCGTCGAGCTCTGGGCCGAGCAGGTGAACCTCGGCCTCGGGAAAGTCCGGAAGACCGCCGGCGTGGTCGAGGTCGAGGTGCGTCGTGACGATATGGCGCACGTCGCCCGGCTCGAATCCGCGCTCGCGGATCTGCGAGATCGCAGTCTCGGCCGTGTCGGCGACCGGGCGGACCGCGGTCGTGAACGGTACGCCGAGCTGGCGCCGGTTCTGCGTGTCGGCGACGCCGAAACCGGTGTCGACGAGCACCAGTCCCTCGGCGCCCTCGACGAGCAGGCAGTGGCAGACGAGCCGCGTGCTCGCAAGGAGTCCTCCCTCGCCCGCGATCAGGCGCGCACCGCGGGGGCACATGGTGCCGCAGTTGAGGTGATGGATCGCGCGTGGAGCGCTGTTCATGAGCGCCAAGCGTACCTGCACAGCGTGGCTGTTAGGTTGCGGCCATGCCCGATGAGCGTTCGATGCCCGCCGACGCCCCCGGCTTCGGATTGCTCACTCCACGGACGCGGCATCTGCTCGCGCTCGAGTTCGGCTCCAAGGCCGAGTTCGACGACCCGAGCCTCGAGTGGCGAAGGCTCTTCTCCGAGCTGCTCGGCACTTTCATGCTCGTCCTGGTCGCCGCCGGCGGCGGGATCCTGCACGGCAAGGGCCAGATCAGCCTGGCGGCCGCGGTCGTGGCTCCCGGCCTGATGGTCATGGCGATCATCCTGTTCATGGGCGCCGTCTCGGGGGCCCACCTCAATCCCGGAGTCTCGCTCGCGTTCGCCATGCGCGGAGACTTCCCCTGGAAACGCGTACCCGGCTACATCGTCATACAGCTAATCGGCGCCACCCTGGCGTGCCTGTTTCTCGAGGCAGTCTTCGGGAACGTGCAGCATCTGGGCGCCACGCTGCCCGGACCCGGCTACGCCAACTGGCAGGCGCTCTTGATGGAGATCGTCCTCACCGCAACGCTCGTGAGCGTGATCCTGGGCACGGCCTCCGCCGCCCAGAACGTGGGCGCGATCGCCGCGCTGGGTGTCGGCGGGTACATCGCGCTCGCCGGTCTCTGGTCAGCGCCGGTGAGCGGCACCTCGATGAACACGGCCCGCTCATTCGGCCCGGCACTGGTCAGCGGAGACTTCTCGAGCTTCTGGGTCTATGCACTCGGCCCGATCGCCGGCGCGCTGATCGCGGTCGGCTGCGCCCACGTGTTGCGGGGGCCCGGCGGCAGCTCGGTCTCCCGCAAGGCCGGATCCGGAGCGCTTGAGGAGATGTTCCATCGTGGGGAAGGCAAGCGTTAGAGATCCACCGAGAAGCGCAGGCGCGCCCGCTCGAAGCGATCGATCTGGGCGGTGCCGAGGGCGCTGGCGGGAGTGAGACAGCCGGCTCGCTGCGGTGTGGCGCCCTCCTCGGCGAGCAGCATCCCCGCCTCACCGAGCATCCTCGCCGTTGCCAGATAACCGGGGTGTCCCTGGGCGCGCACATGCGCGTTGATCTGATTTGCGCGGACCGTGCGAGCCTGCACGGACATAGTCCACTCCCAGCCCTCGAGGCGGTCCTCGGCGGGGCCGAACCCCGACGCGGGGCCCACCCGTTCAAGGACATTGGCGATTCGCCGCCTGACCGCCGGGCGGGCGCCGGCGAGGCCGCGAAGGCCGACCTGGGTGGCCGACAGAGCGCCCGCGACCCCCCAGCGCGCCGGAAGAGAGGCGGCGCCTCCACCGAGCACCATGCCCTCCCGATAGCGAAACGGCTGGACTGGGTGCCCGTCGGCCGCCGCCATCAGCGCGGCCGTCCGCTGTATGACGGCCGGGTTGATGAACGGGGCGGGCGCCATCGGGGCGATCACTGCTCCGTCGGATCCACGCCGGGGCCCGAGCGAGATCGGTGAGATTCGTCGCACCGACGCCGCGGCCGCGTCGTCTGTGATGAGCGCAGCCGGATCGATGGCGCGCGCGGCCTGCTCGTCGCCCACCAGTGCCGAGATGCTCTGAAAGGTTCCTCCTGAGACCCCGTCGGACGGGCGCGGCATGCCTCCCGGTGGCTTCACCGTCACCTCGAGGTCAACCGTCGCGAGACCCTCGCCGAAGCGCTCGCGCGCCGCCTCACCGGCCAACAGAACCAGGAGATCGGCAGGCAGCGCCTCGAACCCGCACACCTGCACGATCTTCACCCCGGCGCCCGTCGCCGCCTGGTCGAACTCGTCGACCATCCGGCGGACGAAGGGGATCTCACCGGTGAGGTCTGCGTAGTGGGCGCCATGGGCCACGCAGGCCTCGATCACCGGGCGCCCATACAGCGTGTAAGGCCCGACGAGGTTGAGGACCACACGGGCTCGCGCCGCCATCGTCGCCAGCGAGTCAGGATCTGAGACGTCTGCCACGATCGTCTCCGGCGCCTGCACCCCGCATTCATTCAGGATCCGCTCCGCCTTCTCGGCATCACGCGCGGCGGCGGCCCATCGCAGGCCCGTCTCGGCGGCGCGCTCGGCCAGGTAGCCCGCCACGCGCCGGCCGGTTACACCGGTGGCGCCGAATACGGCGATGTCGAGATCGCGGTCACTCACTCCTCCGGACGATACAGGCACGCCTGTATGCTCACGGCGTCCATCTTCTTTGCCGGGAGGCAGCATGTCGAGCCTGACCTGCTTGGTGATTTCTCCGGTCGGCGATCCGGGCACAGAGGCCCGCAGGCGCGCCGATCAGGTCTTCAAGCACATCATCGAGCCGGTCGTCTCAGAGCTGGGATACGCCGCCAAGCGGGCCGACGAGATGGGGCTGCCCGGGATCATCACCGGCCAGCTGCTCGCTGCCGTCGCCGACTCCGATCTCCTCGTCGCGGACCTGACAGACCACGACGCGAACGTCTTCTACGAGCTGGCGATCCGCCATGCCTGCCAGCGCCCCGTCGTGCAGTTGATCGACTCCGCACAGCGGCCGCCGTTCGACCTCGCCGACATGCGAACCATCCACGTGGACATCCACGACCTGGACAGCGCCGAAGACGCCCGCCGGCAGCTCGAGGATCAGATCGAACGGGCCAACACGTCCGCGCCGGTCGACACTCCGATCGCATCGGCCAAGGCGATGAAGACACTGTGGGAGAGCCACGAGCCGGCGGCGCCGGTCCTCGCCGAGGCTCTCAACGAGATCAGGGCGCTCGAGCAGGAACGCATCCGGCGTGACTCCTCTCCGGACGCGGGCGCCGGCGAGGCCGCGCGGCCGCCGGCACTGCTCGGCAACCCCGCGCAGCTGGCCTTCCCCGGGCAGCCTCTGTTTCCCGGTCGCCCTCTCTTCACCGGGCTCCCGTCCGCGTTCGAGCCCGACGGCAGGGAGCCCGGCAGGAGCGAAGCCCCCTCTGAGAACCACGATGCGGGCGCCAAGAACAACGGCGACGGCAAGTCCAGCTCCGCCGGCAGCCACGACGGCAAGGCCGCGTCGGGCGCCAAGGCACGCAAGGCGCGCAAGCGCCACAGCTGAGCGGCGCGCGCCCGCGTCAGAGCCGGGCGACCTGGTCCGTGGCCGCCAGCAGTTCGGAGATCGCGTCGTCGATGTCGTGGGCCAGCAGATCGACGTCGGGCAGCGCCTCGCGGTCGGCGTAGACGCCGAAGCACGCCTGCTCGTGGATGGTGGTCATGCCCACCGACACCGCGTGACGGTCGGACAGCGGCACGACCGGATAGGTGGCCTGCAACGGGCAGCCGAGCATGTACATGGGCACATTCGGGCCGGGGATGTTGGACACCACGAGGTTGAACGTGCGGGGACCGGCGATGAACCGCGACAGGCTCTGCTGAACCGTCGCGGGCGCGTGCGCCACGGCCTTCAGCACGAGGTCGGCCCCATCGGGCTCGCGGTCGCGCTTGCGCCGGCTCATGGCGGCGTGCACGCGGTACAGGCGACCGAGCGGGTCGGGCTCGTCGCAGGGCAGCTCGGCAAACACAAATGAGATGTGATTGCCGAGGACGTCAGCCGAGCTGCGAACGCTGACCGGAACCATCACCTTGAGCGCCACCGGCTCCTCGCCGCGGCGGATCAGGAAGGCACGCATGCCGCCGGCAACCGCCGCCAGCATCACGTCGTTGACGGTCGTGCCGTAGACGCGCTTGACGACGCGCAGATCACCGAGCGGGCGCCGGGCCCAGGCCAGCCGGCGCAGCGGCGACAGCTGGCCATTGAGCATGCTCGTGGGAGCGGCGCCCAGCAGATGGCTGAGCGCTCGCGTCATCCGAAGCGCCCCGGAGGCGGCCTGCCGTGCTGCCGGGGCCGGCGATCTCGCAGCCCGCAGCGGCCAGCGCAGCAGATCGAGCTGCTGATAGAGGAGGTCGCGCGCACCCCTGACCAGCAGCCGCTCGCCGCCGGGCTCGGGTGCCGCGCGCCAGCCGTCGGGCTCATACAGCGCGGGTTCGGGCGTGGGGTCGAGCAACAGCGACGCGAGCTCCACGGCGGCGAGGCCGTCGACCATGCAGTGATGGGCCTTGCCGACGATCGCGAACTGCTCCTGCGGCCCGTCCTCGCAGATCCACATCTCCCACAGCGGGCGGTCCCGGCGCAGCGGCATCGACATGACCTCCTCGACCAGGTCCTCGAGCGGCCCGGGCGCCCGGTAGACGTGGCGATCGACGGAGAAGGCGCGGTCGTCGGTCCACTCCGGCGCATGCAGGCCGAGAGGAACGGACGCGAGCTTCTGGCGGTAGCGCGGCGCGCGAGCCAGCCGCAGCTCGATGTGATCGCGAAGCTCTGAGAAGCTCGGCAGCCGGCCTTCGGCGGGCGCCGAGAAGATTGCGACCCAGCCGACGTGCATGTGAGCGTTGGGCGTCTCCACGGCGAGGAACGACGCGTCGAGCGCCGACAGGCGCGGGCTCGTCATTTCGCCAGCGCCAGCCGCGGTCGGGCCTGGGGCCGATGTGCCGCCCGGCTGGGCGGCGGTGCAACGCTCGCGGCCGCGTTGGCACGCGCTATCGGCCGCCGCCCCCAATCGGCCGCAAGCGCGAACTCGACCAGCGGGTCGAAGTAGGTACGCAGCGGTGTGGGCCGAATGCCCGCCCCGCGAAGCGCGACCCGGGAGCGACGGTCGTCGAATACCGCCTCGAGGGCGAAGTAGGGGAAGAAGACCTCGCTGCGTCTGAGCGCCCGCCGGTAGCGCTCGTCCCGCGTCGCCCGAACGAGCAGCGGGTGCACGAGACGACGATAGAGCGCGGGATCGACGAGGCGGGGTTGCGGGCGCCTGAAGCGGGCGGCCGCGAGCTCGACGAGCTCGCCGACCGTGCTCGCCTGCGCTCCGGCGGTGAGGTGAAACGTTGCGCCCTCCGCCTCCGGGGACTGGCTGAGCGCGAAGATGGCGTCGGCCACGTAGTCGACCGGCACGACGTCGACCGGAGCGCTGGGCCTGGCCGGCAGGGCCGCGTAGGCGCCACGTGCGAACGCTCGCAACGGCCAGTAGAGAACGTTGAACGAGGCCGTCCAGCCGCTGTCGCGCTCGCCGACGATGATGCTGGGGCGCAGCACCGTCAGCGGCAGTCGCTCCCACCAGCCGGCGAGCAGGCACTCGGCCTCGAACTTGGACTGCTCATAGGCGTTGTGAAAGCGCTGGCCGACGTCAAGGTCATCCTCGGAGAAGCAGCCCGAATGCCCGCCGGCCACATATGCGGTGGAGATGTGAGAGAAGCGCCGAAGTCCTCCCCGCGCCTGACAGCGCTCGCCGAACTCGAGCATGCGCAGGGTCCCCTCCACGTTGATCTCGAGTGCCTCGGCGAGCCCGGCCGAGAAGGACACCGTCGCAGCGCCGTGTACCACCTCGGTCACGCGCTCGGCGAGCTCGTCGAGCCTCCCCCGCAGGCCCAGAGAGGGGCGCGTGACGTCGCCCGGCACGGCGACCACCCGCTCGGAATAGGGGTGGCCCGGCCCGAACAGGCAGCGCAGCGTGCGCTCCATACGCGCCGCCGCCTGCCCGTCGTCGTCGCTTCGCACGAGCGCGAACACGCGACGCTCGGTGCTCTCCAGATAGCGCGCGAGCAGCTCCATGCCGACGAACCCGGTCGCACCCGTCAGCAGCACACCGTCGCACAGCCCAGTCGCCTCGCGGCCACCCAACTCCCCAACCCCTCGGCAAGTCATCTCAGCAGGCGTCCTTCGTCTCAGGCCGGCAGTTCAGCGCCTCCCCGCCACGCTCGACACCAGTCCAGATGTTGGACTTATTGTCTCACCGGAAACACGCCTGACAAACGGCGCCCGCGACAAACAACCCGCAGCTTGCGTGAAACAATGTTCAGGTGCCCGACATGGCCGACTTCAACCGTTCGATCATCGAGGAGTTCAGGGCCAACGACGGCCGGGTGGGCGGGCAATTCGAGGGCTCCTCGGTGCTGCTGCTCACCACCACCGGCGCCAGGACCGGGGAGAGTCGCACGACCCCGGTCGTCTACATGCAGGACGGTGAGCGGATGATCGTCTTCGCATCGAAGGCCGGGGCACCCACGCATCCGGCCTGGTACCACAATCTCCTCGCCAATCCCACCGTCACGGTCGAGGTCGGCTCAGAGACGGTCGATGCGACCGCCGTCGTGATCACCGGCGAGGAGCGCGACCGGCTGTTCGATCGCCAGGCCGGGCGCTACCCGCAGTTCGCCGAATACGCACAGAAGACGACGCGCCGGATTCCCGTGGTCGCGCTCGAGCGAAACAGCTGACCGATGGAACGCAGCGCCCTATAGTTGCCGGCCGTGCCGGTACGTCGCATAGCCGCAAACGGGATCGAGCTGGAGGCCCTCGACGAGGGCGAGGGCCCGCTCGTCGTGCTGTGCCACGGGTTCCCGGAGCTCGCCTACTCCTGGCGCCGGCAGGTGCCCGCGCTCGCGGCCGCCGGCTACCGGGTGCTGGCGCCGGACATGCGCGGATACGGAGGCAGCTCCGCGCCGGCGGAGGTCGAGGCCTACGACGTGATCTCGCTGTGCGGCGACATGTGCGGCCTGCTCGACGCCCTGGGCGAGCAGGAGGCGCTTTTCGTCGGCCACGATTGGGGCGCCTGGCTCGTGTGGCAGCTCGCCGTCCTTCACCCGGAGCGCGTGCGCGCGGTGGCCGGTCTGAGCGTCCCCTTCGTGCCCAGGTCGCCGGCCCCGCCGGTGCCCATCATGCGCCGGCATCTCGGCGAGGACTTCTACATCGTGTGGTTCCAGGAGCCCGGCGTCGCGGATGCGGCGCTTGCCGGCGACGTGCGCCGGACACTGACCACCTCGCGCCAATGGACCGAGCAGTGGGCCGAGGAGAAGCGGCCGGCGCGGCGGCCGGAGTGGCTGTCCGAGGAGGAGCTCGAGGTCTACATCGAGGCGTTTGAGCGAACCGGGTTCACCGGTGGGCTGAACTGGTATCGCAACATGGACCGCAGCTGGGAGCTCACCGCATCGGTCGCCGAGCGGCGGGTGGAGCAGCCCGCCCTGTTTCTCACCGGTGAGCACGACCCCGTGCGCCGCTTCATGCCCGCCGAGGCGATGCGCGGCTGGGTCACCGATCTGCGCGAGGAGGTCGTCGTCCCCGACGCTGGGCACTGGGTGCAGCAGCAGGCACCCGAGGCCGTCAACGACGCGCTGCTGCGCTTCCTCGGCGAGCTATGAACCGCGGCGCAGCACGGCCGGCTCAGGCCTCGAGCTGAATTCGCACGGTCACGGGCTGGCTCTCGAGGGCTCGGAATGTCGCCGCGTTTATCGCCCGGCCGACCGGGCCGCTGGAGAATGTTCGGATGCGCGCCTTGACGTCGTCGTCCGGCAGTAGCTCGGCGGTTCCGTAACGCCAGTGGCGACCGAGGCGCACGCGCACGCGCGGTTTGGCTTCGAAGTTGCGCACCCAGCCGGCGTGGCTGCCGTGCTGGGCGATCAGCCACAGCGTCTCGCCGTCGGGTGTGTAGGCCGTCACGGGCGTCTGTCGCACGGCTCCGGTGCGACGGCCGACGGTCTCCACCAGGGCCAGCCCCGGCGGGGTGATACCCACCCTGAACATGCCGCGCATCAGGGGATTGGCGGTGTAGCGCCCGATCAGGATCTCAAAGCGGCGCTTGACCGGCCTGTCCTTCTCCATGGGGCGGCAGTCTAGCGCTCGGCCTCAGCTCCTCTCAGGCCCGCACCTCAATGCCCCAGGCTCGCGCCAGGTTGCCGGCGGCCGCCGTGTTGACGAGGTCGGCGAACCCCTCCGGCGCGGGGGGCAGAAGCGGCGCCCCGCCGGCCCTGATCGCGCCGAGCACGCGCTCGCAGGAGCTCTGGGCGAGCTCGATCGCACGATCGAGATCCACGCCGACGAGCTCGCCGTCGCGCTTGACGAAGCGCCCGGCAACGAGCACATGCCGGACGTTGCCGGGGTTGGCCTGGGCGACGAGGCAGCCGACGGGATCGGCCATCGGCACCATGTTCAGGCGCCGTCCTCCGACGACGATCACGTCAGCCTGCTTGCCCGGCGCAAGCGAGCCGATGCGGTGCTCCAGGCCCATCGCATGCGCGCCGTTGGCGGTGCCCCAGCGAAGCGCGTCGCGGACCGTCAAATCGAGGCGGTCGGGCATCTGGTTACGCGCGTTGAAGGCGTCGTTGCGCATACACCGCTCGAACTGCAGGCCGATGCGCATCTGGCTGAACATGTCTCCCGAATTGGAGGACATGACGTCGCAGGACAGGCTCGGCCGCATCCCCAGCTCGAGGACGCGGCGGATGACCGGACGGCCCATCCCCATCTGGATCTCGGTCTCCGGGGATGAGGACACCTTGCAGCTGTTATCCGCCAGGCGGCGAAGGTTGCGCTCGTCCAGCGTGTTGCAGTGCACGTGCACCTGGTCGGCTGCCAGAAGGTGGTGGTGGTCGAGCTCCGGGATTCCCTCGGTGGCGAGCGATCCCCAGTTGCAGCCGGTGTGCAGCACGCTCGGCACGCCGAGCTCACGCGCCGAGACGGCCTCGGCGATCGTCTGCTCGAAGGGCAGCAGCCCGACCTCGGTCAGGGCCACGCCCATCGTGACGAGACCGTCCTCGGATGAGAGCTCCTGCTCGCGGATGCGCCTGGCGTCGGCGAGCCGCTGCTCGTGCTCGGTGAACACCGGCGTGGCGGTCGGCGCCGGGTAATAGCCGTAGGCGAACATCGCGCGGATACCGGCGTCCCGCAGGCCCTGGAGCGCCCCGTCGGCGTGCTCGGGCGTGTTGTTGCAGTGCGAGAAGTCCAGAATCGTCGTGACCCCCGCCTCCAGAGCTTCCAGAGCACCGACGTAGTTGCCGGCATACACATCCTCGGCCGAGCAGTTGGGCGAGATCGACATGCGGATTCCCCGGAAGTAGTCCTCGAGCGTCCAGTCCGCGCAGACACCCCGAAAGGGCGTCTGCCAGGTGTGTCTGTGGGTGTCGACGAACCCGGGCATGACCACGTGTCCCGAGACATCCACGAGCTGGGCGTCGGCCCCCTCGATGCTGGCCTCGACGGCGACGATCGCGCCGTCCTCGATCAGAACATCGCCAGCGGGCAGCTCACCGACGGTCTCGTCCATGGACAGCACGTAGCCGCCGCGCAGCAGTAGCCGCTCGCTCATCGCCTCTCCTCACCCAGGGTGGTCGCCGCGCACGGTAGAGGCCACCTCGCCGGCTTGTCAAACCCCGCCGAGGCGCGGTCGGCTATTTGGAGCAGAGTGCGTAAGCGGTGACAGGGCCTTTGCCGGCCGAGCTGTAGAACCAGCCCGTCGGGGCCGCCGAGTAGGAACCGCTGCCGGAGGTGGGCGGAGTCGTGTTCGTCGAGTTCACGGGACCCGAGGACGTGTAGGAGCTTTCACCGCCGTCGTTGCTCCCGCCGCCGCCCAGCGCGACGTCACCGGCCGGACATGACGCGGTCACGCTTTTGCCGCTGCCGCTTGCCGTCGCGTAGGCGACCGCGATGCTGGAGGCGGCCGACGGCCCGGTGGCTCCCGTCGCTCCGTTGGTGCCCGCTTTGCCTTCTTTTCCGGCCGACCCTTCTTTACCGGCCGGACCCGCGGCGCCTTCCGGTCCAGTCGCGCCTTCCTTGCCGCTTTCGCCCTTGGCTCCCGTCGCTCCCGTGACACCAGTCACACCCTGGGCTCCTGTTGCTCCCGTCGCTCCGCCTTCGCCGTTCGCGCCCGATGCTCCCGCCTTGCCTTCGGCTCCCGTCGCACCCGCCACGCCCTGCGCTCCGGCCGGCCCGCTGGCCCCGGTCTGTCCGGCCGAGCCGGTCGCCCCGGCCGAGCCGGTCGCCCCAGTGGCACCGGTCACTCCGCTCGCTCCGGTCGGTCCCGTTGCTCCGGTGGCTCCCGTGATCCCGGTTATGCCGGCGGCGCCGTTCGCTCCGGTGGCGCCAGTCGTCCCGGTGGCGCCAGTTGTCCCCGTGGCGCCGGTCGTCCCCGTGGCGCCGGTTGCCCCCGTGGCGCCGGTTGCCCCCGTGGCGCCGGTTGCCCCGTTGGCGCCGTTGCTGGCGGCTGCGTCGTGTCCTTCAGGCCCCGTCGCTCCTGTCGCGCCGGTAGGACCAGCTTCACCGGTGGCTCCGGTCACTCCTGCCGGCCCCGTTTCACCGTTGGCCCCGGCTTCCCCGGCAGGTCCGGCTTCCCCGCGTTCTCCAGCGGCCCCGGTCGCCCCCGTCACCCCGGACGCCCCCGTCGCTCCCGTCTTGCCGGTCTTGCCGGTCTCGCCCTTCACGCAGATGAAGGCCACCTTCGTGCGCTTCACGATCGTCAACAGACAGGGTCGCGGAGTCGATTCAGCCTGGGCGATGCCGACAAACGCAAACATGCCGACGGTACCGGCGAACAGGCTGAGCGCGACCGTCACACCTCGACGAACTCGCGACGGTCTCCTGCCGCTGCGCGTAGCTACATCCACGCCCTCGCGGGTGACTCTCGTGCCCTCCATGGCTGTCCGTTCCTCCTAGAAGTCTCAGCAGAGTGGCGTCCCTGCCCTCCGAGTGAGCCACGCTAACACGTGCCGGTTACGGCGTCAAGAAGTGGTGAGAACCGCACAGGATCGCTTTCTCTCACAGCGGTCTCCCAGACGGCGGCAGAACGCTCAGCACCCCCAGTGCGAGCACGAGCGCGAATATCGCCAGCGGCGATCCCCAGCGCGAGAATGCGACGAACGACGGGCGAGCGTCGAGCAGTCGTGCGGCACGCCACCACAGCAGCGCCGACAGCGATCCCGTCGCGGCGAGATTGGGGCCCACGTTGAGACCCAACAGCAGTGCGCGGGGGTGGGCCACCGAGCGCGCCGACAGAAGGACGGCGGCGGGCAGGTTGTTGACAGTCACCGCCGCGACCGCGGCGATTCCGGTCGTGCCCCAGCGCCCCGCTCCTTCGACCAACTGCGCCGGTCCGCTCCAGGAGCGCGCAAGCGCCCCGAGCGCGACGCACAGCAGGAACAGCGTGATGAGCACCGCCGGCCCCACCGCCCGCACGATCTCTCCCGGCGCAAGCCGGCCGCGCGCGAGCTCGATCAGGGTGAGCGTGACCCCGACCGCGAGGACGGGGATCGCCGGGGCGCGAAGTGCAACCGTGAGGATCGCAGCCGCCAGCGCGCCCGGCAGTCCCAGGCCGATAGCGCCCGCCGGTGTGCGCCTGCGACGCGGACCACGCACAGCTCGCAGCCGCCGGCGAAAGAGCACGAACAGCCCGATCATCGTGGCCAGCGTGGCGGTCAGCGCGACCGCCAGCATCCGCACCGCGAACGTGCCCCCGGAGACGGGCTGGTGGGCGAGGACGAGCAGGTTTGTGAGGTTGGATCCCGGGAGATACAGCGAGGATGCGTTGGCCATGTAGACCGTGCCATACAGGAAGGCCTCCTCCTCGATACCCCGGCCGCGGGCAGCATGCACGAGCACGGGTGTGAGGAACACCACGGCCGTGTCCAGATTGAGCACCGCCGTGACGACCGCCACCAGCAGCAGGCACGCTCCCAGCAGGATCGGCGGCGGTCCCGCGAGCTTCTGGACGAGCTGGCCGGCACGCTCGAACAGGCCATCACGGTGTGCGGTGAGACCAATCAGCAACAGCCCGGTGACGAGCACGAACGGCGGCCACGCCTGTTCCGCCGCGGCGCTCAGATGCATGACTGAAGCCTACGTCGGCGGGCGTCGAGCCGAGGAGTTCGGCGGGCGCATGCAGGGTTGACAGGAAACCGGGTAAATTGTGGACGGGAGAGGAGAGGTCCATGGAAACGGCAGTCACTGAGAACAACGGGAACCGGGCAGCGCTGCGCGCGTCCACCATCGCCGAGGCGTTTTGCATCACGGCCGCGGAGCGCAGCGACGAGGTCGCTATCCGTACGAAGGACGATGCCTTCACCATCACCTGGGGAGAGCTTCGCAAGCGCGTGGACTCACTGGCCGGGGGCCTTGCCAAGCTCGGGCTGAAGCGTGGCGACACGATCGCCCTGATGCTCTCCAATCGCCCCGAGTTCCATCTCTGCGACCTCGCCGCGATGATGCTCGGAGCGACGCCCTTCTCGATCTACAACACATACGCGCCAGCCCAGATCGCCTACCTGGTCTCTGACGCCGACACGCGGGTGCTGATATGCGAGCAGCAGTACCTCGCGGAGGTGCTGGAGGCGCGCAAGGAGCTTCCCAACCTCGAGCACGTCATCGTCGTGGATGGTGAGGCCCCCGAGGGCACGCTTGCGCTGTCGGACGTCGAGGGCTCGAACCCCGAGTTCGACGTTGAGGCCTCGGTTGCGCAGATCCAGCCGACCGACGTTCTGACGCTCATCTACACCTCCGGCACGACGGGGCCGCCGAAGGGCGTGCAGCTGATCCACCGCAACCTGCTGGCGGCGGTTGAGGGCTTCGAAGAGCTGATCGAGCTCCCGCAGGACGGTCGCGTTATCTCGTGGCTTCCCGCCGCACACATCGCCGAGCGAAACGCGCATCACTACCTGCCGGTCGTGTTCGGTCTGGAGATCACCTGCTGCGACGATCCGCGCCAGGTCCTCTCCTATCTGCCGGAAGTGCGCCCGAGCTGGTTCTTCGCCGTTCCGCGCATCTGGGAGAAGCTCAAGGCGGGGCTGGAGACGATGGTCGCCGGGCAGCCCGAGGAGCAGCGCGCCTCGATACAGAACGCGCTGGACGCGAGCGTGCGCAAGGTGCGCCTCGAGCAGCGCGGCGAAGAGGTTCCCCCCGAGCTTGCCGCGCAGGTCGCCCAGGCAGACGCCGAGATCTTCGCGGGCCTTCGCCAGATGCTCGGACTGGACCGCGTGGAGGCGATCAACGTCGGCGCCGCGCCCACTCCGGTCGAGGTTCTGGAGTTCTTCCACGCGATCGGGCTCCCGCTCGCCGAGCTGTGGGGCATGAGCGAGACCTGCGGCGCCGGCACGGTCAACCCGCCCGGGAGAATCAAGATCGGGACCGTCGGGCCGCCGGCCCCCGGGGTGGAGATCAAGCTCGACGAGGACGGCGAGGTGCTCATCAAATCGCAGGTCGTGATGCTCGGCTACCGCAACCTCGAGGACACGACCACAGAGGCCTTCACCGACGACGGCTGGCTGCGGACCGGGGACATCGGCGTGCTCGACGAGGACGGTTACCTGTCGATCGTCGACCGCAAGAAGGAGCTCATCATCAACGCGGCCGGCAAGAACATGTCACCAGCCAACATCGAGGCGGCTCTGAAGTCCTCCTCGCCGCTCATCGGGCAGGCCTGCTGCATAGGCGATCGGCGCCGCTACAACACAGCGCTGATCGTCCTGGACGCCGACTTCGCTCCGGCATGGGCGGGCCAGCAGGGGATCGATGACACCTCGCTGGAGTCGCTATCCCGCGAGGAGCGTGTTCGCGCGGCCGTGCAGGAGGGCATCGACGCGGCCAACACGACGCTGGCGCGCCCGGAACAGGTCAAGAAGTTCACGATCGTCGAAGGCGACTGGCTGCCGAGCGG
This sequence comes from uncultured Solirubrobacteraceae bacterium, assembly GCA_963826995.1. Taxonomy (GTDB): domain Bacteria; phylum Actinomycetota; class Thermoleophilia; order Solirubrobacterales; family Solirubrobacteraceae; genus Palsa-744. The sequence goes on along the minus strand of CAWGYZ010000002.1, from coordinate 1,360,796 downwards.
CGATGAGCTGACACCCACGATGAAGCTCAAGCGCAAGCCGATCGCCGAGAAGTACGCGGAGCAGATCGAGGAGCTGTACGCGTCCTAGCCGCGGCTCAGCTCGCGACCGCCGCGGCGTCGGGCGAGCCCTCCTCTTCACGGTCGCTTTCATCGACCGCCTCCTGTACCCCCGCCCGCAGACCGATCATCGCCACGACCGCCGCGGCGGCCATGATCGCCGCCATCACATACAGCACCGAGCGGGTGGCGTAGGCGAAGTCGAGCCGCACGAAATGGGGAATCGAGGCGATGCTCCCGCCGCCGCTCTGTGAGTTGGAGAAGCTCGATGCCAGAGCGTGCGCGCGGGCAGCCGGCAGGCCTTTGCCAATGAAGGATGTGACGAGCCGGGAGTGCAGCTGTGTGATCAGAAGCGTGCCGAGGATCGCCAATCCAAGGCTGGCCGAGTAGTTGCGGACGGTTTGGGTGATGCCGGTCGCCTCTCCGTAGGCGAGCGTCGAGGCCCGGTTGACTGCATCCGTGCTTGCGGGCCCGAGCATGAAGCCCATGCCCGCGCCGGCGAGGATTATGTACCACTCCTGGGAGTGGAAGCTGAGTCCCGTGACCTTGCCGGCCCACAGCCAGAACCCCGCGGCGCCGAGCAGGCAGCCGAGCACGACGGGGCGCTTGGCGCCCACGCGGTCGAGCATCCGCCCGCCGATCTGCGCCGCGACGACGAAGCCGATGAAGAAGTAGAGGAGAACGAGACTGGCATTCGTGGGCGACTTGTCCAGCCCGATCTGGGCATACTCGCTGGCGAAGAAGAAGACGGGAATGAACACCAGCATCGTGATCGCGAGCACGAGGTTCTCGACGAAGAACGGCCGGATGCGGAAGATCCTCACCTGCATCAGCGGTGGGGCCGTTTTCAGCTCGACGAAGTAGAAGGCGATGAGCAGCGCCACACCCGCTGCGATGCAGATCCAGATCGCGGGGTCACCCCATCCCCAGATCGAGGACTGCTGGAATCCGAACACGCTCAGCCCGACTCCGGAGGCGATCAGGGCGAGACCCCGGTAGTCAATCCGGCCCGGGCGATGCACCGTCACCGGTTTCGAGATGATGATCAGCAGCAGCGCGATCACGGCAACGGGGATGTTCACCCAGAAGATCGCGCGCCAGGTCCACTGCGTCAGATAGCCGCCGAGGATCGGGCCGATCGCCGTGAGGCCGCCCGAGATGCCGAAGAAGATCGCCAGCGCCCTGCCGCGTTCGTGCAGCGAGAAGGTGTGCACCACGATCGCCAGCGCCGCCGGGAACATGATCGCGCCGCCGGCGCCCTGGATCACGCGGAAGGTCACGATCCATGCCTCGGCCAGACTCCCCTTCGGTGTCAGCCCGCACATCGCCGAGGCCGCGGCGAACACGATCACGCCGAGCGTCACCATCTTGCGATGGCCGACCGTGTCGGCCAGCCGCCCGCCGAAGGCGAAAAGCGCCGCCAGCGACAGTAGGTAGGCGTTTATCGCCCACTGCACGCCGGTGCTCGTCAGGTGCAGCTGCTTCTGGATTTCCGGAGCGGCGATCGACACGATCGTCTGGTCGATGAACGTCATCGAGACCGCGAAGATCATCGCCGCCAGGATCAGGTTCCTCGATCCACCCCCGCCTGTACTGCTCATCCGCCCGCCGCCCTTCTGCGCGAAGCCGTCACGATCGGCATTCTCCTAATTTTCCGCCCGGGCGGCGTCGAGGGACCCGGCCAGGCTCTCGAGCACCCGCGGGGTCAGGTCCGTGATCGACCCCAGCACGACGTCGGCGTGGGCCAGCGCCTCCTGCTCCGGCGGGAAGGCCCTATTGGGGACCGCAACCACCTCCATCCCGGCTGCGGCGGCCGCCCGCAGGCCGTTGGCCGAATCCTCCACCGCGGCGCAGCTGACCGGGTCGCGCGAGATCCGCCGGGCCGCCTCCAGATACACGTCCGGGGCCGGCTTTCCGTGTGCGACCTCCTCGGAGGAGACCGCCGCCTGAAAGCAGTCCGACAGATCGGCCAGCCCGAGCACCAGCTCGATGATCGGGCGGTTCGCCGAGGAGGCGATCGCCAGCGGCCAGCGCGAGGCGAGCGTGACGACCACCTCGCGGGCGCCGGGGAGAAGCGGGAGGTGCTGTCGATAGAGGCGCTCCAGGCGCTCGGCCACCTGCGCCGAGATCGCCTCGGCGCTCATCGGGACACCGAGCTGATCGCGCATGTAGCGCGACCACTCGAGCGAGCTCATCCCCATCATCGCCCGCTGCGCGTCATCGCGCCAGCTTCCGCCGCTGTCCTCGACGAGAGCCCGGCGGGCGTCGTTCCAGACCGTCTCGGAGTCGATCAGGACGCCGTCGAGGTCAAAGATCACCGCCGCCGGTGAGCTCATGCGAGGGGCTCAGCGCGTCAGCATCGGCGATGGGGGTATGCGCGTCTGGCCGTGCACCTCCGGGAGCAGCATCGCGATGTTGTCGATGAAGCACCACGACCATTCCTCCCCCGGCTCAAGCGAGCGGATGATCGGGTGCTCACTGGAATGCGCGTGCTTGCTCGCGTGGCGGTTGGGCGAGTCATCGCAGCAGCCCACTTTGCCGCACTCCAGGCAGATACGCAGGTGCAGCCAGGGGTCGCCTGTCAGCAGGCACTCCTCGCAGCCGTCGACGGCCTGCGGGAGCTCGGTGATCAAGACCTGGTCGGTGTGTGTGCAGGTGGCCATGACGCCCTTTCGTCAGGATTGTGTGAACGGGAGCTGTACACGGAAGGTGGTGCGGCCGGGCTGGGGGTAGAGAGTGAGCGAGCCGTCGTGGCGGTCGACGACGATGCGCCGCGCGGTGGCAAGGCCGAGGCCGGTCCCCTGCCCCACGTCCTTGGTGGTGAAGAACGGATCGAAGATCCGCCCCGCAACCTCCTCGCTGATTCCCGAGCCGTCGTCTGAGATCTCGACCGCCGCGCAGCCGCCGTCCCGTTTGGTGGTGATGGTGATCGTCCCCTCTTCGCCGAGCGCATCGATCGCGTTGTCGAGCAGATTCGTCCACACCTGGTTCAGCTCCGATCCCCGCACGGTGAGCTTCGGAAGCGTGCGATCGTAGTCGCGCACCACCTTGATCTGTGTGTGCTTGAGCTTGTGCCCGAGCACGGCGAGCGTGGTCTCAAGGCCCTCGTGCAGATCCACCTCGACGAGCCCGCCGCGATCCATGTAGGCGTAGGACTTGACCGCGCCCACGAGCGTGGACATGCGCTCTGTCGACTCCTCCAGCTCAGCTGCGAGCCGTGCTGCCGTCAGCGTGGCGGCCACCCACCTGAGCGCCGCTTCGTTCGCCGGGCCCGCCAGCTCCGCCACGCGATCGAGCCAGGCCTGGTCGACTCCTGCCACGGCGAGTGGCTCGGCCAGCCGCCAGGGCTCCTCGATCCCCAGCGCTTCAAGGCGCGCGAGCACCTCGTCTTCGGCGTCGGCCGCGTCCAGCGCGTCGAGCGCCGTCGCCGAGGTCCCGCGCGCGAACGCCTCCTGCTGCAGCGCCACGAGCTGCTCGGCCTCCGTGCGCTCCACCCCCGCGTCCACGAAATGCGCGAGCGCCGAGCTGATCACCTCGAGCGCCTCCGTCAGCTGCGAAGCTGCGCGCCGGGCCGCGGCGGCCGGGTTGTTGAGCTCGTGCGCGAGGCCCGCGGCCATCGTGCCGAGCGAGGACAGCCGCTCGCGGCTCTGCTGCATCTCGGTGACCCTGCTCATCACCGGGGCGACCTGCCGCATCACGCGGCGGTGGATCGCCGGCTGGGCGAACGCCAGGCGGCGGACATCCTCGGCATCGATCACCGCCATCCGGCAGGGTGTCTCCGCCTGCATGCGCGCCCCGAGCGCGCCGCCCGTCAGCACCGCGATCGCGCCCATCCAGGTGGGGCCAACATGGCGGCCGACGGGCTCGGTGCGCCCCTGGTCGACGAGCAGCGCAAGGGCCTCCCCATCGAGCAACAGCTGCAGCCCCCTGGGCGCGTCGCCCTGCTCGATGATCAGCTCGCCGGGCTCGACGTGGTAGGCCCGTGCCAGCGGAACCCACTCGGCCAGCTCAGCGTCGTCGAGCTCGTCGAACAGGTCCACGCCGCGCAGCTCCTCGAGCGTCACCGGAGCCTCCGTGACGGGGGCGTCGCTCACGACTCGACCAGGTATTCGTGGATCAGCGACACCGCCATCGAACCCTCGCCCACGGCGCTGGCAACCCGCTTGATCGAGCGGGCGCGCACATCGCCGGCCACGAACACGCCCGGTACCGAGGTCTCCAGAACGTACGGCTCGCGTTCCAACGGCCACCCGTTGTCCTGCACGTCGCGACCGGACAGGATGAACCCGCGCTCGTCGCGAGCCAGGACGCCCTCCAGCCAGTCTGTGCGGGGCGAGGCCCCGATGAACACGAAACAGGCATCCGCGGGAAGCGTGTCCTCGCCGTCCGGGCCGTCGATGCGAACGCGACGCAGCTGCCCGTCCTCCTCTTCGGCGGCGGTGGCCGTCGCGCCGGTGAGCACGTTGACGTTTGGGAGAGCGGCGATCTGCTCGATCAGATACTGCGACATCGACTTCTCAAGCGATGAGCGCACGAGCATCGTCACGCTGGCGGCCCAGCCCGCGAAGTAGACGGCGGCCTGGCCGGCGGAGTTGGCGCCCCCGATGATGATGATGTGCTGACCCTTGCACGAACGCGCCTCGGTCATGGCCGCCCCGTAGTACACGCCGGCGCCCGTCAGCTCGGGAAAGCCGGGAGTGTCGAGCTGGCGGTAGGAGACGCCGGAGGAGACCAGCACGCAGCTGGCGCTCAGCACCCCGCCGTCGCTCAGGTCCAGAAGGCGCGCGGCGCCCTCCGCGCGCAGGCCGACCACTTCCTTGACCGTCAACAGCTCGGCTCCGAGGCGCCGTGCCTGGTCGGTGGCGCGGCGCGCCAGGTCAGAGCCGCTCAACCCGGCAGGGAAGCCGAGGTAGTTCTCGATCCGGCTCGACTGCCCCGCCTGACCCCCGGGCGCCTCGCGCTCGACCATCACGGTCTTCAGCCCCTCAGAGGCCCCGTACACGGCCGCCGCGAGGCCGGCGGGCCCGCCGCCGACGACCACCAGGTCGTAGTGGTCCTGGGCGGGGTTGGCGGTGACGCCGAGCCGCTCGGCCAGCTCGAGGATCGTCGGGCGCTCGAGTATGGTGCCGTCCTCGAGCACGGCGACCGGCAGACGATCGGCCGGGACGCCCGCGACCTTCAAGAGCTCCCGCGCCTCGGCGTCGCGTTCGGCGTCGAGCCAGCGCACCGGCACGCGGTTGCGCACGAGGAAGTCGCGCAGATCGTGCGACTCGCGCGAGAAGCGGTGGCCCACCAGGCGCAGCCCGCCGGCCTCGAGCGCCGCGCCGGCCTGCCAGGTCGTGAGCAGGTCTTCGACGACCGGATACAGCTGTTCCTCAGGCGGGTCCCAGGGCTTCAGCAGGTAGTAGTCGAGCGCCACCTCGTTGATCGCGGCGATCGCCGCCTCGGTGTCGGCATAGGCCGTCAGCAGCACGCGCTTGGCCTCCGGGACGATCTGGCGCGCCTGAAGCAGATACTCGGTGCCGGGCATGCCCGGCATGCGCTGGTCGGCGATCAGCATCGCCACCTGGTCTCCGCGGCCGCTCAACTCGCGCAGCAGTCCGAGCCCCTCTTCCCCCGAGGACGCGCGCAGCACGCGGTAGTGCTCGCCGAAGCCGACACGCAGGTCGCGGGCCACCGCCGCCAGCACGGCGGGCTCATCGTCGACCGCCAGGATCGCGGGCCGGCGCTCGCGTGCCTCCGGATCCGGTTGTGCCGTCGTGACTGTGTTCTCGGCTTGGGCTGACATCGCGGTGATGACACTAGAACCTAGGCGATAATCGCCAGCTTATGGCGGTTGCGCAGACGACGCGTTACACAGGCCGCACAGCATGGGCGCGGAACCTCGCCGCGCCCGTCCGCGACTTCCTCAGCACCGAAACCGGTGGCGCCATGGCGCTGCTGGTGGCGGCGGTCGCGGCGATGGTGTGGGCCAACGGGCCGTGGTCGCACACCTACGAATCCGTCTGGACCACCGAGCTCTCGATCCGTCTGGGCAGCGGTGGCATCTCGGCGGACCTGCGCCAGTGGGTGAACGAGGGCCTGATGACGTTCTTCTTCCTGGTCGTCGGGCTCGAGGCCAAGCGCGAGCTCGACGTGGGCGAGCTGCGCGAACGCCGGCGGCTCGCGATCCCCGTCCTCGCGGCGATCGGCGGCATGATCACGCCGGTTCTGATCTTCCTGGCGTTCAACGCCGGCGGACCGGGCGCGCACGGCTGGGGCGCCGCGATGTCGACCGACACCGCCTTTGCCCTGGGTGCCCTGGCGCTGCTGACCCCGCGCGCCGCCACGCGCCTGCGGGTGTTCCTGTTGACGCTCGCGGTGTTCGATGACCTCGGCGCCCTGCTGGTGATCGCCACGGTCTATACCAAGCACGTCTCGATGCCCGCTCTGCTCGCCGCGATCGGGCTGTTCGGGCTGCTGGTCTGCCTGCGCTGGGTGCCGGCCTGGCGGCGCCAGCTGTCGATGCTCGTCGGCGTCGCGCTGTGGGTGGCGCTGTTCAAGTCAGGGATCGACCCCGTCATCGGCGGCCTCGCGGCCGGCCTCGTGACGAGCGCCTATCCGCCGACCCGCGAGAACCTCGAGCGCGCTACCGCGCTCACGCGCTCCTTCCGCGAGCAGCCGACACCCGAACTGGCCCGCGAAGCGCAGCTGGGTGTGCTCGCCGCGATCTCGCCCAACGAACGCCTGCAGTACAGCCTTCACCCATGGACGAGCTTCGTGATCGTGCCGTTGTTCGGGCTCGCCAACGCGGGCATCCACGTGACCGGCGGCCTGATCTCAGACGCGGTCACCTCACCGATAACGCTCGGGATCCTGTTCGGCTACGTCGTCGGCAAGCCGCTCGGCATCCTCGGCGCCTCCTGGCTTGCCACCCGCCCGGCACTGCACGGGCCACGCTCGCCGCTCAGCTGGCCCTCGCTCGCCGGCGGCGGGGCGGTGGCGGGCATCGGCTTCACGGTGTCGCTGCTGATCTCAGCCCTGGCCTTCCACGGCGAGCGCCTGTCGGAGGCGAAGCTCGGCGTGCTCGCCTCGGCGGTCGTCGCGCCGCTCGTGGCCTGGGCCGTGTTCGCCGTGATCAGGCGTCTTCCGGCCGAAGTCCGCGCCCGCCAGATCGTCGGCACGGTCGATGACATCCTCGACCTGTCCGAGGACGTCGATCCCGAGCGCGACCACATCCGCGGCCCCGACGATGCGCTGGTGACGCTGGTCGAGTACGGCGACTTCGAGTGCCCCTACTGCGGGCAGGCCGAGGCTGTCGTGCGCGAGCTGCTGAGCTCATCCGATGACGACGTTCGCTATGTCTGGCGCCATCTCCCGCTCAACGATGTGCACACCTCGGCGCAACTGGCCGCCGAGGCCTCCGAGGCGGCCGCGGCGCAGGGCAGGTTCTGGGACTACTACGACGCTCTGTTCGCCCACCAGGGCATCTTCAGCCCACAGGATTTGATCGACTACGCAAGCCAGATCGGCCTCGACCTGGACCGCTTCCGCGATGACCTCCAGCATCACGAGGAGACGCCGCGCGTCGCCGAGGACGTCGCGAGCGCCGACTCAAGCGGGGTGTCGGGCACGCCCACGTTCTTCGTCAACGGCCGCCGCCACCAGGGCGCCTACGACATCGACACGCTCAGCTCCGTCGTGCGCGCGGCGCGGCGCCGTGCCAGCCTCACCCCCGCATGAACCGGAGATCGCCGCGAGAGGATCGCGCCGCCGTGGCCGCCGGCGCCGTCAGGCCCGGGCTGCCCGGGCCGCGCGAATGACACGGGGTTTGGCGCTGCGACGCCGGCCGCGGGCCGAGCCTGTTTTCACCGCGGGCAGCCGCCCCACCTGCCACAGCCCGGCGTCGTGGCGCTGTTCCACCCAGCGCTCGCCGTCCCGGCGCCCGAGCTCGATCAACTCCTCGATGAACTGTCCTGCCAGGAACAGGTAGCTGAGCAGCTCGGCGTGCACGGCGCTTCGCTCCGCGCCCACGACGCGCCCCAGCAGCGCCAGGTTGGTGTTGCGCAACAGGCCGCCGATGCCGGCGTAGTGGCGCTTGTAGATGTCGCGCGCCAGGCGCCCGATCGCGAGCCGATCCGAGGGCGCAATGAAGATGTAGGGGATCGTTCGCCGGCCACCGTGGCGGGCGCGAGCCCTGCCTGCGGAGGATCCGCTGGGCACGAGCGTCTCGTTGACGGTGGCCAGCGTGGCCACGTCGTCGGCGATCTGGTCGCCGAGCACGACCTGCAACAGCTGTGCGGCGCCGTCGATCGCGTCCGGCCGAGCCGGACGTTGACCGTCGGTCAGCGACGAGTTCAGGCCGATCACGATGACGCGGTCGGCGCCCAGCTCGAGCGCCGGCTTCAGCGGCGCATTGAGGCGCACGCCGCCGTCGCCGTACCAGCCTTTGGCCTCGCGCGGGCGCCTGACCTCGACCGCCGGAAATGCGCCCGGGATCGCGGCCGAGGCGAGCACGTGCTCGGGCGCCAGCGGAGTCGCGAAGTAGTCGATCGCCCGCGCCAGGTCGAGCCCGAGCTCGGGGCCGCCATGATGAAAGACGACGCTGCGCGTCGTCGTGTAGGCGGTGGCGACGACCGCAGCGGCCGTCAGCGTGCCATCCCGCACGTTGCGCGAGATCTGCCTGAAGTCGACGAGCCGGTCGAGCGTGTCGTCCAGCGGCGATGGGTCAAGCAGCCCGTGCAGGTCGGCGCCCGGCAGCCGGGCGAGCGTCGCGGCCGCGCCCAGCAGGCGGCCGAACTCCGAGGGCGACACCAGCGGGCGCAGGGCGTCGCCCCAGCGCAGCTCCAACCACATCTCAACGCCGGCCGCGGCTATGTCAGCCAGCGGCTCGTGAGCACGCGCCGCGATGAAGGCTCCGTTGAGCGCCCCGATGCTGGTCCCGACGATGATGTCGGGGGCCTCGTCGCGCGCGGCAAGGGCCGGTGCCAAAGCGGACAGTGCACCCACCTCGTAGGCGCCACGCGCGCCCCCTCCCGCGAGAACGAGTGCAATCCGCTCACGCCGGCCGGAGGATCGCGCGGGCTCGAGCATCCCCGCGCACACTACCGCTCGCCTCGGCACACCTCAGCGGGACAGCAGCTCGCGCATGTGCCCGGCGAGCTCCGCCGGCTGATCCTCGGGAATCAGGGTGTAGGAGTCCTCGATCTCGGCCAGCGTCCCTCTGGGCAGCAGCTCCGCCAGCCGGCGTCCGTGCGCACGGGGCATGAGCCGGTCCTCGGCGGCCCATGCCACGAGCGCTGGGCGATCGAACGACCGCAGCGACTGGGCGGCGGCGAGCAGATCGCGGCGGCCCTGAGCCGAGCTGAGCACGTACTTTCGGAGATCGCGGCGTATCTCCCGCTGCTGGAGCGCCGGCTCGAACCATCGATCCATCACCTCACGGGGAACCGGCCGCTTGCTCATATGCCCGAAGGTCATGGGCAACCGGCGCAGGCGGTGCGAACGAAAAGGCAGCAGAGCTGCGCCGATCCCGCCCGGCACGCGCGCGATGCAGGGCAGCGCCCGTGCGGCTCCCTTGGGCGGCACGTTGTCGAAGGCCTCGCACGAGCACAGCGCCAAGCGAGCGATGCGCCGATCGTGAGCGCCGCCGATCAACAGCTGCCCGCCGCCCCAGTCGTTCATCGCGAGCGTCACGCCGTCGAGGTCGAGACGCGCGATGAAGTCCCCGGCGATCTCCGCGATGCCGCGCATCGACAGGTCCGCGTCCTCGCGCATCGGACGGCGGTGGCCGCCCAACGGGAGCGTCGGGAGAAGGCAGCGGTAGTCCGATCGCAGGTCATCCACGACTTGACGCCACACCGTGCCGTCCATCATCAGCCCGTGCAGCAACACGACTGCCGGGCCCTCACCGCCGGTGTCCTCGTAGGCGATGGTCCCCGCGGGAAGCTCGACCTCGGGCATGATCCTCCTCTAGATAGATCGCTCCATTGGATGCTAGCTATCCTTGGACACCGGCGCAACGACGAAAGGCACGTGATCACCATGGCGAGCAACACCAAGGAGCGGATAGTGGAATCGAGCGCCACCCTGTTTCGCCGCCAGGGCTACACCGCGACCGGCGTCAAACAGATCGTGGCCGAAGCCGAGGCTCCCTTCTCCTCGCTCTACCACTTCTTTCCCAGTGGCAAGGACCAGCTGGCCGGAGAGGTGATCCGCACCTCCGGCCTGTTCTTCCAGCAGCTCGTGGAGAGCGTGTTCGACGCGGCCCCCGACGTGCTGAGCGGGGTCCACGACTGCTTCGACGGCGCCGCCGAGACGCTCCGCCAGACGAGCTACGCCGACGCCTGCCCAATCGCCACGGTGGCGCTCGAGGTCGCCAGCACCAACGAGCCGCTTCGCCTGGCGACCGCCGAGGTGTTCGAGGGCTGGATCTCCTCCGGCACCGAGCGCTTCGCCGCGGCCGGCCTTCCCGAGGCGGTCGCACGAGAGCTCGCGATCGGCATGATCGCGGGGCTGGAGGGCGCATTCGTGCTCAGCCGGGCGACGCGCACGACCGAGCCGCTCGAGGTCGCAGGCGCGCACGCCGCCGCCGCCGTCAAGGCGGCTCTCAACAAAATCGGGGTTACGGACGGGGCAGATCCCGCTCCGGTGCCCGTGAAACCAACTCCTGGCTGAGCATCAGCGTTTGCCGAGCGCGGGCCTGTCGGTACGCGACGCATCCCTGATCGCCCACGCCAGTCGTTCGATGATCTGCAGCGATGCGTGCTCGTCTTCGATGTGAATCGGGTGCACATACTCGTCGAGCAGGATGCGGTCCTGTCTCTCGTCCATCACAAGGATTCTCGCCATCGAGAAGCCTCCTCTCTGATCTGAAAAAGAACATCCGTGCTCGTGGGTGTCTCCATTCCTTTGGCGTGCTCCCAGACAGACGTCCAGGGGCACATGGAGCTTCTTGGGGGCAGCCGGCACTTCACGACGGTGCGCGTGGCCGAGCGGATGAGGACAGCGACAGCCGACCCGGAAGATCAGCTGCCTGAATGCTCGTGTGGAACGCCCCTGCTTCGTCCGCCCGCCGCCCAGCATCTCGTATCTCTTTCACGAGTGGCTGCACGGACCAGAACATGGCGGCCAACATGTGATCGCCAACGCGCTCCGCTGTCAGGTCGCAGTCCCAGATACGACCGGTGGCCGCACGCGGGATCGCTATGGGCGCGAGCATATCGCCTGGACAAACGACTATCGCGGTGGCGCCGCTGGTTTTTGCCGCTAAATCCGGCAACGCTCATGATCTGTAAGCGCAGGTACAGCGTGAGGAGCGCCGCAGCGGGCGGGGGCGGCGAGCGAGCGCTCGCCCGGTGGCCCGTCAAGCCCGCGCTCGCCGGGGCTGCGACGGGACGTGAACGGCCGCGCCAGCTGGGCCAGGTAACCCACCGGGTACTCGTTGTTCACCCGGTGTTTGAAGCGAGGGGGGTCAAGCGAGCGGGCACGCGGGCGAAGCCGCTGAGCGCTCTGCGGGCGCTGCTCCTGAGAGAGGGTCATCGTCTTCCGATCGCTGGGGTGCATGGGCTGCGAATCAGTGTCGCCAGCGTGGCTAAGCAGCCCCTATGGCCCGTCGAAGAATCCTCTCAAAGAGGGAGTCAACAGCCGCGGCCGAAAACAGCGCGCCCGGCTAGGCGGCAAAGCGCTGCTGAGCGCGTTCGCGGCGCTTGGCCGCCTCGATCTCCCGGTTCTTCGGGGGGGCGGACGTCACCAGCCCATCGAGCAGCCGACCGGTGGCGAGCGCGACCTCCTCGACGGCGCGATCGAAGGCCTCTGCGTTGGCCTGCGACGGCTTCGTCGATCCGCTTATCTTGCGGACATACTGGAGCGCGGCATCGTGGACCTCACCCTCACTGGCGGGCGGGTCGTAATTGTGGAGTGATCTTATGTTGCGGCACATGCAGCCAAGCCTAGCGCGGGATCGGCCATGACGGCTGGCGAGGAGAGCCAGGGCGCACCGAGCCCCGATGCTCTGCTCGTGACGCTCAATGAGCGCCAGCTCAGCGTGCTGCGCAGAGTGGGCCGCGAGTGGGGCCGGGCCTGCGGCAATCCCGAGCTCTGGCGGCGGGCGCTTCCCGTCGACCCCAGCCTGTCGAGCTACCCGGACCCCACAAATGTGCGGCCCACCCGCTTTGGGCGCTTCGTGCCGGTGCAGAGCGAACCGGGACCCGGAGGCGGGGCCGTGGGACGGGTGGTGGAGGCGACGGGCGCCGGTCAGGTCGTGCCATCGCCGCAGGGGCGCCTGGTCCATGGCCTGCGCCGCACGCTGCTCGGACCGCCTCTCAGGAGCAGCGCCATCGCCCGCGAGCGGATGCGAAAGCTGGTGGCGCTACCGGTGCTGTCGGCCGACGCGCTCTCCTCGGTGGCCTACGGGCCCGAAGCGATGCTCGCGGTGCTCGTCCTGGCCGGCAGCGCCGGCCTCAGCTATTCGATTCCGATCGCCGCCACGGTCGCCCTGCTGATGATCGCGGTGGGCGTGTCCTATCGGCAGACCATCCGCGCCTATCCGCACGGTGGCGGCTCCTACATCGTGGCCAGCGACAACCTCGGGCGCATGCCCGGCCTGACCGCCGCCGCGGGCCTCGCGACCGACTACATCCTGACGGTCGCCGTATCGGTCGCGGCCGGGATCGAAGCGATCACCTCGGCGATCCCGTCACTGTCCTCTGACCGGGTCGTGATCGGTGTGTGCGTGATCCTCATCCTGCTCGCCGGCAACCTGCGCGGCGTGCGCCAGGCCGGCACGCTGTTCGCGGCGCCGACCTACCTGTTCCTGTTCGCCATGCTGGTGCTCGTGGCCGTGGGCCTGAGCGACGCCGCCGGCCGCGGGTTTCAGGCCACCCCGAGGCCACCGGTCACCGCCACCGAGGGCGTCGGGGTGCTGCTGATCCTGCGTGCCTTCGCCTCGGGTTCGACGGCCATGACCGGGATCGAGGCCATCTCCAACGCCGTGCCCGTGTTCAAGCCCGTCGAGTGGCGCAACGCCCGTACGACGCTGACCTGGATGGCCGGGCTGCTGGTGGCGCTGTTCGTGGGAACGATCGCGATGGTGCAGCTGGGGGGCATCGTTCCCAACGCGCAGGAGACCGTGCTCTCCCAGCTCGCTCACCGCAGCTTCGGCTCAGGCTTCATGTACCCGGTCGTGCAGGCCGCGACGGCCGCCATCCTGCTGCTCGCCGCCAACACCGCCTACAACGACTTCCCGCGCGTGCTGTTCCTGCTGGCACGTGACTTTCAGGCGCCCCGGCTGTTTCTGCGCATCGGCGACCGCCTGGCCTTCACCAACGGGATAGTCCTGCTGTCGCTCATCGCGGGCATCATCTACGTGGGCTTCGGCGGGCGGACCGCCCCCCTGATACCGCTGTACGCGGTCGGTGTGTTCCTGGCATTCACGCTGTCGCAGCTGGGCATGGTCGTGCACTGGTGGCGGCTGCGCGATCCCCACTGGAAGCGGAGCCTGGCGTTCAACGCCACCGGCGGCCTGCTGTCGGCGATCGTGTTCATCACGGCGGCCATAACGAAGTTCATGGAGGGCGCGTGGGTGGCGCTGCTCGCCGTCGGCCTGTTCATCCTGGCCGCCGATCGCATCCGCGCCCACTACCGGCTGGTCGCCGAGGCGACCGCGTTGCATCCGCACACGGTCGAGGTGCCCAAGCACCGGATCCTGCCGAGCGCCCGCAACGGTCTCGCGAGCGCCAATCTCCTCGGCGGCGGCCACGACGCCGAGGAGCCGAGCGAGACAGAGGCCGAGACCGAGGAGAGCCCCGATGAGATCCACCACCTGATCATCGTGCCCCTGGCCTCGCTGGACCTCGCGAGCATGCGGGCATTGGCCTACGCGGCCTCGCTGCAGCAGCCGGTTCTCGCGGTGCACGTCAGCCCCACCGACGAGGAGGGCGAGCGCTTCCGCAGCTACTGGAGCACCTGGGGCGACCACCTGCCGCTCGAGGTCGTGGTGTCGCCCTACCGGGCGCTGGTCGCGCCGATGGTGAACTACATCGAGTCGCTGCACCGGCTGAGCCCGGACCTCACGCTGACCGTGATCCTCCCGGAGATCGTCGTGGAACGCAGCTGGCAGCGCATCCTGCACAACCAGACGGCGCCGCGCCTGCGCCGGGCCCTGCGGTCGCTCCCCAAGATCGTGGTCACAACGGTCCCCTTCCATCTGCCGTCTCCCAGAAGCCTCAAACAGGGCTCTGGCAGCGGCCCGAGATCGGCCGGGGGCACTGGGCCCGACATCGGCCGGTCGTAGGGCCCGACATCGGCGCAAGCGCGGTTGCAGGGCTCGGGTGCGGTTCTGAATGGCCGAATCATTGACCAGTTGACCGATTTCCCGTCGCGAGTAGGGGGCATTCACAGCATGAGGCGCATGGCATTTGTTATGCCGGAAACCAGAGAAGTCATCTGCTTCGTCTGCGGCGAAGATGTTGGTGACGGAATGACCTGCTGTCCCGCCTGCGGCAGTGAGGAAACCACGCTCGTCTGCCGTCTCGTCGCGGTACCGGCACCCGCCGGCTCCGAGCCGGTTTCACCCCTCGGCTTCTCCTCCGCCGGGTCCGGCGGCCTCGCGGCAACGCAGACGCAGTAGCCCGCGCTCTCGCGCCGCTCCACAACGCTCACAGCCCCCGAGGAGGGCCGGAGGCTGCGAGGCGGATTCATAAGCGGGCCAGGAGGAGGACCTGCCCACATGCATCACTACCCACGCGCAGCATGCGCCAAACACGAGCATCGCTGCACGGCCGCCTGCGCCCCATCCGGCGGGTGACCTAGGGTCGCGAACACATGTTCGACGACCGTGATCCAGGCGTATGGCTCGATACCCTGAACGCCGAGCAGCGGGCGGCCGCGACGTATACGGGCGGCCCGCTGTTGATCCTCGCCGGTGCCGGCACAGGCAAGACGACGACGCTGTGCGCACGCGTTGCATGGCTCCTGAGTGAGGGCATTCCGGCGGAGCGGATCCTGTTGCTGAGCTTCACCCGTCGTGCGGCGAGGGAGATGATCGAGCGCGCCGCCCAGCTGGCCGAGCGGGCCGTACCGAACGCCGGCCGTGTCGTCGGCGGCACGTTCCACTCGGTCGCTCACAGGTTGGTGCGCACCCATGCCTCCTCGCTCGGGCTCGCTCCGGGCTTCGGCATTCTCGACGCCGGCGACGCCGGCGACCTGCTCGACTTCGTGCGCCAGGAGCACGGTCACGCGGTCAGCCGCCGGCGCTTTCCGCGTGCGCCCACCATGCTCGACATCTACTCGCGCACCGTCAACGCACAGACCCCGCTCGCGGAGGTGCTGGCCGAGTCGTTTCCCTGGTGCGAGGAGCACTGCGATGCGCTGGGCGAGATCTATCGCGCCTACGGCGCGCGAAAGCGCTCGCTGAGTCTGCTCGACCTCGACGATCTCCTCCTCTACTGGCGGGCGCTGGCCCGCGATGAGGTCATCGGGCGGCGCATGGCCGAGGACTTCGACCACCTGCTGGTCGACGAGTACCAGGATGTCAACGGCCTGCAAGTCGACATCGTGCGCGGCCTGCGCCCGGCGCGGGAGGGCCTCACCGTCGTCGGCGACGACTTCCAGGCGATCTACGGGTTTCGCGCGGCGAGCGCTCGCCACATCCTCGATTTTCCCAAGCAGTTCCCCGATACCCATACGGTCAAGCTCGAGCAGAACTACCGCTCGACGACCCCCATCCTCACGGTCGCCAACGCCATCTCCGAGCAGGACGGTCTCGGCTTTCCGAAGAGGCTGTGGACCGATCGAGAGGGCGGCCAGCGCCCTGAGCTGGTGTTCCCCCGCGACGAGGGCGAGCAGGCGGGCGAGGTGTGCGATCGCGTCATGGATGCCCGCGAGCAGGGGGTTGAGCTGCGCACCCAGGCGGTTTTGTTCCGCACCGGCCACGACTCCGATCGGCTCGAGCTCGAGCTGACCCGCCGCGGTATCCCGTTCGTCAAGTACGGAGGTCTGCGCTACATGGAGGCGGCACATGTCAAGGACCTCATCGCGCTGCTGCGGCTGACCGACAACCCGGCCGACGAGGTGAGCTGGTTCCGGGTGCTGCAGTTGCTCGACGGGGTCGGACCGACGCGCGCCCGGCGCGTCCTTGACGCGCTGCGAGGCGCCGGCGGCGGGGAGCCGCGGCCGGAGCGCTTCAGCGAGGCGGTCGCACACATCCCGGAGGGCTCGGTCGAGCACGCCGAGGCCCTGATCGCCGCGCTGTCGGCCGCCGGACCCGACAGCAATGACACCACCGCCGTCCAGGTCGAGCGGCTGAGCCAGGCGCTCGGCCCGCTGATCCGCCTGCGCTATCCCGACGGCGCCATGCGCGTCGCCGACCTCGACCAGCTCACGGCAGCCGCGCGCGGGGCCGAGGACATTCGCCACTTCGTCTCTGAGCTGGTGCTCGACCCACCGGCCTCGAGCGCCGGCCTCGCCGGTCCGCCGCATCTCGACGAGGACTACCTGGTGCTCAGCACCGTCCATTCCGCCAAGGGCCTCGAGTGGGACAGCGTCCACCTGATCGCCGCCTACGACGGCAACATGCCGGCCGACATGAGCACCGGCAGCAGGGAGGGCATCGCCGAGGAGCGGCGGCTCCTCTACGTCGCCCTCACGCGCCCCCGGCGCAGCCTGCACGTGTACGTTCCCGTTCGCTACTACCACCGCCCCCACGGCGGCGATGACGCACACGGCTACGGCAAGGCGTCACGATTTCTCACCGACGCCGTGCAGCGCCTGTTCAGCGTCACCCGCACCCGGGAGCCCCAGCCGGCCTGCGCCGATGCGCCGCCCGGCAGGCCGTTGATCGAGGTCTCCGTCGACGCTCTCTTCTAGCCCGGCTGTGGCGACAGCCGGCTCGCGCTAGGCTGAGGGTTCATCGCTCGTCGGGTTTCCGCCCTTCGCCTCGCGCGCGAGACCCACCGGAGGACGAGAGAGAAGGCTGGCCGTGCCGGCCGCCGATCCACCACTGCAAGGCGACGCCATGCTGGATGCCGTGACCGAGGCGATGGTCGCTCTGCACGAGCGCTACCACCACCGCGCCCCGGTCACCGCCAAGACCCGGCTGCTCGGCGATGATCTCCTGATCTGTGTGCTCGGCGGCGTCTATACCGACGTGGAGAAGACCATGATCGAGCTGCAGCGCAGCACCATCGTCCAGGAGACCCGCAGCGCATTTCAGACCGCCATGCAGCAGAGGTTCATCGATCAGGTGGAACGCATCTGCGGTCGCGAGGTCCTGGCGTTCATCTCCAATCACCACGTCGGTCCGGACATCGAGGTCGAGGTGTTCATGCTCACCCCCCCGCGTCCGCTGGCCGGCGGACTGTAATCTCAAGCGCCGATGCGCGACCTGTTCGACGTCTCCGGCAAGACCGCGCTCGTGACCGGCGGCTCGCGCGGAATCGGGCTGATGATCGCCCGCGGCCTGGTCCAGGCCGGCGCGCACGTGATCGTGTCCTCGCGCAAGAGCGACGACGTCCAGGCAGCAGCGAAGGAGCTCGCCGAGATCGGGGACTGCCGGGCGATTCCCGGCGACATCTCAACTCCCGAGGGCGCCGGCGAGCTGGCGCGCGCTACGCGGGAGCGCTTCCCGCGGCTCGACATCCTCGTCAACAACGCGGGCGCCAGCTGGGGCGCTCCGCTCGAGGAGTTCCCCGCGAGCGGCTGGGACAAGGTGGCCCACACGAACGTCGAGGGCGTGTTCCACCTCACTGTCGCCCTGCTGCCGGAGCTGCGCGCCGCGGCGGACGCCGAGGATCCGGCCCGGGTGATCAACATCGGCTCGATCGACGGGATACGGACGCCGTCGTTTGACAACTACAGCTACAGCGCGAGCAAGGCCGCGGTGCACATGCTCACCCGCCACCTGGCAAAGCGCCTGGCGGATGAGCACATCACCGTCAACGCGATCGCGCCGGGCCCCTTTGAGAGCAAGATGACGGCCTTCATGTTCGAGACTCCGGAGAGCCTCGAGATGGTCGCCGCAACGGTGCCCCTGGGGCGCATCGGCCATCCCGACGACGCCGCCGGGCTCGCCCTCTTTTTGTCCTCACGGGCCGGCTCCTACCTGACGGGCACGATCATCCCACTCGACGGAGGCATCACCGGCTGCAACTGACGGTCCCCGTCGAGCAGTGCGCTCGCCGACGCGCACTGCTCGACCCGCTCAAGCTGACCTCCCGCTGCCCGTCAGGCGGCGACCTCCTTCGCCCGGAACGGCAGCAGCTCGGTGACCCCCGCCTGTTCGAAGGCGCGGTGGATGAACCGCGATCCGGGGATCAGCGCGAAGTCGTAGCCGCGCCTCTGGCAGAGGCCGCAGCGGAACACGATCACCGCCACTCCGATCGAATCGATGTAGGTGAGCTTGCGGAGGTCCAGCGTGATGCCGGACACTCCCTCTTCGCAGAGGCGCTCGATCTCCCCCTCGAGCGTCCGCGCCGAACCCCGGTCCAGCTCGCCGGTGAGAATCAGGGTGTGCTGTCCCGTGCGCACGCGCGTGGACACAAGGCTCGGTTCGCTCGATACACGCGGGCTGCGCGTGCTGTTTTTGAAGCCGCTCTGCATTCTGTTTGCGACAGTTGCCACGGCGCCGCTCTCGATCCGTCGATCGACACTCGCATCCATCACCATCTGATGGGGTTTCATCACATCCAGCTCCCTTCCTAAAGAAGCCTCGAATTGATTGCCGGTGGCCCCGGATCAAGCGATCCGCAGCCGGGGTGAGGTGGACCGGGGGGAGCTAGCCCGGTCGCTCTGGAATCAGAACGAAGCAGGCGGTGCGCCATGGCTGACACGAGAGCCTCAGCCGGCGCATCGCGCGCGGGGCTCCCAACAGCAGGAGACCCGCGAGGGTGAGAAAGCCTGAAAGAGCGATACCCGAGGAGCCCGCGGCCGAGCCCGAGACCCCACTGGGTGCGGGCGTCGGCCCGGGAGCCGGGTTGACGGGAGGACTGCCGGGCCCGGAGGCGCCGTGACCGCCCGTGGGAGGAGAACCCGCCGATGCGGCGATCGATGCCACGGTTGCTTCCAGATCCATCGGCGACTGCGACAGCAGGCGCTGAGCGCCCAGCCAGCCCGCGCTACAACCACCGGGGGCATGTTCGCCCAATGAGGACAGGTCACAATTGAACTGCCGGACACGCTGAGCGACCGTCATCTTCGCGGCCACACCCGCCGTGGGAGGACCGGCGCTCGAGGCCCTGGCCACTTCGGGCAGACCGAAGCCCGCCGCCGGCGGGCCGCTCGGAGGCGCCGGTGCACCGGCGCTGGGGGCGACCACCAGGGCGCTGCCCTGATTGCCCGAGGCCGATGCCGACACCTGCGTTTCCTGTTCTTTTCCTGCAGCAGCGGCGCCGCTCAGCACGGTTTCGCGTTTTTCCGCGGCGGAGACAGGGAGCACCGTTTCCGACGGCGGAGTCGTCGTGACGACTTCCGGGGCCGGGGTCGAGGTTTGCGTTTCGGGAGCCGTCGGCACGGGCGTGGCTTCCGGGGCTGGGGTCGAGGTTTTCGTTTCGGGGGCCGGCGGCGGGGCCGCGGCTTCCGGGGTCGGGGTCGTCACTCCCGTGGGCGGGGTGACTTCCGAAGGCAGGGTGCCGACTTCCCCGCCGGAGCCCGAGAGGATGGTTTCCGGAGCCGCAACCGGCGTCGGAGACAGCACGGTTTCAGGAGCCGGGGTTGCCACTTCTGAGAGGACGCCGCCTTCGGAGAGGACGCTGCCTTCGCCGACGCCGGCGGCCCGCGCGCTGCCAGCGAGAACGAGCGCACCGAGCACCGCCAAGATGACTGCTCTCAGACCAATCCGCCTCCATGGATTGTGCACTATCCCGACCATGTTTCCCCGCTGCTTACGGTTCCCGTGCCGCGAATGATAAGCGCTTATTCAAGCGCGCGCCCGGCGATCCTTCGCATTATGCGGAATTTCGGAGGACGCCGGTGCACCTCCGGCCCCGCGTGAGGGTCAGATGCGGGGCTGCGCAGTAGGCTGCGCGGTGGTCATGCCGGACTCCGAGCGTCCGCCGCGCCGGGTGATGGGCGGCTCAAGCGTCGCCTCCCACGGTCAGCTGGCGATGTTTGCGCGTCGCATAACCCTGTTGGGGGCGATGGTGGCGGGCCTGTTGGCGCTCGGCACGATCGGCCTGGCGCTGACCGAGAGCGTGGGGCCGTGGTATGCCTTCCGCTGGTCGCTGGACACGATCGCCACGGTGGGCGGCTTTCGCCAGCCCCACACCACCGGGGGGCAGATCGTCAACGTCGCGCTGATCGTGCTGGGCGTAGGTACCCTCTTCTATGCGCTGGCGACGGTAGTGGACTTCTTCGTCGCGGGTCACCTCGGCGACCTGCTCGCCGCCCGGCGCACGCAGAAGATGATCGACTCCCTGCACGACCACCACATCATCTGCGGGTTCGGCCGCGTGGGGCGCCAGGTCGCGCGCGACCTGAGAGCGGCTCGCGCCGACTACGTGGTGGTCGACTCCAACGCCCAGAACCGCGACCTGGCCGACACCGGTGAGGTGCGCTTCATCGCGGGAGACGGAGCGGACGAGGCGGTTCTTCTGCAGGCCGGCATCGCCCGTGCCCGCTCGATCATCGCCTGTGCGGACTCCGATGCCAACAACGTGTTCATCACGCTCACCGCCCGCGAGCTGCGTTCAGACATTCCGATCGTGGCGAGGGCGGCGCTGGAGGACTCCGAGAAGAAGCTCAAGCGGGCCGGGGCCGATCGCGTGATCTCCCCGTACAAGGCCAGCGGAGCCGAGATGGCCCGCCTGGCCCTTCATCCCCAGCTGAGCGGTGTGGTGGATGTGGATGTCGAATACCGCCTGGAGGAGATCGTTGTGAGCGAGGGCTGCGAGGGCGTGCACCAGACCGTGGGCGCGATCCGAGGCGGCTCGATGATCGTCGGCCTGCGCCGGAAATCCGACTTCCAGCCGCAACCGCCGTCAGACACGACACTGCTCCCCGGCGATGTGCTCGTGGCCATGGGCACGCCGGGCGCGCTGGAGCGCCTGGAGGACCTGTTCGGCGCCAGCTAGAAGCCCGCGGCCCTCACGGCGCCAGGCGCTCGAGCAGCCATCGAGCGTCATCTGCGCGGCGGTAGCGAAGCCGATCGTGCAGGCGGTCGTGGCGCTGCTGCCAGAACTCGTAGCGCTCCGCGGCAAGCCGAAAGCCGCCCCAGTCGGAGGGGAGGGGCAGCTCGCCACCTCCGTAGCGCTCCTCGACGGCGGCCAGGCGCTGCTCGAGCGCGTGGCGGCTGTCGATCGTCTGGCTCTGCGGCGAGGCGAGGGCGCTCAGCTGGCTCCCGCGCGGGCGGCTGCGAGCGTAGGCAGCCGATTCCTCGGCGCTCGCGCGCTCCACCGTCCCCTCGATCCGGACCTGCCGGCCCAACGGATCCCAGTAGAAGAGAAGCGCCGCGCGCCGGTTGGCGGCGAGCTCCCGGCCCTTGCGACTGTCGTAGTTTGAGAAGAAGACGAAGCCTCGCTGGTCGAATTCCTTGACCAGAACCATGCGCACCGACGGGGCGCCGTCGGCAGACGCCGTGGCGAGCGCCGCGGCCTCCGGCATCCGCACGCCGGCCTCCTCGGCATCGCTGAACCAGGCGGCGAACTGGCGCAGAGGGTCCCCGTCCACATCCTGCTCACGCAGCGGCCGGCCGTAGTCGCTCATGAGCGCATTCTCTCGGACATGCGTCCATCATCGCTGCGCGCGGGACCGATTTCGCTAGACACTCAACTCGATGAGCGGCTTGGGGACCAGGGAGGGTCAGGGAGCGAAGGAGCGGCTGAAGGCCGCGCGCACCAAGAAGCACAAGCCGGAGAAGAACAAGCAGGAGCACCACGCCAAGGATCACGGCAAGCACAAGCCGCGGCGCAGGACGCGAAAGAAGCCAGCCCACCATCACGCCGTCGCCCGCTCGCGCGGCAGCCTTCCGGTGGTGCTGCCGGTCGCTCCGGTCTCCCCGCCGGCTCCCTCGCCCAGCCCGGCACCCGCGGTCGGCTCCTCGCCGATCACTCTCGGCCAGGCACACCGCCTGCTGTGGCGAGCCGGCTTCGGACCGGCCCCCGGGCAGATCCAGACGCTCGTGGGCCAGCCGACCCAGCAGGTCATCTTCAGCCTCACGCGCCCATCCGGAGCCGCGACGCTGACCGGTCCGGAGCCGGTCGACGACGAAGGCAACCCGCTCGATCCGGCCAACGCATGGGGCGAGGATCACTGCTGGTGGCTTGACCGGATGATTCGCTCCGACCAGCAGCTCGTCGAGCGGATGACGTTCATCTTCCACGACTGGTTCGCCAACTCCAACAACCAGGTCAACAGCCAGCAGCTGATGCTCGACCAGAACAACCTGTTTCGCTCGATGGCCTTCGGGAGCTTCCACGACCTGTTCCTCGCGGTCACCACCAACCCCGCGATGCTGCTGTTCCTCAACGGGACCTCGAACAACAAGTGGGACCCCAACGAGAACTACGCGCGCGAGATGATGGAGCTGTTCTCGCTGGGCGCCGACCGCGGCGCCTACACCGAGGACGACGTACGCGAAATGGCCCGCGCCCTGACAGGCTGGCGCAACGACTGGTCGGCGGAACTCGGCAACTACAACTTCCGCTTCGATCCCTCCTACCACGACACCGGCCAGAAGACGGTGTTCGGGCAGACCGGCAACTGGAGCTACGAAGACGCGGTCCGGCTGTGCGTCTCACACCCGCTTCACGCATCGTTCTTCGTGACCAAGCTGTGGGGCTACTTCATCCCCAGCGCACCCTCGGAAACGACCCTGGCATCACTGCAGGGCCTGTACATGAGCTCCGGCTACAGCATCCGAGCGGTCGTCGAGGCGATCCTGCAGCACCCCGACTTCTACGAAGGCCCCGAGCTTCTCACGCCGCCGGTGGTCTTCAACGCCGGCATGCTGCGCGCGATCTCGCGTCCCATCGACACGACGGCCTGGGCATGGCTGTCGGCGAACGCCGGCCAGCAGCTGTTCTACCCGCCCAACGTCTCCGGCTGGGACTTCACCCGCTGGCTTGACACCTCGACCGCCAAGGCGCGCTGGGAAATCGCCAGCTACGTGACAGACAAGACCTATCCCAACCCGTGGCCCGCGGAAGGGCAACCCGAGTACAGCGCAACCGAGGATCCGGCGACCGCGCTGTCCAGCGCGCTTGCCTACTGGGGCAACCCGATCCTGTCCGGCGAATCCGAGCAGTGCATCGCCACCTTCGCGCAGTCCTGCCTGAAAGAACCGCTCGCGAGCTGGGAGCGGAGTCCCTACCGGGCGATGCGCCAGAACGCGCTGCGCATGCTGATCGCGACCGCCCCCGACATGCAGGTGAGCTGAGTGGCGGCCGCGCACGACAACCGAGGCTGAGGAGAGCTGACATGGCATTGAGCTGCTCGTGCAACGACTTCACCCGCTCGCAGCTTTTGCGGCGCGGCGCCGCCGTGGCGGGCAAGGGGCTACCGAGAATCGAGCCCGGCATGCCCCTGCCGGCTGGCACCGGCATCGACCGGCGCACCTTCCTGCTGCGATCGGCCGGTGCGGCGCTGTCGGTGTACGGGGCCTCGATGCTCAGCCCGCGCCAGTTCGAAGAGGGCATCGCCCAGGCCTCGGCAGCCGCGGGGCCAAACCAGCCGGTGCTGGTTTCGATCTTCATGGAAGGCGGCTGGGACGCACTGTCGGTGCTGGCGCCCGTCAGGGAAGCCAGATACAAAGAACTCCGCCCCGCGCTCGGCCTTGCCGAAGGCGCGGGCAGGATCTTCACCGAGGATGAAAACCTGATGTGGCATCCCGCCGCCGCAGGACTTGCCGAACTCCACGACGAGGGCAAGGTCACAGCCTTCCCGGCGATCGGCTACCAGCCGCAGGATGAGAGCCACTTCACGAGCCGCCACTATTGGGAGGTCGGCCAGCTCGACGCCAACGCCCGCTCCGGTTGGATGGGGCGCTTCCTGGACCTCGCCGGCGAACCCGCCAACCCGCTGCAGGGGCTGTCGCTCGACTATTCGCTGGCGCCCGCGCTGGCGACGGCGAAGATGCCCGTGGCCGCGGTGTCTTCGCCGGCCGACTACACGATGTGGGCCAACGGGCTGGGGGAACCGATCTCGGGGCCTGCCCTTTCGACCTTCGGCGCGCTCGGTTCGCTGTCGGCGCCCTCGCCCGCCTACGAACAGGCGCGGAACGCCTCCTATGACACGGGCCTGGTCCTCGACAGCATGGCGAGCTTCGTCAAATCCGAGGAAGAAACGGGTGACAAACCCTCGGTCACCTATCCCGCCGGCGACTTCCCTGAAAGACTCGCGGCGCTGGCCGCGATGCTCAACGCCGAGATGCCGATCAAATGCGCCTCCCTGAACGCGGTCGGCTCCTACGACACCCACTCCGATGAGGCCAGCACCCTGAGCTCCAACCTCGAACAGACCGTCACCGCGCTGGTCGCCTTTCAGCGCGATCTGGAAGCACGCAAACTCGATCAGCGCGTGCTGATCCAGCTGTGGTCGGAGTTCGGTCGCCGGCCCAGGGAAAACGGGTCGGGCACCGACCACGGCGCCGGCGGAGCCGCGTTCCTGATCGGTACCCGGGCCGCGGGCAAAATGATCGGAGAGTTCCCCGGCCTGACCAACCTGGACGTCAACGAAAACGTCGTTCCGACCTCGGATTTCCGTGCGATGTACTGCTCGCTGCTCGAACAGTGGTTCGGCACCGAAGCCGGCCTCATCATTCCCGAAGCCGCGTCGTTTGCACGGCCCGTGCTGGTGAGCTGAGGTGCGCGGCGCGGCGGGCGCGGCGCTCATCCTCGGCGTCGTCTGCCTGCTGTCGGGAGCACCCGGTGAGGGCGCTCTGGCCGCGCCGGGTCACGCCCGCAGCCATCGCAGCTCCCGTGCGCGGAGCTGCCACCGCACGAAACATCGCCGTTGCCCGCAGACCCGCTCGCGCCGGAGATCCGCTCGCACGCGTGAGCATCGCCGGACCTCGAAGTCGGCCAGGCCGAAGAGCTCCTCCAAGGCCGGCGGGCCGAGCTCATCCTGGGCGACGGTGCCCTCGACGGTCGGCCCGGGCTCCTCGCCGGGATCCGCCACCGCTCCCGGCAACCCGGCGCCCAGCGAAACGCCGGGGGAAGTCCCGACGAGCCCGGCGGGCCCCGCGCGGGTCGAGGTGACCGCCGAAGACACCGAAGCCTTCCGCTTCGTGCTCTCCCGCCCGACCGTTCCCGCCGGGAAGGTGATCATCGAATTCGTCAACCACGGCCAGGACGAACACAACCTCAACGCCGTCGAACCAACCGAAGGATCGGTCGCTGGGTCGATCCCGAACACCGCACCGAACGCGCATCCGAGCCTCACCGTCAACCTGCGCCGTGGCAGCTACACGCTGTTCTGCTCGCTCCCCGGTCACGAGGCCAAAGGCATGAAGGCCACGCTCGTCGTCGATTAGCCGCAGATCAGCTCAGCGGCCGCAGTCGCGTCCGTTCCACCTTGGCGAGCTTGCGCCGCAGGCGTTTGTATTCCCGCTCCTGGCGAGCGTTGCGCTTGTGGTGCCTGTAGGCGAGGTTCGTGCGCTCGAGCGGATCGGTCTTCAGGTCGTACATCTCCCACTGGTCGGCGACCTTGCCTTCGGCGTCGAAGTACCGCGCGAGCTTGTAGCGTCGCTCGCGGATGCTGACGATGTGGTTTGGGGGTTGTGGGTAGGGGCCGCTCGCCTGCCCGGACTGCCAGTCGTCGTAGGTGAAGACCGTGTAGTCCTGCGAGGGCTTGGGCGAGCGGCTGAGGATCTGATCGGAGTAATCGACCCCCTGCCAGGGCGCGCGAGCGCTCGCCGGTGCCTCCAGCAGGCTCGCGAGCGTGGGCAGGAAGTCGACGTGCGAGACGAGGGCGTGATTGGTCTCGGGTCTCTTGAACAGGCGTGGGTTCGAGTACACCAGCGGGACGCGTGTCGACTCCTCGTAGAAGTTGAAGTTCTTCTGGCGCAGTCCGCCGTGAGCAGTACCCATCTCGCCGTGGTCGGCGGTGGCGATCACCAGCGTGTTCTCGAGCAGGCCGGTGCTCGTCAGCGTGTCGAGGATCTTGACCAGGTAGGCGTCCGAGGACTTCATCAGGTTCGCGTAGAAGTTCAGATAGTTGCGTTTCATCTTCGGTGTGGGGATCGGCCCGGACAGGTTGAACAGTTTGAGGAACTGCTTCTGCACGGTCGGCTTGGTGGACAGGTTCTCGTTGGCGGTGGCCGGTGGCTCGATCTCGCCTTCCAGCCATGAGTCGTCGTAGCCGCCACTGGTATAGGCCGACGGATACAGGAGCACGTCGTGGGGATTGACGAGCGAGACGACCATGAAGAACGGCTGGCTCTGTGCAGCCGCCGAAGCCAGGTACTGGACCGCGCCTTCGGTCCCTTCGGGGGGCGTCCCCTCGGAGTTCATGAAGCGGCCGTCGTTGTCGTAGCTTCCGCCACCCTCCTCGGGAATGCTCTGGTCGGCTCCCGCGTCCGGCGGGTCCCAGCGGGTGAACCCGTATTGGTTGACGTCAGCCGGCACCCAGGTGGAGCCGTTGGCCGGCTTCGTGCAGTGGAACTTCCCCTTGTAGACCGGTGTGTAGCCGGCGGCGAGCGCGACGGTCGCGGGGTTCATGAAGCCGAGCGCGAGCTCGACCTGCGGATACTGCGGCGAGGCCATATCCGTCTCGAGTGTGTACTTGACGCCGTGCTGAGCCGGAAAGTAGCCGGACATCAGCGTTGAGCGGGCCGGTGAGCACATGCACGCGTTCGTGAACGCGTTGTCGAACAGCATCCCATTCCTTTGCAGGCGGGTCAGGCCGGGCATGTTGCGCCTGGTCCAGCCGGCCGGGAAGTGCTGGACTGCCCGCTGCTGGTCGGTCAGGAAGAGGAGCACGTTCATGCCGGCGATCCCGTTCGCAGGCGGCGCGGGGCGCGGAGTCGCGTCGGCTGCTGCGGTGGCGGCGCGCCCGCCGAGCAACAGCCCGGGCGTGGCGACAGCCGCGGCCTTCAGCAGATCGCCGCGGGTGATGCCATCGTTCTCTGAGTCGCCTGCGGATGTGTCCATCTGCGTTCCTTTCGTGCCACCCGGGCTCGGCGGTGCGAGCGCCCGCGGGCGCGGCAACCGGCGGATGGATCCGTTGCGGTGCGGGTCCCCGACAGCTCCTCGTGGCGCCGCGGGTGCGACAGAGTCGTCTGATGCGCGCGGAGCGCCGGCAAGACAGCTATCGGGAGGATGTGCGGTCGCATGCGCCACGGTGGCTCACCATGGCGAGCCGACGCTAGCAAGGGCGGCCCCGGTTCAGATAATCGGATTATCGGAGCTAGCGTGCAGTTGCACGGAGGCAGCCCGCACGTTGCGTCACCTGCAGAGGTTCGAGGAGCTTTGGTCTGCGACAGGTGGGCGTCTGCCATCCCCCGATCCGCTTAAGCATCTGGCCCGCTCGGCCGATACGTTGGGGTGCGCTCGCGCGTGACCAACGGGCTGCGGATTCTCGCGGTGCTGTCGGCGACCGGGCTACCCGGCGTCGCCGCGGTCGGCTGCGCCAGTTCGGGCAAGGCCGCTGGGCTGATCGCGCCCGTCATTCCGGTCACCGAGGCCGACTTCCATATCAGCGCGCCCTCGACCCTCAAGGCGGGCGACTACACCTTCCGGGTCCACAACGAGGGCCCGACCGACCATGAGTTCATCGTCGTGCCAACGCAGTCCGGGATCCTGCCTCTGCGTCCCGATGGCCTGACCGTCGACGAGGAAGCGATCGAACGCTCAGAGCCGGGCTCGCTGGAGCCGGGCGTTCCCGGCGCGGTCCGCGATCTTTCCCTCCACCTTAAGCCGGGCCGCTACATCCTGTTCTGCAACATGGAGGGCCACTACATGGCCGGAATGCACACCGAGCTGACGGTCCGATGATGTTCGGCGGCGCGAAAACGATGAAGCCCTTCACGCTGAGGACCGCCAGCCGCATTCCCGTGATCGCGATCTTCGTCACGTTCGCGCTGATCTCCGCCACCACGATCCTGCTGTCGGTGTCGGCGACGAAAGGCTCGCAGCACCGCACGACCGTCATCGAGGTCGCCGCGCGCCAGCGCACGCTCGCCGAACGCTACGTCGAGGAAATCCTCCTCATCCGCGAGGGCAGGCAGGCGAATCCGGCTTACACCGCGGGGGTGCTGGCCACGAGCGCGACCGCGCTGCTCGAAGGAGGCACGGTCCCGGCGGTCAACGGCGATGACGACGAAACGGGCCTGCCGCCCGCCGATGGACGTGTCCTGCGAGCCCAGTTCGCGCAGGAGCAGCATCTGGTCGCGGACATGACGGCCACCGGTCAGGCGGTCCTGCAGCACAGGCCGACGGCAAATCTGCCGGAGACCGCGCACGAGCATGTCTCACAGCTTGAACCGATCATGCGCCTTCGCGTTCTCTCGGCACTGACGTCCAGCGTCGCGTTCAGGGCCGCGCAGGAAATCGGCCGGGACGACGAAGCGAACATCAACAGCCTGGTCACGAATCAGGTGCTGCTGGGTGTTGGCGGCCTTCTGATCACGCTGCTGCTCGCCTCCGTGCTGCTGTTCACGACCCGCCGCCAGAGCGCCCATTTCCGCAGTCTCGCCCTATCCTCGAGCGACCTGGTGATCGTTCTCGGCCCGGCCGGCTGCCGTTATGCCAGCCGGTCGGTGGCGACGCTGGTCGGAAAGCCTGCCTCCGAGCTCCACGGGAGCGGCCTCGTGCGCTTCGTCCACGGGGACGACCGTGAGGTGTTCGACGCCGTGCAGGCCGCCGGCGCTCCGCCGGAGTTCAGCTTCCGCATGCTCAGCGGGGCGGGCGAGTGGCGCCACCTGGATGCTCGCGTGACCGATCTGCGAAACGACCGCAACCTCCGGGGCATCGTGCTCAACGCTCGCGACACGACCGAGCGCGTCGAGCTCGAGCACCAGCTAACGGCTCAACTCCAGCGCGACGGCTTCGCCAGTCGCCTGGGCGAGGCGCTCGAGATGGCCGACGAGGAGCGCGAAGTGTTCAATGTCGTCGAGCTGGCCACGCTCGAGATCTCTGAGCAGACCCCGATGGAGCTGCTGCTGTCGGACTCGAGCCGCGCGAACCTCTCGCGCGTTGCCACCAGTCCCGGCGTGGAGGCGCCCGGCTGCCAGGTCAAATCGCCGTTCTCCTGCGTGGCCGTGCGCCGCGGCACCGCGGCGGTGTTCGAGTCCAGCGAGTCGCTGAACGCATGCCCGCAGCTTCGCGGTCGCGCCTCCGGTCCCTGTTCGGCGGTATGCGTTCCGGTGAGCTTCATGGGCCATGCCCTCGGCGTTCTGCACACGACGGGCCCGGACGGCACCACCCTGTCGGGTGAGGCCGTCTCACAGCTCACCATGCTGGCCGGCCAGGCGGGCGCCCGGATCGGGACCGTCAGGGCGTTCGAAAAGACCCAGCTTCAGGCCTCGACGGACAGCCTCACGGGACTGGTCAACAGGCGCACCGCCGAAAAGGAGCTTCGCGAGCTGATGAAATCCGAGCGCCGGTTCGCGGTCGTGATCGCGGACCTGGACAGGTTCAAGCAGCTGAACGACAGGCACGGGCACGAGGCCGGCGACCGGGCGCTGCGACTGTTCTCCCAGACCGCCAAGCAGGCCCTCCGCGATAACGACCTGGTCGCGCGCTGGGGCGGCGAGGAGTTCGTGATGGTGCTGCCCGACCTCGACCGATTCCAGGCGGTCAACGTTCTCGAACGGGTGCGTCACGATCTCACGCTGGCTCACACCGGGACAACGCTGCGCTTCACTGCAAGCTTCGGTGTCGCCGACTCCGGCCAGGCTGAGAGCCTCGAGGAGCTTCTCACCATCGCCGACGGCGGGCTCTACGAATCAAAGGAAGGGGGCCGCGACCGTGTCACGGTCGGTGATGGTGAGTCCGCCGCGAAGGCCAGGGCGGATGGCATCGCCAAGCTCGACGATGCAGCCGAGGCGACGCCCGCCGGCATGCATCCGGGCGAGGAGAACGGGATCGTCGTCACGCGTCACGCCCACGCGTCGCTGCACGAGGCCGCCTACGACGAGGAGCCGCCTCCCAGCGGAGTCCAGATCCGCTGAGGCTCCGGCCGCCCGTCGCGTCGCTGTATGTTTGACGCCTACCGAGAGGAGGCTCCGATGTATGTACGTGTCGTGAGGTTCACCGACGTCGACGCCGAGCGGATGGAGGGCCTGCTGGCGCGCATAAAGGAGTCGGGCGGGCCACCCCCCGAGATACCCGCCACGGGCATAACGATGTTGTTCGACGAGTCGCAGAGCACCGCCGTGGTTCTGCAGCACTTCGCAACGGCCGAGGACATGAGCGCAGGCGCCAGCGCGTTCAGCGCGATGGACGCGTCTGAGACTCCCGGCATCCGTGCCTCCGTGGACATCTGCGAGCTGAAGCTGGAGCTCAAGGCCTGACGAACCGTGCCTGGGAGCTAGGGCTCGCCCTCGCGCCGCTGGACCCGGTTCCACTCCACCCATCCAGCACCCAGACGTCCGTCATCGGTCCTCACCCGGCACATCGCCCGCGGGAAGAACGACAGCCGTCCATCGGGCGCCTCGAGCCGTATCGCCCCATAGGCGAGCGGCTCGATATCGACGCCCAGCTGCTCGGGCCCCGAGACGATCCGGGCGCGCCTGATCAGCCCGTCGGCCGAGACCTCCTCGGTGGCCGTCACCGATTCGATCTCCGTCAGCCGATCGCCGTGCTGCACGTAGCCGACGCCGTAGCCCGGCATCTGTGGAACCCCGACGGCATGTGTCCGCGTCCCGTCGTCGAGGTGCAGCGCGCTCCACATCCAGTCCACCGCCCACCAGTCGCGGGCGCCCCACGAGTGGTCGCGCTGACCGGGGCCCGAGAACGAGAGTCTCTCCTCACCGATGCGCAGAGTCCCGCTGACCCGGCAGGGGATCTCATAGCGCGTTGACTGCCGCCAGGCGTAGGGAATCCCGTCCGTCTCCCACTCCAGGTCGAGCGCGACGGCCACCGGATCGCCCGGCTCGCCGCGCAGTGGGGCCGACGCGTCGGCATGCGCCTGCGCGACCCCCTCGAGCGTCACCCGGAAGAGCTTCAGCGGCTCCTGGCAGCGGTGTTCGGCGTGAAGGCCCTCGATGTCTATCGCCTGGGCATCGTCAGCGGCCGCAGGCAGCGGGGCGGCGGGGTCCACAAGCATGATCGACGGGCGTCCCGGTCCACACACGCACGCCGTGTACAGGCACACACCTTCGTTGGGCAGCCGCCCTATTCGCACATACAGCCCGAGGTCGCCGCCGTCACTGACCGCGTCGAAGTACCAGCTCTCATTCCACAGCGCCTCGGGACCCGGCTCGTGGCAACCCTCGTCGCCCGGATCGGGGCGCAGCGCGGGCGGACGGCTGGAGCCCGCCGGCGGGAGCAGCGACAGGGCATCGAGATCGAGCACCTGCTGGGCGTTGCGCCGCAGCCATGTCATGAACATGTCGTCTCCGCGCTCGGTGCGGACGACCACCATCGATGCCGCCACCGTCATCAGGATTCCGTGGAAGCTCTGGCGCCGGTACTCCTCCCAGCAGCGCTCCCACTCGAGGTCCTTCACCCCATGGACGAGGAGCTCGTCGTGGTAGATGGCGAGAAGGTCGCGCTCGTGCGCTCGCCGATCATCGACCTCCAGCCCGCCGCCGATGAAGTAGGACGCGTCGAGCATCGCCGGTCCCCAGCCGACGGTCTGCCAGTCCACCACCGTGCAGGCGTCCTCTTCGAACAGAAGATTGTCGAGACGATAATCGCCGTGCACCAGTCCCAGTGGCGGGTGACGGTCCAATGCCCAGCCATCGATGCTCGCGACGAACCGTTCGCACACCTCCGCGTGCTCGGGCGCGACACGCTCGCTGTAGCGCTCGAGGAAGCTGGGAAGCAGACCCGTCAGCAGCGCCTGGTTGAGCGGATTTGGCTTGTTGAGCCAGTCCGCGGTTCCCAGCGCGAGATCACCCAGAACCGGGGCGTGAAGGCGTGCGAGCGCGCGCAGCGCAAGGCCCGCCTCGTGCACCGAGCAGCCCTCGATCTGATCCCCCTGGACGGCCCCGGCAACGTCCTCGAGCACGAGCGTGAACCAGCCCTCCGCCGGGTCGAACTCCGCCAGGTAGCAGCTCGCAAGGGGTCCCCCGATGCGCCCGGCGAGGTTGCGATAGAAGGAGATCTCGCGCTCGTAGGCACCCATGCCCACGCCGGTCGCGCGGCTCGTCGGATCCTCCGACGCGAGCTTCACGACGACCGTCGATTCCGCGGTGTCGGGCGCCGCGAACCTCACCCGATGGCTTTGACTCATCTGGCCGGTGCCGATCGGCGTGACCGAGCGCACTTCAATCTCGGGACGGTCGATCGCGGCCGCCAGCCAATCCGACGTCACTTCCGCCGGCACACGGATCATGCGCTCAGGCGCGGTTGCCGTCATGGGCTGCTCGAGGGGCCCGCCGGCAGCCTCACGCCTCCGTCGGGAGTCAACGTCCAATGTGGGTTGTGGGCGATCTCCCACGGATGCCCATCGGGGTCGATGAACACGAAGCTGTAGCCACCCCAGAACGTCTCGGCCGGCTCGCGGCCGATCGTCGCGCCCGCCGCGCGGGCCTGCTCGGCGACCGCGTCCACCTCGCGTGGCGAGCCCAGGTTGAGGGCCAGGGTCACCCCGCCCCAGCCGCCGGCATCCTCAACGCAGCTGTCATCGGCGAGCCTTGCACGGTCCCACAGAGCCAGAACCATCCCTCCGGCCGCGAAGAAGACGACGTCGTCCGCGACGGCGGCTCCGGTCTGCCAGCCGAGCGCCTCGTAGAAGCGACGCGCCCGTGACAGGTCGCTGACGCCCAGCGTGACCACGGTGACTCGCTGGCGCATGCGGTGAAGTCTGGCGGAATCGCGGGTCACGCGGCTATGGAAGCTCTGGCGCCCGGTCCAAGACCTCTCCGATTGCCTGCACCAGCGCCGCACGGCCGTGGCCGAGCACCGGCTCACCGTGCGACACGAGCACGTGCTCCACCGGCAGCTCGACAAGCGGGCGAAGCAACTCGGCCAGGCCGTGCCGGTTCACGCGCACATGCTCGAGCCAGCTTTCCGGGCACAGCTCCAGGCGCCCCTGCACTCCGATCAGCCGGTCTCCCGGGACCAGTGCTGCGACCGCCGGCAGCCAGAACATCATCTCCCCCGCTCCCCGCAGCGGCCGCTGCTCGACCCCGCGGGGAAGTGCGTTCCAGGCCTGTCCGCTTGGAGAGGAGTAGCGCTCGGCGAGCTCCTTGCGGTCGCGCCGGTGCCAGCGGTTCGTGGTGAGGATGCTGACCGGGCGACCCGCAATCCGCGCGTCGAGCCAATCCAGAAACTCCGAGCGATCCGTGGACGGAAGCAGGGGATCGATCAGCGCGACCGCATCCGGCGCCTCGTAAAGCACCGAGCCGACATTCTGATCCCAGTCTCCCGAGCTCCCCGGCGCGGCCTGCGGATTCCAATCGGGATGGGGCGCGGTCCAGCGCAGGAGGCCGGGCGCAATCTCCATCGTCGCCATGCCGGGAGTATCCGCCTACCGGGCTCCCGCGCGCGGCGTGCTCCATGTCGCTTGCGTCTCGCTTCGAAACGATGCTCAGCGGGCGGTTCGTGTGCTACCTTGCACCCATTGTTATGCAACCATCGGTTGCGTATCTACCAAAGGAGCCAGCGTGGCCGGTGACAGCGTCGAACGAGAGATCCTGATCGAGGCGACCCCAGAGGTCGTCTGGGGCGTGATAACCGAACCCGAGCAGATCGGCCGCTGGTTCAGCGATGAGGCCGACGTCGAGGCGCGCGCCGGTGCGGACGGCAAGCTCACATGGAAGCCGGGAGGTCGCGGCGGAGACCGGGAATCCGACATGATCGTGCCGATTCGGGTCGTAGAGGCGGAGCCGTTCCGCCGTTTCTCCTTTCGCTGGAACCACCCTCAGGACGCAGCACCGGAGGAGAACAACTCGGCACTGGTCGAGTTCAGCCTCATCCAGGAGGGAGATGCGACGCGGCTGAGAGTCGTCGAGAGCGGCATCGGCGCCGTGACGCATGACGAGCAGAGCAGGGCCCAATATCACGAAAACCACGAACAGGGCTGGAGACGGCATCTCGGCGAACTGCTCGATCACGTGGCCGCGAGCTCGCGCGGAGCGACGCGTTGATGGACGCCGCGGTGGCCGAGGACGACGCCCTGTGGGCAGCGGTGGCCGACCCCACGCGCCGGCGTGTGCTCGACGCGCTGCTCGAGCAGGGCGAGGCCAACACCACGACGCTCGCGGAGGAACTGCCGGTCACCCGGCAGGCCGTCGCCAAGCATCTGGTCGTGCTGAGCCGGGTCGGTCTGGTGGCCGGCAGGCCGAGCGGGCGAGAGGTGCGCTACACGATCCGGCCTGAGCGGCTCGACGACGCCGCTGAGGCGATGGCTCGCGTGGCCGCGCAGTGGGACAGACGCCTGGCGCGGATCAAGCGGCTCGCCGAGTCCGCGCAGGCCGAAGCCGAAACCGATTTCTAACACCGACAAGGAGAAGGCGATGACCGATCACAGAACTGGAACGCGTGAGGAATGGCTCTCGGCGCGGCTTGAGCTGCTGGACGCCGAGAAGGAGGCGACGCGGCGCGGCGATGAGCTGGCCCGGCAGCGACAGGCGCTGCCCTGGGTGCCAATCGACAAGGAGTACCGCTTTCAGACCGATGAGGGAACCGCGTCCCTGGCCGACCTTTTCAAGGGTCGCTCGCAGCTTCTCATCTACCACTTCATGTTCGGGCCGGACTTCACGGCCGGGTGTCCGTCCTGCTCAGCGATCGCGGACGGCTTCTCAGGCTCGGTGGTGCACCTTGACAATCACGACGTCGCGTTCACGGCGGTGTCGCGAGCGCCGCTCGGAAAGCTGCAGGACTACAAGCACCGGATGGGCTGGAGCTTTCCGTGGGCATCCTCGTTCGACAGCGACTTCAACAATGACTTTCACGTGACGCACACAGAGCAGGAATGGCAGTCGGGCGCGGTTGAGTACAACTTCCGCACCGCTGACTTTCGGCCCTCCGAGGACAGCCCCACACTCATTGAGATCGCCTCAGGCGCCGGCACGGATCCCGTGACCTTCAGGAAAGAGGGGCCGGGCATAAGCGCATTCGCCCTCGAGGATGGCGTCGTATTCCACACGTACTCGGCATACGGACGAGGAGTTGACGGCCTCTGGGGCATGTACTCGTGGCTCGATCGCGCCCCGCTCGGGCGCAATGAGTCCGGCTTCTGGTGGCGCCGCCACGACGAATACGAAGGAGGCTGAGCCGTGGCCATCTCGCAGGCGGGCGGCGCCCGGGTGGGCGGAGTCACCTTCTCCCCGTTGACCGCGATGCGGACCGAGCTCCGGGTCGTCGCGGCGCTGCTCGCCGTCGCGGGGCTGGCGTGGTGGTCCACGGCAGACCGGATGGCGGGGATGGACGCGGGACCGGGGACCGCCCTCGGTACCGTCGGCTGGTTCACGGCCGTGTGGGCGACGATGATGGCAGCGATGATGTTGCCCTCGCTCGCGCCGACGGCCGCCGTGTTCACGATGTTGGTGCGACGCGAGCTCGGCCGGGTTCTGCTCTTCGCCGGCGGCTACCTGCTCGTGTGGAGCATCGCGGGTGTCGGCGTCTACGGCCTGTTCGAGCTCGGGAAGAGCCTGTTCGCCGGCTCGCTGGCCTGGCACACCGGAGGCCGATGGCTTGCGGGCGGTGTTCTGGCCCTCGCCGCGCTCTACCAGCTGACCCCGCTCAAGCGCGGGTTCCTCTTGAGGTGCCGCAACCCCCTGGGATTCCTGGATGCCTCCTGGCAGAACACCCGGCCGGGAGCGCTCGCGATGGGTCTGCGCAACGGCGGATGGTGTCTCGGATGTTCGTGGGCCCTGATGGCTGGGCTGTTCGCGCTTGGCGTGATGAGCCTCACGTGGATGGGGTTGATCGCGGTGCTGGTGGCGTTCGAGAAGGTTGGACCCTGGGGTCGCGGCGCAAGGCTCGCGACCGCGGCGGTCCTGGTCGTGCTCGCGGCAGCGATCCTGGCCGTGCCGCACGACGTCCCTGGGTTCGTCGTTCCCAGCTCGCACGCCTCACCGGACATGATGAAGGCAATGGGGTAGCGGCCGCATACGCTGAGCGACCGGGAGCAGTGCGCCGTGTGATAGTTCGCGCGGTGGCGACTGCTTATTCCGCACAGGACTGGAGTGACCTATTCGTCGCAAGCGCTGGAGCCTCAGCCGCGCTGACCGGCCTGTTGTTCGTCGCGGTCTCGGTCAACATCGAGCGGATCCTGGAGTTCCCAGGGCTGCCGGAGCGCGCGCTGCAGACGCTCTTGCTTCTACTGAGCGTGGTGCTCATTTCGGTGATCTGCCTGATCCCTGGGCAGACCGCGACGGCCCTCGGCATCGAGCTGCTTGTGATCGGCGTCGGCGTCGGTGGAGCAATCTGTGTACTGCTGGTCAGAACCGTGCCCGGTGCGAAGGACCAGCAGCACGGCTCGCTCCATCTGCTGCTCGTCCTGCCGGGCACACTCCCAATCCTGGTCGGTGCAGTCAGCCTGCTTCTGCAGGCGGGCGGAGGCCTCTACTGGATCGCCGGCGGGATCCTGGGCGCGATATTCGGCGCGTGCGTCAACGCATGGGTGCTGCTGGTCGAGATCCTGCGCTGAAGCGCTCGACGCTCCCGTGAGAGTTCAGTTCGCTCCGCGGACGGCGGACACGTTGAGGCGCACGTAGTCGAGCGGCAGATGCACACCGGCGATGACGGCCGCGGCGAACTTTTCGCGGCGCTCCTCGGGCAGGCGCGCGAGATGGGCGGCGAGGATCGATGTGGTGACGAACGCGGCGACGTCCTTCGGATAGGTAGGGCGCTCCTCGAGCCAGCACCGGGTGTCGGTGAATCCTGCATCCCACAGGCGCAGTTCGGTGTCCCGAGGCGAAGCGAAGACCCAGGGCGACCAGCCGACAAGCTCCGGAGCGCCATCACGAGCCACCGCATCGATGAGCTCACGCACGCCATCGATGTTGCCCTCCCCTCCGCACTGGACCTCGAGCATCCCACCTGGTCGCAGCGCCCTGGCGAATCGCGTCCAGAGGCGCTCGTGATCGTTGACCCAGTGCAGCGTGGCCGTCGACAGGATCGCGTCGACGGGCTCGTCCAGGTCGAGGTCCAGCGCGTCCTGGCACCACACCTCGGCGCGGTCACCGAGCCTGCCGCGAGCGAGCGCGACCATGTCGGGCGAGGCGTCGAGGGCCAGTACTCGACCGCGGGGCACGAGCGCCAGCAGAGCCTCTGTCACCCGCCCGGTGCCGCATCCGACGTCGAGCACCGTCGCGTCCGGCGCGAGGCTCTCCAGCCGAACGAGCACCTCCGAGGCCCAAGCCTGCTGGGGCTCGCTCGAGCGGTCATAGGTGCCGGCGTCCCAGGGGGTGCCCATGGCCGCCAGGCTATCGGCGCAGAGCGCCCAGCCTCCATACTTGCTCGATGGCCTCGACGAACGTAGAGCTGATGCGCTCGATCTTCACGAGCTGGGAGCGTGGTGACTTCACGTCCAGCGCGTGGGCACACCCGGAGATCGAGTTCTCGATGGCCGACGGACCCGATCCCGGAAGCTGGACGGGGATCGCGGGAATGGCAGACGGCTGGAGCGCCTTCCAGAGCGCCTGGGAAGGCTTCGGCGCCGACCCCGCGACTACCGCGAGCTCGATGACGAGCATGTGCTCGTGGTGCTGCATTTCATCGGACGCGCAAAGGCAAGCGGAATGGATCTCGCCGAAATGCGAACCAAGCAAGCAGCCCTGTTTCAGATCCGTCGCGACAAGGTAACGCGGCTCGCCCTCTACTGGGACCAAAACCGAGCCCTCGCCGACCTTGGCCTGGCTCCGGAGCCCTCGTAGCGCCTCGTTGGGTAGCCCGCGCAACTCGGGGGCCTTGCACTTCTCCAGTGGAGCCAACCGGGATCGAACCGGTGACCTCCTGCTTGCAAGGGACGTTTGCCGAGGACCTCAAAGTCGCGTGCTAGTGCTGCAGGTATTTCAGCACTGCGAGCACACGGCGGTGATCACCGGTGGATTGCAGCAGGTCGAGCTTTCCGAGGATGCTCTGCACGTGCTTCTCGACCGCGCCCACGGTGAGCACGAGCGCCTCGGCGATGCCGGCGTTGGACCGGCCCTCCGCCATCAGCGTGAGCACTTCGCGCTCGCGCGGGGTGAGACGCTCGAGTGGACCGTCCTCGCGCCGTCGGGAGAACAGCTGTGCCACCACATCCGGGTCGAGGGCGGTGCCCCCGCCCGCGACCCTGCGAACAGCCTCGACGAACTCGGCCACATGCATGATCCTGTCCTTCAGCAGATAGCCGACGCCGCCACCTGGGTCGGCTAGCAACTCCGCGGCGTAGGCATGCTCTACGTATTGGGAGACCACGAGGATCGCCGTCCCCGGCACCTGCTCGCGCGCCCGCAGCGCCGCCCGCAGCCCCTCGTCGCGAAACTCCGGCGGCAGGCGGATGTCGACAACGGCGATGTCGGGCTCGTGCTCGACGACTGCTTGCACCAAGGCCTCGCCGTCGCCGACCGCGGCCACCACGTCGAAGTCGTTGTCGCGCAGGAGCCGAGCCAGGCCGTCGCGTAGCAGCGCGAGGTCCTCGGCGATCACTACGCGCACGGCAGCTCCGCGGTCAGGATGGTGGGACCGCCGGGCGGGCTGAGCACGCGAAACGTGCCGTCAAGCGCCTGCACGCGGCCACGCAAGCCGCGCAGGCCACTGCCGTCGGGGTCGGCGCCGCCGACGCCATCGTCGATGATCTCAAGGTGCAGCGAGGTCCCGCGGCGCGCGATGCGTATCTGCACGCGGGTGGCATGGGCGTGCTTGGCGGCGTTGGCGAGCCCCTCCGCGGAGACGAAGTAGGCGGCGCTCTCGACCGCCGCGCTCGGCCGTTCGACGAGATCCACGGAGACACTCACGCGTGTCGGGCTGAGATCCGCCAGCGAGCGCACCGCAGCCTCGAGGCCTCGGTCGGCGAGCACGGGCGGATGGATGCCGCGCGCTAGGTCCCGCAACTCGCGCAGCGCGTGCTCAGCGCCGGCGCGCGCCTCGGCCAGCAGCTCGCGTGCCTCCTCCGGCTCGTCGGTGTCGAGCTTCTGCTCGGCCATTCCCAGGCTCATCCCCAGCGCCACGAGGCGCGCCTGCGCGCCGTCGTGGAGGTCGCGCTCGATGCGGCGGAGCTTTTCCTCCTGGGTGTCCACCGCCCCGGCGCGCGTACTGGTGAGCACGTCGATGCGCTCGCTCATCTGCTGCTGAGCAGGGAGGGTGAAGAACACGACACTCGCCTGAATCGCGAACACGATGGCAAAGGCGAGCGCAGGCCACTGTGGCCAGAAGCTGCCACCACCGCTGGCGCCCCACACGCCGACGTTGAAGAGCGTCAGGCTCAGCCAGATCCCGCCGGTCAGCGCGAGTGCGAACGTCATGTGCGCCCGTCGCCAGATCGCGGGGCGACGTCGCAGGAGCTGCACCCAGCCGTGTATCGCGAGGGCCAGCGCCAGCGGCAGGAACACCCAGACCGGCCAGAAGCCGCCGGCCCCGCTCAGCCCCCATATCACCACGAGCACGGTCAGGATCAGCGTCGATGCCCATAGCTGGACCGCGAAGGCGCGTCCTAGCTGCGCCGCGCCGGGCATCGCCACACCATCCTCGGGCGGGAGGCTTCGTGCGGGGGAATCGATCGGCATGTCCATCGCGGTGAGCACAATCAGGGTGCCACGCAAACGGCCATCACGCCAGCTCGGCGACGCCACCGGCGCCGCTGCGCCCGCGGTTGATGCGTGGCAGCCATCCGAGCCAGTGCGGCAGATACCAGTTCCATTCGCCGAGCAGCTTCATCGTGGCGGGTAGCAGCACGCTGCGGATCAACGTCGCGTCGATCAACACCGCGACGGCGAGCCCGACCCCGAGCTGCTTGATGTCCAACGTCGGCAGCGAGGCGAAGATCGCGAACACAGCGACCATTACCGCGGCCGCCGCCGTGACCGTCCCAGCGGTCGCGCGGATTCCACGCGACACCGCATCCGAGGTGCTGGCGCCGCGGTCGTGAAGCTCCCTGATGCGACTCACGATGAACACGTGGTAGTCCATCGAGAGCCCGAACAGCACCGGGAACAGAAACAGCGGCAGCCACGCCACGACCGCGCCGTTGGAGTGGAAACCGAGCAGGCTCTGTAGGTGTCCCTCTTGGAACACCCACACGAGCACGCCGTAGGCCGCCCCGACGGACAGGAGGTTCAGAACGATCGATGTGAGCGGAATAACGATCGAGCGGAACGTGATCAGCAGCAGCAGGAAGGCCAGCCCGAGCACGAAGGCGAACACGAGCGGGGCATGATCGGAAAGCGTCCGGTTGAAGTCGCTCGTGCCCGCAGCCATGCCGCCGACCGCGTAGCTGACGCCGTCGAGCCGCCCGAGCGTCGCCGGCAACACGTGGTCGCGCAGTGTCTGCAGCGCGCGCATCGACGCCGCGTTCTGTCCGTTTCCCGGCTGCGGGATGTCGATCTCGGCCACAGTCCGCTCAGCGTTGATGTGCGTCGTGATCGGCTCGCTGGCCTCGCCGCTTGCCAGCGCCCGGTGCTCCATCTGCGCGAGCGCGCGGCGCACCGCTGGAGAATTGACGTCCGCCCCGCTCACGACCACCTGCGCCGGTTGCGGCGCGCCAGGAAAGGCGCGCTGGATCTGCGTGTAGGTGCGCTCGATCTGGAGCTGACGCGGAATGTCGTTCCCGCTCAAAAAGCTCG
The DNA here is from genome assembly GCA_963826995.1 of uncultured Solirubrobacteraceae bacterium. Taxonomy (GTDB): domain Bacteria; phylum Actinomycetota; class Thermoleophilia; order Solirubrobacterales; family Solirubrobacteraceae; genus Palsa-744. The sequence goes on along the minus strand of CAWGYZ010000002.1, from coordinate 1,319,950 downwards.
TGTGCATCCCGAACAGGGGCAGCGCCAGCACCATCAGCACGCCGCTCGACAGCGCGACGGCTACCCACGGGAAGCGCAGCACCGGCCTCAGCACGAGATCCCAGATGCGCGAGCTTGAACGTGCCCTGCTTGGGCGCCTGACCGCGCCCTTCTCCACCTTGTCGCCCAGCCTGCCGAGCAGCGCCGGGAGCACCGTGAGCGAGCCGACCATCGCCGTGAATACGACGAGCATCGCGCCCAAGCCGAGCGAGGTGAAGACCTTCGAGCCCGTGAGCAACATGCCCGCCATCGCGATCAGCACGGTGAACCCGGACACGAGCACCGCTCTCCCGGAGGTCGCGGCGGCGCGCTGGAGAGCAACCGGGCTCGAGTGTCCCTGTCGGCGCTCCTCGCGCTCGCGCCGGAGGTAGAAGAGCGAGTAGTCCACGCCCACCGCCATGCCCATCAGCAGCATCACCGAGCTCGTCGCTTCTGACTGATGCACGACGTGGCTTGCGACGGCCGCGAGGCCGCTCGACGCGAGCACGGCGGAGAACGCGAGCAGCACGGGGATGCCGGCGGCGACGAACGCGCCAAAGGCTATGAGCATGATCAGGAAGGTGATCGGCACCGACAGCTTCTCCGCCCGCGCGAACCCTTCGCGGCTGAGTTTGCTGAGCGCATGCGCCGCGCTCGCGTCGCCGAACTCCGAAACGATGAACCCCGGGCTCCGGCGTTGGACGGCGGCCACCGCGTTCAGCACCGGCTGCACGCGATCGTCGGCGGTTTCAGACTTGCCGCGCATGGAGAACTGAACGAGCACCGAGTGACGGTCCATCGAGATCTGCCCGCCGCCGCCGGACGCGAACGGCGAGCGCACGTCCTTCACCTCAGACGTCGCTGCGACTGCGCTCAGTACGCGCGCGATCACGTGCTGAAACGTCGGTTCGCTCGCGGTGAAGCGCGTGCTCTGCACGAGCACGGCCTCATTCGCGGACTGATCGAGGTTGGCGCGCGCGAGCGCCGCCTGCGCGCGCGCCGCGCCCCCGCTGCCCTGTTCGGATTCCGTGAGCTTCACGACACCGACAGCCTGGCCGAGCGCTGCCGAGGCGAACACGAAGGCCAGCCAACCGAATGTGGCCTTCTTCCAGTTTGCCGCGCTCCACCTCGCGGCTCGGGCTGCGATATTCACCGGACTCTCCTCTCGCTGGAATGACATGAGGAGAGCCTCTCGGTCGTTGGCCGGCCTGCCAATGAAGCGATCCGGTGTGCCGCACACCAGGTACCTGGTGTGTTCGGTGCGATGCGTGCGGGCCCGTCCGAGCGGGCCTGCTGGCGTTCATGCGCGGCGCTGACGGTGCGCGTGCCCGACGCGCACCGGGCGACCCGTGTGTAGGCCCGTGCGATGAGCAGTGACACCACGAGAGGCCTGCCTGAATGGCCCTGTCGAACGGGATTCAGTGGGCACTCTCGGGCACTGCGCCTCACACTCGCCGGCTTCGCGCTCTGATCCAGCGAGGGGGTGGCTAATGGGGTTCTATTTCAGCGGGTTTGGGGCCTGGGTCCTGGCCAGTGCCCGATGCTAGACGGACCACAGGGCCTGGGTGGGTGAGAGGCGGGCGGCCCGTAGGGCAGGAATGAGCCCGGCGACCGCGCCGATGATGAGAGACGCGGCGATGCCGCCGACCCAAGCCTCAATAGGGATGACGGTGGCCCAGTGTTTGGTGTGGGCGTACACGGCGGTCGACACGGCGCCGAGGGCGACCCCGACGGCTCCGCCGACTAGACCGAGCAGGATCGCCTCCGAAAGGAACTGTCCGCGGATTTGTCCGCGGGTCGCGCCGAGTGCGCGTCTGAGGCCAATCTCAGAGCGGCGCTCCAGAACGCTGATGATCATGATGTTCGCGACGCCCACTGCACCGACCAGGAGGGCGACGGCGCCGAGCCCGAGGAACAGGCCGTTGAGGGCGCTCTTGGCGTCGGCTTGGGCTACCAGGGCGTCGGAGGGTTGGCTGACGTTGACTTCGCTCGGGTTCTGCGGGTTCGCGGTGGCGGCCAAGAGGCTGTCGACGGGGTCGACTCGGTCGGTTTCGGCGCGGAGGTAGATGGTCGAGGGGTGCCCGTCGAAGCCCAGGTACTTCGCTGCCGCGGGGTACCCGACTAGGACGGAGGAGTCGATCGCGGAGGCAAGCACGGCCGGTTTGAGGGTGCCGGCGACGTAGAACCATTGGTCGCCCACCCAGATGCGCTCGGCGGGGTAGATGTGGTCGATGCCGAGCAGCTGAGCGGCGGCGGCTCCGAGGACGGCAACGGGCTCTTGGGCAGTGGCAGCGTTGAGGTACTGGCCTTGGGCGACGCTGGTGGTGAGGACCGGGAGTAGGTCGAGGGATGCTGCGTCGACCGTCAGTCCGTTGGTGTCGACCTCGGGGATGTAGGAGTTGCGGTAAGCGTTGGCGCCGCTGACCCCCCCGGTGCTCTGCACCCGTTGCACACCCTTGATACGGCCGATCATGCCCGGTGCCGTGGTGGGAAGCTCGGCGGTGGCGCCGGTGAGGGTCTGCCCGTTGCTGACTGTGAGCAGGTTGGTGCCGAGCTGGTTGATCTCGTTGAGCAGGCCGGCCTGGGAGGAGGCGGATAGGCCGAGCACGGCGACGATGGCAGCTACGCCGATCGCGATACCGAGAGCGCACAGCCCGGCGCGCAGCTTGCGAGTGCGGAGTCCGAGGGTGGAGAGCCGAGTCAGGTCTGAGAGCGCTAGCCGTCTCCGGGCCAGGGTGGTGGTGGTCACGACGGCTCCTCGCGGCCGGGCGAACCGGACGCAGTGTGTTGACCGATGGGAGCGAGGGGGCGCGGGCGGGGGTTGATGCCTGCGGCGGGGCCGGTGTCGGCGACGATCTGGCCGTCGAGGATTTCGACGTTGCGGGGCATCCGCGCGGCGATGGCGTGGTCGTGGGTGATGACAACGATCGTCGAGCCGGCCCGATGAAGCTGGTCGATCAGGGCCAGGATGGACTGCCCGGTCGCCTGGTCGAGGTTGCCCGTCGGCTCGTCAGCGAGCATGATGGCCGGTTGGCCGACCAGGGCTCGGGCGATTGCGACTCGTTGGCGTTGCCCGCCAGAGAGCTGGGTGGGACGGGCTTGGTGGCGCGCGGCCAGGCCGACCAGCTCGAGGGCGTCGAGGGCCCGCTGGCGGCGCTGCTTGATGTGAATGCCTGCGTAGAGGAGACCGTCGGCGACGTTGTCCAACACAGTGGAGTGCTCTGCCAGGAAGAACTGCTGGAAGATGAACCCGATCCGCGTGGCGCGCAGGTAGGCCACGTCCTCGTCGGCCATCGTTGCCACGTCGAGCCCGGTAATGCACACACGGCCGCTCGTGGGCCGATCGAGGGTCCCCATCAGCTGCAGCAGGGTGGTCTTGCCCGACCCCGAGGGGCCAACGATCCCGACCAGCTCCCCCGGGCCGATGGTGAGGTTCACCTCCCGGAGGGCCGCGATGGGCGGCTCGCCCGGGTAGCTCTTGCTCACGTCGTCCACGCCGAGCACCGGCACCCCTGCTTCGTCGATCGCGAAGCCGTTGCCGGCTCTGACCGCACTGCTGTCGGATGTGGACGGCGGAGTGTGGGTCATGTCGTCGGGACCACCACCTCTTGGCCGGCGGCCAGCCCCGAGGCGGTAACTTGGACGAGACCTTCAGCGTCGTCGAACAGTCCGAGCGAGACTGGCACGAGGTAATTGCGCGCGCCTGCGCGGACGACCTCCACGGCGTAGCCGTTCCCGGACTGGGCCAGCAGAGCGGTCACCGGCACCACGAGCGCCTTGGGCACGCTGGCCGTGGTGATACCGACCTGCACCGGGGCCTGATCCCATGTGCCCGTGGCGGCCGGGTCAGACGGGGTGACGTCCACGGTGATGGTCGGCGTGCTGCTGCTCGATGAGCAGGTGTCCGTTCCCGGGGCGGCGGAGCTGGTCCCCGGCATCCCGGACCCAGAGTTCGACGGGCAGATGGCGACTGCCCCCACCGAGCCGACGACACCTGGGGTGGTCCGGCTGTCGGGAAGCGTGATGCTTACCTTGTCCCCGACTGCCATCGTGGCCTGCTCCGAGGCGCTCAGCGCTACCTGCACCTGGCGAGTGGTCGAAGTGCCCTGCATCACCGTCCCGCCGGCCTGGGTGCTGCCCCCGAGCTGCGCTGACACGCTTGTTACCCGCACCGCGGAGGGCTCGAACACCACCTGGCCGAGAGTCAGCGTGCCGTTCTGGGTCACCCCCAGGGCGGTCTGCAGCTTCATTACGCCCGTAGTGGTGGCCGGCCCGTAGTAGGCGGACCTTGGGTTGAGCTGAGCCGCGGTGGCATAGCCGAGCGCGACCAGATCTGCGTTGAGCTCAGCTACGTCGGGGCCGCTCGCCCCGGCTGAGAGGGTCCGATAGGCGGGTGTCGCGCCACGCAGAAGCACCACTGGGCCATCGTTGACCCGGTAGAGCACGTGACCCTGCGAGATCACCTGCCCCGCCGCCGGCAGCTTGGTGTATATCCCGCGGGCCTGGTTGATCACGGAGTATGGGGAGCCGTCCGCTAGCGCCCGGTAGGTCAGGGTTCCCGCCTCGGAGACCGTCGCCGAGAGTTCCCGCCGTTCCACCTTCTCGGTGTTCACCGGCGACTGCTGTGCGGCGACAGCCTGTTGCTTCGCGCCGAAAGTGACGGCCACGGCGCCAGCGACGACGACGCCGGCGACGACGACGATAGCTACGGCAAGCGTCCAGGTCTTCCGTCTCACCTGTGGGCTCCCGCCGCCTGGCTCAACGCGCTGCACTTCTGCATCGCGGCGTTGAGAATGCTCATTCCACTGCTCGTTGAGGCGGACGGGATTCGATTGGTGTCGACGAGAGGCTGACTAGCAGCGGGGTCCGGAAAATCGCTCACGCCGTTGGCGCGGATGCACTGTGCGAACTTGAGCGCCGCCGACTGCTGTTGGATGCTCCGCGTGCCGCCCTCGAACGCTGCCGGCTCCAGGCTCTTGCACGCGCCGAGGGCCTGCGTAAACGCCGGGCTGCTCGTGTCCAGCGACGTGCCGTTCGCAACTTCATCGATCGTGAACTTGCCCGAGGTTCCCGGATCCGGGAACGTGGGGACACCGTTGCTACGCATGCACTCGGAGAATTTCACCCCCTTCTCAGTGGCGGCGGCGGTGTTGCTGCCGCCGCCACTACCACTCGTGGTGCCGCTCGTGGCAGGCGCGCTTGAACCGCACCCGCTAATGAGTGCGACGCTGGCGATCAGGGCAAGGCCGGCCAGCGGCCGCGATCGTGTATTCATGCTTCCTCCTGCGGATAGATGCGGACGCCAGGCGACCAGTTGGTGACCGTGCCGGCGACTGACAGCGTCACGCGTGCCGTGGCGACGATTTCGCGGGCTGGTTCGCTGTAGCTCACGCCTCAAGTCAAGGCGGCGTGGCGTTGCCAGAACGTATGTGGTTTTCGATACGCCGACGATACGTGCCGGCTCTAGCATCGAGGGATGCGTGTGTTGCTGGTCGAGGACGAGCCCTATATGGCAGAAGCCATCCGCGATGGACTGCGCCTGGAGGCGATTGCCGCAGACATCGCCGGTGACGGCAACGCCGCTCTGGAGCTGCTGGGTATCAACGACTACGACATAGCGGTCCTCGACCGCGACCTCCCCGGACCGTCTGGCGACGAGATCGCCAAACGCATCGTCTCATCCGGGAGCGGCATGCCAATCCTGATGCTGACCGCTGCCGACCGTCTCGACGACAAGGCCTCGGGGTTCGGCCTCGGCGCCGATGACTACCTGACGAAGCCGTTCGAGCTCCAGGAGCTCGTGCTCCGCCTCAGAGCGCTCGACCGAAGACGCGCCCACAGCAGGCCACCCGTGCGAGAGATCGCGGGTCTGCGTCTGGATCCCTTCCGCCGCGAGGTCTACCGCGACGGGCGCTACGTCCCGCTTACCCGCAAGCAGTTCGCCGTGCTCGAGGTTCTCGTCGCCGCCGAAGGCGGTGTCGTCAGCGCCGAGGAACTATTGGAGCGAGCGTGGGATCAGAACGCCAACCCATTCACTAACGCCGTGCGCATCACGATCTCGGCACTGCGCAAACGACTCAGCGACCCCGGGGTCATCGCCACCGTGGCCGGCGTCGGATATCGCATCACCACTCAACGAGACACCGGGCGTGAGGGAGGAGAGTGTGGATAGAGCCCCCGCCCTGAGGATGCCCCGCCCCTCGCTCGCCGGTCTCGCCCCCCAGCGGTGGCTCCACCTGCCCGCGCGGACCGTCCGCCTGCGCCTGGCACTGCTCTACGGCGGCCTCTTTTTCATTTCCGGGGTGGCGCTGCTCGCGATCACCTACCTGATCTTCCGTCACGCCTCCCGGGTCAACGTGATCGTCACGAACGGTCCTACGCATAGGGCGGCTGCCCAGGACGCCGCCACCGAACGGAGATACGCCGAACTCGTCCGCCATTCGACCGATGCACTCCACCACGGGCTCCTCCGGTCCATGATCGTGCTGGCGATCATGACCGTGGCCTCGATCGCCCTCGGTTGGCTGATCGCGGGTCGAGTCCTGCGCCCGCTGCGCGCGATGACGGCGACCACCCGGCAGATCTCCGAGCGCAATCTAAACGAGCGCCTGGCGCTCGCAGGGCCCCGCGACGAGCTGAAGGATCTCGCTGACACCATCGACGGCCTCCTCGCGCGGCTCGAGGCACACGTCGCCGAACAGCAGAGATTCGCGGCCAACGCATCCCACCAGCTGCGTACCCCGCTCGCGACCACGCAGACGATTCTCGACGTGGCTCGCAACGACGCGTACCCCCACGACGACGAACTCCTCGACCGCCTCCAGGCCGTCAACACCCGGGCGATCGACCTGACCGAGGCATTGCTCCTGCTCAGCCGCGTCGACCAGCGCTCATTCACCCGAGAGGACGTCGACCTGTCCCTGATGGCGGAAGAAGCCACCGAAGCGCTCCTCCCCCTCGCAGAACGGCGCGGCGTCACCATCGAGACCTCCGTCGCGATGACGCCCACCATCGGCTCGCGGGCCCTCCTGCTGCAGTTGAGCACGAACCTCGTTCACAATGCGATCGTCCACAACCTGCCTGACCGAGGCACCGTCTGGGTCTCGACCAGCGCTCGCCGTGACGTCGTGGAGCTCTTGGTCGAGAACACCGGCGAGACGCTCCCGCCCCGGATGGTCTCCACGCTTGCCGAGCCATTTCTTCGCGGCGACGAACGCGTCCGCGTCGACCACGCAGGGGTCGGCCTCGGCCTGGCAATCGTCAAGAGCATCACCCAGGCACACGACGGAACCCTCACCATCACCCCGCGGGCCGCCGGCGGGCTCCGCGTCACGGTGCAAATCCCTGCGTCGCCGCTCACTAGCAGCGCTCTCGCGAGGAACACGCGAGAGCACGCTCACTGAGCTCCGGCGAAAGCAGCCACGCACCCGGCCGGCCTAAATGCCCTCGTCCGCGGGATTCATTGGGCACTGTCGGACACTGCGCCTCGCACTCGCCGGCACCGTGCTCTGGTCCCTCTAGAGGCGACACGGCCCGCCGTTGCAGGCTATTCATCCAGTGGAGCCAACCGGGATCGAACCGGTGACCTCCTGCTTGCAACGCACGTTTGCGGATGACCTCTAGATGGCCCGAATCCGGCGTAGAAACAGGGAAGACACGTCGTTTGGCGGCGACGCCGATAGTGCCTATTTGGGTTCTGTTTCAGCGGGTTTGGGCACTGGATCCTGGCCAGTACCCAATGAATGAAGTCGGGCGTCAGGGCATCGCGGTCATGGGCTAGCTGGGCCAAGACTGCCGCTTCGGCGGAAAGCGGCAGCCACCGAGTGGGCCATCCGAGAATGCTGTTCGTCCGTCTCAGGAGCCAGGGCCGTGTGTGCCGCCTCGCTCGCATCGCACGGAAGCGCTCGTGTCGGGTGTTCGCCAAGCCCTAGCTCCACACCTGCACTCCTGCCAAGACGGTCCAGGCGAAATCCAGCTACCGCGTCGGGAGATCGTCGCCGACCCACGGCAGCCACTGTCCGCCGGATCCCGCGATGCACGACCCCTTGAAGCGAGAAGGCTCGAATAGGCGTCGGCGTCGCGAGCTTGCCGCGTCGTGTAGGGACGCCGGACAAGCTCCGCCGGTCTGGGGTCGTAACCTCCGACGCCGCCTACTCCCGTTCCTCGGCAAGCCGTTCGGCGGTAGCACGGGCCTCGTCGATGTCGATGTGGTTCGTTTGCCGCGCGATCAGGCCATCGACCCAGATGCTCGTCGTTGCGTAGCGGAGCTGAACGCGGCCGGTGCTGCCAACCGGGCGGCCGCGCTGGACGACCGCCGTAAATGACACTCCGTTGCCGACGTCGAGGATCTCCTCCACCTCGACCTCGAACTCCTCGTAGGCGCCCAACCAATCCTCAAAGAAGCGACGGATCTCCGCCGCACCCTCGTGCGTGCCCAGCCCCGTCATTGCCTCCCAGACAGCATCGTGAGCGTAGAAACTCATGAGCGCGTCAACGTCCCGGGTGTTAGCAGCCTCGGTGGCGCGACGCGAAAGGTCGAGCAGATCTGGGGTCGTGGACTCCTCACGCATCGCCCGTTGAGTATCCACGACCGCTGGTCTCGAAGGTAAGCGAGCCTACGATCAGCCTGCCCCTGCGCTATCGCAAAGGACGACGACCGCTTGTCCCTGCTCTAACACGTCAGACGCTCGCTTTGTACCGGCGAAAACGACAGTGGGAGCTCGTGGCGGGCCCAGTGCGCGGGAGTCGAGGAGTGTGCGCCTTCGGAGGACGAGGACGAGGATCGTTAGAGGTGACGGGCCGGGGGTGCAGGCGCCGCTTTGACACTCTGTCCTGATGCGCTTACGCAGCGACGGCTCTCGTCGCGACGTTTCTCGTCGCCATCTGGCTCCCACACTTGGGGTTCGAGACATGGCGATCGATCTCGGCACAGCGAACACTCTCGTCTACGTCGGGGGACGGGGCATCGTCGTCTCGGAGCCCTCCGTTGTGGCGTCGGACTCGATAACCGGTCGTGTCCACGCGGTGGGAGCGGACGCCGAGAGGATGATCGGCCGAACTCCGGCGACGATCTCAGCCACTCGCCCATTGCGCCATGGCGTGATCGCTGACTTCGACGTCACCGAGGAGATGCTGCGCTACTTCATCCGCAAGGTGCTCGATCGGAATCGAGCCCACCCCCGTCTGATCGTCTGCGCGCCGTCTGGGATCACTGAGGTCGAGAAGCGGGCCGTCGAGGAGGCGTCGCTTGCGGCCGGTGCGCGCCGTGTTCACCTGATTGAGGAGCCGATCGCGGCCGCGATAGGTGCGGGCCTGGATATCGCAGAGCCGGTCGGGCGCATGGTCGTCGACATCGGGGGCGGCACCAGCGAGATGGCCGTCATCTCCCTTGGTGGCATCGCGCTGTCTCGCTCGCTCCGCGTCGGAGGTTACGAGATGGACGAGGCGATCACACGGTACCTGCGTGTCGAGCACGCGCTCGCGATCGGCTCCCAGACGGCGGAGGCGATCAAGATCGCAATCGGATCGGCGGTCGCGCTTCAGCCCGAAGAGACGACCGAGGTGCGCGGCCGTCACCTGATCACCGGCCTGCCCACCCAAATCCAACTCCGAAGCGAGGAGGTGCGCGAAGCGATTAGGGGTCCCCTGCGCGAGATCGTCGACGCGATCAAGGACACGCTCGAGCAGACTTCGCCCGAGCTGACGGGCGACATCTCGCGCGACGGGATTCTCCTCGCCGGTGGGGGTACTCTGCTACGTGGTTTCCGAGAGCTGGTCGCGGCGGAGACCGGCATCCCGGTCTTCCTCGCGACATCGCCGCTGACATGCGTGGTCACCGGTTCGGGCCAGGCTCTCGACCACTTTGACCAGCTCGGCGGCTCAGGCAGGGCTGCTCGGCGGCGGGGCGGAGAACGCCGCTGACAACCAGCGCAGTATCGCGTCGGAAGATGAGGCCCGATTGATCTTCTGTCTAGGCCCTCGCGCAGCGGCAGGTGCTGTTTCTTTGGGCACTATTGGGCACTTCGCCTCGAACTCGCCGGCGCCGCTCTCAGATATCAGGCGAAACGAAAACAGCCCGCCGCTGCAGGCACTAGACACGGCCATCGCGCGCATGTCGCTGGGAGTCCGCAGCGCCTGAGCAAAAGGAAAGCGCCCCCGGAGAAAGGGACGCCGTTCCTACCTACTCGGGGGAGGTCACGCGAACCTACCAGCGAACGGTCGAGAAAGCGATAGAACCAGGCGTTTCTGAGGGCTTTCTCATACGGGCGCGGCCAGCAAAAAGATGGATGGACGGCGCCGCTACCCACCAAGGCCACGAGCGCGCCCAATCCCGGAAATGCATGTGCTGTGCATGCATCGACCTAAGACCACAACGTAGCCGGAATGCTGGGGATGCTAGGCAGAAATTGCGTTCCGGACCTTCATTGCTGAGGCGAAACGGAATGCTGCCCTCGCCCGTCAGCTTGGCATGACCGCCTGCGCCAAAATCGCACCGGAATCGCGCGCAACGAGCGTGCCCAGCTAGCGCCACCAACCACCGAAGTACACGAGCACCATAAGCAGGATCACCGCAGCAAAGGCTACGCCCGCCGCCCCTGGGACGCTGACGCTCTGAAGGATCAGCGCAACCACCAGAAGGCTCACGGGCAGCCCGACTCCGACGAGCACTCGCCATCGCTAAGCAGGTTACAGAGCTCCGAAAAGTAAGACGCGAACGAGGCTTCACGAGTTGTGAAAAGCTCGCGTCCGCACTCAACCTATCCCACGAGGCAGTTTGGTATTGGGAGATTGGTCATTCACGACCAAGTAGCGGCTGATCTTTGGTCACATCGGCGGCACAGTGACAAAAGCGTACCAACTCGGCAACTTTGCCCACGGGCGCCGAGAGGCCCCACAATCGGCCTGTAAGACGCTGCGATGACCTGGCCGACCATCGGTGCTCGTAAGGTCACGCGCGCGTAGACTGGCCGTGTGATCGTCCTCCTGTTTTTGGTGCTGGGAATCGCCGCTTTCGTGCTCGCGCTTCTGCTGTTCACGTTTGCATTCGCTGCCATCGGGATCGGCGCGTTTACGGTCCTAGCGCTCATGGTCGCGGCAGCCCTGTTCATGCGTGCCATCATTCGGCGTCAGTGATTCACTGTTATTACCTTCATCCGCGAATCGTAAGGATAAGTTCAGCAGGCCGCGTTCCTAGACTGAATAGCAATGCCTGCTACGACGATTCCGCTCAACTCGGCCGTCAGCGTGTCGTCAGCATCGCTTGGGCTCGGCGCTCTTGCTTCTGCATCTGGCATGGAAGGCACGGCGATGGCGATGCAGCCGAACACGGCATCCGACCTTCATTTTCATGCGTTCCCGCCGGTGCCTTTTGATTGGGTCCCGATAGCCCTGGCGGTCGGATGCGTGGCCGTCTGTCAGCGCTTCTACTTCTCCCGTGGGCTTGACGATCGGCGCTCAGCCGCCACTCTGCGCCCCTCCGGTCACGTTCCCGACGCTGACGCCCTCCGAGGCACCGCAACGGGCGCAGAATGGCCTGCGTGCGCTACTGGAAGTGGACTTATTGTGGACTTACGATTTGCGTATTTTCCAAAAACCTAGTGGAGCCAACCGGGATCGAACCGGTGACCTCCTGCTTGCAAATTGGGCGGAGATGGTGGCGGGTGGTCACCAGTGGGCGTCAATGGCGGAATTCATTGGCTGGAGTGGGGCTCCGACACTCGTTGCTGGCGGTAGTTTTCCGTTCCTGCTTAGCCCCTGCTTAATCCCTGGTTGCGTCCCAATACTGCTTCGGAAGCCCGCTGGATACAAGTAATGAGGTGCCTGCTTTCCGCGCAAAGCAAGACAGCTGGACTGCGGCATCGGTAGGCGCGTCCGAGCGCGAACGGGTCCAGCCAGGAACTGTGGCGGGGTTGTCTGCCAGCGGGCGCCGGCCGCGGACATCGCGGTCACGTTAGGCTTCGACGTCGGCTATGAGCGTGCGAACCAGCGGGATACGGCAGCCGAGCGTGTGGGCGAGCGTCGTCAGCGACCATGCGTTGGTGCTGCGCGACTGGTTGCTTCGTCTCGGTTTCTCCGAGGATCTAATGATCCCCGGAGAGGCAGACGGGCTAGTCCATCACTGCCAATTGGATTGGCCTGAGGGCGGTCGCGTGTTGCTGTCGAGTACCGGTGAGCGCAGCACCCCCTGTCGGGCCGGCACCAGCTCGCTTCATGTCGTCACCTCTGATCCCGATGCCGCGATGGAGCGAGCGCTCGAGATCGGCGCCACCATCGTGCACCCACTTGTGAATCAAACCGACTATCCATCGCGCGATTTCACTGTGGCAGACCCCGACGGAAACCACTGGACCTTCGCGACGTTCGCCGGGTAGCGAAACCCGCGCAAGATGGGTTCCTCGTCGACGGGTCGAGATGCTCGTCGCGGCGCGGAAGCAAGAGCGACTTGAGGTGCGTGCTCGGCGATGAGTTCCGCGGCGTGCGAAAGTCTGAGGCGTCATGTTGCGAGAGTTCCACGCCCAACTTCAGAAGGGCGGCAACCCAGGTGCATGGACGTGCGTGGTGATCGACGATGTGCCCGAGCTCTTCGGTACCCGCGGGCTTGTCAAGGTCCGCGGTGCGATCGATGGCGTGCCCTTCACGAGCGCGTTGATGGCGCAGGGGGACGGCACACACAGGCTCCCGGTCAAGGCGGCGCTTCGGAAGACCATCGGCAAGGAGGCGGGCGACACCGTGCAGGTCCGGATCGACGAGCGAATTGGCTAGTTCCGCTCGCAGCCTCGCTTATCGCCAGCGAGGGGTGCGGATGCTAGGCGGCTCGGAGGTAGCGGCGGAGCGCTGCGCGGATCAGCTCAGACGTAGTGGTTCCCTCGGCCTCGGCCCGCTCCAGTAGCTGACGCTGTAGCTCAGGGTCTAGTCGGACTGACTCGACACTGGCTGGCGCGCTGCCGATGGCGGGCCGTCCGCGCTTGTTGCGCCTGGCGATGAGCGCCTCTGCGTCGTAGCCGGCCTCGGCTTCGGCGGCGAGGTCTTTGATGTCCTGGTCGGTGATCGGCCGACCGGACTTTGTGTGGCCGTGGATGGGTGGCTGGGTCATGAGTCGAGCAGCCTTGCGTACTTGTCGCGCATCGGCATTGCGTGGATCACGATCTGGGTGCCCTCGGCCGCGATCAAGACGACCACCTCGAGCAGGTTGCCTGCGGGGTCTGGTCCGATGAGCAACCACCGGTCGGGGTCTTCTCCAGCGTCTTCAATCGCGAGGGCATGGTCGAGGGCGTGGAGGATGTCTTGATCGGCGACGCCGTGCTTGCGCGCCGAATCGTGAATCTCCACACGCTTATTGTAATACGAAAAGAGGTCGGTGAGTTCCACTCCAGAGGTTGGCCCCACCAACGACGCGACGATCGGCAGGTCTGATCAAACAACCCAAGGAGGAGAAGACATGAAATCTCTGTTGCTGGATGCCGCTGGTCATCGCCGCTCGCCAGCCACGATGCCCGGCTACCACCAGGGACGAGTCCCGAGGAACAAGGGCCTTCGCTATCCGGCCGATCCGCCGACGATCGAGGAGATCGTGGCAGTCATGCGCGCGGCGGGCGAGGGGCCTGACGGTGCGCGTCTAAGCGCGCTGATCGTGGTCCTGTGGCGCGCCGGCCTCCGGATCAGCGAGGCGCTTGACCTCGCCGAGAGTGACCTCGACCGATCGCGAGGCGCTGTCCTCGTCCGCCGCGGCAAGGGCGGCAGACGCCGCGAAGTAGGGATGGATCAATGGGCCTGGGATCAACTGCAGCCGTGGCTCGAGATCCGTGCGAGCCTTCCCGTCGGGGCTTTGCTTTGCGTCATCCACGGAGCGACAGCTGGACGGCATTGGGAGCCGTCGGCCGCTCGCAAGCAACTCCGACGAACCGCAGCGCGCGCCGGTGTCCGTCGCCGGTTCGCTCCTCATCAGCTCCGCCACGCTCATGCAGTCGAGATGGCCCACGAGGGCGTCCCCTTGGTCGTGATCCAGCGTCAGCTCGGGCACGCGAACCTCGGTGTCACCTCGATCTACCTGCAAGGAATCGATAGCTCGGAGATCATCGACATCGTTCACTCCCGGCCAGCACCAGTGATCTCAGCCACGGCTGGTCTCATCCGCCGATAGACGTACAGCGGGCTCAGCGGACCGCGTCCAACGCGGCCCGCTGCCCTGGCCTCCGCGCTTTCCGGGTCTCCTGGCATGTTCAGTACTCATACCCTCGCGAGGGTGAAAGCAGCCGTACCCCTCGCGCCCACGTCGCTGCCTTGCAGCACCCTGGGAGCAGCACCGCGCTAACGCGGACGCGCTCGCGATCGGGCAAACCTTACGTCGCGGCCTATTGGTGGCTCATTGATCATTGCTCGCCGGCGCGGTCGCCTGGAGACTTTGGCAGTCCGCGTCGCAAGACCTCCGCGAGGACGACCGCATCGTTGTGCTCGACATCGCGCGCGGCATACACGAGCGTGAGTGTTCGGTCCCGCGCCCGATGCCGAAGCTCGGCGATCCGCGGACGCTGCGGGTTCAGCTCCTCCATGTAGCGTCGACGGAAGTCCGTGAAGCGACCGGGGTCGTGCGCGAACCACTCTCTCAGCTTCGTACTCGGAGCGAGCTCCCGATCCCACTCGTCCAGCTGGGCCCGCTTGCGCGAAACACCCCGCGGCCAAAGCCGATCGATCAGCACGCGATAGCCATCCGAAGATACAGCCGGCTCATACACGCGCTTCACGCGAACGTCCACCAGCCCTCACCTGATCCGCACGGGTGCCGCCTGTGCCGGGGTCCATATGTCGCGGTGGCAGGTGTGGAACAAGCTTCTAGTTGCGATCGCGTGCAGCCGCAGCCGCCGGAAGAAACCAAGTGCGAGCGGGGCGAGCAGGCCGACCGTGACGACGATCAGCAGATTCGTTTAGTGAACAATGGGCATGTCGAGATCCCGGATTTGGCTGCTTGGTGAACAGCCGGAGTCGACCCGGTGGCCACTCTCGGCCGCCGGATCGACGAGGCCGGATCGATCAGCGCAGCGACCTGAACGCCGCTCGCATCTCGCCCGCAAAGAGTTCCGGCTGTTCCCAGGCGGCGAAGTGACCGCCCTTCTCGAGCTTGTTGAAGTACACGAGGTTGGGGTAGGCGCGCTCTGCCCAGCTGCGCGCTACCGGGATTATCTCTCTTGGGAAGCTACTCACGGCGGCAGGGATCGAGACTTCGCCGGCCCTGGTTTTGTGGGCGCTGTTCTCCCAGTATGTGCGGGCCGCGGACGCCGCTGTGTTCGTGAGCCAGTAAAGCGTGATGTCGTCGAGCATCTCATCCTTCGTGAGCGCGCGCTCGGGTTCGCCGTCCGTGTCGGTCCATTCCGTGAACTTCTCGTAAAACCAAGCGGCCAGGCCGACCGGCGAGTCCGCGAGCGAGTAGCCGATCGTTTGCGGGCGCGTGGCCTGTATCGCCCGAAAGCCCGAGCCGCCTGTGGCAAGGTTTCTAGACCCTTCATAGGCGGCCGTTTCCTCGGCCGAGAGGCCCGCCGGCGCCGGTTCACCGTTCTTGAGCGCGTTCGCGACCTCGGGAGGCACGGTCGCTTGCGTGTTCGGCGTTGGTGGCCGTTGGAGCGCGCCGAACAACGTGGTGACGTGGATACCCAAGAGACCCTCGGGCGCCTGGCGGCCCAGCACGTCCGTGACGAGCGCACCCCAGTCGCCACCCTGGGAGACGTAGCGCCCGTAGCCCAATCGCCTCATCAGCTCCACCCAAGCGCTGGCGATGCGTTCGGCATGCCAGCCTGTCGTCTGCGGCTTGGCCGAGAAGCCGTAACCGGGCATTGAGGGCACGACGACATCGAATGCGTCCTCCGCGCGAGCGCCGTGGGACTCGGGATCGCTTAGCGGCCCGATCACCTTCACGAACTCGAGGAATGAGCCGGGCCAGCCGTGGGTCATGATCAGCGGCAGCGCGTTCGCATGCCGCGAGCGCACGTGGAAGAAATGGATATCGAGCCCGTCGATCTCCGTGATGAACTGGGGGAGCGCATTCAACTTGGCCTCGAGCTTGCGCCAGTCATAATCAGTGGCCCAGTAGTCGACGAGGCGCTGTACCTTTGCCAGCTGCGCGCCCTGGGAGCGGTCGCTGACGGTCTCACGTTCGGGGAAACGCGTGGCCGCGATGCGCGCACGCAGGTCATCGAGATCATCCTCAGTGGCCTGGAATGTAAACGGACGGATCGCTTCAGAGTCCACCTGCTCTGCGGATGTCCGCGGCTCAGTGGTGACAGACATGGTGCGCCTCCTTTTCTAGATGATCCGTGGAGATCGCAGCGTGCAGGTGCGGCCGCTGCACGGGCGTCGCCCGCAGCGAGCTCAGCGACCGCGATCCCTGGCCCTCTACGGAATTGGGTGTTCCTACGAACATCGCAACAATGGTGCACACGTCCGGGCGCTTGCACCATGCGGCAGGCTGCAAAGTGCCCCGCCGGGATAGCTCGAGCGCTAGGGGGGTCTTGCTCGCTCGATAACCGAACGTCTGCTCCGCTGACGGGCTGAAGTAGGTCACGCGCCCGTTGGCGTCGACGCTGATGACGCAATCGAGGGCAGCATCGAGAGCCGCGCGCTGCGCGTGTCCATCCGCTGGCTCAGCGGCGAAGTGCTCCGCGCTGTCCGGGTCCCGTATCGGCGTGCTCCGATCCTACTCTTTGCTGCGCGAGGAGCCAGGGCTCGCGAGGAGCCTGGCTCGCGAGGAGCCTGGGCTTGCGTCGGCACCGACTGAGGGGAGCGTTTGTCCCAATCGTGAATTGGTTAGTAGTCGCCCGCATCCCATGCTTCGCGCAGCCCGGGCTTGCTCGGGTCCCAGTGGGCCTGATCTCGGCGCCGACGACCCGCAGGTCGACCAGGCCTGAGCAAACTGTCCCCTCCGGCCGAGGCGATGAGGCGATCAGGCCCTGCCGACCAGCGATCGCGCCTCTGCGGAGCCGACGACGAGATCGTGAAGGTCGCCGCCCACCTCGAGTCGACTCGACTGTTCGATTCCGCCGGCCCCGGCGCTTACGGCGTCGCTTCTCAGGACGAGGTGGGTGCGTCGGAGTCGACGCGCAACGGCTTCTGCATCGCTCAGCAAACCGAGAGTCGCCCAGCGGCGCAGCTCACTTGCTTCGCGGGCATCCTATCTCGTGCTTATCGTGGCGCCCCGCTCGCTGACACGCAACAGCTCCCAGCCCGCGCAGTGATCAGTGAGTTTCACGACCGTAACCGGCGCTCGAGGTCCCGAACGAAACATACTTTTTGAACCGTCCGGTCCCGCCCGAGGGCGCGTTTTGCTTAGTCCCCACTTGGTCCCATCTTCCCCCGCCGTTCCCAAAGACGTCAATTTGCAGGAATTTCGTATGGAGCCAACCGGGATCGAACCGGTGACCTCCTGCTTGCAAAGCAGGCGCTCTCCCAGCTGAGCTATGGCCCCGAAGCTCTCTGAGTGTAGGGGAAGGCCATCGATATATCGACTCGAGCGGCGCCGGCAGCGGGGCTAGCGGCCGTCGTCGCGTGCGGCCCGGTCGTCCTGTCCGGCATCCGGGCGCATCTCAGAGGAGGAGTCCCCGGGGACCTCCCACTGCAGCTGATCCTCGTTCAGGTCATCCAACGGCACAGAACCTGCATCGGGGTAGGAGGTCGTCGCAGCTCCGGCCAAGCCCTCCTCGGCGGCCGTGTCCTCGTCCAGCACGCTGCTCATGTCGAGCTCGGCGGTTTCCTCGGCGACATTTGAGGCCTCCTCGCTGTAGCCGGGCTGGGGAGCTCCGACGGGGTCCGCGGTGGAGGTGGACGTGGCGGCTCCTGTCGCGCGAACCGGCATCGTTTCGCCACCGTCCTCGTCGCCGCGCTCCTCGACGGCCGTCGCCAGTGTGTCCTCCCCCGAGACCGGCTCGCCACGGATGTCGGGCTCCAGCGCCTCTCTCTGCTCGCGGGCAACCTCGCCGGGATCGGCGCCGCGCAGGCGCTTCAGCTCCAGGTGGTCGCGAATGGCGTCATCGAGCAGTCCCATGCGCCGCCAAACCATACTGCGCTCGCGCGCAATGGATACTGCTCCCGCGCGCTTCGCGTCTGCCATTACACTGCTGTTGCCTTGCACGCGGCAGGCGGCGCGTGCGCACGGGGCTATAGCTCAGCTGGGAGAGCGCCTGGATCGCACCCAGGAGGTCGGGGGTTCGAGTCCCCCTAGCTCCATTTCCGCGGGACTAGCCGGGCGAAGCCCTGCGCTCCCGCTGCTGACGAGCGATTCTCCCCCCGAGGGCGCTCAGGAGCATGCCGGCGATCGCGGTGATGACCGCGAGCAGCGGCGGAAAGCTGCCGAGGGAAACCTTTGCGTGGGTGCCGGCGATGGCGTGCACCACAAGCAGCGCGACTCCGTAGATGAAGCCCGCCACCAGCCCGCGGTCGGCGCCGCCCCAGCCGTCCTGGTGCTCGAAACCGGACATAATCGAACCGACCGCGGCGATCGCGCCCCAGACCCAATAGGCGCTGCTCGAGACTCCGACCAGCACGCCGGCCACCCCGCCGGCCAACGCGGGGACGATGCCCCCGAGCGCGATCTGGGCGGGACGCGGACGGTCCCGGAACAATGTCGGTTCGAACAACGGACTCCTCCTCGGTAACCCATGCGATCGTACACCGAAGTCAAGGGGACTCGAGCGACGCTTCGCGGCAAACGTCACAGCGCCGCGGCGCCATCTTTGGACGATGGATCCTTGGCTGCACCACCTCGAGGCGGCAGCATGTGCAGATCCAGCGCCGAATCCTCAGATCCTCAGGGAGCTCCCATGCCCAGAATCATCGTCACAACCGACCCGTCAGAGAAGACCCCGCTCCGGACCGACACCCCGGTGCTATTCGAAGAGGAGGTGCATTCGGTCCATCTGAGCAGCGGACATGCGGCAAGGCAGCTCGTCGAGCGCCTCGCGTGGGCGATCAGCGACGCGGAGGCCGCGGAGAGCGCTCATTCGGATCGGCACTCCCATCCCCTGCCCCTGGGCCGGTCGCTGAACCCCGCCGGCGAGACGCATTCCGGGGCCGGGCTGAGCGTCGCCGTGTAGAACCCAATGGCCCCCACGGCCCCTGGTCAGTATCCGCCGAAGTCCTGCGTGTAGATCGCCCCGGCCTGTCCGCGGGCGAGGGCGGTCGGGGGGTGGGTGGAGACACCGATACCGGTGCTTCGAAAGCGCGCGTCGAGGATGTTGGCGCGATGCCCCGGGGAGGCCATCCAGGCTGCCACCACCGCCTCAGGGGTCCCTTCCCAGAGCGTGCCCCAGCCGATGTTCTCACCGACTTCGTAGGACACCTGCGAGCTGTACAGGTAACCGGCGGCGCGGATGCGGCTGAGCGGAGTGTCGCCTCGCGGACCGACGTGTTCGAAGTAATCGCGGTAGGCCATGCTGTCGGTGTGGGCCTGCGCCGCATGCTGCAGGCGCGTGTTGGGCGCCAAAAGCCGCTCGCCCTGCGCGGCCCGCTCGCGGTTGACCAGGCACAGGATGGCGGCGCGGATGAGGTTGAGGTCCACCGAGGTGGGCCGCAGTTCGGCGCCCGGGCATGAGCCCGGGCTGCGGCGAGCCGCCGCGATGCCGCGGCCGGCGGGACGGATCGCTGCCCATGCAGGAGAGGACATCATCGCCAGGAGGACGAGGGCGAGCGCGACCACGACGCTCTTGCGCGGCACGAAGGAATCGGCGTTGCCGGTGGGATGGGCCGCGGAAGCCGAGCGCGCCGCCGCGTGATCGCCCGAGGCCGCCGCGCGGCACAGCGCCACGGCGATGACCACGACCGCCGCCCACCCGACGATGACCCCCACGATGGGCGTGTCAAGGTGCAACAAAAACGCGCTGAGCGCAGGTACCCGCAAACCACAACCTCTTTCGTAGGCCTACGGGGTTAGCTGACGGGCTAGCGCTGAAAGAGCCTGCGCTTCCCACGGTCCCACCGTGGAATTAGCCCCAGTGACTTGGGTCCCCCGCCCCCTGACACCCTGGTCAGGGACTCGGCGTTCTGGGCAGCAGGCTAGCAAGCGTGACGGACGAGGGCACCCGGCCAGGCCAAAGTTCCGTGCGCAAATACCGGGAATCCGGGCCCCGGGGGGGCCTCCTCCGATGGGGTAGGCTCTATTCGAGGAGCAGCAGCGCACCGAGGGGGAGGGCATCTCGTGAGCACCACCAGCCGGGCCAGCCAGGATCAGACGCCGATCGACGAGGTGCTCGTCGGCGATCGCGTCAACTATCAGGACGGGCCTCCGCTCGAGCTGTTCCGGAGATTGCGCTCGGAGTGCCCCGTCCACTGGACGGACCGCATCACCGAGTACCCCGACGAGGACGGCTACTGGTCGATCACGACGGCCGATGACGTGTATGCCGTGAGCCGCGACTGGCAGACCTTCTCCTCGGAGATCGGCGGGTTCACCGCCCTGAAGAACTCGATCCTGTCGCTGGAGCTGCAGCAGTCGATGTTCATCGGCATGGACCCGCCCAAGCACGATCGGCTGAAGGCTCTGTTCCAGCGGGGCTTCACGCCCAAGCGCATCGCCGAGCACGAGGACGCCATCCGGGCGATCACGATCGAGGTGCTCGACCGGCTCGAGGGCCGGGAGACGTGCGACCTGGTGACCGATGTGGCCCAGCCGGTGGTCTCGCGAGTGATCGGCAGCTTCATGGGCCTCTCGCCCGAGGATGACGAGGTCTGGGCGAGGCTCATGAACACGATCGTGGGAGCGGGTGACATCGACGCCACGCCCGAGGGCTCACAGACGGTGATGGAGCGCGACGTGCCGGAGGTGTTCGAGCGCTGCTCGAAGCTGATCGCCGAGCGCCGCGAGGCCCCCACAGATGACCTGACGAGCGTGCTGGTCCACGCCGAGGTCGATGGCGAGCGCCTCGAGGACCACGAGATCGTGATGGGGTTCTTCCTGCTGATGGCCGCGGGCAACGACAGCACCAAGGCCACCTACTGCAGCGGCATGCGGGCCCTGATGGAAAACCCCGAGCAGAAGCAGATGGTGCTCGATGACCCGTCGCTGGTTCCGGGCGCGGTCGAGGAGTCGCTTCGCATGTTCCCGGCCTTCGCCCACTTCGCCCGCACGGCCACCTGTGACACCGAGCTTCACGGCCAGGCGATCCGCGAGGGCGAGAAGGTGGTCATGTGGTACCCCTCCTCAAATCGCGACGAGACCCGCTTCGAGGACCCCGACCGCTTCGACGTCACCCGCGACGCGGAGCACCAGGCGTTCGGCGCCGGCGGGCGGCACTTCTGCCTCGGCACCGCACTGGCGCGCCTCGAGCTGCGCATCCTGATCGAGGAGACGCTCGCGCGCTTCCCCGAGATCCAGATCGACGGCACCCCCCGGCACGTCGAATCGCCGTTCGCCAACCAGCTCAAGACGCTGCCGGTTCGGCTGCACCCCTGAGCTCGCCGGTCAGCTCGACGCACAGCTGCTCGAGCAGCTGGCGCACCTCGGGAAGGCGCTGCGTGTCGTGATCGTCCAGTAGCTCCGAAAGCTCGTCGCGACGCGCGCTCAGGAGCTGGTCGGCCACCGAGATGCCCGCGGCCGTGAGCGCCACCGTGTCGTCCTGCCCTGAGATGAAGCCCTCCTCATGCAGCTCGAGCTCGACAGCGGCGACCCGCTCGTCCTCGATTGCCTGCTCGCGTGCCATCGCTCGGGTGCCGGCGATCCCGTAGCTGCCGAACCGCGCAAGCGCCCACACCGCGCCCGGGGTCAGCTCGACGTTGGCGCGGGCCGCGACTCGCTCGTTGAACGCACGCCGTCTCTCCCGGCTGACCAGCACTCCGAGCGCTCGGTCCAGCTCGGCCAGCGAGCTCGGGCTCTTCGGCGCCGCGAGCGCATCGTCGAGCCCGCTGCTCGTCGAGGCGGTGTCGCGCAGCGGTCGCTCGCGCAGCCGCAGGCTCAGCACGAAGCCCACCGCGCCCACCCCCGCGGCGACGAGGAACACCGGCTGGAGCGCATGCACGTAGGCGGCCTCGTATGCGTGTTTCGCCGCCGCCGGCAGCGTCGCCACCTGTGCCCCGGTCAGGCGCGCGCCGCCGGCGACCTGTGCTCCCAGCGGACCGCTGATCGCGTTGTGGAGCTCCGAGCGCAGGCGTGTCGTGAAGATCGTTCCGAACACCGCCGCCCCGATCGAACCTCCGATGCCGCGAGCCAGCGTGACGCCCGAGGTGGCGGCGCCGAGCACCGCGTAGTCGACTGCGTTCTGCACCGCCAGGACCAGCACCTGCATGACCATTCCGAGGCCGAGGCCGAGCACCAGCAGATACACGTCCGCAGTGACCGGACTCGTGTTGAGATCCAGCCGCGACAGCAGCAACAGGCCGACGGTCATGGTCGCGGTGCCGGCGATCGGGAACAGCCTGTAGCGACCGGTTCGCGAGATCAGGCGGCCCGAGACGATCGAGGTGGTGACCAGACCGCCCATCAGAGGGATCAGCCGCAGCCCGGCGCCGGTCGGGCTCGAGCCGAACACGGTCTGGAAGAACAGCGGCAGGAACGTCACCGACCCGAACAGCGCGAAACCGACGATCAGAGACAGCAGTGCGCCGATGCGGAACACCTCGTCGCGCAGTACCGCGATCGGCAGCACGGGTTCGGCGGCCCTGCGCTCGACGGCGAGAAACACGCCGAGCAGCAGCACGCCGGCCGCGGCAACCAGCACGATCGGCGCCGAGCCCCACACCCACGTGGTGCCGCCGAGGCTCGCGACCAGCACGATCGCGCTCAGGGCAGCCGCAAGCAGCCCGGCGCCGAGGTAGTCGATCGTCGGGCGCGTGCGCACGCTCGCGGCCGGCAGGGTCGCTGCAATCACGACCAGCGCCACGAGGCCGATCGGCAGGTTGACATAGAAGATCCAGCGCCATGAAAGGTGCTCGACGATCACCCCGCCGAGCAGCGGCCCGGCGACGCTCGCGACGCCGAACACCGCCCCGAACAGCCCCTGGTAGCGACCGCGTTCGCGCGGGGACACGATGTCCCCGACCGTCGCCTGCACGAGCACGATCAGACCGCCCGCGCCGAGTCCCTGCACGGCCCGGAACGCGATCAGCTCCGTCATCGACCGGGCCAGCCCGCACAGTGCCGAGCCCACCAGGAACAGCACGACGGCGCTCTGCAGGACCCGCTTTCGCCCCAGCTGATCGCCGAGCTTGCCGTACAGCGGCGTGACCGCCGTCTGCGCCAGCAGGTAGGCGCTCGTGACCCACGACAGCCGCTCGAGGCCGCCCAGGTCCCCGACGATCGTCGGCAGCGCGGTCGCCACGATCGTCGAGTCGAGCGCCGCCAGCAGCAGCACCAGCATCAGGCCGCTGAAGATCACTCCCACCCGGTGTCCGGCAACAGGGCGAGAGACGACTGGGGCTGGCGCGGCTGCGGCGTTCACCTCGGCGGCCGTATTAGCACACACAAGGGCGCGAGGCGAACGCTCGGGGAAAGCGCTACCGGCCCCGCGCCCAATGTGTCAAGGGCTCAGCGTAGGAGGAACGCAGCCCACAGTGATTAGTACCGATCCGCATATTTGGATCACCGGAACATGCATGCAAGGTGCCGCCCGCGAGCGCAAGATCGACCCGGGCGGCCGTTTCTCCACGATCGCCTGCAATAGGGCTACCATTGGGAGGACGCGCGCGGGCTTCTCCTCTGCTCCTGTCCGCGCGCTCCGCCGATAGAGCTGGGAGAACCGAGGCATTCATGCCGGACGGTCACAGTGCTCTGCCGGCCAGAGACGGTCTCACGACGGCAATCTCCGCCGCGATGGTGACGTTGTACGGCGAGGTCTACGGACATGACCGCACCACGGCGAGCACCTACATCAACGACAACGTCGTCGTATGCATCCTCGAGGACATCCTCACCACATCCGAGGAGCGGCTCGTCGCAGACGGGAGCGCGAGCGAGGTGATCGAGGGTCGCATTGCCTTCCAGGCGGCCCGCGAGGATGAATTCAGCGCGGCGGTCGAACGCCTGACACGACGGCGGGTGGTGGCCTTCATGAGCGCCAATCAGACGCTGCCGGGGATCGCCTGCGAGATGTTCTTTCTGGAACCCGTGGAGGACGCCCCGTGAAATCCTCCGCCACGCTGAAGTTGACGGACACGGTGCTCATGCGCGAGGTACAGGCCGGAGAGCGCTCGGCGCTGGCGGAGCTCTACGACCGCTTCTCGGTGCGCGCCTACCGCACCGCCTTCGCCGTCTGCCACGACCGTGATTGCGCCGAGGACGCCGTGCAGGACGCCTTCGTCTCGATGTGGTCCTCGCGGGCGACCTATGAGCCGGCGCGGGGGTCGGTGGTCGGATGGGCGATGACGATCGTCCGGCACCGCGCGATCTACCTCGCACGGCGCCGGTCGGCGGCCGCCGGGGTCGACGAGGGCACCACGCGCCTCGACGAGGAGGCGGCCAGCGATGATGTGCCCGTGGACTTCGCCTTACGCGCGGAAACGGAGGAGCTGACGGGACTGCTGGCGCGCCTGCCGCCGACACAGCGCGAGGTGATCAGGCTCGGCTTCTTCGAAGGCCTGACCCACGAGCAGATCGCCAGCCGGCTGTCGCTTCCGCCGGGCACCGTCAAGGGACGGATGAGGCTGGGGTTGACGAAGCTCCGCTCCGCACTCAATAGCTAGGTTGGAGCCACCAGCAGCTCGGGGCCCTCGGCCTCGGGGTCGGCCTTGTTGACCGCGGGGTTGGCCGGGCGTGCCTTCAGTCGGGAGCCGGGCAGCGGCTCGCAGAGCGCGATCGCATCCTGGGCGTCGAGCGCCGGTGAGAGCCACGCCCGCCGGGCCTCCTCATCGGCGAGGATCACCGGCATGCGGTTGTGGATGGCCGCGGCGATGGGATTGGGCGCGGCGTCGCACGTCAGCAGGGTCACGCTCTCGATCCACTCACCGGCGAGCTTGGTCGGGGTCCACAGCGCCGCAAAGGCGAAGGGCGCACCGCCGTCCAGCTGGAAGTAGAACGGCTGGCGGGGCTGACCGCGGCGCTCGGGAGCAAGCCACTCGAAGTAGCCGTCGGCGACCTGCAGGGCGCGCCGAGACGCCTTCGGGATGAGGCTCGCGAAGGGGGCCTTCGAGGCGACCGTCTCCACGCGCGCGTTGATGAGCGTCGAGCCTCCCTTCAGATCCCTGGCCCATGGCGGAACCAGCCCCCAGCGCAGCATCCGGGCCTCCGGTGCGCCTGTGGGGGCCACGATCGCCAGCACCTGTTCGGTGGGGGCGATGTTGTAGCGGTGGGTGCCCTCCTCGGAGAGGATCGGCACCCCCAGGCGATCGTTGAGCTCTTCAGCTCCCGCGGTGTTGGTGTAGCGCCCGCACACTACGCGCCCGGCTGGCCGTGCAACATGCGCGGATCGGGAAGCGGCGTGAGGGTCTCGTCGAGCTGCTGGCGCAGGGGCTCGAATCGCGGCGGCAGCGACAGCCGCTCGCCCAGATGCTGCTCATCCTCGTCGACCGCAAAGCCGGGCCCGATGGTCGCGATCTCAAACAGGACTCCGCTCGGCTCGCGGAAGTAGATCGAGCGGAAGTAGAAGCGATCGATGACGGGCGTGGCATGGGCGCCGGCCTGGGTCACGAGCTCGCGCCAGGCCTCATGGTCCTCGGGCAGTGAGGCGAACGCCACGTGATGGACCGTCCCGGCGCCGGGCACCGGCACTGCATCCGTGAGGGCGGCGTCATAGGCGTAGAAGCCGCTTCGCTTTTCGCCGCGCGCCTCCCAGCGTCCGGCCGCGTCCTTCGTGAATCCGAGCGTGTCTCCGAGCAGGGCCTCGCTGCGCACCGGGTCGGCAGTGTAGGCCCGCACGCCGTCGAATCCCTGCAGCGCGTGCTCACTTGGAATATCCGCCGCCAGCGCCGTCAGCGGCGCCTGGCCCTCGGCTGCGAGCACCAGCTCGTGCTCGAGACCCTCGGGGTCGGCGAACAGCAGGCTGTCGTTGGTGGCCGTGGCCTCGATCCCGTGCGCCCCCAACCTCTCCTGCCAGAAGGCCAGCGTCTCCTCGGAGGCCACCCGCCAGACGATCCGGTGCACCATGCCCGCGCCGACCCTTCCGCGCGCGGCACCCGGATACTCAAAGAACGTCAAATCCATGCCGGGCGAGCCGTGCTCGTCGCCGTAGAACAGGTGATAGACGGTGGGGTCGTCCTGGTTGACGGTCTTCTTGACCATCCTCAGGCCGAGCACGCCAACGTAGAACTCGACGTTGCCGACAGCGTCGCCGGTGATGGCGGTGATGTGGTGGATCCCCTCCAGCTTCATCTCGAGCTGCCATTATCGCCTAGTGCAAGAAGGATCACTGATCCCGCGCTATGGCCGAGCGCGCCGGGACACCTCGCTGGCGGTGCTGGAAGGCTTTCACCCGCTCAAGCACGCCCTGCGTTTCGGCGCCGACGTGATCGACGTGGTCTCCCGAGACCTGGAGCAGCTGGAGCGCCTCGCCCAGCGGCTCGCGCCCGACCTCTCAGAGCGCCTGCGCGCCCTCGCCCGCCCCGTCGAGCCGGCGCTGTTCGACCAGCTCGCCCCGCTTGCACCGAGCACGGGCGTGATCAGCCTGGCCGAGCGCCCCGTGGTCGACCTCGCCGCCGTGCTGGCCGAGCGCCGCCCGTCTCCGGTGGTTCTGCTCGAGGATCCTCGCGACCTGGGCAACATGGGGGCATGCGTTCGCGTGGCCGCGGCCGCCGACATCGCCGCCGTGCTCACCACCGGCAGCCACGACCCATGGCACCCCGACGCGCTGCGGGGCGCTGCCGGGCTTCACTACGCCGTCCCGGTCGCGCGGCTCGAGGGTTTCGAGGTCCTTCAGAGCAGCGACCGCCCCCTGCTGGCGGTGGATCCCGGCGGCGATCCACTCGACCCGTCCGACCTGCCTCCCCGCGCGGTTCTGGCCTTCGGCTCAGAGCGCGACGGCCTGTCCGAGGAGCTCGCGGCTCGCGCCGAGGCGCACGTGAGCATTCCCATGCGCCCCGGCGTGTCGAGCCTGAACCTCGCGACGTCCGTGTCCGCGGTGCTGTTCGCGTGGCGGCTGTCCTCGCGCCCGGCCTCGGCGCTGGCCTGACGGGCGCTAGGTCGCGGCCCGCTGCACGCCGTCCAACAGCCCCCAGTTGCCGCGCAGGGCTGCGCGGGCGCGGCTGACCATGCGATCGGCCTTCTCATCCGGGTCGTCCACCTCGGCCATCAGCTCGGCGATCAGCTCGCGCGAGTGAGCGGCGTGTTCTGAGTCGCGCAGTTGGTGCAGCCTGAAGTACTCGACCGCGGGGCCCTCCGGAGGGTAGCCGTAGTGGGTGGTGAGACCCTCGATCTTCGTCCTTGAGATCTCCGGCTGGCCGGCCTCGATCGCATACAGCACGGCCAGGTGCTCGAGCAGGTCCTCGCCGGCCGTCCACGCCCGCACGCACTCCGCGGTCTGCTCGAGCGCCGGTGGACTCCCCGGCGCCGGCTCGTTCGCGAGCGCGGCCCGCGCGAAGTCATCCCACAGGCCGACGTGCGCCGACTCCTCCTCGGCGTGCTCGCGCAGGCCCTGAGCGTGCGGCTCCCCAGCCTCCTCGGCGGCCCGCGCTGAGGCCTCGGCCAACGCCACCACCGCCTGGCGGTACTCCCCGGCGTAGATGCTGAGCTCCCGCGCGCTCAGCTCACCGGCGCTCCAGCGTTGATAGAAGGGGTGCTCGAGCACGTTGGTCGTGCTGCGTGCATCGTCAAGCCTTGCAAGGACGTTCATGGGAATCCTCTCTTTGCTTTGGTTGTGGTCGGCCTCGCCCGCCTGCGGCTAGGCGGGGTTGGCGCGGGCCCAGTCCATGATCTCGTGTGATCCGTCGATCACCGTGCCGTCATCGAGCAGCAGCGTCGGCACCCAGCGATTGCCGGTCAGCTCCTGCACCCGGCGGCGGCCGCTCGTGCGGTTGAAGATGCCGGGCAGCGGCGCGAGGCCGTAGGAGAGGACCACGTCCGGATCGTGGCCCGCCTCCTCCAACGCCCTGTGGGCGTTGGCGCACGGATGCCCACCCGGTCTGAGCGTCTTGAACGTTCCCCAGCACACATAGAGCCTCATGAGGAGACGGTGAGTGTGCCTTCCATTCCGGCCTGGCGATGTCCGGGAACCGAGCAGTAGAAGGTGTAGGTCCCGGGTTTCAGTTTCAGGCTGAGCGTCCTTGCGCCGCCCGCGAAGGTGGGGGTCGCTCCGATCACGGTGCTTCCGGAGGCGATCGTGACGTTGTGTTCGACCGGCGACATGTTGGTCATCGTGATGTTCACGGTCCCCGCCGCGGCGCTCAGCGTCTTGGTGTTGTAGCTGAGGTTGCCTTCCGGGTTTGCGGCGAGCTGCAGCGTGGTGGTGACCTGGCGGCCGGCCGGGGAGGAGGGCGGTGGCGGCGTTCCCGTGGTCGCCTTCGGCGCCGCGGACGGCGTGGATGTCGTGGCGGCGGGCGGCGCCGGCTGCGATTCAGCCGCCGGGCTCGGCGTCGAGGTGCTTGCCGAGGAGCCAGAGCTGGCGGCCTTGGCCGGGGTGCTGGCGGTGATCACCGCCGTGGAAGCCGTGGCCAGCACGAGCACCGCGCTGATCGCTACCACCAGGCGCTGACCGGACTGGCTTCCAGGGAAATCGGGGCGGCGCATGCCGATGGCCATCGACACGATGAAGGCCCACGCGACGAGCAGGCCTCCGGCGATGTAGAAGGGCACCCTGCTCTTCTCCGCCGCGAGGATGGGTGCCAGGTGAAGCGTCGCCGGGTGCATCGGGGGCGAGCCTAACCGATGGAGGCTCGAATATGCTCCTCCGCGAGATGGTCGAGACGGCGCGCACTCCGCAGGAGAGCCTTGAGGGGCTGCCGGACTTCCCGTTCGCCGCCCACTACCGCGAGGCCGACGGCCTGCGTCTGGCCCATGTCGACGAGGGCGACGGCCGGCCCGTCATCTTCCTTCACGGCGAGCCGACCTGGTCCTATCTGTGGCGCAAGGTGATCCCGCCGGTGCGCGACGCCGGCTTTCGCTGCGTGGCGCCCGACCTCGCCGGCTTCGGGCGCTCGGACAAGCCGACCGACGTCGGCTGGTACTCCTACGACCGCCACGTATCGACGACCGCCGCCCTGCTCGAGGACCTCGACCTGCGCGAAGCCACGATGGTCGTCCATGACTGGGGCGGCGCGATCGGGCTGCGGCTCGCCGTCGAGCACCCTGAGCGCATCGAGCGCCTCGTGCTGCTCGACACCGGCCTGTTCACGGGTCGCCAGCGCATGTCCGAGGCCTGGTTGGCCTTCCGCGATTTCGTCGCCCGCACCGAGGATCTGCCGGTCGGCCTGCTCGTTCGCCGCGCCTGCTACACGGACCCGGGCGACGAGGTGATCGCCGGCTATGACGCCCCCTACGCCGACCCGCCCTCGAAGGCCGGCGCCCGCGCCTTCCCGCTTCTGATCCCCCAGACCCCCGAGGCGCCCGGCGCGGCCGCCGGGCAGCGCGTGCTGGAGGCGCTGGCCGAGGATCGGCGCCCGACGCTCACGCTGTGGGCAGATTCCGATCCCATCCTGCCGCTGTCGGTGGGCGAGGCATTCGCGGAGAGGATCGGCCGCTCCGCTCCGCGCCCGATCAAGGAAGCGAGCCACTTCCTGCAGGAGGATCAGGGCCCGCTGATCGGCCGGCTCATCGCCGAGTGGCTGCTCGAGCGCTGAGCGCTCACTCCGCCGCGGCCACGGTTATCTGGGGTTGCTCGGGCGCCGGGGGCAGCGAGGGCTCCGAGCGCGACGCGCGCAGCTCATAGCCGGCTCGGGCGGAGGTGTCTGCCTGCGAGAGCACCGCGTCGGCCTTGCTCACGCGTGACAGGCCGTCCTGGACCGCGATCGGCAACAGGGCCGCCACACGCTCTGAGACCCGCAGCTGCTTGGGCACGTGCACGTCGAAGCGGGGGACCTGCAGCGTCTCGACGATCGCGTCAGCGACCTGCTGGGGCTCGAGCTTCCTGAACTGGCGCTGGCGCGGCTCGGCCAGGCCGAGGGCCAGTTCGGTGTTGACCGCAATCGGGCTGATCACCGATATGTCGATCCCTGAGCCGCGCATTTCCTTGCGTACGGCGCGACTCAGGTTGATGACGGCGGCCTTGCTCGCGCAGTAGGTGGCGCCGCCCGGAAAGCCGTACTTGCCGGCCTGGGAGGCGATGTTCACGATGTGGCCGGAGCCACGGCCGATCATCCGTGGAAGAGCGAGCTTCATGCCGAGAATCACGCCATGCACATTGATGTCAAGGACGCGCTGGGCCGTGGCATCGTCCTCCTCGAGGAACGGCCCGATCGGCATTATCCCGGCGTTGTTGATGAGCACGTCAACGGGTCCCAACTGCTCTTCGGCGATGTTCAAGAACTCGTAGAAGGAGGCTCGATCGGTCACGTCCAGCGCCACCGCCACCGCGCTCGGGCCTAGCTCGCTGGCGGTCTGGCGGGCGGCGTCGAGGTCGAGGTCGCCGATCGCCACCCGCATACCCTGGCGCAGGAGCGACTCGGCGGTGACGCGCCCAATCCCGCGCGCGGCGCCTGTGATCGCGGCGGTCTCTCCGGCAAGGATGCGAGGCTGCTTGGCCATGGGTGTCCCTCCTGGTGCGTACGGTGGTTGAATGCGCCTGGGAAGTTAGCGCTCTTGCAGGTGGTGACGCGGTGCAGACAGGCTAGTACGCTGAAGACATGTCCTCCTTCCTATTCGAGGGTCAGCGCATCGCCTACACCGAGTTCGGTGGAGGTCCTGCAGCGGTCACTCCGGGGGGTGGACGCGGGCGGACGGCAAAGAGCTCACCGGCGGGTACGCGGCCGCTGATCCTCGTCCACGGGCTGCTGTTGGGCCAGGAGATGCACCGCCCGCTGGCCGAAGACCTCGCGGCGCGCGGCAACTGGGTGATCACCGTCGATCTGCTCGGTCACGGCCAGTCCGAGCGCCCGCGCGACATGTGGCGCTACTCGATGGGCATCTTCGCCCAGCAGCTGATCGCGTTGCTGGACCACCTGAAGATCGACGAAGCGGCGGTGATGGGGACCTCGCTCGGAGCCAACACCGCGCTCGAGCTCGCCGCGGCCGCGCCCGAGCGGCTGCGCGGCATGGTGATCGAGATGCCGGTGCTTGACAACGCGGTGTTGTGGAGCGCGCTGGCCTTTACACCCCCGCTGGTCGCCATGACGTTCGGCGAGCCGATCATGAAGCTGCTCGCGCGGGGTGCCCGCGGCGTGCCGCGGAGCGTGCTGCCCCACTACGGCAACGTGATGCTCGACGTGATCCGCCAGGAACCCGGTCCGAGCGCGGCGGTGCTGCAGGGCCTGTTCTTTGGGCGCATCGCGCCCCACCGCACCCAGTGGCACAGGTTCGAGGCCCCGACGCTCGTCCTCGGTCACCGTCGCGACCCGGTTCACCCCTTCTCAGACGCGGGCATGCTCGCCGACGAGCTGCCCAACGGCCGCCTGCTGGAGGCCGACTCGCTGATGGAGCTGCGCCTTCACCCTGAACGCTTGACCGAGGAGATCGCCTCCTTCCTGGACGAGGTCTGGCGCCCGCGCAAGGCCCGCTCAGGCGCGCGTCCCAGGCGCCAGGCGAAGCGCACCAGCAGCGCCTCCGGCTGACAGCTCGCTCCGGGCCCCGGCTATTTGGCCGGGAACGCTTCGACTTCGTTGACGCTCACGCGCCCGGGTGCAGTCGGGGTGCCGATCGAGCCGGGCGGCGCACCGGTGATCCACAGGACCAGCATGCGAAACGCTTTCGTCGAGTCGCTCAGTTTGATCAGCGTATGCCGTTCCTTCTGAAGCTGATGCGGGCTCAGGGCGGTCCACCCGGGATCGGAGATCGTGGCCGGTGCGGTGCTTGCGGTCGTGCCGAACACCTGCACGGTCATGCCCGGCGTGGACGTTATTAGCTGAAGCGCGGATAACTTCTGGGCCGCGTTCAGATTTATCAGGAGCCCAACGGCCATCTTGGGGGCGATGGCGGGATTGACCTGCGCGGTCCAGGCCGTCGAGGTGTCGCCGTCGACCGTCAGGGTTGGGTCACCGAACGTTTCCGCCGAATAGCCTTCGGGGTTGTAGGTCGCGACCGAGTTGGTGTCGAGCAGAAGCGCGGGAGGCAGTGCTGCGACGGGGTTGCTGGGCGCGGCTTTTTTCGGTGCGGTGCTTTTCGGAGTCGTCGTCGGTGTGGTCGTGGCGGGCGTGGTCGTGGCCGGCGGCGTGGTCGTCGTTTTGGGCGTGGAGGCCGTGACCGGGATTTTTGGCGGTTTGACCGCCGTGGTGGGAACCGCGGGCTGGGGCGTCGGTGTGGTTGCCGGCGTGGTGGGCGTCGCGGCCGGCGGGGGCGTGGCGGAGGCGGTCGCTGCCGGGACCTGTACCACGACGATGTGGCGCACCTTTGTCTTGGTCAGCGCGGCGTATGCCGCACCGGCCGCTCCCAGGGCCAGCAACGCCGTCGCAGCGAGGATTACAGCGCTCCAGCGCCAGCTCGGTGTGTGCGTGCCGAGACTGCCGGGGGCTGGGGTCCCGCACTGCAGGCACCATTCCTGGGCCTCCTCCATCGAAGCCCCGCACTTCTTACACTTTCGCTCGCTCGCAGCGGGCGCTGGGGCAGGCGCCGAGGCGGAGGACTCCGGCGCGGGCGGCTGCTCCGGGGGGGTGGCAGCCGGAGGATCGGCGAGCAACGTGGACACAGAGCCAGATTCTAGCCAGCTCACCCTCGGCTCGGCGCGGGTGGGCCGCCGGGGACGATCTCCCGGCCGGTCGGGTGGAGCTCCTCATCGAGCTCGAGCTGCCAGTAGTAGCGCGTGAACGTCATCCCGGCGCGGAACTCCCCCACGTGCGGCGCGACCGTCTCGCCGCCCGCCAGCCTGACGATCAGCTCGGGATAACTCTGCCCCGGCAGAGCCGCGTAGGCGGGCGCCGGGAAGGCGCCGCCGAAGCGCGTGTTCACATCGGTGATCGCCAGGCCGATCTCCGGGTCGCGGAACACCTGGATGGTCGCCGGACCGCACACCTCCAGCGCCTCCATCGTCCGGCGCCCCAGCTCGATCAGCTCCGGATCGTGGATCACCTGGCCCTTGATCGACTCGCCGCCGCGGGACTCGAGCATGGTGCGCGGGATCGCGTTCAGGCAGCGTCCCTGGTGGTCGCCGAGGCAGTCGATCGACAGCTCGGGACCGCCCATCGCCCGCTGAACCATGGTCGGCTCGGGCACGTAGGAGACGAAGAAGCGGGCCTGCGAGGGATCGGCGGCGTGATGGATCGAGCGTGCGCCCGAGCCGCGGCGGGGCTTCACCATCACGGGGTATTCGATCGCCTCGAGGTCGTGCTCGGGCAGGACGGTCGGCGGTGAGGGCAGCGAAAGCCGCTCCAGCATCAGGTGGGTCTCGTACTTGTCGTAGGTCGCGCGCGCGACCTCGGGCGAGGGCACGAGCGCGGGCAGGCGCCCCTCGGCGCGAGCGCGGGCGAGCACCTCGATGTCCAGATCGGTCAGCGGCAGCACGACGCCCACGCCGTGCTGCTGGCACAGGCTCTCAAGCGCGGGGACGTAGCCTGGGTCGTCGATCAGCGGGACGGATGCCCGCACGTGCGCCGCATACCGCGCGGGCGCCAGCGGCGAGGGATCGGCGACCACGGTCCTGGTCAGATGCGCAAAACAGGAAACGATGTCGTAGCGCTTGCCCGCCCCCGTCAAGAGGACGCCCGGAGGGCTCACAGCTCTCCCTTCCAGCCGCCGGCCTCGCCCTTGTACAGGCCCGAGCCGCCGAGCACCATGGCAACCGTGCGCCACAGGATCCTCATGTCCAGCGACAGCGAGCGGTGCTCGATGTAGTAGAGGTCGAGCTCGATGCGCTCGTCCCAGGGAAGCGAGGCGCGGCCGTTGACCTGCGCCCAGCCGGTGATGCCGGGCTTGATCCGGAGACGTCCGCGCTGGCGCGGCGTGTACTGCTCGACCTGCGCCGGCAGCGTGGGTCGCGGGCCGATCACGGACATCTCGCCGCGGAGCACGTTCAGCAGGTTGGGGAGCTCATCCAGCGACGTCCTGCGCAGGAAGGCCCCGACGCGCGTGATGCGCGGGTCCTCGGCGTCGATCGCGAGCCCGGCACCGATGTGCTCCGCGCCGTCGACCATCGTGCGCAGCTTGATCACGTCAAAGGCCCTGCCGTCGAGCCCGGCTCGCCGCTGGGAGTAGATGACAGGGCCCCGAGACTCGAGACGGATGGCGAGCGCCGCCAGCGCCAGCACCGGCGCGCCGAGGATCAGTGCCAGCGAGGAGACCGCGATGTCGATCGCGCGGCGGATCATCTGGTTCCCTCCGCCGCATCCCAGGAGGCGGCCGTTCCGTGTCCCAGCCAGTCCCACAGGCCGGCGGCGGGGGATGCGGTGCTGAGCACGTAGTAGCGCGCGAGCAGCAGCGGGCGAGCGGGGAGCGGGCCGGCCAGCACGGCCGCCAGCAGCAACGCGATCTGGAGACCGAACGTGACCGTGTACAGCGTGCCGGCGCCGATCGCGAGCAAGGCGACGTTCGCCGCGAACGCGAGCGCGTGCAGGCCGGGCGTGCAGTAGCGGAGCAGGCGATGGGAGAAGATCATCACGGCGTATCCCGGCGGATAGCCGCGCGGAGACAGCATCCCTCCGCGCACGAGGATCGGCCAAGTGTGACTCATCATGCGGCGCTTGCGCGCGAACTCTCCTCCCAGCGAGGGGACCATCTTCTCGCTGGCTCGCGCAGCCGGGACGTAGACC
The DNA here is from genome assembly GCA_963826995.1 of uncultured Solirubrobacteraceae bacterium. GTDB lineage: Bacteria > Actinomycetota > Thermoleophilia > Solirubrobacterales > Solirubrobacteraceae > Palsa-744. Next base: position 1,285,207 of record CAWGYZ010000002.1, on the reverse strand, counting down.
GCCCGCAGCCCGCGCTTGACCATGTTGAAGGGAAGCGAGAGGTCGTGGCCCATGATCGGATCGACGACCAGGTAGCTGTTGCGCCGCGTCGCGTAGATCGCTCCGTTGCCCGCCGTGATCGAGCCCAGCCGCGACTCCAGGGCGCGCACGGCCAGCTCGTAGCGCCAGTACACCCCCTCCTGGTTGGAGGCGTCGGCCCCGGCCGCGGCCTGCACGAAGCGAACCTGCCCGCAGGCATAGCCGACGCGTGGATCGTCGAACGCTGCGACGAGCTTCCTGGCGGCGTCGGGCTGCCACATGGCGTTGGCATCTGAGAAGGCGACGATCTCTCCCCGCGCGCGCTCCACGGCCGCGTCCTGTGCGCGGATCTTCCCGCCGCGGGGCAGCTCGAGCACCAGGTCGGCGCCCGCGCCGCGCGCCTTCGCGGCCGTGGCATCCGAGCAGCCATCGCATGCCACGATCAGCTCGAGGCGCTCGCGCGGGTAATCGAGGTCCAGTCCGTTCTGCACCTTGGCCGCGATCACGGTCTCCTCGTCGTGGGCCGCGACGATCAGCGACAGCACCGGCGGCGGGTCCCGGGTGGCGTCCGCCCGCGTGTCGCCTGCCGAGCCCGAGCCACGGCGGAACACGTGCGCGAGCAGCGCCAGCGCGAGGGCATAGCCGAGCTGAGTCCAGACGATCAGCCCGGCGCACACCCAGAAGACGATCTCAAGAGCGGTCCTCATCGTCTGGGATTCTCGCCGAGCAGGAGCTCGTACACATCGAGCGTCCGGCGTGCGATCGCCTTCCAGGCATACTCACCGCCGGCGGCGGCGCGCGCGCAGCTCGCCATCGCCGCGAGCTCGTCTGGGTCTCCCAGCAGCTGCTCGAGCGCTTCGCCGAGGGCAACGGGGTCGCCCGCCGGGACGGTGTGCGCGGCGCCCGTGGCGGCGATCTCCGGGAAGCCACCGACGTCGCTCAGCAGCAGTGGCACACCCAGGCCCAGCGCGGTGAAGGCGACACCGGACTGGTCGATCTCACGGTAGGGCAGCACGACTAGGCTCGCGCGGCCCATCACGGCGGAGATCTCACGCGCGGACACGTACCGCGCGACGAAGCGCACGCCCGCGGGCGCAGCCGAGCGCAGCGAGCTGATGTCCATGCGGGGCATGCCCACGATCCACAGCTCGGCGCCACCCGATCCCCCGAGGTCGTGCTCGCGCCATGCGTCGAGCAGGACGTCGATGCCCTTGTAGGGACGGAGCAGGCCGAAGAACAGGACCGCCGGCCGCTCGCTGCCGCGCAGCTCGGCCGGCAGCCCCGCCGCGCCGCCCGCGTCCTCGCCGGAGACCTCCTCGGAGGGGAGCAGGACGCCGTGCGGGATCACATGTACGCGCGCCGGGTCGAGACCCAGCTCGCCGGTCAGCCGCGCGCGGCCGTTCTCGGAGTGCACGACGACGGCGTCGAAGCGGTCATACAGGCGTCGCTGGGCCTCGCGCTGTCCGCGGCGGGGTTCGCGCGGGAGGATGTCGTGGGCGGTCAGGACCAGCGGGGGCCCGGCTGCGGGCAACAGGTGGCGATCCAGGTGCTGCACGCTGAGCCACTGGAAATGGACGACGTCGGCGGACCCGGCGGCGGCGCGGTAGCGGAGCATGTCCGGCACGTGCTCGGCGAGCTTGGCGATGAGGCGCAGCCGCGACCCCGCCGCGCCCGGCGCCCAGCGGTAGAAGGAGTCATGTCTCTGATAGCCCTCGGCCGGTGCAACGGGACCGTATGCGAAGCGACTCGTGTACAGCTCGACCTCGGCGCCGGCGTCTCCCAATGCGCGGCAGAGCGCATGGTCGTAGGCCGGCGTGTATGCCGAGGGATCGACGACATGGACGCGCACCGCAGGGACAATAGGTGCGTCTGCGGAGACAATGGGCTCATGACCGCAACCGAGCCCACGGCCGAGCCCCGCCGCGAGGCGAGCGAGATAGAGCTGTCCTTCTGCGTGGTGAACACCTCCCAGCGCGAGCTTCTGCTGCGCGGCCTCGACGCGATCGCGCGCGAGCGACGCAGCCTGCCGTTCGCGACCGAGGTGCTCGTGCTCGACAACGGCTCGCGCGACGGCTCGGCCGAGGCGGCGAGCGCGCACCCGGCGGTTGACGAGACGATCGTCCTGCATGAGCGCCGCGGCAAGGGGCTGAACGACTCCGCGCTGCTGCGCCGTGCGCGGGGGCGCTACGCGCTGCTGTTGAACGAGGACTCAGAGCTGCTGGCAGGGGCCGCGCTGGCCCTGCGCGAAGCGCTCGCCGGGAATCCGCGCGCTGCCTGCGCCGGGGCCAGGTTGACGCGCCCCGACGGCGCGGCCCAGGCCTCGGCATGGCGCTTTCCGACGCCGTTCACGGCGCTCGCCGGCGCGTTCTTCCTGCACCGGCTGATCACGGTCCAGAGCCGCGGTGATCGCACGCGCGAGGTGGACTGGTGCCAGTCGGCTGCGCTGCTCGTCCGCAGCGAGGCGGCCGCGCAGGTCGACTACCTCGATCCTGACTTCTTCGTGTATTCCGACGAGGTCGATTTCGCCCGGCGCCTGCGTGACGCGGGCTGGGTCAGCCTGTATGTGCCGAGCGCGGTGGCGGTCCACCACGAGCAGCTCTCCACCGACGCGATCCCCGAGCGGCGGATCGTGGAGCTCGCACGCAACCGCGACCTGTACATGCGCAAGCACCATTCCCCCGCCGCCGCGCGCGCGGTCCGCTGGCTGACCGCCTGGAGCTATGCCGTGCGCGCGCTGGCGGCGGTCCTGCTCCCGGGTCACTCTCCGCGGCGCTACTGGCGCCATGTCGTGGCCGCGCTTGCCCCGGGCCGCGGACAGGGTCTGCGCGAGGCGGCCGCGGAGTACAACCGCGGCTAGCGCGCCTCGAGCGCCTCGAGCTCTTCGAACAGGGCCTCGACCACCCGCTCATCCAGCTGGGCGCCGGTCACCCGGCGCAGCTCTGCGGTCGCCTCGGCGCGCGTCTGCGCCCGGCGATAGGGCCGGTCTGTGACGATCGCCTGGTAGGTGTCGCAGGCGGAGATGATCCGGGCCGCGAGCGGGATCTGCTCGCCGGCGAGTCCATCGGGATAGCCGCCTCCGTCCCAGCGCTCGTGGCTGGCGCGCACGGCCGGCGCAAGGTGGGCGAAGGCCTCGATCCTCGCCACGAGCTCTCCCCCGATAGCCGCGTGGCTGCGCATCGTGACCCACTCCTCGTCTGTCAGGGGGCTCGGCTTCAGCAGGATCTCACTCGGGATGGCGACCTTGCCGACGTCGTGCAGCAGCGCCGCATAGCGCACGTCGCTTGCATGCGAGCGGGGCAGGCCGAGCCGCACGGCCACCCCGGCGGCCAGCTCCGCGACGTGCTGCTCGTGGGAGGCCGTGTAGCCATCCTTCGCCTCAACCGTGCTCATCAGTGCGGTCAGGGTCGTCGTGAAGGTCCGCTCGAGATCGGCGACAAGCGAGGCACGGTGGACCGAGGAGCCGAGGCTCGCGGCGATCGCCTCCACGAGCACGAGGTCGGTATCGCTGAACGCGGCCGGCTCGGGCGCCTCGATGTTGAGCACTCCCCACACCGACCCGTCCACCATGATCGGCACGCTCAGCTCCGAGCGCGGGTCTGTTGCGCGGTCGCGGAGAATGTAGTCCGGGTCCTCGAGGGTGTCTGGCACGACGGCGCTCATGCCGGCGCGTGCGACGCGGCCGTTGACGCCGTCGTTCACCGACTGCTCGACGAGCAGGAACTCGGTCATCACCTCGGCCAGGGCGCCGCTGCCCGCAATCAGGCGCAGGGTGCCATCGGCGTCCAGGCGCTGGATCGCCGCGAGGTAGAAGGCGAACGTGCCATGCAGCTCCTGCACGAGCAGCTGGGCCATCTCCTGGATGTCGTTGGTCTCGGTCAGCCGGGCGCTCAGACGGGCCGCGAGCCGCAGCTGTGCGCTGAGGTAGGCGAGCTCACCGCTGGCCCCGGTCTTGCGCGCGCGCTCCTCGCTGCGGTGGCGCCGCAGCGCCTCTGCCCTGCGCTGTCGCTCGCGGGCGCCCGCAGGCGCCCGCTGCGTGATGGCGAGCTCCGGCATGTTGCGCTAATCGGCCGCAGAGGCGGGAGACTTGAGGGGCGATGGGTAGTTTCGACGGCTCGGCGCCCACGCGCTCAGAGGTCCTTCAGCGGGTCCTCCGCGTAGGCCTCCACCTCTCCACCGCCCGCGCGGAACGCCGCCACGCGCCTACGGCCGTCAGCGACGAGCGCCCTTGCCTGGGCGCGCTCGTGAGGCCTGAAGAAGCGCGTAGCCAGGAGCAGCGCCGGGGCCAGCGCAAGCCAGGCGAGACGCGCCGCCAGGCCGCCGATGCCGCTCGTCGGCAGCAGCAGCTCACCGCTCACGGCCACGCCGGCGAGGATCAGCGTGAGCTGTGCCAGGCGTCCCCACTCGAAGCCCACCTGGAACAGCGACCGCGTCAGCAGGTACATGACGATCAGCATCGCCGCGTAGGCGCCGCACAGCGCCAGGCCCGCGCCCTCTATCCCCAGACCCGCCCCGCTGTGGGGCACGAGCAGCAGGAGCAGCGCCACGTTGACCGCCAGCCCGATCGCGGCGGCAGGGAAGTTGCGTGAGGTGATGCGCGCCCGGCCCGCGATGACCACGAACACCAGGAACAGTCCGTACAGCGCCCACCCCAGCGATAGCCAGGGCAGCGCGCGATAGGCGCCGAAGTACTGAGGCGCCGCGAGCAGCCTCACCATCCAGCGCCCCAGCAGCGCCACACCGCAGACAACGATCCCCGTGGCGAGCGCGTAGTAGGTGGTGACGAGCGAATACAGGCGCGCCGCTTCCTCATCGCTGTCGACCGAGTAGGCCAGTGGCGGCCACGCGTACTGGAACCCCCGCACCGCCACGAACACGACGGTGGCGAGCTTGATCGCCACCGAGTAGAGCCCGGCCGCGCTGTGTGAGTAGACGCGGAACAGATAGAAGCGATCGGCCACCTGCAGCGCATACACGCTCGCTTCCGCCGGAACCGTGGGCAGCCCGAAGTGCAGCATCGGGCGCAGGTCGGCGAGGTGGACCCGCAGCGAGAAGCGCCGCCGCAGGACCCACCACAGGCCCAGCACCACGATCGCCGAGGCGCCGAAGTTGCCGAGCAACAGGCCGCGTGCGCCCTGGCCTGCGAACACGACCAGCGCGATCGTGAAGGTGACGGTCATCACCACGTTGGCGCCAGAGGCGTACACGTAGGTGCGGGCTCGCTCGTCGACACGCAGCTGGGCGTAGGCCATCTCGAGGTTGGTGAAGGCCCACAGGCCGAGCGCCGCGCAGTAGATCAGTTCCGGGTCGTACTGGCCCAACAGCAGCCGCGAGAGCTGCCCGGCGTAGGCCACGGCCAGGAGCGCGGCGAGGGAGGTGGTCCAGGCCACCATGGCGCTCGCCGTGCGCGCGATGCGATCGCGCCGGGCCCGGTCTTCGTCGTCGAAGTAGAAGCGGATGAAGGCCTGCTCGACGCCGACGCGCAGGACGATGCTCGAGAGGATCACCGCCGTCAGCAGCGATTCGGCCGCCCCGTAGGCGCTCGGGTTCAGATGGCGCGTGTACAGCGGCAGCGTGATCAGCGCGAGCCCCTTGGCGAGGATGTCCCCGAACTGGTAGGCCGCGCCCGTGGTGATCAGGCGCTTGAGATAGCCGAGCACGGCTCAGAAGCTACTGGCGGGCGCGACGCCATCGGCGGCCCCGCCGGAATGTGCCTGCCCGCCGCGGGCCAGCGCCACGCCCACCCCGAGCAACGTCCAGGTGAGGGGGTCCTCCAGAAAGTCGGCGTAGATCCAGGTGTGCAACAGCAGCGCGGCGAACGAGGCCGCGATCGCGATCCGGGGCGGCGAGCGCCCGGCACCGGCGAAGAGCACGAGCAGGGCGACGATCAGCAGCGCCGCATACAGGGCCAGCCCCACGATCCCCTGCTCGGCCGCGACGGTGACCGGGATCGTGTGCGAGGCCGAGGTCGCGTTCTCGGCGCTCGCCTTGGCGTGGCGCTCGTACTCCGTTTCGAACGAGCCCGGGCCGTAGCCCTCGAGCGGCCGTTTGGCGAACAGTTCAAGGCCGCCGGAGATCAGGTTGCTGCGCCCGTTGGTGGCATTGTTGGTCGAGCCGCCCGAGCCCTTCAGGCCGAAGTGCAGGCTGGCCGGAGCCGCCGCCAGGATGACCGCGGCGATCGCCAGCAGCGCGATTGCCACATACAGCGTCCCGCGCAGGTCCCAGCGGAAGGCCGCCAGCACGGCCAGCCCGAGCAGGAGCGCGGCGATGCTCGACTCCGAGAAGCTCGTCGCGAGCCCCGCCAACAGCCACGCGAGCACGACCGCCCCCCACAGCACGACCCGCCGCTGCCGGCTCCACAGCACGACGGTCGTCAGCTGGATCATCACGATCGCCAGGAAGCGCCCGTAGATGCTCGGGTCGAAGAACACGGAGTTGACCCTGAAGTAGTTGTCGTACTGGTTGGCGGCCACCACCTTCGGATTCAGGAACAGCGTCTTGCGGTAGTACTCGATGAAGCCAACGCCCGCGAACAGGATCGCGAGCACGACCGCCACCGCCAGGCACCTGAACAGCAGCTCGCGGGTCCAGTTCACATCGCGCAGCAGCACGAACATCAGGCCGAAGGGCAGGTAGAAGAAGGCGATGTTCTCGGCCGCCTTGGCGTGGTCTGAGGAGTAGATCGCCTGCACCACATACAGCGCCACGGTCCCCAGCAGAAGCCATTCCAACCCGCGCGGCGAGACCCACTCAGAGCGTCCTCTGGGCAGGTGAGCGAGGCCTCTCAGCCCGCGCCTGGAGCCCGGCTCAGAGAGCCGCGTGAGCGTGCCGGCCGCCACCACCAGATACAGCGGGATCAGGAGGTTCACCGTCCTGCCGTCGGCCGCTATCGGAAGCCTGAACGGCAGCGTGAAGATCACAAGCAGCGGAAACGCCTCCGCCCGCCGGCGCATCAGCAGCACGAGCGCGCCGATCACCAGCAGCGCGCCGACCGCCGCCGCCGTGATCACCCCCGCACCGGGCAGTTTGCTCGCCAGCTCGAGACCCGCCGTCGTCGACCCCCCCATCGCGCTCATCCGCCAACCAGGGTGAAGCTCCGCGGGGAGAGCACCGAGCGGGCCTGTTCGCGCAGGCTCACCCGCACACGGTATTCGCCGGGCGGGGCGAGTGCGCCCGCAATCGCCGGCACCAGGATCGTGTGGCCGTGCGAGGTGGCGATCACCGAGTAGCGGTGCGCGGTGCCGCGGTGCCCGTTCCAGCGCAGGGAGAACTGTTTATAGCGGGGCAGGCGACGATCGCGCACGAGCGTCGCGACGACGTTGCCCTGGGCGTCGATGATCGTCACGGTCGCCGCGTCCGCCTTCGCGAGCTTGAAGGAGATGCGCTCCTGTTCGAGCGGGCCGGGGGTCGTCGGCGAGAAGCGGGGCGTGAGCATGAAGCGCTGAACGGCGGTGGGGGTGTGCTTCAGACGCTGGGTGAGGAAGAACGCTGCGAAGCAGGCGAGCACCAGCACCGCGAACACGACCTGCGCCGGCCGATCTCCGATCGACCGATTGCTGCCAGCGGTCAATCGCCGCCGTCCAGCGCGAACCGCTCGACCGTGTCCGAGCGCAGACCCAGCCGCAGCGTCTCCAGCGAGAGCACGTCTGAGGGGACGATGTTGCCGAGGTTGCACTCGGTTCCAAAGCGCTTCAGCAGCCACACCTGCTGCGCGCGCAGCGGCGCCTCGAAGATCAGCCGCTCGACGTCCACCGCATGGGCGATCTCATCGATCAGACCGGTCCTGACCTCGCCGTCGGCGCGGTAGATGCCGGCCGTGCCGGACTCCCTCGCCTCGGCGATCACCTTCCATGCGCCCGCATCCAGATCGCGTTCGATCTGCTCCACCCACACATACGGCGCCATGATGAAGTCGGCGTCCTTGCTGCCCACCTCCGCAAGCACGACGAACTCGCGGGCCAGCCGGGAGATCAGCTCCCGCTTGACGGTCGCATCGAGGGCGATGGTGCCGTCGGAGACCTCCACGTGGCGCAGGCCCAGCTCGCGCAGCCAGGCGATCAGCCCGTCGACACGGCCCTGGCGGATCGCCAGCTCGGTCAGCGTGCCACCGAGGACCACGGGTATCCCGTGCGCGGCGTAGCGCTCGAGCTTGGGTTGCAGGTTGGCGCTCACCAGGGCGGTGCCCCAGCCGAGCTTGACCACATCCACGCAACCCCCCGCGACCTCCAACAGGCCATCGACGTCGGCTATCGACATGCCGCGGTCGATCACGTGGGTGAGTCCGCGCTCGCGTGGCTTGGCTGAGCGCTCGGGTATGTCCAGGAAGCCGGTTATGGGGAGGTCGCAGCCTTGTCGAGGCCCACGACCACCGCCACGCTCGCCGGGCCCGCGAGGGACGCGGTGGCCGATTCCATCGGCTGCACGCTGGTGACGGAAATCGAGCGCGCGACGCCTTCGGCGTCGGCCTTGTGGCCCGGCGTGTACTCCACCACCGTGACCTGGTTGGCGCCGGGCGGGCGCCCGTTCAGAGCGGTAGCCTGGGTGTAGCCGCTCTGCCGGAGGGTTGTGGAGACCTGGTGGGCCAGCCCCGTGGTTTCGGTGCCGTTGAGTACCGCCACACTCGTTTCGGCCGGGCTCGCAGCCGCCGTGGAGGTTGTGGTCGATGTGTGCCGCGAGTGTGTCTTTGAGTGCGTGGCGCTCGTGTGGGTGCGGCTCGCCGAGGTCGTTTGGGTTGCGCTCGTCCCACTCGACCCTCCGCCGCCCGAGAGCACCACGATCGCGATGATGGCCACGACCACGAGCACACCGCCAACGATCAGCACGGTGGCCCGTGCCGGCGAGCGCCCAGCCGGCTCAGCACGGGTGGCGCGATTCGATCGACGGCTCGCATAGGCCCGCTCGGCCCGCGTGGCGCCGTCGCCAGTCACAGCAGCGCCCGTCCCTGAGCCGCCCGCTGAGGCGGGCGCCGCGCGGCGCGGAGCCGCCGGTGCCGGCGGACGCCGCGGCGGATCGGGCGAGCGCGGGGTGGCGCTCGCCACCACGCTCGCGGCGGCTGCCGCGGTCGCGGCGGCCGGCGTGCGGGGCTCGGGCGCGCCGGCGGGCGCAGCGGCAGGCGGCGCTGTGGGGGGCGGTGCTGCGGGCGGCGTCGCGGCGGCGGATGGCGCTGCAGCGGGGGTGGCGGCGGCCGCCGCGGTCGCGGCTGCTGGAGTGACCGGCGGCGGGGTTCCCGCGGCGGGTGGTGGGACCGGCGAGGTGGCAGCCTGGCTTGAATTGCCGGCCTGCGCGGGAGGGCCGCTCGGGGAAGCCGAACCCGGTGTGGCGTTCGGGGCGGAGGCCGGCGGCGTGGAGGTCTGTGGTGCGGTCGGAACCGGCGGAGAGGGCTGCGGAGAGGAGGCTGCGGCCGGCGTGGGAGCCTGGGCGATGCCGGCCGCGGAGGCGGGGCTCACCGCGGGAAGCGGGGGCACGGGCTGGTTGGGAGGCTGTGCGCCCGCGGGCGCGGTCGCGGGCTGGCCCTGCGGCGGAGACTGCGGCGCGGCGCTGCCGGCCAGCGTGCCAGCCGCGGTCACGGCCTGCCCCGGAACGGGAACGGGCGGTCTCTGGGCGCCGGCCGCGACCTGAGTTGCCGCGGGAGCGGCACCCGGCGGGCGGGCGCTTATCGGAACAGCGCGAGGGACCGGGCGCACCGCCGGGACGGGCTGCTGTACCCGCGCCGCCGCCGCCGCGCTCACGCGCTGCTCGAGTTCGGCGGAGCGCTCGGGCGCGCGGCCGGCCCATTCGCGCAGGCGCTTCAGCTCGCGCGCCTGGGAGAAGAACAGCAGCGCCAGCACCGCGATTCCGATGAGCCCGGCAAACGCTGCGAGGGCTCCGATCTTGGTGAACGTGTTCGAAAGCGAGAGCGCGAGCAACGAGGGCGTCATGAACCTCGGGAGTGTATGAGGGGTGCAGGCGCAGCGCGTGGGCCATCGCGCCTGCCGGCCACGCGACCGGCTCCGTTGGGCTGGTACTCAAGGCGCGCTGCGGACAGCTCGGACACCTTCGCCGCGAGCCCGGCAGCGTCGCCCTCGAGAACCAGCAGGCCTATCTCGGCAAACATCGACTCGACCGCCTCCGCGGCCATCGGCGGGCGTTCGGCCAGGAGGATCTTCTCGGCAGAGGTCGGCCGGGGACGCTCGTAGCTGTTGAACAGCTCCTCGTGGATCTTCTCACCCATGCGCCGCCCGACGATCTCGATGTCGATGTCATGCTGAGGGTCAAGGCCGGACAGCTCGATCATCGCGCGGGCCAGCTCGACGATGCGGACCGGTTCGCCCATGTCGAGCACGAACACCTGCGCGCCCGCGCGCTCGGACACGGCGCCCTCGGCGGGCTCTCCCAGGACCGGCTCGGAGCCGGCGGGCGGGGGCGCCGTGCGCGTGCCCGCGAGCGACCCCGAGCGGATGATCAGCTGGACCGCCTCGGGGATGGTCATGAAGTAGCGGGTCATGCGCTCGTCGGTGACCGTGACCGGGCCGCCCCGCTCGATCTGGCGGCGGAAGATCGGCACGACGCTGCCCGAGGAGCCGAGCACGTTGCCGAAGCGCACGGCCGCGTACCGCGTCTCTTCAAAGCGCGCGGTGGCCGCCTCGAGCGCGAACTCGGCCAGCGCCTTGGACGCCCCCATCACCGTCGCGGGGGCGACGGCCTTGTCGGTGGACACCAGCACGAAGCGCTTCACCGACAGCTCTCCGGCGACGTGCGCCACCACCCGGGTCGCGATCGCGTTGTTGCGCACGGCCTCGACCGGGTTGGCCTCCATCAGCCCCACGTGCTTGTAGGCGGCCGCGTGGAACACCACCGTGGGCCGGTGCTCGGCGAACACCTCGCGCATGCGCTCCTCCTCCTTGCAGTCGGCGAGCACAGCCGCGAGAACGGCCGGGGGCACATGACGCTCGTCCTCGAGTTCGCGCTGGATCGAGAACAGGTTGTCCTCGGCATGGTCGAGCAGGATGATGCGGCGCGGCTCGACGCGAGCTATCTGGCGGGAGAGCTCTGAGCCGATCGAGCCGCCGGCGCCGGTGATGAGCACCGTCTCCCCAGCCAGGTAGGCGCCGACGCGGTCGAGCTCCATGTGCACGGGCTCGCGACCCAGCACGTCCTCCACGCGCACCTCGCGCACCTGCCGGGCGATGGTGCCGTGGTCCTGGAGCAGCTCGAACACGGTGGGCAGCGTGCGCACGGGTATCCCCCGCTTGCGGCACTCGCGCACGACCCGCGCCCGAGTGGACCCCGGCGCCGAGGGGATCGCGATGATGACTTCGTCGGGCTCGGACTCCTCGAGGATGCGCGGCAGGTCATCCTCGGTGTTGCCGCGCACGCGTACCCCGTCGATTCGCAGCCCGTGCTTGCCCGTGTCATCGTCGAGGAAGCCCACAGGCGTGAGCCCGAGCTCCCGGTTGCGGGCGATCTCGCGCAGGACGAGGCGCCCGCCGTCGCCGGCGCCCACGATCAGCACGCTGCGCTCCCCCTTGCGCCCGCCGCGGAAGGCGGCCAGCGGGCGGCGCTCATACACGGTGCGCGCGAACATGCGCACGCCGAGCAGAAACAGCAGGCAGAGCAGGAAGAACAGGACGATGACGCCGTTGGGAAGCCCGATCGTCGAGGTGCCGTGGTCGGTTCGATGCTGCACCGGGCGCAGAACGACGACGGCCACGACCGTCAGCAGGACGATGACGACGATCGCCCGCATCACCGCCTCGTAGTCGCGCTGGCCCGAATAGCGCCAGCGGCGCTGGTAGACACGGGACAGGACCAGCACCGGCAGGCTCCCGACCAGCACCCACCAGATCGTGCGTTCGCGCAGCAGCGAGTAGAACCCGCTGGGGCCTTTGTCGAAGCGCAGCTGAAAGGCGAGGTAGTACGCGATTGCGACCAGCACCCCGTCCACGGCCAGCTGTGGCAGTGAGTGCCGGTGGAGGGGAAGGGCCGCCGAGCGGATCCGTCGGCGCATTCTCGTGATTGTAAGGCCAGATACGACGCTGCGGGCCGCAGGCGGTGGGCGGCGTTCAGCCGAGCAGGGGCGAGAGGAGCAGCTCCAGAAGCCTCCTGGGATCGCGGCGAACCCGCTGCTCGGTGCTTCGGCGGCCGCGCTTGCCCAGATCGAGCTCTGAAACGGCCGCGAGCTTGCGCATGCGTCCCTGGGCGATCAGCTCCTCATCGACCGCTCCCAGGCGCCCTTCAAACGTGGTGTAGACCGGCACGCCCAGCGCCACCGCCTCGCGGTTCATGGTCCCGCCGGCGGAGATGACGAGGTCTGAGCGGGCGATCAGCGACTGCGCATCGATCGCGTGCTCGGGCACCACGAACCCCGGCACAGCTCCCAGCTCCGAGCGCTGAGAGGCGACGCGGGGCAGCACCACGGGCTGCACTCCCTCTGCCGCGGCCGCGGCGCGCAGCCGGCCGAGCACCTCGGCGAACAGGTCGTTCTCGAAACGGTGGTAGAGCGACACCTCCGGAGGCGGGCGCACGACGACTATCGGGCGTGCCGGATCCAGGCGCAGCGTCTCAAGGATGGTCTCCTGCGGCTCGAAGTCCGCAAGGTAGTACTCCTCCTTCAACCCCTCGTATGCACGCACCTTGCCCCGCGCGCCATAGCGATCCAACCGCTCCGGCGGGATCGCGTCGGGCACCACGACAGCGCGGGCCAGGCGGCAGTTGACGTTGTGCTGCACCGTGGCCCACTCGTAGTCGAACATCGTCGCGCTCGGCAGCCGCAGCAGCGCGGCCGCAACGGTCACGTCGTTGGAGCCGTGGCCGAGGGCCAGGTCGAAGCGCCCGCCGTTCGCGCGGGCATCAGCGCGGGCAAAGCGGACGAGCGCCGCCGAGCGCGAGGCCAGGCCGGCACCCTTGGCCAGGAGCCGCTCACCGCGATGGTGGCCGATCGCGGTATGGGCGATGTCGAAGCGTTCGCACAGCTCGATCGTCTGCGCGAAGTCCCGGGCGGTCACGCGCACGTCGTGCCCGGAGGCCTTGAGCAATTCGATCACCGGTCGCATCACCAGCACGTGCGGGCTGTTGGTCAGATCGATCCAGATGCGCATGGAAAGCCGCACGGTATCGTTGCGCTGCCCATGCTCGTCCTCGCATCGATCTCCGAGACGCTGGTGAACGAAACCTCGCACTTCGTGCGGGAAGCCGGACTTCCCGGCGTGTTTGCGCTGATGGCGCTGGGCTCGGCCTGCATCCCGATTCCCTCCGAGGTCGTGATGCTGTTTGCCGGCTTCGCCGTCGCGAACCCGGGCCAGAGCGCCTCCCACCACCACATGACGATGCTCGGGATCATCCTCGCGGGGCTGCTCGGCACCATGGTCGGATCATGGGTCGCCTACGGGGTCGGGCGCGGGGGGCGCCTGGAGCTGCTCGAACGGCACGGCGGCAAGGTGCATATGGGGCCCGCCCAGATCGAGCGAGCCGACCGCTGGTTCCAGCGCTATGGCGAGAGCACCGTCCTGTTCGGACGGTTGATCCCGGTGGTACGAGCGTTCGTGTCGCTGCCCGCCGGCGTCGCCAGGATGCCGCTGGGGCGCTTCACGGTGCTGTCACTTATAGGGACCACCCCCTGGGTGGTCGGGCTGGCCTTCCTCGGACATGCGCTCGGCGGCGACTGGACCAGCGCGCGCAAGTACTTCGAGTACGTGGACTATGCGATCCTCGCCATCGCCGTGGTCGGCGTCGCCTACGCGCTCATCCACCGTCGGCGCAGAGCCGACCCCGCAGCGGACGTGGGCTGAAGCACGAAGCGGTGCCCGACCGCTCGCGGAAATCGGCCTTCCCCACCCGCCAGGCGGTCGCCCTGGGCCTCATGCAGGGCCCGACCGAGCTCCTGCCGGTGTCCTCATCGGCGCATGCGACCCTGCTGCCGTGGCTCTTGGGATGGGACCACTCCGGGCTCGAGCCCGAGCTGCGCAAGTCCTTCGAGATCGCCCTTCACGGCGGGGCCGGCCTGGCGCTGGCGCTGGACATGCGCTCAGAGCTCCTGCAGGAGGCGTCAGCGATGGACGCCCGCCGGGCGGCGACGATCGTCTGCTCGCTGGCACCGGCGGCAATCGCCGGTTATGCCCTGCGGGGCCCGATCGAGCGGTACCTGGGTGGACCACGCTCGACCGCCGCGGGCCTCGCCATCGGAGCGGTGGCGATGGCGCTCGCCGACGCTCCGCGAGGTGGGCCGGCCCGCACCCTGCAGCAGGCCGGCCCGGCCGACGGGCTGGCGCTCGGCGTGGCGCAGGCGCTGGCGCTGATCCCCGGCGTCTCGCGCAGTGGAGCGACCCTGTCCGCGGCGCGGGCGCGGGGATTCACGCGCGCCGACGCGCAGACGCTCTCCTGGCACGCCGCCCTGCCCGTGCTTCTGGGCGTGGGCGGGCTCGAGGGAGCGCGGCTGGCTCGCTCAGGCGCGCCCGCGGGCGCCGAGCGCGTGCTTGCCGCCGGGGCGGCCTCGGCCTTCGCCTCCACTCTCGCCAGCGCGCGCGTCCTGCGGCGCGGGCCGGGCGGGCGATCGCTGCTGCCGTGGTCGGTCTACCGCTGCGCGCTGGCGCTGGTGGTGATTCGCCGCCTGCGCCGCGCCCACAATAGGGGCCGATGACCGTCCTCGGGACCCTGCTGGGAGGGCGCTACCGCCTCGATGCGCAGATCGGGCGGGGAGGGATGTCCACCGTCTACCGATCCTTCGACACCGTGCTCGAACGCCCGGTGGCGATCAAGCTGATGCACCGGGAGATCGCGACGGACTCCGATCAGCTCGAGCGCTTCCGCCGCGAGGCTCGCTCGGTCGCGCAGCTCAACCACCCGCATGTCGTCACCGTGATCGACGCGGGAGAGGAGGCCCTGCCCGATGCGAACTATCCCGGGGCCGATGGAGGCGGCGTGGGGACGCCCTACATCGTGCTCGAGTACGTCGAGGGGGAGACGCTCAAGGACCTCATCCGCCGCGAAGGCCCGCTCGCGATCCCGCAGGCGATCGCCTATGCGATCGAGATCACGCGGGCGCTGGGGGCCGCGCACGAGCGTCTGATCGTGCACCGCGACGTCAAGCCACAGAACATCCTGATCAGCGTCGAAGGCGGTGCCAAGATCACCGACTTCGGCATCGCCCGCACACTCACCGAGGAAGGCCTGACGATGGCCGGCCGGGTACTGGGCACCACCGACTATGTCTCGCCTGAGCAGGCGCTCGGCCACCCCGTCACCGGGCAGTCGGACCTCTACTCGCTGGGCGTGGTCCTGTACGAGATGCTCACCGGGGAGGTGCCCTTCCGCGGCGAGTCGCCGGTCGCGGTCGCGATGAGGCATGTGCGAGAGCAGATGCCCGACGTGCAGCTGCTGCGCCCTGAAGTCTCCGCCGCGACGGCGGCGGTGCTCGACCGCGCGGTCGCCAAGGATCTCGAGCAGCGCTACTCGGACGCGGCCACCCTGGCCGCCGACCTCGAGGACGTGCTCGCCGTGGAGACCTCGCGCTCCGGACAGGCGACCGGCGAGGTGACGACGGTGCTGCGCACACTGCCCGGCACGGCGCGCCGGCGCGTGCCCTGGCGCATGCGCCATCCCGCGCGGTGGATCGCGTCGCTGGCTGTGGTGGCGGCGCTCGTCGCGATCACGCTGATCGCTCTCGCCGGGGGAGCGCACCGCGGCACGGGGGTCGCTTCGAATATCAACAACCACCCCGGGCTTGAACCGGTCGCCCTCGCCCAGACGGCCGCCCATGACTACAACCCGTTCGGCACCGGGCCGGAAAACCACGACCTGGTCGACAACGTGGTCGACAGCGACCCCAACACCGCGTGGAGCACCGAGCAGTACTACGACGACACCCTCAAGAAGCCGGGCGGGACCGGCGCAGGCCTGTACCTGGACGCCTCACCCGGAGTGATCGCCAAGGCGATCGAGATCCAGACGCCCACGCCCGGCTTCGGGGTTCAGATCTACGCCGCCAGCAGTCTGCCCAGCCCGCTTCCCTACGGCGATTCGACGACGCTCGCCGAACGAGGCTGGCAGGGGCCGCTGGGGGCGAGCAGCTACGTGCACGACGGCGAACGCATCCGGTTGAGCACCGCCGCGCGGGCGTTTCGCTTCTACCTGATCTGGATAACCACGCTGCCGCCCGGCATGCAGTCCGCGTCGATCTCTGAACTGACGCTGTTCAAATAGCCCGCCTCAGTAGCGGTAGCTCCGCCGCCGTGCATGGCGCTCGAGGGCCAACCGGCACAGACGGTCGACCAGCTGGGGGTAGGCGATGCCCGAGGCGCCCATCAGCTTGGCGTACACGCTCGTGGGGGTGAAGCCGGGCATGGTGTTCAGCTCATTGACCACCACCCGCTCGCCCTCGACGAAGAAGTCGACCCTCGCCAACCCGTCGCAGCCGGCGCGGATGAACGCCTCCAGCGCCAGCGCCCTGACACGCTCGGCTGCCGTGGCGGTGATCCGGGCCGGCACCCTCAGCTCCATGCCCCCGGCCGTGTACTTCGCGCGGAAGTCATACCAGTCGCCGGGGAAGCTGATCTCCCCCGGGACCGACGCCAGGGCGGGAGGCCGGCCGGCCGATCGCGCGGACTCGAGCTCCCCGAGGACGCCGCACTCGACCTCGACCCCGTCCGCCATCGCCTCGGCGATCACGAGCTCGTCGTGGGCGAACGCCTCGTCCAGGGCCTCGGGCAAACGCTCGGCCTCTGTCACCTTGACGATCCCGACCGACGAGCCCAGGTGCGCGGGCTTGATGAACACAGGCAGCCCGAGAGTTGCGATCTGCGCGAGCACCTCTGGGCCGGACCGCCTGAAGCGATCCTCGGTCGCGCCCACGAAGTCGACCTGGGGCACTCCGTTGGCGGCCATCAGCTCCTTGGAGAGCACCTTGTTGATGCTCACAGCCGAGGCCGCCACGCCGGCCCCGACATATGCGACGTCGAGTGTCTCGAGCATCCCCTGAACGGTGCCGTCCTCCCCGTAGGGCCCGTGCAGCGCCGGAAAGACGACATCGACACCCAGCAGCCCGTCTCCAGGCGTCACGCTGAGCCGCTCACCGTCCAGGCGCCAGGCTCCGTCACGCCCGATCTCGACGTTGATGACCTCATGCCCGCCGGCGGCGAGACCGTCGCGCACAGACGCCCCGGAGGACAGCGAGACCTCGTGCTCGGAGGAGCGCCCGCCGGCCAGGACCGCGATCGTGAGCGTTCGCCCGGTGGACTCTGCGGGGGTGCTCATCGAGGCCCTCACCCGGCCGCGGCCGCCGGGGCGGCGCCTGTGGGACCCGTGGTGGAGGGCGTCGTCGGCGTGGTCGTGGTGGGCGTCGTCGGCGTGGTCGCTCCGCCGAGCACGCCCACCGTGATCGTGACCGTGGCCCCCTTGGCCGCCTGCGCGCCCGCGGCCGGGCTCTGCTTCAGCACCACCCCCACCTGGCTGGGTTCGACGGTCGGCGCCGTCACCGACTTCGGGCTGAAGCCGGCGGCACCGAGGGCGGCAGCGGCTTCGGTCTCGTTCTGGCCAACAACGGCCGGGACGGCGACATCCTTCGGCGCCTTGGCAACGACGAGGTTGACGTCCCCGCCGACGCGCAGCATGCTGCCGGCGGCCGGAGACTGCATCAGCACGGTTTCGGGCGTCTGCGTGGCCGACACCTGCTGGGTGACCGTTCCAACCATGAGTTCGGCATTGTCCAGGGCCGCTTCGGCGGCGGCGCGGGATTGCCCGACCATGTCCGGTACGCGCACCGGTGAGGGACCGCTCGAGACGAGCACCGTCACGGGGGCGCCGACCGCCAGCCTCGTGCCGGCGACCGGTTCGGTGCCGATCACGATGCCTTCGGCGACCGAGGTGCTCGCCTTGGCCTTGGTGGTGGGCTTGAAACCGGCCGCGCGCAGCGTGCTCACAGCCTGGGCGGAGGTGAGTCCTTCGACCTTCGCCAGCGGCGTGGTCGGCAGACCGCTCGAGACGATCACGATCACACGGGCGCCATGGTCGACGACCTGCCCGAAGGCGGGCGTCTGTTCGAACACCACGCCATTGGCGACCGTCGTGCTCGCTCTCGACGTCGGCACGGGCGTGACCCCGGCGACCTTGAGCCTGGCCACCGCGGCCGCTTCGGTCAGCCCCACCACATCCGGAACCTTCACCCGGCCGCTGCCGGAGGAGAGCACGACCGCGAGCACCACGGCCGCCACCACGAGCGCCGCGACGGCCGACCACAGCCATAGCCGGCGATGATCCCCCGGCGGTGCGGCGGGCTCCTCCACGTAGGGGCCGGCCGCGGGCATCAGCAGCGGGCCGGTGACAGGGTTCAATCCGTCCTGGGGCGCGGCCGGGGCCGGTGCGCCCGCCGACAGGGGCAGGGCCAGCCGCGCCTGCTGGAGGGCCGCGATGAACTCATCGGCGTCGGCGTAGCGATCACCCGGGTTCTTGGCGAGGGCGCGCAGCACGACCGCGTCCAGGCTCGCCGGCAAGGCCGGGTTCAGAGCGCTCGGCGGAAAGGGCTCGGCCGAGACCTGCTTGAAGGCGATCGCCACGGCGGTGTCGCCCTCGAAGGGAACCACCCCGGTCAGCAGCTCATACAGGATCACGCCCACGGAGTAGAGATCGGAGGAGGCGCTGACGGCCAGGCCCTGGGCCTGCTCCGGAGACAGGTACTGGGCGGTGCCCATGATCGACCCGGTCAGCGTCATGTCCGAGGCACCGGCGCGGGCGATCCCGAAATCGGTGACCCGCGCGCGGCCCTCCTCGTCGACGATCACGTTGTGGGGCTTCAGGTCGCGATGGACCACGCCCCGCCTGTGTGCGAAGCGGGCGCCGCGCAGGATCTGCACCACGATGTCGATGGCGGCCGCCGGATCGAGCGCGCCCTGTTCGCGCACGATCGCCTTCAGCGAGCGACCGGCCACGTACTCCATCGCGATGTAGTAGGTGCCGTTCCACTCGCCGCGGTCGAAGATCCCGACGATGTTCTGATGAGACAGACCGGCGGCGCTCGAGGCCTCGCGCCGAAAGCGCTCCACGAACTCCTGGTCTTCGGCGAAATGCTGGTGCAGCACCTTCAGCGCGACCTGCCTGCCGAGCAGCTGATCTTCGGCCAGGTACACCTCGGCCATGCCGCCGGACCCGAGTCGCGACAGCACCCGATAGCGCCCATCGATGATTGTCTCCGCCTCGATCATCGCAACAGGCTTTCCATCACCTGCCTGGCGACCGGCGCCGCAAACGCGGCGCCCTGCCCGGGCACTCCCTGCAGGGTCACGGCGATCGCCACCGTCGGGTGTTCCGCGGGGGCGAAGGCGATGAACCACACGTTGTTGATGGCGGTCCCGATCTGCGTCTCGGCCGTGCCGGTCTTGCCGGCCACCTTGACGCCGGGGATCTGGGCCTCGGTGCCGGTGCCTTCGCGAACGACGGCTTCCATCATCGCGGTGACGGACCTCGCCGTCGAGGGTTTCATCACGACCGACTGCACACGTGGTGAGATCCGCTCGACCGTGCGGCCGTCGGCGTCGACGATGCGTTCGGTCAGATGCGGGACCATCAGCCGGCCGTGGTCTGCCACCGCCGCCGCGACCTCAGCCATCTGCAGCGGGACCACGGCGAGTTTGTCCTGTCCGATGCCCATGCGCCCCACGTCGACGAGCGGGCTCGTGGGCCTCAGCAGGTGTGAGCCGAGATAGGAGCCGCTGGCGGACATCTGTTCGGCCGGATAGTCGAGCTCCGGCTTGCGATCGAAACCGAACCGGTCCATGTAGCGGGCCATCGTGGGCTTGCCGACCCGTTCGGCCACCTGCGCCCACACGGTGTTTACCGATTTGACCAGGGCCTGGGTCAGGGTGAGCGGGCCGAAGCTCTCATCGTCATCGTTCTGCAGCGGAACCCCGGAGATCAACACGCGGTTGCGACCACTGAGCGTCGATTCCGGCGTGTAGTCGCCGGTGTCGATGGCGGCCGTGGCGGTGACGACCTTGAAGGTCGAGCCCGGCGCATAGCCGAACTGGGTGGCACGGTTGACCAGCGGCCTGCCGGCGGAGTCGGCCGCGAGCCGTGCATAGCCGCGCGGAGAACCCAGCGAGTTGGGGTTGTAGGAGGGAGTGGAGGCCATCACCCTGACCGCCCCGGTGCGCGGGTCGAGGGCCACCACGGCTCCCTGGTGTCCACCCAGCGCGGAGATCGCGACGCGCTGGGCGGCCGGGTCGAGCGTCGTGTAGACGTCCTCGCCCTGGGGTTTCTTGCCCTGGAGCTGGTCGAGCACCGACTGCAGGTTCCTGCCGGTCTGGCCGGTCAGGGCGGCGTTGCGGTAACGCTCGATCCCGGTCTGGCCGAGGTCGGGGTAGACATAGGAGTAGCCGACCGCATGGGCGAACTCTTCGCCGGTGGGGTAGAAGCGGGAGTAGGTGCCTTCGGGGCCGCGCACGCTGCGCGCCAGCACGGTCCCGTTGTCGGCCAGGATCGGCCCGCGGTCGATGCGCTGCTGCTCGAGCACGCCGCGCGCGTTGAGACTGTTTTCACGCAGCGAGGACGCTTCGAAGATCGTCCAGCGCGAGGTGAACGCGAGCAGCAGCGCGAACAGCAGCACGACGAGGCCGTACAGGCGGATGATCGGCCGGTTCACGCTCGGGTCCTCATTCGAGCTGTCCCAGTTCGAGGCTGCGTATCAGCGCGGCGGCGTCGCCTTCCGAGCGCAGCGAGTGGTCGAGCAGGCTGCGGCGGCGTTCGGGGCTCAGCGTGGAGGCGCTGACACCCGAGACGAAGTCGCTGCTGTACAGGTTCAGGTTGCCGGGCAGCCGGTAGGGCAGGCCCCGGAACAGGGTGACCAGGCCGCGGTTGTTGGTCCCGATGAAGTAGACGGACTGCAGGGCGAGATAGACCGCGGAGCCGACCAGGCCGAGCGCCACCAGCACCGCCACCAGCACGCCCGCCCGTCGCAGGCTGAAGCGACGACGGGTGCCCGGAGCGGGGGAGCCGCCCGCCGAGGGCATGCGCGGGCGGCGAGGGCTGACCACCGGCGCGACGGCAGGTGCGGCGGTCATCGTCGCGTGCTCGCCCGTCCAGTCCTCTGCCGGCGGGGCCTGCCCGGTGGGCGTCTCCTGCTCGGACTGCCCGGCGAGCGGTCCCGCGGCAGCGTTCACCTCCTCCAGGCGCAGCAGCAGGACCGTGATGTTGTCGCGCCCGCCGGCGGCGTTGGCGGCCGCGATCAGTGCCTCCCCGGCGTCGCTCAGCCGTGGATGGGCGAGCAGCACCGCCGCGAGCTCGGCCTCCCCCAGCATCGTGGTGAGACCGTCACTGCAGAGCAGGTAGACATCGCCCGCGCGGGCGCGGAATGAGCGCGTGTCGACCTCCACGGTTCCCTCCGGCCCGAGAGCGCGGGTGATCACCGAGCGCTGGGGATGCTCGACCGCCTCCTCGGGGGTGAGCCGCCCCTGGCGGACGAGCTCATCGACGAGTGAGTGGTCGTCTGTCAGGCGCAGCAGCTGACCGTCGCGCAGGCAGTAGGCGCGGCTGTCGCCGACATGGGCGATGGCCACCTCGCGCTCGCCGACGTAGATGGCGGTGAGCGTTGTGCCCATGCCGGCCTGCTCGGCATTCGAGTGCGACAGCTCGTGGATGCGCGAGTTCGCCTGCAGCGCGAGCGCCGACAGCGCGAGCTCGGGGTCTGTGGGATCGTCGAGACCGTGCCTGAAGGACTCCACGGCGATGCGCGAGGCGACCTCTCCGGCCTGGGCGCCGCCCATGCCGTCGGCCACCACGAACAGCGGAGAGCGGGCCAGCAGCGAATCCTCGTTCGCCCGGCGCTGGCGCCCGGTGTCGGTGCCCGCGTACTGCTCGGCGACGCGCAGCATGTCAGTCGACCTCGAAGGCGAATTCGCTGTCGCCGATGCGCACGCGGTCGCCGGGGTGCAGGGGCCGCGGCGTCTCCAACAGCTCCTCGTTGAGGTAGGTGCCGTTGGTGGAGTCGAGGTCCTCGATCACCACGATGTTTCCCTGCTCGTGAATGCGGGCATGCCGCGAGGAGGCGAACGGGTCCTCCAGCCGGATCTCGGCTCGGTCACCGCGGCCGAGGACGATGTCTCCGTCGAGGTCGTAGATCATGCCGGGATCGTGACCGGGCGCGCGCTCGACCACCAGGCGCGGCGCTCGATTGGCGACATCGGCGCTGCCAAGCGCGGAGGCCGCATACAGGCCGGTGGCGTCGGGGGGGATCGCCGATCCGCGGGCGCCTGCGATCGGCACACCTCCAGCACCGAGATCCTTGCGTGCGCTGCGCGCCACCCACAGCACGAACAGGTAGATGACGGCCAGAAAGCCGAACTTGAGCGCGACCGATACGGGTTCAAGGGTGGTCATCTGACTTCGAAGATCATCTCTGTGGAGCCCAGCACCAGGTGGTCTCCCGGCTGCAGGTGATGCGCACCGCGAGTGCTCCGCCCGTTGACGAGCACGCCGTTGGTCGAGCCGAGATCCTCGACCGTCCAGCCATCCGCGGTGGGGCGCACCTCCGCGTGACGCCGGGAGACTCCGACGTCGTCGAGGACTATGTCGCAGTTGCGGCTTCGCCCGATCGTCGCCCCCGCGTCGGTGAGGAGCAGGCGGCGGGTCCCCACCGCGAGCAGCGCGCGGGCCGTGCCGCGCACGGCGTGGGCCTCTTCCACCTGCCCGCCGAGACGCCTTGAGGTGCTGTAGATCATCGTCTGACCGTGCTCCTGCGCGGGTTGAGGATCAAGCAGCTCGTGGCCGTCGCCCTCCTCACTGTGACCCCCCGGCCGGACCGACCTCGCCTGAATGCCGAATTCCCCGAGCGCCAGCCGCTCGTCGGTGTGAAACAGGATGAGCGGGTTCGAGGCCAGGATCAGATCTTGGCGGCGCGCGTGCTCCAGCAGGTATGCCCCCAGCTCGTCGAGGACCTCCTGCTCGACGCCCTCGTAGCGGGCACGATCCGCCGGCGAGAGCCACACCGAGTACTCGTTGGGCGCATACACGCGCGACACCGACACCGTGCGATGCTCGTCCATCTCCCGGGCGAGCTTGCGGGCGAGCTCCATCGGGCGCACCTCTGAGCGAAAGATGCGTCCGAAGGCGCCCTCGAGGAGGTTGGCGATCGTGGTCTCGACGCTCTGCAGCAGGTTCATTGGCGCGCGGCCCGGCCGGCCGATCTCCGATCGGGGGCACACAGCCCGGCGGGCTGGGTCGGGTGTGGAGCCATGCTACGTCAGACGGGACCGCGCAGAGCCCGCACTGCGACCGCGAACGCCGCGCCGAGGACCGCTCCAAGCGCGGCGCCACGCGGCTCGGGGTGCACGGCGTTGGCGGACAGGCCGCTGTCCAGCGCCGCCGCAGCCGAGACCAGTGCGGCCGACCAGACGGTCACGGCCAGGAAGTCGAGGGCGGCACGGCGCCCGCGCACGAGCCACGGCAGGATCGCGGCGCCGGCCCCCCACAGCACCGCTCCAAGCAGCACGCCGACGCTCAGCGCAGGGCCGACGACGTGGACGGCGGCGCTCGAGACCGACCCCTCCCAGACCGCTCTGGGCGGCGTGCCCGCCGTCTCGCCCAGCCACAGATTGCGCCCGAGGAGCGGCTCGGCCAGGACCAGCCACCAGTAGCCGAGCGCCGCGGTCGAGGCGCGTCGTCGCCAGCGGGAGGCCTGCCCGGCGACCGCGGGGAAGGCGCCGGCGAGGCCGGCGAGGCCGAGCAGCGGGGCCAGGCCGCTGAGGAGCCACTCGGCGCCGACACGCCCGGAGGCTTGATCGCGCGGCCACAGCGCGAGCGGCGCCACGGCCGCGAGCAGGACCAGCCCCGCACCCGGGCGCCCCGATGCCGCCTGCCAGGCGATCAGGGCCAGGGCGCCCGCCGCCCAGACCTTGCGGGGCAGGGCGAGGCGGCGCGGGGGCGCCTCAGCGGACCTGGACGCCTCGGCGACCCCTGCGAAGGAGCCCGCGCGGCGCTCCGGCAGGCGCGCGGGCGTATCCGCGATCTCCCTCCGTACGGGGATCGCGAGCGGTGCCGGCCCCCGGGCCGGCTGCTCCCGGGTCGCCGCGACGGCCCTCTCCCGGCGCGGCAGGATCCTCAGGCGCGACGGCCGCGGGCCCTCCTCGAGCGCTTCTTCCAGGGCCTCGCGCAGATGCTCGAGGGTGCCCCGATCGCGCGGGGAGGGGACCAGCGCCGCATCGAGCGCGCGGGTGAGCGCGCGGGACAGGTCCCTGCGGCGACGCTCGAGCGGAGTCAGGCGCTCGCCGATGCGGCGCGCGGTTGCCGCAGGCGTTGCTCCGCGCACAGGATTCTCCCCGGACAGTGCCTCGTACAGGACGAGGGCGAGCGCGTACAGATCGGCCTCCTCGCCGACCTCCCGCCCCTCGCTCTGCTCGGGCGCCATGTAGGCGAGCGTGCCGAGCACATCGCCGGTGTGGGTGAGCACGTCCTCGCCGGCCAGGCTGGCCCCGCCGAAGTCCGTCAGCTTGGCGGCGCAGATGAACCCCTCCGGCATGCGCACCCGCTCATCGACAAGATCGGGGACGAGCACGTTCTGCGGCTTGATGTCCCGGTGGATCACCCCACGGGCATGCGCGTGGATGAGCGCGCAGGTCAGCGCGACACCGATCTCGAGCACCTCCTCGTCAGACAGCGAGCCTGCGCTGATCAGCTCGGCGAGGGTCCTGCCGTGGACGAGCTCTGAGATCAGGTAGAAGGCGTCCTGCACGGCGCAGGCCTCATACAGGGCCACGATCGCGGGGTGGGCCAGGCGTGCGCTGGCGAGCGCCTCACGGCTCGCGCGCTCGCTGTCACCGTCGGGGGCCAGCGCCACCCGCTTGACCGCGACCTCGCGGTGCAGGAGCTCGTCGCGGGCCCGCCACACCACCCCGAAGCCGCCCGCTCCCAGGCACTCGAGCAGGCGGTAGCGGCCGAGCACGAGATCGTCGAGGACCGGCGGCGGGGCCGGACTCTGAGGGCCGTGTGTCGGTTGGGTGTGGGCGAGGGCGAGCAGCGACTCCACCGCATACCCGATTCGCCGTCCGCAGGCGGGCCACCTGCCGTCCGCTACAGGAAAAAACGCAGTGAGCGAGAAGTTGCAGTCGTCCCGGGGGGCGGGCAGTCATACTTGGGCACTTCCGGAATCCCTGCAAGGAGCGAGCTTTTGTCGTTCTTCGACGATGGTGAGGAGACCCAGTCTCAGCCGTCAGCCCGAGCACCCCGACCGCGCGATGGCGCGGCGCGCGGCAGCGAGCCCACCGGCGGCAGCCCACGCCCCCGGCGCCCGCAGCAGTCGGGACGCTCGCTTCCGCTCGACCAGCACACCCTGATGATCCGCCGGCGGGTTGCCGCCGGCGTGGCCGTGGTGCTGCTGATCGTGATCGTCCTCGTCGTAAACGGCTGCCTGAAAAGCCAGCGGACTCAGGCCATGAAGGACTACAACCGCAATGTCAGCCTGATCGCAACGGAATCCGTGGAACAGGTGGCAACACCGCTGTTCTCCACGCTCAACGACGCCGCCGGCAAGTCGGCGCTCAACGTCGAGGAGCAGGTCGATCAGCTGCGCATCCAGGCGCAGACGCTCGCGAGCCGGGCCAAAGGTCTGAGCGTGCCGGGCGGCATGAGCGCCGCACAGGGCAACCTCGTGCTGACGATGAACCTGCGGGTGGAAGGCTTGACCAAGGTGGCGGCGCTGTTGCCCACCGCCCTGGGGGGCCAGGGCAAGCAGGCGAGCACGTTGATCGCCGGCGACATGGAGATCTTCCTGGCCTCGGACGTCATCTACTCCCAGCGCGTGGCGCCGCTGATCCAGCAGACGCTCGCCTCCAACGGGATCCACGGCCTGAGCACCGCTCCGAGCGTTTTCCTGCCCAACCTGGGATGGCTTGAACCGGCCACGGTGCTCACGCGCCTGACCGGCAAGCCCTCGAGCCAGAGCGCCCAGACCCTGACCGGCCACCACGGCAGCGCCCTGAAGGGGGTGAGCGTGGGCACCCTCGCCCTGGAACCCGAACCGGCTCTCAATCACATCAGCGGCGGGGCCAACCCCACGTTCACGGTCCAGGTCGAAGACGCCGGCGAATTCCCGGAGACGAACGTGACGACGAACGTGACGGTGACATCCGGCGGGAAAACCTTCAAGGCCTCTCACGCGATCGAAAAAACCGAACCGGGGAAGACGTCGAGTGTCGACATCCCCGTCACGGGGGTGCCGCTCGGGGCGGCCTCGAAGATCGAAGTGCAGATCGAACCGGTGCCTGGCGAAACCAACCACGAAGGCACCAAGAACACCTACCTGGCCATCTTCGGCCCGTAGCGCGCCACGGGCGCCGATGGCAGCCTGAGTGGCGCACCGGCTGGGCGAGCGGCTAACTTGTGCCGGTGGCCACCACCCTCACCGACACCCAGGGCATCATCGCGATCGCCGCTGCGGCGGTGGCGGTCGCGGCGCTTGTTCTCGGCCTCGTGCAGTGGGTCACCGTGCGCCGCCTTCGGCGGGCGCAGAGGCTGCTGCTCGGCGACACCGGCGAGCGCGACCTGGTCGCTCACGCCGCCGCCATGCAGGAGGCCTTTGAAGCTCTGCGGTCCTATGTGGATGACGCGAGCCGGCGACTGGACGGTCGCCTGCTCGGCGCCGAGACGGCGCTGCACGGGACGCTTGCCCACCGGGCGCTCGTGCGCTACGACGCCTACAACGAGCTGTCCGGGCGCCAGTCGGTATCGATAGCGCTGCTGGACGACGAGCAGTCGGGGATCATCCTGTCGTGCATCCACCATCGCGATCAGGCGCGGGTGTATGCCAAGCACATGCAGGGCGGGCAGCCCGAACTGGAACTCTCTCCGGAGGAGGCCGAGGCCGTGCGCCTGGCGCTCGCATCCCCCGGGCCGGCCGGGGACGGCGCGGAGCCCGCCAGCTGAGATGTCCGGGAAGCCGCGCGTCGGCTATCTGGGCCCCGAGGGAACGTTCAGCGAGGAGGCGCTGCTGGCGAGCGCTGCCGCGGACGCCGTCGAGCCCGTTCCGCTGGCCACCATCTACGACACGGTGATGGCGCTGCGGCGCGGAGAGGTCGACTGGGCCGTGGTTCCGATCGAGAACTCGCTGGAGGGCTCGATCAGCGTGACGCTCGACCTGCTCGCCGGAGAGGCGAGCGATGTGGAGATCGTCGGAGAGGCCCTGTTGAGGGTCAGGCATTCGCTGATCGCCTCCGAGGCGATCGCACTGGAGGAGATCGGCACGGTGCTCACGCATCCCCAGGTCCCCGGGCAGTGCGCACGGTTTCTGCGCGGTGAGCTCGCGCACGCGGAGATCGTTCCGGCGAGCTCGACCGCCGAGGCCGTGCGAACGGTGGCAGGCGATCGGGGAGCCGCAAGCGGCGAGCGGCGGCGGGCAGCCCTGGGGACGCTTCTGGCGGCCGAGATCTATAGGGGCACCGTGCTGCGGGAGGGGGTGCAGGACCGTGACGACAACGAAACCCGCTTCGTGTGGCTGGCGCGGGCCCAGGAGGGGCGCGATCGATCGGACGCCGGCCCGCCGCCCCTGCGCCAGCCGCCCGGCGGGGAGTGGAAGACCTCGATCGTGTTCTGGGGCCCCGGGGCCGAGCACGCGGGCTGGCTGGTGCGCTGTCTGGACGAGTTCGCCCGGCGGGACATCAACCTGACGAAGATCGAGTCCCGCCCGCGGCCGGGGCGCCTGGGGAGCTACATGTTCTTCGCCGACCTCAGCGGCCGGCCGGGCGACACCCCGGTTGCCGACGCCGTCGCCGGCGTTCGCGCCCTGTGCGAAGAGGTGCGCGTGCTCGGCTCCTACCGCGCCGGGCACGACCCAGACCCGCACTCCGATTGAGGAACGGTCGCGCCAGGGCGCCACGGGACGAGGATGCCCCGCTACACTCCGGCCCTGAAGATGGAAAGCACAGTCCCACCAGAGCCGGTGGGGTCCGTGCCGCCTTCCGAGCACCAGCGGCGCGGACCTGGGAGGTCGCCCACAACGGCGATGGGCGGTCGGGTGCTCGTTCTGAACGCGACGTATGAGCCGATAAACGTGTGCACGGTTCGGCGGGCGGTGGTGCTGCTGCTGAAGGAGAAGGCCGAACTCCTCGAGCGCGGACGGTGGGAGCTCCACTCGGAGAACTCGACGCTCGCACGACCGGTCGTCATCCGGCTCATGACCTACGTGGTTGTCCCGCGCGACGCCCACCGGCGCAAGATCACACGCAGGGCGGTGTTCGCCCGCGACAGCTGGACCTGCCAGTACTGCGGCTCGCGCTCCAACCTCACAGTCGACCATGTCATCCCCCGCTCCAAGGGCGGGTCCTCGAGCTGGGAGAACATCGTCGCCTCCTGCGCGCCGTGCAACCGCCGCAAGGGAGACAGACTGCCGCGGCAGGCGGGAATGCATCCGCGCCATGCGCCACGGACGCCCCGCGCGGAGATCTTCATCCACGTGGCCAGCCCCACGATCCCCACGGCCTGGCTGCAGTACCTGCCACAGGCGGCCTGAATCGGGTAGGGGCCGGGCTCACCCCGACCCCTCCCACACCACCGGACATGCGGGTCCGCATCCGGCGGTTCGCGCGGCATCCCGGAGGCGACGAGGGTCGGTGAATCCACATAGCCCCTGCTCAGTCCAATAGGCATTCGGCAGGGCTCGTTGAAGGACATAGGAGCCCGCGATGCGCCAGGGTCCCTTGCTGGACCCGGCCCACTCTCGGGCCGAGTGCTCGGGGATATCCAGCTCGCGCAGGTTGCGTCTCCGCGCTGGCGGACGCTTCCACTCCTTCCGGTCGGGCATCCCGCGACACCCGTGGAGATCTCCCGGGATAAGGCCAGCCACCTTCCTCGCGCACCCGCCGCATTTACGTGACGGCCCCTTGATGGCATCGGGCTTCGCCACGTCGTGCTGGCTCGCCCGGGCAGTCCCGCCTCTGATGCGGTTCGTATACCTCGAGTCGCGGTTTCGCCTCCGGCTTCCTTCCCACCCCGCCTCGCGACGACGCAGTTGCCTTCGACTTGTGGTTGGTGCCATCAACCTCCACAGGGGACTTGCAGCCCCGAGCGGCTGGTCATGCCCGGCGTACACGCACGAAGGACGCCTGACGGCGCCCTTCGTGGTGCTTCTCTGACTGGAAAAGTCCGAGACGGCTAAAAGGAACAGCCGGAGGGACCAGAGCCGGCGGTCGTCTCGGGGCATCCCGGGTTGGATTCCGCTAAGCGGTCCAGCCTGTCCGACCTAGCGGCCGGTCACCTCCAGGGTCCCGCAAAAACTGTCAGCTAACGTTAGGACCACCTCCTTTCTCTGGTCTGTGCAGAGTAGCGGACGGGGCTGATGCTGCCCACCCCTCCAGGGAGATCGATCCTCAGTGCAGGATGACGCCGAACTCCTGCGAGTAGGTCGCACCCGGTTGGCCGCCCGACAACGAGGCGGGAACGGCCGGCACGACGCCGATTCCGGTTTCGCGGTACTGGCTTTCGAGGATGTTCGCGAGGTGCTTGGGCGACGCGATCCAGGCTTTGACGATCGCTACGGGCGTCGCGAGGCTGAGCGTTCCCCAGGCGAGATTCTCACCGATCACATAGCCGACCTGAGGCCCGGCCGGCAGGTAGCCGGTGCCGCGGATTCGGTCGACCGGGGTCTCTCCGGTGGGAGAGACATGCTCGAAGTAGTCCACGGAGATCATTTCCGCGCCGTGGCCTTCGGCCGCCTGATCGAGCTGTGAGTTGCGTATCAACGGCATCTCTCCGTTTTCGGCCCGCACCCTGTTGACGAGACAGAAGACCGCGTTGCGGACCAGTTCGATGTCTGCCGGTTCCGGCATCAGTTCGCTGTTGGGGCACGGCGTCGCAAGCACGCTCGCGATCGCCGAGGCGCGCGCGAGATTTGCGGCCCTCTGGCCATTGAGGCTTGAGGATGCGCGTGAACGGCGGCGTGCTCTCGCGCGTGCGGCTGCCCGGCAGCGGCGGCGCAGACGCTGCTCACGACTCGAGGAGCGCGTTGAGCGCGAAGAGCTCGATCCGCAGACGCCGCGATGGCGGGCGGTGCTGGACGCGGCGGCCGTGGCGGCGCCCGTAGAGGCGAGCAGCGAGAGGCCGAAAATCGCCGTGGCCGTGGCGATAAAGGCTTTGAAGCAGCGGGGCACCCTCCGTCTGTCGGCCGCCGCACCTGCCCATGTGAGCGCGGAGGGGAAAATCTGGACGCAGAGCGGGCAACGCCCACAGGCGCCTGCAACAGGCCGTGCGGCGTGGTGCTAGACCGTCACTCCTCGTCGGCGTCCTCGACCGCGTCGGCATCCACGACGCCGTCCACGTCCGCGTCCTCGACGCCGGCGGTCGCCGCCCCTGGGGCGGGCGCCGTCCCATCCTCGGCGGCGATGTCGTCCTCGCCGGTGTCGACGACGAGCGCCACGGCGCTCACGAGATCGTCCTCCTTGAGGTTCATCACGCGCACGCCGGTGGCCGAGCGGCCCTGCTGGGAGATGCCGTCCGCGGGGGTCCGCTGGACCATTCCGCCGACGCTGATGAACACCAGCTCATGATGATCACGGACCACGAGCGCCCCCGCGAGACCGCCCTTTTTCTCAGTCAGCCCGATCGTTTTGACACCTTTGGCACCGCGGTTTGTTTTGCGGTACTGGCTGATCTGGGTGCGCTTGCCGTAGCCGTTTTCGGTGACCACCAGCAGGTCCATGTCGTCGCGGGCAACATCCATCGCGATCACCTTGCCGTCCTTGCCGACGTCCATACCGCGCACGCCCGTGGTGTCGCGACCCATCGAGCGGGCATCGGACTCGGCGAAGCGCACCGTCAGCCCGGCGCGCGAGACCATGATCACCTCGTCTTCGGGGTCGATGGCGCGAACGGCGAGCAGCTCGTCGTCGTCGCGCACGTTGATGGCGATGATTCCGTCGGCTTTGATCGGCGTGTTGTAGGCGAGCAGCTCGGTCTTCTTGACCGTGCCGTTGCGGGTCGCGAACACGAGGTACTTGGCCTCCGTGAAGTCGCGGGTGGCGACCACGGCCTGGATCAGCTCGCCCTCCCTCAGCGGCAGCACGTTGACCAGCGCGCGCCCCTTTGCGGTCCGGGAGGCCTCCGGCAGCTCATACACCTTCGAGCGGTAGACCTTGCCGCGGTTGGAGAAGAACAGCAGGTAGTCGTGGGAGGAGCAGACGAACAGGTGCTCGATGAAGTCGCCGTCCTTCATATCCATGCCGGTCACCCCGCGCCCGCCCCGCTGCTGCTGGCGGTAGGTCGCCAGCGGCAGCGACTTGATGTATCCGCTCTGGGTGATCGTGATCACCATCTGCTGGTCGGCGATCAGGTCCTCGATGTCGATCTCATCCTCGGAGTGGGTGATCTCCGAGCGGCGCTCGTCGCCGAAGCGCTCGCCGATCTCCGAGAGCTCCTCCTTGATGACCGCCAGCACTCGGGACTCGTCGCCGAGGATCGCGCGCAGCTCGGCGATCCGCTCGGTCACGTCGGCGTGCTCCTGTTTGATCCCGTCGGCCTCGAGCGCGGTCAGCTGCGATAGGCGCAGATCGAGGATCGCCGTCGCCTGGATATGGCTGAGCTCGAAGCGGGCGACCAGTTGCTCGCGGGCGCTGTCGCGGTCGCGGGAGCCGCGGATCAACTCAATGATCGCGTCGAGATGCTCGAGCGCGGTCAGCAGCCCTTCGAGGATGTGGGCGCGGGCCTCCTTCTCGGACAGCTCGTGCTTGGTGCGGCGCACGATCACCTCGCGCTGGTGGGCCACGTAGTTGTGGATCACCGCGCGCAGGTTCAGCGTGCGCGGGACGTTGTCGACGAGCGCGACCATGTTGACGCCGAACGTCGACTGCATCGGCGTGTGCTTGTAGAGCTTGTTGAGCACGACCTTCGGGATCACGTCGCGCTTGAGCTCGATCACCAGGCGCATGCCGCGCTTGTCCGACTCATCGCGCAGGTCTGAGATCTCCGGGATCCGCTTGTCGTGGACGAGGTCGGCGATCTTCCCGATCAGGCCCCCGTCGCCGCCCTTCTTGACCATGAAGGGCAGCTCGGTGACGACGATCGCCTCCTTGCCCTGCTTCAGCGGCTCGATGTGTGCGCGCGCCTGGATGCGCACGCGGCCGCGCCCGGTCTCGTAAGCATCGCGAATGCCAGCCCGCCCGAGGATGATCCCGCCCGTTGGGAAGTCGGGCCCGCTGATGTGCTTCATCAGCCCGTCGATCTCGATGTCCGGATCATCGATGTAGGCGATCGTCGCGGCGATCACCTCGCGCAGGTTGTGCGGTGGGATGTTCGTCGCCATGCCCACCGCGATACCCGAGGAGCCGTTCACCAGCAGGTTGGGGAAGCGGGCCGGCAGCACAAGCGGTTCCTGGCGCGACCCGTCGTAGTTCGGCGCGAAGTCCACCGTGTCCATGTCGAGATCACGCAGCATCTCGGTCGCGATGCGCGCGAGCCGTGCCTCGGTGTTGTGACTGACAAACCCATTGGTCAGAAACGAGTGCTCGTTGGTGTCAACCCGCAGCGAATAGACGGGCTGCACGCCCGCGTCCGCCACCGAGGCGACCTCGGCGTAGTAGTAGTCGCCACTGAGCGGCTCAAGTAGCGCCGGGATGTCTGAGCCGAGTCGCTCGAGAACGCTCGTGCCCGCCGCGGAGATCTGCCCGTCGCCGTGTCGCGCGAGACCGGCGATCGCCGCAGTGCGATCTCCAGCGACTGCCTGCGCATTCATCGCAAGTCGCTCGCCAGGTCGGATCTCGCCAAGGAGGCGCCAAAGCAGAATCGGCACACCTGCAAGCTCGAGAAGGCAGAGCACCGGGTGGTTGGCGGTCCCGGTGAGCTCGTAGCCCTCGTTGGTCCGCAGCTTCAGCGTCGGGTGCTCACCGGAGTGAAAGAGAATCGATGCATGCACAGGCCGGCCCACGCGATCAAGCACCTCGATGTCCACCGATGTATCCGAGTTGGGTCGAGCATCGGGAGCGAGCGAGTCAATCCGCACGGTGCCGGCATCGGTGCGCACGCGGGTGTCTCCCGTGACGCAGTAGCGCATGGCAGCAGCCGGGTCGTCGTCGACCGAGCCGAAGTTGCCCTGGCCGTCGACGAGCTCGTTGCGCATCGAGAAGTCCTGGGCCATGCGCACGAGCGCGTCGTAGATGGCCGAGTCGCCGTGGGGGTGATAGTTGCCCATCACCTCGCCCACGATCTTGGCGCACTTGGCGTAGGAGCGGGTCGGCCCGAGGCCGAGCTCGTTCATCGCATACAGCACGCGGCGGTGCACGGGCTTCAGGCCATCGCGAACATCCGGCAGCGCGCGCCCGACGATCACCGACATCGCGTAGTCGAGATACGCGGTGCGCATCTCCTCCTCGAGCGCGCGTGGTTCGACGTTTCCGCCGCTGATCACGTCAGCACTTGCCATGGCTCACCTCCTAGACATCCAGGTTGGCGACGGCACGGGCATTCTCTTCGATGAACTCCCGCCTGGGCTCGACCTGGTCGCCCATCAGCTTGGAGAAGATACGGTCGGCCACAGCGGCGTCCTCGAGGGTCACCTGCGCCAGCATGCGCGTGCTGGGCGACATCGTGGTTTCACCCAGCTGATCGGCGTTCATCTCGCCGAGGCCCTTGAACCGCTGCAGTTTGATCCCCTTCTGCGCCACGGTCATCACGGCGGTGCGCAGAGCCTCGAAGGAGGGAGCCACCTCGTGTGCATCGGCCAGACGCACCTCGAATGCCGGGGTGCCGGCCAGCTCCACGAGCTGGGCGTGAACGCGTGCGAGCTGGCGGTACTCCTGCGAGTCGAACAGCGTCCGCTTGATGCGGTGGGTGCGGGCGAAGCCGGTCTTCGTCTCCACGGCCTTGACCCGGATCTCGAGAGGATCCTCCTCCACCAGAAGCTCGGTGGCGTGCGTCTCGCCGACGAGGTCGGCGCGGCTCAGCACCTCGACCGCAGCCTCCGCGCTCATCACCTGCTCGCCGAGCAGCGAAGACTCCTCCAGGAACTGGACCATGTCGTGTCCGTGAACCGCCCGCAGCGACGAGGACCAGCCCTCGTACTGCTTCAGCAGCCGGGAGAAGCGCTGCCAGCGAGCCTCGGTCAGCTTGAACTGAGAGCCGTGGCGGTCGAAGACCTCGATCTTCTCCCACTTGTCTGAGAGCAGAATGTCCTCGAGCTCGGAGTCCTTTTCGATGTAGCGCTCGCGCGAGCCCTGCTTGAGCTTGTACAGCGGCGGCTTGGCGATGTAGACGTAGCCGGCCTCGATCAGCTCCTGCATCTCGCGGAACAGCAGGGTGAGCACGAGCGTGCGGATGTGCGCCCCGTCCACGTCGGCGTCGGTCATCAGCACGACCTTGTGATAGCGCGCGTTCTCGATGTTGAACTCGTCGCGGACGCCGGTCCCGATCGCCGTGATGAGTGCCTGGATCTCGGTGTTCTGGAGGACCTTGTCGATCCTCGACTTCTCCACGTTGAGGATCTTGCCGCGCAGCGGCAGCACCGCCTGGGTGTTGCGGTCGCGGCCCTGCTTTGCCGAGCCGCCGGCGGAGTCACCCTCGACGACGAACAGCTCGGCCAGCGACGGATCCTTGACCGAGCAGTCGGCGAGCTTGCCCGGCAACGTGGAGTTCTCAAGCGCGGACTTGCGCCTGGTCAGGTCGCGTGCCTTGCGCGCGGCCTCGCGTGCCCGCTGCGCCTGCACCGACTTCATGATCACGGCGCGCGCCTCGCTCGGGTTCTCCTCGAGGAACTCTCCCAGGCCGGTGTTCACGATCGACTCCACGAAGCCGGCCATGCCCGGGTTGCCGAGCTTGGTCTTGGTCTGCCCCTCGAACTGCGGATCGCGGAGCTTCACCGAGATCACCGCCGTCAGCCCCTCGCGGACGTCCTCGCCCGACAGGTTGTCCTCTTTCTCCTTGAGCAGGCCGTGGTCGCGCGCGTACTTGTTGAGCGTGCGCGTCAGCGCGGAGCGGAAGCCGCTCATGTGCGAGCCGCCCTCGCGCGTGGAGATGTTGTTGGCGAAGGAGTGGATCGACTCCTGGTAGGAGGAGTTCCACTGCATCGCGACCTCGGCCGCGCCCTCGTCGCTCTCACCCTCGAAGAAGATCACCTTGCGGTGGACGGTGTCCTTGTTCTCGTTGAGGTAGGTGACGAAGTCCTCGATCCCGCCGTCGTACTGGAAGGTGGCCGAGTGGCCTTCGCCGCGCTCGTCGACGATCGAGATCCGCAGGCCTCGCGTGAGGAAGGCGGTCTCGCGCAGGCGCTCCTCGAGCGTGTAGAAGTCGAGCTCCAGGGTCTCGAAGATGTCCGCGTCCGGGAGGAACGTGACCGTGTTCGAGGTGGGCGCGCCGGCCGGAAGTTTCTCGCCCTTGACCAGCTCCGTCTGCGGGTCTCCACGCGAGTACTCCTGCGAGAAGTGGTAGCCGTCTCGGTTGATCTCCACGAGCAGGCGCTCGGACAGGGCGTTGACCACCGATACGCCGACCCCATGCAGGCCACCGGAGACCTTGTAGCCGCCACCGTCGCCGAACTTGCCGCCGGAGTGAAGCACGGTCAGCACGACTTCGACGGCGGGACGTCCCTCCTTCTCCATGATGTCCACGGGGATCCCGCGGCCGTTGTCCACCACGGTGACGGAGTTGTCCGGGTGGATCGTGACGGTCACCTCGCTGGCGAAACCGGCCAGGGCCTCGTCGACGGAGTTGTCGACCACCTCGTAGACGAGGTGGTGAAGGCCCATCACGCCCGTCGAGCCGATGTACATGCCGGGACGCTTGCGGACCGCCTCGAGGCCTTCGAGAACCGTGATGTCCTGCGCGTCGTAGCTGGAGGGCCCACCCGTCATCGACGGGTCGTTGACGCCGCCCTTGCCGGCGTCTGCTTCAGAACTGCTGCGTGCTGTGGCCAATGACCCTCCGATGACGTGAGAACGCCCCGGATTCCGGAGCGCAAAGACCACGGCCGGGGCGGGTTACTTGTGTACAGAACTATAGCAGGGCGACCCCTCGGAATCCGCCCTTAAACGAGCCTAAATCCCTGCAAATTAGCCGGAAAACCGGCGATCTGTGCGTTCACAACCCAACGCCGGCGGGCTACCGGAAGCCTCAGGTCCCGGCCGCGCGCAGGAAGATGCGCACGGTCTCGGGCGAGAGGCCGCTGACGCGCGCTATCGCGTCGGGGTCCATCCCGGCCTTGGCCGCCTCTCCGATGGCGATCGATGCCTTCCGGTGCGAGTCAATGAACTCGCCGCCGGCGTCTTGGAGGCGGCGCTCAATGTCGCTCGTTGCGGATTTCTCTTGCTCAGCCATGTAAGACCGACGATAACGCTCCCCACCTTGCCGGAAAACCGGCGATATGGCCGCTCACAAACCCCAAATCGCATCCTGCCCGATAGTGCCGACAC
Organism: uncultured Solirubrobacteraceae bacterium; assembly: GCA_963826995.1. Taxonomy (GTDB): domain Bacteria; phylum Actinomycetota; class Thermoleophilia; order Solirubrobacterales; family Solirubrobacteraceae; genus Palsa-744. Next base: position 1,248,854 of record CAWGYZ010000002.1, on the reverse strand, counting down.
CTCGACCAAACGTTGACGTCCTTTTCGGGCAGTCAAGCTGACCGGCCTCGGCTCCGATTGGGGAACGACGAACGCGAGTCTTAGGGCGGCTCGCGCAATCGGAAGGAGCAAGTAAGCCCTGCATCGCGACTTGCTCCTTCCGACCCCCTCAGCCGGTGCGGCAGCGCAGCTCGCGGATCGCCTCGGAGCCCAGCGCGGCGTTGAGGCGGCCGGTGAGCTGCTCGGCCATCAGGTCGAGCTCCTGGGCCCACACGGCGGCCTCGCAGGTGACCGTGAGGACACCGTCGCGCTCGGCCGTGGGACGCGCGGCCTTGGCGACCGCGGGCCCGGCCGCGGACTCCCAGACCTGCTGCACACGGGCCAGGGTGGTCGCCGGGGCGAGCGTGCGGGTCAGCCCCTGCAGCGCAACCGACAGCGATCGCGGAGCCGTTCTGCTCATGCGGCGAGCGCCTCGGAGAGAATCCTGCCGTCTGAGACGCGCAGGCGCGTGACGGAGGCCTCGCCGGCGCCGGGCACGTGGGCTAGGTCCGTCGTCGCGATCACGCTCTGGCCCCCGCCGGAGAGCTCTCCGGCCAGCAGTTCGCGGCGCTCGAGGTCCAGCTCGCTCATGACGTCGTCCAGCAGCATCAGCGGGACACGCTTGCGTTCGCGCCCCAGCACCGTGCGCTCGGCCAGCAGCAGCGCCAGCAACCCGAGCCGCTGCTCGCCCTGGGAGCCGTACAGACGCAGCTCGCGCCGGTCGCGCAGGATCGCCAGCTCGTCGCGGTGAGGGCCGTGGCCTGAGAAGCCGCGCTCCAGATCGCTCGCGAGGCGCGCCTCGAGCTCGGCCACGAACTCGTCCTCGTTGCCGGCGCGCGAGCGGGGGCGGTAGTCGAGGGCGGCCTCGCCGCTGAGGCCGAGCTGCGAGGCGTACTCCGCGAACGGCTCGGCCAGCAGCGCCACCGTGGCCGCGCGATCGGCGCTGAGCGCGATCGCCTGTGCTGCCAGCTCGCGGTCCCAGGTGGACAGGGTCGCCCGCGAGGCGCGCCCGGCGCGGATGCTGGCGAGCAGGGCGTTGCGCTGGGCCAGCACCCGCGAATACTCTCGGCGGACACTCGCCCGCAGCGGCCACAGGGCCGCCACCACCTGATCCATGTGGGCCCGGCGCAGGGCCGGGGATCCCTTCAGCAGCTCCAGGCGGTCGGGTTCAAAGACGCTGATCAGGGGCCTGTCCTCGAGGTCGAGCAGGCGCTCCACGGGCGCTCCGTCGAGCGACACCCGCTTCACGGCCGGCGCATTCGGAGACGGAGCCGAATAGCCCACGCTCAGCTCGTGCGAGCGGATGCCGTCGCCGAGCTCCACCACCACTCGCGTCGCCTGCTCGCCGAAGCGCACCAGCTCCCGTTCGTTGCGCGTGCGCGGCGAGCGCCCGGTGCAGCCGAAGTAGATCGCCTCCAGCAGGTTGGACTTCCCCGCCCCGTTCGGCCCGTACACCACCGTGAGGCCCTCCCCCAGGACCGCATCGGCCCGCGCGTAGCTGCGGAAGTCGCGCATCTGCACGCTGACCACGCGCATGTTCAGCGCTCAGACGTTCAGGCGAATGGGCATTATTAGATATACGAAATCGCCCGAGTCAGGTGATTCGATCAGACCGGGGCGCAGTGGGCTGATCAGCTTGAGCACCAGCTCCTCGGACTCGATGCTCTCCAGGCCGTCGCGCAGGAACTCCGGGTTGAAGCCGATGTCGAAGGACTCCCCTTTGAAGGGGACCGGGATCGCCTCGCTGGCGCCGCCGACATCGGGGGTCTGCGCCGAGACCGTGAGCGTGCCCTCGCTGAAGCTCAGGCGCAGCGGCGCGTTCTTCTGAGCCAGTAGGCTGATCCGCCGCACCACGTCGGTCAGCTCGGCCGTCGACAGGCGCAGCTCGTGATCGACCGACTCCGGCAGCAGCTGGCGGTAGTTGGGGAACTGGCCATCGATCAGACGCGAGGACAGCACGATGTCGCCGAGCTCGAACACCACCTGGCTCTGCCCGACGCTGACGGCCAGCGAGTCGCCCGCGTCCCCCTGTGCGATGCGCACGAGCTCAGCCAGCGCGCGGGCCGGGACGTTGGCCTCGAGGCTCCCCTCGAGGGCGGTCTCCAGGGCGGTCTCCTTGACGCTCAGCCGGTAGGAGTCGGTCGCCACCATGCGCAGCTCCTGGCCCGCGGCCGACATCAGGATGCCGGTGAGCACTGGTCGCGTCTCATCGCGCGAGGCCGAGCGGGCCACGCGGGAGACCGTCTGCACGAAGGCCTCCGCCGGCAGCGTGATGCGGGTCTCCGCGGTCGGGCTGGGGAGCGTGGGGAAGTCCTCGGTGCGCAGCGTGCGCAGATGAAAGGTGGCAGGCCCGCAGATCAGCTCCACGTCCTGCTCGGCGCTGCGCAGCTCCATCGTGAGCTCCTCGGCGGGCAGCGAGCGCGCCACATCGAGCAGCAGCCGGGCGGGTAGGACGGCGGCGCCGGGCTGGGCCACATCGGCACTGAGCGGAACCCGCAGGCCGATCTCCATGTCCGTCGCCAACAGCTCGGTGGCGGAGTCGGCCGAGGCCGAGATCATCACACCGGACAGCGCCTGCACGGCGCTGCGGGCCGACGCCACGCGGGTGACGGTCTGCAGCTGGTTCAGCAGCTCAGCCGCCGACAGAGACAACTTCATGAGTACTTCGCTATCCAGGAATAGAAGTCAGTAGTGCCTGTGGGTATGTGTGTTGGGCGGAGGGGTATGACCCCTGACAGGATCAGGCTGTGAACGAGGCTGTGCATGGTTTGACCGAAGTGTCTCAGGCCAGGCGGTCGGGCGCCGCGGCCGGGGATCATGACGGGCGCCCGGCGAGCTCCTGCTGGAGCTTCTCCACAGCCTCTCGCGCAGAGGCGTCCTCCGCGATGCGCTTGGCGGTGCGCCGGCAGGCGTGCAGCACGGTGGTGTGATCGCGCCCACCGAAGTGCCTGCCGATGGCCGGGAGCGATTCCCCGGTTAGCTCGCGGGCGAGGTACATGGCAACCTGGCGGGGCCAGGCGATGCGGGGGGTGCGCGAGGAGGACAGGAGCTCCATGCTGGAGAGCCCGAAGTGCTTGCTGACCGAGGCCTGGATGTCGCCCACCGAGCGGGAGCTGCGCGGACCGGCGGCGGGGAGCGGATACAGGCGATCGAGCACCTCGTGTGCCAGCTCGGCGGTCAGCGGCCTGCCGGTCAGCGAGCTGAAGGCGACGATGCGGATCAGCGCCCCCTCGAGTGCCCGGACGTTGGTCTTGACCCGCTCGGCCACCACCTCCAGCGCGAGGTCGTCCTGCAGCTGGATGTGGTCGTGCTGCACGCGCTTGCGCAGGATCGCCCGCCGGGTGAGTATGTCGGGCGCCACGATGTCGGCCACGAGGCCGGCCGCGAAGCGCTCGCGCAAGCGATCCTCGAGCGCCTGCAGGTCATGCGGGGGACGGTCGGAGGTCAGCACGATCTGCCGGCCGCCATCGTGGAGGGCGTTGAAGGTGTGGAAGAACTCCTCCTCGGTCCTGGTCTTGCGCTCGAGGAACTGGACGTCGTCCAGCAGCAGCACGTCGACGTGGCGGAAGCGGGCCTTGAATCCCCCGGTGTCACCGCCGCCGAGGGCGTTGAGAAACTCGTTGGTGAAGGCCTCGCCGGTGGTGCAGCGCACGGTCAGGCCGGGGCTGTGGGACAGCAGCAGGCCCGCTATCGAGCTCAGCAGGTGGGTCTTGCCGACCCCCGGGGGACCGAAGATGAACAGCGGGTTGTAGGCCTGGGCCGGCATCTCGGCCACGGCCAGCGCGGCGGCGTGGGCGAGGCGGTTGCAGTCGCCGATCACGAACTGATCGAAGGACAGCTTGGGGTTGCCGAGCGGCCCCGTCAGAGAGTCCAGGTCGTCGGCGAAACGCGGGTCCGGGGCCGGCGGCTGCGGAGGCCTGGGACGCTCTCCGAGCGCCCTCGTGCCGCCCCTCGGCGAGGTGCCCGCGCCGCTCTGCGGCGTCCCATCAGATCCATCTCGGTCGTTGCTCGAGACCAGGTCGATGAGCGCGTCCGGGCCCAGCACCAGCGCGACGCTGTCCTGCAGAACGGCTCCGAAGCGGTCGCGGATCCAGCCACAGGCATGCGGAGGAACCTCGATCAGCAGGCGCTCCTGCGACAGCGAGCGAGCGCGCAGTGGTTCCAGCCAGATGCGGTAGGTGGGCTCGTCGACGGACCGTGCAAGCTCAACTTGCACGCGCGACCATATGTGCTCCAGCTCGGCGCTCACAGCAGCGTGTATCCGCTTCTCCCACAAGAGAAAGTGATGTCTGACTATTCAAGGGGGGCCCTCTGGGACCCGGTCAGGCGACTATAACCGACGCCCTGCGGCGCTTGCGCAGGCTGGTCGCAATTGGCGGAAAAATTCGGGGAGGGCCCGCTGGTCGTATACTTGGGCCGCGGGTCGAAGGGCGCTCAGTCGTCCTCGCACGTGCTTTAGAGCAGGAATTTCCCCGCAACCGGAGAACAGCAATATGAAGCGCACATATCAGCCGAAGAAGCGCAAGCGAGCCCGCGCGCACGGGTTCCGCAACCGCATGCGCACCCGCGCAGGACGGCTGACGCTGAAGCGCCGCCGCGCCAAGGGACGCAAGCGCCTCTCCACCTAGCCGTGACGGGAGCGCGATGAAACCGCGGTCCTCTCCTCGTGCCCGCCTGTCGCGCAGCGCCGAGTTCGAGCGCGTCTATCGCCAGGGCCGCTCCACCGCCAATCGCCACCTGGTGCTGTACACGTTCCCGAACGACTCGACTGAGCGCCCGCGGCTGGGGCTGTCGGTCTCGCGCAAGGTCGGCGGGGCGGTGCAGCGCAACCGCGTCAAGCGGCTGCTGCGCGAAGCGTTCGCGCGCGCCGAGCCCGAGCTGAGACCGGGCCAGGACGTCGTGGTCGTGGCCCGGCCCGCCGCCGGCGAGCTGGCCGAGCGCGAGGGGCTCGAGGGCGTCGATGCGTCGCTGGCCGAGCTGGTCGCCAAGGGCGGCCTGCTGCGCTCGCCGGCCCCGGCGGGTGACAGCGCGTGAGCGCCAACGCCTCAACACCCGGAGGATCGCCCCCGGCAAATGTGCCGATCCGCGTGGCCCGGGCGATCGTGCTGGCGCCCATCATGGTCTACCAGCGCCTGATCTCACCGGCCATTCCGCGCCGCTGCAAGTACGAGCCCACCTGTTCGCGCTATGCGGTCGAGGCGATCCGCGAGTACGGCATACTTAGGGGCCTCGTGCTGGCGGGATGGCGCCTGCTCAGGTGCAATCCGTGGAGCTACGGCGGATACGATCCGGTCGAGGCCCAGCGGGTGTTCCGCACCGCCCACACCCACTAGCAGACCACTAGCGCATGCCAATCCTCGCCAACGTCATTCAGGACGCGTTCTCGCCCCTGATCAACGTGTTCGAATCGATCATGGTGTTCATCCATGCCCACCTGGTGGGGGGCAGCTGGGGACTCGCGATCATCGGGCTGACGGTGCTCATCAGGGCGGTGCTGGTGCCGCTCACCTACAGGCAGCTGAAGTCGATGCAGGAAATGCAGCGGCTGGCGCCTCAGATAAGCGCGATCAAAGAGAAGTACAAGGAGGACAAACAGCGCCAGCAGCAGGAGATCATGAAGTTCTACCAGGAGAACAAAATCAATCCCCTGGCCTCCTGCCTGCCGCTGCTGCTGCAGCTGCCGGTGTTCATCTCGCTCTTCTACATGCTGCGCACGGACCTCAAGTTCGACATCTGCGGGCCGCAGATGCGCGAACACTATTCGCGGGAACTGCACAAACACATCACCAAGAACAGCGAAATCCCCGAACACGCGGTCAAAGTGATGGGCCACACGGTCAAGGGCCTGACGGAAACGGGATGCAACGTCGTGGCCCCCGGCTCGGCCAAATTCCTGTTCATCCCGGACATCACCTACAAGGCCACCGGCGCGGTGCTGATCCTGCTGCTCGTGCTGTACGTGGGCTCACAGCTCGTATCCACGCTGGTGGCGACGGCCGCGGCCGATCCCAACCAGCGCCGCCTGATGCTGCTGCTGCCGCTGGTGTTCGTCGTGATCCTGTACAGGTACCCGGCCGGGCTGCTCGTGTACTGGATCACCACCAACCTGTGGACGGTCGGCCAGCAGTACCTGATCAAACGCCACATGGGCCCACCGCCCGCGCCGGCGGAGCCGGTGCGGGGCTCTCCGAACGGAAAGGCCGACCGCGTCGCCAAGCCCGCCAAGCCGGCTCTGGCCGGCGCCGGGGTCTCGGGCGGCTCCGGCGGCGGGTCGAGCTCCAGCCCGCCCCCGCCCCCGCGCAAGAAGAAGAAACGCTCCGGTAGAAGGCGATGATCGACGAGTCCCGCGAGCAGGACGAGGACTGGGAGGGCGAGGAGCTCGACCCGGTGGAAACGCTCGAAGACCTGCTGGAGGAGATCGCCGAAGGACTGAGGCTCGAGGTCGATGTGCAGGTCGAGGAGTCCGACGGCGTCCTCACCGGGCGCCTGGAGGGAGATGATCTGGGCCTGTTCATCGGCAGGCGCGGCCAGACCATCGACGCCGTCCAGCACCTGGCTCAGCGAATCGTGTTCCCGGACGGCCCCTCGCCGGTCCGCGTGGTGATAGACGCCGACGGCTATCGCGAGCGCCGCGCCGAGTCGCTGCGGGCCGACGCCGATGACGCCGCCGCGGAGGTGCTGGCATCCGGGGACTCGGTGGAGCTCGACCCGATGCCCCCCTGGGAGCGACGGATCGTGCACGAGCACCTGCGCGACCACGGCGGCGTGGCCACCCACAGCGAGGGCGATGAGCCCGACAGGTACCTGGTCGTCTCGCTCAGCGATGGCTGAGGGCGCCGCGAAGCGTTTCACGTGAAATCATCGCCGCAGGGCGACGCGACGGCCGCGCTGGATGCCCTGGCCCGCGGGCACGGCCTGAATGCGCGCCAGCAGGAGCAGCTGAGCGGCCTGCTCGAGGCGCTGGACAGCGACCAGCACGCGCCGACGTCGGTGCGCAGCCCGGTGCAGGCGGTCAACGCCCACCTCGCCGATTCCCTGGCCGCACTCGAGCTGGAGGCGGTCCGCTCGGCCACGACGATCGCCGACGTGGGGGCCGGGGCGGGCTTCCCGGGGCTGGCGCTGGCCGTGGCGCTTCCCGGCGCTGAGGTGCGGCTGCTCGAGAGCCAGCGGAGCAAGTGCGCGTTCATGAGCCGGGTCATCGGCGCCGTCGGCCTGCGCAATGCCCGCGTGGTGTGCGCGCGGGCGGAGGACTGGCATGAGGGGGAGGGCCGCCACGACGCCGTGCTGGCCCGGGCCGTGGCGGCCCAGCCGGTGGTGCTCGAGTACGCGGCCCCGCTGCTGGCGCTGTCGGGGACGCTGGTGGACTGGCGGGGCAGGCGGGTGGCCGATGAGGAGGACGCTGCCCTGCGGGCAGCCGATGAGCTCGGTCTGATTCGCACCGAAGTGCGCGCCGTGCCCCCCTTCGAGGGGGCAACGGACCATCACCTGCACCTGTATCAGAAGGTGAGAGATACGCCCGACAGGTTCCCCAGGCGCGCCGGAATGGCCCGCAAGCGACCCCTGGGGTCCGGCCGAGGCGACCTCTGACCGTGATCGGCGCTAGCTTGCAGGTCGTGGGCACCGTCTATGCGATCGCCAACCAGAAGGGCGGGGTGGGCAAGACCACGACCGCCGTGAACGTCGGCGCGTGCATCGCCGAGGCCGGCTACGCCACGCTCCTGGTGGACGTCGATCCGCAGGCCAATGCGACCGTGGGGCTGGGGATTCCGCGAACGCACGCACCGGGGCTGTATGAGGTGCTGACGGGAGAGGCGACGGCGGCGGAGGCGCTGAGCGACTCGAGCGTGCCGGGCCTTCAGGTGCTGCCCGCCGGCGCCGGGCTGGCGGGCGCCAACGTTGAGCTTCCCCGCATGGACGGCTTCGAGGAGCGCCTGCGCGAATGCCTCAGCCCGGTGCGCGACCGCTTCGAGTACGTGCTGCTGGACTGCCCGCCCTCACTGGGCCCGCTGACGGTGACCGCGCTGGTGGCGGCCGACCGGGTGATCGTGCCGGTGCAGACCGAGTACTTCGCCCTGGAGGGCCTGGCCGGGCTGCTCGACACGCTGGCGCTCGTGCAGCGCGACCTCAACCCCAGGTTGACGGTTGCGGGAATGCTGCTGACGATGCACGACAACCGCACGAGGCTCGGGCGAGACGTCGAGCGCGAGGTGCGGGGCCACTTCCCCGACCTCGTCTACGACACCGTGATCCCGCGCAACGTGAGGGTGGGCGAGGCGCCGAGCTACGGGCTGCCGGTGACCCATCACGATCCCCACAGCGCCGGCGCGGAGGCGTACTTCGAGCTGGCCAAGGAGGTGGCCGCCCGTGGTTGACCCGGGTCCGGCGCGCAGGCGGGGGGGCGAGCGATGAGCCCGCCCAAACGGGGCATGGGGAGGGGCCTCGAGGCGATCCTGTCGGTGTCGGCCGAGCGCCGGGATGCCGTCGGGGACGAACTGCGCGAGCTGCCGGTGGAGCTGATCTCGCCCAACCCCAAGCAGCCGCGCAGGCGCTTTGACCAGGAGGCGCTGACCGCCCTGGCCGGCTCGCTCGGCGAGCGCGGCGTGCTGCAGCCGGTGCTGGTGCGCCCCAAGGCCGGCGGCACCTATGAGCTGATCGCCGGCGAGCGGCGCTGGCGGGCGGCGCGGATCGCCGGCCTCGAGGTTATCCCGGCGCTCGTGCACGAGCGCGAGGATGCCGAGGCGCTGGAGCTGGCGCTGATCGAGAACATGGCGCGCGAGGATCTCAACGCCGTGGAGGAGGCCCGCGCCTGTGCGGCGCTGGTGGAGGAGCTCGAGCTGACACGCGAGCAGGTCGGCCGCCGCGTGGGGCGCAGCCGGGTGGCGGTGAGCAACCTGATCCGCCTGCTCGACCTGCCCGATGAGGTGATCGAGCTGCTCGCCCAGGGCGCGCTGAGCGAGGGCCACGGCAGGGCGCTGCTGCTGGCCGAGGATCACGGCGCGCGCCGCAGCCTCGCCCGCACGGCCGTGGCGGAGGGGTGGTCGGTGAGGACCGCCGAAGCGCGGGCGCGGCAGAGCAACGCCGGCGACGGCGAGGCGCGAGGAGCGAGGCGCAGGCGTGGCGGCGCTGGTGCTGAACACGCCGACCAGCAGCAGGCGAGCGAGGAGATAGCGCAGGCGCTCGGCTCGGCGCTGGGCGCAGATGTCCAGGTGCGGGCGACGGCCCACGGCGGATATCGCGCCGAGCTTTCGTTCGCGACGGCGGAGGAGGCCATCGAGCTGGCGCGCCGCCTGCGGCCCCGCGCCGTGGCATAGCTAGAATCGGCGCCCGCGGGCGATTAGCTCAGTTGGTTAGAGCGCTTCTCTGATAAGGAAGAGGTCCCAGGTTCGAGTCCTGGATCGCCCATCGCCCGCCCGGCCCTGGCAAGCTTCAGCGCCATGAGGCTGCGAGACGTGACAGAGGCCGACCGACCCCGGCTGCTTGAGCTGAACGACGAGTCCGTGCAGATGCTGTCAGAGCTCGACGAGCAGCGGCTCGAGTTCATCCTGGAGCTCGCCCAGCGCAGCCTCGTGGCCGAACTCGACGGAGAGATCGCGGGATTCGCGATCGCGATCGCACAGGGGACGGGCTATGACAGCGACAACTACCGCTGGTTCTCACACCGCTACGAGCGCTTCCTGTACCTCGATCGCATCGCCGTCGACGCCGCCCGCCGCCGCCACGGTGTGGGCGGGGCGCTGTATGACGCGATGGAGGCGACAGCCGCGGCATCCGGGCGGATGGTCTGCGAGGTGAACGTCGAGCCGCTGAACGAGGTCTCGCTCGCATTTCACGCCGCCCGCGGCTACCGCGAGGTGGGCCGCCTCGCGCACGGGACGGTCCGCACCGTGGCGCTGCTGAGCAAGGAGCTTCAGGGCTCCGCGGACTCCTGAGCGCCGCTACAGGACCTTCGACAGAAACGCTCGCGTGCGCTCGTGGCGGGGACTGTCCAGCAGCTGCTCGGGCGGGCCGGCCTCGACGACCACGCCCGCGTCCATGAACACGACCTCATCGGCCACCTCGCGCGCGAAGCCCATCTCGTGCGTGACCACGATCATGGTCATGCCCTCCCGGGCCAGCTGCTGCATGGCCTGCAGGACGTCGCCGACCAGCTCCGGGTCGAGCGCCGAGGTCGGCTCGTCGAACAGCATCAGCTTGGGCTCCATCGCGAGCGCCCGCGCGATGGCGACCCGCTGCTGCTGCCCGCCTGAGAGCTGCCCCGGGTAGGCGTCGAGCTTGTCAGCGAGCCCGACGCGCTCGAGCAGCTCGACTGCACGTGTACGTGCCTGATCGCGCGAGATCCCTTTCACCTGAATCGGCGCGCAGGTCAGGTTCTCGAGCGCCGTCATGTGCGGGAACAGGTTGAAGCGCTGGAACACCATGCCGATCTGGGCACGCCTGCGTGCCACCTCCGATTCGCGCAGCTCATGCAGCGTCGCGCCGTCCTGGCGGTAGCCGACGAGCTCGCCGTCGACCGACAGCAGCCCCGAGTTGATTTTCTCCAGGTGGTTGATGCAGCGCAGAAACGTCGACTTGCCCGAGCCGGATGGGCCGAGCAGGCACATCACCTCGCCGGGTTGCACCTCGAGGCTTATCCCCTTGAGCACCTCCAGGCGGCCGAAGCGCTTGTGCACGCCCTGCGCCTTCACCATCGGCACGGCCATCAAGACTGATCCCGGCGAACGGCCAGCAGGCCGATGCGCAGGCGTTCCAGCGGTGTCGGCGATCGCTCTCGCGAACCCCTTCCGTAGTGACGTTCGAGGTAGTACTGCCCGACATACAGCACGCTGGTCAGCACGATGTACCAGAAGCTCACGACGATCAGCAGCTGGATGGTCTTGAAGTTGACCGAGTAGATCAGCTGCCCGGCATACAGCAGCTCGGTCACGACGATCACGCTCACGAGCGATGAGCTCTTGAGCATCGAGATCGTCTCGTTGCCCGTCGGCGGGATGATCACGCGCATCGCCTGCGGCAGCACGATCCTGCGCATCGTCTGCAGGCGCGTCATGCCGAGCGACTGAGCCGCGTCGGCCTGGCCCTCATCGACCGAGATGATCCCCGCGCGGACGATCTCCGCCATGTATGCGCCCTCGTTCAGCCCCAGCCCGAGGATCCCCGCGGCGAAAGGCGTGATCAGCGTGTTGGCATCGGCGTGGATGAAGGACGGGCCGAATGGGACGCCGAGCCCGATCTTCGGATACAGGGCGGCGATGTTGTACCAGAACAGAAGCTGCACGAGCAGGGGTGTGCCGCGGAAGAACCAGATGTAGAACCAGCTCGCCCCCGACAGGAGCGGGTTGGGCGACAGGCGCATCACCGCCAGCAGCACGCCGAGGGCGATGCCGATCGCCATCGCTATCACGGTCAGCTCGATCGTGATGACGGCGCCGTGCAGGATGCGCGAGTCGAACAGGTAGTCACCGACGACGCTCCATTCAAACCGGGCGTTGGTCACGACCGAGCGGATCAGCGCCGCCGCCACGACCAGCACGATCAGGCCGGCGACCCAGCGCCCGGGCCGCCGCACCGGGACGGCCCTTATGTCATCGGGTCGCCCGGGCCCGCTGGTGGCCTCCTGAGAGGACAGCAGCTACCCCGGTCAGCTCGTCGCGCCGTTGATCGTCGGTGTGGTGATGGCGCCCGACTCGATGCCCCACTTGGTGAGGATTTTCAGATACTGGCCGTTGGCCATGAGCACCTTCAGAGCGGCCAGGGTCGGTGTGGTCATTCCACTGGTCTTGGGGATGGCGATGCCGTAGGGGGCGAAGCCGTAGCTTTTGCCGATCAGCTTGAACTGCCCGTCTGACTGCTTGATCTGGTAAGCGACCACCGGCGAGTCGGCCATCCCGAGTTCCGCACGGCCGCTCGACACCGCCAGGTTGACGTCGTTCTGGCCGGTGAAGCTGAGCACCGTCACCGGCTTCTTGCCCGCCGCGGTACAGGTCTTGCTCTGCTTTTCGGCCTGTTCCTGCTCGGTCGTGCCCTTCTCCACCGCGACCGTCTTGCCACACAGGTCCGCCAGCGTGTTCACGCCGGGGTTCGCCGAGCTCTTCGCATAGAAGGAGATGCCCGCGCTGTAGTAATCGACGAAGTCGACGGTCTTCTCGCGTTCCTTGGTGTCGGTGAACGAGGAGGCGCCCATGTCGTAGCGGCCGGCCGCGAGGCCCGGGATGATCGTTTCGAAGTTGGAGTTGATCATCTTCACCTTCAGCCCCATCACTTCCCCGAGCGCCTGCATCAGGTCGGCGTCCATGCCGATCACGGTGTGCCCGTCGGATGCGATGAACTCGTTGGGCGCGTATTGCGCTTCGGTCGCCACATCCAGCGTGCCTTTGCTTTTCACCGCCGAGGGCACCTGGGCCACGATCGCCGCGTTGGCGGTGTTCGCCGCAGTGCTCGCGGTCGAGCTGGTGCTCGAGCTCGTGGTGGAGCTGCTGCTGCTGCCACAGCCGGCGAGCGCCAGCACGGCCAAGGTGGGAACGCCGATCAGGGTGAGGAGCTTGCGCATCGGGGAGCCTCCAGTGCGACTTTGACGGTTGAACGCGCGCCCCGGGCCGAGGCCGCGCAAGTATAAGACCTGCAAGCGTCGTTACTGCCCCTGTGGAAGTCCGCGTTTCCTGCCGATACGGACTCAGTGGGCAAACTGCGCGCAGCTTCAGTCCGGCGAATGCCGCCCTTCAAGCGGGCCAGGCGCGCCTCCCTGTCGGCGATAGCCGGGAGCATGATCATCGCCGTGGGCGGTGGGCCTCTGTCAGACGCGCCGCTGTTCGCGCTGGCCACCGCCGGCCCGTCTCCCGGCACCGATGCCAAGGCTTCGGTCACCGAATCGAGCACCTCGACGGCCGGCGCGCCCACCGGCGGGACGGGGCCGAGCGAAGCGGGAGCGGCCGTTCAGGAGGCGACGAGCAGCCAGTCTCCCGCGGGGCCCGCGAGCACATCCACGACGACCCCAACGTCCACAACCCCGGCGAGCACTCCGACGCCCACCCCGGCGCCCATCCCCACCACGACCTCCCAGACGACCTCCACGGCGACGTCTCCCACGACCACGCCTCCGCCTTCGAGCGCTCCGGCGAGCGTGCCCGCAGCCCCTGCCGCTCCCTCGCCCGAAGCTCCGATCGTGGTGCGTCAGCGCCCGCAGGAGATCACCGGCGGTGAAAAGGTGGAACCGAAGATCTCCCACACGCACGGCCAGCCGAGCACGGGCGGAGCAGAGGGGTCCACCGGCGCCACCGGGAGCAAGGGTGCCGCGACTCGCGCCGGTGCGCCTGCGCCGGCCGGCAGCATTCCGGCCGACAACAGCGTCGCCCCCCCGCCGCAGCTGGCCGCCGGTGAGGCCGGAGCGCTGGCCGCAGAGCTCGCCTCCTCGGCCGCCTCGGTACAGGCCCTGTCCTTCTACCGCATCCCCCTGTTCCTGCTGCCCATCTACCAGTCGGCCGCCGTCCAGTACGGGGTGCCCTGGCAGATCCTCGCGGCGATCAACGAAATCGAGACCAACTACGGAACCGACCTGTCGGTCTCAACAGCGGGAGCTGTCGGCTGGATGCAGTTCATGCCCGCCACCTGGAGCTCCTATGGAGTAGACGCCTTCAAGGCCGGCTATGCCGACCCCTACAACCCCGTCGATGCGATCTACGCCGCCGCGCGCTATCTGCGCGCAGCCGGCGCCGCCCAGAACCTGAGGGGCGCGATCCTGGCCTACAACCACTCTGATGAATACGCCGACTCGGTGCTGTTGCGGGCAAAGCTGATCTCGACCTACCCGCAGTCGGTGATCCAGACGCTCACCGGCCTCGTGGACGACCGCCCCCCGGCCACCGGCCGGGCGCTGATCGTGGAGCCCCTGCGTGTCCCCACCGCCTCAGCAGCGGCCAGCCTCGCGAAGGCGTCCCAGACGCCGGGCTCCCAGGCCCCGCCCGCCCCCGCCACCGCCGCGGCGATCGCCACCGGCTCCTCTGCCGCCGCCTCCGCCCCCAAGCTGATCGACCTGCTGAGCGCCCCCCACGCAGCCGTCGTGGCCGTCCAGGACGGGCGCATCGTAAAGCTCGGCGTCTCACGCAAGCTCGGGCGCTATGTGATCCTCAGAGACCTCTACGGAGATGAGTTCACCTACGCCGGGCTCGGCTCGATCGCCTCGAGCTACCGCCTGCCCAGCGCCTCGAGCACCCCCCTTCAGACCCCCGCGACGATCGGCTCAGACAGCCATGACCCGGCCCCCTCAAAGCCCGCCAGCGCAGGGCGACAGCTCCCCCAGACGCTGGCGGCTACGACACCCTCACCGGCCTCTGAAGCAGATGAAGCGCTCCAGTCGAGCGCCTTTGAATCGACCCCCGCCGGCATGGGCAAGGTGCGCCTGTTCGCCCACCCCCACAACCCCGATGCGATCGCCGCCGCACACAGCGCTTCACTGCAGGCCCGCGCACAGAAGCAGAGCGAAGGCGCCTCAGGCCTACAGCCCCTGCGCAGCGGCTCGGTGGTGGCCGAGGGCACCGTGCTCGGCCATGTCAACCTTCCCCCCCGCGCCAAGGACGGCCACCTGCAGTTCGCCATCCGCCCGGCCGGTGACCCCACCTCGATCGACCCGGCCCCGATCCTCGAGAACTGGATAGAGCTGAAATCCGCGCTTCACCCGCGCGGTGCAAAGAGCGCCCAGAGCCTGCTCGGAGCGACCGCCTCAGAGGCCTTCCTGATCTCAAAGGCAAGGCTTCAGTCAGAGATCCTCTCAGACCCCGGGGTGAGGCTGTCAGCCTGCTCAAAGACGGCCCTGGCCTCAGGTCAGATCGACAAGCGCGTGCTGGCCCTGATCGCCTTTCTGTCGCGCTCGGGCCTGTCACCCACGATCTCCGCGCTCAGCTGCTCTGGCGGGCGCTATGACAGCTCAGGCTACGTGCCCGCCGATCACTCAGGCGATGCGATCGCGATCACCGCCATCAACGGCATCCCCATCGAGAAGCACCAGGGCCAGGGCTCGATCAGCGACACCGCGATCCGCACCCTTCTGACCGTGCCCGCCCGCTTTGCCCCCCATCAGATCGTGAGCCTCATGCGCTACCCGGGCGATCCCTCGACGATCGCCCGCTCAGACCACGGCTCCTACATCGAGCTCGTCTTCGAAGTGGCAAAGCCCAGCCCCAGGACGAGCGCAACCAAGGCCAAGGCCGCCCACTCGGCCCCCACCGGGCAGAGCGCCCCCTCGCCGCTCAGCGTGTCAGGCGAATTGAGCGCTGCCCAGTGGGAAGCTCTGATCACCCGCGTGGGAGCGCTGCCGGTGCCGACGGTGTCCACCAAGCCGAGTGCCTCGGCTGTGCCGGACGCCCTGGGCGGATAGCGAAGCCGTCACTCAAGCATCGGCGCGCCGGTGCCGATAGCGAGCACCGGAAGGCCGATAGGTCATCCGGGTAGAGGGCGACCGGGGACCACTTCCCTTTCTCCGTCCCCGGTCGCTCCGAGTATCTGGCGAGCGCTTCTTCTGCCGGCGGGGGTTGGTGCGGGGCATAGTGCGTCCCCGGCCGGAGGAGGGCCCGAACCGGGGACGCTCCCAACTCATTCCATGCGGGGCTTCCAGGAGGAAGCGCATAGATCGTACGGGTCGAACAGGCGGAATCCTGCGCGAGGAGCCGCTCAGCCGGCGCCCACCGTGTCAGCCACCAGCTCGGGCCAATCCTCGGCCCATGGGTGGGCCTGCTCGAGCTGCGCGGCGACGGCTATGAGCAGGTCCTCGCGCCCGTAGGCGGCGACCAGCTGGGCGCCGACGGGCAGGCCCTCGGCGGTCCGGTGCAGCGGCAGCGAGATCGCCGGCTGCCCGGTGCTGTTGAACATGGCCGTGAAGGCGGCCAGGGGCACGGAGCGCATGATCGGTGCGGCCGGGTTCTCGGGGTCCGGGGCGAACGTGCCAAGCGGCGTCGCGGGCTCGCCCGTGCTCGGCGTGAGCAGCAGGTCGAACCCGTCCTGCCACCAGTCGGCGACGCGCCGGGTGACACGCTGGTGGTATTCGACCGCGCGCAGATAGTCGGCGGCGCTGTGAGAGCGGCCCAGCTCGGCGAGCGCCCAGGTGCTCGGCTCGACGTCGCCGGATTCGATCGTCTCGCCGGTCTGCCCTTCCCAGTATTTGAGGTTCCAGGCTATGCCCGCCGTCCATCGCAGCAGGAAGCTGGGGATGTACTCCGGGTCGTCCATGCCGGCGGGGTGAGCCGCCTCCACCGCATGCCCGAGGTCCTCGAGCATCCTCGCCGCGCTCTGCGCCGCTGCGATGCAGTCGGGGTGCGTCTCGAACTGACCGCCCGGCGGCGTGGTCATGATCCCGATTCGCAACCTGCCGGGGTCCCCACCGAGCTCCTCGCTGTACGGACGCTGACGGTCGGGCGCCGCGTATGGGTCACCGGGCATGGCGCCGCAGATCGCATCCAGCACGCCTGCGCTGTCGCGCACCGAGCGGCACACGACGTGCTCGGCGACCAGCCCGGAGATGATGTCTCCGAACTCGGGCCCCAGTGAGACGCGCCCGCGCGAGGGCTTCAGCCCCACGAGCCCGCAGTGGCTTGCGGGGATGCGGATCGAGCCGCCGCCGTCGTTGGCGTGGGCCACCGGGACCAGGCCGGCGGCCACCGCCGCCGCGGAGCCGCCGCTGGACCCGCCGGGTGAGCGCTCCAGGTCCCAGGGGTTGTGGGTGGGCCCATACGCCTGCGGCTCGGTCGTCGGCAGGATCCCCAGCTCGGGCGTGTTGGTCTTGCCGAGGAACACGAAGCCGGCGTCGCGGAACCGGCTCGCCAGGTAGGTGTCCGCGGGCTCGGTCCATTGCAGTCGCTTGAGGAACGCCATGCCCTCGTGGAAGGGGTCCCCGGCCGAGTGGCAGGCGAGGTCCTTGAGCAGCATCGGAACGCCCTTGAATGGTCCGTCCGGCAGCGGCCCGGCGGCCGTCGCGGCCGCCTTGTCGAACAGCTCGGTGATGACGGCGTTGAGCTGGGGATTGAGCGCCTCCACGCGGGCGATTGCGCCCTGCACCAACTCCGCCGCCGATACCTCACCGTCGCGCACCAACTGCGCCTGCCCCGTCGCATCCAGTCTCGCCAGCTCGGACATCGTCCCTCCCGGTAGCGCTGCTTCGCAGTGACCGGGCGACTATATCCCGGCGCCCGCCGCCGCGCTTACGCCTCGAGCAGGCGCTCACGCAGGAGTCTCAGGGCGTCAAGCCGGTAGGCCCGCGCTCGCCTGCGGTGACAGCGCGCTGTGGCTCTCGAGGTCCAGCCCACGCTGGCCGAGCTCCGAGCAGAAGGCGTCGATCACGGCGGGGTCGAACTGCGATCCGGCATTCCGCCTGAGCTCTGAGATCGCCTCGGCGGGCGCGATCGCGCGGCCATAGGGGCGGTTCGAGGTCATCGCGTGGAAGGCGTCGCAGACGGCGATGATGCGGGCCCCCACGGGAATCTCATCACCGGCGTGGCGATCGGGGTAGCCGGCGCCGTCGAAGCGCTCGTGGCTCGAGCGAACGAGGCGCGCCACCGGGCCCATCGCCGGGGAGGCGGCGAGGATGCGCTCGCCCACTTCGCAGTGGCGCTCGATGATCGCCCGCTCTGAGCGATCGAGCGATGAGCGCTTCTGAAGGATCGCGTCGGGCACGGCCACCTTGCCCACGTCGTGGAGCTCCGCGGCCCTGACCATCGTCTCGAGGTCCTCTCCGCAGAGGCCCATCTGGCGGCCCACCGCGCGCGAGAGGATGGCGACCTCGCGCAGGTGCTCATGGAGCTCCGGCTCGCGCTCTGCCATCACCTGCAGAAGCACCTTGCGCAGCTGCTCGGGGGCGTCAGAGTGCTGGCGGGTGCGCTTGTCGGCATACAGGCGCTCGTCCACCAGCTGCAGGGCCTCGGCGCGCTCTGAGGCCTCCTCGGGCAGCATGATGCAGCCGTAGGCGGTCGTTATGTCAAAGCCCTGGCCGTGCTCTGAGAGGGCCACGACCGCCTCATCGCGGACCTCTTTGACGCTTCGCTCGGTCAGGGGGGTGAGGGCACAGAACTCATCCCCGCCCAGGCGGAAGGCCTGGCCTTCGGGTTCAACGGCCTGTGCCAGTTTCTCGCCCAGGCGGGCCAGCAGGGCATCGCCCACGGGGTGCCCGAAGGCGTCGTTGTAGCGCTTGAAGCCGTTCAGGTCGAACAGCAGGAGCGCCCACGGAGAGCGCTGAGAGGCCGACTGCAGGACATCCTCGAGGCAGATCAGAAGCCGGCGCCGGTTGCCGAGATGGGTGAGCGGATCGGTCAGCGCCTCATGGCGGCTTCGCTCGACCAGCGACAGGTTCTCGGAGAAGGTCAGCCCCATGCGGCAGATGACGCCCGTGACCGTCAGCACGGCCAGGACATAGGCAGAGGCCTTCAGGGGCTCGTGGCTCTGCAGGGCCAGCAGCCCGAGCGCGCAGATGGCAAAGCAGAGGGGGAATACCAAGAGGCGCCGGCCATGCAGGCCGATCACCGCCGAGGGCCGCGGCGGCTGCCAGGCCGCGAGGCCGAGCACGACCGCGGAGGCCGGCCACAGGGTTTCAAAGAAGCTCGCTTCGCCGTGCCCGGTGGCAGACCAGTACAGCGAGAAGACATCGGCTCCGGCGCCGATCAGAAGGCCCACTGCGACGGTGCCGAGGACGCGCCCCGGGCGCCAGCCCGTGATCGCGAGCACGGCCACCACGAAGCAGATCAGAAGCAGGTCGCCGAGCGGATAGATCAGATCGCCGATAACCGCCTGGGTCGAGCCGCCGCTCGCCTGAAGGATGCTCGGCAGAACGAACTGGGAGGCAAGCGCCGCCACCGCCAGTGCGCCGACGACGCCATCCAGCCACAGGCTGGGGTAGAAGTGGCGCACGCGCGCCCTGACCAGCAGGCCGAGGCTGAGGAAGGCGGCGGGGTAGAAGATCAGCCAGAAGAAGTCGCTCGTCGAGGGGAACGGGCCGCCTGTGACCTGGGCCGGGTCGAGGGTGAAGATGACCTCACCGACGGCCCATGAGCCGAGGCCCACGCCGAGCGCCGTCCAGGCACCCCGCTCCGCCCTCCAGAACAACGCACGAAGAAGGCACAGGACGGAGCCCGCGAACAGCAGGGCGTTGAACAGGTAGTTTTCAAAGAAGCCGTCAAGGCCTCCTCCGCCGACGCCCAGCAGGGAGTGAAGCGCGTAGGCGAGAAGACCCACGAGGCTTGCGCCGCAGATCACGCGCACGAGCGTCCGCCGCCAACTGATCAGTGCCAGATCGCTCTGCCTGCGCATTGCCGGAGGGCTCTTCAAAAAGCCCTCGAAGGCCTCGCCCCTCTCGGTGGCCGGAGGGGTCTTGAGGACGGGGGCTGGCAGGCGCGGGCTGAGAGGGGGGCCGCTGAGGGGGGCGCCTTCACTCTGAGGGGCGCCGAGCGCGGCTCTGTGCCGTGTCCTTCGCAACCGCGTCGCCGTGACGGTCACCATGCTCATACGGGCGATTCGGTTGCTCGGGTGGAAGTCTTTATCGGAGGTTGAGGGCGTGGACACATTGATTGCCCGAAAGGGACGACGCGCCCGCTCACGCGCGAGCGGCCGGCTTCAGCGCGATCGCGCGGGTGACGGTGGCGGTCTGCCCGCCCGCCACCGTGGTGGCGGTGAGGGTCACGCGCACCGAGGAGCGTCCGGTGAGCAGCCGCCGCCCGAATGACGCAATGTGTACGCGCACGCGGATCTTCTGGCCCGCGCGAGCTTCGTAGCTCGCTGTGCCCAGCGGACGGCAGCCCCGTCCGCAGCGCGAGGCGCGGGCGCGCCGGCGCGGTTCGGCTACGGTCGCTGTGATCGTGATCCTGCCGTGGCAGCCGCCCGTGGCGCTCGCCGGACAGCTCACCGGGATCAGCGTGACGCCCTGGCGGCTGACGGTCAGCGAGCCGGCGGAGATGACGAGCGGCGTCGGGTGCGCCGCGGTTGCTCCGCCAAAGGACGGCGGATCGCTCGTGCCGGGCGGGTCTGCGGAGAGAGTGGGAAGGGACTGGGGCTGCGGAGTGACCGACACGCTGCGGGCAATTTCGGCGCCCGCTCCCCCATTGCGGCTGACGGTCTGACCGGTGAACAGGGGGGTGGTGGAGGTGCCGGCCGAGTCGGTCTCGGTGACCGTGGCCGTGTAGTCGCCCGCCGCGGCGTAGGTGTGTGTGATCGAAGGGGAGGTCGTGCTTGACGTGCTGCCATCGCCGAAGCTCCAGAAGTAGGAGGTGATCGTGCCGTAGGCGACGGTCGAGGCGGAGGCGTTGAAGGTCGTGGTCGAGCCGACGCTGACCGCGCTTGCGGTGAAGGACGCGACCGGTGCCTGGTCGGGGGTGATGGCGACGGTATCGGGCGCTTCTTCGACTTTGATGGAACTGCCCGGGGTGTTGGCGGCCACCGTGATCGGCGTCACCGTCTTAGAGCTGCGGTTGGCAACGTATGCCGTCGTCCCATCCGGGGTGATCGCGATCCCGACGGGGTGGCTGCCCACTTTGATGGGCGACCCCACCGCAGCCGTCAGCAGCGTGATCGGGCTGACGCTTTCGCCACCTTCGTTGGTGACGTAGGCGGTGTTCCCGTTCGGGGTGATTGCGACGTCGATCGGTTCTCTGCCCACTTTGATGGCGGTGCCCGCGAGGTTGGTGGCGACGGGGATGGGCGAGACTGATTCGGAGCCGTGGTTGGCGACATACACCGTGGTCCCGTCCGGGGTGATCGCAATCCCCTCCGGTTCGCTTTGGACAGTGATGGGAGTCCCTGGGCTGTTCGTCGCGACGGGGATCGGGGTGACCGTGTTGGAACCGCGGTTGGTGACGTACACGGTGGCTCCGCTGGGGCTGATGGCGACCCCCATCGGTCCGGAGCCGACGCTGATGGGAGTTCCCGCCAGGGCGGTTGCCAAGGTGATCGGCGTCACCTGGTTGCTACCGGCGTCCGCGACGTAGGCGGTCTTGCCGTTGGGCGTGATCGCGATGCCGACGGGATCGGTACCCACTTTGATGGCGCCGCCGACCGCGCCGGTGGCGAGCGTGACAGGCGTCACCGTGTTGCTGGCGCCACTGGCCACCAGCGCCGTCCTGCCGTCCGGCGTGATCGCGATCACCGACGGGCCGGCGGTCCCGATCGGAGAGCCGGTGAGGTTCGTGGCGGTGTTGATCGGGGTGAGGGTTCCCGAGGTTTCGTTGCTCACGTAGGCGGTGTAGGGGGTGGCGGCCCGCGCGAGGGACGGGGCGGCCATGAGCCCGCAGCAGGCGCACGCGACTGCCGGCACGACCCGCAGGCGTCCTCCCATCCGCATTGCCCCTCCGCCGGCGATTTCCATTTGGCTGGACGTCGGCCACCCGCACAGAACCCTTGACCCGGCGATCCGCGGAATGGACACATGCCCGAAAAGGACGACTCGGATTGCCCGAAAAGGACGACACCGATCGCGCGCCCTCCGAGGCGGCCGCTCCCCAGTAATGTGCACGGGGATGACTTCTCCTGCTGAGACCAACGGGCACCGCGGGATCCGCCGGCGCAGGTCCGTCGCCGTCGTCGGCGGCGGCTTCGCCGGCGTCGGAGCCGCGGTCATGCTGGGACGCGCGGGCTACCACGACGTCACGGTGTTCGAGCGCGGACAGCGGGTGGGCGGCGTGTGGAACCACAACACCTATCCGGGCGCGGCCTGCGACGTGCCATCGCATCTGTACGAGTTCTCATTCGAGCCGAACCCGCACTGGTCGCGGCGGTTCGCGCCACAGGCGGAGATCCAGGCCTACATCGAGGACGTGGCCCGCCGTTATGAGGTGCTTGACAAGGTTCGCACCGGCACCGAGGTCACCCGGGCGCGCTGGGATGAGGAGCGCAGCGTGTGGTTGTTGACGACCAGTCGGGGCGATCATGAGGCCGACGTCCTGATAACCGCCTGCGGACAGCTCTCGGTCGCAAAGATGCCGTCGATCCCCGGCCTTGAGAGCTTCGAGGGACCGGCCTTTCACACGTCGCAGTGGCGCCATGACGTGGACCTCACGGGTAAGCGGGTGGCCGTCGTGGGGACCGGCTGCAGCGCGATCCAGGCAGTGCCGGCGATCCAGCCGATCGTCGAGCAGCTCGACATCTACCAGCGCTCGCCCGGTTGGACGATGTCGAAGATGGATTTCGCCTACGGCGATCGCGTGCGGCGTCTGTTCGAGCGCTTCCCCATCGCGCGGCGACTCGACCGGCTGGCGATCTTCGCGTTCATGGAGTACGTGGCCTTGGGGATGACCGGCCCCCGCTGGACGCTCGCCCCGCTGCGCGCGATGGGGCGCCGCCAGATCAACAACGCGATCTCAGACCCGGTGCTGCGCGCGGCCGTGACCCCGGGCGACGAGCTCGGCTGCAAGCGGCTGATGCTGACCGACGAGTGGTATCCGACGCTCACCAGGCCCAACGTCGAGCTGATCAGCGATCAGATCGACGCGATCACCGCGGGCGGCGTGCGCGTCAAGAACGGAACCGAGCGCGCCGCCGACGTGCTCGTGCTCGCGACCGGCTTCAAGACGCACGGCTTTGTCGCGCCGATGGAGATAATCGGCAGGAGCGGGCGCACGCTCGCGGAGGAGTGGGAGAAGGTCCCCCGCGCCTATCTGGGAATGAGCACCCCAGGTTTCCCGAATATGTTCCTGCTCTACGGGCCGAACACGAACGGCGGGAGCGGCTCTGTGATCTACACAATCGAGGCTGGGGTCAGCCACGTCATCGGAGCGCTGGGCGAGCTCGAACGCACGCGCGCAGGAAGTATCGAGGTCCGCCGGCAGACCGCCGAGGAGTTCGACCGCGAGCTGCGTGCGGCGCTGGCCAACAGCGTCTGGCATACCGGCTGCACGAGCTGGTACGTCGATGAGAACGGCAACGATCCGAGCCAGTGGCCGTGGCTGTGGAGCACATACCGCCGCAGAACCGCGCAGCTGGCGAGTGGCGACTACGAGCTGGGCGCACCGGTGGCGCAGCAGGCCTGAGCAGCGCCGCTTCGGTAGAGTCGCGATCGTGAACGAGGGCAGCGCGGTGAGCGCTCTGGTCGGACTGAGGGCGGCGATCGGGGTGGGATCGTGGGCCACCCCGCGGCTCGCCGGCCGGCTGTTCGGGCTCGACGCCGGCGCAAATCCGCAGTCGCCCTACCTGGCTCGCCTGTTCGGAGTGCGTGACCTTGCGTTGGCGTGGGGCGCCATGGGCACGCAGGGCTCCACCCGGCGCCAATGGATCGCTGTGGGCGTCGCCTGCGACGGCGCCGATGCTCTGGCCGGTCTCGCCGGCGGGTGCGGCGGATACCTGTCAAAGCGCACCAGCGTATTGGTGACCGTCACGGCGATCGCGGCGGCCGCCCTCGGCGCCGCCGCACTGCGTTCGCCCGCGCTCGCAGAGCCTGACGGCAGCTCAGCCGGCCTCTGAGGAGGGCAGGGCCGGGGTCTCGCGGCGGCCGCTAAGCGGGCCGCCAGCACGTCCGACTGTCTTGAAGACCGGGGGCTAAGGCAATGCGGACGGGCTGCCGATGATGGGAACGTGAGGCTACTTCTCCGCACGCCCTTCACGATGAATTCCGCGGCCCGCCGCCTGGCTCTAGCGCTGAGCTCAGCCGCGATCGTGTTGGGCGCCCTGCTGCTCCTCCCGGCGCCCGCCGGCGCCTTCATCACCGGCAACTTCGGCCTGCAACAGCGCAAACCCGTGGTTCTCAGATACGCGCCGCTTCAGTACCACAAAGGCCCGGTGATCCATTCCTCAGACTCCTACGCGATCTACTGGGACCCATACGAATTCTACAACCCGGAATGGATGCGGGTGATCGATAAATACTTCAGGGACGTCGGCTCCGCCAGCGGCGGGAGCGGCAATGTCTTCGCCCTGAACGCGCAGTACGGCGAAACCGGTTACAACACTCAGCCCGCGGCATCGGCTGGAGCCAAGGAAGCGCACGCCGCCAACCAGTCGACTTTCCGGGGCGCCTACACCGACACCGACCCCTACCCACCGGCGGGCGAAGACTGCACCGAAAGCAGTGAAGTGGTGTGCCTGACCGATCAGTCGATCAAAACCGAGCTGCAGAAAGTGATCAGCTCCGGCGAGCTGCCGGGCACCACCGGCACGGTTCCGGGCGCGGCGAGCACCCCCGTCTATTACATGCTCACCCCCCCGGGAGTAACCGTCTGCGCCGGGACCCCCGCCCCGAACACGTGCTCGAACTCTCTCGCGCTGGAACACGAAGTGAAAGAAATCAAAGAAGCAAAGATCACCCACCCTGCCGAAACCGGCATCTGCGGGTATCACTCGACGATCAATCCGGGTGGCGCATCGCCGATCGTCTACGCGGTCCAGCCCTGGGTTGCGGGCTACGCCGGATACTTCGTCGAATCCGAGTCTCCGCTGAAAACGGCCGGCACCTCGGCCGACGTTCTCGCGTGTCAGGACAACAAGGCCCTCGATGAGCCGAACCAGCAGCCCACCCTCAACCCGTTCGCCCAATACGGCAGCGGCCTGGCAGACGTGATCGTGGGCGATCTCGCCGACGAGCAGAGCAACATCGTGGTGGACCCGCTCCTGAACGGGTGGTACCAGAATGCTCCCACCGAAGAGCATGGGTACCCCGAGCAGGGCGACATGTGCCAGTGGAACTTCGACGGCATGAGTACGACGCCAAACGAAGGGCCCACCCACGCGAACTCCGAATCGGACGAGGAAATCAACGGCGGCTCCTATTTCCTGCACTGGGCATTCAACAGCTCTGGGCTTGTTACCGGACAAGGCACCGCGGGCTGCTGGCAGGGAGCCAGCCTCGAACCGCACATCACCGCCCCGACTCCGGTGAATGTGGGGGACGTCATCGGCCTGAACGGCGACGAGTCAACGATTACGCTGGACGCGGCACCCGCGGACCTTCGCGTCGGAAAAGAAGAAACCCGGCTTGCTGAGGATGTGCAGGAAAACAGTGAAGAGGAAACCCGCCTCTCGAACGAAAACACCAAACTGGGTACCGAAATAACGAAACTCGGCACTGAAATCTCGACACTCGGCACCGAAATAACTGCGTTGGGCACCGACATCACAAAACTGGGCACTGAAGAAAAAGCGGTCGCCAAAGAACAGAAAGAAACGGTCGAAGAACGGGAGGCCGCCGAAAAAGGCGCCTTCAGCAAAACTGAAGAAGAAGAATTCGAACGGACTGAAAAAAGGGAGGCCGCAAAGCAGCAGAGGATCGCCGCCGAAAAACCGGCGGACGAATCCGCCAAGAAAGCCGACGAAGAACGCAGGAGCGCGGCCGAAAAAGAAAAGCGCTACGACGAAGAACGCAAAGTGACGCTCGAACAGGACAGAGTCATCGTCACCGAAGACAAAGCGCTTATCAAAGAAGAACAGAAACTTGCCGACGAACATAAGCTCATCGCAGAACGCGAGCCGTTCCTGGCGCCGATCTACAAATGGGACTTCGGGTACACCGAAGCCGGTCATGAGGTGACCGAAGAAGGGGAAGACAAGGCCAGCGTGTTCCACGCCTTCCCGTGCGCCAAGACCTACACGGTCGGTCTGACCGTGGTCGACGGTGGCGGCTTTGAAGGCGTCCTCCCGCCCTCGGTCACAAAGACCATCAAAGTGGAAGGCAAACCGTGTGAAGAACCGGCCCCGGCAGCTCCTGCGGCGCCCTCCGGTGGCGGATCGTCCGCGCCGGCGAGCTCGAGCCCCAGCGGCACCACGGGCGGGACGGCAGCCGGTGGCAGCGCCGCCGCAACGCCCGGGCCGGTCGCCAGCGCGGCGATCACTTCGCGCAGCCTGTCGAGCACCCTGCGAACTGGCCTGGTCATTCGCTACTCGATCAATGAGCAGGTTGCCGGGCACCTCGAAGTGCTGCTGGCGGCATCGATCGCCCGTGCGATCGGACTGCACGGTCCGTCCGCCACCGGACTGGCCAAAGGCACACCGGCGCAGATCGTGATCGCCAAAGACATCCTCGTGACCACGAAGGGCGGCCGCAGCACCCTGAAGATAAAGTTCTCGAAGACCACGGCGGCGCGCCTGCGCCGGCTGCACAAGGTTTCGCTGATGGTCAGGCTCGTGGTCCGCAACGCGGCCAAGAGCCCCGTGAGCACCACCAGCGTGAGCACCGTCACGCTGACGGGCTGACCGCCCGCTGCGCTCCTCGCCATGGTGGACTGATCAAGATCAGTCCGAGGGGCCCTTCCCGCGCTTCTTGCGGGTCTTGTCTCGGAACACGAAGTACCACAGCGCCGCGAGCGCCAGGTAGCCGAACACGATCGACACGGCCGAGATGATCGCGATGTCCGTGCTGTTGCCGGTCGCCGATTCGCCGTCGAGGGCGAGAAGGAGGGCCAGCGGCGGAATCCCCACGTGCATATCGACCGCCGCTCCCTACAGGCCGGGCCAGTGCCGTGCGACAAAGCCGGAGTTGTCTACCGCTCCGACCTGCCAGCGGGACGCGTACACCCCGCTGCGCCCGGCCGTGTCATACAGCATGCCATCCACGTACATGTAGGTGTGGCCTGCGTTGGCGTAGACCGTGATGTAGCGCCCGGGGCCGGGCGCGCCCCAGCTCTCGAGCGTCCCCGAGGTCTCCGGTGCGCTCAGCAGCCCGGCCGCCGCCAGCGCGTAGCTGACCGAGCCCGAGCAGTCGTAGGCGTTATCCACGAACGACGCGTGCCCGCCCCCGTAGACGTAGGGGAAGTCGGCGATCGCGTTCGCGCCGGCGATCACCTTCTGGATGACTTCGGGGACGTCGGCCGGGATCGGGATCGTGCCGTTTCCGCCGATCGACTCCCCTCCGGGAACCGGCGTCAGCTGACGCGTCTGCGCCTGTAGAGCCGTCCGTTCAGCCGCGTGCATCTGATCGAGCTCCTTGCGCACTTCGGCGTTCGAGGGCGCCCCCGCCGCTACCGCCAATTCGCCGGCGCGCGCCGGCGCGGCCGCAGCCTTGTGGTGAACCGACGCCGGGGCCGGGTAGCTGCTGGCTTCCAGGGGATCGGCAACCTCCTTGGCGACGCCACCGCCGCCGGCGGTACCCGTGGCGCCTGCCGTGGGTGCCGGGTCGCCGGCGGCCGCCGTCGTTAAAGCCGGCGGGTCGGGCTTGGACGTGTGCCCGGACGCGCCCACGCCGCTTTCGCCGCAGCCCATGATCCCCGCAGCCGCCAGCACGCAGGCCAATCCGGCGAACAGTCGCGGTCGCGGCCTCATCCAGTCATAGGCTAGCGGCAGCATCCGCCCTGCTGTGTCGGTACCCTGACCGGATGCCTGAGGAGACCGCCGCGGTGGAGGTCCGACCGCATATCCGCCTCCTGCACGGAATGCGGCGCCCCGCCAACTGGCTTCAGCTCGTCCGCTTCGGCCTCGTGGGCGGGGTCGGGTTCATCGTCAACCTCGCCGTCTACACCCTGTTCGTGCACTCCGTGGGGGTCGACTACAGGGCCGCCTCGGTGATCGCCTGGCTGGTCGCGGTGGCGAACAACTTCGTTCTCAACCGCCATTGGACCTTCGACGCACGCGACGGACGGGCACGCTTTCAGGCGATGCGCTTTCTCGTCGTCAGCCTGGTCGCGGAGGCCTTCGCCCTGCTGCTGCTGACCGCCTTCGTCGAGGGCGCCGGCATCGCCAAGGTGCCGGCCCAGGCGCTCGCGGTCGCCGGCTCGATGCCCCTGAACTTCCTCGGCAACAAGCTGTGGAGTTTTCGGGCCCGGCGCTGAGACCTGTTTCGCCCCGGTCCTGGGATCTGGCCCGTCCCGTTGCTCGGTGCCTCGGGCGGGTACCTATACTCTGGCCTTTCCCCCTCTCGGAGGATCCCTGTGCAGGAGATGGTCATTTACGGCGTCAGCTTTGACATGGTTGGCAAGCAGCCGATCGTGCTCCTAAAGACGGTTGACGGCAATAAGTTCCTGCCGATCTGGATCGGCCACCCCGAGGCCGCTTCGATACTGATGAAGCTCCAGGGCGCCGGCACGCCCCGGCCGATGACCCACGATCTGCTGTGTGACATCCTCGGGGAGCTGGACGTCAAGTGCACGCAGGTGTCCGTGACCGAGCTCCGCGAGAACACCTTCTTCGCCTCGATCACCCTGAATGTCGCCGGCCGTGAGCTCGAGATCGACTCCCGTCCGAGTGACGCGATTGCCCTGGCCGTGCGTTCCGGCGCCCCGATCTTCGCCGCCGAGGAGGTCATATCCGAGTCGGCGATCGAGTTCGAGCATGACGTCGAGGAGTCCGAGGACGTCGTGGAGAAGTTCAAGGAGTTCCTCGACCAGGTCTCGCCCGAGGACTTCGCCGCCGGCGACTCCTGACGATCAGCGAGCGAGCGCGCTCGCGAGGATCCTCTCGATCAGCTCCTCGAACCCGATTCCGGCGGCGTCGGCAGCCAGCGGAAGAAGGCTTGTTTCGGTAAGGCCGGGCACCACGTTCGTCTCGAGCACCATCAGCTCGTCCGCGTCCTCGTCGAGCATCAGATCGACCCGCGCCACGCCATGGCAGCCGAGCAGCCGGTAGGTCGCAAGGGCGAGCTCCTGCGCTCGCGCGGTCGTCTCCGCGCCGAGCTCCGCAGGGCACACAAACGTGGTCATGCCGATCTCGTAACGAGACTCGTAGTTGTAGAAGTCCTCCTCCCGCGGGATCGCCTCGACGACCGGCAGCGCGACCGGCTCCTGCCCCGGGGTCTCGGAGTCGAGTATCGAGACCGCCAGATCGCGGCCCCTGACGTAACGCTCGATCAGGATCTTGTCGTCGTATGACAGCGCGCCGACGATCGCGCCCGGCAGCTGCTCGTTGGTGCGCGCGAACTTCACCCCGAGCGCCGAGCCCTGCCTCGCGGGCTTGACGACCAGGGGGAAGGTCAGCCTGTGCTCGACATCCGCCAGGGCGGCCGCGGCGCCGAGCTCCTTGAAGGAGGACTCCCGGAAGAAGTGAAAGTCCGGCGTCGGTATCGAAGCCTCGCGCATCAGGTACTTGGCCAGCACCTTGTCGGTGCAGCGCATGCACGCCGCCGGACCCGAGCCGGTGTAGGGGATCCCGATCGCCTCCAGCAGCCCCTGCACGGTTCCGTCCTCCCCGTCTGAGCCGTGCATCGCGATGAAGGCCGCGTCGAGCTCAGCCTCGCGCAGCTGCTCCACGAGCTCCGGGCCGGCGTCGATCGCGACGACCTCGTGCCCGCGGCGCGCCAGCGCGCCCTGCGCCTGGGCGCCCGAGCGCAGGGACACCTTTCGCTCCAGCGAGTTCCCGCCCTTGAGCACGGCGATCCGTTTGAGACGTCTGTTCGATCCGCCCGCGGGGGCCTTGCGTCGTGACCCTGTCTGAAGTGTGCCGCCGCTCATCGATCCTGCTGCTCGCCGGCTGACCTGGCTCGTCCCGGCTCTGAGCGGCGCGGAAGCTCGACGACGTCCGCGAGGCCGGCGTCACCGGCCCCGGGCTCGGTGTCTGCCGGACCCTGCTTGCGCTCCGAGCCGGCGTCCTTGGCCGCCGGGTCGCCGGAGCGGCGGCCGCGCGATGACGAGGTGAGCACTCCGTACAGACCGGCCTGCCCGCCCATGGTTCTGCCGATCCGTCTTATGCCCTCGCGAATGTCATCCTCGGGCACTCCCGCGAAGTTCAGCCGCATCGAGGAGGCGCCGCTGCGCCCGTCCATGTAGGCGGCACGTCCCGGCACGAAGGCGACGCCCTCGCTGTCCGCGAGCAGATCGGTCGTGTCGACGCCGCCGTCGAGCGTGGCCCAGATGAACAGCCCACCCTGCGGCTTGGTCCAGCTCGCCTTGCCGCCGAAATGCTCCTCGAGCGCCTCGAGCATCACGTCGCGACGGTGGCTGTACAGCTGCCTTAGCCGCTCGATGTACCCTCGCCAATCGCCCTCCTTGAAATAGGCCGCGACGAACAGCTGGGTGACCGGCGATGAGCACAGGTCCGCGCCCTGTTTGCCGAGGTTGAGCTTCTCGAGCACCGGCCTCGGGGCGACCGCCCAGCCGAGGCGCAACCCGGGGGAGAGGATCTTCGAGAACGTGCCGAGGTATATGACCAGGTCGGAGGCGCCGCCCCGGCCGACCGCCTCGGCGTCCAGGGAGTACAGCGTCGGTAAGGGCTCGCCCTCGTAGCGCAGCAGGCCGTAGGGGTTGTCCTCCAGCACCAACAGCTCGCGCTCGCGTGCCACCTCGACCAGCCGGCGCCGGCGGGCGAGCGACATCGTCACCCCGCCCGGATTCTGGAAATTGGGGATCGTGTAGATGAACTTCGGCCGGCGACCTTCGGCTGCCAGTGCGTCGAGCGTGCTCTCGAGCTCGTCGATCGGCATCCCGTCCGCGTCCATCTCGATCTGCACCACGTCGGCCTGGTAGGCGCTGAACGTGGGCACCGCGCCCGGATAGGTGGGCGCCTCGGCGACGATCACGTCACCCGGATCGATCAGCGCCTTGCACACCAGGTCGATCACCTGCTGGCCGCCCGTGGTGACGATCACCTCGGCCGGATCCACCGGCGTGCCCTCCTCCTCCATCACTTCGACGATGCATTTCACCGTCGAGGCCAGTCCTTCGGTTGGCCCGTACTGGAGCGCCCGCGCGGTCGACTCGGCCGCGACCTGGGACATCAGCTTGGCGAACAGCTCGGGCGCGAACGTGGTCGTGTCCGGCAGGCCGCCCGCCAGCGAGATCACATCCGGGCGCTCGGTGAGCGCCATCATCTCGCGCATCGCCGAGCTTTTCATGCCGCGGGTGCGCGACGCGAACAGACTCTCGTAGCGCGCTAGCTCATGCGCCGCCGGCCGGGCCCGTCGCCCGTCTCCTACTCCTTTGATGGGTCGGTCCATTTTCCTGAGTCTCTATTCGCCGCAGCACTCGCCGAGCCTCGGCCTGACCGGCTGACAGGTCGTCTATCGTCCTGACCGATCGCAGCTCCTCAGCTCCTGCACGGTAGCGCACCACCGCACCCTAGTTGCATGAACGGCACCTTCTTCTACATAGGTCTCGGCGCCGGCCTGGCGGTCGCCTGCGGCCTGCGGCCGTTCCTGCCGCTGCTGCTCGCAGGCGCGCTCGGCTCGGCAGGCGCGCTGGGCGTCAGCTTCGCCCACGGCCGCTACCACTTCCTGCAGTCCAGCTGGTGGCTGCTCGCCGTTGCGCTCGCGCTCGTGCTGGCATACGCGCTCCAGCTGCTCCTGGGCCTGGAGCCCATGCTCGAGCCCGGCCGGGAGCGCTCGCGGCCGGGGGCGTTTGCGGCGGCGCTCAGCGGTCTGGGGTACGGAGCCGGCGCGCTGCTGTTCGCGGGCACGCTCGCCGCGCACGGCGATGCTTCCTGGCCGGGTCTGCTCGGCGGCCTGGCCTCGGTATGGCTCGCTCAGAGCGTCGCCGGACCGGTCATCGCGCGCGCCCGCACCCGTCTGGCCGATCGCGCCGCGCGCGAGGCGCTGACCGTCTACCTGGACGCGGCCTCGCTCCTGCTCGCCGCCGTCGTCGCGCTTCTGCACCCGCTCGGCTACGTGGCGCTGGGCCTGTTCGCCTGGCTGCTCGTGCGCTCTCGGGCGCGCACCTCCAGCAAGTACGCGGGGCTGCGCATCCTGCGCCGCTGATGGCCCCGACGTGAGCTCCAGGCCACCCAAGCTCGTGCTGTGCGTCATCGACGCCATGGCTCCCGCGATGCTCGAGCGGACGGTCGCCGCCGGGGCCGCGCCGGTCCTCCAGGAGATGATGCGGCGCGGGCTGTACGTCCCCGATTGCGTGGCGGCCTTCCCGTCGGTCACGCCGGTGTGCGCTGCCTCGATCGTCACGGGTGTCGCTCAGGACGCGCACCGGATCCCCGCCATGAACTGGTTTCACCGCGAAGAGGATCGCTATGTCGAGTACGGGTCGAGCTTCCGCGCGGCTCAGCGGTTTGGCATATCGCGGCAGCTGACGGACACGGTCTACAACATGAACCGCGCCCACCTCTCGCCTGACACGCCGACTGTGTTCGAGACCCTCGACGACGCCGATGTGCGCACCGCGGGGACCACCTATCTGATGTACCGGGGACGCTACCGCCACGAGCCTCAGCGCGACACCGCGCTGACGCGAATGGCCTCGACCCTGATGCGCCACCCGGTGATGGGTCCGCGCGAGCTGTTCTACGCCGACATCTTCGCCTCGCGCGCCACCGGCTGCCGCTCCGGGCTCGGGATGCCCGGCGTGCGCGACCGGCATTCGGGCTGCGTATCCACCTACCTGGTCGAACACGATCTGTTCGACTTCCTGTTGCTGTCGCTTCCGGACAACGACTGGTACTCACACAAATACGGACCCGATGCGCAGGTGCAGTCGATCGCCCAGGCTGACCTTCAGCTCGCGCGCATAGCCCAGGCCTCCGGCGGGATCGAGGAGTTTCTCTCCGAGCACGCCGTGATCGTGCTGGCCGACCACTCCCAGACAGCGATCACCGACACGATCGCGCTCCAGGACGAGCTCGCCGAGCTGGGGGTTCGCGGACCCTCGCGCTCAGGCGGATCCTCGCATCGAGAAGAGCCGCGCATCGCGGTCTGCCCCTCGCAGCGCGCGGCGATGGTGTACGCGCTGCATGCGACCGAGCGCGATGCGATGCGTGCCTCCGTGGTGACGCGTGCATTGGCCATAGAGGGCGTCGATCACGTCATGTGGCTTGGCCGCGACGCCCACGATGTCCCCAGCGAGGGGATCATCTCAAGCTCTGAGCACGGCGAGCTGCGATTCCGCCCGGGCGGGCCGCTCGAGGATTCGCGCGGCGTCTCCTGGAGCATCGAAGGGCCGCTGGGCGTCATCGACGCCGCCGTTCAGGATGGACGCCTGCACACCCCCGCCTACCCCGATGCCCTCGCGCGCGTGTGGTCGGCGCTCACCTGTGAGACCTCTGGAGAGGTGCTGCTGTCCGCGGGCCCGGGCTATGAGTTCGTCGACTGGGGGCGCCAGGCGCACCTCGGCGGCGGCAGCCACGGGTCGCTGCACGCCTCGGACTCACTCGGGGCGCTGGTCCTGTGTGGGGTGGAGGCCCCGCAGCCGCAGCCCGCCCAGTGGGCGATCCGCGACATCGCACAGCTGGTGCTGGGGCACTTCGGCTGCGCGGGAGGCCGTCCCGCCACGGCCGAGTCCACCACGGCATAGGCGCACCGAGGAGCTCAAGCACCGGCTGCGGGCGCGTTACCCTCGCCTGGTGCGCCGCTCCCTGACGCTCATCGTGTGCGCCGCCGCGTGCGCATTGCCGGCCGCGGCCGCGGCCGCTCCCGTCACCGTCTCGCATGCTCGCGCCGGCAGTCCTTCCCCGCTGGGGCCTGCCGGGCACAGCGGGACCGCCACCTCGTCATCTCAGCCGACCAGTGCGGAAACGCCGATACCGGTACCGGGCTCTGACACGCCCCCGGCTCATCACAAGCTGTCGGCGGACAGGGTTCTGAGCATCGCCGACGCGCTGCCGAAGATGCGCGCGGTGCGCCGTGAATACCGGGGCTCGTATGGCGGCGCCTATCTGAAGGGCCCGTACCACTGGCAGGTGAGCTACTTCTCCGAGGGCGGCAAGACCGAGATCGGCCAGGTCATCATCGACGACTCCTCCGGGCGGGTGCTCGAACAGTGGACCGGGTTCCAGGTGGCGTGGACGATGGCGCGCGGCTACCCCGGTGCCTTCGGCCGGCACGTGAACGCCCTGTACATATGGCTGCCGCTGTGCGTCCTGTTCATGTTGCCGTTCTTCGACTTTCGCCGGCCCCTGACGCTGCTGCACCTCGACCTGCTGGTGCTGCTGTCGTTCTCGGTCTCGCTGGCGTTCTTCAACCACGCGCACATCTACGCGTCGGTACCGCTCGTCTACCCGCCGCTGCTGTACCTGCTTGCGCGCATGCTTGCGCTGAGCAGGCGACGGCGCGCGCACCGCGAGCCCCAGCAGCTGCGCCTGCTCGTGCCGGTGCCGTGGCTGGCCCTGGGCGTGGTGTTCCTGCTCGGCTTTCGCATCGCTCTGAACGTCACCGACTCGAACGTGATCGACGTCGGCTACGCCGGCGTGATCGGGGGACAGCGGATCGTCGACGGCGAGTCGCTGTACGGGTCCTTTCCCTCGGACAACGAACACGGCGATACCTATGGCCCGGTCAACTACGAGGCGTACGTTCCCTTCGAGCAGATCTTCGGCTGGAGTGGCCGCTGGGATGACCTGCCGGCCGCCCACGCGGCTTCGATCACGTTCGACCTGCTCGCGGTTGCGCTTCTATTCCTGCTCGGCCGCCGGGTGCGCGGGCCGGGGCTCGGTGTCGCGCTCGCCTACGCGTGGGTCTCCTACCCGTTCACGTTGTTCGCGCTTGAGAGCAACTCGAACGATGCTCTCGTCGCCGTGCTCGTGCTGGCGGCGGTGCTCGCCTGCAGCTACCGCTCGACGCTCGGGCGCTCCGCGTCCGGTGCGCTCGCCGCGCTGGCCGGTCTCACCAAGTTCGCTCCGCTGGCGCTGGCGCCGCTGTTGGCCACGCACGATGAAGGAGAGAGCGGCACGGGTTGGTCATCTCGGCGCCTGCGCTCCTTGGCGATCTTCGTGGTGGCATTCGTCGCGGTCGCGGCGATCGCGTCCATTCCCGCTCTGCGCCACGACACGCTGCACACCATCTATCAGCGGACGATCGCCTATCAGGGCGAACGCGGTTCGCCGTTTTCGGTGTGGGGGCTGTACGGCGGGCTGGTGGGCGTCCAGCTGGCCGTCCAGATCGGGGCCGTGCTGTTCGCCGTGGCACTCGCGATCGTCCCCAGGCGCCCGGACCTCGTGGGCCTGGCGGCGGCGTGCGCGGCTGTGATGATCGCCACGCAGCTGGGCATCGACCACTGGTTCTACCTGTACATCCCCTGGTTCTTCCCGCTCGCGATGATCGCCCTGCTGGGTCGCTTCAGCGATCCCCGGAGCCGGCCTGCGGCTTTGGCATCAGCACCTGCTCGATGGAGTCGGCCCGCAGTGGCTGCGAGCAGCGGATGAGCACGCCCATCAGCCAGGGGTCCTCATCGGAGGTTTCAAAGCGAACGGGCATCTGCGTCAGCAGCGACTCGATCGCCTGCTCGCGCTTGACGCCGATCACGCCGCCGCGCGGTCCGGTCATGCCGGCGTCGGTGATGTAGGCGGTCCCACCCGGGAGCACGCGCGCATCGGCGGTGGGTACGTGCGTGTGGGTTCCCACCACCGCCGTCACCCGCCCGTCCAGGTGCCAACCCATGGCCACCTTCTCGGAGGTGGCCTCGGCGTGCATGTCGACCAGCACGTGATCGGCGCCGCTGACTTCTCCCAGCGCGACCTCGATCTCGGTGAACGCCGAGCGGCCGGCGCGCAGGTACAAGTTTCCGCTCATGCTCACAACGCCGAGACGCACGCCCTCGTGCTCGACGACGCAGGTGCCGCGGCCGGGTTGGCTGCGCAGGAAGTTGGCCGGGCGCACGATCCGGGACTGAGCTTCCAGATAGGGATAGATCTCGCGGCGGTGGTAGGTGTGGTTGCCGAGCGTGATCGCGTCGACACCGGCCGCGAGCAGCTCATCGGCGATCTTGGGCGTGATTCCCAGCCCGCCGGCGATGTTCTCGGCGTTGACGACGACGAAGTCCGGGGCGTGGCGCTCGCGCAGTACCGGCAGGCAGTCGAGCAGGGTGCGCCTGCCGATGCCGCCGACGACGTCGCCGACAAAAAGGATGCTGACCGCGCTCGGCGGTCCCGGGGGAGCCGCCTCGGGCTCAGCCATACTTCGCCGATGGTTGCGGGCAAGTGAGCGGTGTCTCCCCGGACACCCCCGACGCGGCCCCGCCGGACACAGAGGAGCGGGAGCTGACGGACTCCCAGGAGTCCCCGCGGCCGGTGCCACCGCCCCGCGTGATCGTCCCGCGCTGGGTCCAGCTGGTGCTGCTCCCGCTGGCGGTGCTGGCTGTATGGGCGCTCGCGAAAGCGGCCGGCAAAGTGCTGTTGATCTTCGTGGTGGCGGCGGTCATCGCGCTGATCCTCAACCCGGCTGTCGCCTTTCTCCAGCGCTCGCGGCTCCCCAGGGGTCTGGCGGTGCTCGCGGTGTACCTCGGATTCTTTTTGACGCTGGCCGGGATCGGCCTGCTGCTCGCCAACCCTATCTCCAATCAGGTGCGGGTGTTCACGCACAGCCTGCCCCATCTCGTCAACGAAGCCAACCTCACGATTCTCAACCTGCAGGGCGACCTGCACCGCGTCGGTCTGCATGTTCAGCTGGCCGACCAGGGCAAGACGGCGCTCCAGACCCTGCAGGACAAGCTCTCAAAGAGCGGCGGCTCGATCGTCTCGTTCGGAGGTGGTCTCCTGACCGAAGCGGTCAGTGCCGGGTTCGACATCGTGCTCGTGTTCGTGCTGTCGGTGTACATGCTTCTGTACGGCTCGCGCATCGGCAAGCTCGTGCGAAGGGTCATGCCCCCCGGCGACGGCACGCACTCCGACGACTACCCGACGCTCGTGCAGAACGCGGTCTCCCGCTACGTCGGCGGGCAGCTGTTGTTCAGCCTGATCATGGGAACCACCACCGGCCTTGCCCTGTACATCTTCGGCGTGCTCGGCATCTTCCCGGACGGGCGCAAGTACGCGGTGGTGTTCGGCGTGTTCATGGGCGTGATGGAGCTGATCCCCTATCTGGGTCCGATCCTGGGAGCGATTCCGCCGATCCTCGTGGCGCTCTTCACGGACCCGATCACGGCGCTGTGGGTCGCGCTGCTGTTCCTCGGCATACAGCAGCTCGAGGGCCACATCGTGGCGCCGCAGATATTCGGTCACACGCTTCGCATCAACCCGCTGCTGGTGATCTTCGCGCTGCTGATCGGACAGCATCTGTACGGCATCGTGGGCGCGCTGGTGGCGCTTCCGATCCTGTCGGTGCTGCGCGAGACGACGGTCTACCTGGTCCGCCACCTGACGCTCGAGCCGTGGGAGCGCTCGCAGGACGGTCTGTTGTGAGCTCGGCAGAAGGGCCGCTCGCGGGCGCTGGCGCACCCGCCGGCGCCGAGCCGCCGATCCTGCGCGTGGAGGGCATCGGTAAGCGCTACGGCTCACGCGATGCGCTGCGCGGGGTCAGCTTCGAGGTGAGGCCCGGAGAGCTCGTCGCCGTGGTGGGGCCGAACGGCGCGGGCAAGACCACGCTGCTGTCCATCCTCGCCGGCGTCCAGCACGCGAGCGCAGGCAGCGTGACCGGCCCGAGCCCCGCAGCCGGGCGCGCGATCGGGTGGTCGCCGCAGAACGCAGCGCTGTATTCGAAGCTGTCGGTACAGGAGAACCTGCGGCTGTTCGCGCGCCTTGAGAAGGTGGCCGACCCCGACGGCGCGGTCGACGGCATGCTCGAGCAGACGGGGCTGCGCGATCGGGCGGGCGATCGCGTGGAGCGGCTGTCCGGCGGCAACCGCCAGCGCGTGAACGTGGCGATCGGGTTGATCGCCGACCCGCCGCTGCTTGCACTCGATGAGCCCTCCTCTGCGCTTGATCCGCGCCAGCGCGCGCGGCTGTGGGAGTTCCTCGGTGCGCTCGCCCGCCGGGGCGAGGCCGGCCGGGGCACGAGCGTGCTGTTCTCCACGCACCATCTCGGCGAGGTGCGCTCCTACGCCACGCGCGCGATCGTGCTGGCCGACGGCGAACTGCTGTTCGACGGCGCGCCGGGGGAGCTGATCGCGGCGAGCGGACGCCGCGAGGACGATCTGGAGGGAGCGTTCGTGGCGTTCCTCGCCGAGCGCGGGCACTGATGCGCTGGCTGTTCGTGAAGGACCTCTTGATCCTGCGACGCTCGCGGCTGTTGGTTTCGGTGCTGGTCGTCTATCCGGTGGCGCTCGCGCTGCTGATCGGGCTGGCGATCTCGCGCAGCCCGTCGCGGCCGCGCGTGGCGGTGGTCGACGAAACGCCGCCTGGGCAGACCGTGCAGGTGGGCAGCGAGCGCGTTGAGGTGAGCCAGTACGCCAAACAGCTGCTCAACCAGGTCATGACGGTGCCCGTGCCGACGCGCGCCCAGGCGGTCGCGAAGGTCAAGCAGGGCAACGTGCTCGCCGCCGTCGTGATTCCGCGCGATCTCGCCTCGCGGCTCTCCTCCAGCATCGCTCCGGCGCGCCTGGAAGTCATCTACAACGGAGACGCACTCGAGCAGTCGCTCGTGCAATCGACGCTCAACTCCGCGCTCGCGCAGGCCAATCTGGGCTTCTCTGAACAGATCCAGCAGGCGGCGGCCCAGGCCATCAACCAACTGCTCAGCGGTGGCAACCTGGGCGTCCT
Source organism: uncultured Solirubrobacteraceae bacterium (assembly GCA_963826995.1). Lineage (GTDB taxonomy): Bacteria > Actinomycetota > Thermoleophilia > Solirubrobacterales > Solirubrobacteraceae > Palsa-744. The sequence goes on along the minus strand of CAWGYZ010000002.1, from coordinate 1,210,619 downwards.
CGGAGCCCCGCCGAACCTGATCGGGCTCGGCCAGATCCCGCCGGCACTCAAGGGCATAATCGCTCACCAGCCTCCCGGCGCAGAGCGCAGGCAGCTCGAACGCATCGCGAGCTTCGCAAACTTCGCCGCTCAGAACCTGTCCCTCAGCAAGAACGTCCTTCAGACGGTGAGCCAGCCGATACAGGTCAAGAGCACGCTTCTGCACGGCAGGAAGACTCCGCTGAACACGTTCGCCGTGGTCGTCGCGGTGAGCGTGTCGCTGATGTTCATCGGCATGCTGCTGGCGGCCGGAGGCGTCGCACTCGAGCGCGAGGAGCGCGTGCTCACGCGGCTGCTTCGCGGGCTTGTCTCGCGCCAGGGGCTGCTGGCCGAGAAGGCAGCGCTGGCGGCGGGCTGCTCCTTCATCGTGGCCTTCGCGATGCTTGCGGGAGTCAGCGCGTTCGTGCCTCTCGACTGGAGCCGCGTGGGGCTGTGGGTGGTGGCGCTGGCATTCGGCGCGGTCGCGTTCGGCGCCCTCGGCGTGGCCATCGGCGCGCTCGCCCGTGAGGTTCGGGCGGCCTCGCTGCTGGCCTTCCTGCTGTCGCTGCCACTCGCCTTCCTGGCGCTCGTGCCGGGGGGCTCAGTGGCCGTCGGCGTGTACGACGCGATCAAGGTCGTGTCGTTCGTGTTCCCGTTCAAGGCCACGCTCGAGGCGCTGGACGCAGCCGTCAACGGCGCATCTCCCCCGATCGGCTCTTCATTGATCCATCTCACCGTCCTCTCGCTTGTGTTCGCGGTGCTTGCACGCGTGGCGCTGCAGCGCGTCGAGTGAGCGCTGGGCGGGCGCGCTGCCCGCGGGCGGCGAGAAGGCTCTAACCTGAAAAGGGCCATGGCCTTCCCACAGACGCGCATGCGTAGATTGCGCGCCAGCGCCGGCTTGCGCGGGCTGGTGCGCGAGACCGAGCTGAGCGCCGGCCGGCTGATGCTGCCGCTGTTCGTGAGAGATTCGGACCCCGCCCACCCGACCCAGGCGGCGCGCGAGCCGATTGCGGCGATGCCCGGTGTGGAGCGTCTGTCGATCTCCGCGGCACTCGCTGAGGCGAGCGAGGCGGTGGCGCTCGGAATCGGAGCGGTGATGCTGTTCGGTGTTCCCTCCGAGAAGGACGAGCACGGGTCCGGCGCCTGGGATGAGGAGGGCGTCGTGCAGGTGGCGACCCGCGCGCTCAAGCAGGCGCTGCCCGAGCTGCTCGTGGTGACCGATGTCTGCCTGTGCGAGTACACCGACCACGGGCACTGCGGTGTGCTGCGCGAGGATGGCGCGGTCGACAACGATGCGACGGTCGAGCTACTGGGCCGCACGGCCGTGAGCCACGCTCGCGCCGGAGCCGACCTGGTCGCGCCGTCGGACATGATGGATGGGCGCGTCGGTGCGATCCGCGAGGAGCTCGATGGCGAGGGGTTCTCCGAGCTGCCGATTCTCGCCTACTCCGCGAAGTTCGCCTCCGCCTTCTATGGACCCTTCCGCGAAGCGGCCGGATCCACTCCGGCGTTCGGCGACCGGCGCGGCTACCAGCTCGATCCCGCCAACGGCCGCGAGGCGGTGCGCGAGGCGCTGCTGGACGTGCAGGAGGGGGCGGACATGGTGATGGTCAAGCCCGCGCTCGCCTACGGCGACCTGATCAGCGCCGTCAAGCGCGCCACGGGCCTGCCGCTGGCGGCATACAACGTCAGCGGCGAGTACGCGATGGTCAAGGCCGCCGCCGCCGCGGGCTACCTGGACGAGCGCGCCACCGTCCTTGAGATCCTCACCTCGCTGCACCGCGCCGGGGCCGACACGATCATCTCCTACCACGCCAAGGATGCTGCCCGCTGGCTCGCGGAGCTCGCCCGATGAGCAAGGCGGCACCCATCGAGCCCACCGGCGAGGCTCCCGCCAAGATCCGCAGCCGCAAGGACGGTGCGGCGATACCGCTCGACGATCTGGATCGCAGGCTGCTCAACCTCATGCAGGGCAGCTTCCCGATCGCCGCACGGCCGTTCCGCCACGTGGCAGAGCTCGGCGAGGTCGACGAGGCCGATGTGATGGGCCGCGTCCAGCGTCTGCTGGACAAGCGCATCATCCGGCAGGTCACGCCGATCTTCGACACCAGGGCGCTGGGGTACTCCTCGATGCTGGTCGCAGCCAAGGTCGACCCCGAGCATCCTCATCGCGCGGCCCAGGTGATCAACGAGCATCCAGGCGTCTCGCACAACTATCTGCGCAATCACGAGTTCAACCTGTGGTTCACGATCGCGACCGAGCCGGACTCGAAGCTCGGCCTAGAGGGCACGCTGGAGGTGCTCGCGCGGGAGGCCAAGGCGGAGTCGGTGCGCCAGCTGCCGACGCTCAAGCTGTTCAAGATCCGCATGGACCTCGAGATGGAGGGGGACACCAAGGCACTCGCAAGCGCTGCGCAGGTTAGCGAGCCGATCGAGCTCGATCCACAGCCCTACGACGAGTCGGACATCGCCGTGATCCGCGCGCTGCAGGGCAACATGCCCGTGGTTGCAGAACCGTATGCGCCCGCGGCTGCCGCGCTGGGGCTGACCCAGGAGCAGTTCCTCGATCACCTGTCGGGGATGCAGGAGCGGGGCCTGCTGCGCCGCGTGGCGGCGATCCTGTACCACCGCCGCGCCGGGTTCTCGGCGAACGGCATGGGCGTGTGGAAGGTCCCCGACGAGCAGATCCTCGACATCGGCCGCAGGATGGCCGCGGTGCGCGGCATATCCCACTGCTACCAGCGCCCCACCTACGAGGATTGGCCGTACTCCGTTTTCACCATGGCCCACGGGCGCTCGAAGGACGAGTGCGACGCGGTGCTCGACGCGATCGCCGATCAGACCGGGATCCACGAGCGCGCCACGCTGTACTCCTCGACAGAGTTCAAGAAGATCCGCCTGCTCTACTTCACCGAGGACTTCAAGAGGTGGGAGAGCGCGCACGCTGGATGAGGTCGCGCTTTCCACCGCCTCGCCGGCAGGACCGATGACCGCATTGACCGACACTCGCTCGGCGGCGCTGTACAGGCGCGCTCTGCAGGTGATTCCCGGTGGCGTCAACTCCCCCGTGCGGGCGATGGGGTCGATCGGGCGCGACCCGATCTTCATCGACCGCGGAGAGGGCGCCGAACTGCTCGACGTCGATGGCAATCGCTACATCGACTATGTCTGCTCCTGGGGCCCGCTGATCCACGGACATGCCCACCCGCGGGTGGTGGCCGCCGTCGAGGCGGCGGCAGCGAAGGGGACGAGCTTCGGCGCGCCGACCGCGGGAGAGGTGGAGCTGGCGGTCGAGGTGGGCCGGCGGATGGAGGCGGTCGAGATGCTGCGCATGACCTCCTCGGGCACCGAGGCGGCGATGACCGCGATCCGGCTCGCGCGGGCGGCGACCGGACGTGAGCTCGTGCTGAAGTTCGCCGGCGCCTACCACGGCCACGTCGACGGGCTGCTCGCCGATGCGGGCTCGGGCCTGGCGACCCACTCGCTGCCCTCGAGCCCGGGCGTTCTGGCGAGCGCTGCGGCGGGCACCGTGGTGGTGGGCTGGAACGATCGCGAGGCCCTGATCGCGGCGACCGAAGAGCTCAGCCTGGCCGCGATCCTGGCCGAGCCGCTTCCCGCCAACATGGGCCTCGTCCCCGCGGGGGACGGTTTCCTGGATCTGCTGCGCGAGCGGGCCGATGCAAACGGAGCGCTGCTCATTTTGGACGAGGTGATAAGCGGCTTCCGCGTGGGCCGCGGCGGCGCTCAGGAGCGCTCCGGCGTGAACGCGGATCTGACGATCCTCGGCAAGATCCTCGGCGGCGGCCTGCCCGCGGCGGCGGTTGGCGGCCGGGCCGAGCTGATGCGGATGCTGGCGCCCTCCGGTGAGGTCTACCAGGCCGGAACGCTGTCGGGAAATCCGCTTGCGGTGGCAGCGGGGCTCGCGACGCTTGAGCTGCTCGACGAGCCGGCCTACGCGCGACTTGCCGCGCTCACCGAGGAGCTGGCGGGCGGGCTGCGCCAGGCGGCAGCGGGTCTGCCGGTGCAGATCGCGAGCGCACCGGGCCTGATGACCGTCTTCTTCAGCGACCGCCCGGTCGGCTCCTTTGCGGACGCCCGCGAGTGCGACCTCGATGCCTACGGGTCGTGGTGCCGGGAGCTGCTCTGCCGCGGGGTCTACCCTCCGCCATCGCAGTTTGAGGCCTGGTTCCCGTCGCTTGCCCACTCCTCGGAGCAGATCGAGCGCACCATCGAGGCGGCCGCCGCCGCGTTCGCGAGTGTTGACGGTTCGGGCGGCGGAGGGTGAGCGACGTGCTCGAGCGCCTGGCGACGCTGTTGCGCGAGGAGGGCGGGTTGATGGCGACGCTCGTCGGCTCTGGCCCGCCGAGCGACCTCGCGCCGAGCCCCGCGATCAGAAGCCCGGCCAGGGTGGCCGCCGAAGGTCCCCGCACGGAGGGCAGGCGCGAGGAGTATGAGCTGCTCCTCGAGGCCATCTACGAGGGCTACCTGGTGCACTACGGCTCACCCCGTGTGGTGCGCCCGGCCGAGGCGGACCTCGGGCTGCTGGCCGGCGACCAGCTGTACGCGATCGGGCTGGCCATGCTGGTCGGCCTCGGCGACACGGTGGCCGTGGCGGAGCTCGCCGACACGATCACCCTCAGCGCGCTGGCCCACGGCGCCGGCGAGCCGGCGCTGGCCGAGGCGGTCTGGGACGCCAGCGCCAGGGCCGTCGGCTGGGGTTCCAGCGAGGCGCACAGGCGCGCCAAGGATCTCGCCTTCGCCGGCGCGGCCGGGGCGATCGAGGCTATGCGCACAAGCGCATCGGAGCTGTCGGCGTCGCCCTGAATCCGGCCTCGATATTGTTCGTGGTCGGTGTCCGACAAGCACGCAAAGCACAAGTCCAAGTACACGCTCGACAGGCAAATCCCCGGCGCCTTCGAGGGAGAGACGATCACGCGGCGGCGGTTCATGACGGGCACCGCGAACGCCGTCGGCATCGTCGCGGCGGCGTCGTTCACGCTACCCGCGCTCGGCTTCGCCGTCGGCCCGATCTTCAAAAGCACGCCCCACCGCTGGGAAACCGCCGGCCCCGTCGACCAGTTTCCTGAAAACAACTACATTCCCGTGGTCATCACGCTCACACCGGGCATCGGCGAGGCCGGTCAGGCGACCGTTTACGTACGCAAACGCAACCCGGCGCTGGACACCGACCGCTATGACCTGCACACGAGCTTCATCGCGATCACCAGCCGCTGCGCGCACCTCGGCTGCCCGGTGCGCTGGGTGGATGCCGCCGAGCGCTTCATCTGCCCCTGCCACGGTGGCGTCTATGACCTGCTCGGCCGCCCGGTCGGAGGACCGCCGGTGAGACCGCTCGACCGCTTCTACACGCGCGTGCGGGGTGGCTACGTGGAGATCGGCCCCCGCTTCAGCGTCAACAGCGAGCTGCAGCGCTTCTCTCCGCGCGACCCCGGCGAGCCGCTGGACGGCATCGGCCAGTACCTGTATCCCTCGAGGCCGGGCGCTCAGAAACTGTAGAGCAGGACGCCACCGCCGACCATGCCCAAGCTTCCAGCCCCCCCACTTCCCTCCGCTCTGAAGGCGCCGACGCCACGGCCGAGCGAGGACAACGGCAAGCCCACAACGCCGCTGGAGCACGCCGGCGGCGGGGGGATCAGCGTTGTCGACTGGGTCGACGAGCGCACCTCGTTGAGCGGCGCCGCGCGGTGGTTGATGTTCCGGAAGATTCCCAAGGGGACCAACTGGTTCTACACACTCGGCTCCGCCACCCTGTTCGCCTTCCTCTCCCAGGCGGTGACGGGAGTGTTTCTGGCCATGTACTACCGCCCGGACGCCTCCGGCGGGGCGTATGAATCGATCAGGTACGTGACCAACGACGTGTTCCTCGGGCAGTTCGTGCGCGGCATGCACAAGTGGGGCTCCAGCGTGATGGTGATCCTCGTGTTTCTGCACATGGGTCGCACCTTCTTCTGGGGCGCCTACAAGTACCCGCGCGAGCTCAACTGGGTGATCGGGGTGGTGCTGCTGATCCTGACGATGGTGATGTCCTTCACCGGTTATCTGCTGCCCTTCGACCAGCGCGCCTACTGGGCGACGATCGTGGGCGTGAACATCAACGGCACCGGCCCGCTGGTGGGGCCCTATTTGAGTGACTTCCTGCGCGGCGGCTCGGAATTCGGGGCCACCACCCTGTCGCGCTTCTATGCCATCCACATGCTGCTGATACCCGGTCTTCTGGCCGCCCTGATCGGGGCCCACCTGTACCTGGTGACCAAGCTCGGGACCACCGCCCCCCCGTGGGCGAAAGCGGAGACGCGCACAGAGTTGTGCGAGACCGAGCTATAGCGCGATGAACCAGCGCGAGAAGGAGGAATACCTCCGCGAATACTCCATCCTCAAGGCCCAGGGGAAACCGTTCTTCCCCTACGCCGTGGCCAAGGACGGAGCGATGGCATGCGTGGTGATGGCGGTCATCATCGCGATGTCGCTGGTGCTGGGCGCCGAGCTGGGCTCGAAGGCCAACCCGACCACCACGACCTATGTGCCGCGCCCGGAGTGGTACTTCTTCTTCCTGTTCGAGGTCCTGCGCGTGATCAAGCCGCCCAGCCTCGTGCCGCTTGCGACGATCGGCGTTCCCACGATCGCGATGATCCTGCTGTTCCTGCTGCCGTTCTACGACCGCGGCCCCGAGCGGCGTCCCGAGCATCGCCCGATCGCCACGCTGACCGGCATCGCCGTGATCGGAGCGATGGCGTTCCTGACCTACTCGGGCGCCAACGCGGGCTCGCCGACCGCCATCGAACTGGCAACGCCCAAATCGGTCGTGCAGGCCGGTGGGAGCACCCTGTCGGAATACGAAGCCGGCAAGGCGGTGGTCGCCCAGTCGGGGTGTCTGGCGTGCCACAAGATCGGCGACAACGGCAATTCCGGGCCCGGACCGGACCTGACACACATAGCCTCACGGCTGCCCCGTCAGGGAATTGCACGCACGCTGGTGAACCCGACCGCACCGATGCCGTCGTTCAAGAACCTGCCGCCCGCGAAGTTCAAGGCCGTCGTCAATTTCCTGTCGCAGCTGAAGTAGCGTCGGTCCATGCCCGCTCAGCAAGGCGCGGCCGGAACGCTCGAGGCCGTCGAGGTGCGAGCGATGTTCGATCGCATCGCCGGGGTCTATGACCTCATGAACACCGCCATGACGGCCGGCCTGCACCGGCGCTGGCGCGAGCGCGCCGCCGAGCTGACGTGCGTGGGCCCCGGCAACCGCGTGCTCGATGTGGCGACTGGCACGGGGGATCTTGCGATCGAGCTCGCCCGCCGGGTGTCGCCGGGAGGGGAGGTCATCGGTTGCGACTTCGCCGAGGGCATGCTGGCGCGGGCGCGCGCCAAGGCCTCGCCGGCGGCCGGGGCTCAGGTGAAGCCACGCTTCGAGTGGGGCGACGCCCTCGAGCTGCCCTACGCGGACGCCTCCTTCGATGCGGCGGCGGTGGGGTTCGGCGCCCGCAACTTCTCGGACCTTCCCCGTGGTCTGCGCGAGCTGACCCGCGTCGTGCGACCGGGCGGCCGCGTCGTGGTGCTCGAGATCACGACCCCCACGCGTCCCCCGCTGTCGCTCTTCTACCGGCTGTGGTTCGACCGCGCGGTGCCCGCTCTCGGGAAGCTGGCCGGGTCGCTCGTGGCGGTGGCATCGCGGCTTCGCGGATCGCCGCCTCCGGCCGCCATCGCCGGCGCCTACACCTATCTTCCCAACTCCGTGAAGCGCTTCCCGGCACCCGCCCTGCTGGCGGCCGAGATGGAGCGAGCGGGACTCGATGACATCGGCTACCTGCTCACGGCCGGGGGCATCGTGGCCATCCACGCGGGCACCGTTCCCGCCGGACGGGCATGATGAGCACGGTGGTGCCCAGCACAATCCTCCACAGTCCCACGGTCGGCGTGGATGGGCTCGACGCGATCATGCAGCGCGGCGGGCGCGAGCTGCGCGAGCGCATGGCTCGCACGGAGCTCCATCTGGAGCAGGTGACAGCGCAGGCCGGCGCGCCGCTGGCCTCTCTGGCGAACGCCACGATCGTCGCCGGCGGCAAGCGGCTGCGCCCGCTGCTTGTCGTGCTGGCCGCCCAGTCGGCGGGCGGGCCGGCGCATACCAGCGAGGGCGAGGAGCGGCTGCTGCGCGCAGCCGTCGCCGTCGAGCTCGTGCACTCGGCCACGCTCGTGCATGACGATCTGATCGACGGCGCCCAGCTGCGGCGAGGTCATCCCACCGTGGCGGCCTCAGCGGGCCGTGGGCTTGCGATAGCGACGGGCGACCTGCTGTTCTCGCGGGCCTTCGCCGAGCTCGCGCGCAACGAGGACGCAGCCCAGCTGCTGGCGCTCTCGCAGGCCAGCTCGGCGCTTGCGGCCGGCGAGCTCTTGCAGCGCGAGGACGCCTACGCCTCGCATGTCGCGGTCGAGCGCTACCTGAGGCGCTGTGAGCTGAAGACGGCCGCCCTGTTCGAGGCCGCCTGCCGGCTGGGAGCACTGACGGCCGTGCGCGGATCCAACGCCCTCGCCGAGGCGCTCGGGACGTTCGCCCGGCGCATCGGGCTGGCCTTTCAGATGCTGGATGACGTGCTGGACGTGTCAGGCCCGGTCGAGCGCACGGGCAAGTCGAGGGGAAGGGACCTGCTCGACGGCACGGTCACGCTGCCGCTGATCCTGGCGCGCGAGCGCGACGAGCAGCTGGCCGCGTTCGAGCTGCGAGCGCTCGAGGGTCCAGAACAGGCGGAGGCGCTGTGTGAGCGGATCGCGGCGACCGGCGCGCTGGACGAGGCCCGGGAGCAGGCTCTGGCGGTGGTCGCGGAAGCGAAGGCGGCGCTTCCGGCGATCCTCCCGGACGGACGCTCGGTGCTGCTTGACATGGTGGCCGACGCGGTGGTCGAGCGCTACCGCTGAGATGCGCGGCTGACGGCCGTCGCTAGAAGTCGCTGGGGACGATCAGATCGGCGTCCAGCGCACGCACGAAGAACTCGATTTCGTCAGACATGTTGGCGTGCGTCACGCGCCTGAGATCGCCCAGCAGAGCGGCTGCGGCGCGGTCGAGCTCGTCCTCCAGGCGCTCCACGGCGGCCTGCTCGAAGATGCCCTCGCGCCGGGACTCGCACTCCGGACAGCGCAGGATGATTCTCCAGTGGCGGTGGCCCTCCTCGGACCAGTCCAGCGGAAACACGAGCTCGCCCGAGCAGTGAAAGCAGACGTGCAGCTGACCCGGCGAGATCTCGCTGTCCGGAGCCGTGCGGTGGTTCGAACGCACGACGCCCGTGTTCTTGGCGCTGGGTGCCGGTGCGCTCGGCCGGACGTCGGGGTGCTGGCTCTCGTGATCGTCGAAGGTCATGGCTCCCTCCCGTCATCGACCTCCGGGACCTGCGCCTTTAGCCCGGTGGACGACCGGTTGGCCTGAGGGCCGGAAAAGCCCCATCACCAGGCTGGTTGGCGCCGGCCAGGCGCGGGAGGGAAAAGGGCTCGGTGGTAGGTTCATGGAGGCCATGCCCAGCGCGATTCGCACCATCGGCCACGAGGATCGGCTCAGCCTCGTGGACCACCTCGATGAGCTGCGCAGCCGGCTGATCATCAGCGCAATCGTCCTTGCCGTCGCATTTGGCATCTGCCTGTGGCAGAACCACGAGCTGCTGCACATCATCAACAAACCTCTCCAGACACAGACACGCAAACAGGTGGAAAGGGGCGAGGGAACGGTCGGCCAGGCCGTGCTGGCACAGCAGGCGGTGCTGGGGGTCGCCCGCGACACGCAGGGAGCCCTGGCGATCCTGACGCGGCCCGGCAGCGGTATCTCGCCACAGGCGCGCTCCCAGCTGCTCCCGCTGATCGGCCTGCTCGGCAGCGACGTCGCCAAGATCCCGCGCCACCCGACCGGCGACAACCCCGTCACGCTGGGTGTGGGTGAGCCGTTCACGACCACCATCAAGGTGTCTCTGTGGTTCGCGCTCGTCCTGTCGCTGCCGGTGATCCTGTTTGAGCTCTACGGCTTCATGCTGCCCGCCCTCAGCCCCGACGAGCGGCGCATCACGGTCCCGCTGCTCTGCGCGATCCCGTTCCTGTTCGCGGCCGGGGTGCTGTTCGGCTACTTCGTGGTGCTGCCCGCCGCGGTGCGGTTCTTCGTCAACTTCAACGCCAGCGAGTTCAACGTCCTCGTGCAGGCGAGCCAGTTCTACGGGTTCGCCGCGACCGTGCTGCTGGCCATGGGCGTGATCTTTCAGGTGCCCGTGGCGATTCTCGCGGCGACCCGCGCGGGCATCGTCACACCGCGGCAGCTGAAAAAGAACCGGCGCTACGCGATTGTGGCCTGCGCAGCGGTCGCCGCCTTCCTGCCCGGGGACGCGATCACGCTGCTGCTGGAGACGGTACCGCTGTATGTGCTGTATGAGGCGAGTATCCTGCTGGCATCGCTCGTTGAGCGGTCGGAGAGGCGCCGTGAGGAGATGGCAGCTGATCGATCGGCAGGTGCGAGCAGCCACGGCGCCGGGAATCCTGAGGGAGATCCGGCGCGATCCCCCCACGACGCAACGGAGCCAAGCGTGCAGGACCTGATCGACCACGTAGACAACGAGCTGTCCCACTGATGCTGTTCGATCTCAGAGGACGCCACCGGCGACGGGCGGTGCGGATCATCTACATCGGCCTGGCCCTGCTCATGGGGGTCGGGCTGGTCGGCTTCGGCGTCGGCGGCGGCTTCGGCGGCGGCGGGCTCCTGAACGCGGCGAGCAGCAACGAAGGCTCGGGGGGCGCGACCTATTCGACCGAAATCAAGAAGTACAAGAAGCTCACGATCACGCAGCCCAACAACGCAAGCGCCTGGGAACATCTGGTAAACGCGCAGCTGCACGAAGGCGGCAATGAATCGTACGTCACCCAGTCGGGAGTGGTGACGAGCAAGGGCAAGGAACTGTTCCATCAGGCGGCCCGTTCCTGGAGCAGCTACGTGGCGCTGAATCCTCCCAAGCCCAACGTCGAATTGGCCAAGAGAATGCTGGCCGTGTTCGGCGAAGAAGGCCTCAATGAACCGGCCCAGGCGGTGGAAGTCCTGCAGATCGCCGTCGCCGCGGAACCGACCAGCGCTGCGCTCTATGCGGACCTGGCCGAGTACGCCTACAAGGCGCACAACACGCGCGTGGGCGACCTCGCCTCCGCGAAGGCGATCAGCCTGGCTCCGGCCGCCCAGCGGCCTCGCCTGAAGACCGAGCTCAACTCGGCCAGGAAGACCGCGACGACCGGCGAAAAAACGGTCACAGCCGGGGCTAACGGCAAAACCTACAAAGTCAAACCGGGCGCAAACGGCGCCCTGACGACGGTCAATCCGAAGACCCCAGCGCCCGCCGGGACTTCCACGACCACGACGAAATAGCCGGTCTGCGCCGATGGTCGAGGCCGGGGACACCCCCGATCCTATGGGCGCGCCCGCCGCGCAGGAGACTCCCCGCTACACCGCGCGCCTGCTGATCGGCTGCGCCGACCAGCCGGGGATCGTGGCCGCGGTGTCGGGCTTCCTGTTCGAACGGGGGGCGAACATCGTCTCCTCCAACCAGTACTCCTCAGACCCCACCGGCGGGCGCTTCTTCCTGCGCACGGAGTTCTTCCTTCAGATGAGCTCCGAGCAGGCGGCCCTACTCGAGCAGGACTTCGATGCCGCCGTGGCAAGCCGGTTTGAGATGGACTGGGAGATTCGCTGGTGGGGGCAGCGACAGCGCCTGGCCATCCTCGTCTCCCGATACGACCACTGCCTGCTCGAGCTGCTCTGGCGCTGGCGGCGAGGTGAGCTCGACGGAGACATCGTGGCGGTGATCTCAAACCATGACGATCTGCGCCAGGAGGCGCAGGCGGCGGGGGTGCCCTTCCACCATGTGCCGGTGGTCACGGGCCGCAAAGAGGAGGCCGAGGAGGCCATCCTCGAGCTGCTGGGGGGGAACGCCGAGCTGCTCGTGCTGGCCCGCTACATGCAGATCCTGAGCGGCGATTTCCTCACGCGGGTGCGGATGCCCGCGATCAACATCCACCACTCGTTTCTGCCCGCGTTCGCCGGGGCAAATCCGTACGGCCGCGCGCATGAGCGCGGAGTCAAGCTGATCGGGGCCACGGCCCACTACGTGACGGAGGAGCTCGACGACGGGCCCATCATCGACCAGGACGTGGTGCGCGTCGACCACCGCCAGAGCGCCAAGGATCTGGAGCGAGTGGGCCGTGACGTGGAGCGCCTGGTGCTGGCCCGAGCCGTCTCGCTGCACCTGGATGACCGCGTGATCATCGACGGCAGGCGCACGATCGTATTCTGAGACCCGCCGCAACGAGCGCGCTTGGTTAGAATCGCTCCCCGATCCGGCCGATCCGGCCGGGTCCCTCGCGGGCCGTTAGCTCAACCGGCAGAGCAGGGGCCTCTTAAGCCCAAGGTTCCGGGTTCGATTCCCGGACGGCCCACTCATAGAAGCACCCCTGACCAGGGCCGTTCCCGCTTGTTGGGGGACCGCCCGAAGGTCCACGTCCGTCGTGAGAGTCCTCGCCACTACGCGGCGCGGCTGCCGCGGGCGCCGAGAGTGAGGCCGAATTTGTGAAGGCCGGCGTTGCCGAGATCGGTGATGGTCAGGGCGCGGTCTCTGGGGCGGCGCAGAAGCCACTTCTGGTCCAGCAACGCCGAAAGGATCGCGGAGCCGAGACGGCCCGCCAGGTGGGGGGCGCCCTCGGTCCAGTCCAGGCATCCGCGAACGGCCGGGCCGGAACCGGCCGGCAGCTCGATGATCGCCAGGGCGCTGAGGAGCGGATGGTCGAGCGTGCGGACATGGCCGGCCTCGCCGCGTATCAGCGGGTCTACTACGCCGTCGGCGGCGAGGCGGTCGCCTATGGCCACGGATAGGGCGCCTCCCAGATGGCTGTAACAGGCTCGGGCCATCTGAAGCTGAGTGCCGGCTCGCGCGGCGCGAAGCGACTCGACCGGGAGCAGTGGGGAGATAGCGGCAAGCGCCTCGATTGCGCTCGCCACCTCCGGGGAGGCGAGGGTGTGGAGCTTCTGGCGCCCCGAAGCGGTGACGGAGACGAGCCGTGCGTCTACCAAGCGGCGAAGATGCGCCGTGGCCGCCGACGGGCGGAGCCTCGCGGCGGCGGCCAAGTCCCGGGCAGAATGGGCTTGGCCGTCCATCATCCGCAGCAACATGGCCGCACGAGCCGGCTCGGCGATGGCCCGTCCGGCGGCCGCAAGATCGTAGTCGGACGCGGGCACTGGGCAATCTTAGGACAGGCACAGTTCAGGCGAGCCTGGAGTGTTGTTGTGCAACAGTGGCTCAAGGAACGGGTCACACAACCCCCTACAACCGCGACGCGAGGGAGAGCCCATGAGCACGATCGCCGAGCAGGCGGCTGAGGTATCCGCCGCATCTGCCACCCACCTTCCGGCTGAGCTCGCTCGGGTGTTTGCCGATGACCAACAGGGATGGCGTGACCGCGGCGAGCCCGCCGGGGTCATAGCCGCCGGCGACGTGATCGCGGACTTCACGCTCCCGGACGCCAACGGTTTCCCGGTCTCCCTCAGCGAGCTGCTTGCCGACGGTCCGGCGGTGATCGTCTTCTACCGCGGCGGCTGGTGTCCCTACTGCAACCTCGCTCTGCGTGCGTACCAGGCCGAGCTGCTACCGGAGCTCGATCGCTACAGCGCTCGGCTCATAGCCATCAGCCCGCAGGGCCCCGAGAAGTCTCTGCGCACGAGCGAAAAGGCCGAGCTTGCCTTTACCGTCCTTTCGGACGCAGGCGCGCAGACAGCACGCAGCCTCGGGATCGCTTTCGAGCCCGCGGAGGATGTCCTCGCCGCGCAGCGCGAGCTTGGGCTCGACCTGAGGAAGTTCAACGCCTCGGGCTCCACCGACCTGCCCATGCCCACAGTCTTGATCGTCGACCCGGAGCGCACGGTGCGCTTCGCCGACACGCATGCCGACTATACCGCCCGCACGGAGGTCGCCGAGATCCTCGCCGCCCTCGCGGCGATCAGCACCTGACCGCTACTCAGAGAGGCCCGCCGCGCCTTCGCGTCCCTTGTAGCTGCTGCCTTCGATGGCCCAGCCAGTCGGCTCAGCCGTCGTGAGCGAGGTCGACCGGCGGCAGGTCACGCACCTCTTCTCGAGTGAGATTGACCTGGACTCCGTCTGTGCCCACGTCCTTGACGGCGCCGATCGGAATGGTGATCTGTCGCTTTCCCCACAGATGCCCCTCCTCGAGCAGGACATGCGTGACGTGGTGATCCCCGGGGTCGACGACGAGTCCCCGGACCCGCCCGATGTCGCCGTCGGTGGCGTGCACAGGCTGGCCACGGCGCACCTCCACCTCGCCCGCCGGAACGCGGTCATCGACGATCAGGATCGGGGTCGCCATCTCCATGCCACCCATTCCCATCGCGCCCATGCCCCCGCCGAGCCCATAGTAGGGCCAGGCAAGGGCCTGACCGGCTGCGTAGCCCATGTCTTCGCCCGCTTCGGGCAGGAAATGTGTTTCCTCGGCGTGCTCGAGCGCGTCGAACTCCGCCCGGCTGCACCGTAGCCGGATCTCCTCGGCCGTCGCATCGACCAGGTCGATCGGAACCAGGCGACCCGAGGCCTGCTGGTGCTTGGGCTCGACCACCAGGTGGGTGAGAGTGCGCGCCACCGGGTCGATCACCACGCGACTCAGGTTTCCGCAACCTCCGTCGCTGCAGCTGACCTCGGCGCCGATGGTGTACTGGGCGATGTCGCTCACGACGGATCATCCCCGTGGCCGGGCACCCCGGCCAGGTCGTTGCGGGCCAGCAGCGTCTCCTCGCCGGCCTCCGTCCAGATCGTCTGCTCGCGTCCGGGCCCCACGCCCACGAGCGTGATCGGAGCGCCCACGTGCTCGGCGATGAAGTCGAGGTATTCACGCGCCCCGTCGGGAAGATCGGAGAACACGCGGCACTCGCCGAGGTCCTCCTTCCATCCCGGCAGCTCGGTCAGGCCGGCGGTGGTGTGATGGAGCACCGTCTGGTGGTAGGGGAAGTCGTCGAAGGTGGCTCCTTCGGCGCCGCGATAGCTCGTGCACACCTGGATGCGGTCGAGCCCCGACAGCACGTCGAGCTTCGTCACCACGAGCGCCGTCATCGTGTTGAGCCGCGAGGCATAGCGCAGGGCCACGAGGTCCAGCCAGCCCGTGCGCCGCGGGCGTCCCGTGGTCGTGCCGAACTCGCCCCCGCGCTCGCGGATCTGCTCTCCCATGTCGTCGTGCAGCTCGCTCGGGAAGGGTCCCGCGCCGACCCGCGTGGTGTAGGCCTTCGAGATCCCCCAGATCTCATCGATGCTCTTAGGCCCGACACCCGTGCCCACGCATGCCGCGCCCGACAGCGGATTGGAGGAGGTCACGAACGGATAGGTGCCGTGGTCGATGTCGAGCATCGCTCCCTGCGCGCCCTCGAAGATCACCTTCCTGCCATCGTCGAGCATGTCCCACATGAGCTTGGAGGTGTCGGCGATGTGCTGCTCCAGGCGGTGGCCGTAGGTCAGATACTCCTCGGTCATGGTGTGCAGGTCGAGCGCCGGGTCCTTCTCGAACGGCCGCAGCGACAGGCGCTTGGGCTCCATCGCGGCGACGATCTTCTTCTTCAGGATCTTCTCGTCCAGGAGGTCCTGCACGCGGATGCCGAGCCGGGCTGCCTTGTCGGCGTAGCACGGCCCGATCCCCCTGCGGGTGGTGCCGATCTGAAGGCTCCCCAGTTTGGCCTCCCCGGCGGAGTCGAGCAGCAGGTGGTAGGGCATGATCAGATGGGCGTTGGCCGAGATGCGCAGCCCGCTCACATCGATGCGCCGCGCGCGCAGCGCGTCGAGCTCCTCGATCAGCACCTTCGGGTCGATCACCACCCCGTTGCCGATGACGCAGCGCTTGCCGGGGTAGAGGATTCCCGACGGGATCAGATGAAGCTTCCACTCCTCCCCGTCGCGCACGATCGTGTGCCCGGCGTTGTTTCCGCCCTGGAAGCGCACCACCGCGTCGGCCCGCTCCGCGAGCAGGTCGGTGATCTTCCCCTTCCCCTCATCGCCCCATTGGGCGCCGACGATCACTATTCCGGGCATGCCACGCAGTGTATGTGGGCCGGGTCAGGCCGAGCGCGCCGGGGCGCGGAACTCGCGGCGCTTGTCCTCGCCGAACAGCGGGATCAGATCGCCGCAGATCTCCACCAGACGTGACACGGTGCGCGCCCCGAGGCGCTCTGAGAGCTCGTCGGGCATGAGGTTGGTCGTCGCCACGATCGCCCGCTCGGCCTCGTAGCGAGCGTTGACTATCGAGTACAGCTGCTCGAGCACCCAGTCGGTCCGGTGCTCGGCTCCGAGGTCGTCGATGTGCAGCAGATCCACGGCCGTCAGCCGATCCAGGAAATCCAGCTTGCCCTCCTCGGAATCCATCGCCTCGCGCAACAGGTTGAGCAGCCGCGGCAGTGAGTAGATGGCCACCGAGTGGCCCGCGTCGAGCGCGGCTTTCGAGACCAGCATCGCAAGCGTCGTCTTCCCGGTGCCCACGTCGCCCTGAATCCACAGCCCTCTGCCGGAGCCGAGGTTCTGCTCGATCTCGCGCACATACCGGCGCACCGACTGGATCTGGTCGGGGGCGCTTCTGGCGAGGTCGCTCACCGGAGGGCGGTCGAAGGAGACGCCCTGGTAGCGGCGCGGTATGCGGCCCTTGAAGCGCTTGGTGCGCACCGTCGCTATGCGCCCCGCCCGGCAGTCGCAGTCCGAGGCCGTGTTGGTGGCCTCGTCGACCACGAAGCCGCTTCCGTCGCAGCGGCCCAGCGGGCAGCTGTCCTCGCCATGGGAACCGCCCGGCATGCGCGAGCTGAGATCGACAACCCGGGGAGCGTCTGCGCCGCTCTCGGGGGTCACTGCTCGAACCGCTCGCCGGCGTAGTTCATGAACTTGGGGTACTCCTTCTGGAACGTGAGCGTGACTTTGCCGACGGCGCCGTTGCGGTGCTTGGCGATGATCAGGTCGGCCTCGCCCGGGCGCTCGGAGTCCTCGTTGTAGTACTCGTCGCGGTAGATGAACATCACCAGGTCGGAGTCCTGCTCGAGGTTCCCGCTCTCGCGCAGATCTGAGAGCTGGGGTTTCTTGTCCGGGCGCTGCTCCACCGCGCGGCTCAGCTGGGACAGCGCTATCACCGGAACCCCCAGCTCGCGCGCCAGGATCTTCAGACCGCGGCTGAGCTCGCCCACCGCGGTCACGCGGCTGTCGTAGCGGCTGTCGGTGCGCATCAGCTGCAGGTAGTCGATGATGATCAGGCCCAGCCCCCCCTCGCACTGACTGTGCAGCCGCCGGGCCTTGGCGCGAATCTCGAGCATCCCCACGTCGCTTGAGTCATCCACCCACAGCGGGGCGGTGGCGAGGCGCTGCGAGGCCTTCAGAATCTTCGGCCAGCGCTGCTCGGCCACCCGCCCCTTGCGCAGCTCCTCGCCCTTGATCCGCGCCTGGGAGGCCACGAACCGCTGGGCCAGCTCGGCCTCCGCCATCTCCAGCGAGAACAGCGCCACCGGCTTGTTGTGCTCGACGGCCGCGTTCTCGGCGATGTTGCATACGAGCGCGCTCTTTCCCATCGCCGGGCGAGCGGCCACGATGATCAGGTTGCCCGGCTGGAATCCGCCGGTGATCTCGTCCAGATCGCGGAAGCCCGACGGCGTTCCGGTCAGCGAGGTGCCTTCCAGCGACAGCCGGTGGAGCTTCTCGAGCTCCTCGTGCAGCACCTCCTCGATCGCCCGGAAGTCCTGCTGGCGATCATCGCGCGCCACCTCAAGCATCGCCTTCTCGGCCTGCTCGACCAGCTCGCGCGGAGCGGCCTGGTGGCCCAACACGCTCTCCTGGATCTCATAGGAGGCCCTCAGCAGGCGCCGCAGCAGGGCGTTCTCGCGCACTATCTGCGCATACCGGCGGGCATGTCCGGCGGCCGGCACCACTCCGGTCAGCTCGTCCACGGTGGCCGGTCCGCCGATGTCCGTGAGGCGGCCCATCTGGCGCAGCCGGTCGGTGACCGTCAGCACGTCCACGGGCTCTGACTCGTTGTACAGCGCGAGCATCGCCTCATATATGGCCCCGTGGCGCTCGCGGTAGAAGTCCTCTGAGCGGAGTCCCTCTTCGATCACCAGCGCGTACAGCGAGCGATCCGAGAGCAGGATCGCGCCCAGCACCGACTGCTCGGCGTCGAGGTTGTGCGGCGGCGCGATCGCGCCGCCGTTGACGCTCGCAGAGCCGTTAGCGTGAGAGACGGCGCTCATGGCTCCGGCGAGTCTAGGTCGCCGTCCATCCCGGCCCGCGACCGCTCTCCGCTATGTCGGCCCAAATTGTTTGCCACGAACACATGTTCGCAGCCGTCACGGACTGGACGCTCGGCCGCCAGCCCCGGCGGCGGCCGCGGGGGGGCGACTATTTCTTGGCGACGACCATCGTCTTGATGGTGGCCGTCACGTTCGGGACGACCTCCACCACGACCATGTAGGTGCCCACGTTCCTGATCGGCTCGGGCATGTGCACGTTGCGTTTGTCGATCTTCAGCCCGCGTGCTTCCCGGATCGCCGTGGCGATGTCCTGGGCCGTCACCGAGCCGAACAGCCTGCCGTCGGCGCCGGCCTGCTGGGGGACCGTGAGAACGGTCCGGTTCAGCAGGTTCACGTTCTCCTGCGCTTTCTCGACAGCATTGCGCTCGGCCCTCTCGGCCGCCTCCTGGCGCTCGCGGATCGCCTGGATCGCGCCCTTGGTGGCCGGCTGGGCGAGCTTGCGCGGGATCAGGTAGTTGCGCAGGTATCCCTTGGAGACATCGACGACGTTGCCCTGCTCCCCGAGGGTCTCGACATCCTGCAGCAGTAGAGCCTCCGGCATCGCGAGCTCCTACCGGTCCCGGTCGCGGTCGCCTCGTTCGCGCCGTGGGCTGTCGTCGCGTCCGCCCTCGTTCACGTACGGCAGTAGCGCCAGCTCGCGGGCGCGCTTGACGGCGCGCGCGATCTGCACCTGGTGGCGGCGGCAGGAGCCGGTGATCCGCCGAGAGCGGATCTTGCCCTTCTCGGAGATGAACTTCTTCAGCGACGCCACGTCCTTGTAGTCGACCTGCTCGACCTTGTCGCGGCAGTGTTGACACGGCTTACGCCGGCCGCTGCCGGGCCCACCCTTCTTGTCGCGCCGGCGAACCGGCTTGCCGCGACCGCGCGCTTTTGCCATCAGCGTTCTCCGCCGCTGGGGCGCTGGTGGGCTTCCGGCATGGTGATGCTGATAGACACAAGAACCTCGCTGTACTCAGAACGGAATGTCGTCGTCGCCGGTTCCACCGGTGACGGGTGCGGGCTGAAAATCGCCGTCGTCGACGGGGACGTCGGAGCCCTTGGAGGACCCGTTGCCCGCAAACCCGCCTCCACCGGAGGCATCCTCGCGCGAGCCCAGGAACTGCACCGAGTCGGCAATGATATCGGTTGCCTGGCGCTTTGTCCCGTCCTGGGACTCCCACTCGCGCCACTCGAGCCGCCCGTCGATCGCCACCGGGCGCCCCTTCGACAGGTAGCGGGCGGCGTTCTCGCCCTGCGCGCCCCATACAGTGACGTTGAAGTAGTTCGGCTTGTCCTCCCACTCGCCGGTGCTTCCGTTCTTGCGGCGGGTGTTGCAGGCGATGCGCAGGCTGCACACCGACATGCCGCTCGGCAGCGAGCGCAGCTCCGGATCGGCGGTCAGGTTTCCGGTCATCACGACCCTGTTGATGTTGGTGGCGGCCACGGTTCCTCTTCCTTTCAGCTTTTACCCCGTCCCGGTCGCGGGACATCGAGCTTCGAGTCTAGTCAGGACTGCGGGTGCGATCTTCCGGCGCCCGCCAGGGGACCTCGCTACATGCGAGGTTTTGGCTGCCGCTCGCCGGCGCTGCGGCGCGCGCTGCGCGAGGAGGTGCCGAACACCTCGTCCCAGTACGGCGCGCTGATCCCGAAGCCGCGCGTCTCGTCCTGGAAGTGGTGGCGCATGTGGCGCTCGCGCAGCATCCGTCCGAGGCGCCCGCGCGGACGGAAGTGGTGCAGGTAGTAGTGCATCATGTCGTACACCAGGTAGCCGGCGAAGAACCCGGCGCCCAGTCCCGGCGCGTAGCGTTCGCCGAAGATCAGATACAGCACTCCGAACACGATCGCGCCCAGTGGGATGCTGACCGCGGGCGGCATGACCAGCCGCAGCGGATCGTTGGGGTGGTCGTGATGCACACCGTGGATGATCCAGTGCATGCGCGCCCCGAGCCCGTCCTCGGGCTCGAAGTGGAACACGACGCGGTGAAGCCAGTACTCGAACAGCGTCCACAGCGCATACCCGGCGACCACCAGCGCCGCCACCGCCACGACGCTGACGCGCGAGAGCCCCCACGCGACCATCACCGCGATGGCCGGCGTGAAGATGAGCACCGGCACCGCTGGATGCACGCGCGACAGAGCGTCCAGCAGCCGTGAGTCGAACATCGGCGGGGAGGCGCGCAGCACGTCGGTCCTCCGCGTCGAGTGATCATTCATGTCTTCAGCCCAGCCCATGGGTCTGATCTTATTACCCCTGCGTCGCTCCTGTAAGCGCTGCAGCACGGTCTCCAGGAGACCGCTCGGGCGCCCTGGACGCTAGGCCGGCTCGCCGACCTCGGCGTCGGCCTCGGCGACCGCCTCCTCGACGACCTCCGCCGCCTCTGCTGCGGTCTCGACCACGGCCTCCTCGACGACCTCGGCCGTCTCTCCACCGGCCTCGACGACGACGTCCGCCTCCACGACCACCGCCGGCTCGACCGGCGCCCGCGGCTCGCCCTGGGGCTCCTCGGTCGGGGCCGCCAGCACGTCCGGTGCGTCCGGAACGCCCGGCTTCAGCTTGATGATCCGGAAGCGCATGATGCCGTCGGTGATCCGCAGCGTGCGGTCCAGGGCGCTCAGCATCTCCGGCGCGCCGGCATGGAACTGGAGCAGGTGATACTCCGCGTCCGGTTTGCGATCGATCGGGTAGGTGAGCGAGCGGTCGCCCCAGTCGTCCTGGCGCAGGAGCTCGCCCTGGGCCTCGATCGCAGCGCGCGTGTCGGTGAGGATCTTCGCGCGCGTGTCCTCCTCGGCCTGTGGGTCGAGCAGGAGCACGAGGTCGTATGTGGGTGCCGGCAGAGTCATGAGACGCTGCTGGAAGCCTAGCGGCTCCGACCCTTCGCGCGGATGTCCGCCAGCTGCTCGTCGATCCAGTCGCCGGGATCGCGGGAGGTGACGATCTCGACCAGCCCGTTTGCCCGCCGCCGCCGCTCGGCCGCGTCCATGGTCAGCGCCGCGTAGATCGAGTTGGCGAGCTCCTGGATGTCGAACGGGTTCACCGACAGCGCGTAATCGCCCAGCTCCTCGTGCGCGCCGGTGTTCTCCGAGAGGATCGAGACCCCCTCGCGCTCGTTGACGATCGGCCCCTCCTTGGCCACCAGGTTCATGCCGTCGAACATCGCGTTCACCAGCAGCACGTCGTAGTGCTTGTAGGCCGCCATCGCCTCCTCCAGGTCATCGCGCAGCTTCAGCTGGACCGGCATCCAGTCGGGCGTGCCGTGCCGGTGGTTGACCACGGCCACCAGGGCCTCGATCCGCTCCAGGTACTCCGCGTACTGCGGCACGTCGGTACGCGAGGGCATCATCTGCGCGATGAAGGTGACCCGCTCGGAGAACTCGGGATGCTGCTCCAGGAACAGGTCGAATGCGGAGAACCCGCGCAGCACGTTCTTGCTCAGGTCGGCCCGGTCGACCCGCAGGATCAGGAAGTCGCGACGGCGTCGCAGAAGCTCGCGCTCGAACTCGCTCACGCGAGCGCTCTGAGCGATCAGCCTGGTGGCCTTGTGGTCGATCGGCAGCGGATAGGCCCTCACCCACACCTCGCGCTCGCCGAACTTCACCACGCCGCCCTCGAAGTCCACCTCCAGGTCCATCAGGTCGCGACAGCACTGCAGGAAGTTCCGGCGGTAGGAGCGGGTGTGGAACCCCACGATGTCGTTGGCCAGGATGCCGGTGAAGATCTCCTCCCGGATCCGCGTCGGCAGCACCCGCCAGGCATCCGACTGCGTCCACGGGATGTGGATGAAGTGGTGCAGGAACGCATCCGGGCGGGCCCGGCGCACCAGGTCGGGCAGCGTGTAGAGGTGGTAGTCGTGGACCATCACCACCGGCTCCTCCACGTCCTCGATCTCCTCCACCACGGCCCGCGCGAGGTCCTCGTTGACGGCGTTGTAGCCGAACTCGAATGCCTCGATCTCCTCGCGCCGGATGTCGGGCGCGTTGGACAGGTCCCACAGGTAGTGCTGGATGAACCACAGCATCGGGTTCGCGAACACGTTGTAGAACCAGTCGTAGGCCTGCGGATCGCTCACCACCAGGCGCACCTGGAACTCCTCGCCGCCCGGTTGGCGCACAGGGAACGCCTGCCCGCCGTTCTTCTCTGAGACCTCCGCGTCGTCCTCGCTCATCGCCGAGGCGATCCAGATCACGTCCCGGTGGCTCGCCAGGCCCGTCAGCGCCGTCACCAGCCCGCCCGAGCCGCGGTGGGGCTCCCCGCCCGCGTGGAATGTCACGGGTCCGCGGTTGGACACCAGCACCAGCTGGGTCCGTCCCGGCCCTCCCTCGGTCATGACGCCTTCAGGTCGTTGAAGATCCTCAGATAGTCGCGCAGGTAGCGCGGCGTCAGGAAATGGGTGCGCACGTACTCCTTCCCCGTCCTGCCCAGCGACTTTCCGAGCCCCGGGTCGCCGAGCACGTCCAGAGAGCGCCCGGCGCACTCATCGACGCTCGACACCAGATAACCGGTCACCCCGTCCTCGATCTGCAGCGGTATGCCACCCACGTCTCCGCCGATGAACGGCCGCGCCTTCCAGATGGCCTCAGACACCGTCAGCCCGAAGCCCTCGCGAGTGGACTTCTGGATCAGCACGTCGGAGTGTGACTGGAACGCGTTGACCTCGATCGCCCCCACGTTGTTGAAGTTGTTGAGGATATGAATATCGGGATCGCCGTCGGCGTGGGCGATCGTCGCGTTGAAGAAATCCCACCCCTCCGGATCATCGGAGGCCATCGAGCCCACCAGCGCGAGCTGCACCTCGGGCAGGGACTCCTTGACGATGCGGTACGCGTCGATCACCCCCAGTGGGTCCTTCCAGGGGTCAAAGCGCGACACCTGGCACATCAGCGGCCGGTCGAGATCGATCCCGAACTGCCCGCACACGAATGCCGCGTCCTCGGGCGACAGCGCCATGTTCTTGGGTGTCAGCGGGTCGATCGCGGGGGGCACGACGTTGACGTGCCCGTTCATACCCGCCGGCACGTACTCGCGCATGTGAAACAGCGACTCCGGATAGTCCGCTATGTAGGGCAGCAGCTGGGCGATCGTCTGCGGGTTGGGAGTGGACACGTCGATGTGGCAGCGCCACACCCAGCCCTTGGCCTTCTCTGGCACCAGCCCGAACAGCGCGGCCGGCTGCGGGTCGTGGACCAGGCACACGTCCCAGCCCGCCGACAGCTCGCGGGCGTTCATCTCGTTGTACTGGCGCCAGGTGTCCCACTGCTCCTCGTCGAGATCCTGGGAGGCGCCCTGCAGGGCGTTGTGCATGAGCTTGGTCGCGTTGAAGAACTCCTCGCGCCCGTAGATCACCTGCCACTCGCACTCAAGGCCCACGTCGCGCATCAGCGGCACCAGCGTGTAGAGGATCTCCGAGACGCCGCCGCCGAAGGCGGTGGCCGAGATGTGGACCACGCGGCTGCCCTTCAGCGGCTCGGCCAGCTCACGGATTTCGGCGATCAGCTCCCGCCCGCAGATGTGCGTGTAGTCGGCGAGCGTCTTGTGTCCTACTGCCACGGGCTGGAGCACGCGGCTGGACGATACCTAACCGTGTGCGGGACTCTTCTGTCCTGCCTGTGGGCGCGCCTTGCGGTGCGGCGCGGCGAGGACCGGACTATGGTCTAGGCCGATGTTCAACTGGCGCCTCTACCGGGCCGCGTTCGTGCCCTTTCTGTTCGCGCTTCTGATCGCCGCCTTCTCGCTCACCCCGCGAGCGCTGCCGCTCACCTCGACGCTCGCCCCCGACGCGTTCTCGGGCTCGAGCGCGCTGAGCGAAGCCGACAGCCTGGCGGCCGAATTCCCCAACCGGCGCGCCGGCAGCCCGGGCGATGAGGCCCTCGCCGCACGCATCTCGGAGATCCTCAAGGGTCTCGGCGGCACGGCCGGCGGTGGCTTCTCCGTGCATACCCATCGCTTTCAGGCGCAGACCATCGACGGTGAGCGTTCGCTGACCACCGTGATCGCCCAGCGGCCGGGCTCGACGAACGCCTCACCGATCGTGATCCTCGCCCATCGCGACGCCCTGTCGCGCGGCTCTCGCGCCGAGATGTCGGGCACGGCGGCGCTGCTCGAGCTCGCGCGGGTGTTCGCAACGCGCGAGACGCGCCGCACGATCGTGCTCGTTTCCACCAGCGGCGGCAGCGGCGGTGACGCCGGTGCCGCGAACTTCGCCGCCAACTTCAGCGGCCCGCTGGACGCGGCGATCGTGCTCGGCGATCTGGCGGGCACGGATTCCAGGAAGCCCTATGTGATTCCGTTCTCCGATGGCTACGGCTCCGCCCCGATCGAGCTGCAGCGCACGCTGACCGCGGCGATCTCGATGGAAACCGGCTCGGACCCCGGCGCTCCCAGCACGATCGGCCAGTTCGCCCACCTCGCGTTCCCCGTGGCCGGCGGCGAGCAGGGGCCACTCGCCGCCAGCGGCATGCCGGCGGTGCTCGTCCAGGCCAGCGGCGAACGTGGTCCCAGGCCCGCTGAGACCGTGAGCGCCGAACGCCTGCAGGGCTTCGGTCGCGCCGTGCTGAGCGCCGTGGACGCGCTCGACACCGCGCCGGATGTGCCCCACGCCCTGCAGACGGGCGTGCTGATCGAGCGACAGGTGCTCCCCGCCTGGGCTGTGCGTCTGCTCGTGGGGGCGCTGATGCTCGGACCGCTGCTCCTCGCGGTCGACGCGCTTGCGCGACTGCGCCGCCGCCACGAGCCGGTTGGGCGCTGGACGCTGTGGACGCTGGCCTGTGCGCTTCCGTTCCTGCTGTGCGGGCTGTTCGCCTATCTGCTGGGGCTCGTCGGCGCCGTTCCCGCGACGCCTGTGCTGCCGACCGCCGCGCCGCTCGACGGCGCCGCCACGCGGGCCGTGCTGGTGGTGGTCCTCGGCCTGGGGCTGGCCTGGCTCTTGTGGCCGGCTCTGCTGCGGCGGCTGGGGTTGAGCGTCCGCCCGAGCTCTGAAGCGGCCGGACTGGCGATGCTGCTCGTGCTGCTGGCGATCTGCGTCGTGGTGTGGGCCGTCGATCCGTTCAGCGCCCTGCTGCTGCTGCCGGCGCTGCATCTGTTCCTGGTGATCGCCTCGCCGGAGCTCCGCCCGCGCCCTGTGGGAGCGCTCGCCCTGGTGGCGGCGGCCCTGCTTCCGCTCCTCCTGCTGATCTCCTTCTATGCCCATCAGCTCGGCCTGGGGCCGCTCGAGGTGGCCTGGACTGGGGTCCTGATGCTGGCCGGTGGGCATGTCGGCCTGCTGGGGGCGGTGGTGTGGAGCCTCGGGCTCGGCTGCCTGGTCGCCGGGGCGATGGTCGCGCTGACTCCCAGCGCCCCGCTCCCCGGGCTGGGTGCCGACGTCGGTACCCCCATAACCGTTCGCGGCCCCCGCTCCTACGCCGGTCCGGGGTCGCTGGGTGGAACCGAGTCGGCTCTGCGAAGATAGGCGCCCAGCGCGCCGTACTCGCGCCCGCCCCGCTCCCATCCGGTGTTTATGCTGGCATGTGGGAACGTAGGGACGCCCACATGTCCGAGATCCCGTTCACGAGCACCTCGCCCCAACGGATGGCCGCTCGGCGACGAGCGCCCTTCTCCGGCGAGCCTGCGCGCCGCCGCCGCCGCGCTCCCCGTGTGCTGGCCTATCTGATGATCGCCCTCGGCGCCCTGGCGCTCACCGACGCCGCGGTCACGCTCGTGTGGCAGGAGCCGTTCACCGCTCTGTATGCCAAATTCCGCCAGGACCACCTGAGTGGCACTTTGCACGCGATGGAACGCGCCGTCCCCACCCCCGTCGAGCGCCGGGCGCTCGCCAGCCTGCCCGATGAGCGCTCACGGGTTGCCTTTCTGGCCCAGCATCTCGAGCATCACGCCCGCGACGGCGACGCGGTGGGACGCATCATCATCCCCCGCATCGGGGCCAGCTATGTGGTGGTCAAAGGTACCGGCACCGAAGAACTCGAGAGCGGGCCCGGCATCTACAAAGAAACGAGCTTTCCCGGGGTTCCCGGAACGACCGCCATCGCAGGTCATCGCACGACATATCTGGCGCCCTTCCGCCACATCGACTCACTGCGCCCGGGCAACCGCATCCTGCTGAACATGCCCTACGCGCACTTCACCTACACGGTGATCGGACAGGAGGCGGTCTCGCCCACCGACGTTCGCGCGGCGGTGGATCCGGTCGGCTACTCAAGGCTCGTGCTGTCCGCCTGCACGCCGCTGTTCAGCGCCGCCAAACGGCTGCTCGTCTTCGCCCGGCTCACGCGCACGGTCCCGATCGGCGCCGCCCGGGCGGTGCCGGGGGGCGGTGCGGTGCGTCCGATCGAAACGCGCCTGGCGCCCGCGCACCCTCGCCGGGCGCACCCGCGCGGGCGCTCATCGAAGGTGCTCGAAACCCTGAATCCGAACGTCCCCTCCCCGCTCATCTAGCAGCAACACTCCGGGTGGGCCCTCGACCACCCGGCCGATCCAGGTGACTCCCACGCCCGCCGTGGAACCATGCGCAGCCCTCACGGCCTCCTCCACCCGGGCACGGTCTGAGGGCGCGGCGCAGAAGCACAGCTCGTAGTCTTCCCCGCCGCCGGCCGCCAGCTCCCAGGCGGGCACGCCCAGCTGGGCGGAGACCTCGCTCACACCCTCCGCCAGCGGCAGCGCGCCCAGCTCCACACGCAGCTGCACGCCGCTTGCGCGGCCCACATGCCCGGCGTCCGTGGCGATCCCGTCAGACACGTCGATCAGCGCGTGAACGCCGGCCGCCGCCAGTGCCCGACCCTCGGCCAGGCGCGGGGTCGGCTCCCGCATGCGTACCAGCAGCCCGTCGTGGCCCGGCGGCAGGGCCGTACGACCCTCGAGCACCGCAAGGCCCGCGCCGGCACCGCCCAGTGCGCCCGTGACGCCCACCAGGTCGCCCTCGCGCGCGCCGTCGCGGCCAATCAGCTGATCGGCGCTGTCGGCCCAGCCCACCACGGTCACGCAGACCGTCAGGGCGGGCGCACCCACCACGTCGCCTCCCGCGATCGCGGTGCCCGTCTGCACCGCCAGCGACATCGCCCCGCGCAGCAGCTCGAGGCCCTGCTCGTCGCCGAACCCCGCCGGCAGGCCCACCACCAGGTAGGCCTCGCCGGTGTCGGCGCCCATCCCCGCGAGGTCGGACAGCGCCGCCGCCAAAGCACGGCGGCCGACCTGCGCCGCCGTCACCCAGTCGCGGCCCAGACGGAAGTGAACGCCCTCGACCATCGCATCCACAGAGGTCACGCAGATGGGCCGCGCACGCACCACGGCCGCGTCGTCTCCGATGCCCATGAGGACCCTCGAGCTGCCCGGCGCGCTCCGCAGCTCGGAGGCGATGGATTCGATCAGGGACAGCTCAGCGATGCCGGATCAGGGAGAGCTCAGCGATGCCGATAGACGATCCGCGCGCGGTCCAGATCGTAGGGAGAGAGCTCGCAGCGGACGCGATCGCCGGGGAGGATGCGAATGCGGAATCGCCGCATCTTGCCGGCCACGTGCCCGAGCACCACATGGTCGTTGTCGAGCTTCACGCGGAACATCGCGTTGGGCAGGGCCTCGATGACCTCGCCCTCGAATTCAACCTTATCCTCCTTCGCCACGCCGTATCCCATCTGGGCCGCATCCACTCAGTGGGGGGCGGCCCGTTGTTCAATTACTCGGACTCAAACTACCAGTGCGTGCCCGCGAAGGGCGCTCGAACCGGCCGGTTGCGATCTCAGCCGGGTTCGGCCCCGCCGCTTGGTTTGACCGTGGTCCCGCCTCCCGGCGTCGGCCCGGCCGGCTGCTCGGCTTTGCCGGGCACGGTGGGCCGGCCGATGCCGCCACCTCCACCGCCGGTGCCCTGATCGCCGCCGTTTTCGGGCCCGGAGGGGGAGCCCCCGCCGTGGTGGCCGTGCCCGCTCTGCTTCTTCTTTTCCTTCGCGGATGCTTCACCGGCTTCTGTTGCCGCTTCGAGATAGCCGGTGCTCGCGAACTTGCCGTAGAAGGGCCTGTAGGAGATCGCTTCCTTGGAGGGCGGGAACGGCACGCACGGCTTGCCTTCGGTCACCGCCGCCATGTAGGCGTGCCAGATTTCCGCCGGCAGATAGCCGCCCTGCTGGGGCTCGCCGTGCACGTCGGTCATGGACACCCGCTTGTTGGGATAGCCCATCCACACGACGGTCGAGAAGCGGGGGGTGAAGCCATCGAGCCAGGCGTCGACGAGTTCGCTCGTGGTACCAGTCTTGGCGGCCGTCGGGCAGCCGATCGCCGACCGCGTGGCGGTGCCGCTCTGAACGTTCTGCTCGAGGATGCTGGTCTCCTCGGCGGTGACGCCTTCGCTCAGCACCTTCACCCGGTGCGGGGCGCCCCAGTTGCTGTCGGTGTGGCCGTCGGGGAAGACCACCTTCGTGATGGCGATCGGGGTGTTGCGCCATCCGCCGTCGGCCAGGGTCGCGTACACGTCGGCCATTTCCAGTGGGGTCACCCCGAGCGTGAGCCCGCCCAGCGCCTCCGCCGGATAGCTCGACAGGTGGGTGGTGACCCCCATCTTGTATGCCATCTGGGTCACCGTCCGCTCCCCCAGGTCGGCGGCTAGCTGGGCGTAGACGGTGTTGTCGGAGGTGAGCGTGGCGTTGACGAGGTTGAGCGACTTGTTCAGGGAGGTGCCCTCGAAGGTCTTCACTTCATAGGTCGGATAGTCGGGCAGCCATCCCGCCTGGAGCGTGTGTGACAGGTAGTAGGTGCTGTTCGGGTCGATGCCCCGGGAGAGAGCGTCGGCGAGGTCGATCGCCTTGAAGGTGGAGCCCGGCTGGCGGTGCCCGTCGGCGGCGAGGTTGTACTGCGACTTCTCATAGCTCTCGGACTCGGCCATGGCCTCGATGTCGCCGTTGGCGGGGTTCAGCGTGACGATCGCCGAGGCGGGGTCTTCGGGCTCGTCCAGCACCTGCGCGATCGCCTTGCGGGCGAGGCGCTGCATGTTCAGGTTGATGGTCGTGTAGACCTTCAGCCCGCCCTGGGCAACCGTGTTGGCGCCGTAGCGGTGGACCAGCAGCTCGTGGACGTATTCAAAGAAGAAGTCCTCCCGTCGCTGCGAGTAGAAGTCCCCGTACTTGACACCCAATGGCGCCGCCTCGGCGGCGGCGGCCTGCGCGGCGGTGATGTAGTGAAGCTGGGCCATCTTCACGAGTACCTCGGTGCGCCTTTGCCGGGCGGCCGAGGGATCGTGCAGGGGGTTGTACTGGGAGGGCGCCTGTGGAAGCCCCGCGAGCAGGGCGGACTGAGCCAGGTCGAGCTCCGAGGCCGGCTTGTCGAAGAACACCCGCGCAGCGGCCTGCACGCCGATGGCCGTCTGCCCGCCGACGGTGCCGTAGGGGACGCTGTTCAGATAGCTGGTCAGGATGGAGCGCTTACTGTGGCGCCTGTTGTAGTCGATCGCCAGCTTGGCCTCGATTATCTTCTGCCTGAGCGTGCGCTGATCGCCGCCCAGGTAGAGATTCCGCATCAGCTGCATCGTGATCGTCGAGCCGCCCTGCAGGGCGGCGCCGTTGGTGATGTCCTTGACGGCCGCCCGGAAGATCCCCGTCAGATCGACGCCGTCGTTCTTGTAGAAGCGCTGGTCCTCGATCGCCACGGTGGCGTTCTTCAGGTCGGAGGGGATTTCGCTCCAGGAGATGGGGCTGCGCAGCTCATCGGACTGGATGAACCCGAGCGGCGTCCCATCCGCCGCGAACACCTGTGAGGAGCCCCCGCTCAGGATCGGGTGCAGCCTCCCGAGCGCCGGAGCCGACTGGGCGACGCTGAGGACGTACCCCACCGCCGCGATCACGCCCACAATGCAGCCAGTGACGAGCAGCCCGCCACCGACGAGCAGGAATCTTGTGGGACCGCTGCGATTGTGTCTGCGCCGGCGTTGTCGGGCTTGTCTTGACATCTTGGGGGGGTAGCCGAGATTAGCGCTCGGAGTGTGATTTCCTGCCATTTGCGTCGCAGCGGCCCCCGCGCTCGGTGCCAGATCACATGAACTCCGACACCGCCGAGCTGGCAATCCTGGACACCGCGAGCGAGCTGGCCGCACCCTTCAGAGCGCCGGCGGGCCGGCCGGGCGGGGTCGGCTCGGTGCGCGGTCCGTTCTCGCGCCTGCGCGCTGACCCGGCGCGCATGGCGGCGGTTAGCGACAGCTGGCGGGCCCTGTGGAGCTCGCGCCTGCTGGTCTGGCTGGCCGGCGCAGGGACCGTGGCCGCGGTCGGCTTCGGGCCCGTGCGAAGCGCCTTCAATCCTCCCGGCGTGACCCGCGGATTCGGGTGGCTCGGCGATCTGCTCGCTGCCCCGGCCGCCCGCTGGGATTCGGCCTGGTATCTGGTGATCGCCCACTATGGGTACCGGCCCGATCTGGGCTCGTTCACGTCAGCGCGCACAGCCTTCTTCCCGCTGTATCCACTGGGCCTGCACGCGATCGCGTCCTGCGGAGTGCCGCCGGTGCCCGCCGGTGTGCTGCTGTCGCTGGGCGCGCTGTCGCTGTCGCTGTACGGCATCCATCGTCTGACCACGCTCGAGCTGTCGCTCTCCCGCCCAGCCGGGATTCCCCACCCGTCCGGCCGCGAGGTGGCCCGTCTGGCCGTGCTGATTACCGCCTTTGCTCCGATGGCCTTCTATTTCTCGGCCGTCTACTCCGAGTCGCTCTATCTCGCGCTGTCGGTCGGGCTCTTCTGGTCCGCCCGCCGGGGCCGCTGGGCCGCCGCCGGGGCGCTCGGCGCGCTGGCCGCCGCCACGCGCAGCGCCGGTGTGGTGCTGCTCCTGCCGGCGCTGATCCTGTACCTGTACGGCCCGCGGGAGGACAGGGTGCCGGACTTCCCGGAGGCCCGTTTCGGGCGTCCCCGCTACAGGCTGCGCGCCGACATCCTGTGGCTGTTGATGGTGCCGGCCGGGCTCGCCCTGTATCTGGGCTACCTCGCCGTGGCAGGCGGTGAGGGGCTGATGCCGTTCCACGCCCAGGACGTGTGGGGCAGGCATTTCGCGGGGCCCTATCTCGGTGTCTGGGACGGCGTCAGGGCCGCCTTCGAGGGCGCCCGCCAGCTGCTCTCCTTCCAGCGCTCCCACGTCTACTTCCCGAGCGGCGGCGGCAGCCCGTTCGTCGATGCGGGCCACAACCTGATGCTGCTCGGCTTCCTGCTCGCGGCCGTGCCGGCCGTCGTGGGGGTGCTGCGGCGGCTTCCGCTGGCCTATGGCGTCTATGTGATCGCCGCGCTGGCGCTGCCCCTCTCCTACCCGGTGACACCCCAGCCGCTGATGTCGCTTCCACGCTTCCTGGTAGTCCTTTTCCCGCTGAGCATGTGGTTGGCCGTGTGGCTGGCCGCCCATCCCCGCGCGCAACGGCCGGCGCTGGTGGTCTCCGCCGTGTTGATGGCGTTCTTCGTCGCACAGTTCGCCACCTGGCACTGGGTGGCCTAGCCCGATGCACCGATCTGACGGGACGTCGTTCTCGCCCACGACCGACTGGCCGCCCTGGACGGCGCCGCTGGCACTGCTCGGCGGCGTGGCGGCTGCGATCGTCGGAGGCCTGATCATCGACATTCCCGCGCTGGCGTTCGGGGTGAACATCAGCGGCTCGCACGTACCCGGAGGCATCACCATCGCCGACACGGTGGTGCAGGACGTCGCCTTCGTGCTGTCGGCCGTGTTCTTCGCTCAGCTGGGCGGTCGCGCGGTCAGCGCCTGGCAGTTCGGGCTGCGCCGGCCGGGCGAAGGATGGGGGTGGGCGACGGTGTCGATCGCCTTTCTGCTGGTCGCGTTCATCGTCTTCAGCATCGTGTGGGGCTCGGCATTCCACGCCGAAAAGGAGAAGGTGCTCGAACAGCTGGGGACCGGCGAAAGCACCACCCTGCTGCTGCTGAGCGCTGGTCTGACCTGCGTGATCGCCCCGATCTGCGAGGAGTTCCTGTTCCGGGGGTTCATCTTCACCGCTCTGCGCAACTGGCGTGGGACGTGGCCGGCGGCAATCATCACCGGGCTCGTGTTCGGCGGAGTCCATGTCGGCTCGGCACCGGTTCTCGACCTGATACCGCTCGCCGGGCTGGGCTTCGGGCTGTGCCTGCTGTATCGCTACACGGGCTCGCTGTACCCGTGCATGATCGCGCACTCGCTCAACAACTCGCTGGCCTTCGGCGTCCTCGAGGGGTGGGGCTGGCAGATCCCCCTGCTGGCGGCCGCATCGCTGGCCGTGATCGGTCTGCTGGCGCTGGCCTTCAAACGCATCGGGCTGATAACGCCCGAGCCGGCATCGCTCGTTGCAGAGCCGTTCATCGTCGCCCCAGAAGGATAGGATCGGCCGGGATGAGCTCTCCTCGCCAGGCTGTTGCGGCACGTCTGCTCGGCACCGCGATCGCGGTATCCGGCGGCTTCCTGTTGGCCGGGGCCACCCCGGCTCTGGCTGCCGAACCGGCCGCCCCCCCTGCACCAACCACCGCTCCGGCGGCTGTTGCGGGCCGCATCAGCCTGCAGCTTCAGAAGGTTGGCGGCAGCCCGCCGTTTGCGCTCGTGGGCGGGCGGATCGTGGTGCGCGCGATCGTCACGCCCTACGTGGGCGGCCAGACGGTGAGGGTGAGCTTCTATCGCGAAGGGCGCAAGGTCGAAGTAAAGACCGTCAGCGTGCTTGCGATCGGCAACGGCGCGGGTCAGTTTCACATCAATTTCGCAAGTCACTACGCGGGCCTGGTGGAAGCGCGTGCGGCCCACTACGCAACTGCGCAGCAGGGGGCATTCGCCGGGCGCTCCCCCGGGGTGCACTTTGTCAATCCGAGCGTCGGACCGGGCTCGCGCGGACAGTCGGTCCGCCTGCTTCAGTCTGAGCTCGCGGCTCTCCACTACTCGGTGCCGCTGAGCGGCTTCTTCGACGAAGCGACCGGACGCGCGCTGATCGCCTATCGCAAGATGACCGATCTCGAACGCGTTCCCGCCGCGGGCCGCAGGGTCTTCGAACTGCTCGAGCGGGGAGCCGGCAGCTTCCACGTCCTCTATCCCCGCGACGGGCGCCACGTGGAGGCCGATCTGACCAAACAGGTGCTCGCCGAGATCGAACCGGGCGGGCATGTCCATGCGATCTACACGATGAGCTCCGGCAAGCCCTCGACGCCCACCGTGATCGGCCACTTCAACGTGTATTCCAAGACACCCGGCGAAAACTCCGACGGCATGGTCGATTCCAACTACTTCATCCGCGGCTACGCGATCCACGGCTACCACGAAGTGCCCACGTACGCCGCCAGCCACGGCTGTCTGCGCGTGCCGATCCCAGACGCACCGGCGATCTACGGTTGGGTGCAGATGGGGACCGCGGTCGACGTCTACAACGAGAGCGGCGGCGGCAGCCATCGGGTCAGCGGCAACGCCGGTCCTTAGGCGCAGGGCCAGCTACGGGAATCTGACGCGGATCACGCGCGCGAGATAGCCGAGACCAAAGCCGTAGATCGCCAGGGCGAGCAGCAGGTTGACCCCATGAATGGCCCATTCGCTGCTCGACCCCGAGGTGACGCCCGAGAACGGCGAGGTGAGCTTGTTGGAGGCTTCGTCGATCGCTTCGTGCAGTCCGCTCTCGTGCGTGGCAGTGCTCTTGGGTGTTTCGGTGAGCGCCGCTTTCGTGCCGACCGTGAGTTCCTGCTGCTGATGTGCGGAGGCGCCTTTTGTCTGATCGACCGCGAAGATGGTGAACGAGGCGATCACGATCAGGCAGATCACGAACGAGGCAAGGCGCATCAATCCGGCGATCGAGGACACACCGCTAGATTAGATCCCCGCATGGACACCGTCGCCAGTACACCCAGCGACCTCGTGGGGGCGCGTGCGCGGCTCGTCGAGGAACTCCGAAGCCACGCGCTCGTGATCGGCGAGGTGACCCTCACGAGCGGGGCCCTGGCCCAGTACTACGTGGACGCCAAGCGGGCCATTCTGCGCCCAGAGGGCTTTTCCGCGCTGGGCGTGCTGCTCGCGGCGCAGGTATCCGACTGGGGTGGCACGGCGGTCGGCGGCCTCACGATGGGCGCCGACCCGGTGGCCTGCGCCGCCCTCGCGGGCGGAGCCCGCGCAAAGGCCTTCTTCGTGCGCAAGGAGAGCAAGGCACATGGGCTCCAGCGGCGCATCGAGGGACCGCTGCTCGACTCCGAGGACCGCTGCGTCGTGGTCGAGGACGTCGTCACCACCGGCTCCTCCACGCTCGCGGCGATCGAGGCGCTGCACGAGGCCGGCAGGCGGATCTGCGGGGTGATCAGCGTGCTCGACCGGCTCGCCGGTGGCGGCGACGCTATCGAGCGGGCCGCGGGCGCGCCGTATGTGCCGCTGACGACGATCGACGACATCTATCCCGAGCGCCCCGACCGCGAGGTGGGCTGAGGGGTGGCCGATGCGCCCGCGGGCGAGCCCCCGCGCATCCGCGCCGCCGGGCCGGCGGACGTGGCGCTGCTTCTCGAGCTGTTCGCTGGGCTCGCCCGCTATGAGCACCTTGAGCACGAGCTGCGGGCCACCGAGGAGCAGCTCGCCGAGGCCCTGTTCGGCGAGCGCCCGGCCGCTCGGGCTCTGATCGCAGAGCTCGACTCACAGCCGGTCGGATACGCCCTGTTCTTCCCGACCTTCTCGAGCTTTCTGGCAAGCCGGGGCGTGTGGCTCGAGGATCTCTTCGTGCTGCCCGCCCAGCGCGGCGCCGGCGTGGGGCGGGCGCTGCTCGCGGCGGTGGCCGCGCACGTGCGCGACCAGGGTGGAGAACGCCTTGAATGGGCGGCGCTCGACTGGAACGAGCTCGCGCTCGGCTTCTACAGGAGCCTCGGCGCCCGCACGATGGGCGAGTGGATCACCCACCGGCTGCACGGCGATGCGCTGTCGAGCCTGGCGGGCGAGTATTCCGATCGCCCCGCGGGGTAGCGCCGGTAGCCTTCCCGCACGGCCTGGCGACGCCGCCGGACCACGCCCTCGTAGTCCAATGGATAAGACGACCGCCTCCTAAGCGGTAGATCCAGGTTCGACTCCCGGCGGGGGCATTCACAGAAACTCCCTGCCGCTGGATGGACGAGTGCTCCGGTGATCGCGCTACCAACGCTCGTGGCTTCTGGTACTTTTTCGATGCGCTCGTCGGCGCTAACTGGCCCGCAGCCGGCCTCGGGCCTCACGACAAGGGGGAGGGAGTCCTAGTGAGACTGCTTTGGGGTTTCTTGCGTTCGGGTGTTCTGCGTGTCACCGGGTCCGCGGCGGAAGCGACAGGGCCGTCGCGTGGTCAACGATCGCCAGTCGATCGGCCGGTCCTGTCATCCGCCCATGCGCCGCTGCGGAAGATGGCCGTTTGCCTGGTGGCGATCGCGGCGCTTTCCCTGGCCCTGCTCCCGACGGCCGCGAGCGCGTCCTACTCCCCGGCCGGCACGGTCACCGAGTTCTCGGCCGGGGTCACCCCCGGATCTGGCCCAATGAATATCACGGCGGGCCCCGACGGCAACGTCTGGTTCACGGAGAACGCCGGCCAGATCGGACGGATCACCCCGTCCGGCACGGTCACCGAGTTCTCGACCGGGGTCAGCGCCAACAGCCTCCCAGACGGGATCACGACGGGCCCCGAAGGGAACATCTGGTTCACGGAGTTCGAGGGCGGCCGGATCGGGCGGATCACCCCGTCCGGCACGGTCACCGAGTTCTCGACCGGGATCACCCCCGGCAGCGCGCCAGTCGGAATCACGACGGGCCCCGAAGGGAACCTCTGGTTCACGGAGAGCCCCGGCCGGATCGGGCGGATCACCCCGTCCGGCACGGTCACCGAGTTCTCTACCGGGATCACCCCCAACAGCGAGCCATACCAGATCACGACGGGCCCGGAAGGCAACCTCTGGTTCACGGAGCTCATTGGCAACAAGATCGGGCGGATCACCCCGTCCGGCACGGTCACCGAGTTCTCGGCCGGGATCACCGCCGGCAGCGAACTGCACGGGATCACGACGGGCCCCGAAGGCAACCTCTGGTTCACGGAGTCGAGCGGCAACCGCATCGGGCGAATCACCCCGTCCGGCACGGTCACCGAGTTCTCCACCGGGATCAGCGCCGGCGGCGAACCGCGCGCGATCACGACGGGCCCCGACGGCAACCTCTGGTTCACGGAGCAGAATGGCAACCGGATCGGGCGAATCACCCCGTCCGGCACGGTCACCGAGTTCTCGACCGGGATCAGCGCCTCCAGCTTCCCATTGGGCATCGCGGCGGGCCCCGACGGCAACCTCTGGTTCACGGAGCAGAATGGCAGCCGGATCGGGCGGATCAGCGCCGGGGTACCGTGGGTCGGCGCCGGCGCGGGCGGCGTCACCGGAGCGACCGGACCGACCGGAGCAACGGGAGCGACCGGAAGCAGCGGAGCCGCAGGAGCGACCGGAGCGACGGGACCGACCGGAGCAGCCGGCAGCGCCGGAGCCGCAGGAGCAACCGGCGCGACCGGAGCAACCGGCGTCACGGGAGCGTCAGGACCGGACCTGTTCCTTTCCTGCGGGCATTTCAACTTTCCAGGGGTCGATGGACAAGAATATAAATGGGAGATCTTTTCCGATAACAGCAAAGAGAAGAAGCCGCAGAAGGGTCCTGAAGCGGAAGGAACAGTCACCATTGGGAACGGGGTGTTCAAGGGTCAACCACCGGTGGTCGAGGCGAGCGTGGAAACGCCCTACCTCGAAGAAGGCACCTACACCGGCGTTGCGATAGAGGTTTCAACCGGGGAAGAAGAGGAAACAGTCGAGACGACCTTGAGCCCGTGCGGACAGCCCGAAGGCCAGGAGGGCGCGACCGGCGCCACGGGTCCCAGCGGAACGGGGGCTACCGGAAGCACCGGTGCTACTGGCCCGACCGGTGAAACCGGAGCAACGGGAGCCACAGGAATCAACGGGACGAACGGAACCAACGGAGCGACTGGAGCAACCGGCGGAACCGGAGTCCAGGGAGTGACCGGAGCGACCGGAGCCCAAGGAGCAACCGGAGCGGCGGGAAGCAACGGCGCCACGGGGACTGCTGGAAGCAATGGAGCCAACGGAGCAGCGGGAGCCCCCGGTGCGACCGGCAGCAACGGAGCGACCGGCGCGACGGGTGAACCGGGAGCGACGGGTGCGACCGGCAGCAACGGAGCGACTGGCGCGACGGGTGCGACCGGAGTCCAGGGAGTGACCGGAGCGACCGGAGCCCAAGGAGCAACCGGAGCGGCGGGAAGCAACGGCGCCACGGGGACTGCTGGAAGCAATGGAGCCAACGGAGCAGCGGGAGCCCCCGGTGCGACCGGCAGCAACGGAGCGACCGGCGCGACGGGTGAACCGGGAGCGACGGGTGCGACCGGCAGCAACGGAGCGACTGGCGCGACGGGTGCGACCGGAGTCCAGGGAGTGACCGGAGCGACCGGAGCCCAAGGAGCAACCGGAGCGGCGGGAAGCAACGGCGCCACGGGGACTGCTGGAAGCAATGGAGCCAACGGAGCAGCGGGAGCCCCCGGTGCGACCGGCAGCAACGGAGCGACTGGCGCGACGGGTGCGACCGGCAGCAACGGCAGCAAACGGTGCCGCAGGAGCAACCGGTGCGACTGGACCCACCGGCGCGACGGGAGCAACGGGAGCAGCCGGCAGTAACGGAGCGACCGGTGCGACGGGTGAACCGGGAGCGGCGGGAGCGGCCGGCAGCAACGGCAGCAACGGCGCGACCGGCAGCGCAGGGACCAACGGCGCAACCGGAGCCCAGGGAGCGACCGGACCGCAGGGTCTGCAGGGCGTTACCGGAGCAACCGGCGCGACCGGACCCACCGGAGCGACGGGAGCGGCCGGCAGCAACGGCGCGACCGGCAGCGCAGGGACCAACGGCGCAACCGGAGCCCAGGGAGCGACCGGACCGCAGGGTCTGCAGGGCGTTACCGGAGCAACCGGCGCGCAGGGTTCGCAGGGCCCAGCCGGAAGCAACGGAGCTAACGGCTCGCAGGGATCAGTCGGAGCGACCGGATCGCAGGGTCCGCAAGGTCCAGCCGGAAGCAACGGAGCAACTGGTCTGCAGGGTCCACAGGGCGTAGCCGGAGCAACCGGACCAGCGGGTCCGGCCGGAGCGAAAGGCGAAACCGGAGCAACCGGGCCGCAGGGTGTGAAAGGCGAAACTGGGGCCAAAGGTGCAACCGGATCGACCGGGGCCACTGGCGTTGGGGCTACGGGCCCGGCGGGGAACGCCGGGGTCGCTGTATTCGCGAGCTTCCAGAACGTGCCGAGCGGCAACTGTCTGGCCTACACGGAGGTTGGCCCTCAGGGCAACGGCCCGTGCCCGGCGAAAGCGACCGGCTTCTCGGCGAGTGACCTCGTGACCAATCCCATGCCCGCAAATGGAGCGACGGTCAGCGACCTGTATGCGGAAACGAGCGCGTCGCCGGTGCCTACCGGCTCGGCCTCGGCGGTGGTCGCGGTAATCGACAACAGGACGGGGGCCACGCTCCTATCGTGCACGGTCAACTCAAGCAGTAAAACCAGCTGCTCGAACGCCACCGGATCCGGTACCGCGTCCCCCGGCGACAAGCTCGAGGTCCAGGTGACCGCCAACAGCGGCATCTGCAACAACAAGACGTGGCGGGTGACGTTCCGCTACTAGCCAGATAGAGCGATAGCGGCAATCTGGGTGGTGGCCTGTGCCTCACAGCACGGTCACCACTCGCCGCGCTCGTGCTTTGCGGTCTCAGCGCACCGTGCTGCCCTGGAGCAGACGTACCTGGAACTGCCGGTTTTCTTCCGCGGGTTGTATTTCGGACCCGGGTCCTGAAGTGTCGTGGAGCAGTTGCTCCCGTTCGGTACCTTGCCGACGCTTGCAAATCGCAATCCCTTGGAGGACGCCGATGCCGGACACCACCTGCCACATGTCGATCTCGCTGGATGGCTTCGTCGCCGGGCCGGACCAGAGCCGGGAGAATCCGCTGGGGATGCGCGGCCGGGAGGTCCATAGCTGGCACCTCGGCGACGAGCGTGCGAACGACGCCGACGCGACGGCAGAGGGCTGGCTCATGCGACCTCGTGGGGCCTACGTTATGGGCCGCAACATGTTCGGGCCGATCCGCGGCGAGTGGGATGAGGAGTGGGATGGATGGTGGGGCTCGGAGCCGCCCTACCACGCGCCGGTGTTCGTGCTCACCCACCACGCCCGCGAGCCGGTCGAGATGGAGGGCGGCACGAGCTTCCACTTCGTCACCGAGGGCTTCGAGGCCGCCTACGCGCAGGCGCTCGAGACGGCCGGCGAGGATGGCGTCGACATCGCGGGCGGTGCCTCGACCGTCCGTCAGGCGCTCGCCGCCGGAGTGATCGACGAACTCACGCTCGACGTGGTGCCCGTCCTGTTCGGGTCCGGCGAGCGGCTGTTCGACGGAGTCGAGTCCCTGGGGTTCGAGCCGGTCGAGGTGCTCCACTCTCCGCTCGCCACGCACATCCGCTACCGGCGGGCGGAGTGAGGAGCCGATCTTCGGTCTGAGGCGGCGTCAGCTCGCCGGTGGGAGTGTGGCATTCGGCACACTGTGGGCGCAGCCCACGGGCCCCTGCTCGCTGAGAGCCGCTATCCTCTCGCGCTTCGATAGCCGGTGTACAGCACGCGAACCCTGGGAGGGAGCCCTTCATGCGAGTCCTACGTCGAGCCGTCGTTGTTCTGGTCGCAGTCTCTGGTCTGAGCCTGTCGATGGTGTCTCTGGCACAGGCCGCGTGTCCCACGACCAATCCTGCGGCGAACATCGAAGGCTTCACCGAAGGTCGCGCGACGCTTATCGCGAGCGACAAAGAACTCGAAACCAACTTCACCAAAGCTCGTGCGGCTGAAGGCTGCGCAACGCCGTTGGTCCTGCCGGCCGGCTACGACGCCATGACCGCCCAGCAGCAGATGCTGTGGCTGTTCAACAACGAACGCGAAGTCCGAGGCCTCGCGCCCTTCAAACTCGACAGCACGCTGATGTCCCAGATCGCGCTGAACCACAGCCACGAGATGGCGACGTACGGCTACACCAACCACCCCAGCCCGATCAACCAGCCGCAGAGCGTGTTCGCGCGCTACGAAATCAACCCGGTGTTCAAGACCGGAGCGGGACTGGGCGAGGACATCGCCTGGGGCAACTCGACGGGGGAATCCGTCTACGCCTACATCTATCAGGATGCCAGCCAGGAATGGGGACACCGCGACGCGATCCTGGGTAACTTCAACTGGATCGGCATCGGCGCGCTGCTGAACGTGGCCGGCAGCGTCGACGTTAACTACTTCACCGACGACTTCCTGAACTCCCCGACGTACACCCCGCCCGCCAAAGCCGACACCGCCGCGCCGACCATAGGCCCGGTCAGCTACAGCAACGGCACGGCGACCGTCACGGGCGTTGCGGACAGCCCGTCGAACGTCAACGACGCGGGGACCACCCCCGTCACGGCAGGCATCACAGGCGTGGTCTTCTACACCAACAGCATCGTCGAAACCAACGGTGCATTCAACACCGTGGCCGCCGCCGAAACCCCAGCCGGATCCGGCACCTGGACGGCGAACATCACCGTCAACACAGGCGAAGTCCTGCACGCGGTCGCCGTCGACGGTAGCGGCAATTTCACAGACAGCGCTCCGCCTTCACCGCCGATGAAACTCGAAGCCGGAGAAAACGCGGTGGCCCTGCCGGCAGCCGAAGAAC
This sequence comes from uncultured Solirubrobacteraceae bacterium, assembly GCA_963826995.1. Taxonomy (GTDB): domain Bacteria; phylum Actinomycetota; class Thermoleophilia; order Solirubrobacterales; family Solirubrobacteraceae; genus Palsa-744. The sequence goes on along the minus strand of CAWGYZ010000002.1, from coordinate 1,169,612 downwards.
CCGCCGAAACCGAAGAAGCAACCCCCGCCCCCGCCGCCAAAGCGGCGGCCCATCACAGCCCAGCTCACGGAGGCTCCGGACACCACGGCTCCGGACACGGCGGCTCAAAACAGCACCACCACGCAAAGCGCCACAGAAACCCCGAAAAGGTCCCCGCCGTGACCCCCACAGCGGCTGCCCTGGTCCGCTCGGTGGACCATCAGCTCGGGCGCAACGACGTCAAGGATGTCCGCATCTACGTCAGCGGCCGCTGGAAGACCTACCGCCCCGGCCGCTCGCGGAACTTCCCGCTGTACACCAGCGAGGGCATCGTCCTGAAGCTCAGGCACAAAGGAACCTGGCAACCCCCATCGGGAGGGGAACGAGCCACAGCGCCGACCGTCCGTCTGCACCCGGGCTGGAATTTCGTTGCTGCGCCCTATCCCACCAATCACATGACCTGCCACGCGGTCCGGCTCGAGCTCGGTCGCGCCGGGGACCAGCTCCGGCAGATCACGGTCGGCACCTCGCCGACACGCGGCGTGATCATGGCCCCCAACAGCAAAGGCGAATGGGGCGAAGACCTGAGCATGGTCATCGATGACGAGAGCGGCTTCTGGGTCAAGGACACCGGGTCGGCGACCTGGACGCCCAACCCCGTGCAATACGGGGGAAGGTCTGTCGGCACGAGGTAGCTCGGCGTCTCACATCCGCCTGTAGCGAACGTAGACGACGCGAGAGGCGAAGGTCTGCGTCTCGACCAGCTCCAGGTTGATCCTGTCGTCGAGGGCCGGGAAATAGGGTGTGCCGCCGCCGAGTAGGACCGGGTTGACGAACAGTCGCCACTCGTCGATCAGCCCCAGCTCCATACACGCGCGGGCGAGGCCGGCACCGCCAACAGCGATGTCCTGTCCGGGCTGTTGCTTGAGCCTCGCGACCTCCTCGCCGACGCCGTCCCTCGCCAGCCTGGTGTTGCCCACCACGCTCTCCAGCGTCGTGGAGAACACAACCTTTGGCAGGGCCTTCCAGGCCTGGGCGAACCTGACGTGGTCCGCCGTCAGCGGACTCTCCTCGGCGGTCTCCCAGTAGAGCATTGTTTCGTACAGTCGCCGTCCGCACAGTTGCATATCGGTTTCCTGCACCCGTTGGGTGTGGAACCGAAACAGCTCCTCGTCAGGTACCGACCAGTCGATCCCGCCGTCCGGCCCCGCGATGAAGCCGTCCAGCGACACGCTCAACGAGTAGATCAGGCTGCGCATCAAGATCCTCCTTCAGGTTTTTTCATTGAGGGCGATGCGGAGGAGTACGCAGGAAGCGCTGCAAAGCCAGATAGAGAAGAAAGAGAATAATGACAATAGCCACCACCCAGCCGATCTCATTTGAAAATTCAGTTGTAATACGCGAGCCGAGAAAGTAAGCGCCCAGGCCGAGCGGCAAAGCCCACATAAGAGCAGACAGGGCGTTGAGGGGAATGTACGGACGCCAGTGCACCTTCTCGATGCCAGCTGCCCAGGACGGCGTCAGCAGGATCGCGAGGGCCGGATGCAGGAAGTAGACGGCCTCGCTGTGCCCCAGCATCTTGGTGCGAAACCTGAAGAGGGGCCCGGGAGCGGTCAAAAGACGACGTCCCGCCTGCCAACCGATTATCCAGCCGGCGATGCCACCCAACATCGCTCCCAGCCAGGCGATGAAGAGCACGGGTTCGATGGGGAGCTTGTGGTTGGCGACATAGACGGCGGCGCCGAGGAGTGCCACCTCGCCGAATCCGTTAATTCCCACGCCGCTCAGGACGGCGAAAAGAAACAGTGCAACGTAGTCGAGCGGCGGGCCCTGCGGGCGAAGATGAGGACTGAAATGGATTCCTAGGACGCGAAGACGGTGGCGGAGGTGAGCCTTCGCGACGGAGGAATGTCGATGGAAATGAGCATGGACCGTGGCAACGGAGGGATGTGATCTGGGATGAGCCGCACTGATAGCGCCTATCAGGAGATGCTCCATCGACATCGCATCTTACTCATGCAGTGCTCGGCTGCGCTAGCCTCCTGAGAGCTATGGACAGCTCTTCAGGAGTCGCTTCGGTGGCCCGAGCCGCCGGCGCTTACAGGTGACGAGCTGAGGTCATGGGCGGTCGATTGATCCTGGCGTGCGGCGACTGCGCCGGAGTGAACCCGCCCCCGGATCGCAGCCCGCTCGGGGTCATCCTGATCATTCTCGGGCTCGGCCTGATCGGCGGCCTGATGCTGATGGCACAGCGCCGCCGCAGACAGCGTCCGCGGCGCGTAACCGACTACTGGAGCACCCTCGTGGTGATGGGCGAGCTCTGTCCTCACGGCTGGCAGGCCGAGATTACGCTGCGCGGGACGGGCGCACCGGGTCCTGACGAGGACCTGCCCTCGTGTTCCGCGCCGGTGGCGGTTGAGTGGAAGCTCTACGCGCAGAGGAGCAAACGCATAGCGGTCGAACGCAGCGTGTCGGCAGAGACGATCGACGACGCTCTCCAGAGGATGGTCGACGACCGTCGCCTCGATGTGGCCCTTGAGGACATCGAGCAGTCGGCGGCTCGGCCCGAGGATCGGATCTAGGTCTGTGCCTCGTCCACTAATCGCGATCGCCGCGTGCGGGCTTGTCGCGTGCGCATTGGTATGCGCCGTCGGAGCGCAGGCGTCGTCGCAGACATGCGCCACGCTGAGGGGCAAGCGCCTGCTGAGCAGCCGTGCGCTCAAGGTCGTGGAGCACACCGAAGAAGCCAGGGGCGCCGTTTATTCCTGCCTTCGGCCGCACGGGCGGGTGCACCTGCTGGGTGTGGCCAGCGACGACACCAGCAGCAGCGCCTACCAAGTGCAGGTGCTCGGCCTCGCCGGCATGTGGTTGGCGCTTGACTTCAGAAACCAGATCGGCTCACACACGTTTGAAGAAATTGGCAAGGCCTGCCAGGCCGCCAGCGGCAGGTGCTACCGCTTCTTCGCGGAAGGCTTTCCGGAACCGAGCCTCGAAGCAGAAGTCCCGCAGTTGCGGTTCTCCCTTCAGCGGGTCGTGATCAACCGGTTCGGCCAGCTCGCCCTGGCGCTCGCGAACTACGACAGCGTGCAGATCGTCGGCTTTGGCTCTGGCGGCGCGCGGCGGCTTCTGGACAGCGGACCGCAGGCCCAGATACCCTTCGCCTCGCTGCAACTCGAAGGTCACACGGTGCGCTGGCTCGACGGGGGAGCACAGCGCAGCGCAGCACCTTAGAGCGGCGCCGGCGGGCCTCGGTCGCCTCCGACGAGAGAAGCGGGAACCCATGAAGCTGACAACCACCACGCAGGTCTCCGTCGATGGAGTCATGCAGGGACCCGGCGGGCCGGACGAGGACCAAAGGGGCGGATTTGAGCGCGGCGGATGGGCCATGGGGCATGGCGACGAGGAGGCCATGGCGTTCGTCATCGAGCTCTACCAGCGCGCCGACGCGTTCCTGTTCGGCCGGTGGACGTTCGAGCTCTTTGCCGGCTACTGGGGAGTGATGGAGGCGGGCAGCCACCCCATCGCAGACGCCTTGAACGGGCGGCCCAAGTACGTCGCATCGAGCACTCTCACCGACCCGCCGTGGGCGGACACGACCGTCCTGTCCGGAGAGGTCGCGTCCGCTGTCCGCGAGCTGAAGGCAAAGCCGGGAGGCGAGCTGCAGGTGCACGGCAGCGGCAAGCTGATTCGCTGGCTGTTGGACAACCGGATGGTGGACGAGATGAACCTCCTCATCGTCCCCGTGGTCGTCGGCGGGGGTGCGCGGCTATTCCCTGACGTCGGCCCGGACGCGGTGCTCGACCTGATCGACTCGCGAGCCTTCCCTAAGGGCGTTGTGCGCCAGGTCTACCGGCCCACGCGCAAGTAGCGACCATTACCCGAGCGCGCGCACCACATGCTTGGCGTGCCGGCGATAGAAGCGGGCCACCTCGAACACCCACGTCGTGCCGTCGGCGAACACGATCCGAAGTGGAGCCGAGCTGAACAGGTACAGGGTCGGATGGCGCCAGCCGCCCCGCAGCTCGGCGGCCGTGACCGTGCTCCGGGGTACTCGCTCAACGATCTTCCCGAGCCGTCTGCCTACCATTTTCGGGGGTTCCGTGGTCGTGAGGGCGACGTCACCTTCGCCGACAGCCAGAAATCCCCATTTGCCGCAATCCGGTGTCTGAGCGCTCGCCCCGGCGTCCGCCTGACGCTGTTCGGCCGCGCGTTCCCCTCCCAGCTTGTCGGCGATCGCGGGACCGGTCGAACCCGGTACGACCACACCGCCACTCATCACCGCCATGTTGGACTCGATTCCTCTGAAGAGACCGACCGGGCTCACCACGACACCCGCGAGCTGAGGCCCACCAAGCAGGTCCGATGCGTCCATCAAGACGAGCTCCCTCCATCTGCAGGCCGGATACGGTCTCCGTCTTGGAGGGCAAAGCTATAACAGCGGGGCGGCTGATCTCGGCTACTGAGGCTCAGGCCAGGTGGCTGTGCCCAATACGCCGTCACCCTCCTCGGGCTTGGGACCGCCCACGGCGATGATGTCCAGTCCGTCGGGGCCCGCCTCGAAGGCACGCACGACCTCGGGCGCCACGCGCACGACATCCCACTGGCGGAGATTCTCGACCTGGTCATCGAGAAGCATTCGTCCGGACCCGGCCACGACCACGTAGGCCTCCTCCTGCTCGCGGTGACTGTGGGCCGCCGCGCTGCGCACGTTCGCTGCATAGCGGAAATGGCTGATCCCAAGGTCACGGGAGTCCAGGTGCTTGCGGCCGAACCGGCCTTCGATCCCCGGAGCCCGATCGCCCACCGAATCCGCGACCTCCAGAAGGTTTACCGTGGTGAAGCTGGGCATGGGGCCTCCTTTGGCAAGACGGACGTTGAACTTCCAGCTGCAAGCTTAGGCGGGTTCAGGCGGGGACCGCCTCAAGCTCTCCGCGTCGCGCGGCCTCCGCCTGCTCGCGGCTGTCGCGCGAGGAGATCAGGACAGCGGCGAGGATCGCGCCGACGATCGCAAAGCCCGCACCCACGAGAAAGGCGCTGTCGTACCCTTTGGTGAGGGCGATCGAAGGATGCACGCCGCTGCTCAGCAACCCCTGGGTGCGGCTGTTGGCGACGGTCGCGAGAATCGCCAGGCCGAGCGCGCCGCCTATCTGCTGGGAGGTGTTGATCAGTCCCGATGCCAGGCCGGCCTCATGCGGCTTGACGCCCGTCACGGCACCGATCGTCACCGAGACAAACGAGAAACCGAGGCCGAACGCGGCGAGCAGCGATGGCCCCAACACATCGGCACCGAAGGACCCGCCGGGTGCGGGAACCTGCGAGAACCACACCAGACCGCCTGCGATCAGCAGCAGACCTCCCATCAGGACCGGCTTGAAGCCGATCCGTGTCACGAGCTGCGAGCCGACCCCGGCCGAGATGATTATGCCCACGGCCAGCGGGAGATAGGAGAGGCCGGTCTTGATCGGTGAGAAGTGCAGCACGTCCTGCAGGTAGAGCGAGATGAAGAAGAACATCGAGAAGAGGGACATACCGATCAACAGGCCCACGATGTCCGATCCCCGGAGCGTGCGCAGGCGGAAGATCGAGAACGGCACCAGCGGATGGCGCTGGCGGCGCTCGATCGCGACGAACGCTGCCAGCAGAATCACAGAGCCGGCGAGCCTCAGCACGGTGCCCGTCGATCCCCAGCCGACGTTGACGGCGTCGACCACCGTGTAGACGAGCAGCGCGAGACCCGCCGTGACGGTCACGGCGCCAGGGATGTCGAAGCCTTCCGTGCCGTCTTCCGAGCGGCTCTCGAGCAACAGCCGGGGAGCGAGCATTGCCGAGACAATCCCGATCGGGACGTTCACGAACAGCACCCACCGCCAGCTCAGCCCGCTTGTGAGAATCCCGCCTAGCAGGACCCCGGCCGCCCCGCCGGCGCCGGCCACTGCACCCCAGATGCCCAATGCACGGTTGCGCTCGGCGCCTTCGGCGAACGTGTTCGTGATGATCGACAGCGCCGCCGGCGAGACCATTGCCGCACCGAGGCCCTGGATCGCGCGCGCGGCGATCAGCCATGCCTCCGACTGGGCCAGTCCGCCGGCCAGCGAGGCGAGCGAGAACACGACCAGGCCGACCATGAACATGCGCCTGCGGCCCAGCAGATCGGCCAGGCGCCCGCCGAGCAGCAGGAACCCTCCGAAGGTGAGGGTGTAGGCGTTCACGACCCACGAAAGGTCATCGCGCGAGAAGTGCAGGTGGGCGCCGATCGACGGGAGCGCGACGTTCACGATCGACGCGTCGATCACCACCACGAACTGCGTCATCGCCAAAAGCATCAGAGCGAGGTTCTTGCCGCGCTGCGAGGTCAGGTCGGCGGCTGCCCTGCGCGGACGCGAGCCCACCGTCGCTGTGTCGCCAGATTGGGTCTCGGTTGTGCTCATGCTGGTCCTCTCGCGTGTGTGGATCCGGAAGCGGAATTACGGTTCCTCTTGCTTATAGCAGCATACGGAGCTAAGATTCCGTTTATGGATGTAATTTCCACCGATCAGCGCACACTCAGAGCCGACGCCAGGCGCAACCGCGAGCGGATCATGTCCGCCGGACGGGAGTTGTTCGCCCGCGACGGCCCGGAGACGCAGATGGACGAGATCGCCGCGCACGCCGGCGTCGGGATCGGCACGGTCTACCGCCACTTCCCAACCAAGGAGGCGCTGCTCACAGAGATGGTCCGCATCCGCTTCCAGGAGTTCGCAGCGATCGCCACGCTCGCCGAGGACACCGTTGATCCGCGCGAGGCGGTTGAGACCGTCATGCGCCGCTCCGCCGAAGCGGTCGAGGGAGACATCGGTTTTCAGCTCGCGATGATGGGCTCCAACGAGCTCGAGTGGGAGGGCATCGAGGAGCAGAAGGCGGTTCTGGCGGCGGTCGTCACACGGATCATCGAGCGCGCGATCGGTGTCGGCGTCGTCCGGGGCGACTTCACCTTCGAGGATTTCGGAATGGTGATGTGCGGAATCACCGCGACCATGTACTACAAACCCGGCAGTGCCGACTGGCGTCGCCACCTGGCGATCATGCTGCAGGGTGTGCGCGCTCCAGTCCGGGACGTCGAGCCGGCCGGCGCTTAGCCGCGCTCCTATGTACGCGGCCCTGACCCGGCGGGCCCGCCATAGATGTAGCCGCTTGGCGGCACATCGGCCGGGATCCAGTGTTCGTGGACCTGAAGGCCTGGGCTGGTCGGCGTGGGCGTCCAGTTTGAGTCATCGATGAGGACCCTTCCTTCTTCGGAGACCGCCGCCACGTAGGCGACGTGCCCGGCTTCACCGGTCCCACCCTGGTGCGGGCGCCACACAGCGAGCGCCCCCACGACGGGGAACCAGCCCTCCGGCACGCGTCCCCGCGCGTCTTCCAGCCACGTTCCCGCGTCTCCGTGGACGATGCCGCGCAGGTCCGGGCGCCTGCCGGCCGCGTACCAGGTGCACTGCCCAACGGGAAACGGGTCTTCCGCAAAGCACACCCCCTGGGCGTCACATGACGAGCCGGACGCACTCACTGCGCTGGAGGCGGTCCTCACGAGCGCCCCGCGAGGGGAGGGGAACCCCAGTTCTGCGGTCATCCAGCTGCGGGACCACGCTGCGCCGCGCCTGCACGTCGCGGTGAACTTCCAGGGGGCGTCCGAGGGGACCCCCGCCGACGCCCACCGCCACCTGATCACTCCGGCCTGGTCCGTCAGTGCGCTCGGGAAGCGCTTGGCAATCCTCTCGCCACTGACAGTAAGCCCACATCGGGTGTTGCCGACGGTTCTCGCGATGACGCTGATCTCGTTCGTCCTCTTCGTGGAGGACGCGGTCACGCTCAGCCCGACGGGAAACGGCAGCGTGGCCTCAGCCGACGCCGGCGCCATGCCCGCGGCGGCCACCCACAGGGCGAGGGTCAGTGCCGCGACCCATCCACGCGACATCCTCGTTGTGCCGGTGCGCAGAGCCAGACCCAATTGTGAGGTCGTGTGCACAGCTGTCAGATGATACGGAGACGGCAGGGCCGCCCCTTCAGGCGGCGGCCCGCCCTCCCTGCCTCACCAGCACGGCTGGAAGAGCAGGCCGTCGAGTTCCAGATCGAAGCGTGCGCCCTCAATTCCAAGGGCGTTGTCCGTGGCGCAGAAGGCGCTGGAGAGACCATATTCGGCGTTCAGCACTGGCTTGCCTTCGGCCAGGTACGGCGTGAAGTTCGAGCATTCCGAGTACACGTTGCATTCCTCGGTCAGAGCTCCGTCGAAATGGGTCCGAAGCGACGAGGTCTGCTCGCCGTCGTTCTTCTGCAGGACCGCCATGCCGAGACTGTGCACCTCATCCGCGACCCACGTGTCGTAGGTGATCTGCTCCGCGCCCGTCAGCGGGAAGCCGGTCGCCGGTTCTTCGTAGGTGTCGATGTTGTCCGGCTCGACAGCATCGAAGCCCTTGGCCCTGCACATTTCGAAGCGCTTGGTCATGATCGGCTCGAGCGTCGAGAGCGCACGGATGTCCAAGAACTTCTCCCCCGGCCAGCCATTTTCCGCTCCGATGTCCGAGGCAGGGAAGGACGATGCGTCAGGGCGCCATGACTCCCACGTGCCAACGTCGATGTAGCAGATGGCCTTGATGCCTTTGGCGTGGAGCGTTGCGACCTCGGATGCTTCGTTGTCGAAGCCGTCGATGTCGTATGCCTCCACAGGCTCGGAGTTGTTCACGCTGCCCTGCAGTTGCCAATACCAGGTCAGATCCTCGGGCGGAATCCAGTGACCTTCGGTGCTTCCCGTCGGCCCGGTGGATCCTTCGGCCGGTTCGCCGGTCGGTCCCGTCGCTCCGGTCGGCCCGGTGGAACCTTCGGTCGGTCCTGTGGAGCCGGTTTCTTCAGCCGGTCCTTCCGCTCCCGTAGGCCCGCTCACTTCGGTCGGCCCTTCCGCTCCGGTCGGTCCCGTCCCACCCGTCACTTCGGTCGGTCCTTCCGCTCCGGTCGGTCCCGTGCCACCCGTCACTTCAGTCGGTCCTTCGGCTCCGGTTGGCCCGGTAGGCCCGGTCACTTCGGTCGGTCCTTCCGCTCCGGTCGGTCCCGTCCCACCCGTCACTTCAGTCGGTCCTTCGGCTCCGGTTGGCCCGGTAGGCCCGGTCACTTCGGTCGGTCCTTCCGCTCCGGTCGGTCCCGTCCCACCCGTCACTTCGGTCGGTCCTTCCGCTCCGGTCGGTCCCGTCCCACCCGTCACTTCGGTCGGTCCTTCCGCTCCGGTCGAGCCTTCCACGGGGCGTTCATGGTGATGGCCGTGCCATGGCTGGTGATGGCGGCCGTAGTCCCCCCGCCTCGCGAGCGCAGGGGCGGCGAGGAACAACGACGATGCCGCGACCAATGGGATGAGACGCCTCAAGTAGATCAACTGACCTCCGTGTCTCCCGACAGACGGACCGTGTGCCGCCTGTCTGCCAGGTCAAGTACCCGTTCTCCCTCCTCCGAATCTCAGCACGCCGGCGAATGGCTGCGGACGCGCTACGTGGGAGGTACGGCGACGTCATATGCCGGCCGCCTGGACCAGTGTACGCGCTTGGGCACGTTGTGACGTTTGCAGCATGGCTGTGATAGCGTCGCGCTCGGCAGTCCGTTTGCGCTTGGAGCGCCCGGATAGCCACCAATGTCCGGGTGTACGTGGCCGGTCTCGGCTGGCCAGGAGGAGGGGATTCATGTCGTCCAAAGGGATCGCGTCGGTCCGTGGCTTTGCCCTGCGCAAGCTGCTTCTGCTGTCGTTTGTGATCGTCGGGCTGGTGGCGCCGTCAGCCGCCAACGCCACGATCACTCAGGTCTTCGGGAGCGTGAGCTGCACGACCCAGGGTCCCGGTGTGAGCGAAGGTCAGCGCTGGTGCGGCAGCACAGCCGGCACGACGGTCCCGAGCTGGGACGGCACGCCGATCGACGTGACGGTCAACTTCCCGGCGGCAACAGGCCCTGACAACAACTATCCGGTCGTCGGCATCTACCACGGGTGGGGCGGGAGCAAGATCACGGGCTCGAGCTCAGCCGCGCAGCGCTGGCTCGACCAGGGGTACGCGACCTTCAGCATCACCGACCGCGGCTGGTTCTCCTCGTGCGGCGCCAAAGTGGCGAAAGAACAACCCGGGCCGTGCGAAAAAGGCTACGTGCACCTGATGAGCAGGGCGTATGAAGTGCGCGATGTCCAGTACCTGCTGGGCCTGCTGGCCGACGAAGGCCTGATCAACCCGCAGGAGATCGGCGCCACCGGGGAGAGCTACGGCGGCGGCATGTCCTCGCAGCTCGGCTCGCTGAAGGACCGCGTGCAGCTGCAGGACGGAGAACTGATTCCGTGGGTCAGCCCGAAAGGCACCCCCTTGAAAATCGCGGCGACAGCGCCCGAATGGCCATGGACGGACCTCGCACAGTCACTGCAGCCAAACGGCAGCAACCTCGACTATGTCGCCGAAGCGCCCTACTCAGGCATGCTCGGAAACCACGAATACGGGATTCAGAAGCAGAACTGGAACGAATCGCTCTACCTGGCGGGTCTGCTGGTTTACGGGGCGTTCTATGCGCCGTCGCCCGCCGAACCCGAAGCCAACATTTCCGAATGGTATTCCTTCAACGGCACCGGCGGTCCCTATAACGGTAAACCGCTGGCGATCCAGCAGGAAACCCAGCTGCCCAACCACGGCGCCTACTACACGCCGCTCAACGAGCCCCCGGCGCCGGCCCTGCTTCAGAACGGATGGAACGACGACCTGTTCCCGGTCAACGAAGCCGTGGACTATTACAACAAGGTCCGCTCGACGTACCCGAACGCGCCTATCCAGCTGTTCGACCTCGACTACGGCCACAACCCGCGCTCGACCACCACGCCCTCGACCACCGATGTCGGCAAGCTCACCGCGGCGCAGAACGCCTGGTTCGAATACTACGTCAAGGGTCAGGGCGCAGAACCCGCCAACGCGCACGGTGGTGTGACCGCGATCACGAGCGTGTGCCCCGTGGGCGCCTCGAGCTCGGGACACGAATACAAAGCGGCCAACTGGGCCAGTTTGGCGCCGGGCGAAATCCGCCTCGAAGGCGCTGCCGAACAGACGATCCAGGCGCCCGGCACCGCGCCGGCGACGGCCTTCACGTCGGGCACCATATGCACCACCCAGGCGGCCGGCAACAACGCTTCGGCGGCGACCTACAAACTGACCCCGGCGCCTGCCGGAGGCTTCACGATCGCGGGCTCGCCCACGGTGATCGCCGAATTCAACACGCCGGCGACGAACGATCAGGTGATCGCGCGCCTGTACGACGTCAACGAAGCCTCAGGTGGTACCCAGGAGCTCATCGGCCGCGCGATCTACCGGCCGATCAACCCGGGCGGAGGGTTCACCAAGCAGGTGTTCCAGCTGCATCCCCAGGCGTGGAACGTCGCGGCGGGGCACGTCGTGAAGCTGGAGCTGCTGATGCAGGACTCCAAGTACGCGCGCACCTCCTCCTCACCGGCGTCGATCCCCGTAAAGAACCTGGAACTGCGGTTGCCGAGCACCGAAGCGCCCGGCAGCGACGGCGGGCTCGTACAGGCGCCGGCGCCCAAGTACCTGCCGCCGGGCTATTCGTTCGCGCTCGATGAGCACCCGCCGGCGGTCGTCACCGAACCGGCGACGTCGGTGACCCAGACCTCAGCCACCCTGAACGCGACGGTCAACCCCGAAGGCGTCACGGTCAGCGACTGCCACTTCGAATACGGAACCACCGAAGCGTATGGAACGAGCGTGCCGTGCTCGTCGCTGCCCGGATCGGGCACCAGCCCGGTGGCGGTGTCAGCGTCGGTAGCGGGTCTCAAAGCCAACACGCAGTACCACTTCCGGATCTCGGCGACCAACGTCAACGGCACCAGCACCGGCTCAGATCAGGCGTTCACGACGCTGCCCAACGCTCCGGCGGTGGTTACCGAACCGGCCTCATCGGTCACCCAGACCTCGGCCAACCTGAACGCCACCGTCAACCCCGAAGGGGCGAACGTCAGCGACTGCCACTTCGAATACGGCACGACAGCGCTGTACGGCACGAGCGTGCCCTGCTCCTCGCTGCCGGGATCGGGCGAAAGCCCGGTGGCCGTGTCAGCCTCACTGTCCCTGGGAGCGCTCTCAGAAAACACGACCTACCACTACCGCATCGTCGCCACCAACACGTCCGGAACGAGCTATGGCTCAGACGTGAGCTTCACGACCCTGCCGAATGCACCCGCGGTCGTGACCGAAGCCGCATCCTCGGTCACCCAGACCTCCGCCACGCTGAACGGGAGCGTCAACCCGCAGGGCGGGAACGTCAGCAGCTGCAGCTTCGAATACGGCACCACAGAAAGCTACGGCTCCTCGGTGGCCTGCTCGCCCTCACCGGGGGCAGGCGAAGCCCCGGTGCTGGTCTCAGCCTCGGTCGGGGGCCTTGCGAGCAACACCACCTACCACTTCAGGATCGTGGCCACGAACCCGGGAGGGACAAGCTACGGCTCTGATAACTCGTTTACGACGCTGCCCCCGCCAAGCCCGGCCCACTGGTTCAAATCGGGAACGAAACTGAAACAGGGCACAGTCGTCCCGGTCATCTACTGGGGCACCGCCGTCAACGTCTCGCTCAGCAGCGGAGCCGGCGTGATCAACTGCAAGACGGTGTCCTCGGGCAACATCGAAAACCCCGTCGGAGGGGGCTCAGGAGTGGGCCAGACCCTGGCCGCGGACTACTACGAATGCAAGCAGCCCAAATGCGAATCGGAAATCGCCGAATCCCCGCTCGGAGGCCTCGGCTACAGGGGCGTGGGCTTCGCTCAGGCCTACAACCTGCCCTGGAACGATCAGATCACCGGCTCGGCTCCCAACATCGAAGAGAGGATCGGAGCACCGGCCGGAGGCAACCTCGGTCAGGGCTTCGCCGAGGGCTACCCGGCCAGCTCGCAGGCGCCAGACGGCCAGGGCACCGCATGGGGCTCCAAAGGAGCGATCGGCCTCATCGCCGGCTGTCAGATCTACCCCAACCCCGAAGGCGCTCCGGCTCTCGGTGGTGTCTCAGGCTCCCCATCCCGGGTCGCCTCAGAGACGCCGTTTGAAGGCGAACTGCGTCCTGAAATCGGAGGATCGCTGAACGGCGCCGTATCGGCCTCGAACCCCGCCCAGATTCGCTTCGCAGGGAGCGCTTCAGGCGAACTGCAGGACAACCTCGGTCCCGGCAACGGCGGCGTGGGCAGCGGCAACCTGAAGTACCTGGGCTACGCCACCCAGTCGCCGATCAAGGTGGAATAGGCAGCGGCCGCGCGATCGGCTGCCCAACCCGCGACCGCGGTGTTGGGCAGCCTGGCCTGCGCCCAGATTGGCTCGCCGGTGTAGCGTTCAGGGGGCAGACGGCCGTCCGGCCGCGTGAGCGGTCAGGCGAACGTCCTGTTCAACTACGGAGGAATAAATGACATTCAAGCTGTCCACATGGCTCCTCGCGGTACTGGCCGGCGGAGCTCTTGTCGCGGGCTGTGGGAGCAGCAGCACCTCGACGACCACCCTGAGTGGTGCGACCACCACCCAGAGTGGTGGGACCAGCGCGACCACGACCACGACCGCGCCCCTGAGTCCCGAACAGGCCAAACAGGCCGCAACGACCTGCAAGCAGGGAATTCAGAAAGAGTCGGCGATCCCCCAGAGCGCCAAGGCCAAACTCGAACAGACCTGTGAAAAGGTGGCCTCAGGCGGCGCCGAGGCCGCACTGCACCAGGTGGCCGAAGAAGCGTGCGTCCAGCTGGTCGACGCCTCGCACATTCCTGCCGGTGCCCTGAGAACGCGGGCGCTGTCGGTCTGCAAGGTCAACAGCACCGTAGGAAAGTAGCTGGCGCCAACGGGGGGGCTGCGGTCACTCCGCCGCGGCCTCCTCCTCCTCCTCCTCCTCCTCCTCCTCCTCCTCCCTCGCCCGCCGCATACACCGACTCCCGAGCGAGCTCCTGGTTCTTTGACCCGAACAGCTTGATCTCCAGCAGATCCTGGCGGTAGTCGTCCGGGGCGATCAGCGTGAAGCGTTCCTCGATCAGCTCACACTGGTCGACGGCCAGACCGGCCAGCTCAGCGGTCACGATGCGTCCCCCGGGGACGAGCGGGTGCCCCCACACGAGCGTCATCGAGGCCACGGCTCCCGAGTCCCCGCGCCATGCGCCGATCACCTCATCGCACAGGTCCATGTTCCAATCGGGGTTCCGCTCAGCCGTCTCCTCGGTGAAGTCCACGTGGGCCGTGAAGTCGCTGGGCTCCTCCTCCACGGCGGCGGCGATGAAGCGCACGTAGCCGAACAGTTCATATCCATTGGACGTGAGCGAGGTTCCCGGCACGTAGGTGCGCCCGTGCCAGCTGCGATCGGGGTACCACAGGACCTCGCCGGGCTCGCCAAGGTCCTCGGGCTCGCCGTCCATCTTCAGGGCGCCTGCCAGGAACTCCTCGCGCAGCCGATCCGCCCAGCGGCCATAGGGCAGCTGCTCCTGCGGAGGCTCGGCGGCAAAGCGTGGTAGGAATCGCTCCTCGGGTGGCATCGCTCTCGGCAGCCTAGCCCTCTGGGGATCCCCCGATGCCGGCCGGGGCTCTCACGCCTCGCGCAGGACCGCCGCCGCGTCCTCGGGGGCGACGATGTTGAGGTTGACATCGGTCGACAGCTCGAGGCCCGCCAGATGGGTCAGGCGTGGGAGCACATCGATCCGCCAGCAGAAGTGATCCGCTCCGCGCGGCGCTGTGCGCACCCACATGTTCAGCGGGGGGCTCGAGCCGAAGTGGCGCGCAAGCCGGCAGAGCCCATCGTGCAGGAGCGCGCTGCCGGAGGGGCCGTCGTCCTCGAATCGCGGGCGCGGCCTGCGCGGCGCGAGCATCAGCTGGAACGGCAGGCGAGAGGCGTAGGGAGCCATGAGCACCGCCTCCTCGTCGATCGCCACGATCCGCTCGCGAAGCCGTACCTCCTCGGCGACCAGGTCACCGAGCAGACTCTGGCCCATCGTGCGCGTCGTGTAGGCGCCGGAGCGCTCACGCTCGCGCGCCACCGCCGCGGGCACGAAATCCATGGCATACAGCTGCGCGTGCGTGTGCGGCAGCGATGCGCCGGCCTCCGGCCGCTCGTTGACGATCAACTGCACGCATGCGCTTGCCGCGTGCGCGCGCATGCGCCCGCGCCAGGCCTCGACGGCCTCGGTCACCTGCTCGAGCGGAAGCTCCGCGAGCGACAGCACCGGCTGCGGTCCGTTCACGATCACCTCGTGTGCGCCGGTCGCCGGCAGCGAGAACAGAAGCTCCTGCTGGCCCCTTCGCTGCGGCTCCTCGGGCTCAGGTGCCGGCTCGCCCTCGGACGGAGTGAGTGCGGGAAACAGGTTGGGGATCACCCGTACCGTCCATCCGGGAGAGTCGGGCGGTCCGCCACCCGGTCGCACGGCGTGGAGCTCGGGCGGCGTGCGCTCCTCGTTGCCCTCGGCGAATGGGTCGCGGTCGGGATCGATCGGGGCAGGCGCGCTCTCCCGCAGCCAGCGCCCGGGCTCTCCGCCGGGCCGGCGCGAGCGCTCCCCGGCGACGATCGTCTTGTGCCCGCTCAGGGGGTCGATCCTGATCTCAGGCATCCGCCGTACCGCGCCTTCGCATGCTCTCCTCAGCCGTCCAGGGCATAGCGCCTGACATCCTGTTCGAGCTTGGCCGCGCTCACGTAGGGACCCTGGCGTATGTACTCCCGGCCGCTGCGGTCATAGAACACGGTGACCGGCGTGAACGTAGAGTCGGTGATCGCCAGGCCGGCCTGGCCGCTCTCGTCGTAGTAGCTCGGATAGCTCACCGGAAAGGAACGCAGGAAGGAGCGAGCGTCGTCGAGGCTCGAGTCGCCCGAGTCGAGCCCGATGAAGGCCACCTGGCGCCCCTGCGCGACCGACGCGCGCTGAAAGGCGCCGAACTCCGAGCGGCATGGGACACACCAGGACGCCCACTTGTTGACGACTACAGGGTAGCCATGGAGCGCTCGCAGGCGCGCTCGCACGGCGGCAAGACCGCCCGGCAGAAGTGCATTCGACTGGGCGTGCAGCGCGGCCAGCGGCACGGGAGAGCCCGCGAGCCGGGCACGCATCTGGGCGAGCGTCAGCCTCGACGGCTGCGCCGGCGACTGTGAGGAGCCCGCCAGCTGAACGAGGCCCACCGCGAGCAGCGCCACCAGCGCCACCGCACCCGCCGCGATCGATACGTGCTTCAGCGTCATCGTCGCAAAGGGTGGCAGATGGGCTCGACTTCGATCCACGCCGAGCGTCGACTTAAATCTCGCCGCGACGTGCTATACCCTCTTCCAGACACGTTGAAGCCGGGTTGCTCTGAGCATCCGGCAAACGGCGCCGGTGTGCGCCGGTCCTTCCGAGTCACGCTGAAGCCAATTCGGCGGTGACTCAGTCTCGAAGTCCAGAGCCTCAATGGCCGAGTCCACCTCAGTGGCCCGTGCGGTCGCTCCCATTCCTCCTCCCGCGGAAATCTCGCGTGCGGAGAAGCTCGTCCGCGAGCGGTTCCTGCACGACGGGGAGGACCCTGCGGTCGCACTCGCCGCCGGTAGCCCGCGCAGACGCGCGCTCGACCAGGCCCTGGCCGAGCTGAAGGAGAACCCGAAGGCCAGGTATCCCTCGACAGCCTGGCGTCGCGAGTTCTCACTGCTGCTCGGCCTCGAGCGGCTGCTCTCCGAGGATGAGCCCAAGCTCGCGGACGGGACCGTGCTTTCGGCCCATCAGGTCGATGCGCTCTCAGGCACGCTGACGGCGCTGCTCGCCGAGGCGCAGCGCCCGCCGCAGAACGGCAATGGCCGCGCCGCCGCGTCGGCCTCACCCGAGCTGCTGGCCTCGGCCGACATTCTCGGTCCCGAGGATGCCGAGCAGACCCCGGGCTCCGGCGCGGGCTCGGAGTCGCCCGTCGCAGATGCCGAGGTCATCGAGGAAGACGACGAGGAGGATGAGCCCGAGGAGGACGAGGAGGAGGAGGACGACGACGATCTCGGCCCGGTTCAGCGGGCTGCACCTGAGGAGGAGGACGACGACGAGGACGAGCTGGAGGACGACGTCGAGCTGATTGCCGAGGAGGATGAGGTCGAGGAGGAGCCGGAGCTTGGAAGCGACTCCGAGGAGGAGCCCCGCGACTGGGTCGAGGACGAGGACGAGGAGGAATCCCTCGCCGAGCAGCCGGAGGATCCCAACGCCGCCAAGCGATTCTGGTTCGAGCACGCCACCGGCGCCGGCAAGACCGTCGCGGCCCTCGGATTCGTGGAGGCGTCGCAGACGGGCGGAGTGCTGATCCTCACCCACCGGCGAAACCTCGTTGACCAGTTCCATGGAGAGCTACGCGACCGCGGCTATTCCAAGCGCATCAGCCGCGCCCTGCTCAAGGGCGATGACTCGGCCGATGTGGGCGGGCGCGGCCCCGTGACCGTCGAGACCTATCAATGGTTCGTCCGCAACGCCGGCAAGATCTCGAGCGCCTACACGATCGTCATCTGCGACGAGGCTCACACCGCCCTGGGCGAGAAGACCAGTGGCGCCATTCGCGAATGGACGGGGCCGATCTTCATCGGCATGACCGCCACGGGCGCCCTCATCGCCCGGCATGTCACCGACCTGTTCCCGACCCAGACGTCTCGGTTCGACCTCGCCCAGGCCGCGAGGCGCGGCGTGATCGCACCGCTGCGCTGCGTGCGCATCTCACCGGGCGTGGGGGTTCGCACGATCGCCAAGGTCCCCCTGCGCCGGGGCGAGGTCGACACCGAGTTCGACCAGGAGGAGCTGGCCAAACTGCTCGATCAGCAACCCTTCAACCTGGCCGTGGCCAACCTCTACCGGACGCGCTTCAACGGCGTGCCGGGCGTCGTCTACGCGGCCGGCGTGCGCCACGCCTATAACCTCGCCGAGGCGTTCAGGGCCGAGGGGATCAAGGCTCAGGGCGTCTCCGGGGAGACCCCCAAGCGTGAGCTGGCGGAGATCCTGGCGCGCTATGAGCGTGGCGACATCGACGTCCTGATCAACGCCCAGCTGCTCGCCGAGGGCTGGAACAGCCCTCGCGCCACCGTCTGCGTGCACCTCGCGCCGACCGCCTCCAAGCGCATCTACCAGCAGCGCGTGGGTCGCGTCACCCGCCGGCACCCGGGCAAGGAGGCGGGGCTGGTCGTGGACTTCGTACACCCCGCCACCAAGCACGACGACCCGGTGGTCACGCTGCATTCGCTTCTGGACCGGGACGTCTACCGGGGAGGCGCGATCGTCGTCGGTCCCGTGCGCCGGGGCCGCGGGCGCCGGATGCGGGTGGAGCGGCGCGTGCTTCCGGTGTGCGCCGAGGAGGAGCGGCGCTTCGCTGTATTCGAGCGCGAGCTGTGGCGGATCGCGGTCGAGCACCTCGACTACGGCGAGCAGCATGTGTGGGCGGCTCTGGCCGGCGCGAGGGTTGCCCCGAGCGGCTGGCGACGGGCGCGCGCGATGCTCCACTTCGACCGCAGCGGGGAGCTCAAGAGCCGCTTTCTGATCACCGCCGTGCAGCGCAACAGCAACCCGCAGCTGCGCCTGCGGGCGCTGACCGACATCGCCTCGCTGCGCGATCCGGACGCCTTCGACACCGCGATCGACATCATCGGCGGCTGGGGCCGCGAGGAGCGTAAGGAGGCGGCCAAGATCATGCTCCGCGCCCTGGTGGAGCGGCGGATCGGCAGACGCGACCAGGCCAACGCCTGGATCTGGCGCCTGGCCGAGTACACCCGCGACGTGCACGAGGAGTACGCGGTGCAGCGCTGGCCGGAGACCAAGCGCCTGCTCGGGCTGCTGGTCAACTCGGCCGGCGGCGCGCACGCGCGTAACGCGCGCCGGCTGATCCACGCCGCGCGAAAGCAGGACCGGCGCCTGGCGGCGGCGTTGCTGGCCGCCGCGCTGGCCCACACGCCGGAGGCCGAGGAGGCGCTGCGCGGGGCGCGCACGCGGATGGCCCGCAAGCCGCCGGCGCTGGCTCGTGAGCTGCTGCGCAACTTCCCGAAACGCAGGGCCCGCAACGCTCGTCGCAGGCGCAAGGGCGCGAAGGGCGGCGCAAACGGCGGTTCAAACGGGGCGGGCGCGGGCGTCGAGGCTGCCGTAGCGAAGGGCGCGAGGGCCGGCTCGGCCGGGGGCAGGAGGTCCGGGTCCTCAGCGGCCGATTCACCGTCGTCTGAGAGCTTCTCGAATGGGCCGGGCGGGGAGCCGAGCGCCAACGGGCTGCAGAGCGGCGCCCGGGAAACGTTGCAGCGAAGCGTCGACGAGGCGCTCAACAACGCTGAAGAGTGACAGCCGCGCGCTTAGGGCTGCGTGGCGGCGGCGAATCAGCTAGCTGGTGGCATCGCGCAGGTGGACCTCACCCGCCGCGAGCGTGGTGTGCCCCCCGCCGGGGACGGCGACAACCAGGCGCCCGGTGCCGTCGATGCCCTCGGCGCGCCCCCGCTGAAGCTCGCCCTGCTGCTCGCCTGCTCCCCACGCGATCTCGCGCCCGCGCAGCGCGTCGAGCGAGCGCCAGGCCGTGAGGGTGTCCTGCGCCTCCGCGCCCAGCCGCCGCTCGAGCGCATCCAGCAGGGCCTGCAGCGTCGGCTCGATGTCCCGCGGCGAAAGCCCCATGGTGGCGGTCCTGTCACGCAGCTCGGGTGGCATCTCCTCGGGGCGGACCGCCACGTTCAGGCCGATTCCGAGGATCGCCCAGCCCTGCTGCGGGCGTCCCTCGGCGAGCACCCCAGCGAGCTTTGATAGGCCGTTCGCGCCCGCGATGACCACATCATTCGGCCACTTGATGCGGGCGTCTGCGCCCGCGACGTCACAGACCGCGACCGCGGCGATCAGCGGCAAGAGCGCCGGCGGCGAGCGCAGGATGAGCGACATCAGCAGAGAGCTGTCCGCGGCTGCGATCCAGCGCCGGCCCTGGCGCCCGCGCCCCGCCGTCTGCAACGAGGCCGTCACGAGCGTTCCCTGCGGCGCCCCCGCGATCGCGAGGGCTCGTGCGCGGTCGTTGGTGGAGTCGGTGCTGCGCAGGTGCAGGCGTGGTCTGCCGAGCGTGCTCACGCCGGTCGCAGGAGGATCTCGTCGTCGCGCCCGGCTCGCAGGCGCTCCGCTGCCGAGCCGCGATTGACCGCCAGCGCGGCCATGCGCTGGGCGTTCTCGTAGAGCAACAGCTCCCCCGCCCCCACGTCGGCGAACGTGGAGGCATAGCGCCCGGCATGGACCTGGCCGGCAACCTGCACCATGACCGTCTCGCCGAGCCGAACGCCCGCCGCTGACAGCAGAGCGTGGGAGGCGTCGAGCATCAGGTTTCCGAAGTGGTCGGCGCGGAGCACGTGAGCGACGAGCGCACCGTTTCGTGCCTCAGCGCTGGGAAGCTCGAGCGGACGAAGCTCCTCGACCGGCATCGGCTCGCCGGTGGCTAAAAGAGGCTCGCCCGCCGCGAGCGCGGCGGCCACCGGCGCGAAGATGTCGCGGCCGTGGAACGTGGCGGACACCGGCTGAAGGCGCTCCGGGGAGCGCCCGACATCGACCGCTTCGAGCACGCCTCCGAGGCGCTCGGCCGCCGCCATCAGCAGGCCGTTGTCGGGACCCACGAGCAGACGGTCCTCCTCAGCACTGCGCAGCGCGACGGCCCGCCGAGCATCAGCTCCGCCGGCGCCGACGGTGGGGTCGACCACGGCCAGGTGGACCCCGGCGGGCATGTAGGCGAGCGCGTCCCGCAGCACGAGCGCGCCCGTGCGCACGTCGTGGCGGGGAATTCCGTGGGTGAGGTCGATCACGCGCGCCTCCGGGCAACGCCCGGCGATCACGCCGTGGCACACCCCCACGAACTCGTCGCCGTGGCCGTAGTCCGACAGGAAGCTGATCAGCGGCGCGTTCAGCTGTCTCGCCCCGCGGCATCGTGGAGGAGCGACTCGATCAGGCCGTCGATGTCGTGACGCTCGGCCTCGATCTGGGGTTCGAGGCCGTTCTCGCGCAGCGTCTGTGAGGTGACCGGCCCGATCGAGACGATCCGCGTGTCAGGCGAGATGCCGTGACGCGTCTCGCCGTCCTGGACGCCGCCCTCCCCGCCGTTGCCGTGCGCCGTCGCGGATTCCATGGACTCGAGGAAGAACCGCACCGTCGAGGAGGAGGTGAACGTGATGTAGTCGGCTGAGCGGGCAGCCGCGAGCACCGACGCCGACAGCGGCTCGGCGACGGTCTCATACAGCTCGAGCACATCCACCTCGACCCCGCGCGCACGCAGGGCGTCGGCCAGCACGTCTCGCCCACGGCTCGCGCGCGCGATCAGCGCATGCTCGGCGGGCACCTCGGCGAGCGCTTCCGCGAGCCCCTCGGCGACGGCGCGCTCGGAGACGACGTCAGCGGCGATTCCACGCTCGGCGAGCGCCGCCGCGGTGCCCGCGCCGATCGCCGCGACGCGCGCATTGGCAAGCGCCCTGGCATCGCGCCCACCCGCGGCCAGGCGCTCGAACAGCGGCGCGGCCGCGTTGGCGCTCGACAGGCAGATCAGGTCATAGGGCGAAGGGTCAAGTGGCGGCCCCGGCAGCGCTCGAACGCTGATTGCGGGGGCCTGCACAACCCGAGCCCCGAGTCCCTCCAGCCTTCGCGTGAGGGCGCTCGCCTGCGCACGCGCGCGCGTGACGGCAACCGTGCGCCCGTCGAGCGGGCGCGCCTTCAGCCAGGAGAGCTCATCAGCGAGCGCCGAGACCGCTCCCACCACGGTGACCGACGGGGCGCGGATCTCCTCGCGGCGGGCGATCTGCGCGATCGTCTGCAGCGTGCCGGACACGACGCGCTGGCCCGGCAGCGTTCCGCGTTCGATGATCGCCACGGGCTCTGAGGACGCACGCCCGGCGGCCATCAGGGCCTCGGTGATCTGAGGCAGCCCGCGCACCGCCATGTACAGCACGAGCGTTCCGGGAAACGCTGCGAGCGCGGCCCAATCGACTCCGTCCTCGGCAGCGTCGAGGGGCCCGGCCGCGTGCCCGGTCACCAGCGCCACCGCGCTCGAGAGCCCGCGATGGGTCACGGGGATGCCCGCGTAGGCGGAGGCGGCCACTCCGGCGGTCACCCCGGGCACCACCTCATACGGGATCTCTGCGGCCCGGAGCGCGAGCGCCTCCTCGCCCCCGCGCCCGAACACGAACGGATCGCCGCCCTTCAGCCGCACTACCGTGGCGCCCTGCTGGGCGCGCTCCACCATCAGGGTCTCGGTCAGCTCCTGCGGTACCGAGGCCCCCCCGCCCTCCTTGCCGACGAACACCAACTCCGCGTCCGCGCGCGCGCCGTCGAGAGCACCGGCCCCGATCAGGCGGTCATACAGGATCACGTCCGCTGTGGAGATCAGCTCGAGCGCGCGCGCGGTGAGCAGGCCCGGGTCGCCGGGACCAGCGCCCACCAGGAAGACCCGCCCCGGCTGCTCAGGCGGTTCCAACCCGCGCCATCTCCTCCGCCCGCTGCAGCAGCTCACCGGCACCGGCGAGCTCGAGTCGAGCTGCGACGTCGCGCCCGAGCGCCTCGGGGTCGCGGGCCTCGCCGAGCAGCTCGTCGCTGCACCAGGCCGATCCGTCGGGCAGCCCCACCCACGCGCGCATGTGCAGGCGGCCCTCTGGCGCGGGTACGGCCCAGGCGCCGAGCGGCGTGTTGCAGCTGGCTGCGAGCGCTCGGGCCAGGGCTCGCTCGGCCAGCAGGCAGTCGAAGGCCTCCGGGTCGTTGATCTCGCTCACCTCAGCTCGCACCCGCTCGTCCTCGCTGCGCCCCTCGAGGGCGAGGGCGCCCTGTCCGGGGGCCGGAACGAACCTCTGCGGGTCGAGCGAGGACCCCGCCTCGGACTCCCTGTCCAGGCGCTGCAGCCCTGCGCGGGCAAGCACGAGCGCGTCGAACTTGCCCTCGGCGAGCTTGCGCAGACGGGTATCCACGTTGCCGCGCACGGCGACGATGTAGAGATCCTCGCGCGCGGCATACAGCTGGGATATGCGCCGGACGCTGCTGGTGGCCACCCGCGCTCCGGCGGCCAGTCCGTCCAGCTCGTCGGCTCCGCACAGAACGTCCTCCGCCGAGGCCCGCGCCGGCGATCCCAGCAGCGACAGCCCGTCGGCCAGCTCGCCCGGGACGTCCTTGGCGGAGTGCACCGCGAGGTCTATCTCCCCCCTCATGAGAGCATCCTCGAGCTCCAGGACCCAGCGGGACTTGTCCCCGCTCGCCAGCCCCCGGTCTCCCCTGGTCACGAACGGGACGATGTCTGAGTCTCCCAGCAGCTTCGCGACCAGCCCGGCCTGTGCAAGCGCGAGCGCGCTGCCCCGGGTTCCGATCCGCATCAACGCTCGCGACGACGACGCAGGTCGTGGACCTCCGCCAATTTCCCCGATGACTCCTGCGGCGATTGCTCGTCCTCGCGCAGCGCGAACAGCTCGCGCACCATCTCAAGGCCCGCGTGGCCTCGGTCCTCGCTGAGGCTGCGCATGCGGATCGTGGGCTCGTGCAGCAGCCGGCTCATCACCGCTCGGGCGATCGCCTCGACGCGCGCGAGGTCCCGGGGCGAGGCCGACTCCCAGCGTCCCGCGTTCTCGGCCAGCACCTGCTCCACGAGGGTGTTGCCGTGTTCGCGCAACGCGCTGATCGTCGGCAGCGTGTCGCGTTGCCCGAGCCAGCGGGCGAAGCGGTGGATCTCCTCCTCGACGATCTCGAGCGCCTGGGGTGTCTCGGCGGCGCGCGTGCTCAGGTTGCTCTCGACGACGGCCTGCAGGTCGTCGATGTCATACAGGCTCACGCCCTCGAGCTGGCCGCAGCCGGGGTCGATATCGCGCG
Source organism: uncultured Solirubrobacteraceae bacterium (assembly GCA_963826995.1). Classification (GTDB taxonomy): domain Bacteria; phylum Actinomycetota; class Thermoleophilia; order Solirubrobacterales; family Solirubrobacteraceae; genus Palsa-744. The sequence goes on along the minus strand of CAWGYZ010000002.1, from coordinate 1,145,818 downwards.
GGACCGCGATGTCGATCAGCAGCAGGGGCCGCTCGCTGCGTTCGCGCATGACGAGCTCGAGCTCCTCACGGCCGACGATCGGATGGGGGGAGGAGGTCGAGGACAGCACGATGTCTGCTTCCAGCAGCTGGTCGGGAAGATCATCGAGGCCGACAACCGAGCCGCCGAAGCGCTGCGCGAGGCTCAGTGCCCGGTCCGCGTGCCGGTTGGCCACAAAGATCGTGTCGGCCCCGCGGTCGGCCAGCGCACGTGCGGTCAGCTCGCTGGTCTCGCCGGCGCCGAGGATCACGACATGGCGCCTCTGCAGCGTGTCGAGGACGCTCAGGGCGAGATCGACCGCGACCGACGGGACGCTCACGCGGCTGGAACCGATGCCCGTCTCGGTGCGCACCCGCTTGCCGGCCGTGAGCGCGGCGGCGAACAGGCGATTCGACAGCGCGCCGGTGCAGCCGGCTCGCATGGCCGCCTCGTGGGCTCGCCTGACCTGACCCTGTATCTCCGCCTCGCCGACGATCATCGACTCGAGGCCCGCGGTCACCCGGTACAGCTGGCGAGCCGCGTCGCAGTTGCGGGGCGAGTAGATCACCTCGGCCAGCTCGGTCGGGCGTATCGCCGCGTGACGCGCCAGCAGCCCCAGCACGTCGGACTCGGCGCGCATGGGGTCGCCCACCACGAGGTAGACCTCGGTGCGGTTGCACGTCGAGATCACCACCGCCTCGTTGACCTCGGCCGTGGCCGTGGCCTCGAGGGCGAACTCGCTGGCCTCGGACTCGGTGAACGCCAGCCGCTCGCGCAGCGCGACCGGCGCGGTCTTGTGCGAGATGCCGAGTGCCAGCAGCTCGTTCATGCCAGCGTCGACTCCGCCCGCGGGGCGTCGCGCTCCTCGGGCTCAGACCCTCGCTCCTGTTCGAGCAGCGCCCCCAGCTGCCGCTCGATCCGAACCAGGCGGATGGCCATGATGGCGACGTATATGAGCACGATCGCGAACACCACCACGTATGCGCCGGCCACGTACTTGCCGGCGGTGTGCAGAGGCAGGGCGGGCAGCTCGCCGAGTGGGAGGGCGCCCATCAGCTGCCCGGCCTTCCCGTGATCTGCGCGCTCATCCTCGTCGCCGGCAGCTGCGTTGGGGCCGCGCTGCGCGGGCGGCGTCTCGGCGCCTCCCCGGCCCAGCCTGCGGAGCTGTGCGCACCGGTGCGAGCATCGGCCTGGCGGCGCAGGGCGCGAAGCTGGGCGCGCACATGCTTGGCGGTGAGCTCGAACTTGCACAGGGTCGCGAACAGCAAGCTCATCCCGAGCAGCGACACCAGGAAGGTGAACGCCATCCGCGGCGGCAGGTTCGAGGTGCTGCCCAGCACCCGCGGATGAAGGTAGGCGGTGGACAGGCGCACGGCGATGAAGTTCAGCGGCACGAACGCGCCCGCGGTGATCGCGAACACCGAGGCGTAGCGCGCCTGGCTCTCCGGGTCCTCGATCGCGAAGCGCAGCGGCTGGTAGGTCGCATACAGAAGGAACACGATCAGGAACGACACCAGCGTGGGCTCGCTCCACACCCACCAGTGCCCCCACGATCCCTTGGCCCAGATCGAGCCCGTGATCAGCGCGCCCACGGCGAAGATCAGGCTCATGTGGATGGCCACGTAGGAGCGCATGTCCCAACGCGAATCGCGCGTGCGCAGGTGCAGGGCCGCGAACACGCCGCCGAGGACGAACCCGCACAGCGCGACGATCGCCAGTGGCACATGGACGTAGAAGATCTTCTGCAGGAAGCCCTGTTCGGCTTCCAGCGGGGCATAGAAGAACACGAGCGCCAGCGCGATCGTGACCACGACGACCGTTGCGATGCTCAGCGCGGGCAGGCCCTTGCCGTAGGAATCGAACGCACCGGCAGGCCGGCGCTTCGTGTCAGAGGAGCCGGCCGGATGCCGGCTTGAGGATTCCATTCAGTCCTCCAGGAGGAAATCGAACAGGGCAAAGGCGATCAACCCGAACACCAGATCATAGAGCCCCAGCGTCAGCAGCCAGCGCCCCGGCGGCCCGGTGGCGTGGGTGAGCGAGAACAGCGGAGCGGTGGCCCGCGCCCCTCCGATCACCACGGGCACGAGCAGCGGAAGCGCCAGCAGCGGGCCGAGCAGGTCGCGCGCGCGCGTGCGCACGGCGAGCGCCGCGACCAGGGTGCCGATCACCGCCACGCCGAGGTCGCCCAGCGCGAGCACCGCCAACAGGCCCGGCATCGCCTGGCCGAGCGACGGGCCCAGGAGCAGCAGCGCGAAGGCCGGCACGGCCACGAGCTCGAGCACCGCCAGGTAGATGAGCAGGGCGAGTGCCTTGGCGAGCAACAGCGCGCTGCGGTCCACCGGAGCCAGCAGGAAGCCGTCGAAGCCGCCCTCTTCCGCGTCCGCGACGAACAGGCGGTTGACCCCGAGGATCGCCGCAAACAGAAGCGTCACCCACAGGATGCCGGCCGCCAGATCGCCTTCTACGCTGTTGCGGTTCAGCGCGAAGTGGAACACCACGAAGGTCGTGACCGCGAACAGCGACATGCCCGGCACGGACTCCAGCGTGCGCAGCTCGACGAGCAGCTCCTTGCGCAGCAGCGCGCCGACGGTGGCGGCGAGGCCCGGGGGGTTCAACCGGGTGGGCGCCGCCTGTGCCGCGGGCTCGCCCCGCGCCGGAGCCTCGGCCCTGGCGCTCACCGGTACAGCTCCGCGATGGCGGCCGGCTCGATGTCGTGCGCGCCCGCCATCAGCGACACCCGCCCGTCGCGCAGCCCGAGCACCACATCCGCCTCGGCCAGCCCGCCGGAGGGGTCGTGGCTGCAGATCACGCGTGTGTGCCCGCGGCCGGCTCCGATCAGCGGCCGGACAAGCTCGACCGCCGCGGGGTCGAGGTTGGCGTAGGGCTCGTCGAGGAGCAGCAGCTCGGGCTCGTGCAGCACGGCGCGGGCGACCGCCACGCGCTGAACCATCCCGCGCGACAGCGTACGCACGGGCTCTGACGCGCGCTCGGCCATGGCCACGGCCTCGAGGAGCTCCTCCACCCGGGCCTCGCCTACGCCGTGCAGTCTGGCGTGGAAGCGAAGGTTCTCGCGGGCGGTCAGCTGGCGATACAGCAGGGGCTCATGCCCGAGCAGCCCAATACGCCCCCGCACCGCCCACGCCTGCTCGGGAAGCGCCGAGCCGAGCACCCGCACACGGCCCTCGTGCGGGCGCAGGAGCGTTGCCAGCACCCGCAGCAGGGTGCTCTTGCCGGCCCCGTTGGGCCCGAACACGACGAGCGTCTGTCCCTCGGTGAGCGACAGCGAGACATCGCTGAGCGCCTCGCGCTCACCGAAGTGCCGAGCGAGCCCTTCCAGGAGCAGCGCGGCCACGCTCAGGCTCTCGACACCTGCAGCGCGTGCGCGCTCTGCGCCCGCGCGATCAGGTCGCGAACCGCCTCATCAGAGGTGCCCTCGGGGGTGTCGCCGGCGCGCAGCAGCTCGACCGGGTCCGGGTCGCCGTTGACGATCCCCTCGAAGAACTCCTTGCGCTCCTGATAGGTGGGCAGCGTGCCCTTGGCCCAGCCGCGCACCTCGTTGAGGAGTATCGCCAGCCTCGCGTAGGGCTCACCGTAGGTGGCCGCGATCTCCCGCTTCATGCGCTTGGCGAGCGCCGGCGAGGCCCCCGCGGTCGAGATCGCGATCGCCAGCGGCCCCGTGCGCACGATCGCCGGCAGGATGAAGTTGCACAGCGGCGGCACGTCGACCACGTTCACGAGCATCGCCCGCTCCTCGGCATCGGAGAAGACCGCGATGTTGACGTCGGTGTCGTCTGTCGCCGCGATCACCATGAACACGCCCTCGAGGTCTGAGCGACCGCCGTAGGAGCGCCGCTCCCAGCGAATCGAGCCCTCACGCGCGTACCCCTGAAGCTCCTCGAGCGCCTCCGGTGCGATCAGCGTGACGTCGCCGCCGCAGGCCAGCAGGCCATCGATCTTCTCGAGACCGATGGCGCCGCCGCCGACCACCACGCAACGCCTGCCCTCGAGTTTGAGGCAGGCGATGTAGAAGGGCGTGTCCAGCATCCCCTGCACGCAGCTCTGGTCACAGATTCCCCTGTGCAGCTGACAGACGCACGGCTTGCCTGCGTAGGCCTGAGCGGGCATGCCCCAAGCCTAGCCGCAACCATCATCGGTTCGGCAGTCCGCGCCCCAGTGCGCGCGCCCCCACGCGCGCGATCGCGACGGCGCCGTGGCGCCAGGCGCCCTCGCGATCTGACTCGCGCGCCGAGCGCATCCTCGCCACCGCGCGCGCCGCGCGGACGGTCACCTCGTCGTAGGGGCTCCACCACAGCCCGCGGGTTGCGGGTGGATCCCAGGTGATCAGCTTCTCCTGGGCGCACGCACGCAGCCCGCTCTGACCGAGAGTGCGGCCGAGCCCGCCCCCCGCCGCCGCCCCCCACGGGCCGCGCGAGACGGTCGGGCCCGGCAGGTGGTCGTTCAGCCACACCATTCCCGCATGCAGCTCGCGCGCGATCCGCAGCGCCTGATAGCGATCCGCCGTCCATACCGATGCGCCCAGCCCGTAGTCGGAGTCGTTGGCCATTGCGATCGCCTCATCGACGGAGTCGACCGTCACGACGGCCAGCACGGGGCCGTCGAGAGGCTCGCGCATCAGGCGCATCTGCTGCGTGACGCCCGTGATGACGGCGGGCGCGTAGAAGGAGCCTCCCTCACACCCGGCGGGGCTCACGGGGCCGCCGCAGCGGAGCTCCGCGCCCGCGGCCACCGCCTCGGCGATCAGCTCGTCCAGATGCTCGGCCCGGCGCGCGGAGGCGAGCGGACCGACCTGGATGCGGGGGTCGGCGGGATTGCCGACCCGCATGGCGGTGGCGCCGTCCACGAGCAGCGCCAGAAACCGCTCGGCGACCTCGCGGACCACGTAAACGCGCTCTATCGACCCGCGCGCCTGCCCCGCTCCGGCGCACCCCGCCCACAGTGCGCCGCCCGCAGCATGCTCGAGCTGGGCGTCTGCGAGCACCAGCATTGCGTCCTTGCCGCCGAGCTCGACGGTCACCTCCGTCTCGCGCGAGACGCACGCCCGCGCCACCTCCCGCCCGACCGCGGGCGATCCCGTGAACAGGATCTTGTCCACCGGCGCCTGCGCCAGCGCCACCCCGGCCTCGGCGCCGCCGTGCACGATCCGCACGAGCCCCTCGGGAAGGTCCGCGCGTGCGAGGACCCTGGCGATCCGCTCGCCGGCGAGGCCCGCTCGCTCGGCCGGCTTGAATGCCACCCCGTTTCCCGCCAACAGCGCCCCCGCGATCTGGCCGAGCGGCTGCGCGAACGGGGCGCTGCCCGCCCCGATCACCCCCACGACGCCGTATGGCTCATACGCGATCCGCCCGCGCTTTGCGATCGACATCGAACGGTGGATCCCCACGCGCCGCCCGCCCAGCACGTCCGCTCCGTCCTCTGCCACCCAGATCAGCGCGTCGATCGCCGCCAGCAGCTCGAGCGCCGCGATCTCCGCGCGCGGCCTGCCCTGTTCGCGCGCGAGGCCCTCCTGCAGCTCGTCGAAGTCGTCGATCACGGCCTGGGCCATCCTGCGCATGTACCTGGCCCGGTCCTTGACCCGCAACAGGGCCCACAGCGGCTGGACCTTCGCCACCTCGCCGACGACCCCGTCGAACTCCTCCGGCGGCGTGAGGGTCAGGCTGCCGAGGATCTCGCCCGTCGCCGGGTCGCGGGCGAGCAGCTGCTGTGGCGCCTGCGTCTCGCTCTCGAGCGCGTCCATACCGCGATTATCGCTCGCCGGGGCGACGCGCCCGGCGGATCTCCTGGAGGCGCTCGGCCAGTTGCGCCTCCGCCTCGTCAGGATCGTAGAAGCGCTCACCCACGACGCTGTCGGGCAGGAGCTCCTGGGAGGAGAGATGCCCGGGGCGCCCATGCGGGGAGTCATAGCCCCCCGTCTGCTGGCCCGGGCGCGCTCCCGGACGCAGCCACGAGGGCACCGGAGCGGCGCCGTGCTCGCGCACGTGGGATTGCGCGGCTGCGAGCGCACGGCCGGCGGCATCGGACTTCGGTGCCAGCGCGAGGTAGATGGCCGCCTGGGCAAGGGCGTAACGGGCCTCGGGCAGGCCGACGCGGTCGACCGCCAGCGCGGCGGCGGTCGCGACGGACAGCGCACCCGGATCGGCGTTGCCGATGTCCTCGGAGGCGAGAATCACCATCCGCCGCACGATGAAGCGGGGGTCCTCGCCGCCCTCGAGCATCACCGCCAGGTAGTAGAGGGAGGCGTCCGGGTCCGAACCGCGCGTGGCCTTGATCCAGGCAGAGATGTAGTCGTAGTGGCGGTCGCCCTGTTTGTCGAACAGCACCGCCCGGCGCTGCAGCGCGTCCTCCACGCGGCCCAGCGTCACCCGCTCCTCACCCAGCTCCGCGGCCGTGGCGGCGGCCAGCTCGAGCGCGTTCAGCGCCGTGCGGGCGTCGCCTTCGCTGCGCGCGGCGAGGAACTCGAGGGCATCCTGCGCCACCTCGCCGTTCACTTCCGCCGAGGCCGCGCGCTGGAGGACGTCCTGCACCTCGGAGGAGCTCAGCGGGAGAAGCGCATACACCCGCAGGCGCGAGAGCAGTGCGCCGTTGACCTCGAAGGCGGGGTTCTCGGTGGTGGCGCCGATCAGCGTGATCTCACCCTCCTCGACGGCGGGCAGGAGCGCATCCTGCTGGGCCTTGTTGAAGCGGTGGATCTCATCGAGGAAGAAGATGGTCTCCTCGCCGCTGGTCGCACGGCGGTGGGCGGCGCGCTCGATCACCGCGCGGACCTCGGCGCGTCCCGCCTGCACCGCGCTCAGCTCCTCGAACGCCGCCCCGGAGTGGGCGGCCACCATCCGTGCCAGCGTGGTCTTGCCAGACCCCGGCGGCCCGTACAGCACCATCGAATGGGGCTTGCCCTGCTCGATCGCCGTGCGCAGCGCCGAGCCCTCGCCGAGCAGATGGGTCTGGCCGGCGAACCCCTCGAGTGTCGCCGGGCGCGCGCGCACGGCCAGTGGGTGCCGGTCGGGCTCCCCACCCGGCCGGCCGTCGTCCGGGTCCTTCTTTCCCCTGCCCGCGGCGCTCTCGTCGAAGAGGGTGTCCATCGTCAGTGAGTATCGCGCCGCAGGCGGGAACTCGCGGACGTTTCCGGCCGCTTTCCTCAGATGCCCCCAGAAGGTTGCCGATAAGGGGGTGTCGAACTCCTACATTCGGTGACCCACGTCAATCGCACACCACAGCCTCCTCCGAGGCAGGGCCGGCGGCCATGAGCGCCAGTGCGGCCGAGCTGCTGCCCGGGGCGGGAGGTGGCGGCCTCGACTTCGCCCATCTGAGCGGAGAGGTCGCTGCACTGTCTCCTCTGCAGCTGTTCTGGCGGCGCCTGCGCCGGGATCGCGTCGCGATGGTCTCGCTCGGGTTCATCGTCCTGCTCATCCTCGTCGCGATCGCCGCGCCGCTGGTCGTGGCCGTGCTCGGCCTGCCCGGGCCCTACGTGCAGAACTCCAACCTGACGAACGCCTTCGGCAGCCCGCTGGGGCCGAGCCTCGCGCATCCGTTCGGTGTCGACCAGCTCGGTCAGGACGTCATGTCGCGGGTGATCTATGGGACACGCGTCGCGCTCGAGGTGGGGATCCTGGGAACCGCGCTCGCGACGTTGATCGGGGTCGTGGTTGGCCTGGTCGCCGGTTTCTATCGCGGCTGGGTGGACACGGTGCTGTCGCGCCTGACCGACGTCGTGCTGTCGATCCCAATCCTGCTGCTGGGTCTCGGCGTGGCCGCCGCGTGCGGGGTTCGGGGGTGCGTGTCCGGTGCGATCCAGCCGGGCCTCGGGGTGATCCTGTTCATCATCGTGCTCGCCAACTGGCCCTACATCGCCCGCATCGTCAGGGGCCTCGTGCTGTCGTTGCGCGAGAAGGAGTTCGTCGAGGCGTCGCGCTCGCTGGGGGCCTCCAATGCACGAATCATGTTCAGGGAGATCCTGCCGAACCTAGTAGCGCCGGTGATTGTCTACGCGACCCTCCTGATCCCTCTGAACATCCTCTTCGAGGCCGCGCTCTCCTTCCTCGGGGTGGGCGTCAGGCCTCCGACCGCGAGCTGGGGCCAGATGATCGCCCAGGCGACCCCGATCTTCAACACGGCCTGGTGGTACATGACCTTCCCCGGCATCGCGCTGCTGCTCACCGTGCTCGCCTTCAACCTGCTGGGCGACGGCCTGCAGGACGCCCTCAACCCGAGAACCGCCCGATGACCGGCCGGCCTCTCCGACACCACGCACCAAAGGAGCCATCATGAGGCCGATCAGATTGAGCGCGATGGTTGCGCTCGCCGGCGCGCTTGCGCTCATCCTCGCAGCCTGCGGGTCGAGCAGCTCGAGTTCCAGCTCCATCAGCGCGAGCGGGATTCAGAGCCCCAAGACCCAGGCGCAGACCGGCGGCAAACGCGGCGGCACCCTCACCGTGCTGAACCACGAGGACTTCGAAAGCATCGATCCCGGGATCGCGTACTTCTCGATCGACTACGAGGCGATGTACGCAACGCAGCGGCCACTGTACTCATATAGGCCGAACACGTTCGCGGCCCCCAGCCCGGACATGGCCTCCGGCCCAGCGGAAATCTCATCTGATGCCAAGACGATCACGGTTCACATTCGCCACGGCGTTCACTTCTCACCGCCGGTCAACCGTGAAGTGACCTCCGCCGATGTCGCCTACGGGATCGAGCGCGGCGCCAACCCGAGCGTGGCCAACCCCTACTTCGAATCGTACTTCAGCTCCCTGGAAGGCTTTTCAAAGGCGAAAGGCGGTCCCTTTCCGGGCATAACCACGCCCGACAAGTACACGATCGTCTTTCACCTGAGCCAGCCAAACGCGCAGATCGTCCTCGACGCGCTGGTGCTCCCGCTGAGCGCGCCGGTGCCGCAGGAATACGCGAAGAAGTACGACGCCCGGAAGCCCAGCGAATACGGCAACTACCAGGTCGCGACCGGTCCATACATGTTCAAGGCCAACGGCGAAGGCAAGGTTCTGGGGATCGGCTATCAGCCGGGCAAGTCGGCGACGCTCGTGCGCAACCCGAACTGGAACGCGAGCACTGACTTCAGGCCGGCCTATCTGAACCAGATCAACATCAACATCGGCGGTGACCCGACGGTGATCGGACGCCAGGTGCTGGAAGGGTCGGACCTGGTCCAGAATGACACCCCCGCCCAGCCGATCGTGCAGCTCGCCTATGAACACTTCCGCAGCCAGCTCTCGATCTCACCCGGAGCGGGCGACCACTACATAGCGGTCAACAACAAGCAGGGGCCGTTCTCGAACATCAACGTGCGCAAGGCCTACTGGGCCGCGCTCGACCGCGTGGCGATGAACAAGGCGCGCGGCGGCTCGCTCGTCTCGGATGTGATGACCCACTTCCTGTACCCGGAAATTCCCGGCTTCGAAGACGCGGGCGGCCTGCAGGGGCCGAAGGTCGACTACAACGAACATCCCGAAGGCGATGTGGCGGTGGCCGAAAAGTACATGAAGCTCGCGGGCTACCCGAGCGGCAAATACACCGGCTCAAAGACGCTCGAGGTCGTCGGCTCGACGGGTGACCCCGCCGCCCAGGACGCCGAAATCGCCAACCAGACGCTGAAGACGCTGGGCTTCAAGACGAAGCTCAGCCTCGTCGACCAGTCGGTCATGTACGCCAAGTACTGCGGGGTTCCGGCCGAAGAGATCGACGTCTGCCCGAACGTCGGCTGGGCCGCCGACTTCGGAGACGGGCAGGCCGTGCTCGACGTCCCCTTCAACGGCAAGAACATCATCCCCACCGGCAACAACAACTGGGGCCAGGTGAACAACCCGACGATCAACGCGGCGATGGACAAGGCGGAGACGCTCGTCGGCAAGGAAGCGAGAGAAAAGGCCTGGGCTTCGATAGATACCGAACTGGTCGCCGATGCAGCTGCGATCCCCTACGAGTGGGAAAAGGCGCCCAACATCGAGGCCAAGGACGTCGCGGGTGTCGGCGATCTGTGGAACTCGGGCCTGTGGGACTACAGCTTCACCTCGCTGAAGTAGGCGGAGGGCGTCTGCACGAGCTGGGCCACGCCATGCCGAGGACATGACCCGCTACATCATCCGACGACTGCTGTGGGGAGTGCTGCTGCTGATCCTCGTATCGGCACTCACCTTCCTGCTGTTCCGGATCCTGCCGACGGGCAATCCGGCGAGACTGCGGGCCGGCCACAACGCGAGCCCCAAGGACATCGCCGAGATAAGCCGCGACCTGGGCCTGAACAAACCCCTGATCGACCAGTTCTGGATCTACATGAAGGGCATCTTCCTGCACTTCAACCTCGGCTACAGCTACTACAGCTCGGCGTCGGTCAGGAGCCTGATCGCCGAACGGCTGCCCGCCACGGTGTCGCTGGTGATCGGTGCGTCGGTGATCTGGCTCGTGACCGGCCTGTCCGTCGGCATCGTCTCGGCGGTTCGCCGCGGCTCAAAGCTCGACCGCGGCGCGATGGGTACCGCGCTGCTGCTCGTGTCCGCACCGGAATACTGGCTCGGGCTGATCCTGCTGTACCTGTTCGCCAACGACATCGGCCGGATCAAGGTGTTTCCGGGCTCGGGCAGCTATGTCGCCTTCACCAGCGACCCGTGGGGGTGGTTCACCTCGCTGATCCTGCCCTGGCTCGTGGTGGCCGGGGGCAGCGCCGCGATATACGCGCGGCTGATCCGCGGGAGCATGATCGAGGTGATGGGCGAGGACTACATCCGCACCGCCCGCGCAAAGGGCCTCAGCGAGCGCCGAGTGGTGCTGCGCCATGGCCTGCGCTCGGCCGTCAACCCGATCCTCACGATCTTCGCCCTCGACGTCGGAGTGCTGCTGGGCAGCGCGGTGCTCGTGGAAATCGTGTTCGACATCCCGGGGATCGGGAGGTTGAGCTATGAGGCGATCACACACTCGGACTTCCCCATCATCCAGGGCACGGTGCTGGCCGCCGCTCTGTTCATCATCGTGGCCAACATCGTCGTGGACATCGCCTACGCCTACCTGGATCCGCGGGTGCATTACTCATGAGCGAGGGCGTCCCGCTGCTGCGCGTCGAGGAGCTGTGCGTCGAGTTCTCGACCGAAGACGGCGTCGTGCATGCCGTCGACGGGATCACCTACCAGGTCGAGAGCGGCGGCACCCTCGGAATCGTGGGGGAGTCGGGTTCGGGCAAGACCGTCGCGGCGATGACGACCCTGGGACTGACCCGCGGCCCCGGCGCGCGCATCTCCGGGCGCATCCTGTTCGAAGGCCGCGACCTGCTGGCGATGTCAGACGAGGAGCTGCGTTCGATCAGGGGCAACCAGATCGCGATGGTCTTCCAGGATCCGCTGTCCTCGCTGCATCCCTTCTACAGGGTGGGCAGCCAGCTGATCGAGGCGGTGCGCGCACACCAGCAGGTGTCAAAGGCGACGGCGCGCGGGCGCGCCATCGAGCTCCTCGGCCTCGTCGGCATCCCCGATCCGGGCCGGCGCGTGGACGAGTACCCGCACGAGTTCTCCGGCGGCATGCGCCAGCGCGCGATGATCGCGATGGCACTTGCCAACGAGCCCAGGCTGCTGATCGCCGACGAGCCCACCACGGCGCTTGACGTGACAGTTCAGGCGCAGATCCTCGCGCTGATGGAACGCCTGCAGCGAGAGCTCGGCATGGCGATCGTGATCATCACCCACGACCTCGGGGTGGTCGCCGAGCTGGCCGATGAGATCGCGGTCATGTACGCGGGCCGGATCGTCGAGACCGCCTCGACCGGCGTCCTCTTCTCGGCGCCTGAACACCCCTACACGTGGGGACTGCTGAACTCGATTCCCACGCTCGAGGGTGCCCGCGAGGCCGCCCTGCAGCCGATCCCCGGCAGCCCGCCGAGCCTGATCAACCGCCCGTCGGGTTGTCATTTTCATCCGCGCTGCGCATATGCCCAGCCTGAGCACGCACGCATCGACCCGCTCCTCCAGGACGTGCCCGGCGAGCCCGGCCACCAGGCCGCCTGCCTGCTCGCCGAGGACGCTCGCCGGCGCCTGTGGGCGGAGCTGCGCGCCGGGCGAACGCCCGCGGAGGCGCTGGAGGCCGTGGGCCCGGGAGGAGTGCCCTCGTGAGCGCCCTCGTGGAGGTGCGCAACCTGACCAAGCACTTCCCGATCACGCAGGGGATCGTGTTCCGGCGCAGGATCGGGGCGGTCAAGGCGGTCGACGGGGTCAGCTTCGAGGTGACGAGCGGGGAGACGCTTGGAATCGTGGGCGAGACGGGCTGCGGTAAGAGCACCACCGCCCGGCTGATCATGCGCCTGCTGGACGCCAGCGCCGGCGAGGTGCGCTTCGAGGGACGGGACATCACCCGCCTGAAGGGCGCATCCCTGAAGGCGGTCAGGCGCGAGATGCAGATGATCTTCCAGGACCCCTACTCGTCACTGAATCCGCGCAAGACCGTCGGCTCGATCATCGGCGAGCCGTTCGTCATCCATGGCCTGCAAGAGGACAGGGGAGAGCGCAGGCGCGCCGTCCAGGCGCTGATGGAGACGGTGGGGCTGAATCCCGAGCACTACAACCGCTACCCGCACGAGTTCTCAGGCGGCCAGCGCCAGCGCATCGGGGTGGCGCGTGCGCTCGCGCTGAAGCCGAAGCTGCTGGTCGCGGATGAGCCCGTCTCGGCTCTGGACGTCTCGATCCAGGCGCAGGTCCTCAACCTGCTGCGCGAGATGCAGCGCAGGTTCGGGCTGACGCTCATATTCATCGCCCACGACCTGTCGGTCGTGCGGCACATGTGCGACCGGGTGGCCGTCATGTATCTGGGAAAGATCGTCGAGCTCGCCCCCAACGAGTCGCTGTATGACTTTCCCCGCCACCCCTACACCGGCGCCCTGCTGTCGGCCGTGCCGGTCGCCGACCCGGCCGTCGCGAGGGCCGGGCGGCGACTCCTCAGCGGCGACGTGCCGAGCCCGGCCGACCCGCCGAGTGGATGCCGCTTTCACACCCGCTGCCCGAAGGCCCAGGAGCGCTGCTCAGAGGTGGAGCCGCCGCTCGAGGACAAGGGCGGCGGCACGCTTGCGGCCTGCCACTTTCCGCTGACGCGCGAGGAGGTCGCGGCGATGGGCGTACGATCTTCGCGATGAGCATCCCCTCGCCAGCCGCGGAGGCCGAGGCGCTTCTCCAGCGCCTGCTCCGCTTCAACACGGTCAACCCGCCCGGCGACGAGCGCGCCGCGCAGGAATTCCTCGCCTCCCACCTCACCGCGGCGGGCTTTCAGTGCGAGCTGCTCGGCGCCGAGCCCGAGCGCCCCAACCTGATCGCGCGCCTGCCCGGCGGGCAGGACGGGCCGACGCTGTGCTACCTGGGGCATGTCGACACCGTGCTCGCGGATGCGGGCGAGTGGACGCATGACCCGTGGTCGGGCGACCTCGCCGACGGCCAGCTGTGGGGGCGGGGCGCCCTGGACATGAAGTCGCAGGTGGCGGCGGAGATCGCCGCCGCGGCGGCGCTCGCGCGCTCGGGCTGGCGACCAGAGGCCGGCGAGCTGTTGATCGCGGCCGTCGTCGACGAGGAGACCGGTGGCGAACTGGGCGCGCAGTGGATCACCAACACCCATCCGGACAAGGTGCGCTGCGACATGCTCATCAACGAGGGCGGAGGGGCGGTGTTCGAATACGCGGGCGCTCGCCGCTACGGGGTGTGCTGCGCCGAGAAGGGCGTGTTCCGCTTCAGCGTGATCACCGACGGGGTGGCCGGGCACGCGTCGATGCCGGCGATGGGCGAAAACGCCCTGCTGAAGATGGGGCCGGTGCTGGACCGGCTCGCCGCGCGCCAGCCCTCCTACCGGCTCACGGACGAGCCGCAGGCGTTCCTGCGCGGGATCGGCGAGGATCCCTCGGACCCGCAGGGCTCGGTCAGCCGCCTGCGCGCCGTGGACGCCCGCCTGGCGACGATGTTCGAGCCGATGCTGGGGGTCACCTTCACGCCCACCCGCATCAGGGCTTCAGAGAAGATCAACGTGATCCCCAGCCGGGCCGAGATGAAAGTTGACTGCCGCGTCCCGCCGGGCCTGGGCGAGCAGGACGTGCGAGCGGGAATCGCCGAGGTGCTGGGCGAGGAGTCCGAGGGGGGCTTCAGGATCGAGTTCACCGAGCAGATGGCCGGCAACCGCTCGCCGATCGCCACGCCCCTGATGGACGCGATCTCCGGCTGGATCGCCGAGCAGGATCCGGGCGCCGAGGTGGTGCCGGTGATCCTGCCGGGCTTCACCGACTCACGCCATTTCCGCGAGGCCTTCCCGGAGTGCGTGGCCTACGGCTTCTTCCCCCACCGCCACCAGTCGCTGCTTCAGACCGCTCCGCTGATCCACGCCGCCGACGAGCGGATCGATGTTCGCGATCTGGCCTTCGCGAGCGAGTTCTTCCGGGACCTCGCCCTGCGCGTGCTGGGCTGAGCAGAGCCCGGAACTGCGGCCGGGAGATTTCTTGCGGCGTGAAGATTCTGGCCAAATCGCTCATGGACGCGGCATACTTGGGCGACGATGCCAAGGATGGTTGACTTGCTGGAACGGGCGAACGCCGAGGTCACCGCCGCGGTTCGCAGCGTGATCGAAGCACCGCCCGCGCGGCTGGCACACGCGCTGCTCGCGCACACCCGGGCGGCCACGGAGACCGTGAGCACCACGATCGCCCCGGTCGCTCCGCACACCTCGCTGGTGCAGGACATCCAGAACTGGGCGCTCGAGTGGGAGCCCGTCGTCGGGATCCTGTTCTTCACCGCGATCATCTTCATCCTGTGGCGCACGCTGAAGGTGATGCCGCGGGTCAAGCCGCAGCAGATCAAACCGACCTCCAAGCAGGCGGTGTCGTTCGCGGACATCGCCGGAGTGGATGAGGCCAAGGCCGAGCTGCAGGAGATCGTCGAGTTCCTGCGCGACCCCAAGCCCTTCCAGGAGCTGGGCGCCAAGGTGCCCAAGGGAATCCTGCTGCACGGCCCGCCGGGAACCGGCAAGACGCTCTTGGCCAAGGCCGTGGCGCACGAATCCGGCGCGCAGTTCTTCGCGCAGTCGGCCGCGTCGTTCGTCGAGATGTTCGCCGGCCTGGGCGCCGCCCGCATCAGGCGGCTGTTCGCGATCGCCCGCAATCACGAACCGGCGATCATCTTCATCGACGAGCTCGACGCCGTCGGCGGCCGCCGCGGGATGGACGTCTCGGGCGAGAAGGACCAGACGCTCAACCAGCTGCTGGTGGAGATGGACGGCTTCTCCTCGACCGGCCGCGTGGTCGTGATCGCCGCGTCGAACCTGCTCGAGAAGCTCGATCCCGCCCTGCTGCGGCCCGGGCGCTTCGACCGCCAGGTTTTCGTGGTGCCGCCGGATGTCAAGGGCCGCGAGGGAGTGCTCGGGGTGCATACGCGCAACAAGCCGCTGGAAAACGTGGACCTGGGCCTGGTGGCCCAGCAGACCAGCGGGCTGACCGGCGCGGACCTCGCCAACATCTGCAACGAGGCGGCGATCTTCGCCACCCGCCGCGGCTCCAAGGCGATCACGATGGTGGATTTCGACTCGGCGCTCGAGCGGGTCGTCGCGGGTGTGCAGTCCAAGCGGGTGCTGAACGCCCACGAGAAGCGCGTGGTGGCGTTCCACGAGGCCGGGCATGCGCTGTGCGGCGAGCTGCTGCCGTCGGTGGACCGCGTTCACCGGATCTCGATAGTCCCCCGCGGGCAGGCGCTCGGCTACACGCTGAACTTGCCGGCCGAGGATCGCTACCTGAAGACCCGCGAGGAGCTGCTCGACTACATGACCGTGCTGCTCGGCGGGCGGGTTGCCGAGCAGGTGGTGTTCGGCGCGATCACGACGGGAGCCTCAGATGATCTGAAACGCGTGGCCGAGATCTCCCACTCGATGGTGCACGACTTCGCGATGGGCACGGCGGGCATCGGGCGCTCGCCCGAGGGCGACGTGCGGCTGTCAGAGACCTCCCTGCGGATTCGCGACGAGGAGCGCCAGGATCTGATCGAAGAAGCGCGCCGCGCCGCCCAGCGGATGATCCTCGCCCATCGCCACCAGCTGGACGCGTTAGCGGGCGAGCTGCTCGAGCACGAGGTCCTGGAGCGCGACTCGATCGAACGGATCATGGAGGGCGTTCCGCGCCTGGAGCGCACGCCCGGCGTGGGCCTGCGCGTCGTCGCAGCCGCCCAGGCTCACGGTGCTCTGCCGGCCCCGGAAGCGATCGACACCTCAAAGCCGCCCGCCGGTCCGAGCACCGCGGACGTGCACGACCCCCCATGGGAGGGCGGGGCCGGGCGTCTATAGACTGCCGGCTCATGTTCACTCGAATCGACCACATCGGCGTGGCCGTCGAGCAGCTCGAGGCCTCGCTTGAGCTCTACCGCGACAACTTCGACCTCGAGGTGGCCCACCGCGAGATCGTCTCCGAGCAGGGCGTCGAGGCCGTGCTGCTCGATGTCGGCGAGAACCATGTCGAGCTGCTGGCGCCGCTGGGCTCAGAGACGCCCGTCGGCAGGTTCCTCGAGAAGAAGGGGCCGGGGCTGCACCACGTGGCCTACCAGGTGAGCGACATCGACGCCACGCTCGCCCAGCTGAAGCAGGCGGGGATGGCCATGATCGACGAGCAGCCGCGCATCGGAATCCGCGGCTCGCGCGTGGCCTTCATGCACCCCGGGGCGACCGGCGGGGTGCTGACCGAGATCGTCGAGCCGGCAGCCGGGGCGGAGGGTCACTGATGTCGCCGGCGGGAAAGCACATCAGCATCGGCTTCCAGGGCGGTCAGGTGCTGGCGCTGCGTGTCTCTGACGAGCAGCTGAAGTCCCTCAACAAGGCGCTCGGCTCCGGCGGCTGGCACGAGGTCTCAAGCGAGGAGGGGCCGGTCCGCCTGGACCTCGCCCAGGTGGTCTACGTTCGCTCCGAGAGCGACGAGCTGCGCGTCGGCTTCGGCGCCTAGCCGGGCGCACGGCGGCGGCGCCTCGATGAGCACCAGGATCGGCATCGTGGGGATGCCCAACGCGGGCAAGTCCTCCCTCTTCAACGCGCTCACCAAAGCCGGGGCGGAGGCCGCCAACTATCCCTTCACGACGATCGAGCCGAACGTCGCCGTGGTGCCGGTTCGAGATGAGCGCCTGGAGGAGGTTGCAAGGACGGTGGGCGCCTCGGAGATCGTGTGGGACACGGTCGACTTCCACGACATCGCCGGCCTCGTGGCGGGGGCCCACGAGGGCGAGGGCCTCGGCAACCGCTTCCTCGCCAACATCCGCGAGACCGACGCGATCGTGCATGTCGTGCGGGCCCATGGCGATGAGAACGTGATCCATCCCGAGGGCCGCGTGGACCCGCTGAAGGATGTCGAGACGATCGAGACCGAGCTCGTGCTGGCGGACCTCGAGCAGGCCGAGCGCCGCGTCGACCGGGTCGCCCGCCAGGCCCGCAGCGGAGATCGCGTGGCGGTCGCCGAGGAGTTGTGGCTGAACGAGGTCATCGCCGAGCTGCAGGCGGGCCGTCCGGTGCGCGGGGTGCCGGTGCCCGAGGACGCCCAGAACGCGGCCCGCGACCTGGGCTCGCTGACGGCCAAGCCGGTGCTGTTCGTGGCCAACGTCGATGAGGGCTCAGACGCCGTGCCGGCGGAGATCGCCGCCCATGCCGAGGCCCAGGGCGCGGGCGCTGTGGCGGTCTCCTCGCGCATAGAGGCCGAGCTGGCAGAGCTCGAGGACGAGGATGCCGCCGCGATGCGGGCCGAGCTCGGGGTCAGCGAGTCGGGCCTCGAACGCGTCGTGCGCGGAGCCTTCTCGCTGCTGCATCTGATCGCCTTCTTCACCGCCGGCGAGGCCAAGCCGGCCCAGTCCTGGCACCTGCGCCAGGGGCTGAGCGCCTGGCATGCAGCCGGCGAGATCCACTCGGACATCCAGAAGGGGTTCGTCCGCGCCGAGGTCATCGGCTGGCGCGAGCTGGTGGATGCGGGCGGTTACGCGGGAGCCCGCGACCGCGGCACGCTGCGCCTGGAGGGCCGCGACTACGTGATGGCCGACGGCGACGTGATCACCGTGAAGTTCACGCCTTAGAAGGGCTCGCTTCGCTCGCCAGCCGCTCGAGCCGGTCGGCCAGACGTCTCATGCCCATCTCTTGAGCGACGCGCGCGCCCTGCGCGAAGTCCGTGGGGCCGTCCGCGGGGCGCCGCACCTCGATCCGCTGAAGGGTCGCGATCTCCTTGAAGTCGCGCAGCAGCGCCTCGTTCTCGCGCAGCGCCGTCGCCGCACGGGGGCGCATGTCGCCGGACTGGCCCCTGACGGCCCGCTTCGCCAGGGCGGCCGTGGCGGCGAGCGATCGCGCCTCCTCGAGGACCTGCTCCAGCGATCCGTACCGGCGCAGGAGCTCCGCGGCGGTCTTGGCGCCGATCCCCGGCGCCCCGGGCAATCCGTCGGAGGGGTCGCCCCGCAGCGCGATGAAGTCGGGCACCAGTTCGGGCGGAACGCCGTAGCGCTCGCGCACCTGCGCCGGGCCGATGTCCGAGTCCTGCGAGCCCTTGCCGAGGTCCGCCACCGCCACGTGCTCTGAGACGGCTCCGTACAGATCGCGGTCCCCGGTCACCAGCAGCGCGTCTCCGCCGCCCTCCTCCTCCACGCGGGCGAACGAGAACATGACGTCGTCCGCCTCCAGATCCGGGCTCGTGCTGAAGGTCCATCCGAGGCTCTGGAGCAGGGCCGGGGCCTTCTGCCACTGCTCGGAGAGCTCAGCCGGCATCTCCTCGCGATGAGCGTGGTAGGGCGGGTACAGCCGAACGCGATAGTCCGCCTGCTCGGCGCCCATGCAGGCGACCACGCCGCGCACGCCCCGCGCCGGCAGGCGCGAATCGATCAGTGACAGGACCGCGTTGACCGTTCCCAGCAGGGCGTTCACCGGCCGCCCCTCGGCGTCCACGATCGATTTCGGCAGAGCGAAGTACGAGCGATACAAGAGCCAGGGCACGTCGGCGATCAGCAGCGGAGCGGCCACCCGCCCAGGGTATGCCCTCGGCGTCGGTCGCGGAGGCGCCGGCGGGGACGCCGCCCCGGGAGACGCTCAGCCTCTGAGCATCCAACAGTTTTCGCTCCACAGGAAGTGGTTGGGGCCGCTCATCAGCGGGGCGGGCAGCGCGATCGAGGCCAGGTTGCCGTGCACGACCACGACAGCGGAGGGGATTGCGCGCTGCTCTGAGCGAAGGCTCGCCGCGGCGCCGGGCTCGTGCAGGAGCGATGCGAGCTTGGCGTTCCAGCGCTGGGCGCAGCTGCGGTGGTCGCGGCTCGCGCGCAGCGGCGCGTTGAGCACGGCGCAGGCGCCGGCGCCGTTGCCGGCGAGCTCGGCGGACACGAACCTGCCGGCGGCCGATCGCACCCAGGCGATCTGTTCGGGGCTGCCCACCGAGTGCGACGCCAGGGCGCCCGCGGGCAGCATCAGCCCGGCGGCACATCCGAGCAGCGCGACGCGACGGCAGAAGCTCATCGGGAGTTTCTCGGCGGTGAAGGCGCGCTGCTTGAGCATCTCGCCCGCGCAGGCCCCGGGCGTGGACGCATGTTTCAGCGCGGCGTCACCCGGCGGCGGCGCCTCCGGTGTCGGTGGCTTCAGCGACGGCAGGGGCGGCGGCGCCACCCTGTGGCCCCGCTGGGGCCGGGGTCACGGTGCTCGCCGCGGGGGGCGGGCTGGACGGGTGCTGCCCACTGTGGTCGGGCTCCCTTTTCAGGCTCGTGCCGCTCTTCACGGCGAAGTAGGCCCATGTGCTCTGAAGAGCCAGGCGGCCGGCCAGTTCGGGCCCACTCACCGGCTCTGTCCCGCGCGATCCCAAGACCCGGGCGGAGATGATCCTCGGCGAGAGCCCACGCGTGAGCACCTCGATCCCGCGAAAGGAGCCCTTCACGAGCCCCTTCAACTTCGCGGCGGCGGAGCTGAAGCTGATGCTGAGCGTCCAGTCGTAGGCGGGGCCGCTGTCGTAGGGGTCGGCCACCCCGATCAGCCAAGGCTCGGGCGCGGAGCCGAGGAAGGAGTTCTGAACGCTCTCGGTCATCCCCCCCGAGCTCGCGAAGAAGTAGGTGATCGCCGGTTTGCCGGCATAGGTCACGATCTGCCCGGCGGTGCTCGTCACGGCCGCGTTGGTGTTGGCCGTTTCGGCGGCCACCCCGCGGTAGACCTGCGAGCGGGTGTCGGCGTAGACGTCGAACCGCGATCCGCCCGCGTGCGCGGTCAGGGCGTAGGTGCGGCTCGCCACCGCCTGCGCCTGAAGGGCTGCCAGCGGCCAGCTGGAGGGCATCTCTGCGGCCACCACGCCCCGCACGTAGCGTTCGAGCGGAACGGTCTGCACCGTGGAGCCCACCAGCACCCGCACCACCGCGCCGGCCGGCGCCTGCCCGAGCGCGGTGCCGGTGTAGTAGTGGGACAGGATCGCCTCATAGCTGTAGCCGTGCTGTGCGTACCCGAGCGCCCCGTCCTGGCTCAGGCCCACCCCGTGGCCGTCTCCGGCGCCGGTGATCACCAGCGTCGAGGCGCCGGCGGCGCCGGCCCACGCGAGCGCCGTGATCAGAGCTCCGGCAAGGACCTGGAGAAGGGTGTGAAGACGGTGGTAGGTTGGTCTGGTGGTGGGCATCCGTGCTTCGTTGGGCTCAGATCGGCGGGCGAGGCAGTCGCCCGATGGGTGCATCCTGCACCTATCCCTGATCGAGCGGATTGCCGCCATCGCTGAGCGATACCCCGGCAGGACGGCCGAGTGTTTGGATGAGGCCCGTGGCCGCTGAGGAATCGGCGGTGCTGGGAAGCGTCCCCACGGACCTCTACATCGGCGGGCAGTGGCGCGCCGCCAGCGGGGGTGGCACCCTGGCGGTGGTGGACCCGGCCACCGAGGAGCCGCTGGTGGAGGTGGCCGACGCCCAGGTGGAGGATGCGTTGGCGGCTCTGGCAGCGGCGGCCGACAAACAGGCCGAGTGGGCCGCCACGGCCCCACGCGAGCGGGGGGAGATCCTGCGCCGCGCCTACGAGGCGATCGTGGCCCAGACCGAGGAGCTGGCCCTGCTGATGACGCTCGAGATGGGCAAGGCGCTGGCCGAGTCCCGGGCGGAGATCTCCTATGCCGCCGAGTTCTTCCGCTGGTTCTCCGAGGAGGCCGTCCGCATCCACGGCCGCTACATGGTCAACACCACCGGCAGGGGCCGCATCCTCACCATGCGCCAGCCGGTGGGCCCCTGCGTGTTCGTCACCCCCTGGAACTTCCCCACCGCCATGGGCACCCGCAAGATCGCCCCCGCGATCGCAGCCGGCTGCACGATCGTGGTGAAGCCCGCCCAGCAGACCCCGCTGTCGATGCTCGCCCTGGTGAAGATCCTGGAGCAGGCCGGCCTGCCGGGAGGGGTGCTCAACCTGATCACCGCCAGGCACTCGGGCGCGGTGATCGAACCGCTGCTGAAGGACCCGCGCACGCGCAAGCTGTCCTTCACCGGCTCCACCGAGGTGGGCCGCACCCTCATCGAACAGTCCGCCGATCAGGTCCTGCGGGTGTCGATGGAGCTGGGCGGCAACGCGCCCTTCCTGGTGTTCGAGGACGCCGACCTCGAGGCGGCCATCGAGGGCGCCATGCTGGCCAAGATGCGCAACGTGGGGGAGGCCTGCACGGCCGCCAACCGCTTCCACGTGCACGAGTCCCTGGCCGAGGAGTTCGCCCGCGGGCTGGCCGAGCGCATGGGCGCGCTGAGGGTCGGCCGGGGCACCGAACAGGGCGTGGATGTGGGCCCGCTGATCGACGATGACCAGCGGGAGAAGGTGACAGAGCTCGTGGATGATGCCGTCGAGCGGGGCGCCCGGGTGCTCATCGGCGGCGATCGCCCCGACGGCCGCGGCTACTTCTACGAGCCCACGGTGCTGGCCGGGGTGCCGGCCGATGCCCGCGCCTTCAGCGAGGAGATATTCGGGCCGGTGGCTCCCATCGCCACCTTCTCCTCCGAGGAGCAGGCATTGGAGGCGGCCAACCGCACCGAGTACGGGCTCGTCGCCTACGTCTACACCCGCGACCTGGCCCGCGCCTTCCGCGTCTGCGAGGGCATCGAATCGGGCATGATCGGCCTGAACCAGGGCGTGGTGTCAAACCCCGCAGCCCCCTTCGGCGGGGTCAAGCAGTCGGGCTTCGGCCGCGAGGGCGGCTTCGAGGGAATCTCCGAGTACCTCGAGACCAAGTACGTCGCTCTGGGGGTTTGAGGGGGATAGGAGCGCACGGGGTTGGCCGCCGGTCCCCTGAATGTGAGCAGTGATACATTCCGCGCTCGCATACACGGTGCTGTGCGGCCCGGGGGGGAGCTGGCGCCTCAAGGAGGGGGAGTTGCCATGCAGCTGCGCCGCAGCCGTTTTCTCGTCGGACGTCGGCGCCGGTCCGTCGCGGTGGTGGGCTTCGTGGCGGTGCTGTGCGGCGTGGCCGCGTTCTCGGCGTTTGGTTTCTCTGAAGTTGAATCGAAAGCCACGTCCGGGTCAAAACCGTCCTCGGTCGCCTTCAGCCCGAGCGGCGGCTACCTCGTGGCCTCCAACTTTGGTTCCAACACCGTCTCGGTGTTCTCAGTCAACCAGTCGACGGGGAAACTCACCCTGGTTGAAGGGAAAGCCACCGGGACAGAACCCCGCTCCGTCGCCTTCAGCCCGAGCGGCGGCTACCTGGCGGTCGCCAACTATGGCTCGGGCACCGTCTCGGTGTTCTCGGTCAACCCGTCGAGTGGGAAACTCACCCTGGTTGAAGCGAAGGCCGCCGGGTCAGGTACGGCCTCGGTCGCGTTCAGCCCGAGCGGCGGCTACCTCGCGGCCTCCAACGAGCTCTCCAACACGGTCTCGGTGTTCTCAGTCAACCCGTCGACGGGGAAACTCACCCTGGTTGAAGCGAAGCCAACCGGAAAAGAACCGTACTCGGCCGCGTTCAGCCCGAGCGGCGGCTACCTGGCGGTCGGCAACTATGGCTCGGACACCGTCTCGGTGTTCTCGGTCAACCAATCGACGGGGAATCTCACCGAAGTTGAATCGAAGGCAACCGGGACACAACCGTACGCGATCGCGTTCAGCCCGGGCGGCGGCTTCCTCGCGGTCGCCAACGTCCGCTCCAACACCGTCAAGATGTTCTCGGTCAACCAGTCGACGGGGAATCTCACCGAAGTTGAATCGAAGGCCGCGGGGTCAGCCACGGCCTCTGTCGCGTTCAGCCCGAGCGGCGCCTACCTCGTGGCCGCCAACGAAGTCTCCAACAACGTCTCGGTGTTCTCGGTCAACCAGTCGACGGGGAATCTCACCGAAGTTGAAGCGAAGGCCACCGGGTCAGATCCGGACTCGGTCGCGTTCAGCCCGGGCGGCGCCTACCTCGCGGTCTCCAACTTTGGCTCGAACACCGTCTCGGTGTTCTCGGCCCCCCCGTCCGTGGTCACCGGGGCGGCCTCCGCGATCACGCGAAACTCGGCGACCCTGAACGCGACGGTCAATCCCGAGCGCACAAGCGTCACGAAATGCGAATTCGAATACGGCATGAGCACCGCCTACGGGAAAACTGCGACGTGCTCGGTGTCCGGCTCCGAAGAAAGCCCGGTGGCGGTCGCGGCCTCTCTCACCGGCCTGACCGCTGACACCGAATACCACTTCAGGATCTCGGCGACCAGTGCGGGCGGCACGAGCAAAGGCTCTGACGCGACCTTCACGACGCTGCTCCCAAACGCCCCGGCGGTCACGACCGAAGCGACGCCCGTCAACAACTACAGCGGCACCGGCATCGACGGCCCGGAAGGCATCACGGACGGGCCCGACGGCGCGCTCTGGTTCGCCAACCTCGGCGGGAGCTCGATCGGGCGCATCACGACCGCCGGGGTCGTCACCAACTACACCGGTGCCGAAATCAGCAAACCGCACCAGATCGCGGTCGGGCCCGATGGCGCTTTCTGGTTCACCAACTCCGCCAACAGCTCGATCGGGCGCATCACGACCGCTGGGACCGTCAGCAACTACACCGGCACGGGCATCAACCACCCGCAGGGGATCGCGGCCGGGTCCGATGGCGCCCTCTGGTTCACCAACCCTGGCAACAACTCGATCGGGCGGATCACGACCGCGGGAGCCGTCAGCAACTACACCGGCACCGGCATCAGCGAACCGATCGAAATCACCGCCGGGCCGGACGGCGCGCTGTGGTTCGTCAACACCGCCAACAACTCGATCGGGCGGATCACGACCGCCGGGGTAGTCAGCAACTACACGGGGACCGCCATCAGCGAACCGTACGGGATCACGACCGGGCCCGACGGCGCCCTCTGGTTCACCAACCGCGCCAACAACTCGATCGGGCGGATCACCACCGCCGGGGCCGTCTCCAACTACACCGGCACCGGCATCAGCTTCCCGAACGAAATCACAAGCGGACCGGACGGCGCCCTCTGGTTCACCAACTTCGCCAACAACTCGATCGGGCGGATCACGACCGCCGGGGTCGTCACCAACTACGTAGGCACGGGCATTGCTTCTCCGGACGGGATCACCCCCGGACCCGACGGCGCCCTCTGGTTCACCAACTGGAGCGGGGGCACGATCGGGCGGATCGCCCCCGCCGCGACAGCGGTGACCCAGACCTCGGCGACGCTTCATTCCGCCGTCAACCCCAACGACGGAAGCGTCACCTCATGCGTGCTCGAATACGGCACGAGCAGCTCCTACGGGAAAATGGCGGCGTGCGCACCCTCGCCCGGCTCTGGGGAAAGCCCTGTCGAAGTGTCCGCGGCGATCACGGGCCTTGAAGCGAACACCACCTACCACTTCAGGGTCTCCGCGACCAACGCCGGCGGCACGAGCAAAGGTGCAGACGCCACCTTCAGGACGCTCCCGAACGCCCCAGCGGTCAAAACCGAAGCGGCTTCCGGCGTCACGAAAACCGAAGCGACACTGAACGCCAAGGTCAACCCCAACGGCGGACCGGTGGGTGAATGCAAGCTGGAATACGGCACGACGTACTCCTACGGGAAGAGCGCGACGTGCACCCCCTCACCCGGGTCCGGGCAAAGCCCCGTCTCGGTCGCGGCGTCGGTCACCGGCCTCACGCCGAACACCGAATACCACTTCAGGGTGGTCGCGAAGAACGCGGGCGGTGGCAGCCAGGGCGAAGACGTGACGTTCAGAACGCTGCCCGACCCCCCGACGGTCGTCACCGAACCGACGAACGTCAAAAATTACGCGGGCACCGGCGTCAACAGTCAGCCGAATGGGATCACGGTCGGCCCGGACGGCGCCCTCTGGTTCACGAACTCGGCCAACTCGACGATCGGGCGGATCACGACCTCAGGAGAACTCAAAAGCTACACGGGCGCCGGCATCAGCGAACCGATCGGGATCACGACCGGGTCCGACGGAGCCCTCTGGTTCGTCAACTCCGGCAACAACTCGATCGGGCGGATCACGACCACGGGGACCGTCACCAACTACACCGGCACCGGCATAGACGCTCCCAACGGGATAACGGCGGGGCCCGACGGCGCCCTCTGGTTCACCAACGCCGCCAACGGCTCCATCGGACGGATCACGACCGCCGGGCTTGTCA
Organism: uncultured Solirubrobacteraceae bacterium; assembly: GCA_963826995.1. Taxonomy (GTDB): domain Bacteria; phylum Actinomycetota; class Thermoleophilia; order Solirubrobacterales; family Solirubrobacteraceae; genus Palsa-744. The sequence continues at coordinate 1,120,230 of CAWGYZ010000002.1, read as the reverse complement.
CCAACTACGGCAGCTTCGGCGCTGACCGCGGGATCACGGTCGGCCCCGATGGCGCGCTCTGGTTCGTCAGTGAGGGCAACAACTTGATCGGGCGGATCACGACTGCTGGGGTCGAGACCAACTACACCGGCACGGGCATCGCTGCTCCGAACGGGATAACCACGGGGCCCGACGGCGCTCTCTGGTTCACGAACCGCGGCAACAACTCGATCGGGCGCATCACGACCACCGGGACCGTCAGCAACTACACCGACCCGAGCATCAGCGAACCGCTCGAGATCACGACCGGCCCCGACGGCGCCCTCTGGTTCACCAACTTCGGCACCGCCGCGATCGGGCGGATCACGACCGCGGGGACGGTCACCAAGCACACCGGCACCGGAATCAGCGAGGCAATGGGGATCGCGGCCGGGCCTGACGGTGCCCTCTGGTTCGCCAACCTCGGCAACGAATCGATCGGGCGGATCGCCCCCGCCGCGACGGCGGTGACCCAGACCTCGGTGACGCTTCACTCCAGCGTCAACCCCAACGGCGGAAGCGTCACCTCATGCGAACTGGAATACGGCACGAGCAACTCCTACGGGAAAACGGCGGCGTGCGCGCCCTCGCCCGGCTCCGGGGAAAGCCCCGTCGAAGTGTCCGCGGCGATCACAGGCCTAACCGCGAACACCGAATACCACTACAGGATCGTCGCCGCAAACGCGGGCGGCGAGAGCGAAGGCTCTGACGCGACCTTCAGGACGTTGCCGAATGCCCCCGCGGTCACGACCGGGGCGGCCACGTCTGTGAACGCGGGCGAAGCGACCCTGACCGCCAAAGTCAACCCGGAAGGTGCCCCCGCGAGCGAATGCGAGCTCCAGTACGGCCCGAGCGCCTCCTACGGGCAGAGCGCCCCGTGCGTGCCCGGTCCGGGTTCGGGGACCGCGCAAGTGGAGGTCGCCGCCCACGTCAGCGGTCTCACGGCCAACACCGAATACCACTTCAGGATCTCAGCCACGAATGCCGGCGGCACGAGCAAGGGCTCTGACGAAACGTTCAAAACGCTGCCCGCCATCACACACTACGAAAACCCCGGCGTCAGCTTCTCAGGACCGAACGCCGTGGCCGTCGACCCCAGCGGCAACATCTGGGTGGCCGACAACGGCCATGACCGCGTCGTCGAGCTCAACTCATCGCGCCAGTACGTAAGGCAGTTCGGCGAAGCCGGCACAGGGCAGGGCCAGTTCAATGGGATCGGCGGCATCGCGACCAACTCCTCAGGCGACGTCTACGTGACCGACTTCGGCAATTCCCGCGTGGAGGAGTTCGGTCCCTCCGGTGAATACCTGAGGAGCTTCGGCGCCGCGACCTACCCGACCCCGGGCCCGCTGTCTAACCCGGCGGCGATCGCTGTCGACTCAAGCGGCAACGTGTGGGTCCTGAACGCCTACGGCAACCCCGAAGGCGGGCGCATCGCCGAGTTCTCGGCCACCGGCACCCTGATCACGAAATTCGGTCAGACCGGGACGACCGAAGGAAAGATCGGCATCGCCTCCTTCGGCCTGGCGATCTCGGGCGGCAACCTGTATGTGGCCGAATACGGAAACCAGCGGGTGCAGGAGTTCTCAACCGCCGGGGCATACCTCGCCACCTTCGACCCGGCGGGCTCGGGCACCGGCAAATCGAACCAACCGTGGGGCATCGCAACAGACCCCACGAGCGGCAACCTGTATGTGACCGAAGTCGGCAACGACCGCGTGCAGCAGTTCAGCTCGGAGGGCGCGTTCATCACGACCTTCGGCTCTGCGGGCTCGGGCTCGGGGCAGTTTTCCGCGCCGAGGGGAGCGGCCGTGGGCCCGACCGGGCAGGTCTTCATCGCCGACACGGGCAACAACCGCGTCGAGCAGTGGGCGCCTGGAGCACCCCCCACCTACACGACAGCGGTGACCAGCTACGAAAACACCAACGTCAGCTTCTCAGGACTGAATGCCGTGGCTGTTGACCCCAGCGGCAACATCTGGGTGGCCGACAGCGGCCACGACCGGATCGTCGAGTTCAACTCATCGCGCCAGTACGTAAGGCAGTTCGGCGAAGCGGGCTCCGGGCAGGGCCAGTTCAATGGGATCGGCGGCCTCGCCACGAACTCCTCAAGCGACGTCTACGTGACCGACTTCGGCAATTCCCGCGTGGAGGAGTTCGGTCCCTCCGGTGAATACCTGCGGACATTCGGCGCCGCGACCTACCCGACCCCGGGCCCGCTGTCGAACCCGGGAGCGATTGCGGTCGATTCGAGCGGCAACGTGTGGGTCCTGAACGCCTACGGCACCCCCGAAGGCGGGCGCGTCGCCGAGTTCTCTCAGACCGGCACACTGATCACCAACCTCGGATCGACCGGGACCGGCGAAGGAAAGATCGGCATCGCCTCCTTCGGCCTTGCCATCTCGGGCGGGAACCTGTATGTGGCCGAATACGGAAACCAGAGGGTTCAGGAGTTCTCAACGGCCGGCGCCTACCTCGGCTCATTTGACCCGGCCGGCTCGGGCACCGGCAAATCGAACGAGCCATGGGGCATCGCAACCGACCCCACGAGCGGCAACCTGTATGTGACGGAAGTCGGCAACGACCGCGTGCAGGAGTTCAGCTCGGCGGGCGCCTTCATCACGACCTTCGGCTCTGCGGGGTCGGGCTCGGGGCAGTTCTCGAGTCCCAAGGGAATCGCCGTGGCCTCTTCGGGTGAAGTCTTCGTCGCGGATGCGGGGAATCAGCGAGTGCAGGAATGGCAGGCCCCGTAGGGATCACACGGGCGATGGAGGGGCTCAGGACATCCGCTCCCGGGGTAGCATCGGCCTCGAACCCCGCCCAGATCCAGTTCAACGGGGCGGCCTCGGGAGAACTGAAAGATCCCCTCGGACCTGGAAACGGCGGCGCGAGCACGGGCGAGCTGAAGTACCTTGGCTACGCCACCCAGTCGCCGCTCAGGGTTGAATAGGCGCGGAGCATCCAGTGCAGATCACCCGAAACTCAGTCCAGACCGTGCCCGGACCGGCCGACTGGTTCACCGGCATCGTCTACATCGATGCCGTCGCCGTGCCATCTGAGCCGTCCCGCGTTCAGGCCGCCAGCGTCCACTTCACGCCCGGCGCTCGAACTGCATGGCACACGCACCCAAATGGCCAGACCATCTATGTGACCGAGGGGGTCGGACGCGCGCAGCGTCGCGGCGGCCCGGTCGAGATCCTCAGTCCCGGTGACCGCGTGTTCTTCGAGCCGGGTGAGGAGCACTGGCACGGAGCCGCCCCCGACCGCTTCATGACCCACATCGCCATGCAGCAGCTCGACGACGGCGGCAGCGCCGTCACCTGGGGCGAGCACGTGAGCGATGAGGAGTACAACGCCTCTTGACAGCCCCCGCAGCGGGTGCTAACTATTCGAACAGGAGGAAGGACGGGTAGGGATTCCCGGGAGGCATCCGCAAGGCCCATGCGGGGGAGGGGGCCAGGAGAGGCGTGTTGGGAGCGTGGCAGCGCATGAGCTGCCGGCACGGCCGGTGCTTTGTGCTGCTGATCGCGGCAATTGCGGCCGCGCTGACTGCGGCCATCGCACAACCGGCGTTGGCCGCACCCCCCGGCGGCATCTTCGGCGAGGGGCTGGGGATGGCGAGCCCGAGCCTCGGCCCGGGTGCGTCTGACGGCGTTGCGGCCTGGGGCAGGAACAGCGAAGGACAGCTGGGCGACGGCGGGACGACCGACAGCGACCTTCCAGTGGCGGTGAGCGGCCTGAGCGGCGTGACCGCGATCGCGGCCGGCGACGACCACAGCCTGGCTCTTCTCAGCAACGGATCCGTCGTCGCCTGGGGTGAAAACCTCAACGGGCAGCTGGGAAACGGCAGCACCAAGAGCAGCGATGTGCCCGTGGCAGTCAACGGGCTGAGCGGCGTCACCGCGATCGCGGCCGGGAACGAGCACAGCCTCGCGCTGCTGAGCAACGGCACAGTCATGGGCTGGGGCGATGACAGAAGCGGACAGCTTGGCAACGGGACCAGGTTCACCATCGAGACAGTCCCCGTGCCGGTGAGCGGGCTGAGCGGCGTGAGCGCGATCGCGGGCGGCTATGACGACAGCTTGGCGCTGCTCAAAAACGGCACCGTCATGGCCTGGGGCACCAACTACGACGGGGAACTGGGCAACGGCACGAAAACTGAAAGCGACGTTCCGGTGGCGGTCAGCGGACTGACCGGGGTGAAAGCGATCGCAACCAGCGGCTCCACCAACCTGGCCCTGCTGGACGACGGTACGGTCATGGCCTGGGGCAGCAACGAGTATGGACAGCTCGGCAGCGGCGTGGCAGGTGAGAGCGACGTGCCGGTGGCGGTGATCGGACTCAGCGGTGTCATAGCTATCGGCGGCGATGATTTCACGTCTCTGGCGGTGCTCAGCAACGGCACGGCCAGGGCCTGGGGAGAAGGAGATCTGGGCAACGGCACCACAACCGGCAGCGAGGAACCGGTGGAAGTCACCGGGCTCAACGGCGTCACGGCCATCTCGGGCGGCTATGACCACCTGATGGCCCTGTTGAGCAACGGCACCGTCATGAGCTGGGGCGGCAACAGCAACGGAGAACTGGGCAACGGCAACACCACCAGCAGCGATGTGCCCGTGGCCGTGAGCGGCCTGATGGGCGCCACAGCAATCTCCGGCGGCTCGAGTCACAGCCTCTCGCTCGGGCCACCCCTCGCCACGGTGAGCGGTATCGAACCCAAAGCGGGCCCGCCGCCCGGAGGGACCCCGGTGACGATCACGGGCGCCGGCTTCAGCGAAGCCACGGCCGTCAGGTTCGGATCGACCAACGCGGCGAGCTTCAAAGTGGAATCGGAAACGAAGATCACCGCCGTCTCGCCTCCCGGAACGGGCACCGTCGAAGTCACCGTGATCACTCCCGGCGGGACGAGTGCGACGACGCCGGCCGACACGTTCACCTACGGTCTCAGCGTCAGCAAGATCGAGCCCAGCGCGGGGCCGGCGGCCGGCGGAACCTCGGTGACCATCACGGGCGCCGCCTTCACAGGAGCCACGGCCGTCAGGTTCGGATCGACGAACGCGACGAGCTTCAAAGTGGAATCGGAAACGTCGATCAAAGCGGTCTCGCCGCCCGGCACCGAAGTGGTCGATGTGACCGTCACGACCCCGGCGGGGACCACCGCGACGACTTCTGCGGATAGGTTCAGCTATGCGCCGACGGTGACGGCGATCACACCCAAGTCCGGTGAAGAATCTGGCGGAACCTCGGTGAACATCACGGGCACGAACTTCACGGGCGTGACGGCCGTCAAGTTCGGCTCGGCCAACGCGGCGAGCTTCAAAGTGGAATCGGAAACGTCGGTCACTGCGGTCTCCCCGGCTGGGAAGTACGACGTCAATGTGACGGTCACCACGGCGGGCGGCACGAGTCCCACGAGCTCGGCCGACCAGTTCTCCTACGACGGCCCCTCCACCTGCACGCCACGCGAAAGCGAATCCCCGGTCGTCACGAGCGTCGAACCGAACAGCGGCCCAACGGCTGGAGGCAACTCGGTGACGATCAGGGGCTACCGCTTCTACGTCACGGCGCCCTGTGAACCCCCCTCCGGAGCCATCGGCGTGTTCAACGTGAGAAAGGTCATGTTCGGCTCGAAGGAAGCGACGAGTCTGAAAGAAGAATCTGAAGGGGTGGTCGCTGCGGTCGCGCCCCCAGGTAGCGGCACGGTCCATGTGACCGTCGAAACGTTCGCCCCCAGCCACACAAGCGCAGCCGATCGGTACACGTATGTGCCGGCGCCCGTCGTCACCGCGGTGGAACCGAGCCGAGGCCCCGAAGCCGGAGGGACCTCCGTCACGATAACCGGCGTCAACTTCCTCGACGGCGTCTCCGCTGTCAGGTTCGGCGGCGTAAGCGCCACCAGCTACAAAGTCGACTCCTCGGGGGAAATCACCGCCGTCGCACCGCCGGGAAGCGGCGCGGTGGACGTGACGGTCACCTCGGCAGGGGGGACCAGCGCGACGAGCGCGGCCGATCAGTTCGAATACATCTCGCCCGCGTGTGAACTGACGCGGGAAAACGGCTACCCCGTGGTCACGGGTGTTGAACCCGGCAACGGGCCGTCGACCGGCGGGACGGAAGTGAGGATCACGGGCGAACGCTTCTATTCATTCATCGTCGCGGACTGCGACGTCGGCTTCTCGGTCACCGAGGTCATGTTCGGGGGAAAGCAGGCCCAGTTCAAAGTGGAATCAGAACACCTGATCACGGCCGTGGCGCCGCCTGGCGCGGGCACCGTCGATGTGACGGTGGAAGCACTTGGCACGAGCCCCCTCGGCGTGGCCGACCACTACGCCTACGATGTCAGCCCGCCCACAGTGATGACGGAAGGCGCCACTGCCATCACGCAGACCACGGCCAGCCTGGGCGGGAGCGTTAACCCGAACAGCGGCGAAGTCAGCGCATGCGAGTTTGAATACGGTACGACGACCGCCTACGGGTCGATCGTGCCGTGCATGCCGCCACCCGGCTCCGGGTCATCCGCAGAGGCGATATCCGCGTCGCTGACCGGCCTGAGCGCGAGCACGACCTACCACTTCAGGCTCCTCGCCACCAACTCGGCCGGGACCGGCTACAGCTCCGACCACTCGTTCGAAACACTGGCCAACTCCGTTTCCCCGCCCCCGAGCCCCGTCTACTGGTTCAAAAGCGGCGTCAAGCTCAAACAGGGCTCGACCGTGCCGATCGTCTACTGGGGCAATGCCGTCAACGTGTCGCTGAGCGGGGGTGCGGGCGAAGTCAACTGCAAGACCGTGGCGTCGGGCAACATCGAGAATCCCTCGGGAGGCGGCACCGGCGTCGGTGAGACCCTGGCGGTGGACTACTACGAATGCAAGGCGCCCGTATGCGAAACCGAAATCGCCGAATCGCCGCTGGGTGGCCTGGGCTATCAGGGGGTGGGCTTCGCTCAGGCATACAACCTGCCCTGGAACGACGAACTGACAGGCTCCTCACCGCATCTGGAAGAGAGGATCGGAGCCCCGGGCAGCGGCAACCTCGGAGCGGGCTTCCCGGAGGGCTACCCCGCGCGCTCGCAGCCACCGGGCGGCGAGGGCAGCGCATGGGGCGCGGCTCGCGCGATCGGGCTCGTCACCGGCTGCCAGATCTTCCCCAACCCCGAAGGCGCGCCGGCCCTCGGCGGCGTCTCAGGCCAGCCCCAGCGAGTCGCCTCAGAGACCCCGTTCGAAGGCGAACTGCGGCCTGAAATCGGGGGAGCACTGAACGGCGCCGCGTCCGCCTCGAACCCCGCCCAGATCAGCTTCAACGGCATCGCCTCGGGAGAACTGAGGGACCCTCTCGGACCGGGGAACGGCGGCGTGAGCGAGGGCACCCTGAAGTACCTTGGCTACGCCACGCAGTCGCCGGTCAAGGTCGAATAGCCCGGCGCTAGCCGGGCCCTGGTTTCAGCAGCTCGGCGACGAACCCCTTGCCGAGAACGCTGAGGACGAGCAGCGACCCGAACAGCGCCACCGCGTCGATGCTCTCCCGGCCCTGCTTGTTCCAGTAGTCGTCTTCCAGGTTGAGCCACAGGGCGAACTCATCCAGGGTCAGCGCCGCGCCGCTGCCGTACACGGCCGAGGTGACAAGCGATGCGCGACGCTGTTCGTTGGTTCCGATCTCGAGCAGCCACAGATAGCCGACGCTGATCAGACCCGTGATGCCGAAGGTCATGTGGTGGATGTGCCGGCCGCCGGGGGTGATGTTCTTGAACGGTCCCCGTTCGGCCCGGATGGCGTGGGTTATTCCGCGCACGGCCGCAAACGTCACGAAGAAGGCGCCGGTCGAGAACAGCTGGCGCTCCTTGCGCCGGTCGCCGAAGTGCTTGTGGTAGAGGGCGCGCACATCCCGCTCGGCGGAGAGCTCTGAGGACGATCCTGTTCGCGGCTCCTCGGGCGGTAGGGATGAGCCATTACTGACCATGGTCGACCGTACCCTAGCTCGCCGAGCCGGACCCCGGAGCCGACCACATGCCAGGCTAGAGTCTGCGCCCCGATGCGCCCCCGTCTTCTGACTCCGGCCGTCTCGCTGCTGGGGCTCGTCCTTCTCGCCGTGGCGATCGCGGGATGCGGCAGCTCCTCTGGGGGCAACGGCATCGCCAAGAAGACCCCCGCCCAGATCATCGAAGGGGCCAAGATCCTGGCGGACAAAGCAACCTCGGTGCATGTCTCGGGCTCGCTCGTGAGCGGTGGTTCGCCGATCACGCTCGAGATGTATCTGCTCGCGGACAAGGGCGGTCGCGGGCAGCTGTCCGAGAATGGGCTCAGCTTCGAACTGATCCAGATCCACGGCACCGTCTTCATCAAAGGCAGCCCGGCGTTCTACAGGCACATCGCCGGCGCCACGGCCGCCCAGCTGCTCCAGGGCAGATGGCTGAAGGCCCCGGCCAACACCGGCAACCTCGCGTCGCTCGGCTCGCTCACCAACCTACGCCAGCTCTTGGACACGACCCTGGCGGCGCACGGTCCGCTGGTCAAGGGCGCGACCACGACGGTGGACGGGCGCAAGGTGCTCGCCGTCGCCGATCCCTCACAGGGCGGCACCCTGTACGTGGCGGCGACCGGGCCGCCGTACGCGATCGAGGTCGCCAAGAGCGGCGCGGGCGCCGGCAGGATCGTGTTCGATCACTGGAACGGGCCGGTATCGGTCACGGCGCCGGCCAATGTGATCGATATCAGCCAGCTGACCGGGCACTGAGAGAACCGCTCGATCATATGTCTACCCCGCTTGGGCGCCCTCAAGAGGCGCCTGAGGGTTGCCGATCGCGGGCCTGGACAGGATTTCTGGGAGTTCACATTGACCGGCGCGACCCAAGCCAGCTTTCGAAGGCCCGCCAAGCGCGGGATGAGCCCGCCTCGCTCTGGCCCGGGTGATCAGCCCGCAGGCGCTCGGAGCGCCGGCGCCGGCGCGATCTCCGCGGGAGCGGGCGCGACTAAGATTGAATCGCGCAGGAAGCCGATTAGAGGGTGTGGGCAGTGAACCTCACGTGCAGCCCCTGTCGCTGAGACTCGCGTCCAGCGCTCCGTCACGCCGCCGTACGCTGCTTGACCACGTGCCCTACCCCTCCTGGGTCGTGCTGGCCATCGGCGCCGCGGTCGGCGCCCTGCTCGCCGGAGCCTCAGCGGCCGTGGTCGGCTGCATCGTGGTTCTGGCGTGCGCGACGGTGCTGCTCGGCTGGCGCATCGGCGAGGACGCTCGGACGGCGCTCGAACAGGAGATCAACGGCCGCTCGAACGAGCTGAAGAAGGCGCTGTCAGAGCTTGAGATCGCCCAGGCCGAGACGGTTCGGCGCCTTTCCATGGCGATCGAGTTCAGGGATGAGGACACCGGAGCCCACATCGAGCGCATCGGGCGCTTCTCGACGCTCTTGGCCGAACAGATCGGCATGGATCCGGAGTTCTGCGCAAGGCTCAGCCACGCCGCGCCCCTGCACGACGTCGGCAAGGTGGCGATTCCCGACGCGATCCTGCTCAAGCCCGGCCCCTTGACCCCGGCCGAGCGCGCCATCGTGGAGACCCACGCCGAGGAGGGTCACAGACTCGTGCGTGGCTCGTCCTCCTCGATCCTCGACATGGCGGCGACGATCGCGCTGAGCCACCAGGAGAAGTGGGACGGAAGCGGCTACCCGCGAGGGCTGGCGGGCGAGGCGATCCCGATCGAGGGACGGATCGTGGCGGTTGCCGACGTGTTCGACGCGCTCACCAGCGATCGCGTGTATCGCAAGGCGTTCTCGGTCGAGGACGCGGTGAAGATGATGCGCGAGGAGCGCGGCCACCACTTCGACCCGATGATTCTGGACGCCTTCATGGAAGTTCTCGGCCGATCGGGACCGGACGCGCGCGACGGCATCAGGGCCGACCCGGTTGCGCTGATGGAGAACACTCTTGAGACGTACGCCACCGCGCTCGAGCGCGGAGATGCCGAGATGGCGGAGGGCGCGATCGCGACCGCGATCGAGGATGGGCTGCCGCCCACGACCCTGCACGCCGAAGTGATCGCGCCCGCGCTTCACTACATCGGCGAGCTCTCCGAGGCCGGCGAGATGGACAACGAGCGCGAGCATCTGGCACTGGGCATCACCCGCCGCGTGCTGGCGACCCTGTACCGCTACATGCTGGGCGGCACCGAGCCCACCCGCGAGCGGGTGCTGCTCGTGGTGCTGGATGGAGATCCGCACACGCTCGGGCTGCAGATGGTGCACGACCAGCTCGCCGCAGCCGGATACCATACGAGCTTCGAAACCGAAGTGTCCGTTGAGCAGCTGCTGGCCACGGTCGCCAACCAGTCGCCGGACGTCATCATCCTCGGCGCGACGATGGCCCCGGCGGTCGAGTCGGTGGTACGCGCGGTCAAGGAGCTCCGCGAGAGCCATCCGGACATTCCGGTCATGCTCAGGGGCGCCGCCGTGAGCGACGGTCTCCCCGGCGAGCACCCCGACATGAGGGTGCTCGAGCGGATCGACGAGTCGGTGGCGGCCGTCGAGGAACTGCTCTCAAGGCCCGTCCCCGCACCTGTGTAGATTCCCCCGCGTGCCAAGCGCGATCGTGACCGGCGGCGCCGGCTTCATAGGCTCACACGTCGTCGATGCGCTGATCGCCGACGGCTACGCCGTGACCGTGATCGATGACCTGTCCACCGGCAACCCCGCCCGGGTGGCCAAGGAGGCGGACCTGCGCGAGATGGACATCGTCGACCTCGCCGCCCTCGCCAGGGTGGCTGAGGAGGTCGGCCCCGACGCGATCTTCCACCTGGCCGCGCAGGCCAGCGTGGTGGCCTCGGTTGAGGACCCCGGGCGCGACTGCGAGGTGAACGTGAGGGGCACGTTGAACGTGGTCGAGGTTGCGGGCAGGTGCGGAGCGCCCGTCGCGTTCACCTCGACAGGCGGCGCGCTCTACGGAGACGACGCACCGATGCCGACCGGCGAGGATCGGATGCCGGCGCCACTGTCTCCCTACGGGGCATCGAAGTGGGCCGCGGAGGCATATGTGAAGACCTGGTCGCTGTCCTCGGGCATTCCACATGCCGTGTGCAGGCTCGGGAACGTATACGGCCCGCGCCAGAGTCCGCACGGGGAGGCCGGGGTGGTCGCGATCCTCTCCCACCACCTCTACTCCGGGCGCGTGCCCACGCTGTACGGAGGGGGCAAGCCGACGCGCGACTACGTCTATGTCGGGGACGTGGTCAGAGCGTTGATGGCGGCCTCCGGGAAGTCGGGCACCTACAACATCGCCACGGGCGTCGAGACGGATGTGATGACCCTGTGGAACGTCCTGCGCGAGACGGCCGGCTCAGAACTCGAGCCAAAGCTCGCCGACCTGCGACCCGGTGAGCTCAAGCACAGCTGCCTGGACACCCGCCTGGCCGAGAAGGAGCTGGGCTGGCACGCCGAGATGCCGATCGCGGACGGCTTGCGCTTGACCTACGAAGCACTCGTGCAGGAGTTCGAACGCGCATAGCCGCCCCCCGAGGGGCGGTCGTGACCTCGAAGATCCGTGCAATTAGGGGCGCAGGCCTCAGGAGGCTCACCCGCTAGGGCGAGGTACTCTTATGAGGTTCCCACGCGGGGCAGCCCTGGCTTCCCTGGTCACGACGTCCCTGTGCGCCTTCGCCGCGCCGGCGCCGGCGGACGTCAGCGGAGGCGCGCTCGCGCCGTCGAGCCCGCTTGCGGGAGGAACCGAGTACGGCGCTCCCGTGGCCGTATCCCAGCGTCCCGTGGTGAGCGAGCTCAGCTTCCCTGCCGCGGCCACCGCCGGCAGGCCCCCGCGCCTCGTGCTGCGAATCGACGAGCCCGGTGTGGCCACCGTCGACGCGCAGGTGAAGGTCATCAGCCTCTCCACGCACAGGGCGCTCATCACCGTGAAACTGGGCTGGGTGCACACCAGCCGCTCACTGATCGTGAGCTGGCCCAGGGGCGCCGTCCTTGCGGCGGGCAGCTACGAGGTCAGCCTGAGCGCGCACGACCACCGGGGAGCGGCACTGCTACGAGGGGCGCGCAACGTCCTGGCCACCCTGACCGTCAGGCCGCTCAAACGCCCACCGCCCGCCACGGTGCCGTCGCTTCCGAGCACCGGTACTCCGCCTCCCGCGGGCGTCCCTACTCCCGCTGAGACCGTGGCAGACGGCGCGGTGTTCCCCGTGGCCGGACCTCACAACTTCGGAGGCCCCGAAAACCGCTTCGGTGCGCCTCGCGATGGATACACCCACCAGGGCCAGGATGTGCTGACCGCAGAAGGCACGCCGGTGCTGGCTCCCCTGGCGGGGACGATCCTCACCACGAGCTATCAGGCGGGCGGCGCGGGCTACTACGCGGTCGAGCACACCGGGGTGGGCCTCGACTTCATGTTTGCCCACTGCCAGGCCGGATCCCTCGCCGTTTCCGCCGGACAGCACGTGGCGGCCGGGGGGAACCTGTGCCACGCAGGACAGACCGGCGACGCGACCGCTCCTCACCTGCATTTCGAGATGTGGGTGGGTGGCTGGCAGGCCGCCGGCGGTTACCCGATCGACCCACTGCCCTACCTGGAAGCCTGGGAACGCTAGCCCGAGCTGAGCGCGCAACGACGGCTCGATGGCATACAATGCCGCCCCATTCCGGGCATGGAAGGCAGGGCCGTCTGTTGCGAGTAATACACACGCGTTCGCGGCCACTGATCGCGGGGCCATCCGCCTGGGGAGTCTCATGAGTCCCTCACTGCCGATGGTCGGAGAGGAGTTTGCCGGCTACAGGCTGAGGAGTGTCCTCGGCCGTGGCGGCATGAGCGTCGTGTTCGAGGCCGAGAACCCGCGCCTCGGCAGCGTGGTTGCGCTCAAGGTCCTCGCGCCCGAGCTCGCGGAGGACGACGTCTTTCGGGCGCGCTTCCTGCAGGAGTCGCGCATCGCCGCCTCCCTGAACCACCCGCATGTGATCCCGATCTTCGACACCGGTCCCTGTGACGGTCTGCTGTACATCGCGATGCGCTACGTCGCCGGCCGCGACCTGCGCGCCGTGCTGAAGGAGCAAGAACACATCCCGCCGGAGCAGGCGCTGATGCTGATCGGCCAGGCGGGGCGCGCGCTCGATGCCGCTCACCGCCGCGGCCTGGTGCACAGGGACGTCAAGCCGGCCAACATTCTGATCGAGCGCGCCGCCGAGGATGAGCCCGAACATGTCTATCTCGCCGACTTCGGCATCACCAAGCACGCGCGCTCGAAGAGCGGACTGACCGCGACAGGCCAGTTCGTGGGAACGATCGACTACATCGCCCCCGAGCAGATTCAGGGCAGATCCGTCGACGGCCGCGCGGACATCTACTCGCTCGGGTGTGTGATGTATGAGTGCCTCACCGGCCAGGTTCCGTTTCTGAAGGATCTCGACGCCGCTGTCATCTGGGCTCACGTCGAGGAGCTGCCGACGGCGCCGAGCGCGATCAGACCGGAGCTCCCGCCGGGCATCGACGAGGTGGTCGCTCGTGCCCTTGCCAAGGACCCCGATGACCGCTATTCGACGGCCCACGAGTTCCTCGACGCGGCACGTGCCGCTCTCGACGCCCCGCAGGGCAGTGGGGCAATCTCGCCTGAAGAGCGCCTCTCCCCGGTTGCGCCGACCGTGCTGTCAGACGCCACGGAGCCGCCCTCGGCCGCGCCCCCTGCCGACCCGCCCGCGGCGACCGTTCCGCCGGTCGCCGTCCCTGCGGACGGCGGCAGCGGGTCGGGGGCGGTGAACGAGCCGCCCTCTGGCGGTGCGCCGCCGAGGGAGCGCCCGCCGAGAAGCTGGCGCCCGTTTGCCGCCGCCGCGCTTCTTGCCGCGATCGTCGCGGGCGTCGTCGTGGTCCTGGTTTCCTCAGGCGGCGGGAAATCGAGCGCAGCGCAGGGCGAAGCCACGGGGGCCAAGCTGGCGGCGGTGCCGACGAATCACGTAAACGGCGCGGGCACCGCGACGGTGGAGCTGGACGGTGACGTTGCGACCGTGTCCGTGGACGCTCAGGGGCTGCTGAACGGTGCACCGCACCTGATGCACATACATGCCGGCGGGCTGGGCACCTGTCCGCCGGCATCCGCGGCGCGACTGCACAACGGGCACCTCGCGATCAGCACCGAAGACGGCATCAAGTACTACGGGCCCCCCGAAGCGTCCCTGACCACGAAAGGCGATACCAGCGCCGCCAGCTACCTCGTGTTCGCGCGCTTTCCGAGCACCGGCGACATCATCTACAAGCGCCAGATGTCGCTCAGCTCCCACCTGGCCGCAAAGATCCGTGCCGGCAATGCGGTCGTGGTCATCCACGGCATCGACTATGACGGCAGTGGCGTCTACGACAACGTGCTCAGCCACAGCGAACTGCTGCCAACTGTTCCTGCCGACGCGACGGCCCCGGCCCTGTGCGGCCCCCTGGTCGCGCAGGCCTCAGCAAAGGCCGGCGCGAGCCCGCGATCTCCCGGCGCGCGCGTCTACGTGGCGGCGCTGGGCGACGAGCCGGACTATCTGGCATGGTGGTGCGAACCCCCCGCTGCTGGAACGACCGAAGGCAGCGACGCGAGACTTGACGCCGCCGACACCGGCGAAGACGCGTAAAGTGGCCGATCGGCGGGCCTTCGGCGAGATAGCTCAGTTGGTAGAGCACACGACTGAAAATCGTGGTGTCCCCGGTTCGAGTCCGGGTCTCGCCATCAACTACACCTCCACCTCGCCGCTCACGCAGGTGACCGTCCCGCCCCCGACCCAGATTCCCCCGTTCACATCCTGGGAGATGTGGACCCGTCCGGCTCGCCCCAGCGCGGTGCCCTGGCTCACGACGTAGGGGGCGCTCGCCCGACCGCTCGCAATCAGCCATTGGGCGAGCGAGGCGTTGAGGCTTCCTGTCACCGGGTCCTCGACGTAGGAGCCGTCCTTGGGGAAGAAGGCCCGCACCTCGAACGCCTCAGGCGCTCCGGGCGGATAGGCACCCACGACCCCAACGTCAAGGTCGATCAGCCCCGGCTGGAGCGCGCGCACGAGCTCGGCGCTCGCCAGCATCACCGCCACCCAGCCCGGACCGTTGTCCACCCAATGAGCGTCCACAATCTCCTCGCGCGAGATGCCCAGCAGGGACGCGAGGCGCCTGATGAGCTGCTCCTCGACGATTCCGCCGCGGAGCACCGGGGGCGCTCCAAACGCCAGGCCCTCAGGCGTGCGGCGCACCGCGATCAACCCTGCGCCGCACTCCTGGATGATCTCCTCCTCGCGCTTTGACCGACCGCCGCCGGCGAGCCAGGCATGACAGCTCCCGAGTGTCGGATGCCCGGCGAACGGCAGCTCGGCCACCGGGGTGAAGATGCGCAGGCCGTAGTCCGCCTCGGGATCGCTCGCGGGCAGTACGAACGTGGTCTCCGACAGGTTCATCCAGTGAGCGAGGCGCTGCATCTGCTCGCCGTCCAGGCCCTCGCCGTCGAGTACCACGGCCACCGGATTGCCGCGGTAGGGCATGGTCGTGAAGACGTCGACGATCGCCAGTCCGCGCATTAGCACTTGTTATGGCACACACCGGCTCGTCCAAGCCGCGACGGGCGAGACGCTCGCTTTGCCCCGGCGATAGCAGCAGTCTGAGGGCGGCCGGCCCGGGCCGTCGAGTTTCCTCCTGAGCGACAACGCCTCGCCGGACATGAAGCGCTTCAGCCCCAAATCAATCGGGGGTGCGGCCGGTCGAACTCTGTTGATCACCGAGGATCCGGGCGAGGTGCTCGCGCGGCGCTCGCGAGGTGGCGGCTTCAGTAGCGAACGCGGGCAGCCAAGTCTGACGACTACTGTGCCGCTCGGAGCATGAGGGTGATGGGCGGGCAGGCTCCCGCCTGCGCTACGTCGACGATCTGGAAGCCCTGACGCTCGTAGAGCGGGACGGTACGTGGGTTGGGAGTCTCAAGGTACGTGGGCAGATGACTGTCGTCCACCATTGCGAAACAACGCTTGAGCAATTCGCTCCCGAGGCCGCCGCCTTGCATGGCGCGGTTGACGCCAAGCCAGGGCAGATACCAGTGCGGATACTCAGGGTGGCACTGGTCCATCTGCTCAAGGACCGCGAACGAATCCTGATGCTTCGTTGGTGAAACGCCCTCGCTGAGGGCATTGACGATTGCCTCTCCGTCCGGCTCGGATCCTGGCGCGAGCCACAGGGCGACCGCGGAGAACGCCCCGAGCATCCACACGGTTCCGTCTCGGAACGCCTGCCCCCCGAAAGCTGCCACGAACTTCGGGAAATGCGTCAGATACGCCTGGGTCTCGGGGAAGAGCCAACGCTCGACAGGATCATCGGTAAAGGCCGAAACGAGGGTGGCGATCGCGCTCGCCTGCTCGCCCTCTGGCACTGCTGAAAACGGGGCAGCGCTCACCTGGCGATCATAGTGCCGATGCTCTTCCTGAGGCCAGCGCGCGATAGACGATTCTCATGCGCGCCGCGTTACCGGCAGATATCGCCTACGCCTCCAAGCCGAGATCGGCAAAGGCGCGGTCGCGGTCCCAGTACAGGGCGAGTCTCCTGACGGTGCCGTACTCGATGTGCAGGAGGCTCGCGTTCCTGCCGGCTATCTGTCCGAGCTTCAGACCGCTGGTCTTCGCTCGCCCACCGAAACTCGCGCGTGATCTCCGCCATTCCGGCCAATCCCGTTCGCCTGCTCGGTACTGGCCCGTCCACCATCACGCACTCGATGTCCGGGTGCGCCCACTCGGCGGACGTGAGGATGTCGCCGCGTTCCCAGTCCTCGACAATCGAGCGCACCAGGTCCAGTTTCTCCGACATCGCCTACCCCCGTACCTGCACGAGGCGTTCGGCGGCAGCACGAGCCTCGTCGATGTCGGTGTGGGTCGTCAATCGCACGAGGAGACCATCGGCCGACCAGCAGATGGCCCAGCCCTCCCGCTGATGGACTGGACCATTGACCCCGACCGGACGACCCTCTTGGTTTACCACCGCAAGCACGACCCCGTTGCCGAGAACGACGAACTCTTCGACTTCCATGCGAAGCTCGGCGAAGGAGCCGAACCAGTCGTCCAAGAAGCCACGAATTGCCGCTCGGCCTTCGTAGAGGTTCCATTCCCGCCCGGCGAAGACAGCATCGCGAGCAAAGAAGCTCATCACCGCGTCGATGTCACGCTGATTCACAGCCTCGAAGGCAAGGCGCGTAAGCTCAACCAGGTCGGGGGTCGTGGACTCCTCGGGCATTGTGCCTTGAGTATCGCCGACCGCTGCTTTCGTTAGCCATGCGATCGCCACGAACAGTTCTTTGACCCGCGGGATCTGGACGACCTCTGCGTCCGGCCCGTTGGCTGAGTGATCCGTCGTCGCTCACGCCTTCTGCCGGGCCTGCGCCAGCACCCTGTCCATCGTCTCCATGATCGAGATGGTCTCGTCCAGCGGCATCAACCGGCTCTCCACCTCACCAGCGGCCAGCCGACGCGCGACCTCGTCGGCCTCGTGGCGCAGGCCCCGGCCCTCGTGCACCGACTCGACGCGGGTCGGGTCGCCCTTCATCGGTACCAGCGTCACGGCCGCGGGAGCGTAGAAGTCGCCCTCGACCTCGATCCTCGCGTCGCTGCCGACGATCGCCGCCCTCGTCGGACCCTTCGCTCGCAGGGTGCACGTCAGCACGGCCTGGGCGTCGCTGTCGTAGCCGAACAACATGGAGGTTTGCGCGTCCACGCCGGTGAACGCCGGGTCGATCAAGGACACGATCCGGCTCGGCGTTCCGAGGACCATCGACGCGAACGACACCGGGTATACGCCGAGGTCCAACAACGCGCCACCGCCCAGTTCCGGTGCGAACAGCCGAGACTCGGCATCCTCTGCGAACCATTGGCCGTGGTCCGCGGTCACGGTGACGATGTCGCCGAGCACGCCCCGCTCGAGCCACTTCCGGATCATGGCCATGTGTGGCAAGAACCGGGTCCACATCGCCTCCATGGCGAACAGGCCGTTCTCCCTCGCCGCCCGAACGATCTCGCGGGCCTCGGCGGCGTTCATCGCGAACGGCTTCTCGACCAGCACGTGCTTGCCGGCTCGCAGCGCGAGGATCGCGTTGTCGTGGTGCATCGTGTGCGGCGTCGAAACGTAGATCACGTCGACGTCCGGATCGGCCACAAGCGACTCGTAGCCGGCATGCGCGTTCGCGATGCCGAACTCCTCCGCGAAACGGTCCGCGGATCCCTGGCTGCGCGACCCGACTGCGACGGCAAGGCCGGAGTCGGTCAGCCGCAGATCGGTCACGAACGTGCTCGCGATCCCACCCGTTCCGAGGATGCCCCACCGCGCTGGGCTGTTCGCCACGTCTTCGTCCCGTCGTCGACCGGTGTCGGGGAAAGCCTAACGACGTGGGCCGTGGCTCGCACTGCACAGGCCTGATAGTCGCCGCTAGCAACGCAAGTGGTGCACGACTGGGGTCGTCGCAAGGCATCGAACGGGGCGCTAACCGCGTCAGAATGGCCCCATGTCCGACGTCGAGATTCAGCATATCCCTGCCGCTGACACGTACGACCTCCGAGCGCGGGTACTCCGTGACGGCGACTTCGCCGCGGCGCATGTCCGTGACGATGACCTACTCGGTGCGTGGCATTTGGGAGCCCGGTGCTCAGGCACGCTCGCGGGTGTCGCAAGCTTCTATCCGCGTCCAAGCCCGTTGGCGACCGACGTTCCCGCCGTGCAACTCCGCTTCATGGCGGTGGAGCCGGCGCTGCACGGCCACGGCATCGGGCGCGAGCTCCTTGATCACGTCGTCCGGGAACTCCGGGAGAAGAACATCCGAATACTCTGGGCCAATGGGAGGGACACGGCGCTCGGTTTCTACACGCGCCTGGGGTTCACGGTGGTGGGCGACGGGTTCATTCACGAACCAGGGCTCCCGCATCACCTCATCACCCTGGGCCTGAGCTGACCCGTGGCGTGTCCAACCGAGGCCAGGTGGCGCTCAGCCTCATGTCCCGAGCCCGTCGACCGTCTTGATCACGCGCCCGTCGGCGGAACGCCAGATGACCGCGCCCTGTTGCAGTGGGTTGCTGCGCGGAAGCGTGACCACGACCAGGTTTTCCACGGGAGCGGTCGTGATCGTGAAGGCCGGCGAGATCTTCGGGCTGTAGCCGCTCGCCCGGCCGGCGGGGTAGTGAAGTGTCACCGTCGCTACGCCGTCGGGCACGACCATCGTGACGGTCGAGCTCGTGCTGGAACCGGGCGGACCACTGCTCGCGTCGTGCCCCCGCTCGATCTGCGCTGCGGTGGCGCCGCCGCCTCCCGTGCCGCCCATGAGCCCGTTCCCGAGGTCCACGTTCCTTGCGAGCTCCATGATGCCCTGATGTGGCGCTTCCCCGGTTCCGCAGCCTCCGACAATGCCTGGGTAGACGTAGTACGGGCTGCCGTCGACGACACGCGCGAGGCGTATGTAGTGGACGAAGACGCCACTGATGAATCCTCCCGCCGCAATGCCGCTCCCGGCATCGGCCGCCACCGCGGGCCGGCGCAGCACGCCGAGGACGGACATCAGCGACTTGCTCGGCGCACCCTGCAGCGCTCCGCCCTGGCCGCAGGCCGCAGGCGAAGATCGAGCGGTCTTCGACGGCAGCCGTCCTGCTGGCACCGCGGAGCTCCCCCGGTGGGATCCCCCTCCGCCGCCGGCGAATCCCAACAGGAGCGCTGCGGTTACCCCCGCGGCGATCACGCCCGCAGCAGCCACGCCGCGGTGACGGCGCTGGCGCGCCCGCGCCTCTTCGATGACGCCCGCGTCGGGGGTTTCCTTGGGCGGTGGCTTGAGGGTGACGCTCATCGGATGTCAGGGCAGCGGTCGAGGAGCTCTGAGCTATTATGGATAGCACAATGCTGGACGTCAAGGTTGACCGCGATGACCCCGCCCTCCTGCACGACCAGGTGGCCGCGCAGATCCGCCGCGCGATCGCCGACGGCGAGGCAGAGCCCGGCGAGCGCCTGCCACCGGCGCGCCACCTCGCCGCCGTCATGCACGTCAACACCAACACCGTCCTGCGCGCCTTGAGGCTCCTTCGCGACGAAGGGCTACTCGAGCTGCGCCCCGGCCATGGGATTCGCGTCAGCGGGACTCCGCAGCGCGGCGCGCTGCTCGCGAAGGCGATCGAGCTCGTCCAGCTCAGCCGCAAGAGCGGCTACAACCGCGCCGAACTGCTCGACATCATCGAGCAACTCCCGTAGCCCCGGAGCCGCCCGACGGGGCTGCCGTTCCCGTGGCGGTCGTCACTTCGGTAGCGGTACCGCCCTGCGTTCCCGGCCACCAGGCAATGAACCAGCCGTTGGCCAGGCTGGCCTTGACCCGTGTGCCATCGGTGAGCCTCAGCGTCACGCCGGTGACGCCTGGGCCGGTGCGGCCTACGAGCTGGGAGAACTGCCTGGAGCCTTCGTCCGGCGGGGACGTGTGGCTGCCGGAGGAGACGATGGACACGTGCCCGGCTGGCACCGGTGGCGGTGTGTGGGCACCGAAGCTCCCACCCATAGAACCGGACGTCGGCTGGCGCCCCGAGAAGCACGACAGCTCCGCTGCATCGTGCGCCGCCGCAAACAGGATCACGGTGTATGGCCCACGCGTGTCCACGACGACCGTGCGCCAGCTGCCCGCCGTGATCGAGGGGATCGGCCAAGGCTTATGCGCACCGGAGGCCGTTTCCTGAGCGTGGCGGATGCGAGCGGACGTGGGCAGCCGTGAAACACACGCTTCCCTGGCTCTCCGCGCCTGATCACTGCCAGAGGCGGTAGGCGTCGCAGACCAACCTGCGAATGCGCGTGGTGTATTCGTACCGAGGCCGACCAGCGAGACCGCCACGACAGCACAGGCCACTATCGCGGCACCGCCCGCCGCGAGCGCCGGTCGCTGGAGCGTCGAGCGGGGCCGGTAGGCGGCGGCGAGCAGGCGGCTGCTTGCGTCCGTTGGCAGCTCGGCTGCTCTGGCGGCGAGCGCGAGCCGCAGTTGATGCTCTACCGGTGTGTCCATGGGGTCGTCCTCCTCACCTTGGTGATGTGTCATCGGCCGTAGTGGTCGCTGCAGCGGGGTCGAGGGCTGCGCGCAGTTGCTGCAGTCCGCGCGAGGCGCTGCTCTTGACGGTGCCGGGCGGGCAGTCGAGGATGGTGGCCACCTCGTCCACCGGAAGATCCACGAAGTAGCGCAGCACGAGCACCGCTCTCTGCCGGGGCGGCAGGCCGCCCAGCGCTCGCAGCAGTTCGACGTGGTCCTCCAGCGAGGCAACCGCCTCGTCTTCGCCACCGAGCCCGTCGGCCGTCTGGAAGGTCATCAGCTCCGCGCGTCTCCGAGCGCGCTGACGCCCACCGTCCAGCATCAGATTGAAGAGGACCCGGCGGGCATAAGCACCTGGGTGCTCCATCGAGCGCACCCGAGGCCATTTCCGGGCGAGCCGCAGGAGGCACTCCTGCACGAGGTCCTCAGCTTCGCCGCGGTCGCCGGCCATCAGGTAGGCGCTGCGTAGCAGCGCATCGGCGTGCACGGCCGCGAAGCGCTCAAACTCGGTGCGCGCCCTGGCTCTTCTCAGCAAGTCCATGCCTGCCCTTCCATCCTCGCTGGGTCTTGCATCATCCCCATAACCCCTATTGGCCGGCAAAACGTTCCATCGCGCAGCGGCATCGGCCCCTCGCAAGGGCGTCTCTGCCGCCGCGGCTATGCGTCAAGCAGCCCTCGCTCCTGCGTCACAAACTGCCGGCCTTCACGATGTAGTGGTTGTGGGCGTCGATGATGACCATGCTGACGAGGCGCTTCTTGTTGCAGGCCGGAGTGACGCGGAGGCATTTGGACTGTTCTACCGACGCCGCGTGGACGCGGTGCTCGCCTTCTTCCTTCGGCGCACGGGCGACCGGGAGCTCGCCGCTGATCTGACCGCGGAGACGTTCGCCGCCGCGCTGTCCGCCCTGCCGCGCTACAGCCAGGAGCGGAGCTCGGCGCTCGCGTGGCTGTTCACGATCGCACACCACAAGCTGGCGGATTCGATCCGCCGCGGACAGGTCGAGGACCGCGCCCGCAGGCGCCTGCGTCTCGAGCCGCTCGTATTCAGCGACGAGGACATCGAGCGCGTTGAGCAGCGAGCGGCCGCGGCGGACGGCGGCGCCGCGTTGATCGAGCTCGAGCGGCTGTCAGCTGAGCAGCGCGGTGCGATCGAAGGACGGGTGCTCCAAGAAACCGAATACGACGAGCTGGCCCGGCGCCTGAGGTGCTCGGAGTCAGTGGTCCGCAAGCGCGTGAGCCGCGGGCTCGCTGAGCTTCGAACGAGAATGAAGGAGGCCTGAGATGGACGCGATGGACAGGTTCGGGCAGGAGCTGGTGCTGGCCGCGGGCCGCCGGCACGCTCGGCGGCGGCCGCTTGAGGCGCTCTTCGCCACGCGTTTGCCGCGTTCATCACCGCGACGCCGCGTGTCCGCGCATCTGCGCCTCGCACTCATCGTGGTCGCGCTCTTGCTCGCCACGGCCGCGATCACGCTCGCGGCGACCGGAGTGATCCTCACGGGCTCGCCGGTCGGCACGGTGCGCGCTCCGATCGCCACCGCCGGCGAGGGTATCCCGGTGGCGGGCGGCGCGCGGCTGCTCCCGCTGCGAGCGGCAGACCCTGCGGGCGGCCTGCCGTGGGGAATGCGGATCATCCACACCACGCGTGGGCTCATCTGCGTGCAGATCGGCCGCGTCTATGACGACCAGCTCGGCCAGCTCGGCGTCGACGGCGCGTTTCACGACGACGGGCGCTTTCATCCGCTGCCCACAGACGCGCTCCCAGACGTGCTCGCGAACGGAGCCGGATGGATGGCCGGAAACTGCGCGAGCCCGGGCGACATCTACGCGGGCGACAGCGCCGGGCTCCAGCTAAGCGCCGCCACAAGCCCCGCCCACGGCGCCGGCGCGCCCGCCGACCGCCGCGAGATCTCCTTCGGGCTGCTCGGCGTGCACTCGGTCAGCGTCACCTACCGGGAAGGATCGACGACACGCACGCAGCCCGTGCTCCCCGGCTTGGGCGCGTATCTGATCGTGCAGCGCTATACGAGCGGCAGGCTCCTGGGAAGCGCCAGCGAGACCGACGGACGGGACGAACCGGGCAACTACAGCTCACCAGCCGCCCCGAACGGAGCGCTGACCGCCGTCACCTATAACTACGCCGGACGACCGTGCGTCGACAGAGGCCACCTGCGCCTGGCCTCATGCGGACTATCGGAAGTGCCGCCACCACGCCCGGTCGCGCTGCCCATCGTGCACACGCCCCTGCACGCACAGCTGCACGTCCACAACCACGTGATCACGAGCGCCCAGATCAGCTTCCGCGCACCCTACCCCGTGACAAATGCCAACGAGAACTACTCGGTGACGGCCCGGGTCTGCCCTCGCGGTCTCGCCGGAGAAGGCTCTCGCGCCGACGTCGCCCGCGGCGCGCTTGTGACCATACCCGTCGGGGAAGTTCTCTCCCACGGATGCGGTCGCGCGGTGAGCTTCAAGGTCGAATACGTCAGCTTCGCGGGCGGCCTGCCACAACCCACGTCCCTCGGGAGCATCACGATCCACGACCCGCCGGGCACACACCCCGCACCATTGCCCAGGCGCGTTGTCGAACTCGAGCGACGATTCAACCCCACCCGCAGCCTGCACGCGCCGGTGCATCTCACGCTCCTGCCCCAGCCCGGCGCCGCATGCAAGGCCGCGTTCCTGCTCTACCCGTGCTACAAGGGCGAGGTCGGGTTCACCGCTCCCTACGCGATCATCTCCGGGGCAACCCGCTACTCCATCAACGGGTTCGCCGCATGCAAGGCCGGCGGGCGCCCGGAAACCAGCTGGGAGCTACAAGGCAACGTCAGGGCCCAGCAAGCCCTGAGCACGACCTCGCTCGGGCTGTTCGTGCTCACGCCGTCCTGCGCATCGAGCGAGGGGTTCGAAGTCACCTACCTGAACCAGCAGGGTCCCTCCGCGAGTGCACCCCACGGATCGGTGATCGTCGGCAGGGTGACCCTGAGCAAGGCAACACTACCGAACGGGCAGAACCCGAAGGCGCCCCCGGATAGCGTCGGCGGATGATTGGCGAAGCTGGTGACTGGAGTGCCCAGCCGCTACCAGCGGCCCTGGAAAACGCCTGCGTTATCGGTGCTACTCAGCGCGCGCGTCTAACTCTGGCGACCGCGGAGTGCCGGGGATCGTGAGTCCGTCAAGCAGGAGCCCGAGGATCACTCCGAAGGTCGATGCGTCAACGCCGTCTGGGTCGGCCAGTTGCTCGATGGCGATGCCGTTCGCGAGCGCGAGTACGGCGACGGCGAGCTGCTCGGCGGGCGCGGGAAGCTCGATGTTCGCATCGGCGGCCTGTTCTTGCAGTAGAGATGCGATCACCCCTCGTGCGGAGCGCCGTTCGCGGGCGAACTCATCGCGCAGTTCCGGGTCGCGGACGGCGCGCGCCCAGAACTCGATGAACAGCAGGTGCCACTCGGCTTGGCTTGAGATCAGTTCCGCCAAGGCGCCGCCGGCATCGCGTGCGATGTCGCGTACGGTCTCCTGACGCTCGACGGCCTTCGTGACGAGCTCCAGGCGCTCGCGGATGCGGTCGCGCATCAGGGCGTAGAACAGCTCTTCCTTGCTGGCGAAGCTGGAGTAAACGGCGCCCTTGGTCAGCCCGGCAGCGACAGCGACGTCGTCCAGCGACGCACCGTCATACCCGCGCTCGGCGAAGACCGTGCCCGCCGCCTTCAGCAGCCGCGCACGTGTCTGGGCACGTGTCGGGCGAACACGCGTCCTTGGCTTCTGGGTCGACGCCACTGCCAGGATGATACTGTATGGTATTCAGTACCAGTCAGTACTGAATCTTCGAGACAGAAAGACAATCAATGTCCGCCACCGCTCAAGCCATCTCTCCGTCCATAGCGCTGGATGAACTGCTTGCGGACATTGGCCTCTGCAGTGCGGACGCGGGCGGCTCCGTGACCTTCGCCGGAGCGGATCCAATCTTCCCGAGCCGGCTGCGTCTCGGTGCGGCGATCGGGATTCCGTTGATGGCATGTGCCGTCGGTGCCGCCTCCATCTGGAGGATGCGGACCGGTCAGGGCCAGGATCTGCGTCTGGATCTCCGCCGGGCGATCCATGGAATCACCCCGCATTACTCGTGGAACCCGACGCTGAACGGGCTGGCACACCCGATCGCGACGGCCCTTGACAACTACTTCACCCTCGCGCCCTACAAGACCCGTGACGGGCGCACGGTGATGGCCTCCGGCGTCTACCCGCACCAATCCGCGAGCTGGCTGCGGTTCCTCGGTACACCCCCTGATTGGGAGAAGATCGTCGCAGCGGTCGCACGCTGGGACTCCGGGGACCTGGAGGAAGCTGCCAACGCTCAGGGCCTGCCGTTGACCATCGCTCGCACACCGCAAGAGTGGCTGGAGCACCCCCACGGCGCGCTGCTCGCCTCGAAGCCCGCGATCGAGATCGAGAAGATTGCCGACGGCGACCCGAAACCGTTCGCGCCGAGCGAGCGTCCCCTGTCCGGGGTTCGGGTGCTGTCGTTCACGCACGCGGTCGCCGGGCCGACCGTCGGCCGCACGCTGGCCGAGCAAGGTGCCGACGTGCTGAACGTCACCTACCCCAACCATTTCGAGCACGACTTCATCTACAACGAAGCGAACGTCGGTAGTCGCAGCACCACCCTCGACCTCCACGTCCCCGAGCACCGCGCTCACGTCGAGCGGCTCGTCGCCGGTGCCGATGTGCTCGTCGACAACCACCGTCCCGGGAAGATGGCCGCCTACGGGCTCGACCCGCGGCAGCTCGCTGACCGGCACCCCGGGATCGTCAGCGTGTCCGTGAACGCCTACGGCCACGAGGGACCGTTCAAGGATCGCGCGGGCTTTGACATGAACGGATCCGCGGCGTCCGGCGTGATGGCGATCGAGGGAGGCGCCGGGGACCCCCAGCTCCCGCCCACCGGGATGCTCAACGACTTCATCACTGGTTACCTCGGCGCCGCCGGAGCCACCGCTGCGCTGATCCGCCGCGCAACCGAGGGCGGAAGCTACAAGGTCAACGTCAGCCTCGCTCGCACCGGAATGTTCGTCACCTCGCTGGGAGTCGTCGATCCCGCCCAGGCGGGCAGCAACCCGGACAACGACGTCCGCGAGCCCGAGCGGGTGGAAGCCGAGACACCGCTCGGCACGCTCGTGCAACTCGCCCCGCCCGTGGTGTTCTCGAGCACGAGTCCGCGATGGGAAGATCCGATCCTCGTACCCCGCGGCTCTAGCAAACCCGAATGGCGTTCCGCTTAGCGGGTCGATAACGACCGCCGCATGTAGGCTGGGCTTCGCGATGCCCGAGCCTCAGCCGGCCGACGAGGCCCTCCTGTGCGATGACGGCGTAAGGCGCTGCGCGTGGGCCTGCTCGGCGCCTGATTACCACGCCTATCACGACACCGAATGGGGTTTTCCGATCGCCTCGGACGTACGCCTGTTCGAGAAGTTGAGCCTTGAGGGGTTCCAGTCCGGGCTCTCCTGGCTGACGATCCTGCGCAAGCGCGAGTCCTTCCGCGAGGCGTTTGCGGGCTTTGACCCCGAGCGCATCGCGAGGTTCGGCGACCGCGACGTGGAGCGCCTGCTCGGGGATGCGAGCATCGTGCGTCATCGGGGCAAGATCGAAGCCGTGATCAACAACGCCAGGATGGCCGGCGAGCTGATCGAGACAGAGGGCTCGATCGCCCACTACGTGTGGGGCTTCGAGCCCGCCCCGGCTGCGCGGGTGCGCGATGCCAACGGCAAGCTGCCCGCCGGCACGCCCGAGTCGGTGGAAATGGCCAAGGACCTCAAGCGTCGGGGGTGGATGTTCGTCGGCCCGACGACCGTCTACGCGTTTATGCAGGCGATGGGACTGGTCAACGACCATCGCGAGGCGTGTGACGCGCGCGACCTTGCCGCGCGTGCGCGGGAGCGCTTCGAGCGGCCCTGAGCTCCGGCGGCCAGGTATCTCGCGCGACGCCGAAAGCTCGCCTCACGCTATCCCGATCCGTTACCGTGCCTCCATCATGCACGGAGCGATTCTGGCCGACCCGGCCTAGCCCGAGGGGAGTTGACTGAGTGCCCACGCTGACCCGCGACGCAGACGTGTACGTGCTCGACCTCGGCGCCGACGAGAATCGCTTCAACGCGCAGTCCCTGGACGCGATCGAGGCCTGCCTCGCTGAGGTCGAACGTGCTCCGGCGCCGCGCGCCCTCGTGACGGCCGCAACGGGAAAGTTCTGGTCCAACGGGCTCGACCTCGAGTGGATGGCGACACAGGGCGAGGCGGCGGTTCCATTCGTGGCGCGAGTGCATGAGCTGCTGGCGCAGGTGCTCGCGCTGAACGTGCCGTCGGTTGCCGCGCTTCAGGGACACACCTTCGCCGCCGGCGCGATGCTCGCGCTGGCGCACGACCAGCGCGTGATGCGGAGCGACCGCGGTTTCTTCTGTCTCCCCGAGGTCGACATCAACATCCCCTTCACGCCCGGCATGAGCGCGCTGATCGCGGCCCGGCTCCCCAGCCAGACCGCCCACGAGGCGATGACCACCGGGAGACGCTACGGCGGCGGCGATGCCACGGGTGCAGGCATCGTCCAGGCGGCGGTTCCGGAGTCGGAGGTTCTACCCCGGGCGATCGAGCTCGCCGCGGCAAATGCGGGCAAGAACCCGGACACCCTCGGGGCGATCAAGCAGCGCCTGTATGAGCATGCGTTGGCCGCCCTGCGCGCTCCCCAAGCGCTGGGAAGCTGAGGATCCATGCCCCCCGTCCCGCTTCGGCAGCGAGAGGCCTTCCGGGCGCTGCAGGCCCACCACGAAGTCGTGGGTACCCGTCACCTGCGCGAGCTGTTCGCCGAGGACGCCGAGCGCGGTGAGCGCCTGAGGGTCGAGGCGACTGGCCTCTACCTCGACTACTCCAAGAACCGCCTCACCTACGAGACGCTGCGCCTGCTCCTCGAGCTGGCCGAGGAGTCCGAGCTGCAGGCACGACGTGACGCCATGTTCAGTGGCGAGCCGATCAACGTCTCGGAGAACCGCTCGGTGCTCCACGTTGCGCTGCGCATGCCCAGAGGCGAATCGCTCCTGCTCGACGGCGTGGACGTGGTCGCGCAGGTCCACGAGGTGCTCGATCGCATGGAGGTCTTCGCCGAGCGCGTACGCTCGGGCGAGTGGAGGGGCCACACGGGAGAGCCGATTCGCAACATCATCAACATCGGAATCGGCGGCTCGGATCTGGGACCGGTGATGGCCTATGAGGCGCTTCGCGCGTACTCCAGGCGCGATCTGCAGTTCCGCTTCGTCTCCAACGTGGACGCGACCGATTTCGTCGAGGCAACCCGCGATCTGCGCCCCGAGGAGACGCTGTTCATCGTCTCCTCAAAGACCTTCACGACCCTCGAGACGCTCACCAACGCAAGCTCTGCACGGGAGTGGGTGCTCGCTCAGATGGGTGACGAGGCGGCGATCGCCAGGCACTTCGTGGCGGTATCGACCAACGAGCAGCGGGTGGCGGAGTTCGGCATCGACACGGCCAACATGTTCGGTTTCTGGGATTGGGTGGGCGGGCGCTACTCGATGGACTCCGCGATAGGGCTCTCGACGATTGTGGCGATCGGCCCCGAGCGGTTCACAGAGCTCCTCGCCGGCTTCCACGCCATGGATCAGCACTTCCGCAGTGCGCCTCTGGCGGAGAACATGCCGGTGCTGATGGGTCTGCTCGCCGTCTGGTACAGCAATTTCTTCGGTGTGCAGACGATCGGCGTGATGCCCTATGAGCAGTACCTCAAGCGCTTCCCCGCCTATCTGCAGCAGCTGACTATGGAGTCCAATGGCAAGCATGTGACGCTCGACGGGACCCCGGTCGACTACCAGACCGGCCCGGTCTACTGGGGAGAGCCCGGAACCAACGGGCAGCACAGCTTCTACCAGCTGCTGCACCAGGGCACCAAGCTGATCCCCGTGGACCTGATCGGCTTCGGCAAGAGCATCAACCCGCTGCGCGACCACCACGACATCCTCTCCTCCAACGTCTTCGCGCAGGCGCAGGCGCTCGCGTTCGGCAAGACCGAGGAGGAGGTGCGCGCCGAGGGAACACCGGAGAACGTGGTGCCGCATCGGGTGATGGAGGGCAACCGCCCCACCAACGTGCTTCTCGCCGAGAGGCTCACGCCCAGCATCCTCGGCTCGCTGGTTGCGCTGTATGAGCACAGCGTCTTCACCCAGGGCGCGATCTGGGGCATCGACTCCTTCGACCAGTGGGGGGTCGAGCTCGGCAAGGCGCTGGCAAAGACGATCATCCCGCAGCTCGAGAGCGGCCCCGAGCCTGAGCTCTCCCACGACTCCTCGACGAACACTCTGATCCGCCGTTATCGGTCGCTGAAGGCACGGGGCCAGGCGCCATGACGACGACGCCGATTCGCGCCCTGCTCGCCGACGTGGATGGCACGCTCGTCACCCAGGAGAAGGTTCTGACCGATCGCGCGGTCGCGGCGGTCGCACAGCTGCGCAAGGCGGGCATCGAGTTCGCGGTGACCAGCGGGCGCCCCCCGCGCGGGATGTCGATGCTGATCGAGCCCCTCGCCCTGACCACGCCGATCGCGGCGTTCAACGGCGGGGTCATAGTGCGACCGGACATGTCGGTGATCGAGCAGAAGACGATCCCCAAGGCCGTCGTGGCGAGCGCGATCGAGCTGCTCGAAAGCAGGCGCATGGACGTGTGGATCTACAGTGGCGCCGACTGGCTCGTACGCGACCCCAACGCACCCCACGTGGACCGCGAGGCGGCGACCGTCAAGTTTGCTCCGACCATCGTCGACGGCTTCGGGAGCGTCAGCGACGTCGCCAAGATCGTCGGGGTCTCCGACGACCACGACCTGGTCGTCGCGACCGAGCTGGAGGCGCGCGAGAAGCTTGGCGACCACGTGTCCGCCGCCGCGTCCCAGCCCTACTACCTGGACATCACCCATCCTCGCGCCAACAAGGGCGAGGTGGTCGTCTATCTCTCCGCACAGCTGGGCATCCCCACCGAGCAGTTCGCGACGATCGGGGACATGCCCAACGACGTCCTGATGTTTGCCCGCTCGGGTCTCAGCATCGCGATGGGCAACGCCGACCGCGAAGTGCAGCGGGCCGCTCGGCGAGTGAGCGCCTCAAACGAGGATGAGGGCTTCGCCAAGGCCGTTGAGCAGTTCGTGCTGCCCAGCGGGTCAGCGTCCCAGCTGTGAGCTTCACCACCACGGCCGACGCGTACGACCGCTTCATGGGCAGGTACTCGCTGCTACTCGCCCCGCAGCTCGCGGACTTCGCGACCGTCACCGCCGGTCAGCGAGTGCTCGATGTCGGCTGCGGCCCGGGCGCTCTCACCGCCGAGCTCGCCCTGCGCCTGGGAGAGGGTCTTGTTTCGGCGGTCGATCCCTCAGAAGCCTTTGTATCGGCGGCTCAGGAGCGCCACTCTGGCGTGGACGTGCGACTCGCATCTGCAGAGCGGCTGCCGTTCGCTGACCGGACCTTCGACGGAACCATTGCGCAACTCGTTGTTCACTTCATGGCCGATCCTGCGATTGGCCTCGGCGAGATGGCTCGTGTCACTCGGTCGGGTGGTGTGGTGGCGGCATGCGTCTGGGATCACGGCGGTGGCCATAGCCCGCTCAGCCTGTTCTGGGAGACGGCACGCAGGCTCGATCCCGACGTCGAGGATGAGTCGCGGCGCGCCGGTGCACGTGCGGGCGGGCTCTCGCAGCTATTCGATGCGGTTGGGCTGCGGGAGATCGAGGAGGCCGCCCTTGAGGTCAGCCTCGAGCAGGCCAGCTTTGAGTCGTGGTGGGAGCCGTTCACGCTCGGCGTTGGTCCTGCCGGCGCTTATGCGTCCGGTCTCGGCCCCGCGCGGCGAATGCAGCTGCGGGAACTTTGCCGCGAGCTCCTGCCGCCGGCGCCCTTCTTCGTGACCGCACGCGCCTGGGCGGCACGAGGCATCGTCCAGCTAGAGCCAGTCGCGACGCCGGAAGCCCCGGTACAGGGCGATTGAAAGCACGATGATGACCGCCGTCGAAAACCAGAACCCCCAGTGCTTGGCAAAGCCTGGGTAGGGGACGTTCTGCCCGTAGAAGCCTGTGATCGCCGTCGGGACGGCGATGATCGCTGCCCAGCTCGTGACCTTCTTCATTATGAGGTTCATGCGGTTGCTCTGGATCGTGAGGTTCGTCTCGAGGATCGTGCTCACTAGGTCGCGCAGCGACTCCGTCCACTCCGTCACGCGAAGCACGTGGTCGTATACGTCCTGGTAATAGGGGGCCATGACCTGGTCGAGAGCCTGTAGGTCGCGTCGCATCAGCGAGTTGACGACCTCGCGCATCGGCAGCACCACGCGCCGGAGCAGGACAAGGCTCTTGCGTAGCTCAAACGACCGGCGCTGCACCTCGGTGCTGTGCGGCGCGCCGCCGTCGAACAGGAGATCCTCGAGCCCCTCGATCTCGCTGTCGAGCGACTGCACCGCTTCGAAGTGCCCGTCGACGATGTCGTCCAGAAGGCCCCACAGCAGGAACGCCACACCGTGGCCGGCAAGCTCCTTGGACGCGTCCCAGCGCGCGACCACGGAGTCGATCGGCACGTGCTCATCCGCGCGGACGGTGATCAGCGCCTGTTTCGTAATGAAGGCGTCGACTTCGTGCGTGCGCAGCTCACCGGATTCGGTGTTCAGCTTCACCACGTAGGAGCTCAGGAACAGATGCGTGTCGTAGCGGTCGAGCTTAGGCCGCTGATGCTCATTGACGGCATCCTCCACGGCCAGGGGATGCAGCTGGAACTCCTCGGCGATGGTTGCGAGCTCCGCGGCGGTCGGGTCGCAGTAGTCGAGCCACACGCATGCGGACCCATCCTCCAGGTGATCGGAGATGTCCGCGACCGGAAAGTTCTCGAGCACGAGATCGCCGTCACGGTACAGCCGGGTGCGGGCCATCGGCGAACGATATGGCGAGCGCCGGATCGTGCTCGGGCGCGCTCGGTTCTATGGGCCCGTGGTAATCGCGGTTACCAGGTAATCACGATGACCTTGCAGTAGTCATCGAGTGGAAATAGGTTCTGCCTGTGTCAGCCGCCCCGGTTGGGGCAGGCGCGAACGGGGAGCGGCGAGATGGAGGCTTCAACGGTCGGAACGGGGCAGCGGCCGGGCCTACGCGCTTCCTGGGATTCGCTGGACCGGGGACAGCGGCGAACGCTGTTGATGATGACGCTGGTCGTCCTCGGGCTGAACATCGCCGGTTTCGTCACGTTGATTGCCCTCGTGGCTCCAGCGCACTACCGCCTCGGTAGCTCTGGCGCGTTCACGATCGGCATTGGTGTGACCGCCTACACGCTTGGATTGCGCCACGCTTTCGACGCCGATCACATCGCCGCGATCGACAACACGACGCGCAAGCTGATGGCCGAAGGCAAGCGACCCCTGAGCGTGGGCTTCTGGTTCTCGCTCGGGCACTCGACGATCGTGTTCGCGCTCGCGTTCCTGCTCGCGCTCGGGGTCAGGTCGCTGTCTGGTCCGGTCAACAACGACGACTCGAGTCTCCATCAGCTGACCGGTTGGATCGGAACGCTCGTCTCGGGCTCG
This sequence comes from uncultured Solirubrobacteraceae bacterium, assembly GCA_963826995.1. Taxonomy (GTDB): domain Bacteria; phylum Actinomycetota; class Thermoleophilia; order Solirubrobacterales; family Solirubrobacteraceae; genus Palsa-744. Next base: position 1,087,617 of record CAWGYZ010000002.1, on the reverse strand, counting down.
TTCCTGTACATCATCGCAGCGCTGAACATCGTGATCTTGGTGGGGATCATCAGGGTCTTCCGCGAGATGCGCACCGGCGCCTACGACGAGGAGACTTTGGAGCACCAGCTCGAATGCCGCGGGTTCATGAACCGTTTCTTCAGAGGTATGACGAAGGCGGTCACCAAGCCCCAGCAGATGTATCCGATCGGCGTTCTCTTCGGCCTTGGCTTCGACACCGCTACGGAGGTCGCCCTGCTCGTGCTTGCCGGAAGTGCGGGTGCGGCGGGGCTGCCGTGGTACGCGATCCTGTGTCTGCCGATCCTGTTCGCCGCCGGCATGTCGTTGCTGGACACAATCGACGGCTCGTTCATGAACTTCGCCTACGGGTGGGCATTTTCCAAGCCCGTACGCAAGGTCTTCTACAACCTCACGATCACGGGGCTGTCGGTGGCGGTCGCGCTCGTGATCGGCACGATCGAGCTCGGCGGCCTGATCGCCGAACACCTCAACCTATCCGGCTCCTTCTGGAACTGGTTCGAGGGCATCGATATCAACTTCCTCGGCTTCCTGATCGTTGGGATGTTCGTCGCCACATGGACGATCGCGCTGGCCGTATGGCGTTTCGGACGGATCGAGGAACGGTGGAGCGCACATCTCGGCGAGAGCGAGGTGTCGCGGTAGCGATGACGATCTCGCCCGAAGCGCCACCGCTTCAATGCGCCAACCTTGCAGATGCGGTAGCGGCTCTGCGCCAACGCGGCCTGCGACTTTCGACCTCTCGGCGACTGGTGCTCGAAGCGCTGTTCGCGGTCGATGGCCCGGTGTCGGCCGAGCAGCTCACGCGGCGACTCGGCCTGGAGATGACATCGGTGTATCGAAATCTGGAGACGCTCGAGCGCCATGGGCTCGTGCGCCATGTCCACCTTGCCCATGGACCCGGACTGTATGCGCTCCGCGCTCAGGACGAGCCGGAATATCTCCACTGCGAGCGCTGCGGCGCCGTCCGGACGGCGGCCACCGAGGAACTCGACCCGGTGCGCGAGCGGGTCAGAGAGCGGTTCGGATACGAGGTCCGCTTCACCCATTTCGCGATCGTGGGCACCTGCCGTGAGTGCTCGGCGAAGCGGCCTACCGACCGGGTGCCCCGAGCGTAGAGCGCAGCGAGCGCGCGAAGCGACGCGCCCGGTCGGTGCCGCGGCGCCCAGCCCATGGATGCGGTCCCATCGCCCAGGGGTGCCAGCCGAGCGTCCCGTAGTGCTCGCGCAAGAGCGCCTTAAGCTCCCCTCGGTGCTCGCCGCAGGCGTAACGCTGGGGGCCGTACATCCCGCGCCCGTGCCAGGTGAGCCAGCGCCCCGGGTCGGCGTCCACGTACTCGCCGTGGCGCAGGTCGAGCAGCTGGCGCTCCAGCGCCAGCTGGGTATCCGGGTCGGGTTGGCTCCCGCAGATCTCACACGTGAACAGAACCGTGACCGACATTCATCCAACGGTAGCGCCCGTCGAGCTAGCGTTGATAGCCGCTGGTGAGCTCCGCGCCGCGCCGTCGCCATTGCGGCTCGCGGTCGAAGGTGCGGCGAATGCGGCGGTCGCGGAGATACTTCACCAGCGGGCCGTGGGCGATTCGCGCTGTCCTTGCGTACAGGCGCGCCGCGGTGTCGGGCTCGGCGAAGGGCATGTACTTGTCGGGGAAGCCGGGCATCGTGCAGGCCATGCAGATGCCGCCAACATTGGGGCATCCGCCGACGCCGTTCATCCAGCCGCGCACCGGTACGTTGCACTTGACGACCGGGCCCTTGCAGCCGAGCTTGACCAGGCAGCCGCCGTCACCGTGGGCCTCAGAGAACCGTCCGTGCTCGGCTAGGCCGGCTCGGTCGCAGGACTCATGCACGGTGCGGCCGAAGATCCACTCGGGCCGGCCCTGCTCGTCGAGCTCGAGCGCTGGGCCCATGCCCGCCAGCTGAAGCACCAGCCGCAGCAGCGTCTCGGTGATGTTGTCCGGCTGGGCAGGGCAGCCCGGCACATTGATGATCGGGATGCCGAGGCGGGACACCCAGCCCCAGCCCAGGTAGTCGCGCAGGCCCATCGCCCCCGTCGGGTTGTTGCGCATCGCCGGGATCCCGCCGTATGCGGCGCAGGTGCCGAGCGCGAGCACGGCTGCGGCTCTGGGTGCGAGACGATCGATCCATGTGTTGGTGAGGATCGGCTGCCCGCTTGCGGCGTCCACGCCCAGCCCGGCCCAGTGTCCGTCTCCGTTGATCTCCTCGTTGGGAACGGACCCCTCCAGCACCAGGATGAAAGGGTCGAGGCGGCCCGCGGCGGCCCTGAACCAGGCCTCCATGAAGTCCTCGCCGGTCTCGAATGCGAACACGGGGTTGTACAGGATGAGCGGCGGCATTCCCGGCAGGCAGCCCCGCAGAAGATCCTCGAGGCTCGGGTTGCTGGCGGCGGTCATCGCGATGGAATCGCCGTCGCAGCCGAGACCGCTGGTGATCCACAGGACGTTGACCGGATTGCGCTCGGGTGCGCGCTCTGCGGTGGGGGCGGACGGGGCCGTCACACGTTCACGCGATCCGGTCATCCCTGGAACCGGAGGACCGCCGCGCGGTCATCACACGGGCGCTTCCGTCGATCAGCGTCTCAAGGTGAGCGTCGAGGCTCCCCTGGAGGTGCCAGTCCCCGGCCGTGCCGCTCACCAGCCCGGCATCCGCGAGCCGGCTGAGGGCGTGGGAGATCGACGGCCGCTCGGCGGACACGAGCTGACCCAGCAGACGGTGGGTGAGCGGCAGCATCAGCCGGATACCGGTCGGCTCGACGCGCCCCCAGCGTGCGGCCAGGTGCCACAGAAACAGCACCAGGCGGACCTCCAGTCTGGGTTGGCAGGCGATCGCGCGAAGCACCCCGAGGTCCTCGGCCCGGCGCTCTGAGCGGCGCAGCAGGGCATGGCCGATCTGCGGCCACGGCAGGACGCGTTCGGCGAAGTCGGTGTCGAGCAGCGCAAAACGGCAGGCACAGAGAGCGCGCCATGACGCGACTCGTTCGACGATGTCGTCCATGTGCAGGCTGAGCGGCTGCAGCAGGTCGCCGCTCCCCAGAAGCTCTGTGACCGTGCGGTTGGTGATGCGGGTGTCGACCGCGACGAGCCCGTCGAGGATCAAAAGGCCCGGTCCGCTGCCCACGGCAGCGAACCACGATTCGAGATCGCACTCGCCGGTATCCGCTTCGAGCACCCTCGCGGTCGCAACCTGGCGCGCGGCGAAGCGGGTGCGGATGTCGAGGTCCTCGGCGAGGTCGTCGTCGGCGTCGAGCAGGTAGGCATGGAGCGGAGGCGATTCAGGTGCCCTGGGCCGTGTCGAGCGCCCGGGCCAGCGCGACGACCCAAGCCTTACGACATCTCGGCCCTCAACTGACATCCCAGCGCCGTCACTCCCTCCCCACCACAACAGCTCGAGTCCGCCGGCGAGTGTACGCCCTTTGACCGTGAGAGTACCCGCGTCTGGAGGGCTGTAACCCGGATTACTACCCACCTGTGTAAGGAGGATTACCACCCGCCGTTTCGGCGCTGCTCGCCGGTGATAAAAGCCAGCGTGACGGTTGATACCAGGACCGCGCTGTGTCCGCCGGCAGCGGGGACGACCAATTCAGAGAAGGGACGTGTGCTGCATGTGTCTCGCCATCCCAGGGCAGATCGTCGAGGTGGTGGACGAAGAGCACCGGCTGGCCACGGTGGATGTGGCAGGTGTGCGGCGCACGGTCAACATTGGCCTGCTCGACGTGGAGGGCGTCGGCGTGGGCCCCGGCGACTGGGTGCTGATACACGTCGGCTTCGCGATCTCCCAGGTCGACGAAGAGGAGGCACGCGCGACGCGGGAACTGCTCGAACGCATGGGCGCCGACTACGAGCAGGAGCTCGAGGAGCTCAAGGCCAGCGTGATCGAATGAGCTCGACACCCTCGACGGGCCCGTCATGCGCGGGCGGGCACTGCATCACCTGCTCGGATGAGGGAGTGCCGATGACGGTCTTGCGGCTCGACGAGAAGAGGGCGCTGGCGCTGTGCGCGGACGCAGAGGGCCTACGCCATTCGGTGGAGACGGCGCTGGTTCAGCCGGTCGACATCGATGAACGGCTGCTCGTCCACGCCGGGGTGGCGATCGCGTCGCTCGGCAGCGGGGTGGCCGCATGAAGTTCGTCGATGAGTTCCGCGACGCAGCGCTCGGGCGGGCCGTGGCCGGAGAGATCCTGTCACTGGTCGAGCCGGGCAGGCACTACAAGGTGATGGAGGTGTGCGGCGGGCACACCCACTCGATCTACAAGTACGGCGTCGACGACCTGCTGCCTGCCAACGTCGAGCTCGTGCACGGACCGGGCTGCCCGGTGTGCGTGATTCCGATGGGGCGAGTCGACGACGGGATCGCGATCGCCGAGATTCCGGAGGTGATCTTCACCTGCTTCGGCGACATGATGCGCGTGCCTGGGTCGAGCGGGAGCCTGCTCGACGCGAAGGCCGAGGGCGCCGACGTGCGGATGGTGTACTCGCCGCTGGACGCGCTGCGGATCGCCAAGCAGAACCCCGAGCGGGAGGTCGTGTTCTTTGCGATCGGATTCGAGACGACGGCTCCATCCACCGCGCTGACGCTCAAGCGGGCGCGCGCAGAGGGCGTGGAGAACTTCTCGTGCATCTGCAGCCACGTAACGATCGTGCCACCCCTGCGGGCGCTGCTCGAGTCACCCGACCTCCGGCTCGATGGTTTCATCGGGCCGGGTCATGTCGCAACCGTAGTCGGGGCGCGGCCGTTCGAGTTCATTCCCGCCGACTACGGCAGGCCGGTCGTCGTGGCAGGCTTCGAGCCACTGGACATCCTGCAGGCGATTGCGATGATCCTCCGTCAGCTGGCCGAGGGCCGGTGTGAGGTGGAGAACCAATACAAGCGGGTCGTTCCCTACGAGGGCAACCTGCGCGCGCTCGAAGTTCTGGCCGAGGTGTTCGAGCTGCGCCCACATTTCGAGTGGCGGGGCCTGGGCTTCATCTCCGACAGCGGCCTGAAGCTCTCGCAGGCCTACGCCGACCTCGATGCCGAGCGGCGCTTCGGGGTGCCGGGCGTACGCGTAGCCGATCCCAAGGCGTGTCAGTGCGGGGAGGTGCTGAAGGGCGTGATCAAGCCATGGGAGTGCAAGGTATTCGGGACGGCCTGCACACCCGAGCGGCCGATCGGCACCTGCATGGTCTCCTCGGAGGGGGCCTGCGCGGCCTACTACAACTTCGGGCGCTTCGCGCGCGAGCGGGAGGTCGTGTGATGGTCGAGCCGGCCGTGCTCTCCGAGCGTGAGGAGAAGATCCTCGGCATCATCGAGACCGCACGCGGCAAGCGCGCAAAGTTTCGCGACGAGCGGATCACGATGGCCCACGGCGCAGGCGGAAAGGCGACACAGAGCCTGATCGAGGGTCTGTTCGTTCCGGCTTTCGGCGGGGCGGCGCTGAGTCAGCTCTCCGACGCCGGGGAGGTGGCCGTCGATGGCGTGACCCTGGCGCTCACGACGGACTCCTACGTGGTCAAGCCGCTCCGCTTCCCAGGGGGCTCGATCGGTGATCTCGCGGTCAACGGCACGGTCAACGACCTGGCGGTGTCCGGGGCCCGTCCCCTGGCCCTCAGCCTGTCGCTGGTGCTCGAGGAGGGGCTGACGGCCGATGAGCTGCGGGCCGAGGTCGAGACGATCGCCGGGGCTGCCCGCGCGGCGCGCGTCGAGGTGGTGGCGGGCGACACGAAGGTGGTGGAGCGCGAACATGCGGACGGGATGTACATCTGCACGACGGGGCTCGGCAAGCGCGATCGGCGTGCGAGCCTCGCGCCCTCCAACATCCGGCCCGGCGATCGAATCCTTTTGTCGGGAAGTATCGGCGAGCACGGCATGGCGATCATGCTCGCGCGTGGCGAATTCGAGCTCGACGCCTCGATCGAGTCGGACACGGCCTGCCTATGGCCGGCGGTCGACGCGCTGCTGGACGCCGCCGGTCAGGAGCTTCGGTGTCTGCGAGACGCCACGCGGGGAGGCGTGGCGTCCGTGCTCAACGAGCTTGCCCGCGCGTCCTCGGTTGCGATGCTCGTGCGCGAGAGCGCCATTCCCGTGCATCCGGCTGTGGCGGGTGCGGCGGAGATCCTCGGCATCGACCCCATGTATGTGGCAAACGAGGGCAAGCTCGTCGCGTTCGTCTCACCCGATGCGGCCGACGGCGCGCTGGAGGCGCTGCGGGCGCTGCCGGGGTGCGGCGAGGCGGCCGAGATAGGCGAGGTCCGCACGGAGCCCCCCGGGATGGTGCTGGTGGAGACGAGTTTCGGCGGACGGCGGGTGATGGATCAGCTGGTGGGAGATCCGCTGCCGCGTATCTGTTGAGTCAGGCGAGAGGAGAGGTTATGGCGAGCATGGCGTTTGCGGAGCACAAGAAGACCGAGGCGGTCACCGCCCACGTACTGTGGATGACTACGGGCCTGAGCTGCGAGGGGGACTCGGTGGCGATGACCTCGGCCACCAATCCGAGCCTCGAGGACATCATCCTGCAGGCGATACCGGGCATGCCCAAGGTGGTCGTGCACAACCAGGTGATCGACTACGCCAACGGCCAGGACTACGCGCAGGCGTGGTTCGACGCCGAGCAGGGCAAGCTCGACCCCTTCGTCCTCGTGATCGAGGGCTCACTCGGCAACGAGGAGATCAACGGCGAGGGGCATTGGACCGGCTTCGCCGTGAATCCAGAGGACGGCCAGCCGATCACCATGAACGAGTGGATCGATCGCCTCGCGCCGAAGTGCGCGGCGGTCGTCGCGGTCGGCACATGCGCCACCTACGGCGGGATTCCAGCGATGAAGAACAACCCCACCGGTGCGATGGGGGTGCCCGACTACCTCGGATGGAGCTGGAAGTCCAAAGCCGGCCTGCCGATCGTCTGCATTCCCGGCTGTCCCGCCCAGCCCGACAACATGACCGAGACGCTTCTGTACCTCGCGCTGCATCTCGCCGGGCTCGCTCCGGCGCCGGAGCTCGACGAGGCGCTGCGCCCGAAGTGGTTGTTCGGGCGGAGCGTGCGCGAGAGCTGCAACCGCGCCGGCTTCGCCGAGCAGGGCGAGTTCGCGACCGAATACGGCTCAGATAATCGCTGCCTGGTGAAGCTCGGATGCAAGGGGCCGATCGTCAAGTGCAACGTGCCGGTCCGCGGCTGGGTCAACGGCATCGGCGGCTGCCCGAACGTGGGCGGCATCTGCATGGCATGCACAATGCCCGGCTTCCCCGACAAGTTCATGCCGTTCATGGAGGAGGACAAATACGGGGCTGTGGCCGCAAGGATCATCGAGGCGACCTACGGACCGATCGTCCGCCACTTCCGCAGGCGCAACGTGAGGACGAAATACGACATCGAGCCTGAGTGGCGCCGCCGTGGCAACACGCTGTCGAGCGGCTACGCGAAGAGGTGGTGAGCGCTGAGCGACCCCTGGAGGCCCCTTTTTTCGACTATTTCCGGCTGAAGGCCGGGTGAGGAGAGAAGCAGATGGCGACTGAAACGTCTTCGCAGCAGAAAGTGATGGTCAAGGAGATGTCCTGGGATCCGATCACCCGGATCGTCGGGAGCCTCGGCATTCACACCGAGATCGACTTCACCAACCGGCAGGTGCTCAAGTGCTACAGCACCTCGATGATCTTCAGGGGCTTCGACATCTTCATGAAGGGAATCGACCCACGCGACGCCCACTTCATCACGAGCCGCATCTGCGGTATCTGCGGCGACAACCACTGCACCTGCTCGTGCCTGAACCAGAACATGGCCTATGGCGTCAAGCCACCGCCGCTCGGTGACCTGGCGTTCAACCTGGCCGAGACCGCGGACTACATCTTCGACCACGCAATCTTCAACGACTGCATGGCAAACGTCGACTTCTGCGAGCAGATGGTCAAGGAGACGAACCCGACGCTGCTGGCGACGGCCGAGAGCACGCCCGCCCCCCATCAGGACATCCACGGGTTCAAGACGATCGCGGACATCATGCGAGCTCTCAACCCGTTCACCGGCGAGTTCTATCTGGAGACCCTGCATGTTGCGCGCTACACGCGCGAGATGTACTGCCTGTTCGGGGGTCGCCACACGCACCCGTCGACGATCATGCCGGGGGGCTGCAGCGCGGACATCACCCACCAGACGTGCACCGACTACTACGTGCGCCTGATGCGCTACTTCGACTACGTCAAGCGCAGCGTGCCGATGCACGACGACCTGTACGACTTCTTCCTGCAGCAGCTCCCCGGGTACGACATGGTCGGCTACCGCGAGACGAACCTCGTCAACTGGGGCTCCTTCGACGATCCCGACTACGTCGACTACGACTACCGCAACATGACCGAGTGGGGGCGCAAGCGCTACATCACGCCCGGCGTGGCAATCGGCGGCGAGCTGATCTCGACCGACCTCGTGGAGATCAACCTGATGATCCGGATCCTGCTCGGTTCCTCCTACTTCGACTCCTGGGAGAACGAGCCGACGCTCGTCACGCAGGATCCGCTCGGCAACCCCGTCGACAAGAACCATCCGTGGAACAAGGTCACCCTGCCGCGCCCGCAGAAGCGTGACTTCACCGACAAGTACACGTGGGTGGTCTCCCCGCGGATGTACGACAAACGCACCGACACGCACGTCTGCTGCGACACCGGGGGCGGACCGTTCGCGCGCCAGTGGTGCACCGCCAAGGCCGGGCTGGTCGACTTCGGCTACGCCAAGGCCACCGGTCACTCGATCCAGATGGTGCTGCCGCGCTCGCCGAATATGCCCGAGATGGAACTCGAGTGGCACGTGCCCGAGAAGTCGAACGCGATCGAGCGCGACCGGGCGAGGACCTACCACCAGGCCTACAGCGCCCTGATCGCCCTGCACTGCCTCGAGCGGGCGATGAAGGAGGTACAGGCGGGCCGCACCAAGAGCTGGAACAAATTCACCGTCCCCGACAGCGCGGTGAGCTGCGGCTTCCACGAGGCGGCCCGCGGCGTGCTGTCTCACCACATGGTGATACGCGACGGCAAGATCGCCAACTACCAGCCCTATCCGCCGACGCCGTGGAACGCCAGCCCCCGAGATGCCTTCGGGACGCCCGGGCCATACGAGGACGCCGTGCAGAACACGCCGATCTTCGAGGAGAACGGCCCGGAGAACTTCAAGGGCATCGACATCATGCGCGCCGTCCGCTCGTTTGATCCCTGCCTTCCCTGTGGCGTGCACATGTACAACGGGAGCGGCAGGGTGCGCAAGGTGATCCACACGCCGACGGCGCTGGCGTAGGTCGGCCGGCATGTCGTCGACAGCGCTCAGCGACAGCCCCGACGACGTTCTGTTGCGCGTGCAGGAGCTACAGGCGCGGCTCGACTCCTGCGGCGATGCTGCGACGCGTGAGGTCGCCGAGGAACTGGTGTCCGCGGTGGTGCAGATGTACGGGGCCGGGTTGGAGCGGATCGTCGGCGCCCTGCTAAGCGGCGGCGGCGAGGGCCAGCGGCTCGCCGCGGCGCTCGCCGAGGATGAGCTAGTGGCGGCGCTGCTGTTGATCCACGATCTGCATCCGGTACCGCTGAGCGATCGGGTGCAGGGCGCACTCGAGCACGTGCGACCGTACATGGAATCCCACGGCGGCGATGTCGAGCTGCTCTCGCTCGAGGACGGTGTTGCGCGCATCAGCCTCGTCGGTAGCTGCTCGGACTGCGCAGCCTCCGCGGTCACGCTCGAGCTCGCCATCAAGCAGGCGCTCGAGGAGGCGGCACCCGATCTGGAGGGCCTTGAGGTCGAGGGTGTGGCCCCCGCTCCCGCGGGTCCCTCGTTGCCGCTGGCCGGCGGTGGCTCTCCGGCTGAGGCAACGCCCACCGGCGCTGTCGAGTTGCCGATGGTGATGTCGCCGGCCGCTGAGCGGACGTCTGCGCCCACGCCCTCGTGGTTCGAGGTCGATCACCTCGACCTGGTGCCGGTTGGTCACATGGTCGGCGCCGAGGTCGGCGGCGAGGAGCTTGTGGTGGCCAACGTCGACGGCACGCTGCTTGCGTATGCGAACACCTGCGCCGACTGTGGCGGCCCGTTGGACCACGGCGAGTTGCAGTCCGGCACGCTCGCCTGCCCAGGCTGCTCGAGAACGTTCTTCTTGCCCCGCGCGGGACGCTCCATGGACGACGAGCGGCTTCAGCTCGAGCCGGTGCCCCTGCTGCGCGAGCAGGGCCACGTAAAGGTGGCGTTGACGCGTTGAGCCGGCCGATAGCCGATGCGATCGCGGCGAAGCAGCGCGCTCAGCTGGTGGCTGGGCTGCGGGGCTTTGCCCGCCCGCAGGACTCCGCCGTCTCGCCGGCGCTGGCCCGCAGCCAAGAGCGATGCGATCTCTGCCAGACGACGGTCCCCGAGGATCATCGCCACCTGCTGAACCTGTACGAGCGAAGAATCGAATGCGTGTGCGAGAGCTGCTGGGCGCTTCGCTCCGGCGATGCTGAGTACCGCCCGACGGGGGCGCGGACACTGTGGCTCGAAGACCTCGAGCTGCCTGAGGAGGTGTGGGCGAGTTTCCAGATACCCATCGGCCTTGCGTTCTTCATGGAGTCGAGCGTCGCCGGCTGCGTGGTGGCGCTGTACCCCAGCCCCGGCGGTGCCACCGAGAGCGAGCTGCACTTCTCGTCCTGGAGCCGGATGCTCGAGCTCAATCCGATTCTGGCCGATCTGGAGCCAGACATCGAGGGACTCATCGTCAACCGTCTTTCCGAGCCGGCGGCGTACGCGATCGCGCCGATCGACCGCTGCTACGCGCTGACCGGGACGATCAAGGTCAACTGGGAGGGGATCTCGGGTGGGACCGGGGTGCGCGAGGCGGTGTCGAGCTTCTTCGATGAGCTGCAGGCGCAGGCGGTCGCGGTATGAGTCTGCCTCCGGAGATCGTGGCGGAGCAGCTCGCGCCCGCGCCCGAGCCCTCGCCGACCGGGCCCGAGCCCGAGTTCGAGGTCCTTGGAGCTCGCCCGCTGCGTCATGCGGCGGCGCCGATGCTGATGCTGGACCTGCAGGTCGCAGAGCCGAGCGGCCGTCACGTCTACATGATCGCTCTGACCATCCAGCTCATGATCGAGCCGGCCAGGCGCGGCTACGACGACCTCACGCGCGAGCGCCTGGCCGGGCTGTTCGGGGCGCCAGAGCGCTGGGCGGTGACGACGCACAGCCTCGTGTGGGCGCAGCTCGACGTGGTCGTTCCGGCGTTCACCGGGTCGACCACCGTGGCGGTGCCGGTCGCATGTAGCTACGACCTTGAGGTCGCAGCGGCCAAGTACCTGGATGCGCTGACGGACGGTGCGGTGCCGATGGCGCTGCACTTCAACGGGATGGTCTACTACCCGAACGAGCAGGGCGGTCTGCAGATGGTGCTCGTCCCCTGGTCGTGCTCGGTCGACTACCGCATGCCGGTGGCCGTGTGGCGCGAGACGATCGAGCACTACTACCCGAACACGGGTTGGGTGGCGCTCCGCTCGCAGACGCTGGGCGCGCTCGAGCGCGAGCGTGTTGCGCGCGGGTTGCCCACGTATGACGCCTGTGTCCAGCAGCTGCTCGGCGGTGCCGATGAGCGTTGAGACCCGCATGCCCGAGCAGCTCGAGCGGCTGATCGACTCGCTGCTGTACGAGGGCTATGCGCTGTACCCGTACACGCCCGCAGCCACCAAGAACGCGACCCCGACCCCGTTCGGGATCCTCTACCCGCCGGTCTACGCCGCGGAGCTCGCCAGCACCTTCGCGCGCCTGCAGCTGCGCTGTGTGCTGCGGGCTCTGCCCGAGGCGCTGCTCAGCGCCGAGGTCAGGTTCCTCGTGGCCAGCGGTGAGCGCCACGAGGCCGTTGCGCACCGCTTGCAGCTAAAGGAGATGACGCTCGCTTCGCTCGCGGAGGGGTCCGCCGGGGGTGAGCGTGGCGCCGTGCGCGAGGACTCGATCGCCGGCGGGGCTGGAGGTCTGCGTGTGCACCTCAGCCTGAACGCGCACGAGCTCGGCGACGACAGCTATGAGGTGGCGCTGTCGGTCGAGAACCGGACGCCATGCGCACAGGGTCTGGACCGCAGGGCTGCGCTGGCCCACTCGCTGCTCTCAACGCATCCGGTCATGCGCGTGTCCGTAGGGCGCTTCAGCTCTCCGTTGGAGAACCAGTGCGCAAGCGTCAACACCTACCCCGTGCTCGCAAGCGTAGACGACGACACAGTGCTTGGCGCTGCGATCGTTCTACCCGATCACCCCCAGATTGCCCCCGAGAGCCGCGCCGGCCTGTTCGACTCGACCGAGATCGAGGAGGCGCTGCTGCTGCATCTGCAGGTGCTGAGCGATGCGGAGCGCGAGCAGATCGAGGATCCGCGGGTGCTGGAGATGATGGCGAGCGCCGCCACCGCCACGCAGGATGAGCTCCGCGCGCTGCATGGACGCGTCACGCTCCGCGACCCCGTGTCCACCGGCGCGCGCAGCCCCGTGAGCGAGACGCCGCCGATGGAGCCGGTGGACCTCGTCGACCCCCAGGCCGGCGAGCCAGAAGCCGACGTCGGCGGGGTGCGCTTCCGGCGCGGCGGCAAGGTCAGGATCTGCCCCGGTCCCGAGGCCGACCTGCACGCCCGCATTCTCGACGGACGCGTGGCGACGATCGAGCGGATCATGATCGACTACGACGGCAAGACACATCTCGGCGTCACGATCGACGGAGACCCCGGGCAGGAGCTGCTCCGCGACAGCGGCCGCTTCCTCTTCTTCTTCCCGGGAGAGGTCGAGGTGCTGGAGTGACCGTCGAACCGGATCAGGAGGATCTCATGAGAGAAGAGCGTCAACCCCGCATCCTCATCGCCGGAGTCGGCAATGCCTGGCTGCGCGACGACGGCTTCGGGGGAGAGGTGGCACGGCGGCTGGAACGGTGCCCGCTGCCCGAGGGTGTCGCTGTGATGGACGCGGGTACCGGGGGCCTCGACCTCGCCTACGAGGTGATGCGCGGTTACGACGCGCTCGTGATGCTCGACGTCAGTCGCCAGGGCGGCGAGCCGGGCACGCTGTACGTGATGGAGGTTCAAGAGGAGTCTGTCGGCGGCAAGATCGATGACGGCGAGGTGATCAATCCGCACGGCATGGATCCGCAGACCGTCCTTCGCTTCGTCCGCTCGATCGGGGCGTGGCCCGGCAGGGTCGTGGTGATCGCGTGCGAGCCCGCTGACGTCGGGCAGCTGGGTTTCGGGCTCTCGCCGGACGTGGGCTCGGCGGTCGAGCGGGCTGTCGAGGTGGCCCTCGAGACCGCCGCAGAGCTCAGCGCGAACGCCGCCCTGGAACCGGCGGAGTAGTGCGGTGCACGAGCTGTCGCTGAGCGGCGCTGTGCTCAACACAGTGGTCAGGCACGCCGGCGAGCGACGCGTCAGCCTGATCAGCCTGCGGGTTGGGCGTCTTCGCCAGGTGGTTCCGGACACGCTCGAGTTCTACTTCGAGTTCGTCGCTCGGGGGACGATCTGCGAAGGGGCGAGGCTCGAGCACGAGATCATCGAGGCGAGCCTGCGCTGCAATCGGTGCGAGCGCGAGTGGGACATCGAGATTCCCGCGTTCCGCTGCCCGACGTGCGCTGGCGCCGACGTCGAGGTGGCCAGCGGAAACGAGTTCGAAGTCGAGTCAATCGAGATCGAGGAGCCCCTATGCATCGCACAAAAGTGAGGATCGTCGAGGACGCGCTGGACGCAAACAACACGATCGCCCAGGCCAACCGTGCAGACTTCGACCGCGCCGGCGTGACGGTCGTGAACTTCATGAGCGCGCCGGGCGCCGGCAAGACGTCGCTGCTCGAGCGGGTGGTGAGCGACGTTCCTGGCGTCAACGTGGGGGTGCTGGAGGGAGACGTGCAGGGGTCGATGGATGCCGACAGGCTCGCTGGTCTGCATGTGCCGGTCACGCAGCTGAACACGGATCCGAGCTTCGGCGGCGAGTGCCATCTGGATGCCAACATGGTGCGCTCGGCACTTGATTCCCTGCCGCTGGATGAGATCGACATGCTGGTGATCGAGAACGTCGGCAACCTCGTCTGCCCGGCGGAGTTCAGGGTCGGTGAGGACGCGAGGGTGATGGTCTCCTCGGTGACCGAGGGCGAGGACAAGCCGCTGAAGTACCCGCTCATGTTCCGCACCTGCGACCTGGTGCTGGTCAACAAGATCGACCTGCTGCCCCACCTGGACTACGACCTGGACCGCTTTCTCTACAACGTCGACCAGGTGAATCCGGGCGCCGAGCGGCTGCTTGTCAGTGCCCGCACCGGCGACGGCATCGACGCATGGCGCGACTGGCTGGGCCACGTCGCACATGCGCGCGAGGAGATGCCCGCTTGACGGCGACAGTCACCGACGGAGCGCTCGGCGCGCATCTGCAGGCAATGCTCTCGGCGCGCACCGAGGCCAACCGGGAGTTCTTCGAAAGGGAGGCCGACAGGCTCGCGCGCCTGTGTCACCTGATGGCCGAGCGCTTTGCCCGCGGCGGGCGGTTGATCGCGTTCGGCAGCTCACCCTCGGCGAGGTCGGACGCGCGTCATGTGGCCGTCGAGTTTGTGCACCCGGTGATCGTCGGCAAGCGCGCGCTCCCGGCGATCGCCCTGACGCCAGACGGTGGCGAGCCGGCGGGCCAGCTCGACCTGATCGCGCGCGAGCACGACATCGCGATCGCGTTTCTCAGCCGTGACGACGATGCGTCCGATGCGAGTCGAGCCGTTGCGCTCGCTCGCCGGCGGGGGTGCTTGACGATCGGCTTCTCGCGCCTCGGCGCGGAGTGGGACTTCGAGCCCCCGACCGACGATGACCACGTCCGCCAGGAGCTCGTCGAGACCCTCTATCACGTGCTGTGGGAGCTCGTGCACGTGTTCTTCGACCACCGCGGGCTGCTCGCCGGCCGCGACGTCCGCCGCGTGCACGATGCGGGAGCCTCGAGCTTTCTGTATCCGTTTCTGGCCGAGCACGGGCAGGAGCTCGAGCCCGTCGTCGCGGACGTGCGCCACTCGGTCTTCATGAAGGCCGCGGAGATCGGCGCGTTGCGCGTGCAGACCCTGAGCGAGAACCGCGACGCGCTGCTGGGCGCTGCCGGCGCGCTGCACGGAAGCCTCGAAGGAGGCGGCAAGCTTCTCGCGCTTGGCAACGGGGGGTCGGCCACAGATGCCATGGATGTGGTCGCCGACTTCCGCTCGGAAGCGGTGGATGGCCGGGCCTGGCCGGCGATCGACCTGACGGAGGACCCGGGGATCCTGACCGCGATCGCGAACGACATCGGCATCGAGGCGATCTTCTCTCGCCAGGTGATCGCCTACGGGCTGGCAGGCGACGCGTTGATCGCCCTGTCCACGTCGGGCAACTCGCCGAATGTGATCGAGGCGCTCGGCGAGGCGCGCCGCCGGGGCCTTGCGACGATCGCGATGGTCGGCTACGGCGGCGGCCGGGTGGGCTCTGAGCGACTGGCTGACCACGTTGTGATCACGCGCTCGGAGCACATCCCGCGCATCCAGGAGGCGCAGGCCAGCGCCTATCACGCGCTACGCGAGCTCATGGAGCTGGTGCCCGACGCAGGGTTACGGGCGTGAGCGTCGGCTTGCCCGTGGTGGGGACGGAGGCGGGCGCCCGCCGTGTCCGCGTGCGGGTGCGGGGGACGGTGCAGGGCGTCGGCTTCCGGCCGTATGTCTACCGCCTGGCCGGGGAGCTCGGGCTCGCGGGCTCCGTTCTGAACGACTCCAGAGGCGTCCTCGCGGAGGTCGAGGGACGCCCGGCCGCGGTCGAGGAGTTCCTTCTGCGGCTCGGGCCCGGCGCGCCGCCGCTGGCGGTCGTCGAGCAGGTGCTCAGCGAGGAGCGGGAGCCGCGTGGCGAGCGCCGGTTCGCGATCCTTAAGAGCCCGCGCAGCGGCAGGATCGACGCTCCTGTGACGCCCGACAGCGCAACGTGTGCGGACTGCCTGTGCGAGCTGCTCGACCCGGGTGACCGTCGCTATCGGTACCCCTTCATCAACTGCACGAACTGCGGGCCGCGTTTCACGATCGTCCGCGGGATCCCCTACGACCGCCCCTACACGACGATGGCGGGCTTTCAGATGTGCCGGGCCTGCCGGGCCGAGTATGAGGACCCTGCCGATCGCCGCTTCCACGCTCAGCCCAACGCGTGCCCGGCGTGTGGACCATCGGTTTCGCTGTTGCGGACGGACGGCGGACGGGTGTCGCCTGGGCCCGTCGGGGACGCCCTGCGAGCAGCTGCGCAGGCGCTGCGCGATGGGCAGATCGTCGCGGTCAAGGGGATCGGGGGGTTCCACCTCGCCTGCCGCGCCGATGACGAGGCGGCGGTGGCGGCCCTGCGTGCACGCAAGCGCCGCGAGGACAAGCCGTTCGCGCTGATGGTGGCTACCGTGGAGGATGCCGTCCGGATCGTGCAGCTCGGGCCCACCGAGCGTGACCTGCTCAGCGGCCCACAGCGTCCGATCGTGCTCGCGCCGAGGCTCGGCGGCGCGCCTGTGGCGCCCTCCGTCGCCCCGCTGGCGCCCGAGCTCGGGGTAATGCTGCCCTACTCTCCGCTTCATCACGTGCTGCTCGCCCACCTGGGCACCGGCGCGCTCGTGATGACGAGCGGAAACGTCTCGGAGGAGCCGATCGCCTATCGAGACGGGGACGCACTTGCTCGACTCGCCGGCATCGCCGACATGCTGCTCGTCCATGACCGCCCGATACAGACGCGCACCGATGATTCGGTCATCCGCGTGCTTCAGGCTCCCAGCGGTCCGCGCGCGATGCTCCTGCGGCGCTCGCGCGGGTACGTGCCCGCCGCCCTGCCGCTGCCTTCCGGCGCCGAGCGCCCGATCCTTGCCTGTGGCGCTGAGCTCAAGAACACCTTCTGCCTGGCCAGCGGAGCCCGGGCGTGGGTGTCTCACCACATCGGCGACCTCGAGAACTACGAGACGCTGTGCTCGTTCACCGAGGGGATCGAGCATTTCGAGCGACTGTTTGCTGTCGAGCCCGAGGTGGTCGCCCACGACCTGCACCCCGAGTACCTGTCGACCAAGTACGCGATGGACCGCGAGGTCGAGCGGCTGATCGGCGTCCAGCACCACCACGCCCACATGGCCGCCTGCCTGGCCGAGCACGGAGAGCGTCACAGCGCCGTCGGCGCCATCTTCGACGGGACCGGCTATGGGCTTGACGGAACCGTCTGGGGTGGCGAGCTGCTGCTAGGCGATCTCGAGCACTTCCGCCGCGTCGGCATGCTCCTGCCCGTACGGCTCCCGGGTGCAGCGAGCGCGATCCGGGAACCCTGGCGGATGGCGTGTGCGTGGCTGTCGGCTGCGGGCACCTGCGAGGGCGGCGAGCACGTGCCGGAGATCCCGCCGGCGCTCCGAGACCGAGTGGATGAGCGGGCCTGGCGCCAGGTGGCGGAGCTGTCGCGCACCGGCCTGAACTCGCCCGTGACCACGAGCATGGGGCGCCTGTTCGACGCGGTCGGCGCGCTGTGCGGGCTGCGGTCGCGGGTCAACTACGAGGGGCAGGCTGCGATCGAGCTCGAGGCGGCGTGCGACCCCGCCGAGCGGGGGTGCTATGAGATGCCGCTGACACGGGACGGCGAGCTGATCGTGATCGACCCGCGCGACACCGTCCGGGCGCTCTGCGCCGATCTCGGTGACGGGGTCGCCGTCGGCGCGGTCGCCAGCCGCTTCCATGCCGCCCTGAGCGCCGCGACGGTGGAGGCGCTGGCACGGGCAGCCTCCTCGGCGGGCAGCGAGCTGATCGTGCTGTCAGGTGGCGTCTTTCAGAACCGGCGTCTGCTCGAGGCCGTGCTCGCGGGACTGAACGCGGTGGGCCTGCGCGCGATAGTTCCGGAACGGTTGCCGGTCGGCGACGGCGGGATCTCCTATGGCCAGGCGGCCGTGGCAGCAAGGAGAACGGCTGCAAACAACGGGAGGGATGCGCAGGCACGATGACCCTGTCGAATTCAGAGGTCGATCGGATCGTCAAGCGAGGAGTGTTCGTACGCGGTGCTGATCGCCCGTTCGGCGAGCTGACGGTCGATGATGCCAGGGCGCACGCCGACGAGCTGCGCGCGGCAATCGGATGGGGGCCGACGGTGCGGGTGGCGCCCGTCGCGCAGGCGTGGCGTGAGCTGGCCATGACAATGGAGCGCACCGGCTCTGTCAGCGTCGCCGAGCTGGACCCGGAGGTGCTGGCAGAGCTCGCTGGGCGGCTGTGGGTCGTCTTTCCCGGCGGATCAATGATGAGCTAGCCGGCTCAGCTCATCCGGATGTCACGTACAGCAGGTGCCCGCGATCGGCCCCCGGAAGTGGGGGCCACCCATCGAGACGTTGTCGGCCGTACCGATCATCGGAGGGTCGCTCCGATGGCCCGCGCACCTCTAGCCATCGTTTCAATGTAGCCCGCCGGGCAGGCCCGCCCACCGGTCGAGCGATCTAGACTCTCCCCAGGTGGTGCCAGGCGACCTTCATGGGTCCTTTGCGCGGGCGGCGGCGGAGGACGGCATCGAGCTCGGGGGTCAGTCATTCGACTGGTTCTGCGAGCAGGGCCACGTGGGGCTCGAGCGGGTGGCAAAGGCGCGACGCGACGCGACGCTGATCAGGCCTGTGACTGCGGCACTCGACTTGCTCGGCGCGATCTATGCGCGCTTGAAGGGGGACGTCTCGGTTCTGTATGCGTCACGCGCGAACCTTCTGCTCCCCGTCGAGCTGGTGCACGCGCCGACGGGCACCGTGATCGGCGTCGACGGCTCGTCGCACTTCACCTCGTTCCGCCTCGCCGCCCTCGAGCTTTACCCGGCCGATGCGATCGTCGGGTTCGACATCGAGGAGTACCGGGCGCTGTGCCGCGCCTGGTGCTCGAGGACCGACGGCCTTCAGCGCGGCCTGGCCGCCAAGGGCTTCGGGTTCGGCGGGGTGCAGCGGGAAGTCGCCTACCACGACGCCCTGTGTGATCTCGCCGCCCCGGCGATGGGCCACCCGCCGGTCATCAGGATCGCGGCCGTCGATGGCGATGGGGCAGCCGCGTACGCCCGCCACCGCGAGTCGCTGCTGGTGCAACTCGGCCCCCGGCTCAGCGAACCGCGGCGCCCGTCCCGTCGGTCACCGCGACGTTGACGGTTGCGCACCGTCCGCAGCGGACGCGGACCTTCTTGGTCATCTGTACCGGCTGCATAGCTATCGCGAGCACGTTGCCGCACTCGACGCAGACGTAATCGTCCGGCCCATTGCCGCGGAAGACCGGCCTGTCGGCGTCCTCTTGAATCGCGGTCCCTCCGTCGAACGGCACCTCGCCCTCGCGGATGCGTCTCATCGTGATGGTTGCCATTGCCTCAGATCTCGGCCAGCTTCGTCGTGAAATCCTTGATCAGCGCGTCCAGCACCCCAGTGACGACTCCCTCACCCATCGACGCCGCCTTGCCCGTGATCTGGGCGTTGGTATGGATCGAGCCGCCGCCGTCGTTCAGCGCGAACTCCACGGTGGCATTCGCATGGCCCTGGCCGCCGGCCTCGCTGGACTTGATCGACAGCACCACACGGTGAGCGGCTGCGTCCTGCTCGACAACCTCGACCACACCGGTGAACGTCATCGACATCGCTCCCATCCGGACCTTGATCTCGGCCTTGACGGAGTCCGGTCCGGTTCGCTCGAGTACGCTGCCGCCCTCCACGCAGGGGACGACGCGCTCGAGGTCAAGGATCGCCGCGTAGCTCTCCTCCAGCGGTTTAGCCGTCGTGAAGGGATGGTCTAGCTCTACAGCCATTTGCGGCTTCTCCTGTTTCGAATGGGCGGTTGAGGGCTGTCGATAACTTACAACGGCAGGTAGGCCACCTCGGTGCCGGCCGGAAGCTCTCCGGCGCCGGAGGGAATCCACGCGAGACCATCCGCCTGAGCGGTGATCGCGATCTGATGGGACTCCTGACCCAGCAACGGCGTCAGCGCGACGGTGCCGCCCTGGGCGTTCAGACGCACACGGATCAGGTGGTCGCGCTGAGCGTTTCGCTCGACCGGCGAGCTCAGCGAACCCGAGCGCCAGTCCGGTGTCACGCTCGCTGCGCCCTGCAGTGCGCGCAGCGCCGGGCGCACGAACAGCTCGCAGCAGACAAGGCTCGAGACAGGATTCCCGGGCAGTCCGAAGACGAGCGTCGAATCGCGCACGCCGAAGGCGAGCGGCTTGCCCGGGCGCAGGGCTATGCGCCAGAAGACCTCGCTGACCCCCAGTTCGCGCCCCACGTCGCGAACGAGGTCGTGGGCGCCAACCGACACACCGCCCGAGCTGACCACCACGTCGTGCTCGAGCGCCTGCTCGAGCGCTGCGCGATGTGCCTCGCGTGTGTCCGCGGCGGGCATGATCTGCTCTACGCGCGCGCCGCTCGCCTCAAGCGAGGCCTTGAGCATGGGGGTGTTTGCGTCGAAGATCTCGCCGTCGGCGAGGCGCTCGCCCGGCTGACGCAACTCGGTGCCGGTGCTGAGCACCGCCACGCTGGGTTTCTGATGGCAGGCGAGGGCGTCGAGGCCCGCGGCGGCGGCGGCGCCGATCTGCGCCGGGCCCAAAAGAGTGCCCGCCCGAAGGAGGCGCTCGCCACGTTTGATGTCGCTGCCTCGGTGACGCACGAACCACCCCGATGCGATGGCGGAGCTCAGCACCACCTGCTCGCCCTCCCGACCCACGTCCTCGAGTGGCGCCACCGCGTCGGCCTGGTCAGGCACGACGGCACCGGTGGAGATGGTCACGGTCTGGCCGGGCTCCAATGCGCCGAGGTACGGGCTCCCGGCCGCCGACTCACCGACGAGTGCCAGCCGTCCAGGTGCGTCGCCGGACCGCACGGCGTAGCCGTCCATCGCCGAGCTCTCGAACGGAGGCAGATCGATCGCGGCGTTCACATCCTCGGCCAGGAAGCGGCCACGGACCTGCTCCAGGACCAGCTGCTCGGCCGGCAGTGCGATGACACGCGCGAGGATCATCGCCAACGCGTCGTCTATTCCCAGCAGCTCGGTCGGTGCTGGTGTGTCGGCCACGCCGGCGCGCGGGAGCGGAGGGCCCACGCGATCAGACCGGCAGTGGGCCTGCGTCGAGCACGACCTCAACCTCGTCTGCGACCTTCAGGGCTCCGAACAGCGTCGAGTAGGGCTTGATTCCCCAGTCTGTCTGCTTCAGGACGGTGGTGGCGCTGAGCTTGCCGTCAGGCGTGACACGAAGCTCGAATTCGACCGGGTGGGTGTTGCCTGCAAGCTCGAGCTCGCCCCGGACGTTGATCCAGCCACCGTCGGCGGCGCTCTGCACCTCGGTTGAGCGGAACTCGATGCCCCCGCCCTTGAGAACCTCGTCGTCGATCGTCTGGCGGATGCTGGCCTTGTCGTCCTCCCCGAGCGACTGCATGCCTCCGGTCCCTTGGCGCACGCGAAGAGACGCGGCGTCGGCGTGAAGCGCAATGGAAGTCTGCGCAGGGTCCTCTCCGACCTCGAGCGTCGCCCGCCAGGCGGCGACTTCGATGAGCAGGTCGTGCCCTGCCTTGGCTGCCGCGCCGTTGCGCCCGGTTTTCACGGACAGGGTCCCGTTGTCTGGGCCGAGAGTGTGGCTGCCGTGGATCGGAACCGCCATCAGTCGCGGTAGACGGTCTGGGCGTCGAGCCCACCCTCGACACCCGGGGGTAGGGCACCGGTGCCGTGGGCGTACAGAGCGATCTCCTCGATGGTTCTGACATCCGCGGGGTCCTCGCCGCCACGCGTCCATGCGCCGTTGGACCAGCTGAGGCTCTCCGGGGAGGCTTCCAGCGACATACCCGCCAGCAGCCGGGCCTTGTCGCGAATCTTGGCCGTGGCGCCGACGATCGCCGGCGCCACGCCGTGCGAGGGGCTCGTGTTGTAGCCGTGTCCCACGCCGAAGCGGTCTGTGTCGGCGGCAACCACCTTTACGTCGAGCGGCGGGATGCCGAGCTCGTCCGCCACGATCTGGGCGTACTCAGCCTCTCTGCCGTCGGACTCGGTGGTCAGGCTGAGCACCATCTTCCCGGTCGGGTGCACACGCAGAAAGACTGCTCGATACGCCTCGTCAGCCACGGTTGGACCTCCTCGGTTTGGGGGGCATGATCATCGGTCGCTGTCGCCGGCGTCCGTTGAAGATTTGCTCGCGCCTGCCAGCCGCTGTCGCTCCAGGTGGGCGCTCAGCGCGTTGTGCTCGTCCAGGTCGCAGAACGACGGTTGCGGTCCCCCGAGCAGGTGGGGCGGCACCGCCGGTCGCTCACAACCCGGGTAGATGCACGTCTTGCCCGCCGCGTCAGCCATGCTCGGACTCGTTGATCATCAGTCGCTCTCCTCGCTTATCCAGCCCGGTGTGGTGTTGCCTCTTGCCGGCCCATGGCCGCTTGGCATCGGCACGGAGCTGCCGGCGACAGGGGTGGCGCTGGCCCACGGCTCCTGGTCCTCGCGCTCGAGCCTGACCCGTGACTTCAAGGCGGCTCCCGGCGCTCCGTCACGGCCCCAGGACTGCGCTCCGATCGCTTCGACCACCTCGTGGAGGGCCTTGAAGCTGTGCCCGCTCACGAGTGCGTCGCAGTACGGTAGCGCCGCCGTCATACCG
The DNA here is from genome assembly GCA_963826995.1 of uncultured Solirubrobacteraceae bacterium. Classification (GTDB taxonomy): domain Bacteria; phylum Actinomycetota; class Thermoleophilia; order Solirubrobacterales; family Solirubrobacteraceae; genus Palsa-744. The sequence goes on along the minus strand of CAWGYZ010000002.1, from coordinate 1,065,033 downwards.
CCGGCCTGGACGGAGAAGGAGCTGGCGCTGATACGTGGGTTGACCCACACGATGCGGTGGGCCAGTCGTGCGAGCCGCTCCATCTCGCGTCCAACCAGCACCGGGTCGCCTCGCTCCCAGCCGTCGGACAGGATCACGATCACCGCGCCGCGGGCCATGCCGCGGCGGCCATGCCGGTCGTTGAAGGCCTTCAGCGCGTCGCCGATGCGCGTTCCACTCGACCAATCCGGCGCCGCCGCGGCGGCGCGCTGGATCGCGCGCTCGGGGTGGCGGGAGGCGAGCGCGCGTGTCAGCCGCGTCAGCCGCGTCGCAAACACGAACGCCTCGGCGTTCGGGCTCGAGCCGGCGGCGCTGGTCAGGAATTGAAGGTAGGCGCGTGCGTAGGGCTCCATCGAGCCGGAGATGTCGCACAGCATCACGAGCCGGCGGGGTGCGATCCGCCGCCGCCGGCGCGCGATGCGGATCGGATCCCCGCCGGTGCGCATGCTGGCGCGCAGCGTTCGACGCATATCGACACGCGCGCCGTGACGACCCCTCTCGTGGCGGCGGGTGCGTCTGACCGGGGTTGCAAGCCCGAGGCGGGACATGAGCCGGTAGAGCTGCGCGAGCTCGTGGGGCTCGAGCGCGTCGAAGCTCTTACCACCAAGCTGCTCCTCCTCGCTGGCCATCGCCAGCGGCACCTCGACCTCGGCGCGGTCGTCGTGCTCGTCGTCCTCGCCCGGCGCTGCGGCTGATGTGTCGGCGGGCCGATCTGGCGTATCCACGCGCCGCCTGGCGCTGTCATGCTCGGCTCTTGGCCGGTCGTCCGGGGGGGAGGCGACCGTTTCGGCGTTCTCGGACTCGAACCCGGCGGTCTCCGCGGGAGGTCCGAACACCGAGGAGAAGACCGCGTCGAACGCCTTGACCTGCGCCGGGTCGGACACGAACAACGCGCGTGCGGTCCAGTACAGGCGTCTGCGCGTGATCGGGCGCACCAGCGTCAGCGCATGGGCGAAATCGGCCGCGTGCACGGTGGTGGTCGGCACGCCCGCCTCACGCAGACAGCGGCTGAACGCTCCGACCAGGGCGGGCAGATCGAGCTCGACCTGTTCAACCCCGAAGGCGACGTTTGGAATGCCCTCGTCAGTCATCGGCGTGCACGAGCAGCTCGAGGCCGGCCGCCCGCATCACCTCCTGGTCCTCGCCGTACTTCAGCACGGAGCCGAGCGTGATGTCCACGGCGTCCGCGTCCAGGCGCTCGATGCCGAGCATGTTCAATGCCATCAGCCAGTCGATCGCCTCGGCGACACCGGGAGGCTTCTGCACGTCGCTGTCGCGCATGCGCGAGACCGCGTTGGCCACAGCCACCGCTAGCGTCTGGGAGGAGTCCTTTACGCGGCGGCGCATGATCTCAACCTCGCGCTGCGCGTCCGGATAGGCGATCCAGTGATACAGGCAGCGGCGCTTGACGGCATCGTGCAGGTCGCGGGTCCGGTTGGAGGTCAGAACGATGATCGGCGGATGCGTCGCCCGGATCGTGCCGATCTCGGGGATCGTCACGCTGGCCTCCGCCAGAATCTCGAGCAGAAACGCCTCGAAGTCGTCGTCGGCGCGGTCGATCTCGTCGATCAACAGGACCGCCGGTCGCGGTCCGGGATGCTCGAGCGCGCGCAGCAGAGGGCGGCGGATGAGGTAGTCCGGGCCGAAAAGCTGCTCCTCGCCGAGCTTCGAACCGCTGGAGTCCGCGAGACGGATGCTGAGCAGCTGACGCGGATAGTTCCACTCATACAGCGCCTCGGAGGCGTCGATCCCCTCATAGCACTGCAGGCGGATCAGCGGCGTATCCAGCACGAGCGCCAGCGACTTGGCCGCCTCGGTCTTGCCGACCCCCGCCTCGCCCTCGAGTAGCAGCGGCTGGGGCAGGCGAACGCTCAGGAACATCGACGTCGCCAGTCCCTCGTCGACGAGATAGTCGACGCCCGCCAGGCGCTGGGCCAGCGTCTCGACGTCGGGTGCGAGCCGGCCGACCTCCCCGGCGGCTTCGCCCGTGACCTCTCCCGTGCTCATCTGTGAATCTGCTCGGGGTCGCCCGCCGCGGCCGGGACGCCGACCCCCGCCTCAGCCAGGACCGCTCGGTAGTCCTCGAGCGTGTCGACATCGAGCGGAACCGGACCCTCGATCGCAACCTCCGCGACGTCGCTCGCGCGCCGGTCGAGCAGCCGCCAAACGCCCTTGTCTCCGTGCAGCTCTGCAAGCTCGGGAAAGACGCTGCGAGCAAACGCGATCGGATGCCCGCGGCCGTCCTCGTAGCGGCACACGGCCAGCGGCGCATCGCCCCGTCCGCCACGAAGGGCCGCAACCGTGGCCGCGCTCACCCCCGGCTGGTCACCGAGCATCAGCACCATGACCTCGCAGCGCGGGTCGAGCGCTCCAAGCGCCGCGGCGATGGACGACGAGCAACCCGATCCGTAGGCACTGTTCACGACCACATCGGCCCCGGAAAGATCAACGTTCGCCGTGACCTCATCGGCGGCGCCCCCGAGCGCCGCGATGATCTGGTCGAACCCGGCGCTGCGAGCGACGCCGAGGACGTGGCCGAGCAGGGTGCCGTCGCCGTAGGGGAGCAGCTGCTTGGGCTGCCCGAGGCGCGTCGATCCGCCCGCACCGAGCACGAGCCCGGCCACAAAGGGCTCAGCTGACGGTGGCTGCATGCTCCCGGCGCTCCTCGAACTTCGTCCTGCAACCCTCGCAGCAGAAATAGATCGTCTCGCCGTCGTGCTCAACCGACGGCGTCCCCGGAACGGCGGCCACGGTCATCCCGCAGATCGGGTCGACGGCGATCACAGGTCGCGTTGAGCTCTCGGCGCTCACCGTGGCGGCCGCGCGCGGCCGGGCCGGGGCAGCCGCCACGTCGCCGTTCCCACGGCGAACGGCGATCAGCTTTGCGAGGATCGAGACAGCAACCTCGGCCGGTGCGATCGCCCCAATCTCCACGCCGGCGGGCACGTCGATCCGCTCGAGGAGCTCATCGGAGACACCGTCGTTGCGCAGCTCGGAGATCACGCCGGCGCCCCGCTTGGGGCTCGCCACGAGGCCAACGTAGGAGAGGCCCTCTTCCAGCGCGCGCCGCAGAATGTGCAGCTCGTCGCGCCCGTGAGAGGCGACGATCAGCCCGAGATCGCCCGCGGCCGGTTCCGGCGCTCCGTCCCGGACGGCGATGACCTCGAGCCCGAGTTCGGCTCCGAGCGCCCGGACCGCCTTGGCGATCGGCGTTTCACCGACCACCAGGGCGCGGGGCGCCGGCAGCGAGGGCTCGAGGAAGATCTCGATCGCCCCGCCCGACAGGCAGTGGTTCTGGACCGTCACGGCACCCTGTTCGCTTGAGATCTCGTGATCGCTCGGGGCGGGTTCATCGACGTCACCCCCGTCGCCGTCGACGGGGAGGATCCGCAGCAGCAGCGCCTCGTTGGACTCGATCGCCCGCAGCGAATACACGCGCACGCTGTGCTCCGCACACACGCCGCCCACGAACCCCTCGATCGTGCCGTCGCCGAGCACGAGCGCTACGTCGCCCGCCTGCGCGCTGGTCGGGTGCTGGGCACGCACGACCGTCGCCGTCACAAACTCGGCGCCCTGCCCGACGAGCTCCTGAACCCGCCGCGACGCGGCCGCGGTCATCATTGCGGCGGCTCGGGCCGTCCCTGCATCGCCGCCCATACACGCGCGGGTGTACAGGGCATATCGACGTGGTCGACACCGTGGGTCTCATACAGCGCGTCGACGACGGCGTTCACGATCGCCGGCGGCGAGCCGACGTTCGGCGACTCACCGACGCCCTTGGCTCCGAGCGGGTGGTGAGGACAGGGTGTGACGGTCTCGCCGAGCTCGAAGTCGGGACACTCCAGCGCCGTGGGGATGAGGTAGTCCATGAACGAGGAGTTCAGGCAGTTGCCCTCCTCATCGAAGGTGATGACCTCCATCAGCGCGATCCCGATCCCCTCCGCGAGCCCGCCGTGGATCTGGCCATCGACGATCATCGGGTTGATCCGCACGCCGCAGTCGTCGACGGCGATGAAGCGCCGCACCGTGACCTGGGCGGTGTCGGGGTCGATGTCGACGACCGCGATGTAGGCGCCGTACGGGTAGGTCAGGTTCGGCGGGTCATAGATCACCTGCGCGTCGAGTCCGCCCTCCATGCCGGTGGGCATCGCCTCGCCGCTGTAGGCGCGCGCGGCCACGTCCTCGATCAGCGCCCCCTTCTCGGGGTCGCCCTTGACGTACCAGCGACCCTTCTCCCACGCCAGATCCTCGGGTCTGGTCTCGAGCATCGTCGCCGCGATCAGGCGCGCCTTGTCACGCACCTTGCGCGAGACGACCGCCACGGCTGCGCCGGACACAGGCGTCGAGCGGCTGCCGTAGGTGCCGAGCCCATACGGCGACTTGTCCGTGTCGCCGTGGCGGACTTCGACATCCTCGGGCGGGATGCCGAGCTCCTCGGCGACGATCTGGGCAAACGTCGTCTCGTGACCCTGGCCCTGGGTCTGGGCGCTGATGCTGACGACCGCCTTTCCGGACGGGTGGACCCGCAGATCCGCGCCGTCGTTCATGGAGAACCCGAGGATGTCCATGTGCTTGCGCGGACCCGCGCCGACACCCTCGGTGAAGAAGGACACGCCGATTCCCATCAGCTCCCCGCGGGCGCGCTTCTCGGCCTGTTCGCGGCGCAGATCCTCATAGCCTGCGATGTCCATCGCGACACGCATCGTCTTGGCGTAGTCGCCGGAGTCATAGGTCCAGCCGGTCGTGGTCTCATAGGGAAACTGCTCCGGGCCGATGAAGCTCTTCATACGAAGCTCGATCGGGTCGGTCTTCATCTCCAGCGCGAGCGCATCCACCATCCGCTCGACCAGGTACACGGCCTCGGTGATCCGGAACGAGCAGCGGTAGGCGACGCCTCCCGGCGCCTTGTTCGTGTACACGGCCTTGACCTTGACGTGCGATGCCTCGAGGTCGTAGGAGCCGCAGACGATGTGAAAGAAGCCGGCCGGGAACTTCGTCGGCTGCGCCGTGCTGTCGAAGGCGCCGTGGTCGGCGATCACGTCGACGCGAAGGCCGGTGATCTTGCCGGCCTTGGAGCACATTTCAGCGTGCATCACGTAGTCGCGGGCAAAGCCGGTCGACATCAGGTTCTCCGAGCGGTTCTCGACCCACTTGACCGGCACGCCGGCGACGATCGAGCCGGCGATCGCGCACACGTAGCCCGGATACACCGGCACCTTGTTGCCGAAGCCGCCGCCGATGTCCGAGCAGCGGATCCGGATCATGTGCTCGGGCAGGCCCGCCACATGCGCATAGACCGTGCGGTGGACGTGCGGCGCCTGGTTCCCGTTGTAGATGTTCAGCTGGCCCGTCTTCGGGTTGAAGTCGGCGATCATCCCGCAGGTCTCAAGCGGCGCCGGATGGCAGCGCGGGTAGATGATGTCGCGCTCCACGATCGTGTCGGCCTCGGCGAACGCGCGATCCGTCGCCGCTTCATCGCCGGCCTCCCAGGTCGGCGAGGCGAGGTTGTCGTGCTGCCCGGTCTTGTCGTCGCGGATCAGCGGCGCGTCTGCGTCGAGCGCCTTGCGGGCGTTGACGACCGCTCCCAGCGGCTCGTACTCGACATCGATCAGCTCAAGCGCGTCGTTCGCCGAGTATTCATCGGTCGCGATCACGAACGCGACCTCCTGACCCTGAAAGCGCACCTTGTCTCCTGCAAGCACGGCCTGGGTGTCGTAGGAGATCGTCGGCATCCACGCCAGGCCGAGTGTCTCGAGGTCCTTCGCGGTGACGACGGCGGCGACGTTGGGGTGTGCGAGTGCCTTCGAGGTATCGATCGAGACGATCCTCGCGTGTGCGTAGGGACTGCGCAGGAGCGCGCCATAGACCATCCCCGGCAGCCGGATGTCATCCAGATAGGTGCCCTTGCCGCGGATGAACCGCGCATCCTCCTTGCGCTTCAGACGACCAAAGCCGATCGGCCTCTCGGTGCTTGGGCTGGGAAGGTTCTCGACCGTGGCCATGCTCATACCTCTTGTCTTTGCGAGGCTTCGTAGTCCGCCGCCCATTCGACAGCGCTGACGATGTTCTTGTATCCCGTACAGCGGCAGATGGCGCCCGATATGGCGGTGCGGATCTCGAGCTCGGTTGGGTCGGGGTTCTCGTCGAGCAGAGCGCGGGCCGTCATCACCATTCCCGGCGTGCAGAAGCCGCACTGCAGTGCGTGGCGCTCGTGGAAGCCCATCTGCACCGGGTCCAGACGCCCATCGACCTCGAGCGACTCGACGGTACGGATCTCGTGTCCCTCGCACATCACAGCCAGCGTGGTGCAGGACTTGATCGGCTTGCCGTCCATCAGCACCACGCAGGCGCCGCAGTTGGAGGTGTCGCAGCCCCAGTGGGTGCCGGTCATTCCGGGCGTGTCGCGAATGAAGTGGACGAGCAGCTGACGCGGCTCGATGTCTCGGGAGACGGGCTCCCCGTTGACCGTGATCGTGACCTGCATGATCAGACCTCCCGATTCAGGGCGCGGGTGCTCGCGCGGCGCAGAGCGCGTACCGTGAGCACGCCAGCGAGATGACGCTTGTAGTCGATCGCTCCGCGGCCGTCCGAGCCGGGCGAGCAGTCAGCTGAGGCGATCTCGCCGGCCTGCGCGAACAGCTCATCCGAGGGAGCCTTGCCTCGCAGCAGCTCCTCAGCCCGTGTGAGGTGGACCGTCGTGAGCCCAACCGCGCTGAGGGCGATGCCCACGTCGGTGAGCGCGCCGCCATCCATCCACACGGCGGCGGACGCCGCGGCGATGGCCCAGTCGCCGGCACGGCGCTCGACCTTCTCGTGCGCGCTGCCGGCGCCCGCGCGCAACGGAAGGCGAATCTCCGTGAGCATCTCCCCATCACCGACGGCGGTCATGTACGGGCCGATGTGAAAGTCCTCCATCCCGACGACGCGCTCACCGTCGGCGCCGCGGATCACGGCCTTCGCCTTCGCCGCCGAGCACACGGCCGACAGGTCCTCGGCCGCGTCCGCCTGGCACAGCGAGCCACCGATCGTGCCGCGGTTGCGCACGACCGGATCTGCGATCACGTTCTCGGCGTCGGCGAACAGCGGAAAGCGCTCGGCGAGCAGCTCGGACTTCAGGAGATCGACGTGCCGGGTGAGGGCCCCGATCCGGATCTCGCCATCCTGCTCGCGGATGTAGGAGAGCTCTGTCAGGTCGTTGATGTCGATGAGGTGCGCCGGATTGGCCAGGCGCAGCTTCATCATCGGCAGGAGGCTGTGGCCGCCCGCGATGATCCGGGCCTCCGGTCCCAGCTTCTGGAGCGACGCGATCACACCTTCGACGCTGGTTGCGCGCTCATACTCGAATGATGCCGGGGTCTGCAACTGGTGCTCCTACCGTGGAAGCGGCCGAGATGTTGGGAATCTCCAGCGTAGCAACCGACTTTTGGCGACCGGTCGGGTGCGGCCGGGCACGTGCGGTCACTCCTCCGCAGCCGGATCTCCGGCTGAACCCGGGCGCTGACCGGGCGCGCCGGCCGTCGTCGGAGCCGAGGCGTGTGCGGGCATGCGCTTGCGCGGCGCGCCGATGTCCTCGCGCTGTTCGTACTGCACGGGCGCGTCGGTGCCGATCACCGGGGAGCGCGGCAGCTTCTCGGGCATCGTGTGACGGACATCGGGGTACAACTGCCTCGCCGCGAGGCTACCCCCCTCGATGTTCCTCAGCACGGGACCGGCGGGATTCGTGACAGCGATCGGCGCCTCCCGTCCGAGCCGCGCCAGCGTGAGCACGCCCTTGGTGTAGATCTCAGCGATGCGTGGCGCCGTGGTCGTCGCGCTGTCGGGGAAGTTTCTGAACCCGGCGCCCGCGGCACCGGCGTACAGACCGTCGACGAGGCCCACGGCGTCCTGCATGCCGGCCTTCTTGACGAGCAGGCCCTCGAGCGCATCGACCCCCGCGTCGAGCTGCTCGTTGATCGTCGTCACGACGTCGTTGACCGGTGCGCTCTTCTGCATGATCCCCCCCACGCCGGCTATCACCTCGTCTAGTCCCGCCGCGATCTTGCGCAGCTGCAATATCACCGACACGAGGTAGAACACGAGCGCCAGGACGATCAGCACGACGGCCAGGATCATGACCCCGCTGGCTGCCGCGAATGCGAGCGGTGGCGCCACGACTCCCCCTAGCTCGCGTCGTCGAGGATCACGTCGAGGGATCCGCCGTAGTCGGCGACGCCCGCGATCGTCTGGGTTGCCTGCTGCTGCGTCCTCAGTAGAAGCGCGGCGGCGTCGAGGTCCTCCGACCCGGCAGCCGCGACCGCTGCGATCGCCTGCACGCTCGGGACGATGCTCCTGGCGGCGTCCAGCACGCCGCGCAGCAGATAGACGACGAGGGGAAGGACGACCACCAGCAGCAGAACGTCACCGATCCACCACAGGATCATCGAGGCCTCCGCTCGGCGACGATCCCGGCCTTGCGCGCTATCCCCGGCAGCGCGCCGAGGATGATGTCGAATTGTGCGTTGATCGCCGTGACCGCGCCCTCTAGCGGGCGCAGATGCTCGGACTCCACGCCCTCAAGCGCCGTCGCCAGCGTGGCGAGACCTTCGGAGATCCGCTTCAGCCCCGCACGAACTTCGATCAGCGCCACGGCCAGCACGAGCACGACGCCGGCCGCCAGCACGACGCTCAGAAGAACCAGTGCGTGCGTGCTGCTCATACCCCACCGTACCCGTCGGTGAGCGCGTTCATGTAGCCGTCCTGAACGACTGCCTCATCGACGATCAGCGACAGCACGGGCGCCGTAGCCTCGAGCTGGGGGATGTAGGCCGTGTTCGTCGCCACCTCGCCGGCGATCTCGAGCAGTCCGTCAACGGATCTCTCGATGCTGCCCACGAAATGCAGCAGCAGCGTGAGGAGGATGGCGACGATCACGGCCGCTCCGAGGCCGATGCTCAGAGCGATGGCCCAATAGGTGTGTGCCGAGGTCGCGAGCGTGACGTTCACTTTCCGACCGCCACCTTTCGCAGCGACCGGGCGGCGTGCAGGATACGTACGCCCGAGTCGTTGATTCGCTCGATGCCGCTCAGCTCCATGGTCTGGCGGCGGACCACCTCGACCGCGTCCTCGGCGGTCTTCGCCTGCTTGGCGATCCTCATCGCGAGCAGCACGATCGTGATCACGATCGCCGCGGTCGCGGCGACCACCACGACCCCGAGGACGAGCCCCACCGTCCACCCGGTGGACGTTGCCATCAGCGTTGGCATGGATCACCGCGATCGTTGACCGTCCCTGGCAAGGCCCGGTATTCAAGCGCCCGGTTTTCGGCCTTTCCAGTCAATCTGACTCTCCTCGCGGCTCCGATCCCCGAATCCTCGAAACGCTGCCCCGATCCGTCATTTCGATGTTTCCACAGTACCGCGCGCCATCCACGGTGTCCAGTGGAATCGAGGCCCGCGCCAACCAGCGTCGACACCCTCAGATCCGGTATTTGGCGCGCCTTACGGGTGTGCCTATACTGAAACCGTAGGCCGGTCTTTGGGGTGGCCGAAGCCTCGTGGAGAGGCGGGAGTGGGGAGGTTCTGTTGCACAACAGAAGCGGGAGCCGGTCCGGGGTTTTGCAGTGGATCGTCGTGCTCGTGGTCGGCGTTCTCGTTGTGACGGTGGTGCTCGGCCTGAATCTGATTTCGCGTCTGGACGACGGCCAGAAGGTCCTGAACGGCGCCCGCCCGGCGTTTGCCTCCCAGCGCGTTCACGGCGACCGAGCGGGTATCAACATCATCTCCCAGGACGTCAACATGGCCGACCCGATCGTCACTCCCCGGGGAGGAGCCGCGGCCGAAGTGCCAAAGCTGATCGCCTTCGTCTCACAGAAGACGGGGCTCTCCCAGGCCGAAGTCCTCGCAGCCCTTCAGAAGAACTTCCCGCACGTGACCGCGCTGCTTCAGGCGATCCCGCTGTCGGCGGTGTCAGCCGAACTACCCGCTCTGTTCGCGTTCCTCGAGAAGACGCTGCACCTGACACAGGCCCAGCTGCTCGCTGCGCTGCCGGCGAGCTTCCCTGCGCTCACCCAGGCGATCGTCAACCTGCCCGCCGTAACCAGCGGCTGGAATGACGTGCCCGGCACCGCCGGTTTCACACGTTTTGACGGCGCCCCGGTCACGACGGTCCCGGCGGTGCGCACCTACTTCAGCTCGGATCTGATCCCGGTGCTTGAAACCCAGCGAGGCAATTACGCGAGTCTTGACGGGACCTCGAGCCTGACCTGGATCGCGCCTCTGCTGTTGATCATCGGATTGGTCGTGATCGCGTTTGCGGTGGTGATGATCGTGCTGCATCTCAGGGGCCCGGTGTCGCGTGGCGTGCAGATCGGAGGGGCGTGGGTGGTGCTGGCGGTGGGCGTGGTGGTGGTGGCGCTCGTTCTCGCGCTCGCGCTGGTCCCGCGGGTCACGAACGGGCAGAAGCTGCTTGACGCTTTGAGACCTGCCAACACGGCCGCGCGCGTCCACGGTGACCGGGCCGCCATCAACATGGTGTCCTCGATCGTGAACATGGAGGATCCGGTCATGACTCCCCGGGGAGGAGCCGCGGCCGAAGTGCCAAAGCTGATCGCCTTCGTCTCACAGAAGACGGGGCTCTCCCAGGCCGAAGTCCTCGCAGCCCTTCAGAAGAACTTCCCGCACGTGACCGCGCTGCTTCAGGCGATCCCGCTGTCGGCGGTGTCAGCCGAACTACCCGCTCTGTTCGCGTTCCTCGAGAAGACGCTGCACCTGACACAGGCCCAGCTGCTCGCTGCGCTGCCGGCGAGCTTCCCTGCGCTCACCCAGGCGATCGTCAACCTGCCCGCCGTAACCAGCGGCTGGAATGACGTGCCCGGCACCGCCGGTTTCACACGTTTTGACGGCGCCCCGGTCACGACGGTCCCGGCGGTGCGCACCTACTTCAGCTCGGATCTGATCCCGGTGCTTGAAACCCAGCGAGGCAATTACACGCACCTCGTGTCGTCCTCGAAGATCAACTTCATCGGAGCGCTCGTCCTGATCGTGGGCTTCATTGTGATCGTCTACGGGTTGCTCATGCTCTTCCTGGCATGGCCCAGGGAGCCGGGCGCGAGAGCTGAGCCCGAGAGCCGGGGTCGCGAGGCCCTACCGGGAGCGGCTACCTAGCAGACGGACGAGCCGGCAACCCGGCCGTCACGCCACCACGGGCTCGTGTATGCGTCCGTCGCGTTCGGCGAGCCGTCCGCCCGAGCGTCCGCGTCGCACCGCCACGATCTCGCCCATTATCGACAGCGCCGTCTCGGCGGCGGTGAGGCCCCCGAGATCGAGGCCGATGGGCGCGGCCACGCGATCGAGCACCGACGCGTCCAGTCCGGCGGCCAACAGGCGCTCCCGGCGCTTGGCCTGCGTGCGGCGACTGCCCATCGCGCCGATGTAGCCGGCTTCAGAGGCCAGCGCGGCCAGCAGCGCCGCGTCATCGAGCTTGGGGTCGTGAGTGAGCACGGCGATCGCCGTCGCCCGGTCGATCCGCTCGAGCTGATCGAACGCGTCCTGCGGCCACGCCGATATAACCCGCTCGGCGGCGGGAAAGCGCTCACGGGTGGCGAAACGGCTGCGTGGATCGACGACGAACGTCCGCCAGCCGGCGAGGGCAGCCAGGGCCGATAGCTGCGCAGCGAAGTCGACCGCCCCGACGATGATGAGCCGTGGCGGAGGCGCGGCCACATCGACGAACAGCAGGGCCCCATCGTGCTCGCGCAGGGTGCTGTGCTCCGACCACAGGGCCTCCCTGGCCAGTGCGATCGCGGCACCGTCGAGCGCATCGTCGCCGAGCGTGCCGGTGGGCTCCTCATCGACGCCCAGGAACAGCTTGGCGCCCGGCCGTGGAACACCCTCGAGCGCGGTGACGACGACGGCGCGGCGACCCTCGCGAAGACGCTTGTTGAATTGCGCCTGCAGGCTGTCTGACTCAAAGGCCTCGGCCCAGACGGAGATCTCCCCCCCACATGGAAGTCCGACCTCCCACGCTTCCTCGTCTGCGATGCCGTAGTGCAGTAGGCGCGGCTCGTCACCGCCGAGGATGCCCTCGGCGACCTCCACCACGGCACCCTCCACGCAGCCGCCCGACACCGCGCCGACGATCTCCCCGTTCTCCCGCAGCACCATCTTCGTGCCGATCGGCGTGGGCGCGGACTTCTTCGTCTCAACGACCGTGGCCATTGCCACGCGCTCGCCGCGGCCCGTCCAGGCGGTGATCGATTCGGCCACGTCGCCCATGGCAGGAAACGATAACAGTGGGTCTTTCGCGCTCAGGCGGAAAAGACCGCACCTAAAGGTCAGTGTCCCGAGGGGCGCCCGGAGATCAGATCGAGTGCGTGCTTGAGGGACTCCGCAATGACCTCGCCGGTCTGATCGATGCTCGCCGGGTTGCCCGGGAAGTTGACGATCAGACTCGAGCCGCGGGTCCCCGCCACGGCACGCGACAGCATCCAGTTACGCGTGTGCGCTCGAGAGGCCTCGCGCATCGCGTGCGGGATTCCCGGCGCCTCCCGATCGATCACCGCCAACGTCGCCTCGGGTGTGACATCCGTGAGTGACATCCCGGTCCCGCCGGTCGTGAGCACGAGATCGCACGACTCCGCGTCGGTCCAGTGACGCAGCCGCTGTTCGATCAGGGGACGGTCGTCGCGGATGAGATCGTGCCCGGCGATCTCCATCCCCAGCCGCTGCGCGAATGAGGCCAGCCGCAAGCCACCGTCGTCGCTTCCTGCCCCGGCGGCCCTGGACGTGCTGATGCTGAGGATGGCCGCCCGGCCGTGCACTCAGTCGCCCTCGCGTCGCCAGTCTTTGCGTCCACCGGTCTTCTCCAGCAGCACGACCTGCCCGACCTCGACGCCGCGCTCGATCCCCTTGACCATGTCGTAGACCGTGAGCGCCGCCACCGCGCAGGCGGTCATCGCCTCCATCTCAACGCCCGTGCGGTCGACGGCATGAACCTCGCTGATCAGCTCGACGAGCCCGATCTCTGCATCGACCGATGCGCTCACGTCGATGAATGTCAGGGTGATGGGATGCGCGAGCGGGATCAACAGGCCGGTCTGCTTGGCTGCCTGGATGCCCGCCAGCCGCGCCGTGGCAAGCACCTCACCCTTGGGGGCATCTCCCGCCTGCACTGTGCGCGCCGTCTGCGGAGACATGCGCACCCGGGCACGGGCCACGGCGACGCGCTCGCGAGCGTCCTTCGCGCCGACGTCGACCATCCGCGCCCGCCCCTTCTCGTCGAGGTGGGTGAGACGCGGGTCAGCCACCTCGCCCGTCCGGCTCGGCCGCGCTGGTCGCGGCGGGTTGGACCCCGGCGCCGGGGGCGGGCGTCCCCTCGACCCGGCGCGATCTTCCTTCTGAGTCGACCTCGCTCTTCCAGATGGGCGCCTCGGCCTTGATGCGGTCGATGATCTCGCGTGCGCCGGCGAACGCCTCGGTCCGGTGCGCCGCTGAGGCCGCGACGATGACACTCGACTCGCCGAGCGCCACCGAGCCGATGCGGTGCTCGGCGGCGGCGGCGCAAAGTCCGTGTCGTGCGACGGACTCGCGCAGGATCAGCGTGATCCGCTCCTGCGCCATCTCTGCGTAGGCCTCGTAGTCGAGGTGGTCGACCTCGCGGGTGACTCCCTGGAAGCTCACGATCGCACCCGCGCGCGCGTCCGCCACCGCGCGCGACAGGTTCTCGAGACTCAGTGGCTCATCGGTCACCACCACGTGCACTCCGTCCCCGGCCTGAGGAGCGCCGCCGCTCAGCGGGGGTATCAGGGCCAGCTCATCGTTGGAAGCGAGCGCCGTCCCCGGTGAGGCGTAATCGCGGTTCACCGCCATCTGCACAGGAATGCGCTCGAGCAGGCCCGCGAGCGAAGGGATCTTCGACAGAGCCTGAAGCGCGTCGGCCACGGTCGCGTCGTCCGCAAGCTGCAGCTCCATGCGATCACTCCCTGAACGCTCGCGCAGAATCGCGAACAGGCGCACGGTGACCATCATGACGTCGTCCGCACGGTGGATCGGACGGCTCGATCGGGCGATCCGGTCATCGTTGTCTGAGGGTAGCTGCACCCCCGCGTCCTATCGTGGGGCACATGTTGGATCAAATGGGAAGGTCGCTGCGCGACCTGCGCATCTCGGTCACCGATCGCTGCAACCTGCGCTGCCCCTACTGCATGCCGAGGGAGGTCTTCGGAGCCGACTACCGGTTCATGGATCGCTCGGAGCTGCTCACCTTCGAGGAGATCACGCGGGTGGCGAGAATCGTCTCGGCCCAGGGAGTGCGAAAGATCCGCCTGACCGGGGGCGAGCCGCTGCTTCGTCTGGAGCTCGAGCGTCTGGTCGACATGCTCGCGGGTCTCGAGGGCGTCGACGACATCGCTCTGACCACCAACGGGACCGCCCTGGCCCCGCTCGCCCGCTCCCTCGCCGATGCGGGCCTTGACCGCGTGACGGTGAGCCTCGATGCCCTCGAGGAGCGGGTGTTCCAATCGATGAGCGACACGCGCTTCCCGCTCGCGCGTGTGCTCGAGGGCATCGACGCGGCGCGGGACGCGGGCCTGGCGCCAGTCAAGATCAACATGGTCGTCAGGCGCGGGGTCAACGATCACTGCGCCGTTGAGATGGCCGAGTACTTCCGTGGACGTGCGGAGATCCTCCGCTTCATCGAGTACATGGACGTCGGCGAGAGCAACGGATGGCGGCTGGATCAGGTCGTTCCGGCGAGCGAGATCCTCGCGGCCATCGAGCAGAGCTGGCCGCTGGAACCGCTCGCTCCAAGCCGTAGGGGAGAGGTCGCCTCGCGCTGGGCCTACCAGGACGGCCAGGGCGAGATCGGCGTGATCCACTCCGTCAGCCAGCCGTTCTGCCAGGGGTGCGTCCGCGCGCGCCTGTCGGCCGAGGGCCGCCTGTACACGTGTCTGTTCGCCAAGCGCGGCCACGATCTGCGTGCGCTGCTGCGTGGCGGCGGGACGGACTCTGAGGTGGCCAGCCGCATCAATGAGATCTGGACGGCGCGCGCTGACCGTTACTCCGAGCTGCGCACCCTGCGCCACCCGGCACAGGCGAGCGAGCCAGGCGAAAATGGCGCCGCGGCGAGCAGCGAAGCCGGCGGGCCGTCTCCGGGCCGAATCGAGATGTCCTACATCGGCGGATGATCGCCGCCCCGACGACCCTGACGCCTTCGGCCGGATCAGCGCTCGGTCCGCTCGATCATCACCGATGTCGCCTTGACTGCAGCGGTTGCCTGGACTCCGGGGGCGAGTCCCAGCTCCTGCACTGAATCCCGCGTGATCGCGGCGGTGATGAAGAACGGCCCTGCCTGCATCTCCACGAGCGCCATCACTCCGTCGACCTCCACCGATCGGATCGTCCCGGCGAAGCGGTTGCGAGCCGACCCGGTCGCACCGGTCCTGTGACGCTGCGGGCGAGACGTCAGCCGGCGCACCTCCGCCTCAGAGACGCGGCGGCGGTTGCGCTCATCGCGGTGGGCCTTCAGCTTGCCCGAGCGCTCCCAGCGGCGCAACGTGTCGGCGCTCACACCGATGGCCTTCGCCGCTTCCCCGAGTGACATATCGCTCGCCATCGGCCTAAACATTGCACACACGGGCGGCTGACCCCTGCGGTCCTCCGGTCATGCCTATGCAGACGTCGGCCGATCAAGCGCTGAGCCCCGGGCGCGTGGGCGTATTGCATGTGCAATGCTCAGGCAGACGCGAGGGGATCCATCGCTTGGGGAGGCAATTTGCGCTGAGCGGCCACGGAGGGTTTGAATCCTGAGCCCGCGGAGTCATCTCAATTGAAAGGACAGGCCGTGAGAAAGATCAGATCGAGACGGTGGATCGCAGCGACGGCCGGGGGATGCGGGGCGCTGACGCTCGCAGCTTCAGCGACGTTCGCTCTGAGCGGCAGCCCGGCAGCATCCGCGCTCCGGACGCCGACGGCCTCAGCGGCCGCGTCCAAGGTGTCGGCCATATACGCCGGCTCGCTGGTCAGCTTCATGGAAAAGTCCACAGGCCCTGAATTCACGACCGCCACGGGTTTCCCATTTGAAGGCTTCGGCGGCGGATCGAACGAAGACGCCCAGGCGATCAAGGGCAAGGTCCGCCAGGCCGACGTGTTCGTCAGCGCGTCCTCCTCGGCCGACAAAGAACTGGAAGGAGCAGCCAACGGGAACTGGGTGTCGTGGTACTCGACCTTCACCTCCTCAACCCTCGAGCTGGGCTACAACCCGAAAAGCAAATTCGGCAAACAACTGGCAGCGGGCAAGCCCTGGTATGAGGTCGTCACCGAGCACGGCATCCGGGTCGGGCGCACCGAACCCAAGGCGGACCCCAAGGGCAAGCTGACCGTCGAAGCGGTTGAAGCAGCCGCCAAGAAACTGCATGACCCGGCGCTGAAGAAGGCGCTGAAGAGGTTCGGCATCTTTGAAGAGACAGCGATGCTGGCCCGCCTGCAGGCGGGCCAGCTCGACGCCGGCTTCTTCTACGTGGTCGAGGCGAAGAAAGCGAAAGTCCCGACGGTTCCCCTGACGCCGGCCTACAAGTACGCCGACTACACGATCACGCTGCTCAACAACTCACAGAACCCCGCCGGGGCGGAATCGCTTGTGTCCTTCATCCTGAGCCCGAAACGCAAGGCTGTGGAAAAGGCATACGGGCTGGTGCCGATCACACCGAAATTCTCCGGTAGCGCCTCGGCGGTCCCCGCGGGCCTGCGCAGCATCGTGGGCGCGGGCTAGCAGATGCGCGCGAGGGCGAGCAGCCCGCTGCCCTGGCTGGGCGGGCTGCTCGCCCTCTATCTGCTGGTTCCGATCGCCGCCTTCGCGGTGCGCCTGGCGGGCGGCGCCTCGGCCGCCCCCGGGCTCGGCTCGGCGCTCGCCACGTCGCTGTTCACCGCCACGATCGCGACCGTCGTGATCACCGTGCTCGGCACGCCGCTGGCCTACCTACTGGCTCGCAGGCGCGGCGTCATGGGGCGGGTTCTGCTCGCGCTGGTGGCTCTACCGCTGGCCCTGCCGACGCTGATGAGCGGCATCCTGCTTCTCTATGTCGTCGGTCCCTTCACGATCCCCGGAGAACTGTTCGAAGGCAGACTGACCGACACCAGGGCCGGGATCGTGCTCGCGCAGATCTTCGTCGCGGCCCCCTTCCTGATAATCGTCGCGCGCGCCGCCTTCGCCGCTGTCGACCCGGCCCTCGAGGATGTGGCGGCCACGCTCGGGCTCGGGCGTCTCGCGCGCTTTGCGCGCGTGGCCGTGCCGGCGGCACTGCCCGGCATCGGCGCCGGGATCCTGCTGACCTGGCTGCGCGCCTTCGCCGAGTTCGGCGCCACCGTGATCCTCGCCTACCACCCGTTCTCGCTGCCCGTGTACACGTTCGTGCAGTTCGACGAGAGCGGTCTGCCGGCCACGATGGTGCCGATCGCGGTCGCGCTGCTTGCCGCGCTCGCGATCGTGCTGCTAGTGCAGTTGCCGGTTCCGCGGCGGCGGCGAGGACACACATCGACCGCAGCGCCGGTGGCGTTCTCACCCCGTCCACCGGTGGCTCTGGACTTCGCCGTCGCCGAGCGGCTGGGCAGCTTTTCGCTCGAGGTCGCCCACCGCGCGCACAGCCCGCGGCTTGCCCTGCTGGGCCCATCCGGGGCGGGCAAGACGCTGACCCTGCGTCTGCTCGCCGGGCTGACTGCGATGCAGGGCGAGGGACACATATCGGCCGGCGCGCAGGCGCTTGACGATCTGCCGGTCGAGCGCCGTGGCATCGGCTACGTTCCCCAGCAGTCGGCGCTGATGCCGCGGCGCACGGTCTGGCGCCAGGTGACCTTCGCCCCGCGCGCACAGCCGGGTCTGGCGGCCTGGTGGATCGAGCGCCTGGGCCTCGGGGGCCTCGAGGATCGTTATCCGGACGAGCTCTCAGGCGGCCAGCAGCGGCGTGTCGCGATCGCCCGGGCACTGGCGGTCGAGCCAGACCTGCTGCTCCTCGACGAGCCCTTCACGGGGCTCGACGCTCCGGTGCGCGACCGGCTGCGGCGCGACCTGCGGCGGCTGCAGACAGAGGTCGGCCTGAACACGGTGATCGTCACGCACGATCCAGAGGAGGCTGCCCTTCTGGCCGATGAGATCGTCGTCCTGGATGACGGGCGCGTCCTGCAGTCGGGCACACGTGAATCGGTCTTCCACGCCCCAAGCTCTCCCCAGGTCGCCGCGCTCCTGGGCATCGCCAACACCCATCGCGGGGTGACCATCGCGTCTGATCGGATCCTCAGCGAAGGCGTCCAGATCAGTGTGCCGCCGAGCACCCTGGCAGACGACACCCAGGTCGTCTGGTGCGTGCGCTCGGAGCGCATCTCGCTGGCGCCGCAGGGCCGCTACGCGGCCACGCTGATCGACGACGTCGACCTCGGCACGGTGCGCGAGCTGACACTGGCGCTCGAGGGGACCCTCGAGCTCACGCTGCGCTACGGCGACGCCCAGCGCCTCGAGATCGGGCAATCCGTGCGCGTCGACCTGGCACCCGAGGACATCGCCGTCTGGCCGCTGGGCGGAAACTGACGCGACTTTCAGCCGGGTGGCCGGTGCGATATGTTGGTGAAAGACCAGATGGAGCCCTGGTGGGAGTCGGTGGCTGAGCGCGCCGACCGTCTCTCGAACCGCCCGCAGACACAAGGGCTGATGGCCCCTTTCGCGAATCTATCCCCACGCGAGAGGAGACATCGACCGCCGTGCAGAGGCTTGTTGACCGGGCAGGACCTACCCCGCTCCCCCTGAGCGTTCCGGTGCGTGTCTCGTGAGGCGTGCTCTTGACCGCCGCGAGCTGGCCGCGATCTTCATCGGCGGCGCCACCGGAGCGCTGCTTCGCGTGTGGATCGGAGAGGAATTCACCTCCCCCGCCGCGAGCTGGCCGTGGGTCACGTTCTCCATCAACGTCACCGGCTCGTTCGCGCTCGGCTATCTGGTCACCCGCCTGCAGGAGCGTCTGCCGCAGTCGACCTACCGCCGCCCCCTGCTCGGCACGGGCTTCTGCGGCGCCTACACGACGTTCTCGACGATGCAGGTCGAGATCCTGACGATGATCGAACACGACCGTTACGGTCTGGCCGCGTCCTACGCGGGTGCGAGCATCGCGGCCGGGTACCTGGCGATCTGGCTGGCCACGGCCGTTGTCAGGCGCACGCGGGTGATCGCGTGAGCGCAGGGGTTTGGGTTGCTGTGGCGGCGCTCGGTGGACTTGGTGCGATCACCCGGTTCGCCGTGGACGGGATCGTCGGCTCGCGGTTCGCGGGCAACTTTCCGCTCGGCACGTTCGTCGTCAACATCAGCGGTGCGGTGGCCCTCGGCCTGCTGGCCGGCCTGGCCGTGACGGGCAACGCTCTCCTCCTCGCAGGGGGCGCGGCGCTTGGCTCCTACACCACCTTCTCGACCTGGATGCTCGAGTCTCAGCGGCTGACCGAGGACGCGGAGCCTGCGCTCGCGCTCCTGAACATTCTCGTGAGCCTGGCCCTCGGCATCGGCGGCGCCGCGCTCGGTCACGCGATCGGAGTACACGCATGAACGAGGACTGCCTGAAGCTGACGACCTACTTCGGCGAGCGCGACCGCACCGGCGAGCGCCTCGTGGGAGATGAGCTGCTCGAGATCTACGGCGCTCACCGCCTCAAGGCCAGCGTGCTGCTGAGGGGCGCCGAGGGCTTCGGGCGCCTGCATCATCTGCACACGGACAGGCTGCTGACGCTGTCCGAGGACCTCCCGGTCGTCTCGATCGCGGTTGACCGGCGCGAGCGCATCGAGGAAATGCTCGAGCCGGTGATGAGCGTCAGCCGCCGCGGGCTCGTCACGCTCGAGCGTGCGCGCCTGTTCACCGGGGAGAGCGGATCCGTCACGCTGCCCGAGGAGCTGCGGGAGGCGACCAAGCTGACCGTGTATGTGGGCCGACAGGAGCGGGTCGGCGGCGCACCGGCCTTCGCCGCCGTCACTGCCCTCTTTCACCGGCGCGGGATCGCGGGCGCGGTGGTGCTGCTCGGTATGGATGGGACCAGGGACGGGCGACGGTCGCGAGCGAGGTTCTTCTCCCGCAACGCCGACGTGCCGACGATGATCGTCGCGGTCGGCTCCGGCGATCAGATCGCCAGCGTGCTTCCGGAGCTGGCGGGCCTTTTGGGCCGGTCGCTGATCACCCTGGAGCGCGTGCGCGTCTGCAAGCGCGACGGACAGCTGCTCGCGTCGCCGCACGAGCTGCCCGGCAACGACGAGCACGGTCTCGCGCTGTGGCAGAAGCTGATGATCTACACCTCCCAGGCGGCGACCCACGATGGGCGCCCGATCAGCCTCCAGATCATCCGCCGGCTGAGGGAATCGGATGCCGCCGGGGCGACGAGCATCCGCGGGATATGGGGATTCCACGGCGAGCATGAGCCGCACGGCGATCGCTTCCTGCAGCTGCGCCGTCATGTCCCCGTGGTCACGATCGTGATCGATACGCCTGAGCGCATCGCGCGCTCGTTTCAGATCATCGATGAGCTCACAGCCGAGCATGGCCTCGTCACCAGCGAGATGGTGCCCGCTGCGACGGCCATGAGCGAGACCGAGCGCCGTGGCGGCCTCCGGCTTGCCCGGCATGATTTCTGAGGTTCCCGTGCGATGAGATCGCCGGGTCGGCGTGGTGCGCGATACTGGGGCCATGAACGACGGCCCACAGGCGCCCGAGCCCCCCTATCACCTGATGCTGCACGCGGAGGAGGTGCCGCTCACCGGCGAGGCGCTGCGGTTGCTCATCTCAGATGAGGCCCACCAGCCGCAGATTCGCCGTCTCGCGCGGGAGGTGCTCGCCGAGCTCGAGGCCGAGCCGGACGCGGAGGGCCGGCTGACGGTGACGCTGGCCCCCGAGCAGATGAAGATCACGCACACCGCCCTGCGACTCCTGTTCGACGACCTCCAGCGCGAGCAGGCCGCTGAGCGGGAGCTCCTGCGCGGCATCCTCGACAAGCTCCCCGACGAGCACACGATGCGCTCGATCGTGCTGCGGTAACGGCCGGCCCCGCGCGCCCGGGGGGACACGGCGGGGTAGACCACGTGGCCGACCGCGCCGATCTGGATTTCACCTACACCCTGACCGACCGCATCTTCCGGCTCAGCCTCGGTGAGCTCGCCGATTTCAGCGGCGCCAAGTACGACGGCGACTTCTCCCTGAGCCTCGAGCAGGCGCAGCGCCGCAAGCACGAATACGTGGCCGAGCAGATTGGGATCGAGCCCGGCCGGCGCGTGCTCGATCTCGGCTGCGGCTGGGGTCCGCTGCTCGCCTTCGCCCGCACCCGAGGCGCCGCGGGCGTCGGCGTGACGCTCTCCTCCGGCCAGCTCGCTGCCTGCCGCCGGCACGACCTCGACGTCCACCTCCTCGACGCGAGGCGGATCACGCGTGAGAGCTTCGGGCCGTTCGATGCCGTCGCAAGCCTCGGTGCCTTCGAGCACTTCTGCTCGCCGGAGGACTTCCGGGCGGGCCGCCAGGAGGAGGTGTATCGCTCGATCTTCGGGCGTATCGCCGACGTGCTTCCGCCCGGTGGGCGGCTGTATCTGCAGACGATGGTGTTCGGAGCCAGGATGATCTCCGCCCAATCCGCGATCGAGGCGCTTGACACGATGCCTGAACGGGACTCCGACGCCTGGTACCTGGCCCTGATGGCCCGCCAGTTCCCGGGCTCGTGGCTTCCCTCCGGGCTCGAGCAGATGGTCGCCTGCGCCGAACCATGCTTTGGTCTGCTCTCCAGCGTCAGCGGCCGTCTGGACTACGTCGAGACCATCGAGCAATGGAATGCCAGGATCGGGGCAGCGAGCCTGAGGAAGTCGCTGCTGAAGCTCCAGCTCGTTCCCCGCTGGCTGACGAGCGCCGACTTCCGGCTCGCATTCACCTCCGGCGTGAGTGCCAACAAGGTCTGCTTCGAACGCGAGCTGCTCGACCACTATCGGCTCGTGTTCGAGAAGGTCTCCTAGCGCTCAGGAGTCGGCAAGGCGCCTGAGCAGACCTACAGCCCGGGCGAGCGCCTGCTGCTCCTGATCTGAGAAGTTCTCGGCCATCGCGCCGATCAACCATCCCTCGCGCTGGCGGCGCTCGGCCTCGAGCGTCCGGCGCCCCAGGTCGGTCAGCTCGATCAGGGCGCGGCGTCCGTCGCTGGGGTCGGGCCGCCGGCTGAGCAGGCCGTCGGCCTCGAGCTCTGAGACGATCTGCGCCATCGATTGCGGCCGCACCCGCTCAGCGGCGGCAAGGTCGGAGGTGCTGCTCGCGCCGTCACGGTCAAGGCGCCCCAGCACGGCGCCCTGCGCCAGCGAGAATCGATGCTCGGCGCGGAGCCTTCGCACGAGTTGGCCGAGCACCACGCGCAGTTCGCTGGCGACGAGGGGGACGTCGGCGGACACGACGCCATGACTATAGCCGCAAGCCAGGCTACCTGTACAGGTTACCTGTATAAAGTGTGTGGGGATGAGGCTAACGCGGAGCACCCCGGCGAGCGCCGATGCGGCCCACGAGCAGGTCAACGGCGATCGGCCCTCCGCAGACGGCTACAAGTGGATCGCGCTGTCGAACGTGACCCTCGGCGTGCTGCTCGCGACGCTCGACGGCTCGATCGTTCTGATCGCCATGCCCGACATCTTCCGGGGCATCCATCTCGATCCGCTGGTTCCGGCCAACAGCTTCTACCTGCTGTGGATGATCCTCGGATTCCTGGTGGTGACGAGCGTGCTGATCGTGAGCTTCGGGCGGCTCGGCGACATTCACGGCAGGGTGCGCATGTACAACCTGGGCTTCGTCGTCTACACCCTGGCCTCGCTGGCCTTGACGATTGACTGGATGACCGGGCCGGCGGGTGCGCTCTACCTGATCGCCTTCCGGCTCGTGCAGGGGGTCGGCGCGGCGCTGCTGTTGGCGAACTCGGCCGCGATTCTCACGGACGCCTTCCCCGCCAATCAGCGGGGCATGGCGCTGGGAATCAACAACATCGTGGGTGTCAGCGGGATGTTCGTCGGGCTGGTGCTCGGAGGCATCCTGGCCCCGATCGACTGGCGACTCGTGTTTCTCATCTCCGTGCCGGTCGGCCTGTTCGGCACGGTGTGGGCCTATCTGAAGCTCGAGGAGCGAAGCAAACCGCGCCCGGCGTCGATCGACTGGTGGGGAAATCTCACCTTCGCGCTCGGGCTCATATTGATCATGGTGTCTGTCACCTACGGAATCCGGCCCTACGGCGGCGACGCCACCGGCTGGGCCAGTCCTCGCGTGATCGCGCTGCTGCTCGGCGGGGTTGTCTCGCTGGCGGCGTTCGCGGCGATCGAGCGAAACGTCGCCGAGCCGATGTTTCGCCTGCCCCTGTTTCGCATCCGCGCCTTCACGTTCGGAACGCTCTCGACGTTCCTCTCAGCCGTCGCCCGCGGCGGGCTGTTGTTCATGCTGATCATCTGGCTGCAGGGGATCTGGTTGCCCCAGCACGGCTATGACTTCACCGAAACGCCGCTGTGGGCGGGCATCTACATGTTGCCGCTCACCATCGGACTGCTTATCGCAGGTCCCACCTCGGGGTATCTGTCTGATCGCTTCGGAGCTCGCTGGTTCGCGACCGGGGGAATGCTCGGCGCCGCCTTCAGCTTCTTTCTGCTGATCCTTCTCCCCACCAACTTCCCCTTCGTGCTGTTCGCGATCGTGCTTGCGCTCAACGGCATCTCGATGGGCATGTTCGCCTCACCCAACCGGGCGGCCGTCATGAACAGCCTGCCGCCCGGTGACAGGGGTGCCGGAGGCGGAATGAACCAGACCTTTCAGAACTCGGCGCAGGTGCTCTCGATCGGGATCTTCTTCACGCTGATGATCCTCGGTCTCGCCGCCAGCCTGCCCCACACCATGACGGCGGGACTCGAGGCCCACGGCGTGTCTGCCGCCACCGCTCGTCACGTCGGCGGCCTGCCGCCGGTGTCGATCCTGTTCGCCGCCTTCCTGGGCTACAACCCGATCCAGACCCTTCTCGGGCCACACGTCCTCGCGGCGCTGTCGGCCGTCAACCGAGCCACGCTCACGGGCCGGTCGTTCTTCCCGCATCTGATCTCTTCACCCTTCCGCAGCGGCCTGCATGAGGCGTTCACGTTCGCGATCGTCGCCTGCCTGATCGCCGCCGCCGCGTCGCTGATGCGGGGCCAGACCTACCACTATGCCGCGCCCGTGGCCGGACCCGGCTCCGAGGACGGCCGGGCGCCCAATGGCACGGAACCGAGCGCGACGGCAGGAGCGGATCCTCATCCGGCGATCGAGCGCGTCGCAGGGCACTCCTAGCCGCACACGGTCAGCGAGAACGGGATGATGTCGCGATGTCGCTCGTCGTCCGGGAGATGCCTCTCGATCAGGTGGGTTTCATCATCGACTACTTCCATGGCTCCACGCCCGAGCACCTGGAGGCGATGGGTGTCGACCCGACCCGGCTTCCGTCCCGCTCCGATTGGCAGGCGCGGTATGTCGCGGAGTACACAAGGCCGGTCAAGGAGCGATCCACCCTGCTGGTCGTCTGGGAGCTCGATGGCGTCGCGGTCGGATTCTCCACCTCGGACAAGATCGTCTTCGGCGAGCAGGCCCACATGCATCTGCATGTCGTCGATCCGGACCGCCGCGGTTCGGGCATCGGTTCCGCCTGTTTGCGCCGCACGGCCGACATCTACTTCGGGGCGCTCGCCCTGGAGCGCCTGTACTGCGAGCCCAGCGCATTCAACGTCGCCCCGAACCGCGCACTGCAGAGCGCCGGGTTCCGTTACCTCAAGACCTACAACACCGTCCCCGGCGCCCTCAACTACCACCAGGCGGTCACGCGCTGGGTGCTCGAGAGTCGCCGATCGCCCGACTGAAGACTCAGCTCAGCAGAACGGGTCAGAGCGGCTGCAGAAGGTCTCAGCCAGCGGCGCGGCGATCCTCCGCCAGCTCACCGCTGAAAGTCGCTCGACCCCGTCCGAGCCCCAGTCCACGCCGGCCCCGTCGAGGACGATCGAGCTGATCTCATCGTCTCCGAAGTGGATGAAGGTGTAGGCCGCCCGCTGTACCTCCCCACGGCGGTAGCGCGTCAGGCGATCGAGGTGCGGGTCGGCCGATGGGTCGCACGCATGCAGGTAGGCGTAGAGCCAGGGCCCGGCGAGCACGGGCGAGACGAATTCCGGGGGGCAGACGTTCCCGGCTCCGCCGGTCTCCTGGTCGATCAGCTCAGGACGGCCGCCCAGCGGCTCGAACCACAGCGTCGACTCGGCGAAGCTCCCGATCGAGTTGGCCGTGACATAGGCCACCTGCTTGCCGTTGAAGCTGAGCCCCGTGATTGAGCCGGTCAGGCCCCTCGGCCACGACCCCACGCCGCTCCGCGCGCCTCGCGAGCTGGGAAGCGCGAGCGTTTTGGCCCTGCGGCTGCCGATCTGCCACAGGAGCAGATCATCGGGCCGGCGGCTGCCGGCCGAGGACCTGCGGCGCAGGAACACAAGAGCACCGTTCCAGATGGCCGGCTCATGGTCTGAGCCACCTCCGGGCGGTGAGAGCGCGCGCTCAACCGCTCCGGAGACACCCAGCCGAAGCTCGATCACGTGGCAGCCGGTGCGGGCCGCCGCGTTCGTGCAACGGGAGTAGACCGCAGCCACCTGCGAGCGCCCGGCGGGCCCCAGCTCGACATCGAACGGCGCCGGCTGCTCGGCGATCGCAGGGAGCGAGATCCCACCCTGGGGGGAGCGCAGTACGAGCCCGTAGTCGCCGGTCACGCCGTCCGGGCGGCTCCACGCGGCCCAGCCCCCGTAGGCGGCCACCGAAACTCCCGTGGGATCGAGCACGATCAGCGACCGGGCGCCCGCGCCGCGCGCGGAGCACGCGAGCAGAAGCACGGCGACCACAGCGCTGAGGAGCATCCGAGCCACGGTCACGCCGCCTACGGCACCCAGGTCTCGGCCAACGGAGTCAGGAGCAGCTCGTGCGTGGCCGCCCTGGAGCCCTGATCGGCGAGGAAGCGAACGGCGTCGGCGATCTGGCGAGGATCGGCCATCGCGTCGCGATTTCCCACACGCGCAGTTCCGTCCGCGGGTTCGATCCCGGCGTCGACTATCAGCAGCGCGACATGGATGCCCTGGCCGCGCAACTCGAGCGCCGCAGCCTGTGTGATCGCACGCACGCCGAAGGCCCCCGCCGCCCACAGCCCGCGGCCCGGCATCGCTCGCCGCGAGGAGCCGCCGGTCACCTGGATTGCGGTCGCGGGGCCTCCCTGGGCCACCAGGAAGCTCGCGGCGCCCGACAGGAAGGCGAAGGCCGCACGGGCGGGAGCGGCCGCCCAGGAGTCGAATGCGTCGGCGCTCGCCTCTGCCATTGGCCCTCCGCCGAACGGACCCGTTCGGGTGCCGCCGTAGGCCGCGGCTGCGTTGACGACGAGATCGACCCGCCCGCGCTCGTCCGCCACACGCGTGAGGGCGTCGCGGACGCTGGCCTGGTCGGTCACATCCGCGCGCAGCGCGAGGGCGCCGGCTGCCGTGATCTTCTCCAGCGTGGCATCCGAGCGGGCGACGCCTGCCACCAGCCAGTTCTGATCGATCAGCGCCTCGATGATGGAGCCACCCAGGTTGCGTGCTCCGAATACAAGCGCGCTTCGGGGCTCCTGCACGGCATCGGACATTGCGCTCCTCCTCACTCAGCCCGCCGCAGGCTCGGCGGGTCGGCTTACCGGTCAGCGTCCGGCTCAATCATGCATACAGTGCGAACGCATCGACATGCTCGTCGATGCGGGCACTTGCGGCTGTGCGCTGCTGACGCTCGGCCCGGTGCGCGGGACAGTGCACTCCGCGAATGCCTCCGTCCACAAGGCCGTAGGCGAGCCAGACGTCGTCCTGCCAGGTGATGTGAAAGAAGCGATCCGCGAGCACGTCGTCCTGCTCGAGCTCCTGCCTCCAGGCCCCGGTCACCACGCCCTCGGGGATGCTCGACGCGCACGAGCAGCCGCTCGCCGGGTCTCCGGTCCACACGCATCGCAGCTCCGTCTCGACGCTGGGGGCCTGTGCGTCCGCGTTCTCGAGTCTGCCCGAAGCGGGCGACGCGGGGGGCGTTCGATCGGCACCTATCGGGCAGTCCATGTCGATATTCTCGGACGACAAGGGGTATTGATCTCAAGATCGCGACGTGTTTTGGACGCTTGTCCGAGATGGCGCGCCGCCGGGGACGCTCCAGCATGCCCACGCCGGGGATCAGCTGGGGGAGGCGAGGAATTTCGCGCGGGCGCCCTTGGCGGTGTAGAGCCCGGCATCGGCCGCTGCCATCAGCGCCTGAACGTCCTGAACTCCGTCCCATTCGGCGATTCCGACCGAAAAGCTGTGATCCTCGGGAGTCGCCTCGATGAGGCGGTCCACGAGCTTCTGCGCATCCTCCAGCCGGCAGCCGGTGAGAACCGCGGCAAACTCATCGCCGCCGTAGCGTGCCAGCAGATCCACCGGTCGCAGGGCCGAGCTCCAGGCCGCCGCGTTCTGCTTGAGCAGCTGGTCGCCGGCGTGGTGGCCGTGCGTGTCGTTGAGCTTCTTCAGGCCGTCGATGTCCAGCATGGCCACGCACAGCGGCCAGCGCTCGCGCTTGGCTCGCGCCATCTCACGTGGAAGCTCCTCGCGCCACGCGCGACGGTTGGGAAGGCCGGTCAGCTCATCGGTGTGGGCGATGCGTTCAAGACGCGCCAGCAGGTCCACGCGCTCGATCGCGATCGCCGCCTGTGCGGCCAGCAGCACGATCGTGGCTCGGACGTTCTCCTTGGGCGCACCCACCGGCTCAAGCCAGTACAGGGCCAGCACGGCCACCGTGGCCTGGTCTCGCAGCACCGGCTGCCATAGCGCGCACCGGACCGTGCGGGCCTCGCCGGGATCGAGCTCGATGCGCTGTTCATCTGTGAGGCGGGCGAAAGTGGCCTCGCCCGTCACAAAGGCCTGTGTTGCACCGGCGAGCGAGTCGCCCAGCGGGATCTCCTCAGCGATAACCGCCTTGCCCGCGACCGCCGCCGGCACGAGGGCGGTGTCGTCCGCGCGGGGCTCCCACAGGGCGGCGCCGTCCGCGCGCGCCACATGTGCCGCGGTGCGGCATAGGTCGTTGCGGGTCGCATCGGCGGTCGGCTGCTGGAAGATGCGATGCATGGCGTTCACCACCGCGGCCAGGTTCTCCGCGTCCTCGGCGGCCTGCCGGCGCTGGCGGCGAACGCGGCGGACAAGGGCGTCGATGAACACTCCTGCGATCACCAGGGAGGCGATCGTCGTCACCCACCGTCCCGGTGCGTTCGGCTCTCCTCTGAGCGCAAGGACGATCCCGTAGGCCACGCCCACCACGGCCACGTGAAGCGCGGCCTCGCTTCGCCTGAAGAAAGAGAAGGCGAACAGCGCCACCCACACGTACCAGATGCCGTAGTAGCTGACACCGTCGCCGCTGTAGTAGACGGCGCGCGTGATCAGGAGCGTGCCGGCCAGGATCGCCAGGTGGAACGTCCAGGCCGGCAGCCGCCGAAAGACGGTCAGAACGAGCACCCCACCCACGTAGGCCATCGCGATGTTGACCGCGAGGGCCCCGACGTTGGTGTGCGGCGCCCGCGGCAGCAGTATCGAGACCAGCCCGATCGTGGCCCCGGCCATGTACAGCCAGCCGAGACTCCGTGCCATCAGGACCGGCTCGGAAACGGCAGGGTCTGTCGGCTCGCTGTGTGCGCGCTCGGGTACGGGCTCCATCGCCTTGGAGATCGGCACCGTCAGAACCCGCCTTGAGCAACGCCGCGGGCCCTCGTCCAATGTCGCGTCGGGCGCCTGGCGCGCCGGTTATGCGGAGTTATGGATACCGGTGCGCCGGCTCGGCGAACTAGGCCGCAGCGTCGCCCGCTCTGCGGGAGCGGGGTGAGCGTCTGGACAGCAGCGCGCCCCAGTCGTCGTCGTCGATCCGGCCCGGTTGCGTGTCGCGCACGAACTCTCGCAGCAGCTCTGACAGGCCGTCGGGGTCTTCGAGGTGTGGGAAGTGAGCGGCGTCGGGCAGCGTCCGCATACGGCTGTGCGGGATCGCCGCATGGGCGGAGCGTCCATGACGAAGCGGAATCGTGTGGTCGCGCTCACCCCAGACGATCATGGTGGGCACCGATTCGAGCAGATACAGGCGGTCGGTGGCGCTGACCCGCTGGCCGCGTGCATCGATCACTGCGCGGAGCGTCTGCAGGAAGGCCTCCCGCGCTCCGGCGCTCTGCAGCGGGCGAAGCGCGCGAGCGAGTGCCTGCAGATACACGCCGGGGCGCGCGTTCCGCCGGCGCAGACTGCCGCCCGCCTGCGACAGCGCCTCGATCAGCCGCGGATGGATAGTCATCGACAGCAGGGCATTCATGCCGGGCAGCGTGGCGCTTCGCAACAGCGGGCTCACCTCGTGACCCAGGCCGCCGCTTGAGATCAGCACCAGGCGTTCGACTCGCTGAGGGAACTGGTAGAAGAACTGCATCGCGACGCCGCCGCCGAGCGAGTGCCCGACGATCGTCGCGCGGTCGGTCCCGATCGCGGCGAGCAGGTCACGGATGCTGGCGGCGTGTGCGCCCAGCGAATAGTCCCCGCGCGGGGCCGCCGAGTCCCCATGCCCGATCAGGTCCGGTGCGATCACCGTGAAGTCCTCGGCCAGACTGAGCGCCACCGACCGCCAGTGGCTGGAGGAGTTGAGCATCCCGTGTACCAGGACGATGGGCGGCCCGCTGCCCGCGACTCTGTAGATCACGCGGCGCCCGTGCAACTCGATCTGCCACTCGTCGAAGCGCGGCGGCAACGCGGTCACGGGCGCGGGAAGCGGGTGCCCCTGTGCCCGATCCTGGCGCTGGGAGCCGTCCGCACCGGGTTTGGCCTGACTGGATGTCAGCGTCCCACCTCGCCGGCCACACTAGCAAGCGTCTTCGTCCCGCTAGATTTGGGCTGTGCCGCTCGACGCCGACTCCTCAGCAGCGGCCGTCGGGCACCGGGGATCTCGGCCCGATGCGGATCGAGCCGAGGAGGCCGGGGTCAGCGTGCGCGGCCTGGTCAAGTCCTACGGGGCGGTGCGCGCGCTTGCCGGCGTCGATCTCGAGGCGGCGCCGGGTACCGTGCTCGGCCTGCTCGGGCCGAACGGTGCCGGCAAGACGACCATCATCCGCATACTGACGACGCTGCTGAAGCCCGACGGCGGAACCGCGCGGGTCGCCGGTCTCGACGTCGTTCGCGATGCCGCCAGGCTGCGCGAGCGCATCGGCCTGGCCGGGCAGTACGCGGCCGTCGATGAAAACCTGACCGGGCTCGAGAACCTGATCATGGTCGGGCGTCTGTACGGCGAGCCGCGTGCCAGGGCCCGCCAACGAGGGCGGGAGCTGCTCGAGCGCTTCGAACTGCTCGACGCGGCCGGCAGGCCGACCAAGACCTACTCCGGAGGCATGCGGCGGCGACTCGACCTGGCCGCGGCGCTGGTGGCGAATCCCCCGGTGCTGTTCCTCGATGAGCCGACCACCGGCCTTGACCCCCGCAGCCGGCTGGAGCTGTGGGACACGATCGAGCGACTCGTGGCCGAGGGCACGACGGTGCTGCTGACGACGCAGAACCTCGACGAGGCCGACCGGCTGGCGACGGCCATCGCCGTGATCGATCACGGCCGCGTCCTGGCGGAGGGCACGCCGGACGAGTTGAAGGATCGCGTGGGCGGACAGCGGCTCGAGATCTCACTCGACGATGGCGCACTCGCGGAGCAGGCGGTGCGGGCGCTTGCATCCATCACCGACGACGCCCCCGACGTAGCGGGCGATCTCGTGACAGTGGGAGTGCGAGGCAGCAACGGCGCGATCGTCGCGGCGGTACGGGCACTCGACGGCGACGGCATCGGTATCGCGGACATCGTCCTGCGCCGTCCCACGCTGGACGACGTTTTCCTGGCCCTCACCGGCCACGCCGCCGAGGTTGACGAGCCGGGGCCTGAGGTGGGCGGGTGAGACGCCTCGTGACCGACACGCTGGTGATCGCCGAGCGCAACCTGGTGCGGCTGCCACGCGCGCCCGAGTTGCTGCTGGCGTTCACGGTGCAGCCGATCATGTTCGTGCTGTTGTTCCGCTACGTCTTCGGCGGAGCCATCAAGACGCCGGGGTTCAGCTACGTCGACTTCCTGATCCCGGGGATCATCGTGCAGAACATCGCCTTCGGCGGGTTTGTCACCGCGCTGGGTCTCAACGAGGACCTCCACAAGGGCCTGATCGACCGTTTTCGCTCGCTGCCGATGGCCCGCCCTGCCGTGCTCGCCGGGCGGACGCTCGCGGATGTGGTGACCAATGCGCTGTCGGCCACGATCCTGATCGTGACGGGGCTGCTGATCGGGTTCGTCTTCCACACGAGCGTGCTGCAAGCCCTGGCGGGCTTCGGCCTGCTCCTGCTGTTCGGATACGCGTTCTCGTGGGTGTTCGCGTTCCTCGGAATGCTCGTGTCCTCGCCGGAGGCGGCGAACTCGGTCGGGTTCATCGTCGTTTTCCCGCTCACCTTCATCTCCTCTGCCTTCGTTCCGGTGCAGTCCATGCCTGAACCCCTGCGGGCGTTCGCCGAAGTCAACCCCTTCACGATCGTGGTCGACGCGATGCGATCCCTGTGGCTGGGGGTACCGGCTCATAACAACGTGTGGGGAGCGGTGGCCTGGTCGGTGGCGATCGTCGCCGTGTTCGCGCCGCTGGCCGTCTCGCGCTACCGGCGCGCGGTGGGGCAGTGATGGGTATGGGGCGCCGCCGGTGATCCGCCGGCTGACGATCACCTGGGCGTTCAACGTCATCGCCCTGTTCGTGGCCTCGTGGCTGCTGTCCGGCCTCAGCTACGGCAGCGATTGGTGGGCGCTGCTCATCGCCGGGCTCGTGTTCACCCTCGTGAACTTCTTCCTGAAGCCGGTGCTGACGATCCTGTCGGTGCCGTTCATCATCGTCACGCTCGGCCTCTTCTACCTGCTCATCAACGTCTTCATGCTCTACCTGACGCACTGGATCGTGCCGCAGTTCACGATCGCGAGCTTCTGGTGGGCGGTGCTCGCGGCGATCATCGTCAGCATCGTCAACGGCGCCCTGAAGATGTTCCTCGGGCGCCCGGGCTCCGGCATCTAGCGCGCTGAGCGCCTACTGCAGGTATTTCTCGACGACGTCGGGATCGCGCTCCCTGGCCTCCTCGGGATCCTGCCCCGCCTCCCGGCGGGCCCTGCGCTGGCGCAGCAGGTCCCAGCACCGATCGAGCTCGATCGAGACCTCACGCAATCGCTGCTGATCGGCGTCGAGCGCCTCACGGTCCACCGCGTCAGCCGCCTCGCGGCCCAACAGGGCGTGCTCCTCGTCGATCAGCGCGTCAATGTGGTTGAGAATCGACTGGTCGTTCATGATCCAAGGCTAACCCAGGACGCCGAGCGGTGCCCGGACCATCGCGCCGCTCAGGCCCGCTGCAGGCGCAGGTCGAATTCCATCGTCGCGTGTTCGGTCACGTTGACGAAGCCGCCGATGCTTGGTGCGCTCATGCCGAATTCGCTCCACGGGAAGGTGAGCGAGCCGGCGGCCTCGAGGGTTGAGCCCGACAGGGTGAATTCGACGGGGAGGGTTCTGCTCTTGGAGGTGCCATGGATCGTGAAGACCCCGGTTACGGGCACCCGCGTGACGTGGCCGGCGACCGCGCTCTTGGCGAGGCTGACGGGGGCTGAGCTGACGAACGTGGCCGTGGGATAGCGGTTGCTTTCCAGGCCGATTTCGTGGATTTTTTCATCGCGCATCGAGCGGTCGCTCGTGAGCGTGTTGACGGCGACGTTGAACGAGGCGCTGGTGATCGTGATCGTTCGGCCGGACTCGCTCAGCTGCGCGGCCCCCGTGATCGACGAGGTCCGCCCGACGGCGTCGCTCTGCGCAGGCAGGAACGCGAGCTTCTCACGCACCCGGTAGCCGGCCTGCGAGCCGCTCGCCACGATCCAGCGCCCGCTCTCCCCGCCGGTCGAGGCGGTCGCCGAGCTCGTCGTGTCCGCCGGGTTGGTCGGGGTGCTCGCCAGCTTGAACGGCTTCGGCGAGGAGGTGGGGAAGATGACGAAGTAGACGAGCAGGAAGACGGCGACGATCAGCGTCGCGACCCCGCTCAGAACCAGCAGGGCCGTGCGTTTGCGGCTCGGGTTGCCTCCTAGCTTGACCATCACTGTCAGATCCTCTCGGCGCCGGCCTACGTGGGACCTTACGGCAGCGTAGGAGTTTCCTAAGGAGCGACGCGCTCGATGTGTTCGCGGATCGTCCTGCTCACGAGCGCCGGTCTCTCCTCTGCCAGCCAGTGCGTGGCGCCCTCCACCTCGATGAAGGTCAGGTCGGTCACCCAGCGCTCGAGGCCGGCGTGGGAGGCGGGGCGGATCCAGCGATCGGCGGTCGGGTACATCACGAGCGTCGGCACGGTGACCGTCAGCGGCGAGATGTGTCTGATGATGTTGGCGCTCGCGGGCGTCCCGTCGGGGGACGGCGGTCCCTGGCCCTCGGCATGAAACCAGCGCAATGCGGCCGCCATGGCCCCGGGCTGCCGCCAGCTGTTGAGGTAGTAGTCGAGGTCCTCCTGGCCGATGAAGGGCTCCGCCAGCGAATCGCGCAGCACGCGGAAGTCGTCAGCGGAGAAGATCTCCGCCGCGTCGGGGCGTCGCGCGGCCAGCATGTATGCGCTTGCCTTCTGCTGTTCGGGATCCTCGTGCAGCGCCTGATCGAAGAGCACGGGGTGCGGCGTGTCGAGCACCACCAGCGCGCTCAGCATCTCCGGATGGTGAACGGCGAAGGACCAGGCGACCGCTCCGCCGACATCGTGCCCGACGAGGATGAACCGATCGCGGCCCAGGTGCTCCACCAGCTGGCGCACGTCCTCCACCAGCGAGCAGGTGGAGTAGGCGTGCACATCGGCGGGCTTTGAGGACAGGTTGTGCCCGCGGAGGTCCGGCGCCACGGCGAGATGGTCACGTGAGAAGTCGGCCAGCTGGTGGCGGAACTGGTACCAGCACTGCGGAAACCCGTGCAGGAACACGATCAGCGGTCCGTCGCCGGCGCCGGCGTAGTGGAGCTCCACCCCGTTCACCTCAACGGATCGATGTTGGAGCGGATCGGGCTGAATGCGCTGCTCTATGACGGTCATCGCGGTGTCTCCTCTGCTTCGTGATTGGGTGACAGCTGTCGGGTGGGCGGGGCTCACCATGGCACAGCCGTGGCCACAGATCTCGCGGCTTTCGGCCTTCAACGGCGCCGCCGGGGACGAGGTCCGATTTCCGCTAGACGCGGGCCTCCGCGTGTGCGACGGTGTGACGATGCAGAGCGATTCTGACCGCGTCTGGCGGGCCATCGAGGCGTGTGACCCGCGCTTTGACGGGTGGATCTTCTGCGGCGTCAAGACGACCGGCATCTACTGTCGCCCGAGCTGCCCGGCGCGAACGCCCAAACGCGAGAACGTTCGCTTCTTCGCATCCGCGGCGGCCGCCCAGTCCGCTGGCTTTCGTGCCTGCAAGCGTTGCCGCCCGGATGCGACGCCGGGCTCGCCCGAGTGGGACCTGCGCGCTGATCTCGTCGGACGCGCGATGCGGCTTATCGCCGACGGCGTGGTCGACCGCGAGGGCGTCAGCGGTCTCGCCGGCCGCCTCGGCTACACCGAGCGCCACGTCCATCGCCAGCTGGTGGCCGTGGTGGGTGCGGGACCGCTCGCGCTTGCACGTGCCCAGCGCGCGCAGACCGCCCGCATTCTGCTGGAGACGACGACGCTGCCGATGACCGATGTGACGTTCGCAGCGGGCTTTCAGAGCGTGCGGCAGTTCAACGCGACCGTCCGGGAGGTGTTCGCGCTGACGCCCAGCGGCCTGCGGACGCGGGCGCGGCGGTATGGGCGCGAAGCCGACAGCGGGGCCCTGTCTCTGCGCCTTCCCTACCGCGCGCCCCTGGACTCGGCGGGTCTCGTAGCGTTCCTCGGACTGCGCGCGGTGCCGGGCGTCGAGGAGGTGCTCGACGGCGCCTATCGCCGGAGCCTGAGCCTGCCGCACGGTACCGGCGCCGTCGAGCTGCGCCCCGCCGATGGATACATCCACGCTCGCTATTGGCTCGCCGACCTGCGCGACCTCGGTGCGGCCATGCAGCGCTCGCGTGCGCTGCTCGACCTCGATTCCGATCCGCGCAGCGTCGCGGAGGTGCTGGGCTCCGAGCCGCTCCTCGGTCCGCTGGTCCGCGGCGCCCCGGGCCGGCGCGTCGCGGGGGCCGTCGACGGCCACGAGCTCGCGGTGCGAGCCGTGCTGGGACAGCAGGTCTCGCTGCGGGGCGCCTCGACCCTCGCCGGCCGTCTGGTGGCCGCTCACGGCGAGAAGCTCAAGCGCCCCCTCGGTGCGGTCACGCACGTCTTCCCCTCTGCGGGGCTGCTGGCCGACGCGGACCTCGGCCGGCTGGCGATGCCCGCCGCCCGCCGCCGAGGTCTGCTCGCGCTGCTCGGGGCGCTCGCGCGCGAGGACCTCGTGATAGACGCCGGCGCCGATCGCGTGGAAACGCGCAGGCAACTGCTGGCGCTGCCGGGCGTGGGGCCGTGGACGGCCGAGTACATCGCCATGCGGGCGCTGCGTGACCCGGACGCCTTCCCGGCCAGCGACCTCGGCGTCCGCCACGCGCTCGAGCGGCTCGGCGCGGATGGCCGGGCGGCATCCGCGACGGCGCATGCAGAGCGCTGGCGGCCGTATCGGGCCTACGCGGTCCAGCACCTATGGGCCTCGCTGGCCCCAGCCCGGGCGGCCGGGCGGGTGCGAGGAGCCAGCGACGCCGGCCGGCTCGCCGCCTAGGGCGGCCGTTACCCCCGTCCGCGGAGCGCGTGCGGGGCTCAACCAGCGCCCCCGCCCGCCGATAGGAGGATATGCGCTCCCAATCGGCGTCTTCGGGCTCGGCGCGGGCGACGATGGGCCCCGTTGCCGGGCTGATGTTCCTGGTCGGCTCGGCGATCACGGTGGCCGCGATCCTGTTCCCGCATTCGCCGAAGGCCGATATCAACGGCTTCTGGTGCATCGCGGCCGGGACCGCGATGCTGGCGGCGCTGCTGCTCGGCTGGCACGAGCGTCTGCCGGCATGGGTCTATCAGGGGGTGATGGTCCTCGGCACGCTGACCATCTCGCTGACCCTCTACTTCAACGGTGAGCGCCACGGCGGCCCGGCGGCCGACAATGAGGTGCTGTACGTGTGGATCGCGCTTTACTCGGGCTACTTCTTCACGCGCGCGCAGATGACCGCGCAGCTGGCGATCGTCTCGGCCGCCTACGCGGTGACGCTGCTCGTCGTTCATCCCGGCGAGATCGGCTTCACGCGCTGGTTCATCACCGTCGGGATGGTCGTCCTGGCGGGGAGCCTCGTGCACGTCATGAAGCGCCGCAACGACCTGCTCGTGGAGAGGCTGTTCGAGGCGGTGCGCACCGATCTGCTGACCGGGCTGGTCAATCGCCAGGGCTTTGACGAGCGCTTCGAGGCGGAGCTCGAGAGGGCGCGGCGCACGGCGCAGCCCGTTGCCCTCGTGCTGGCCGACATCGATGGCTTCAAGGAGCTCAATGACCGTTTCGGGCATCCGGCCGGCGACCTCGCGCTGAGGGCCGTAGGGCGCCTGGCAAGCGGCGCGGTGCGCGCGATCGACACGATGGCGCGGATCGGTGGGGACGAGTTTGCGGCGATTCTTCCCGCGACCGGAACGAACGGCGCGTTCGAACTGGCTGAGAGGCTGCGCGATGGCGTCCCGCACCTGCGCGACGGCTACGGCGAGCCGCTGACGATGAGCTTCGGGATCGTCGAGTTCCCTCTGCACGGGCAGACACGCGAAGCACTCGTGCGGGCCGCCGACCGGGCGCTCTACCAGGCCAAGGGGCTCGGACGCAACTGCAGCGTGGTTCACCAGGCGCAGCTCGATGACGGTGCGGGTTTGTTGCGCCCCGCCCCGGTCAGCTGACGCGCGTATCATCGTTGCCGAGGACTTGGAAATGACCGCGCTCGGCTTTGCGCTCCTGCTCATTGGTGCCATGCTCGTCGTGGCCGAGGCGCACGCGCCCAGCGGCGTCCTCGGAGTGGCCGCCGGTGCGGCGCTGATCGCGGGCTCGATCATCGCCATCGGCGCGCTCGGCGGAAGTGAGGCGCTCGCGGTCCCGGTCGGCGTCGGACTGGGTGCGGCGGCGGGCGGTTGGACGCTCGTGGTCGCGCGCGAGGCGGCGGGCACGCGACGAGCCCGCGTGCAGGCGGGCTCAGAGTCCCTGTGCGGCCGCGTCGGCGTCGTGCGCCGCTGGAGCGAGTCCGCCGGCCAGGTGTTCGTCGACGGAGCGCTGTGGCGCGCCCGGGACACGGTGACGGAAACAGACGGGGAGATCCTCCGCGAGGGCGACTCCGTTGTCGTCGAGCGCGTCAGTGGCCTGACCTTGTCGGTGCGCCGCGCAGAGGAGTGGGAGTTGATCGGGTGATCGAGGCGGTCGCGATAGTCCTCATCTGTCTCGCGGCGACCGCGCTCGTGATCGTCGGCGCGTCGGTACGCGTGCTGCGCGAGTACGAGCGCGCCGTCGTGTTTCGGCTCGGCCGCGTGACCAGCCAGCGCGGACCCGGGGTGATCTTCCTGGTGCCGGCGGTCGATCGCATGGTCCGCGTCAGCCTGCGCACGGTCACGCTTGAAATCCCCGCACAGGAGATCATCACGCGCGACAACGTGCCGGCTCGCGTCACCGCGGTGGCCTACTACCGCGTGATCGATTCGACGAAGTCGGTGATCGAGATCGAGGACGTGCTGGCGGCCACCCAGCAGATCGCGCAGACGACCCTGCGGTCGGTCCTCGGCAAGGCCGAGCTCGACGCGCTGCTGTCAGAGCGCGAGCGTTTGAACGAGCATCTCCAGCACATCATCGACGATCAGACCGAGCCCTGGGGGGTGAAGGTCACGGCCGTTGAGATCAAGGACGTGGAGATCCCCGAGCGGATGCAGCACGCGATGGCGCGGCAGGCCGAGGCCGAGCGCGAGCGGCGCGCGAAGATCATCAACGCCGAGGGCGAATTTCAAGCCGCGGCGCGTCTGAACGACGCGGCCGATGTGATCAGCCGCAATCCGGTGACGATCCAGCTGCGCTATCTGCAGACGCTGATCGAGGTGAGCAACAACCAGAGCTCCACGATCGTGTTCCCGCTGCCGATGGACGTGTTGCAGCCGCTCATCGCCGCCGCGCAGGGCCACGCCTCCCTGGTCGCAGATGGTCCCGAGCGCTCCTCCCTCGATGACGCGCTCGCGGGCGCGCGGGAGGCGCTCGACCGGGCAGCGGATGGACCGGTGCCGGTGGAATCCTCAGCGCAGTCGACGTTGAGCGCCCAGTCGCCGGAGTCCCGCGTGCCCAGCGAACTGGATACGTGAGCGCCGATCCCAGGGTCGTGTGGATGCCGGGCGGCGTTCGCACGGAGATCCACCTCGCCGCTGCGGACACCGGAGGCGAGTTCTGCCTGCTCGTCGACCACCCGCCGCCGGGCTGGTCGCTGCCGGCTCATCGGCACCGCAACGAGGCCGAGACGATCCACATCGTCGAGGGGGACTTCGAGATGGAGGTCGACGGGACACGGTTCGGTCTGTCGAGCGGACAGACCCTCCACGTACCGCGAGGCGTGGTCCACTCGGGCGCCAACGTCGGTCAGCAGCCGGGCAGGCGGGTCCTGCTGTTCAGCCCGGCGGGGATGGAGCGGTTCTTCCTGGATGCCGGCGCGCCCGAGCCGGGCGAGGAGCTCGACGCCGCCGGCACGGTCGCCCATGCCGTGCGCCACGGCTGGGAATTCATGCCGCCGGGCTGACCTCTCCGTAGCGCGGGGGCGCTTCTCCCCGGTAGGGTCACCACCCAGATGAGCGATTTCAAGGTGCAGGCAGCGGCAGCCCTGACGCTAGCGGGCGTTGCCTTCCAGGAGGGCGACCTGGATGTCCTGCAGTTGGTGGCGCAGGTGTTCGAGCCGGCGATGCTCGCGCTCGATGACGCACCGCTGGCAGACCTGCCGTTCGAGGCCGGGATCGACCCGAGCGGCCCCCCGGCGGCGCAGGCTCGCTCGTGACGCACCCCCAGGATCTGCCACTGCGAGAGCAGGCGCGGCTGATCGCCACAGGCGAGCTCGACCCCGGCGAGCTGCTCGACGCGACCCTGGCACGCATCGAGGAGCGCAATCGCCCGTTGCGGGCCGTCGTGGCCACGTTTCCCGAGCGCTCCCACGCGATGCTCGCCGAGGCCCCGCCGGGGCCACTGCACGGCGTGCCCGTGACGCTGAAGGACATGTTCTCCCTGCCCTGGCGCGGCTACCACAATGGAACCCGCCACGAGCTCGGCGCCCCCGTCGCCTCGGGGGTGTTCCGGCGCCTGCGCGACGCCGGAGCCGTGGTGGCCGGCGTCGACAACCAGCACGAGATCGGCATGGGGACGACCGGGATCGCCTCTCCGCACGGCGCCGCGCGCAATCCATGGAACCCCGAGCACTGCACCGGCGGCTCCTCGAGCGGGTCCGCTGCGGCGGTCGCGGCGAGGATGATCGGCGGTGCGGTGGGCAGCGACAGCGGCGGGTCCACCCGGCTGCCCGGAGGTTGGTGTGGGGTGGTTGGCCTGAAGGTCACATACGGCGCCCTTCCCTACGACGGTTACACGGGGGCCAACTCCTCGTTCTCCGGTCCTGGTGCCCTGGCCCGCGATGCCGCCGACACGCGCCTGCTGCTCGAGGCGCTGCTCGCACGGCCGCTGCCCGCGAGCGATGGCGCGCCGCTGCGCGTCGGCATCGTGCGGCGCCCGTATTGGGAAGATCTCGACGCGGGCGTACAGGAAAGGTGCAGCGAGGCACTAGCCGAGGCCGGGTTCGACCAGACCGCCCTGGAGCTGCCCTTCGCCGAGCTCGGCGCGCCCGCCGGCGCGGTGCGCCTGGGTGCCGAGCTGGGAGCCGCCGTGCCGGCCTCCGTCGTGGCCGAGCTCGAGCCGATCACGCGCGGCCTGCTGCTGTTCGGAGCGCTGCAGCCCGCGCAGCGGCTGGTCCGCGCCGACCGCGTGCGGGCGCGGCTGCGCCGGGCGATAGCTGAGGCCTTTGCGAACTGTGACCTGCTCGCCTGGCCGACGAACAGCGCGCCTGCGCCGCCGATCGACGCGCCGCTGCTGGAGCTTCCATCGGGTCCCGCGCTGCCCGATGCCCCGAATGTCCGCCAGGCGATTCTTGCGAACATCACCGGTGTCCCGGGCGTGTCGGTGCCCGTCGGCTTTCACGCAAGCGGCCTGCCTGTCGGGCTCCAGCTCCTCGCCCCCTGGGGCCAGGAGGCCCGGCTCCTCGACGCTGCCGAGCGAATCGAGCTCGCCTCCGAGGAGCGCTGGGTGAAGGCGGCTCCCGCGGCGATGGCCTGACCTGGCCACCGCTCAGCCGCGCGGGTAGTGAAACACCTGCGTCTGTGTGACCTTTGCGACGAGCGATCCGTCCTCGGGGCCGGCCTCGAGGAGCTCAATGCCGAGGAGAGCGGCGAACGGCATCGAATCGCGCAGCTGGGTGGGGGTTGCGGTGTCGGTCATGACGGCTCCTTCAGATCGTGGCGGGTAGTGCCCCCCGCATGATGCCCGTCGGCGCAAGCGCTCGGGCGGACCTGTTTACTGAGCCCTTGATGAGTCGCTGCGACGCACCAACGGCAGGCGCGCGAAACCCCCTCAGAGCCGGCCTGCGTGTGGTGCTGTGCGCCGCGCTCGTGTTTGCGCTCGCACCCAGCTCGGTGAGCCAGGCGGCGAAGCGCTCCCCGATCCCGGTGGCCGTGTCGGTCGATGAGACGCATCCGGGGAGGGCGGTTCCCCGGGAATTCCTCGGGCTGTCATTCGAGCTGTCGAGCCTCGCCCAGATGGCGAGCTACGCCGAAGGCGGCGATCTGGTCACGCTGCTGCGCTCGCTCGGCCCCGGGGTGCTTCGCTTCGGAGGGGTGTCCGCCGACACGCGGGTCGCCTGGACCGATCAGGCGACACCCCGCCCGTCCTGGGCATCGAGCGTGCTTGAAGCGGGCGAGCTTTCAGCGCTCGGCACGCTCGCGGCCAGGAGTGGGTGGCACATCCTGCTCACGATCGGCCTCGGCCACTTCGAACCCGAAGCGGCCGCGCGCGAGGCGGCGGCGGCGAAGGCGGCGCTGGGTCCATGGCTTCAGGCAATCGAGCTGGGCAACGAGCCGAACGCGTATGCCCTGCACGGCCTGCGCTCGGAACCGTGGACGTTCGTCCAGTACGACGCCCAGGTGGCGGCCTATCGCAGCGCGATCGAAGCGGCTGCGCCCGGCATTCCCCTGGCCGGCCCCGATGTGTCGGGGTCGAGCGCGTTTGAAAGCTGGGGGCTGGGCGAGGTCATCAATCAGACGCCGGCGCTGCTGACGGGACATCACTACCCGCTGGGCTGCGAACAGACGCCGGCCCCGACGATCACGCGGCTGCTCAGCCCGCAGATCCGCCGGCTCGAGGACGCCTCGCTGCTCCGCTACATATCGATCGCCAAAGCGAGCGAAGTGCCCTTCCGCCTCGACGAGACCAACACGGTGTCCTGTGGCGGCGAGGCCGGCATCAGCAACACCTTCGCCTCCGCGCTGTGGGCCATCGGCTACCTGACCCAGAACATGAGCATGGGCGTCGAGGGGATCAACCTGCAGGGAAACCCGGGCAACTGCGAGGGCTATACGCCCATCTGCGCGCCGACGGCGGAAGGCCTGGCCGCCGGCGCCCTGCAGGCGCAACCGGAGTGGTACGCGCTGCTGCTGGCAAGGGCGCTGGTCGGCGACCGCCCGCTTCCCGCCGCCACCAGCGCACCCAACCCGCTGAACCTCCAGGTCAGCGCCCTTCGCACCCGTGACGGCGGGCTCCACGTCGTGATCGTCGATGACGATCCGCCAACGGCGCGCAGGGTGGCCGTCCGCCTGCGGGTGGGACGCGGCTTTGCGGGCGCCAGCATCCTCACCCTGACAGCTCCCTCGCCGGCCGCTCTGGCGGGCGTCACGTTGGGGGGCCGCGCGGTGGCGCCCAACGGTTCATGGAGCGAGCCGTCGAGGCTGCCGCGAGCCGCCAACAGGGATGGCGTTATCACGGCGCAGATCGCTCCCAGCAGCGCCGTGCTGCTGAGCGTGTCCAAGCGGGCGGGCTGAACGGATGCCCGCCATCGCAAATGGGCATAATCGCTGCCGGCCCGAGCGGAAAGGAGCAGCATGGAGGTTCAGTGGTATGGCCAGTCGGCATTTCGCCTG
The DNA here is from genome assembly GCA_963826995.1 of uncultured Solirubrobacteraceae bacterium. Taxonomy (GTDB): domain Bacteria; phylum Actinomycetota; class Thermoleophilia; order Solirubrobacterales; family Solirubrobacteraceae; genus Palsa-744. Next base: position 1,022,743 of record CAWGYZ010000002.1, on the reverse strand, counting down.
TCAGCACCGCAGGCGACCGTGGTGATCGACCCGTTTGACGATCTGTCGGGGCTCAGGAGCCGCGGAGTGCAGTTCGAGTACCCGGCGATCGAGGGTGTCTCCGCCGATCTGCTGCTCGTGACGCACGAGCACGCAGACCACAACGGTGTCGGGGTCGTCGCCGGAGACCCGGTGATCCTGCGCTCGACCGCCGGGCGTCACAGCTCGCCCATCGGCGAGGTCGTCGGCGTCGCCTCAGAGCACGACGAGGCCGCCGGCACAGAACGTGGACCGAACACGATCTTCGCCTTCGAGCTCGACGGGCTGCGGGTCTGTCACTTCGGCGACTTCGGCCAGACCGGGCTGCGCGAGGAGCAGGCTGAGGCGATCGGGCGCGTCGACCTGCTGTTCCTGCCGGTGGGGGGCGGACCGACGCTCGGAGCCGAGCAGGCCGCCGCGATCGTCGATCGCATCTCGCCGCGCTGGGTCGTCCCCATGCACTACCGCACGCCGCGCATCGGGTTCCTCGAGCCGGCCGACGCGTTCCTCGAGGGCCAGGCGCACGTGGAGCGCCCGGGAGGGTCGGTGTTCGACACCGCGGCGCTGCCCGTCGAGGATGGCCCCGTGGCGGTCGTGCCGGCTGCGCCGTAGCACGGGCTCAGCTGACTTCTGAGGCCACGGCGCCGCGCGCCGTGCGGGGCCCGAGCAGGCCCTCGATCAGTCCTGCCGGGCTGGGCTTTGCGATCAGGAAACCCTGGGCCATCTCGCAGCCCATCTCTTCGAGCATCGCCATCTGGCTCTGATGCTCGATTCCCTCGGCGACCACCGCCAGCGACAGAGCCTGGCCGACCCCGAGGATGGCCTCGAGCAGCTCACGGCTCTGGCCTCCGTGGTTCAGCGCCGCCACGAAGCTCTTGTCGATCTTGAGGATGTCAACCGGCATGCGCTGCAGGTTCGACAGCGACGCGTAGCCGGTGCCGAAGTCGTCGATCGCGATGCGCACGCCGAGGGCCTTGATCTCCGTCAGCTGCTCGACGGCATCGGGGACGTTGCCCATCAGCGTCGTCTCAGTGATCTCAAGGGTCAGCGAGGCGGGCTCGATGCGCGACGCGGCCAGCGCGCGGCGGACATCCTCGGCGAACTCGCGACGGCCGAGCTGGTAGGCGGACACGTTCACCGAGACCCCGATCCCGAGGCCTTCGGCGGCCCACGCGGCCGCCTGGCGGCAGGCCTCGTCGAGAACCCAGCGGCCGATAGGCACGATCAGCCCGCTGTCCTCGGCAAGCGGGATGAAGCTGTCGGGAGGCACGATGCCCCGCTCCGGATGCTGCCAGCGGATGAGCGCCTCGACGCCGACCACCTCTCGGCTGGGCAGATCGAAGATCGGCTGATAGAGCAGGAAGAACTGCCCCTCCTGCACCGCCGCGCTCAGCTCGCCCGCCAGCTCCATGCGACCCTCCACGCCCTCGTACATGCTCGCCTCGAACAGCGCGTAGCGGTTCTTTCCGGCCGCCTTGGCGGCGTACAGCGCGAGGTCCGCGTCGCGAAGCAGGGCGTCCGGGGTCGCGTGCTGGCCGACCGCCACGCCGATGCTGGCCGTGACCGACAGGATCTTGCGGCCGTCGTCGAGCTCGACCGGCTGGCGCAGGACCGCCGTGAGGCGGTCCGCGAGTGAATCGAACGAGCCCTCCTCGGCGGTCGCCTCGACCAGCATCACGAACTCGTCTCCACCGAGGCGGCCCACCGTGTCCTGTTCGCGCACGGCGCCCTGAAGTCGTTTGCCGACGATCCTCAGCAGCTGATCGCCGGCCGCGTGCCCGAGGTTGTCGTTGACGTGCTTGAAGCCGTCGATGTCGATGTACAGGGCGCCGGCCACGATGCCCGGCTGGCGAGCCACACGCGCGAGCAGCTGCTCGGCGCGGTCGAGCACGAGGGCGCGATTCGGAAGCCCGGTCAGGGTGTCGTGCAACGCCTGGTGGGAGAGCTCGCGGGTCTTCTCGCGCACGAGCGTCAGCGCGCGGCGGCGTCCCGTTCCGAGGACCAGCATCAGCAGGCCGATGACGAGGCTGAGGAGCGTTCCGCCGATCAGCAGCGCAAGCGAGTTCCAGTTGTCGAACACGCCGCCGGAGACGGTGGCCGCGAAGCTCTGCACGGTCCATCCTTCGGGAAGCGTGATTATCGTGCTCTGGGCCCCCGCCGGCGCGCTGCCGCTCGTGAACGCCACGTGCGAGGCGCCGGAGCGGTAGCGGAATGTGACGGCCATCTTCGGATGACCCTCAAGCGCGCGCTGCAGAACGACGTCCGGCACGAGGAGCTCGCCCAGCCAGCCCACGAAGGCCCGCTTGCGTGCCGCAACCGTCGACGGCGAGGCGCCTCCGCGATAAACGGGGGTCTCCACCCCCAGCGTCGTGGTCGTCCCGTCCACGAACGGCGCGTAGCTGACCAGTCCCGAGCTGCGCCCGGTGATCAGCGCCGGGGCCAGCGCGCAGTAGTCGAGGCCCGCTGGAATGTAGCTCTCGGCGCTCCTGGCCAGCCCGGCGGTTGCAAAGCAGTAGTACGGCCGGCTTCCGGCCGGCTGGATCTGGAGCGCGCCCCTGAACCCAGGCGAGCGCGGCCCCAGCGGTAGCACGGGGTTGGCGGCCAGACGGGCCTTGAACGCGGCAAGATCGGACGCTGAGACGAGTCTGACCAGGCCGATGTTCTGAAGCTCGGGGTAGCGCTGCATGGCGTGCACGGATTCCACCCAGCGGTCGAAGCCGGCGGCCGTCGCATTCGGGTTGCCGGTGATGAAGGCGCTGGCGCTGACGACGAGGTCTTCCTCGTGCTGGATCGCCAGCTTGAGCGTCGAGGCGATCTCCGCCGAGGCCAGGTGGAAGGCCAGCCGCCCCTGGTCGGCATCCGAGCGGGCAACGGCGCGCGCGCCGAGCACAGAGGCGATCGCTCCGGCCAGCACCAGCAGCGCGGTGATGGTTGCCCACACGCTCTTGCGGCCCGGTCCCAGCTGCCCGAGTCGCTGGAGCCCCTGATGCCCGAGCCTGTTCCTGCGCGAGGGCGACGGCGCCTCGGACTCCGCTGGGGCTTTTGGTATGGGGGTTTCGCTCTCGGACACGCGGTCTTGACTTGGCTTTTCAGGTGCGCCCATGCGTCCACTCCGAGATCGGGCTCGCATAGGGGTTTTCTGTCGAAGTTCAGCCCCCTGTGGACGAATATCGGTGTCTTTTCCTGCGCAATCCTCCTCTCGCTGTCCGATCACGCCTGTACATTGCGCGCGATCTGACTGCAAGCAGCGAGGCGCCAACACTGGAGGAGCTCGATGATCCGACTGGGGAGGATTGCCGTGGCCGGGATGCTGGCGGCCGGCTTGGCTGCCACGGGTTGCGGCAGTAGCAGCAAAACAGCGTCGACGACGACCGCCGCGATAACCAAGGCCGAGTTCGTCGCCAAGGCCAACGCCATCTGCGGGAAGGCCGACCCCGTGCTCAGTGCGGCCGGGGCGAAGCTTGAAGCCCAGCCCCCGAAGTCGGAGATCGAGGCGCTCGTAAGGGGCACGTACGTGCCTTCCATCGAGGCTCAGATAACCGGTATAAAGGCGCTCGGCGTGCCGGCCGGCGAACAGTCCACGGTCACCAGCATGCTCGCGCTGGCCCAGGCTGACCTGGAAAAGGTCAAGGCCGACCCGGCGCTGATCGCAACGGATGTGTTCGCCGAATTCGCAAAGGTCGCCCACCCCTATGGGCTGACCGCCTGCGCTCCGACGAGCTAGCCGGGCCGGGCGCCGGCAGACGCCGAGCGCCTGCGCTCGCCGAGGCGGCGCAACGGCTCACCCAGCCTCACGCCGATGCCGGGCGCCAGGCCGAGCGCGCGGATGAGGGCCCCGCGATGGCGGGGGAGCGCAAGCACGACCCGTCGCGAGTCCAGAAGCGCCATCGCGCCGTCGGCGACCTCCTGAGCGGTCAGCAGCCGCGAGCCAGACCAGATGATCGCCGCTTCGCGCTCGCCGGCGCGCTCCCGGACCATCGGTGTGTCCGCGCCGTCCGGGCACAGCGCGTGCACCCGGATCGGAAGCCCGGCCGACAGCAGGTCTCCCTGCAGCGAGGTCGTGAAGCCGAGCACCGCGTGCTTGGACGACGCGTAGACGGCGAGACCGGGAACGGGTCCGAAGGCGGACATCGACGACAGGTTGAGCACGTGCTGCTCGGCCGTGGGGAGGGAGCGCATCGCCTCGATGGCCGCCCGTGAGCCCCACATCACGCCCAGCACGTTCGTCTCGACGATCAGCCGCACATCGGCGTCCGAGTGCTCCCATGCCTTTTCGGTGCGCAGCACCCCGGCGTTGTTGATCCACACGGCAAGGCGCCCCCGTTCGGTCGCCTCGGCCGCGGCGGCGCGGTGTGCCTCGGGGTCACGCACGTCCAGGGTCCTGCTCCACGCTCCGCCGCCGATCTCGCGTGCCGTCTCTTCAGCGCTCGCGCTATCGACGTCGGTGACCAGCACGGCGTAGCCGCGGGCAGCGAGCCGGCGCGCGATCTCGCGGCCGAAGCCGCGGCCGCCGCCCGTCACGACGGCGACGCGGCTCTGCTGCACTGCGCCTGCGCTCATGGTCTGTCAGCGCTCACGATCTCGCGCGGGCGCTGGTCCTCGTCCTACGGCGTGTCGGTGGGCTCCGGCGCCGCCTCATATATCGACTGCAGCTGAAGGAAGGCGGTGAGACCCTCCGGGCCGAGCTCGCGACCGAGGCCGCTGGCCTTGACACCGCCGAACGGTCCAGCCGGGTCGAGCATGTAGTGATTGATGCCGATGCTGCCGGTCTGCACGCGCTTGGCCACGGCTTCACCGCGCTCGTAGTCGTTGGTCCACACGCTGCCGCCGAGCCCGAACTCCGAGTCGTTGGCCATCGCCACGGCCTGATCGACGCCGTCGTAGGGGATCACCGCGAGCACCGGTCCGAAGATCTCCTCGCGCGCGATCGTGTCGCTGTTGGCGACATCGGCAAAGATCGTCGGTTCGACGAACCAGCCTCGCTCCTGGCTGTCGGGACGGCCGCCTCCGGCGACCACCCGCCCGCCCTCGGCGCGGCCCGTCGCGATGTAGCCCTCGACGCGCTCGCGCTGGCGTGCGCTGGCGAGCGGACCGATCTGCGTGGCGGGATCGAGCGAGTCACCGACCTGCAGCGCACCCGCGAGGCCGCTGAAGACCTCGAGGACCTCGTCGTAGCGCGCGCGCGGCGCGAGAATCCGCGTGCCGATGTTGCAGGTCTGGCCGTTGTTCGCCAGGGTCGCGGCGAACAGCGCTTCGGTGGCGTTGGACAGGTCGGCATCGTCGAGGACGATCGCGGCGGACTTGCCGCCGAGCTCCAGGGTGACCGGGCGCAGCAGCTCGCCGCAGCGGCGGGCGATCAGGCGCCCGGCCGCGGTGGAGCCTGTGAATGCGACCTTGTCCACGCCCGGGTGTTCCACCAGGTAGGCCCCCAGCTCCCTGCCGCCCGGGACGATGTTCACGACTCCGGGCGGCAGCCCGGCCTCGATGATCGCCTCCGCGAGCAGGAGGCTGTCGAGCACGGTCTCCGGGCTCGGCTTCATCACGACCGTGCAGCCGGCCGCGAGCAGAGGCGCGAGCTTGAACAGGGCGAGCGTCTGCGGGTAGTTCCACGGCACGATCGCCCCGACCACGCCGACCGGCTTTGAGACCACGTGCACGGTCCCGCCGAGCAGCCCCGGGCGGTCCTCCTGCAGGGGCATCTGGCGGATCAACCCGGCGTAGTAGCGCGCGAGCACCGACGGGAACACTCCCTCCACCATCAGCGCGAAGGAGATCGGCATGCCGTTCTGTATCGACACGCGGTGGGCCGCCTCCTCGCCGCGGCTTTCAAGCGCGCCGGCGAGCCGCTCGAGCGCCTGGGCGCGATCCTCGGCCGACCAGGACGACCACCCGCTGGGGTCGTCAAACGCCGTCCGTGCAGCGCTGACGGCGGCGTCGACGTCCGCGTTGGTTCCGTCCGGTACCGACCCGATCGGCTCCTCGGTGCTGGCCGAGGTCACGTTGATGCGGTCGCTGCCGAGTGGCTCGGTCCACTCGCCGCCGATGAAAAGCTCGTTGCTGTCAATCGTGGTTTGCGTGCTCATCGCAGTCTCTCCTCTGAAATGGAAGGCGGTGTCAAGGCTCAGGTCCCCTGCTGCTCAGACTAGTCCGTTGCATGCCGGCAGGTCGTGTGACGGTCGATCATGGTCGTGCCCGAAACTCGCAGTCCATGCGCTTGACGCCGTGGACGAAGGCGCTGCGCAGGAGCTCGGGCTCTCCTGCCTGGATATCGGGGATCACGCGCAGAAGCTCGCCGAAGATCGAGCGCAGCTGTGCGCGCGCCAGCGAGGCGCCCAGACAGTAATGCGGCCCGCCGCCCCCGAAGCCGAGATGACGGTTGGGGTCACGGGTCACGTCGAACCGCCACGGCTCCTCGAAGGCCTGCTCGTCGCGGTTCGCCGAGTGATAGAAGAGCACGACCTTCTCGCCGGCCGGCAGATGCTCGCCGTGGAGCTCCACCGGGCGGGTGGTTGTGCGCCGGAAGGTCATCACCGGAGAGGCCCAGCGGATGAACTCCTCGACCGCTGCCACCAGGCGCACGTCGAGGTCCTCGAGCAGCAGCGCACGCTCCTCGGGGTTGACGGTCAGCGCCCGCATCGCGTGCGAGGTGGTGTGGCGGGTGGTGTCGTTGCCGGCGACGGAAAGCAGCACGAAGAAGGCTGCGATCTCCGCGTGGGTGAGCTGCTCTCCGTCGATGTCAGCCTGGACCAGGGCGGTCATCAGGTCGTCGCCGGGACTGCTTTCGCGGAAGGCCGCCAGCTCGGTGGCGAACTGCGTGAGCGTCCACAGCGCCTCGCCCAGCACCTCGATCGGCGGCCGGTCGCCGAACGCCTCGGGGTCCGAGGCGGTGACGAGCAGATCGGCGGCCGCCACCACGCGCTCGCGATCGGAGTCGGGCACTCCGATCATGTCCGAGATCGTCACCAGCGGGAGTCGCTTGGCGACGAGCTCGACGAAGTCGCCGCCCCCGGTCGGCGCCGCTTCCTCGACGATCCGCCGCGCGTTGACGCGGATGCCCTCCTCGATGCGGGCCACCTGGCGGGGGGTGAACGCCGAGGACACGAGGCCCCGCAGCTTGGTGTGGCGCGGCGCGTCCATCGCCAGGAACGACATCGAGGCCTCGAGGAACTCCGGCGGGGCATCGGCGAACTGCGTGCCCTCGCCCGAGCAGTAGGTCTCCGGATTGCGAGAGATGGCGCGCACGTCCTCATAGCGGACGATCGCCCAGTAGCTCATGCGTCCATCCTGGGGCAGCCCCAGGATGTCCTCAGGTGGCTCATGAAGCGAGATCGGCGCCTCCCGCCGCAGCCGGGCGAAGTAGCGATCGCGCTCCTCGGCCGGTTTGCCCCAGAAGTCCAGGGAGCCTAGATCGACCCCGGGTGTATGCGGGCCCGGTGAAACCGCCACAACCTGACTCTACTCCCACTGTGCGGGCGCTGGCCCGATGTCCGAGTCAAGCGGCCTTCGAGGAGCGGCGGCGTCGCTCACGCACGCCCTGAAGCAGGGCCCTGCCGATCGTCAGCGGATGGCTGATGAGAGTCGTTGCGCGCCCGGCGATCGTGTTCGGGTCATGGGCGACGCCGAGCTGGCGCATGATGCTCAGCTGATCGAAGTACACGCGCTCGTTGGTGATGCGATCGCCGTCGAAGACGAAGAAGGCGCTCATGCGGCAGCGGAAGGAGCGGCCCGTGGGGGGCAGGGCTCGCAGCGGGCCGAGGTGGGTGCCGAGCAGGTCGAACTCGACGATCACGGTGTCATCGGAGTGGTGCAGGGCGATCAGCTCATTGCGCTGATCGGGGAAGGCGCTGCGGCTGTCGGCGTAGTAGCGGCGAACCTCCTGCTCGCCGTCGTACACCTCGCCGGTGGCGATGAGTTCGTAGCGGGGATGTGCGAACGTCCCGATCGTCGTGTCGAAGTCGTGGTGGTTCTCAGACTCCATGTGCTCGCGCACGATCGCCTCGCGCCGGCTGCGCAGCTCAGCACCAGCTCCTGGGCGCTCGGAATCTCCCACGCCCGCACTCTAATGCCAGATCGATAAGACTATGTCGCCGTGGCACGAGCACTCAAGCTTGGTCTGAACACCGGCTACTGGGCCGGCGGGCCTCCACCCGGCGCCGTCGAGGCGATCGCCGAGGCCGAGCGCCTGGGCTTCGACTCGATGTGGACGGCGGAGGCCTACGGCTCGGACTGCCTGACGCCGCTGGCCTGGTGGGGGGCGCGCACCGAGCGCATCAAGCTCGGGACGGCGATCGTGCAGATCTCCGCCCGCCAGCCCGCCGCCACCGCGATGGCTGCGATGACGATGGACCACCTGTCGGGTGGTCGCTTCATCCTCGGCCTGGGCGCCTCGGGGCCGCAGGTCGTCGAGGGCTGGTACGGGCGGCCCTACGAAAAGCCCCTCGCGCGCACGCGCGAGTACATCGGCATCCTGCGCGACATCTGGGCGCGGCGCGGGCCGCTGGTGAACGATGGCCCCTACTACCCGTTGCCGCTGCCCGATGGGACGGGGCTGGGAAAGCCGCTGAAGTCCTCGATCCATCCGCTGCGCGAGGACATCCCGATCTTTCTCGGCGCGGAGGGTCCCAAGAACATCGCCATGTGCGCCGAGCTGTGCGACGGCTGGCTTGCGATGCTGTTCTCGCCTGCGCATCAGGACCTGTATCTCGGGCCGCTGCAGGAGGGCTTCGCGCGCGACGGCGCCAGGCGCAGCATCGAGGACTTCGAGATCGCCGCGACGGTGCCGGTGATCGTCTCCGATGACCTCGACGGCGCGGTGGATGCGCTGCGCCCCTTCTACGCGCTGTACTTCGGCGGGATGGGCGCCAAGGGTGCCAACTTCCATGCGAACGTGCCGATCCGCATGGGTTATGAGAAGGAGGTGCTGGAGATCCAAGACCTCTACCTCGCCGGGCGCAAGGATGAGGCCGCGGGGCGGATCCCCTCAGAGCTGATCCAGCAGCTGTCGCTGGTCGGCTCGCGCGAGAAGATTCGCGACGACCTCGCCCGCTGGCGGGAGTCGATCGTCACGACGCTGCTCGTGTCCGGCGACGCCGCAACGCTGCGCGACGTCGCCGAGCTCGTGCTCTCCTAGTCGTTGGCGGTGACCGTCTCCAGCAGATGGCTGAAGCGCTCGCGCGACTGCTCGCGGCGAGTCGGCAGGTATTCGCTGGGAATGTCGCCGGCCGGCGGCTGATAGCCGGCGAGGACATGACGGGCCACCGACTGGCGGTGGACCTCGTCCGGGCCGTCGTAGATGCGGGCGGCTCGCGCGAAGCGATACATCTGCTCGAGCGGTAGGTCGGTGGAGTAGCCGAGCGACCCGTGCAGCTGCACGGCGCGGTCGACCACGTCGTGCAGGACCTTCGCGCCGTAGAACTTGATCAGCGCGATGTCCGTGCGGGCGGCCCTGGCCCCCTGAGTGTCCATCACCCACGCGGCGTGCAGGGTCATCAGGCGGGCGGCCTGCATCTCGGCGGCGCTGTCGGCGATCCAGTTCTGGACCGTCTGCTTGTCCGCCAGCAGCGAGCCGTGCGCGTGGCGGTAGGTCGCTCGCTCGCACATCATGTCGAAGGCGCGCCGTGCCACGCCGAGCCAGCGCATGCAGTGGTGGATGCGACCCGGGCCCAGTCGCTGCTGCGCGAGCATGAAGCCCTCGCCGTCGCCTCCGAGCAGGGCGTCGGCTCCAACCCGCACGCCGTCGTAGCGGATTTCCGAGTGCCCGCCGTACTCGCCCAACCGCCCCGAGGGATGCTCCATCGTGGGCACGTCGCGAATGATCTCGACGCCGGGAGTGTCGCAGGGCACGATGAACATCGACGCTCGCTGGGAGGGGCGCGCGTCCGGATTTGTGACCGCCATGACGATCAGGAAGTCCGCGATCGAGCCGTTCGAGGAGAACCACTTGAGCCCGTCGATCACCCATTCCTCGCCGTCTCTGACGGCGCGGGTGCGCAACTGCGTGGGATCGGATCCGGGCGTGTTGGGCTCGGTCATGCTGAAGGCGCTGCGGAGATCGCCGGCCAGCAGGGGATGAAGCCAGCGGTCCTTCTGCTCGGGCGTTCCGGCCATCGCCAGGATCTCGGAGTTGCCGGAGTCCGGTGCCGCGTTGCCAAAGGCCAGCGGCGCGATCGGAGAGGTGCCGAGGATCTCGTGCATGAGACCCAGGTTGACCTGCCCCATGCCCTGTCCGCCGAGCTCCGGTGGAAGGTGGGTGGCCCACAGCCCGCGCGCCTTGACCTCCTGCTGCAGGGGCGCGATGGCCGCGCTCAGGCCGTCGGGTGAGAGCTCAGGCCAGATGGCCTCGAGCGGCCAGATCTCGCGGCGGACGAAGTCCGCCATCCAGTCGAGCTGCTCCTGGTAGTCGGGATCTGTCGAGAAGTCCCAGCTCATGACGTCGTGTCCTTTCGGTCGGGTGCAATACGCAGTGCGTTCGTCCACAGCCGGTTGAGCGTCGCAACCAGGCGGTCCAGGTCAACCGCCTCCTCGCCGACGCCCAGCGTCGCGTAGGCCGTGCGGCTGACCATCGCCGAGATGGCAAGCGAGGCGAGGCTGGGATCAAGCTCCGGGTCGGCCTGCCCAGCGCGCTGCAGGCGGCGGATGGCCCTGGCGTTGCGCCTCACGAAGGCGTCGGTGCGCCTCATCCGCAGCTGCAGGAAGTCCTCGTCGACGGTGGCCACCTGCTCGAGCAGCACCATCAGCCGGGCGTTGCGCTGGTAGGCCTCCAGGTAGGCGCGGTTCGCCCGTCCGATCACCTCGGCCGGGTCAGAGCCGTCCGTCGTCGGGGTGGCGCCGGGCTGGAGCATCTCCTCCTGCACCTCCTCGAGGACCGCCGCGAAGGCAGCGCGCTTGTCCGGGAAGTGTGAGTAGAACGAGCCATGTGCCACCCCCGCCTCCTCGGCGATGTCGGTGATCCGCGCGGCCACGAACCCGTCGCGCTCGAAGATCTCCCGCGCCGCTCGCACCAGCGCGCGGCGGTTGCGCGCGGCATCGGATCTCAGTGGTCTCGCGAGCGTGGGAGAGGCTGGCTCAGCTGATGGCATGTGCGCCAGAATAGCATGAACTTGACATCAGATTCAAGTTAGCGAGGCGCACCGGCATTTCTCGGTTCGGGCTCCCTCAGTCCACCCACCGGGCGAGCAGGGGATCCTCGGCGGCGGCGGCGCGCAGGCGGGCTGCCGTCGCCCCGCGCAGCTCGCGCTTGGTGCGTGCATAGACGTCGGAGGGGAAGACAGCGAGTCCGGCGGCGAGCTCGAGCGCGCGTGGGATCACCTGCTCGGGCTCGACGATCTCGTCGAAGGCGCCCAGGCGAAGGCAGCTGGCGCTGTCGATCAGCTGGTTGCCGAAAGCGAGCACTCGAGCGGCATGTGGCGCGAGCTCCGCCGCGACCACCCCGATCGCCGCCTGCGGGTAGGGGACGCCGACCTTGACCTCGGTCAGCCCATAGCTGCCTGCGCTGGAGGCGATGCGGATGTCGGTGCAGAGGGCCAGCACGAAGCCACCGGCGATCGCGTGACCCGTGATCGCGCCCACGACCGGGCAGGGCAGCTCATACAGGCCGAGCGCCATGTCGTTGATTCCCGTCACCATCCGGCGCTGATCCTCGGCGTCGTAGCCGGGAACCGCCTTGAGGTCTGCGCCTGCGGAGAAGAAGCCCGGACGCCCGGCCAGGACGAGCGCGCGAGGTACGTCGCTCGCCACCTGCTCGAGCGCCTCAAGGATGTCCCCGAGCAGGGTGACGTCCATCGCGTTGGCCGGTGCTCGGTCGGCGGTCATCACGACGACACCGTCGCCGCCGTCCTCCAGGGTGACGTGCTCCATGGCCGCGGAGCCTATCCAGCTTTCCGTGCAGTGTCGGGGGCCGGCTCAAGCAGCGCCTGTGTGGGTCGATGGCCTGTGTATGCCCCGCGCGGCCTCACAGCACGGCAAGCGTGCAGGCCGGGCACGAGAACTCGCGCGCCGCCGCTCGGCCGCGCCCAGGCCGGGGAAGCCGTCGGTGGCGGAGTCGGCAAGGCTCGTGCGTGCGCTCGAGCTCGTGTCCCTGTCGGAGTCGGCCAGCGACGGGGTCATCGCCGCGACGCTCGAGGGCATCCTCACCGGCTGGAGCGAGGGCGCGGAACGGCTGTTCGGCTATTCGCGGGCCGAGATCCTCGGCAGGAGCCTGCTGCTGCTGTCCCCCGAGAATCGCGCCGCTGAGACGGTTGCGTTTCATGACGCCATCCGAGCGGGCAATCGCGCCGAGGTGGAGACCGAACGGGTCGCCAAGGATGGCCATCTGGTGAAGGTGCGGATATCGATGGCGCCGATCCTGGACGACGACGGGCAGGTCGCCGGCGGTATCGGCATCTATCGCGATCTCTCAGAGCAGCGCGCCGCCGAGGAGGCGCTGCGGGCCAGCGAGCAGCGCTATCAATCCGTCGTGGAAGCTCTCAACGAGGGTCTGATCATGCGGGGCCTCGACGGGCAGGTGCTGGCATTCAACCGGAGCGCGGAGCGACTCCTCGGGGTGTCGGCGGATGAGCTCACCAACAGCACGCCAGACCGGCCGCTCGCCCCGCTCATTCGTGAGGACGGCTCGCCCTATCGCCCCGAGGACTACCCCGTGGCCATCACCATGCGCACCGGTAAGCCCCAGTATGGGGCGATCATGGGAGTGCAGAGTCCCGGCGCTCCGGTCCGCTGGCTGTCGGTCAGCAGCTCCCCGGTGTTCAATCCCGGCGAGCACGAGCCATACGCCTCGGTGGGCTCATTCACCGACATCACCGAGCTGCGATCCACGCTCGAGGAACTGCAGGCCGCGAGGCTCGAGGACCTCAGACGCCTGGCCCGCGTCAGCGAGTACCGAGATGACGACACCAACAGGCACACCGAGCGGGTCGCTCACACAGCGGGGCTGCTGGCCAGCGAGCTGGGTCTGGACGGCGAGCTGATCGCGACGATCCGACGCGCCGCCGCGCTCCATGACGTGGGCAAGATCGGGATCCCCGACAGGATCCTGCTGAAGCCCGGCAGGCTCACAGCCGGGGAGTTCGAGTTCATAAAGACACACACCGCGATCGGTGCGCGCATCCTCGGCGACAGTGATTTTCCGATAATGCAGATGGCCAGTGAGATAGCGCTTTCCCACCATGAGCACTGGGACGGGAGGGGCTACCCGTCCGGGCTGCGCGGCCAAGCAATCCCCGTCACCGGGCGGATCGTGGCGGTCGCGGATGCATTCGACGCGATGACCCATGCGCGTCCGTACAAGGGCGCGCTCACGGTTGCCCACGCCGTGGCCGAGATCGAACGCTGCGACGGCAGCCAATTCGACCCGCAGGTGGTCGCCGCGTTACTGACCCTGGATCACGAGGGGCTCGTCGACGCCGACTGACTAGGATCTCGGCCGATGGACGAGCAGGAGATCGGCGTCCGCTGCGGCGAGCGCTTCACCACCTATCCCGACCTGTTCGGGCGCGCGCTGCGCGCGAGCACGGGCCTGCTCGAGCTGGGCATCGGCGCGGGTGACCGGATCGCGCTCCTGTTGCGCAACTCGATCGAGTTCCTCGAGGCCTCGATCGCGACGGTGCCGCTGGGCGCGAGCGCCGTGCCGATCAACTGGCACTGGCGGGGCGATGAGATCGCGCACGTGCTGATCGACAGCGGTGCGAAGGCGCTCGTGGTGCACGCCGACCTGTGGCCGGCGATCGCGGCAAGCGTGCCCGACGGCCTGATCGTCATCGTCGTGCCGCCCGGGGGGGACGGCGCGAGGGACATCGCCGCCGCCGAGCTGCCCGACGGCGCCCTGTGGTGGCCCGACTGGCTGGCGGGCCACGAGCCGTGGGCGCAGCCGCCCGAGGAGGCGCCGGTCAGCATCATCTACACATCGGGCACGACCGGGCGACCGAAGGGCGTCGTGCGCACCCCGGCCACCGACGCCCAGCGCGAGGGGACGCGAGCGCTGCTCGGCGAGATCTTCCAGCTCGCGCCCGGCGAGCGCACCGTGATCCCCGCGCCGATGTACCACACGGCGCCCAACGTCTACGCGATGGTGGCCGCCACCCACGGCATGGACATGACGATCATGACCAGGTTCGACCCCGAGGAGTTCCTTCAGATCGTCGAGCGGCATGGCGTCACGGTCGTGCAGATGGTTCCCACGATGTTCGTGCGCCTGCTGTCCCTGCCCGAGCCGGTGCGCGGCCGCTATGACCTGTCCTCACTGCGCTGGGTCGTGCACGCCGCGGCGCCCTGCCCGCCGGAGGTCAAGCGCGCGATGATCGAGTGGCTGGGCCCGATCATCGCCGAGTACTACGGCGGAACTGAGACGGGGCCGGTCGTGTTCTGTACCAGTGATGAGTGGCTATCGCACCCGGGTACGGTCGGCCGGCCGATCGGGCATGCCGTGATCAAGGTCCTCGACGCCGATGGCCTTGAGCTTCCCACCGGCGAGTCCGGGGAGGTCTTCATGTGGCTCGACACATGGCCCGACTTCACCTATGCCGGCGACGAGGAGAAGCGCCGCTCGGTCGAGCGCGACGGGCTGATCAGCTGCGGCGACATCGGCTACCTGGACCCCGACGGCTATCTCTATCTCAACGATCGCCGCAGCGACATGGTGATCAGCGGCGGCGTGAACATCTACCCCGCCGAGATCGAGGCCTGCCTGCTGTCGCTCGAGGGCGTCCGCGACTGCGCCGTGTTCGGGATCCCCGACGACGAGTTCGGCGAGACGCTCGCCGCCCACGTCGAGCTCCACGATGGCGTGACGCTGAGCGCCGACGCGGTGCGCGATCACCTCAGCGCGAGGCTCGCCGGCTACAAGACGCCCCGCGTGGTCGAGTTCAGCGAGTCGCTGCCGCGCGAGGATTCCGGCAAGATCTTCAAGCGCCGGCTGCGCGAGCCCTATTGGCAGGGGCGCGAGCGTGCGATCTAGGATGCGATCCGTGCCGCCCCCGCGGATGCTGCGCGCAGCCGCGAAGCTCGCCGCCGCCGCCGCCGTCGCGTGCCTGTGGGCCGCGGTCGCCTGGGCGCACGCGCCCGCACCGGCGCTGGCCCGGGATGTCAAGGACGCCCACGTCCACTATGCGTGCAGCGGGCCTCACAGCTCGACGGTGCCCTGCCACTTCTCCACGCCGAGGGGCAATATTCGCTGCCTGTGGACACCCTCTCCCAACAACGTCGCCTGCGAGCGCCTCGCGACCCGGCGCGCCTACCGGCTGAAGCCCACCGGGAAAGCGAGGTCGATCAGGCTGAGGCTCCGGCTGAGGGGTCAGACGCTGCCCACCAACCAGCAGGTCGTGTTCCCGGAAAGCCTCTCCTGCCATGACACGAAGACGACGATGACCTGCAATCAGGATTACGGCCTCGGCGAATTCAAGCTCACGCCCAGAGGCTCGCATGCCGCCTGAGCAGGGCGGCGCCGCCCGGATCCGGGTCGAGCCCGGGGCCAAGCGGATTCGCGCCTACCTTGCTGGCGAGCTGGTGGCCGACACGACCCATCCGCTGCTTGTCTGGGAGGGTCCCCATTACCCCGTCTACTACTTCCCCGCCGAGGACGTGCGCAGCGAGCTGCTGCAGGCGGACGGGGGTCTCGCCCACTCACCCAGCCGGGGCGACGGCAGGACGTTCACCGTCACCGCGCGGGGTAGGCGGGCACCCGGCGCGGCCCTCTCCTATGACTCCTCCCCGGTGGAGGAGCTGCGGGGGCTGATCCGCCTTGACTGGGACGCGATGGACGCCTGGTTCGAGGAGGACGAGGAGGTGTTCACCCATGCTCGCAACCCGTATACCCGGATCGACATCCTCCACAGCTCAAGGCGCGTGCAGGTGCAGATCGGCGGCCTGACGGTCGCTGATTCGCCCAGCCCGCGGCTTCTGTTCGAGACGGGCCTGCCGGTCCGCTACTACCTGCCGAGGACCCACGTGCGGATGGATCTGCTGGAGCTCGGCGACGGCGTGAGCCACTGTCCATACAAGGGCCAGGCACAGTCCTGGTCGGTCCGCCTCGACGGCGAGCTGAACGAGAACCTGGCGTGGTCCTACCCGACCCCGCTTCCGGAGAGCGAGGCGATCGCCGGGCTGATGTCGTTCTACAACGAGAAGGTGGACATCCTCCTCGACGGCGTACGGCAGGAGCGGCCGAGCACCAAGTTCAGCTGAGGAGCCGGGATCCTCAGGCGACCCTGCGGGCGCCGGGCCCGGGCTGGGCTGCGACGTCGCGGATCGTCAGCGGTCCGTGACCCCCCTTGCAGCTCATGACCACCTCGAGCTCCTCGCCGCAGCCGCGGTGGGTCAGCTCCACGGCGGGCCCGCTCGGGTCGGCCCTCCAGCGATCACCCCACTGCATCAGGGCGAGCAGGGCGGGGAACAGCTCGTGCCCCTTGTCGGTCAGGCGGTACTCGCTGCGGGCGCGGCTGCCGGGCTCGCGGTAGGGCTCGCGCCTGAGGATCCCCTCATCGACGAGCGTGCGCAGCCGTGCGCTGAGGACGTCGCGGGGACAGCCGAGCATGCGGACGAAGTCCTCGAAGCGCCGCACGCCGTAGAAGGCCTCGCGGAGCACGAGCAGGGTCCAGCGCTCGCCCACCACCTCGAGGCTGCGATGGATCGAGCAGTTCTCGGCGCTGTAGCTGAAGCGGTCGGGGTGCATGACCCCCAGGATAGCTGAGTTTGACAACTGGACTACGCTCCGCTAGGCTGCGTCCGCTTTTACAACCCAGCCGTCCAGCGGGCGGACGAGAAGGAGGCCGAGACGATGCCGATGTGTGACGCCTACATCCCCAAGGACGCGCTGGAGCCCGACGTCGAGCGCAGGCTGCTCAGCCGGGTCACCGATCTACTGCTCGAGCACGAGGGCGCCGATCCGAGCAACGAGCAGGTTCGCTCGATCGCCTGGCTGTTCGTCCATCGCCCCGAGATGTACGTGGCCGGCGAGCCCGCACAGGAGCCCCACTACAAGTTCGTCTGCCAGGTCCCCGAGGGCCAGTACGACGACGAGCGCAGGGCCGCCGTCACCGCTGAGATCACGCAGGCGGTGGTCGAGGCCGAGGACGGGCGCTGGCCCAACCCGGAGTTCCGCGTATGGGTCTTCAGCCTCGAGATTCCCGACGGTAGCTGGGGCGGTCTCGGCAAAATCTTCCGCCTGCCCGACATCGTCGGGTTCGTCTCACCTGAGGGGCGCAAGGACGCCGAAGAACGTCTGGCGGCGCGGCGCCGCAGCGAGGCCGCCGCGATTCTCAGGGCCGGAGCCGAGCAGGCCCTGGCGAGCGTCTGAGCTCATCGCGCCGACAGCAGTTGGCGTACCGCCTGCTGGAAGGCGCCGGTGGTGAAGCACTGCGGCTCGGCGAACTCCTCCATGGCCAGCGTGCTGTCCCAGCTGCCGTCGGCCGCCGCCCGCAGCAGCGGCTTGGTCATTGCCAGGGCGTGTGCGGGCAGCGCGGCGATGCGCGTGCACCAGGTGTCGGCGGCGGCGAGCAGCTGCTCATGCGGTACGACCTCGTGAACGAGTCCGAGCTCCTGCGCGCGCGTTGCGTCGAGGTGCTCGCCGCCGGCGTAGTAGGCGAAGGCGCCCTGGTAGCCGAGCCGCCTGGTCAGCGCCCACGAGGTCCCCACCTCGGGCAGCAGCCCGAGTCGCCCAAAGGCCGGCACGATGCGGGCCCGCTCTGAGGCTATGGCCAGGTCGCAGGTCAGCGCCCAGGCCAGTCCGACTCCGGCGGCGGGGCCGTTGATGGCCGCGATGAACGCGGTGTCGCTGCGGGCGATCAGCCTGACGATCCCCCCGAACTCGTAGCGGATCCAGCGCCAGATGTCGGTTGTGCCCTCCGCCGAGGCGAGCGCCTGCGGCGCGTCGTCCATCATCCGCAGATCGCCGCCCGCGGAGAACCCGGGGTCGGCGCCGGTCAGCACTATCGAGCGGATCGCGCGGTCGGCGACGAGCTCCTCCAGTGCGATTTTGAGCTGTTGCACGAGTGCGGCCGTGAGCACGTTCAGCTTGGCCGGATCGTCGAGCGTGACGACGGCGCGGTCGCCGCGGCGCTCCACGCGGACGACGGGCTCGGGGTGCTCGCGTCCGTTCGAGACGAGGTCCTCGTAGAAGGTCATGGGGTCTCCTTTGCCTGGATGAGATAGATCGTGCCGCTCGCCCAGTCTCCTACGAGCAGCGACCGACCAGGGCCTGCCGCTATCGCAAGCGGGTTGCGGATTCCGCTCAGAAACGGACTCACGGAGCCGGCGTAGGTCGAGCCCGTCCGGGTCAGAGCGACGCGCTGCACCTTGGCCGCCTGCCACTCCGTGAGAATCGCGGAGGTCCCCGCAGGCGCCCCGGGCTCATCGCTCCCGACCACCAGATAGCCGACGGCTGCGTGCTTGTCGAGGACGGCGATCGGCGCCGGCACCCCGGTGCAGGCTGGACCGCCCTGTCCGTAGCAGCCGGGGAAGCGCCAATCCTGGCCCTCGCGGACGAGCGCCAGCCAATCCCCGGGGGTCGCCGCGCCGAGGTCGTCCTGCTGGTTCATGGTGACCAGCAGATCGCTGCTTTGAGGCACGAAGGCCAGACCGAACGGCGCCCGGATGCGCGCTGCGAACACGCGTAGATCGCCGCCGTCGGGGCGGAACGAGACGACCGCCCCGGAGAACTCAGAGCGCGGGGTGCAGTGGTCACATGTCGCGGTCACTCCCATCAGGAAGCGGCCGTCCGGCGCCAGCACGAGCGCGTTGTTCTCGCCGCCGGCGACCGGGCCTGTGAGGACCCTCCTGTCTGTGGTGAAACGACGCCCGTCAAAGCCCCCGAAGGCGTCCACCCGTCCGACCGAGGATACGTACAGTTCACCCCCATACCAGGCCAGGCCGAGGGGGTCTGAGACGCCGGACACGACCTTGACGAGCCGCCCGCCCGGTTTGGCGATCTCATACACCCCGTCCTGGGTGTGGGTTTCAAGGCCCGCGGCCGTCAACCACAGTCGACCCTGCCGATCGAGCAGGATGTCAGCGAGCGTGGCCGGCCCAGCGGCGTACGCGCTCGCCTCGAGGCCGGCGGGGCCCCTCAGCCCGGCCCCGATCGACACGAGCCCGGCCCGCACGGGAGCCCTGGCCGTCGAGCCGCACCCGCCCAGCAACGCCAGCAGCGCCGCCAGCAGCCCGATCTTGGGCGCGCGGCCGGTCAGCCTGCCGTGAACCGCGAGGCCTCCTCGGAGCCGCCGGTGGCGTTGCCGGCGCCGTAGGAGTGGGCGCCCGTGCCGGCGAGCTCGCCGCCGTCGACGATCAGGTACTCCTCGCGGATCGGGCGGCCGTCCAGCCAGCACTCGAGGATCTCGCGCGTCCCGGCGGCGTAGCGGGCCTGGGCCGACAGGCTGGTGCCGGAGATGTGGGGCGTCATTCCGTGGTGGGGCATGGTGCGCCACGGATGGTCGGCCGGCGGCGGCTGGGGAAACCACACGTCGCCCGCGTAGCCGGCGAGCTGGCCGCTCTCGCAGGCCGCTGCCACGGCATCGCGATCGCAGATCTTGCCGCGCGCGGTGTTCACGAGATAGGCGCCGCGCTTCATCTTGGCGATCAGCTGCGAGTCGAACAGGTTTTCGGTCTCCGGATACAGCGGGGCGTTGATCGTGACCAGGTCGCAGACGCTCACCAGCGACTCGACGTCCGCGTGGAAGGTGACGCCGAGTTCCTGCTCGACCTCGGAGGGCAACCTGTGCCGGTCGGTGTAGTGCAGGCCCACTTCAAACGGCGCCAGCCGCCGCAGCACGGCCGAGCCGATGCGCCCGGCGGCCACGCTGCCGACCTGCATGCCCTCCAGGTCGTAGGAGCGCGACACGCAGTCGGCGATGTTCCAGCCGCCGTCGATGACCCATTTGTAGGAGGGGATGTAGTTGCGGACGAGCGCGAGGATCATCATCACCACGTGCTCGGCAACGCTGATGCTGTTGCTGTAGGTCACCTCGGCCACCGTGATGCCGTGCTCGATCGCCGCCTGCAGGTCGACGTGGTCTGAGCCGATTCCGGCCGTCAGCGCCAGCTTCAGCTTGGGAGCCTTGGCGATGCGCTCGGCGGTCAGGTAGGCGGGCCAGAATGGCTGGGAGATCACGACATCCGCACCTGGGAGCTCGCGCTCAAAGACGGAATCGGGCCCCTCCTTGTCTGAGGTCACGACGAACTCGTGTCCGGCCTGCTCGAGGAACTTGCGCAACCCCAGCTCGCCCGAGACGCTGCCCAGCAGTTCGCCCGGCGTGAAGTCGATCGCGCCCGGGGTGGGCGTGGTCTGCCCGCCGGGGTAGCTCGTGATCTCCGGGACGTCGTCTCGCGCATAGGACGGCGGGTATCCGTCAACCGGGTCGTCGTACAGCACGCAGAGAATCTTGGCCATCACACGGGTCCTTTCCCTCGAGGTTCGCCCGCAATCTATTCGAGCGGGTGCGCTCGAGCGGTTTGCCGAGCTCGCCCCACCTCGGCACCCCGCCGTCGATGACGTGAAGAACCTGCTGCGCACCGGCGCGGCGCAGCAGGCTGGCGGCGGTGGCCGCACGCAGGCCGGCGGCGCAGATGACGGCCAGCGGACGGGCCGCGTCCAGGCCGGCGGGAACATCCACGATGTCGTGCCAGGGCACGGAGGTCGAGCCCGGTATGTGACCGGCGTCCCACTCCGCGCGCTCGCGTACGTCGAGGAGCTGCAACTCCCCATCGGCGTCCATGCGCTGTGACAGCTCCTCCACCGTGAGGCGCTCGGTCTGAGACACCGGATGGCGTTCCTGGCGCCAGTTGGTCATGCCTCCGGAGAGCAGGCCCGCGATGTTGCGAACGCCGACGGCGACGGCAAGCTCGGTCGCGCGCCTGCCGTCGGCGTCGTCGCGCCCGATGAACACGATCTCCTGATCGTGGTCGGCGAGCCAGGCGAGCTTCGACCCGAACCCCGAGCTGAAGGAGGGAATGCAGATCGAGCCGCGGATGTGGACATCGTCGAACTGGAGGTCGGTGCGCACGTCCACGAGAAGTGCGCCCTCGTCACGCTTCAGCTCCACCTGATGCGGGTACAGTGCGACCGCCTCGACGCCGCTGGTCAGGAGCGCGCCACGATTGAGCTCGACGATCCTTTCGAAGTTCGGAGGCTGGGGCCCGAGCTTCGCAAGCGCCTGGCTCACGAACTCCCCCTCGTCGTTCAGGGAGAGCATCGGGTTGTGGCGCTTCTCGAAGCCGACGGTCGAG
This sequence comes from uncultured Solirubrobacteraceae bacterium, assembly GCA_963826995.1. GTDB lineage: Bacteria > Actinomycetota > Thermoleophilia > Solirubrobacterales > Solirubrobacteraceae > Palsa-744. Next base: position 1,001,515 of record CAWGYZ010000002.1, on the reverse strand, counting down.
CAGATCTTCATGTCCATCCCGGGCCCGCCGCACATCGATCCCCCCAGATGTGCCGGCCAGAGCTCACAGTCGTCCGGGAGGGTGAGGAGCTTGTGGTGCAGCGAGTGGAAGATCTGGCGGGCCCCCTCGGTCTTCTCGATCGCCAGGTCCGGGCGCGCGACGTCCCCGACGAACAGGCTGTCGCCGCTCAGCACGGCCCACGGGTCCGGACCGCGCCTCGAGTCGATCAGCGCGAAGGCCGTGTGCTCGGGCCGGTGCCCCGGCGTGTGCAGCGCGCGTACGATCAGTGAGCCGAGTCGCAGCTCCCAGCCGTCCTCGAACGGCTCATGCTCGTAGTCGGGGCTGGCGTCGCGGTGGATGTGGATGCGCGCCCCGGTTGCCGCGACGAGGCGCCCGTGGCCGGAGACGTGGTCGGCGTGGTTGTGGGTCTCGAGGACGTGATCGATCGTGACTCCGCGGTAGCGCGCGAGCTCGAGGTAGTCGTCGATGTCAAAGCGGGGGTCCACGACGGCGGCGTCCCCGCTGCGCTCATCGCCGATCAGGTAGGAGGCGCAGCCAAGATCATCGTGGGTGATCTGGCGAAAGATCATGACGGCGAGTCTAGTCGCACTCCACTTAGACGACCGGTTTACTGCGGATAGCTAGGAGATGCCCGTTCGCACGGCTTGGACAGCCGCCTGAATGCGATTGTCGAGGTGGAGCTTGGCGAGGATGCTGGCGATGTGGTTGGAGACCGTGTTGGTGCTGAGGTCGAGTTCGCCGGCGATCTCGTGATTGCTTTTGCCGCTGGCGAGGCGGGTGAAGATTTCAAGTTCGCGGGGGGTGAGGGCGGCCCGGATCGCGTTGGCCGTGTCGTCGCTGTCGGTGGCGATGGGGATGCCGAGATCGCGGATGCGCTGCAGGAGCTTGCCTGCGATCTCCGGGGAGATCACAGATTCTCCGGCCGCGGTCGCCTTCACCGCGGCGATGATCGTTGCCGGCTCTGCGGTCTTCAGGATGTAGCCGCTGGCCCCGGCGACGATCGCCTCGACGACGCGGTTCTGCTCGGTGCGCGTGAGGATCAGCATGCGAGAGGCGGGCGCGAGCAGGCCGAGCGCCTCAATCGCCTGAACGCCCTGGCTTCCGGGCAGCCTGATGTCCATCAGGACGACGTCCGGGCGAAGGTCGACGACCATCTTGACGGCTTCGGCGGTGTTCGTGGCTTCGCCGACGAGATCCAGCCCTTCGGCGTCCAGCGCCTGGGCCAGAGCGCTGCGAATCAGCTGCTCGTCGTCGACCAGGACGACCGTGATCGGCCGCGGGGGCCGGGCGGGTTCGTCCTGCTGTGCTGGCATTAGGGCCGATCCACGAGGTCAGCTTCTCCCCTTCGAGGCAGTCTACTCGTTCCACCAGTTGGTTCGACCGGGGCGGGGTCCGATCTGACCCCCAAATTGGGTTCGAACGGACCATGTACCGCGAGGCGGGCGTGACCGATGTGTAGGAATGGCCGCCGGTGAAGGCAGCCTCCCCTTTCCCGAATGATGGAGCGGTGATGAGCGAGATGAGTCGGACGGTGCGCCGGAGCCAGACCTTCAGCCGGGGGGCGCGTCATGGTAGAGCCTGAGCAGAACGGGGATTCGACCCAGGCGGTCGTTCTCGATCGTCGCTCCGATGAGCTCGACGAGGCGGTGCTGCTGACGGTGCTCGCCGACGTCAAGAGGGGCGACTTCAGCGTGCGCATGCCGCTCACCCTGACGGGTGTGCCGGGCAAGATCGCTGACACGCTCAACGACGTGATCTCCGCGAACCAGACGCTCGGCGACGAGCTGGCGCGGGTCAGCCGGGTAGTCGGCAAAGAGGGCAAGCTCTCTCAGCGGGTGGCGCTGAGGGGCTCCGACCGCGTGTGGTCGGAGACGATCGACTCGGTCAACAGCCTGATCGAGGATCTCGTGCGTCCCACCACCGACATGCAACGGGTCATCGGCGCGGTCGCGGACGGCGATCTGAGCAAGAAGATCACCGCCGATGTCCACGGCGAGGTGCTCGAGCTGAAGAACACCATCAACGCGATGGTGGATCAGCTCAACCGCTTCATCTCGGAGGTGACCCGCGTGGCCCGCGAGGTCGGGACCGAGGGAAAGCTCGGTCAGGCCGCGGCGGTGACGATCGAGGTCGGAGGCGTATGGAAGGATCTGACCGACAACGTCAACCTGATGGCCGGCAACCTCACCGGGCAGGTCCGCGACATCGCCGAGGTCACCACGGCTGTGGCCAACGGCGACCTGAGCAAGAAGATCTCAGCGGACGTCAAGGGCGAGTTCCTGCAGCTGAAGAACACGGTCAACGCGATGGTCGATCAGCTCAACCGGTTCGCCTCCGAGGTGACCCGTGTCGCCCGCGAGGTCGGCGTGGAGGGCAAGCTCGGGGGGCAGGCCCAGTCCGCCGAGGTCGCCGGCGTGTGGAAGGACCTGACCGACAACGTCAACCAGCTGGCGGCCAACCTGACGAACCAGGTGCGTGCGATCGCCGACGTGGCCACGGCGGTCACCGAGGGCGATCTGACACGGCAGGTCGGAGTGGAGGCCTCGGGAGAGGTCGCCGTCCTGAAGGACAAGCTCAACGAGATGATCCGCAATCTGAGGGAGACGACGCGCGAGAACACCGAGCAGGATTGGCTGAAGACGAACCTCGAGCGCTTCACCCGCATGCTCCAGGGCCAGCGCGACCTGGCCACGGTGTCAAACATGATCCTGTCCGAGCTGGCGCCTCTGGTGTCGGCTCAGCACGCGGTCTTCTACACGCTGGCGAGTCTCGACGATGGCGGCGAGCCCGTCCTCATCTACCAGGCCGGCTACGGCTACAAGGAGCGCAAGCACCTCGCCAACCAGTTCCGGCTCGGGGAAGGCCTGGTCGGTCAGTGTGCCCAGGAGAAGGAGCGCATTCTGCTCACCGATGTGCCTGCCGACTACGTCAGGATCAGCTCAGGGCTGGGCGACTCGGCGCCGCTGAACATCATCGCGCTGCCGATCCTGTTCGAAGGGTCGGTCCGCGCCGTCATCGAGCTCGCGTCCTTCAGCCCGTTCAGCCTCACCCACCAGGCGTTTCTCGATCAGCTCACCGAGAGCATCGGCCTCGTGCTCAACACGATCGAGGCCAACACCCTCACCGAGAATCTGCTGAAGCAATCGCAGTCCCAGGCGCAGGAGCTGCAGTCCCGTCAGGAAGAGCTGAGCACCTCCAACGAGGACCTCGCGAGCCAGGCCGCCCGCCTGGCCGAGCAGTACTCGGAGGTGGAGCGCAAGAACCAGGAGGTCGTGCTGGCCAAGCGGCTGGTGGAGGAGAAGGCCGACCAGCTGGCGGTCTCCTCGAAGTACAAGTCGGAGTTCTTCTCGAACATGTCACACGAGCTGCGAACGCCGCTCAACAGCCTGTTGATACTCGCCGGTGAGCTTGAGGACAACCAGGAGGAGACCCTTACCGAGACGCAGGTGCAGTACGCGAGCGTGATTCGCTCCTCCGGTAACGATCTGCTGCGGCTGCTCGACGACATCCTCGACCTTGCGAAGGTCGAGTCGGGCACGGTCACCCTGGAGAGCGACGAGGTGGAGCTCGCCGAGGTCAAGGACGCGCTCGATCGCGACTTCGCCCATGTGGCCAAGCAGCAAGCCCTGTCCTTCTCCGTGGAGCTGGCACCCGAGGTCTCGGGCGTCATCACAACCGATGCCAGCCGCCTGCGCCAGGTGCTCAAGAACCTGCTCTCGAACGCGTTCAAGTTCACCGAGCAGGGCGGCGTGAGCATGCATATCGGACCCGCACGCAGCGGCTGGAGCACGACCAACGAGACGCTCGCCCGTGCGGACTCGGTGGTCGCGTTCGCCATCACTGACACCGGGATCGGCATCACGCCCGAGCAGCAGAGCCTGATCTTCGAGGCGTTCGCCCAGGCCGATGGATCGACGGCGCGCCAATACGGCGGAACCGGACTCGGCCTGTCGATCAGCCGCGAGCTTGTGCGCCTGCTCGGTGGTGAGGTCACGCTCGTGAGCACGCGTGGCGAGGGCAGCACCTTCACCCTGTATCTCCCTGGGTCTCCCGACGTTCACATGGCCACCGCGGCCGCAGCCGTGCCCGAGGGGCCGGCGTCGCTACCTTCGCCTGCCGAGGCCGAGCCGCTCGCCTCAAACGGGCACGTGACGGCGTTGTCTGAGGCCGAGGTTCACGCGCTTGCGCCGACGTTTGCAGGCGCGCTGGAGACCTCATCCCCCAATGGCGACGCGGGCGCGACCGCCACCATGATCCCACCCTCGCAATCCAACGGCACCGCCGAGGTGTCAAGCGATGCGCCGCTGCGGGTTCCCGCGCTGACGCCGATGCCTTCTCTCGCCAATCCGGCCGGCTCGAGCGTGGCGGGCTGCACGATTCTGGTGGTGGACGACGACTTCCCCAACATCTTCGCCCTCGCGGCGCTGCTCAAACGGGTCGACGTTGAGGCGGTCTCGGCCGAGAACGGCCAGCAGGCGATCGAGATCCTCCGCGAGACGCCCGGGATCGACCTGGTGCTGGTGGACATCATGATGCCCGGGATGGACGGCTACGCGACGATGCGAGCCATGCGCAAGCTGGCATCGGGCGATGAGATCCCGCTCGTTGCGTTTACGGCGAAGGTGGAAGACGGAGAGCGCCAGCGCTGCATCGATGCGGGTGCGTCGGCGTACGTCTCCAAGCCCGTGGACACGGTGGAGCTCCTCAGCGTTCTCGGCGAGTGGCTGCCGTCGAGCACCCCCCGGGGGCGGCCAAAGGACACGATCGGCTGATGGCGGTACGGTCGGCCGTCGAGGCGCCTCCTGAGAGCTCGGGGCCGTCAGTCGAAGCGCCTTGCGAGATGTCCGGCCCGGCGATTCTCGTCGTCGACGACAACCCCGTCAAGCGCATTGCGCTGCGGGCGATGCTCGCCCCGCTCGACTACGCCGTCGTCGAGGCGGACTCGGGCCGCGCGGCGCTTGAGGCCCTCGCCTCTCAGACCTTCGCGCTGATCCTGATGGACGTCCGCATGCCCACGATGAATGGCTTCGAGACGGCCAAGCGCTGCAGGCAGGACAGCCGGGGGGGACGCACGCCGATCATCTTCGTGACCGCCGAGGGAGGAGAGCAGGGGGAGGCGGCCAGCGCGTATGCCAGCGGCGCCCTCGACTTCATCTTCACGCCGGTGCTCCCGGATGTGCTGCGGGCGAAGGTCACGGCGTTCGTCGACCTGTTTCTGCAATCTCAGGAGCTGCAGAGTTCGCTTGAGTCGATCACCTCGTTGAACGCGGCGTTGCGCGACAGCGACATTCGCACGCAGGCGGTGCTCGATAACGTCTCGGATGGGATCTTCATCCTGGACGAGAAGGGCGTCATCGAATCGGTCAACCGGTCCGTGGGCCGGTTGTTCGGCTATCACGCCGAAGAGCCGGTGGGACATCCTTTCGCGTTCATGATTGCGCCTGAGCGCCGAGACGAGTTACGCGGCCTCGATGCCGTGCCGGCGCGATGTCCAGGTGAGGGAGACCTGCCCCGCCTGGCGATTGAGACGCTGGGCACTCGTCAGGACGGTTCGGTGTTTGCCATGGAGCTGGAGCGCGGAGAGATCAAGCACGAGGAACGCACCTTCACGCTCGCCTGTGTGCGCGACATCTCCGAACGCCGGGCGCATACCGAAGCGCTCGAGCACCTGGCGCTGCACGATGGTCTCACTGGCCTTGCCAACCGCACCCTGTTCAGCGATCTCCTGACCCGGACGCTCGCGCTGGCCAAGCGCGCCAACGAACCCCGTGCCGTGCTGATGATGGATCTGGACGGCTTCAAGCATGTCAACGACACTCTCGGACACGACCGTGGGGACACCCTGCTGAGGGAGGTCGGCGAGCGGCTCATCGCCACCCTCCGCGAGGGCGACACGGTCGCGCGACTCGGCGGAGACGAGTTCGCGATCCTGCCGGCCGGCAGGGCCGACCTGTCGGCAGCGGTGGCGATGGCCTTCAAGATCCAGCAGGTCTGCGAGCGCGGGTTCACTCTGGACGACGAGACCGTTCACGTGTCACCGAGTATCGGCATCGCCCTGTATCCCGAGCATGGCGTCACCACGGCCGAGCTGCTCCACCGCGCGGATCTGGCGATGTACTCGGCCAAGCGGTCCGGCGAAGGTCACGCGGTCTTCAGCGCGACCCAGGAGACCCAGACGGCGGATCACCTAGCCCTGCTGCTGGACCTTCGCCATTGTGTCACCCGCGACGAGCTCATCCTCCACTATCAGCCGAAGATCGATCTGGCCACCCGCGCGATCACCGGCGTCGAGGCACTGGTCCGCTGGCAGCACCCGACACAGGGTCTGCTGGCACCCGCCAGCTTCATGCCTGACGTGGAACGCACGCATCTGATCTCGTCGGTGACGAGGTGGGTGCTCGGCACGGCTCTACGCCAGCAGCGGCTGTGGCGCGACGAAGGGCTCGATCTCACGATGGCCGTCAACGTCTCCGCGCGGAGCCTGCGTAAGGCGAGCACGCTTCCCGACACCGTGGCAGAGTTGACACAGCTGTGGGGTACGCCGCCGGGCGGGCTGACGCTCGAGCTCACCGAGAGCGCTCTGATCGCTGACGCCGCCCCGGGTGTGCTGGCCCGTCTGCACACCATGGGAGAGCTGTCGATCGACGACTTCGGCACGGGATACTCGTCGCTGGCGTATCTGCAGCGTCTGCCGGTCAACGAGATCAAGATCGACAGATCCTTCGTTATGAACCTCGGGTCCGTCAGCGACGACGAGATCATCGTGCGTTCGACGATCGATCTCGCGCACAACCTGGGGCTGAGGGTCGTTGCCGAGGGGGTCGAGGATGAGAGCGTCGCCGAGATGCTAGTCGGCTACGAATGCGATGCCGCCCAGGGGTATGTGTTCGCGCGACCCGCGGCCGCCGAGGACCTCGGGGACCTGCTGAGCAGATCCGTCTCCTCCGCACCGCGCGCGGTGTCGAACCCGGGCAATCACCCGCCCGCGCCGCGCATTCAACTAGAGACCGCGAGGTGACGACAAATGATGCGTCGACGAAGCCCTGACCGAAGCACTTCCAAAGGAGCCGATGAGCCGATGGTCATTGACGCCCCCCCCGGCTATCGTCCGCGGTTGATAATCGCCGACGATGACCCCGTGATTCGCTCGATGCTGGGCATGGCTCTGAACGGCGGCTTTGATGTCGTCGGCGTCGCATCCGACACTGCCGAGGCCGTCGAGCTTGCGAGGGTCAGTCAGCCCGATGCCGCCCTGGTCGACGTCGACATGCCGAAGGGCGGCGGCATGGGCGCGGTGCGCGGGATCGTCGAGGTTGCTCCCGGCACGGCAATCGTGGTGCTGTCCGGCGACGAGACGGACCGGCTCGTCCGCGAACTGATGCAGGCCGGAGCGGTTGCCTACTGCCGCAAGGGAATCACTCCGCATGTCCTCGCGGAGTCCCTGACCGAGTCGATCAAGGCGCACCACGATGGGCGCCTCACACTTTCCTGAGCCGGTTCCGAGCGGAGGCTCAGGGACGCGAGGACGGGTGGCCGGGCGGGTCGAGTCACTCCGCCGGGCAAGCCTGAGCAAGGCGCTGTTCGGCGCTTTCGGCGTGACGCTGGTGATCATCGCGGGAGCCTTCGTTGTGCTCGCGTTGAGCGTGAACGCCTTGCTCGGCGACGCTGCGCAGAACAGCCGCTCCGACGAAGTTCTGCAGCGCTCCGCCATGAGCGAGCGTTTGGTGATCGACCTGGAGACCGGTCTGCGGGGGTATCTGCTGACCGGCCAGTCACGCTTCCTCAATCCCTACGTCGATGCCCGAGCGGCCCTGGCCGGCGAACTCCCGCGCCTCGAGCTGATGGTCGCTGACAATCCCGCGCAGCTGGCCCGCGCGCGCCAGCTCGCGGGGGCCGTCGCTTCTTATGTGCGCGTGTATGGCGCAGCCGTGCTGGCCAGCGATGCCCGTCTGACGCAGGCTCAGAAGGTCGCGAGCGCGTCACAGGGGAAGCGGCTGATGGATGCGCTGCGCAGCCGCTTTGCGGTGTTCAACCGCGAGCAGCAGCACCTGTCGAGCCAGCGGCGGAGCGGGACCTCGGACAGCGCGCGCACGGCCACGGTTCTGGCGGCGTCCGGATTCGCCTTGGTCGCCCTGCTGCTGGCGCTGCTCGCGGCATATCTGACGCGGGCCGTGCTGATGCCGATACGGCGCGTCGCGCGAGCGGCGGTGCGGCTGGGCGAGGGCGATCACGGGGCCCGCGTGCCTCAGGGCGGAGGCGGTGAGGTGGGTGCGCTGGCGAGCGCGTTCAACTCGATGTCGACGACGCTCGAGCAGCGAGAACGGACCCTGCGGATCACCAACGAACGCTTCCAGGGCGTTCTTGACAACGCCAACGCGGCGATCTACATCAAGGACACGACCAGCCGCTACCTGCTGGTGAATCGCGAGTTCGAACGTATCTGCTCGGTGACGGCCGGGGAGGTTCTCGGTCACAGCGGCAAGGAGCTCGGTTCGCTCGAAACGGCAGAGCAGGTCAGGGCGATCGACAGGGCGGTGATCGAAGCGGGCGCTCCCATCTCCTTCGAGCAGGAGGTGCGCTCACCCGAGGGCGTCCGCACCTATCTGGCGGTCAAGTTCCCCGTTCAGGATGATCAGGGGACGGTGACCGCCGTTGCCGGGATCTCGACGGATATCACCGACCACAAGCTTGCCCTGGCCGAGGCCGTGGAGGCTTCGAGGCACAAGTCCGAGTTCGTGACCAACATGAGCCACGAGATACGCACGCCGCTGAATGGCGTGGTCGGCATGACCGAGCTTCTGCGAAACACACTGTTGGATCCCCTTCAACGTGAGTACGCCGACGCCCTGATGTGGTCGAGTGACGCGCTCCAGTCGGTGATCAACGACATCCTCGACTTCTCGAACATCGAGGCAGGGCGGCTCGAGCTAGACGCGAGCGATTTCGAGCTCCGCGCCACGGTCGAGGGGACGTGCCGGATGCTCGCTGAGCAGGCACGCGCCAAGGGGCTCGCGATCAGTCACCTGGCGGATCCCGACGTACCGGACAAGGTCAGAGGGGATCGAGGTCGGCTGCGTCAGATCCTGTTGAACCTGCTGTCGAACGCGGTCAAGTTCACATCCGCGGGCGAGGTCGTGGTTCGCGTGTCCAATGACGGTGACGACCTGGTGCGCTTCGAGGTCTCGGACACCGGCGTCGGCATCGAGGAGGATCAGGCGGCGCAGCTGTTCGATTCGTTCTTCCAGGCCGACCAATCGACCACCAGGCGATACGGTGGCACCGGCCTCGGATTGGCGATCGCGCGTCAGCTCGTGCAACGCATGGGTGGCGAGATCGGCGCCCAACCCGGCGAGGAGAGCGGGAGTCTGTTCTGGTTCACCGCAAACCTGCCCGTGACGGCCGCCGACGACGCACCGGTTCAGGCGGGGCCGAGACCTCAGGCGAAGGCTCGTGCCCATCCGGGTGCGCCGCGGGTTCTGATCGCTGAGGACAACGACGTCAACCACGCGGTCGCGAAGGCTCTGTTGATGAAACAGGGCCTTCAGTCAGCCATCGCCCACAACGGCCGCGAGGCGGTCGAGATGGCCTTCTCCAGCGACTACGCGGTTATCCTGATGGACTGCCAGATGCCCGAGCTCGACGGGTATGAGGCGACCAGGCAGATCCGGGCCGCCGAGGGGGCCCGCCACGTTCCGATCATCGCGTTGACGGCTCACTCGATGCCCGGCGACCGCGAGCGGTGCCTGGCTGCCGGAATGGACGACTACCTGAGCAAGCCCGTCAGAGCCGAGCAGCTTGAAGGTGCCATCAACAGGTGGCTGCCCGGTCTGGAGCCGGTCGCTCAGATCGCCGCCGTCAATGACGGTGCGGCTCGCGCCTCGCAGAATGGCGCCGCGGACGCCGACGAGCTGCTCGACCTGACGACCATCGATCAGCTCAGAGACACACTCACGCTCGAGATGCGCACAAGCCTGATGGAGACGTTTGAGACGTCACTGCCGGCGTGCGTGGCGGGCATCGTTGCGGCCGTCGAGCGAGGCGATCAGGTCGAGCTCAGACGGACAGCGCACATGCTCAAGGGCAGCGCCGCGACCCTGGGCGCGGTCCGCCTGCGGTCGGCCTGCCAGCGATTGGAACACACCGGCCGAGATCGGGACCCCGACGTCGATGAGGCGCAGCTCGACGCGCTGGCGCTCACCGTCGAAGAGACCTGCCTGGGACTGCGCGAGCGGCTTCTCGCCGACTGATCACGGGCTGAGAATCGCGCCCTCTTTGGCGACGATCACGTGGGGAAAGGCGCCACGGAAGCGCTGCGCGAGGCCGTCGAGTGCCTCGTCGGTGCGGTCCTGGCGATGGTGGAAGAGCACGACCGATCTGGTGCCGGCGCGGCGGGCGAGCTCGACCGCGTAGTCGGCGACGGCGTGCCCGAAGCGCGCTTCAGCGGCCAGCTCCTCGGGAAACAGCTGCGCGTCGTGGACGAGCACGTCGGCGCCGTGCGCGAGCTCGATTGCCGCCGGGTGGTACTCGCCGAAGCCATCCTCGCCCGGGCCCAGGGCTGTGGGGCAGTGGTCGGGCATGTAGGCGAGCGTGGAGTGCCCGTCGCTGATGCGGTAGCCGAATGTCCGCCCTCCCTTATGGGGGATCTCCCGCGCGAGCACCTCAAAGCCCTCGACCCGCAGCTCCCCCGGCAGGATCTCCGAGAACGTCCAGTCCCCCTGCAGATCGGTGGGACCGATGGGGAAGAAGGGGGGGGACATGACCCGCGCAAGTACGCTGGCCGGCGTCTGGCCTCCGTCCTGGTGGGGCAGGAGCACGGCGGCGCGCGCGTCCGGGCGGTCGCCCGCCGCGAAGAACGGCAGCCCGAGCGTGTGATCCCAATGCAGGTGGGTGAGAAGGATGCTGCCGGCGAAGGGTGCCTCGCCGAACAGATGAGAGGCAGCCTGCAGCCCAACCCCAGCGTCGAGGATCAGCGTCGGCCGCGCCGCGCCGTCCGGCGCGAGTGCCAGGCACGAGGTGTGACCCCCGTAGCGGACGAAATCGATGCCCGGCGCAGGGGTCGACCCCCGCACGCCGCAGAAATGGATGCGCAAGCGGCTCAGCTCCGGTCGGGGCTTGTGCGGCGGTGATCCTTGGACAGCTCGTGCAGCGCTTCACGATCGAGCTCGGCCGCCTCGACGACCGCCACCCTGCACGGCGTCACCGCCACGAGCGTCGAGGTTCGCTGACCGCCTTCGAGGTGCGCTCGCTCCCCGAGCAGTGCGCCCGGCCCGTACTCGGCGAGCCGTCGGCCGTCCTCCTCGACGCGCAGCACGCCGTCCAGCAGCAGAAAGACCTCAGACCCCGTCTCTCCCTGGCGCACGAGCGCCGTGCCGGCCTTGACCCGGCGGATGGAGGGCTTCGCACCCCCCTGCATGATCTGTGCCGACAGGCTCCGCTCGAGCGCGGTCTCGACCGCGGTGACCAGCGCCGCGGAGTCCGTGTCGCCCCATGGGGTGTGGCGGCCGAAGGACTTGCGGTACCAGTCCTTGAAGTCGGCCAGGCCCGACTTGTGCGTGAGCTGACCGTCCTCGCCGTAGACCCAATGGCGGGGGAAGCGGCTGTGGCCCGTCATGGCGCTCTGCACCCTGCCGTCAGCGTGGATTGTCAGCGACAGCGTGGTCCACACCAGCGGGGCCTGCCATTGAACGAACGGGCGCCGGCGCACCCGGCGGGGAGCGGGCACGCCCGTGCGTCCCCCGGCGGTCTGGGTGAAGCGAACCCAGCCGTCGCCGGTGACCGGCTGCTGGACGATGTCGGGCAGCCCGACCGCTTCGAACGTGCGCGCCACCGGGCCGAGCTTGACCGTGGTGCTCCCCATCAGGCCTCCACCGTCGCTGCCGAAGCCCGTGATGGCGCCCGAGTCATCGGCCTCCACCCAGGCCTCCAGAACGTTTGCAAAGCGGAAGCGATCGGCGACGCGCAGCGCCTCCAGATCCTCGATCACTTCCGGCGGCGGCGGGTCGTAGTGGGCCATGCCGGCATCGAATGCCAGCCGCTGCGAGCCCTCGATCGCCTCGGAGGGGATCCATGACAGGGAGGTGATCGAGCTGTGGTGGCGCACAGGCGCCATTATGCGCGATTCTCGGTGTCCCGGCGGTCGACCTATGCTTGCGCTCATGAGCTACGACGCGCTCGTCGTCGGGTCGGGTCCCAACGGCCTGGCGGCGGCCATCACGCTGGCGCGGTCGGGGTGGCGGGTGCTGGTGCTGGAGGCGGCAGAGCGCGCAGGCGGCGCGGTGCTGACCGAGGAGCTGACGCTGCCGGGATTCCATCACGACACCTATTCCTCGGTGTATCCGGCCGGGGCGGCCTCGCCGGTGTTCTCCCGGATGCCGCTGGAGCGTCACGGGCTGCGCTGGATCCATCCCGCTGCCTGCTACGCGCATCCGCTGCCCGACGGCCGCGCCGGCGCCCTGTATCGCGATGTGAGCCGCACGGCGGAGAGCCTCGACCGGATTCATTCAGGCGACGGTGAGCGCTGGCGCGCGTTCGCCGAGCCGTTCGTGACCCACTTCGACGCCCTGCGCGGGACGACGATCGGCGGCTTCCCGCCGGTGAGGGCCTCGCTGCGGCTGGCGGCGGGGCTGGGGCCGCGGGCGACGCTCGAGTTCGCCCGGCTGCTTCTGATGCCGGCCCAGGTGCTCGGCGAGAGGCTGTTCGACGGTGACGGCACGCGGGCGTGGCTGTACGGCAGCGCCAAACATTCCGATGTGCCCCCCGCGCGCTCCGGGAGCGCGATCGCGGCCGTCCAGCTGAACCTGCTCGGTCACGGGGTGGGCTGGCCCAGCCCTGAGGGTGGTGCGGGAAAGCTCGCTGAGGCCCTGCTGTCCTACCTGCAGGAGCTCGGCGGAAGCGTGCGCACCGGCGCGACCGCCACTCGCTTCGCCGTGGAGGGGGGGCGCGTGGTGGGCGTGGAACTTGCGGGGGGCGAGCGGCTGACGGCACCGGTTCTGATCGCCGACGTGATGCCGGTGGCGCTCTTGAGCCTGGCGGGCGACGCGTTGCCGTCCGGCTACATGCGGGCCCTGCGCCGCTACCGCTACGGCCCGGCGACGCTCAAGATCGACTGGGCCCTGGACGGGCCCATTCCCTGGGATGCGCCCGAGGCCCGGGAAGCCGGCACCGTCCACGTGGGCGGGTCGGCGCAGGAGATGCTCGAGCCGACGGTGGGCGCCGGCGGTCTGCCCGAGCGCCCGTTCCTGCTGGTCGGCCAGCAGTCGATCGCCGACCCCTCGCGGGCGCCGGCCGGCAGGCACACCGCGTGGGCCTACACACACGGGCCGCACTCCGTGGACTGGGGGCGCGAGGGTGAGGGGCACGTGGCGCGGATGGAGGCGCAGGTGGAGCGCTTCGCCCCGGGATTTCGCGAGCGGATCCTCGCGCGCCACATCCTCGGCCCCGCCGATCTGCAGCGGCGCAATGCCAACCTGGTGGGCGGAGACGTTGGCGGGGGCAGCTACTCGCTGAACCAGATCGTGTTCCGCCCGGTGCCATCGCTGGCCCCATACCGGACGCCGGTGCGGGGCCTGTACCTGGGAAGCGCTGCCACCTTCCCCGGCGGTGCGGTGCACGGCGTACCCGGCCACGCGGCGGCACGTCTCGCGCTGGCCGAGGCCCGCCTCAGTCGCCTGGCGCGCCGGCGCGGGCGCTGAGATCTTCAGCGCCCCTCACTGTGGCCCGGGGATCGTCCAGACGGGGACCGCGGCCAGGCGTCCGCGAACCTCGAGCTCTCCGACGAGGATGAGGTCCTCAGGCGGGCTCTTCATCCGTTCGCGGGTTGTCTCGGCGATGAACAGCATGTGTCCGCTGCCCTTGGTCATGCCCTCCAGGCGCGAGGCCGTGTTGGTGGTGTCGCCCAGCGCGGTGTACTCGACGCGCTTCTCCGAGCCGATGTTGCCGGCCATGACGAGGCCGCTGTTGATGCCCACGCCCATCGCAAAGGTGTGGTCATGGCCCTGCTCTGAAAGCCAGGCGTTAAAGCGCTCGAGGCGGGGGCCGATCATCTTGGTGGCCGCAGCCAGTGCACGGTCGGCGTGATCGTCCTGCTCGAGCGGAGCTCCGAACACGGCCATGATGCCGTCACCCATGTATGCGATCAGGGTGCCGCCGGAGTCGAGGATCGCCTCGGTCATCTCGTTGAGGTAGCAGTTGACCACCTCGATCACCCGCTGGGCCGGCTGCTTCTCGGAGAAGCTGGTGAAACCGCGCAGATCGGAGAACAGCACCGTGCAGTCGCGCTCGACCGCCCCGAGGCGCAGATTGTCATCCGCACGGGCGACCACCTGGTCGACCACATCTGCGGGCACGAACCGCGAGAACAGGTCGTGCACGCGCTCGCGCTCGATGGCGGTGATCAGATACAGGACGGCGAGCGTTCCGAGCGTCCCCAGCGCGAGCGCGAACAGCGGGTAGACGAAGGCCACGATCCACCCCTGGTTGAACGCCAGCTGGGTGGCGAGCGTGAACAGGACGGCCGCGGCGATCGCGCTCAGAAATGCGCCCAGCGAGCGCAGGCGCAGGCTGCCGAGCGGGGCGATCGCGCCGAGTAGCACGATCACGAGCACGTCGAGCCAGGCGGGCACGTCCCGCAGCGGCGCCCCCCGCAGCAACGTCGAGACGGCGTTGCCCCACACTTCCGGCCCAGACATCGTGGAGCCGTTGGTGGTGGCCGTGGCGTGAACGTCTTGAAGGATCGGCGCTGACGCGCCGACGATGACGATCTTGTTGGCGAAAAGCCCTGGATTCGGCTTGCCGGTGAGGACGTTGTAGAAGGATTCCTGGTGAAGCGTTTCGGGCGGGCCGGCGAAGTCGATGGGCAACGGTCCGTGGCGGAAAAGCGAAGCCGAGACGGGATGACCGGTGGCCAGTTCCGCCGTCACCACGGGGAAGGTTCGCAGGCCATTCTTTGCGTAGCTCACGCGCCGGACCTCGCCGTCGGTGTCGAGCGTGAGGACCGAATAGGCCGGCCTGGCTCCGAGTTCCGCGAGCACCTGATTCCCGCCGAACACCTTGGTTTCGCCGTTGGTGGCGACTTCGGTGGCGGCCAGCACGACTTTTCCGTGGGCCCGTTCGATGGCGGCGGCGAGGTCCTGGTCGTCGGTGGGGTCCGTGGGCTGGGTGAACTGGATGTCCATGGCGATCACCTTTGCGCCGGCTTCACGGAGGTGATCGATGACGCGTGCCTCGTAGGCTCGCGGAAAGGGGAAGCGCTGACGGAGTCTCTGAAGCGTTCCGGGATCAATCTGGACGAGGACGATGTCCGACGGCGCCCGCTGAGTTCCACGAATTGAAAAGCGAGCGTCGATCGTCTGCAGTTCGGTGCGCCTGAACAGGTGGGTGGCGTAGACGACGACACCGAGCCCGGCGGCCAGAAAGGCAACCGCAATCAGCAGAGCCGTCTTCCTTCGCCTCCATGCCGCTCGACCCATACCCAGCTTCTCCTGTCAGAATCCCCGGTTCGGCAAAGGCATTGATGCTAACCGCAGGAGCTCACATCAGGGGATTGGCTGCACGGTCCAATTGGATCGCTCGATTGCTTTGCCTGGTCACGGTTCTCGCCGTCGCGACGCTCATGGCCCATCCCGCGTCGTCTGAGGCGATCACACCCGGCGCCCTGTCCCAGCTCCTCCCTCCATCCAACTGCGTGACTGAAGAAGAATTCTCCAACACGACGGGCTGCGGCACGCTTGTGCCATTCGGACTGAACTATGCCTACCAGGTGCAGGTCAGCCCCGACGGCAAGAACGCGTATTCGGTCGCGGCGGCAGGCGACTTGATCGAGTACTCTCGCGACCCGGCGAGCGGTGCGCTCACGGTGATCGGCTGCATATCCTCTGAGCCGAGCAGCCATCCGCCGTGCGCATCGAAAAACGCGACGATGAACGTGACGGCGGTCGACGAGCCGGCCGCGCTCGCGATAAGCCCGGAAGGCAAAAGCGTATACGTGGTCAGCCAGGGCGGCGACGCAAACGACCTTGCGGCGTTCAGCCGCAACCCCGAAACCGGCCTGCTGACCAAAGTCGGATGCATCGCCCACGAAGCGTCCGGGACGGAATGCGAAACGCAGGGGGCGAAGGGCCTCAACACGCCCTATGGGGTCACGGTCAGCCCGGACGGGAACAGCGTGTACGTGGCGAGCTACTCGGATAGTGCCGTGGCGGAGTTCTCCCGGGACGGCGAATCGGGCGCGGTTGAACAGCTGCCTGCCCCGAACGACTGCATCAGCAGCATCGCGGTGAGCGAATGCGGCACGACGGTTGCGGCAGGGCTCGAACGAGCGATCGGGGTCGTGGTGAGCCCCGACGACAAGGATGTCTATGTCGCCGCCGGCGGCGAGTACGGGGAAGGTGCGATCGTCGCCCTCGAACGTGAAGCGGAGACGGGTGCGCTCACGCAGCTTCCAGGGGAAGCGGGCTGCATAAGCACCTTCGACGAGGCATGCGCTCACGGAACCGCGATCAACGGTCCCGAGGATCTCGTCATCAGCCCGGACGGCAAGAACATCTACGCGAACTCCTACGACGACAGCGCAGTGATCGAGCTCAAACGCAACCCGGAAACGGGTGGGCTCACCCAATTGGGATGCCTCGCGAGCTCGCTGGCTGGTGAAACAGGACCCTGCTCACAGGCCAAGTCGATTGCCAATCCGCTTGGCGTGGCGATCAGTCCCGGCGGCCAGAACCTGTACGTCTCGAGCTTTGGCGAAGCCGCCGTCGCCGCCTTCGAACGCTTGGAATCGGGAGGCCTCGCCCAGCTGCCAGAACCGCACGAATGCGTCACCACGAACTCCACCGGCTGTGGCAAAGGGTCGACCGAACTGATCGGGCTCGATGGCCCGCGGCGGCTGACCGTGAGTCCCGACGGCCTCAACGTATACGTCGCCGGCCAGAGCGCCTCGACCGTGGTGGAGCTCGACCGCGCGCAGGCGACTCCGGTGATCAGCTATCCGACCTTCTCCGGTGCCACCGGTCTGCAGCTGAACGGTGCCGCCTCCATCACAGGCTCCTCATTGCAGCTGACTCCGGCCGAAGAATTCACGAGCGGGACCGCGTTCAGCCGGACGCAGATCCAGACCACCGGATCGTTTGAAACTGAATTCGAACTGAAGATGCACGGCAGCAACACGCTGGAAAGCTTTGGCACGTATGCGGACGGCATGGCGTTCGTGCTGCAACCCGACTCCGCCGAACAGCTCGGCGAAGTCGGAGGGGACCTCGGCTACTCGGGCATCACGCCGAGCGCCGTCGTGCAGTTCGACATCTATCAGAACACCTACGACCCTCCCGTTCCCTACATCTCCTTCATGGAGGACGGCAATCCGGAAGTGCATCTGGCAGAAAGCGGGACCCTGCCGTTCGGGCTGTACGGCGAAACCCCCGTTCACGCCTGGATCAGCTACGACGCCGCAAGCCACGAGCTTTCCGTCTATGCAGCGCCCTCCGGCGCCGGCAAACCGACCGAGCCACTGGTCACCTATGAAGTAAATCTCGCCGAACTGCTCCACAGCAACTACACGCTCGCCGGCTTCACGGCGGGGACGGGTAGCGGCGACGCCATCCAGGAAGTCCTCAACTGGCAGCTTTCAAGCGAACGGTCCACCGAACCCGTCAGCCGGCCGACCGTGGAAAGCATCACCCCAAACACTGGCCCCTTCGGGCAGGGCACCCCCGTGACCATCAAGGGCACCGGCTTCCTTCCGGGGGCCAAGGTCGAATTCAGCGGCGCCGAATCGGGAGAAGTGGTGGTGGTCTCCGAAACCGAAATCACCACCACAACACCTCCGGGTCTCGATGTGCCTGCCGAAGTGGTGGTGCGCGACGCGGGCGGCACCTCCACGGGGGGTCCTGAGTTCACTCCTTACTACATCCCCACCGTGCAGAGGATCACCCCGTCCTCGGGCACCACGAGCGGTGGCACACCGGTGACGATCAGAGGCACCGGCTTCCTCGCAGGCGCGCACGTGGAAATCGGCGCCGTGCAGGAAGCGAGCAACGTGGTTGTGGTCTCGGAAACGGAAATCACGGCCACGACGCCGCCCGGTTTCGCGGGCTCCGACGAAGTGGTCGTAACCGACGCTCACGGGACCTCGAGCGACGGCCCCAGCTACACCTTTGAAGAGCTGGAACCGCCGACTGTGACGAGTCTGGAACCCGAGGGCGGCCCGTCATTGGGTGGTACGCGGGTGACGATCAACGGCACCGGCTTCGATGATGGGGCCGAGGTCCAGATCGGGGACGAGGCGACCGAAGTGGACGTGCTTTCCTCCGAACAGATCCTCGCCACGACCACCGCCACCCCCCCCGGGAAATACGAAGTGGTGGTCAGGGACGCGCATGGCGTCTCCTCGGACAATCCCTCGTTCACCTACATAAGTCCCGGGATCCCGCTCGAGGACAGCATCACGCCCAGCTCGGGTCCCGCGGCGGGCGGAACGCCGGTGACGATCGAAGGTAGCCGCTTCGCCGCCGGTTCGACGGTGAGTATCGGTGGTCAGGAAGCGACCGAAGTCGACGTCGTCTCCGAAGAAGAGATCACGGCCAGGACGCCCCCGGGCACCCCCGGCCTCGCTCAGGTGACGGTGACCGATTTCAACGGCAGCTCTGCCGAGGGCGCCGAATACACCTACGTGGCCCCGCCGGACGTCGAAAGCATCACTCCGAGCGAAGGGCCGCTGGACGGGGGCACGCCGGTGAAAATCAAGGGCAAAGGGTTCCTCGCCGGCTCGACTGTGAAGATCGGCGGCTCTGCGACCAACGTCAAAGTCGTCTCGTCGACGGAAATCACGGCAATGACGCCCGCCGGCGAGGGCTCGCCGGAAGTGATCGTCTCCGACGAAGGCGGCCCGTCAACCGGCGGGCCGACATACAGCTATGTGCCGGCGCCGACCGTAACCTCGGTGGAACCGACGCATGGCCCCGCGGCCGGGGGTACGCCGGTGAAGATCAAGGGCACAGGCTTCCTGGCCGGAGCGACGGTCGCGATCGGTTCCGGGGCGAGCTCGGTGGTCATCGACTCCGAAGAAGAAATCACGGCGACAACCGCCGCCACGACCGTGGGCGCCTACGAAGTGAGCGTCACTGACGCCGGCGGCAAATCCACGGGCGGGCCCAAATACACCTATCAGGCGGGGGCCTGCAGCGACGTCTGGCTGAACCCGGTGGCCGGCTCCTGGAACACCGCCGCGGATTGGTCCACCGGATCGGTGCCAACGGCGAGCGACAACGTGTGCATAACAGTACCCGGCGAATACACGGTGACGCTCACGGGCAGTGCAAGCGTCAACTCGCTCACACTGGGAGGCACATCGGGCGCGACCCGCCAGACGCTGCTCGTGGGTGGGCCCGCCGCGTCGGGAACCCTCGACCTCGCCGCAGACAGCTCGGTGAAGCGGACGGGAGTGCTGAACATGGAAACCGCGGCCGGCGGCGAGTCAATCGTGAAGGCGCCCGCGGCGGTGACGATCGACAGCGACGGCGAAGTGGTCTCCTCAGCCAAAGCCACCAACTACCTGGAGGCGAACCTGACCAACGAAGCCTCGGGGACCGTGGAAATCAAGTCCGGCGAGCTGAACCAGGACGAAAACACGACAACGACCAATGAAGGCAAGTTCGAAGTGGCAAGCGGCGCGACGTTCGCCGCGACGAGCAGCAGCGATCTGTTCGTGAACAAGGGGTCGCTGGCCAACGGCGGCACAGTCTCCCTCTCCGGCAACGCTTCCTGGACCCAGGAAGCGGGCACGAAACCCCAGAGCGGTGGCCCGGTCTCAATCTTCAACAGCGGCAAGCTGACCGACGTGAGCGGCGCCGGCAGCTTCGACCTGATCGACACCGCCGTGCTCAGCGGGACGGTCCCCAACGAACAGACCGTCACGGCCGACGCGATCCCGTCGCACGACGCCGAGGTCAAAATCTCGGGGACGGTCACCAACGAAGGCACGCTGGCGCTGGAATCGCCAGCCGGAGGCGGAGAGGCACTCCTCGCGGGCACCTCATCGCATATCGACAACAAGGGCCTGATCAGCGCGGAAACCAAGTCGGCCAATGAGAACTATCTGCAGACCAATCTGACCAACGAAGCCTCAGGGACCGTGCAGGTCAAGTCCGGCGAGCTGAACCAGAACGAAAACACGACTACGACCAACGAAGGCGCCTTCAAGGTCGAAGGCGGTGCGACGTTTGCGGCGAGCAGCAGCAAAGACGAGTTCGCCAACAGGGGCTCGCTGGCGAACACGGGAACTGTGTCTCTCTCCGGCAACGCCTCCTGGACGCAGGAAGCGGGCGCCGCAGCCGAGACCGGAAACGCGGTGTCGATCTTCAACAGCGGCGAGCTGACCGACGTGAGCGGCGCCGGCAGCTTCGATCTGATCGACACCGCCGTGCTCAGCGGGACGGTCCCCAAGAAACAGAAGGTCACGGCCGACGCGATCGAATCTCACAACGCGCTGATCAAAATTTCGGGGACGGTCACCAACGAAGGCACGCTCGTATTGGACTCGCCGTCCAAAGGCGGAGAGCCCGCATTCGTCGGCAACACGGCGCAGATCGACAACGACGGCCTCTTCGTTGCCGGAAGCGAATCCAGCAACGAGGCCTATCTCCAGACCAATCTGACGAACGCCGCCGGCGGGACCGTGGAAATCAAGTCCGGCGAGCTGAACCAGGACGAAAACACGACAACGACCAATGAAGGCAAGTTCGAAGTGGCAAGCGGCGCGACGTTCGCCGCGACGAGCAGCAGCGATCTGTTCGTGAACAAGGGGTCGCTGGCCAACGGCGGCACAGTCTCCCTCTCCGGCAACGCTTCCTGGACCCAGGAAGCGGGCACGAAACCCCAGAGCGGTGGCCCGGTCTCAATCTTCAACAGCGGCAAGCTGACCGACGTGAGCGGCGCCGGCAGCTTCGACCTGATCGACACCGCCGTGCTCAGCGGGACGGTCCCCAACGAACAGACCGTCACGGCCGACGCGATCCCGTCGCACGACGCCGAGGTCAAAATCTCGGGGACGGTCACCAACGAAGGCACGCTGGCGCTGGAATCGCCAGCCGGAGGCGGAGAGGCACTCCTCGCGGGCACCTCATCGCATATCGACAACAAGGGCCTGATCAGCGCGGAAACCAAGTCGGCCAATGAGAACTATCTGCAGACCAATCTGACCAACGAAGCCTCAGGGACCGTGCAGGTCAAGTCCGGCGAGCTGAACCAGAACGAAAACACGACTACGACCAACGAAGGCGCCTTCAAGGTCGAAGGCGGTGCGACGTTTGCGGCGAGCAGCAGCAAAGACGAGTTCGCCAACAGGGGCTCGCTGGCGAACACGGGAACTGTGTCTCTCTCCGGCAACGCCTCCTGGACGCAGGAAGCGGGCGCCGCAGCCGAGACCGGAAACGCGGTGTCGATCTTCAACAGCGGCGAGCTGACCGACGTGAGCGGCGCCGGCAGCTTCGATCTGATCGACACCGCCGTGCTCAGCGGGACGGTCCCCAAGAAACAGAAGGTCACGGCCGACGCGATCGAATCTCACAACGCGCTGATCAAAATTTCGGGGACGGTCACCAACGAAGGCACGCTCGTATTGGACTCGCCGTCCAAAGGCGGAGAGCCCGCATTCGTCGGCAACACGGCGCAGATCGACAACGACGGCCTCTTCGTTGCCGGAAGCGAATCCAGCAACGAGGCCTATCTCCAGACCAATCTGACGAACGCCGCCGGCGGGACCGTGGAAATCAAGTCCGGCGAGCTGAACCAGGACGAAAACACGACAACGACCAATGAAGGCAAGTTCGAAATTGGAGCGGCTGCGACGTTTGGCGAGACGAGCAGCAAAGATCAATTCGTCAACAACGGCAGCCTCGAGCCGGACATTGGCGGCCCGACGAGCTTCGGCACCGTCACAGTCTCCGGGGGAGCGGCGTTCCACCCCGGTGCTGCCCTGTTCCCCGCCCTGGTAGGCGGCTATGAACCACCGGTCGGCACCGAGTTCGACGTGATCGCGTCCACCGCCGCGATCAGCGGAGAATTTCTCAAGGTCGAAAACGACTTCGAAGGTGACTACAGCAAAGCGGACATCATCGCGGTCAGGCGCATCGCCGCCCTGGCCAAACCGGAAGTGACCAAAGACCCCGAAGCAAAGACGGTCACCGCGGGTGAACCGGTGAGCTTCACCGCCGAAGCCAGCGGCAACCCGGCCCCGACCGTGCAGTGGGAGGTCTCAGAAGGCGGCGGCGCCTTCAAAGACGTCCCCAGCGCGATCGCCGACACCTACACCATCTCCGCCACCAACGTCTCTGAATCCGGCAACCACTACGAGGCCGTGTTCACGAACAGTCAGGGCAAAGCCACGAGCAAAGAAGTGACCCTGACGGTCAACCCGCCGCCCTGCGCAGCAGACCCGGGGATCGAAGAACAGCCCAAAGCCCAGACCGTGACCGCTCCGGCGACCGCGAGCTTCAAAGCGAGGGGCTCGACGCCGGCCAACTGCGCAGCACCGAGCGTGCAGTGGTACTCAAAGGCTCCAGGGGCGCTGAGCTTCTCGCCGATCCTCGGCGCCGAATCAGCCTCCTACACCACGCCGCCCACGGCCACCACCGAAACGGGCACCAAGTTCGAGGCCACCTTCACCAACGCCTTCGGCTCGACGACCACAGAAGAAGTGACCCTGACGGTCAACCCGCCGCCCTGCGCAGCAGACCCGGGGATCGAAGAACAGCCCAAAGCCCAGACCGTGACCGCTCCGGCGACCGCGAGCTTCAAAGCGAGGGGCTCGACGCCGGCCAACTGCGCAGCACCGAGCGTGCAGTGGTACTCAAAGGCTCCAGGGGCGCTGAGCTTCTCGCCGATCCTCGGCGCCGAATCAGCCTCCTACACCACGCCGCCCACGGCCACCACCGAAACGGGCACCAAGTTCGAGGCCACCTTCACCAACGCCTTCGGCTCGACGACCACAGAAGAAGTGACCCTGACGGTCAACCCGCCGCCCTGCGCAGCAGACCCGGGGATCGAAGAACAGCCCAAAGCCCAGACCGTGACCGCTCCGGCGACCGCGAGCTTCAAAGCGAGGGGCTCGACGCCGGCCAACTGCGCAGCACCGAGCGTGCAGTGGTACTCAAAGGCTCCAGGGGCGCTGAGCTTCTCGCCGATCCTCGGCGCCGAATCAGCCTCCTACACCACGCCGCCCACGGCCACCACCGAAACGGGCACCAAGTTCGAGGCCACCTTCACCAACGCCTTCGGCTCGACGACCACAGAAGAAGTGACCCTGACGGTCAACCCGCCGCCCTGCGCAGCAGACCCGGGGATCGAAGAACAGCCCAAAGCCCAGACCGTGACCGCTCCGGCGACCGCGAGCTTCAAAGCGAGGGGCTCGACGCCGGCCAACTGCGCAGCACCGAGCGTGCAGTGGTACTCAAAGGCTCCAGGGGCGCTGAGCTTCTCGCCGATCCTCGGCGCCGAATCAGCCTCCTACACCACGCCGCCCACGGCCACCACCGAAACGGGCACCAAGTTCGAGGCCACCTTCACCAACGCCTTCGGCTCGACGACCACAGAAGAAGTGACCCTGACGGTCAACCCGCCGCCCTGCGCAGCAGACCCGGGGATCGAAGAACAGCCCAAAGCCCAGACCGTGACCGCTCCGGCGACCGCGAGCTTCAAAGCGAGGGGCTCGACGCCGGCCAACTGCGCAGCACCGAGCGTGCAGTGGTACTCAAAGGCTCCAGGGGCGCTGAGCTTCTCGCCGATCCTCGGCGCCGAATCAGCCTCCTACACCACGCCGCCCACGGCCACCACCGAAACGGGCACCAAGTTCGAGGCCACCTTCACCAACGCCTTCGGCTCGACGACCACAGAAGAAGTGACCCTGACGGTCAACCCGCCGCCCTGCGCAGCAGACCCGGGGATCGAAGAACAGCCCAAAGCCCAGACCGTGACCGCTCCGGCGACCGCGAGCTTCAAAGCGAGGGGCTCGACGCCGGCCAACTGCGCAGCACCGAGCGTGCAGTGGTACTCAAAGGCTCCAGGGGCGCTGAGCTTCTCGCCGATCCTCGGCGCCGAATCAGCCTCCTACACCACGCCGCCCACGGCCACCACCGAAACGGGCACCAAGTTCGAGGCCACCTTCACCAACGCCTTCGGCTCGACGACCACAGAAGAAGTGACCCTGACGGTCAACCCGCCGCCCTGCGCAGCAGACCCGGGGATCGAAGAACAGCCCAAAGCCCAGACCGTGACCGCTCCGGCGACCGCGAGCTTCAAAGCGAGGGGCTCGACGCCGGCCAACTGCGCAGCACCGAGCGTGCAGTGGTACTCAAAGGCTCCAGGGGCGCTGAGCTTCTCGCCGATCCTCGGCGCCGAATCAGCCTCCTACACCACGCCGCCCACGGCCACCACCGAAACGGGCACCAAGTTCGAGGCCACCTTCACCAACGCCTTCGGCTCGACGACCACAGAAGAAGTGACCCTGACGGTCAACCCCGCCCTGGCCAAACCGGAAGTGACCGTGCCGCCCAAAGACGACACGGTCACCGCCCCCGCCGCGGCCAGCTTCACCGCCGAAGCCTCCGGCAACCCGGCCCCGACCGTGCAGTGGGAGATCTCAGAAGCCGGCGGCGCCTTCAAAGAAGTCTCCGGCGCGACCGCCGACACCTACACGATCCCCACCACCAAAGCCTCGGAATCAGGTGACCGCTATGAGGCCGTCTTCACGAACTCCCAGGGCAAAGCCACGAGCGCCATCGCCACCCTGACGGTCAACCCCGCCCTGGCCAAACCGGAAGTGACCGTGCCGCCCAAAGACGACACGGTCACCGCCCCCGCCGCGGCCAGCTTCACCGCCGAAGCCTCCGGCAACCCGGCCCCGACCGTGCAGTGGGAGATCTCAGAAGCCGGCGGCGCCTTCAAAGAAGTCTCCGGCGCGACCGCCGACACCTACACGATCCCCACCACCAAAGCCTCGGAATCAGGTGACCGCTATGAGGCCGTCTTCACGAACTCCCAGGGCAAAGCCACGAGCGCCATCGCCACCCTGACGGTCAACCCCGCCCTGGCCAAACCGGAAGTGACCGTGCCGCCCAAAGACGACACGGTCACCGCCCCCGCCGCGGCCAGCTTCACCGCCGAAGCCTCCGGCAACCCGGCCCCGACCGTGCAGTGGGAGATCTCAGAAGCCGGCGGCGCCTTCAAAGAAGTCTCCGGCGCGACCGCCGACACCTACACGATCCCCACCACCAAAGCCTCGGAATCAGGTGACCGCTATGAGGCCGTCTTCACGAACTCCCAGGGCAAAGCCACGAGCGCCATCGCCACCCTGACGGTCAACCCCGCCCTGGCCAAACCGGAAGTGACCGTGCCGCCCAAAGACGACACGGTCACCGCCCCCGCCGCGGCCAGCTTCACCGCCGAAGCCTCCGGCAACCCGGCCCCGACCGTGCAGTGGGAGATCTCAGAAGCCGGCGGCGCCTTCAAAGAAGTCTCCGGCGCGACCGCCGACACCTACACGATCCCCACCACCAAAGCCTCGGAATCAGGTGACCGCTATGAGGCCGTCTTCACGAACTCCCAGGGCAAAGCCACGAGCGCCATCGCCACCCTGACGGTCAACCCCGCCCTGGCCAAACCGGAAGTGACCGTGCCGCCCAAAGACGACACGGTCACCGCCCCCGCCGCGGCCAGCTTCACCGCCGAAGCCTCCGGCAACCCGGCCCCGACCGTGCAGTGGGAGATCTCAGAAGCCGGCGGCGCCTTCAAAGAAGTCTCCGGCGCGACCGCCGACACCTACACGATCCCCACCACCAAAGCCTCGGAATCAGGTGACCGCTATGAGGCCGTCTTCACGAACTCCCAGGGCAAAGCCACGAGCGCCATCGCCACCCTGACGGTCAACCCCGCCCTGGCCAAACCGGAAGTGACCGTGCCGCCCAAAGACGACACGGTCACCGCCCCCGCCGCGGCCAGCTTCACCGCCGAAGCCTCCGGCAACCCGGCCCCGACCGTGCAGTGGGAGATCTCAGAAGCCGGCGGCGCCTTCAAAGAAGTCTCCGGCGCGACCGCCGACACCTACACGATCCCCACCACCAAAGCCTCGGAATCAGGTGACCGCTATGAGGCCGTCTTCACGAACTCCCAGGGCAAAGCCACGAGCGCCATCGCCACCCTGACGGTCAACCCCGCCCTGGCCAAACCGGAAGTGACCGTGCCGCCCAAAGACGACACGGTCACCGCCCCCGCCGCGGCCAGCTTCACCGCCGAAGCCTCCGGCAACCCGGCCCCGACCGTGCAGTGGGAGATCTCAGAAGCCGGCGGCGCCTTCAAAGAAGTCTCCGGCGCGACCGCCGACACCTACACGATCCCCACCACCAAAGCCTCGGAATCAGGTGACCGCTATGAGGCCGTCTTCACGAACTCCCAGGGCAAAGCCACGAGCGCCATCGCCACCCTGACGGTCAACCCCGCCCTGGCCAAACCGGAAGTGACCGTGCCGCCCAAAGACGACACGGTCACCGCCCCCGCCGCGGCCAGCTTCACCGCCGAAGCCTCCGGCAACCCGGCCCCGACCGTGCAGTGGGAGATCTCAGAAGCCGGCGGCGCCTTCAAAGAAGTCTCCGGCGCGACCGCCGACACCTACACGATCCCCACCACCAAAGCCTCGGAATCAGGTGACCGCTATGAGGCCGTCTTCACGAACTCCCAGGGCAAAGCCACGAGCGCCATCGCCACCCTGACGGTCAACCCGCCGCCCTGCGCCGCCGCCCCTGAAATCACAGAACAACCGAAAGCCGAGACCGTCACCGCTCCGGCCACGGCGAGCTTCAAAGCGGCCGGCTCGACGCCCGCCAACTGCACGGCCCCGACGGTGCAGTGGTCCTCAGAGGCTCCCGGAGCCAGCTCCTTCTCGCCGATCGCCGGGGCCACCTCACCCACCTACACGACGCCCGCCACGAGCACGACCGAGACCGGCACCAAGTTCAGGGCCGTCTTCACGAACGCGTTCTCGGGCACGACCACCGACGAAGTGACTCTGACGGTCAACCCGCCGCTCACCGAACCCAATGTGAGCAAACAGCCCGAAGCGAAGACAGTCACCGCCGGTGAACCGGTGACGTTCAGCGCCGAAGCAAGCGGCAACCCGAGCCCGACCGTGCAGTGGGAGCTCTCAGAGGGAGGCGGTCCCTTCGTTGAAATGCCCGGCGCGACGGCTGACACCTACACCATCCTCGTGACCAATGTCTCGGAATCGGGCTACCGCTACAGGGCCGTCTTCACGAACTCTCAGGGCAAAGCCACGAGCAAAGAAGTCACGCTCACCGTCGACCCCGTCCCGCCGACGGTCTCCTCAATCGCGCCCGAATCGGGCTCGACCCTCGGCGGTACGCCCGTGACGATCAAGGGCACAGGCTTCCTCACGGGAGCCAAAGTCACGATCGGGAGTGCAGCCGGCTCCATCACCGTGGTCTCTGAAACTGAAATCAAGGCGACGACCTCGGCCACAGGCCCCGGGCCGGACGAAGTCATCGTCACCGACGCTAACGGCACCTCGACCGGCGGGCCCACGTTCGGCTACGTCACACCGGCACCGGCGGCAGAAGGGATTGCGGCATCCTCGGTGACCCAGACTTTGGCGACCCTCCATGCGACGGTGAATCCCGAGGGCGCCGAGGTCACTAAGTGCCAGTTTGAATACGGGCCCACAACTGCCTATGGAATCGTGGCGCCATGCTCTCCGCTGCCGGGATCGGGAAGCACCCCGGTCGAAGTGTCGGCTCCACTGAGCGGCCTGAGCGCAAACACCACATATCACTTCAGGATCTTTGCGACCAACGCTGGGGGTGAAACGAGAAGCGTGGATGAGACATTCAAAACGCTGGCGATCCCACCACCCACGGTCACCTCGATCAACCCGACTGAAGGCCCGGCTGCGGGTGGGACCTCGGTGACGATCAAGGGCTCAGGCTTCGTGGCGCCCGCGTCCGTCACGATCGGCACGGTCGTGGAAGTGGTCTCCGAAACCGAAATCAAGGCGACCACCGCCGCTGGCACGGGTAGCCGTGAAGTGGAGGTCACGGACGCCAACGGCAACTCAACGGGGGGCCCCTTCTACACCTACATAACCCCGCCCTGCGCCGCCGCCCCTGAAATCACAGAACAACCGAAAGCCGAGACCGTCACCGCTCCGGCCACGGCGAGCTTCAAAGCGGCCGGCTCGACGCCCGCCAACTGCACGGCCCCGACGGTGCAGTGGTCCTCAGAGGCTCCCGGAGCCGGCTCCTTCTCGCCGATCAGCGGCGCCACCTCACCCACCTACACGACGCCTGCGAGCTCGACCACCCAGTCGGGCACCAAGTTCAGGGCCGTCTTCACCAACGCGTTCTCAGGCACGACCACCGACGAAGTGACCATGACGGTCAACCCGCCGCCGTGCGCCGCCGCCTCTGAAATCACAGAACAACCGAAAGCCGAGACCGTCACCGCCCCGGCCACCGCCAGCTTCAAAGCGGGCGCCTCGACACCGGCCAACTGCGCGGCCCCGACGGTGCAGTGGTCTTCAGAGGCTCCCGGAGCCAGCTCCTTCTCGCCGATCGCCGGCGCCACCTCACCCACCTACACAACGCCCGCCACGAGCACGACCGAGACCGGCACCAAGTTCAGGGCCGTCTTCACCAACGCGTTCTCAGGCACGACCACCGACGAAGTGACCATGACGGTCAACCCGCCGCCCTGCGCCGCCGCCCCTGAAATCACAGAACAACCGAAAGCCGAGACCGTCACCGCTCCGGCCACGGCGAGCTTCAAAGCGGCCGGCTCGACGCCCGCCAACTGCACGGCCCCGACGGTGCAGTGGTCCTCAGAGGCTCCCGGAGCCAGCTCCTTCTCGCCGATCGCCGGGGCCACCTCACCCACCTACACAACGCCCGCCACGAGCACGACCGAGACCGGCACCAAGTTCAGGGCCGTCTTCACCAACGCGTTCTCGGGCACGACCACCGACGAAGTCACCCTGACGGTCAACGCGGCGTCGGCCCCCGAAACCCCGCCGTCCACCGCCGGCACCGGGACGGTCAGCACCGAAACGGCCAAATCGGGCGTTCTGGCCAGCACGACCGCCGCCCCGCCGCCCCCGAAATTGGGCGTGAGCGGCAACCTGGCTCCGGTGTCGGGCACGGTGCTGGTGAGGCTGCCCGGAACCTCGATCTTCGTGCCCCTCACAACGATTCGCCAGATCCCATTCGGCACGGTTATCAATGCGACGAACGGCAAGGTGACGGTCACGACCCGCGCCCCCAACGGCGCCATCCAGACGATCACCTACTCGCAGGGAGAGTTCAAGCTCACGCAGGCTCCCGACGGCTTCGTTGTCGCGACGCTGGCCGGAGGAAGCTTCGCCGGATGCCCGACTGCCGCCGAGCGCAGCCATATTGCGCGAGCCAATGCCGCGAAGGCCAAGCCAAAGCATGTCGTGCGCAAACTGTGGTCCGAAGGTCATGGCAAGTATTCGACCAAGGGCAACTACGCCGCCGGAGCCGTTCTCGGCACCCGCTGGCTGACCGAGGACCTCTGTGAAGGCACCTTGATTCGCGTGGTGACCGACCGGGTGGCGGTGACCAATCTCGTCAATCACCACCACCTGACGGTGAAGGCCGGGCACAGCTACCTGGCCAAAGCGCCCTGATGGGCCGTCGTTCACACCCGCACGACGGTGCGTCGCCCGGAAACCGGCGAACGCACCGCTTGACTGCCGAGCAGCCACTCCGGCGCATCGGCCAGCGCGGCCAGCGCCGCTCGACGCCCAGCCGCTCGGGCCTCGTCTATCTGATGGAACTCGAGCAGGCCCACGCCTGACACGCGCACGCCGATCGTCATATCGGCGTGTTGACGGGCAGACTCGTCGGTGTTGGCGCTTGAGAGCAGTGCCACGCGGGCCATCGTCTCCGGCAGGGAGGGCAGACGCTGGCGCCGGGCGCCCTGTGCGGGAGAGTCTTCCGCTGCGGCGGTTTCGGCCTCTTTGGGCCGCTCCTCGCCGCCCTTGATGTCGATCGCAAGCACCGGTCCCTCCCCGGATGAGCTCATCGGCGCGAGCGGCAGGTTGTCGAGCAGCGAGCCGTCGATCAGAAGGCTCTTGCCACGGCGCATCGGTGGTCCGATCAGCGGCAGCGACATGCTGGCTCCGATGGCCGAAGCCATGGGGCCGTCGCGATCGATCAGGAGGCTGTTCCCGCGGAGGTCCACGCTTGCGCAGTAGAACGGTCGCGCGAGCTCCTCGAGCCGCACGTCGCCGAAGACGCGCTCGAGCATCGCTTCAGCCTTGCGCCCCTTGATCAGCGACGAGCGTGGAACGGTGTAGTCGTTGATCGGGTTGCGCCTCACCCACTCCTCGTAACAGATGGCGTCCATCGACGAGCTGTCGTGGTCTGCGGCGAGCAGCCCGCCGATGAATGCGCCCATGCTGACCCCGCCGACGCGGTCCACGGGCATGCCGGCATCCAGCAGCACCTCAAGCACTCCCAGATGTGCGAAGGCCCGCGCTCCGCCGCCGCTGAGCACGACCCCGACGGACCTCCCCGCGAGCCGCCGCGCCATGCGAGCCACGTCGCTGCGCCGGTTGTTGCTCGCTGAGATCGCGAAGGTGCTGGCCGACTCCAGTCCGGCGATCCATCCGCCCAGGCCGCCCGATCCCGGTTGCACGCCGAATGCCACCAGGTCGCAGCCCTGAAGCCGCTCAAGCCATCCCTCATCGCTCCCCGCGCCGTCCTGCTGCTCGCCTGACGGGGCCCCGCCCACGACGGCGAGCGCACGATCGGCGTGTGACATGCAGAACTCATCCCAGGCGCTTGACCCCTGATCGGAGCCGCACACCATGATCACGTGGTCGTGGTCCAGCTCGCAGCGCTCGACAAGCGGGCCGAATCGCGCGACCGCCTCCGCTCGCGACTCATGCGCGGCGCCGGCCGGCCTGGTCTCTCCCGGATACAGCACGGCGACGCTGCCCCACTCGCACATCGCCCGGCTGAGTTCGTCGGCAAGCTCCATCAGCGGCAGGTCACGACTGACCGCGCGCATCACGATCGTCACAGGCTGAGCGCGACGTGCCGGCGCTATCGCACGACTGGCCTGAAGCTGGCTGCTCAGAACGCGCGCGAGACTCAAGGCGAGCCCGGGCTCGGTGTGAAGCAGCGAGTCGAACTGCGCCTTGCCGATCTTCAGGATCTCGGTGTCACGCAGTGCGCGAATCGAGGCGCTGCGTACCGAGTCGCTGAGCAGCGCGAGCTCCCCGAGCACCGCCCCGCGAGTGAGCGTGTTGATCGCCTTGGACTCCGGTCCGTCCTGGATCACCTCAAGGTGGCCGACCCGCACGACGTACACCCCGTCCGCCGGATCGCCCTCTCGGAACAGCCACTCTCCACGGCGCAGGCTGACCTCGCTCACCAGCTCGGCGATCTGCGCCAGCATGTCCGCCGAGAGGGCGGCGAAGACCGGGACGTTGCGTAGGAACTCCGCAACGCTCTGGGCAACCACGACCGCCTGCTCGCCCTCGGATTCCGCGAGGCTCGGCAGCTGAAGCACGCCGGCCTGCCGATCAGCAGGATCCTCACCCTGTGCCGGAGCCGCGATGCGGTCGCCCTCCACCTCCGGCGCATCGGCGCCCGGGCGGGTGACGACCAGGGCCAGGCACGCCAGCGAGCCGGTCAGGAAGCAGCCTCCGGCGAACAGCCATCCGTGCTGGAAGACATGCAGCGCCTGGGCTGGCGTGGGTTTGCCGATGATCGCGATCAGGATGGCCACTCCGAGCGCGGCGCCGACCTGACGGGCAACCGAGTTCAGCGAGGTTGCAACAGCGAATCGCGGCCCGGGCACCGAGCCGACGGCGGCGCCGCTGAGCGTGGGGAAGGTCATTCCCGCGCCGATCCCGAGGATCACCATCCCCGCAAGCCACTCGCCGAGGAAGTCCGGCGAGACGCCGAGCCGCGTGGCGAAGTAGAGCATGCCACCTGCCCAGACCAGCGCGCCCGGGACGAGGATCGCGCGATGACCCAGCCGTTCGACCGCGCGGCTGGCCGGACCGGCGACGGCCATGGCAACGAAGGGCCCGGGCATCAGGGCGAGCCCCGCACTGAGAATCGAGTAGCGCCAGACGGTCGTCAGGAACAGGACGTTGCACAGCGTGTAGGCATAGAAGCCGCTGGCCATCACCACCGTCACACCATTGGACAGGGCGAACGCGCGGATGCGCAACAGCGTCAGGTCGATGACCGGCGTGCGCTGACGGCTGGTACGCACCACGAAGTACGCCCCGAGCGCGAGCGCCGCGGCGAACGATCCCAGTACCCGTCCCGAGCTCCAGCCCCATTCCTGTCCCTTGACGACCCCCAGCACGAGCGAGGCGATCGCCAGGGCGAACACGAGCCCGCCGAGCAGGTCCGGCACGCGCCTGCGTCCGGGCGCGCGGCTCTCCACCAGAACCCGCCGGCCGAGGAGGAACGCGATCACGCCCACCGGGATGTTCACCAGAAATACCAATCGCCAGCTCGAAGCCGTGATCAGCAGACCGCCGAGCGGGGGGCCGATGCCGGCGGCCAGCGCCGCCACAGCCGCCCACAGGGCCACCGCGTGCATGCGCTCGCTGGCCTCGTTCGCCTCCAGCACGATCGCGAGCGAGCTCGGCACGAGCGCTGCCGCTCCGGCCGCCTGGATGAGGCGGGCGGCAATCAACACGTTCAGGGTGGGCGCCAGCGCGCACAGCCCGGACGCGAGTGTGAACAGGAGAAGCGCCGCCGAGAACACCCGCCTGCGCCCCAGGAGGTCCGCCAGCTGTCCCCCGCCGACCAGGAAGGCGGCGAAAACGATGTTGTAGGCGTTCAGAACCCACGAGACGTTGGAAAGCCCCGACCCCGGGAATTCATGCGCGATGCTCGGCACCGCGATGTTCACGATCGTGGCGTCGATAAACGCCATGAAGCTCCCCAGGACCGCGACTGCGAGTACCGCTTTGGGTGTGGATACGCGACGCCGGGACCGGGGGGCCGGACCGACCGCTTGCCGCTCCTTGACGTTGACGGTAATCATCACGCGACGCCCCGCCGCATCGTGCGCCTCACATGATGCGCTGGATGGCTCGTCTATACCGTACGCGAACCGAGCGCTGCCATGAACTTGCGAGTGTCAGTCAGGCGTGCTGCGGCGCGCGTTGGTGATCGCGCTCGAGCGTCGTGCGGCGGTGTTCGGCCTTGTCCTCATACATGGCGGCGTCGGCGCGGCGGACGAGCTCGCCCACCGTGCGCCCGTCCTCGGGCCACACCACCCCTCCGACGCTGGCACCGATCGAGGCCGAGAGCTCACCCAGGGTGAACGGCTCCGCGAAGGCCGCGCGAACGCGCTCTTCCGCCGCGCGAACCTGATCATCCCGGTCGACGTCCGCGAGGACGATCGCGAACTCGTCTCCGCCCAGACGGGCCACGCGGTCATCCTCGCGGCCGATCGCAGACAGTCGCGCACCCGCCTGACGAAGCAGCTCGTCGCCGCCCTCGTGGCCAAAGGTGTCGTTGACCAGCTTGAACTCGTTGAGGTCGATGAACAGCAGGCCGACGCGTTCATCAGCGCCATCGATACTCGTCAGGGTTCGGTCGATGTGCCGCCTGAAGCCGACCAGATTCAGCAGGCCGGTCAGTCCATCGTGGCTGGCGTTGTGGTGCAGTTCATCCACCAGCCGCGCGTTCTGGATCGCCGGGGCCGCGAGTGCCGCCACACCGGTCAGCCGGTCGATCAGCTCGCCGTCGGGCTGCAGCCGCTCCGGTCGGTCGGTCACCGCCACGCTGAGGGCCCCGAGGAACTCGCCACGGGCGACGATTGGGATGACAGACAGTGCGACGGCGTCGAGCGCCGCCATCAACTGGCGCAGGAACGGGTCCTCGGTCGTCTGGTCGAGGAACACCGGCTGGGGGTCGGCAGCCATGCTGGCCAGACGCGGGGTGTCTTTCGGGGAGATGGTCAGTCCGAGCAGGTACGCGGCCTTCTGCGGCTCGCGCCCCCACACCGACAGCGACGTCAGCTGCTCCTCATAGTCATCCCACAGCCAAACCCCCATGCGGTCACAGTCAACGACCTTGGGAATTGCTTCCGCGACGCGTTTGGCGACCTCCTCGCTCGTCCCCGTCTGCGCGAGTTCTTCAGACAGGGAGAGCAGCAGATTGACCTGACTGTGGCGCTGCGCGGACTCCTGCAACGCCATCGCGGTATCGAGCACGGCGGCGGCATGCTTGGCGTACAGGCCGAGCATTTCGCGGTCCTGCGGGAAGAACTGCACGGCGCTGGGATAGTGGGCGATCAGCTGTCCGTAGTGGCGCCGGCTGGAGGTGACCTCTACGACCAGGGTCGAGTTGCCGGCCGGTGCTCCCCGCTCGAGTGTCGTGCGCGCGAGCGCCAGGGCGGCGCGCTCGTCGATACCGTGGCGGTAGACCTGCGGCTCTGCGCCGGGCTCGGTGTGCACCGCCAGGACATGGCTCGGGGCGCGCACCGCGTTGGCGGCGCGCTCGACGATGCGATGGAGCACCGTGTCCAGGTCCTCTGTGGACACCAGGTCGCTGGCCGTCGCGTATGCGCTCTGCAGGCGTTCGGACATCCCGGCCATCTGGGCCTCCAGCGCCGTCACCCGCTGTTGCGGATCGGCCGCCGCCGCGGCAAGGTCAGGGTCCCAGGACAGCGTGTAGGAGCAGTGCGCGTCACCGTGGGCCTGGCATTCGGTCTCCTCGACCTGCGCGAGCGGCAGCCCGAACAGAATCGGCGTTCCGGCGAGCAGGCCGGCGGTCCATTCGCAGTGCACCGGGCGTCTTGTGATGCCTCCGCGGGCCATGGCCCTGATCACAGCGTGACCGGGACGGACTTCGACGGCCTCCATCTCGCTCACCGTGCTCACCTTGGCCGCCGACTGGGCCACCACCTGAAGGATTGCCTCTACCGACCCCAGCGAGCGCAGCAGAGTGGCGGCCTGCGTCCCGGCGTGCTGGTGAAGGGTCGACTCGCCGACCCGCCGCGCGAACGATGGATCATCGGTCTCGAGCGCCCCCGCCTGAAGCAGCGCACATGCTTCGTCCAGCGAGATCCAGTTATCGATGTTCTCGAGGTACGGCGCGTCGTGCTTGGCACCGGCCCTGCCGAGCAGCGCTGCCACCGCCGCGTCACCGCCGGTACCGCGAACAAGTCGCAGCAGAACACTTGTCATCGTGCAGCAGAGCTGCCGCTCGGAGTCCCCGTCGGCGGTCTCTACGTCGGCTTGCGTGTCCATCAGGGTTTGCATCGGTTTCGCGCGTGCCTCGCTTGAGCATTCCCCTCTGGGCTCAACGCTTCCGCGCTGGACCTCCGAGCCGGAGGATCGAGCATCCGACGGCAAGTCCTGACCCGAGCGCCGGCGCGCAACCGTGCGGATACGATCCAACCCTTGCCACCGTCACAGCGAACCGACAGCACGACCGTGCCCGAGCGTCCCACGCTGGACGGACTCGAGGCCAAGTGGAGCGCCATCTGGGAGCGTGACGGCGCCTACCGGTTCGATCGGGGCGCGCCGCGCGAGCAGGTGTTCTCGATTGACACGCCACCGCCGACGGTGAGCGGCTCACTGCATGTGGGCCATGTCTTCTCATTTACCCACACCGACACGATCGCCCGCTATCAGCGGATGCGGGGCAAGGACGTCTTCTATCCCATGGGCTGGGACGACAACGGGCTGCCTACGGAGCGGCGCGTGCAGAACCACTTCGGCGTGCGCTGCGATCCGTCCGTCCCGTACGACCCCGACTTCGTCCCGCCGCCGGAGCCCGACGCCAAGGAACCCGTGGCCGTGTCGCGGCCGAACTTCGTCGAGCTGTGTCTGCGTCTGACCGAGAGCGACGAGCAGGTCTTTGAGGAACTCTGGCGCACGCTCGGGCTGTCGGTGGATTGGTCGATGACCTATACGACGATCGGACGACGAGCTCAGCGGATCTCGCAGCGCTCGTTCCTGGGGCTGCTCGCGCGCGGTGAGGCCTACCAGCTTGAGGCGCCCACGTTGTGGGACGTCGATTTCCAGACCGCCGTTGCGCAGGCCGAGCTCGAGGACCGTGAGCGCCCGGGGGCCATGAATCGCGTCCGATTCCACCTCGCCGATGGCGGCGAGGGTGACGCCGGTGACGCCCTGATCGAGACGACCCGCCCGGAGCTGATCCCGGCGTGTGTGGCCCTGCTGGCCCACCCCGATGATCCGCGGCACAGTGATCTGGTCAACCGCGAGGTGCTCACGCCGCTGTTCGGTACCCGCGTTCCCGTTCTGACCCACCCGCAGGTCGAGCGGGACAAGGGCACGGGCCTGGTGATGGTGTGCACCTTCGGGGATCTCACAGACGTGACCTGGTGGCGTGAGCTGGGGCTGCCGGTGCGATCGGTGCTGGGCCCCGACGGGCGGCTCGCGGAGGTTCCCTGGGGGACACCCGGCTGGGAGTCGGCGGACCTCGGGCGGGCGCGCGCTGACTATGAGCAGCTGCAGGGCAGGACGATCAACCAGGCGCGCAAGCGGATCGTGGAGATGTTGCAGGAGTCGGGCGAGCTGGTCGGCGAGCCCACCCCGGTAAACCGGGCGGTGAAGTTCTTCGAGAAGGGCGAGCGCCCGGTCGAGATCATCACGAGCCGCCAGTGGTTCATCCGCACGGTCGCCCATCACGACGCGCTGATCCAGCGCGGCCGGGAGCTGCGCTGGCATCCGCCCTACATGCGGGCGAGGTTCGAGGACTGGGTGAACGGCCTGACCGGTGACTGGTGCATCAGCCGCCAGCGCTTCTTTGGAGTGCCCTTCCCCGTGTGGTACCCGCTCGACGCGACCGGCGCGGTTCTGTACGACCGTCCGATCTGCCCGGACGAGCGCCGTCTGCCCGTGGATCCCTCGACCGACGTGCCCGACGGATTCACGCCCGAGCAGCGTGGGCAGCCGGATGGGTTCGCCGCCGACCCCGACGTCATGGACACATGGGCCACGTCCTCGCTCACGCCTCAGATCGCGGCCGGGTCGGGCGAGGAGGAGGACCTCATGAGCAGCGTCTTCCCGATGGACGTGCGTCCCCAGGCGCACGACATCATCAGGACCTGGTTGTTCTCGACGATCCTGCGCTCACACCTGGACCACGGCGTGCTGCCCTGGCAAGACGCCGCCATCTCCGGCTGGGTGCTTGATCCGGATCGCAAGAAGATGTCGAAGTCCAAGGGAAACGTGGTCACGCCGATGCACCTGCTCGAGGAGTACGGAGCGGACGCCGCGCGCTACTGGGCCGCGCGCGGACGGCCGGGTGCCGACACGGCCTTCGACCCCCAGCAGATGAAGGTCGGGCGGCGCCTCGCGGTCAAGCTGCTGAATGCCTCCAAGTTCGCCCTGGCGGATCTGCCCGAGCAGGGCGACGCGCTCACCCATCCGCTCGACCGCGCGATGGTCGCGCGCCTGGCGGCGGTCGTCACCGAGGCGACGGGCGGCTTCGAGGGCTACGACTACACGCGCGCGCTCGAGCGCACCGAGGAGTTCTTCTGGTGGTACTGCGACCAGTACATGGAGCTGGTCAAGGGTCGTCGCTACGAGCAGGACACCGAAGCCTCAGCGTCGGTCAGCAGGGCCCTGCGTATCGCGCTGTCGGTCTTCCAGCGCCTGCTCGCGCCCTTCCTTCCGTTCGTCTGCGAGGAGGTGTGGTCCTGGTGGCAGGAGGGCTCGGTGCATCTGGCTGCGTGGCCTGATGCCGGCGAGCTGGCCGGGGAACGGGACGGCGATCCGGATGAGTGCCGGCGGGAGGAGATCGCACTCGATGTCACGGTGGATGTGCTGCGCGAGGTCCGCAAGGCCAAGTCCGATGCTCGTCTTGCGATGCGCGCCCCGGTCGAGCGGGTGGTCGTGCACGACATCCCGGAGCGCCTGCAGGCGCTGGATCTGGGTACCGGCGATCTGCTGCAGGCTGGCAACATCTTGCGCCTGGATACGGTCGAGGCCGAGGAGTTCGGCGTCGAGGTCGAGCTGGCACCCGATAACCCATCCTAGCCGGCATTGTCTGCCAAAAAACGGCCATCCCTATAGGGTCCCCGGCGTGGAGCGAACGCTGATAGCTGACCTGCCGCAGAAGATCGGCGAGCAGGTGACGGTCCGCGGCTGGGTACAGGCCCTGCGTGACCAGAAGCGCATGCAGTTCATCGTCATCCGCGACGAAACCGGTCTCGCCCAGGTCGTGCTGGGGAAGGAGGATCCAGCCGCTGAGCTGAACGAGCAGGTCTCGACGCTGACCGCCGAGTCCGCCGTGACGGTGACCGGCACCGTGGTGGCCGATGAGCGCGTGAAGCTGGGGGGACTGGAGCTGCGCCTGGAGGCCCTGCAGGTCGACTCGCTCGCCGAGCCGGAGCTTCCGATCGCGGCAGACTCCGCTCTGGACAAGCGGATCGACTGGCGCTATCTGGACCTGCGCCGCCCGGACCGCAAGCTGATCTTCGAGGTGCAGACGACGGCTGAGCACGCGATGCGGGAGTTCTGGCGCGCTGAGCAGTTCGTCGAGATCCACACGCCCAAGTTCATGGGCTCAGCCAGCGAGTCCGGAGCGGAGCTGTTCAGGGTCGAGTACTTCGACCGCACCGCCTATCTCGCCCAGTCGCCCCAGTTCTACAAGCAGATGGCGATGGCGGCCGGCTTCGGGCGGGTGTTCGAGATCGGTCCGGTGTTTCGCGCGAATCCGTCCTTCACCTCCCGCCACGACACCGAGTTCACGAGCGTCGATGTGGAGATCGCCTGGATCGACTCGCACGATGATGTGATGTCCTTTCAGGAGCGCTGGCTGGCTCAGGTGCTGGCGGTCGTGAAGGAGGTCCACGGGGAGCAGATCGAGCAGACATTCGACACCGAGCTGATCGTGCCGGGACTGCCGTTCCCGCGGGTTACGCTTGAGCATGCGAAGGAGCTCCTGCGTGAGGGGGGCCACGATGCGCCCGGCCCTGAGCACGATCTGGACCCGCCCAGCGAGCGCGCGCTGTCGGCGATCGTGAAGGAGCAGTACGGCAACGAGTTCGCGTTCGTCACCGACTACCCGACCTCGGTGAGGCCCTTCTACCACATGCGATATCCAGACCGGCCCACCGTCACCAAGAGCTTCGACCTGCTCTGGCGTGGCATCGAGCTGACGACCGGGGCACAGCGCGAGCACCGCTACGAGCAGCTGCTGGCGCAGGCCGAGGACAAGCGTGTGGACACGGGCCCGATCCAGTACTACCTCGACTTCTTCCGCTTTGGTGCACCGCCACACGGCGGCTTCGGGTTCGGGCTGACGAGACTGTTGATGCAGATGCTCGGCCAGGACAACGTCCGCGAGGTGACGTTCCTCTATCGCGGGCCCCACCGGCTGGAGCCGTAACCGGAGCCGTAGGGATAGGCGCCGCCTGGAGGCGGCGGCGCCTCGATCGAGTCCGGCACGGTCTCAGGCGGGGGAGAGCGGGGCCTGCGAGTAACGCAGCGAGCCCGGCGTGGTGAGCGTCTTGCCAGTCTCGAGCAGTGTCTTCAGGCCTGACAGGATCATCGGCCAGCCACCGTAGAGTTCGCCGTTCGCATCGGCGGGCAGCTGGTCGTGGGTGACCGTCAGCCGGCAGGAATCGCCGACCGGTTCGATCTCCCACGTGACCCGGGAGGTCCCTTCGCTGCGCACATCGTCGCTCCACAGCGCCGTGAAGCTCTGGACCAGCCGGCGCGGCGGATCGACCTCGAGGTTCTCACCGGTGGCGATGTCACCGGCGCTGGGGGCTGACAGCGAGTAGTGCGAGCCGGGCTTCCAGTCGGAGCGGACCTGCACCCCGAAGTTGTAGCGTCCCCTCATCTCCGGGTCGGTGATCGCCTCCCACAGACTCTCGGGCGTCGTGCGGATGTAGATCTCGAACACCTTCTCCTGTGCGGATGCCGTCCATGGCCTCTTGCCACTGCTCTCAGCGCTCATCGTTCCTACCTCCTCGATTGTCGTCTTCAGCCCGCTGAGCGCTGCCGCCCAGGGCTCTGAGTACTTGCTCACCCAGCGGTCGTGGACGAGCCGGATCGGCACGGGGTTCAGGAAGTGCAGCTTCTCGCGGCCGCGTCGTTTCGTGGTCACGAGCCCAGCCTCCTCGAGCAGCTTCAGATGCTTCATCACGCCGAAGCGCGTCATCGGCACCCCCTGCTCGAGTGCGCCGAGCGTCTGCCCGTCCTGTTCGAACAGCCGGTCGAGCAGGCTCCGGCGAGTTGGGTCGGCAAGCGCCCTGAACACCGCATCCATGGGAACCACTATAGGTGACCTTATGGTCACCTGTCAAGCTCACAGTCCGAAGATGTCCGCCAGCAGCTCGTAGGAGTGCCTGCGCGCCTCGTGCTCGTAGGTGATGCTCACGACGATCGCCTCCTCGGCGCCGTATTTGGAGACAACGTCCTCGAGCTCTGCGCGGACCGCGGCGGGCGCCCCGAGAACGGCACGCCGCTCAGAACGCGGCTGGCCCGGCGTGGGCTCGTCGCTCGCCAGGAACTCCAGTGCCTTCTCCGGTGGCGGCACGGCGATCAGTTCGCCGCGGCGCAGCAGCGTGAACGTCATCTGCCCGCTGGCCGCCAGTCGCCGCGCCTCCTCGTCGCTGTCGGCGCAGATCACCCATACGGCAACCGCGGTGCGCGGTTTCAGGCCGGCGTGTTCGTGTTCGGCAAACCGTTCGCGATAGAGCGCGGTGATCTCGGCTCCGCCGGCATTGATGAAGTCCGCGAACGCATACGGGAGCCCCAGCTCCGCCGCCCACAGCGCGCTCTGCGGGGAGGAGCCGAGCAGCCACGGCTCCGGCCGCTCGGGGCGCCCTGGCAGCGTTTTCGCAAGTCGTGCGAAGGGGTGGTCCTCCTCCAGCCGGTCATCCAGATAGCTCAACAGCTCCACGAGCTGCTGGGGAAAGTCATCTGGCGGCGCGGTGCGCCGATCGCGCTGTAGCGCGAAGCTGGTGAGAGGGTCGGTGCCCGCCGCGCGCCCCAGCGCGAGATCGATGCGGCCGGGGAAAAGGCCGGCCAGTAGGCTGAAGGTCTCGGCGACCTTGAAGGGGCTGTAATGGGGGAGCATCACCCCGCCGCTGCCCACCCGGATGCTCTTTGTGGCGGCCGCGATCGGGCCGATCAGCGCCTCGGGGCTCGGTCCGGCGAGCATCGGCCCGCCGTGGTGCTCGGCAACCCAGTAGCGGTGATAGCCGAGCCGATCCGCCAGGCGCGCCAGGTCGATGGTGTTCTGCAGCGCCTGTGCCCCCGTGGATCCCTCGGAGACCGGAGACTGGTCAAGGATGGACAGGCGGAGCGGGGTATCGGTCATCGCCTCACGCGGAGCGGCGGACCGCTCCCACGGCTCCCCTCAGCCCCACGCACCCGGCGCAGCCCACGCAGCCCACGCAGTTGACGCATCCGATGCAGGCCACGCATGCGACACAGCCACTGTTGCCGAGCCCGGCCACTATCGCGGCGCTTCCGAGAACGCCGGCGCTGAAGACGACGCCGGCGCTTCCCACGACGCCTGTGCTTGCCACCGTTCCCGCGCTGCCGATCACCCCGGCGGCCGCCACAGTCCCCGCGCTTCCGATCACCCCGGCCGCCGCCACAGTCCCCGCGCTGCCGAGCACTCCGGCGCTCCTCATCGATCCCCTGCTGGCGATGACGCCAGCGCTCGACTCGCGTGCGGGTTCGGTGCGGACGGCCATCGTCCGCAGAGATAGCACGTCGCCGGTTCCGAGCGTCCCGTCCGCACCCCCATCTACCTTCCAAGCCATGCTCCTGAACGAGCTGACAGACGGTATGGAGATCGACCAGGTTCTGCTGGTGCGCGAGGCAGAGCGCCGTCAGCGCCGCGATGGCGGCGACTACCTGCGCCTGCAGCTCGGCGACCGCACCGGTGCGGTGGTATGCATGGTGTGGGAGGAGTTGGCCGAGGTGGAGGACGTTGCCCACGCCGGCGCTCCGGTGAGGGTGATCGGCCGCTACACGGTGCATCCCCGCTTCGGGCCCCAGATCAACCTTCGCAACCTTCACGCGGCCGCCGCAGGGAGCTTTGATCCAGCTGAGCTGCTCGACGGACCGGCGCGCGAGGTCTCCCAGATGGAAGGCGAGGTGCGCGAGCTGGTCGAGACCATCCAGCAGAAGCACCTGCGGAGTCTCCTCGAGCGGGTCTTCGCCGAGGACTCAGAGCTGTGGGCCAGCTACCGGGTGGCCCCGGCGGCCAAGTACTACCACCAGGCCTACAGGCACGGTCTGCTTGAGCACAGCCTGGGAGTCGCCCAGGCCGT
Organism: uncultured Solirubrobacteraceae bacterium; assembly: GCA_963826995.1. Classification (GTDB taxonomy): domain Bacteria; phylum Actinomycetota; class Thermoleophilia; order Solirubrobacterales; family Solirubrobacteraceae; genus Palsa-744. The sequence continues at coordinate 959,170 of CAWGYZ010000002.1, read as the reverse complement.
CAGCACGATCAGTGCCACCTTCCCGGGCATCGACCGCGACGTGGCCGTGACCGGTGCGCTGCTGCACGACATCGGCAAGCTCGAGGCCTACACCGACGATCCTCAGAACATCGACCTCACCGACGCCGGCAGGCTGCACGGGGAGATCGCCCTCGGCTACTACCGGATCCGTCGCATGATCGAGGAGATCGAGGGCTTTCCGGCGGAGCTGGCCCAGGCCGTCGGCCACATCATCCTCTCCCACCACGGCACGCTCGAGCACGGCAGCCCGGTGCTTCCGTGCACCCGCGAGGCGACGCTTGTGCACATGATCGACAACCTGGGCGGGCGCCTGGGCAGCTTCGACCGCCTCGAGAAGGAGCTCACTCCCGGCCGGCGCTGGTCGGGATTCGACCGCGCGATCGGCGGCGGCGCCTTCTTCGCCGAGCGAGACGTTGAGGAGCAACCCGCGGAGCCGTCGTTGCCCGCGCGCGAAGCCGCCTAAGCAGATTTAGCCGGAGCGATTATGTTTGGCTGATGGCAGCCGAGCCCCAGCCGCCCGTGGCCGCTCCCGCTCGTGGCGATAGGCCACCGCATCGAGCCCGCTGGCTGACGCTCGTGTTGCCGCTGATCCTGCTGCTCGGAATCGTCGGCGGCCTGAGTTACGGGCTCTCGAGCGGCTCGAACAAGCCGGCGCTCCCGGCAGGCGCGCAGCAGTCGGCCGCGGGCCGGGGGTTCTTCGGCACGCTCGCCCTTCCGGCCAAGGCGGCGCCGCCGATCGATCTGCGCAACTACCTGGGGCAGCCGGTCACCCTGTCCCAGTATCGCGGCAAGGCGGTGCTGGTCACGTTCCTCTACACCAGCTGTCCTGACATCTGCCCGCTGATCGCCTCCAACCTGCGCGTGGCCCTGAACCTGCTCGGTGCGCAGTCCTCGAAGGTGCAGGTCATCGCGGTATCGGTCGATCCGCGGGGCGACACGCCGGCCGCCGTAGCCCGCTTCCTGCATGCTCACGAGATGGTGAGCAGGATGCAGTACCTGATCGGCTCGGCCGGGGAACTGTCGCGGACATGGGCGGCCTGGGACGTGGGCGCCAGGCCCGAAGTCGGCCAGCCACAGCTCGTGGCGCATTCAGCTCTCGTCTACGGGATCAGCGCGAGCGGCAGGCTGACGACCATCTATCCGGACAGCTTCGAACCGAGCGAGATCGCCCACGACGTGCCCAGGCTCGCCGCGCAGTAAGCACGTTCAGCCTTCTTAGCTTCTACCTACGGGGACCGAAGGTCCGGGTTAGTGGCCGCCGGGAGGATGGGCGGCACAACGCGGAAAGGATCAACGACATGAACCTGACTCTCGCAATCACCATCAACGTCCTGCTCGATGTGGCGATCCTGGGCCTGCTCGCCTTCGTCATGTCACGCGCCTCAAAGCTCACACCCCATCTCGCGGCCCTCCCCGGCGCCGCCACCGCAGCTCAGCGTTCGCCCATCCCCCGGCGCCACAGCAGGACGTACCAGACAACAACCGCGATCAGAACGGCCAGGGGAATGACGAGGGTGAGGATCGCACCCGTGAGAAAGTGAGCGGCGATCGGAATGGCGATCTTCGGCATGAACCCTCCTAGTGCCCGCCTGCCAGTCGCGGAGCCCGGGTGCCACTGGGCTCCGGCGGCGTAAGCCAGCGGTGGACGTAGACAAACACGACGATCAGGAACGTGATCGACCCGGGTACCCACATTATGCCCGCGGCGAGCTGCTGATCGGCCATCGCGGAGATGCCACCGGGACGGCTCGCCTGGTGCGCATAGAAGCTGTACAGCGGGTGCGGAGCGAGTGCCAGCACGACCGCCAGCACCCAGCTGACGGTCATCCCGCCGATGGCATACGCGACCCGCTGCGGGGCTGCCAGGCGGATGTGCAGCGGCGGCGAGGCGATCACCTGCTTCCAGAACATGACCGCGGTCGCGAAGAACAGGGTGTGCTCGAGCGCGTGCAGGGTGGTTGAGCGCAGCGTGGCGTCGAACAGAACGGGGAGATGCCAGGCGAGCAGGACCACCGAGAACGCCACGAAGCTGGGCACGGGGCGCCCGAGGGTTCGGCTCACGGCGCGCAGGGGCGCTGTGCGCTGCCCCTGGCTGAGGCCCCGAGCCAGCCATCTGCGCGCGTCGAGCGGCAGGCACCGCCACAGACGGATCCACGGGCGCGCCACGACGAACAGCGGCGCTGCAACGGTGAGCAGCAGAACGTGCTGGATCATGTGCACCCAGAACAGCTGCGCGCTGAGCCGCTCGATCGGCGAGGCCAGCGCGATGGCGAGCACCGCCAGCGCAGCGTAGAAGCAGGCGCTTCGCCAGCGCTGGGCCACGCGCTTGCGCTGTGGGGTGAGGGTGCGCCGGTCGCCCACCCAGTAGAAGAGGGCGAGATCGATGACCAGAACGAGGGGGGGGTCAAACGACCAACCCCAGAAGCCCGGCGTGGCTGCCGCCGTGGCGAGCACTAGAGGAGGTACAGAACCACGTAGGTTATGACCCCGATTCCGGCCAGGAAGGCCCAGTAGAAGACGGCCGCGTCCAATGCCGGAGCGATCAGGCGGTCGGGATCCTTGATGTCCCCCTCGCTGCTCGCCGGTTCGCTGCGGGCGCGCAGCTCGGTCGCGACCTGCGTCTCAAGCCAGTACATGGTGAACAGAACGGCGATCAGGTAGAACGCGGTCCACGCGCAGAACACGCTGGCGAAGGCGCCATTCGTTGGTCCGAAGTGCTGACGGGTGTACTCGATGCACTGCAGCGCGATCGCTATCAGCCCCAGCGCGACCCCGCCGGCTGCGGCTGTGACCCAGCTTCGCGAGCGGCTCTTCATCTGGCGCCCCGCCACGATCGTAAGTCCCGCGCTGAGAATGATGCAGACGATGAACGCCGCGCCCAGTCCCTGACTCGGGTTGACGTGCGCCGGACGCCACATGTGGTCCTCGTTGATCGAGCGCAGATAGAAATACGCGAACACGAACGCCAGGAAGAAGAACGCCGTTGCGCCACACAGCAACCGCGACGCCACCGACAGCGTCCTGGCACCGATGTCCGGCGGCTCGGGTGGGATCTCAACGCCGGCGGGAACCGCCGGGATCATCCTCCCCAGTGGCAGCTTTTCGCTCTCCGAGGCCATCACGCTCCCGCCGCCGCCGGTTGACCACCCCCGGCCAGCGGACGCGGCGTCCCGTAGTCGTAGGGATCAGAGTCGAACACGGGGATCTGCTCGAAGTTGTTGACCGGTATCGGGGTGGGCAACTGCCACTCGATCGACTTCGAATGCCACGGGTTGGCCTCGGCCGGCTTTCGCACGAAGATCAGCGAGTAGACGACGTTGAACAGGAAGATGAGCATCGAGAAGCCGAGCACGAAGGCCGAGATCGACACCCACACGTTCAGGCCCTGAAGGCTCGGTTCATAGGTGCTCACCCGTCTTGGCATCCCCTTCAGTCCGAGCACGAACAGCGGCAGGAAGGTCGAGTTGAAGAAGATGAACATCAGCCAGAAGTGCCACTTGGCCAGCATCTCGTTGAAGCGCAGGCCGGTCATCTTGGGCACCCAGTAGTAGATCGCTGCGAAGAAGCTGAAGATGAGTCCGCCCATGATCGTGTAGTGAAAGTGCGCCATCACGAAGAAGCTGCCGTGCAGGCCCGTGTCGGTCGGGACGTCTGAGAGCACGACGCCCGAGAGCCCGCCGATGAGGAAGTTGAACGTCCATGCCAAGCAGAACAGCATCGGCACGCTGAACGAGATTCGCCCCTTCCACAGCGTGCCCATCACGCACAGGAAGATGAATCCCGTCGGTATCGAGATGATCTCGGTCGAGAGCATGTAGAAGGGCCGCAGATCGGCGTTTATGCCGCTCACGAACAGGTGGTGCTGCCACACGAAGAAGCTCAGCAGCGTGACGCCGAGCATGCCCGCGACGGCGAGACGGTAGCCCCACAGGGGCTTGCGCGTGAAGACGGGGAGCAGCTCGAGCACGATCCCGAATCCCGGCAGCGCGAGGACGTAGACCTCCGGATGCCCGAAGAACCAGAACAGGTTCTCGAACAGATAGGAGCTGCCACCGCCGCCCGTCACGAAGAAGGAGGTGTTGATGGTGCGGTCAAGCGCCGCCATCAGCAGCGTGGCGATCAGCGTCGGCGCGGCCAGCACCATCAGGATCGCCGTCGCGAACACCGACCACACGAAGATCGGCAGCCGCGACCAGGTCAGCCCGGGGGCGCGCAGGGTGACGATCGTGGCGATCATGTTCAGCCCCAGCAGGGCCATCGAGATCCCGACCAGGGCGAAGAAGCAGATGTAGGAGTCCATGCCCATCACCGCCTGGTCGTTGAGCGGCTCATACCCCGTCCATCCCGTGGGGAAGCCGCCGAAGAAGATCGTCGAGACGAGGATGAACCCGGCGGCCATCAGCAGCCAGAAGGTGAGAGCCTCGATGCGGGGGAAGGCCATTCGCCGAGAGCCGATCATGATCGGCACGAAGTAGTTGGCAAACGGGCCGAGTATGCCCGAGGTCATCATCCCCATCATCATCGTGCCGTGCATGCCCACCAGCGAGAGGTACTGATTGGGTCCCACGAAGGTCGGAACCGGGTGCAGCAGCTCGGCGCGGATCAGCATCGCGTTCAGGCCGCCCACGAAGAAGAACACGCCGATACCCACGAGGTACTGCATTCCCACGACCTTGTGGTCGGTGCACAGGCCGAAGTAACGCCCGATCCCCTCGCTCTCCTTCTCGCGCAGCGACGCTGGTCGCCCGAGCAGGCGCGAGACGGGGTAGTTGGCGAAACCCAGCCCGATCAGGAAGCCGATGACTCCGCCGACGTAGCCAAGCAGCAGCGCGACGTCGTTCTCGTCGGTCGCCGTCGTGTATTCGAAGCTTTTGCCACCGGTGACCAGATGGCCGATCCACCAGCCGAAGTAGTAGCCGCCGACGCCGAGGATCACGGCGGTCAGCAGGTTGAAGCCGAGCAGGCGCCGCCATAGCGGGCGCCGGGTCGGCGGGGGAGTGGATGCGGCTTCGGTCGTCGTGCTCATTCTCCGCGCCTCGTTGGTTCGGGTAGATAGGTCGTTGCGTACTTGGGAAGGACCTTGGTCGTCGCTGCGAACTTCGTCTGCTGTTCATGGATCCATGTGGTGAAGGCCGCCGGGGTGACCACGCGGCCGCTGTTGTCGTACATGTAGCCGTGCCAGATCCCGCACAGCTCGGCGCAGCGAACGCTGAAGGGCTCGAGTTTGGTGGGCTTCACGAAGACGACGTTGTCAACGCCGGGGTTGGCATCGGCCTTGACGCCGAGCTTGTAGGCCCAGAAGTCGTGGATCACGTCGATCGAGGTGACGTGCAGTTCGATCCACTCGTTGTTGGGCAGGTACAGGTGCGGCGTCTCGACGCCGCCGTAGGTCGGATAGCGGTAGGTGAACAGCCACTGCTGGGCGATCACCTGTACAGGGAGCTTTTTGCCCTTCGGCACCGTCAGCGGGTTCGGGCCGTTGCCGGAGCCGGCGCCATAGTCGGCCTCGAGCTTCGCCGTCCCGAAGACCGCCACTCCGAGGACCATCAGGGAGGTGACGATGATCCAGGTCGTCTGCACGCGCGCGTGCCCGCGCAGGGGCGGGCCTTCCAGCGCCTCGCCCTTGGGCTGGCGGAAGAAGATCACCGAGTACAGCAGGTACAGCATCACCAGCGTGAGGACCGGCGTGGCGATCGCCGCCAGAACGGTGTCGTCGCTACCCTGCCCCTTCGACTGGAGGCTGCCGTTGCCCGGTCCGAGCAGTGGGCCGATCACGAAGATCACCAGGGGCAACGCGATCACCGTCGCGACGACCCAGATCACCGTGAAGCGGACCGCGTGGTTCGGTTCAGGTGCCGCCTCGCGGGACACCCCATCTGGGCTAGACGACATTCAGGAACCCGTCCATGTAGCCCAGCGTCTGCATTGGACCGCCGAGGCCGTTGAGGAAGCCGGCGGCGCACGGGACGAAGCACTGCCAGCGATAGCGCCCCTTCGCACCGGTGCGGAAGCTGAATTCGATCGTACGGTGGGCTGCGCCTTCGCACGGCGCGAATTCGCATTGGTTCTTCGCTTCTTCGGGCACGCCCGGCAGCGGCACGAACACCCCGAGCTGCGGCACCACGAACGTGTGCGAGGTTTCTTCGGGGTTGATCGAGCTGACGCTCTTCCCGTCGATCATCTCGGTTCCGCCGACCGTTCCCTGGACCTGCGAGAGGAACGGGTTTCGCAGCCCCGTGTCGCCGTCGTATTGGTAGATCGTGACGTGCACGATCGAGTTGGCGGGCACCGTGTAGATGGTGCTGTGGATCCACTTGCCGTTCTTTCTGACCAGATAGGAGACCCAGTCGGGATGAGTCGGGCTGTACTTAGGACCGATCGCGGCGACGGTCTCGAGCGTGAGCTGCTTGCCGCCGCTCGAGGGCGGCGCGATGGTGGCCGCGATGGTCGGCGGCTGGCTGGTCGCCCAGTCGGCGACGTACAGGCCGATCAGCACTCCCAGGAGCACCACGGCAAAGCCCACTCCCAGCAGCTTCTTGGCAAACACGCTCACTTCGGCCGGTCCCCTAACTCTTCGACCCTGTGTGCTCGTCCGTGACGGTTCTACCCTGCTCCCGGTGCCGCTCACTCCCTGCTGGCGCCGAGTCTACGCTCAAGGGAGTGAACGGGTACATGAGAGTTCTCTTAGAGGCGGCGGACCTCGACCGGCTCGGGAGGCGAGCGCCCCGGCCGTTCTGAAAGTCCGCAAATAGCGGCTGCCCAGACGGCTCGCGCCACAACCGCCTCCCCCTCGGGTTCTATGGTTGGGACCGATGGCAAAGGACACCGAGAAGCTGATCCGCCAGCTGTCGCTGATCTCATACCTGATGGCCGAGCGCCGGCCGGTCACCGCCCTTGAGATCCGCCGCGACGTGGAGGGCTACAGCGGGATGAACGAGGATGCGTTCGCGCGACGCTTCTACGCCGATCGCTCCGAGCTCGAATCGCTGCGCATCCAGCTGACCGTCGAGCGCCCCGCCGACGGAGCCGCCGAGCAGGAGAACTACTCGCTGCGCCCGGAGAACTTCCATCTGCCGGCAATCGCGTTCACCGACAAGGAGCTGGCCGCGTTGCAGACCGCGCTCAGCCTGCTCGACGGCGAATTCGCCTATGCCGAGCCGTTGCGCCTCGCACTGCAGCAGATCACCTGGGGGCGCCCCAGCCCGCTGCGGGCTCCCGAGCAGCGTTCTGTGGCGCTCGGCATCACGGCGTCGGCAGGTGGTCACGATCTCTCCGCCCGGCTGGCCAAGGTCGAGACGGCGATCTTCCGCAACAAGACCATCCTGTTCGACTACTACACGATGGAGCGCGACGAGGTTGGGCCTCGCCGGGTCGACCCCTATCACCTGTTGTTCCAGGGCGGCCAGTTCTATCTGCTGGGCCATTCACACGAGCGCAAGGCCATCCGCGTGTTCCGCCTCTCGCGCATCCGCGGCAAGGTCTCCTACGCGACCAAGGCCGAGCACGACTTCCGCCGCCCGGCGGACTTCGACCCGCGCTCCTACGCCAACCGCGCCGACTGGCAACTCGGCGAGGAGGCGGGGGTGGCGGAGATACTCATCTCCGAGCGGATCGCCTGGCAGGTCGAGCGCCACTTCGGCCGCTACGGGGAGATTCGCAGCAGCGTTGACGGCGGCGAGGCCGACGAGGGAAGCCGACTCTTCCTGACCCCCTACTCGAGTTCCCGCGGCATCATCTCCTGGATGCTCGGCCTGGGCAGCCATGCTCGCCTGCAGGGGCCCGAGGAGCTGATCCGCGAGTACGAGCAGCGGCTCGAGCTCCTGGAGGAGCGCCACGGCGAGGCGCTTCCGGGGGCTGAGGCGAAGGTCATCGCGGCCGACGGCGCCGGTGCGCGCTCCTCGACTCCCGCCCGCTCGCGAGCAGCCTCCCGCCGGTCCGCCTCGGCGGACCCGGATGGCGAGGAGGCCTCTTCGAGCAGGAGCGATACTGCGATCCGGCCCGAGCGCTTCGCCCGCCTGGTCACGCTTGCGAGCATCCTCATCCAGGCCGGCCGCGCCGGGGAGCGGGTGGTCATCGACGAGGTCTGCGAGCGGCTGCAGCTCAGCGAGGAGGAGCTGCGCGAGGACGTGAACGTCCTGAACGTCGTCAACTTCGGCGGCGGCTCATACGTGTTGTATGCCGAGATCAACGAGCAGGACGGCGAGATCGAGGTCGACCCCGAGCCCTACAGCGACAACTTCGACCGCCCGGCCCGCCTGCTGCCGGTGGAGGCCAAGGCGCTGGTAGCCGCAATCGACCTGATCGGCGAGCACATCCCCGAGGGGTCGCTCACCTCGGCCCGCGAGAAGATCGTGGCGGCGCTGGGCGAGGACCCGATGGAGCAGGGCCTGCAGGTGGCTCGAGCCGGTGGCGACGACTCCGGCGTCGCGCGCCTGGTCTCTGACGCGATCGTCGAACGGAAGATCGTGGAGCTCGAGTACTACAAGGAGAACGAGGACGAGCTGTCGTTGCGCAGGGTGGAGCCCTATGCCCTCACCAACGGACGTGAGGGATGGTACGTCGCATCGTTTGACCCCGAGCGCGATGGTATGCGCCACTTTCGCCTGGATCGGATCAAGCGCGCGACGGTCACCAAGAAGACATTCGAGCCGCGGCCGGAGGTCGACCCCGCCGCCGAGGTCGACGGCTGGCTGCGCACCGGCGAGGTGCAGGCGTCGCGGACCGCTCGCGTATGGGTCTCCCCCGAGCGCGCGCGCTGGGCTCGCGAGGCCCGCCGGATGGTCGAGGAGCGAAGCGATGGAGCCGTCGTGGTCGAGCTCAGCTTCGCGGGCGTCGACTGGCTGGTGCGGGAGATCCTCAGAGAAGCCGGCGACGCGGCGGTGCTGGAGCCGCAGGACGCTCGCGAGGCCGTCCGCGCCGCGGTCGCGCGCCTGCGCGAGGCCCATGCCACACCGGCCGGCGTGTAGGCACGCCGTCGGCCCCTGCGATGAGCCGCCGCGAGCAGATCAAGATGTCCGCGCAGGAGGTCGCCTCCTTCCTGGCCGGCGAGCGGACCGTCACCTGCGCGACCATCGGCCCACGCGGCTGGCCGCATCTGATGCCCCTGTGGTACGTGCTGCGTGACCCTTCCGACGGCGGGCCCTCGCCGCGGGTGTGGGCCTGGACATATGCGATCTCCCAGAAGGTGCGCAACCTCGAGCGGGACCCGCGCGCCACTCTGCAGGTTGAGGCCGGTGAGGCCTACGAGGATCTGCGCGGGGTCATGCTCGAGTGTGATGTGGTCATCCACCGAGATCTGGACACCGTGGCGCCGCTCGGTGGCGAGATCCTTCTGCGCAACTCGGTGCCGCGCGGCTCAGAGCCGCCGCAGGAGCTGCCCAGCGGGGCGGGCGATGCCATGAAGGCGCAGGCGGCCAAGCGGGTCGGCCTCGAGTTCATCGAGCGCGGGCGCGCCACCTGGGATCACCGCAAGCTCGGCGGCGTCTACTGATGCGCGCCGGCGTTCCCGGGCCACGGTAGGCTGCCCCCGCAGTGGAGCCGCTGAAGGGACTGATCCTCTCCGGGGGCAAGGGCACGCGCCTGCGCCCGATCACCCATACGAGCGCCAAGCAGCTCGTGCCGGTGGCCAACAAGCCCGTTCTCTTCTATGGGATAGAGGCCATGGCCGAGGCCGGGATCGGGGAGGTCGGGATCGTGATCGCGCCGGAGACCGGGCGGGAGATCGAACAGGCCGCTGGAGACGGCTCGCGCTTCGGGGTTCGGATCACCTACATCCTCCAGCAGGAGCCGTTGGGGCTCGCCCACGCGGTGCTCACGGCCGAGCCCTATCTGGGGGGGAGCCCGTTCGTGATGTACCTCGGCGACAATCTGCTCCAGGGGGGGATCTCGGAGCTGGTGGCGGCCTTTCGCGAGCACTCGCCGGACGCCTTGATTCTGCTGACGCCCGTCCCGGACCCGGAGAACTACGGGGTCGCCGAGCTTGCTTCGACGGCACCGGGCACGGTGGGCCGCGTCGTGCGTCTGGCCGAGAAGCCGGTCGCGCCCGTCACCGACCTGGCGCTGGTCGGCGTGTACATGTTCACCGCCCAGATCCACGCCGCGGCGCGCGCGATCTCGCCCTCGGCGCGTGGGGAGCTCGAGATCACCGATGCGATCCAGTACCTGCTCGACAGAGGCATGCATGTGGAGCCGCACATCGTGCGCGGCTGGTGGAAGGACACAGGACGCCTCGAGGACATGCTCGAGGCCAACCGCCTGGTCCTCGACAACCTGCCCGGCCGGATCGACGGTGAGCTGATCGACTCGCGCGTCGACGGCCGCGTGGTGATCGAGTCCGGGGCCCGACTCGAGCGCACGATCGTGCGCGGCCCCGCGATCGTCGGCGCCGACGCCCGGCTGACGGACTGTTACATCGGCCCCTACACCGCGATCGGCGAGCGCTGCGAGATCACGGGCTCGGAGGTGGAGCATTCGATCCTGCTGGCGGGCTGCACGGTCTCGGACCTCGACGGGCGCATGGAGTCATCGCTGCTGGGGCGCAACGTCACGGTGCGCAGGGGCGAGCGCCAGCCGCGTGCCTACCGCTTCATGGTCGGCGACAACTCCGATATATCGATCCTGTGAGGCCATGAGGTTGCTCGTGACGGGCGCCCAGGGCATGCTGGGCCGCGATGTCGTGCGCGCCGGCGAGCGCGCCGGCCATCGGCTCGTGGGGTTCGGACGGGACGAGCTGGATGTCGTCGACGGCGCGGCCGTCGAGGCCGCGTTTGACCGCATCGGTCCCGACGCGGTCATCAACTGCGCGGCCTGGACCGACGTCGACGGAGCCGAGAGCAACCGCGAGCAGGCGCACGCGGTCAATGCCGACGGGCCCGGCAACGTTGCGCGCGCCGCGGCCGCCATCGGCGCCCCGCTCCTACATCTCTCAACCGACTACGTGTTCAGTGGCGACCCGCCCCTCGACGACAGTGGAGCTCCGCGCCCCTACCTCGAGTCCGATCCGACCGGGCCCCGCTCGGTCTACGGCGAGTCCAAGCTCGCCGGAGAGCTGCAGGTGCTCGCGGCCTCCCGCAGCCACGCGGTGGTGCGCAGCTCCTGGCTGTTTGGCCTGCACGGGCGAAACTTCGTCGCCACCATGCTCCGCCTCGGCGGCGCTTCCGACGGCGGTGAGCCGAGCCCAGCCGAGCCCGGCGAGGCGGTCGTACGGGTCGTGACCGACCAGATCGGTTGTCCCACCTGGACCGGCCATCTGGCGCCCGCGCTGCTGGGTCTGCTCGAGCGCGAGGTCTCAGGCCTCGTGCACCTCGCTGGGACCGGCGAGGTGTCCTGGAACGGCTTCGCTCAGGAGATCTTCCGCCAGGCCGAGGTCCGCTGCCGCGTCGAGGCGGCCAGCAGCGAGCAGATGGCTCGCCCGGCCGAGCGCCCGGCATGGTCGGCCCTCGAGTCAGAGCGCGAGGATGTGCTGGCGATGCCGGACTGGCGCGACGGGCTGGCGGGATACCTGGCTGCGCGGGCTGGGATGATGCGTGCATGAGACTGCTCGTGTGCGGCGGCGCAGGGTTCATCGGTTCGACCTTCGCGCGAGCGCGTCTGCTCGAGCACGGCGATCAGGTCACCGTCCTCGACAAGCTCACCTACGCCGGACGCGAGGAGAACTTCCACGACTTCGCCGAGCACCCCTCCTTTCGCTTCGTGCGGGGCGCCATCGAGGACCCCGCGGCGGTCGCGGGTGCGATCGAGACCGGCTCGCCGCAGGCGATCGTCAACTTCGCGGCCGAGACCCACGTCGACCGCTCGATCGCCGAGCCCGATGCGTTCGTGTCCACCCACGCGCTCGGGACCTACGTGTTGCTTGAGGCGGCTCGCACGCACGAGCTCCGCTACCTGCAGGTCTCGACCGACGAGGTCTACGGCTCGATTGAGGAGGGCACCTTCACCGAGGACTCGCCCCTGCGCCCATCCTCGCCCTACTCGGCCACGAAGACCGGGGCGGACCTGCTCGTGCAGAGCTATTTCCACACCTACGGGCTGGCCACCCTCATCTGCCGCGGGTCGAACAATTACGGCCCCTACCAGTATCCCGAGAAGCTCATACCGCTGATGATCCTGAACGCCCTGCAGGGGGACAGCCTGCCGGTCTACGGCGACGGCATGCAGGTGCGCAACTGGATCCACTCAAGCGATTTCGCGGCCGCCATCGGGCATGTCCTCGAGCACGGCACGGCGGGCTCGGTCTACAACGCCGGAGGCCCCGACGAGCAGGCCAACATCGCTGTTGTCAAGCGTATCGTCGAGCTCACCGGCGCTGCTCAATCGGCCATCGAGCATGTCTCCGATCGCCCCGGGCACGACCGCCGGTACTCGCTCTCCTCGGCGAAGGTCCGCGCGCTCGGATGGACCCCTCAGGTGGACTTCAGCGACGGACTCGAGCAGACCGTCGCCTGGTATCGCGACAACGCCTGGTGGTGGGAACCGATCCGCTCAGGCGACTATCGCGACTACTACGAACGTCAGTACGGACGCTCGCTCGGCTGATCCGGCCCTCAGCCTCGGCGGCCGCCCCGGGGGGTCAGGAGACGCTCGAGATCTTCCACTTGCCGGCTTCCTTCACGAGTGAGACCGTGCTCAGGCGGGTTTTACCCGAGCGCACGTTCTTCACGCTCGCCGACGCCGTGGGCGGGGTCGGGGCGGCGTTCACCTGGACCGACTCCACCGTCACTTCGAAGCTGTCGATCTCCCCGAGCTGCTTGTTCATCGCCTCCTTGCAACCTCCCTTGACGAGTTCCAGACGCGCGACCACGGCCTTCGCCAAGAGATCCGTGCAGATCGTCTGTTCGTCTCGAGCGGTCCCGTCGGTCTGAAGGTCCGAGATCGTCTGGGCGACCGCGCGCTGTTCTCCCTTGAATGCGCCGACGGAGCTCGCGCTGCCGCAGGCCGCGAAAGCGAACGCGAGCAGTGGGGCACAGAGCAGGGCGAGACTGCGATTGACGGGAAGGGCCATGCGACGAGGAGAGGCTACGCCACGCGCGAGCGGTATGTGTCCCGGCGGGCTCTGGAGCGCCGCGGCGTCCGCCGGGCTCAGTGGCGCTCGTCGTCGCGCCGGTAGCCCAGCCGCGCGGAGATGTGGTCGGCCGTGGACACCAGGTGAGGGCTGAGCGCATCGACCATCTCCTCCAGCGAGATCATCGAGCTGTGCGCCGCGATGCAGACCGCGGCAACGACGTCCCGGTCCTCGTTGCGGATGGGCGTGGAGATCGAATAGATCCCAGGTGCGAGCTCCTCGTCGTCGACCCCCAAGCCGGCGCTGCGCACCCGCTCGAGATGGTCGCGCAGCGCCTTCTTGCTCGTGATCGTGTTCGGTCCGCGCTTGGTCAGCTTCATCGAGGTGAACAGCTCGCGCTGGAATGTCTCAGGCAGGTTCGCAAGCAGCAGCTTGCCGATCGAGGTGCAGTAGGCGGGTAGGCGCGAGCCGGCCTGCAGATCGAGGTTGCTCCCGTTCGGCCCGCGGCGGAAGCTGCGCACGCGATCGATCAACAGGATCTCGGGCCCGTCGAGCACGCCCAGGGCGACCGTGTAGGAGGTTCGCTCGCGCAGCTCCTGCAGATACGGATAGGAATGCTCGCGCAGTCCGGTGGAGTTGAGCGCCGACATCCCGAGGTCGGTGACGCGCAGGCCGAGGCGGTACTTGCGCGAGGCTCCCTGCTCGAGGTAGCCCAGCGCGACAAGCGTGATCACGTAGCGGTGCGTCGTCGAGCGGCTCATGCCGAGGTGGTCGGCTATGTCAGCGATGCCAAGCACGGGTCGCGCCGGCGTGAAGCAGCTGAGGATCGCCAGTCCGCGCTCCAGTGACTGTGAGAAGCGCGGATCGCGCAGGCTGGGAATCGACCAGGTGGCCTGCTGCGAGTTCTTCGAAGCGTCTGTTCTTGGCATCTGCTCTGGCTACCGTTCCTGTCCTTGAGCTGCGTGGGAGACTGGGACTGCCCGGCCCCTCAGAGCGTCTGCTCGATTACCCGCCGGGGCAATCATAAACAATCGAGGTGCCCGCTGGCACCCGGGTGCGATCACGCCGTTTGGGCGGTCGTGTCGCCTGGCAGCGTCCGTTGCAGGACTCCCGCGGTCTGCGCGGCGAAGTGCTTGCTGAGCATGGTCTGCTGACCCTGGTAGTTGGACCCAACATCCTCGCCGTACAGCACGTCCGGGTCCTCTCTCATGCGCTCGAACGCGAGCTTGCACACCGGCTGGTGGTGCTCGACCATGAACGCCACGTCACGAGCTCGCACCTCGAGCGCAGCCCTGCTGCCATATGTCTTCGGCTTCTGGGAGTAGCCGAATCCCGGGTCGAAGAAGCCGGCGTAGTGAGTGCGAAGCTCACCCGCGGTGGGATCGTAGGCGAGCATCTCGGCGGCATAGGAGGGCGGGATGCTCACCCCCTCTGCCGACAGCAGCAGGTAGAAGATCTCGGGCTCGAGCACGATGCGCCCGCCGGTCTCGGGGTGCACCGGCTCCCAGTAGTCCTGCCACCTCAGCGCCCCCACCTGCGCGAGGTCGATCGGCAGGCTGTTCTTCTTGGCGCGATAGCCCACGATCGACTCGGCCGAGCCGGACAGGTCCAGGCTGAGGAACAGCCCGTCGTCGAGCGACAGGGCCGAGGAGCCCACCGGGCGGGAATCCAGGTACACGAGCGGCGACTGCCGATGCAGAGCCGCCACGTCCTCGTCGCTGAGGTGGGCGTTCTCTGCGATCAGGCGCACCTGGTTCAGCGACAGGCCGGTCTTCACCCGGATTGCAAAGGTCAGCGGAACGATCTCCAGATACAGCTGCCCCTGATACCCGGCAGCGATCTCATCGAAGCGGTGGCTGCGGTCGGTGAGCACCCGCGTGAACACATCCAGCCGCCCCGTCGAGCTCTTGGGATTGGTCTTCGCGCGGATGTCGGCCGGCAGCTGTAGGCGCTCCACCAGCGGAACCAGATAGGGACGGTCGCGCTCGAGCGTTGCGCCGTCGCGCAGATCGATCCGCTCGAACGCCACTCCCTCGACCTTCTCCTCGACCGTCGAGCTGCTGTCGGGCAGGAAGCTGCAGCGCAGTGCCCAGGCGTGGTCGCCGAGGCGCAGGTCGATGCTCGCCGGCTGCACGGCCTGCGGAAGGATCCGCTTCTCGCCCGCGCTGATCCATTCGCGGGCAACGGCCTCGCGCAACTGCTGTGACGGCAACACACCCTGGCTCATGGACGGCTGAGTCTATGCGGCGGGCTCGCCGAACCCGGGGCGCGCGCTAGCCTCAGGCGCGTGCCTCTTCAGAGCTTCAGCCCCCCGGTCCGCCGGTGGTTCGAGCAGGCCTTCGCGGGCCCGACGCCGGCCCAGGCGAAAGCATGGCCCGCGATCGCCCGCGGAGAGCACGTGCTGGTCTCCGCCCCCACCGGCTCGGGTAAGACGCTGGCTGCCTTCCTGTGGGCTCTGGACCGGCTCAGCGCCGAGCCCGCCGCCCCCTCGCCGGGCGCTACGCGCGTCGTCTACGTCAGCCCGTTGAAGGCCCTGGCCTACGACATCGAGCGCAACCTGCGCGCTCCTCTGCGCGGAATCGGCGCAACCGGAGTGCGCGTGGGGATCCGCACGGGCGATACCCCCCAGCGCGAGCGCGCGGCGATGGCGCGCAACCCACCGGACATCCTCATCACGACGCCCGAGTCGCTCTACCTGATCCTCACCTCCCAGGCGCGCACGATGCTGAGCGGCGTCGAGGCCGTGATCGTCGATGAGATCCACGCCGTCGCCCACTCAAAGCGCGGCTCGCACCTCGCTCTGACGCTCGAGCGCCTGGAGGCGCAGGTGCGCGCGGCCGGCTCCGACGACCTCCGTGAGCGCGCGGCGGTTCAGCGCATCGGGCTGAGCGCCACCCAGAGCCCGCTCGAGGAGATCGGCCGCTATCTGGTCGGGCCCCACCGGACCGCCACGATCATCGACGCCGGCGCTCCCAAGAAGCTCGACCTGCGCATCGAGGTGCCGGTGGAGTCGATGGCCGAACCGTCCGGCCCGGTCGACCCCGAGCGCGACCCGCTCGAGCCCGTTGCCGGAGGCGAGTCGACTCGCTCCTCGATCTGGCCCGCGATCTACCCGGAGATCCTGGAGCTCGTCGAGGCCCACTCATCCACGATCGTGTTCGTCAACAACCGCCGCTCGGCCGAGCGCGTGGCGCTGAGGCTGAACGAGCTGGCCAATCGGGAGGTGGCGCGTGCCCACCACGGGTCGCTCGCGCGCGAGGAGCGATCAAAGGTGGAGGAGCTGCTGAAGGCGGGCGAGCTCCCGTGCCTGGTTGCCACCAGCTCGCTCGAGCTCGGCATCGACATGGGCGCTGTGGACCTCGTCCTTCAGATCGAGTCGCCCAAGTCGGTCTCGCGCGGGTTGCAGCGCATCGGGCGCGCCGGGCACAGCGTGGACGAGGTGAGCCGCGGACGCATCTTCCCCAAGTTCCGCGGCGATCTGCTCGAGTGCGCGGTCGTCTGCCGGCGGATGCACGAAGGGCTGATCGAGTCCACCGTCGTTCCCCGCAACGCTCTCGACGTGCTCGCTCAGCAGATCGTCGCCATCGCCGTGGCGGCCGAGCCGGCGAAAGCCGAGCTTCCCGGCGACGGCGTCTCGGTCGACGAGCTGCATGCGCTCGTGACCAGCGCATACCCCTACGCGGAGCTGTCCCGAGAGATGCTCGAGAACGTGCTCGACATGCTCGACGGGCGCTACCCGTCAAAGGAGTTCGGCGAGCTGCGAGCGCGCATCGTGTGGGACCGGGTCGAGGGCAGGATTCGCGCGCGCTCGGGATCGCGCCAGCTGGCGGTGGCAAATGCCGGGACGATCCCCGACCGCGGGCTGTATGCGGTCACGCTGCCCGACGGGCGCCGCGTCGGCGAGCTCGACGAGGAGATGGTCTATGAGGCTCGGCCCGGGCAGGCCTTCCTGCTGGGAGCCTCCACCTGGCGGATCGAGGAGATCGGCCGCGACCGCGTGATCGTGACCCCAGCTCCCGGTGCGCCCGGCGCCGTGCCGTTCTGGAAGGGCGACTCGGTCGGCAGGGGCAAGGAGCTCGGAGAGGCCGTCGGCGCCTTCGCGCGCTGGGCTGTCGAGCAGGACGCGGGAACGCTCGAGCGCGACTACGACCTCGACGAACGGGCAGCGCGGAACCTGCTCTCCTACCTGCAGGAGCAGCAGGCGGCCACCCGCGTGCTGCCGAGTGACCGCACGCTCGTCCTCGAGCGCTTTCGCGACGAGATCGGCGACTGGCGCCTGTGCCTTCTCTCGCCCTACGGCGGCCGCGTTCACGCGGCCTGGGGCCTGGCCCTGTCGGCGCGCATCCGCGAACGTTTCGACCTCGAGGCCGACGTGATCTGGAGCGACGATGGGATCGTTCTGCACCTCCCCGACCTGGATGCGGACGAAGCCGAGGCTCTTCCCTCCGCCGCCGAGCTCGTCCTGCTGGAGCCCGAGGAGGCCGCGCCGGCGCTCACCGCCGAGCTCGGCGGCTCGGCCCTGTTCGGGGCCCGCTTCCGTGAGAACGCCTCGCGTGCTCTGCTGATCCCTCGCGCCTACCCGGGACGGCGCACCCCCCTGTGGCAGCAGCGGCTCAAGGCCCAGAGCCTGCTCGAGGTGGCGAGCCGCTACGCGGACTTCCCGATCGTGCTCGAGACCTACCGGGAGTGCCTGTCGGACGTGCTCGACGTCTCGGGCCTTGAAGCGCTGCTGCGCGACCTGCACGCCGGTGAGATCTCCCTGGTGGAGGTCGAGACCCCCACGGCCTCCCCGTTCGCCTCCTCGCTGCTGTTCGACTACGTGGCCACCTACATGTATGAGGGCGACACCCCCAACGCCGAGCGCCGGGCGGCCGCGCTGTCGCTCGACCGCGACCTGCTGCGTGAGCTGCTCGGCCAGGAGGAGCTGCGCGACCTGATCGACCCGGGAGCGCTCGAGCGCGTCGAAGATGACCTCCAGCGCCGCTCGGAGCTGACCCGCGCCACCGGCCGCGACGGGTTGCACGACCTCATGCGAAGCCTCGGCGACCTCACGCGCGAGGAGGTCTCACAGCGCGTGCTGGACGGGATCGACGCCCCCGGCATGCTGGCCGAGCTCGAGCGCGAACGCCGCGCCATCCGCCTGCGCGTCGGCGGCGAGGAGCGCTACGTCGCAGCCGACGAGGCCGGCCTGTATCGCGACGCGCTGTCGGCCGCGCCCCCGGGCGGCCTGCCGCAGGCGTTCCTCGAGGATGTGCCGGACGCGCTCGCGGCCCTCGTCGCCCGCTTCGCGCGCACCCACGGGCCGTTCACGAGCGAGGATCTGCGCCGCCGCTACGGCATCGATGTGAGCGCGGTCCTGCGCGAGCTCGAGCGCTCGGGTGATCTCGTCCGCGGCGAGATTCGCCCGGGGGGCAGCGACCGCGACTGGTGTGACGTCGATGTCCTTCGCCGCCTCAGGCGGGCTTCGCTGGCGGCCCTGCGCAAGGAGATCGAGCCCACCGACCGGCGCAGCCTGGCGGCCTTCCTGCCCTCCTGGCAGGGGGTGGACCGCCACTCGGGGGCGGGCGCCGGCATCGACCGGCTGCGCGAGGTGCTGGTCGGGTTGCAGGGCCTCGCGCTTCCCGTGGAGATCTGGGAGCGGGACGTTCTTCCACGACGCACCGGCGCCTACTCGCAGTCATGGCTCGACAGTCTCTGTGCGAGCGGTGAGCTGGTGTGGGTGGGGGCCGGCCCGGCGGGCGCCCGCTCCGGGCGCGTGGCGCTGTATTTCCGCGACGACGCGCCCTCCATCGGCCCGCCGTCCTCGAGCGCCTCCGCCCGCGCCGGCTCCTCGCCGCCCGATGGCCGCGAGCACGAGCTTCTGCGCGCGCGCCTGGCCCAGGGACCCTGCTTCTTCACCGACCTGCTGGCGGAGCTTGACGCCCCCGCCGACGCCCTGCGCGTGGCCCTGTGGGACCTCGTGTGGGCGGGGGAGGCCACCAACGACGCCTGGGCGCCGCTGCGCGCTCCGCATCTCGCGCTCGCCCGCGGCGATGGCTCGGCCGCTGACCGCGGCGAGCCTGAGGCTCGGCGCGGGTCCCGCCCATCGGCAGCCCGCTCAGCGGCGCCAACCCGGTCGCGCTTCGCGCGCCGCACGGGTCCGCGCCGGTCGGGGATGGGCCAGCAGGTGCAGGGCCGCTGGTCTCTCACCGAGCCGGTCTTCCGCGGCGGCTCGGCGGATCCGGCAGAGCGCAGGCGCGCCCTGTGCGAGCTGCTGCTCGAGCGCTACGGGATCGTCACCCGCGAGCAGGTGCTCGCCGAGGGGATCAGGGGTGGCTTTGCCACGCTCTATCAGTCGTTCTCGGCCCTCGAGACGCTCGGTGTGTGCCGTCGCGGCTACTTCATCGAGGGCATGGGCGGTGCGCAGTTCGCCCTGCCCGGCGCCGTCGAGCGCCTGCGAGCCGTGCGCACCGGCTCGCAGCCCCTCGGGGGTGAACGGGCGCGGACACTGGTGCTCGCCGCGGCCGATCCGGCCCAGCCCTACGGGGCCGCTCTGCCCTGGCCCAAACGCGAGAGCCTGCAACGGCGCCCGGCCCGGGTGGCTGGGGCCTACGTGGTGATGGTCGAAGACGAGCCTGCGCTGTACGTCGAGCGCGGCGGCCGCGGTCTCGTCACGCTCGCGGATGAGGCGCTGCAGGAGGCACTGCAGGCGCTGGCCGAGGCCGTGCTCGGCGGGCGGATCGGCAACCTGGCGCTCGAGCGGATCGACGGCGAGCCCGCGATGGGCTCTGAGCTCGTCGGGGCGCTGGTCGAGCTGGGCTTCCACTCCGGGCCCCGCAGGCTGACGCTCACCGCCTGATGCCGTTTACTTCTCCCATGGGAGTCACCCACGCAGGCTCGGCTCGGCCCCGCCGTGTCGGTCACAAGGGAGCCGCCCACATCGAGCCCGGCAACACGCTCGCGAGCTTCGACGCGGCGCTTCATCACGGCGTGGACATGATCGAGCTGGACGTCCTGTCAGAGCGCACCGACGGCAGCGGGCGACTGCTGGTCGCCCACGACTACGAGGATCTGACCGAGCGGACGCCGCTCAGCTTTGAGTCGGCTCTCGAGCACCTGAGCGGTGACGCGTTTGCCGGAATCGAGTTCGACGTCGATGTGAAGCTGCCCGGCTACGAGCTGAGGGTGCTGCAGAGCCTGCGCGACTTCGGGCTGGTCGATCGTACGCTCATCAGCGGCATGTTCCCGAGCGCTCTGGCCCGCATCCGGGCCGCCGAGCCGTCGCTGCGCCTCGGTTGGTCGGTGCCGCGCGTGCGCCGCGACTACACCACCGACCTGCTGACCGCCATTCCGGCGCTCGCCGTCCTCACCGGCTACCGAGCCACGCTGCCGCGCCGTGCCCGGGCCGCCCTCAAGGAGGGACGCTTCGACGCGATCATGGCGCACTGGCGTGTCGTCTCGCCAGCCCTCGTGCGCGCCGTGGCCGAGGGGGGTGGCGAACTCTACGTGTGGACGGTCGACGACTCGAAGATGATCGACAAGCTGACGAGGATGGGGGTCGACGGAATCATCACCAACGACCCCCGCCTGTTCTGAGCCGCGCCTCAGCCGATCGAGCAGGTGGCCGAGCTGAAGCCGGCCGGATCGGCGCCCGCCAGGCTCTGGCGCCCGGCCGTGCTCGGCCTGGAGACCGAGGTCACGACGGTTGCGCCCCGCTTCCACTCGAAGCTCACGACGCCGCGCAGCATGAAGGCCGGCTTGCCGGGGACAGGCACCAGCTGGAAGCTCCGCCCGGCCTGCCTGGTCGCCTTTGCGTGGCCCACCGCGACCCATCCGGAGCCCGCTTCGGTCGTCAGATCGACCCAGTGTTTGCCGGAGGCCATGTACTGCAGGCGGAAGCGCATGTACATGATCTGACCCGCCTCTCCGTCTCCGGGCATCGATCCGCGGATACCAACCGTATCGGGCTGGTCGGGAGGGTTGCAGACGTCGATCGTGGCCCACAGCTGACTGGATGTGAGCAGCGAATGTTTGCTCGTTTCCTTCGTCGCAGCGGAGGCCTGCGCCGTCCAGCGGGTGGCACATACGCCGAGGGCCAGGACCGCCATCAGCGCCAGCAGCGCGGGCACGGAGGAGCGGACCGGTTTCGGCGAGGACATGCTCCTGAAGATACCGCTGGGGGCCGTCGTTTCGCGCCGGTGGGCGTTCGGCATGTGATATGCCTGCCCGATGGCCGGGATGCGCTCATCTGAGGTGGTGGAGCTGCTCGGGCGGGTGCCCGTGTTCTCCACCCTCGTGGTGAGCGACCTCGAGCGGATAGCCGAGCTGTCGGTGCCGCGCCGCTTCGAGCCGGGCGAGGTCGTGTTCCGCGAGGGCGACGCCAGCGACACCTGCTACGTGGTTCGCGAGGGCCACGCGCGCGCCATCCGCGAGCATGGCGACGGTCGCACGATCACGCTTGCGACCTTCGGGCCGGGCGACTTCTTCGGCGAGCTGGCGATGTTCGAGGACGAGCTCCGCTCGGCCACGGTCGAGGCGATCGAGCCCACCCTGGTGGTGGCCGTGCTGGGCCCGGACATGCGCAGGCTGATGACCGAACACCCCGAGATCTCCACCCGCCTGGTCATCTCGCTGGGCAGGCGCCTGCGCGAGATGAACGAACGCCTTTCCCGCCAGTCCTTCCAGACGGTTCAGAGCCGAGTGGCCGTGGCACTGAGCGAGCTCGTCGAACAGGAGCTGGCGGAGGCGCCCGCCCCATCCGGCAAGGAGGTTTTGGTCACGGCCACCCAGGCCGACCTGGCACAGCTGGCCGGCTCCTCGCGCGAGTCGGCCAGCCGCTTCCTCGCGGTGCTCGAGCGCGCCGGTGTGATCTCGCAGGGCAGAGGGCGCCTGGTGGTGCATGACCCGGAGGCGCTGAAGCAGTATGTCTTCTAGACGCCGGCGCAAGGCGACCCCACAGGAGATCTCGGCGGGCGGCGTGGTGGTGCGGGGCGAGCCCGGCCGCAAGGACGAGCAGGTGGTCGTGATCGTCCCCACGCGCCGGGCGCCCGACGGCTCACGCGTGCTGGCTCTGCCGAAGGGGCACGTCGATCCCGGGGAGACCCCGCTGCAGGCGGCCGAACGTGAGGTGCGTGAGGAGACGGGGATCGTGGCCGAGCCGGTGCGCGAGCTCGGCGAGGCGCGCTACTGGTACCGGCGGGACGGGCACACGATCTCCAAGGCGGTCTCCTTCTATCTGTTCTCCTACCTGGAGGGCGACACCGCAGATCACGACGATGAGGTCGAGGAGGCGCGCTGGATCGGCCTGCGGGAGGCTCAGACGGCTCTCAGCCACGCCGGCGAGCGCGAGATGGTGGTGCGTGCGCTCGCCTACTTGGAAGAAGGCGGATCCAAAGACCGGTAGCCTGCCCTCCGTGCAGGTGCTGAACTTCTATTCGACGATCTTCGCCGACGAGCTCAAGCGGGGCCGCAAGACGGCCACGATCCGGCTCGGCAACAAGTCGGGCAAGTACCGCAAGAACCAGGCGGTGCTGGTGACGATCGGCTACCAGTACTCCCCCCGGGAAAGAATCTTCGAGGCGGTCATCGACCAGGTCGAGGTGATGAAGGTCGCGGACCTCTCGCCCCGCGACATCAAGCACGACAACCCCGAGTTTCGCCGCCACGAGGAGCTGATCCACTTCCTCGAGCAGATCTACGGCCGCGAGGTCTCCATGGAGGACACCGTCACGGTCGTGCGGTTCTCCCAGATTCTGGAC
The DNA here is from genome assembly GCA_963826995.1 of uncultured Solirubrobacteraceae bacterium. Taxonomy (GTDB): domain Bacteria; phylum Actinomycetota; class Thermoleophilia; order Solirubrobacterales; family Solirubrobacteraceae; genus Palsa-744. The sequence continues at coordinate 936,412 of CAWGYZ010000002.1, read as the reverse complement.
ACGCCCAGCGGGATGACCGAGGCGATGAAGGGTTTCGGCGGCGCCCAGAACTGACGTGCGGGGGTCCTGCAGGGGCGGTCGCCGGGCAACATCTGTTGGCAGTTGGGGCGCCAGAGTGCCATTCAGGCCTTGAAGAGCCGCACATCTTCTATATATTGAGGCTGTTCGTTGGCACTCTCACCCCGAGAGTGCCAAAAGGCGGCCAGATCCCCGGCAAGGGGCTCCCACGCCGCCGTCGCACTCTCTAGATGGAGGTTTTTCAATATGAAGCTCAAGCCCCTGGGCGATCGTCTGATCGTGCGGGCGATCGAGGAGGAGGAGACCACCGCGAGTGGCCTCGTTCTGCCCGACACTGCCAAGGAGAAGCCACAAAAGGGCAAGGTCCTCGCCACCGGCGACGGCAAGCTCGACGATGACGGTAAGCGCATCCCGCTGGACGTGAAGAAGGGCGACGAGGTCCTCTACAGCAAGTACGGCGGGACCGAGATCAAGATCGACGGGGAGGATCTGCTCGTGTTGCGCGAGTCCGATGTCCTGGCCCGCGTCGAGGCATAAGGAGATCTGAACAACAATGGCTCACAAGGAACTTAAGTACAGCTCAGAGGCACGTCAGGCGCTGGAGGCCGGCGTCGACGCGGTCGCCAACGCGGTCAAGGTCACGCTCGGTCCCAAGGGCCGCTACGTGGTGCTCGACAAGAAGTTCGGCGCCCCCACCATCACCAATGACGGTGTGACCATCGCTCGAGAGATCGAGGTCGAGGACGTATTCGAGAATCAGGGCGCTCAGCTGGTGCGCGAGGTGGCAACCGCCACCAACGATGTTGCCGGCGACGGCACCACCACCGCCACCGTGCTCGCCCAGGCGATCGTCCGCCAGGGCCTGAAGAACGTGGCGGCGGGCGCCAACCCGCTGGCGCTCAAGCGCGGCATCGAGAAAGCCGTCGACCAGGTCGTGGCCAACATCGCCTCCCAGTCCAAGGAGGTCTCCGGCAAGGACCAGATCGCCCGCGTGGCGACCATCTCCGCCGGCGACGACGACATCGGCGATGTCATCGCCGATGCGATCGAGAAGGTCGGCAAGGACGGCGTGGTCAACGTCGAGGAGGGCCAGACGTTCGGCATGGACCTCGAGTTCACCGAGGGCATGCAGTTCGACAAGGGCTACATCTCGCCCTACATGGTCACCGACCAGGACCGCATGGAGGCGACCCTGGAGGACCCCTACATCCTGATCGCCAACCAGAAGATCGGCTCCGTGCGTGATGTGCTGCCGGTGCTCGAGGCGGTCATTCAGAGTGGCAAGCCGCTCTTGATCATCGCCGAGGACGTCGAGGGCGAGTCGCTCGCGACACTCGTGGTGAACAAGCTGCGCGGGACCTTCACCGGTGTGGCCGTCAAGGCCCCCGGCTTCGGTGACCGTCGCAAGCGCATGCTCGAGGACATCGCAATCCTCACCAAGGCCGAGGTGATCACCGAGGAGATGGGCCTGAAGCTGGAGAACACCCAGCTCTCACAGCTCGGACGCGCTCGTCGCGTGGTGGTGGCCAAGGACACGACCACCATCGTTGACGGCGCCGGAGACGCCCAGGCGATCAAGGGGCGGATCAACCAGATCAAAGCCGAAGTCGAGAACACCGACTCGGACTTCGATCGCGAGAAGCTCCAGGAGCGCCTTGCCAAGCTCTCCGGCGGTGTCGCCGTGGTGAAGGTCGGCGCGGCCACCGAGACGGAGATGAAGGAGAAGAAGCACCGCGTCGAGGACGCGTTGCAGGCGACTCGCGCGGCACTCGAGGAGGGCATCGTGCCCGGCGGTGGCGTGGCGCTGCTGCAGGCATCCTCGGCCGTCAAGGTCGACGACATTGCGATTGACGACGAGAAGACCGGAGCACGGATCGTGCTGCGGGCGCTGGAGGAGCCACTCCGCCAGCTCGCCGAGAACGCGGGGCTCGAGGGCTCCGTCGTCGTCAACGACGTCCGCAAGGCCAAGAAAGGGCAGGGCCTGAACGCCTCCACCAACGAGATCGTCGATCTCGTGGCAGCAGGCGTCATCGACCCCGCCATGGTCACCCGCTCGGCGCTTCAGAACGCAGCGTCGATCGCCAAGAACATCCTCACCACCGAGGCGATCGTCGCCGAGGTGCCCGAGAAGGAAGGCGCCGGTGGCGGCGGCGGTGGCATGCCCGACATGAGCGGCATGATGTAGCAAGCGGCTCGACTGCCGCAGGCGGCAACGCAGCCGTTCAGCTGCCGATGGATGTAACAGAGGGCCCGGCATGACGCCGGGCCCTCTCTACACAAACTCCGCGCCGTTGGCTCCGCACCCCAAGGGCACATCCCGATTTCGGGTTCGTGATCGAGGATATTCCCGGCTCGAGGCAGCTGGAGAGGGGTGCACGCCATCACTCGAAGTCGCGGGTCGCGAGCTCAGCGACCAAGCCATCGACATCCGCTTGCACAGGCGCTGTCGCCTGTTTGGCTCGAGGTCCCTACCCCTTCGGTGACCGGATGGCACGCTTTGACGAGGTTTGTGTAGACTTGACCGGCTGACGAAAGGCATGGATGTGCAGCGCAGGGGGCTATACCAGGGGGCGAGACCATCGCAGAGGGCGCCGACGCGAGGTGACCTCGTGCGCGCGAACGCTCGCGCTCCGCGGTCCACTCGGTCCGAATGCCTGCGCGCGGATAGACAGAGGCGAGTCGGTGGAACAGGTCCGCCGGTCCGCGCGACGACCGTATGAGAGGACCTCGACATGAGAACCGAACCAGGCAAACGGACGCGTATGCGGACTCTGGCGGTGGGCGCGGCACTGGCCGTGATGGCGCTGTGCGTTGCGCTGCTGCCGGGCGTGGCCAGCGCCCACGGATTCAAAGGTAGTCACGCGAAAGAATATTGGTACGAACCCATAAACCACGACCTGTGCATTTTCAACGGGGACGTGACTCCCTTTTGCGATTGGGAAGAATCCCTTAAAACACCCGAATTCGAAGGTAAATTCGACCTCGCCATCGGTGAAGAAGCGGGCGTCGGACTCACCACAGGTAATGAAGACATAGCGATCGGCTATGGCGTCCTGAAGTTGGATTCAACGGGGAGCGGAAACACCGCACTTGGCTCTGAAGCGCTTAACAAGAACGAAAGCGGCGGCGAAAACACAGCAACCGGAGTCAGGGCGCTCTACAGCAACAAATCCGGTTCCAAAAACAGCGCATACGGGTACGGGGCGCTGTACAGCAACGAAGGAATCGAAAACACCGCCAACGGCTACGAGGCGCTCTACTTCAACACCACTGGGCACGAAAACACCGCCACCGGAGCCTGGGCTCTATTCCGCAACACCACTGGGTACGAAAACACGGCGAACGGAGCGCAGGCGCTTGAGCAGAACACCGAAGGAGTCGAAAACGCCGCGAACGGCACGCGAGCCCTCCGGGAAAACACAAAAGGGAACTACAACACGGCGAACGGGGCAAAAGCGCTGGAACGCAACACTGAAGGCATTCTCAACGTCGCCAACGGCAGGCGCGCGCTCGTTTTCAACACAACAGGGAACGAAAACACTGCGAGCGGTGCCAACGCTCTGGTGGAGAACAAAACCGGCAATCAGAACACCGCCCTCGGCAACGGGGCCCTCATCAACGTGACTGGGAGCGCCAACGTGGGAATAGGCGCGGGTGCCGGCGCGCTGGTCACGAAATCGAACAACGTGGAGATCGCAAGCCAGGGAACGACCAACGACGAAGGGGTGATCCGCATCGGCACGGAAGGCACGCAGAAAAAGGCCTTCCTAGCCGGGGTCTACGGCACGACGTCCCTCTCGGGCACGACGTGCATCGTCAGTGTGAACAACGAAGGCGAGCTCGGCTGCGTGTCGGGCGCGACGGGGCCGACCGGACCCGCCGGACCAACCGGCGCCGCCGGACCAACCGGCGCCGCCGGAGCAACCGGAGCCGCCGGAGCCACCGGAGCCGCCGGAGCCACAGGACCGGCGGGAGGAGGAGCGGGCGGTTACTACGACGCGAAAGGCAACGCATGCGCGTTCAACGAGCTGAACTCGGCCCTGTGTGACTGGGGGGGCAAAGTCACGGGCGAATACAACAGTGCATTCGGTACCAACTCGCTGTTCTCGCTTACGGGCGGCAACTTCAATGCCGCGTTCGGCGGTGACGCCCTCGCGGCCGACACGTCAGGTGCACAGAACACGGCGACAGGCACTTACACGCTACACGCCAACACCAACGGCAGCCAGAACACTGCGACCGGCTATGCGGCGCTTTATGAAAATAAAGAAGGCGGCGAGAACACGGCGGACGGTTACGAGGCCCTGTACTTCAACAATCAAGGCTCGTTCAACACCGCGATCGGCTACTGGGCCCTGAAAGAAAACACGACCGGCACCGGCAACGTCGCGAGCGGCTACGAGGCGCTTGAACAAAACAAAACCGGCGACTACAACACCGCCGATGGTGAGATTGCGCTCGCCAAAAACACCGAAGGTACCGACAACGTCGCGAACGGTTTCGGCGCGCTCGAAGAAAACACCACCGGCAACGACAACGTTGCAAATGGTTACTATGCGCTAACTGAAAACCAAACCGGTGACGCCGACACGGCGGATGGTTTCGAGGCACTCCTCTTCAACAGATCCGGAAGCTACAACACCGCAAATGGCTGGCATGCGCTGTTTAACGCGACCGGAAGCAGCAACGTCGGCATTGGCGCTGAGGCCGGGGAAAACGTCACCACCGGCACGAATAACATAGAGATCGGAAACATCGGGACGAGCAGCGACAGTGGGGTGATCCGCATCGGCAACGAGAGCACGGCGGAGGAGACATACCTGGCCGGGGTGCGCGGAACGACCCTTGCGGCAGGCACGGCTTGCGTGGTCGGTGTGAACTCCGAAGGTGAGCTCGGGTGTTACACCGGAGCGGCCGGACCTACGGGCCCCACCGGGTCTGAAGGCACGAAAGGTGCAACCGGCGCGACAGGTAAAGAAGGCGCGACAGGTAAAGAAGGCGCGACAGGTAAAGAAGGCGCGAAAGGCGCGACCGGACCCGAAGGCGCCAAAGGCGCGACCGGTGCCGCTGGCACTGCAGGCGCGACCGGAGCCACCGGAGCAGAAGGCAAAGCCGGCGCCACTGGAGCCACGGGAGCAGGCGCAACCGGAGCAACCGGAGCAACTGGCTCAGAAGGCAAAGCCGGAGCCACGGGTGCCACCGGGGCCGAAGGCAAAGCCGGGGCGACCGGAGCAGCCGGGACCACGGGAGCGACCGGCCCGGCCGGAGCGACAGGTGCCACCGGGGCCGAAGGCAAAGCCGGAGCGACCGGCGCTACGGGAGCCGGCGCAACCGGAGCAACTGGTCCAGAAGGCAAAGCCGGGGCCACAGGTGCGACCGGGGCCGAAGGCAAAGCCGGAGCGACCGGAGCAGCCGGAACCACGGGAGCGACGGGCCCGGCCGGAGCCACAGGAGCAACTGGTTCAGAAGGCAAAGCCGGAGCGACAGGAGCGACGGGAGCCGGCGCAACCGGAGCGACTGGTGCAGAAGGCAAAGCCGGGGCCACAGGTGCGACCGGGGCCGAAGGCAAAGCCGGAGCGACCGGAGCAGCCGGAACCACGGGAGCGACGGGCCCGGCCGGAGCCACAGGAGCAACTGGTTCAGAAGGCAAAGCCGGAGCGACAGGAGCGACGGGAGCCGGCGCAACCGGAGCGACTGGTGCAGAAGGCAAAGCCGGGGCCGCAGGTGCGACCGGGGCCGAAGGCAAAGCCGGAGCGACCGGAGCAGCCGGGACCACGGGAGCGACCGGCCCGGCCGGAGCCACAGGTGCCACCGGGGCCGAAGGCAAAGCCGGCGCAACCGGAGCGACGGGAGCCGGTGAAAACGGCGCAACCGGAGCGACTGGGTCCGAAGGCAACGCCGGAGCCACAGGTGCCACCGGGGCCGAAGGCAAAGCCGGAGCGACCGGAGCAGCCGGAACCACGGGAGCGACGGGCCCGGCCGGAGCCACAGGAGCAACTGGTTCAGACGGCAAAGCCGGAGCGACAGGAGCGACGGGAGCCGGCGCAACCGGAGCCACAGGTGCAACTGGTTCAGAAGGCAAAGCCGGAGCGACAGGAGCTACGGGAGCCGGTGAAAACGGCGCAACCGGAGCGACAGGAGCGACCGGTTCAGAAGGCAAAGCCGGAGCCGCCGGAGCAGCCGGAGCCGCCGGGACCACGGGAGCTACTGGCCCGACCGGGGCCACGGGAGCGACCGGTTCCGAAGGCAAAGCCGGAGCGACTGGAGCGACGGGAGCCGGTGAAAACGGCGCAACCGGAGCGACAGGAGCGACCGGCCCAGAAGGCAAAGCCGGAGCCACCGGAGCCGCCGGAGCAGCCGGAGCCGCCGGGACCACGGGAGCTACTGGCCCGACCGGGGCCACGGGAGCGACCGGGGCCGAAGGCCAAGCCGGGGCGACTGGAGCGACGGGAGCCGAAGGCAAAGAAGGGAAAGAAGGCGCCAAAGGCGTGACCGGAGCAACGGGAGCGGCCGGACCTACCGGGGCGGCAGGAGCGAATGGCACCACGGGAAGCGAAGGTAAGTCAGGCGCCACGGGAGCGACCGGCCCGAACGGCAAAGAAGGCAACGCGGGAGCTGCCGGAGCCACGGGAGCGACCGGACCCACCGGCGCCGCGGGAGCCAAAGGGGCAACCGGACCGGCGGGCGCCACCGGTCCGACCGGAGCTGGAGCAACCGGAGCCAAAGGAGGGATCGGGGCGACCGGGCCTACCGGCGCGACCGGCCTGACAGGCCCCGCGGGCGGCTTCGTGACAGGTGGAACGGCAGACGAAGAAGTCGAAAAAGCCGGCTTTATTGGTATCGGCGAGCTGGGCATCAGCGCGTCCGAATCGAGCGTGGCCGCAACCTGGCCGGCAGCTAATACGCTCGACCAGTTGTTCGTGTTCGCCCAGTCCGGAAATGCAACCGGCACCTACACGGTCACCGTGAACGGTGTCGCGACAGCATTGAAATGCACGCTGACCAAAGCCCAGTCGTGTCGTGACCTGACGGACACTGCCGCGATCGCCGTAGGGCAGACGTTCGCGATCCATGTGACGGCCGTCTCCGGTCGCCCCAGGGTCATTCAGTTCCGGGTGCGGGTGCACTAGGGCTATCTCGCACAGGGCAGGCTGAAGCAACGGACGGCGGGCCCAAGTGGCCCGCCGTCCCTTATGCGGCATCTTCGATGGGCCCGGTGTCGTGCGGCTGTGCCTATTAGCCGGGGCCACACCAGCGCGCTTCTGCTCTGCCAGGCCGCGCGAGCGTTTGCTCGCGCACTGAAAGCGGCAGCGTCTACCTCCGCGCCCTCAAAGTCCTCCTCGTGGTCAGCAAGGGGAGGTAGAGCAGCGCAGCCGCGCGAGACTTCGTCGCGCGTCGGCGCCATCGATACTGTTCGACCCCCGGATCGCGCCCGGCTACCATCTGCCTGTGAGCGGCCCGAGATTGCCCGGTGGGGTGGTGCATGGACTGCCCGCCGACCTGCGCCAGGCGCTCGTCGCCAACACCACGGCACTCGACGCCTGGAAGGACATCACGCCGCTGGCTCGCAACGAGTTCATCTGCTGGGTCGAGGATGCCAAGCAGGAGACGACCAGAGAGCGCCGCATCCGGCGGACGCAGGAAGAGCTCGAGGAAGGTCAGCGCCGGCCCTGCTGCTGGCCCGGGTGCAAGCACCGCGAACGCACCGGCTCCTAGCGGCCGACCGCTTCGCCGTCGCCGGTCTCGGCCCTATTCGACTTCGGCCACCGACCGCGGCCCGTAACCGATGTACTTGGCAGTGGGACGGATCAGCTTGGCCTCCCGCTTCTGCTCGAGGATGTGCGCTGACCAGCCGGCCACGCGCGCGCAGGTGAATAGCGGCGTGAACAGGTCCGGTGGGACTTCGGCCAGATCGAGCACCACGGCCGACCAGAACTCCACGTTGGTGGCCAGGACTCGGTCCGGCCTGCGGGCGTGGAGCTCGGCGAGGGCCGCCTTCTCCAGGGCCTCCGCCGCCTGGAACCTCGGTGACCCGAGTTCGCTGGCCGTCCTGCGCAGGACCCGCGCGCGCGGGTCTTCGGCGCGGTAGACCCGATGGCCGAAGCCCATCAGGCGATCGCCGCGGTCGAGGGCATCAGAGACCCACCGCTCGGCGTCGCCGCTCGCTTCGACTTCCTCCAGCATCTTCAGCACCCGCGAGGGAGCGCCGCCGTGCAGCGGGCCCGACAGCGCACCCACCGCGGCCGACAGCGCTGCGGCACAGTCTGCGCCGGTCGAGGCCACGACGCGAGCTGTGAATGTGGATGCGTTCATGCCGTGCTCGGCCGCCGAGACCCAGTAGGCGTCGATGGCCTTCACGTGGTCGGGGTTCGCCTCCCCGCGCCAGCGGATCAGGAAGCGTTCGGGAATCGTCTTGCCTTCGTCGATCTCAGACTGGGGGACGGGCGGCTGGCCGGCTTCCCGTGCTGACTGCGCGACGAACGACAGGGCCATAACCGAGGCGCGCGCGAGGTTGTCGCGGGCCTCCTCGTCGGTGATGTCGATCAACTGCCCGAACCCCCACTCCGGTGCGAGCATCGCAAGCGCCGACTGCACGTCCACGCGGTGGTCGCCCGAGCGCACGGTCAGGGCGTGCGGTTCGGCCGGAGGCAGCCCGGGCTTGAAGTGCCCGTCCACCAACAGGCCCCAGACCTGCTCGTAGGGGACGGCGCCTACCAGGTTCTCGATGTCGACGCCGCGGTAGCGCAGCGCGCCGCCGGCTTTGTCGGGCTCAGCAATCTCGGTCGCGAAGGCGACGACGCCTTCCAGACCCGACTGCACCCCCTCGAGGGGGTCGCTTGGAGGAGTTGCTGCGGATGGGACGGTGGGAGACTGGACCTCGCTCATTGCACTCGCTTTCTGGGCTCGCTGCTCGACGGGGTGGCTGCCTTGTGGGCAGGTGCATATCGTCGCAGGAATGGACACCGGGTAGGCTCTTGTGAGGTCTGTGCCTTTCAGCGATCGACCCGCCCCGTCCAGCCGCCTGCCCCGTTTCTCATCCCGTTCGAGCCGCCACACCGAGGAGGAGCCGTGTCCGAAGACGATCTGATGTTCCGAGGAGCGACCGAGCTCGCAGGCATGGTGCGCTCGGGCGAGATCTCCTCTCGGGAGCTCGTGCAGCACTCGCTGGATCGCATCGAGGAGCTGAACCCCAGCCTCAACGCCTTCGTGCAGGTTGATGGCGAGCGGGCGCTGAAGCTGGCCGACGGGGTGGGCCCCGGCGACGAGCGTCCTTTCGCGGGGGTTCCGATCGCGATCAAGAACAACCGCGCCGTGAAGGACCTGCGGCTCACCTACGGCTGCTCTCTGATGGCAGACCACGTGAGCAACTACGACCACAACATCGTGCGGCGCTTCAGAGACGCGGGATTCGTGATCGTAGGCACGACGACCCTGCCCGAGTACGGGATCCTGCCGGTCAGCGAGGCGCGCCTGTTCGGGCCGACCCGCAACCCCTGGGATCTACAGCGCACCCCTGGTGGCTCCTCGGGTGGCGCGGCCGCCGCCGTGGCCGCCGGCATGGTGCCGGTGGCTCACGGCAACGATGGCGGTGGCTCAATCCGCATTCCCGCAGCGTGCTGCGGGCTGGTGGGGCTGAAGCCCAGCCGCGGGCGCATCTCGCCGGCCCCGGACCTGGGCGACTCGCCGCTGACGATCGACGGGGTACTCACGCGTACGGTCGCCGAGACGGCGGCGATCCTCGACGTGCTCGCCGGCTATGAGATCGGCGACGCCACCTGGGCGCCGCCGCCGTCCGAGCCGTTCGCCGCCGCCGCCGGACGGGCGCCGGTCTCCGCCGATGCCGCTCGCGGCGGTCGACTGCGCATCGCTGCCACCTCGCTTCCGCCGATCGCCGACGCCGTTGTCGATCCGGCGTGCGCGGGCGCCATCGCTGAGGCGGCCGAACTGCTGCGCTCGTTGGGCCATGAGGTCGAGGAGGTCGATCCGCCGTGGCAGATCGAGGGGTTGAGCGAGATCTTCGGCGCGGTCTTCTCGGTTCACATCGCCCAGTCGATCGCCTTCTCGGGTGTCGTAGGCGGGCACGAGCCGACCGCCGAGGATCTCGAGCCGATGAGCTGGGCGATCTTCTCGATGGTCCAGCAGCTGAACGCGGTGCAGGGCATGGGCCTGGCGCTACAGCTGCAGGGTTTCGCCCGCCGGCTGGTCTCCTTCCTCGCACCCTACGACGCGCTGCTCACGCCCGCGCTGGCGGAGCGCCCACTCCCGATCGGGACGCTCGACACGGCCGCTCCGGATCCGATGTCGACCTTCACCCGCTCGGGCCTGTTCACCCCGTTCACCCCGGTCTTCAACGCGGATGGGCAGCCCGGCATCTCGCTGCCGCTCTTCCAGGGCGAGGACGGACTGCCGCTGGGGGTGCAGATCGTCGGGCGGCCCGCGGGCGAGGGAAACCTGCTGGCGCTCGCCACTCAGCTCGAACAGGCCCAGCCCTGGGCCCAGCGCCGGGCTCCTGTCGGAGAGGGCGTCCTCGACTAGCGCACGCCGAGCACGGCGGGCATCGCCAGCGGGGTGACGCCGAGGCGCTCGGCGTCGGCGGTCCCGCGGGCGGAGATCATCGGAACCTCCATCAGCTCGGCCTCATCCCAGGTGGCGAAGGCGCGCTGCCCGGACACCGCCTCCAGCAGGCGCAGGCTTCGAGACAGGATGGCCGTGGGGATATGCAGCAGCGGGCGGCTGCGGTTCATCGAGCGAAGCACAGTGCGCACGATGTCGTTGTAGCTGAGCCGCTGGGGCCCGGCGAGCTCGAAGCGTTCGTGCGGCGCTGCGCTTGGCGCGCGCAGCGATGCGATCACGCAGTCGGCCACATCCTCGGCCCAGATCGGCTCGTAGCAGGCGCGGCCCCGCCCGGAGACCGGCATCACCGGGAGCAGGGCCAGGCGCTCGAGCAGCGTGAGCCACGGATCCCCGGGGGCGTAGACGATCGACGGGGCGAACACCGTCGATTGGAGACGGGATTCGCGAACCGCCCGCTCGGCGAGCGCCTTCGCGCGAAAGCAGCGGGCGCGCTGGTGGGTGGAGGCTCCGAGGGCCGAGAAGAACACGAACCGCTCGACCCCGGAGCGCTCGGCCGCCTCGACCATCCGCCAGGTGGCGATTCCGTTGAGCTCCTCGATCGAGCCGCGCGGCTGATCACGGATCGAGGCGGCCAGGTGGACCACCGTCTGCACGCCGCGCAGGGCGTTGCGGAAGGACGGCGGGTCGGTCAGGTCGCCGAGCGCGATCTGCACCCGCACGCGCTGGGCGCCCAGCCGCCGCGGGTTGCGCACGAGGCAGCGCACCTGATCGCCTTCGGCCACCAGACGGCGCAGCACGGCGGAGCCCACAAGTCCGGTGGCGCCGGTGAGCAGCAGCATCTCCCCAACCTAGCGGAGCGGCTCCGCCGCCAGATGGTTGAGTCGGCAATCACCTAGGATGGGGTTCGCCGGCGGAGGTCTCATCCCTAAAATAGGCCTCTCGCCAGCACTCGTCCCGCAAACGAACCAGGAAAGAACTGAATGGCCTACGTTATCGCCGAGCCGTGCATTGGCACCAAGGACAACTCCTGCGTGGAGGTGTGCCCGGTGGACTGCATTCACCCGACGCCGGAGGAGCCCGGGTACGACGCGGCCGAGATGCTCTACATCGACCCCGAGGAGTGCATCGACTGCGACGCCTGCGTGGAGGCCTGCCCGGTCGATGCCTGCTTCGCCGAGGACCAGCTTCCGGACGAGTGGCAGAAGTTCACCCAGATCAACGCGGACTACTTCGCCAACGCCAAGTAGGACGGGTCGAGCACGTCGAGGACGGGCACCCCGGAGACCGCGGCTCCGATCAGCTCGCGCAGCTCCAGCGAGTCGAAGCGGTGGGACTGCGGCGCCAGCGGGTTGACCGTGATCGCCATCAGCTCGATCGTGTGCAGCACCTCGATCACGAGGCCCTGACGCGCGTACCAGCGCGGACCTCGCCGCGATAGGAACACCTTGGTGGGATCGCCGGCGATGATCCTGAGCGGGCGTCCCGCGCGCTCGCGCCGGGCGCTCAGCAGCCCCTCCAGAAAGCGCTCCGACAGCGCTCCCTCGACGATCAGGGTGCCGGCCCGGGGATGCTCGCTGAGCAGCGCGGCGATCTGCGCCGGCTCGGCGTCGAGGACGAGCCTGCGCTCGGGCCGGATGCTGTCGCCGCCCGAGGGCGGCTCCTCGCCCCCTCCACCGCTCGCCGCCTCCGCGGCCTGTGGCAGCCTCACCAGGTCGACCGCGTCGGCGGTCCTCGCCACCACCTGCGCGATGTCCTCGCCGAGGACCGCGCCTGTGGCCATCAGCAGTCCGTCGGCGACCGCCGGCGAGGAGGCCGCCCGGCGGTCGATGGCTCCATCGATCAGCACCTGCTCTGCGCCGAGCTCGAGCATGGCGTCGCTGACCGCGCGCACGTCGGCGGCCGCGCTCGGGCCGGCCACTTCGACGATGCCGGGCTCCGAGAGTCTTGCCACGACTACTTCGCCGAGCGGCGTCCTCACGCCCGTGTGCTGAAGGCGCTCATGTGCCACCCCGCTGGTGCGGAGCAGCTCGCCGGTCGTGGCCACGAGGCCGCCCTCCGCCAGGTTCAGGCGGGGCTTCTCGATGCGGGCGTCGATCACGTCGTGGGCCTCGCCGTCGCGTCCTATCGAGGTGACGCCCACGGGCGTTGACGAGGCCGCGTGCTCGGCGAGGATCGCGGTGAGCGTCTCGGTCTTGCCGGTGTTCTTGGCGAGCCCGACCAGCGCAAGCCGCCGGGCTCCCGACAGCAGGTCGGTCAGCCGCGCCGGCGCCTGGCTAGCCATCGGCGCCGGAGGTGCTTGCGGCGCCGTCCTGGCTTGAAGCGGGGGAGTCGGTCATGCGCGCCGCCAGCTCGCGCACGATGAAGCTCGCGACGTGGTAGGGGTAGGTGCCCTTCGAGAAGCCCGCGTCGTAGCCGAGCTCCTTGGCGAGCTCGTTGGACACGCGCGGGCCACCGCAGGTGAGGATCAGCTGCTTGCGCCGCCCCTCGGCCTCCACGATCTCCACGAGCTCGGTCAGGTTGTGAACGTGGAGGTTCTGCTGGGTGACCGTCTGTGAGACGAGGATCGCGTCGGCGTTGAGGTCGATCGCCCTGGCCACGAGCACGCTGTTGGGCACCTGGCTGCCGAGGTTGTGCGTCTCGAAGGCCTTGTAGCCCTCGAGGCCATGATGTCCGTGGAAGCCCTTGAGGTTGAGCATCGCGTCGATGCCCACGCTGTGCGTGTCGGTGCCGGTGGCCGCCCCCACGATCACGATCGGACGGCCGATGTGCTCGCCCGCGAAGGCTTCGATCTCGCCCTCGTTCATGTACTCGATGTCGAACCCCTCGTCGCTCAGCGAGGCATAGTCGACGGTGCTCGTGCACTCGCCGAACATCACGAAGTAGGTGTAGCCCTCGGTCAGGCTCTGGTAGTGGACGACCTCCGGGTGATCGAATCCCATCTTCGCCGCGAGCTCCTGAGCGGCCTTGCGCGCCGCCAGGCCATAGGGAACCGGCAGCGTGAAGCTGAACTGGACGATGCCGTCGCCGAGGTGATCGGCGTAGGGCTTGACCCGCTCAAGGTCGACCTCCCGGCGCAGGGCGCCCGCCGGGACCGGCGCCCGGCTAGACACGGGACGGCACTCCGCGCATCAGCTCGCTGGCGGGGTTCAGATAGTCCTCATGCGTCTCGATGATCCCCTCGGCTCCCCGTCCCTCGTCGACCTGCCGCGGTACGTCTCCGAAGACGCCCTCCCCGAGCGCGGCGAACAGCCCGATCTCGGCGATCCGCTCGAGCAGCTCGTGCGCTCCCCGCAGCACCTCCTGGGCGCGCGTCTGCACGATGCCTCCGCGCTTGAACTCGATCTCCTCGCCGAGGTCGCGGGCGGAGTCGAACACGTAGTTGACGTTTTCCAGGCCGATCACGCGGTCGTGGATATGGGGCGTGAAGATGCCCTCGGTGGGGACCCCGATCGTCTGGATGCCCTGGCCGGTCGCGATCGTCACCAGGTTGAACAGCGAGTCGCAGGCATGCGTGCGGTACAGGTTTCCGTCCATGTGGCGGGTGGGGGGCATGTACTTGACCGGGCAGTCCGGGAACAGCTCCCGTGTCAGCTGCGCCTGCGCCCACTCGTACAGCAGGCCGTTCACGACCGGCGGGTCGATCTCGAAGGCGTCGCCCAGCGCGATCTGGGCGTCGGGCACGCCGGAGTCGAGCGCGAGCTGGCGGTTGATGAACTGCGAGGCGGTCACCGACGGCGCCGCCTCGATCGCATCGGCGGTGCGAAGGTAGTTGTCCTCGCCGGTGTTGATCACGACGCCGAAGTAGCCGTTGATCATGCGTGAGACCCGCTGGTCGATGAGCCCGCGTACGGGGTTGATGTCGCGGTAGAGGATTCCGTACAGCGCGTCATTGACCATGTTGTCGAAGCCCTCGATCGCGCCCATCGCGGCGATCTCCGGCATGCACAGGCCCGAGCAGAAGCTCGACAGGCGCACATAGCGGCCGTTGTTGGCGGACCACTCATCAAGCGCCGTGCGCATGATCCGGAAGTTCGCCTGCGTGGCGAACGTCCCGCCGTAGCCCTCGGTGGTGGGGCCGTAGGGGACGTAGTCGAGCAGGCTCTGCGCCGTAGAGCGGATCACGGCGACGATGTCTCCGCCGGCCTCCGCGACGGCGAGGCCGTGCACCACGTCCTCGTACACGTTGCCGGTCGCGGTCAGCACATAGCGAAGGGGCGGCGGGCTCTCGCCGAGGCGCGCGCGCAGATCCCGGCGCTCGCCCATATGAGCGCTCATCTGCGCCAGGCGCTCCTCGCAGGCCTGCGTTATCTGTGCCCTGATCGCGCCATCCTGCGCGCGCGGCAGCTCGCACAGCTCGAGCTTCCCCGCGTCCACGTCCTCGGCGATCTGCTGCGCGCTGCGGCTCTCCTCGTCGAGCATCGCGTTGCCCAGCCAGTAGGCGATTCCCCTGCCGAGCTCGCCGCGGTCGGCGACGTGGTCCACGAGCACGTTGGGCAGGGGCGCGTCGAGGTCGTTGGCCCCGTCCACGCCGAGCAGTCGTGCGACGGTGCGCTCGACCGAGACGGTGGTCTTGTGGGAGATCTCCTCGCCCACCTGCGTGGCGATCTGGGCGGCGGCCTGCCGGCAGGAGGCGATCACGCCGGGATCGAGGTCGAGCTTTCCCCTTGCCCCGCCGGTGGTGCTCATCGGATGTCCTTGACGATCGGGAACGGGATGACCTCGCGCAGGGTGTCGCGTTCGGTGAGGATCATCACCAGGCGATCCACACCCATGCCGCCGCCGGCCGTCGGCGAGTAGCCGTACTCGATCGCGCGCGCGTACTCCTCGTCGTTGGGGTGGGGGACGTCCTCGTCGTCGATCAGCCGCCGCTTGCGCTGGTCGACGAACCGCTGCCACTGGTCGACCGGGTCGTTCAGCTCGGTGTCGCCGCTGACGAGCTCGATGCCGCCGATGACGGCGTCGAAGTGCTCGGCCAGCTCGGGGTACACCGCGTGGCGCTTGGTGATCGGGAAGGGCTCGAGCGGAAAGTCGAACACGTGCGTTGGCTGGTTGATCGTGGACTCGATTTTCTCGGAGTAGATGTCGGCTACGACCTCCGCCCAGGTGGCGGCCGGGTCCATCGGCTCATCGAGCACGTCGGCGAGCTGCTCACGTGTGGACTCCATGAAATCCAGGCCGAAACGCTCGAGGATCAGCTCGCGCATCGTCACCCGTCGCCACGGCTTGGCGAGGTCGATATCCTCGCCGCCCCGTTTGATGACCGTCCGCCCGAGTGCCTTCTGGGCGACATCGCGGAACATTTCTTCGGTGACCGTGGCGACGTCGTTGTAGTCGGAGTAGGCGCACATGAACTCGATGATCGTGAACTCGGGGCTGTGCTTCGGAGAGATTCCCTCGTTGCGGAACACCTTGCCCATGTCATAGACGTTCTCCATGCCGCCGACGATGCAGCGGTTGAGGAAGAGCTCGACCGAGATGCGCAGGTACAGGTCGCGGTCGAGGGCGTTGTGGTGGGTCGTGAACGGTCGCGATCCGGCGCCACCGGCGAGCGACTGCAGAGCGGGCGTTTCGATCTCGACGAAGTCGCGTTCGGCGAGCCACTCGCGGATCCCGAGAATGATCTTGTTGCGGGTGATGAACAGCTCGCGAGTGTCTTCGTTGGCGAGCAGGTCGAGCTCGCGGTAGCGGTATCGCGTACCCGTGTCGCCCAGCCCGTGGTGCTTGTCGGGGGGCGGGCGGAGCGTCTTCGTCAACAGCGTGCACTCGATCACCGCGAGCGCGAGCTGCCCGCGCTGGGTGACGTACACGCAGCCCTCGATCCCGACGATGTCCCCGATGTCCAGGTTCAGGATGCGGTCGTATGTCTCCTGCCCCAGGGCGTCAACGCGGACGACCGCCTGGATCGACCCGGACAGGTCGCGCACGTCCAGGAACGCCGTCTTGCCGTGTCCGCGCCGGGAGATCAGCCGACCGGCGATGTGGTATCGCAGCTCGGGATGTTCGCCGGGCTCAAGCTCGCCGGGGTCGTGTGCCGCGAGCACATCGGCGATGCGCGTGCGCTTGCCCCACAGCGTTACGGGCGGGTAGGGGTCGATGCCTTCGGCGCGCAGCCGCACCATCTTGGCGCGCCGTTCGTCGAATTCCTCGTGGTTATCCTCGGGTTCGGGTCCTGGTACCGGCATAAGCAGACGATCCTCTCAAGTGGGCTCCCTTGTCAAGCGATCGAGCAGGACTGCGGTGAGCGTGCTCGGACCGCGGACTAGGCCATCGGCAGCGACATGCCCGCCGGTTTTCGCTCGGCCGCCGTGGGCGGAGCGGGTGCCACCGGGATCGACCCGCCGGTGACGTTGACCAGCGGCAGCACCGGCAGATCCAGCGGCGCCATCGCGATCAGCCCGCGCGTGATCTGGTGGATCGCCTGTGAGGCGGGATCGTCGGGCTCCTCGATCACGAGCGGAACGCCGCTGTCGGCGTGTTCGCGCAGGGGCATCGTCAACGGCACGCTACCCAGCAGGGGGACGTCGAGCTCGTCCGCGAGCTCCTTGCCCCCGCCCTCGCCGAAGATCGCGAAGCGCTCACCGGAGGGGGTGGTGAAGCCGGACATGTTCTCGATCACGCCCCCGATCTCGAGTGACACCTTGTGCGCCATCTGCGCGGCGCGTCGCGCGACCTTCTGGGCGGTCTGCTGCGGGGTGGTGATGATCACGAACTGGGCCTGCGGCAGCAGCTGGGCGAGCGTCATCGAGACGTCGCCGGTGCCGGGTGGGAGGTCGATCAACAGGTAGTCCAGAGGACCCCAGTCGACGTCCTGCAGGAACTGCGTGAGCGCCTTGTGGAGCATCGGCCCGCGCCACACCACGGCGGCGTCCTCCTCGACGAAGAAGCCGATCGACATCACCGAGACGCCGTGGGCGCTGAGGGGAATGATCTTGCGCTCGGCGGAGACCGGCGGTCGCGTGGAGCCGAGCCCGTACATGCGCGGGATCGAGTAACCCCAGACGTCGGCGTCGAGGACGCCCACACGCTTGCCTTCGCCGGCGAGGGCCGCGGCGAGGTTGGCCGTCAGCGTGGACTTGCCGACGCCGCCCTTGCCCGAGCCGATGCACAGCACGTTGGCGACCTGCGCGAGCGCTCCGTCGGGAAGGCTCCCGCGCCCCAGCTTCTGCTGCAGCGCGGCCTTCTGCACGTCTGAGAGGACATCGAAGAAGACGTTGACGTGCGAGACGCCGTCGAGCGCCGATACTGCGTCCGCCACCGCGGTCTGGAAGTGCCCCTTGATCGGGCAGCCGGGCGTGGTCAGCGAGACCGTCACATCGACCACCCCGTTCTCGCCGACGTCGATCGAGCGCACCATGTCGAGCTCCACGATCGAGCGGTGCAGCTCGGGGTCGATCACCACGGTTAGCGCCTCGAGGATCTGATCTCTGCTGGCCATGACGCTCATTCTGACAAACCTGCCCGCGGCCACTCGTGCCGAGCCGCCGGAGCGCCCTTGCGAGGGGCCATTAAAAGACCCGCGGGGCGGTGGGGGCCGCCCCGCGGGTCGAGGGAGGAGAGGGTGCTACTACTGCCGGCGGATATGAGGCCGGCAGACTCTCCCGGCCACCGCCTCATCCTTGGCGGTGTCCCCGGTCCTCTCCGGTCCGGGGCGGGGGAAGTTGTTGTTCAGACGAGGCTGAGGATCCGCTCCTGGACACGGTTGGCAAGCTCGGGGACGTTCTTGGCCACGGCGTCGCGCCGGTCCTCAAGTTCGCCCACCGTCTTCTCGATCTCACGCCGGCGCTGGCGCAGTTCGCGCTCCACGCGGACCCGTGTTTTGCGCACCTCGCGCTCCACCCGGTTGCGGGCGGTCACGCCGCGGCGCTCGAACCGGCGCAGCTGCGCCTGAGCCTTCGAGGTGGATCCGTAGCTCGAGATCGTGTCGTTGACGCTGGCAAGCACGCGATCGCGTGCGATCAGGGCTGCGCCGACCGGGATCAGCACCGCACGCTCGGCGTAGTCGCCGAACACGCCTGCGCTCTCGCGCGTCGAGGTCTCGGCCTGGCGGATGCTCGCCTGGGCCTCACCGAGTGCGCGGGTCCTCGCCGTCGAGGCGCGCCTGGATTTGGCGGCGGTGCTGTTGCGCGCCGATGCGCCCCGGCGTGAGCGGGTGGTTTTGCGCGCGGCCGGTTTGGCGGCGGCTTTGGCGCGGGCTTTCGCTTTGCGGGGGGAGGTTGTGCTGGCAGTTGGCATTCGAGGGGTTCTCCTCTTCTTCCTCGCGTTTCGAGGAAATGGATACGGATTTGATGCTTCTTCGCAGGCCCGATGGCGAGCCTAGCAAGCGAACACCTGTTTGTAACCCGCTCCACGAAGATTGTTACTCGATAATCATACCACCGCAGGAAAACCCTGCAACGGGCGGCTCTCGGCGCGCGGTAGCTTGTAACATGAGGAACATGCGTTCGATCGTGGATCGCCGCCGCGGCCGGTGCTTTCCCGAATGCCGTACGAACGCAGGTTCGCGCCGCTAGATCAACAGGCGGGTACGCGCAATCCACTGCTCGGGCGCCTGCAGCTCCGCCGAGTTCGGCAGCGCCTCGGGGCCCGTCCATACGCGTGCCAGCAGCTCCGGGCCGCCGTCGCTGACGACGGCGTCGCAGAAGCCGCGCCCGACCTCGTACTGACGCAGCTTCATCTCGAGCCCCAGGAAGCGCTCGAGCACCCGCCAGGGCAGGCTGCGGACCTCCCGGCGGCGGTTCAGCGCCGCGCGCAGGCGCGGCAGCGACGGCAGCAACTCGGCTCCGATCGCGTCCATCGTGTGCTCCGCGTGGCCCTCGATCAGGGACATGACCGCCTGAATGCGCTCGACCAGCTGCCAGCGGTCCTCGCCGAGCGTCAGGCGCAGAAGCTCTCCCCGCCGCGCGCGCTCCACCAGCTCGCGCAGCTCGCCGGGATCCGGCAGCTTGGGCCACCGTCCGCCCTCTTCGGCGCCGTTCTGCGGGCCGTGTGCGCCATTGCCCGCCGGACCGCCGCCGTTGCCCGCGGCGGCGTCGTCGGTGTGCTGCTCGGATGCGCGGCCGGCGATCGTGACCTGCAGCCCGTCGATCAGCTCTCTGAGCAACCCGCCGAGATGGTCACGAAGCCAGGGCGCGCCCCCGAACTGGACGGCGTGGGTGATCTCGTGGATGGTCACCCACAGGACCAGCTCATCGCGATCGACCGCGAGGTTGCTCGCCGTCAGCGCCAGGTTCGGCGCGAGCAACAGCAGCCGCGGCGGAACGCGGTCGTCGAGCAGGGCGAGGTCGTACTGGCCGAGCACCCGCTGGGAGAGCACACCCGTGAGGGCTCCGACCTGGGCGCCGAGGAGAAAGCCCGAGGCCGAGCGCAGCGGGCCGGACAGGAGACCCGCCGAGGGTGCGTCGAGGCGCTCGGTCAGCGTCTCAAGCAGCGGGCGCATGCTCTTCAGGTTGGCGGCGATCCAGCCGGGCCGGTCGACCGTCTCGAGCGCCGGCAGCTCGGCCGGGAGCTGAAGCCCGCTGTAGTCGCTCACCCGCCGCGCGAAGTCATGCGCGAGCGGCTCGACCGACGAGGCTCGAACGCCGCCGTATGGCGGTGAGCCGGCAACGAGCTCTCCAATCCGCTGGGCCGCACCCCAATCGATCGCTTGCACTCCTAGAGCGTAGCCCTACGCGGCGGCCTCTCCCCTCACGCCGGCGGCATCGCGCCGATGCGCCCGCCCGGTTGGTCTCGCTCGTATTCTAGGCGTGTGCCCGTATCCAGGATCGCGCCCGCGCCGTGGGGTGAGCCCGCCAATGAGGAGCCGCGCGCGACCGCGTTCCTCGAGCGAGCCGAGGTGCGCGACGTGCTCGCATGGATGCGCCTGCTCCTCGATCCGCAGGATGCCGCCGCGGTCGTGCGAGCGCTGGCCCGCCCGCCCATCGACCTGCGCCAGGTCGACCTGGCGCGCGTCATCCAGGTGGCGCGCAGGCGCAAGCTCGATCTGGTGTCGGGGCTGACGGCGGCGACCGAGTCGCCGCAGGTCCCACCCGAGGCTCGCGAGCGCATCCAGCGATTCGCCGAGCTGCACTCAAGCTCAGCATCCGAGCTGGACAGCGTGCCCGGAGACGTATTCGTCGCTCGCCTGATCGAGCGCCTCGGTGTTCGCGGCCGTCCGCTGCTCGCTCCCGAGCAGGCGGCCGAGCAGCAGGCGAGTCTCGACCAGCTTCGCGAGCTGGCCGCCGAGTTCGTTCGCCGCAAGCCGGGATCGACGCCTCGCGAGATGGCCCGCCATCTGGCGGCCCTGGTGGGTGGAGGTCACCCGGAGAACCTCGCGGGGGGGTGGTCCGGGACGCCCGCGCAGACGATGGAGCCGGCCGGAGAGCTCGAGGCGACGCTCCACCTGATGCGCGAGGAGGTGCTTGCGAGCGTCGCGCGGATCGGTGGGCGCCTCGGTGAGCTGCGGCTGGACACGGATCTGGACATCTCCCACGGGGTGGTGCGCTATCTGGAGCTGCTCAAGCTCTCCGCACTGCTCCAGCGCCCCGCGGGACAGGGCATCGCCGAGGCCCTGTCGGACATCAATGCCCGGCTGATCGCCGCCGCCACGCCGCTGCAGCGCGACATCCTCCAGACCTCCACGCTCGACGACGCGCTACTGGGAGAGGAGTCCGGGCAGCAGGCTCAGCGGCCGGGCTCGGACACCGGAGCACGGATCGGGCAGCTGGGCGAGCCGTCGCTGGGGCCGTTCCTGCCGCGCAAGGGCGTCGGGCTGGCTCTGTCGGCCTCGGACATCGAGACCTACCGCAGCTGCCCGCTGCGGTACAAGTTCGCGCGAGTTCTGCGTATTCCCACAGGGCAGACGCTGCATCAGCGCTTCGGGATCGCCGTCCACCAGGTGCTCGAGCGCTATCACTCCGAAGGCGGTGAGACGCTCACCCAGCTGCTGGACCTGCTCGACGCCGGATGGCGCAAGGGGGGGTTCGGCGAGCGCGAGCGCGAGATCGAGTTGCGGGAGAAGGCGCGCGTGGCCCTCACGCGCTATCACGAGCGGCTCGGAGACCAGGACTCCCAGCCGGTCTGGTTCGAGCGGCCGTTCTCCTTCACGCTCGGGCCCCACCATCTGCGCGGGCGCGTGGATCGCGTCGATCGCCTCGGCGGCGGCGAGGATGAGGCCTACGAGCTGATCGACTACAAGACCTCCCGCCCGAAGACGGCCACACAGCTGCGCGACGACATCCAGCTGTCGCTGTATGCGCTGGCTGCGAGCGAAGACTGGGGGTTCGAGTCCTCCCGCCAGGCCTACTACTACGTGCTCGACGACCGCAAGGTGCGCGTCCCGAGCAGCGAGAAAAGCGCCGAATCGGTGAAGGACACGGTGCTCGAAGTGGGCGAGGCGATCCTCGCCCAGGAGTTCGAGCCGACCCCCTCGCGGGCGGCCTGCTCGATCTGCGACTACCGCATCGTCTGCCCCGCCTCCGAGGGGTAGCCGCTACTTGCCCTCGAGCCCGCGCTGGCGCAGAAAGCGCTGGAATTCCCGGGCAAGCATGTCTCCCGAGGGGACCTCCTGCTGTGAGCTCTCCTCTTCGCTTTCGGCGGCCTGCTCGAGCCGTTCGACGAAGGCCTGGATGTCCGGATCGCTCTGGACCGCGAGTCCCACCTGGCGCTCGTAGTCGGCGGCGGCCGACTCGAGCTCTGAGACGTCGACCGACACCCCGATCAGGCCTTCCAGCCTGCGCACCAGCGCCAGCGCCGCCTTCGGATTGGCGGCGGCCGCCACGTAGTGCGGGACGGCGGCCCACAGGCTCGCCGAGGGAAGCCCCGCGTCCGCGCAGGCGTTCTGCAGCACACCGACGATGCCGGTGGGCCCCTCGTAGCTCGAGCTCATCATGCCCAGGCGAGTCACCAGCGAGGGGTCTGAGGCGTATCCGGTCATCGTCACCGGGCGGGTGTGCGGGACGTCGCCCAGCAGCGCGCCGAGCGAGACCACGACCTGCACGCCGAGCGCTTCGGCCAGGTCGACCAGATGCGAGCTGAACGCTCGCCAGCGCATCGACGGCTCGATGCCCTGCACCAGCACGAGGTCACGCGGGGCCCTCGGCGCCGGCGCCTCGAAGACCTCGACCGTCGGCCACACGATCTCGCGCTTGTTGCCCTCGTCGAACTGCACGCAGGGGCGGTTGGCCTGGAAGTCGTAGAACTCCTCGGAGTCGATCCGGGCGAAGCGACGAGCCTCGAGCGCCGAGGCCAGGAACGAGACAGCGCTTGAGGCCGCGTCGCCGGCGTCGTTCCAGCCCCGGAACGCGCACACCATGGCCGGGGCGCGTAGGCCATCCGGACGCCGGTCCCAGATGAAGGGCTGCATCCGAACCACCGTACATCATGGTCTTATGTCCGCCGTCAGCAGCTCGCCGCCTCAGGGTGCCCAGACCGTCGCCACGCTGCGCAGCGAGGAGGAGGTCGACGGGGTGTTCGCGTGCACGCGCAAGGAACGCCACATCTCCCGGGCCGGCACGCCGTACCTGACGATCGGGCTGCGCGACAACACCGGGACGATCCTGGGACGTGCCTTCCGTGAAGCCGACGTGCTCGCAGGGCGCTTCGAGCGGGGCGAGCTGGTGCAGGTGCGCGGACGCGTCGAGCGCTTTCGCGAGGAGCTCCAGATCGACGTTCGCACGATTACTCGCGCGCACGGCGCCGAGGCGGATCCCACCCTCTTTCTGCCGGTCGCCTACCGTGATCTCGACGAGCTCGAAGGCTTTATGGAGCATCTGGCGCGCGAGGTCTACGACCCTGGGTTGAAGACCCTGCTGGCGCGCCTGCTCGGCGACGGGGATCTGCGCGCGGAGATCCGCCGTGCGCCCTGCTCGGTGCCGAGATCCGCCGACGGCCGGGCGGGGGGCGGCTCGTCAAACCACCACGCCTATCTCGGCGGCCTGCTGGAGCATACGGTCGCCGTCTCGACGATGGCTCTCGAGCTGTGCGCGCTGCATCCCCGCCTGGATCGCGATCTGCTCGTGAGCGCGGCGATCGTTCACGATCTCGGCAAGACGCGCGAGTTCTCCTACGGCGCCGAGATCAGCCGCAGCGCCGAGGGCAGGCTGCTCGGGCACATCGAGCTCGGCCTTCGCCTGATCGCCGAATATGCCCCGCCGGCGCTCGAGGCCGACCGTAAACTCGCCCTCGAGCACTGCGTGATCCTCCATCACGGGGCCGATGCCGCCTCGGGTCGGCGCTTCGGGTCAGCCGAGGCGCTGGCGCTGCATCGGCTGAACATGCTCGATGCCCAGGTCAAGAATGCCTTTGAGAATGGGGTCTCTCAGGGCTTCTAGGAGGTAAAGCGCCGCTCCTGCGGTGCCGATACAGCGGTGATGGGCGATATTGCCGTGCCAACAGCCGAGTCCCCGCCTACCGGACCGCCCGCTGATACGCCGAGCGAGCACTCCGGAAGCGGCCTTTACCCGCCACGGCGGGCGGGCCGCTCGACGCGCATGATCGGCGAAGTTGTCGTCGACCTTGGTTTCGCCGATCGAGACACCGTCGAGGAGGCTGTGGCCTCGGCTCGCGCGCAGGGACGCCCGACGGGCCTCGTGCTCGTCGAGCAGGGCGTTCTGCGCCACGACCAGCTCGCCCGCGTCGTGGCCGAGCGTTTCGGCCTGGACTACATCGATCTCGCCGTCTATGACCTCGACATGGGCGCGGTCAGCCTTCTCAGCCCCGACGCTGCCAAGCGCTATCAGGCGGTTCCGGTCGGCTTTGCCGAGGACGGATCTCTGCTGCTGGCGATGGCCGATCCCACGAACGTCCTGACGATCGACGACATCGCGATGATGACCGGCCGGCGCGTGCGAGCGGCCGCGGCGTCGGTCGAGGACCTGAACCTGCTGCTGGCGCGGCTCGCCCGCATGGACGAGTCGATCGAAGACATCGTCGATGAGGATGCCGAGACCGACGGCGAGCGGGACCTGCAGCTCGATGACACCGAGACCGACGCGCCGATAATCAAGCTCGTCCACTCGATCGTGGCCCAGGCCATTCAGCAGGGCGCCTCAGACATCCACGTGAACCCCGAGGAGGGGGACACCCGCGTTCAGTATCGCGTCGACGGCGTGCTGTATCCGGCCGCCACGATCAAGCGCAGGATGGCGATGGGCGTTGTCTCGCGCATCAAGATCATGGCCGACATGGACATCTCCGAGAAGCGCATGCCCCAGGACGGGCGCTTTGCGCTGACCGTGGACGGGCGGCGCGTGGACATTCGCGTCGTCACCCTGCCCCTCGTCTACGGCGAGGGCGTGGTCCTGCGAATCCTCGACAAGGGGGTCGTGATCCAGGGCCTCGATTCGCTGGGCATGGGGGATGCCGAGCTCGACAGATTCAGCCGGGCGATAAAAAAGCCCAACGGAGCCGTGCTGGTGACAGGCCCGACGGGCTCGGGCAAGTCGACCACGCTGTATGCGGCGCTCAACGCCCTCAACGACGGCGAGCGGAGCATCCTCACGATCGAGGATCCCGTCGAGCAGCGGATACCCGGCGTCAAGCAGATGCAGATCGCCACCAAGGCGGGGGTCACCTTTGACGTCGGGCTGCGCTCGATGCTGCGAGCCGACCCCGACGTGATCATGGTCGGGGAGATCCGCGACCGCCAGACCGCTCACATCGCCGTGGAGGCGGCGCTCACCGGCCACCTCGTGCTCTCGACCCTGCACACCCGCGACGCACCGAGCGCGCTGGGACGGCTGATCGACATGGGCATCGAGCCGTTCCTGGTGTCCTCGGCGGTCGACTGCATCGTCGCCCAGAGGCTCGTGCGGATGCTGTGCAAGCACTGCAAGCGCCCGCTCAACGTCTCCGACGCGGTGCTCGCTGAACACGGGCTGACCGGGGCTGAGGTATTCGAGCCGGTGGGCTGCTCGCGCTGCGGCGGCGCCGGCTATCGCGGTCGCCTGGGGCTGTATGAGGTGATGTCGGTCAGCGAACCGATCCGCACGCTGATCCTCGAGCATGCCTCGATCGACGACATCGTCGCGGTTGCGGTCTCAGAAGGAATGCTGCGCCTGCGCGATGACGGCATGCAGAAGGTGCGCGAGGGCCTGACCTCGATCGCCGAGGTCGAGCGGATCACGGCCAGCCTGCTGTAGGCGAGCAAGGACGGCGCCGCCAACGCGCGACGCCGTCCTTGAATCCGGCCGCCCTCTACCGCTTCCGCCGGTCTACCTGTGGCTCGCTTTTTTCGCTGACGCCTTCTTGTGCTTCTTCTTCTTGTGGACGATGACCGGGGCCTTGGGGTTCAACCGGGTGCTGCCCGAGAACTCATCCGCTTTGCAGCCGGTCGGGCGGCCCAGGTCATACGGGCCCGAGATCGCTTGCGTCACAACTTTTTTTTCTAGGTAGGCGTATGTGACGGTCAACAGCGGGTCCACCCGGGGCTCGGCGCAGAGCGACGTGCCGATCGCGAACTGCCCCGTGATCCTCTCGTAGGAGTTGGTGGTCGAGCCCACGCAGTTCTCCGCGTAGCCGGGAAATTCGCCCGAGCAGGAGAAGGTGTCCGGGAGGGCGTTCCCGGCCTGGACGCCGGTGACGAGTGGGGAGGCCCCGATCCCTGTCAGGGGAATCTGCGCCTGCAGCTGGTAGCCGGTGATCGGACCGTTGCAGAAGAACGTGTACTTCACCTGCTGTTCTTCGCTGCCGACTTCCGGCGCGCCCTTGGATATGAGGCCCCGGCAGTTGTATTGGTTGGGATTTGTTTCTTCGGCGTGGCTCGGGGCCGCGGTAGCGAGAAGCAGGGCCAAAGAGCCCACGATCGCGGCAAGCCAACATGTGGCGGTGCGGTGGGCTGGTCGGTATGCATGCAACGGGGGTCTCCGTTCGTTGGTTGATGGGTGTGTCATTGATGCAGGAGCCCTTCCAGGCTCTTCGTTGGTGAGGCCGGGTTGAAGGTGGTGGTGGGCCGGCTGCCCGCGGATACGAAGGGCGAGATCAAAAGGACGCCGGCGGGCGGCTGGGATGAGAGCGTCGCCGTGGCGGTGCCGCTCGGCAGTTCGCTGGCCGTGGCGTTCGCGATCGAGCCGAACGTCACCACGATCAGGCCATGGGTGCGATAGGCGGTCGTCGCGGTGATCTTGGGAACGGTGCCCTTCAGGAATTCATCGGCCGCGGTGAGGGCGCCGGGCGTTCCGATCAGGCAGTTGGCGCCGGCGGCGCCTTCGGGGCAGGGGGGCTGAACGATCGTGTCGATGGTCTGCGGCGGGCTGCTCGCAAGGAGCGCCGTGTCGCTCGCGAAGGCGCTGCCGTCGAGAGCCGACCAGCCGTTCAGCAGTGCGCCGGCCGCAACGGCCTGCGTGCTGATGTAGGGGGCCGCCGTGGTCTGAGCGAGAGCTTCGGTGAAGCTCGTGCCGGAGAGCTCGATCAGCCACACGCTCGTCACCGCCGGCAGCACCGCCTTCGGAGTGCTCGCCGGAGCCGAGGGTTTGGAGGCTTCGGGCGCCGGTGACGCGCTCGGAGTGGTCGCCGTGCTCGATGCATGCTGCGTGCTGGGCGTCGTCGAGGCGCTCGACCCCTTGGCTGCGGAGGGCGTCGCCTGCGGGGTGACCGTCGGCGGCTTGGCGGTGGCGCCCGAGTTCCGGCCCGCAGTCAGGGCGCCCAGCAGCAGCGGCAGGCGCGAGGCGCCGGCGAGGGAGGCGTCAGGGGCCGGGCCGATGGCCGCGCCCACGGCGACGCCCACGGCGAGCATCGCCGCCGCCAGCATCGCGCTCGCGCGCCACGAGGGAAGACGCACCGGGCCCGCCTGCGGCGGCGGCGCAGGGGTAGATGCTGCCGTCGGCGGTGGGTCGGTCGGGGGGGTTGGGATGTCGGGGATCTCGGTCATGCGGTATCGACAGGCTCAAGGCGGCGCTCCGAAAACTGCATCCTTAACTTCTTGTGAAGCTGCGCTCCGAACGGCCGGTGGACGGGTTCCAAGCTGCTGTCCGGACACTCGTCCACTCGAGTTTCGCACAAACTGGCTTATCCGGATCGAATCTATCGGGATTATGATATGTTCGGCCGTTCCAAATGTCAAACCACAACACACTAAGAAACGGAGCGCCTGTTCAATGAATCGAATCCGCCGTCTCTCCGTCGCCCTTACGATTGCTAGCGCGCTCGGGGTTGCGGCGCCCGTGGCCGCATCGGCGATTCCGACGATCTCCATCAGCGGCGCCACCGCGTCGTATCCGCTCGTCTCGTTGCTCGCGCAGAAGTACGTGAAGCTCAAACCGCACAAGGTCAAGTTCAAGATCGCCCAGGGTGGCGCGACGGTCGGGATCAACGACGTCGCCTCCAGCCGCGTCTCGATCGGTGACGTCTCACGCGATCCGCTGCCGACCGACCCCAAAGGTCTCGTCTTCTATCCGGTCGCCAAGTACGGCATCTGCGTGGTGACGAACAAGGCCAACACGCTGTCGAACCTCACCCCGGCGCAGGAGGTGGCCATCTTCACCGGCAAAACCCGCAGCTGGAGCCAGGTCCCCGGCGCAACCGCCACGGGCACCATCGACCTGATCAGCCGCACCTCGGTCGCCGGCGTGCTGACCAGCTTCCAGACGCTCCTGCTCGAAGGCAAAACGGTCTCGAAACTCGCCTCTGAACAGTCCTCCGAGGGTCTGCTTCGCCAGGCCGTTGAAAACGATCCGAACGGGATCGGCTTCCTGTCCAACTATGCGGCGTCGTTGGGCTCGCTCAACTCGGTTGCCTACAACGGTGTGGCCTGCAACAAGTCGACCGTGACCTCCGGGCAGTACGCGGGCATCGCACGGTTCTACGAGGTGACGCTGCATCCCGCGAAAGGGTTCGTGGCGTCGTTCATCAACTGGATCACGAAATCAGCGGCTGCTCGCAAAATCATTTCGAGCCAGTGGGTCCCGGTTAACTAGATACAACCGAGATCACGGCGCCGGTTCGATATCCGGCGCCGGGGCCGGCCTCGTTCATAGCGACGGGGCCGGCTTCACCGGCCGGGCAAGGATCTCAATCGGGGGTGCGCCTGGTGCTCACAAACCTTTTCGCGCGTCTGCGCAACCCATGGCCTGACCGCCGCGCCGAGCGCGTGCTCGGCGGGGTTTCGCTGCTCGTGAGCGCGGCCGTGATCGCGATGATCGTGTTCGTCGTGATCCGCGCCTGGCCGGTCTTCGCCCACAACGGGTTCAGGTGGCTGTTCCCCGGCGGGAGCCTCGAAAGCGAGCTCGCCAACATGCAGGCCACGGGCGTGAGCCCCCCGGCCGCGGCGTTCCATCTGCGGGCCTGGCCGCTCGTCTATGGCACATTGCTCACGAGCGCGATCGCCGTGGCGCTGGGGCTCGTGATCGCCGTGCTGTCGTCGATCTTCATCGTCGAGCTCGCGCCCGCGCGCCTGCGCAGGGTGGTGATCCCGGTGATCCGCCTGCTTGCCTCGGTGCCGTCGGTGATCTACGGGTTGATCGGCGTGCTCGTGCTCGTGCCCTTCGTCGGCAACCATCTCGTCACGGCCTCCCAGAAGGCATCCGAGGCGAGCGTTGTCGAGCTCACCGGCGCCGGTCTGGGGGTCTGCGCCGTGATCCTGACGGTGATGATCACACCGATCATGATCGCATTGATCTGCGAGGCGCTGATCGCCGCGCCGACCTCCTGGCGCGAGGGTGCGGTCGCGCTCGGCCTCAACCCCCTGCGCGCGGTGCTCGCGGTCACCCTGCGCGGCATCCGCCCGGCCATCGTGGCGGCGGCAGTGCTTGCGACCGCCAGGGCGCTGGGCGAGGCCGTGATGATCCAGATGGTCTCGGGCGGGCGATCGTTCGAACCCAACCCCGCCGCCGGAGTGGTGTTCTTCTATGAGCCGCTGCGCACGCTCGCCTCGGCGATCGTCGACTTTCACGAAGGCGTCGGCGCCCCGGCGTTGAGGGCGACGCTGTATGCGTTCGCCGCGCTGCTGCTGTTCGCCGCGTGCGCGCTGTCGATCGGCGGCTACCTTGTCAAGCTGCCGCTGCGCAAGTACCAGACACGCGGATGAGCACCTACTACCCCCAACAGCAGGCGGGCGGCCAGCAGACCAGCAAACGCGGCAAGCAGTCCTCGCCGTGGACCTGGCGCTGGGGCGATCGGCTGGTGCTGTTCTGCGCCTGGACCGCGGGCCTCGGGCTGTGCCTGGTCTCTGCGGCGATCGTCATCTACATGGGCTACCGCGGGATCCAGTACCTGCGCCCCGGCCTGCTGTTCAGCCGGCCCGCGGTCGGCACATCACAAGGCGAAACCGGAGGATTCCTGGACCCCCTGATCGGGACGGTGATGCTGACGGTGATCGGCATCCTGCTCGCGGGCCCGCTGGCCGTGATCAGCGCAATCTGGATCGTCGAGTATGGACGGCCGAGCTGGCTGGCCCGCGTGGTCGAATCGAGCATCGAGATAGTCGCCGGGACGCCGGACATCGTGCTCGCGCTGTTCGGGCTGTCGATCTTCCAGCTCGGCCTGTTCGCGCCGCTGTCGTTTCGCTCGGAAGGGGGCGGGGTGTACGGCAGGTCCTTCATCGCGGCCGGCGCGATGATGTCGCTGATCGCGCTGCCGCCGCTGTTCGCGGCCACCCGCGAGGGCCTGCAGTCGGTGCCCGCGCACATGCGCGAGGCGGCCTTCGCGCTCGGGAAGACCCGCATTACCACCATTCGGAGGATCCTTCTGCCGAGCGTCCGCTCAAACATCGCCACGGGCGTGACGCTGGGCGTCAGCCGCATCATCGGTGATACCGCGATCGTGCTGCTGTTGCTGGGCGAGACGCTGCACATCGAAACGCAGGGGTCCTTCCCCGGGCTGAACGTGCTGCGGGGGACCGGCTCGGCGCTGACCAGCTACGTCTACGACAACTCCCCGGCCGGTGAAGGGGCGGCGCCGCAGAAGGCCTACGCGGCGGCGTTCGTGCTGCTGGCGATGGTGCTCGCTCTGAACCTGCTGGTCGACCGGATCGGCCGCTCTCATCAGCGCAGGATGGGCTTGTCTGTGCCGGGCGGGGCGATCTGAGCGAGGCCGCGGAATGGTCCGCCGGGCCCCATTCGAAGTTATCCCCAAACGGCGGAATAACCGATAAGATCAGTGATTCGATTGGGATACCTGAGTTGATGGGAAATGTGTCCGATGCGTCCTGAAGAGATGTTGCTCGATCCCTGGAACGTGACTGCCGTCGAGCAGCAGGACGAGGGCCGCCCCGAGGAGCCCCAGGCGCCCGCGGTCCCGGTCCCCGAGCCCTCTCCCGTCCCGATCGGACAGACGCCCGTGGTGCAGAGCCTGCAGACACCCACGATCGAGCGCCCCGAGGCGGCGCCCGAGCAACCGGCCGCGGCCGTTGCCGCGCCTGTGGAGGTGCCGCCTGTTCGCACGATCGTGCTCGACCGCCCGCCCGCTCCGGTCGCGCCGCCGCTGCGCGAGCGCAACCCCCTGCGCGAGCCCGGGCAATCTACGGCTGGACCCGAGCGGCTGCACCTCGACGGCGTTGGCATCGACTACGCGGGCAAACCGGCGGTCAAGTCGGTGTCGCTGTCGATCCGCCAGGGCGAGGTGCTCGCGCTGATCGGGCCCTCCGGCTGTGGCAAGACGACGCTGCTGCGCACGCTGAACCGGCTGACCGAGCTGACGCCCAGCGCGACGCGGGCCGGTGAGATCCTGCTCGACGGCGAGGACATCCACGAGCTGCCCGACACGACCCTGCGCTCGCGCGTGGCGATGGTCTTCCAGCAGCCCAATCCGTTTCCGATGTCGATCTTCGACAACGTCGCGTTCGCGCTGCGCGAGCAGTCGCGCAAGCGCCCGCGCCGGCGGGAGCTCGAACCACTGGTGGTCGATGCGCTCCGCCGTGCCGGACTCTACGACGAGGTTCGCGACGACCTCGACCGGCCGGCCCTGCGTCTGTCCGGCGGCCAGCAGCAGCGGCTGTGCATCGCCCGCGCGATCGCGCCGCGCCCCGAGGTGCTGCTGATGGACGAGCCGTGCAGCGCCCTGGACCCGATCTCGACCGGCGTGATCGAGAAGCTGATCGGTGAGTTGCGGCGCGACCTGGCCGTGGTGATCGTCACCCATAACCTCGCACAGGCGCACCGGGTGGCCGACAAGGTCGCGTTCCTGTACCTCGGCGACCTGGTCGAGTACGGCACGACGGCGGAGGTCTTCGACGAACCGCGTGCCGAACGCACGCGCGACTACGTTCGAGGCGCATTCGGATGAGCCGGCGGAATCGCCGAGAGCGGATCCTCGGTGCGACCGGTTGGGGGAGGGGGCTGTGGCTGTGAGCCTGGTACCCGTCCCCTCCGAGCAGGATCGTGCGACCTGCCCGAACTGTGCTGCCCCGCTGGCGCCGGACCAGCGCTACTGCCTGTCGTGTGGTCAGCCCGTCTCCTCGGTGCGGCTTGCGTTCCTCGACGTCCTGGAGTCCGACGCCCAGCCCTACGCCGGCAGCCAGGGCTCGGCAGGGCTCGTGGCGACGGGCTACCCATCGGTCATCGAACCGGTGTCCGGGCCGCAGGCGTGGCTGCGTCGCTACTCGGGGCTGTTCGGGCTCCTCGCCGTGCTGCTGATGGCGATCATCGTCGGTCTGCTGGTCGGCCACTGGATCACCCAGAGCAAGGCTCCGGCCACGCAGGTGGTGAGGGTCGAGGGTCTCAGCGCCGGCTCGGCTCCGGCGACGGGCTCAGGTACGGTCGCGCCGACCACCACCACGCCCAGCACGACCACCACCAAACCCCCCACTGAAAGCAAAGCCAGCGCCAAGGAAGAAGCCAAGGACGTCAAAGAAGCGGCGGCGATCGAAAAAGCGCCAACTCCCAAAGCCGTCAAAGTGAGTGCCACCAAGATTCAGAAACTCAGCAGCACGAGCGGCAAGAAGCACGAGGAAGAAATCAACAAGCTCGGTTCCCAGCCCATCGAAACGGGCGGCTAGATGTCGACGCCAAACGGGCGCTCCTCCTCGGGGGACGTGACTCAGGAGCTGGGCTCGCGCCCCGCATCGGGCGTGGTCGTACCGGTCGGCGGCTTGGTCGCTCCGAGTGGATCGATGGCCGAGCTGCGCACTCGCCGCCACGAGCTGGCCGAGCGGGTGGCCGCGCTGACCTGGGATCTCGGCGGCCTCACCTATGAGATGGCGATCCGCGATCACTATCGCCTCGACGTGCTGGCCCGCAAAGCCGCCGAACTGCAGGAGGCGGAGGGCGAGCTGGGCGAGGTGCAGAGGCTGCTCGCCACCACCGAGGCGGGCATCCACGGTCAGTGCCGCTCCTGCGGCGCGGTGCACAGTCGCGGCGCCGCCTACTGCTGGCACTGCGGTGCGTCGCTGATGGCGGAGGTGCGCCCCTCCGTGCTGCCGGCAGAGCCCTCCGGCTGAGCCGGACCCAGCCGCCCGTCGGTGCTCGCCCGCAGTGTGGGCCCGCGACCGCGACGATCGTCCATGTCGTCCGGTTACGTACTCGCTGCCCCGTAGCGTGTGTGGCCAGTGAGCTCGCGCCTCTCCAGCGACTCAAACCGGCGGCGCTGGGTAGCCATCGCCGCTGCGGGCGCGTTCGCGGCGGGCGCTCTGGCGGGATCTCACGCTGCGGTGGATGCCGCGGCACGCGCCCGCACGGCGGCCCATGCCCCGGGGCCACACGAGTACTCGTGCCCGATCCTGCCGGCGAGCAACCCCATCAACCAGGACATCTCCCACGCCCCGGTCGATCCCGACTCGGCCCAGTACATAGCCGCGATCGGCGCCTCCGGGCATCTGCACGCCGACTTCGGCAGCAACCCGAACTATGGCATCCCCTACACCGTGGTCGGCCCCCATCAGCCGCGCGTGCCGATCTCCTTCAGCGAATACGGCGAAGAATCCAACCCCGGTCCCTATCCGGTCCCGCTGAACGCACCCGTGGAGGGCTCAGGCGAAGAAGGCGACCGCCACGTCCTGGTCCTGCAGGAGGGCAGCTGCAAGCTGTATGAGCTCTATGCCGCGCGGCGCAGCGGCGCGGGCTGGGAAGCGGGATCGGGCGCCGTCTTCAACCTGCGCAGCAACGCCCTTCGCCCGGAAGGCTGGACCTCGGCCGACGCGGCCGGCCTGCCAATCTTCCCGCTGCTGGTCCGCTATCCCGAGGTGCATTCGGGGCAGATCCATCACGCTCTGCGGGTCACCGTCGAGCAGACCCAGCGCGGCTACATCCACCCGGCGACCCACTTCGCCTCTGACAGCTCGGACCCCAGCCTGCCGCCGATGGGCCTGCGCCTGCGCCTGAAGGCCGGCTTCAACCTGGCCGGCTACCACGGGGAGGCGCTGGTGGTGTTGCGGGCGCTGAAGCGCTACGGGCTGATCGTCGCCGACAACGGGTCGTCCTGGTACATCACAGGGGCGCCCGACCCGCGCTGGAACGATGAAGATCTGAACCAGCTGAAGACGGTGCCCGGGTCGGCCTTCCAGGCGGTGCGAACCGGCCCCATTCTGCATCGCGGCTAGCGCGACGGACAGGTGAGTTCAGAACCGCCTGTGATCAGGACTGCTGCTGCTGCTCGACCGGGGCTGCCTCGGCCGGCGCGGGCTGTGCGGCGGCGGCCGGGGTGGGCTGTGCGGCGGCGGCCGGGGTGGGCTGTGCGACCACCGGGGCCGGCTGTGCGACCGGGGTCTCCGCAGGCGCCTGCGGTTGCGCGGCCGCGAGCATCGGCTGCTGCGGTTTCTCAGCAGCGTGCGTCTCACCGGTGACGGACTGCTTGAACTCCCGCATCCCGGTTCCCAGCGAGCGGCCGAGTTCCGGCAACCGCTTGGCTCCGAACACCAGCAGCAGGATCAGGACCAGAAAGGCGATGTGGATTGGATTGTCGAGTCCCATTTGCTTTCCCTGAGTCTAGGCCATCCTAGCCGGGGTCGCCGCCGGAGAGCACCCGGCGCACGAGCTGTGCCGCCACGAGCACCAGCAGGGCGGCGAAGGCGTCGCGCAGCACGGTGCCGGACAGGGCGTTGGCGAGCGCCACGCCCGCGACGGCGCCCGCCAGCGAGAGCACGCCGAGCAGCAGGGCGTCGTCGCGGCGAACGTTGCCGTAGCGATCCTGGGTGTAGGTCCCGACGATCGCCACGGGGACGATGGCCAGCAGCGAGGTGGCCTCGGCCTGATGCTGGCCGAGGCCCAGCACGAGCACGAGGCCCGGTACGAACAGCACCCCGCCGCCGACCCCCAGCAGGCCGGCGATGATCCCTCCGGCCACGCCGATCGCGATGGCCGCGGCGGTCACTGCAGCACCAGCTCGACGGCGCTGGCAACGAGCACGGCCGCGAACAGGAGGGAGATCCAGCGCGTCGACAGGCGCTGCTGCAACCAGGTGCCGATGACCACGCCGCCCACCGCCGGCAGTCCGATCAGCGCCGCGTCGAGCACGTTGACGTTTCCGTACAGTCCCTGCGCGGCCGCCCCGAAGGCGGCGATGAAGATGATCGCGGCCAGCGACGTGGCCGTCGCCGAGCGCTCGTCGTAGGCCAGCCAGAGGACGAGCAGTGGCACGATCACGCTCCCGCCGCCGACGCCGAACAGACCGCTGAAGAGACCGGCGAGCGTGCCGATCACCATCAGTTTGAGCGACCGGCTCGATCCCTTCTCAGCGGCCACGTGCACGAGATAACGGGTCGGCCACCTTGCGCGCCATACTAGAGGTCGTGTCCCCCGCTGCCACGCTCGTGGAGGCGCTCGAGCCCATCCGCTCCGATCCCGCCCGAGCAGCGGTGCTGCTCGACATCGACGGCACCCTGGCACCGATCGTGCGTCACGCCGCGGATGCGCATGTCCCCGAGGCGACACGCACGCTGCTGATCGAGATCGCCAAGCGCTATCGCATGGTCGGCTGCGTCAGCGGCCGCCGCGCCGCCACCGCCCGCCAGATCGTGGCGATCGGAACGATCGCCTACATCGGCAACCACGGTGGCGAGCTGCTGCGGCCAGGCGCCACCCGCCCCGAGGTCGACCCGGACCTGGCGGCGTGGACGACCCGCGTGCGCGCGTTCGCCGCCCGCGCCTACACCGCCGAGCATCAGCGGGTTCGCGTGCGCAGCGAGGACAAGGACGCCATCGCCGCCTTCCACTGGCGCGGCGCCCCCGATGAAGAGGCCGCCGCAGCCGCGGTGCAGGAGATCGCACGTCTCGCCGAGGATGAGGGCTTCGCCATCCACTGGGGCCGCAAGGTGCTCGAGGTGCGTCCACCCGTGGCTCTGGACAAGGGCCTCGGTATCGCCAAACTGCTGCGGGGAGCGCCCGTCTCGGCCGCGCTGTACGTCGGCGATGACGCCACCGACCTGGACGCCTTCCGGGGACTGCGCGCGCTGGTTCAGTCCGAGGATCTCGCGAGCTCGCTGTGCGTGGCTGTGCGCTCTGATGAAGCGCCCCCGGAGCTCGCGCGCGAGGCCGATCTGACGGTGGACGGCACGGGCGGCGTGCGGGAACTGCTCGAGGCGCTGCTGTAGGCGTCTGGGCACCGTGCGGTTCGTCGACTTCCTCAAGACCACCGTTCTGCTCAGCGCCGGCGCAGCCACCGCGCTGGCGGCGGTGACCGTGCTCGCCGCCGCCGAGCACGGTGAAGAACACGTGGTGCCCTTCGCGCTGGGCTGGTGGGTGATCGCGGCCGTGATCGGCCTGCGCCTGGGCAGACGGGCCGAGACCAACCCGCCGATCGCCCGGCTGCTCGCGAACGCCAAGGCGAGCACGACCCTGCCCGAGCATCACCCGAGCGCGATCCTCATCAACCGGCTGTGGCCGCTCTTGGTATTCACGCTGGCGGCGGGTGGACTGGCCTTCCTGGCGCCACAGGTTCCGGGCATCGCCGCCGGCTTCGCGATCATCTGGGCGCTCGCCTGGCGCCGTCAGGACGCGGCCGTGGCGGCGATCGAGGAGCGCGATGGGGCGAGCTTCTACGTGCGGCGCACATCCTCGGTGCGCCCGATGGAGCTGATCCGCACGCCGGGCTTCAAGGCGCTGCGCCCGGAGCGCGCGAACGGCGCCATCAGCTGACATGGGCACCTCCGGAGCGGTTGACGTATTGATCGTCTCGCTCGGCTCCACCGTAGGTCTGCGCACGGCCGACGCGCAGCTGGCGGACTCGCTGCGCCGCGCCGGGGCAGACGTGGCGGTCGTGGCCGCCGAGCCGCCGAGCCGCCGCCTGCGCACGTTCGCGCTCACCGATCTCCAGTGGGCGCGTGCCGCCCGCCGGGCCGCTGTGCTGGGGCTTGCCCGGCACCGTCCGAGGGTGGTCATCTATTCGACCACAACCGCCTCGCTGCTGTGGCCGCGGCCGGGGGCGATCCGCTTCGACGCCCCCTCGGCCGGCAACCGGCCCGGGCGCCACGGGCTGTGGCAGAGGCCGCTGGAGCAACGGCGACTGGGCCAGGCGCCGCTGTTGCTCCCATGCAGCGACGGCGGCCTGCGCGAGGCGCCGGCAGGCGCACGGCGGGGAGATCGCGCCCTGGTGGTCCCGATCGCGGTCGACAGCTCTCTCTCCGGCGCGGCGCCGCGGGACATCGCCGCGATCACCTACGCCGCCAACCCATCCAAGAAGGGCCTTGACCGCGTGCTGTCGGCCTGGCGGCGGGTTCGCGCGGGCTCGGAGGAGCTGGTCGTCGCCGGCGTGCCGGCCTCACAGCTCGAACGGGCCGGCCTGGTGGCGCCCGGGGAGCCCGGCATCCGCGTGGTGGGCACGCTCGCCGCCGAGGCCTATCGCGCGCTGGTGCGCCGCGCTCGGGTGTTCGTCTGCGCCCCCCGCCGCGAGGACTACGGCAGTGCCCAGCTCGAGGCGCTCGCCGACGGTTGTGAGCTCGTGACCACCCCCGCCCCCGGCCCATACGTGGCCCTGGCAATCGCCCGCGGGCTCGATGAGCGGCTGGTGGGCGAGGACCTCGCTGGAGCCCTGCGCGCGGCGCTTGACCACCCCCTCCCCGGCTATGCGCTGCGCGCGCGAGAGGCGCTCGAGCCATTCTCGGGCCAGGTGGTCGACCGGCTCGTGGCCGAGGAGCTACTTCCGCGGCTGCTTGCGTAGCTTCTGGAGGGCCGGCCACGGGCGCGTGTTGGCGACGTCCCCGGCCACCAGCCAGCCGCGGCGCGCGGTGGTCACCCCCCAGTGCATGTTCGCGAGCGTGTCGGTGCGGTGGGCGTCGGAGTTGATCACGATGCGCACTCCGGCGCGGACGGCGGCGCGGGCGTTGACCTCTGAGAGGTCCCGGCGGGCGGGGTTGGCGTTGATCTCGAGCATGGTCCCCGTCCGGGCGGCCGCCTCGAACACCGCCGGCAGGTCGATCGCGTAGGGCGCCCGCCGCTCGATCAGCCGGCCGGTGGGATGGCCGATCGCGTCCACGAGCGGGTGCTCGATCGCCGTGATCATCCGCTTGGTCATCGCCTGCTCGCTGGTGCCGAAGGCCGTGTGCACGCTGGCGATCACCCAGTCGAGCTGCGCCAGGAGCTCGTCCTCGTAGTCGAGCGAGCCGTCGGGCAGGACGTTGACCTCGCTCCCCGCCAGCAGCTCGATGCCCTCCACGCGCTCGCCCACCTCATGCACAAGCTCGATCTGGCGCCGCAGCGCCTCGGGCGAGACGTCGTTGCCGAAACCATGCGATGCCGAGTGGTCGGTGATCGCCAGGTACTGATGGCCGCGCCCGCGGGCGGCCAGGGCCATCTCTTCGATCGTCGCGTGGCCGTCGGAGGCCACGGTGTGGCTGTGCAGATCGCCGCGGATGTCCTCGAGGCGGATCAGATCGGGCAGCCCGTCGCCGCCGTCGAGCCGGGCCGCCTCGAGCTCGCCGCGGTTCTCGCGCAGCTCTGGCTCGATATAGGCGAGGCCCAGAAGCCCGTACAGCTCTGCCTCGCTGGTGCAGGTGCGAGTGCGGCCGATGGAGTCGTCGAGCAGCCCGTACTCGGAGACATGAAGGCCCCGGCGCACCGCTGCCTCGCGCAGCGCGGCGTTGTGCTCGCCGGATCCCGTGAAGTGCTGCAGCAGGTTTCCGAACTGCGTGGGCTTGGCGATGCGCAGATCGACTCCGACACCGGAATGGGTACGGCCTCGGGCGCCGGCCTTGCTGGCCGAGCTGACGCTCTCGATCGCATCGAGCTTGACGAGGCTCTTGGCGAGCGTCGTGGGCCGGGTGGTCACGGCGATCAGATCGAGGTCCTTGACGCTGTCGGCCCCCCGGCGCGCCGACCCGGCCAGGCGTACCTCCGTGCCCGGGCTGGCCTGCGCCGTCAGCTCCCGGATGAGCGTCTCTGAGGCCTCGATCGCCTTCGGCAGCAGGAAACGCGGAGCCGGGCGCTCGCCCGCGCCGTCGGCGAGGGAGGCCAGCACGCTGGCCTCGAGCTTCGGCCCGAGACCGCGCACGGTGCGCAGGCGCTGATGCGTAGCCGCATCGCGCAGCTTATCCAGCGAGTCGATGCCGAGCTCGGAGTGCAGCAGGCGTGCGCGCTTTGGCCCGAGACCGGGCAGGCGGGTGACCGCGATCAGGCCCGGTGGAAACTTCGCACGCAGCTTCTCGGTCGCGGGAATCGTGCCCGTCTCAACGAGTGCGAGGATCTTTTCCTGGAGCGTGTTGCCGATGGCCGGCAGGTCCGTCGCCCTACCCGCGCGCGCGAGCGCGGCAACCGACACGGAGGCCTCGCGCACCGTCTTCGCGGCCGCCCGGTAGGCCAGCACGCGGTGCACATTGGCCCCGTCGAGCTCATACAGGTCGCCCAGTTCCTCGAGGGCGTCCGCGATCGCGGCGTTGGACAGCTCGGGCGGGGCCACGAGCACCAGGGTAGGGCCAGCAGGAACCGGTCGCGATGCCGGCGGCCGCCGCCCCGGTCCGGCACGCTCGCGCTCCCCACGCTCTAGGGTACGCCGACCGATGTCCGGCGAGCCCTGGCTGATACTGCCCACCTACAACGAGGCCGAGAACATCGAGGCGATCGTCTCGGCCGCGGCCGCGGTGCTCGACCGTGCTGCTCGCT
Source organism: uncultured Solirubrobacteraceae bacterium (assembly GCA_963826995.1). Taxonomy (GTDB): domain Bacteria; phylum Actinomycetota; class Thermoleophilia; order Solirubrobacterales; family Solirubrobacteraceae; genus Palsa-744. The sequence goes on along the minus strand of CAWGYZ010000002.1, from coordinate 896,885 downwards.
CCGGCTTTCGCGTGCTGGTCGTCGATGACGGCTCGCCCGACGGCACCGGCCAGATCGCCGATCAGATGGCGAGCGAGCACGACTGGCTCGAGGTTCTGCATCGCGCCGAGAAGAACGGAATCGGCCCCGCCTATCTCGCCGGCTTCGCTCATGCGCTCGAGCACGGTGCGGAATACGTGATGGAGATGGACTCCGACTTCTCCCACGACCCCGCCGACCTCGCGCGCCTCTTGCAGGCGATCTACAGCGGCGCCGATCTGGCGCTGGGCTCTCGCTATGTGCCGGGTGGCGGCGTGGAGGACTGGAGCCTGTTGCGGCGGTTCATCAGCGAGGGCGGCTCCACGTACGCGCGCTGGGTCCTCGGCCTGTCGGTGCGCGACCTGACGGGCGGATTCAAGTGCTTTCGCCGTGAGGTGCTCGAGGCCATCCACTTCGACAGCGTCCGCTCGCGCGGCTACGCCTTTCAGGTTGAGCTGACATACCGGGCCGTGCGGGCCGGCTTCCGCGTGGTCGAGGTGCCGATCATCTTCAGGGACAGGGAGCGCGGCCAGAGCAAGATGTCCTGGCGCATCGCCGCTGAGGCCATGTGGCTGGTGCCGGGCCTGCGCTTCAGGTAGAGCCCTGAGTTGTGAACTTCTCGTATTCAACGCCCTAAGCGTCTGCCGTCGGCAACTAAAATCGGTCCATGACAAGAAACAAAGACGACGACGGGAACGACAACGTCTTCATAGGCGAGGGTCCTTTTCCGCGCGGCGACGGGAACGTAGTGATCAGGCCGGGCGGCCCCTCAGGGGACATCAGAATCGGCGGCGGCGTAGCCATCGGGCGCGGCGCCCAGGCCGATGAGACCTCGGTCGCGATCGGCAGCGGCGCCGGCGCAGGTCGCCCGTCGGCCATGATGGCGCAAGGCTGGTGGGATGCTCCGTGGCTCGTCACGCTCGTAGGCGGTGTGCTTGCTGCGATCATGGCCGGCGCCGTGCTCGCCCTGCTGCAAGTCAGCTAACGCCGTTTCGTCGCGTGTCGCCGCGCGGCGGTTCCGTCCGCGCCCAACGCCACGGTGAAGTGTTGCGGTGTCGACTATCAAATCCCAATCGGAATCCTCATCGGCGATCGAATCCCCATCGGGAGTTCACCTGTCGTGTGCGATCGAGATTGTCGTCCTGGATGGCAGGGACTTGGAGGACAATGCGCAGCTCGCAGCGCTCACGGTCAGCGACGGCCCGGCCGTCGACGAGATCAACAGCATCAAACGCAACCTCGTGGCAGGCGAAGCGCTCCCGCAGAAAGTCGCGCTCGCAAAACGGGTCGACACCGGCGAGCTTCTGGGTTTTGCGAACGTGCGGCACCACACCGAGCCCTTCGTGGGCGTGGACCCGCCCTTCTGGCTGGATACCCTCCGGCGGCACCGCTACGTGGGCGCGCTCGCTCGCGACGACAAGTACTTCAAGTGCAGGCTGGCCGACGGAAAGACCTGGCTCGGAGGAGCGCTCGTTCGATCGGTGGTCGAACTCGTCACCCCGACCGACGAGCTGCCACCGAAGCTCTGGGCCTTCGCGTGGCGAATCAACGAACGCAGCCACCGCGCCTTCGAAGGGCGTGGCTTTCGCGTTCACCCTCGGTCTCCCGAATGCTCGCAGGACGTGCTCGTGCGTCCCGCCGATGAGGAGCTCTCTCCGCCGCCGGGCCTCGACGCGTACATACCCCCGCCGCGACCAGAGCCTGAATACCAGGCGGGCAGAAACGATCCGTGCCCGTGCGGATCGGGCAAGAAGTTCAAGAAGTGTCACGGGCGATGACGCTGCGCCCGGGCCCTTGGTCTGTACGGGTCCCTCCACATTCATCCGCGCGCGGATGAGCGCGGCTGTCTCTGCCCGCTGTCAGGCCCCCTAACCGAGGGCGAGCCAGTCGGATTCGATGATGCTCCGCGCTGTGGCGCTTTCACTGACCCAGTCCATGAACGCGAGACTCTCGCCGACCGGGGCTCCCTTCGTGACAAGCCAGAGGTTGCGTTTCCCGCCATAGAGACCCAAGCGGGCGGTTTCAACTGTGCACGGCTCTGACTGGAGGCCGACAGGATTTACGTCGGCCGTCTTGCCAATTCGAGCGAAGCCGATTCCGGCGTTGTCGGCTGCCACGGCGTTTCGCAAGAGTTCTTCGGAGACCTCACGGGTAGCACCCGCGAGGATTTGCTGCGACTCGCCCAAGAAGATGGTCTGGAAGGCTTCCTGGTTCAGGGCCGACGGTTCGTAGTCATAAAGGTCAATCGGCCCGGCGACGAATGCACCCGGCACTTCACTCCAGCTCACGAGCCCGCCCGTGAAGATCGCTTCGACCGTTCCTTCGGTCATGCTGGCGATGGGGTTGTGGTCGCTTGTGATCACGCAGAACCCTTCCTTCGCGATCTTGGTGAACCGAAGGCCCGCGGGGTCACTCACCGTCGGGTCGCTAGCTGACAACCCAATGTCATAGTCGCCTTCCGAGACCGCGGTGATGCCTACGCCGTTGGCCAGCCTCGCTATGGCAATCTCCGGCCTCGCTATGGCAATCTCCGGCCCGAGCCCGGCTTGGCCGTAGGCCGCGGCGAGTTTTTCGAGTAGGCCGACCATTGCACCGTCTCCAGCGATCGTGAGGGTTCCTCGGGCTTCCCTGTGTTCCCCTTCTTCGCGTTCGCGCAGTTCTGCGCCGCCGTGCGGCGTGGCTTCAGGTTCGCTTACCTGCTTCGCCGGTGCGGCGAGGGTCGGCGTCAGCACTCTCGGCGTCACGGGCCCGGGCTTCGGAGCCCGAAAGACGCAGAACGTCTCCTTCACCTTGACCGTGTATCCGTGCTTGGGCTTCTTGACCTTCTCCGTCTGGCGGACGTAATGCGCTTTGCAGTGTTCGCGCTTCGGGTGCTTAAGCACATAGTGCCTGGCCGGACTCGCCGAGGCCGCAGCGGGGAAGGCCAGCGCGGCGAAGCCGACGACTATTGCCTTCCGCCTGACTCCCACCCGCGCAAGCATACGCTCAGGAACCTGCGTGCGGCACTCGCTGCTTCCAAAGGCCGCCGAGGCCATGTGGCTGGTGCCGGGCCTGCGCTTCAGGTAGAGCCCCCGCCGGCCGATGCAGAGCCGATGGATGCTTCGGCCTATGCGTTCGCCCACGGCGTGCGCCATACGCGTGCGACGCTTCGCACCTGGCAGCGAACCCCGGGCGCCGTCCTCGGCAAGTGGGCCGCGGGTTCGGCCGTGGCCGCCATCGGCCTGCTGCTGGCGGTGTGGATCGTCTCCGCGCTGGATCAGGGCTATCAGCAGATCCTCACCCTGCAGCCTCCCTTCGTGGTGGGCAACACGGCCGACGTGCTCAAGGTGCTCGAGAGCAACATGCTGGTGCTCGCCCTCCATGCCATGGCCTGCGTCGCCGGCTTCATCGCAGGCAGCTCGCTGCCGCTTCAGGCCAAACACCACACCGGCGTCTCACGCTGGGTGCATGAACACGGCGGGCGCATCGCGATCGGTTTCGTGGTCTGCGCCACGACCTTTTCGCTGAGCGCGCAGGCCTACCTGATCGGGCACAGCCTCGCCGGGGTGTCGCATTTCCTGCGCGTGTCGCCGGGGCTCCTGCTGCTGGGCCTGCTCCCGCATGCGCTCCCCGAGCTGATCGCCCTGTTCCTTCCCCTGGCGGCCTGGATCATCGCCAGCCGCAAAGGCGAGTGGGAGCAGCTGCTCGCCGCCACCGTCGTGACCGTCGCGGTGGCCGTGCCGGTGCTCGTGATAGCCGCGTTCATCGAGGTCTACGTCTCACCGCACCTGTTCGTGGCGCTGACGCACATCCACCCGCCGATCGTTCGCAGCTCGGAAGGGTGGGTCGTCACGATCCACTGACGGCGCGGAGGGCCGCGGTGAGAGCTGCTCCCGTACCCTGGCAGGGTGCGACCCTCGATCGTTGGAGCTCCAGCAGCATGTCTGATCGCGGTTGCCTCGCTCCTGATCGCCGGATGCGGCTCCTCGAGCCCGAGCACCAACAGCGTGGCTGGAACCTCGTTCTCGACGACCACGTCCCAGTCGGAAGCCACCAGGGTCCCTGGATGCCGGAATGTGCCGGCTCCGGCCTCCCGCGCCGGCGAGCAGGCCTCCAGGCCCACGGCGCAGCTCGATTCCACGCGCGACTACACGGTCCGGATGGCAACCACCTGCGGCACGATCGTGATCCAGCTCGCCGTCGGGGAAGCCCCCAAGACGACGGCCTCGTTCGCCCACCTGGTGCAGATCGGCTACTACAACGGACTCACCTTCCATCGCATCGTGAAGGGCTTTGTGATTCAGGGCGGAGATCCCAACGGCAACGGCACTGGCGGTCCGAGCTGGCAGGTCGTCGAGCCGCCTCCGGCCGGCCTTCGCTACACGAAAGGGGTGGTCGCGATGGCCAAGTCGGGCTCGGCGCCCTCGGGCGCCTCGGGCAGCCAGTTCTTCATCGTCACCGGCTCGAGCACGAACCTGCCACCGGAATACGCCCTGGTGGGGCAAGTGGTGGGCGGGGAAAGGGCCGTGGAAGCGATCGCCAACGTGCCCACCGAAGCTGCCGCCGAAGGCGGCGAAGCCAGCAAACCGCGGATACCGGTGGTGATCGAACACGCCACCCTGAGCGTCCACTGAGGCGACCCCTGCTTTACTTTGTATAGTGATAGGAAAGCGAATAAGGAGAGCGCAATGGCAGGCACCCTGAACCAAGTAACAGACACCAACTTCGACGCCGAGGTCCTCGAGGCCGAGGGTCCCGTTCTCGTTGACTTCTGGGCCCCCTGGTGCGGTCCCTGTCGCGTCGTGGCGCCGGTGCTCGAGGAGATCGCCTCAGAGCGCCCGGACCTCACGATCGTGAAGCTGGACATCGACGATAACCCGCAGACAGCGGCCCGCTTCCAGGTGCTATCGATCCCGACCATGATCCTGTTCAAAGCCGGCCAGCCGGTCAAGACCGTGATCGGGGCCTACCCCAAGAAGAAGCTCGAGCAGGAGCTGGAGCCGGCCCTAACCGCTGCCTGAGGCCCGGCGCAGTGCGATCTCGAGGGTGAGTTCGTCGATGGCCGTCTGGGCCGCGTAGTCGGAGGCCGCGCCGTCCGCGACCGCTCCGATCAGTAGCTCGACGGCCAGGGTCTCCCCGGCGATGTAGTCGCGGTGGGTCTCGGCCGCCCGCAGCAGCACCCCCTCGCCGCCCAGTGACAGCTCGATGCGATCCTCGACCTGCAGGCCCGCGCTCTTGCGGGCGTTCTGGACCGCGTGGACGATCTCGCGCGCGTACCCCTCCTCTCGCAGCTCGCCGTCGATGGCCAGGTCTAGGGCCACCGCGTGGGCGCCCTCGCGCTCGACGCTGTAGCCCTCCGGGGCGCGCATGGTGAGGACGACGTCCTCAGCCGACAGGGTGTGCTCGTGGCCGTCCACGTTGATGCCGATGGCGCCCTCGCCCCGCACTGCGGCGGCCACCCTGGCCGGGTCGAGCGCCGCGATCGCGTCGGCCGCGAGGGGCATGGCCCTTCCGAACAGGGGGCCGAGCGTGCGGTAGTTGGGTTTGACCTCGTAGCTGCCGAGCTCCTCGGTTGCGGCCACGAAGCGGACGCGCTTGACGTTCAGCTCGTCGCGCACGACGTCCACGACGCGTTCGATGGCGGTGCGCTCACGGTCGTCGGCGACCACGATGGCCTCCCCGAGGGGCTGACGGACCTTGACCTCGGACTTCTTGCGGGCGCCGCGGCCGAGGCTGACGGTCTCCCGCGCCAGCGACATGGCCCGCTCCAGGTCGGTGTCGCGCACGAGCGACTCATCCCCCGCCGAGCCGGGGTCGGGGAAGTCGCAGAGATGCACGCTGGCCAGGGTGCCGTCGAGGTTGTCGTAGATCTCATCGGCCATGAACGGGCAGAACGGAGCCAGAAGCCTTGAGACCGTGAGCAGGCAGGTGCGAAGCGTCCGGAAGGCCTCCTCATCGCCGCTCCAGAAGCGCGGGCGCGAGCGGCGGACGTACCAGTTGGAGAGATCCTCGACCAGCTCGGCGATCGCCCGGGCGGCGGAGGTGGCGTCGTAGGCGTCCATCCGCTCGGTCACGAGCTCCGCGGTGCCGGCCGTGCGCGAGAGCGCCCAGCGATCGAGGTTGTCGCCCGGCGGTTGCGTGGCGGGACCGGCCTTGGCGAGCTGATCGGCGGAGGCGCGGGCGTAGAGCGAGTAGAAGAAGTAGGTGCTCCACAGCTGCTTGAGGAACAGGCGCACGCCCTCGCCGATGGTGGCGGCCGAGAAGCGGTAGCCGTCCCAGGGCTGCTTTGAGGCGAAGAAGTACCAGCGAAAGGCGTCCGCCCCGTAGGTGTCGAGCACCTGCCAGGGCTCGACGGTGTTGCCCTTTGACTTGGACATCTTCTGTCCCTGCTCGTCGAGGATCAGACCCAGGCAGACCACGTTGCGGTAGGGCGGGGGCTCTGACAGGAGCGTGGCGACCGCCAGCAGCGAGTAGAACCAGCCGCGCGTCTGGTCCTGGGCCTCGCAGATGAAGTCCGCCGGGTAGCGCTCGCCGAAGCGGTCTCTGTGCTCGAACGGGAAATGGTGCTGGGCGAAGGGCATGGCGCCGGAGTCGAACCACACGTCGATCACCTCCGGGACGCGCCGCATCTGCTCAGAGCAGTCCGGCTCACCGTCGCCGTCGAGGTGGGGGCAGGGGAACTCGACATCGTCCACGAACGGGCGATGGTGGTCGGCGAGCTCGGAGCCCGAGCGCTCCTCGAGCTCCTCGAAGGAGGCGATCACGTGGACGTGGCCGCGCTCGCAGCGCCATACCGGCAGGGGGGTGCCCCAGTAGCGCTCGCGCGAGAGCGCCCAGTCGACGTTGTTGGAGAGCCAATCGCCGAAGCGCCCGTGCTTGACGTGCGGCGGGTGCCACTGCACGGTCTCGTTGGCGTCGAGCAGCTCCGAGCGAAGCCTGGTGGTGGCGATGTACCAGGACGGTTTGGCGTAGTAGAGCAGCGGCGTTCCGCAGCGCCAGCAGTGGGGGTAGGAGTGCTCGTAGGGCTGCACCCGCAGCAACAGGCCGCGCGCCTTCAGATCTGAGATCAGCTCCTCGGTCAGCCCGGGGTCCTTGACGAAGCGCCCCTCGAAGGACCCCCCGTTGCGGTCGCGAACGCGCCCGTCGTAGGTGCCATCCGGCCTGACCGGGTTATAGAGCGTGCGGGGCTCATCGCCGCGGAAGATCCCGGCGGCGGCGCTGACCCGGTAGTCGTCCTCTCCGAAGGCCGGCGCCAGATGCACGATCCCGGTGCCGTCCTCGGTGGTGACGAATGAGTCGGCGAGGATCGCAAGCGGGCCGGGCTGGCGGTCGGTGGCGGCGAAGATGGGGCCCTCGTAGGAGCCGTATCGCTCGCCGAGCTGAGTGCCGGTGAAGCGCTCGAGGATGTCGGCGTCCTCCCCGAGCACCGCGGCGACGCGGTCCTCGGCCAGCACGAAGGTCTCATCGCCGGCTCGCACCCTGGCATAGGTGGCAGCCGGCGCCACCGCCACGGCCACGTTGCCGGGGAGTGTCCAGGGCGTGGTGGTCCACACCAGCAGGCGCTCCTCCACGCCCGGCAGCGGGAGCTTCAGATAGATGCTCTCATCGACCACGTCCTCATAGCCGAGGGCGACCTCGTGCGAGGACAGGGTGGTCTCGCAGCGGGGGCAGTAGGGGACCACCTTGTGGCCCTCGTACAGGAGCCCGCGGCGATCGATCTCAGATAGTGCCCACCAGACCGACTCGATGTAGCTCTCATCGAGCGTGCGGTAGGCGTCGTCGAGGTCCAGCCAGAAGCCGATCCGCTCGGTCAGCCGGTTCCACTCCTCGAGGAATGTGAACACCGAGTCGCGGCAGCGCTGGTTGAACTCCCTGATCCCGTACTCCTCGATCTCCGCCTTGGAGCGGATGCCGAGCTCCTGTTCGACGGCGATCTCGACCGGCAGCCCATGGCAGTCCCAGCCGCCCTTGCGCTCGACCAGGTAGCCGCGCATGGTCTGAAAGCGGGGGTAGATGTCCTTGAACACGCGCGAGAGCACGTGGTGGGCGCCCGGCGGGCCGTTGGCCGTGGGGGGCCCCTCGTAGAAGACCCAGCGCTGGGCACCCTCCCGCAGGCGCAGCGATTCGGCGAACACGTCGCGCCCGCGCCAGCGCTCCAGCACCTCCAGCTCGAGCGCGGGCAGCTCCTGGCGAGGATCGACCTCGCGACGCGGTATGAGGGTGTGTCGGGGTGATGCCGTCACGGGGCGGCTCATTGTAGGTGGGGCCCCCGGTGGGGCCCCGGGCCGGACCGGGTGGGCGCCGGCCAGCGCCTACGGTTGGCGCTCCTAGGATGCAACCATGAGGCTTCGCCTCTACCACCATCCGGACGGCGCGCGCGTGGCCTACCGCGAGATCGGCGCCGGGCCGCCGCTGGCTCTGCTCCACTCCGCCTTCCTGTCGCACAAGGAGTGGGAGCCGGCCGTGGAGCAGCTGGCCGACCGCTTCCGGGTGGTGCTTCCCGACCTGCCCCTGCACGGCGACTCCGAGGACCGCTGGCGCCACCCCTACACGCTGGACTGGCTGGCGGAGGTGCTGGGGGGGTTCAGCGCCGAGGTGCTCGGGCCGCGGCCGATGCTGGCCGGCCACGACGCCGGCGCGGAGATCCTCTTGCACGCCGTGCTCACCGGCCGGGTGCGCCCGGAGCGGCTGGTGTTGATGGGAAGCCGTCTGCACGCCCCGCCCGAGCGCGCGCGGACACGCGCCGCCTGGCGCCTGGTCACGCAGATGGGGTCGCTGCCGGGCCTTGACCGGCTGCTCTCCCACGGCACCCGCGTCGTGTTCACCCCCGAGCGGGGCCTGGCGCTGTCCGCCCGGCGCAATCCGGCCGCGCTCGATCTGATGCGCCACGCGTTCGCCGATGTCGCCGGCAACTCGAGCCTCGCGCGCTCCTGGGCGAAGTGCGCCCGGGCCTGGCCGCGCGGGACCCAGAGCCAGCTGCTGGAGGCCTACCCGGAGCTCGATCTGCCCGTCCTGTTGCTGTGGGCCGACGAGGATCCGCTGCACCCGCTGCGCGCCGCAGAAGAGGCGCTTGCCCTGCTGCCCAACGGGCAGCTGCGGGTGCTGCGCAGCAGCGGATTCCTGATGGCCTATGACGATCCCGTGGGGCTCGCGCGGGAGCTCGCGGCGTTCTGCGGATAGGGTCTCTGCTCGCCGGCCGAGAAAAAAAGGAGAGCTGAATGGCAAAGCAACAAGCACTGTGGGGCGCCGAGACGACCAAGGCCGTCGAGAACTTCCCGATCTCGGGCGAGACGGTGCCGGTGTCGGTCATCCACTGGCTGGCCCGGATCAAGGGCGCCGCGGCCGCCGTCAACGGCGAACTCGGCCTGCTCTCCAAGCGCAGCGCCTCGCGCATCGAGAAGGCCGCCGCCGCGATCGCCGCCGGCTCCCACGACGATCAGTTCCCCATCGACATCTTCCAGACCGGCTCGGGAACCTCCACCAACACCAACGCCAACGAGGTCATCGCGCGCCTGGCCGGCGAGGGGGTGCACGCCAATGACCACGTCAACATGGGGCAGTCCTCCAACGACGTGTTCCCCTCGGCCGTCCACCTGGCCGCGCTGGACGTCGCCCAGAACGAGCTGCTGCCCGCGCTCAAGCAGCTCGAACGCTCCTTCGCGAAGAAGGCGAGCAGCTTCAAGAACGTGGTCAAGGCCGGGCGCACCCACCTGATGGACGCCGTGCCCGTCACCCTCGGCCAGGAGTTCTCGGGCTACGCCGCCCAGATGACGCTGGCCTCGGAGCGGGTGCAGTCGGCCCTCGTGCACGTCGGGCAGATCCCGCTGGGCGGCACCGCCACCGGCACCGGCCTGAACACCCACGCGAGGTTCGCCGAGAAGGTGCGAGCCCGTCTGAAGCGGCAATCGCATCTGAAGCAGATAGCCGCTCCGCTCGACCCCTTCGAGGCGCAGGGCAACCGCGATGCGCTGGTCGAGCTGTCAGGCGCGCTGAAGGTGCTCGCGGTGTCCCTCACCAAGATCGCCGGCGATCTGGCGCTGATGGGCTCGGGCCCGCGCGCGGGCATCGGTGAGATCCTGCTGCCCGAGCTGCAGAAGGGCTCCTCGATCATGCCCGGCAAGGTCAACCCGGTGATCTGCGAGGTGGTGCTGCAGGTCTCAGGCCAGGTGATCGGCAACGACACCGCCGTCACCGTCGGCGGGATGCAGGGCCAGTTCGAGCTCAACGTCCGCATCCCCCTGATCGCGCGCAACCTGATCGGATCGCTGAACCTGCTGTCCTCGACGATGCGGGTGTTCGCCGAGAAGTGCGTGGACGGCATTCAGGCCAACAGGGCCGGCACGGACGCCTCGGCGGGAGCCACGCTGGCCGTGGCGACCGCCCTGAACGGGGCGATCGGCTACGACAAGGGCACCGTCATCGTCCAGAAGGCGACCGCGTCGGGGCGCCCGCTGCGCGAGGTGGCTCTGGAGGAGGGGGTCGACGCGAAGCTGTACGACGAGACGATCGACCTGCGCAGAATCGCCCGCGGGAACAAGGCCTGAGCGGGCGACAGCCTGCCCGCCCGCCTCCCGGCCGGCGCCTCATTCAGCCGGCAGTGCCCTGAACAGCCGCGCCACCACGCTCGACCGCGGGCTTGGCGCGCCCGCGTAGGTGAACAGGCCCTTCTGGTTGATGCCTTCGATCAGGCGGAGCTTGGGCAGCTTGCCGTGGATCGAGCCGCCCGCGAAGGTGGGGTTGAGGGGGTAGTCGCGCAGCACCCAGATGAGCATTCCGGTGAGGTAGGGGTCGCGCTCATAGACGGCTATGTGGTTTGCGAGTAGCGCGTGACTGGAAGCTGTAGCTGCCCGGGCTGCCGGGGGGGTTGAGCGTGTTGGATTCCGCGCCGAACTCGCTGATCACCAGCACCCTGCCGGCGAACGTCCGCTGCATCGCCGCCAGCCGCGCGCGCATCAGCGATGCTCTGCTGGGCGAGGCTGTCGCGGGGCGAGTCATACCAGCCCGTGTAGTCGGTCTCGGCGATCGCGTCAACGCCGCTGTACAGCGAGCCGGCGTGAACGGGTGGATGGTCTCCCCAGATGTCCACCGCCGACCATGCGGCCCGGGTCGCGCGCATGCAGCCAGTGGGTGAGCGACTGCACGTATTGCACCTCGGCGCTGTCACGCCCGTTCCCGCCACCTCGTCGACGAGGTTCCACACGACGATCGACGGGTGCAGCTCGGCGGCGAGCACGGCTGTGCGCGCCTGCTGCTCGGCTTCTGCGTCCAGCCGCGATGTGCTCGAGTACCAGTTGCCCGCGCCTTCCACCGGGCCGACGCCCTGCCAGACGAGGATGCCGGCTGCATCCAGGCGTTCGAGCAGCGCCGGGTCCAGCGGGTGCTGGGAGCGCACGGCGTTTGCGCCGATGGCCCGCAGCTCTGAGACGAGCGTGTTCTGATCGCCCGGGGTGAGCGCATCGCCGTGTCCGCGGGCGTCCTCCTGGATCGAGGCGCCGTGGAGCAGCAGCCGCTGGCCGTTGAGATAGGCGCGCCCCTGACTCCAGGTCAGCTGACGCAGACCGACCTGGGCGGAGAAGCTGCTCTCGCTCCCAACCGCCAGCGACAGGGCATAGAGATTGGGAGCCCTGGGCGACCACAGCGCCGGTTGCGGGATCGTGACGGTCGTGCGCGCGGTTGCGGTCTGGTCTTTCGCGAGGTTCTGCGGTGGGAAGCTCAGAGGGACGGTCTGGCCGCCGTGCACGAGCGAGCCTTCGGGCACGATCGTCCTCTGGGAGGCGTTGTTGTGAACTTCCACGCTGACAGTGACCGTGGCCTGCGGGGAGCCCGGGGTGTCCGGCGAGAGCGTCGTTGAGATCGTCGGATGCGACAGCTCGCTTTCCCCGATCGGGCGCACGTCCACCTCGCCGTCGAGTCCGCCCCAGTTGAACCAGGTGCGGTGAAAGCCTTCTCTGGACTGCTCGGCCGGGTCCCTCCAGTCGACGCGCACGACCGCGGTGTGCCGCCCCGCGGCGAGCGCCGCGCGCGCTTCGAAGGGAAGGTAGGAGCCGCGGTGTGAGCCGACCTCGTGCCCGTCCACCCACACCGTCGCCCTGAAGTTGGCCGACTGGAAGCTGAGCGCGTAGGTGCCCGGCCGTGGCGCCTGGAAGCTCGTCTGATACCAGGCCACCGAGCCTTCATAGTTGCGGGCGCCGGCCCGGCCGCTGTAGGGGGCGGGGTGCACCACGTTCGGCAGGCTGACCGTGGTGCCCCCGAAGTGGCCGTTGCGCCAGCCGAGCGCGAGCCCGCGGTTCGCGGGGTCGCTGCGCAGCGTCCAGCGGGTGAGGGGCGTGCGCCCGCCCGGGCCTTCGAAGATCACCGACTGCGTCGGGGGCGCGAGCGCCGCGGCTGCGCCGGCGGCGAGGACTACGCACACCGCGAGGGCGCCGCAGATGGCCGTGTTTTTCAGGTACCTGGACAAGATCTCATGGCCTTCGACAACGGTGTCTCGTGGCCTTCAACAGCTGTGCACCCGGTTCAGAGCGCTCCGACGGCGGGCGCCGCCGCCGTGGCGAGCATTCCCTCGAGCAGCAGCCTTGCGCCGTCCTTGGAGAGCGGCTCGTTGAGGTTGCCGCACTTCGGCGACTGCACGCAGGAGGGGCAGCCTGCCGAGCACGGGCACTCGGCGATCAACGCATGGGCATCCTTGCACAGCTCCTCGAAGCGGGTGAACGCCGTGCGGGCGATGCCGATCCCTCCCGGGTGCCCGTCGTAGACGAAGATCGTGGCGGCACCGGTCTGGGGATGGAAGTTGGTGGACAGCCCGCCGATGTCCCAGCGGTCGCACATGGCGATCAGCGGCAGCACCGCTATCTGGGCGTGCTCGGTGGCGTGCAGCGCCCCCAGCAGCACCTCCAGGGGGATCGTGTCCGACAGGGCGCCCGCGTCCAGCTCGAACCACAGCGCCTGCGTGGGAAAGCTGGTCGGGGGCAGATCGAGTGCCACGAGGTCCATGGAGGCATGGTCGGCCGCGCGTCTGCGCTGATAGGCGAGCACCGTGTCGGTGACGCTGACCTCGCCGAAGGACAGCGTCACGCCGAGCGCCTCGCGGCGGTCCAGCAGCCTCACGATCGCGGTATCGGTCTCACGCTTGGGCTGGGTGTACCAATCGCCGTCGAAGGGCGCCACCAGGGCGCGACGGCGGTCCAGGTCGAGCTCTGAGACCGAATAGGGCTGCCCGAGGTGCAGGTAGATCGCGCCCTCGTGCACCGTCGAGTGGGCGCGCGAGGACTCGGTCGAGCCGAGCAGCTCTCCGGAGGAGACGTCGACGATCGCAAACTGCTCGGGTGAGGCTGAGCGCAGCGATACGTCGGCGGCCGGGTATCCGCCGTGGTCCCTGGGGACGTAGCTGCTCTGCGAGCGCTCGCCATTGCTGCCGGCGGGCCTTCTGCGAAGCTCGCCCGCGCTCACCAGCACCTCGGCCTGGGCCTCCCAGCGGGGGCCGAGGAACTCGGCGTCCTGTGAGCAGAGCGGACCCTCGTGTGCGGCGCAGCGCAGGTGCGCCCGGTAGATCAGGGAGCTCTCGTGGTCGAGGATCGCGGCCTCGACCGGGCGCTCGAGGAACTCCTCGGGGTGGCGGGCGAAGAACTGGTCGAGCGCGTCCTCACCCGCCACGTAGACGGCCAGTCCCCGCTCCCGGCGCGGGATCGAGGAGCGACCGGCGCGCCCCCACATCTGGCGCAGGGAGGCGACCGTGCCGGGAAAGGTGACGACCACGGCCGCGTCGAGCTCGCCGACGTCGATGCCGAGCTCGAGCGCGTCGGTGGTGATCACGGCGCGCAGCTCCCCCCGCGTCAGGCGTCCCTCGAGCTCGCGCCGCTGCTGGGCGGTGTAGCCGGCGCGATAGGGGGCCACGAGCTCCGCCAGCTCGGGGTGCGTTCCCTCGAGGTCCTGCTTGACGAGGCGGCTCAACAGCTCGACGCCCTTTCGCGACTTCATGAAGCAGATCGTGCGAGCGCCCTCGCGGGTGAGCCGGGCCAGGAGCTCGGCCGCCTCGGCGAGCGTTGAGCGGCGCACGCCCAGCTCGGCGTCGGTCAGCGGCGGGTTCCACACGGCGATCCGCCTGGCCGGAGCCGGCGAGCCGTCCTCCTCGATCACGCCCACCTGCTCGAGGCCCGTCAGGCGCTCGGCCAGCTCGACGGGGTTGGCGATGGTGGCCGAGGTGAGCAGGAAGCGGGGCTCGGTGCCGTACGCCGCCGCGATCCGCCGCAGCCGGCGCAGCACGTTGGCCACGTGCGAGCCGAACACGCCGCGGTAGACATGCGCCTCGTCGATCACGACCACGGCCAGGTTGGCGAACAGATCCGCCCACGCCGCGTGATTGGGCAGGATGCCGACATGCAGCATGTCCGGGTTGGTGAGCACCACGTTGGCGTTCCGCCGGATCTCCGCGCGCGCCTCGCGGGGGGTGTCGCCGTCGTAGATGGCCGGGCGCACCCGCTTGGTCAGGCCGAACCTCTGAAGGGCGCGTGCCTGGTCCTGGGCCAGCGCCTTGGTCGGGTACAGGTACAGCGCTCTGGCGCGGGCGTCGCGGCAGAGCACGTCCAGCGTCGGCAGGTTGAAGCACATCGACTTGCCCGAAGCCGTGCCGGTGGTGATGATCGTGGGGCCCTGCCAGGCCGAGTGGATCGCCTGGGCCTGATGGGAGTACAGCTGCTCGATCCCCAGCCCCTCGAGGGCGGCCAGCACTTCAGGATGAAGCTCCGGGATGGGATCCACGAGCCGCGCGGGCCCGGGTCCTTCGTGCGCTTCGCACACGAGCCTCCCGTCCTTCAGACCCTCGTCGAGCAGCGCGCTCCAGGGGTCCTCTCTTCGGTCTTTGGCCACGGGTTGCGATAGTAGAGGCGATGCCCGCCCCCACCGTCCCCCGCGACGATAAAACGGGCAACGACCGTCTTTCGCCTGAGCGCCGGCCTCGCAGCTTCCATCATTCCTCCTACTCGGTGGCCCGCATCGCGGCCGAGCGCGCCGAGCAGGCGCTGGGGGTGTCGGTCTGCCTGCCGGCGCGGGACTGCGCCGGCACGGTGGGAGCCATCGTCGCCACCCTCGGCGAGTTGCGCACGGCGGGAGCGATCGACGAGATCGTGGTCGTCGACGCCGCCTCCGAGGACGGCACCGCAACGGTGGCCGAGCGGGCGGGCGCGGTGGTCCGCCAGGAGGCCGAGCTGATGGCGGCCTATGGCCCGGTGCTCGGCAAGGGGGACGCGATGTGGCGCGCCCTGTCGGTGCTCGAGGGGGAGGTGGTCTGCTTTCTGGATGCCGACACCGACGGCTTCTCCGAGCACTTCCTGACCGGCCTGCTCGGGCCGCTGGTGTGCGAGCCGGGGGTGTCGTTCGTCAAGGCCTTCTACCGTCGCCCGCTGGGCGATGGAGCGGGCGCCGCCGACAGGGACGGCGGCGGGCGCGTCAACCACCTGCTCGCCCGCCCGGCGCTCGAGCTCTTCTACCCGCCGCTTGCGGGGGTGCGCCAGCCGCTCGCCGGCGAGGTCGCCGCGCGGCGGGAGCTGCTTGAGCGGCTGCCCTTCGTCACCGGCTACGGCGTGGAGATCGCGATGCTGATCGACGCCTGGCGGGAGGTGGGTCTCGAGGGGATGGCACAGGTGGATCTCGAGGAGCACCGCAATCGACACCAGCCGCTGTCGGCCCTCGAGCCGATGGCGTTGACGGTACTGGCCACGATCGCCGGCCGCCTGGAAGCTGAAGGACGCCTCAGCGGCGAGACCCCCGCGCCCGCCCCGGTCGAACGTCCGCCGTTCGCGAGCGTGAGGGTCGCATGAGCGCCCGCTGCCTGTACGTGGACCTCGACGGCACCCTGCTCGGCCGGGGCGCCTCGCTGCTGCACGACGGCGAGGGAAGGGTGTCGATCGACGGCGTGCGGGCGGTGCAGAGCTGTCTGCGGGCCGATGTGGAGGTGGTGCTGATGTCAGGCCGGCGCCGTATGCAGGTGTTCGAGGACGCGCGGCTGCTCGGCCAGAGCTCCTTCATCTATGAGGCCGGATCGTGTGTGGTGCTGGACGGGGAAGAGCACTGGCTGACCGGCGAGCTTCTGCCGGGTGAGCTGACGATCGCCGAGCAGATCGAGCGCTCCGGCGCCCCGGCGCTGCTGCTCGAGCACTACGCCGGGCGCCTCGAGTACCACGAGCCCTGGCACACCCAGCGCGAGGTCTCCCACCTGTTCCGGGGGCTGGTGGACGCCGGGGAGGCCGATGAGCTGCTGGCCGAGCACGGCCACGCAGATCTGCGACTGCTCGACAACGGCGTGGTCAATCGCCGCTCGCCGGCCCTGGCCGAGCTGCCGCACGTGCGCGGCTACCACCTGCTACCCGCGGGCGCCTCCAAGGCCGGCGGTATCGCCTTCCACCGCCGCGTCCGCGGCTACTCGCGCGAGGACACCTTCGCGGTCGGCGACTCCCGCGAGGATCTGGCCTGCGCCCCGCAGGTTGATGTCTTCTGGCTGGTCGCCAACGCGATCGAGCGCGACCCGTCCATCGGCGAGGCCCTAGCGGCCCACACCAACGTGCGCCTCACCGAGGCCGGGCACGGGGCGGGTGTGTATGAGGCGGTGCTCAGCACCCTCGTCAGATGATGGCGGCGCGCTGCGCGATACTCGCGGCATGTCGCCCGACAAAGTCGACTACGCCAGGCGAGCGACCGATGCCTTCAACCGGCGTGATTTCGAGGGCGCGTTCGCCGAGCTCGGGACGCCCGACTTCGAGTGGTACCCGGCAATCACCAGGGCTCTCGATGGCGGCGACGGCTACCGCGGACGCGAGGGCGTCGAAAGGTACGCCGCGGACATGAGTGAGAACTGGGAGGAGCTCCAGGCGGTTCCTGAGGAGTTCCGCGATCTCGGCGACCGGGTGCTCCTGCTTGGAAGGCTGAGGGCACGCGGGAAGGGCAGCGGCGCACCGGTCGATGCGCCGTTCGCGGGCATCTTCGATTTTCGCGGCGAGCGGATCTGGCGCTACCGGGTGTATCTCGATCGTGCCGAAGGACTGCGGGCGGCGGGACTCTCCGAGTAGACGCTCGATCCTCTCGCCTAGCGCCCGGACATCCGCCACCACACGCGACGCCAGAAGCCGGGCTGCGGGCGCCGGCGCCAGCGCGCGGGAGGCGGAACGGTGGCGCGCACCAGCGCCACCCATTCATCAAGCGGAAGCTCGCCCGAGATCAACCTGCCGAGTGCTCCGGTTACGGGCGCGGCGACGCCCGCGCGCTCGAGCGCTCGCCCCAGCAGGGGCACCGACTCGAGCGCCTCGACGGCCTGGCCGATGACCGCTCCTATCTCCGCAGCGGGGACGCCGTCTGCGAGCAGCTCGCCGGCGCGGCGGTTGCGGCTCGTGCGCGCCAGCGCCGTCGCCACCAGGTCGCCGGCCCCGGCCAGCCCGATCATGGACTCCGGTCGCGCCCCCAGTCCCTCGGCGTAGCGCCAGACCTCGGCGAAGATGTGCCCGGCGGCCGCCCCGGCGGCGTTCAGCCCCTGCGCCTCGGTGGCCCCCGCCGCCAGCGCCGCGGCGTTCTTGGCGGAGCCCGCCAGCTCGACCCCGAGCGGGTCGTTGGATTGCTCGCAGACCACGCCGGCTCGGGTGAAGATGAGAGCCAGCGACCGCGCGAGCGCCTCCTCGCTGCTCCCGGCGACCAGCGCCGCGCCCGCCCGGACCATCTCCCGCGCATGCGCCGGCCCGCCCAGGCAGGCCACGCGATGTGCGCCGAACCTGGCGCTCAGCACCGTGGTCGGCGGCAACCCCTCCGGCGGTACGAGGCCCTTGGCCACGGATACCACCGCCGTGCGCCTCCCCAGGCCGGTCGCATCGAGCTTTGCGATCACCGCGCCCAGGGCGCCCGAGGGAACCGCCAGGAAGACGAAGTCCGCCCGCGCCACGCCGGCCGCCGCGGACTCGATGCGCAGGTTGCCGGGTAGCTCGACCCCCGGGAGGTACGCCTGGTTCTCGTGCTCCTGCTCAAGCCGTGAGGCCTGCTCCTCGGTGCGCGTCTGGAGGGTCGTGCGGAGACCTCCCCGCGCCAGCAGAACCGCCAGCGCGGTGCCGAACGAGCCCGCACCGATCACGGTGGCGCGCCTTGCCCCCGGCGCCGAGCGCGAGCGCGGCCGGGAGCTGCGGACGGCCGCCGGCGCGGGCGCCGCGGGGTTCTCGGAGGGTTGCTCGGCCTCTGCCATCTCGATCAGCGAGCCTATCTAGACCAGCTTCGCGAGCCGCCGCGCAGCGGCCTGCAGGGCGCGCGGGGTCGATGCCTCGAGGATCGCCTGCAGATCGAGCATGCGCGCGTCAAAGGGGCCCAGCCGGTTGGTGGCCGTCAGCGCGTAGGCCGGCACTCCCGCCTGGCGGGCTCGAGTGGCGACCTCGAACGCCGGGCTGGCGGCCAGCGTGCGCTCCTCCAGCAGCCATTCGGCCACCACCACCGCCCGCGCCCGGCGCATGCGCTCATCGAAGTGCAGGGAGTCCAGCAGCGCGCACACATCGGCCTTGGGGTCGCCGCCGGTCTCGAGGGGACACTCGTCCGCGGGGAACCCGCCGGCCGCCAGGCCCCGGGAGATGGCCGAGGCGACGCCCTGGGCGCTCAGCTCCCCGAACGGGCCGGAGGCGATGAGCAGTGTCCGGGGGATCATGATCGGGCATCCTTCCAGCAATGCCGTCCAGCAAAGGTGAGCATACGATGGTGGAGGTGTGCGGGCACGAGCTCCGCGTGAGCAGCCCCTCCAAGATCTTCTTCCCCGAGCGGGGGCTGACCAAGCTCGACCTGGTCAACTACTACGTGGAGTGCGAACAGGCGGTGGTGCGCCACCTGCGCGATCGCCCCACCGTGATGAAGCGCTGGGTGGACGGGGTCGAGGGGGAGCCCTTCTTTCAGAAGCGCGTCCCCGACAGCGCCCCGGAGTGGCTGCAGACGGCGACCGTCACCTTTCCCAGCGGCCGCCACGCGCGTGAGCTCGTTCCCAACGACGCCGCCCATCTGGTGTGGGGCGTCAACCTGGGGGTGATCGACTGGAACCCCTGGCCCGTGCGACGCACCGATCTGGACCATCCGGACGAGCTGCGCGTCGATCTCGACCCCGGCCCCGGGGTTCCCTTCAGCGAGGTGCGCGAGGTGGCCCTGACCGTGCGCGAGGTCCTCTCAGAGCATGGCCTCGAGGGCTTTCCCAAGACCTCGGGTTCGCGCGGCATGCACATCTACGTGCGGATCGTGCCGGAGCACGGTTTTGAAGAAGTGCGCCGGGCGGCGCTCGCGCTGGCCCGGGAGGTCGAGCGGCGAATGCCCCACCGGGCGACCAGTCGCTGGTGGAAGGAGGAACGCGAGGGGGTCTTCATCGACTACAACCAGAACGCCCGCGACCGCACCGTCGCCTCGGCCTACTCGGTTCGCGCGGTCGCAGACGCCCGTGTCTCCTGCGCCCTCGGCTGGGAGGAGGTGCCCGACGTCGATCCCTCAGAGCTCACCCTGGAGACCGTGCCCGCCCGCCTGCGCAAGCTGGGCGACCCCTCAGCCGGCATCGACGAGCACCCCGCGCGCCTTGAGTCCCTGCTCGAGCTGGCCGCTCGCGACGAGCGCGAGGGGCTCGGCGACGCGCCCTGGCCGCCGCACTTCCGCAAGCAGAAGGGCGAGCCGCCCCGGGTGCAACCGAGCCGGGCCCGCCCATGAGCCTGCCCATCTCGCCCCCGCTGAAGCCCCAGCTGGCCCTCTCGCGCAGGGAGCTGCCGCTGGGCGAGCAGTACTCATACGAGGTCAAGCTCGACGGCTTTCGCTGCCTGGCGTTCGTGGACGGCGAGGAGGTCTTCCTGCAGTCGCGGGCCGGCAAGCCCCTTGGGCGCTACTTCCCCGAGCTGCTGCTCCCGCACGGGCACTACGTCCTCGACGGGGAGATCGTGGTGCGCGACGCTGACGGACGGGAGGACTTCGACGCTCTCGGCCAGCGCATCCACCCCGCCGCCTCGCGGGTCGAGCGCCTGTCGGTCGAGACCCCCGCCCGCTATGTGGCCTTCGACCTGCTGGCCCGCGGTGGGGAATCCCTGCTCGAGCTCCCCTTCTCCGAGCGTCGCGCGGCGCTCGAGGAGCTCCTCGCGGGCGAGGACTTCGCGGGGGCCCCCGTCGAGCTGATGGAGGCCTCCACCGCGGTGGAGGACGCCCGCGAGTGGCTGATCAGCGCCGAGGGGGCGATCGCGAAGGAGCTCACCGCCCCCTACCGGCCGGGCGAGCGCAAGGGGATGGCCAAGGTCAAGCGGGTGCGCACGATCGACGCGGTCGTGGCCGGCTGGCGCCCGGGTAAGGAGCCGGACACCGTCGGGGCCCTGATCCTCGCCCTGTATGCCGATTCGAGCGCCGACGCGGAGCTGCGCGTCGTCGGACACTGCTCCGGCTTCAACGCTGCCGAGAAGCGGCGCCTGGTCGGCTTCCTCGAGCCCTTCCAGACAGGACAGCGCGGCAGCGCCGACCCCAGTCGCTGGAGCTCCGGCAAGGACCTCGAGTGGGTCGCCCTGCGCCCCGAGCTGGTCGTGGAAATCGACTTCGACCACGTCTCCGCCGGGCGCATCCGCCACGGCGCCAAGCTGCGGCGCTGGCGCGAGGACAAGGACCCGCACGAGTGCACCTTCGATCAGCTGTCCGTCTAGGATCAAGCCCATGAGCGCCGCCGGCGTGACCGTCGCCGAGGAGGAGTACCTGCAGATCCTGTTCTGGCTGCAGGAGGCCGGGCTGCCGATGACCGCCGCCAACATGGTGCGCGCCATGCAGCTGTCGGCGCCGACGGTCCACGAGATGGTCCAGCGCCTGGAGCGCGACGGCTACATCACGCGCGATGCCGACAGGACGATCGCCTTCACGGCCTCGGGCGCCGAGCAGGCCGAGGGGATCGTGCGCAGGCACCGCCTCATCGAGCGCTTTCTGACCGACGTTCTGAAGGTCCCCTGGGATGAGGTGCACGAGGAGGCCGAGCGGCTGGAGCACGCCATGTCACCCGTGCTCGAGGAGCGCATGCGCGCCGCCATCGGCGACGCCAAGACGTGCCCGCACGGGCACCCCATCGTCGCCGGCGCGCGCCCGGCCGGTGTGCCCCTGGCCGACGTCGAAGCCGGCGCCTCGGTGCGCGTGCTGCGCTTCGAGAACGAGGCCGAGGATCTTCTGCACTACCTCAAGGCCTCGGGTCTTGAGCCTGGGCTCGAGGGCACTCTGGCCCTGCGCGACGATGAGGAGGTGGTGCTGGAGGCGGCCGACGGCCGTCGCTGCACGGTCACCCCCAGCGTGGCCGAGACCGTCTCGGTGGTGGCCGATCCCTCGCCGCCGCAACGAACCGCGCTGCCGGAGCGGCTCGTGCTGGGGCAGCGCTACGGGCGCTGATCAGGCCAGCGAGCGGAAGGCCGCGGCCAGGCGCGCCACGCCCTCGTCGATCTGCTCGGGCGTCACACCCGAGTAGGCCAGGCGCAGGGTGTTCTCGCCGCCCTCCAGCAGGAAGTCGGTCCCCTTGACGAACGACACCCCGCGCTCGGCCGCCGCTCCGAACAGGGCGTGAACGTCGGTCCCGTGGGGAAGGGTGACCCACACGAAGTAGCCGCCCTCGGGCGCCACGAACTCGGCCTCGGCAAGCTCGCGATGAAGCGCGTTGGTCAGCGTCTCGGCCCGCTCGGCCAGTGCCCCCTTGACGGTCTCGATCGAGCGGTCGATGGCACCGGAGGCGCAGAACTCATACACGATCGCCTGGGCCACCATGTCCGGCGAGATGTAGGTGTTGGTGGCGAGCTGGGAGATCCCGGCGATCAGCTCCGGCGGCCCGATCAGGTATCCGACCCGGATGCCGGGGCAGATGGTCTTTGAGAAGGATGAGGCATAGACCACCCGCTCGGGGTCCATCGACAGCATCGTGGGCAGCGACTCGCCCCTGAAGCGAAGCGCCACGTAGGGGTCGTCCTCGAAGACCACGAAGCCGTACGCCGCGGCCAGCTCCAGCAGGGCCTCGCGCCTGCGCAGCGACAGCGTGTAGCCGGCGGGGTTCTGGAAGTTGGGGATGATGTGGGCCAGCGTCGGTCGCGCCGCCGCCGATCCACCCAGCAGCTCCCGAAGCGCCTCGGTGTCGATGCCGTCCGCGAGCAGCTCGATGGCGTGCAGCCGCGCGCCGCGCTGGCGCAGCGAGAGCAGCGTTCGGTCGTAGGTGGGGCGCTCGACGATCACCTCGTCTCCGGGGCGCACCAGGTGCTCGAACAGGAACGCGTCGGCCTGCATGGAGCCGTTCGTGACCAGAACGCGCTCGGGATCCACGCCGTGGCGGTCCGCGATCCAGGAGCGCAACCTCGGATAGCCGACCGAGGTGCCATAGGCGGTGGCCCCGCCCGGGTCTGACTCGAAGGCGCGCACGGCGGCGTCGCTCAGTCCCTCCACATCGATGATGTCAAGCGACGGTGCGCCGCGGGCGAAGGAGATCGTGGGACCGGAGTGCGTTGGCATGGCGGCGAAGCTTAGGCGGCCGAGCAACTCGTCGTAGTCGTGGGTCAGCTCCCGGGCCGTGCGCTCCAGCCGGTCGCGAAACTGAAGCAGCTCCGCGGCGCTGGGCGGGCGGGGGTAGGCGGGCGTGGGGGCGGGCGTCTTCGCTGCCCTCGGCTCCGGCATCAGCCGGGGCGGCAGCGCGCGCGCAGGAGCTGGCCCCGGCGCTGAGGCGGGCGGGGGCATCTGTGTGGCCAGCGGCGGCGGGGCGGCTGGAGCCGGTGGCGCCTGCGCCGGAGTGGCGGCGCCGCGCTCGATCGTCTCGTCGACCAGCCGGGTCCAGGTGGGCGGCGTGGACGTGCCCGGGACCGGGCCGGCCGGGGTGCTCGCCTCATCCTCGTGGCCGATCGCGGTCAGGGTGCGCTCGAGCTCGAGCAGCTTTCGCTCCAGCTCTCCCAGCGTCTGTGCCACGTCCTGGTCCACCGCGCTAGCCTAGCGCCCGCGCCTGCATGCACGGTGCTCAGCGAGGCGCGATGGACGCGTCTCCGAGGACCTGCACGGCGATCTCGGCGACCTCCGTGGGGGTGCGCCCGACGCGCACGCCGCGGGCCTCGAGCGCCTTGGCCTTTGCTGCGGCGGTTCCCGCCGTCCCGGAGATGATCGCTCCCGCGTGTCCCATCTGCTTGCCCGCCGGCGCGGTGAACCCGGCGATGTAGGCGACCACGGGCTTGGTCACGTGGGCGGCGATGTAGTCGGCCGCCTCCTCCTCGGCGGAGCCGCCGATCTCTCCCGAGAGAACGATCAGCTCCGTCTGATCATCTGACTGAAACAGCTCCAGCACATCGACGAAGGAGGAGCCCGGAACGGGGTCGCCTCCGATGCCCACGATCGAGCTGCAGCCGAAGCCGGCCTGGGCGATCTCGTTGCCGATCTGGTAGGTGAGCGTGCCCGAGCGGGACACCACGCCGACGTTGCCCGGCTTGAAGAAGGAGGCGGGAATGATGCCCACATTGGCCTTGCCCGGCGACAGAATGCCGGGACAGTTGGGGCCGATCAGGCGCGTTCCCGTGTGGTCGCGCTTGAGCAGGTTGTAGACGCGCAGCTCGTCGTGGGCGGGGATGCCCTCGGTGATCGTGACCACCAGCTCGACCCCGGCGGCGGCCGCCTCGAGGATCGAGTCGGCGGCGAACCGCGGCGGCACGAAGATCATCGCGGTGTTCGGCCGGACCTCCCGCACGGCCTGCTCCCAGCTATCGAACACCGGGATTCCCTCGACGTCCTGGCCGCCCTTGCCGGGTGTCACGCCGCCGACCACGTTGGTGCCGTAGCGGCGGTTGTTGAGCGTGTGGAAGGAGCCCTCCCGGCCGGTGATGCCGGCCACCGCAAGCCGCGTGTTCTCGTCCACGAGAACCGACATCAGCGTTCTGCCGCCAGGGCGACGACCTTCTCGGCCGCCTCGTTCATCGTGCGGGCCGCATAAACGTTGGGAAGTGCGGCCTCCTGAAGGAGCTCCCGCCCGGCCACGTCGTTGGTCCCATCCAGGCGCACCACGAACGGCACAGTCGGTTCCAGATCGGCGAAGGCGGCGATCAGGCCCCTTGCGACCTCGTCGCAACGGGTGATGCCGCCGAAGATGTTGAACAGGACGGCCTTGACGGCGTCGTTGGCGAGGATCAGCTCCACGGCCTGCTTGATCTTCTCGGCATCCGAGCCGCCGCCGGCGTCGAGGAAGTTCGCCGGGCTGCCCCCGGCCTGGGCGACCACATCGAGCGTGGACATCACCAGCCCGGCGCCGTTGCCGAGGATGCCGATGTCGCCGTCGAGCTTGACGTACTGCACGCCCTCCTGCTTGGCGCGGCGCTCGATCGGGTCTTCGTTCTCGGAGTCTGAGAGCTCCTGGTTCTCCGGGTGGCGGTAGAGCGCGTTGCCGTCCAGGGAGACCTTGGCGTCGAGCGCCCGCACCTCCCTCTCCGGCGTGACGATCAGCGGGTTGATCTCGGCCAGCGTCGCGTCCTCATCCAGCCACACCTCATACAGCGCCACCAGCGCGTCGGCCACCCCGCCGACCACGTCTGCGTCGGCTCCACCCTCGGTTGCGACGCTCTCGGCCTCCTCGCGGGACAGGCCCGCGAGCGCATCGACGTGATGGCGGATCAGCTTCTCGGGGGTCTTCTCGGCGACCTCTTCGATGTCGACCCCGCCCTCGACGCTGAACATCACGAGCGGCTGCTTGGCCGAGCGATCGAGCAGCACCGAGGCGTAGTACTCGGTCGCGATGTCCGAGGCGTGCTCGATCCACAGCGTGCGCACGACGTGCCCGCCGATGTCCATCCCCAGGATGTTGGCGGCGTGCTCGCGGACCTCGGCCTCGTCGGCGGCGAGCTTCACGCCCCCGGCCTTGCCCCGCCCGCCGATCAGCACCTGCGCCTTGACCACCACCGGGTAGCCGATCTCGGCAGCCGCCGTGACGGCGTCCTCCACGGTTGTGACCGCCTCGCCGGGCGACACCTTCAGGCCGTGTCGGGCAAACAGCTGCTTGCCCTGGTACTCCAAGAGGTCCATTTGCGGCGCGGGACTCTAACGGAAGACGGGTGAGCGCGCGCGAGAGGCTTGACGAGGTCATAATGGCCGCGCGATGCCAATACCGAAAAACGTAACCTTCGTCACATTCGACGTATACGGCACGCTGATCGATTGGGAGACCGGGATCTACGAGGCCTTCGCCAAGGAGGCCCAGCGCGACGGCTTCGAGATCGACCGCGGCGTGTTGATCCCGCTGTTCAACGAGATCTCCCGGGAAATCGAGGGCGGCTCCTATGAGCTCTACGCGGAGGTGCTTAGGCGAACCGCGATCGAGGTGGCCAAACGCATGGAATGGTCCTTGGAGCCCTCTCGCTCGGGTTTCCTGCCCGACTCGGTGCAGCGCTGGGCGCCGTTCAAGGAAACCAACACCCAGCTGCAGAAGCTTTCAAAGAAGTACAAGCTCGGCCTCCTGTCCAACATCGACGACAAGCTTCTCGGTCAGACCCGCCGCCACATCCCGACCGACTTCGATCTGGTGGTGACCGCTCAGCAGGTCCGCTCCTACAAGCCCGAACCGGCCCACTTCACCGAGTGCGCGAGGCGCATGGGCGGCAAGCGCGGGTGGGTGCACGTGGCCGCCAGCCACTACCACGACGTTGCGCCCTGCGTGAAACAGCGGGTGCCCGTGATCTGGGTCAACCGCAGCAAAGAGACGCTCGACTCCTCCCAGAAAAAACCGACGGCGGAAGTGAGCAACCTGCGCGAGGCGGCCAAGCTGCTCGGCGTCTCCTAGCGGTCAGCCGCAGAATGCGGGCCATCTCGCTCCATCGCGACGTGATCGTCGTCACCAGCGCGATCCTGCGGGTCAACTGTGTGATCGTCCGGGGCGCGGCCGGGGAGCAGCCGGAGGCCCCCGGGGGCGAGCCGGCGAGCGAGTCATCCGCCGAGCCCGCCGCCGGCGGCGGGCAGCCCGGAGAGACCTTCGTGATCGACTCGCCGGTCCTCCCCGACGAGCTGGACGCGTTGCCCTCGCTGCTTCAGCAGGCCCGCTTTCCGTCTCCCAGTGGGCTGCTCGTCACACACGCCGACTGGGACCACCTGCTCGGGCGGCTCGCCTTCCCGGGCGTCGCCCTGGGCGCCGGCGAGAGCACTGCCGAGCGCCTGAAGGGATCGCCCGGCCAGGCCCAGCGCGATCTACGGGACTTCGACGAAGGCCTGCTGATAGAGCGCGAGCAACCGCTCGCCCTCGGGTCGGTCCAGGCGCTGCCGGTGCCCGGCCGCTGCGCCGTCGGCGACCGCGAGCTCGAGCTGTATGCGGCTCAGGGCCACACCGCGGACGGCATGGCGGTGCTGATCCCGTGGGCGCTGGTGCTCATCGCCGGCGACTACCTGTCTCCGATCGAGCTGCCCACGCTCAGCGACGGCGGCGAGCTGCAGGCCTACCTCGCCACGCTCGAGCGCCTGCGCGCCCTGGTCACCCACGCAGAGCATGTCGTCCCCGGCCACGGACCGGTGCTGGGCGGCGAGCAGGCTCTCGCGATCCTCGAGGAGGACGCGGCCTATCTGCAGGCGCTCGCCGAGCACGGCGCCGATGCCGAGCTCCCCTCCGGCCGGCGCGGGGGCGCTCAGCGACGATTGCACCGCGAGAACGTCGCGGCGCTCTAGTCCTTCTCGCTCGCGCTTGAGATCGTCGCGATCGGCGCTCCGGCCTGGATCGCGGCACCCTCGGTGATCGGCAGCTCCACGATCGTGCCGGCCTTGTGCGCAGTGATCTCGTTCTCCATCTTCATGGCCTCGATGATGCACAGGAGCTGGCCCTCCTCGACCGTGTCGCCCTGTTTGACCAGCACCTTCCACATGTTGCCCTGTAGCGGCGAGGGCAGCGTGTCCGGACCGCCGCCGCTCGTGGTCTTGCGCTGCGCGCGCTTGGGCGGTGCGGGCGCGGCGCTCGCTCCGTTGCCCGCAGCGGCTCCGGCCCCGGCGAACGGCGGGCCCAGCACGCGCACGTCGAAGCGCTTGCCCGAGACCTCCACCGTGTAGGCCTGCTCGACCGTGTCCTCGGGGTTCTCCTCGGCGGCGGCGGAGTCGCCGGGCGCCGGGAATGCCAGCGTCTTCAGCCACTTGCGGTCCTCGACCAGGTCGCGGCAGGTCTCGCCCCGCGACCACTGCTCGGTCGCCAGGAGCGCCTGGTGGAACGGGATCAGCGTCTTCAGCCCCTCGATCTCGTATTCGCCGAGCGCGCGCAGCATCCGCTGGGTGGCCTGCGCCCTGTCGGCATCCCACACGATCAACTTGGCCACCATCGGGTCATACATCGGCGAGACCTCGCCGCCGGCGCGCACACCGGAGTCCACCCGCACACCGGGCCCCGTCGGCTCGGAATAGGCACCGATCCTGCCGGGGGCCGGGGCGAAGTTCTTCGATGCGTCCTCGGCGTTGATGCGGCACTCGATGGCGTGGCCGCGCAGCTCGATGTCCACCTGGGCGTAGGACAGTTCCTCGCCGGCCGCCGCGCGGATGCCCTCCTTGACGATGTCGACGCCGGTGGTCATCTCGGTCACGCAGTGCTCGACCTGCACGCGGGTGTTCATCTCCAGGAAGAAGTAATCGATCCCGCCCTCCCGATCGCCCTCGCCGGCGGAGAACAGTCCCTCGATCGTGCCCGCGCCGACGTAGTCCACGGCCCGCGCTGCGTCCACGCCTATCTGACCGATGCGCTCCCGCGTCTGCTCATCCACCACCCATTCCGGCGCCGGGGACTCCTCGATCAGCTTCTGATGGCGGCGCTGGATCGAGCAGTCGCGCTCGCCGAGGTGGATCACGTTGCCGTGGCGGTCGGCCAGCACCTGGACCTCGACGTGGCGGGGGTCCGGCAGGTAGCGCTCGAGGTAGACCGTCGGGTCGGAGAAGAACTTCTCGCCTTCCCTGCTCGATCCCTCGAATGCGCTCTCGAGCTCGTCCTCTGAGAGCGCCACCCGGAAGCCCTTGCCGCCGCCGCCGCCCGCCGCCTTGACCGCCACGGGGAAGCCGATCTCCTTCTTGGCTATCGCCAGCGCGTCGGCGACCGTGTCCACCGGCTCGGTCGTGCCCGGCACGATCGGCACCCCGGCCTTCTGCATCAGCTCGCGTGCACGCGTCTTTGAGCCCATCGCCTCGATCGCGCTGGCGGGCGGACCGATGAACACGATGCCGGCCTCCTCGCAGGCCTTGGCGAAGGGGGCGTTCTCGGCCAGGAAGCCGTAGCCTGGATGGATCGCCTGCGCGCCCGAGCGCGCCGCCACGTCGAGGATCTTCTCGATGCTCAGGTAGTTCTCCGAGGCCGGTCCCTCGCCCAGGTTGTAGGCCTCGCCGGCACGTCCCACGTGGGGCGCGTCGCGATCGAGCTCGGAGTACACGGCCACGCTGCTCACGCCCAGCTCGTCGAGGGCCCGCTCTATGCGGACCGCGATCTCCCCGCGGTTGGCGACCAGTACCTTCTCGAACATCGGCCGCTAGCTTAGGGCACGTCGGCGATCATCCCGGCTCCGACGGTGCCGTTGGTGGCCTCGTCGATCAGGATGAAGCTGCCCGTGCGGCGGTTGCTCTTGTACGGGTCGTAGACGATCGGGGAGCTGGTGCGCAGGCGCAGGCGGCCGATGTCGTTGAGCGCGAGCTCGGCCGGGGGCGCGTCGCGTTCGAGCGTGTGCACGTCCAGCAGATCCTCGATCTCATCGACGACCGCCGTGGCGGTGCGGGTGGTCTGCTTGAGCAGGTATCGCCCGCCCGCCCGCAGTGGCCGGTCCGCCATCCAGCACACGTCCGCCGCCAGGTCGCGGCCGATCAGCGGCGCGCGTTCGGGATGGCAGATCAGCTCTCCGCGGGAGACGTCGAGGTCGTCCTTTAGGCGCAGCGCCACGGACATCGGCGCGACGGCTTCCTCGAGCTCGCCCTCGTAGCTGTCGATCGCGGCGATGCGCGTGCGCTCGCCGCCGGGCAGCACCGTCACCTCGTCGCCCTGGCGAAGCGCTCCGCTGGCAATCTGGCCCGCGTAGCTTCGGTAGTCGCGACTGCCGGCGGCGTCTGAGGCGGGCCGGATCACCCACTGCACCGGGAAGCGCGCCGGCCGGTCGTGCGGATGGTCGTAGGCGACGTCGACCTGCTCGAGGATGTCGAGCAGGGTGGGGTGAGCGGGATCGTCATACCAATCCATCGTCTCGGAGGGGTCGACGACGTTGTCGCCGTACAGGGCGGAGATCGGGATGTAGATGATCTCGTACTGATGGCCCGCCCTGCGCCCGTCGCGGCGCAGGATGTCGGCGAACCCCTCGAATTCCTCGACGACCTCTTCGAAGCGCGCCTGTGAGTGCTCGACCAGATCCATCTTGTTGACGGCCACCACGAGCTTGGGGATGCCCAGCAGCGCGCTGATGAAGGCGTGGCGCTTGGACTGCTCGAGCACACCCCGGCGGGCGTCGATCAGCACGACCGCGAGGTCGGCTGTGGAGGCGCCGGTGACCATGTTGCGCGTGTACTGGCGGTGCCCCGGACAGTCGGCGATGATGAAGCGCCGCTTCGGCGTGGCGAAGTAGCGGTAGGCGACGTCGATCGTGATCCCCTGCTCGCGCTCGGCCCGCAGGCCGTCGGTGAGCAGGGCGAGGTCGAGCGCGCCCTCGCCGCCCCGGCGCTCGCTCGCCGCTGCGACGTTCTCGAGCTGATCCTCGAAGATCTGCTTTGAGTCGTACAGCAGCCGCCCGATCAGCGTGCTCTTGCCGTCGTCGACGGAACCGGCGGTTGAGAGGCGCAGCAGATCGAGGGTCATCTAGAAGTAGCCGGCCTTCTTGCGATCCTCCATCGCGGCCTCGGTCACGCGATCATCGGCGCGCGTCTCGCCACGCTCGGTGATCCGCGTCGCGGCGATCTCCGCGACCACCTCCGCCAGCGTCGCCGCCTGCGAGACCACGCCCCCGGTGCAGCTCATGTCGCCGACGGTGCGGTAGCGCACCGTCTCTGACAGCACCTGCTCGCCGTCGATCAGCTCGGTGTCCTCACGCAACGCGTACAGCATGCCGTCGCGCAGGAACACTTCCCGAACGTGTGCGAAGTAGATCGACGGGACCTCCAGCTCCTCGGCGTCGATGTACTCCCACACATCGAGCTCGGTCCAGTTGGAGATCGGGAACACCCTGACGTTCTCGCCCTTCTTGATGCGCCCGTTGTAGAGGTTCCACAGCTCGGGGCGCTGGCTCTTCGGGTCCCATTGGCCGAAGTCGTCGCGAAACGAGAACACGCGCTCCTTGGCGCGCGCGCGCTCCTCGTCGCGCCTGGCTCCGCCGAAGGCGGCGTCGAAGCCGTGCTCGGCGATCGCGTCCAGCAGGGTCACCGTCTGCAGCTGGTTGCGCGACGCGCGCGGCCCCTGCTCCTCGACAACTCGGCCGCTGTCGATCGAGTCCTGCACGCTGGCCACGATCAACCGCTCCCCGAGTTCGGCCACCCGGCGGTCGCGGAACTCGATCACCTCGGGAAAATTGTGGCCGGTGTCGACGTGCATCAGCGGGAACGGAAAGGGTCCCGGGCGGAATGCCTTCTCGGCGAGCCTCAGCAGCACGATCGAGTCCTTGCCGCCGCTGAACAGCAGCACCGGCCGCTCGAATTCGGCCGCGACCTCGCGCATCACGTGAATCGCCTCGGACTCCAGGGCACGCAGATGGCTGAGCTGAGCGTGGGCCACGACCGTCATAGCCCGACGGGCTCGACGTGCAAGCCGCACTCGGTCTTGTCCGTACCCGCCCAGCGGCCCTCGCGGCCGCTGCCCGGCTGGGTGCAGGGAGCGCAGCCGATCGACTCGAAACCCTGGTCATGCAGGGGGTGGTAGGGCAGGTCGCGCTCGTGGATGCGCCGCCACAGCTCCTGGTCGGTCCAGTGGGCCAGTGGGTTGAACTTCCACAGGCCGCGCGCCTCATCGCGTTCGATCAGCTCGGTGGCGGCCCGCGTTGGCCCCTGTTCGCGACGGATCCCGGTGATCCAGCCGTCGGCGTCGGCGAGGGCGCGCCCGAGAGCCTCGACCTTCGCGCCCGAGCAGCAGTGCTCGGGTCCGCTCCAGGGGACGTCGGGGCTCGAGGCGTCCTGCACCTCTACCTTGATCGCGAACCGCTCCTCGAACTCCCGCCAGGTCTGCAGCGTCTCCTCGAACAGCACGCCCGTGTCGATGGTCACGATCCGCACCGAGTCGGTTCGCCCGTCGCTCACGCGCAGCAGCTCGTCGATCAGCACCGACTCCTCCTTCTGGAAGGAGCACAGCAGCACCGCGCGCCGGCCATGGCGGTCGACCGCCTGGCGGAGGGTGTCGGCTAGACCGCGCACTCGCCCTCCCCGCGAACGACTTCGAAGGGGACATCGCGCTTCCAGTCGATGAACGTGTTCATCGTCTCCAACCCGAAATCGACGGGCATCGAGAGATCCTTGACCTGCGTCTCGAGCTCGGCGGTGCCGACGCGCGCCAGGTAGTCGTTCCACTCCTCGCCGTCCTCGCGGCCGGCCTCGTACTGCCTGATCCAGCGCTCGATCGCCTCGGGGACGCGCTTGGACGGCAGGCGCAGCTTCAAACGCGTGCCGAACTCCACGTCGCCGCCTTCGAACACCCCGCCGATGATCGGGATGTAGGCGGGGATCGTGTGCTCGCCGACTTTGATCGACGCGCCCGTGAAGCCGATGCTGGCGACGTGGTGCTGGCCGCAGCCGTTCGGGCAGCCGCTGATCTTGATGTTCAGCCTGCGCGTCAGCTCGTCGGTGATGTTCATCGCCTCGATGCGCTCCTGCACGGCCTCGTTCAGCCCCATCGAGCTGGTGATCCCGAGCTTGCAGGAGTCGGTGCCGGGGCATGACACGACATCGTTGATTTCGCGTGAGCCCGCATCGCCGAGACCGAGCTCCGACAGCGCCCGCCACAGGTCGTACACGCACTCCTCGCGCACCCAGCGCAGAACGAAGTTCTGCTGCACGGTGGTGCGCGCGTAGCCGCCCGCGTAGGAGCGCATGACCGCCGCGAGGCCTCTGAACTGCTCGGGTGTGAGGTCGCCGCGGGTGACCTTCACCTCGACGGTCACGAAGCCGTCCTGCTTCTGCTCGCGCACGTTGGCGGCGCGGAAGCGCTCGAACTCCGAGACATCTCCGTTCGGGCTGCCGTAGCTCGATGGAGCAGCGGGCGCGGACTCGCGCTCGTCGTCCTCGAACAGGCGCTGCTCGATCGAGAAGTCGCGTTCTGCGACCCACTCGCCCTGCATCTCCTCCTCGGCCTGCCGGCGCAGCTCCTCGATGCCGTACTTGTCGACGAACACCTTGATCCGTGCGCGGGCGCGGTTGACGCGCAGCCACTCCTGGCGGTCGAAGATCCGCATGACCGCCTCGGTGACCTTCAGGTATTCGCCGTTCTCGAGCTCCAGGAACTCGTACAGCACCTGCGCCTTGCGGGGCATGATCGAGGTGCCGCCACCGACCAGCATCTCGACGCCGCGGACCTCGCCCGGGCGGGCGGGGTCGTCACTCTGACGCACGCGAGCGCGGAAGGCGACGTCGTGGATGCCTGAGATCGCGCGGTCGCGTGGGCTGCCGTCGAACGACGTCTTGACCTTGCGAGGCATTGCCTGGGTGGTCGGGTGGCGCACGAAGTAGCGCACGTAGGCGGCCACGTAGGGCGTCAGGTCGAACAGCTCGTCCTTCGCCACGCCCGCCCACGGATCGCCCGTCACGTTGCGCATCGTGTTGCCGCAGCCCTCGCGGCTGGACAGCCCGGTCTCGCCTATCTCGCGGATCACCTTCTCGGCATCCATCAGCGGCATGTGGTGCATCTGGATGTTCTGCCGCGTGGTGATGTGCCCCTTTTTCAGCGGCACGTACTTCTCGATCACGTCGGCGAAGCTCTCCATCTGCTCGGGCGTGACCCCGCCGAACGGCAGCTTCACCCGGATCATCTGCACGTCGGCCTGGCGCTGGCCGTACACGCCCTGCTTCAGGCGGAACTTGATGAACTCGTCCTCGGGTGTATCGCCGGCCAGGAATTTCGTGGACTCGGTCTTGAAGTCGTCGTACTCCCGCTGCAGGATCGGGATCACGTGCCCAGGGACGTTCTGCAGTACCTCGGGGTCCTCAAGCGTGCCGCGCTGGGCGGGGATGGAAACTGGCTCCATTTGTGAAACCTCCTGGTCCTGGCACTCAGCCCCGGCTGCTTTCGACAGTATGCCGCCGGCGAGCAGATATGAATTCGCTAAAGCCTAGCGGCTTTCATGTGTTTATCCAGGGATCGCGAGCGTCCCCCTCGGCCTGGCGTGACACCCCTTCGAGGATAGCCGCGCGCGACCACTCGTGCGGGACCGCCGGGCCCGCTGCAGCCGGCGCCGCGGTCGCACGGCGGAAGCGCTCCAGCGCCGCCACGATCGCGCCCGCCTCCTCCGCTGAGGCGGATGGGTGGATCAACTGCAGGCCCTCGTGGCGCTCGGTCATTCCTCACAGCCTCGCCGGCTACAGCGGGATGTTGCCGTGCTTTCGCTTGGGGCCGGGTTCGCGCTTGCTCTGCAGCGTGTGCAGCGCCACGATCAGCTTCGGCCGCGTCTCGTGGGGGACGATGACGTCGTCGATGTATCCCCGCTCGGCCGCCGTGTAGGGGTTGGCGAAGCGCGCCTTGTAGTCGTCCATCAGCTTCTTGCGCCGCTCCTCGGGGGTCGGGCTGTTGGCGAGATCGCGCCGGTAGATGATGTTGACCGCGCCCTCCGGTCCCATCACGGCCACCTCGGAGGTCGGCCACGCGAAGTTGAAGTCGGCCAGCATGTGCTTGGAGGACATGACGTCGTAGGCCCCGCCGTAGGCCTTGCGGGTGATCACCGTCAGCTTCGGGACGGTCGCCTCGGTGAACGCGTACAGCAGCTTGGCGCCGTGGCGGATGATCCCGCCCCACTCCTGGCTGGTCCCGGGCAGAAAGCCCGGCACGTCCACGAACGTCAGCAGCGGAATGTTGAACGCGTCGCAGGTGCGCACGAAGCGCGCCCCCTTGGCCGAGGCGTTGATGTCCAGCACTCCCGCCAGCTGGGCCGGCTGATTGCCCACCACCCCGATCGAGAACCCGTCCAAGCGGGCGAAGCCGCAGATGATGTTCTTCGCATAGTGTTCGTGCACCTCGAAGAACTCGCCGTCGTCCACGATCAACCGGACCACGTCGCGCATGTCGTACGGTTTGTTCGGGGTGTCGGGCACCACGTGGTCGAGCTCGGGGTCCATCCGCTGCGGGTCGTCGGTGGGTTGCACCCGGGGCGCGGTCTGCAGGTTGTTCTGCGGCAGAAAGCCCATCAGATACCGGCAGTCCTCGAGGCATGCGTCCTCGTCCTCAGAGGCGAAGTGCGCCACGCCCGACTTCGTGTTGTGCGACATCGCGCCGCCCAGCTCCTCGAAGCCGACCTCCTCCCCGGTGACCGTCTTGATCACGTCGGGTCCCGTGATGAACATGTGCGAGGTCTCCTTGACCATGAAGATGAAGTCGGTGATCGCGGGGGAGTACACGGCTCCGCCCGCGCACGGCCCCATGATCAGGCTGATCTGGGGGATCACGCCCGAGCACTTCACGTTTCGCACGAACACGTCCCCGTAGGCGCCGAGCGAGACGACCCCCTCCTGGATGCGCGCACCGCCCGAGTCATTGATGCCGATCACGGGGCAGCCGATCTTGGCCGCGAGGTCCATGATCTTGCACATCTTTTCGCCCATCACCTCGCCCAGGGAGCCGCCGAACACCGTGAAGTCCTGGCTGAACACGCACACGGTGCGACCGTCGATGGTGCCGTGACCGGTCACCACCGCGTCGCCCCAGGGCCTGTTTTTCTGCATGTCGAAGTCGTAGGTGCGATGACGGACGAACGTGTCGAGCTCCTGGAAGGACCCGGGATCCAAGAGCTTCTCCACGCGCTCGCGCGCCGTGTACTTGCCGCGGGCGTGCTGCTTCTCCTCGGCCTCCGGGGCCGAGTGAAGGGCCGCCTCGCGCAGCTCATGAAGCTGGGCGAGCTTCTCCTCGTAGGTCTCCGGCGCCTTCTGGCGCGGCGGGCGCCTGTGCCCGCTGCGTGAAGCCGCCAGCAGCGCGGCGTCGGACTGTCGATCGTGTGGGCTTGAGGCCATCGGACGGGGGATCCTATCCCCGCCGGCTGTCCCTAGCCTCGCGAGAATGGCCGGTGGTGGGCCGCGCCCAGCCGGTCCAGCACCGCCGTGAGCACCGCCGTCACCTCGCCGGCCTCCGCCTCCTCGGCCTCCTCGACCCCCGCCTGGATCTCCGCAGCCGGCCCGTCGGCAGCGTCGATCGGCGGCTCGATCGCGACCGGCTCCTGCGAGTCGGCGGGCTCCGGCGAGGCGCTCGCGACCGGCTCCTGCGGCTCGGCGGGCTCCGGTTCGGCGGGCACGAGCGCCATAAGGGGATCATTCGCGGGCTCCGGCTCCCAGACCGCGACCGGCGCGTACTGCTCGGCCGGCTCGGGGTCGGGCTCAGAAATCGCGACCGGATCGTGCGGCTCGGGATCGAAGGCCGCAACCTCTTTGGGACGACGACCGAACAGCCGGGCGAAGAAGCCGCGACGCGGCACGAGCTCGGGCTCCGCCTCGGCCTCAGGCTGCAACGCGGGCTTGGGCTCCGCCTCTGCAGCGGCCTCGAGCACAGCCTCAAACTCTGCGGCCGGCTCCAACTCAAACGCGGCGACGGGCTCAGACCCCGTAGCCGGCTCCGGCTGGAACTCCGCGACCGGCTCGAACTCCGCGACCGGCTCGAACTCAGCGACCGGCTCGAACTCGGCGACCGGCTCCGGGTCAGGCGCCGCGACGGGCTCGGCCTCCGCGACCGGCTCGGCCTCCGGGGCGGGCCCAGCCTCGGCGGATAGCTCTGCTTCGAGCGGCGGCTCGGCCTTCGGGGTCTCCCGTGTCACCGTGAGGGTCACCTTGGTTCCCCATGCGGAAGGCTTGATGAGCACCTTGCCCGTGCTGTCCTCCGTCTCCCATTCAACCGACTGCTCCGGGTCGATGCGGGTGATGCGGATCTCCCCGAGCTCGCCGAGGTGGCGCGCCAGGGAGGCGGGGTCGCCGAGCTCCGCCCACAGCTCCGGTGGCGACTTGACGAGGGTGCGCTGCACCTCGGAGGAGATCATCGCCCAACACTTCGAGCGATCTGGCGCTACTCCTTCCGAGCGGCTTCCCTCAGACGGCTGATCGTGCGCCCTGCGCCGCGATCAGGCCGCGCTCGTGCAACGCCTCCGCCAGCTGGACCGCGTTGGTCGCCGCGCCCTTGCGCAGGTTGTCTGAGACGACCCACAGGTCGAGTGCTCGGTCGTGCCCGGGGTCGCGTCGAATGCGCCCGACGAACACGTCGTCCTTGCCGACCGCCTCGATGGCGAGCGGGTACAGGGCGGCATCGGGGTCGTCGATGACCGTCACCCCCGGAGCCGCCGCCAGCAGCTCGCGCGCGCGATCCGGCGAGATGGCCTCCTGCGTCTGCACGTTGACGGCCTCCGAGTGCCCGTTGACGACCGGCACGCGCACGCAGGTTGCGCTGATCCGGATCGAATCATCGCCGAGGATCTTGCGCGTCTCGTTGATCAGCTTGCGCTCCTCGTCGGTGTGGTCATCGCCTGCCGCGAAGCTGCCGGCGTGGGGTAGGGCGTTGAACGCGATCTGGTGCGCGTAGGCCTGTGGGGATGCGATCTCGCGCTCGTGCAGCAACGCGTGAGACTGGTCGAGCAACTCCTCGACGGCAGCCCTGCCGGTACCGGAGACGGCCTGATAGGTCGAGATGACGAGCCGTTCGATCCTGGCCTCATCGTGCAGTGGCTTCAGCGCCACGACCATCTGCATGGTCGAGCAGTTCGGGTTGGCGATGATCCCGCGATGGCTCTCAAGTGCATCGGGGTTGACCTCGGCGACGACGAGGGGGACGTCGTCCTGCATGCGCCAGCGCGATGAGTTGTCGATCACCGTCGCCCCGGCGGCTGCGAAACGTGGCGCCCAGTCGCCGGAGGTGGAGCCGCCTGCGGAGAACAGCGCCAGGTCGAAGCCCTGGATCGCATCCTCGCTCAGCTCTCGCACGACCAACCCGCCATCGAGCTCGCGCCCGGCCGAGCGTGCTGAGGCGAACGGGACGATCTCCTGCGCCGGGAACCCACGCTCGCGCAGAAGCTCGAGCATCAGGGTGCCCACCTGTCCGGTCGCGCCCACCACGGCGACTCGATAGCCATTGCTCATGGTTCTCAGGGTACCGGCCCCCGCGAGCGCGGCCGGCTCGGGCGGGCGCCCGTCCAGGCTCGGGCTAGGAGGTGTGTGTCGCCATGAAGTAGATGGTCACCAGCACGAGGAGGCTGAGCAGCGAGCCGACCGTCGCCAGGCGGCGGGTGAGGGCGCGGTACTCCTCGCTCAAGCTCACCGCATCCCCGCCCTCTGCCGCGAGATCCCGCGCGGCGAGCACCTCTGCCCGTTTGGCTGTGGGAATCATCACCGCTCCGGTCACGGCGCCTATGACGACGACCGCGGCCAGTCCCCACTGGACGTAGAAGGCGCTCCACACGTGCAGCTTGCTGGCCAGGTAGATCCCCGCAACAAGCACCACCAGCAGACCGGGGTTGATCAGCCGTCGCTCGATGGAGTACTCGATGCGGTGAAGCACCGGCAGGCTTCGCGGATCCGCTCGCGCGCCGACCGAGAACATGATCGGGTAGGCGAAGGTCACGCCGAACGCCACGACCACGGCCATGATGTGCACGGCGAGCACCACTTCGAAGAAGGCCACGGCGGGCACGGCGAGCATCAGAAGGTGGGCGCGTACTTGCCGAACACGTCCTGCATGGCGCCGCAGACCTCGCCCAGCGAGCAGCGGTCCTTCAGCGCCTGACGAATGGGAGGCAGCAGGTTCTCGGTGCCGGCGGCGGCTGCGCGCAGCTCATCCAGGCGCTTGCCGACAAGCTCCTGATCGCGGTCGGCCTTGAACTCCCTCAGCCGCTCAAGCTGCAGGCGCTCGGAGTCCGGGTCGACGCGCAGGAGGTCGGGGACCTCGATGTCCTCCTCCTTGTAGGCGTTCACGCCGACGACGATGTCCTGGCCGATGCGGTAGCGCTCCTGATAGCCCCAGGCGGACTCGTCGATCTCGCCGGTGATGAACTCGATCGCGTTCACCGAGCCGCCCAGCGCGTCCACCTTGTCGATCAGCTCCTGGGCTCGCAGTTCGATCTCGTCGGTCAGCGACTCGACGAAGTAGGAGCCCGCAAACGGATCGACGGTGTCGGTGACGCCGGACTCGTGGGCGAGGATCTGCTGGGTGCGAAGCGCGATTTTGGCGGCGCGCTCGGTGGGCAGGGCGAGGGCCTCGTCGAACCCGTTTGTGTGAAGCGACTGGGTTCCCCCGCACACGGCCGCAAAGCCCTGCAGGGCCACCCGCACGATGTTGTTCTCCGGCTGCTGGGCGGTGAGCGTCACGCCGCCGGTCTGGGTGTGGAAGCGGAGCATCTTCGCCTTCGGATTGGTGGCGCCGAAGCGCTCGCTCATGATGTTCGCCCACATGCGCCGCGCGGCGCGGAACTTGGCGACCTCCTGAAAGACGTTGTTGTGGCCGTTGAAGAAGAAGGCCAGGCGCGGCGCGAACTCGTCCACCGACAGGCCCTTGTCGATCGCCGCCTGCACGTAGGCGATGCCCGAGCAGAGCGTGAAGGCGACCTCCTGCACGGCGGAGCAGCCCTTCTCGCGGAAGTGATAGCCGGAGATGGAGATCGTGTTCCAGCGGGGGATCCGTTCCTGGCAGTACTGGAACAGGTCGGTCGTCAGCCGCATCGTGGGGATCGGCGGATAGATGTAGTTGCCGCGGGCGATGTACTCCTTGAGCACGTCGTTCTGGGTGGTTCCCCGCAGCTTCTCGGAAGGGACCCCCTGCTCCTCTCCGACCAGCTCGTACAGCAGCAGCAGGCAGGCGGCCGGGGCGTTGATGGTCATCGAGGTCGAGACCTCGTCCAGCGGGATCGAGTCGAAGGCGGTGCGCATGTCGTCGATCGTGTCGATCGCCACGCCGGTGCGACCCACCTCACCGAGGCAGCGCTGATCATCGGAGTCGAGGCCCAGCTGGGTGGGCAGGTCGAACGCCATCGACAGCCCGGTCGAGCCCTTGGACAGCAGATAGCGGTAGCGCTCGTTTGACTCCTTGGCCGAGGCGTAGCCGGCGTACTGGCGCATCGTCCAGGCCTGCTTGCGGTACATCTCGCGGTGGACGCCCCGCGTGTAGGGGAAGTCGCCGGGCTCGCCCAGGTCCAGCTCCTCGGGCAGGTCGGCCTCGGTGTACAGCTCGGAGATCTCGATCCCCGAGTCGGTGAAGCGACGCGGATCCTCGGGCCCCACGATCGGGGCCACGGTCAGCCGCTCCTGCTCGTCGCCCGCGAGGTCGCGGCCTGCGGCGTCTGAGATGGCCATGCACTGATCATATGTACCCCGGCCGGGAGGCAGGGCTCGATCACGGGTATCCTGTGCGGCCGTGTCCACCTGTCTGGTCACCGGCGGCGCCGGTTTCCTGGGTTCGCATCTATGCGATGAGCTGCTTGCCCGGGGGAACCGTGTGATCTGTGCCGACAACCTCGAGACGGGTTCGCTCGCGAACATCGAGCACATCCGCGACGTCGACCGCTTCGAACACGTGGGCGTGGACATCATCGAGCCCTATTTCATCGAGGGGCCGGTGGACTTCGTCTATCACCTGGCCTCGCCGGCCTCGCCGATCGACTACCTGCGACTGCCGCTTCACACCCTCAAGGTCGGCTCCTACGGAACGCATCACACGCTGGGCCTGGCGAAGGCCAAGCGGGCTCGCTTCCTGCTCGCCTCGACCAGTGAGGTGTACGGCGATCCCCAGGAGCATCCCCAGTCGGAGAGCTATTGGGGACACGTCAACCCGATCGGGCCTCGCGGGGTCTACGACGAGGCCAAGCGCTACGCGGAGGCTCTGACGATGGCCTATCACCGTCAGCAGGGCGTGGACACCGCAATCGTCAGGATCTTCAATACCTACGGCAGCCGCATGCGCCCCCACGACGGCCGCGCGATCCCCACGTTCCTGCGCCAGGCCCTTGCCAACCGCCCCGTGACGGTGTTCGGCGATGGAAGTCAGACGCGCTCGTTCTGCTACGTCAGCGACCTGCTGCGCGGCATCATCGCGCTGGCGGAGTCAGGCCTGCATCATCCCGTCAACATCGGCAACCCGGACGAGTTCACGCTGCTCGAGCTGGCGGAGATCATCAAGACGCTGAGCGGCTCGAGCTCGGAGATCATCTATGAGGCGCTGCCGGTCGACGACCCCCGCCAGCGCAAGCCGGATATCACGCTTGCCCGTGAGCTGCTCGCGTGGTCGCCGGAGGTGTCGCTGCGGGAGGGCCTCGAGCGCACAATCGAGCAGTCGGGCGCCGAGCTGCTCATCGGCGGTGGCGCCGACTGAGGCTCATTCAGGGGTATCGGATGGTTCGTCCGGCCCGTGGGCCGACCGCTACATCTGCGACTCTGACGCGTTGTGAGTAGCGAGATGGGACCACGCCTGACCCGAATGTCCTCTCCCTCCACTCCGCCGCGCGAGTCGCCGCCGCCGGCCTCGCGGCCGCCCAGGCTCGTGCGCGAGACAGCGCCGCGGCGCACAACGCAGGCGCGGTCGGTCATGTCGGAGGCCACTGCTCGCAAGGAGCACTCCGATCGCGATATGCGCAGCAAGCGCCCGCCGGCGCTGTCGCTGCTGCTGCGCATGTCGACGGCGCGCCGGCTGGCGCGGGTGATCTCGCTGCTGGCGCTGGACTTCGCGGGTGTTGCGCTGGCGATCTTCTCGGCGCTGCTCCTGAAGGCGGCGGTGCTGGGCGGCGTCCACGTGAATCAGACGCTGCACGAAACCGAACGCATTCTGGCGTTCGCGTATCTGCTGACCGTGCTGCTGTTCGCCCGCTCGGGCCTGTACTCCGACCGGGCTCAGCGCCCGGGGCTGTCCCGGATCGTGGCATCCCTCTTCCAGGTGGCCCTCGTCGCGCTGATCTTCGCCGTGGTCAGCGGCGAACACTTCTCCAGCTACTACCTCTTCTACGGAGGGCTCGTGTTCGCGCTGCTGTACGTGTCGTCGATGCGCGCCGGCTATGAGTGGCTGACCGGCAAGCTGCTGCGAGCTGCCGGCTACCGGCGCCGGGCGGTGCTGGTGGGCACGGGCAAGCACATCCGCGACGTTGCACACGCGCTCCGCGACGCACCGCACTCGCCGATCGAGGTCGTTGGTTTTCTCTCGCCGTTGGCGCTCCCCGCCAACGGGCTGCGACCGCTGGGGTCGCTCGCGGATCTGGAAGGCGTTCTGGGCTCCGAGCGGATCGACGAGGTGATCATCGCCGATCCCGACTTTCCCCAGATGGAGGCCGTGGATCTCGTCGACCGGTGCCACCAGCGCGGCGTGCGAGTTCGGCTCGCGCCGTCGACGATGGAGATCCTGATTCACCGCGCGGAGTTCGTGCCCGGTGAGTCGGTGCCGCTGTTCGAGCTCGGCCCGCCCGTGTTCGAGGGCGTGGACTTCGCACTTAAGCGCACCTTCGACATCGTCGGCGCGACCCTTCTGCTCGTGCTCCTCAGCCCTCTGCTGCTCGCGATCGTGATCGCGGTGCGGGTCTCCTCGCGCGGCCCGGTGGTGTTCCGCTCGATTCGCCGCGGCATCGGACAGCGCCCGTTCGAGTGCCTGAAGTTCCGCACGATGTACACCGACGCCGAGGAGCACCAGGCAGACCTCGAAGAGCTCAACGAGGCGACGGGCGCCCTGTTCAAGATCCGCGACGACCCACGGCTGACCCGGGTTGGGCGGCTGCTGCGCCGGTTCTCACTTGACGAGCTGCCGCAGCTGGTGAACGTGCTGCGTGGTGAGATGTCGCTCGTCGGCCCTCGCCCCCTGCCCCAGCGCGACTACGACATGCTCGAGGACTGGCATCGCAAGCGCTATCTGGTGCTCCCCGGGATCACGGGGCTGTGGCAGGTGTCAGGGCGCTCGGAGCTCGACTTCGACGACCTCGTGCACCTGGACTTCATCTACCTGGAGCACTGGTCGCTGGCGCTCGACCTGACGATTCTGCTGAAGACGATCCCCGCCGTGCTGTCCCAGCGCGGCGCCTACTGAGAGCCGGTCGCGGGTCGGCCGCGTCCCTCCGGCGAGGGGCGGCGCAGGCTTCGAAACGCGACGCGCGGCGCGTCCGGCTGGGCGGCGGCCTGCTCGTAGACGTCCCAGGTGGCGCGTGCGGCGTCCTGCCAGGTCCAGGGTGGCGGCGCGGGCGCCGGGCGCCGAACGGCCTCGGCCGCGCTGATCAGCGCCGTGAGATCGCCCGGCGCCACGAACGTGGCCCTTGCGTCCAGCACCTCTCGCAACGCCGGCACCTCGCAGGCGACCACGGGGGTGCCGCAGGCGAGCGCCTCCACGGCGGGCAGGCCGAAGCCCTCGTGCTCGGAGGCGACGACGAGGGCGTTGGCGCCGCTGTAGATGGCGGCCAGGTGGTCGTCTGAGACATGCCCGGTGAGCGTCACATTGGGGAGCTCGTGCGCCCACGGTCGGGTGGGGCCGACGAGCACGAGGGGGAGCTCGCGAGGGGTGGCTGCGAGCTGGGCGACGTGCTTGCCGGGATCCGGATGCTGAAGTCCCCCAACCCACACCAGGTAGCGCTCGGGCAGCCCGAACCGGGCCCTGGCCTCGGAGATCTGAAGCGGCGAGCGTGGATACATGACCGCGTCGGGCGCCTCGGGGATGACCACGACACGCTCCGGAGACAGGCCGAGACCGGCGAAGGCGTCCTGTGCGAGCGACTGCGTGGCGACGATCACGCGCGATGCGCGCTGCACGGCCAGCTGACGCAGACGCATGCGCACGCCGGTGCGAAGCTGCTCGCTGCGGCGCTTCAGTGCGGCGAGGTCGTGCAGCGTGACCACCATCGGACAGGGGCTGTGAAGCATGGCGCCCGCCATCCACGGCGAGTGGAAGACGTCTGCTCGGCGGGGACGATGGGTCTGCAGGATCTCTGAGTGCGGAGACGCCGTTTCGCGAAGCGCCCGCAGCAGGCAGCGGGAGTAGCGGCCTATGCCGCGCGGATCAGTGAAGGGGCGACTGTCGAAGGCCACCCTCATAGCTCACCGATCGCTTTCATCTCATCTCAAGTCATCGGTGCCTGTGAGCATTCCTGGGAACATAGTCACTTTGCATAGGTTTGTGCAGGAAAGATGGATTACTTGCGCCACCACTTCGCGCTGACGGCGACCTCTGCTCCGTCGGGGCCACGGCCTTGAGCGCCTACCACGAGAGCCTCTGGCAGGCTCTGCCGGAGGGGTTGGACCCGCCCGATCTGGACCTGCGGCTCGCCTTCCTGCTCGAGCGCGCCCGAGCGGCCGGCGCGTCCGGGCAGGCGCCCGGACGGGTGCTGGATGTGGGTTGCGGCGAAGCTCGGTTCGCGGCCGAGCTGACCCGAGCGGGCTTCTCGGTGGTGGGGGTGGACGTGGCCGAGGAGCCGCTGCGGCGCGGCCGCGCCAGGCACCCGGAGCTTGACCTTCGCGTCGTGCCGGCGGAGGGTCCGTGGCCGTTTGCAGACGCCGGCTTCGATGTGGTGTGGGCGGGTGAGACGATCGAGCACGTCGCCGACACCGGCAGCTGGCTTTCAGAGGTGCGTCGCGTTCTGCGATCGGGAGGGAGCCTGCTGCTGAGCACCCCGGCGCACGGTCGGCTTTCGATGCTGCGGCTGGCGTTGTCCGGTCGCGCGTTCGACCAGCACTTCGACCCCCGCGCCGATCACCTGCGCTTCTACAGCGCTCGCACGCTCACCCGGCTGCTCGAGGACTTCGGCTTCGAGGACATCGATGTGCAGGGCGCGGCGGGACCGCCATGGGCTCGGCGCGTGCTGCTGGCCTGCGCGCGGCGGTCTCGCTTCTAGCCGGCTGCGCGGAAGGCTTCGACATAGTCGTTCTGGATGGTGATCGCTTCGGGATTGCCATCGGCGATCGCTTCGGGGCCGATCGACTCCGGGTTCAGGTAGATGGCGGCGCCGAGCTCCTGCAGCGCCGCCTGAGGAACGCCTTCGCCCGCGCTGTGCAGCTGAACGCTGGCAAGGTCGTACTGGCCCAGGCGCAGCCAGGTTTCGGGGTTGGAGGGCTGCAGTCGCACGGCGTGCTGGAGCGTGGCTCGGGCGAGTTCGGGGTTGCCCGTCTCCTGCTGGACGGTGGCCAGCGCGAACAAGGCCTGAGCCGACAGTGGATCGCGCGCAACGGCCGCCTGTGCCACCGCCCGCGCGCGGCCGGGGTTGGCCGCGAGCACGGTCAGCGCTTCCTGGGAGAGATTTTCCGAGCTGAGCGGCTGCCACTGGGCCCAGACGGCCAGGCCGGCGGCGATCAGCACCGCGCATGCCACCGCGGCCCGGATCGGGCTGAGCTCCCGCAGCGAGGGCCGGTGCCACTGC
Organism: uncultured Solirubrobacteraceae bacterium; assembly: GCA_963826995.1. GTDB lineage: Bacteria > Actinomycetota > Thermoleophilia > Solirubrobacterales > Solirubrobacteraceae > Palsa-744. The sequence continues at coordinate 852,441 of CAWGYZ010000002.1, read as the reverse complement.
GCGCGCTCGGTCGCGGTGGTCGCCTCCAGCGGCCCGCGGCCGGCCAGCCACCCCGCGCACAGCAGCGCCACGCAGGCGTTCCCGGGTACATACCAGGTCCAGTCCACGAGCGAATGGATCCCGAACACAACGACCAGGCAGAGCATGCTGAGCATGCCGATGCGCTCGGGTGAGTAGGGGGCCGGCCCTCCCGAGACCGTCCAGCGCCGCCACCCCGGCCTGAGGCCGGCGAGCGAGGCTCGCAGCCCTCTCGGTGGCTCCTCGGGTCCAGGATCTGCCGGCGGGGCTCGCCCGCTCGTCCATCGCCGGTTGAACGGATGGGTGGGACGCCCGGCGGCGACCATCCAGGCCACGAGCAGCGCGAGCGCGAGCGCGAGGCCGACGATGCCGAGATCGGCGAGCGTCTGCACGATGAAGCCGTGCGCATGCCTGACTTCGATCGGCGCCTTGCGGTAGCGCAGGCGGGCCGTTCGGTACCCTTCCGCGCCGGCGCCGAGCCAGGGGTGCGCTTTGAACACCTTCAGCGCCTCGCTCCAGTAGCGGGCCCGCACGCTCGCCACCGCCGTCAGGCGACCTGGCGTGTTCGCGACCCTGGCATTGGTGTCCGTCAGCGAGTGGAACCCGTGGGAGATGCTGCCGGGCAGTCCACGGTGGCTGACCGCGAGCGCGCCGGCCGCGGCGACCACAACCAGGGCGAGAATCACGAGCAGGGTCGCTCCGGCGTGCCAGCGAAGCCACGCTGAGGGCGCCTGCCTGCCCGTCTGGAAGCCGATCGCGAGCCCGGCGATGGTGAGCAGGACGAGCATCGCGGCCAGCAGCACACCGAGCTGCTGGCCGGCGGTCACCCGCGCGCCGAGGGCAATGCCTTCGGTGGTCAGCGTGTGCCTGGAGAAGTCCCAGGCGACAACCACCGCGGCGCCGAGCGCGCCCGTCAACAGCACGGTCGCCGAGCGCAGGCGCAGCGGCACCATGCAGAACCACAGTGCCAGGCCGAGCACCAGCGCAACCAGCGCGCCGCGGGAGTAGGCGAGCATCAGCGTGACCAGCAACAGGCCCGTCGCGGGATAGGCCAGGGCGCTCAACAGCGCATGCCCGGCCCGGCGCGCACCCAGCCACAGACAGCAGATGACGCCCATCGCGGCCGTCAGCCCGGTCGCGTTCCAGTAGTCATACGGGGCCCGCAGCCGCGCGTAGACGTCGTTGGGGTCGAGCTGGCGGGGGAACACCTTGGTCAGCAGCGCGTAGGAGCAGACCACCACGGCCGCCAGCGCGATCCCGCCCAGCACCGCCGGCCAGCGCGAGGGAAACGCGCGCGCCAGCGCCACCGAGGCGCCGAACAGGCCGCTGTAGGCGAGCAGGCGCCCGGCGTCCTTGAAGCTGTCGTCGGGCTGCACCGACCAGATCACCGACAGCGCCGTCAGGGCCGTGAAGGCGAGCAGCAGCCCCACCGACCACGCCCCGAACGCGGGCCCACGGCTGGGCGCAAACAGGATCAGGGCCGCGACGATCAGGCCGGAGGCGATGGTGAGCCCCATCTCGACCTCGGTCATCGGGCCGAGGTGCAGGCCTCCACCCGCGATGAACGTCAGCAGGCAGATGACCCCGGCGGTGAGGATCGTCGCCCACCACAGCGCGTCGGCCCTAAGCAGCCCCCCGAGCGGCGCCTGCCGGCCGTCGCCACTCTCGGCAACAGGCGGGGGCGCGGCCGTCGGAAGCGGCTGCTCAGCGGGAGCGGTCAGCGTGGACACGGTTTCTGAGGGCTCTGCCCGCCAGCAGCAGGGCGCAGGCGAAGAGGAAAGCCAGGACCGCGAGCAGCGAGTTGGGCAGGGAGCTCAGGGCCGAGGCGATGTTGGCGTGAATGACACCTGGGCGGACGGTCTGATTGCCGACCTGAACGGGCGCGGACGCGAGCTTGGGCGCGCTGTTCAGCGCCCTGCGCTCAGCCGGGGTGACGGGTATCGGCGTCGCGGCCGTGCCCGCAGACTTCCCTCCGCCCACCCCCGCGGCCGCGGCCAGCTGGGCGCGGCGAATCTCGTTGCCGCAGGGCGAATACTCTTCGACTTCGGTCGGCAGCTCCTGCAGCGCCTGGTGGTAGGCCGCCTGGCTGAAACCGCTCAGAGATTCTCCGTGCGTGCATCTGTTGATGATCGTCTGGCCCACGTCGGCGAGTGCCGGTGAGGCGATGGACAGAAGCACGGCGGACAGCGCGGCCAGCAGAGCGAGTCGGCTCAGCGGCAGGGCGGGCCGGCGCGTTGGAAAGGCGATTCGCATGACTGAACGATGCAAACGCTACCAACGCCCGCGGGAGAGTCCGACGGTTGCCAGGGCCTCGGAAAAGCCCCTAGCCCAGGCCTCGTGGGTGTACTCGCGCACGTCCCTCGCCCCGGCCCCGCCCAGGCTCGCGCGCAGGGCCGCGTCGTCCGACAGCCGCCTGAGTGCGCCGGCGAGTGCGCCGCTGTCGCCGGCGGGCACGACGAGGCCGTTGCGCCCGCCGCGCACGAGGCCTCCGGCCGCCGCGCCGACCGCGTCGGTCGCGACCACCGGGAGGCCCTGGTTCATCGCCTCGTTCACCACCAGCCCCCACGGCTCGCGAAACGTGGCTGTCGCGATCGACGGAAGCACGAGCACCTCAGAGGAGCCGTACAGGTTGCGCAGCTCCCGCGGCGCGACGGGGTCGAGGCTCACCACACCCCGGCTCGCCTGCGCGGACGCGTCCCACCCGGGGAGATGGAATCCGGACCCCACGCCGGCCAGGACGAGCGCGGCGGCCGGCGTGCCCAGACCCGATTCACGCCAGGCCCTCGCCAGCACCCCCAGCCCCTTCTCGCGGGCTGGACGACCCACGTACAGGAACCTGATCTGCGCTCCCGCGGGCCACGAGTGCTCGCCGGGCGCCACCGCCGGGACACTCCAGAAGTCGTTGTCCACGGACTGGGGCGCGATATGCACGTTGCGGGCGCCCCGGGCCTTCACGTAGGCGCTGACGTGAGGTCCGTAGGTGACCACGGCGTCGGCGCTCCGATACAGGTGGCGAAGCGGCAGGTAGCTGAAGGCGTGCGCGACGCTGCGCGGATGGGCCCACAGCGAGGCCCACAGGATCAGCGGCACCCGCGCGCGGCGGGCCCCGATCCAGAGGGCCCCCGGCGCCACGCGGCCGCCGGTGGGGCAGACGACGGCGCGGTAGCGGCCGCTGGCGGCGAGCCCGGCGAGCTCGCGCTGGTGCAGGTGGCGGTGGGGGAAGGGGAGCTGCCCCTCGAAGGCCGCTCCCCCGTGCTTGACACGTCCTCCGAACAGCGCCACCTCTATGTCCTCGTGCTCGTGCAGGCGGGCGAATGCCCCGACGCGGTAGGCCGGTGCGTGTCCGGTGACGAACAGGACGGGTCTCACCGCAGCAGCTGCCGGTAGGCGGCGAGCGTCTCCTGCCCGCAGCGCTCCCAGGTGAAGTGGGCGGCCACCGTCGCCCGTGCGCGCTGGCCGACCTCGCGCAGCCGGTGGGGGTCAGACAGCAGCTCATCGATGCGCTGGGTCAGCCGCTCGATGTCACCGGGGGGCACGAGCACGAGGCCGTCGCCGGCCGCGGCGATCTCCTCGGGCCCCGGCTCTCCCCGGCATCCGATCGCGGGAACCCCGCCGGCCATCGCCTCGATGTAGGCCACGCCGAACGCCTCATCGGTGGAGGGCATCACGAACAGCGTGCACAGCCGCGCCTGCTCGATCGCCTGTGCGGGGGCCAGCTGACCGTGGAACTCGACCCGCTCGGCGACCCCCAGGCGCGCGGCAAGCCCTTCCAGCGCGGTCCGCTCGGGGCCGTCGCCGATGATCGCGTAGCGAAGCGTCGGGTGTCGCTGGGAGAGCACCGCCAGGGCGCGCAGGACGTCGGCGTGGCGCTTGCGCCCGTCCAGGTACGCGACGGTCACAAGGCGCGGGGCGCCATCGCGCCTGGCCGGGCGCGCTGTGTCCGGCAGCTCGGCGCCCAGGTGCACGACGCGCGTCTCGCCGGCTCCGTGGGCGCGCGACAGCTCGGCGATCCCCTGGCTGTTGGCGAGCACCAGGCCGGCGGCGCCCAATCCGCGGGCGACGGCGGCTGCGCCGGTGCTGCTGCGCGCGGCCGTGTAGTACAGGTCCCCGCCGTGCACCGAGATCACGAGCGGGACATCGGTGGAGCGAGCCTGCGCCCTGACGCGGCGCACGGCGTCGCCGGCCGGCACGGCGTTGTGGGCGTGTATTAGATCGAACTGAAAGGAGCGCCGCAGCCGCCGAAGGGCGAGTCCCAGCGCAGGCGCCGCCCACGCTCCCCACGCCGCATAGGAGCGCTCGCGGAGGGGCGAGACGTAGGGAACGTAGGCGATGCGCAGCCCATCATGGGTCTGCTTGCGCGGTTCGCGCAGGAGGCTGACGAGGTCCCGGCCGGCGGCCGTGGGTCCCTGGGCCAGGGAGCTCCGGGGGGGCACCAGCCGGCGCAGCACGAGCACGCGAACCTCGGCGCCGGCTGCGCGCGTGGCGAGCGCCTGACGGTGGGCCCAGATCCCCAGCACCGGGTCGTGGCGGCTGGGGTAGAACTCGGCCACCACCACGACCCTTGGGCTCGCGCCGTTCACCAGCGGCGGTGGGTCGTCAGCGTGCGTTGCGCCTCGGTGGCGTTCACGTAGGGACGCTCGGCGAGAAAGGCGCGCGCCTCCTCGAGGGCGGCCTCGCGCGAGTAGGCGGCCGCCGCCGCGGCGGCGCGGTGGCGGATGGAGACCGCGTCGATCACACCGCAGCGCCAGCCGTGCTCGCGCGCCAGCGCCGCCCAGTGGGCATCAAGCCCCCAGCCCATGCGCAGGTCGGGGAAGGGCAGCAGCACCGGGAAGGTGACGCGGGCGAACGCCGTCACCGGGCCGATCTCGACGAAGCTCGTCTCGCGCACCACGCTGCCCGCGCGACGCCGCGTCTGTGGCCAGCCGGCGTGCGAGTTCAGGAGGTGGGCGGGCTGGGCCAGTGCCAGGGAGAAGCGCTCACACAGAAACAGGAAGCGGTCCAGAAAGCGGCGGCTCAGCTCGACGTCGTCGTCGATCAGCAGCAGCCAGTCGCGATCCTCGGGCGGGTGTTCGGCGAGCAGCCGGTTGAGGTTTTCGAACTTCCCCCGCCCGCCCGGCTGGCAGGTGTAGAGCTCGACGTCGTGGCGGGAGCTCAAGAGCTCCGTGCGCATCGCGTCAGCCAGCGTCCGGTGCTCGGGGCGGACGACCCCCAGCACGAGCACCCTTCGCAGGGGCGGAGCGTGGCGCGTTGCGAGCTCGAGGCGCAGGCGCCTGCCGCTGGTCAGCTCCCAGGCGTTGACCACCTCGTCCTCCACGCCGCGGCGCATGGCGTCGAGGCCGCCCACGGTGCCGCTCGTGCCCGACAGGAAGTCATCGCCCCCCGGCGGCGGGGCGCTCTGCGGCGGCCTGCCCAGGGCCTCCTGAACGCGACCCGCGCTGTGGGCGACCATGGTCAGCCCGGCCGGGCAGCGACGCCGGATGACGTGCGCCACACAACCGGCGAGCGTGGCCAGCTCGCGCTCCAGCGAGGGCGCCCTGCGGTCGCGGACGTCGAGCCGGCGGGCCGCACGCCCGCGCGCATAGGCCGTGCGGGCCAGCGAGGGAAGGCGCGCATCCGCGCCCGCCCGGCGGTGGTCCACGGCCGCCTCGGCGAGGTAGAGGACTCGGCCGTCACCGGCCGCCGAGCCCTGGCCCTCGGGCGCCTCGCCCGAGGGGGCAGCGAACAGGCGGTCCTGCCACTCCTGCTCGTCGCCGCCGTGCTCGAGCGTGACGTCGAACGGCCCGACACGCACCAGGGCGCTGCGGCGGATGGCCATGTTGGCGCCCCACGCATATCGCGTCCGCGTATCCGCGCTGCCCAGGTCCAGCGAGGTGATCGGCGCCGCCTCGCGCCCGCAGGTATGCAGGTGCGAGCCCTCCAGACGGGGTCTGATCGGGCCGGTGAACATGTCCAGCTGCGGATGCTCGCGAGCGCCATCGATCAGGGCTCTGAGCCATCCCGCGTGGGCTCTGATGTCGTCATCGACGAACACCACGAGCTCACCGCGCGAGCGCTCAACGCCGGTGTTGCGCGCGGCGTTCAGCCCGAGCGGCCCCGGGTGGGGCTCATAGCGGGCTCCGAAGCGCTCGGCCAGGGCTCGCGCTGCCGGCGAGGCCCCGGCATCGTCGACCACCAGCACCTCCGCGCCGGCGTCGCCGGCCTGCGGGGCAATCGAGGCGAGCGCGACCTCCAGATAGCCGAGGCGCTCGCGGGTGGGAATGATGATCGAGGCGGATCCCATGACCCGGACAGTCTAAGTTTGCGCGGGTCATGGTCATCCTGCTGCTGCACAATCGCTACCGCCAGCGGGGCGGGGAGGAGCGCTCGGTCGCCGAGCAGGCTGCGCTCCTGCGAGCTCACGGGCATCGCGTCGAGGTGCTCGAGCGCTCGAGTGAGCCACTCGAATCCCGGCGCGGGCGAGCCCGCGCAGCTCACGCCCTTCTGCGCGGCGGGCAGGACGAGCAGGAGGTCGAAGAGCTGGTGCGCCGGCTCGGCGTGGATGTCGTTCATGCACACAACCTGCATCCCCTGTTCGGCTCGAGGGCCCTGCAGGCGGCGCGCACGGCGGGCGCGCGCACCGTGCTGCAGCTCCACAACTTCCGCCTGGTGTGTGCGATCGCCGTGGCATACCGCGACGGTGCCGTATGCCACCGCTGCAGCGGGCGCAACACGTTGCCGGGGCTCGCGCTGCGCTGCCGCGGAGGGCTCGCCGAGAGCGCCGTCTACGCCGCCGGCCTGGCCCGCCAGCAGCCGCGCATCCTGAGCGCGACCGATCGCTTCATCACCCTCAGCGAGGCGACCAGGACGCGGCTCGGTGAGCTCGGGCTGCCGCTGGAGCGCACCGACGTGATCTCGAACCCGCTGGCAGAGGAGGCCTTCGCAAGCTCCTCCCAGGCGCAGGATGGCCGCTATGCGCTCTGCGTCGGGCGCCTCGTGCCGGAAAAGGGGTTCGACATCGCCGTCGGAGCCGCTCGCGCAGCAGGGGTCCCGCTGAAGATCGCCGGGCGCGGCTCTGATGAGGCGCGCCTGCGCCGGCTTGCGGGGGATGGGGACATCGAGTTTCTGGGCCTCCTCGACCGGGCCGAGCTCGAGCGTGTGCGCGGCGGCGCGGCCGTGCAGCTGGCGCCGTCGCGCAGCGAGGAGCAGAGCCCCTATGCGGTGCTCGAGGCGATGGCGGGGGCCGTCCCGGTGCTCGTCTCCGAGCTGGGCGGCCTTCCCGAGCTCGCGGGAGCCGAGGCGAGCGTGCCGATCGCCGACGCCACGGCGTGGGCGCGATCGCTCGCTGAGCTGTGGAACGATCCGCAGGAGCGCCGCCGCCGGGGTGACTCCGCCCGGGAGCGGGCCTGGGCGCGCGCTGCGCCCGCCCACGCCCACGCCGCGCTGATGGGCGTCTATGAGCGCGCCGGCGCGAGCCTCGACGCGTCCGCCGCGACGGCATAGGCTCCGGTTGTGCCCAACCCCCGCAGCGCCCTGATCACAGGACTGACCGGCCAGGACGGCTCGTTCCTGGCCGAGCTCCTGCTGGACAAGGGCTACAACGTCACCGGCCTTCACAGAGGCGCTCCGGAGGAGCCGCTCGGGTCCTCCGAGCACCTGCGCGAGCAGGTGGAGCTCGTGCGGGGCGATCTGCTCGAACCGGACACGCTGAGGGACGCCATCGAACAGGTGCGCCCATCTGAGATCTACCATCTGGCGGCGCCCTCGTTCGTGCTCGATTCCTGGGAGCACCCGCAGCAGACGATGAGCGAGATCTTCGGCTCGACCGCCGTGATCCTCGAAGCGGTGCGCGATCTGGATCCGCAGATGCGCGTATATGTGCCGGCCTCGGGGTCGATCTTCGGCGACGCGGGCGAGAGCCCTCAGCGCGAGGACACGCCCTGCCGGCCCCAGACGCCGTATGCGATCGCAAAGCTCGCCGTCCACCAGCTCGTCGGTCTGATGCGCGCCGAGGACGGCCTGCTGGCCTGCTCGGGCATCACCTACAACCATGAGTCCGAGCGCAGGCCCGAGCGGTTCGTGACCCGCAGGATCACGCGCGGGGCCGCCGCCATCGCGCTGGGACTGAGGCAGGAGCTGATGATCGGCGACCTCGACGCGGTGCGCGACTGGTCGTTCGCCGGGGACATCATGCGCGGCGCCTGGATGATGGTCCAGCAGGACGACCCCGAGGACTACGTGCTGGCCAGCGGCGTCGCCCGCACCGTCGCCGAGCTGGCCCGCACGGCCTTCGCCTGCGTTGACCTCGAGGCCGAGCGCTATCTGCGCGTGGACCCGGCGCTCGTCCGCCGCGCCGAGCCGACCCCGAGCGTCGGCGATCCGAGCAGGGCGCACGAGCGCCTCGGTTGGGAGCCCCAGGTCTCGTTCACCGAGCTCGTGGAGCGGATGGTGCGGGCCGACCTGCGCTCGCTGCAGGCAGGCCCTACACTGGCCTGACGGATGGCCACCGTCGGCATCATCGGACTGGGCTACGTCGGCCTGCCGCTAGCTGTCGCGTTTGCCCAGGAGGGCTGCGAGGTCATCGGCGTGGACGTGGACCCCCGCAAGATCGAGGCCATCGAGGCGGGTGAGTCATACATCGAGGACGTCCCCTCGGAGCTTCTGCGGGAGGTCTCGGGGCGCATTCACGCCACCACCCGCTATGCCGGCCTGGAAAAGGCCGATGCCGTGCTGGTGTGCGTGCCGACGCCGCTCACCCGCAACCGCGAGCCCGACCTGGGCCCGCTGATGGACGCCACGCGGGCGCTGGCCGAGGTGCTGCAGAGTGATCAGCTGGTGGTGCTCGAGTCCACCACCTATCCGGGCACCACCCGCGAGCGGGTGGCCCCGCTGCTCGAGGAGTCCGGTCTCGCGGCGGGCAGGGACTTCCACCTCGCCTTCTCGCCCGAGCGGGTCGACCCCGGGCGCTCGGACTTCACGCTGCGCAACACCCCCAAGGTGCTCGGCGGGCTGACCGAGGAGAGCGCCGAGCGCGCCGAAGCGCTGTACGGGCTCGTCTGCGACAACCTCGTGCGAGTGTCGAGCCCGGAGGCGGCGGAGCTGACGAAGCTCCTTGAGAACATCTTCCGCTCGGTCAACATCGCGCTGGTCAATGAGCTGGCGATGCTCACCGACCGCATGGGCATCGACATCTGGGAGGTGGTCGACGCGGCCGCGACCAAGCCCTACGGGTTCATGCGCTTTGAGCCGGGGCCGGGTATGGGCGGGCACTGCCTGCCGGTCGACCCCTTCTACCTGAGCTGGCGCGCCCGCGAGTTCGACATGGCCACGGAGTTCATCGAGCTGGCGGGCAAGGTCAACCAGCAGATGCCCTACCACTGCGTGGCCAAGGCCCAGCGCGTGCTCAACGACGCGGGCCTGTCGGTCAAAGGGGCCCGCATCCTGGTGGTCGGGGTCAGCTACAAGCCGGGGGTCGGCGACACGCGCGAGTCGCCGGCGCTGAAGATCATGTCGCTGCTCTCCGATCTGGGCGCCGAGGTGAGCTACCACGACCCCCACGTGCCCGTGCTCACCGACTTCGGGCTGAGCAGCGCGCCACTCCAAGAGGCCCTCCCGCAAGCCGATCTGGCGCTGATCGTGACCGCCCATCCGAGCGTGGACCACGACCTCGTGGCCAGGCGCGCCCGTCTGGTGGTGGACCTGCGCGGCGTCACCCGCTCCTCGCATCTGAGCAGCGTCGTGAGGTTGTGAGCGCCCTCGAGCCCAGCTCGCGAGGAGCGGGGCTGCTGCTCGGCGAGGATGTCCAGGTGGGCGAGGACGTCTCCTTCGGCGCATACGTGGTGGTGCATGACGGCACCACGATCGGCGACGGCTGCACGATCGAGGATCACGTGGTGCTGGGCAAGCGCCCTCGATTGGCGAGCCGATCGGCGGCGATCGGAGACGCGGGCGCTCTGCAGCTGGGTGAGCGGGTCACCGTGTGCGCAGGCGCCGTCGTGTTCGCCGGGGCCAGGGTCGGCGAGGGGGTGATCCTTGGTGATCAGTCGTTCGTTCGCGAGCGCTCCTCGGTCGGCGTGGGGTCGGTGATCGGGCGCGGCAGCGTCGTCGACAACGACGTCCGCGTCGGCGCGCGCGTGCGGGCGCAGACGGGCGTCTACCTGACGGCGTTCACGGTGGTCGAGGACGACGTGTTCATCGGCCCCGGCGCCATCACCACCAACGACGACACCATGGGCCGCCACCCGCCGGGCGCGGAGCTGCGGGGGGCGATCCTGCGGCGCGCATGCCGCATCGGCGGCGGCGCCGTGCTGACCCCAGGTGTGGAGATCGGCGAGGAGGCGTTCGTGGCCGCCGGTGCGGTCGTGACCGCCGATGTTCCTCCGCGGGGGGTTGCGATAGGAGTACCCGCGCGGCTCGTGCGCGAGGTGGGCGAGCAGGATCTGCTCGAGCGCTTCCGCTAGATGATTGATTCCACGGCCAAGCCCGTGGTTTCCGAGGATTTGTAAGCAGCAGGGTCGAAGTCGGCGGTACTCAAAAACCAGCCGCCGACCCGAAGGGGGCCTCGATGGACGCCGACCTCGACCTGCTGCTCACTGCCGTTTATGTCACGGCCGACGATCTCCTGCCTGAAAAGCCGGGGAACGCCAGGCGAAGCGTCACAGACGCGGAGGTCGTCACGCTCTGCGTCGCCCAGGCGATCATGGGCATACCGTCCGACAGGCGGTTCTTGAAGGTCGCCTCCAAGCATCTGAGCCACCTGTTCCCGGCGATCCCCGGGCAGGCCGGCTACTTCAAGCGTCGCCGCCGACTGGTTGACACGCTGGAGTGGCTGATGGAGGTCTTCGCCTCCCAGAGCCCCGGCTTCCACGACGACCTTTTGCTCGTGGACTCCACCCCGATCGAGTGCGCACGCAGCCGTGAGACGGTCAAGCGCTCTGCGCTTGCAGATGCCGCTGATTACGGGTATTGCCCGAGCCACAGCCGCTTCTTCTGGGGCTTTCGAATGCACGCGATCTTCGCCCCCGACGGAACCCCGAGGGCGCTCACGGTCGCCTCTCCCAAACGCGATGAGCGGGAGGTCGCCCTTGAGCTCCTGGCTCGCACCCGCCGTGAGGGGACGGTGACCCTGATCGGCGACAAGGGCTATGCCGGGCGAGCGTTCGCCGGGCGGCTCAGCGAGATGGGTGCCGCGATCATCCGGCCGGTCCGCAAGGACGAGCCCGGTCGTGGTCCACACCTCGCTCCGATCCGTCAGCGCATCGAGTCGATCTTCTGGAGCTGCAAGGGAACGCTGACGCTGGAGCGCCACGGGGCTCGGACGCTCGCCGGCCTGCGCGAGCGCGTCTTGCAACGCCTGCTGACACTCGCCGCCGCCGTCTCCCTGAACCATCAACTCGGCCGGCCGAGCCGCGCACTCGTCGACTACTGCGCGTGATCGCGTGGAATCAATCATCTAGGGGCTCGAGGACAGAACGCTGCTCGGGTCCGTGGCAGCGGCGACGACATCCTGGGCCTGCTGTGCGGTGAGCACGGGGCTCATCGGTATCGCCAGGTGCGTGGCGGCGGCGTGATCGGTGGCGGGCAGCTCTGCCCCGGCTCCCCACTCGAGCATCGGAGGCTGGCGGTGCACGGGAGTGCGGTAGTAGGCCTTGTGGCCCACCTCGGCGGCGGCCAGCAGGCGTTCAAGTCGCTCCACGTGCGGGTGGCTCACGACATACAGGTGCCAGGCCGGCTCGGCTCCCTCGACCGGGCGGGGCAGCGTGACGAGCTCTCCGAGCCCGGCCAGCTCGTAGTGGCGCCCGGCCTCGCGGCGCCCGTCCGCCCAGGCGTCTAGGTGCGGCAGCTGCGTGCGCAGGATCGCGGCCTGCAGCTCGTCCAGGCGCGAGTTGTAGCCGATCAGCTCGTAGCTGACCTTGTCGTGCGAACCGTGGAAGCGAAGCGTGCGGGCGCGTTCGGCGACCGACTCCTCAGAGGTGGTGATCATGCCGCCGTCGCCGAAGCAGCCGAGGTTCTTGGAGGGAAAGAACGAGAAGGTGGCGGCGGTTCCGAGCGCGCCGGGGCGCCCGCCGGGCGCGGTCGAGCCGGCGGCCTGGGCGGCGTCCTCCAGCACGGGTACGCCCAGCGCCTCGATCTCCGCGATCGGAGCGACGTTGCCGAACAGGTGCACCGCGATCACCGCCTTCGTACGAGGGGTGAGCGCCGCGCGAACGGTCTCAGCGGTCACGCAGTAGGTGTCGGGGTCGATGTCGCAGAACACCGGGGTGGCCCCGGTCGGCGGGATCGCCTCCACGGAGGCGTAGAAGGTGAAGGACGGCACGACCACCTCATCTCCCGGACCAACACCCATCGCCCGTAGCGCGATCGTGATCGCCTCGGTCCCGTTCGCCACCCCGATCGCGTGCTCTGAGCCGCAGTAGGCGGCGAACTCCTGCTCGAACGCGCTGACCTCGGGCCCCAGGATGTAGCGCTCAGAATCGAGCACCCTGGCGACCGCCGCGCGCAGCTCACCCTGCAGGGGAAGCAGTGCGCTTGAGGTGTCGAACAGCGGTACAGCCATCGTGCTCAGCTCGGGGCGAGCAACTCGAGGTCAGAGCGGGTCATCAGGCGAATCAGCTCCTCGAAGGATGTCCTCGGCTTCCAGCCGAGGTCGCGCCCGGCCTTGCCCGGATCGCCGATCAGATGGTCCACCTCGGCCGGGCGCACGAATGCCTGATCGATCGTCACGTACTCCTCGAAGTCGCCGAGCCCGGCCTCCTCGAAGGCGATCTCACAGCACTCTCTGACCGAGTGCGCCTCGCCTGTGGCGATTACGTAGTCCTCGGCGACGTCGCGCTGGAGCATCAGCCACATCGCCTCAACGTAGTCCTTGGCGTAGCCCCAGTCGCGTTCGGCGTCGAGGTTGCCAAGCCGCAGCTCATCGGTGAGACCGTGCTTGATCGCGGCGGCGTGCCAGGTGATCTTGCGGGTGACGAACTCCAAACCACGGCGACTTGACTCGTGATTGAAAAGTATCCCTGAGGTCGCATGCAGGTCGTAGGACTCGCGGTAGTTGACGGTGATGAAGTGGCCGTAGGCCTTGGCCACGCCGTAGGGCGAGCGCGGGTAGAATGGGGTGGTCTCGGTCTGGGGGACCTCGAGCACCTTGCCGAACATCTCACTGGAGGAGGCCTGGTAGAAGCGGGAGTCGGGGCAGACTTCCCGCATCGCCTCGAGCATGCGGGTGACGCCCACGCCGGTGAACTCCGCCGTGAGGGTAGGCTGGATCCAGGAGACCGCCACGAAGGACATCGCGGCCAGGTTGTAGATCTCCGCAGGGCGCGAGGCGCGCAGGGCGTCCACCAGCGAGCGCTGGTCGAGCAGGTCCCCCTGATGCAGGGTGATGCGATCGCGGATGTGCTCGATCCGCTCGAACTTCTCGGTCGAGGCGCGGCGGACCATGCCATGGACCTCATAGCCCTTCTCGAGCAGCAGCTCTGCGAGATAGGAGCCATCCTGGCCGGTCACCCCGGTTATCAGTGCCGAACGGCGGTCGGTCATCCGCGGCAGCCTATAGAGAGCGCCCGACGCGGAAGGCGCTCGCCCGCCGGGTTCTCATGTCTTCCCCGACAGTGACAACTCGGCTGGCATCCGCCGCTTGCGCAGCCATTCCACGGTGGCGGCGACTCCATCCTCGACCTCGATGCGCGACTGCCAGCCGAGCAGCTCGCGAGCCTTCTCGACCGACGGCCAGCGCCGCTGTACGTCGACCGCGAAGGTGGGCAGGTGCTCGAGCGCAAAGGCGTCAGGATCCTCGCCGCAGGCCTCCCAGATGATGCGCGCGATCTCCGCCACGGTCAGCTCGCGCGAGGCCGAGATGTTGAAGTCCTCGTTCAGCCCGGCCGGGGAGCTCATCGCCGTGACGATGCCGTCGGCGATGTCGTCAACGTGCGTGAGCGTCCTGGTCTGCTCGCCGGAGCCGAATATCTCGAGCGGCCGCTGACCGGACAGCACCTTCGCGATCAGATCGGGCACCGCGTGGGCGATCCCGGGCTCGGCGTCGGGCAGCTCTCCGGGGCCGTAGGCGTTGAAGGGGCGGCAGATCGTGTAGGGCAGGCCGTGCTCTTCATGGGCGGCCCGGCAGTAGACCTCGCCGGTGAGCTTTGAGAAGCCGTAGGCGGAGATCGGGGTCGGGCACCGCGGCAGGTAGTCCTCGGGCGTGGGGAACAGCTCGGCCTGCTCGAACACCATCGAGGAGGACACGTAGACGAAGCGCTCGACCTCGAGGTCGAGCGCGGCCCGGATGACGGCGTTGTACAGGGCGTTGTTGACCTCTGTCAGCGTGTGCGGCAGACGGTGGAAGTTGGCGATCCCTCCGACGATCGCGGCGAGGTGGATCACATGTGAGCAGCCCTCCGTGGCCTCGCGGGCCTGCGCGGGAACGCGCAGATCGCCGGTGTGCACGGCGCAGCCCTCGCGCATCCACTGGGGGGCAGGGCGTTCGTCGGATACCCGCACCTCGTAGGCGGGGTCGGAGAGCAGCCGTTTGACGACGGCGGCGCCGATCGTGCCGGCGCCGCCGGTGACCAGCACGCGGTTCACGAGCTCGCGACCAGGGCTGCCAGCTCTGAGCTGTAGGCGAACACCTGGGCGGCGCCCCAGCAGTTCCAGGGGTCCACCACCAGGCAGTCCGCGCTCGCGCGCTCGGCGATCGCGGCGAGCGTGCGGGGATCGCGGAACTCCGAGTGGCTGGTGGCCACCATCACGACCTCAGCGCCATCGATGGCGTCCTCGAAGGACATGGTGGGCGTGGCCACGTGCGAGTCGTGGGCGCAAACGTCCGCCAGCTCGCGTTCGAGCAGGCGGATGAGCTTGTGCGCGAGCGAGTCCCGCTCGTCGTCGGTGTCGGCCTTGAACGCCAGCCCGAGCACCGCCACCTTGCGGTTGGCGAGCGTTCCCGCGCGCCGCTTTGCGCCTTCCAGCAGGAACAGCGGCACCGACTCGTTGACGCGCGAGACGGCGAGCAGCATCCCGGGCGCGGGCGAGCGCTCCTCGGAGAAGGCGAAGTCCTTGCGCAGGCAGGTCCCGGCGGTCAGCCCGGGCAGGGCGATGCCGCCGCGGGGATAGTCGCGGTTGATCAGGTCGATGACCTCGAACACGTTCGCCGAGGAGCGCTCGCAGTCCATCATCAACAGGTTGGGCAGTGCGAAGTTGGCGTAGCGCAGGATGTTGGTCCAGATCTTGGCCAGCTCCGCCTGGACCGGCGTCGTCTGCACGATCGGCGCGTCAAACACTCCGAACAGCTCGCCGGCGACCTCCCCCGAACGGGCGCCGACACCTCCGATGATGCAGGGCAGGGTGTCGATCTCCTCGAGGAACCGCCCGGCGGCGATGCGCTCGGGAGCGTGCGCCACGAACACGTCCTCGCCGATGTCGAAGTCGCGGTGCTTGGCCAGGTATCCGGCCACGAACTCGGTTGTGCCGGGCGCGACCGTGGAGCGCAGAATGACGCAGTGTCCTGGCGTCAGCACCCCCAGCAGATCGTCGAGCGCCGAGCGGATGTCGCGCATGTCGATCTCGATGTGGGAGAACGAGGGGGTTCCCAGCGTGATCACGATGTTGCGAGCGCGCGCGGCGTCGGCGACGCGTTCCGACAGCGACAGCCGGCCACTTGAATGCACCCTGTCGAGCAGCTCCTGGGCGCCGGCCTCTGCAAACGGCATCCTGCCTTCGCGCACGGCGGCGAGGCGGGCGGGGTCGTTGTCGATCCCCACCACCTCAAGGCCGCGGTCGGCGAACGACAGGGCCAGCGGTAGCCCGACGCGGCCAAGGCCGACGACGGACACCTCGGCGTTGCTCTGCGAGGCGGTCATGCAACGCAAGAGGTTAGCGGCGGGGAGGCGAGGTTCGCGCCAGCGGCCGTGCGCGAGCCACGGGTGCGCTCAGCTGCGATTGCGCAGGCGCGCGTCCACATACTGGCGCGCGAAGCCGGCGATGAAGCGGGGGTTGTGGTGGAGGTATCGCCACCACAGGCGCCGCGGCTCTCGCGCGAGGCGGTAGGTCCACTCGAGGCCCGAGCGCTGCATCCAGCGGGGGGCCTGCGGGACGAGTCCCGCGTGGAAGTCGAAGGCCGCGCCAACGCCGACGAGCAGCGGGGCGGACAGGCGCGGGCGCATCTCAAGCATCCACCTCTCCTGCTTGGGCTGCCCGGTTCCCACCCACACCAGCTCGGCGCCCGAGGACTCGATCGTGGCGATCGTCTCCTGGAGCTCGGCATCGGTGAGCGGGCGGAACGGAGGCGACTGGCCGCCCGCGATCACGAGGCCGGGGAAGCGCTCGCGCAGACGCGCTTCCAGCAGCCCGAGCGCCTCGGGTGAGCGGCCTCCGTACAGAAACATGGGCGTGCCGGAGCGTGCCGCACGCGCGCAGAATCCGAGCATCAGGTCGGGGCCGTAGACGCGCGTGGCCCGGGCATGCCCGAGCGCATGCAGCGCCCACACGAGCGGCTGGCCGTCGGGCACGGCGAGCGTGGCGCCGAGAACGGCCGCGCGCGTGTCAGGGTCCTCGCGGGCGGACATCACGAGGTTGACGGCCGCCGCGGTCAGGTATCCGTGCCGTCCGGCGGCGATCATCGCCTCCATCCAGTCCAGCACCTGCTCGTAGTCGGACACGGCGAGCGGGACCCCGAGGACCTCCGCGGTGGCGGGCGCGCTGACGGGGGTGGGCTCTGGGGGTGCTCCGATCGCCTGAAGATACCCGTCGGCCGGGCGGTGCTCGCTCAGGTCCTGGTTTCCATAATCTCCCGGCCGATGAGTCCCCTGACGCTCCGTCGCTACCGTGCCGAGCGTCTTCTGCGCCAGGAGTTCGGGGAGCTGCGCGGGCGTGTCATGGCGACCGTGCGGGGGCGCTTGGCAGCGAGCGGCGCACGTCTTGACCCGAGCGATCTGGAGGCCTGCTATGCCCAGGCCTGGCAGGGGCTGTACGCGGCGGTGCTTGATGGTCAGGAGATCGCAAACCCGGCCGGCTGGCTTACCCTCGTGACCTACCGGCGGGCGATCGAGGAGCTCCGCAGCGGTCGCCATGTCGATCACGGGGGCGGCATCGACGGCTGCGAGGAGCCGGACCTCGCCGCCGAGATGGACGACCGCACGCGGCTCCGCCATCTGTTCGAGGGGCTGCGCGGCCGCCTCAGCGCCCGCGAGCGGGAGGCTGCTGCCTTCTGCTATCTGCAGGGACTGTCGCGCTCAGAGGCGGCGGAGCGGATGGGTATCTCGGAGGCCCGGATGCGCAAGCTGATGGACGGCCGCGGACCCGGTCGCCCCGGGGTGGCGGGCAAGGTGGGGGCGCTGGCCGAGACGATTCGCGGCGGCGGCTGGTGCGAGGAGCAGGGCTCGCTCATGCGCGGCCTGGCCTACGGCATGCTCGATCCGGACGGGGAGCGCTACCGGCTGGCGCTGATCCATCGCAGCGAGTGCCCGGCCTGTCGCGCCTATGTGGTCTCCCTGCGCGGCCTCGCCGCAGCGCTGCCGCCGGTACTGCTGCCCTGGGGTCTGGGCGCCGGGGCTCTGCTGCGTACCGGCGCGCACGGGGGGGCGGGCGCCGGCGCGCAGGCCAGCGCAGGGGTCGGCGGCGCGATCTCCGCGCCCGGTGCCGTGGGCGTGGGCGGCGCAGCAGGCGCCGGTGGTGCAGCCGGCGGAAGCTGGCTGTTGGCCGGGGGATCGCTGGGCACGAAGCTGGCCGTGGGCTGCGTGCTGGCTCTCGGCGTCGGCGCCGGTTGCGTGGCGCTGAGCGAGAGCCCGCTTCAGCGGCCGGCTCACAGGCACGAGCGCGCGCGGGTTTCGCGTGGCGGTGCGGTGGCCCGGGCCAGCGCAAACACCGTGCTCAACGAAGACCGGCTGGCCGGAGCCCTCACGGGAGCGCGAAGCGCAGGTGAGGGCGGCCGCTCGAAGTCCACGCCCGTGCTGAGCGCCGCGGCGAAGGCCGCCCGCGAGTTCGGACCTGAGCACGGCTCGGGGTCGATCGGACCCGGTTCGGCCTCCTCACCCTCCTCCCGGCTCACGGCTGTCGCAAAGCAGGCATCGGTAGCTTCCGCAGCCTCCACGAGCCGCTCTTCGCCCGCACAGGCCGGCGCCGAGGCCCATTCGGCCGAGCGCGAGTTCGGCATCGAGTGAGCTCGGCGAGGTCGGGACTAGCGCCGGCGCGCCGCGATGAAGAAGTACGGGCGCAGGTTGAGCAGCGCCGTCGAGTTGATGCGATTCAGCCGCTGCGCACGAGGCGAGGCGGTTGCGGCATCGAGACGGCTGGACCCGATGATCTCCATGCCGCTTTCGTCGAGCATGCGCTCGAGGCGCGAGGCGACCGGGAACGTCCCGACGTCATAGCTCGGGTAGCCGCGCACGCGGGTGACGTACAGCTCGCCGAGCTTGTTGGGCAGGATGCTGATGCCGCTCATCAGGTAATGCGGATCGCGCAGCAGCAGGTGCGGCGAAAGCCGATTGGGTCCCTGTAGCCACAGCCCGCCGCCGGGCCGAAGGACCCTGGCGATGTCGCTGATCGTCTTTCGGTGGCTGCGAACGTGCTCGATCACGTCGTGCAGGATCACCAGATCAAACGAGCCATCGGGAAAGGGGATCGCCTCGGCCACGCCTTGGCGATAGTCGACGTCGACTCCCTGCTCACGGGCTCGGATCCCAGCGCCCTCGATCAGGTCCGCCTCCACGTCGATTCCCGCCACCCGTGCGCCCGCGCGAGCAAACGCGACGCACGTGGCGCCCCACTGGCATCCGACGTCCAGAACGTCGCGACCCTCCGCCGGGAAGAAGCGGCCGACCTTCTCGACGTTCTCCTCGCCCGCCGCAAGCTGCTGACCCTCGAGCTCGACCCAGCGCTCGTGCTGGGGGTCCGAGCGGTCGACGGAGTTCAGCCAGTAGGCATGAAAAAGGGGCTCGTTGCTCTCAAGGGCTGACGGCGATGACATCGGGCGAAGCGTAACCCAACCTCCAGACCATGGATCAACCGGCCGGGAAGACCTTTGTGAGCCGGTGGAGCGCCAGCGGATTGCCGCGTGGACGCAGCCTGCCCGTCGCGATCGCGCGGCGGGGATCCAGTCGCTGCCCCATGATGTCCACCCAGTTCTGGTAGGAGATGCGCAGGCGCAGGTCGGGGCTGAGCACCTCTCCCTGCTCGGCAACGCTCGAGCCGTTGTTGACCGTCAGATGCCAGGTCGGCACGTCGGGGTCGGTGAACTCCCATTGGAAGGTGGTGGAGCGCGTGAGCCCGTGCTCGGGGTTCACCTGGCGGCGGAGCGTGTCGAACACCAGGGCGACCGTCTCGGGGTCGCGGGCGGTTGGCCCTTCGCGGACGCCGACCACCCCCGCCTTGGCGAGCGCTCGCCCGCGCCGGGTGGTCTCGATCGGCGACAGGCCGACGGGCAGGAGCGGCGGTCCGGGCAGGGTCTCGATGGCGAGCCCGGCGGAGCGCAGCTTGGTGGTCATCGAGGTGAAACCCTCGAGGCCCACCTCATCGAGGGTGGAGTTGAACACGGTTACGTAGCGTTCGTCCCAAGCCGGAGGCATCAGCACCTGAGAGGTGTAGCGCGTGACCTCACGCATCGTGCGGGCGACGGCCTTCGGAACGCCGACCGGGTCTTCGCGGTTGAGGTCGGCGAGGAGCTTCACGCCGAAGCCGATGTGCCGCTGCTCGTCGGCGGCGATGTTCTCCATGCCCTTGCGAAACGCCGGCAGCTGGTCGCGTTCCTCAAGGTAGCTGCAGATGAAGTGTTGGCCGGGCTGGGCGAGCGAGGCCTCGATCACGACGTGGTAGAGCGTCACGGCAGCGGCGAGCTTGGCGGGCGAGCGGTCGGCGCGCAGCTCATCGGCCATGCGGTCGAGGCGGTCGAAGATCTTGCGAAAGCCCGGAGTCAGCTGGGGCTTGATCGTCTGAAGGCCGCTGGCCATGGAGCCATCGCCGATGCCGCAGACCTCGTGCATGAAGCGCTTGAAGAAGACGGCATGGCGAGCCTCGTCGACCTGCTGGGTCGCGAGAAAGTACTTCTGCTCCTCGAGCGGTGCGGCGTCGATGTAGGGGGACAGGTTGTCTGCGACGGCGTCCTCGCCCCAGAAGAACAGGCAGTAGTTCCACACCGCGGCGTGACGCTCGAACTCGGTGAAATCCTCACGCCACTGGCGGGCGTCCTCCGTGAAGTCGAGCTCGGTCGCAGACCAGTTTCCCCGCTCCCAGCGCGCATACAGGTCCTCGTAGGAGATCGCGTCAGTGGGCAGGCTCGCGAGGTTCGCATCCGCGGCCGGGCCGGAGGTTGGTGTGGCGATCGCCATCGGGCTGCTCCAATCGGACGTGGTGGGCTCTGGATAATGAACGTTATCGAAATAGCGATCGCTCTGTCAAGTAGGATGATGGGGTGGAGACGGCGCGCATGACACGCGAGCAGAGCCGGGCGAATACCCGCGAGCGGCTGCTGCGCGCCGCGCGCAGCGTGTTTGCGCGCAGCGGCTTCCACGGCGCCTCGGTCGAGGAGATCGCCTCCGAGGCCGGCTTCTCCACCGGTGCCCTGTATTCGAACTTCAGCGGCAAGGAGGATCTGTTTCTGGTTCTGATGGAGCGCGAGATCGACGAATACGCACGCGAGATCGCCGATGCGGTGCGACCGCGCACGTCGGTCGCCGAGCGGGCCACCGGAGGAGCGCGCCAGTGGATGACGATGATCGAGCGCGACCCGGAGGTGCTGTTGCTGTTCATGGAGTTCTGGGCCTACGGCGTGCGCGACGCTCGCGTGCGCCCGAAGATTGCCGCACGGTTCGCGCAGGTACGTGAGCTGTTGACCACGCTGATCGCCGATGGGGTGCGCGAGTTCGACCTGGAGCTGGACATCCCGGCCGAGCAGCTGGCGGTGGCCATCGACGCCCTGGCGGACGGGATCGCCCGCCAGAAGCTGGCCGACCCGGACGCCGTGCCGGATGACCTGATGGGCCGCGTGCTGTCGCTGCTGCTTGCCGGCGCCGCCCGTCCGGCAGGCACAGGCGCCCGCCCGGCCCAGTGAGCCCGCGCCGCCGGATCCCATCCCTGCTCGCATAAAGCCGCGACGGCCGGGCGAGGTCCGGGACACCGGGGATGATGCTGATCGAGATGGCGAACGGGCTCACCGCAACCCTGCGCCGGGCGCCCGCGACGGTACCGGCGTTTGCGGCGGTGGCGCTGTTCATCGTGTGGGCTACCCAGCAGGCGGGCTACCCGGTCACGCACTGGGGCCCGGGCGGACTGATCGTGCTGGCGCTCTTGGGGCTGACGCTCGCGATCGTCCCTCTGTCGGTTAGCCGGATCTCGACGCCGGTGAAGGTCGCGCTCGGGTGCCTGGCCGCGTACACCGCGCTCAGCTATCTCTCGATCCTTTGGGCCGGGGTGCCCGGAGACGCCTGGGAAGGCGCGAATCGGACGCTCCTGTACCTGCTCGTGTTCGCGCTGTTCGCCTGCTGGCCCCAGCGCGGCGCCAGCGCGGCGCTGCTGCTTGGGGCCTGGACGCTGGCGATGGTCGTGCTGGCCGGGTTCGTCACGCTCCACGTCAACTCTGCGGGCAGCGCCAGCCTCCAGAGCATGCTCCCCGGCGGGCGCCTTGAGTACCCGAGCGGTTACGCAAACGCCAACGCGGCCCAGTGGCTGATGGCGTTCTGGCCGGCGCTGCTGTTGGCGCGCAGCCGCCAGCTGCCGTGGGGGCTGCGAGGCGTGTTTGCCGGCGGGGCCGTGCTGCTGACGGAGGTGGCGTTGCTGAGCCAGAGTCGCGGCTCTCTGTACGCGACGCCCGTGATGCTCGTGCTGGTCTTCGCGCTGCTGCCCGGGCGCATCCGTACCTTCACGACGCTCGTGCCGGTGGCATTGGGCATCGCGGCTGCCGCCCCGGCCGTCCTGCGCGTGGCCGACCACATGAACAACGGCGCGGTCATACCCGCGAATCTCCACAGCGCCACCCGCGCGACGTTCGTTGCGGCCCTCGTGGTGGGGGTCGTGGTGGCGCTCGGCGCGGCGATCGAGAGCCGGCGAACCTTCTCAGACACCTCCGCCGGGAGGATACGCATGGGGCTCGGCGCGGCTGCGATCGCGACGCTCATCGCGATCCTCGCCGGCGGCCTCATCGCCGCCGGCAACCCGGTCACGCGGATCAGGCATGGCTGGGACACCTTCAAGTCCGGCTACGTGGCCGACAGCAGGACCGGCAGCCGGCTGATCAGCGGGCTGGGGAGCAACCGCTACGACTTCTACCGAGTCGCCCTGAACGAATTCGCCGCCCATCCGATCCTCGGAATCGGCGCCGACAACTTCCAGCAGCAGTACCTCGCCCACGGCCGCAGCGAAGAGACCCCCCACTACCCGCACAGTGTCGAGCTGCGCACGCTCGTGCAGACCGGGCTGGTCGGGGCCCTGATCGCCGTGGTCGGCCTGGGTGCGGCGCTGATGGCGGGCGGACGCGCGGTGCGCCCCCGTCTGCCTGATCCGCTCCGCTCCGATGTGGCCGCCGCGGCGCTTGCGGGCTTTGCCTACTGGCTCGTCCACGGCTCGTTCGACTGGTTCTGGGAGTTCGCCGGTCTGGGCGCTCCCGCATTTGCGCTCCTCGGCCTGGCCTGCGCCCTGGGAGCCCCCTCGCGGGCGAGCTCCGAGGGGGCGCAACCCGCCGGGGTGTCGGCGGCGCCCGTATCTCCGCCGTCCGGGGGCCGGAGCCGGTGGGCCTTCGATCGCCGCCACGTCGGCCTGGGCGCGGGCGCCGTGCTGGCGGTGGCCGCTGCCCTGTCGCTGGCCGCGCCGTGGTTCAGCCAGCTGCAGGTGCAGAGCGCGGCTCGAATCTGGACCTACGCGCCTCAGAAGGCGTATGCCCGGCTGAGCGATGCGGCCAGGTTGAACCCGCTCAGTGACGAGGCCTATCTCGTCGCCGGGGGCATCGCCCTGCGTTATGGCGAACTGACCCGTGCCGACCACGAGTTCGCCCTGGCGCTGGGGCGAAGCCCCGGGGACGCCTACGCCGTCCTCGAGCGGGGGGCGATCGCGTCAACCAGGGGCGAACGCAGGGAAGCGTTGAGGCTGCTCGAACGGGCCGCCAGGCTGAACCCGCGCGACCCGCTGACCCGCCAGGCGCTGGTGCTGGTGCGGGCGGGCCAGGTGGTGAGCGTGCAAGAATTGAACCGGTCGATCCTCCAGACAGCTCAGCAACTGGCGTGAGCCTGCGATTTATTTCGACCAATCAGGGCCTTTTGGCTCGACACCCGCCTCTGGCTTCGCTAGGGTGTGCCGCGATCTCGTCAATTCATTCATGTCCGCGCTCGAGCGCTCGAGCGTCGGCAAACGAAGTGTTTGACGATGCGCCGTGATACGGCGACGACTGAAGCGCAGGCATGAAGAGTTGACAAGGAGTTACTCAGGCCGAAGAAGGGGTCCAAGGCGGGAAAAATGAGAAGTCGTCGCATCATCGCATCGGCAGTGATCTGCATCGCCGGCTTGTTGGCCGCCATGCCGGCGGCTGCGTCGGCCGGTTCACTGCTCAGCGGCTACGGTGGCCCGGGCGAGGGAAGCCAGGTGATCCTCGGGGCGTCACTCGTGAACGGCCCCCGCGGCGGCGGCGGATCGCCGGGCGGCGGCGGCTCCCAGGGCGGGAGCTCGCGGGCAGGCGGCGGCTCCACGGCCGGCGGCGAATCTTCGACGGTTGCCACCACGGGCAGCCCGGCGGATCGTGCGAGCTCGCACGGCACAGGCGGCCACTCGGCTTCCTCAAGGCATGCGCGGGCGGGCGCCGGCGGTGCAAAGCAGGTGACAGCCGGTGTGAATGGGGGTTCCGCCGGCGGCGCTGCTGCGCACGCCTCTTCGCCCACCGTGGCATCTGTGCGGCCGGCCGCGGAAGGTTCAGACACGCTCGGAGTCTCAGGTATCGACCTCCTCTACATACTCCTGGCCGTCGGTGCCCTGGTCCTGACCGCGGTGCTGACCAGGCGAATAGCGAGCACATCCGCCCCGGCGGGAGGCTCGGGCGGCTAAAGGGATGGCCCGCAGAACCCGAGTAACCAACTAAGACGAGTTTTCCCCTCTCCACATGGACCCCCCCCACATCACCCAGCAGACATCGACGGCGCTGCCGCTTCGCGCGCGGCTTTCGCCTGACGCGCCGTGGCCAAAGGCGTTAGGGCCCGGGAGTTTTCGCGGCCCGCTGCAGTGGGCGCTCGAGGGGTCCGGCTGGACCGTGGTCCGCCAGAGCGTGGACTTCGCATTACTGTGCGTCGCGGTGGTGCTTGCTCAGGGCGGCCTGCACGCCACCTTGCACACGCCGGCCGTGCGGGCACCGCTGCTGGCCTTACCGCCGCTGGTCATGCTGCTGTTCCACCTGCGCGGCCTCTACAGGACGCGCCTGCGGGCGCTGGTCCTCGACGGCATCGTGCCGGTCATAAGCGGGGTGTCGGTGGGGGCGATGGCCGTTGAGATGATCGGCCTGTTCGCCAATGGGCGCGTGCCGGACCAGTCGGTCTGGGTGCGTGCCTGGCTGTTTGCGATAGTCGGCGTCGCCTTCGGGCGCGTGGCCCTTTCCCTCACCCAGCGCTGGGCGCGCGCGAACCGGCTCGTGGGCAAGCCCGTCCTGATCATGGGCGCCGGCGTCGTCGGGGCGCAGGTCGCGCGCAGGCTCGAGAGCCATCCCGAGTACGGGCTCGTGCCGGTCGGCTTCCTCGACGAGGATCCTCGCTCGATCGCCGAGGTGGGGGGGCGCGACGTGCCGGTGCTCGGCACCGTCGAGGATCTCGACGAGACGGTATCGAGCACGGGTGTGAAGAACCTGATCGTGGCGTTCTCATCAGTGGCCGATGCGCGCGTCAGCCGCCTGATCCAGCGCTGCCAGGAGCTTGGCGTCGAGGTGTCCGTTGTTCCGCGCATGTTCGACACGATCAACAATCGAGTCGGATATGACACTGTCGGCGGATTGCCTCTTATGTCGTTCACCACGGTCGACCCCAGAGGTGTGCAATTTGCACTGAAGCACGCCGGTGACCGCATCTTCGCGTTCCTGTTGCTGATCGTGTTATCACCGGTGATGCTGTGCGTCGCCATCGCCGTGGCTCTGAGCTCGCCCGGTCCAGTGCTGTTTCGCCAGCGGCGCGTGGGCCGCGACGGCAAGGTGTTCGACTTCTACAAGTTCCGCTCGATGCGCGTACCGGCGCGGCAGGCCGAGCCGAGTGACCGTCAATTCGCGGAATCCGCCGATGAGGAAGTCGGTGCGCTCGAGTTCCTGCTGGGCGGAGACACCGCACCGGGCGGAGTGGAGGGAATCGATCGCCGCACCCCCGTCGGGCGTCTGCTGCGCCGCACCTCGCTGGATGAGCTCCCCCAGCTCTTGAACGTGCTGCGCGGCGACATGAGCCTGATCGGCCCGCGCCCGGAGCGACCGGAGTTTGTCAAGCTGTTCAGGCAGGACGTCGTGCGCTACGGCGACCGCCACAGGGTCAAGTCGGGGATCACCGGCTGGGCGCAGGTGCACGGCCTGCGCGGCCAGACCTCGTTGGCCGAACGCGTCGAGTGGGACAACTACTACATCGCCAACTGGTCGTTGGGCCTGGACGTGAAGATCCTGGCGCTGACGCTGGCGACGCTGTTCCGCAACGCCGAGTGATCACTCAGATCCGAGTGACTGCTCAGATGCGCTTGCGCACGGCCTTGCGCTGGCCCGCCCAGTACTGGTAGACGCGCACCTGCAGCCCGCTCGTGCCGAGAGCCGCCGGCAGCGTGAGCGAGTAGCTGTTGAAGCGGTCGAGCGTGAACAGGGCCCGGTAGCGCAGAGTGCCGCCCCGGAATGCTTCCAGCTCCATGAAGTCGCCGACGGGCCCCGAGCCGCTCGCCACCACGCGGCGACCGCGACGCCTCAGGCGCAGGGTCACCGGTCGGGGGCTGCCGAACGGCGAGGCCATTACTCCGGCGAGCGCCGCAAACGAGGGCTTGCGACCGCCTGCCGTGTTGAGCACCCCGAAGTTTTCGCTGGATGAGTCCTGCAGCCCGTAGACGACCTCGGAGGCGACGTAGGGGGTGCGCGCCAGCGAGCGGAAGATGTCCGTCAGGTTGGAAGCCTGTGTCGCCGGAGTCACGCATGCCTGTTCCTGTTGTGTCCGGTGCTTGGGCCAGCAGCTGGTCCAGCCGAACTCGTTCAGCCACAGCGGCTTGTTGTCGCCGTTGGCGAGCTGCGTTTCGTGGATCGCCCGCAGCGAGCCGAGCACGAGGTTGTAGAAGTGCACCGACAGGCCGTCGTAGTAGCCCTTGATCCCGGCGGCGTAGAGGGCGCGTAGGAAGACGCCGTTGGAGCCCACGAGCGACCCGGCGAGTACCGGAATCTGCGGGTTGACCTGCTTGATCGCCGGATAGGCCGCCCGCAGGATGGCTGCATAGCGCTGAGGCTTTTCCGGGCCGGCGAAGTAGTCTTCGTTGGCCTGGTCGGGCTCGTTCCAGACTTCGATCGCGGCCAGCTTCGTGCCGTAGCGCTGCGCCAGATAGGCCACAAAGGCCGCATAGGTTGAGGGATCGCTGGGTGGCCAGGCGCTGGCCTGACCCGAGCGCCCGGGCGCGCACGAGCGCAGCAGCGATGCCGGGGCCGAGGAGGCCCAGCAGGGCGTGCTCTCCACCATCGCCACCACACCGATGCCGTCGGCCGCCGCGTCGTTCACGAGCCGGTCGGCGATCGCCAAGGCGCGTGGTTCGATCTGACCGGGCCCCCGCGGCTCGAGTTCCGACCACGCCACTTCGGTGCGCACGATCTTGACGCCGAGCGAATGCGCGTCCGCGATCTCCCGGTCGACGGCGGCGATGCTGGCGATGCGGGATAGGGGTGCGATGTTCATTCCCCCGAGGGGGGCTGCCGAGGAGGGATGGGCGCTCGCCGCGGTTGCACACAGCGCAGCCGCCAGCGCGGTGAGAAGGCGGACACGCCGCCCGGCCATGATCTTGCGCGGGCCCTTTGCCACCGCGTGCAGACGTCCCGCCATCCCTACACGATAGTCGCGGGCGCTCGCGTAGGCGCCGGCACCCATGCGGCGCTCCAACTAGGCTGTTGGCGGCGATGTCCCCATTCTGGATCTGGACGCAGGTGGCGATCGTGGTGTTCGTTGTGATCGGCATGATCGTGGCGGTCACCAAGCTCGCCTGAAGGCACCACGGCCTGCCTTGAACGTGCCACGGCGGGTCTGTACCTTGTCCTGATGCCGACGGTCGCTGATCTGCCGCGCAACCTGGCCCTGCATCTGGGTGAGGCCTCGGCGGCCGGGCTCGACGAGAGCGTCGCCGCCGTGCTCACTCCGTCAGCCGTGCCGTCCCGGCCGGTGCGATCGGCGCAGCGGGTGGCGATGAAGCTGGGCCGGCTCGATTGGGAGCAGGCATGGCTGGACAGGCTGATCGCCGCCAGGCGCAGTGCTCTTGGGCCGGCCGCGTCGGGCACGGCCCGGTTTCTCGTGAGGGTCGACGAGTTTCCCTACTACACCTCGTTCGATCGCCCACAGGACATCGACATGTCCCGGCGATTTCATGACGTCATGGCCAGCGCGGGCGTCCCGCACCTCATGTCGGTGGTCCCCCAGCTGACCCACGCGCCGCTGACGGTCGACGCGAGCGGAGGGCGCCCGCTCGGGCCGGGGGAGATCGAGGTGCTCGAGCAGATGCGACGCGACCGCGTGACGTTCGCCCAGCACGGAACCAGCCATCGCACCCGCTATGCAAGCGTCCGCCGCCGCTCGGAGCTGTGCGGGCTGTCGCCGTCGCTGCTTGAACAGACGCTCGAGGATGGCCGCTCGCGGCTGGCCGAGGCCGGCGTTGATGCCCCCCGGGTGTTCGTGCCCCCGTTCAACCGCTTCGACGCCTCCCAGTACGCGATCCTCGCCCGCCGCTTCGACGTCATCTGCGGCGGGCCGGAGAGCACTGCCCTGATGGGCTTTCACGGGGGTCCCCTGTGGCGCGAGGGCGCGGTCTACCTGCCGTGCTACGAACCCCTGTATGCAAA
Source organism: uncultured Solirubrobacteraceae bacterium (assembly GCA_963826995.1). GTDB lineage: Bacteria > Actinomycetota > Thermoleophilia > Solirubrobacterales > Solirubrobacteraceae > Palsa-744. The sequence goes on along the minus strand of CAWGYZ010000002.1, from coordinate 824,456 downwards.
CGCGCAGACGGTTCTGCCGGTCGCAGAGCGGATGATCGATCTCGCTCCCGGCACCTGGATCCCGATCGTGCTGCACACCTCCTGGGAGCAGGACGACGACTTTCGGGCCCTCAGGCGGCTGGCGGAGCGGATCGCGCCGTACGCCGCCGACTGGAGGGACTTCCTGGCGGAGGTGGACCGCAGCGCCGGAGCGGGTCCCTCCGACGCCGCGGCCCCCGTGCCCGGCGCGGCCGAGGAGGCCGCGCCACTGCACGCCGAGATGCGCTGAGACGCCGCTCAGCCGCGGCTGCCGCGCTGCCAGAAGCGCCGTCGCGGGGGCGGCTCGAGAGAGAGGGCGCCGGCCGGGCGCGAGGGGATCTCCTCGTCGGCCAGGATTGCCCCGGGTACTTCAACGGTGAGCCAGTCCGCCAGTGGACCGAGCCCCGCCTGGTCGAGCTCGGCCGCGATACCGGGAGGGCGCTGGGAGTGATCGTGTGCGTCGGAGGCGACATTGTGGATCATCCCGTCTCTGGCGAGCTGCAGGGAGAAGCGGCGCACCTCGCTTCCGAAGTGCCCCACCAGCGACCCGGCCGTGATCGACGTCAGCACGCCGTCGCGTATGAGTGATGCCAGCATCCGCGGATCGCGGCGCAGGGCATGACATCGCTCCGGATGGGCCAGCAGCACGCGATGACCGCGCCGCAGCAGATCTCGCACGATGCTGTCCAACCCGGTCGCCACCTCGGTGAAGGGGGGCTCCACCAGCAGCCAGGATCCCCCGCCGAGCCCGAATCGCGTGAGCTCGGCGGGCTCCACGTCGATCAGTCGTGTCATGGCGATCTCGGCGCCAGGGCGGACGTCGAGCGGCACCTGCTCCTGCTTCAGCCGGGCGTTGACCTCTCCCACCAGCCCGGCGATCGTGTCTGGGTCGTTGGGGTAGCGCCAGCTCACGTGCGGGGTCGCCACCACCGTCCCGATACCGGCGGCGACGGCCGCCCGAGCCAGTGCCACCGAGCTCTCGATCGAGTCCGGACCGTCGTCGATGCCCGGAAGCACGTGGCAGTGCATGTCGATCACGGACAAGAACGATAGGCGAGGGCTACCGGCTCCGGGTTCACCGGCCGGAGGGATATGATCGCCGACCATGTTCAAATCGATCGTGGTTGGCACCGACGGCTCCGACACCGCCACGCAGGCGGTGCGCCAGGCGGTGGACCTCGCCCGCGCCGTCGGGGCGAACATCGAGCTTGTCAGCGCCTATGAGCCGGTCCCCGCACAGCGTTTGCAGGAGGAACGCCGCGATGCCCCCGAGGATCTGCAGTGGGCGATCAGCCCCCGCGAGGACGTGGACGCCACGCTCGGCACGGCCGCCGAGGTCGCACGGGAGGCTGGCGTGACCGTCAACGTGTACCCGCGCCAGGGCGATCCGGCCGATGCCATCCTCGACGTCGCCGAGGAGCGCGAGGCGGATCTGATCGTCGTGGGAAACAAGGGGATGACGGGGGCCAAGCGTTTTCTGCTCGGATCGGTGCCCAACAAGGTCTCACACCACGCGCCCTGCTCGGTGCTGATCATCAGGACCGTCTGATCGCGCAGTGAAGGGTCCGGGCGGCGGGAGATGATCCGTCGATGAAGATCGTGAGCATCATGACCACCGACTCGAGCGGCGGCGCGGAGTTTGCCGCCGTTGAGATGCTCGATGCCCTGCGCCAGCGGGGCGATGAGACGGTGCTTCTCACCGACATGCCCGGGATCGGCCGCAACACCGGCGTCGACGTGCAGCCGATCGACATCGGCCCCAAGCTCTCCACGCGCAGCTGGGTGAGCCTGGCGGCCCGTTGGCCGTTGCTCCTCAGGCGTGTGCGGCGCGAGCTGGCCTCCCAGCAGCCCTACGACGTGCTGCTTGTGCACTACAAGAAGGAGCAGCTGCTTGCGCTGATGCTTCCCAGGCGCCTTCGCTCGACCGTGGTCTGGGCCGAGTGGGGTCCGGTGCCCTACCCGCTGCGCAAGGGCCTTCCGCGCCGGGCCTACCTTGCGGCCGCGCGGCAGGCTGCGCTCGTGCTCGCGATCTCCGAGGGCACGCGGCGGTCGGTCATCGAGGTGGGGGTGGATCCGGCCAAGGTGATCGTCGTGCCCAACGTGTTGCGGACCGATGAAATCTCCTACACAGAGGCCGGGCGCGCGCGGGTTCGGGGCGAGCTCGGTATTCCGGCCGATGCGTTCGTGGTCGGATGCATATCCCGATTTCACCCCAAGAAGCGCAACGACGTGGTCGTGGAGGCGGTCGAGCAGCTGAACGACCCGCGCGTGCATCTGATCCTCGCCGGCGACGGCGAGACCGAGGCAGCGCTGCGTGACCTGGCGGCTCCGCTCGGGCAGCGTGCCCACTTCATCCCCACCCCCGGTTCAGAGGTCCCTGACGTGCTGTCGGCGTTCGACGTGTCGGTGTTCTGCCCCAGCCCGACCGAGGGGGCTCCACGGGCGGTGATCCTGGGGATGCTTGCCTCGCGTCCCTGTCTGTCGACCGGAGCCGAGGGTGTGGCCGATCTCATAACCCCCGAGTACGGGGGTATCACCTCGCCCGAGAACGACCCGGCCTCGCTTGCGGAGATGCTGAGGACCTACCTCGAGGACCCCGAGCGCGGCGAGCGCCAGGGGCGCGCCGCCCGCGCCTACGCCGAGCAGACATACGCCGCCCCCGTGGTCGCGCAGCTGATCGCCGGGCTGCTGGATGACGCGATCGCCTCGAGCCGGCGGTGAGCCCACGCGGCAGGGTGCTGATGATCGAGCAGGGCGGGCGCGGGGGCAATGCCGACTACACGGCCGAGCTCACCCGGGCGCTCGCCGGCCAGGGGTGGCTCATCGACCTGGCCACGGCTGAGGATCATCGCTACGCGGTGGTGGACGGGGTCACCGTTCACGGCGTTTTTCACTACCTGCGCGGCAGCTCGAGGCTCGCCGGTGCCGCGCGCCGGGCCGGGGTCGGGCGGGTGATCAACGGAATTCGCTTCATGGCGGCGATTCCCCGGCTGATCACGCTCGCGCACAGGGCCGATCTCGTCCACTCCCAGGGCTTCGAGTCGCCGCCGCTCGGGGTCGCCGCGATCGGCGCTCTGCGCCTTGCGGGGGTCGGCGTGGTGGTGCAGACAGCCCACAACACCTTCGAGCGCGGGCGTTTCCTGCGCCGCACCCGTCTGGCGCTCGTGCGAATGCAGGAGTGGCTGACCACCCGCACGATCGTGCACACGCAGGCGGACGTGGGCCGTATCCCGGCGCGCATGCGGGGGCGGGTTGTCGTGATTCCGCACGGCGAGTACGGGGCCCTCGCTCGGACGGGGGGTGCCGTCGACCGCGACCGTGCGCGCGCGGCGCTGGGAATCGAGCCGCAGACGCCCGCGACGCTGCTGTTCGGTCAGCTGCGCGGGGACAAGGGCCTTGAGGATCTGCTCTTGGCCGTGAGCCGGGTCGGCGAGGTGACCCTCATCATCGGGGGCAAGGAGCTGGGAGCCCTGGCGGCCGCCGAGCCGCTGCTCGCGTCCCCGGAGCTCGCTGGGCGCGTGATCGTGCGCGAGGGCTTTCTGGCGATGGATGAGGCGGCCGAGCTGTTCGCGGCCACCGATACGGTGGCCCTGCCCTACCGGGCCGCCAGCCAGAGCGGTGTGCTGCTGCTCGCCTACGGCTTCGAGCGTCCCGTGATCGTGTATCCGGTGGGTGGCCTCATCGAGGCGGTGATCGAGGGGGAGACGGGCTGGATCTGCCGGCGAGCGGATCCCGAGGCGCTGGCCGAGGCGCTGGCCGAGAGCGTCGCCGCGGGCCCGCTCGAGTGTGCGCGGCGCGGTCAGGCCGGGGCCAGGCTCGCGGAGGAACGGTACGCTTGGCCCGTGATCGCAGGCCGCACGGGTGAGCTCTACGCAGAGCTCCTATGAAGCGCGCAGTGATCCTCGCGGGCGGCGAGGGAACGCGCCTGCGCCCCTATACGACCGTATTGCCGAAGCCTCTGATGCCGATCGGCGACCGCCCGGTGCTCGACATCGTCGTGCGCCAGCTCAAGGCGCACGGATTCCAGCGAATCACGATCGCCACCGGCTACCTGGCCGAGCTGATTGAGGTGTTCTTCCGCGACGGCGAGGGATACGGCATTCCGATCGACTACTACCGCGAGCACGAGCCGCTCGGCACGGTCGGCGCGCTGGCGATGATCGACGGCCTCGCCGGGGAGGACATCCTGGTGATGAACGGCGATGTGCTCACCGACATCGACTATGGCGCGCTGCTCGAGCGCCACGGCGCCGGCGACGCGGCCGCTACGATCGCGACCAAGACCCGCCAGATCAACATCTCGCTGGGTGTGCTGCGTTTCGAGGAGGACGGGGATCCGACCCGGCTGACCGGCTATGACGAGAAGCCCGCGATCGATTTCACGGCGAGCATGGGCGTCTACTGCTTCGCGCCTCGCGCGTTGTCATACATCAAGGCCGGTGAGCGGCTTGACTTTCCCGACCTGATCCTGCGGCTGATCGCGGCGGGCGAGGTCGTGCGGGCCTGGCAGAGCGAGGACTACTGGCTCGACATCGGCCGCCACGACGACTATGAGCAGGCGCAGGAGGAGTTCGAGTCGGTCCGCGACCGGCTCATCCCGGCCGACTGACGGCGGCCCTGACCACGTCAACGACGGTGTCGACCGCGGCCTCGTCCATCAGCGAGCTGAGCGGCAGGGCGCAGTGGCGATCGGCCGCCTCCGAGGCCGCTGGAAGTCCATCGCCCGGCGCTAACCGGTGGTACTCGGTGAACTTGTGCAGCGCTGGATACCAGGTCGTCTGGATTCCGTTGTCTTTGAGATCGTCGCGGAAGCGATCGCGCGTGGCGCGGTCCTTCAAGAGGACCGCAAAGGCGAAGTGCGACGAGCGCTCGACCGCCTGCTCGTCGAATGGCAGCTCGATCCCCGGCACGTCCGCGAGCCGCTCGCGGTACAGCCGGACGATCGCGCGCCGGGTTGCGATGTTCTCCTGCAGCCGCCCCAGCCGGCTCAGGCCGAGCGCGGCGCGCGGCTCGTCCAGGCGGAAGTTGTAGCCGACGTCGATCACGTCGTAGGCGGGATCGTGTCCGCGGTGACGGTCCCAGGTGCTGCTGGTCATGGCGTGGGAGCGCAGCAGCCGCACGCGGTCCGCGAGCTCTTCATCAGGCGTTGTGACCATCCCGCCCTCGCCCACGCAGAGCTGCTTCTTTGAGAAGAAGCTGAACGTTCCCAGCTCTCCGATCGTGCCGACCTGACGTCCCGTGTCATCGATACGGGCGCCGATCGCCTGGGCGCAGTCCTCGATCAGCACGAGGCCGTGCGCGTCGCACAGCTCCCGCAGGGCCAGCACGTCGGCAGGGTAGCCGCAGAAATGCACCGCCACCACCGCCCGCGTGCGAGGCGTGATGCGGCGGGCCACGTCGTCGGGGTCGATGTTGAAGTCGAGCGCGCTGCGCACGTCGCAGAGCACCGGCTCGGCCCCCACATAGCGGGCCGCGCTGGCGCTCGCGACGAACGTGAAGGCCGGCGCGATCACCTCGTCGCCGGGACCGATCCCGGCCGCCATGCAGGAGAGGTGAAGGGCGGCGGTGCCGCTCGATACGGTCACGGCGTGAGGGGAACCCACGTACTCAGCGAGCGCCTGCTCGAAGGCCTGCGTTCGCGGGCCCATCGTCAGCCAGCCGGAATCCAGGCACTCGAGCACGGCCTGCACATCCTCCTCGGGCATGGCGATGTCGGTCAGCGGTACGCGCCAGCCGCTCATTCGGCAACCGCCTCAGCGAGTGCTTCGGCGACGCGGTCCTGGTCATCGTCGGTCATGTGGGGATAGAACGGAAGCGTGAGCTCGGTGCGCGATGCAAGCTCGGTGATCGGCAGGGAGACGTCCGGGAAGCGCTCGCGGTAGGCGGTGAAGCGATGGATCGAGGGGTAGAAGATGCTCGTCTGGATCCCGCGCTCGCGCAGGCGGGTGCTCACCTCCGCCTGGCGGCCGTCCTCTTCGATCATGATCGGGATCACATAGCAGGAGGACTCGGGCACCTCGCTGTCCTCGAACGGGAGGATGATCCCGTCGACGCCCTTGAGCAGCTCGCGATAGCGCGCCGTGAGCTCGCGCCTGCGCGTGATTTCGCTCTCCAGGCGCGTCAGGCGCGAGAGCAGCAGTGCTGCCCGGGGCTCGTCCAGGCGGTAGTTGAAGCCGAGGCCGTCGACGTCATAGGTGTCGGTGCGCCCGCTGTGGCGGTCCCACGTGCCGCTGGTCATGGCGTGCGAGCGGCGCGAGCGCACGAACGCGGCGACGTCGTCGTCGTCGGTGCACAGGAGGCCGCCCTCGCCCACCGACAGGACCTTGTTCGAGAAGAAGCTGAAGGCGCCCGCGAGACCCCATGTGCCGAGCTTGCGCCCGCCGAGCGTGGCGCTGGGCGCGTGCGCCACGTCCTCGATCAGCGCGATTCCGCGGGCGTCGCACAGCTCCCTCAGGCGGTCCGCAGCAGCCGCGTATCCCGCGTAGTGGACGACGCACACGGCCTTGGTGCGCGGGGTGATCCGCCGCTCGACGTCCTCAGGATCGAGGCTCGGATGCTTGCGCGAGAGGATCTCCGCGAACACCGGCGTGGCGCCGCAGTAGAGCGCGGCGGCGGCCGTCGCCGCGAACGTGAACGAGGGCACGATCACCTCGTCGCCGGGACCGGCTCCGGCGGCCAGATAGGCCAGGTGCAGCGCCGCGGTGCAGCTGGACAGCGCGATCGCGTGGCGCGCGCCGAGCTGCGTGGCGAAGGCCTCCTCGAATTCGGCCGTGCGGGGACCGAGCGTGAGCCAGCCTGAGCGCAGGGTCTCGGCGACGGCCTCCAGATCCTGCGGCTCGAGGCGCAGGTCGAACAGCGGCAGCTCGGGGAAGATCTCGGTGCTGCTCATCCGCCGGTTCCTATCGCAGAGCGCCGAGGGCGCTCAGGGGACGTTCTTGTAGCGGGCGTCGAAGGGATCACCGAAGGTCTCGGCGTCGAGCCCCGCGATCACCTCGGCGATGCCGTCGGGGACGATCATGAGGGTCTCGAACCCGAGCTCTGAGCGGATCTTGTCGAAGCTCACCTTGTAGTCGCGGGGGTCCTCGTCGCGATGCACGTAGGAGACCTTGCCGCGATCGATCTGCTTGCCGATCTCATCGACCAGGTCGAGCTTGCGGTAGTTCTCACCCGAGCGCCCGGCATTGAAGACGTTGCCCGTGACCTTCTCCTCGGGCGCTTCGAGCACCGTTCGCACCGCGCGGGCGGCGTCGCGAACGTGAATGTAGGGACGCCAGAACTGCTCGCCGAACACTTCCAGCTCGCGGTCGGCCCACAGTTCGCGTGTGAACTCGTTGACGGTCAGGTCAAAGCGCATCCGCCGCCCGACGCCGTAGACGGTGGCAAAGCGCAGGCAGGTGGGCTTGGTCTCGCCCGTGCCGCCGTTCAGGATCAGCTGCTCCATGCCGACCTTCTGCTCGGCATACAGCGATACCGGGCGAAGCTCTCCGTCCTCGGTGATCGGCACGTTGGGGTCGGTCATGCGCCCGTAGTTCGAGCAGGTCGAGGCGAACACCAGCCGATCGACACCGAGGGTGTTGGCGTCGGCGACGAGGGCGCGGGTGGCCTGTACGTTGACGTCATCGGAGGCCTTGGGATCCAGGGCGCAGGCCGGGTCGCCGACGATCGCGGCCAGATGCACGACCGCGTTGGCGCCGGTGAGGGCGCGCTTGCGGGCCTCGGCGTCGCGAACGTCGCCGCGGATGACCTCCACACCGGCGCGCTCCTGCTCTGCGGCGATGTCCTCCTGGCCGTGCAGGAGGGAGTCAAGGACGCGCACGTCCCGGCCGGCCTGACGGAGCTCCTCGACGAGCAGTGCGCCGATGTAGCCGCTGCCGCCCGTGACCAATGTTGTGTTCTCCACCTGGTGTTCCTCTCTGGTTATTCGGGGGCTCGCTCAAGCTCTTCCGGCGGCCCGGGAATTACTCGGGCCACCCTCGAGAACGGCCACGATGCGGGTTTCTCGCAATGGTATCCGTACTATCGGCACGCGGCCGCCGGCGCTTGACTCAGCTCTCAACAGGCGGCTCCGGCAGCGGATCGGGCTCGGTCTGACCGCGGCCCCTGAGGGTGCGCACCTCGTCGCGGTTGACGATGCGCAGCGCGAACAGGCCCCCCACATACAGCAGCCCCCCGATCAGGCTTGCGGGTATCAGGCCGAGGAACGCCGTGAGCGTCATCACGCCGGTCATGGCCGCGGCGAGCACGACCGTGCGCAGGATCTTGCCGAGCCGAAGCCGAAGCCGCATTGCACGCAGGACCGTCACCATCATCAGCGACATGGTCAGAAGCTCGGTGGCGACGGTCGCCCAGGCCGACCCGTGGGCGCCGTAGGGCGGGATCAGAACGAGGTTGAGCACGACGTTTGCGATCGCGCCGATGGTGGTGTACAAGGCCAGCCTCCACTGCAGGTCCACCAGAGGAGCGAGGAAGCCGGCGAGTGAGCCGTAGCAGATGATGACGAAGGCGATCATCAGGATCGGAAGCAGGTCCGCCGCCTGGTTGAACTCTTCGCCGAATATGAGGTGCACGACAGGGCCCGACAGTGCGATCGTCGCGGCCAGGAAGGGCAACCCGATCACCGCCATGATGTCGGCGCATATCTGCACGAGCCTGCGAGCGCGCGCCGGATCGCTTTTATAGACGGTGGACAGAACCGGGAAGAACGAGCCCATGATCGCCGCGGGAAGGAACAGCAGCGGGCCGAGGAACCCATATGCCGCGCCATAGATGCCGGCTTCCTTGGGGCCGGCGATCTGCAGCAGCAGGACCGAATCGACCTGGTAGTAGATGGTGATCATCACGCTGGCCACGCCGAGCGGTACGGCAACCCGCGTCAGCGGCCCCCACAGGCGCAGCCCGGCTCGCCATGCGATGCGTGCGAGCCGGCGGGTTACCCCGATCTGAAGGATCGAGATGATCAGGATGACCAGCACGTTGGCGAGGGCGAACGCGACGACCGATCCGTGCCACACCGCCAGCGCGATCACCGCGGCGAGCCACAGGATCGCCTGCAGGATGGTGAACGACACCGCCAGTCCGGAGCGCATGCGCGTCTGAAAGACGGTCATCAGCGAGGTGGCCCCGGTTGACAGCGTGGCGAGGCTGAGGATGTAGCCGACGGCATGGCTGTGGTCCGTGTTGGTCAGCACCAGAGGGATCGACGCGATGCACACCAGCGTCACCACCCCCGACATCGCCGTGCGGGCGCCGACCAGTGCTCCCAGCCACTCCGCCTCGCGCTCCGGTTCCGCGGCCATTCGCAGGGTCGCCGCGTTCGTGAATCCGAGACTGGTGAGCACGCCGAACAGTCCTACGTAATTGCCGACCCCAGTCCACACGCCGTATTCGGCGGTACCGAGGGTCCGAGCGGTCAGCGCCACCGTCACGACGCCGAGGACCATTCCGATCGCACGGGCAGCGAGCTGGACACCCACGTTGGATGCAATCTGGCGCCCTTTTGCCACGCCGGCGTCGCCCGCCGCCCCGCCGTGCAAAAGGGCGCGCGTTAGCGTCGTGACCCTGGTCACCATTTGCGTCATACTCTCGCAGCCTTGCGTGTCCTCGTAGTGATGGCGAACTACCCAGACCCGGAGGGCACGGCTGCCGCGCGATGCACCGCTGCCCTGCTGATGGGCCTGCTCTCGCGTGGGGTGGAGTGCAGGGTGGTGTGCGTCGATAGAGGCGATCCGCCGCCGTCCATGCCCGCGGGCGCGATCGTCGAGGCCGCTCCATCGCCTCCTCGCACCCCTGCTCAGATTCGCCTCAGACGCCTGCTCCATCCGCTGGGAGAGTTCGCCCAGGGGCCGTTCGCCGAGCTGGTGCAGGCCCGCGCCGGCGAAGCCGACGTCGTGCATTTCGCCGACCTTGAAGCTGCGGGGGCACTCGGGCGGGTGCAGGGCCCAGCGCTCGTGCAGCTCGACTGCCTCACTCGGCTCGACCCTCGCGTGTGGAATCCGGTCAGGCCGCAGGGGCGACGCTCGATCGAGCTGCTGCGGGGGGAGGCTCGGGCCCGCCGGCGGGCCCGCTGGCTGTTGGCCAGCTCGGCGGAGGTGGCCGATTGCCTGCGCGCCAGCGCTCCGCATGCGCACGTCTCCTATGCGCCGCTGGCGCTCGATCCCGCCCGCTACGAGCCCGCGGCCGCGCTCGACTCTGCGTTGGCCGGGCTCATCGGCACGGCTCGCTGGCCCTCGACGCAGGAGGCGGTCGTACGCCTGCTGAGCCGGGTGTGGCCGCTCGTCAGGGCACGACGGCCCGATGCCCGCCTGCTGCTGGCCGGCGACGGCATGGAACCTGCGCATTTCGGGGCTGCGGCGGACGCCCCCGGCGTCGAATGGCTCGGCCGGGTGGAGTCGGCCGCCGATTTTCTGCGACAGCTTGGTGTGCTCCTGTATCCGCTTTCGCGGGGCAGCGGCGCGAAGGTGAAGGTGCTCGAGGCGCTCGCGCTCGGTATCCCGGTGGTGACCACACCCCACGGCGCGGAGGGGGTCGGTGCTCGTGGAGGACTGGCGGTCGAGACCGACGATGAGCGGCTGGCTGCGTCTGTTCTGGCCCTGTGCGAGGACCCGCAGGCGCGCCGTCAGGCGGGCGAGGCCGCCCGCCGGACCTTCGCTGTGCATCACTCTCCGGTGGCCGCGGCCACCGCGATGGCCGAGCTGTACGAGCGGATGCTATGAGGATCCTCACCGTGGGGCTGCTCTACCCGCCGCACTATCTGGGCGGCTATGAGCTCATCTGCGAGGGGGTGATGGGGGCCGCGCAGGGGCGCGGCCATGACGTGCAGGTCGTCGTCTCGGACTATCGCGGGCCCGGAGTCACACAGCGCGATGAGCTGCCGGTGGACCGGTCGCTTCACTCCTATCTCGACGCGACGGCTCAGCGCGCCGTCCCGCTCTCACCGCCGCAGCGCCTGAGGCTCGAGCGGGCGAACGCCGCTGTCCTCGACGGGCACCTGCGGACATTCTCCCCCGACGTGGTCAGCTGGTGGGCCATGGGAGGGATGTCCCTGTCCCTGATAGAGCGCGTGCGTCGCAGGGGGTTGCCCTCCGTGCTCACGATCCAGGACTCCTGGCCACTGTACGGCCCGATGACGGATGGCTGGACGAGGATGGGCAAACGCCTGCAGCCGGTTGCCCCCGTGCTCGAGCCCTTGGGGGGCATACCGATCCGCTACGACCTCGAGCGGGCCGGCCTGTATCTGCTCAATTCTCGATACACCTCAGCCGCCCTCGCGGCCGGCGGCTTCGAGCCCGCCAGGAGCGTCGTGATATCGCCCGGTGTGCAGGGGCGCTTCCTTCACTCAGCGCCTGCCGAGCCGTGGGGCTGGCGCCTGCTGTATGTGGGGCGGGTGCATCGCGACAAGGGGGTCGATATCGCCGTGGCGGGGCTGGCGGACCTCCCGGCAGTGGCCACGCTCACGATCGCGGGCGCGGGCGACGATCGGTATCAGGCCGAGCTGCGCCGTCAGGCCGCCCTGCTCGGGGTGCAGGATCGGGTCCTGTTCGCCGGGCCGGCAACGCCGGAGATGCTGCCCTCGCTGTACGCGCAGGCGGACGTCGTGCTGTTCCCGATTCGCTGGGAGGAGCCGTGGGGGCTCGTGCCGTTGGAGGCGATGGGTATGGGACGGCCGGTCGTCGCGACGGCTCGGGGCGGAGCCGTCAGCTACCTTCGCGACGAGGTCAACGCTCTGCTCATTCCCTCCGAGGATCCGCAGGCGCTCGCGGCCGCCGTCGTGCGTCTTGCGGGCGATGAGCCGCTGCGGGCGAGGCTGCGCGGCGGAGGCGCGCGCACCGCCGACGAGCACAGCGCCTCGCGCTACGAGCATCGCGTGGTGGATGAGCTCGAGCGCGCGGCACCGGGCGCTACGGAAGCCTGAATAGACTTCTCCGCGTGAAGAACGCTGTGAGCTCGCTGAAGATCCTGATCCCGACGCGCGACTGGGCGATGAACCATCTCATCGCGAGGATTCCGTTCGTCTCGCTGAGGATGGCTGCGTACAGGCTGATCGGCGTGGATCTGCAGGACCATAGGACGGGAATCATCATGCTCGGAACCCAGATCTTCCGAGCCAGGGCCCTGCATATCGGGCGCAACTGTTCGATCGGGCGCAACTGCGTCCTCGATGCCAGGGGGGGCGTCCATATCGGCGATAACGTCAACATCGGGAGCTATACGCGGCTGCAGCCCGGCAAGCACCTGATCGACGATCCTGATTTCAACAGCAAGAGGGGCTCGATGACGATCGGCGATCGAGCCTGGATCGCGGAGGGCGCGGTCCTGCTGGGCACCCTCACGATCGGCGAAGGAGCGGTGGTGGCCGCCGGAGCGATCGTGACCAAGGACGTGGAGCCGTTCACCGTGGTGGCGGGAGTGCCGGCACGACCCATCCGCGAACGTTCGCGTGAGCTCTCCTACGAGTTGACCTGGCGCCCCAACTGGCAGTGACCGGTTCGGGGTCCGCGGGCAGGCTCGAATGGGGGACCTCGACCTCGGTTCGGGGTACCATCCCCGTAATGCGATCCGATCGCGTCCCTCGGCCGGCCTTTGGCGCCGCTCTCAAGCAGAACGAGCCGGGCGACGATAAGAAGCTAGTGGTGGGATCTGTCGCGTTGAAAGCGGTTTCCGCAGCTCAGGCCAGGGCGGTGCGATGAGCGCCGCCGACAGGTTCGGGCGGGCGCGAGACAGCGACGGCCTGGCCAAGAGCCTGGCGATGCTGCGCAATCGCTGGCTGATCGTCGTCGGCGTGGTGCTGGCGTGCGTTCTGATCGCCGTCGTACGGCACGAGCGCGGCGCCAAGTCCTACTCGGCGACCGCCAATGTGGCCTTCCAGAGCGGCACGCTCTCAGATTCCGCGCTGCAGGTCTCTCCCTCCGGCACCGCTGAACCCCAGCGTGAAGCGGACACCGAAGTGCTGATCGCTCACTCGCCCGAAGTCGCCCAGGGCGTGCGCCGAGAGCTGCACTCGACTGCGCCTGCCAGTGAACTGCTGGGCGAAGTCAAGGTCGAAGCGGCGCCCAACGCCGATGTCCTGAACGTCGTGGCGACCACGGGCAATCCACGCTATTCCGCGCGCCTGGCGAACGCCTTTGCCGAACAGTACATCGCGTTCAGGACTCGGTCTGAGCTGGCCGGGATCGAATCCGCGCAGGAAAAGATCAATCAGCAGATCGCCGCGCTTCCGGCCGGGTCGGCCGAACGTACGGCCCTGGAGACATCGCTTCAGCGTCTCGGGGAGCTGAGGGCGGTCGCAGGCGGCGGCGCGAACATCATCGGGCTGGCCACCCCCTCCGCGACCCCCACCGGCCCCAGCCTGACCTCGACCATCGTGGTCGGGGTGCTGATCGGCTTCGCGATCGCGTTCGCGCTCGTGTTCCTGATCGAATCGCTGGATCGGCGCATCAAGACGATCGAGGAGTTCGAGCTCGAGTACCGCCTGCCGGTGCTCGCGGCCGTGCCGCAATCGGCGTTTCGCTTCCACCGCGCGAAGGACCGCGAGGAACTGCTCGAGCCCTACCGCATCCTGCGCAGCGCCCTCGACTTCGCGGCGGTCACCCGCCAGCTCGACACCCTGCTCGTCACGAGCGCGGTGTCCGGTGAGGGCAAGACCACCGTGGCGGTCGATCTCGCGCATGCGGTCGCGCTGGCCGGGCGCGGTGTCGTCTTGATCGAGCTCGACCTGCGCCGTCCGACCTTCACCGAGCACTTCGATCTGAAGCCGGGGAACGGCCTGTCGACGGCGCTCACCCGCGACGTGCCGGTATCGGATCTGCTGATCGAGCCCTTCTCCGATCTCCCCAACTTCTCCGTCCTGCCGGCCGGGCGCACCCCGCACAATCCATCCGAGCTGCTGGGATCACCGCGGGTCGCCGAACTGATCTCCAAGCTGCTCACACCGGAGGGAATCGTCATAGTCGATGCTCCTCCGCTCAATCCCGTCGCCGACGCCCAGGTTCTGCTGAACAGCTCGGCGATTCACAGCGCGATCGTCGTGGCTCGCGTCGACAAGACGGCGCGGGACGACGTCCGCCGCGCCCGGGCGATCCTCGACCGCCACATGGTCGAGCCTGTGGGCATCGTCGTGACCGGGCTGCGCGACAGCTCGCGCTATGGCTTCGAACCCTACGGGACGACGGGGTCGAGGCTCGACGGCGATATCGACTCGCCGATCACCGCGGAAAGCACCGCGGCGCAGCGGCTGCGGGCCTGAGGACCTCGGCAGCTATGGTCGCGTGGCGAGTGCGGCTGCGGGGGCTGGCGCACGGCGAACTGTCGATCGCGGCGGCGGCGGCGGTGGGCACGATGCTGCTCGCCTACGCGGGGTCCCACAAGCTGGGGACGCCAGGGCTGGCGCTGCCGCTGGCCGTGCTGCTGGCGGTCATCCTGATGCGCAAGCCGATCGTGATGGTCACGCTTCTCGCCGGTCTCGCGATTCTGTGCGAGGGGCCGACATTCGGGCTCTTCGGCTTCACCTCGCAGCTGTACAACCAGCTCTACAAGGGCCTCACGGGACTGGACGTCCTGGTCGCGCTGACCGTGGTCTCGGTGCTCCTCGAGGTGATGCGCAGCGGGCGCGCGCTGCGCGTGCCGCGCCCGCTCGCTTTAGGGCTCACGCTGCTCCTGCTCGCCATGATCGCCGGGGCGGTCACCGGACACGCGGCCGGGCAGAGCATACGCTCGGTCGTCCTCGGCGAGAACGTGCTGGCCTACCTGTTGTTCCTACCGATCGCGATCGCCAACCTCAAGCTCGAGCGCTACCAGCTGGTCCGCATGATCATGGTGGTCGGCGCACTGGCGATCGTGAAGGCCGCGGCCGGCGTCGTCGAGGTCATCGGTCACTACGGCACACCGGTCGAAGGCCGTGCCACGCTCACCTACTACGAACCGGCTGCCAACTGGCTGATCATGGTGGTTCTCCTGACGATCCTGGCGGCGGTCGTGATCCGCGCCAAGCCGCCACGGTGGATGCTGGCCGGGACCCCGCTGCTGATAATTTCGCTGGCGCTCTCCTACCGGCGCTCGTTCTGGATCGCCGCCGTCCTCGGTGTCCTGCTGGTGATCGTTCTCGGCACATCGCCTATCGGCCGGCGCATGCTCCTTCCCGTGGGCCTGGCGTTGCTGGTGGCGATCTGGCTGCTCGGCTCGGTCGGCTTCCAATCCTCTGGGTCTCCGATCGTGCGCCGCGCGGAGTCGCTCGCTCCCTCGAAGCTCGAAGCAAACGTCCAGGACCGCTACCGCCTCGACGAGCGCGCCAACGTGCTGGGCGCGATCGGTGAGCATCCGATCACCGGGCTGGGAATGGGGGTGCCATGGGCCGCCACGTTTCGCCCGCTGTCGGTCGAGCACGAAGAAGGGCGAGAGTACGTTCACTTCGCCGCCCTGTGGTTCTGGCTGAAGCTGGGGATATTGGGGCTGTTCGCCTACGTTGCGATGCTGGCCGGTGGGGCGGTGCTCGCCTGGCAGGCGTGGAGGCGAAGTCCCGAGCCGCTTTCACGCGCCTTTGGTCTGGGCTCGCTGTGCGCGATCGCCGGGCTGCTCGTGATGGACACGACTGCGAGTTTCACCGGCGTGGACCATCGCTTCACCGTGCTGTTCGCGACCCAGCTCGGGCTGCTCGCGCTGCTGGTGGGGTCGAAGGCTTCGGCACGCGACCGGCTCTCCTGAGCAGCCCGCGCCTCCTCAGCGCTGTTGAATCGCTTCCGCGTAGGGTTC
Organism: uncultured Solirubrobacteraceae bacterium; assembly: GCA_963826995.1. GTDB lineage: Bacteria > Actinomycetota > Thermoleophilia > Solirubrobacterales > Solirubrobacteraceae > Palsa-744. Next base: position 808,694 of record CAWGYZ010000002.1, on the reverse strand, counting down.
GCCACTCAGGCGTCTGAGAAGGCTGGTTTCAATGTTCACCGCTCGCGGCGCGACGAACCGCGTGAGCGCATAGGTTTCCGTCCTGAGCACCCCGGCCGCGCGGAAGCCGGGCGGCGCATGCGCCGGGACGACTGCGGGAGGCGTGGGCGAGCGACCGGTGCGTCGTTCTCTCAGGGTGATGAAATCGAGTTCATGCGTGAGTGCGCTCGGACCGGCGTCGGTTCGCGTGCCTGGAAGATAGATCGACAGGGGCATCGATGAGTAGCGTTCTGCCACGAGCACGCGATCGGGCGACCGCGGAGCTCCCAGCGCCCTGGCCACGCCCCGCCAGTCGTCGCGCTGGTAGCCGGGGATCGCGTTGATCGCCGCGATCACCACCAGCGACAGCACGCACAGGCAGATGCCCAGCGAAGCACCAAGACGGCGGGCGCGCGGCGCGGCGAGGCCGATTGCCAGCAGCAACGCCCACGGGATCCAGGCGGCGATGACATTGCGACCGTCGAACACGTCCAGCGCGTGGGTTGCGGCCGCGACGAGGGGCAGTCCCAGCCCGACCGCACCCACGATCGCGAAGTCGCGAGCGGCCTCTCGTTCGCGCGCCTGCGTGCGGCGTACCACGAGGACGAGCGCGCAGGCGGCGAGCAGACCGGCGATCACCGCGGTGAGGATCTCGACCGGGCCGTACACGCCGACAAGGAACTGCTTCGCCGTCTCCCCAACCCGCGATACGAGGGATGATTCTTCAATCCATTCGGACTTTTTGCCGTTTCCGTGCTGACTCACCGCGAGCGGTAGAAGGGCCAGACCGACAACCACCACCGCACCGACCGGTAGCAGAACGCGCCGCAGGCCAACGCGCCGGGCGATGATGATCGCCTGCGGGATGAACAGGAAAACCGCGAAGTAGTGCGTCAGCAGTGCCAGAATCGACGCGCCGGCCCACAGCGCGAGGCTGCGGGTGTCCCGATCCTCGAGGGCGCGCAGCCACAGAACGAAGGCGACCGCGCTGAACAGGATCAGCAGCGCGTAGCAGCGCGCCTCCTGGGAGTAGTAGTACATCGCCGGATTGCAGGCTGTGAGGGCTGCGGCCCACAGTCCGACGCGCTGGGATATGCGCCGCCCCGCCAGGTACATGACCGGGACTGTGAGTGTGCCGGCCAGCGCCGAGAAGCTTCGGAAGCCAAGAACGCCTGCACCGAACACCTTCGTCCACCCCCATACCAGGATGTAGTAGAGGGGAGGCGCCGACTCGCCGGAGGACAGGTGCGAGAGCATCCCGCTGAACCCGCGCCGCACGAGGATCATCGTGCTCGACTCGTCCAGCCAGATGCTCTGGACGTCGAGGGTTGCAAATCGCAGCAACCCCGCCAGCACCGTGATGGCGATGGCGATCCGGGCTGCGCTCGACAGTCCCACGGTTGCCGGTGTCCTTACGGCAAATGTGGACGGCGGACCAAGAACGGCCCTGGCGGATTGCTGGCCGTTCTTGGTCCGCATGCCGAGGCGGAGATTAGCTCAAGCCGCCATCAGCGCTTCCACTGCCTGCGTGAAGGCTCCCTTCGGCTGGAGTTCGTGCTGCAGGGCGCCGAAGTACGCTTCGACGTCGGTGCTGGTGCCGGTGGGCGCCTGGTCTCGGACCTGGTAGAGCATGAACAGTCCCATGCGGCCGCCAAGCAGCTGTCGCATTTCGCCGACGGTCCGGGTCAGGACTTCACCGGCTTCCTGGTAGGTCATGCACGGGTTCCACCCGAAGTTCGTGCTCAGGCAGCGCCCGTTGTCGGTAACGAGGCCCCACTCGGTGATATCGATCGGGATCGTCGAGGGTGCGCCCTGCGCGGCGGTCTGGTCGAGCAGGGTCTGTAGCCGTTCGCGCCATCCAGAGCCATACGGGTGGATCGTCCAGCCTGCGACGAGCGACCCGAGGTCGGGGACGGCTTTGAACATGTTCTCGACCCAGGTCGGGCCCGCATTACCGGAGTCCCCCTGCGCCAGAAGCCCGACGCCGGGGTTGGTCGCGCGGATTGCGGTCGCGGCTTCGGCAAAACGCTCCGCGTACCACTGTGCACGGCTGGCGTAGCCGCTGGGCGAGTCATCAGAATATTGATAGCTGAAGCTCGTCTCATTTCCGAACTCGATCGATGTGACCGCCAGCTGGCCGTCGGAGCGGCCGGCCCAGAAGGTGCCTCCGGGACCGAAGGCCTTGGCCCAGTTCACCAGGCTCGTGGCTTCGGCCGGCGTCGGTACCTCGCCGTCGAAGTCGGCCAACATCTCGACTCGGATCCCCTCGGCCGCGTACTCGGCGATTGCCGGTTCGATCGATTGCACGCTTGCCGTGAGGTTGAAGTCGAGCCGCACCACCTTGGCACCGAGCTTGGCGGCTCCGGGGATGTCATAGGCCGGGTTCGTTCCGGATGTGAGACCGGGTTGGAAGCCGCCGGACGTCCCTTCCGGAAGTGTCCGGGACGGTTGCGGCGCAACGGCGGGATAGGCGATCGAGACCTGTGGCGACCACGCGCTGCCGTCTACGGCCGTCCGCACGCTGTAGCGGACCGTGACTCCTGTTATGGGTATCGGGGTTACCGAGGTGCCGCTGAGGACCGAGTACTGCGGGGCCTGGCCGGGCACTTCGGTTGCGAGGATGTAGGTGGCCACGTCGGGTATCGCCGTCCACGTGAGCGTCTGGCCGGAGACGGTCAGCGCCGGTGCGGCCTGCTTGTCGGCCCCTGTGGACGACGGGTAGGCGATGGCCTGTTCTGTCGACCAGGCCGACCCGTTGGTGGTGGTACGCACGCTGTAGTGGACCGTGACGCCCGGCACGGGCGGCGGCGTGATGGAGGTGCCGCTGACCACCGCATAGGCGGCGGTCTCACCGGGAACCTTGGTGGCAAGCACGTAGGTGTTGATGCCGGCCACCCGCGTCCAACTCAGCGTCGATCCGGAGACGGTCACGACGGGAGCCTGGCGGGGATTCGGCGACGCGGACCTGCCGGCTCGGCTGCTGTTCGTGCCGCCTCGGCGTGCGAGCGTGGCAAGGCGCCGCTTGGCCCTTGCGAGCCTCGTACCGGCGTGCTGGACGGCGCGCCGCGCCCCATTGCACTTTCGCGGGTGCTTCTGGTGCGTGCGAAGGCATCGCTTCAGCCCCCGGGCGTCCGAGACCAGGGTCCGATCGGCCTGTCTGGCACGCCTGGCGGCCTTGTTCAGTGCGTGTGGAAGGATGCGCGCCGCTGTTGCCGGTGGGCGATGCGAGCGCCTGTACGCCGAGTGGCGCGTGTGTCGCGCGGGAGCGGCTTCGGCGGTGGCGCTGATTGTCGGCAGGATCAGGCATGTCATCACGAGCAACATGGCCATTGGCCAACCCGATGTCCGGTGAGGACGAGCGGTGAATGTCATCGTGTTCCTCCTTTGACTTGGGCTGTCTGCGGATATCCCTGGCTGCTGTGCGGCCCCGTCTCGCGACCCAGGGGTGCTCCTCGAAAGGCGCGATTTCGGGGGCTCGGGAGCTGTCCCGGGCGAGCGCGCTCTTTAGCTCTGCAAGAGGTCCTTCGGGCGCCGCCCGGACGTCGTTGAGCCCTCAGCTGGACCCTGGACAGATGTCCGCCGAGGGCCCGTCAGCGCAGGGATTTCGGCTCCGCAGCGCGGATTTCTTGCGTCAGGGAGCGGATCTCAGCCCGGCGGGAGGAGAAGCTGTGCGGCCCTCAGGCGGCCAGCAACCGGCTGAGGGCCTCGACCGAGTAGCGCTCCGCGGCGAGCTCGCGCCCGCGCAGTCCAAGCTCCGGCGCTCCCTCGGCCAGCACCCTCACCAGGGCGGCCGCGAACTCCTCGGCCCCCTCGGCGAGAAGGCAGTTCTCGCCGTCCTGCACGTCGAGGCCGGCGGCCGCACGCGGCGTGGCGATTACCGGCAGCCCGTAGGCGAGCGCCTCGATGAACTTCAGTGGCGTGCCTCCGCCCTGCAGAAGCGGAACGACAGCACAGCGGGCGCCTGCGTAGGCCGCTCTCAGATCTGAGACGAAGCCGACGGCCTCCACGCGCGGATCAGCGCTGGGCGGCTCTGACAGCCCGCCCCCCACGAGCGTCAGGCGGGCATCGGGCAGCTTGGCCCACACCCGCGGAAACACCTGCTCGAGCAGGAAATGCAGGCCGTTTCGGTTGGGCTCGTAGGCGAAGCTCGCGACGAACACCGCCCGGCGCTCGGCGGCTGGCGACGACACCGGCTCGATCGCCGCGACATCCACCACGTTGGGCACGTATCGCAGATGAGCATCCGGGCACAGCTCTCTCGCGCCGGCGATATCGGCCTCGCTGACCATCCACGATTCGGCCGAGCGTTGGAGCAGCCGGCGCTCGAAGGCGCGCAGTCTCCGCCGGCTTCCGAGCCCGTGCCCGCCGAGGTCGTGGCGGAAGCCGGACTCGAGATTGTGGGCGTTGTAGATGACAGGGCGTGCTCGCGCGAGGCGGGCGAGGGCGGTAGCCGCGATCGGCCCGTCGGCGATCACGCGTCCCCGGGCGGGCTCGGCCGCGAGCCTCGCAGCTTCGGCCGCCAGCTCTCCTGAGGCGCCGCGGGCAAAGCCGCCCGGTACGCCCTGGAGCCGCGCCAAACCGTAGGCGAGCAGCCGCCGCGGACCACGGGATGGCACGACCTCGACCAGTTCGGCGCCCTCGATCGCCTTGAACGCGGCGTCTGGCTCGGCCGCCCCGAAGCGTGCGTAGAGGAGGGTCAGGCCGCCGTTTGCCGCCAGCGCCCGGGCGACGCCGTAGGTGCGCACCGCCTGGCCGGAGCCGAGCACGGGCGTGTGGGTGGTTACGAGCAGGTCCTTCACGGCGCCGGCGCCGGAAGCGCTGCGGCGATCGCCTCCAGGCGCTGCTCCCACGAATGCGAGGCTGCAGCCCTTGAGCGCTTCACGCGGCGATCGTGGTCGTCGTGCTCAAGCGCGCTATCGAGCTCCTCGGCGATGCCGTGGGCGTCGGGCGCGGTGGCGATGTCGGTGAGGCCCGCAAGCGCGGGCAGCGGCGTCGCGACGACGGGAAGGCCCGCCGCCAGGTACTCGTAGACCTTCATCGGGAAGATGCTCTCGGTTAGGGCGTTGCGGGCGTAGGGAATCAGCCCGGCGTCGGCCGCCCGCAGCACCTCGGGGAGCTCACCGTAGGGGCGAGAGCCCAGCAGATGGATATTCGGGACACTCGCGATCGCCGATATGTCGGCCCGTGGTTCGCCCGGGCCGATGGGGCCGACCAGTGCAAACGACCAGTCCGGCCGCAGGCGGGCGAGCTCGGCCAGCAGGGGGAGGTCAAGCTTCACGGCCACGATCGCCCCCGTGAACACGATGCGGGGAGTTGGAAGCGCTGACATCTGGGGATCGAGCGGTCCCGGTTCAAGGGCCCGCGAGAAGAGCTCGGTGTCGGCCACGTTCGGAGCGTCCATGACGTTGCCCGAGATGTCCCGCAGCCGCTCGGCGATGGCCGGAGCGCTCGCCAGCACGAGGTCGGCGCGGGCGGCGAAGCGCGTCTCGGCGGCGCGAAAGCTCGCGCTGTCGATCCTGTCCTGGGCGGCGATGTCATCGACGCAGTGGTACACGATCAGCGACGGGTCGAGCGTGTCGATCAGGACCTCGGCCTGGGGGACGTAGGCCCACAGGATCGGCCGCTGCATCCCGAGTCGGCGTGCCGCGCGGCCGACGAGTGCCGGCAGCAGCCGGTCGTTCAGCGCTCGCGCGATCCGGGATCCGTGCAATGGCAGGACGATCGGTGAGAGCACGTGCAATCCGTCCACTGCCCGCGGTGCTCTCAGGCCACGTCGCACCCGTCTGACGATACGGGTGAGATCGCGGCCGGCCAGCTGGGGCCGGCGCAGGCCGAGGGACTCCACGAACAGGACCCGGTTATCCCGCGCCAGCCGCGACATAAGGTGGTGCTGGTTGGTCCACAGCTCGGTGTCCCAATCGGCAAATCCGACGCACACGATGTCGCGGCCCTGTAGGCGCGGGTTATCGCCCATGGTTCAGTGCCAGGACACGTTCTCGCGGATCACCCGGCTGGGGATGCCCGCGACGAGCGCGCGCGGGGGCACGTCGCGGCTCACCACCGCGCCGGCGGCGATGACCGCTCCGGAACCGACCGTGACCCCCTTCAGGATGATCGCTCGCGCTCCCACCCAGACTTCGTCACCGATGTTGACGGGGGCCACCGCGGATGATCCCTCGATCTGGTGGTAGTCGCTGTCGGTGATCGTCACATCCCAGCTGATCGCGCAGCGCGCGCCGATCCGCACGAGGCTTTTTGCGCACATCTCGGTGCGGCGATTGATGTAGGTCGATGAGCCGACCTCGATGCGAGCGCCGGGGGCATCCAGATAGAAGCCGACATGCTCGTACAGCGTGACGTGCTCGGCCAGCACGAGCGCCGTGCCGGGGCGCGGTGTCGAGAGAATGACTGGGCCACGGACGAGCAGGCGATGCGCGCCGTGGACCGCGCGGTGGCGCCTGAACAGAAGTCCGCGCAAGAGCAGCGGGAGTCGCTTGCGGCGCGGGCTCACGGGCCGGATCCTAATAGTCTCGAACCGGTGAGCGACTCGTTGCTAACCGAGCTGCGCGGGCGTTTCGCCCGTGTGGCCGTGGTCCACGACTGGCTCACGATCCCCGGAGGCTCAGAGCAGGTGGTGCTGGAGCTGCTCGAGATGTTCCCGCAGGCTGAGCTGTTCACGTCCATCTACGACCCCGCCCCGTGGCCGGCGCAGATCACCGAGCGACCGGTGCACAGCTCGTTTCTCAATCGCATCCCGGGGGCTGTGCGCCACTACCCCAAGCTGCTTCCGCTGATGAACAGAGCGTTCCGGTCCTTCGATCTATCGGGCTTTGATCTCGTCCTTTCGAGCAACCACGCCTGTGCCAAGAATGTTCGCGTGCCCGCCCGCGCACTTCACGTCTGCTACTGCCACACGCCCATGCGCTACGCCTGGGAGGAGGGCTTCATGCAGGGCGAGGACGTCCGGAGGGCGACCAGGATGCTGCTGCCGCCGCTGCTTGCGTGGCTGCGTCGACAGGATCTGGCCGGCGCCGAGGGTCCGGACGTGTTTGTCGCCAACTCCCGCCACGTGGCCGAGCGCATCAGGCGCTACTACGGACGCTCCTCGGAGGTCGTCCACCCGCCTGTCGACGTGGATCACTTCCTCGGATTGCCCCGCGCACCGGCGGACTTCTACCTCGCGTTCGGCCGTGTCGTCCCCTACAAGCGCGTCGACCTCGCCGTCGCCGCATGTGCTCAGCTGAACAGAGCGCTCGAGGTGGCCGGTGACGGCAGGGCGCTGGATGCAGTGAGGGCCGAGGCGGGCGAGGGAACGAGGTTCGTCGGCAAGGTCTCCGACGCGGAGCGTGATCGGCTGCTGGGCGGCGCGCGGGCGCTGGTGTTTCCCGGCGAGGAGGACTTCGGGATCGTCCCGGTCGAGGCGCAGGCGGCCGGGGTGCCGGTGATCGCCTACGGCGTTGGTGGGGCAGTGGAGTCGGTGGCCGATGGGCGCACGGGGGTGCTGTTCGGCGAGCAGACAATCTCCGGCCTGGCAGCGGCGATCGAGCGCTTCGAGGGGCTCGAGCTCGACGAAGGGCTGGTCCGCGAGAACGCGCGGCGATTCGGCCGCCAGCGCTTCCGCGAGGAGATGGCCGCCGTGATCGAGCGCGCCCGGCTCGCCAAGGGACCGTAGCCGCCGCTGCCGGGTCGGTGCTCGGCCCTTCTAGCTGGAGCCTTCGGAGCCGCGCGGGATGATGCGGCTTGGCTCGGGGATCACGACGGCTCGTGCAGGGACATCGCTCACGACGATCGCGCCGGCGCCCACGAGGGCCTCCTCGCCGATCGTCAGAGTTCTGCCGCTCGGGCACAGGATGAGCGCGTGTGCGCCGATCACCGCGCCGCGTCCGACGCGCACGCCGGTGTGCATGGCGTCCTTCTTGTCGTTGTTGGAGGCGATCGTGACGTATTGCCAGATCTGAACCCAGTCTCCCAGCACGGTCGAACCGTGAATGACCACCCCCAATCCGCGATGGGCGAAGTTGACGTGGCCCTCGATCTGCACCTCCGGCTCGAGCAGCGAGCCGAAGACGAGGAAGATGACCGTCTTGAGCAGGCGTGCGGCCCAGCGGTGCCCGTGCCGATGGCACCAGATGCTCGCCTTCCACAGGCGAAAGGCGATCACCAGCCTCGCTCCCGGTGGTTGGCCGCGTGCACGGCGACGTGGATCCATGCCATCGCAGGGCGGCGCATGATCGCTGACACACTACTGGCGGCGGCGGTCCGGCCGTGTATGAGTCTTGCGCACACGCATGGTGCATAATGTTTCGTTTTTTGCCGAGATTGCGCTTCGACCAGCTTCTCAGTTCATTGCTTCACATCGACACCTCCATCCAACCGACGGCCACGCGGCTGTCCATCAAGGGTCAGCTCGACATGAGCGCTGCCCAGGCCCTTGATGAAGCTCTCACCCGAGCCGCGGACTCGGGAGGACCGGTCGAGTTAGACCTCGGCGGGGTCGACTTCATCGATGGCTCGGGTCTGAGCGTGCTGATGGATGCCAAGAGCCGCGCGCGGCTGGCGAGCCATGAGCTGAGGATCGTGGCCGCCTCCAGAAACGTCCGCCGGCTGATCGACTTCACCGACACGGCGGATCTTCTCGCCCCGCCGGCGCCCGACGCCGGGGACCAGCGCGCGCCCGTCGCCAACGCCTAGCAAACTCTCCGACACGGCGCGCCGGCGTTCAGCACTGAACGCGTCTAGGGTGCCCGGCCCATTGACGGGGTGGGAGGGCTGGGAGCACACTGTCTGTCTATCCGAATAGCTGAGTGTTGTATCGACATCGTCGATGGGCTTGGCGTCAAGGTTTCGAGGAGACGACGATGGGAGGAAGGCCCGTTGGCAGGATGCCGAGCGCGCCCGGCGCGGTGCGGTTCAACGTGCTGCTGCTTCTTCTGCTGCTGTTCCTGCTGCTGCTTCTGCTCCCGCTCGCGCTTGTGAAACCGAGTGTTTCGCACGCGGAATCCAGCTGGTGGGTCCCTGCCCAGGGAACGACCTGGCAGTGGCAGCTGGGCAGCGAAGCCGTCGATCAGTCGGTGGAAGCGCAGATGTACGACATCGACCTGTTCGAAAACTCCGCGGGAGTCGTCTCGTCATTGCATGCTCAGGGCCGGCACGTGGTCTGCTACCTGGATGCGGGCACGTGGGAGGAATGGCGCCCGGACGCGTCCGAGTTCCCGAAATCCGTTCTGGGCAGCGTCGTGCAGGGCTACTCGAACGAGCGCTGGCTGGACATCAGCAACCTGGCGGTGATCGAGCCGATCATGAAAGCGCGCCTGGAAATGTGCAAGCAAAAGGGCTTTGACGGGGTCGAGGCGGACAATGTCGAAGGATTCGAAGTCGAAACGGGCTTCCCGCTGACGGCCGCCGAGCAGCTCACCTACAACGAGTGGCTCGCGGAAACCGCCCACTCGCTCGGGCTCTCGATCGCCCTGAAGAACGACCGCCAGCAGGCCGCCGAACTCGAGCCCTACTTCGACTTCGCACTCGACGAGGAATGCTTCCAATCCGAAGAATGCGGCAAGCTCGCACCGTTCATCGATGCCGGCAAGGCGGTGTTCGAGGTCGAGTACAACCTCACGGCGAGCCAGTTCTGCGAACAGGCCAACGCGGCCGGCTATATGGCGATGGTGAAGACCCGAGAACTCAGCGCCGCGCGCACGCCGTGCTGGCCGCAGGCGCAGGGCGACTGGGTCGGAACCAAGGGCTCTGCAGGCTATGACCTCGCCGGTTGGAATGGATCCAGCGACGAGAGCTATCTGCCGGACGCGACCGCCACGCTGACCAAAGGTGACCGCTATCTGTGGTCGGCGCCCACCACCGAAACTCGAGCTCTTGAAGGTCCCTCCGGCTCTGGGCGCGTGGCCTCGACCTACTATGACCAGAACCAGATCGAAGTGCAGCTGCGTTTCACCAAGGAATACAAAGGCAACCTTCGCCTGTATGCGCTCGACTGGGACTCGCAGGGGCGCCGCGAGACCATCGCCGCAGACGGGCAGACGGCGACGCTCTCGAACTTCACCCAGGGCGCATGGGTCACCTTCCCGATCGACGTCGCCGCCGGGGCAACCATCCCGATCACCGTCACCCGTACCGGGGGGAGCAATGCGGTGCTGTCCGGGATCTTCCTCGGTGATGGGGGCACGCCACCGACTCCAAAAGTTGAAAGCGCGCCCAAAGGCACCTGGGTGAAAGCCGTCGGCTCGAGCGGGTACGACCTGGCCGGATGGAACGGAGCGGGCGGCGACGTCTCCTACATGCCCGGCGCCTCGTTGAGTCTTCAACAGGGCAGCCGCTGGCTGTGGGCGTCCGACACCTCCGATTCTCGCGCCCTACAGAGCCCCGACGGTTCGACGCGCAACGCGGGCACCTACTACGACCCCAACCAGATCCAGATGCAGCTGAGCTTCACCGCTGCCTATACGGGCGACCTGCATCTCTATGCCGTTGACTGGGACTCCCAGGGCCGGCGGGAGACCATCTCGGTCGACGGGCAGAGCGCACAACTGTCGAGCGACTTCAGCCAGGGCGCGTGGGTCTCCTTCCCGGTCAGCGTCGAGGCCGGAGAATCCGTCTCGATCACGGTCACCCGCGTGGCCGGAGGCAGCGCCGTGCTGTCGGGCATCTTTCTGGGGGACGCAGGGTCGCCCGCGGCCCCCACGGTCACCAGCGCTCCGCAGGGAACGTGGGCGGGCACCGTCGGCTCGGCCGGCTATGCGCTGACCGGATGGAACGGCGCGAACGGAGACCTCTCCTACCTACCCGACGCGACCCTCACCCTCACCCAGGGCGGACGCTATGAGTGGGCTCAGAACACGACGGACGCACGTGCATTGAGCGATCCGGGCGGGCTCATACGCAACGCCGGCACCTACTACGACCCCAACCAGATCCAGATGCAGCTGAGCTTCAACGAAGCCTACAGCGGCAACCTCCACCTCTACGCGGTGGACTGGGACTCCCAGGGCCGGCGAGAGACGATCACCGTCAACGGGCAGAGTGTGACGCTCGGAAGCGACTTCAGCCAGGGCGCATGGGTCACCCTCCCGATCTCGGTCGCGGCCAAAGGCACGGTCTCGATTACGGTCACTCGCCTGTCGGGCTCCAACGCCGTGCTGTCGGGCATCTTCCTCGGTGAAGGCGGTTCTCCCCCTGGCCCTACGGTCGCCAGTGCGCCACAGGGAACGTGGGTCGGTGAATATGGCACCGCCGGCTATGCCCTCGGCGCCTGGAACGCGGTGGGCGACCTCACCGAACTACCGAACGCGACTCTCACTGTCGAACAGGCGAGCCGCTACGTGTGGGCACAATCCACCACCGACGCGCGCGCGCTCGAGAGTCCGGACACGAGCACGCGGGAGGCGGCCACCTACTACGACCCCAACGAAATCAAGCTGAAACTGAGCTTCAACGAAGCCTACAGCGGCAACCTCCACCTGTACGCGGTGGACTGGGACTCCCAGGGGCGGCGGGAGATCATCACCGTCAACGGGCAGAGCGCCGCGCTCTCAAGCGACTTCACCAGCGGAGCCTGGGTCTCCTTCCCGATCAGTGTTCCCGCCGCAGGCACCGTCTCGATCACCGTCACCCGCACGGCGGGCTCCAACGCCGTTCTCTCGGGCGTTTTTCTGGGATGAGTCCGTTGTCGCGCCTGCGAGGGTGCCTCTGTGTGGTGGTCGTGGCTGTCTGCCTGCTTGCGCCCAGCGCCGCCGCTGCGAGCGAACCGGCGTACACGCGTGCGCCGGGGACGCCGCTGTCCGTGCCGGCCGCCAATGGGGGGTCCGGGTTGGCGTTCAGTCCCAGCGGTTCGCTGCTCGCCCAGGGAACCGCGATGTTCTCGGTGGCCGCCTCCGGAGCGCTCACCCCGATCGGCGGCACCGCCCCCGACCCGTCTGCCACCTCGGTGGCCTTCAACCCGGGCGGAACGCTTCTGGCTGCCGCAAATAAAGGCACCAACAGCATCTCGATGTTCTCGGTCAGCGCCTCCGGTGCCCTGACTTCGGTATCTGGCTCTCCCTTCACGCTCGGGGCCCAGCCCGGGTCGGTGGCATTCAGTCCAAGCGGCAACCTGCTCGAGGTGAGCGTGGGCGAATCCCTGTATATGTTCTCGGTGAGCGCCTCGGGCGCCCTGACGCCGGCGGCCGGCTCGCCCTACGGCATAAAAGGAACGGGTCCGGTTGCGTTCAGTCCGGTGGGCGGTCTGCTCGCCGTTCCGGATTCTGCCGGTGTCAGCATGTTCTCGGTCAGCTCCTCGGGAGGGCTCACGCAGGTGTCCGGGTCGCCGGTCGCCCTCTCCGGTGCGCAGGGTGAAAGTGCGGCGTTCAACGCCGCCGGGAATGTTCTCAGGGTCGACAGCTGGAGCGCGGGCGGGCCGGGCGAGGTGATAACCACCTTCTCTGTGACCTCATCGGGCGCGCTGACGCTGGTAGGCAGCGGCCTGGTCTCGGCTGCGCCCACAAAGGCTTGGTTCAGCGTGGGCGCCGCCACGGTAGCCACGACTGCATATGACGGCTCGGCTGTGTATCTGCATTCATTCGGCGCGTTCGGGGCGTTGGGCAGCCTTGAAACGCTCGCGAACCCCCACCCTGTGCAGAACATTGCTTTCAGTGCAAGTGGCCTGGTAGCGACCGAAAGCGGGGCGTTGGCGGTCTTCGTGCCCTCGTCCGTGTCCAGCGGGACGAACTGGGTGGGCGCGTTCGGCAGTGAAGGATACGACCTCGCCGGCTGGAACGGTGAAAACGACCTCAGCAATCTCCCCCACGAGTCCGTGAGCCTGCTGAAAGGCAGTCGCTGTGTGCAGGCGGCAAGCACGACCGATGTGCGTGCGCTTACGGGCCCGGATGGCTCGACGCGCACGGCCGCGGGCTATTGCGATCCCAGCGAACTGCAGGTCAAGCTGACGTTCAATGCCGCCTACACCGGGAACCTGCGCCTGTACGCCGTGGACTGGCCGAAGGGGGGGTCAAAAGAAAACGAGACAATCACGGTCGGCAGCAGCTCTGTCGGCTTCTCGAACAACCCCGATATGCAGAGCCAGGGGTTCAGTGAAGGCCAATGGGCGATCTTCCCGATCAGCGTTTCCGCGGGCGGGAGCGTCACGATCACGGTGAATGCGAACGGCTGGCCTAGCGGCGCGGTCCTCTCAGGCATCTTCCTCGGCGACGCGCCCCCTGCGGTCACCACCGAACCCCAGGGCAGCTGGGTGGGCGCTGTCGGGTCGACCGGGTACGACCTTGCCGACTGGGACGGCGCCGGCGATGTCAGCTACATGCCCGGTGCGTCGATCAGCCTCCTCCACGGAAGCCGTTACGAGTGGGCAGCGAATACCACAGACACGCGTGCCCTGACCGACCCCGGACAAGATACGCGCAACGCGGCCACCTACTACGACCCCAATGAACTCAAGCTGCAAATGAGCTTCGCGGCTGCCTACACCGGCAACCTGCATCTCTACGCGGTCGACTGGGATAGGGCGGGCAGACGGGAGACGATCACCGTCAACGGGCGGAGTGTGGCGCTCTCGAGCGACTTCAGCCAGGGCGCATGGCTCTCGTTCCCGATCAGCGTCGCAGCGGGCGGGACGGTCACGATCACTGCGCAGAACAACTCATCTCCGGCCACCACCAACGCCGTGCTGTCGGGCATCTTCCTCGGCGAAGCCGGCGCGCCCCCGGCTGCGACGGTCGAAAGCGCGCCCAAAGGCACCTGGGTGAAAGCCGTCGGCTCCGGCGGGTATGACCTAGCTGGTTGGAACGGGGCGGGGGGCGACCTCGCCGATATGCCCGGCGTCTCATTGAGCGTTCAGCAGGGAAGCCGCTGGCAGTGGGCTCAGAACACCGCCGATACCCGCGCGCTGCAGAGCCCAGACGGCCTGACCCGCAACGCCGGCACCTACTACGACCCCAACCAGATCCTGATGCAGCTGAGCTTCAACGAAGCCTACAGCGGCAACCTCCACCTCTACGCGGTGGACTGGGACTCCCAGGGCCGGCGAGAGACGATCACCGTCAACGGGCAGAGTGTGACGCTCGGAAGCGACTTCAGCCAGGGCGCATGGGTCACCCTCCCGATCTCGGTCGCGGCCAAAGGCACGGTCTCGATTACCGTCACCCGCCTGTCCGGCGGTAGCGCCGTGCTGTCGGGGGTCTTCCTCGGTGGCGAAGGACCACCTCCCGCCCCCACGGTGACGAGCGCTCCACAGGGGACGTGGGTGAACGCCGTGGGCTCGGCAGGCTATGCCCTGACCGGGTGGAACGGAGCGAACGGGGACGTCTCCTACCTGCCCGACGCGGCGCTGAGCCTCACCCAAGGCAGCCGCTATGAGTGGGCAGCCAACACCGCGGACCCGCGTGCGCTGAGCGAACCCGCTGGACATACGCGCAACGCCGGCACCTACTACGACCCCAACGAAATCAAGCTGAAACTGAGCTTCAACGAAGCCTACAGCGGCAACCTCCACCTGTACGCGGTGGACTGGGACTCCCAGGGGCGGCGGGAGATCATCACCGTCAACGGGCAGAGCGCCGCGCTCTCAAGCGACTTCACCAGCGGAGCCTGGGTCTCCTTCCCGATCAGTGTTCCCGCCGCAGGCACCGTCTCGATCACCGTCACCCGCACGGCGGGCTCCAACGCCGTTCTCTCGGGCATCTTCCTCGGGGATGCGGGCGCACCGCCGGCCCCCAAGGTGGAAAGCCTGCCCCAGGGGACGTGGGTGGGAAGCGTGGGCTCGGCCGGCTATGACCTGGCTGCCGAGAACGGGGCCACGGACGGCACTTCGCTACCAGGCGCATCCCTGACCGTCGAACAGGCTAGCCGTTACCGGTGGGTTGGGTCCACGACGGACGTGCGGGCGCTTCAGAGCCCCGATCAAAGCACGCGGACTGCCGCCACCTACTACGACCCCAACGAAATCAAGCTGAAACTGAGCTTCAACGAAGCCTACAGCGGCAACCTCCACCTGTACGCGGTGGACTGGGACTCCCAGGGGCGGCGGGAGATCATCACCGTCAACGGGCAGAGCGCCGCGCTCTCAAGCGACTTCACCAGCGGAGCCTGGGTCTCCTTCCCGATCAGTGTTCCCGCCGCAGGCACCGTCTCGATCACCGTCACCCGCACGGCGGGCTCCAACGCCGTTCTCTCGGGCATCTTCCTTGGAGATACAGGGTCGCCCGCGGGCGCCCGCGCATCGCAGCGGGCGTTGATCCCGCTGTATGACAACGGCAATCCCGCCGATTGGACCGAGGCATGCTCGCAGAGCAGCAATGGGTCGCTGCTGATTGCCGATGTCGCCGAAGGAGCCGGGCCGGGGAGCGCCAGCGTGCCCGCCTGGGCGAACGTGATCGACAGCTGCTACTCCTACGGTCGCGCGTCGGTCATAGGATACGTATGGACCGACTACGGCGAGGGCGGTCCGGCCAGCATCGCGGGCATCGAGAGCCAGATAAACGCCTGGTACTCCTACTACCCGGGCGCCATCGCCGGGATCTTCTTCGACGGGGTCTCAGACGACGTCCCGGGGACGAGCACGAGCAACCAGAGCTTCTACCAGACACTCGCCTCATACGTTCACACCCATGAGGGCAGCGACGATCAGGTCGTATTCAACTTCGGCGCCAATCCCGGCTCGGGTTGGATGCTGAGCGGCAGCGCAGCCAACAATGCGAACCTCGTGGTGACCTTCGAGGGCTCCTACAACACGCCAGGTGAAGACCCGTATACCTCATGGACCCAGGCCGCCTGGGAGAGTGCCTACCCAGCGAATGACTTCGCGGCACTCATCTACAACGCGCCCAACGAAGCCGTCACGCCGCAGCCGGCCTCGGCGTGCACCTCCCTTGCTCAACAGAACATCGGATACGTCGACGTTGGCACCTGGTATGACGAACTGCCATCCTACTTCGGCAACATCTCGGGGAACTCGTCTCGCGGAGAATGCTGAGCGCGTCTAGCTGGGCGTCTTGACCCGCTCCTGCTCGGTCTCATGCACGTCGCTGCCGTTGGACTCGTAGCCCGCGTCCGGCGCATAGTAGTAGCCGTACCCAGGGGTATCCCGCACCTTGAAGCCGTTTGCTACAACACCAAGCAGGGGCGCGCCGAGGCTGGCGAGTTCCTCGCGCATGCGAGCGGCCCCTTCACGCGTGTTCTTTCCCAGCCGGCTGACGATCACCACGCCGTGAACCCGGTGGAGAAGTGGAATCGCGTCGGGTACGACCGACAGCGGCGGCGTATCGAGCAGAACCAGGTCGTAGTTGTCTGCCGCCCATTCGAGCAGACGCTCCATGGCGTGGCTCTCGACGAGCTCGGCCGGGTTCGGTGGAGGTGTTCCGGCCGTGAGGACGCTGAGCGTCCCGTTCGTCGCTGCCAGGCCGCCGCTCGCGGATGTGATCTGCGCAATCTGGATTGCGTCCTCGACCGTGCTCGCATTCACGAGCACCTCGGCGAGGCCCGGCGAGCGCCGCAGTTGCAGGCGCCCAGCGATGCTCGGACGGCGCAGATCAGCCTCAATGATCAGCACGCGGCCACCCGTTGACGCCGCAGCCTCGGCCAGGTTCTCCACAACCGTCGTCTTGCCGTCGCCGGAGTCCGCGGAGGTGACGAGCATCAGCCGCAGGTCTCGGTCGACGTTGAAATAGCGCAGGCGCGCCCGCAGCAGACGAAACACCTCGACCTCCCTGGAGGGAAGGGGCCCGAGTGCTTCGCCCGAGACTTGCGAGGAACGCCGGGAATAGGCGGGGCTATCGGGGATCATCCCCAGCAGCGGAAGCTTGAAAATTCGCTCGAGGTCGTCCGGGTCCTTGATGCGACGGTCCAAGCGCTCCAGCAGGAACGCAAGCCCCAAGCCGAGCAGCAGCCCGAAGATACCACCGAGGACCGTATTGAACTTGACTTTCGGCGAAGAAGGAGCGGTCGGAATCGTAGCCACCGCCGCGATCTGTGCGTTTCCCTGCTGCAGTTCTGCGAGGATCTCCAGCGACTGTGCGCGGTCTTGCAGCGCGAGCCCCTGTGGACCGGCACGCTGCTGGGGCGAGAGTACAGCGAGCTGCTTGTTCACGAGCGCCAGGGCGGAGCTGAAGTACTTGTGGCTGGCGCTCTGCTGCCCGTTGACGAACTGGGTTGTGTAGGTATTCGCGATTTCCGCGGCCAGGAGAGGGGAGGTCGCCGTGGCGGCGACCTGCACGATCGTCGATTCTCCGCGCGCGCTGACGCTGAGGTCTTCCTTGACCTGCGCTCCGGTCAGGCCGTCGCCCAGCAACCTCGCCGTCTGATTCGCCGTGTCTCCCAGTTCCACGAGCCTCACGTTCGTGCTCTGCTGAGATTGCTGGCTGTTCGTGTTGACCGCGGTCAGCCCGGCCACCTGCTGGTTCAGCTGATTGTTGTCAAAGACGAGCGAGGCGGTGGCGGTATAACGCTTCGTCTGCTGCTTGGAGAACGCGAATGCCGAGCCGGCGACGAGCAGGAAGCAGAGCGCGATCAACGGCGCGCGGCGCCGCAGGATGCCGAGGACCTGCTCGAGCCTCAAGGCCTGGTCACTACCTTGAGCGCTCATCCTGTCGACGCGCCTCGATTCGATGCGATCCTTGCCACGTCCGTCCAAGGATAGGCGCTGGGCATGTCGTACCTGGACAGGATGCCGATGCTCCCGCGCCCGTGATCACGGGCTTGGGTGCGGCCCAGCCTCTCGCCCGCTACCGTCCGATCCACCATGAACATTGCGTACGTAATCGGCGCCAGGCCGAACTTTGTGAAGATGGCACCGGTTATTGCGGAGCTGCGCAACCGGCTTCCAGACGGCGGGCACACGATCATCCACACCGGCCAGCACTACGACCGGCTGATGTCCGAGATCTTCCTGGACCAGCTCGGGATAGCCGAGCCTGATCACATGCTGGGCGTCGGTTCGGCCAGCCACGCCGTCCAGACCGCTCGGGTGATGGAACGAATCGAGCCGGTCCTCGAAGCGGAGCGGCCTGATCTGGTCATCGTCGCAGGGGACGTCAACTCCACGCTCGCCGCGGTGCTGGTGGCGGTGAAGCTCGGCCTCGCACTTGCCCACGTGGAGTCGGGTCTACGCAGCCACGATCGCACCATGGCCGAGGAGATCAACCGGATTGTCGCTGACGAGTTTTCCGAGTATCTGTTTGTCCACTGCGGGGAAGCGGCCGAGAACCTCAATGCCGAAGGAATCGCGAGCGCGCGCGTCCACTTTGTCGGAAACACGATGATCGACAGCCTTGTTGCAATGGAGGAGAGATTTCGCGGCCTCGACGTAGCCGGGCGCTTCGGGCTGAAGGCCGGGGACTATCTGCTGGCAACATTGCACCGCCCCGCGCTGGTCGACGGCCCGGTGCTTGCCGAGGCGATCAGCGCGTTGGGTGAGGTGGCCAATGAGCTTCCCGTCTTGTTTCCCGTGCACCCCCGAACCCGCAAGTTCCTCGCGGCGACCGAGCTCCCCACCGGGCTGCACGTGACCGAGCCTCTCAGCTACCTCGACTTCCTCTCACTGCAGGCGGATGCCGGCGCCGTCCTCACGGATTCCGGTGGGGTACAGGAGGAGACGACCTATCTCAACGTGCCATGCTTCACACTCAGAGCCAACACGGAGCGGCCGATCACCGTTTACGCCGGGACCAACACGGTGATCGGTCTCGAGCCTGCACGAATTGGCGACATCGTGCCCGCACTAGCCCATCCGAAGACCGTCGCCGAGCCGCCGCCGCTGTGGGATGGGCTCGCCTCCGCGCGGGTGGCGGACGTAGTGGAGCGCGCCCTGGATGTACGCTGACGAGAGCCGGCGCCGTTAGCGCGGCCCCGTCGCAAGGTTCATATCGATCGCACCTAGGGCAACCGCGAAGCCGGTGAACGTCACGAGCCCCGTGACCGCCGAAATCGCCGCGCCGAACTGTCGCGTCGCCAGCATGCAGCCGGCCATCAGGGCCGCCGCGGCGAGTCCACGCAGAATGCGACTCCAACTCGGCCTCACGCCGCCGACCCGCCGCGTGAGCGCAACGACCAGCACGACACCGAGCGCGAGCTCGGCGATCAAGGTCGAGATGGCGGCGCCGAGCGCGCCGTGGGACGGAATCAGGATGAGGTTGGCTCCCACATTCACGACCACGCCGAAGGTGATGGCACGCGCGAACGTGCCCTCACCGTGTGCGGCCTGGAGCACGTTTCCAAACGTGACGTCCACCAGCGTGACCGCCGCGGCGGCTGCGAGCACCACGCACGGTGGGCCCGCGCTGGCGAACTGCTCGCCAAACAGCCACGTGATCAAGCCTTCGGCACACAGTGCCGCGCCGACCACCAGGCCAATGCCCAGCACTGCCATGGCAGTCACGAGCCGGCCCACCTGCTCCAGCAGCGATCGCGGATTCGCAACCACCTCGGCTGCGGCGTGTGGGAAGAACGCGTTCAACCACACATTCGCAAGGACGACCACGGCGCTCGGCAGCCGATTCGCAACGGCGTACACGCCGACCTCGACTGCAGAGCGAAGTGAGCCGAGCATGACTATGTCGACATTCACATACAGCTGCAACATTGCCAGCCCGTACATGAACGGCAGGCCGGCGACCAGGCGCGCCCGCATGCTTATGAGGCTTGGCGCCGCCGGCATCCCGGGGCGCTGGCGCACCACCACCCAGGCGAGTCCGAGCATCGTGACCGTCAGCCCCACCACGTTCAGCCAGGCGTAGGCGCGCACGCCCGCGGCTCCCGCCACGACGAAAACCGGCACGAGGGCGCCGTAGGCGACCTGGCCGATGACCCTCCAGGAGCCGAGTGCTCCAAACCGGCGCATCGCTACCACTCGCCAGTCGAGCGTGACCGCCCAGACCAGGAGGTTGAGGCCGAGAATCGGCACGAGGCTGCGCTCGACCGGATCGTTTGTGAGAAGCGATCGGCCTGCGACCAGCGCCGTAAAGGCCACCACGGCGAAGGTGAGCTTGAGGATCAGGACCTCGCTGGTGATCGCCCGCGTGTCGCGTCCGGACGCGATCGCCCGTACTGCGAGTGTGTCCAGGCCCAGGTTGCCGAACAGCCCGAAGACGCTGACGATCGCGAACACGAAGTTGTATTGGCCAACTCCCCGCACACCAATGCGGTGAGCGACGTAGATGAGCGCAAGAAATCCGATCGACTGCCCAACCAGGCTGGCGGCCGCCAATACGCCAAAGCCACGCAAAACGCCGGCAAGGCCGGCGGTACTATCGCCCTCCTGCTGCGCCCCCGGGCCCTGAGGCGTATCCGTGTTGCCCGTCTCGGCGGTCACGATGCAGCGGATTGGCGAGGAGCTCCGATGACACAGCCTCGCCACTGTCCCGGACGTCGGCTATAAGTTACGCGCGTGAGCCACGCAGAGGCGACGGTCGACGCGGCTGCTCCCACGCCGGTCGTGAGACGCGCGCTTCTCAGGTGGAGGATCGCGCGCGACATCAGCCGGCTGGGACGCGGGAAGCTTGCATCTCTGGCGGCCTTGCTGATCTGTCTCACCATGCCGCTTCGGTCTCGAATTCCGTTGCCCTCGACCCACCTGGTCCGGCTGCGCTTGAGAGTTGGCGACGCTCCGATCGACCTGTGGTTCTCCGATGGGGCTGAGTTGGCCGTCATCTGGTCCATATTCATCGCGGGCGAGTATGCGGCGCTTGACGTGGCGGGCGCTCGGACGATCATCGATCTGGGCGCCAATATCGGCGTAACCACTCTATGGTTTCGTTCCCTCAACCCATACGCCCGAATCGTATCGGTCGAGCCTGATCCGTTTACGTTCGAGAAGCTCCGCATGAACACGGCGCGGGACCCACTCGTCAAGTGCGTGAATGCGGCGATCACTCCAGAATCAGGCCCAGTCCCGTTTGCTAGTGCGCCGAAGTCGTGGGAATCGCGAGTCAGCGGTGTGTCATCGGCTGTCACAAGTGAGGTGCGCGGGATCACCCTCGACGATCTTGTCGCCACCGAGGGCATTGATCGCGTCGATATCCTCAAGGTGGACATCGAGGGCATGGAGTTCTCGGTTCTGCCGCAGGCGCGCTGCCTGGCAACGGCAGGGCAGGTGATCGGGGAGTTGCACCCAGACCTCATCGACTATGACGTTGGGGAATTTGTCGACCGGCTCGCGAGCGGCAGCGGTCTTACGCGCGTGAGCGGCGTGCCCAGCCATCTGTTTCTACTGCGCCGGAGGAGCGCTTGACGCTAGCGCGGATGCGCCCGAGCAATGGTGGAGATCCAAGGCTCGGGCTCGAGTGGTGACGCTACACTTTGTCCGACCGTTTGACGACACAGTGCGCAGGCTGAGCGGGCAGCCCGCGACCAAGACGGCGTCCGGCCGAGATCACCCAAGTCATGGATAGTCGAGCTACCTTGAACACGCGTCCGCTTGGCCCGACCCCGTTCGAGGAGGGCGCATGACCCCCCTGGTCACCGTGGCCATGCCGGCCTACAATCGCGAGGACGTGCTGCGGCGCGCTCTCAGGAGCCTCGAGCGCCAGACGATGGATGACTTTCTCTGCATCGTCGTGGACGACGCGTCGACCGTTCCGCTGACGCCGGTGGTCGACGAGTTCGATTCCCGCTTTCGGTGTGTACGCAGCGAGCCCAATCGAGGGTGCACGGGCACACGATACGTTGCCTATGAACAGATGGAGGGCGACTTCCTCATGAACCTCGACAGCGACAATGAGTTCTTTCCGTGGGCATTGGAGCGTGCCCTGTTTCACCTGTCTTCAAATCAGGACGTCGACGGGGTTGCCGGGATGTCAGTGTTCGAGGATGGCCTCCGTGTCACTGTTGCGGATGGTTCACTGCGCGTCACTCCGGATCACTATGCCACGCACGACTGGCCGGTCTGGGACTGCCATGCGATGGTCCGGCGCGGCGTGGTGGAAGAGTGGACCACCAAGCGCCAGGACTACTACAACTACGACTTTCACTTTTGGCTCACGTTTCATCTCGCGCATAACGCCTTGTTCGTCGATGAGCCTTGGGGCAGGCACAACACGTCCGGAGGTGGCCGCATTTCTGACAGCGTCGATCCGCGCCGCTTTCGCGATCCCGTCGTGTTCGTTGAGGAGCACCGGCCGCTGCTCGGCGACGCTGCGTGCCGTCCCCTGGATGCCTGGCTGATGGACGCATGGTTCTTTCTGCGCCGCAACGGGCGTAGCTCCGAGCTTGCTGTGGTGCGTGACTGGATGGACGAGCGAGGGGTCAGCACGACGGGCATCGCAGCACGGCGAGCCAAGCTCAAGATCCGCAGCGCCGTCGGCGCGGCCGTTGCGTCGAGAACGTCACGGCCTGCCGTCCTCTAGCCCTTATTCTTCAAGAGCGTCCATGGCCTCGGCGCTTGACCATCCGCTCCGCGTGATAGTGAGCCAGGCGTGAATATGACCCTGATCAGCACCGGCTCGGTGGAGGATCGATGGTCCTGGTCGGGAATTCCGTGGGGCCTCGCTGAAGGCCTCCGCAGCTCCGGCGTTACGGTGCGTCGAGTGTCTGCGGACCTGCCGTGGTCGATCGAGAAGCTGGGCTCCGCGGCCGCGAGCAGGATCAGGGGTGCGTCCGTGATCGGCTCGGATAATGCGCAGCTGGTGAGCGCTCGCAGCGTCCGTCTGCGACGGCTGCTCGGCGCGAGCTCAGCGGACACGGTCCTGGGCATGGGGAGCACGTTCTGCTATCCGGGGCTGGACCTCACGTTCGAGGATCAGACCGTCGCGCAGAGTCCGCTTGCCTCGGGGGCCGCAAAGGATCGATGGATACGTCGTCAGGGGGCGATCTACCGGACCGCGCGGCATTGCCTCACCTCGACGCCGTGGGTCAAGGAATCGATCGTCGGCGACTACGGCGTGCCCGAGGCGAAGGTGACCCCTGTGGGGCTTGGCGCAAACATCGTGTGTCGCCCTGTCCCGAAGAATTGGGATCAGCCGAAAGTCCTCTGGGTCGGGCTTGACTGGGCCCGGAAGGGTGGCGATGTGCTTCTTGAGGCCTTTGTGAAAGCGCAGATACCCGGGGCGTCGCTTGACATCGTGGGCAGGCATCCGCGGATCGACGCTCCGGGTGTGACGGGTCACGGCGAGATTCGCGACGAGAATCGGTTGCGGGACTTCTTTGAGGCGGCGACGCTGTTCGTGCTTCCATCGCTCTTCGATCCTTCGCCGATCGTGTTCTTGGAGGCTGCATCGGCTGGCACTCCCTGCATCGGAACGGACACCGGCGGTACGCGTTACAGCGTTGCTGAGGCAGGTGAGGTCGTTGCACCCAACGACGTGACCGCGCTCGCTGACATGCTCGTCAAGATGACGGTTCCCGCAGTTGCCAGTAGCTATAGCTCCCAGGCGCTGGCGCACGCGGCGGCGCACACCTGGGACGCGGTGGCCGAACGGGTGCTCACCGCTATCGAACTGCACCTTCAAGGTGGTGCCCGCGAGCCGTCAGCGAGCTCCTGACGCGCAATTCGCCACATTGGCTCAAACATTCGTCCACAGGCCTGGTTCCCGTGGACAGGCCGTTCTCTTTGCTACCGACCGTGTCGGAGAGCACCCCTCGATGGTGCTGGGCCCCGGCGCGTGGATGAGCGGAGGGACGCCGCCGTGTCGCTCCTTATACTGCGACGGTTGGGGCTCAAGTGTGACACTCGGCGTCCTACCTGACCTTACAGATGCAACCACCAGACCGGATTCTCATAGCTCCATGGACTGATCGTAGTAAGGCGGCGCTTCGAGGATTTGCGGTCCGATTGCTCCATATGACGGCTGACCGGAGCGGAGGCAGAGCATTACCAGGGCGCGTCTCGTGACCCCGGTCAGGGGAAGGGTAGTGGCCGATCGCCCCACGATGCTGTGGCCCTCCGCGAAGGGCGTTGCTGCGGTGGGCGGAGCGTCGCTCCTACTCGGGGCCTTGGTGGTGCACGAGGGGCTGTTCGTGTGCGCGTTGCTCCTCGGAGTGGCCCTCGTCGCGTGGCTGGTCGTGACCCACCCCGGAGTTGCCGTGGGCGCCCTCTGGCTCGCTGCCCTGAACGGCATACCCCTGATTGACATCCAGAGCGGGGTTGGTGAATTCAAACCGACGGATCTCGCGGTGGTAGCACTCGTCCTTATAGCTATCGTCCATTGGCTGATCTCGCCGGGCGACCGCCGGCCACTCCCGCGCGGCGTGGTCATCGCCTGTGTCCTGTTCGGCGGCTGGTGGTTTATCACGTTCACCCGCTCGATCAGTGCCGGTATCCCAGCAACGGACGCCTTCTTCTTCGGCCGAGACTTCCTCTCGTTCGTCGTCGTTATCCCGGCCGCTTGGGTGGTGCTGAGTCGTCCCTCGGCGTGGCGCGAGTGTGTCGTCGTGGTTCTCATTGGCACCGGGATCTATGCACTCGCCTATGTTGCCAGTGCATTGGGACTGGTCGATGCCTCGATCTTTACCCACCCTCAGCAGATAATCGCCTTTGGCAGCGTCCAGCGCCTGTACACGCCGATGAACGATCTTGTCGTCGCGGTGGCGACATTCAGTGTCGCCGCTTCGGCGACCGCCCGGAGAAGCCGCGCCACGCCGTGGGTGACGGCGCTCGCGGCGATTACGCTGTTGGCCTTTCTTCTTCAACTCACCCGCGCCGCATATCTGGGTGTGGGCCTCGGGGCGGTGATCGCGATCGTGATCGCGATCACTCGTGGTGCCGAGGTGCGACGGGTGCTGCTGCAGCGGGTGGGCATCGTGCTCGTCGCGGGCGCGATGTTCTTCTTCGCCAGTGCCGGCTTCGGCTCGACGGGTGTTCCCACCGGTGTCGTCAGCCAGCGCATCTCCACCGGGGTTGGCGAGGTCGAGGGAACCTCGGGGACGTTTGGCTATCGGGTCAACCTCTACCATCAGATGTTCAGGGTTCTCGGGCCTGAGTGGCCCATCGGCCTTGGATTCCTTCATCCAAAGGACAGGTACTTCACAGATCTGCCCGGTGGAACCATTCGCAACGGGGACGTGGGTCTGATGAACGCCGTCATGACGATGGGCGTCATTGGGCTGGCGCTGATATTCGGGATGCTTATCGCCATGGCCAGCTATGTCGTGAGCACGCGCGAGCACCGGCCGCCGTGGATCGTCATCGGTCTCTTTGCCTGGCTGGCCGTACTCGCGGCCGGGTCCCCGACGCTAGTCACCCTGTTCAGCACGAGCGGGATCCTTTCCACCGCGTTGGCCCTGGTGCTATGCGGCGTCGCACCGTCTATCGCGGTCGCCCGTCAGGAGCGCCATGGTGACGACTTGGGGCGGGGAATCGGGGGCGACGAGGGTGTCGGGCGCACATCGTGACGAGCGAGCGACCAACCACCGAGGTGGCGGGAGAGGCGGTCGCGCGTCGCCCCGGGCCGGCACTGGCGGTGGTCCTGTGGAGCGGCTACATCGGCGGAGCCGAGACGCTCGGCATTGCTCTGACTGAGCACCTCCGACGGCTTGGCGCGAATGCCACGATTGTTTTTGTGCAGCAGCCGGGCCCGCTGGGCCACCGGCTGGCAGTGGGCAGTGTTCCCTTCCAAAGCATAGGCCTCGGGCGCGGACGCGATGTGATCCGTCACCCTCGCCGCTTCGCAAACGGAGTTGCGGAGGTGGGCGCCGATGGAGCACTTCTGCTCGAGTGCGGCTTCATCGGAGCGGCTCTGCGCGGGGGCGGCTATCGCGGTCCCATCGTGGCCGTCGAACACGGCGTCCTGCTGGGATTGCGGGATCTCTCCAGATATCGGCAGGTGCTCTGGCACATAGGGCGTGTGAGCGGAGCATGGGCCGACGATGTGGAGGTCGCGGTGTCGGATTCGATGCTGGACACCATGCGTCGTCACTCACATGCGCGCCGGACCGAGCGCATCTACAACGGTATTGACCCTGAGGCCTACCGACCGGTCGCCGGATCCTCGAACGGTCATGGTCCGGCCTTGGTTGTGGGATTTGCCGGCCGCCTGATTCCGGGGAAGGGCGCGGATGTACTCATCCGCGCGATCGCACTCGCAGGCCAAGGGACACCGATCAACCTGGTGATCGCCGGCGATGGAGTCGCACGACCGTACCTGACGTCACTTGCCGAAGGGCTGGGTGCGAGTGTCGAATTCCGGGGGGTCGTGGCCGACCTGGCCGAGTTCTGGCGCTCGTGCGACGTCGCCGCAATTCCCTCGGACACCTTCAGCGAGTCGTTTTCGATGGCTACGCTCGAGGCGATGGCGAGCGGAAAAGCGGTCGTCGCAAGTCGCAACGGCGCGATTCCCGAGCTGATGATTGACGATGTGACCGGAACGCTCGTCGAACCGGGGGACGTGGAGGAGCTGGCACAAGCCTTGCAGCGGTACGCCGAGCGGCCCGAGCTGCGCCAGGCACATGGGGCGGCTGCGCGCGCACGCGCGATCGAGCAGTTCCATATCGAGGACTGCGCGCGGGCCTACCTCGACCTTTTTGCCGAACGTAGCGCAAGCTCGCTGGACAGACCCAGCTAGGTGCACGTCGTGGATGATGTGGACACATCGATGATCTCGGTGGTGATCGTGACCTTCAACTCCGCCGGCTGCGTCGGAATGTGTCTCGACGCGGTCGGGCGATCGCTGCCTGGAGCGGAGAAGGTTGTGATCGACAACGCATCGATCGACGCCACTCGCACCGTCGCCGAGCACCACGGCGCGAGGGTTGTCGCGCTCCACGAGAACATTGGTTTCGGCCGTGCCTGCAATGTCGGAGCCGACCGCACCGAGCGGGATCACATCCTCTTTCTCAACCCAGACGTCGATATACGTTCAGCCGACATCAACGCACTGCGGAGACTCGTGGGAGCAGTCGATCTGGGCTTGATCGTGCCGTCCTCGAATGGCAGCAGGTTCGCGTTCGGCGAGCGCACCTGGAGGCAGGAGGCGCTGTCGCTCACGCTTGGGACACTCCGACCTCGCGAGTTTCGGAAGCACTCACCCTCGCCGCGAAGCGGCCAGGCGGTGTGGGCATCTGGCGCCGCGTTGCTCGTCCGCCGGTCCGAGTTCGTTGCCGTCGGAGGGTTCGATCCCAGCTATTTCTTGTACTACGAGGACCGGGAGCTTTCGTGGAGATATCGCGAGGCAGGGCTGTCGGTTCGCGTGACCCCGGCGCTTGTTGCCGACCACGTGGGCGGGGGCTCGAGCGACCTCGGCGATCGGCGCGCAGACATCATTGCGTTCGCGATCATGGGCTGGCTCCAGTACACCTGCACCGTCCGTGGGCCCAGGGTGGCGGCTCGCGCTTGGAGGCTCCTACGTGGCGGGCACGCTTTGATCAGGCGCACCGTCGATGTCGCGTCCCGCATTGTTCCGTCGCAGCGCCTGGGTCGCAAGGGCCTGCAGCTCCAGGAGGTCGCGCAGGAATTGAGGAGCATCCGTGCGGGGACCGGCGTGCTGGCCCAGAGCGACGGGTGCGGCTACTGGACGGATGCCGTCGATCTGATGAACCGGACCGACTCGAGGAACATGCGATGACGGTACCCAGCCCAGTTCCCGTTGGGCTCGTTTCCCCTCTTCCCCCTCAACTCGGAGGGGTGGCGACGATCGCTCGTTGGCTCATGGAGCACGAAGAGGATATGAGCTGTCGTTACGTCGCGTTTGACCTGAAGCGTGCGACCAACGAGGCTGGCGGACGGGTCAGGGCTCGCGCGATTGCTGATCAGCTCAGCTTGCTCCCGCGCTTTCTGCCGTGGGCTCGGCGCTCCCCGTCTGTGGTTCACTTCATGATCGCCCCCACGCTCACCGGCCTGACGCGCGATGTGCTCTATGTCGGACTGCTCCGCTCCTTTCGCAAGCGAACGATCGCGCACCTGCAGGTCGTCAAGCCGACCGCTCGGTGGTGGCGGTTTGCGCTGCGGACTGTCGGGCGGCTGAGTGCTGAGGTCGTTGTCGTAGGGACAGCCGCCCAGGCGGCGCTCGACCAGCTTGGCGTGAAAAGCACCGTGGTCCCGAATGCCATTCCGTTTCAGCCACCGGCGCTCCCGGCCCCTGCGCAGCGGAACGGCTCGGAGCCCTTTCGGCTGCTGTTCGCCGGCACCTTTGGAACGCGCAAGGGTTGCCATGAGCTCGTTCAAGCGGTGGCGCTTCTGCGGGGTCAGGGGCTCGATTGTCGTCTGGACATCGTGGGGAGAGAGGAGTACGTGGGAGAGGAAGCGAGCCTGCGCGCCGACGTCGACACCCTTGGACTGGACGACAGCGTGCAGTTCCTGGGCCGGCGGACGCCGGAGGAACTCGCTCTGCTCTACGCGAGCAGTGATGCGTTCTGTCTTCCCTCCCACGAGGAGGGACTTCCACTGGCTCTGATTGAGGCGATGGCGCACGGGCTGCCGGCCGTCGCGACGCCTGTTGGATCCGTCGAGGATGTCGTGATCCCCGACGAGACCGGGCTGTTGGTGGCGGTGGGCGATGCGGCGTCGCTCTCGGAAGCGATCGGCCGTCTCGCTCGCGACCCCGATCTGCGCGACAGGCTCCGTCGCGATGGGGCCCGGCACGTCAATGCGCACATGGGCTCTGACGTCGTGGCGTCAGCATGGCGCGAGATCTATGAGCGCCAAGCCTGATGGACACGGAGGCCCCGCCAGCAGTGATGCCCAGGGTCCTGTTCACCACCTACAGACGCGAGTATCTCAACTACGGGCTCATGGCGGCACTTGCAGAGCGCTTCACCTTGGTCGTGCAATCGGTTCGCAGGCGTGCCCTTGGCAGAGAGGGCCGATCTCTCGTGGTATCAAAGAAGGGTCTGATCGCCGGCGAAGCGGGCTATCTACTTCGACTATGCGTCAGTCTCCGGCTCTACAGAGGCAACTGGCTTCTCGTCTGCGAGGGTGGTCATTACGCCACCCTGCTGTTCGCGCGGCTGCTCCGTGCAGTGGGCGCGCGCCGTCCCGTGTTCCTACTCAACTTCTATCTGCATGAGCTCGGCGCAAACCGATGCGTGCGACTGGCGCTGCGGGTGCTCTTGACAGACGATGTCCACGTGGTCGCGCAGTCTACGACCGAGGTCGAGTATTTTCGTGCGTTCCTTCCCGCCAGAAACGTTCCATATCAGCCCTACTGCCAGGGGCCACTCGATTTGGACGGCTACGACGGCGCGCAGCGAGATCTGGTCTTCGCCGGAGGCTGGACAAATCGTGATTACGACGCATTGTTCAGGTCGGCTGCGGCCCTGCCTCATATCGAGTTCGTCGTCGCCATCTCGGCGAGGAGTGCCGTAAGCGAGACTCGGCCGGCAAACGTGGATGTCGTGTTTGACTCCGAGCCGAAGATGTTTCACCGCTTGATGGCCGAAAGTAGCGTGGTGGCGCTGCCTCTCAAGAGTGACGTCGGATCGTCGGGACAGATGGTGCTGCTGGCCGCGATGCAACTTGGTAAGCCGGTTGTGGTGGCGAATATCGGGGCGATCCGGGATTACGTAACGGATGGGGTCACTGCGCTTTGCTACACGCCAGGGGATGACGGTGAGCTCGCACGCCTTCTGCGCGAGCTTTACGCGTCGGCCAGCAGGCGCGAGGCACTGGGGAGAGCGGGGCAGGAACGATATTTGGAACGTTTCAAACCCGATTGCTACAATCGCGCGGTCGCTGACATGATATCCATGGTCGCTTCAGAGACTCACATGTCTCGAGGTGGCAGGCAATCGTGACCATCGAGACCTCGGGCGCCCTTCGTCACTTCGACGGCGCGGCCGGCGAGTATGCGACGGTCGCTGAAAGCCGTCCTGAGTTCGATGAACGATTTGGGCTATGGCGCGCGGCGATCGACCGCGTGGCGCCGGCAGGCGGTGCGGGGCTGACGGCGGTCGATCTCGGCTGTGGCCCCGGTCAGCTGACAGGACATCTTGCGCTGCGTGGGTTTCGTACGATCGCGATCGACGGCAGTGACAGGATGCTCGACCATACCCGACGACGCCTGCAGGAACGTGGGGTCACGACTGTGGAGCTGCACCGGCAAACACTCCCGCTGCCGGTGCACCTGATCGATGAGCTGGCGGGCCAGGTTGACGTGATCCTGATGTCCAGCGTGATTGAGTACGTCGATCAGGACGGTGAGGTGCTGCGCCAATGCGCGCGCCTGCTTCGCGCGGGCGGGCACCTGCTCGTCTCGTTTCCCAATCGGCGATCGCTGTATTGGCGCGCGCAGCGACCGCTCCGGCGGACTCCCGTCTTCGCCCGTTCGGACTCCCGCTATCAACGCCACCAGTACGATCCCGCGATAGTCCGAGGACTGGCGCGGGCGGCTGGGCTGGACGTGCGCGAGATCACGTACTTTGCGTTGCCGCTGCAACGCTTCTCCGAACGGCTTCTGCGGTGGCGCGGGCCGAGGCTGGCCACGCTGTTCCTCGCCGACCTACAGCGACCCCCGGCCTAGGAGCTCGCAATCGATTCGGCTGCCGACATCGAACGGCCCGTTCGCGAGCGCTACGTCGCTCTCTCGAGCGCGATCCAGGACGCCCGCTTTGCCGGCTGGGACCCCTACGACGCGCTGAGTGCGCCGTGGCTGCGAAGGATCACGCCCACTCCCCTTCTTCGTCGCGTCGCGATCCAGGCCGTCAAGCGCTCACCCGTCAACGTACGACGGCTCATCGGGGTGAAGCCGCTTCGCCATACCAAGGGTCTGGCGCTGTGCGTCTCGGCCTACGCGACGATGGCGTCCGAGGGCGAGCCCGGAGCTCGGGGTGTGGCGCTGGAACTCGCCGAAGCGCTGCTCGAGCGCGGCCTGCGCTCCGAGGACGGGCTCGGGTGGGGCTATGACTTCGACGTCCAGACCCGTTGGGGCTACTACCGGCGCGGCTCGCCAAATGCCGTCGTGACTGCCTTTGCTGCTCACGCACTGCTCGATGCCAACGAGCTCAATGACGACGACCGCTTTCTGACGGCTGCGCGAAGCGCCGCCGCCTTCGCCGACGCGCGACTCGCGAGCGAGCGAGACGGGGCTACTTTTTTTGCATACTTCGCCGGCTCTCGTGTTCCGATCCACAATGCGAGCCTGCTGGTGGCGTCGATGATCGTTCGGTGTGTCGCCCCGGACTCTGAGCCTCGTCGAGTGGCGGGCAGGGCGATGGCATACTCGCTGCAACGCCAACGGGCCGACGGGGGCTGGCCGTACGGCGAGGGTAAGGGCCTCGACTGGGTCGATGGTTTTCACACTGCATACGTGTTGCGGGATCTCGATCGATGGCATGCTCACGCCGGCGAGCCGGACGTCGAGAGCGCTCTGCGTCGGGGTCTGGACTTCTATCTCACGCGTTTGATCGACGCTGACGGTGCGCCCCGAGCCAGCCTCGGCTCTAGATATCCTGTCGACGTTCATGCCTGCGGTACCGCCATATCGGTGTTGGCCAGGCTCGCCCGCTGGGATCCGCGCGCCCTGCCGGCGGCGGAGCGCGTGTTTGAATGGACCGCAGCAAACATGTTGCGCAGTGACGGTCAGTTTGCCTTTCAGCGCCACCGGAGGTGGAGGGACTCGACGCCCTACATCCGCTGGGGCAGCGGCCACATGCTGCTCGGCCTGGCCGAGCTGATGGCCGCGTCCTCTAGGAGGTGAGTGTTCGCGCGAGCATGCCCTGCGCCACGAGCAGTGCAAACCGTGCGTTCGTGACGAGGTAGCGACGGAAGAGGCGCCGTGGCTCCTGAGCAAGCCGGTACAGCCACTCGACGCCGAGTCGCTGCCAGCGTAGCGGCGCTCGCCGGGTGACCCCGGCGACTATGTCGATCGAGCCGCCGACGCCCATCACGAGTGACACTCCAAGTGACTGGCCGAATTGTCCGAGCCATTGCTCCTTGCGGGGAGAGCTCATCGCCACTAACAGGATGTCGGCGCGGCTCTCGCTTATCTGGGCGGCGATCTCGGGGCTTTCGCGTTCCTCGAAATAGCCGTGGTGAGAGCCGGCGATCGCCAGGGCGGGATACCGCTCATGCAGCCTGTCGATCGCGGTCTGAAGCACCTCTGCGCGTGCTCCCAGGATGAAGATGCGGTAGCCCCGCTCCTCAGCCATTGCGAAAAGCTCCTCCATCAGATCGATACCGGCGACACGCTCGGGCAGCGGATCCCCGAGCAGCCGCGAGGCCCATACGACGGCCTGACCGTCGGCATTGACCAACTCGCATCGGTTCACGACATCACGTAGCTCTGCATTTCGTCTCAGCGCGATCAGCTTCGCGGCATTGATCGACACCTGCTGTGCGTAGCCCGTCTCCTCGATCACGGCACGACAGCGCTCCAGCGTGCCCGCCATATCGAGCCGATCGATCTCGCATCCGAGAACGTTGACCATGTCCTTGCTCGTGGCGCTCGTCATCCGAGGAAGATCCCCGACAGCACGGCATTGGACCCGGCCAGGCGGCTTACCGTGATCGCTACCGTACCGCCGGCTTCGACGCTGACCGGAAAGGAGACCCACGCGCCGTTGACGAATTCGTTCGACAGCACGGCGACCTGGCCATTGACCGAGATGATCTCCCGCCGCCCCTGTGAGTCCCAGTCCAGGGCATACAGGTGCAGGGTGCCGGTGTAGGCCGCCGAGAAGGTCAGTTTCAGCTTGATTTCGTTGGGGTCGTAGTAGGTGGCCGCCGTCCTCGTGGTTTTGTCGGGGCTCTCGAGTGCCCGCACGTCTTCGGTAGACCCGGTCCAGGTGTAGCGGCTCGCCTGTTCGACGGTCAGTGACGCCTTGGTCAGCGACGTCAGGTCGCTTTCCCCTTCCCACCCGGCCAGGTCGTAGCCTTCTTTCCCGTACGTACCCACCCAGTTGCCCTGCGGCGCGCTCGCCACCGTGGGGGTCGGCGGAGCGCCTTCACCGAGGAAGATGCCTGACAGGACGGCGTTGAGGCCGAAGGTGCGGTCGACCGTGATTGTGACCGTGCCGCCCGCTTCGACGTTGATCGGGAACGAGACCCACGCGCCTTCGCTGAAGTCACCGAGCGCCACAGACTGGCCGTTGACGGTGATGATCTCGCGCCGCGTGAGGTGGTCCCAGTCCACCGCATACAGGTGCAGGTTGCCTTTGTAGGCTTCTTTGAAGTTCAGCTGTAGCTGAATCTCGTTGGGGTCGTAGTAGGTCCCGATGTTGGCGGTCGCTCCGGCCGGGTCGGTCAGCGCGCGAGGATCGGCGCTGTTCGCGGCCCACTGCCAGCGATTGCCCTGCACCAGGTTCAAGGATGCACCCGGCAGGTAGGAGACGTCGCCCGAGGAGCCGTTCCAGCTCGCCAGGTCGTAGCCGGCGGAGCCGACCGTTTTCGTCCACGCTCCCTGCGGAGCGCTCGCAACCGTTGGGGCCGGGGGACTGCCGGCGTCCCCCAGGAAGATCCCTGACAGCACCGCGTTGAGACCCGCCGTGCGGTCGACCGTGACCGTGACCGTGCCGCCCGCTTTGACGCTGATCGGGAACGAGACCCAGGCGCCTTTGTTGAAGGAGCTCGACAGCACCGCGACCTGTCCGTTGACCGAGATCGTCTCGCGGCGCGCGGTCGAGTCCCAGTCCACGGCGTACAGGTGTATGTCGCCGGTGTAGGCCGCCGGGAAGCTCAGCTGTACATCGATCTGCTTCGGGTCGTAGTAGGTGGCTGCGTTTCGTGTCAGCTGCCCGGGTTCTGAGAGCGCACGCGGGTCGGTCGTGTTGGCGATCCACTGCCAGCGACTGCCCTGAACGAGGCTTACTGTCGCGTTGGGCATGTAGGAGACGTCGCCCACCGAGCCGTCCCAGCCCGCCAGGTCATAGCCGGCCGAGCCGAAGGATCCGACCCAGCCGCCCTCGGACAGTTCCTGTCCGCTGGCCACCGGCGGCGCGCCGTTTTCGCCCAGGAAGATCCCAGACAGCACGGCGTTGGTGGTGGCGGGGACAATGTTGTTGACCACATTGATCGAAACCGTCCCGCCTGCGGCAACATTGACCGGAAAAGTGACCCACGCCCCTTTGCTGAAGCTGGTGTTGAGGGGCACGCTGCGCGGCCCCGAGCCATCGTTCACCGTGATCGTCTCCCGCCGCCCCAGCGAGTCCCAATCCACCGCGTAAAGGCGCAGGTTGCCAGTGTAAGCCGTGGCGAATCCGAGCTGAACCTTGACTTCTTTGGCGTCGTAGTCGGCGGCGGCGTTGCGGGTCGAGCCGTCGGGCGACTGCAGGGCGCGGACGTCAGTCGTGTTCGGGGCCCACTGATAGCGACTGCCCTGAACGAGCGTCTCGGTCACGTTCGGCATGTTGGACGCGTCTTGGGCGCCGTCCCAGCCCGCCAGCACGTACCCGGATGAACCATATTTGCCCACCCAGCTGCCCTGCGGTGCTTCCTGGACGGGTTCGGGCGCGACCGGCCACGTTGTCGGGGCTTCGTGCGTGCTCGTAGCCGCTGGCGCGCTCGTCCATCCGGAAGTGATTCCGCCGTAGGAGGATCCGACCCCGGTCACGCCCGTGAGCGGGGTGTTGACGGCGCTCGAGCCGGAGTTCGTGATGGTGATTTTTTTGCCTTCGATGTAACCACTCACCTGGCTCGCGCTCGCCGCGCTCCATTCCTGCTGCTCGCCGAGCACCGCGCCGATCTGCGCCATCGTCGGCTGTTCCAGCGGGGCGTTGAAGTAGCTGTTGTACTGTTCGAGCAGCGGGTTCATGACCGAGTAGTAGAGGCCGTCACCGACGGTCGGCGAAGTCGCCGGGGGGGTCCCGGCGGTTGCCGGGCCCGGGGGAGGGGAGCCCATCATGTTCGGCTGGTGGAAGTAGTGCGGGCGAGGGTCGTTACCCATCATGTGCTGGAACATGTTGGTGTCGACATCGCTGACCACGCTGGCGAACGTCGCTGGTGAGGACTCGCAGGTGGTCGTCGAGCTGGCCGTGCATTTACCGCCCTGACTCGTGGGCGTATAGAGGGTGTTGAACTCGTCAACCTCCTGCGCCTCGGTCGAGGCGTTGTAGTAGATGTTCGTCGGATAGCGTGGAATTGACTGGGCCGTGCCGTCGGTGAACGAGGTGCCCGCCGGGTAGGCAGGCGTGATGCTGCCGGCAATGGCCGGGTTCGGGTACGCCTTGGAGGCGTCGGCCCCGAAGAATTTGATCCCGACACCCGTGAAGGCGGCGCTCAGGTTGGGGTTCTCCGGGTAGGGGGTCTCGACCGATTCACTGACGGCCGGGAGTCCCGACACCGGCGTGCCTTTTTTCTGGCCCGTGTCGGTGAACGTGACTTCCAGCGGGCCGCCGCCGGTGACGGCCGTGTTCACGGTCGGGTTGGCGAACCACGCGTTCGGCGGAGCCGCGGTCGGAGCATTGAGCGTTTCGATCAGTTCCCATTTGTTGCTGCCGGTGACCTCGCGGTAGATCTTGAACTGCGCGGCATGGCAGACCGCCTGCCAGGACAGTGAGACCGTGCCGGCTCCAGTCGCGCCGGTTCCTGCGACCGTGACGGGAGAGGAGATTGAGGCGATCGACTGGCCGCCGTTGGCCGCGAAGTCGTCCGTGACGGCGTAGGTGTAGCTGCCGGGGGTGAGCGAGCCTTTTTCTTTGCTTTCAGAGACTTCGGCTTCGGCAAACGACAGGTTCGGAGGATCGACCACCCCCGGGTTGCCCGGCAGGAGGTTCGCAAGTCCCGAGTGCTCCCCGGTGACGACCACCGAGGGGTTGTCATTGCCCAGTGCCGCAGTCGGGCTCGTGCTCTCGGTCAATCCGAGGTTGGTCGCGACCCAAGTGTTGTTCTCGGCGATCTCTGCTTCGGCGTAGGCCTGTGTCGCACAGCCGATGTCGAGGTTCGGGTGATCGTAGGTGTGGTTGATCCAGCCGAACGAGTTCTTGTATGTGGCGAACGCCGCCACCAGCGGGTCGATGCCGGTCGTCTGGTTTTCGGCATAGGTGGCGCTACCGCCCCCGTTGAACAGCATGTCGATGCGGAAGTTGTTGCTCGCCCCCCATTTGGCGGCGTATTCGACATCGACGGGTTCCTCGCGCAGCGCGTTTGCCGGGGTGTAATCGGTCGTGTGCGTTTCCGTGTTCCACGTGTCGTCGGGAAGGAAGTTGTCGTCGATGTCCGTCTCGAGGTAGTTGCGCTGATCGCCGAAGTAGACGCCGCGTGTGACCCAGTTGATCGCGCCGTGGCGCAGAAGCTCGGCCTGCAGCTGGTTCTGGTTCTGGTCGAAGGTCTCCACCATTTCCTGGACGCCCGTCGGATCGGTGTAGATACCCACGAGCGCGGAGCTGCCGGGACCCGAGACGAGCGTGTGATAGCTCGCGCCGGTGACCTGGGTTGTGAGCGGGGTGGCCTGGTAGCCGTAGGTGCCGGTGTCCATCGGCACCGTGCCCTTCAGGTATGGGAAGACGGTTTTGCCTTCGGTCGTGAGCGTCCCCTGGGCGCCTTTCGCGAATTCTCCGGAGACGGTTGGGGAATTTAGGCCGAAGTTCGCGCCTGGGAACACGTCACCGGTTATCTGACGCACATTGAAGGTCTGCTCGTACTCTTCGAGCGCGGCCCATTCGGTCTGCGACAGCGTCGATACGCACGTCGACGTGCATACGGGCAGGTTGCCGACCGAGACGATGATTCCCTGATATTTGCCCTCCGGGGTGCCGTTGGCGAGCGTGTCCGACAGCGTCGCCGCGGTGATCGGCGTGTGCCCGGCCGAGGTGATGATCGTTTCGAACGGCACGCCCTCGCGCTGCAGCGCGGACTGCCAGGAGACGAAGTCAGGCTCGGTTGTCGAGGTTCCGAGCAGCAGCACCTTCATGTCGATGCGCTGGGCGGCGGAGGCCGAGGCGGCCGTCGTCAACGCCAGCGCGGCGAATACCGACACGAGCGTGAACATCAGAATGATCGGCTTTCTCAACATTTCTATTCAGTTCCTCAGGGCCGCGTTCGTGGATAGGTCAGAGTCGGCTCGGGTCTCGCCGGCCAGCTCAAGATCGACCTCCTCGTTGGATGGGGTCGAGATCGGTCCGTGTCCGGCTCGATTCCCCGTCCGTGCTTGGACGTCGACGGAAAGTCCGCTGAGGCGGCTGCGGAGCCCCTGCATAGCCTGCTGGATCTCCTTGCAGGCCTCGAGGAGCCCATCGCGCAGCGCCAGGCATTCGATCAACGTCCGCGCAGGGTCGGTGGCCGATGAGGCCTCCGACTCGGCTGCGGGCGTCTGGGGCGGCTGCCCCAGCTCGCGCATGGTCTCGACGATCCGGCCCGTGTCGGGCGGACGGTGGCGCTCAACCTTCAGCCAGGCGTTCTCCTCGCGCAGCAGCGCGAGCTCCGTCTCGAGCTCTCCCTGGGCGCTCAGGTCGTCAGAGGACGAGCGCGAGGAGCTCGAGACCCCGAGCCTCATGAGCCTGCTGATCATCCTCTGTCGTGTGTCTGCATCCATGCTGAATCTCTGTCCGTTCCGATGTCTTTGCAAGTGCCTAGCGAACACTCGGTGATAACGAGTCTCCTGGTTTCGGCGGCGATACCCAATGGTCCAGATGTCTCATCTTGCGTTCAGGTGGTGAACGCGTGATTGGCCGTGGCGACTAGCGGCGCCCGGCGGTGTAGGTGAAGCGGTCGGCGCTGGACTTCGCACTCGTGCCGGCCGCTGTCTTCACGGTCACTTCCACGGTGCCGCTACCCGAGGGAACAACCACCAGGAGCTCTGTGCTGGAGAGGATCCAACCGCTGGCTGAGGCCGAGCCGAAGTACACGGCCTGGGTGCCCGTGAAGTTCTTGCCGTTGATCTCTATCAGCGAGCCGCTTGAACCGGAGCTGGACGACAGGCTGCTGAGCACCGGTGCGGCCGCGGTGACCGTCAGGATCGCCGCCGAGCTCGTCGCAGAGCCGACCGAGTTCGTGAACACGGCGCGGTAGCGCCGGCCGCTGAGGCTCGTCGTGGTGTTCGCCACCGTGAGCGTTCCCGTGGCGTTCCCGGCGTCCGAGGTGTCGTTCGCATAGGTCGCACCGCCGTTCGTCGATACCTGCCACTGGACTTTCGGCGCAGGGAGTCCGGAGGCCGCCGCCGTGAAGGTCGCGCTCGTACCGGCAGTGACCGTCTTTGCGGCTGGGTTGGTGGTGACCTTCGGTGCTTCCATCTTTGCGTTTACCGTCAGAGCGACCGCCGCGGTGGTCGCAGAACCGGCCGAGTTCGTGAACACGGCTCGGTAGCGCCGCCCGCTGAGCGTGGTTGTGGTGTTGGCCACCGTCAGCGTTCCGGTCGTGTTGCCAGCGTCGCTCGTGTCGTTCGAATACGTCAGCCCAGCGTTCGTGGAGACCTGCCACTGCACGGTCGGCGCGGGCACGCCCGAGGCGGCCGCGATGAAGCTCGCGCTTTCACCAGCCGTCACGGTCTTGGCGGCCGGGCTCGTCGTGACCTTCGGGGCTTCGGTCTTGACGTTCACGGTCAGCGTCGCCGCGGAGCTGGTCGCAGATCCGGTCGCGTTCGTGAAGACGGCTCGGTACTGCCGTGCGCTCATGGCAGTCGTCGTGGCTGCCACCGCGAGTGTCCCCGTCGTGTTGCCGGCATCCGTCGTGTCGTTTGCGAAGGTCACGCCGGCGTTCGTCGATACCTGCCACTGCACGGTCGGCGCGGGGATGCCCGAGGCCGCGGCTGTGAAGCTCGCGCCTTCGCCGGCCATCACGGTCTTGCTGGCGGGGTTTGAGCTGATCTGCGGAGCTTCGTTTGAGGGCGCCGGCCACGCGGTCGGTGCGCTGAGAGTACTCCCCGTTGCGGTCACGGTCGTCCAGCCGGACTGGATCCCACCGTACGTGGACCCGACGCCGCTGACGCCGGTCAGCGGCGTGCTGACCGCACCTGTTCCGGAGTTGGTGATCGTGACCTTGGCGCCTTCGATGTAGCCAGAGACCTGCCCTGAGCTAAGCGCCTGGGCCCACGCCGCCTGCTCTGCGAGCAGCTGGCCGGCCTGTGTCAGTGTCGGCTGTTCGATGGGAGCGTTGAAGTAGCGCTCGTACTCTTCAAGCAGCGGGTTCATCACCGAGTAGAAGAGACCGTCGCCCGTGCTCGGCGAGGTCGCCGGCGCAGTTCCCGTGGTGGCAGCTCCCGGGGGCGGTGAGCCCATGATGTTCGTCTGGTGGAAGTAGTCCGGGCGCGGGTCGTTGCCCATCACGTGCTGGAACATGCCCGTGTCCACGTCTTCGACCACACCGGCGAACGTCGCGGGGGTGCTCTCACACGTGGTGGTTTCACTCGCCACGCATTTCCCACCCTCGCTCGTCGGCGTGTAGAGGGTGTTGAACTCGTCGAGCTCCTGCGCCTCGGTCGAGGCGTTGTAGTAGATGTTGGTCGGGTAACGCGGGACCGCCTGCGCTGAACCGTCGGTGAACGTCGAGCCCGCTGGGTAGGCCGCAGTCGTGCTTCCCGCGATGCTCGGGTTCGGGTAGGGCTTTGAGGCGTCAGAGCCGAAGTATTTGATACCGAGGCCCGCGAACGCTGGAATCAGGTTCGGGTTCTGGGGGTAGGCGCTCTCGACCGCTTCGGTGGATGCCGGCGGGCCTAACGACGGCGTGCCGGCGGTGCCGGTGTCGACGTAGGTCTGGTCAAGCGCGCCTCCCCCGGTGACGAGCGTGTTTGTTGCCGGGCTGGCAAACCAGCTGTTCGGCGGTGCGGTCGTGGGCGCCGGGATCGTCGAAAGGAGCTTCCATTCGTTTGAGCCGGCCAGCTCCCGGTAGATTTTGAATTCCGCCGCATGGCAGACAGCCTGCCAGCTCAGCGTGACCGTGCCTTCAGAGCCCGAGACCGTCACCGGAGCGGACTCGGAAGCGACCGATTCGCCGCCTCCGGGTGTGAAGTCGTCCGTCACGGCGTAGACGTAGCTGCCCGGTGCGAGCGTTCCTTTTGTTGCGGAAGCTTCAGCTTCTGCAACCGACAGGTCAGGCGGGTCGACGACGCCGGGGTTGCCCGGCAGAAGGTTCGCGAGGCCGGAGTGCTCGCCGGTGACGATCACCGAGGGGTTGTCGTTTCCGAGCGCCGCGGTCGGGCTGGTGCTCGCGGTCAGGCCGAGCGTTGAGCTGCTCCAGCTGTTGTTCTCGTTCTGCTCGGCTTCGATGTAGCTCTGGCTGGCGCAGCCGATGTCGAGGTTGGGGTGATCCCAGGTGTGGCTGACCCAGCCGAACGAGTTTTTGTAGGCCTGGAAGGCGCTGAGCAGTGGGTCGGAGCCGTGTTCGCCTGAGTACTGCACGCTACCGCCGCCGTTGAACAGCATGTCCATGCGGAATTTGTTGGCAGCTGACCATTTGGCGGCATATTCGACGTCCGCCGGGGTCTCGCGCAGCGCGTCGGCCGGGTTGTAGTCGTTTTCGTGGCTCGTCGTGCTCCAGGAGTCGTCAGACAGGAAGTTGTCGTCGATGTTCGCCTCGAGGTAGTTGCGCTGGTCGCCGAAGTAGACGCCGCGCGTGGCCCAGTTGATAGCGCCGTGGCGCAGCAGCTCGGCCTGAAGCTGGTACTGGTTCTGGTTGAAGGTCTCGACCATTTCCTGCACCCCGTTGGGGTGGGTGTACACGCCGACCAAAGCCGAGCCGCTGGGGCCGGATACGAGAGTGTCGAAGCTCGCGCCCGCAACCTGGGTGGCGAGCGGCGTGGCCTCATAGCCGTAGGTGCCCGTGTCCATGCCGACGGGGCCGTTCAGGTAGGGAAAGACCGTTTTGCCGTCGGCTGAAAGCGTGCCCTGCGTGCCGTCGAGGGCGCCTGAGCTCGCCGGGCTGTTCAGCCCATAGCTCGCGCCGGGGTAGATGTCGCCCGTCAGCTGGCGCACGTTGAAGGTGTGCTCGTATTCTTCAAGCGCGGTCCATTCGGCTGGCGAGAGGGTTGAGACACAACCCGATTCGGTGCATTCTGGAAGCGCTCCGACCGAGACGATGACCGCTTGGTACTTGGCCTCCGCGGTGCCGTTCGGAAGAGTGTCCGAGAGGGAAGCTGCGGTGATCGCC
Organism: uncultured Solirubrobacteraceae bacterium; assembly: GCA_963826995.1. Classification (GTDB taxonomy): domain Bacteria; phylum Actinomycetota; class Thermoleophilia; order Solirubrobacterales; family Solirubrobacteraceae; genus Palsa-744. The sequence goes on along the minus strand of CAWGYZ010000002.1, from coordinate 767,803 downwards.
TGATGCCCGGGGGAGGTCGCGATCGCTTCGAAGGGAACCCCTTCGCGCTGAAGCGCGGACTGCCAGGAGAGGAAGTCGGGCTCGGTGCTCGAGGTGCCGAGCACGAGGACCTTCATGTCGATGCGCTGGGCGGCGGAGGCCGATACCGCGGTCGCCAGGGCGAGCACGGCCAGCACAGACACGACGGACATCATCAGGATGATCGGCTTTCTCAACACTCTTGGCCTCCGTGCGGCTCGTTTGGTTATCCACGAGCGCCAATAGATCCTTCGCGCTCAATGAGGTGCGGATTAGTGTCTGTGCTCAGACCCCGTTATCCAATGGTCCGCGTGCCTCATCTTGCGTTCATGTGCCTGAACGCAGATGGATGAGCGATCGGCCCGGCCGGCGCGAGTCGCCGGCCGGGCAAGGGCCCCCTAGCGGGGGCTTCTGAGCTTCCCTACCAGCAGGGTTCGAAGCTCGAACCGTTGAGTTCGAGGCTGTAGCGCGCGCCCATGATCCCGGCCGCCTCATCAGCCGCGCAGAACGAACTCGTGGAGAGGCTGTACTCGGCGTTCAGGACTGGCTTCCCCGCCGCCAGATAGGGCTGGAAGGAGCCGCATTCGTGGTACTGGTTGCACTGCTCGTCGAGCGCCCCGTCGAAGTGGGACTCGAGCTGGCCCGTCTGTTCGCCGTCGTTCTTCTGAAAGACGGCCATCCCCAGGGCATGGACCTCGCCGGCGATCCACTCGTCATAGCTCAGCTGCTCGGCGGCGGTCAGCGGGAAGCCGGTGCTGTTTTCATAGCCGTCCATGTTGTCGGGCTCGACGGCATCGAAGCCCTTTTCCCTGCACATCTGAAAGCGGGCCGTCATGATCGGCTCAAGCACGCTTAGCTTTGAGATATCAAGCCAGCGCTCGCCCGGCCAGCCGTTGGAGCTGCCCAGCACCGAGGCCGGGAAGGAGCCGTAGTCCGGGCGCCAGTTCTCGGCGGTGCCCACGTCGATGTAGCAGATGACGTGCTTGCCCTGCCCATGCAGCGTCGAGACCTCCCCGGCGCTGTTGTCGAACCCGTCGATGTCATATGCGGCCACGGACTCTGAGTTGTTGACGGTTCCCTGCAGCTGCCAGTACCAGGTCAGGGCCTTGGGCGGCACCCACCAGCTGCCGGGCGCTCCGCCACCGGCGGTTGGGGGGGCGGAGGTGGGCTTCAACCCGCCGGCCAGCACCCGGAAATGAGCCGCTGCGTGCTTGAGCCGATGCCGAGAGCCGCCCGCGCCCCGGACCACCTGTTCTGCGACGAGACGGGTCTGGCCGCGGGCGCCGACAGGCACCGTGAATTTGATGAGGAACCCGCCGCTGCTCGAGGCCCTGAACGAGCCAACACGTCGCTTGCCGAAGATGACGATTCCCCTGCCCCGGGGCCGGAAGCCCGATCCGCGGACCGAGACCGACGTACCCACGGGACCCGAGCGGGGCGTGAGAGCCAGGCGGGCCCCGGGATGTGGCGAGGGCGGTTGGTGCTTTGCTTCAGCCACCCCGGCGAAGGCGAGGCCGGCAAGAACCGCGGCCACTCCCACGCCTAACCCGAGGCGTGGACGAGCCCCATCGCGCGTCCTTGCGGCATTCGGCATCGTCGCAGGCTAACAGCGCCGGCGGCCGGGCCCTACCCTACGGCGCCCACTGCTCGACACGGAGGTTGCCCGTGTCGGCGATGAAGATCTGACCGGTTGCTCCCACCGCGATGCCCCTCGGGCTCTGGAGCTGCCCTGCCCCCGAGCCCTGAGAGCCGAAGGCCGTGATGAAGGCCCCTGCGGGGGAGAACTCCTGCACGCGGCCGTTACCGTATTCAGAGACATACAGGTTGCCGCTCGAGGGGTCTGTCGCGATGCCCCACGGCTCGTTTGATTTGCCGGTGCCGGAGCCCGCCGGGTCGAATGTTCCGAGGTATGCCCCGGCGGTTGAGAACTCCTGCACCCGCTGGTTTCCGTATTCAGAGACGTACAGGTTCCCGCCGGCGACGGCCAGGCCGAAGGAGGCGATGCCGATCTTTCCTTCGGTTGTCCCGGTCGATCCCAATTTGGTGATCAGGGTGCCGGTGGCCGAGAACTCGGCGATGCGCCCGCCTTCGGGGTTGCCGTAGGCGTTCAGGACCCACACGTTGCCTGAGGAGTCGACCGCGATCGCTCCCGGGTTAGACAGCGGGCCAGGGGTCGGGTAGGTGGCGGCGCCGAATGTCCTCAGGTATTCACCGGAGGGACCGAACTCCTCCACACGGGAGTTGCCGAAGTCGGTCACATAGACGTCGCCTGAGGAGTTCGTTGCGATGCCGCCGATCCCATTGAACTGGCCCTGCCCTGTGCCGGCTTCGCCGAACTGCCTTACGAACTGGCGCGATGAGTTGAGCTCGACGATGCGGTCATGGCCCGAATCGGCAATGAAGATGTCTCCGCTCGGATCGATCGCCACGGCGTTCGGTTCTGCGAACCTGGCTTCGGGGTTTGCATAGCTGGCGATTGCTGTCGTGTAGGTGGGGGGTGCTCCCGGTGCCCACTGCTCGATACGGAGGTTGCCGCTGTCGGCGATGAAGACCTGCCCGGTCGGGCCCACGGCCACCCCCTTCGGAGCCGAGAGCTGCCCTGAGCCCGAGCCCTGAGAGCCGAAGGTCGTGACGAACGCGCCCGCCGGGCTGAACTCCTGCACACGGTCGTTGCCGACTTCGGTCACATACAGGTTGCCGCTCGTGGGGTCTGTGGCGATGCCCCACGGTTGGTTCGATTTGCCGGTGCCCGAGCCCGCCGGGTCGAATGTTCCGAGGTATGCCCCGGCGGTTGAGAACTCCTGCACCCTCTGGTTGCCGTATTCGGCCACATACAGGTTGCCGCCGGAGATGGCCAGGCCGAAGGAGGCGATGCCGATCTTTCCTTCGGTTGTGCCGGTCGAGCCGAATTTGGTGATCAGGGTGCCGGTGGCCGAGAACTCGGCGATGCGCCCGCCTTCGGGGGAGCCGTAGGCGTTCAGGACCCACACGTTGCCTGAGGAGTCGACCGCGATCGCTCCCGGGTTAGACAGCGGGCCCGGGGTCGGGTAGGTGGCGGCGCCGAAGCTCCTCAGGTATTCACCGGAGGGACCGAACTCCTCCACGCGGGAGTTGCCGGTGTCGGTCACGTAGACGTCGCCTGAGGAGTTGGTGGCGATCCCGCCGATCCCGTTGAACTGGCCCTGCCCTGTGCCCGCTTCGCCGAACTGTCTTACGAACTGGCGCGATGAGTTGAGCTCGACGATCCGGTCACGGCCGTTGTCGGCCACCCAGATGTTGCCGCTGGGGTCGACGGCCACGGCATTCGGTTCTGAGAACCTGGCTTCCGGTTCTTGGTAGCTGGCGATGGCTGTCGTGTAGGTGGGTTCAGCGATGTCGATCGACAGGTTGGCGCTGGCCGTCTGGGCTGTCGGCAGGCTCGAGTCGGTCACCTTGACCGTGAAGCTCTGAAGGCCTGCAGCGGTTGGCGTTCCCGTGATCGCCCCGGTCAGCGGGTTGAGGGTCAGCCCTGTCGGCAGGGTGCCCGAGGTGATGGACCAGGTGTAGGGGGTTATGCCGCCGCTGGCCTGAAGGGTCTGGGAGTAGGGGGCTCCGAGGAAGCCTCCGGGCAGGCTGGCGGTCGTGATCTGAAGGCTCGGCAGTGTTTTGAACGTTTCATCAGAGCCTTTGCTCGTTCCGCCGGCGTTGGTCGCTGAGATCCTGTAGTGGTAGGTGGTGTTGGCGGTGAGGCCCGACAGCGCGGCGGTCACTTCGACGGGGCTCGAGCCCGATCCGGGAAGCGACGCGCAGGAGGCCGTTGAGCCGTAGGAGATGCTCGGGCCGTATTCGAATTCGCATTTGCTGACTTCGCCGCTGTTGGGGTTGACCGTGGCGGTTGCTGTTGCTGTGGTCTGGGCGATCGAGGTGGCGTTGCCCGTCGCTCCCGCCGGTGCGGCGACGTAGGCGTAGGTGGGGCCGAGCGTCGATGAGCCGCCTTCGTCCTTGACGACGACTTCCTGAGTTCCGGCGCCGGCGGGTGTCATGGCCGTCACTTCGGTCGCCGAGAGCACCTTGACTTCGCTCGCCGCTGCGCCGATGTTGACCGTGGCGCCTTCGGTGAAGCCCGTGCCGGTGATTTTCACGAGGGTTGCGCCAGCGACCGGCCCACGATTGGGCGTGATGCTTTCAACGGTCGGCGCTGGAACGTAGGTGTAGTCGAGCCCTCCCGTGGAGGTGCCCCTTTCGTCTTTGACGATGACTTCGTAGGAGCCGGCTTTGCTCGCAGCGGTGCGTGCTCGGATTTCGGTTTCCGAGATGACTTCAACCGTCGTCGCTTCGCCGCCGATGGTGACGGTCGCTCCTGCCACAAAGCCGCTGCCCTTGATCGTGACCGCGGCTCCGCCACCGGCGGGACCTGAGACGGAGCTGATCGAGGTAACCGTGGGCGGCGGCACCGGGAGTGTTTTGAAGATTTCGTCAGAGCCTTTGCTCGTGCCGCCGGCGTTGGTCGCTGAGATTTTGAAGTGGTAGGTGGTGTTGGCGGTGAGACCCGTGATCGCCGCCGACACCACGACCGGGCTCGAGCCGGACCCGGGCAGCGATGCGCACGACGCCGCTGATCCGTATGCGTTTGTCGGGCCGTATTCGAATTCGCATTTGCTGACTTCGCCGCCGCTGGGATTCACCGTTGCGTTCAGGGTCGCTGTAGTCTGGGTTGCAGACGTCGCGGCAGTGCTTGCAACCACCGGGGGATTGGGCAGAACGGCGATGGACAGGTTTGCGGTCGCCGTCCGCGGTGTGGGTTTGCTCGAGTCGGTCACCTTGATGGTGAAGGTCGAGGTCCCGGCCGTCGTCGGCGTTCCGGTGATCGCTCCCGTTGTGGGGTTGAGGACCAACCCGGCCGGGAGCGAGCCAGTGCTCAGCGACCAGCTGTAGGGGGTCGTACCGCCGCTTGCGGCGAGCGTCTGAGAATAGGCGGCCTGAAAGCGGGCCTGAGGCAGGCTCGCCGTCGTTACTCTCGCTACTTCTGGCCAGTTCACCGCGGTCGCGTGAGTGCTCGTGCCGGCCGGCACGCTCGTCCATCCCGATTGGATACCCCCGTAGCTCGATCCAATACCGGTGACGCCAGTGAAAGGCGCATTGACGGCGCCAGCGCCCGAGTTGTTGACCGTGATCTGGTTGCCTTCGATGTAGCCGCTCACCTGGCCCGTGTTCGCTTGACTCCATGCCTGCTGCTCCGCCAGCAGCTGGCCGATCTGGGCCATCGTCGGCTGTTCGATCGGGGCGCTGAAATACTTGTTGTACTGTTCGAGCAGTGGGTTCAGGACCGAGTAGAACAGCCCGTTGCCGACGTTTTTGGAGGTCGCCGGGGGGGTTCCGCTGGTAGGTGGTCCCGGCGGTGGGCTGCCCATGATGTTGGGTTGATGGAAGTAGTGCGGGCGCGGATCGTTGCCCATGACGTGCTGGAACATGTTCGTGTCCACGTCGCTCACGATTTCGGCGAACGTCGCTGCTTTCGTCTCACAGGTGGTGTTTGCACTGGGCACGCATTTCCCACCCTGGGCGGTCGAGGTGTACAGACTGTTGTACTCGTCGACCTCTTCCGCCTCGGTCGAGACGTTGTAGTAGATGTTCGTCGGGTAGCGCGGGATCGCCTCGGCGCTGCCGTCGGTGAACGTCGAGCCCGCGGGATAGGCCGCTGTCGTGCTCCCGGGGATGGCCGGGTTGGGGTAGGCCTTCGAGGCGTCGGAGCCGAAGTACTGAATCCCGAGGCCTTTGAATGCTTCGACCAGGTTCGGGTTCTGTGGGTAGGCGGTCTCGACGGCTTCGCTCACGGTCGGCGGTGCCGAGGCCGTTGAGCCTGCGGCACCCGTGTCGGTGTACGTCAGTTCGAGCGCGCCTCCGCCGGTGACAGCCGTGTTCGTGAGTGGGCTGGAAAACCAAGTGTTCGGAGGCGCCTGCGTGGGCGCCGGGATGGTGGCGATCAACTTCCATTGATTGCTGCCGGCCAGCTCGCGGTAGACCTTGAACTCGGCGGCATGGCAGACCGCATCCCACGCGAGCGTGACCGTGGCATCTGTGCCCGTGACCGTCACGGGTGAGGACTCCGAGGCGATCGACTGGCCACCGCCGGAGACGAAGTCGTCGGTCACGGCGTAGACATAGCTGCCCGCGGCGAGTTTGCCTTCCGCCGCCGTCGTGTCGGCTTCGGCGGAGTCGAGGTCGGGTGGATCGACGACTCCCGGGTTGCCCGGCAGCAGGTTCGCGAGACCCGAGTGCTCGCCGGTGATGATCACCGATGGGTTGTCGTTGCCCAGAACCGCCGTCGGGCTCGTGCTCGCCGTCAACCCCAGGGAGCTCGTGGCGAACGTGTTGTTCTCGTTCTGCTCGGCTTCGATGTAGCTCTGGCTGGCGCAGCCGATGTCGAGGTTCGGGTGGTCCCAGGTGTGGCTGATCCACCCGAAGGAGCTCTTGTATTTCTGGAACGCCGTAAGCAGCGGGTCCGAGCCGTGTTCGCTCGAGTACTGGGCGCTGCCGCCGCCGTTGAACAGCATGTCCATTCGGAGTTTGTTCGTCGATGACCATTTGGCCGCATATTCGACGTCGGTTGGCCCCTCGCGGACCGCATCGGCCGGGTTGTAGTCGGTGGTGTGTTCGGTCGTGCTCCAGGAGTCGTCAGAGAGGAAGTTGTCGTCGATGTCCGCCTCGTAGTAGTTGCGCTGGTCGCCGAAGTACACGCCGCGCGTGACCCAGTTGACAGCGCCGTGACGCAACAGCTCGGCCTGTAGCTGGTACTGGTTCTGGTCGAAGCTCTCGACCATTTCCTGGACGCCGTTTTCGTGGGTATAGACACCCACCAGTGCCGAGCCGCTGGGGCCGGAGACGAGCGTTTCGAAGCTCGCTCCCGCCACCTGGGTTGCGAGCGGGGTGGCCTCATAGCCGTAGGTGCCGGTGTCCATGCTGGCCGGCCCCTTCAGGTAGGGGAACACCGTTTTCCCGCCGCTTGAGAGCGTGCCCTGTGTGCCATCCAGGGTTCCGGAGACGGTGGGGGTGTTGAGACCGTAGCCGGCGCCGGGGTAGATGTCGCCGGTCAGCTGGCGCACGCTGAACGCGCGCTCATATTCTTCAAGCGCCGCCCATTCGGATTGGGACAGGGTGGAGACGCAGGTCGCGGCGCATTCCGGCAGTCCGCCGACGGAGACGATGACCGCCTGATACTTGGCCTCGGGCGTGCCGTTCGGAAGAGTGTCCGAGAGGGAAGCTGCGGTGATCGCCTGATGCCCGGGGGAGGTCGCGATCGCTTCGAAGGGAACCCCTTCGCGCTGAAGCGCGGACTGCCAGGAGAGGAAGTCGGGCTCGGTGCTCGAGGTGCCGAGCACGAGGACCTTCATGTCGATGCGCTGGGCGGCGGAGGCCGATACCGCGGTCGCCAAAGCCAGCGCAGCGAGCGCCAACGCGAGGGTCATCATCAGCACGGTCGGTCGTCTCAACACCTGGCCTCGTTGTCCTCTTGAGTCTCGTCGTATGGCGGTCCAGCGTTGGCTCAGCGGAGACGAGCCGACGGCGTTGGCCGAAGAGCCGACAAGCTCGGCCCCGTAGCGGGGAGTCTCTTGACTCAGACCCCGTTATCCAATGGTCCGCGTGCCTCATCTTGCGTTCATGTGCCTGAACGCAGATGGATGAGCGATCGGCCCGGCCGGCGCGAGTCGCCGGCCGGGCAAGGGCCCCCTAGCGGGGGCTTCTGAGCTTCCCTACCAGCAGGGTTCGAAGCTCGAACCGTTGAGTTCGAGGCTGTAGCGCGCGCCCATGATCCCGGCCGCCTCATCAGCCGCGCAGAACGAACTCGTGGAGAGGCTGTACTCGGCGTTCAGGACGGGCTTCCCCGCCGCCAGATAGGGCTGGAAGGAGCCGCATTCGTGGTACTGGTTGCACTGCTCGTCGAGCGCCCCGTCGAAGTGGGACTCGAGCTGGCCCGTCTGTTCGCCGTCGTTCTTCTGAAAGACGGCCATCCCCAGGGCATGGACCTCGCCGGCGATCCACTCGTCATAGCTCAGCTGCTCGGCGGCGGTCAGCGGGAAGCCGGTGCTGTTTTCATAGCCGTCCATGTTGTCGGGCTCGACGGCATCGAAGCCCTTTTCCCTGCACATCTGAAAGCGGGCCGTCATGATCGGCTCAAGCACGCTTAGCTTTGAGATATCAAGCCAGCGCTCGCCCGGCCAGCCGTTGGAGCTGCCCAGCACCGAGGCCGGGAAGGAGCCGTAGTCCGGGCGCCAGTTCTCGGCGGTGCCCACGTCGATGTAGCAGATGACGTGCTTGCCCTGCCCATGCAGCGTCGAGACCTCCCCGGCGCTGTTGTCGAACCCGTCGATGTCATATGCGGCCACGGACTCTGAGTTGTTGACGGTTCCCTGCAGCTGCCAGTACCAGGTCAGGGCCTTGGGCGGCACCCACCAGCTGCCGGGCGCTGCCACGGGGGGGCCGGAGGCGCCAGAGCCGCCCGACCCGCCCGAGCCACTGGAGCCCCCCGAGCCGTTCGATCCTCCGGCTGGAGCGCGATTGCGAGCCCCATGCTTTGAGGAGCCGGGCGAGCCTGAGTGCGAGCCGCGGGCCGCCACCCGAAAGCTGGCTACACGCGCGGCGTGGCGCGCCGAGAGGAAGCGGATCGTGATGCGCGCCCGGCCGCTGGCGCCCGCCGGCACGCGGAACCTGACGAAGAGTCCGCCGGTGGCCGTTGCCCTGAAGGAGGCGACCCGCCGTCGATCAAACAGCAGCACCCCCTTTGCGCCCGGGCGAAGGCCCGAGCTCCTCACCGACACGGTCGTGCCGACGGCGCCGGCTCTCGGGGATACGACCAGCCGCGGGAGCGATCGCGCCGCGGCGACACCGGTGAAAGCAGCAAATCCGGCAAGCGCGGCCGTTAGGACCGCGGCCTTTCTCAGCGTCCGACGAGGACGAGCGAGCATGAGGTGACCTCCCTGTCACGCGCGACTGCAAGCCCCGCTCACAGCACGCCTCATTGAATGGTCGCTGCGCCAGCGAGGTCCGGCGAGCGGCCCTCGAGGTCGGGCCACTCTGCCAGGAACAGGCGACGATCGTGGTGAGCGTGGACGCATGGACGATGCACGCCCCGTGCGCCCGGATGAGCCGCTGCCGGCTCAGTTGGTCCGGGGAATTCAGGAGGGCGGGGAGCGCAGCTCGACCGTCCAGTGCGCGGGTGAGGACACGCGCACGCCCCGGTAGGTTCCGCGCGACAGTCGAACGGTGCCGGTATGCGAAGAGCTGTTCACGAGCATGAACCCCTTCGAGGTGAAGATCTGGATCCTCGGGTGGCCGGCATTCCAGAAAAGCAGGGTTTGCCCGCTAGCCACCAACGTGCCCAGCCGCCCATTTCCGTAGCCGGTGAATCGGTGCAGCAGACGGCCCTCAGGCGCCGGCGACGCGGTCGGTGTCGAGGCGGCGCCCGTCGTTGTCGAAGCAGTCGCAGGTTTCGCCGGCGCGGGCGTCTTTGCCGAGGCGCCTGCGGTCGCCGGCCCCGACGCGCTCGTGGTACTGGCAGCCGGCGCGGTCGCGTTCTGGGAGCCCGCGGTCGAGGTGGTACTGCTGCTGCTCCCGCACCCTGCCGTGATGGCCGTGGCGAGAAGCGCAACAAGGACTGCTCCCACCCGGCTACACAGCCTTCGCCCGGGCGAGCTCATGGGGAACCTGCCACGCCGTGAGCTTATTGGATCCACAGGCTGGTAGCGAGCACGCGTCCCGGTCGCATGAGCAGCATCAGCAGAGGCGGAAGGGCGACGAGGATGCCGACAAGCGTGCCCGCAATCAACGCTGCGCCGGGGACCGGCGCGTGCACCAAAGCGACGTTGCTCAGAGTCAACTCGGTTGCGACGCTCGCTCCGGCCGCGAACAGCGCCCAGCGGGCATACGCCAGAGACTCGAGCACGTTCACGATCATCGTGACCAGCGCCACACAGCCGAAGGCCACGAACAGGCTCAGGCGGTTGGTACCCGATGTCCACTGGGCGATGAGGATCACCGCTCCGGAGAGCACCACGGTCACGGCGACCAGGCGCAGGATCGCCCCGAGGAAGATTCCCATCGCGGCGCCGCGCCGGTTGCGCTTGTTGGCCTGAGTCAGGCTTGTCCCCTGCAGGCCGCGAGGAACGGCGTCGTAGAACTTCCACAGGTGGTAGCCGCCCCAGAAGCTGCCGAGTACCGACGGCAGCAGCGCAAGCGCCGGGAAGGCACCGTGCACCCCCCAGCCGAGGCTCGGATCGCCGACGAGCAGACCGCCCAGCGCGGCGCCGATGGCGCCTGCCCACAGGGCCCGTCCGACACGGCCGGCGGGTTCGTTGGAGTGCTCCTCGCCGGTGCGGATGGCCACGACGCTGCCGATCAGGACGACCGCCGTCAGCACCTCCAGTAGAGGATAGGCCGGTAGTTCAGCCTCCAACCCGATCACCGCAGCCACCAGCAGCAGCCCGTACGGAAGCGCCCAGCCGCGGCGAGCCAGGACGGTCCCGCCCACCCAGATCGCCACGAACATGCCCGCGAGCGGTCCATACGGGCGCAGCAGCAGCAGGGGCACCTCGATGACGAACAGGCCAAGCGCGCAGAGCACCAAGCGGTCGTGAGCCAGGCACGCCAGCCCGCTGCGGCGGCTCAGGTAGCGGCTGCGGATCGCCCACTGGAGGGCGAGCGTCAGCGGCAGGGCGATCACGATGGCCTGCTGCAGCGAGGCCGTGCCGACCTGCCGGCTCAACGGCCCGGCCCATGACGCGACGGCGAGGATCGCCATGATCAGGGCGACAGCCTCGCTGAGGATGCCGTCACGGCGGCCGGGTTCCTCGGTGGTCAATCGCCCGGGCGTCCAGCGGGGCGGTTTTGGTGGCACGACGCGTGAGCCCAGGCTGAGCGCACGGCCGGCTCGGACACCGCCCCACGCCTCCAGAACCACCGCGGCCTCAAGCACATCCTGTGCCCCACGTCCAAGCCGCGCCTCGATGACGCCCGCCGCGTACTGATGTCCGGGGGACTCCGCCGCGCTCACGCCGCCATCTCCACGCCCGCGAGTTCGCCGAGCAGGTCGCGGTATCCGGCCAAGCAGGCCTTCTGGGTGTAGATGCGGTGGACGCGGGCAAAGCCGCGCCGGCCCAGGTGCGCGGCGAGCTCCGGGTTGGAGAGCAGCGTCGCGACCCCCGTGGCGATGGCATGGACGTCCCCGGGCGGCGGGACTATGCCGCAGCCGCGCAACACCTCGGGAACCCCGCCGACGGCTGTCGCCACGACCGGGCGCGCCTGCGCCATCGCCTCGAGAATCGACATGGGAAGGCCCTCGGAGATGCTTGTCATAAGCACCACGTCCGCCTCGCGCACGACGCCGTGTGGGTCGCGCGTGCTCCCCATGAACTGAAAGCACTTCTCGGCTCCTAGGCGACGCGCCAGCTCTTCGCACGCCCGCGCATAGGCCTCCTGGCCCTTGGTCGGCGGACCCCAGTACTCGAAGCGCACGCCGGGCACCCTGCGGCTCACCTCCACAGCGACTCGCAGCATGGTCTGCACATCCTTCAGGGGATCGATCCGCCCGACGGATACGACCTTCAGGTTGCCCGGCGGATCGGTGTAGCTGGACGGTGCGTCGATGCCATTCTGGATGACACGGATCTTCTGCGGATCCACACCGAGCCCCCGCTCCCAGGCGGCGTTCGCCTCGGTCACCGGGGCGACGGAGTCCGCGGCGGTGTAGGCGGCACGGCTCAGTCCTCGTGCCAGGCGGCTGCTCAGGAAGCGCTCTCCCTGTGAAGACGGGCTTCGGGCGGCGGCAAGGTAGGCCTCTCGGACATACACGCCATGCTCCGTCAGGAGCATGTCCGTGCCGTGGAGCTGCTTGTGCACCAAGGCTGGGATCACCGCCCAGCCAGCGGCCGTCACGTGGAGCAGATCGGTTTGCGGCGTGGGCACCGCCGCCGCGCGAGCGATCCAGTAGATCGTCTGGTAGAGCCTCGCCGCCTCGACGGCGTCCAGTTGCGGGGGCGGCCCGGCATCTGGATGACTCTCTCCAAGCACCTCCTCGAGCGCGCCCAGAAAGGCTTCCCACGCTCCGGCTCCGCGGAAGGCCCGGCGGACGGCGTGTGGTCGCATCCGGCACCACACGAGCGCGTCGAGCAGACCGTCGTAGCTGCCCTCCCAGCCCATCAACGACCTCACCAGGTTGGCGGGCAGGCTCTCGCGCGCGCGATGGTCTGCGCGAACCATCCACCGACGGCGAGGCAACTGCTCGGACCACAGTTCGATCTGACCGACTACCGCGGCATGGGGGGGCAGCTCGAAGATCGCGGAGTGGCTGCGGTCGCCGGCCCGGATCGGAAGGATTTGCCAGTCGAACTCGGGAAGGCCTCCGATCAGCAGGTCACACCACGAGCTGACCCCCCCCATGGCGTGGGGGTAGGTGCCCTCGGTTGTCATCAGGATGCGCGGCCGCGCCGGCCGGGCAGCGTGCGCTCGCCGAGGTCTCCGAGCGCGGACGCGCGAGCCGGCCGCAAGGCGAGCCAATGCCGGCACTTGCGGCGACGTTCGACCTGCACCACGATCATTGCTGTCGACCAGCATCGCCGGTTGAGGTGTGGACATTAGTGTGGGCCGGCGCCGTTGGAGCTGGGACTCGTACCGTTCGAGTTCTGTCCGGCGCCGTTGGAGTTGTTCCCGGCGCCGTTGGAACCGTGCCCCGTGCCGTTGGAGTTGTTCGCTACCGACACCTTCCCATTGGCCGGCTGGCCGTTGCCGTTCGACCCGATTGTGCCCGGCAGCCCGCCGATCCGAAGTTGGATGCTGTCCATCGTCTGCTCGATCTCAAGGCATGCCGTCAGCAGGCCGTCGCGCATGACCTGGCACTCGGTGAAGATGCCCCAGGCCTCCTCGAGCAATCTCTGGGCCTCCTCGTAGAGCTCAGCTCCGTCCGGGCGCCCGCGGTCCGCAGAGCGCTGCTTGCCGGTGGCCGAGAGTTCGGCCTCGAGTCGCTGCAGAGGGTCAGGTGGATGGGCCGGGCCGTCGCCATTGTGGGAGGCGGGGGTCCCGGAGGCGGCATTTGGTGCGGCACCTGCATCCATGCTTATTGCGCTCGTTCCATGTTTGACGGCATCTCGGGGTCTGCACGCCCGCGCAGGTCGTGTCGCGGAGCCTGCCCTGGGCCTCGTTAGTGTCTTAGGTTCCGGCCCGCCACCCAATGGCCCATGTGCCTCATCTTGCGTTCAGCCCGTGAACGGAGTGTGCGCGTGAGCGATCGGATGAAACCTTGCGTGGCAAGGAAAACGTGGCAATACGGGGTATTGGGTGTTACGATGCCCTCCTTCGGTGTTCCCGCCCTGAGGGGCAAAACCGACCTCAGAGCAGAAGGCCGAAAGAGTTCCAGCCCGAGTCATGGAGGTGACAAGGGCCAGGCTCAAGTCAATAGGAATGCAGGGGTAAACACGGATGTTTGGATCCCAGACCGGCTCGCCAGCGGATTGCGGCCGTGAGTAATTTCACCGACGGCGCGTCTGCGGCCCTGCGGCCGCGACCTGCGCAGAGGTCTTCGGGACGCCTGGCGTGGACACGCCTGCCAACCCCGTCATGGACCACGCTGCGAGCTCAACCATGGCTCCTCGGCGTTGCCGTTCTCGCCGTCACCCTGACGGTTGTCCTGCAGTCGCTGTCGATAGCGGTTCACAGCTCATCCGGGCACGCGACCGTGGCCACGGCGAGCGGGCTGGTCGGGGCGCTTGCGGCTTTCGTCTTCGCCGAGCGGATGCGTGCCACGCATCAGCTCCGTGATCTCCTGATCGCCCTGGGATTGGGAGTCCTGAGCGCGGCGGACCTGGTGTTCGCGGCGGGCCCCTCGCTCGTCAACGCCAGCCCGGGCAATTCCTGGCAATGGATCACGCTGACCGTCCGGCTCGTGGCCAGCTGCATTCTGGTTGGCGCCGCCTTCTGCCCCACTGTGGACCTGGACGGTCGCGGGCGCCTGACGAAGGCGATCGTGCTCGGCTCGGCGAGCGCGCTGGCCCTCATCGCCGCGGCGATGGTCATCTTCGAGCGGCATCTGCCGGGCCTTGAGTCGAGCTCCGGATCCGCTGGATCGCATGGTCACCTGCTGTTGAGCTACCTGCAGATCTTCGGCACGCTGTTCGCCGCGTGCGCCGCTGTCGGGCTGGTCCGGCATTCGGCGCGCGAGGGCGACGGGCTGGAGAGATCCATCGCGGCAGGCGTCGTGGTGCTCGCGGTCGCGCGCTTCAACTACTTCCTCGTTCCGGCCATGAGCAGCGAACGCCTCTACGCCGGGGACATTCTGAAGCTGGGCGCGTATGCGCTGATCCTCTATGGGTGCCTGCACGAGTTCCGAGTTCTTCAGCGCAAGCTGGCGCAGCGGGTATCGGTTGACGAGCGCCGGCGTATGGCTCGTGACATGCACGATGGGCTGGCGCAGGAGCTCGCGTTCATCGCCACCCACTCCCAGCGCTTGAGCCAGACCGGCGAGGATGCCGCCACGGCGGTACACCTGCGGGCCGCTGCGGAGCGAGCGCTGCATGACTCGCGGACGACGATCGCCGTTCTGACATCACCCGATGACGCACCCCTCGACCTCCTGATCGGCCGCACCGTGGAATCGTTCAGATCGAGGTTCGGGGTCGACGTCGAGCTCGACCTGCAGCGTGAGGTGAGAGTGGCCGCCGAGCGGCGCAACTCTCTGCTTCGCATCCTTCACGAGGCCCTGACCAACGCGATCCGCCACGGCGATGCCCAACGGGTCCTCGTGCGCCTGACAGGCGATGAGCGGGGCGCGGTGCTGAGGATTGACGACAACGGCTGCGGCTTTGATGTTCCGGCTACCGTCGGCGCCTCCGGGGGCCTCGGCCTGACGAGCATGAGCGAGCGGGCCGAACTGCTTGGCGGCAGCTTGAACGTGTCCTCGACACTTGGAACCGGAACGATTGTGGAGGTGGTGCTGCCATAGACGAACCTGTCCGCATCGTGCTTGCCGACGACCACGCAGCGACACGCCTCGGGGTGCGTCTTGCGCTGGAGGAAGGCGGCTTCCAGGTGGTTGCCGAGGCCGCTGACGCACAGGGTGCGGTCGAGGCAGCCCTCGAGCATCGGCCCGACCTCTGCCTGATAGACGTCTACATGCCCGGAAAGGGAATCGCGGCGGCGGCCGAGCTCACAGAGGCTCTGCCCGATATGCCGGTGGTGATGCTGAGCGTCTCCGACAGCGACGAGGATCTGTTCGAGGCCCTGCGGGCGGGCGCCTGCGGTTATCTGCTCAAGGACACCGACCCGAAACGTCTGCCGTTCGCACTCAGTGCGGTGCTGAACGGTGAGGCGCCGTTGCCGCGGGTGCTGACGGCGCGCCTCATCACAGAGTTTCGACGGCGCGGCAAAGAGCGGCGCATACCCGACGTGGACGGTGATCTCGTCACCTTGTCAGAGCGGGAGTCCGAGGTGCTCGAGTTGCTGCGCACCGAGTTGACCACCAAGCAGGTCGCCCATCGGCTAGGCATTTCCCCGATAACCGTCCGCCGGCACGTCTCGGACGTCCTGAAAAAGCTGCGGGTCCCAGATCGCGGAGCGGCGTTGCGACTCACCGGCGAAACCTCGAAGTAAGGCTCCGGTCAGCTGACAATCCGCCGCGAGCGCCCGTTGCTCGCGAGGTCGATCTCGCACCAGACGAGCGTCCCCTCGCTGCGATCGACGCCCCAGCGGTCGGCCACGCGGTCGACGATGAACATGCCCCAGTCGCGAGGCACCATCGTTGCCGGCTTGGTCACCAGCGCCTCGGGCCGGGGCTGTCTGATCTCAGCGCGTATCAGCCCGGCCGAGCGCCATACCGCCAGTTCGATCCGGTCGGCCGCCGCCGGCTCGCCGCGTCTGACCGTGTTTGTCACCAGCTCGCTGACGCACAGCGAGAGGTCGTAGAAGAGGTCTGGCTCGAAGTAGCGCTCCCAATCGCGCAGCGCCCGGCGGGCCGCTCCAACGGCCTGGGGCAGGCCGGTTAACTGAAATCGGCGCTCGGTCTCGCTGAGCACCAGGGAGGTCATTGGGGCGACGGCCCCCGCGATGACCGAGCCCGGATTCAAGGCTGCCGGCGAGACGCGCCCGGCGCCAACATCGCTCGCAAGCGCCCTGCGCTCCTCCGTTTCCGCCGCGGCCTGAGTGATCGGTGCTGGCACAGGAGTCCTTTCCTTGGATGACGCGCCTTGCTTGGCTACGGCGCCCGGCCGCCTCGAGGGCCGCAGGTCGCTGTTGTCATGGTGCTACAAATACCGCGCTACTACGCGGAAGGACGATCGTTGCACCGCGTTACCAGGCTGTCAAGCCAGGCAAGAACTACTCCACGGTCACCGTCTTGGCCAGGTTGCGCGGCTGATCCACGTTCAGCGCCCGCGCTTGGGCGATGTAGTAGGCGAGCAGCTGAAGCGGCACCACCGCGAGGATCGTCTGCAGCAGCACATCGGTCTGCGGGATGTAGACGACCTGCTCGGCGTGCTCGGCGACCTCCTTGCTTCCCTCGCTCGCGACTGCGAACACACGCGCGCCGCGCGCGCGTACCTCCGAGATGTTCGACAGCATCTTGTCCAGCACGGTCACGTCGGTCGCCACACAGACCACCGGCGTGCGCTCGGAAAGCAGCGCAATCGGCCCGTGCTTCATCTCGCCCGCAGCGTAGGCGTCGGTGGGTATGTAGGAGACCTCCTTGAGCTTCAGCGCTCCCTCCAGCGCGACCGGAAGGCCGGCCAACCGTCCCAGGTACAGGAAGAACTCGCAGCTGGCCAGCCTCTCGGCCAGCAGCTGCACCGCCGGCTCCACGGAGCTGACCACCGCATCGATCCTCCCGGGCAGCAGCGCCAGCTCGTCGGTCAGCTCGGCGTGCCGTGCCCGCGAGAGCGCACCGCGCACTCGTCCCACCCGCAGTGTGAACGCATACAGCGCGGCCACCTGGGCGACGAACGTCTTGGTGGCCGCGACCCCGATCTCTATGCCTGCGCGCGTCAGAAGCACGCCGTCGGCGTCGCGGGTTGCCTGGCTTCCGGGCACGTTGGTCAGGGCGAGAACGGTGGCGCCCCGGGCGCGTGCGACTCGCATCGCCGCGAGTGTGTCGGCGGTCTCCCCCGACTGCGTGACCCCGATTACCAGTGAATCCTCTTCGAGCAGCGGCGCACGATGGCGGAACTCCGAGGCCAGGTCGACCTCCACTGGGATCCGGGCCCAGCGCTCCAATGCGATTCGACCAGCGAGCCCAGCGTGATAGGAGGTGCCGCAGGCGACGATCACGACCCTGCGGATCCTGCGCAGCTGATCGTCGGTGATGCCGATGTCGGGCAGCGTGACGTCACGGTTGAGCCAATCCGCCAGGGTGTCCGCGACCGCCGAGCCCTGCTCGTGGATCTCCTTGAGCATGAAGGTCTCGAAGCCGCCCTTCTCAACCACGTCGTCGTCCCAGTCGACGGTCGTCGGGACCACCGCCACGTCTCTGCCCGTCGAGTCCAGGAAGCCGGACCGGTCGGCTTCGAGTACCGCTATCTCACCTTCGCCCAGCACATGGACGCGGCGGGTGTGGTGAAGGAATGCGGGGATGGCGGAGGCGAGGAAGTGCTCGCCGTCGCCCATGCCCACCACGAGTGGGCACTCCCTACGGGTTCCGACGAGCAGACCCGGGTGATCGGCGCTCATCGCGACAAAGGCGAAGTGGCCGCCGAGCTCTTTGAGTGCCGCCTGCACAGCGACGACGAGATCGCCCTCGTAGCGGTGGGCGATGAGATGGGCGACGACCTCGGCGTCGGTCTCAGAGCTGAACTGCGCCCCGTCCCGAGTCAGCTCATCGCGCAGAACGAGGTGGTTCTCCACGATCCCGTTGAGAACGATCGACACACGTCCCTCGGTGTCGGTGTGGGGGTGCGCGTTCTCCCATGTGACCCGCCCGTGCGTTGCCCACCTGGTGTGGCCGATTCCCGTGGTCGGCTCGGCAAGCGCAGTCGCCGTGCTGCCGTTGCGGGCCTGTGTTCGCTCGAGCGTGCGCGTTGCCGCCGCCTCTCTCAGCGCAGCCAGGTTCCCGACGGCGCGCACCGTCTCGATCCGGCGGTTCTCCTGGAAGGCCAGGCCGGCCGAGTCATAGCCTCGGTACTCGAGACGCTCGAGCCCGCACAGCAGGATCTCTTCACACGGCCGACGGCCGACATATCCGATGATTCCGCACACGTTGTCTGGTGTTCCTTCCCCTTGGCTCTATCGGATCTTGGGCCCGTGGGCCCACTTCTGTCCCCGCCCGAGGAAAGCTCAGCAGCTCCACTCGGGATCGGACATGCATTACAGAGCGGGGGCGAGCCGCGGTCAATGGGCCCCCCGACTCATCCGCGCGTTCAGCTCGTGAACGCGAGCGGTTGATCGACCGGCCATCAACCTAGACTGACCAGCGGTGTCCGCTCCGATCACAGTGGTTGTCATCGACGACCATGTGCTGTTCCGCACGGGACTGCGCGAGCTTCTCGAGCAGGAGGAAATCCGGGTCGTCGGAGAAGCATCGACGGCCGAGGCGGGTCTGGAGGTCATCGAGCGCCAGGCTCCGGACGTGGCGATCGTGGATCTGAATCTGCCTCGCATGTCCGGTCAGAACGCCATTCGTCAGATCGGAACGATCGCGCCTCGGACCCAGGTGCTCGTGCTGACGATTTCCGCCAACGAGGCAGACGTGACCGATGCCGTGCTCGCAGGCGCATGTGGCTATCTGCTCAAGGATGCGCCGGCGGGGGACATTGCGAGCGGGGTGCGCGCGGCCGCAGTGGGTGAGTCTATGGTCTCGCCGCGCATGGCAACCACGCTGCTTGAACAGTTACGCCAGCACGAGAGCGGCGAGGAGCGTCCACACGTCGAGAACCTCTCAGCGCGGGAGAAGGAGGTACTTCGCCTGGTGGTGGAGGGTAAGGACAATTCGACGATCGCCCAGGAGCTGTTCATCAGTCCCTACACGGTCAAGAACCACATCTCGAACATCCTGCTGAAGCTTCATGTCGAGAACCGTCTTCAGGCGGCCGTCCGCGCTGTCCGCGACGCGCTCATCTGACCAGGTCCAGTGCTCTGTGCCGCCCCTCGCGGAGCCGCTCAGCTAGCTGCCGAGATCGATCCGCTCACGCACCGTGCGGAGTAGATCCCGCAGCTGCGCGCTCGTACGTCTCAGGCACCGCACGACCACTGAAAGGTCTCGCAGCTCCCCGGCAACCCCTGGGTCCCCGGATTCAGCGAGGCGGGCGATCTCGCGCTCCATTCTCATGCAGTCGATGTCGAGCGCGAGGACGTGCGCGTAGCCGTCCACGATCAGCTCGAGCGAGCTCTTGCTGGCGTGCGCCAGCGCATCCTCGTCCGACAGTGTGCTGATGAGCGTCTCAGCCTGTCTGCGGAGATAGTCAGGGCCGTGGTGGATCGGCGTGTGGTGGGGGGCAGGAGTGGCTGGCAACCAGAGATGGAGGGTCGAATTCAGATCGGATGGGTCGAGGAGTACAGGGTGCTTGCGGGGCCCGTCTGGGTCAATCGACCGCGTGGCCCTTTTCACGTTCATCGAATGAACGCGGAACGGCCATCCGAGCTATTGACCCGGGGTCCGCGCATCGGGAGTCTCACTGGCATGTCACGACGTCCTCCCGCCGACAGTGATTCACGCATTGAGCCCATGAGCATTAACGACTCGGTGGTGCTCGGATGAGTCCCGGCGCGGCCGCGGCTGCCCCGGCCATGCGCGACGTAAGCGTGGATTCCGAGGGCGTCTTCGCGATGGACGGCGTGTTCACAGGAGGGGTCCTCGAGGGTCTCGCCGATCGCCGCGGACATGCGGGTGTGCGTCTGCGCGGGGGCGATCGGTCGAGACCGCGAGGACTTTCTCAGCCTGCTCGGGTGCTGAAGCGGGCATTCGACCTTTTCGGTGCGAGCCTGCTGCTGATCGTGGGGGCGCCGCTGCTTTTGATCATCGCAGCGGCCATCCGCCTCGAGGGTCCCGGACCGGTGTTCTTCCGTCAGACCCGGGTGGGGCGCCGCGGCAGGTCATTTCAGATCGTCAAGTTTCGAACGATGGTCGTGGGGGCCGACGCACTCAAGGAGAGTCTGCGGGAGCTCAACGAAGCCACGGGACTGTTCAAGATCGCTGCCGATCCCCGGATCACCCGCGTCGGGGGCGTGGTGCGCAGAACTTGCATGGACGAGCTGCCCCAGCTGCTCAACGTGCTGAAAGGCGAGATGAGCCTCGTCGGCCCCAGACCGCTGATCCCCGAGGAGGACCGCATGATCGTGGGGTGGCAACGGGCGCGCCTGCAGACGGCGCCGGGCATGACCGGCCACTGGCAGGTCCGGGGTGCCGCTCGCATCCCGCTCGAGGAGATGGTCGCCATCGACTGCCGCTATATCGAGAACTGGACGATCTGGAACGATCTGGATACGCTCGCGCGGACAATCCCGTGGGTGCTGGCCCGCCGCGGCATATAGACCGGCGGCTGGGCTACCGTAGCAACACGCATGAGATGGACGGGAGCGTTGGTGGCACTGGTCCTGATGGTTGGCATCGCCGGGACCGCGATAGCGTTAAAGAGCCGTGAAGGCGACACCCAGTTCGTCGCCCGCCAGCAAGATCTCGTCCCCGTCGGGCCGGCCGCGCTCGAGCGGCTGATCGTCACGACGAGGGACCCCCGCCCCGCCTACGCCGGCCTGGCCCGCGGCGCACGCTGCACCTCGGCGAGCTCGAGCGTGCTTGGAGATCCGTGGACATGCGTGGTGCGTTATCCGCGGCTGCCGCGGGTGCGCTACCGCGTAACCGTCTACGCGGATCGCTCGATCTTCGGATCCGGACAGCCCGAAGGCCTTCCTCTCGGTGGCCCGTTGACGGTCAGAGGGTGCTGCGTTGGCGCGCCATAGGGTCCGGCGGGCGGGACGCCCACTCAATCGAGCTCGTCGTGCAGCTTGCCCAGCGCGCGATATATGCGGGCCTCGACCGCACTCTCTCCATCGCCGAGCACCCGCGCGATGTCGCGAAGCTTGAGATCGGCGCCGAACCGCAGCGCTATCGCCTCGCGCTCCTCATCACTCAACGCTTCGAGTGCCCTCTGCAACTCGTCGCGGTGCTCCACCGCTGCAAGGCCGGGGTCGGTCTCCGCCGCGGGTGCGGCGGCGCCCACGTGCTGCAGCGCGCGCTCTTCGGTCGTCCGGCGCCGGGCCTGGTCGCGGAGCAGGTTGAGGGCGATGGTGTAGAGCCATCGCCGCTCGCTTCCCCGCCGTGGGTCGAAGCGATGGTGGGAACGGAGCACCCGCTCGAAGGTTTCCGAGAGCAGATCCTCGGCCAGCGCTCGGTTTCCGGTGCGGTATGCCAGGAACGAGAAGAGTCGCTCGCCGTGCTGCTCAAAGAGCCGCTCGAAGGTGTCCGATCGCATGCCCATCCATTCTTGCGTCCGCGGGGGCGACAAAAGCGAGGGACACGGCCCATCGCCGCGTGAGGGACTCCGGGCGGCGCTTCCCCGGAGCCCCTCAGGCGTTCTGATGGAGGATCTGATCAGCGCTTGTGGCTCGACGCCGCAGCCTGGCACAGGCGGAACTGGCGGGTTTCCTTGATGATCGCCCCGTTGCTCTCGACAGCGATGATGGTGATCGTCGTGACCCCTTTGCTGCAGGGCAGGTAGCCCAGGACGATGGTCGAGGAGACCCTGTGGTTCCTCAGCACAAACAGGACTTTGCCGTTGGACGAGACGGTCACCCTCGTCAGCGTCCCGTGGTGGGGCACGTTGATGTGAATCCTGATGTAGCGGTGACTCATGGGCCGCTTGTGGCTCTTGTTGCCCAGGACGCCTCCGCCTCCGCCCTGCCCGAGGCCGTACTGGGCGGTGGCCGCGTTGGTCGGGTTTGAGCTTGTCGTGCCGCCGGCGATAACGCCGCCGGTGCCCGCCGCCATCAGACCGATGGTCAGGGCCGCGACGGCAAACTGGCGGCGCGTGCCGCGTCGCCCGCTCAGGTTCCTGGCGCGCGACATCGCCGTGGTCTTGGCCCGGTCGAGCTCGAGCGGGCTGGCCTCGGGACGCTCAGAGCGCAGGCGCTGAGCGATGCTGTCCACTTCATCCTTGCGTGGGTGGTGTTTGCGCCGCATTGTGGTCTCCTTACCTGCTGGCGTGGGGTTGGTCGAGAATCCTCTCAGCCCCTATACGAATCAGCAGTGCGTTTTCCTACACCGCTCAAAGATTGGTGATCGAGAATTGGCCGGAGCTCAGCGCCTGGCCGCGTAGACGCGGCGCGATCTGTTCCCATTGCCGCGGGTTGCTCGAGTCCAGCAGCTGGGCTGTGCTCTGCAATCCGGGCTCGAGCGGGTTGAGCACCAGTGCCCTGTGGATGGCGGGGCCGGGGTCGATGCCGGCGCCGGCCTGTGCGACTGCCAGCCAATACTGCCCTTCCCAGCTGTCGGGTTCCAGGGAGGCGGCCTTTGCCATGGCCGGCACGGCGGCCTGGGCGAAGCCCTGCTCGAGGTCACACACGCCGATGATCACATAGGACTGAGGGCGCTTGGCGGACAGCGACGCCGACGAGAGCGCATCCCGCTTGGCTGATACGCAGTCGCCGCGCCGCAGATCGCGGCCGCTTCGCTGGAGCCGTGCATATGAGATGCCCGCAAAGAGTGGCGCGACCGCCAGCACGAGCCAGCCGAACGCCACGAGGCTGCGGGTTGCCGGCAGCCCCGCGCGTCCCGTCGTGCCGTCCCTGGGGCGGGCGAGGGCCATCCCGGCCAGAATGAAAACGCCGAGTGTGACCGCCGGCATCTGCCAGTCCCAGTCGAGCGCCTGATGTACCCCCCATGCCAGCGCCGTCGCGAACAGGGCCGCGTGAAGCGGCCGGTCGGGGCCGCGGATCCGCGCGGCCAGACCACCGAGGGTGGTGAGGACCACAGTGAGGATCAGCGCAAACCCGACGACGCCGAGCTCGGCCAGGCTCTGCAGGTAGAGCGAGTGGGCGTCGGTGACGTAGAGAGAACGGGTGCGGTAGCGAAGGTAGTACTGCTGGTAGGTTCCGGCGCCTGTCCCTCTCAGCTTCTGCGTGTCGAAGATTCGCACGGCCGCACTCCACATGGGCAGGCGGCCGTCGTTGGCCGGGTCGGTTAGCCGTTCACGGGTCTGCGCCGCCCCCGGTCCGGTGTTGTTATTCACGAAGCCGTCATACTCGCGAACCGCAAAGCCCCGAGCGCCGGCGCCGAGGGCGATCGCGACCGCAAGAGCTATCACGGCCACCCCGGCACCCACCTGCGCGGACCGGGTTGGAGGAGTTCTGAAGAGGCGGAAATCTACGAACCGCTGATCTACCTGCAAGAGCGCCGCGCGCAGAACACCGGCGCCCAGCATGCAGCCGCCCACAACGACGGCTACGTGGCGGCCCTGCGAAACGGCCTGGGCGCTGGTTGGGTGATCGCTGGCGAGTAACGTGGCATCCCAAGCGGCGTGCAGGGCAATCGCCGTGAATGGGGCGAGGGCGAGCAGCGTCGTCGGAAGCGCGCTTGCGCGTGTAAGCAGGCAGTAGGCGAGTAGGCCGATGATCGCCACTCCGACCGCACCGCGGGAGAACGTGAGCAGCAGGGTCGCCGCGACGGCGGGAAACAGCGCGGCCGCCAGTACGCGGACGCTCCAATGCTCGGCGCGATTTGCGCTGAGGTGAAGTCCGAGGATCAACACCATCGCTGCGACCATTCCCTCCGCGTTCCAGTACGTGAGCGGATAGGTGAGGCGGTTGTCGAAGAAGTTGCCTGTGGTCGGCCAGGCATGCGGAAGGACCCGCGAGATGAGGCCGATCAGGCAGACCGCGGCCAGGCCGGCGAATACGGCGAGCACGAGCGTGCGGGCCTGCCGGCGGGTGTAGCGAACCGAGCCGAACAGCACGAGCGCCAGCACGTAGAGCAGCGTGCGGTCGTAGCTGTCCAGCGTTCGAGCGGTGGCGTGTGACCACAGCGCCGAGGTCAGCTGCCAGGCGGCGTAGAGCGTGAGGGCGCCCAGGGGGATCGCCAACGCCCGGCTGAATCCCTCGAACGGCCGGTCGGCCAGGGTGGTGCGCAGGACGAGCGCCTGCGCGAACACGATCGCCACGAAGGCAGGCGTGTTGGGGAAGTAGCCGCCGGCATTGAACGACAGATATATGAGCGCCGCCGGTGCCAGCAGCACGAGCGCGACGAAGCCGGCGGACTCGAGTGGCTCGCGCCTGACCGTCGCAACCGCGGGCGTCTCCCGCGGCGCTGGGCTGAGCTGCGCCGCTTCGCTCGACACCTGTCAAGTCTAGGTGCCGGTCCGGTCAGGCCTCCAGGGCAAACGCCGTGACGGCCTCCTCCGCGACGTGGCGGGCGATGGCCAGCGAAGCGGTGGCTGCGGGCGAGGGGGCGTTGCGCAGATGCAGCGCTCGCTCGGTGCGGGAGAAGACGAAGTCGTCCACCAGGCGGCCGTCGCGGGCGAGCGCCTGAGCCCGTACTCCGGCGAATGAGCTCTCGACGTCGCCCGTCTGAAGCTCGGGCACATAGCGGGCGGCGGCGTGAACGAATGCCGAGCGAAGCGCTGCGTTGCGCAGTTCAGCGACGCCTGTGGACCAGAAGCGCCCGATCATTCTCCAGGTGCCCGGCCAGGCGAGTGTTTCCAGCAGGTCCCGGCGCCTCACGGCGCCCAGGCGATAGGCATCGCGGGCCAGCGCGAGCAGCGCGGTCGGCCCGACCAGGACGTCGCCGTCGATGTGCTTGGTCAGGTGCACACCGAGGAAGGGCAGCGACGGGTCGGGAACGGGGTAGATCAGGGAACGCACGAGATGCCGGCGCTCTGGCACGAGTCGCAGATAGGCGCCGCGGAAGGGCACGATGCGCGGATCGGGGTCTGCGCCGGCGGCCACAGCCAACCGGTCGGCCCAGGCCCCCGCGCAGAAGATCACGTTGCCCGCTTCGGTCGTGCCGGCGGAGTGCACGAGGAGCAGCGACCGCTTCCTGACTTTGACGTCTTCGACATCGCAGGAGGTTGCAATGGCTCCGCCGCCGTCAAGGACGTCGCCGGCATAGGAGCGGGCCACGGCCGCGAAGTCGACGATCCCGGTGTTCGGCGAATCAAGCCCCGCAACCCCGCGCGCGTGCGGCTCGATCTGTTCGATCGCTGCCGCGTCGATCCGGCGCAGCCCGGGCACCCCGTTGGCCTTGCCCCTGCGCTCGAGCTCCTCCAATCGCCCGAGCTCGCTGAAATCGGTGGCGATGATCACCTTGCCGCACTTCTCGTGGGCGATGTCGCGCTCGGCGCAGTACTCATACAGCTCGCGCGCCCCCTCCACGCACAGACGCGCCTTCAGCGAGCCGGGCTGGTAGTAGACGCCCGCATGGATCACGCCCGAGTTGTGGCCGGTCTGGTGGGTTCCGACTTCGGACTCGCGCTCGAGCACGCAGACCGAGGCGCGGGGGTTGCGCCGGCTCAGCTCCCGCGCCACCGCCAGCCCAACGATCCCGCCGCCCACGATCGCCAGATCGCAGCGCTCCGGCGCGGCGCTCATCGTGCCCCGGGCCCTCCCGGGGCCGTGGCGGCAGCGGCATTGACCAGCCCCGCCCCATACATCCGTGCGTCGGCGACGCCCCCCAGCTTGCGCGCGGTGGCGCGCAATCGGGCCGTGATCTGTGCCGGTGTCGGGCGTGGGCCGAGCACCCGGCTGGCGATGATCAGGGCCGCCGTCGCGGCCACGTGGGGTGCGGCCATGGACGTGCCTTCATAGCCTGCTGGCAGGCCAAAGCGGCGAACAGAGGATCCGGTGAACGTCTCCTGGTAGATATCCCGTCCCGGCGGCAGTTCCGGATGGCAGTTGGGGTCACCTGGAAGGTCCGCGTCGGCGCCCCCGCCGGGCGCCACCAGGGTGAGCCCGCTGCCGTCGTTTGAGTAGTTCGCCAGGCAGCCGTGTTCGGTGGTGGCGCCAACTGCGATCACATCGGGCGCGCGCGCCGGGTACGCGATCGCGGTGTGGCCCTCGTTGCCGGCAGCCGCGACCACCAGCACCCCGCGACGGCGTGCGTAGCGCAGGGCTTCGATCAGCTCAGGGATGTCCGAGGCGGTGACGTTGGGAGAGAACTCGAGGCTCAGGTTGATCACGCGGGCCCCGTGTTGAACGGCGAATCGCACCCCTTCGGCGATCGTCGATGCTTCGCCTTCACCCTGCGTGTTGAGCACCCGCACGGGCATGATGCGGGCGCCGTAGGCGAGGCCCGTGAGCCCGCGGCGATTGTTGGTGGCCTCCGCGATCGTCGCGGCGACAAAGGTTCCATGACCGTTGCGATCGTTGGGAAAGGCATTTTTCGCGACGAAGTCGTATCCCTGGACGAACTCGTGCGCGCTGAAGTCCGGCGAGCGCCGGAAGGGACCGCGGTTGGCATAAGCGACGCCCGTGTCGAGCACCGCCACGATCACGCCCTTCCCGCCCGCCCCGCCGGCGGCTGCGACGTTGGCCCATGCTTCGGGCGCGTTCACCCCGAACGGGCCGACGAAATTCCACTGCAACTGCTGCCAGTCGCCCGGGGCACCTCCGGTCCCCGTGTCGTTGGGGATCCACGCTCCGGACGCGTGGGCGACGTAATCGGGCACGGCCCACACCACGCCCGGACGTGCGCGTATGCGGCGAAGCTCGGAGGCGAGACCGACCCCGCGCGGGATTCGCACCAATCTGGTGGCCGTGCTGGCGCCGGCCGGCCGGGTCCCAGTGATGGCCCGCGCTGCAGTGGCGCGCGTCTGCGGGTGCGCTGGGGGGGCGTACCTGACAAGGATCCGGCCGGGGGCGTATGCGGGCCCAGCGGCTACGGCGGCGGTCGCGCTGATCGTCGCCAGCGCACCGCAGGACGCGAGCGTCAGCGCTCCGATCGCGAAGAGTCGCCGGGGGTCGAAGCGGCGCAGCGTGGGTTGGTGGCGTCGGAGCATGGTTGGTTTGAGCAATGATGATGTGCAGCGACGCCTGTGGCCGCATGCACTCTCGCAGAGACCGCGAAAGAGATCGATGACCGAGCGATTCTTCACACGGGACGATTACTTCATGCGGTTGGCCCTGCGCGAGGCCGGGCAAGCACTTGAACACGCCGATGTGCCTATCGGCGCGGTGGTGGTTCACGATGGGGAGCTCGTTGCAGCGGCGCACAACGAACGCGAGCTGCGCCAGGATCCAACCGCCCACGCCGAGCTCATCGCCCTCCGCGAGGCGTCTCGGGTCGCCGGCAGCTGGCGGGTGCTCGACTCGACGATCTATGTGACCCTTGAGCCCTGCGCTATGTGCGCGGGTGCGATCGTGCTCGCGCGGGTTCCCCGTGTGGTGTACGGAGCCTCAGACCCCAAGGCCGGAGCGTGCGGAAGCGTGCTCGACGTGCTGGCAGAGCCTCGCCTGAACCATCGCCCGGAGGTTGCGGGCGGCCTGCTGGCGGAGGAGTGTGGAGATCTCTTGAGCGGGTTCTTCGCCTCCCGGCGCTGAGCGCGTGGCCGGGGCCGCACCTCCGGGGTACGCTGCCCGGTGGGCGGCGAGGAGATCATCTAGCCTTGGACGGTCTCCCCTGGAGGGGTGGCAGAGCGGTTGAATGCGGCGGTCTCGAAAACCGTTTCGGGGGAAATTCCTCCGACGAGGGTTCGAATCCCTCCCCCTCCGTCTCTTGATGCGCCCGGCCAGGCGGGGCGTTCAACCCACTGAACGCAAGACGGCGCAGATGGCCCATACCTCGCGGGGGGCGAAGCGAGGAGACTCGGTGGGCACGGTCAGGCAGCTCGGCCTGTTGTGAGCTTCCAGCGCAGATTCGACGGCCAAGGAGGGCCTGTGGGAATGCCGAGGATGATGAACCTCCGGTTTCATCAAGACCCCTGTCGGGGTATGTGGCGGACGACGGCCTGAATGTGTCTAACCTTTGCGTTGAGACGAACATGGCGGTGGGCTCGAAGGCAGAGACGACCGCCAGCGTCATTCCCAGCAGGAGCGGCAGCACGCCGCACCGCTCGTGCAAACGCACTCCACGCAGGAGCATTTGTGCGACGAACACTTCGAGGACCGAGGCGGCTGATCGCTAGCAGGGCAGCAGGGACTGGCCTCGCGCTCGTGCTGCTCGCATGCGCGCTCCCCCAGGTGGCCACCGCATCCGGGCCGGGATTCTCCTTCACGCCCTCGAAGACCGAACCCTATGCGGTCTGCGGTCATGCGACGCCCGGTCATGCCGCCTGTCTCGCCATCCTCGTTCCCACGGCCGCGGCGCGATCACTGTCTCCCACACCTCAGGCCGCCAGCCCGGCGATTCAGACCCCGTCCTACTCCGGCAGCGGCGTGGGTGGGGGCTTCGCTCCGGCTGACCTGCGCTCCGCGTATGACCTGCCCTCGGCCGCGGCGGGGTCTGGGCAGACCGTGGCGGTCGTCGATGCCTTTGACGATCCCGACGCCGAATCGGATCTGGCCGTGTATCGCTCCCGCTATGGGATCTCGGCGTGCACGAGCGCCAACGGCTGTTTCAGGAAGGTCAATCAGAGCGGGGGCACGAACTACCCGGCCGCCGAAGCCAGCTGGGCGGTTGAGATCTCCCTGGACCTGGACATGGTCTCGGCGGCCTGCCCCAACTGCCACATTCTGCTCGTGGAGGCGACGAACAATGACAACGGCAATCTGTATGCCGCCGAGGATGAGGCGGTTGCGCTGGGGGCGACCGAGGTCAGCAACAGCTGGGGAGGCAAGGAGGAAGCCGGAGAGACAGCGGCCGACTCCTACTTCGATCACGCGAACGTGCCGGTTACGGCCTCCGCCGGGGACTCCGGCTACGAAGTCGAGTACCCGGCGGCGTCGCCATATGTGATCGCCGTCGGTGGAACATCCCTGACGCCGGCCTCCAACTCGCGCGGGTGGTCGGAAACCGCCTGGGGGGAAGGGGTGCTCACGGGAACGGGCAGCGGCTGCAGCGCCTATGAGCCCAAGCCGGCATGGCAGACCGACTCGGGATGTCCACAGCGGACCAACAACGACGTGGCCGCCGTTGCGAGCCCGCAGACCCCGGTGTCGCTCGCCGATTCCTACGAGCTCCCGAAAGAATTCTCCAAACCCGAAGCGGGCTGGACCCTCGCAGGCGGAACGAGCGCGAGCAGCCCGCTGATCGCCGGGACGATGGCCCTGGCCGATGTCTACACCAGATCGTTTCCAGGCGCGGAGGCCCTCTACCTCGAGGCAGCCCAGAACGGCACCGGGGTGTTGGATGACGTCACGTCTGGCAGCAACGGAAGCTGTGGTAGCTATCTCTGCGAAGCAGGTCCCGGCTATGACGGGCCGACGGGCCTGGGCAGCCCCTACGGTGCTCCGCAGGTGACGTCGAGCTCCCCGGCCGCCGTGACGGGTTCGGCCTCGTCGGCCACCCAGACCACAGCCACCCTGAACGCGACGGTGAACCCCAATGGCGCGACGCTCAGCAAATGCGAATTCGAATACGGCACGACGAGCTCCTACGGTTCCGTCGCGTCGTGCTCCTCACTGCCCGGCTCGGGCAGCAGCGCGGTGGCGGTGTCGGCATCGCTGACCGGGCTCAGCGCCGACACGACCTACCACTTCAGGATCTCCGCCACCAATGCGGGCGGCACGGGCAAAGGCTCGGACGGGACGTTCACGACGCTCCCGAACTCCCCGACCGTCGCCACCGGCACGACGTCTTCGCCGACCCAGACCACAGCCACCCTGAACGCGACGGTGAACCCCAATGGCGCGACGCTCAGCAAATGCGAATTCGAATACGGCACGACGAGCTCCTACGGTTCCGTCGCGTCGTGCTCCTCACTGCCCGGCTCGGGCAGCAGCGCGGTGGCGGTGTCGGCATCGCTGACCGGGCTCAGCGCCGACACGACCTACCACTTCAGGATCTCCGCCACCAATGCGGGCGGCACGGGCAAAGGCTCGGACGGGACGTTCACGACGCTCCCGAACTCCCCGACCGCCGCCACCGGCACGACCTCTTCGCCACCCAGACCACAGCCACCCTGAACGCGACGGTGAACCCCAATGGCGCGACGCTCAGCAAATGCGAATTCGAATACGGCACGACGAGCTCCTACGGTTCCGTCGCGTCGTGCTCCTCACTGCCCGGCTCGGGCAGCAGCGCGGTGGCGGTGTCGGCATCGCTGACCGGGCTCAGCGCCGACACGACCTACCACTTCAGGATCTCCGCCACCAATGCGGGCGGCACGGGCAAAGGCTCGGACGGGACGTTCACGACGCTCCCGAGCTCCCCGGCCGCCGTGACGGGTTCGGCCTCGTCGGCCACCCAGACCACAGCCACCCTGAACGCGACGGTGAACCCCAATGGCGCGACGCTCAGCAAATGCGAATTCGAATACGGCACGACGAGCTCCTACGGTTCCGTCGCGTCGTGCTCCTCACTGCCCGGCTCGGGCAGCAGCGCGGTGGCGGTGTCGGCATCGCTGACCGGGCTCAGCGCCGACACGACCTACCACTTCAGGATCTCCGCCACCAATGCGGGCGGCACGGGCAAAGGCTCGGACGGGACGTTCACGACGCTCCCGAGCTCCCCGGCCGCCGTGACGGGTTCGGCCTCGTCGGCCACCCAGACCACAGCCACCCTGAACGCGACGGTGAACCCCAATGGCGCGACGCTCAGCAAATGCGAATTCGAATACGGCACGACGAGCTCCTACGGTTCCGTCGCGTCGTGCTCCTCACTGCCCGGCTCGGGCAGCAGCGCGGTGGCGGTGTCGGCATCGCTGACCGGGCTCAGCGCCGACACGACCTACCACTTCAGGATCTCCGCCACCAATGCGGGCGGCACGGGCAAAGGCTCGGACGGGACGTTCACGACGCTCCCGACGCCGACGCCGACGCCTCTTCCCATGGTCGAAACGGAGCCGGCGTCATCGGTCACCCAGACATCGGCCGCGCTCAACGCCACCGTCGACCCCAACGGCGGGACGCTGGTCAAATGCGAATTTGAATATGGAACCACGCTCGCCTATGGATCGAGCGTCCCGTGCTCGATGCCGGCCGGAGTCAGTGGCGCCATGACGGTGGTGGCGTCGGTCGAAGGTCTCGACGCGGCGACCACCTACTACTTCCGGATCGTGGCCGTGAACCAGGGCGGCATGAGCGCCGGGGTTGGCCAGACGCTCACGACGCTGCTTCCCACGACGATCGCGCCCCAGGGCCCGGTCGGTCAGGAAGTGCCGCCGGCCCTCGTGGTGGCACCCGCACTCGTGGTACAGCCTCCACAGGCGCAGGCCGCCGCGCCCCTCCCGGATGCAAAGCTCTCGAGCACTTCGCTCGAGGTGGGCACCTCGGGCGTGCTCGGCGTCGGCGTGACGTGCCCGGCCTCTGAGGGCAGCTGTGCCGGAACGATCGTGCTGCAGACCCTCAGCGCCGTCAGCGCGGAGGTGGGCGCTCATCAATCCAAGAAATCCAAGGCGTCGGTGCTGACGCTCGCCAGGGCCACGTTCACGGTTGCCGGTGGCAGGGTGAAGTTGGTGACGCTGCATCTGTCGAAAAGAGCTCGCGCCCTGCTCGCGCGCTCACACCTACTGCGGGTACGAGCGACGATCGTCGCGCATGACCCTGGCGGCGTTGCACACACCACTCAGGCGATCGTGACGCTGCATCTGCGCAAACCCGCGCGTCACTAGAGTTCATACATGCCTCAAGGGCACGCGCCGCCGGCCGTCCTCGTCGACATCGACGGGGTGCTGCATGTGGGCGACGAGCCGATCGCGGGCGCCGTCGCCGCGCTGGATCAGCTGCGCGAGCTGAGCGGCGGGTTGCGGCTTCTGACCAACACGACGTCGAAGTCGCGCGGGCAGATCGTCGAGCACCTCCACGAGCTCGGGTTTGACGTCGCCACGGACGAGGTGCTCACGCCTGCGGCCCTGGCCGTGGGTCACTGCCACGAACGCGAATACTCCTCGGTGAAGCTGCTCGTCGGGGAGGCGATTCGCGAGGATCTCGCGGAGCTCTCGGATGTTCCGGGCGGCCGTTTCGCCGACGCCGTGATACTCGGCGACCTCGGTGACGATTTCACGCCCGACATCCTCAACGAGGCATTCCGTCTGCTGATGGACGGCGCCGTGCTCGTGGCGCTTCAGCACAACCGCTACTGGCGCCGCCGGGACGGCCTGGTGCTCGATGTCGGCGCCTATTCGGCGGCCCTCGAGTACGCCACGGGCAAGGAGGCCGTGGTGGTCGGAAAGCCGGCGCCGGCGTTCTTTGCCGCCGCGCTAGCCGACCTGAATGCGCAGCCGGATGGGGCGGTGATGATCGGCGACGACATCGAGGCCGACGTTGGCGGAGCGATTGCCGCCGGCCTCCGGGGCATTCTGGTGCGCACGGGCAAGTACCGCGAGGACACGCTTGCCGCCTCCGGGGTCAGGCCCACGGAGATCTTGGACTCGATCGCCGACCTGCCCGCGGCCCTACCATGAGGTGAAGTGATCACGAAGCCGGGTTCCGGTGAATCGGCGCCGCGGACGTCTTCGGGGAGAAGAGGAGGGTGGTTCAGGGGCATGCCTCTCAGTCGAGAGCGCACAAGCAGACGACCGGAAGCAACGGCCTCGCGCGAAGCGCGTGCGGCGATCGCGATCGCGGCTGCGCTGTATGTCATGGGCGCAGCGCTCATCGCGACGGCGCCGTTGCTGCCGCACGTCAGCTCGCCAGCCGGCGCAGCCGCCGTCGCCGTCGCCGCACTGCTGACCGCCGCCGGGCTCCTGATTGCCTACAGCCGCCGGCGCGGAGGCCTCGGGCTGGCATGCGCCGCCGATCTGTGGGGCATCGTGCTGATCGCACTGCTGTGCGCGTCGACCGGCGGCGCCTCCAGCCCGTTCGGGCTGATCTATTTCTTCGCACTCGGCCATGCGGCCGCGTTTCAGCCGCGGGGCAGGCTGATCCTCGTGTCGGCCGCCGGCCTCGTGGCCTACCTGGCGCCTCTGGCCTACGCGGACGTCCCCACGGCGTTTGGAGCGGTGGCGGCTGTCGGGATCGTCCTGGCCCTCTTGACCTGCGCGGTGATCCACATCGCGCTCGAACGCATGCGCGATCAGCGCCGGCGCCTTGAGTTCCTGATCGGGGCCACCGCCAACCTGGACGCATCGCTGGATCCGGCGGAAACGCTCCGCAAGATCGCGCGCACGGCCGTTCCCGACTTCGCCGAGCTGTGCGTCATCGATCTGCTCGATCGGCGCGGGTCGATCGGAAGCACGGTGGCCGCCGCCGTCGACCCGGCCGTTGCGGCGGAGGTGGAGCGACTGCGCGATGCCGTGCCTCTGCAGCGCGACGGAAGCCACCCGGTGGCTCAGGTGCTCCTCAGCGGTCAGCCGGTCGTGGTCAACGACCTGACCGATGGCGCCGCTGTGAAGATCGTCGCCCAGAGCGATGAGCACCAGCGGTTCATGAGCGATGCCGGCTATAGCTCGGCGGCCGTGTTCCCGATGGTCGCGCGGGGCCGCACCCACGGTGCGATCTCATTTCTGCATCTGGGCGGGAGTGCACCGTATGAGCCCGACCAGCTGGCGGTTCTGGAAGACCTCACGGGAAGAGCGGCCATGGCTCTCGACAACGCCCGGCTGTATGCCGAACGGGCCCATGTCGCGCGCACGCTTCAGCGCAGCCTGATGCCCTCCGCGTTGCCTGACATCACGGGGCTCGAACTCGCGAGCTGCTTTCGGCCGATGGGTGCGGGCAACGAGGTCGGTGGCGACTTCTACGACGTGTTCGCAGAGCAGGAGAGCTGCTGGCTGGTGGTGGGGGACGTCTGCGGCAAGGGTGCCGACGCGGCGGCCCTGACGGGGTTTCTGCGTCACACGACCGTTGCCCACGCGCGCAAGGGCATGAGTCCCGGTGCGGTCCTCACGGAGGTGAATCGGGCCATGCTCGACCAGGACTTCGGCGGACGCTTCGCGACGGCGATCCTGGCCCACCTTCGCTTCCTGCAGACCGGTGTCGAGCTCACGGTCGCCTCTGCCGGGCACCCCCCTGCCTTGATCGTGCGGGCCGGCGGGCAGGTGGAAGAGTGCGGTGGCCACGGAGCGCTTTTGGGCATCTTCGAGGACGCGGTCATTCAGGAGGTCACGACCGTGTTGCGCCCGCGCGACACCATGGCCCTGTATACCGACGGGCTGCTGGAGGCTCGCGCGCCTGAGCAGACGGTGACGCTCGAGCAGCTGACCGAGCAGCTCGAGCGGACCTCGACCGGCCCCGCGCAGGTCACTGCCGACGCGCTGCTCGGACTGGTCGACTTCGAGCAGGATGTGCGCGATGACGTCGCCGTCGTGGTGGCTCGGGTGACGGCGGGGAGCGCGCGTGCGGCGGCTTAGACGAGCAGCTCGTCGCCAGGGGCGATGATGCGAAGGTGCTCGCCCACCCCGGTGATGCTAAGCAGCCGCTGAACCTGCGGCGAGCCCTGCGTGACGGCGAACTCCTGGCCGCGCTCGCGTGAGTGCTCATACGCGGTGAGAAGGACTCGCAGACCTGTCGAATCGATGAACGTGAGCTCCTCGAGGTCGAGCACGAGCATGGATGCGGACGCGATCTGGCTGCCGTCGAGCTCGGCCTGCAGGAGCGGTGCGCTGGCGAGGTCGAGTTCTCCACGAAGGCTCATCATCGCCCTGCCCTTGTCATGGCGAACATCAATCAGCAGTTGATCCTGCACGGTCATGCAATCGATGCTAGCGCACCATTTTGCGGGCGGGGACGGGCGGGCGTGATCCTTCTAGCGGCGGTCGTGCACTCGCAGGGCGAGCATCTCATCCTCAGAGGATCCGAGCGTGGCGACGCGCTGAGAGGTCGTGAGTCTCCCGATCAGCGGACCCAGGCCGCCGGCGGAGGCGACGATGAGATCCTGGGCGTGACCGGCGAGCAGCGGCGCAATGCGCAGCTCCAGGTCGCGCGGCTCGACGCTGATGGCGATGCTGAGATGGCTGCCCCTGATCGATGCCGGCGCCTGCGCTGTGAGCGCGTCGGCCACGAGCCGAATGTCGGCGATTCGATCGGTCCTGAAGTGCGCACGCGCTGCCAGCGCGCTCAGCAGGCGAGGGAGGATCGCCCACGCCAGGGGCGCCGGTGCAATCGTTATCTCGACGGCTCCGGCAGGCTCGGTGCCGACCGGGGTGGGCTCGAGCACGTCGTCTGAGAAGGGCGCAGGCGCTCGCGCCTGCGGGGCTTCGAATGCCATCCAGACCTCGGTTCCATTGTCCTTCGCAACCCTGAAATCGGAGCGCTCGGCGAGCGTCTGGATCACCGACAGGCCGATCCCCACCTTCTCGCTGGGCGCGCCGACCGTCGCCGGGATGCCGCTGCCGTGATCGCGCACCGTCACCTCCACGGTGCCCGGGAGGGCGCAGACCTCGACCTCCAGTGGCCCCTCGGCGTCTCCGTAGGCGTGGAGCACGACGTTGTTGCAGGCCTCGGTGACCGCCGTTGAGATGTCGTTGAGATCGTTGGCGTCGAGCTCGACGGCTTCCGCCAGGCCGGCCAGCATCTGCCTGACGAGCATGACGTTCTCCGGCCTGTTCGACAGCTTCAGGCGGACATTGGGAGGTCCCGTGAGATCAACGGGATCCGACAAGACCCTATGCGGCCGCGGCGGCGAGGCTCGCCATGTCGATACCGATTACCTTCAGGCGCCGACCCAGGGCGTTGAAGGCGAAGGTGTTGGTTTCCTCCATGGTGTAGTCGAGCATCGTGTAGTCGTTGGGATCGGCGCCCGCCGGCACCAGCACTCCGGTGGCGAGCGGGATCAGCTCGGCCAGACGGCCGATGATGCGTTCCTTCAGCACCGGGTCCTTGGCCTTCTCGCGTAGGAACCAGGTGCCGTAGGCGACATGGCGATGCTCGTCCTGAGAGATGAGCCTGAAGCCCTCGACCCAGCCGGGCAGAATGTCGTTGCGCTCCATGTACTCGGTCAGGAACCACTGGCCGGTGAGTGCGAGCGTGCCCTCGATGATCATGTGGTAGAGCGTCACGAAATCGACCTTCGCCTCGATGTTGCGCGGATCGTCGACCAGGCGCTGACCCCAGTCCACGAGCACTCCGTCGAACATCTCGATGAAGGCGGGGTTGAGGTCTTTGCGCGCCCGCGTCAGGCGATCCTCGAAGGTCCCGTCCAGGCCCAGCACCTGCTCGTAGAAGCGGTTGAAGTGCTGCGCGTGGCGAGCCTCGTCGACCTGCTGGGTCAACAGGAACGCCTCTTCGCTCTGGCTCTCATAGGCCATCACCAACCCCGAAAACTGTGTCGTCACCCGCTCCTCGCCGATGAAGAAGGAGGACAGGTTCCATGACAGGCTGCGGCGAAGATCGTCGTCCATCGCCGCCCAGTCGCGCTTGTCCTGGGTGAAATCGATCGTGTGTGACTGCCAGTTCTGGCGCTCCCACAGCTCATACAGCTGCTGAGGCTCAAGCAGCTTGATCGAAGACAGCGTCGACTCATCGGTGATGGTGCCGACATCTCCTTGACTTGTCAGCTCGAGCAACGTTGGCATGCTGGTCAAACCCCCTCGGCCCTTTTGGTTGGAACTCCGACGCTCGCTCACCAAACGATACTGCCCGCACGCTCATCCTTGGGGGCGTAGGCTGCCCGCCCTATGGACTTCCAGCTGGCAAAGGATGACCTGCATCGCGTCCGCTTCGTGGATGCGGGGCCCCCCGAGCTCGGCCAAGGGCAGGCGCTGCTCGCGGTTGAGGCGTTCGGACTGACCTCGAACAACATCACCTACGCGGTGTTCGGTGAGGCGATGTCCTACTGGAATTTCTTTCCCGCCGAGGAGGGCTGGGGACGGATGCCGGTGTGGGGCTTCGCCGAGGTGGCCGCGAGCCGGCACGAGGCCGTGGAGGTGGGCACCCGCGTGTATGGCTACCTGCCACCCTCCTCAGAGCTCCTCGTCACTCCCGCCCGCGTCGGCGTGCGCGGGTTCATCGATGGCGCCGGGCACCGCTCGGAGCTCCCGCCGGCATACAACGCCTATCAGCGCGTGGACGCCGATGAGCTCTACGACGAGGACACCGAGGATCAGCAGATGCTGCTGCGGCCGTTGTTCTTCACCTCCTACCTGATCGACGACTTCCTGTCCGACAGCGCTCTACTGAGCGCGGGCACCGTGGTGCTCTCAAGCGCATCCAGCAAGACCGCGAGTGCGCTCGCGTTCCTGCTCGCGCGGCGACACGGCATGGAGGTCGTGGGGCTGACCTCGGCGCGCAGCGTCGAGTTCACGCGGGCGATGGACGTGTATGACCAGGTGCTGGCCTACGAGGACCTCGGCTCGCTGTCAAAGCAGGAGGCGGTCTACGTCGATATGGCTGGAGACGCCGCGGTCCGCGATGCCGTCCACAGCCACTACGGCCAGCGGCTGGTCCACTCCGCGGTCGTCGGTGCGACCCACCACGACCAGATGGCCGCGCTGCCGGATTCCCTGGAGGGACCCCGGCCGGTGTTCTTCTTTGCGCCTGACCAGGCCGCCAAGCGCACGAAGGACTGGGGACGCGCCGGCCTCGAACAGCGGATCGCAGACGCCTGGCGCCCCTACGTGGAGTGGACCGCGGGCTGGCTCGAGGTGATCCACGGCGCGGGGCCGGAGGCGCTTCAGAGCGCATACCTCGACCTGCTCGACGGCCGCATCGACCCCGCCAGGGCGCACGTGCTTTCGCTCCCCCGCTGACGGCGGGCGCTCCGGCTCAGGTGCGTTCGCGCAGAAGCTGCTTGTAGGCGTCGGCCACAAGACGGATCCGCAGCCGCGGCGCGCGGCGCAGGAGAAAGAAGGCGGCCCGCATCTGGGGACGGTCGACGACGACCACCGGCGCACGCGAGTCTGCCGCGCGCACGATCGCGCGGGCCACGTAGTCGGGGGACATCGCCTTGTCAGGCTCCACTCCACCGGTCGGGCCCCAGGCGTGCTCCTCGTCCAGCTGATCGGTGCGCACGTC
The DNA here is from genome assembly GCA_963826995.1 of uncultured Solirubrobacteraceae bacterium. Lineage (GTDB taxonomy): Bacteria > Actinomycetota > Thermoleophilia > Solirubrobacterales > Solirubrobacteraceae > Palsa-744. The sequence continues at coordinate 729,868 of CAWGYZ010000002.1, read as the reverse complement.
GCCGGGGCAGACGACGGTCGCCCGCACGCCGCTGCCGGCGAGCTCGTGGGCGAGGACCTCGCCGAGGCCCACCATGGCCCACTTGCTGGAGCAGTAGGAGGCGTAGGACGGGCCGCCGATCAGCCCGAGCTCGGAGGAGACGAGCACGATCCGTCCGTAGCCACGCTCGCGCATGCCCTCGAGCACGCCCTGCGTGAGCCAGATGGGGGCGCCGACATGCAGCCGGTAGCTCTGCTCGAAGTCAGCCGGCGAAACATCCTCGATGAAGTCCCGCCGCAGCACGCCGGCGCAGCTGACGAGCACCTCGATCGACCCGAGCGCCGCGGTCACCTCGGCGATCGCCCGCGCGCACTCGGTGGGATCGGTCAGATCCGCTGCGACGACGTGGTGGGGGCCGTCCACATCGGCGGCGGCACCGGCCAACCGCTGGGTGTCGCTTGCGACGAGCCCGACCTGTGCGCCGCGCTCGGCGAAACGGCGCGCCGTGGCAAGACCTATTCCACGCGATGCTCCGGTGACGAGCACCGTCCTGCCGGTGAAGCTTGGGCTCATCGCGGCAAGCTATCAGCCGCGGCCCCCGGCGATTCCGCGGCGCATGCGATGCACGCGGCGTAACTCCTCGACGGCCTCGTCGATGCCGCCGAGCGCACCTTCATCTCCGTCCCCGAGCAGCTCGGGCTGGAGGCGCTCGCGCACGAGCTCCCCGGCGATCGCGTCGACGCGCTGGGCTCCCGCGCCCGGGCGCGAGCTGACGATTCGGGCCAGCGAGCGGCCTTTGAACAGCAGCCCGACGCCGTCGTCCACGGCCCAGCCTCCGGGGAGCGTGCCGCCGCGCACCGCCGCGAGCCATACCGGCAGGCGCTCGGGCTCGCCGTCGGCATGCACCGTCAGCGACCCCTCGAGCAGGCCGAGGCCCGCGAGCGGCTCGGGGGGGCCGCTCGAGCGGCTGACACCCGCCTGGAACCAGCACATTGCGCCCGCGCTCAGCCCCGCGAGCACGGTGCCCGCCTGCCACGCCTCGAGGAGCAGGCGATCGAGCCCGTGTGCGCGCCAGATTGCGAGCAGGTTGCGCATCGATCCCCCCCCCACGTAGATGATGTCGGCGCCGAGAACCACCTCTTCCAGCGGGCGCTTGGTCTCCTGAAGGCGGAACAGCGACAGGTGCTCAGGTACGCACAGGCGATCGGCGAAGCGTCCCTGGAAGGCGTTGATCTGTGCGGTCGTGTCTCCGGCAGCGGTCGGCAGGAACACGACGTGCGGCTCCTTGGCAGGGGACAGCCCCAGCACGAAGTCGTCGAGCAGCGGGTTGGTCGGCTCCATCGTGAAGCCGCCGCCGCCCATCGCGAAGATCAGCCGGCTCTCGAGCTCGACTGCGGGCGGCGGGCTCATAGGGCGGCTCACGCGGCCACGGACGCGGCGAGGGGTTCGGCCGCGATCGTCTTCGGCTCGGCGGCGCCCGCCGGCGGGTGCTCGACCGAATCGGCGCCGAGGTAGGTGACCTCGACGGGTGTCTCGATGACGCTGTCTCTGCCCGGCCTGACGCGGTAGGCGCCGCCGTCCCGCCGCGAGCTCACGGCCGCCGCCAGGCGGGTGGAACGGAAGTGCAGAGCTACGCCGTCCTCGACGGCGTAGCCCGCTCGCATGCCGTCGCCGACGAAACGGTGGTACTCCGCGCGGCGGGCCGGCTCGGCGTCGTAGTGAACGCAGTTCGAGTAGGGCAACAGGCCCAGCCCCTGCACCGGGCGAGGCGCCCCGTGGAATGCGCTCAGCGCCTCCGCGAACCAGCACAGCGATCCAGCCGAGGGTCCACACAGGACGACGCCCTTGCGCCAGGCCTTGCGCAGGATCTCGTCCAGTCCGTGCGCGCGCCAGGCGCCCAGCATGCTGACGACGTTGCCGCCTCCGACGTAGATCAGATCCTGTGCCAGAAGATGGGTGGCGAAGTCGTCCTCGACCCCGCCGGTGCCCTGGTCGCGGCGGAACAGCGACAGGTGGCTGGCCTCGCAGCTGGGGGAGAAGCGGCGGTAGAAGCGCACCACGTAATGGTCTGCGTCGCCCGAGGCGGTGGGCAGGAAGCAGACGCGGGGGCGCGAGGACTTCAGCAGCGACAGCACGTACTCGTCGAGCAGCGATCCATCCTTCTCCATTGAGAAGCCGCCGCCTCCAAGGGCGACGATCTGGGGGGTCCGGGGTCGCATGACTCGTTTGGCTCGGCGTGGGCGTACCATGCGCAGCGTTTCTCAGCGTGACCCATCGCCCATGCACCCGGTATGGACGCGCGTCGGAGAACGCCCGCCCGGCGATCGACAGGAGGCCATGGATCGCCCGCCGCCCCGCGCGCTTATCCAACTTTAGATTCTTCACACGCTGCTCCTACACGTGTGGGCGAAGCTCCCCCGATGAGTTTTTCATGGGAGACACATTCGGCCGCATCTGAGACGACGTCTGTGGCGCCGGTCGCCACACCTTTCGGCACCGCCTGGGGGCCGCGTGCCCGGGCCAGGGTCCTCGCGCTGCGGCGTCCCCGCCCTGAGCTGATCGGCCTGCTGGCGATAGCCGGCCTGCTGAACCTGTGGGCGCTCTCGAGAAACGGCTGGGCCAACGACTACTACAGCGCCGCGGTGCGTTCCATGAGCTCGAGCTGGCACAACTTCCTGTTCGCCTCACTGGACAAGAGCGGCGTGATGACGGTCGACAAGCCGCCGCTCGCGCTGTGGGTGCAGTCGCTGTCGGTGCGGGTGTTCGGCTATCACCCGCTCAGCGTGCTGGTGCCCCAGGCGCTGATGGGAATGGCGAGCGTGGCGCTCGTGTACGACCTCGTGCGGCGGCGCTTCGGCCGCGTCGGCGGTTTCGTCGCCGGGCTCGCCCTCGCCACCACCCCGATCACGGTCGGAATCTCCCGGCACAACAACCCCGACGCGCTGCTCGTGCTGTGCTGCGTGGCGGCGCTGTGGTTCGCGGTGCGGGGCCTTGAGAACGGGCGCACCCGCTGGCTGGTGCTGGCCGGGGTATGCGTGGGGCTTGGCTTTGAGACGAAGATGGGTGTGGCGCTGACGGTGGTTCCAGGCATCACCGCCGCCTGGCTGTACCTCGCCCCGCGGGCGCGGGGGCGGCTGCACGCGCTGCGCCAGCTCTGCGCCGGCGGGGTCGCGATGGTGCTCGTCGGCGGCGCCTGGCCTGCGCTGGTCGAACTGACGCCCGCCGCCGACCGCCCGTGGATCTCGGGCACGAGCGACAACCGGGTGCTGTCGCTGATCTTCGAATACAACGGCCTCGGACGCGTGGACGGCCAGACCGGCGGACCGGGAGGGATGGGCGGCAACATGTTCGGCGGCACGCCCGGCCCGCTGCGCCTGCTGAACTCCGCGCTGGGTGGTCAGGCCGGGTGGTTGCTCGGGTTCGCCATCGTCAGCGGCCTCGGCATCCTGCTGGCGAGCCGCCTGCGACGCTCTGACGAGCGCACGGGCTGGCTGTTGGCCGTCGGCGGCGCGTTCCTCACGACAGCCGTCCTGTTCAGCGCCGCCAGCGGCATCTTCCATCCCTACTACGTATCGCTGCTCGCGCCCTTCATCGCCGCGCTGGTCGGCGCGGGCGCCTCCCAGCTGATCTCGGGCAGGCTGAACGTCCGGGTGCTCGGTCCGCTCGCGATCGCCGCCGGCGTCGCCACAGAGCTGATCGTCCGCGCCCAGTATCCGGGTCAGCTGGACTGGCTGCCGGCCGTGCTCATCGTGGTGGCTGCGCTGGCGGCGCTCGCGCTGGTGGCCTTCAGCGCCCGGCGCGTACGGATCGTCGCCGTCGGCGCCGCCCTGGCCGCCCTGCTGCTGGCTCCCTCGGTGTGGGCTGTTGACACGCTCGGATACGCCACCAGCGGCACCTTCCCCTCGGGCGGCCCGGCGTCGGCCCTGACTATGGGCGGCGGCGGATTTGGCGGATTCTCCGGACGTGGCGGAGCGGGGCACCTGCGCGCCGGGAACATCGGCGGCGGCAACGCTGGCGGCGTCCAGCTGTTCGGCTCCGGCGGTGCTGGCGGCGGCGTCCCTGCCGGCGGTCCCGGCGGATCTCCCGCAGCCGGCGGCGCCCGCGGGGTCCCGGCGGGTGGCCCTCCGGGCTTTCCCGGTGGCGCGGGCGGGTCGGGTTCCGGCGGCGGACCGGGTGCTCCGGGAGCCCTGGGCGCCGGTGGTGGCGGCGGTGGTATCGGCGCGCCGATCGGCAACAGCGCCTCACTGAGCAAGGTCCTCGCCTACGTCAAGCAGCATGGAGGCGGCACGATCGCGGTCTCGAGCCAGTCGAGCGCAGCCCAGGCGATCATCGACGGCGACGCCAATGTGGCGGGGATCGGTGGCTTCTCCGGCCGCGAGAGCGACGTCAGCGTGGCCTGGCTTGCGCAGGAGGTCAGCGCGGGGCATATCGGCTGGGTGGTCGCCGAACAGGGCGGAACCCAGAGCGGCCCGCGCCTGGCCGGCGACACGCGCACCGGATCCAAGACTGCGATGGCCGCGGTCGCCAAGGCGTGCACGGCGGTGAAGCTCTCCACAGGCTCGCTGTATGACTGTCAGGGTCGCGCCGCGGCGCTGCTGAGCGCGGGCGCGCAACAATCAACCTCGTGAGGATCCTCGTGGTCGACGATGACCGGGCCGTGCGCGAAGCCCTGCGCCGGGCCCTGACGCTGGCCGGCTACGAGGTGCAGGTGGCAGAGGACGGCGAGCAGGCGCTCGAGCTGATCGTTCAGGCCGTCCCGGAGGCGGTGGTGCTGGACGTGGGGCTGCCCGGGATCGACGGGCTGGAGGTCTGCCGGCGGGTACGGCGCCTCGGCAACCGCGTACCGATCCTGATCCTGACCGCGCGCGACGCGGTGGCCGAGCGCATCGACGGGCTGGATGTGGGCGCTGACGACTACATGGTCAAGCCATTCGACGTCGGCGAGCTGAAGGCGCGCCTGCGTGCGCTTCTGCGCCGCTCGGGCCCGGAGGGAGATCCTGACGAGCTTTCCTTCGAAGAGGTGAGCCTCGATGCCGCGCGCCACGGCGCCCAGGTGGGTGAGAACTTCGTCGAGCTGACCCGCACCGAGTATCAGCTGCTCGAGCTGCTCATGCTGAACCCCCGGCGGGTGCTCTCGCACAGCCTCATCTATGACCGCGTCTGGGGGTATGACTTCGGGCCGGCCTCGAACGCCATGCGCGTTTACGTCGGCTACCTGCGGCGCAAGCTCGAGGGCGCCGGCGCCCGCGAGCTGATTCACACGGTCCGCGGCGTGGGCTACGTCCTGCGTGAGCCGTGAGGGCGCCGTGCGGGCGATGACGCTGCGCACGCGCATCGCGGCGGTCGCGAGCCTGTCCGTCGCGCTTGCCGTGCTGGCGGCGGCGATTGGCCTGTATGTGGCCGTGCGCTCAGATCTGCGGGGGGAAATCGACAAAGCGCTGAACGAGCGCGTGCAGCCGTTTCTCGCGCCCAGCGCCCCGCCCGGCGGGGCCGGAGCGGGTGGGCTCGAGTCCAACTCCCCCGCCGGACCGGCGCCGGCCGCACCGCCCCGCGGCGGAGCGGGCGGGGGAGGCGGCGGCGACCGGGGTGACCTCGGCCGCTTCCCGGGGAGCATCGAGCCCGCGCCGTTCGGTGCTGCGTCGGGGTACGTGCAGTTCATCTCACCGGAAGGCACCGTCGAGGTGCCCGGTGGCCAGGGCACGTCATCGACGAAGATCGCGCTCACGGCAAGGGACCGGGCGATCGCGACCAGCGGCAGCGGCCGTTCGGTCACCGACAGGAGCGTGAACGGCACCGAGCTGCGGGTGCTCACGCTCGGCATCGGACCCCGCGGGGCCGTGCTCGTGGCGCGGCCTCTGACCGAGGTCGAACACGAGCTGAGCAGGCTGCTTCTCATCCTCGCTCTGATCGGGGGCGGCGGGATCGTGCTCGCGGCGATTCTGGGGACGCTCGTCGCGCGCACGGCGCTCGCGCCGATCGCGCGCTTCACCCGGCGCACCGAGACGCTCACCGGCAACCTCGATCTGTCACGGCGGCTCGATGTCGAGGGCCACGACGAGCTCGCCCGGCTGGCGGAAAGCTTCAATGCCACGCTGACGGCGCTCGAGCGCTCGGTGCAGGCCCAGCGCCACCTGATCGCCGACGCAAGCCACGAGCTCAGAACCCCGATCGCCTCGCTGAGGGCGAACATCCAGATCCTCGGCGAGGCCGAGCGGCTGGGAGCGGATGAGCTCAGAGGCCTGCGGGAGGACATCATCGAGGAGCTCGACGACCTGACCGCACTGGTGAGCGACGTGGTCGAGCTCGCCCGCGGCGCCGCCCCGGATGCCGCGGCGGACGACATGCGCCTCGATCACGTCGTTGAAACCGCGGTCCGGCGGACCGAGCGCCGCGGCGATCTGAGCTTTCAGCTGAGCCTCGAGCCGACGCTCATCAGAGGACAGGCCGACCGGGTCAACCGCGCCGTGTCGAACCTGCTCGACAACGCCCGCCGCTGGAGCCCGCCCGAGGGAGCCGTCGAGGTCGGGCTGAAGGACGGAGTGCTCACCGTGCGCGACCACGGCCCGGGCTTTCAGGAGTCCGACCTGCCCTTCGTGTTCGATCGCTTCTACCGCGCGCAGAACGCGCGCAGGCTGCCCGGCTCGGGCCTCGGCCTCGCGATCGTGCGCCAGGCGGCGGAGGCGAGCAGCGGCTTCGCCGAGGCTGAGAACGCCCCTGGGGGGGGCGCGCTGCTGAGAGTCGGGTTCGGCCCGCCGCTCGCCTTCACCCCGGCCGAGGACTAGCTGAATCACGGACATCGGCCAGGCCTTTCCGCCGAGTCGGGCGACCCCTGCTGAAGCTGGCAGGAAATATGGCCGAGACGTCTAATACATGCGGTGATTCGCCGCAACTTTTGGGGGTAGTTCCGGTCCCGAGGGGTATTGATGCGTTCCGATAGGGAGGTTTGCCGTGAGGTCCCACGTTCGTATTTCGCTGCTGGCGCTGCTGGTCGGCGCAATCACCGCCGTCTCAGTCTCCGCCGCCGCCCAGGCCGCGGTCCCGTTCGGCATAAAGACCTTCGTGGCGGTGAACTGCAAGACGACAGCTGAAAAATGCGCGAGCTCCGAAGTCGAAGTCCCTGGCGTCGGCTTTTACAATTTCCCGAAAGAACCCACGCTGAGTCAGAGCCAGACGGAAGGCTACTCGCAGGCAGCCGGCCACGTGCCCTTTGGGATAACAGACTTCGAAGTCAACACGGAAGGGACCTTCCCCGAATTGGCGCCCGCAGGCGGCCCGGTCACCCATATCAGGACCGACGTCGCCGCCGGACTCGCCACCAGTCCGGCCGCGGTCCCGCAGTGCACCATGGCCCAATTTGAAGGTGCCGAAAAAGAACTGCCCGGGACCGGCTTCTTCCAGGTCTCCGAATGCAACTCAAACACGGAAGTCGGCGTCAACAAAGCGGTCGTGTACGTCGGTAAAAACGGCGTTGCGGCAGGCGTGGGCGATCTGCCCCTTGAAGGCCCCGCCTACAACCTCGTGCAGAAGGAAGGCCTCGCCTCAGAGTTCGGCGTCGCGGTCAAACTGCCGAAAGGTCTCACAACAGCCATTCTGAGCAAAACGCCATACGCGGGCACGGGGTACGAAACACTGCAGTACTACGCACACACCCTGATCGAAGGCAGCGTCGAATGGGGCAAGGAAGCTAAGGGCACGGACGCCGGCGACTACCACGACTACTTCGAAATAACGGTCTCGCCCGCTCTCCCCACGATCAGCTCCCGGCTCATCTTCTTTGGCCGCGCCGGTGCGGGCGATTTCATCACCAATGGGACCGCCTGCCCGGGTAACAACACCACCCGGCTGGCGCTCACAGACGAAGCAGGCACGACGGTAACCAAGCCCTACACGACGCTGGTCAGCCTTAACGAATGTGGGCTGGTCCCGTTCCAGCCGAGCTTCTCACTGACCCCGGCGACGACCGAGCAGGAGGGACCCGACGGGATCTCGACGAAAGTCGCCCTCACCCGGCATCCCGGAGCGACGGAAATCGACTCCGCCCAGCTGAACGCGGCCGTCTTCACGCTGCCAGAAGGCATGACGCTGAACCCGTCCGCGGCCGCCGGGCTGAGCGCCTGCACTCCCGCCCAGGCCAGGATCAACAGCCCCGAAAAAGGGACGCTATGTCCCGCGTCCTCGGAACTCGGAACCGTCAGCATCGAAGTCCCGACGCTTCCGCCCGGCTCGCTGACGGGCAAGATCTATCTGGGCGGCCCCGAATCCGGTCCGATCACGGGACCGCCATACACGATGTATCTCGACGCCGAGTCCACGAGATACGGGGTGTCGGTGCGCGTCAAAGGGTCGGTCACGCCCAATGAATCGACCGGGCAGGTGACCACCACGTTCTCCGAAAACCCCGAACAGCCGTTCACCAGCGTGAGCCTGAACTTCAAGACGGGTGCGCTCGCGCCGATCGCCAACCCCCTGATCTGCGGGACCGCGACGAGCACAGCGATCTTCTCGCCGCTCACCGCCACGGCCAACGTGTCGCCCCTGGTCACGCCCTTCACGGTGGACGGCAACGGAGCGGGAGGCGCATGCACCTCGCCGATCCCGTTCGCGCTCAGCAATAGCACGGAATATGAACCCTCGACGGCGGGCGCCCACACCAACTACGGCTACTTCATCGGCCGCGAAGATGGGAACCAGTACCTGTCGCAGGTCAAGACCGTTCTGCCCCCGGGCCTGGTCGGTCAGATTCCGCTGGTGACCCAGTGCGGTGAAGCTCAGGCCAACGCCGGAACCTGCTCCTCAGCCAGCCGCATCGGCACGGCCACGGTGCAGGCCGGATCGGGCCCGACGCCGTACTCGTTCTCCGGGCCGGTCTTCCTGACCGGGCCCTACCACGGCGCGCCGTTCGGCCTGTCGATCTCGGTGCCGGCGGTGGCCGGCCCGTTCAACCTCGGCAACGTGGTGACGCGCTCGACGATCAACGTCGATCAGAGCACGGCTCGGGTGACCGTCACGAGCGCCGTGCCCACGATCGTCAAGGGCGTGCCGATCCGCCTGCGGAGCATCAACGTTGAGACCAACAAGCAGGGCTTCCTGTTGAACCCCACGAGCTGCGGGGTGCTCGCAACCGAAACCACGCTCACCTCGACCCTGGGCGCGACGCAGAATCTGTCGAGCCCATTCCAGACGAGCAACTGCAGCGGGCTGTCGTTCAAGCCCTCGTTCTCGGCCACCGCCAACGGCAAGACATCGAAAGCCGACGGCGCGGGCCTTGAAACGACGATCAACCAGCCGTCCGGCCAGGCGAACATCAAAGGGGTGCTTGTACAGCTGCCCAAGCAGCTGCCCTCGCGGCTGACCACGCTGAACAAAGCATGCCCTGAAAAAACGTTCGCCGCCAACCCCTACAGCTGTGACGCCGGCGCGTTCGTCGGCAACGCGAGGGCGAACACACCGACCCTCCCGGGCAAACTGCAGGGCCCGGCCATCCTCGTGTCACACGGCGGCGAGGCCTTCCCCGACCTCGACCTGGTCATGGAAGCCAACAACGTCCGCGTGATCGTGGTCGGCAACACGAAAATCACCAAAGGGATAACGACGACGAACTTCCAGACGACGCCGGACGTGCCTGTCTCGAGCATCACCGTGAACCTGCCAACCGGACCGCACTCCGCGCTGGCTGCGAACGGCGATCTGTGCACGAGCTCGCTGGTCATGCCCACGACGATCACCGGGCAGAACGGCAAGTCCATCAAACAGAACACGAAGATGGCGGTCGCCAACTGTCCTGTGAAGGTCGTCGGCCAGAAGGTCGTCGGCGACACCGCCTACCTGACGATCCGGACCTACTCCGCTGGGCGCATCAGTGGCAGCGGTCCGAATCTGTCGACCGTCGCCCGGAACCTCGGAAGCGCGCAGAAGACCGCGTCTCTGAAGGTTCCGCTGTCGAGTGGAGGCCGCAGCAAGGGTCGGCCCCTGAGGGTACGCGTGCGCGTCGGCTTCTTCCCCAAGAAGAAGGGCGCTCCCACGTCGGTGGCCTACACCACCGTGACCTTCCGCTAGGAATTCTCAGGGGGCGGCCGCGGCCGCCCCCTGATCCCAGCTCGTTATGGGTACGGGCGACCGCCGCTGGCCAGATGCCCCCCGATGCCCTAGATTGATGTGATGGGAGCGGTAACGGGTATGGATACTCAGGTGCCGGCGGCAGACGCCGACCCGCTGCTGGCGGGCGTTCGGCGGTTGACGCTGCTGGCCGACGAGACACCCGACTCGGAGGAGATCTTTCGCGCGCTGGCCCGCGAACTTCTGTCAGTTCCCGGCGCGGAGGAGGTTCATGTGCACCACCTCGCCGCCCCCGGCGGGGAGGATCTGGTGGCCGTGTACCTGTTCGAGGCCGACGAGCGGTTGAGCTATCTGCTCCCGAGCTCGGAGCGCCCGCCGGGGGTCAGCTGGGTCGCTCAGAGCGGCCAGAGCTTCCTCGCCGCCGACGATCGCGAGCTCGCCGCCAGCGTTCCACGGCTGACCGTCACCGGCCAGACCAACTGCGCGCTGCTCCTGCCGCTGGCCGAGCGCGGAGATGTGGAGGCGGTGGTGATGCTCGTGCGCCGCCTGTCGGTCGCATTCGATGAGCGCTCGATTGAGCTTGCCGCAACGCTCGTGGACCAGGCTGCCACCGCGCTCGCGCTGGTGCGAGCCCGCATTGAGGCCGGCACCGATCCGGTCGCCGGCTGCATGAACCACCGCGCCATGCGCCGGCGCCTGGACGAGGAGATCGACCGCGCCATGCGGACCGGCAACCCGCTCTCGTGCCTGCTGATGGACCTCGACAACTTCAAGCTCGTCAACGACCGTCACGGCCATCAGGCCGGCGACGCGACGCTGCGGAGCGTCGTCCAGGCGCTTGTGGGCGAGTTCCGCGCCTTCGATCGGGTCGCGCGCTACGGCGGAGATGAGTTCGTCGTGATCCTGCCGAACGCCGACCTCGACAGCGCCAGCGTCGCGGCGACTCGCGCGCTCGAGCGGCTGCGAGCGTTGCCCTCGCTGCAGGACGAGGGGGGCGTCGCGGCCTCGATCGGCGTTGCCCAGTGGAAGGCGCCGATGACGACCGACGAGTTACTGGCCGCATGCGATGTCGCCCTGCTGCGTTCCAAGCGCGAGGGCAAGGGCCGCGTGACCGCGGCCTCCCCGGCGATCCGCTGAGGGTCGCCCGACCGGCGCCGGCGCGGCGCGCGATCACGCCCGGCGGGAGGACTCTGCGAAACTGCAGGTCCACAGCATCGACCCAGTAGATCGTCGGGAGACGCCCATTGTCGGAGAACAGCTTCAATGCCAGGGACACGCTCGAGGTCGGCGGGCGGGAGTATGAGATCTTTCGCCTGGACGCCCTGCAGCAGCGATTCGACGTGGCGCGCCTGCCGTTCTCGCTGAAGGTGCTGCTCGAGAACCTGCTTCGCACCGAGGGCAATGGCTCGGTCACCGCGGCCGACATCGAGGCATTGGCCGGCTGGGACGCTCAGGCCCAGCCCAGCAGGGAGATCGCATTCTCCCCGGCACGAGTGCTGATGCAGGACTTCACCGGAGTGCCCGCGGTCGTGGATCTGGCGGCGATGCGCGACGCGATGGCCGACATGGGCGGCGATCCCGCTCGGATCAACCCGCTGACCCCAGCCGAGCTGGTGATCGACCACTCCGTGCAGGTCGACGCGTTCGGCACCCGCGACGCCTTCCGCGTGAACGCTGAGCGGGAGTTCGAACGCAACCGCGAGCGCTACGCCTTCCTGCGCTGGGGGCAGGGCGCCTTCCGCCACTTCTCGGTCGTACCCCCCGACACGGGGATCGTGCACCAGGTCAACCTCGAGTATCTGGCGCGCGTGGTGTTCGAGAACGACGGCACGGGACAGGCCTACCCCGACACGCTGGTGGGAACCGATTCCCACACCACGATGATCAATGGCCTGGGCGTGCTCGGATGGGGCGTCGGAGGGATCGAGGCAGAGGCGGCGATGCTGGGTCAGCCTCTGCCGATGCTGATCCCGCGCGTGCTCGGCGTGAGGCTGCACGGCCAGCTGCCCGAGGGCGCTACCGCGACCGACCTCGTGCTGACCGTCACCGAGCTCCTGCGCGAGCACGGCGTTGTGGGCATGTTCGTGGAGTTCTACGGCGCCGGCCTTCGCGGTCTCCCAATCGCCGACAGGGCCACGATCGGCAACATGTCCCCGGAGTTCGGCTCTACCTGCGCGATCTTCCCGGTGGACGCCGAGACGCTCGACTATCTGGCGCTCTCCGGCCGCGCGCCAAAACAGATCGCGCTGGTGGAGGCCTATGCGCGCGCTCAGGGCATGTGGCACGACGAGGACTCCGAGCAACCGACGTTCTCAGAGACGCTCGAACTCGACCTGGCGGAGATCGTGCCGAGCATCGCCGGTCCCAAGCGCCCCCAGGACCGCGTTCCCCTGACGCTCGCGCAGGAGTCCTTCCGGGAGGCTCTCGGAGGCTACGTGCAGCACTACGACGCCCGCGATGAGGCCTCCGCCGAGAGCTTTCCCTCAAGCGACCCGCCGGCCAACGGAAACGACTCGCCGAAGCCGGCCGATGGAGGTCCAAGCTACGTCGAAGAGGCCGCGGCGAGCGCCGTCACGGTCAAGTCCGCGACCGCGGCGAGCTGCACGCTGGCGGACGGCACCGAGGTCGCACTCGACCACGGTCACGTGGTCATCGCCGCGATCACCAGCTGCACCAACACGTCGAACCCGTCGGTGATGATCGGAGCCGGAATCCTCGCTCGCAACGCGGTCGCCAGGGGTCTGCGCTCGGCTCCCTGGGTGAAGACATCGCTTGCCCCCGGGTCGAAGGTGGTGACCGAGTATCTCGACCGCGCCGGCCTCACAGAGCCGCTCGAGAGGCTCGGCTTCAACCTCGTGGGCTATGGCTGCACCACCTGCATCGGCAACTCCGGGCCGCTCTCGCCGGAGATCTCCCAGGCTGTCGGAGACGCGGACCTGGCGGTCGTCTCTGTTCTGTCCGGCAATCGCAACTTCGAGGGCCGCATCAACCCGGACGTGAAGATGAACTACCTCGCATCGCCACCCCTGTGCGTGGCCTACGCGCTGGCGGGCACGATGGACATCGACATCCTCTCAGACCCGCTTGGCTCAGACGAGCAGGGAGAGCAGGTCTACCTGAGGGACATATGGCCCTCAGCGCAGGAGATCGCGCAGACCATGGGCGAGGCGGTGCGGGCGGACATGTTCCGCAGCAGCTACGAGGAGGTGTTCGCCGGCGATGAGCGCTGGAATGGCCTCGAGGTCCCTGCCGGCGAGCGCTTCCAATGGGATGAGCGCTCCACCTACGTGCGCCTGCCGCCGTACTTCAAGGACCTGCCCCAGACGCCGCCACCGCTCACCGACGTGACCGGCGCGCGCGTGCTCGCACTGCTCGGCGACAGCGTCACCACCGACCACATCTCACCGGCGGGGTCGATCAAGCGAGACGGGCCTGCCGGCGCCTACCTGCAGGAGCTGGGGGTCGCGCCGAAGGACTTCAACTCCTACGGCTCCCGGCGCGGCAACCACGAGGTGATGATGCGCGGCACGTTTGCCAACATCCGCCTGCGCAACCGGCTTGCACCGGGCACCGAAGGGGGTGTGACCCGCTATCTGGGATCGTCCGGCGAGAGTCCCGGCGAGACGATGTCGATCTATGACGCCGCCATGCGCTATCAGAGCGAGCGGGTTCCCCTGCTCGTGCTGGCTGGCAAGGAGTACGGGTCGGGCTCATCGCGCGACTGGGCGGCCAAGGGCACGAGCCTTCTGGGCGTGCGCGCGGTGATCGCACAGAGCTTCGAGCGCATCCACCGCTCGAACCTGATCGGCATGGGGGTGCTGCCGCTGCAGTTCCCCGACTCCGAGAGCGTCGAGTCGCTGGGGCTCACCGGCGAGGAGGTGTTCTCGATCACGGGCATCGCCGAGGCGATGGCCGATGGCGGCCCGGCACCCGACACAGTGCTCGTGAGCGCTGCGCGCGATGGCTCCGAGCCGCTGCGTTTCGACGCGCGCGTTCGCATCGACACCCCACGCGAGGCGGAGTACTTCCGCCACGGGGGTATTCTCCAGTACGTCCTGCGACAGCTGCTGTCCACATGAGCCCAACCTCAGGCGCGCCGCCCACGGACAGCACGGGCGGGGCCGGCCTCCCGCAGGTCCTCTCGGATCTGCTGACCGCGCGCGGGCCCTCGGGCTATGAGACCGCCCCCGCAGGGGTGTGGCGCGATGCCGCCGACGCGTTTTCCGCCGCCAGCATCGACGTGGTCGGCACGCCGCGCGCGACCGTGCCGCCAAGGCACGGGTTCGCGGACGCGCCCCGGCGGCTGCTCGTGATGGGCCATATCGATGAGATCGGGCTGATCGTGACCCACATCGACGACGAGGGCTGTCTGTGGTTCCGGGAAGTCGGCGGCTGGGACGCGCAGATCCTCGTCGGCCAGCGGGTCCTGCTCGACACCGCCACCGGGCCCGTCACCGGGGTGGTGGGTAAGAAGCCCATCCATCTGCTGCGCGAGGAGGACCGCAAGAAGGTGGCGGACATCCGCGACATGCACATCGACATCGGCGCGCGCGACGGCGCCGAGGCGCGCGAGCGCGTGCTGATCGGCGACGTGGCGGTGATCGACACGCAGCCGGCCGAGCTTCCCAACGGGCGGCTCACCTCGCGGGCCCTGGACAACCGGCTGGGCTCCTTCGTCGCGCTCGAGGCCGCCAGGCTGGTGGCAGAGGCCGGCGGAGCGCGCTGGGAGCTCACGTCTGTTGCCGTCACCCAGGAGGAGATCACGTTCGGCGGCTCGCGCACGAGCGCGTTCGCGCTCGAGCCGGACGCGGCGATAGTGGTGGATGTCACCCACGCGACCGATGCGCCCGGCATCGAGGTGAAGGAGTCGGGCAAGCATGAGCTGGGCTCGGGGCCGGTGCTGACCCGCGGCTCGATCGTCAACCACCGGCTGTTCGAGCTGCTGCTCGCAACGGCCCGCGCCGAGGAGATCCCGTTCACTGTCGAAGCGGCCGCCCGCAGCACCGGCACCGACGCCGACGCGGTTCATCTGAGTCGCGCCGGGGTGCCCACCGCGGTGGTGTCGATACCAATCCGCTACATGCACTCTCCGGTCGAGCTCGTGCAGCTCGACGATGTCCACGCCGCCGCGCGGCTGATAGCGGCCGCGGCGCTGGCGCTGGATGAGGAGACCTCCTTCGCGCGCTGAGCGCACGGCTGTGCCGGCGCCGGACTAGGCGCCTTTGAGCGGCATCAGGATCGCCAGCTGGCGCGAGTGCGCAAGCACTGTGCCGTCGGCGTCCCAGATCACTCCGTCCTCCTCGAAGAAGCCTTCGTGCACCGCGCTCGAGTGAAAGCGGGCAAAGCACAGCTCGCCGGGATCCCGCTCGCTCGAGCCCGAAGGCGCTGAGCGGAAGTGGATGGTGAGGTCGACCGTCGGGCACACGGCCGGCTGAGCGAGGCGCACGAGCACGGGAGGGAACAGCGCATCACAGAACAGCGCCAGCGAAAGCGAATCCAGCGGACGCCCGTCGGCCAGCCCCAGCCACCCCGCGACCTCCATCGGGCGCTCCGAGCCGCTGAAGGGGACGTCGCCGACGCGCTGCTGAAAGACGAGGTGGCGGGTGAAGGGCGGGCCGCCCACCGCGCGCATGGTTCCGGCCTCGCGGGCCGGATCCGCAGGGGCCACCGCGGGCATCGGCATCTCGGCAATCTCGGGGGCACTCCAGGGAACGGAGAACGCAGCCAAGGCGAGCGCGCACAGTGAGCCGTCTCGCTCCATCCGCGCCGACAGGGTGCTGAGCGAGCGCCCGGCGCGCTCGACGACGGTGTGAATGCTCACCGGACCCGGCTCCGGCGCGCGCGGGTAGTGGATGGTGAGCGACCGCGGTGCGCGGGCGTCGTCTTCGACCGTCTCGATCAGCGCTCTCAGCATGATGGCCGCCAGATAGCCTCCATGGGGGCCGCGGCCGGCACGCCATTCGGGTGACACCTCCGCGGTGAAGAGGCCCTCAGATCCCGACCCCGATTGACGCTTGACCGCCGTGTCCCGGTCGAAGGAGCCTGCCATCAATCTCAGCCGCGCACCAGCCGCTTGTAGGTGATCCGGTGGGGCCGGTCGGCGGCCGCCCCGAGCACCTCCCGGCGGTGCTCCTCGTAGGCCTCGAAGTTGCCCTCGAACCAGGTCACCTGCGAGTCGCCCTCGAAGGCCAGCACGTGGGTTGCGATCCGGTCGAGGAACCAGCGGTCGTGGGAGATGATCACCGCACAGCCCGGGAAGGCCTCGAGCGCGTCCTCGAGCGCGCGCAGGGTATCGACGTCGAGATCGTTCGTGGGCTCATCGAGCAGCAGCAGGTTGCCCCCGCTGCGCAACAGCTTGGCCAGGTGCACGCGGTTTCGCTCGCCGCCGGAGAGCCCGCCGATACGGGCCTGCTGGTCGGTTCCCTTGAAGTTGAACCCGGCCGTGTACTGGCGCGAGTTGACCACCCGATCGCCTACCGTGAGCTGGTCCAGGCCGTCTGAGATCTCCTCCCACACCGTCTTTGCGGGATCGAGCGCGTCGCGCGACTGATCGACGTAGGCCAGCTGGACGCTGTCGCCGAGCTCGAGCGTTCCGGAGTCGGGGGACTCCTCGCCGGTGATCATCCGAAACAGGGTCGTCTTGCCGGCCCCGTTGGCGCCGATCACGCCCACGATACCCGCGCGGGGCAGCTCGAATGACAGCGACTCGATCAGCAGGCGCTCGCCGAAGCCCTTGCTCAGGGCGCTGGCGTTCAGCACCTTGTCGCCCAGCCGCGGGCCGGGGGGGATGTGGATCTGAACCTCGTCGAGCTTGATGTTGCGCTCCTCGGCGATCAGCTCCTCGTAGCGCGCCAGGCGCGCCTTGGATTTCGTGCGTTTGCCCTTGGGGTTGGTGCGCACCCATTCGAGCTCCGCGGAGATCGTGCGCTGGCGGCCCTTCTCCGAGCGCTCTTCCTGGGCCAGCCGGGCCTGCTTCTGCTCGAGCCAGCTGGAGTAGTTGCCCTCGTAGGGGATGCCCTTGCCGCGGTCGAGCTCGAGGATCCAGCCGGCGACGTTGTCCAGGAAGTAGCGGTCGTGGGTGACGGCCACCACCGCTCCCTTGTACTCGGCCAGGTGCTGCTCGAGCCAGGCCACCGACTCGGCGTCCAGGTGGTTGGTGGGCTCGTCCAGCAGCAGCAGGTCGGGTGCGCGCAGCAGAAGCCGGCACAGGGCCACGCGGCGGCGCTCGCCGCCGGAGAGCGTGGCGACCTCGGCGTCGGCGGGCGGTAGGCGCAGGGCGTCCATCGCGTATTCGAGCTGGGTGTCGAGGTTCCAGGCGTCGGCCGCATCGATCTTGGCCTGGATCTCTCCGAACTCCTGAGCGTTCTCCTCGGAGTAGTCGGCAGCCAGCTCGTTGAAGCGGTCGAGCAGAGCCTTCTTCTCGGCGACCCCATCCTCCACGTTGCCCTTGACGTTCTTGGACTCGTCGAGGGCCGGCTCCTGGTCGAGCATCCCGACCGTGGCGCCCGGTGCAAGCGCGGCCTCGCCGCGGTATTCCTGGTCGGCGCCGGCCATGATCCGGAGAAGCGTCGACTTGCCCGCGCCGTTGTAGCCGAGCACGCCGATCTTCGCGCCCGGGTAGAACGCGAGCGTGATCTCGTTCAGCACGGTCTTGTCCGGCGGGTGAAGCTTGGACAGGCGGTGCATCGTGAAGATGTACTGAGAGGACACCGGCCGCCAGCATAGAAGGCCGGGGCTCGAGCACGGAGCCAGCGGAGCTCCGCAACGCAGCCACCGGAGCTCAAACATGAGGCTGCGCGGGCCGCTAACGTAACTTAGTCGTGCCCACCACCGTTCTGGACATAGAGCAGCACCTGCTCCTGCTGGAGCTCGAGGCGCCCTTCGACAAGCGCGACGTGCAGCTCGCTCGCCGCAGGATGGCCAAGCGCTGGCACCCCGATGTGGCGCCTCAGGGCCGCCAGTTCGAACACGAGCGCCACCTCAAGGCGATCAATGAGGCGGCCGACCAGCTGGAGCGCCTTGCGGAGGGATCCCGCGGCGGGAACGTCTCGCGCGACGCCGTGCGCGCGAGTGCTTCAGCGGCGCGCCGGGCGCGCGCGGAGGCGGGCAAACGCGCATACGAGGCCGAGCAGCGCGCCCGTGCCCAGGCCACCGAACGCGCCAAGCACGACCCCTTCGCCAGCCGGGTTCCGGATCACTCGGTGGTGCACCGCTACGCGCGCTGCCTGTCCTACCCGGAGTGGGGGGTGGGAACCGTGGCGGGCATCTACTTCAGCGGCAACCCGGACGAAGAAGCCGCCGGCGCGGCCACCGCGCGCATGGACGGTGACGACAGCGCCGACGGCGATGGCGGGCTGCAGTGGGCGCGGGTGCGATTCAGCCACGGCGTGCGTACCGTGCCCGCGGGGAGCATGCGGTTCGTGGACTTCTCAAAGCCCGACCCGGCCCAGGAGCGGGTCGAGCGCTTCATGATCGCCGCGCAGCGCGCGATGGCCGAAGGCGAGTATGAGCTGGCCGCGCAGCGGCTCGTGTATGCACGGGATGCCGAACCGAGAAACGTGAAGGTGCTCCGCCAGATGACGCTGGCGTTCTGGCAGGCCGGGAACCTCGACGCGGCCGCCCGCTCGGTGCGCGACTGGGCGCGCGTGGACGGGACCCGGCCCGCTCCCCATCGATTCGCGGCCCGCATCTACGAAGACATCGGTGCGATCGACCTGGCCGAGGAGGCCGCCGAGCGAGCGGTCAAGCGCGGTCCCACGGACGCAGGAGCATGGGAGCGGCTGGGGCGGTTGCGCCTCCGCCTTCGCGACCGCGAGGGAGCCCTGAGGGCTCTGGAGCGCGCTCTGTCGCTGGGCGCGGGCGAGGACGTGAAGGACCTGCTGATGCAGGCGCTCGCGCTGGAGCCGACCGTCGCGCCCGCGACGTAGTTCCGGCCGCTAGAGGATGTTGACTGCCCGCGAGACGATCAGGCCGATCGTGAGCAGCGACACCACCGACTGCACCCCCATCACGATCTTCGAGACCGGGCTGAGCGGCATCGTGTCGGTCGGAGAGAACGCGGTGTTGTTGGTGAGTGAGACGTACAGGTAGTCGATGAACTGCGGCCGCCACTCGCGCGGCTCGATGTGATCGTCTGACATCTGCGGGAACAGGAAATCGGGTGGGCCGTCGTGGCCCGCGGCGCGCCGGCCCGGTCCGCCGCGATCCATCTCCCAGTACCACAGCCCGAAGATGAGGAAATTGGTCAGCCAGATGAGCACGCCCGAGAAGACCAGCGCTCGACCGTCGGAGACGTTGTGATGAAGCAGGTAGTGGGTGAGCGCGGCGAGGGAGAAGATGTTGGCCGCGCTGACGAAGGCGGTAAGCCCGAGCGCCACCCGCCTGCGGCGTGGATGCTCGTGCTCGAGCTGGCGGGGGGTGGCCATGAACATGCCGAGGAGCAGGGCGCCCTCGAGTGAGGGGATGAGCCACGAAGGGCCGATCGTGAGTCGCGCCGGCAGCAGCAGCTGAAGGCCGATGGCGGCGAGGATGGTCGCCTGCGCCGGCCAGAAGGGCTCAGACCTCGGCGGGGGAGGGTAGGGGCGCGCGGCCAGGGCTGGCAGTTCGGCGGCCACCCGTGGGAGCGTAGGGGGCGCGTCGGAACGAATCGGCGTCCACTCGCCCCGGTCGTCCCGCTAGCCTGATGGTCATGGGCATCGAGAATCCCGTACATCTGCTGTTCCTCGGCGCCGTTGCCCTCGTGGTGCTGGGGCCCAAGCGCCTGCCCGAACTGGCCAGGGCCCTGGGCAAGGGAGTCCGCGAGTTCCGCGAGTCGATCGCCGGCGTGACGGGCGAGACCGAGCACTCGGAGCAGAGCGAGCCCTCAGGCTCAGACGACGCTCCCGGCTGACTCGATTTGCGCAATAGTGCCGCCCGTGACCGATGACGACGCTCCCGTGGTCCTCGCCGAGCGGCGCGAGGGCGTGCTGCTGATCACGATCAACCGCCCCGAGGTGCGGAACGCGGTCAACGCGGCCGTTGCAGCAGGCGTGGCGGGCGCCCTGGAGGAGCTCGACGCCGACGACAGCCTGTCCGTCGGCGTGCTCACGGGCGGCGGGGGCTTCTTCTGCGCGGGAATGGACCTGGGCGCGTTCGTGAAGGGGGAGGCGCCCTGGTTCGGCGACCGCGGTTTTGCGGGGATCGCCCAGCGCGCCTCGAGCAAGCCGCTGATCGCGGCGATCGAGGGCTTTGCGGTGGCGGGAGGTATGGAGATCGCGCTCGCCTGCGATCTGATCGTCGCGGCGAGGGGCGCGAGAATGGGGATCCCCGAGGCCAAGCGTTCGCTGGTGGCCGCCGGCGGCGCGCTGCTTCGCCTGCCCCGGCGCATGCCCTATCACCTGGTCATGGAGCTCGCGCTCACGGGCGATCCTCTTCCCGCCGACCGCTTCTATGAGCTGGGTCTCGTCAACCGGTTGGCTGAGCCCGGCAGCGCCGTTGATGTCGCGCTGGAGCTGGCGGCGACGCTCGCCAAGAACGGACCGCTGGCACTGATCGCCTCCAAGCGCATCCTGCAGGAGCAGTTCGACTGGCAGAGCTCTGAGATGTGGGAGCGCCAGGCGGAGATCACAGCCCCCGTGATGAGCTCCGAGGACGCTCGCGAGGGAGCGAGCGCGTTCAAGGAGAAGCGCGAGCCGGTCTGGCGCGGGCGCTAGCGGCTGAGCGCCGAACCGGGTCGGCGCCCCTCGGAACCCGTATAGGCCAATCGGCTGTGAGATCGTCGGCGCGTTGCTCACGCAAGCGCGATCGGCTGCCGATGTGTTGGGAGTGATGCGGCGAAACGGCGCGTACCTGATCGCACTGCTGTTCGTGTGCGCGAGTTTCACCATGGGTGCGGGCTGCGGGGGCACGTCCAAAAAGACGGACCCGCCCAGCGCGAGCGCTCAGGCCCTCGCCTTGGCGGACTCGATCAATCTGCGCCAGACCGACGTTCCGGGCCTCTCGCCTCGGTTTGAACGCAATCGCGCGGCACAGTCTTGGCCGTTGGGCAACTGCAACGAAGCGCCGGCCCGAGTACCAATCGGCTTCCTGTCGCAGAGGTTCGGTCGCGGGGGTACCACGGCCCTCCCCACCGAAAGCGTGTCGTCCGGGGTCTACCTCATGGCGAATGAAACCCAGGCCGTCCGTGAGTTCGATGCACTCGGCAGTGCCCGAGCGCGGGCCTGCATCAAGCATGATGTCGAGCGCACGATCAGCGAGGGGGAGCAGAAGGGGGCGGAACCCTTCTTTGCGGCCCCGGTCGAAGTGGTCTCGCTGGCGCCGCTGCTAGGGCCCCTGCCGGTGGCCGGGATGAGGCGGGTGGTGCGCCTGGCAATCGCTTCGCGTGTCGGTGAGGGCAGATCCATGGTCTACCTGGATCAGTCTGGGTTCGTGGTCGGGCGTGTGCTGGTCGACCTTCTCGCCGTCGGCTCGCCACATCCGCTTCCATCGGTGACCGAGCGCCGCCTGCTCGCGCTGCTCCACAGCCGCACCG
Source organism: uncultured Solirubrobacteraceae bacterium (assembly GCA_963826995.1). Taxonomy (GTDB): domain Bacteria; phylum Actinomycetota; class Thermoleophilia; order Solirubrobacterales; family Solirubrobacteraceae; genus Palsa-744. Next base: position 708,324 of record CAWGYZ010000002.1, on the reverse strand, counting down.
AGGCAAACAGGGTTTCCTAGCTCGTCAGCGCTCAAGGGACCGAATCGACACCTTCTCAGGCTCGTAACACCTGTGTTTCACAGTAGTAACAACTGCCCTCTCTGTCGTGCCTAGTTTTTGTGATGCAGCGAGGAGCTGGCGCGATCGATCGGCACCAAGCCGCTGCCGCCCGCACGGAGGCCAGGAGGAAGGCGTTCACCCAAAGCCCGGTACCCCATGCCGGGCTTTGGGGGTTCTCGGGGTAGTAACAGGTTCGACGCAAATGGGTAACATCGGCAATCCTGACACAGGTAGCCTGCAGCTCGCCGCAATCAACCCGATCCGATTGTCGGCTCATGCGTACTGCGGTGCGCGGGAGGAGCGGGGGCTGCTGAAAGCCCGGCCACGAACGGCCGGGCTTTCGGCGTTCCAGGGTCTCAGAGTCGTAACACACCCCTTGCCACGGCGTCCTAGCCTTACGATCGCAGCGTGAAACCCGACTCGCTGTCGCCCATACATAGAAGCGCAGGGAAGGAAAGCCCGGCCACTGGTCGGGCTTGGGCGTTCAGGCCCGAGGTGGGTCACTCGGCATCACCTGTTGACCGTCATGTTTCAGCCGAGCTCGCGAAATGCGCCTCAGGTGAGTGGCGTGTCGCTAGCCGAGGTGTTGCTCGAGGCCATCGCTCACCAGCCGGCACATGAACGCGTCGGTGTAGCGATGGCTCTCTCTCAGCTCAACCGAGAACTCGCGGTAGCGATCAACCAGATGGGTGCTCAGTCCTCGGAAGTCGCCCACCCCGAACCAGCGAGTCGTTGACGGCAGACGGGAGCCGAGCACCGGAATGTCGGTGGCCGCCACCGGCGTGCCGCAGGCCACGGCCTCGCTACACGGAACGCTCCAACCCTCACGGTTCGCATTCTTGACAAATATTGCACTTTCAACGTAGAGCGCCCTCATCTGCTCGTGTGAGAGGGTCGCGTCCACCACCTCCACAGGGGGGTGTCCGTCAGCGTGGCTATGTTCGGCCGCGATGCGCCTTCGCGCCTCCTCGAACTCGTCGGGAAGCCAGTTCCAGGTCTTGATTCGCAACAGGACGTGATCGGCAGCCGTGAACGCTGCGTAGTAGGCGCTCAGCGTCTCGGCCCAATCCTCCCGGGTGTGCGGGTGTGGCTCGCCGAGTCCCTCATGTACCGCGAGGAAGACGCACCTGTGTCCCGTCCCTGGGTAGTAGGAACCCGGGTTTATCCCGACAGGCACCACCTCAATTGGCGTTCGCACTCCCAGCTGCTGCCATACCTCGCGGTTCCACTCAGTTGGTGTGAAGATTAGGTCGAGCGCGTTTAAGATGTCCGGCCAATCGCGCTTGGCGTCTTCCAGAGTCTCGCTCTCGTGCATCGTGAAGCCGACCCGCGGTGCACCTGGCAGATGGACCTTGCGCATGCTGAACGGAGGGCTTGTGTAGAACGAGAGGTCGAAGCGCCCGCCGAGATCGAACGCGATCTCGTGCCCGAGGCGGGGAAGGCCTTCGGCGAGCGCGGCGGCTATTCGCCCATAGCCACTCTCCAAGCGATTGCGGCGGCGCCCATCGATCAGGAGGATCCTCACGGATCTCAAGCGTTGCGCGGTGCCCGTGGCGTGGTGGTGAAGATCGCGTAAACGTCCTACAGGGGTGTGGCCTTGGCGCCGCGTCAGGGACAGACGGGTTTCAGGTGGCGGTCGAGAGCCGCCGTGAACGAAGCCGCATGGAACAACGCGAAAGGCTCGCGGTGCCGAAGCCGACCGCCCCTGCTGACCGTGACCGCTGCTAGCCGCCGCGGCGCTTGCGCTTGCGCTGGCGGCGGATCTCGAGAAAGCGTCTCCACAGTGCCCGCATCAGCGGTCCCCCGGCGCCTTGCGCGGGTACTGCGAGATGGGCTCGTTCAGGTCGATCGCCGTGGTGACGATGCGGTTCTGTTCATCGATGTGCGCGGCCGGGTAGCCCTCGCCCGGGCTGGCGCGCTCGGGGCGCCCGATGTAGCCGAAGTGAATGCCGTCGGGCATGATCTGCATGAGCCGGGGGAACATGTGTGCCCGGGCGCCCATGTTGCGCGGCTCCTCCTGCACCCACACGACCTCGCGCAGCTGCGGGTAGCGCTGGATCATCTGCAGCACCTGGCCTTCGGGGAACGGGTACAGCAGCTCCACACGCGCCACCGCCAGGCCCGGATGTGCCTTGCGGTCCGGATGGCCGACCAGGTCGTAGTAGATCTTGCCCGTGCACAGCGCCAGGCGCGTGACCTGTGCGTCGTCCACCCCGGGCTCGGCCAGCACCGGCTGAAAGCGCGTGTTCTCCGCCATGTCCGCGATCGCACTGGTCGCCTGGGGCAGGCGCAGCAGCGACTTGGGGGTCATCACCACGAGTGGGCGCTGCTTTGCCACGCGCGCCTGGCGGCGCAGCAGATGGAAGTACTGGGCCGGTGTCGTCGGGCTGGCTACGCGGATGTTGCCCTCGGCGGCGAGCGTCAGGAAGCGCTCGAGGCGCGCTGAGGAATGCTCTGGGCCGGAACCCTCGTAGCCGTGCGGCAGCAGCAGCGTCAGGCGCGAGGTCTGCCCCCACTTGGCAAGCCCTGAGACGATGAACTGGTCGACGATCACCTGCGCGGAGTTGACGAAATCCCCGAACTGCGCCTCCCACAGCACGAGCGTCTCCGGGGCCTCCTGGCTGTAGCCGTACTCGAACCCCATGCAGGCCAGCTCGGACAGCGGGCTGTTGTGCAGCTCCAGCGGCGCCTGGGCATCGGGCAGGTTCTGGATCGGGCAGACCGTCTGCCCGGTCTTGGCGTCGTGAAGGACCATGTGGCGCTGTGAGAAGGTGCCGCGCTCGGTGTCCTGCCCGGTCAGGCGGATGGGGGTGCCTTCGGTCAGAAGCGACGCGAATGCGAGCGCCTCCGCGTGAGCCCAGTCGATCGCCGGCGGGCTGTCCTCGACGAGCGCCTCGCGCCTGCGCTCGAGCTGTTTGACCAGCTTGGGGTGAACGGTGAAGCCCTCGGGTGCCCGCAGCAGCTCCTCGCCGAGCTGACGCAGCCGGGTGGCTGGCACCGCCGTGTCGACATCCGGGCTGGGTGAGCGGTCGAGCTGGTACTCGCCGGTGCTGTGCTCCTCGTGCTCATGCTCGGCGGCGGCTGCGATCTTGGCCTTGAGCCGCTGGTGCAGCAGCGTCAGGTTGTCCCAGACCTCCTGCGCCTGGCGCTCGACCTCCTCCTGGGTGACAACCCCCTCGGCCACCAGTCGCTCGGCCCACAGCTCGGCCACCCGTTTCTTGGTCTTGATCTTCGCGTACATCTCCGGCTGGGTGTAGGCGGGCTCGTCGGACTCGTTATGCCCGAAGCGCCGGTAGCCGATCAGGTCGATCAGAACGTCGTGGCCGAACTCCTTGCGGAAGGCGAAGGCCAGCCGCACGGCGCTCATGCAGGCGGGCACGTCGTCGCCGTTGACGTGGATGATCGGCACGTCAAAGCCCTTCGCGAGGTCTGACGCCCAGCGCGTGGAGCGGGCGTCGTCGGGGTCGGTTGTGAAGCCGATCTGGTTGTTGGTGATGACGTGCAGGGTCCCGCCGACCTTGTACCCGTCGAGCGCCTGCAGGTTGAGGGTCTCGGAGACCACGCCCTGGGCTGGGAAGGATGCGTCGCCGTGGATCACGATCGGCACCGCTGCATCGGTGTCCTGGTGTGCGTGCGGACCCTGGCGGGTCGTCTGGGCGGCGCGCGTGGCGCCCTCCACCACCGGTGAGACGTACTCGAGGTGGCTCGGGTTCGACTCCAGGTTGACGCGGATCGTGCTGCCGTCCGGCAGCTCGTAGGAGCCCTGGGTGCCGTGGTGGTACTTGACGTCCCCGGTCCCTCCCTGCGGGATGGTGGTGACGGCCTCGAGCGTCGAGGCGCCCTCGAACTCGGCGAAGATCGTGTCGTAGGCACGGCCGAGGTTGTGGGCCAGCACGTTCAGCCGCCCGCGGTGGGCCATGCCGATCACCACCTCGTCGCCGCCGTGGGCGGCGGACAGCTGGATCAGCTCGTCGAGCATCGGCACCGTCATGTCCAGGCCCTCGATCGAGAACTGGTGCTGTCCCAGGTAGGCCTTGTGCATGAACCGCTCCAGCGCGTCGACCTTCACCAGTCGCCGCAACAGCCACTTGCGCTCCTCGACGGTCAGCGGCTGGCGGAAGGCGCCCGACTCGATGTGCTCGCGCAGCCACACGCGCTGGCGGTGCGAGGCGATGTGCTCGATCTCGTAGGCGATCGTGCCGCAGTAGGTCTCGCGCAGGTGCGGCAGCGCATCGGCGAGCGTGGCTCCCGGCACGTACATGTGAAAGATCTTGGCGGGGATCTTGGCCTGGATCTCAGGCGTCAACCCGAGCGGCTCGGGGTCGAGGCCCGGGTCGCCCTCGGGTTCTGAGCCGAGCGGGTCAAGCCGCGCGGCCAGGTGGCCGTGGCTGCGGAAGCGGGACACGAGCGTGCTGGCAGCCTGCACCGCCTGCAGGAGCTCCTCTTCGGGGGTGCCGCTGCTCTCCGCGGGCGCCGAGGATGCGGCGGCAACGGCTGCCGCGGCCGGCGCGGGGAGGGTGGGGGCCGGGCCGAGGTCCAACCCGAGCGAGGCGAACACGCCCTCGTAGAAGCCGTGCTCGCCCTGCAGGTACTCCTCGATCAGCGCCAGGAACCGCCCCGACTCGGCGCCCTGGATGATGCGGTGATCGTAGGTCGAGGTCATCGTCATGACCTTCTCGGCCCCGATCATCGAGCCGATGTTGCTAAGGCCCACCGGGTAGGCGATCGAGCCCGTGGCCACGATCGTCCCCTGGCCGGTCATGAGCCTCGGCACCGACGCCACCGTGCCCAGCCCGCCCGGGTTGGTCAGCGTGACGTTGCCTCCTACGAGGTCATCGGCGGTGAGCTTGTTCGTGCGCGCCTTCTGCACGAGCGCGTCATATGCAGCGAGGAAGCCGTCGAAGGGCTGGCGCCCGGCGTCGAGGATGACCGGGACCATCAGCGTGCGCGAGCCGTCGCGCTTCTCCACGTCCACCGCCAGGCCGAGGTTCACCTGGCCGTCGTCGATCCGATGGGGCTTGCCGTCGATCTCGGCGAAGTGCGCGCCCATCACCGGCATATCGTCAACCGCGCGGGCGATCGCATAGGCGATCAGATGGGTGAAGGACACCTTCTGACCGGCTTCCTTCAGCTCGCGCCTGCGCGCCTCAAGGACGGTCACCGTCAGCGTACGGAAGCTCGTGGCCGTGGGGATCGCGCGCGACTCCTCCATGTAGCGGGCCAGCGCCGCGGCGCCTCCCTTCATCGGCGTAACGCTCGCAGCCGCCTCGATGGCCGTGGCGCCGTTGGCCGGAGCCGTGGCCGTGCCCGCGGCCCCGGCGCCCCGGGCGCTGCTCAGCACGTCTGACTTGGTTATCCGCCCGGCCGGGCCGCTACCCGGCACGGTCGCCAGGTCCACTCCCTCGACCGTCGCGGCGCGGGCCGCCACCGGGGAGACCTTCACGCCGTCGGGCGCCCCGGACGAAGCCGAGCCCGCGGCGGGCGGCGCCTCAGCCGCTGAGGCGGAACCGCCGTTTGCGGCGCCCCCGTCTGTAGCGGAGCCGTTCAGGGAGATGCGCGCGATCACCTGGCCGACCGTCACGGTGTCGCCCTCGGCCACCAGGATCTCGGTCACCGTTCCGCTGGCGGGAGAGGGCAGCTCGAGATCGACCTTGTCGGTGGAGATCTCGACGATCGTGTCGTCCGCCTTGATGAAGTCGCCTACCTGCGCATGCCATTCGAGGATGGTTCCCTCGGTGACCGACTCCCCCGCGGCTGGCGTCACGACGTCTACGGTCTGCTGAGCCGTGGTGCCCGTTGCCATGTCACTTTCACTCTAGCGCGGCGGCTTGGCGGATGACTCGGCTGGCGCCGCGCCGGTCCCTCTCGCCCGGCGGCGCTGCTCGCGCACGAACTCATAGCTGCCGATGAACGGCCCGAGACCCCCGAGGACGGCCACCGCGACGCCCGTGCGCAGCGGAATCACGCGCTGGCGCACGGCCGCGATGCAGGCCAGCGACATCCCGATCCAGAGGATTCCGTGGGTCCAGCCGAGCACCATCGTGGGGTCGGCGAAGCCGGCCACCGCGCACACGATCAGGCTCAGATACACGACCGAGTGAAAGAAGGAGGTCCACTTCAGGCGGGTGAAAGTCAGCGGCCCTGCACCGGCCCGCGGCGCGGCCTTGGCCTGCGGGGGTGCGTTCACTCCGCCAGCCAGCGGGCCATCCGCGGCAGCGCGTCGCCGGCCTCCGGCGGCCACTCCTCGATCGCGCGCGGCCACCACGCGTACTCGTCGTGCTCGTGATCGGGGGTGACCGTGTCCTCGACTCCCTCGGCCAGCCAGGCCTGCCCCACGAACATCACCAACTGGTGGGGCAGCCGGATCAGCGCCTCGCCGCGCACCCGCTCGGGCGACACCGCCCACTCCTCCCTCAGCTCGCGAACGAGCGTCTCGGCCGGGTTCTCTCCGAGGTCGACGGCGCCGCCCGCTCCCAGCGACCAGCGGCCCGCCCACGTGGACACCCAGGCGGCCCGCCGGCCCGCCAGCCAGCGGCCGTCGGCCGAACGTGTGACGCACAGCGCCGCAACGCTCGAGGAGGCGTCGCCCGCAACCAGCCGCAGAGCCCAGCGCAGCGGTTGCAGTTCGATCGCGATCCCGTCCTGCTCGGCCTTGTAGTCCAATAGGCGCGCGGCCACCCCGTCGTGGCTGGGGCTGCCCCGGTCCTGCAGCCCCTTGATCGCAGCGTCCGCCTCGGCGGCGTGCTCGCTCGAGGGCTCGAAGTGCTCGGGGCGCCAGCGCGCCTTGACGTGCTCGATCGGCCACGGCCCGCGGGCGAGGATCTCCGGCAGCTCGGTGGTGGGTTCGGGTTGTGCAGACACGCGTCACAGAGGCTAGTGGGTGTTGGGGGAAGGCCGGTGAGCATAGAGTTGCCGGCGTGGAGATCCGCCGGCACAAGCACTGGGGCTGGGGCTTCGAGGATCAGCAGCCGTCCGTGCCAGAGCTCGAGGCGATGGCCTCCGGGCTCCTCGCCAACCTCGGGATCGCGCTGTCGGAGGTCGAGGCCCCGGTGGGCCTCGAGCAGCTGAAGCTCAGGGCGCCGCGCGTCCCCGTGCCCGGAGCGCTCGCGGAGATCTGTGCGAGCGATGCTCACGCGCGCGCACGCCACGCCCTCGGCAAGTCCTATTCCGACGTGGTGCGCGGCTTTCGCGGGCGCTTTGAGCATCCCCCCGACTTCGTCGCCTACCCGCGCGACGCCCATGACGTCGAGCGCGTGCTCGAGTGGTGCTCTGACGAACGCGTCGCCGCGATTCCCTATGGCGGCGGCACGTCGGTCGTGGGCGGGGTCACCCCCGATGTCGCGCCCTCCTACAACGGCGCCGTCTCGGTCGACCTGACGGCCCTCGACCGCGTGCTGGAGGTGGATGAGGTCTCCCGCGCGGCGCTGATCCAGGGTGGCGCCACCGGTCCCCGCCTGGAAGCCCAGCTGGCTGAGCACTCGCTGACGCTTCGCCATTTTCCCCAGTCCTTCGAGTACTCCACCCTGGGCGGCTGGATCGCCACGCGTGCGGCCGGCCACTTCGCGACGGTGTGGACGCACATCGAGGATTTCGTGGAGTCCGTCAGCGCGATCACGCCCGCCGGGGTGTGGGCGTCGCGAAGGCTGCCCGGATCCGGTGCGGGAGTGAGCCCCGATCGCATGCTCGCCGGCTCGGAGGGCACGCTCGGCCTGATAACCGAGGCCTGGGTGCGCGTCCAGCCCCGCCCGCCGCACCGAAGCGGAGCGGGTGTGGGCTTCGACAGCTTCCTGCGGGGCGCCGAGTGCGTGCGCGCGATCAGCCAGTCGGGCCTGAACCCGGCCAACTGCCGCCTGCTCGATGCCGGCGAGGCTCACATGACGATGGCCGGAGATGGCTCCAGGGCGCTGCTCGTGCTCGGCTTCGAGTCCACCGACCATTCAGTCGAGGGGCCGATGGCGCGGGCGCTCGAGCTATGCCGCGAGCACGGCGGCGCCGTTGCCGAGTCCGGCGGGCGCGGCGGGCGCGGCGGCTCAGATGCTGTCAGCTCCTGGCGCGAGGCGTTCCTCGGCGCTCCCTACGTGCGCGATGCGCTGGTCGCGATGGGTGTGCTGGCCGAGACCTTCGAGACCGCCATCACCTGGGAGCGCTTCGCGGCGTTTCATGAGCGCGTGAGCGCCGCCGCCGAGCAGGCGGTGCGGTTGCAGGCCGGTGCAACGGGCAGGGTCTTCTGCCGCATCACCCACGTCTACCCCGACGGCCCGGCTCCCTACTTCACGGTCCTCGCGCCGGCGCGGCGGGGCGAGGAGGTCGAGCAGTGGGCGGAGATCAAGCGGGCGGTGTCTGAGGCGATCATCGCCGAGGGCGGGACCATCACCCACCACCACGCGGTCGGGCGCGATCATCGCCCGTGGTATGACCGCCAGCGCCCGCAGCCGTTCGCCGAGGCGCTGCGCGGGGCCAAGGCCGCGATCGATCCGGCCGCCATCCTGAACCCCGGCGTGCTGATCGACCCGCTGCCATGAAAATCGCCGTCCTCGGTCCCGGTGGAGTCGGCGGCCTGCTCGCGGGTGCGCTCGAGCGGGCGGGCACGCACGATGTGGTGGTCGTGGCCCGGGAGTCGACGGCGGCCGTCATCTCCGAGCAAGGCCTGCGTGTGCAGAGCGTCGGCCTGGGGGAGTTCGTCGCGCACCCGCGCGTGGTGGACCGGCTGACCGAGCCGGTTGACGTGCTGATCGTGGCCACCAAGGCCGCCGGGCTGAGCTCTGCGCTCGAGCGAATCGCCACCGAGCCCACGCTCGTGCTGCCTCTGCTCAACGGTCTCGATCACATCGCGCTCCTGCGCGAGCGCTTCGCGGCCGACTCGGTTGTCGCTGCGTCGATCCGCGTCGAGGCCGACCGCCCGCAGCCTGGGGTCGTCATCCACACCAGCCCGTTCCTGCTGATCGAGATGGCCAGCCGCCACTCCAGCCGCCGCCCGGCGATGCAGGCTCTCGCCGACGCCCTCAACGAGGCGGGGGTGCAGGCGCGCGTGCGGGACTCCGAGGCGCAGGTGATGTGGTCGAAGCTCGTGCGCCTGAACGCGCTGGCATGCACCACGAGCGCCTACGACAAGCTGTTGGGCGAGATCCGCTCGACGCCGGCATTGCGCGCCGATCTTGAGGGCGCGATCGAGGAGGGCTGCGCGGTCGGCCGGGCCGAGGGCGCGGAGGAGGTCGACCCGGCCAGGGCGATGGAGGAGCTGACCGCGGCACACGCCACGCTCGGAAGCTCGATGCAGCGCGACATCGCGGCGGGGCGCCCTCCGGAGCTCGACGCGATCCCGGGATCGGTGCTGCGCGCGGGCGCCCGCCACGGGATCGAGTGCCCGACGATCGAGCGGCTCGTCACGATGATCGAAGCGAGGATCGCGGAGACGGGGGCGGCCGTCTCCTGATCAGACTGGCGCCCCGGCTGCCGAGGGGCCCCGCTCGCGATCGTGGCGCAGCACCTCCAACAGCTCGGCGTAGGGGCCCACCAGGTAGGCGTCGTCGCCCCGAGCCAGCCGCGTGTCTCGCCGCGGGGGATGCTCCAGAGCCGTCGAGCTCTGAGCGCGGCGGATGGCCACAACGCGAATCTGGCCCGGCAGCTCGAGCATCGACAGGTTTTCCAGGCCCCCGCCGGCGCTCACCCGCAGGCGGGCAAGCAGGAACGGGTGGTTGCCGACGTAGAAGCTGAACAGCACCTCCAAACCGAGCGCCGCGCCCACAAACCACGGCGCGGCGATCGCGGAGGTCGACCACACATGGCGGAAGCCGAAGCTCTTCTCAAGGCGACTGCCCATCTGGCGATCGAACACCCTCAGCACAACCGGCACCTCCGTCCAGCGCTCGCCGAGCTGATCGCGAACGGCCAGGCCCGTCTCGATGTTGGTGAGGTCATCCGAGGTGAGGATCGCCACGGCGGCGGCACTGGAGAGCTTCACGGAGTCGAGCGTCCGTACCAGGGTCGCATCGCCGATCACGACGGGCACGTTCAGGGAGCGGGCCTCGCCGATCAGCGGGTTCCCCTCGAAGCGCTCGACCACGATCACCTCCCGCCGTTTGGCCAGCAGGCCTTCGAGCACCTGCATGCCCACCGCACCAAGTCCGACGATCACAGTGTGACCGCGCATGCCCGGGATCTGGTCGCGCCCGAGCGACTGCGCCAGGCGCCGGCTCACGAGTGCGTTGGTGAGGAGGGCGAACAGGGTCGTGACGATCGTCGTGCCCGCGACGATCAGCAGGATGCCGAACACCTCCACCGACACGGGCTGATGGGAGAAGGAGAAGTCGCCGAATCCGACCGTGGCGATCGTCTCCACCGTGAAGTAGATCGCGTTCAGGAAGGAGAGATGCCCGTGGCTGTCTGGCTGCCTGAAGGCAAAATGCAGAACCACCGTTGAGAGGATCAGCAGTGCAAGCCCGAGCGCGAGCCCGATGCGCAACGGCCGATCGGCGACGCTGAGCGTGCTCCTCACGCTCCGTTTCAGGGCCGCACCCGTCCTCGAGCGCAGCGTCGAGACCTCGCCGTCGCCGGCGCCCCGCTGGCGCAGGCCGGCCTCCTCGAGCTCATCGACGGTTCCGAGCAGCGTCACACGGTCCTTGGCCTCGACCCTCTGGTCTCGCCCGGGGCATGGGATCAGCTCTTCGTGGGCCTCCGTGACCACGCCGATCGGCGCAAGGTGCCCGTAGATCTCGCGCAGGGTTCCGTCGCGGGGAGCGATCACCTCGGCGGCGACGAACGCCGTGTCGCCGAGCACGATTTCACGTGCCCGGTGGCCGATGCACGCTTCGACGACCGACGGGGCGAACAGCGCCGCAACGTCGAGCACGCCGACGGAGTGCAGCACTTCCTCGACCGCGTGGGCGACCGCCGGGTTGTCGAGGTCGGCGACCACGTGCACGTCGGGGCGAAGGTCGCGAATCAACAGCACCGTCTCGAGCGTGCGCAGGTCGGTCAGCTCGGCGCACACCACGGCGGCGGCACCGGCGATGCCCGCCTCATACAGGGGATCGCTCAGGTGAGCGCTGCGCGGCAGATGCGGGATTCCCCAGCCGCGCACGACGCGCACGAGCCGCTCGTCCTGCTCGTCATCGAGCACCACCACCCGCGCGCCCGCGAGATGCAGCTGCTCGACCGTGCGCAGCCCGACCGGGTTCAGCCCGCACACGATCACATGACCGACCCAGTCCCGGCAGTGCTCTGAAATCGTTGATGAGAGGTGCTCTGAGACAGATGAGGAGACGGTTACCTCCGCGCGTGCTTACTCCCAGCTTGCGCGCCCGCCGCCGTTCCGTCGTTAGCCGGGCGTCCAAAAAACGCCGGTTAGCGCTCTTCGAAGTGGGCTACTGCTCTTCGAATGGAGAGTGGCCGGGCGATGAGACCGGCACGCTCTGCGTGGCGACCGCCTCGACCGTCTCCTGCTCTGACTCCACGAGGCCCTCGTCGTGCTCGCCGTCGCACAGCACCCGGAAGTTCCCCGTCACGCCGCTGTCGGCATGGATCGTGATGCCCGGGAGGATCTCCTCGCCCTCGTCGAAGCCAAGGCGCTCCATGTCGAAGTGGGCGAGCCCGATGCCGTGGGCGGTATGCGTCGGGTTCTCGCGGTCGTGCGAGGCCACCGCCTGGGCGAAGCGCTCGAGGTTCTTGGCGATCTTGTGAGTGTCCGCCATTCTTCTCAGGGGCAGCCTAGCGCGGGCGGCCCGGCGCGTGCGTTGTACATTGGGGCGATGGCCCAGGCCCAGCCAGTCGACGCTCTGCCGGTTGGCCCGTACAACGGCGCGCTCACCACCGAGCACCCCGATCGCCCCGAGGTCATTCGCACGGTCGACTTGACCAAGGTCTATCCCGGCACCGACTTCGCCGCCGTCGACACGCTCAACCTGCGCGTCCACGCCGGTGAGATCTTCGGGCTGCTCGGCCCGAACGGCGCGGGCAAGACGACCACGGCCGGAATGCTCACCACGAGGGTGGTTCCGAGCTCCGGCTCGGCCTTTGTCGGCGCCATCGACGTCGTCGCCCATCCGGCGCTTGCCAAGCAGCTGATCGGCATCGTCTCCCAGCAGAACACGCTCGACCGCCAGCTGACAGTGTGGGAGAACCTCTACTTCCACGGGCGCCTGTTCGGGATCTCCGCCTCGCGCTCACGCAAGATCGCCGACGAGCTGCTCGAGCAGCTCCACCTCTCAAAATGGGCCAAGGCATCGGTCTTCGCCCTGTCCGGAGGGATGGCCCAGCGGCTGATGGTGGCGCGCGCGATCTTCCACCGCCCGGCGGTGCTGTTCCTCGATGAGCCGACGGCGGGCCTCGACCCGCAGAGCCGCCTTGCGCTGTGGGAGATCCTCGGCGAGCTCAACCGCGACGGCCAGACGATCCTGCTCACCACCCACTACATGGAGGAGGCCGACCACCTGTGCGACCGGGTGGCGATCATGGATCACGGGAAGATCCTCGCGCTCGACACGCCCGAGGCGCTCAAGCAGTCGCTGGGCGCCGACACCATCGTCACGGTCAGAGCGGAGGGCGACACGCAGGCGCTCGCTGAGCGGCTGGCTGCGGAGATTCCCGAGGTCACCCATACGCGAGTCATCGAGGGCGGCGTCGAGCTGCATGTCAAGGGCGCCGAGCGGCTCGTCGTGAGGGTCGTCAACGCCGCCGAGAGCGCCGGCTTCGACCTCGCGGACCTGTCGGTATCCGAGCCCAGCCTGGAGACCGTGTTCATCAGCCTCACCGGCAAAGAGCTGCGCGACTGATGGCCGCCGGCACTACCGCAGCGACGACCTCGCCGACGCTCATGAGCTCGCCGATCAGCATCGAGCCCGCCCGCTCGACCCTGGCCGCCAGCCGCACGGCTCTGCTCGCGCTGATCCTGCGCGACCTGGTCGTGCTCAGGAAGAACTTCCTCGAGTTCGTGATCCGCACGCTGGTGCAGCCGTTCCTGTTGGTGTTCGTGTTCCTGTACGTGTTTCCCACGATCGGCCAGGGCGTGGGCGGGGGCGGGGGAAAGGTGGCCGAGTCGGCGTTCGCGACCGTGCTCGTGCCCGGCGTGGTCGGCATCACGATCATGTTCCAGGGCATCCAGGCGGTCGCCATGGTGCTCGCCCAGGAGTTCGGTTTCACGCGCGAGATCGAGGACCGCGTGCAGGCGCCGTGCCCGATCTGGCTGGTGGCCGTCTCGAAGGTTCTCTCAGGCGCCACCCAGGGACTGATCGCCGCTCTGATCGTGTTCCCGATCGCATCGGTCGTCCACGCTCCCGGCGTGCACGCCCACCTGTCGGTGACCTGGTGGATCGTGATCACCCTGATCCCGCTGGCCTGCGTCACCATGACCTCGCTCGGCCTGCTGCTCGGGACCGTGTTCGAGGCGCGCAACCTCGGGCTGATGTTCGGTTTCGTGGTGCTTCCACTGACCTTTCTCGGGGGCACCTACTACCAGTGGACGCGCCTTGCCCCGGTCCAGGTCGCGGGCATCCACTGGCTGCAGATCATCGTGCTCGTCAATCCCCTGATCTACATCAACGAGGGTCTGCGTGCCGGCCTGACCCACGCGGCCCACATGCACCTGTACGTCGTCTACCCGGTGCTGATCGGCTTCTGCGCGGCGTTCCTCACGCTCGGCCTGAGCAACTTCAGGCGGCGGGTGCTCTCCTGAGCGCAAGCGGCCCCGATCGATGCCAACGCTCCTGATCCTCATCGCCAGCACCCGCCCCGGCCGCGTCGGCCTGCCGATCGGTGAATGGGTCGATGCCCGCGCACGCGCACACGGCGCCTTCGAGATCGAGCTCGTCGACCTGCTCGAGCTCGATCTTCCCTTCATGGACGAGCCCGCCCATCCGCGCCTGGGCCGCTACACGAAGAAACACACCAAGGAATGGAGCGCCAAGGTCGCCGCGGCGGATGCCTTCGTGTTCGTCACGCCGGAGTACAACTACGGGTTCACCGCGCCGCTCAAGAACGCCATCGACTTCCTGCACGAGGAGTGGAAGTACAAGCCGGTGGGGCTGGTCTCCTACGGTGGCGTCGCCGCCGGCACCCGCGCCGCGCAGATGCTCAAGCTCGTGCTCACCACGCTCAAAATGACGCCGCTGTTCGAGGCGGTGTCGATACCGTTCGTGGCCCAGTTCATCGACGAGGACGGCAGCTTCGAGGCCAACGAGCTGATGGAGCAGGCGGCCGATGCGATGTTCGACGAGCTCGTGCGGGTGGCCGAGGCGCTGCGCCCGCTCCGCGCCGGCCCCGCCTAGCCTGCGGACGGCGTCAAGCTCGAGGCAGCCGGCTGAGCTTCCTGCTCGGGCTCGTAGAAGCGCGCGACGGTGAAGCCGATCAGGACGGGCACGTGTATCGCGAACACGAGAAGCGACAGGGAGAGGATCACGAGCGGTCCGCCACTGATGTGGTCGCGCAGGAATGAGTACTCGATCATGCCCGCGATGATCAGGTAGGCGACCAGCGCCCACTTGGCCACGTCGAAGAAGCGGCCCCAGGGGAAGTCGGACACGCGCGCGAGCGACAGCAGGTTGCCCGCCAGCAGCAGCACCGAGGCGGCGAGCAGAGCGACGGCCGGCGCCAGCGGAACGTGGTGGGGCAGGTGTGCGGCCAGGTAGATCCCGCCGGCCACGATCAGCGCCAGCGACGTCATGCCGATCTGCGTGACCGGTGGCAGCCGGCGTTCGCTCATCGCCCGCTCATCCCACCGTCAGCTTGGCCATGATCACGAGCGTCGCCAGCTGCATCGCTCCGAGCACGCCCGCGCAGTAGATGAACCGCTTCATCAGCCGCTCGATCACCTCGGGGTTGGGCCTCGGCTTCTTCAGCTCCACCAGCACCGCGATGTTCGCGGGCTCGAGCAGCCCCAGGGCTATGACCGCCATCACGCCGACCACGATGTAGCTCGCCACCGTCCAGCCATGCAGGTAGTAGCTCGACTGAACGGTCCCGAGATGCACCCCGAGTTGCCATCCCGCCGCCAGCGTGGCAGTCACCACGGTCGGCATGATCAGCACCATCTTCGGCATCAGCCGGGTGGTGAACTCCACCCGCGCAGGCACCGACAGCTTGCCCATGATCGGCCCCAGCACGAAGCCCAGGAACAGGTCGATGATGGTCCACGATGCTCCCCCCACGAAGTGGAAGAAGGCAAGCGGCCACAGTTTGTTGGCGGCGATCGTGGCGATCAACAGCACCAGCACCGCCCCCACCAGAATCAGGCCCCTGCGGGGGACGATTTCGAAGTCCGGCCGCTCGATCGCCGCCGGGGGCGCCTCGGCCGGCGAGACGCTCTCTCCTACCGTCACGGTGGCCATGGCGCGAGAATACAGCGCGGGGACGCGCATGCCAAGGCCCAGTCCCGATGAGGTCAGATGAGGCTACGGGCCGGGTGGTGAGCCCTGTTGCGCGGCGGCCTCTTCGATGCTTTTTTTAGCCCACTCGACCATCCCCAGCGCGACCCAGGGATACATCCCCGCCCGCACACGAAGCCCGACGTTGCCATCGGGTTGTTTGATCTCGACGATCGTCACCACGCGACCGATCTCGAAGTCGCGTCCAAAATCGACTTCGATGGCATCCATCTGCTGAGCGACTTCCTGCATCAGACGGCTTCTGCCGTCGGCGCCGGGCGCTGTCGCGTCGGGCTCTATGTCGTCGTTCGCGTCGGCCATCATCTCAGGGCCGTTCGATTATCTCGATCGCCCTACGCAGCCGCCACGCCGGCCGGGACGACCTCTGCGAACTTGACCGTGTCGATGAACTGCCGGAACCGTGCGAGCTTGCCGTCGCGCATCTCCCATACGTGGACCGCCGGCTCGTCCAGGGGCTTGCCGGTTGCCTTGCCGGTGCCCGTGTAGCGGACGATCGCCGCTACGGTTGCACCCGATCCGATGTACTCCTCGGGCGTGACCGCGAAGCCCTCAACGTCCGCTGCGATCGGGCCAAAGACGTTCTGTAGCACCGCCTCGCCGCTGCGGTAGAGCCCTCCGTATGGCATGCCCTCGGCCTCAAACCATTCAACGTCGTCAGCGAATGCTGCGAGCACGGCGGGGACATCGCCTCGGGCGAAGGCGCCATAGACACCCTTGACGAAATCGACGTTCTGCTCACTCATGGCTCCCCAATCGGTTGACGTACGTTGAACCCTGACCGTACTCGAACGTCGCCTCTCGCGTCCGGTCCTTCAGACCGGGGGCGAGCACTCGCTAGGTCTTCTCGATGATCTCAATTCGATAGCCGTCGGGATCGCGCACGAAGCACAGCCGCGAGCCGCCCTCGCGCACCGAGTAGGGCGGCTTCTCCGGCTCGATTCCCTGGTCGGCCAGGCGCGCGAGCGTATCGTCGAGGTCATCGGAGGTGATCGCGATGTGACCGTAGGCGGTGCCGAGCTCGTAGGAGTCCACGCCGAAGTTGTAGGTCAGCTCGAGGCGCGGCATATCGCCGTCGCCGGGCTGGTTCATGAACACGTTGATGGCCTCGTCTTTGATCGGGATGCGCCCGATCTCCTCGAACCCCAGAGCGTTGTAGAAGGCAACCGAGCGGTCGACGTCGGTGATGCGGTAACAGGTGTGGATGAGGGCCATGGCAGCGGAGTCTAATGGCGGAAGCGACCGGGGCGCCGAGTAGCCTGCGCCGTGGATATGGGGACGTGACATCCGCGAGACAGGGGAGGGAAGGACATGGTGAGAATCATCGTGACGACCGATGACAGCGATCCGGTGCTGCTCGACGAGCACGTCGGCGTCGAGCACCTGAGCGACGGCCACGCCGCCCGTCAGCTCGTCGAGCGACTGCGCTGGGCTGTCACCGATGCCGAGGACGCCGAGCGCGTGCTCGCCGATCGGCGCCTGCACGGACCGGGCGCAGCAGCGGCCTGACCGACGAGCGCCGGCGGGTCAGGCCGGCGGTTGCGCGCCGGCCCGGGCGGCATCCGAGGCGGCCCGCACGTGGGCGATCTCCTCGAACTCGCTGCGGAACTCGGTGAGGCTGTCGGCAAGGGCCGCGAAGTCGGACCCGGGGAGCACGAGCAGATCCAGCGACGTCAGAGCCCGGGTACCGGCACTACGCGGTTGACGGCCGAGGAGGGCCATCTCGCCGAAGTACTCGCCCGGCCCGAGCTCTCCCACCACCTGCGGCTCTGAGCCCTCGGGGCCGAATCGCTTCAGCACCTCGACGCGGCCGGACAGGATCATGAACAGGCTGTCGCCGCTGTCCCCCTCCTCGAACACGGTCTCGCCGGCCTCGTAGTGGGCCTGCCTTGCGCCGCGGCCGCCGCCCAGATTCAGCTGCACGGGGTGGGGCGGGAGCACGAGGTCGCTCAGCCATGAGATCGCCACGCGCGTCTTGCGACTCGCGCCGGGAAGCTTTGCCCAGTAGATGCCGCGCCACATCAGCCACGCAGGCAGGCCGGCCACGGTCACGCGGCCAGGCAGCTCGGCGACGGCACGGTGGTGTCCGAGTGCGCCGAGCTTGCCTAGGCCGGTGAACGCGAAAGAACGCCGCGGCGCGCCGGTGTGGGTTGCGAGGATGTTCCCGGCGAGCACCTTCGCCTGGCGGATGGCGTGCTGCGCGGTGGGCGGGCAGGGATCGCCGCCGGGCATCGGGATCATCCCGCAGTCGCCGACGGCCCACACCCCCGGAGTGTCCCTCACGGCCATCGTGGCGTCGCACTGGAGGCGCCCGTGCACCGTCGCCAGCCCGAGCTGCTCGACCACCGGGTTGGGCGATGACGGCACCGTCGAGATGAGCGTACGCGTGGAGATGCGCCGGCCGTCGGAGAGCACCGCGCTCTGCGGGCTGGCCGCGACCAGGCGCTCGCCGAGCATGAGCTCGATCCCCTGCTCGGCGAGCTCCTTGGTTGCATAGGAGGCCAGATGCGCCGTGAGCTCGCGCTCGAGCACGCTGGTGCCGCTGTGCACGAGGATCACGCGGACGTCCTCGGGCGGGATCGAGCGGTAGCCGACGACGGCTTTGCGCACGAAGTCGTTCAGCGCCGCCGCGACCTCCGTACCCGAGAACCCGCCACCGGCCACGACGAAGGTGAGCATCGTGCGGCGCACCTCAGGATCGCGCACCACCGATGACTGCTCCAGCACCTCGATCACGTGGTTGCGGATGCGCACCGCGTCGGCGAGCGTCTTGAACGGGAGCGCGTGCTCGGGCAGTCCCGGCACGCCCCGGAAGTCGGTCACGTTCCCGAGCGCCACCACCAGGTGATCGAAGGGAAGCTCCTGCGTCTGGGGCGTGAGGCCGGCGCCCAGCGTGACCACCCGGCGATCGAGATCGACGCCCTCGATCTCCCGCACGAACAGATCGGTATCTCTCAGCAGCTGCCGCAGCGGGCTGACGGTGTCGAGGATGCCGACGTCCCCGGCGATCACCTCCGCGAGCATGGGCTGGAACACCAGATAGTTCTCGCGGTTGACCAGTGAGATCTGGAGCGGTGCGCCCTTGGCCAGCAGGCGCTCGAGGTGAAGGGCCGTGTACACCCCGCCGAAGCCGCCGCCCAGCACGACCACGCGGGCGCTGTTTGGTGAGCGCATGGCCGAATTATCCCGGCTGTGGGGGCCAGGCACCCCCCTCGTGGGGGGTCGGCGTTCAGGTCGGTGAACGCAACAGGTACGCCCGGCCCATTGTCGTTGTGGCATGAGCCAGCAGACTCCGTGGGGCTTATTCAGCAGCAATCGCGCCCCGCAGGGTTCAGCCCCGGCGGCGCACTCATGACACTGGAGGAAAGGAATCCAATCAATGTCCAATCTAATTAGCCGTCGGGCCGTCGCGGGCCTCGCAACAGCCGGGACGCTGCTGCTCGGCGTGCTCGCAACGGCCCCTCAGGCCGGTGCTCAACCCGTGTACGTCTGTCAGAAGGTCGGCGGAACGTTCCACGTCGTGTCGAGCAAACAGCACTGTAAAAAAGGCGAAGGCAAGCTCTCACTGGGCGTGAGCGAGGCCGGCGCGATGGGCGTGGTCGGAGCCACCGGCCCGGCGGGCGTGACCGGCTCAGCTGGCCCCGCTGGACCAGCCGGCCCGATGGGTCCAGAAGGCCCCGCCGGTAAAAGCGGCGCCGCTGCCGCACAGGGAGAAGCGGGACCCAAAGGGGTGACCGGTGCAATCGGACCGACCGGACCCACCGGACCGGCGGGAACGCCAGGAACGACAGGAACGGCCGGAGCGACTGGCGCGGCGGGTGCGACCGGCTCAATCGGTGCGATCGTAAAGGTCAAGGAAACGAACAAAACAGAAGTCGCGCTGGACGGGTCAGTAATCGTCCAGGCCAAATGTCCGACGGGTGACATTCTCGTCGGGGGCGGATTTAAACCGAAACCAACCGGGGTCGTGGTGCTCGCGTCGGGCCCCGACGCCGAAGAAACCGGTTGGGAATACACGGGCCGCGACGAAGGCACTGGAGAAGAATCAAACGGACCAGTAAAGGCAGGCGAAGTGACCGTGTGGGCATTCTGCGGTCCTAAATGACCAGCTGAGCACGCCGATCAAGGCTCAAACGCAGACGAAGGCCGGGCTATTGGGAGAGCGCGGCATGTCAGCGAGAGCCATCTAGAGAGCGACGACCCCGGGCACAAGCCGGGGTCGTCCGCGTTCTGTGTGGCGGCCAGCTTCCCTGGGGTAGGCGCCCCGCTCTGCTTCAGGTTGTCGGCCCGCTCGGGTCTACGTTGCCGGCCGGCTCTAGACTCAGCTCCGTGCGAACCCTGATAGTCGGTCACGGCGGGCGCGAGAGCGCCCTGGCCATGCGCATGGCCGAGCACAGCGAGCTCCATGCCTTCATGGGCCACGCCAATCCATCGCTGCTGCGCTACAGCGAGGCCTCGGGCGGAAGCCACGCGATCGGCGACCCCTGCGATCCCCGCGCGGTGGCGGCCTTCGCCCGCGCGCAGGAGATCGACGTGGCCATGGTCAGCTCCGACGAGCCGCTCGCCGCCGGGGTGGTCGATGCCCTGCTAGCCCAGGGAACGCGGGCGGTCGGCCCGACGCGGGACGGCTCGGAGATCGAGTGGAACAAGGTCTTCGCCCGCTCCCTCTTGGCGGAGGTGGCGCCGGATTCCGTGCCCATGCTGCGGGTGGTGACTGACCCGCACGAGGTGGCGGAGGCGATCGAGTCCTTCGGCTCGACGCCGGTGGCGGTCAAGCCCGCCGGGCTGACCGGGGGCAAGGGCGTCAAGGTGATGGGCCCGCATCTGGCGAGCCACGAGGAGGCGCGCGACTACGCGCTCAGCCTGCTCGCCCAGGGCGGCGCCGGGCAGGCGGTTCTGATCGAGGAGAAGATCATCGGAGCGGAGTTCACGATTCAGGCGATCAGCGACGGCAGGACGGTGCTGTTTCCGGCCTCGACCTACGACTATCCGTTCCGCTTCGACGGTGATGAGGGACCGGGCACCGGCGGCATGGGTG
Source organism: uncultured Solirubrobacteraceae bacterium (assembly GCA_963826995.1). GTDB lineage: Bacteria > Actinomycetota > Thermoleophilia > Solirubrobacterales > Solirubrobacteraceae > Palsa-744. The sequence continues at coordinate 687,852 of CAWGYZ010000002.1, read as the reverse complement.
CGCTGTCGATGCCCGCCCTGACGCTGCCCTTCATGACGCCCGCCCACTACGAGCGGGCCTGCTCGATCATCGAGCTCGTGATCGAGCGCCTGGCCGACCAGGGGCGCCACTTCACCGGCGTCATGAACAGTGGCTTCTTCGCCACCGCCGACGGCGTCAAGGTGATCGAGTTCAACGCGCGCTTCGGAGATCCGGAGTGCATGAACATCATGAGCCTGTTCGGAGGCGACTGGCCCGAGGTGATGGCCCGCATGTCAAGCGGGGAACTGTCCGCAGCCGACGTTCCGCTCAGCGACGAGGCCTCGCTGGTGCTGTATCTGGTGTCGCCCGACTACGCCCTGCGCCCCGGCAGGACCTATGAGTTCGATCTCGATCGCCAGGCGATGGAGGCGGCCGGCTGCCACGTGTTCTTCTCCTCGGCCGTCGAGGCCTCGGAGGATCGCTACGCCACGGTCGGCACCTCGCGCGCGGTGGCGCTCGCGACCACGGCGCCGACGCTCGAGGGCGCGCGCGAGCGCGTCGCCGGATGCGCCTCCTCGGTTGAGGTGCTGCAGTGGCGAAGCGACGTCGGCGACGAGAGCTATCTGAACGGGCTGAGCGCGTTGGTCGCGGGGAGTTCCGGCGTCACGGCCTAGTGGTGTGAGGGCCTTCATGCAAGGATGGCGACGATGATCGTCGAGCGCTCCTCACATCCGCAGTTCCTGTCGAACACCTACCTGGTCTCAGACCACGAGGGTGGCCCGGCGTTCTTCGTCGACGCCGGCGGGCCGGTGGGACCGCTGATCGAGGCGGCCGAGCGGCTCGAGCTGACGCCCACCCACCTGCTGCTCACCCACCACCACTTCGACCACGTTTGCGAGGCGGGCCTGCTGCTCGAGCGCTGGCCGAAGCTCGAGGTCCTGATCAGCCCGCTCGAGCGCGACATGCTCGAGGGCTCCGCGGGCGGGGAGGACTCAATCGCAAAGCTCCTGACGGGCACGATCGAGGCCGGGCAGACGCTGCAGCTGGGCACCCTCGAGGTCAGGCCGCTGTACACGCCGGGGCACACCGCCGGGATGCTGTCGTTCCTGGTGGGCGATCGCTTTGAATTGGCCGACCCCGAGGCGCCCCGTCAGTCTCAGACACGCTCCTCGAGCGCCGCGCCGGGCGGTTTCGCCGGTGGCGAGGCGGTCGTGTTCACCGGCGACACCCTGTTCAGGAACTCGGTTGGCGGGGTGAGGGCGCCGGGACACACCACCTACACCGACCTGAGGGACTCGATCATGGGGACGCTGATGGAGCTGCCGCCGGAGACGATCATCTACCCGGGCCACGCCGAGGCCAGCACAGTCGCCGAGGAGTGGAACACGAATCAGTTCATTCGCGTCTGGCGGGGCCTTGATCCGCCGGGGGCCGAGCCCTGCACGGCGCTCGGCGAGCCCGCGACGCTGGTGCTGCTGGGGGATGACTACGACGGTGGAAAGAAGGCCTGGGTGCGCTGGAAGGATGGCTCGGACGACATCGTGCCCGGGTCCCAGGTCACCCTCGGCTCCTAGGCCGCGCGGCCTCCGCGATCCGGCTCGGGCCGCCCGCGGCTCGTAGGATGGGGGGAATGGCGCGCGAGAGCGAGAAGATCCCGACCTCCCGCGCGCAGCGCACGGCGACGGTCGCCACGCTTGCCGCGACCGAGGCCGTCAAGCAGTTCGGGACGCGTGCGGCCAACGTCACACGCGGTGAGGAGGCCTCCCGGGAGGCCATGTCCAGGCGCCAGCTGCAGACCGCCAAGCAGATCGTGGCCGTGCTCGGGACGATGAAGGGCGCGGCCATGAAGCTGGGGCAGGTGATGTCCTTCCTGGACGTGGGCCTCGTCGAAGAGGAGCACCGCGAGGAGTTCCAGCGCGAGCTGGCCAAGCTCCGCGACGCGGCCCCGACCGTGTCCTTCAAGCAGATGCGCAACGTGATCGAGGATGACCTCGAAGAGCCGATCTCGGCCGTCTTCGCCACCTTCGACGAGGAGCCGATAGCGGCCGCGTCGATCGGGCAGGTCTACCGGGCCACGCTGAAGGACGACGGCCGCGAGGTGGCGGTCAAGGTTCAGTACCCCGGGGTGGCCGGCGCGGTCAGGGCCGACCTGCAGAACCTGGACATGCTCATGCGCGTGCTCAAGCGGATGACGCCGGGGATGGATGTGAAGGCGATCGCCGAGGAGATCCAGGAGCGGATCGGCGAGGAGCTCGACTACGAGCTCGAGGCCCAGAACCAGCGATCGCTGGCGCGCATCTTCGACGGGCATCCATTCATCGTCGTCCCCGATGTCGTCAGCTCGCTGTCACGCGAGCGGGTGCTGGTCTCGGAGTTCGTCTCAGGCGTCGGCTTCGAGGAGCTGAAGGGCCGCCCCCAGGCCGAGCGCGACCGCATCGGGGAGATCGTGTTCCGCTTCTTCCTCGGCTGCCTGTATCGCCATCGCCAGTTCTCCGGCGACCCGCACCCCGGGAACTTCCTGCTGCTCGACGACGGCCGCGTGGCGTTTCTGGACTTCGGGCTGTTCAAGCGCATGGACGCCGCCGCGGTCGAGCTCGAGCTCGCCGCCCAGAGAGCGGTCGTGGAGGGTGATGCCGCGGCGCTTCATGAGCTGCTGGCCAAGTCCGGCTTCCTGCCCGAGCCCGAGCGGGTGAACCCGGCACATCTGCTGGCCTTCATCGAGGATGCCATCTGGTGGTACACGACGGCTGACGAAACGGTCCAGCTGACGCCGGACCTCGCCACCCACGTGATGATCGAGAGCTCCGATCCGCGCTCCAGCCACTTCCGCGAGATGCGCCACCAGGACATGCGCCCCGAGCACCTGTTCGGCCGGCGCATGGAGATGCTGACCCTGGCGGTCCTGTCCCAGCTGCGCGCAAAAGCAAACTGGCACAGGATCGCCCGCGAGTGGATGTATGGCGATGACCCGGTGACCGAGCTCGGTCGCGAGGAGGCCGCCTTCTACGGGCGCAGCGGCGTTGGTGCCGCGGGCTGAAGCCCCACGGCACCGCACCCTTCGTCGCCCGCCGCGCTCCCAGGCGCTAGGCCGAAGCCAGCGCCTTCTGCTTGATCTGATCGAACTCGGCCTGCGTGATCGTTCCGCTGTCAAGCAGCTGCTTGCCCTTTGCGATCTGCTCAGCAGGGTCTCCCTTGCCGGCCACGGACTGCACGTACTGGTCGACCTGCGCCTGCGCCGCTTCCTGCTGCTTCACCGCGCGTTCGGTCATCCCGTTGTGCTCGGCGATCAGATAGATGAACACCCCGAAATAGGGAATGATGATCACGAAGATGATCCACAGGACCTTGGTGAACCCCGACTCATCCTGACGCCTGAAGATGTCGGTCAGCACGGCGAACATCAGCCAGATCCAGACCACGAACGCGAAGAACACGAGCATCGTCCAGACGACTTCGAGGAACGGGTAACTGGTGGCGAGGATCATGTTTGCGGTCCTTATCGGTCGAAGAGCTGATGGATGCGCGCTCCGTCGCGACGGCTAGGCGATGGCAGCGTACAGCATATTCCTACCACCGCTGGGTCGAATCAAAGACGCCTGAGGAGTCGACCGACCGGCGGACCCAGCCACGGCGTAGACTCGCGCTTCGCACACCCGAGGCCCCAGACAGGAGATGAGATGAGCGACAGACCGGTTTTCATCTACGCGGCTACATACACCGACCGCGTCGACGCCTTTGCCGACTACGAAAGCCTGCTTGAGCTGCACGCGGCCAAGCTGGTGGGAACCTATGACGTCGCCCTGATCGTGAAGGACGCCGACGGCAAGGTCCACGTCTCAAAGCACGAGAAGCCCACCCAGCACGGCGCCTGGGGAGGCATTGCGGTCGGGGCGCTGGTGGGGGTCATCTTCCCCCCTCGATCATCGGTGCGGCGGTGGTCGGCGGCGTTGTCGGCGGCGTCGGCGGTCATCTGCGCAAGGGCATCGGACGTGGTGACGCCAAGGAGCTCGGGGAGGTGTTGGACGGCGGCGAGGCTGCGCTGATCGTGATCGGGGAGTCCCGCGTCGAGGAGCAGCTCGACAAGGCGCTGACGCGCGCCGTGAAGTCGATCGAGAAGGAAATCGACGCGGACAACAAGGAGTTCAAGCGCGAGCTCGAGGCGGCTGAGAAGGAAGCCGCCGCAGGTTAGGACTGATAGCCTCGCCGATCGTGGTCGAGGACCCTGACGAGAGGGCCAGGGATGGCGGGCAGAGTGGATCCAGCACGCCGGGGGGCTCGCCCGCCGGCGGCGTTGGCGCAGGCAGCGTAGGAGCGGGCGCGGGTCGCTCGACCGCGGCCGCCGAGGGCAACGCGGGTGGGGGCGCACACCGCATCTGGGTGCGTGTGATCCTCGCGATCGCGACGCTGCTCGCGATCCTCTCGATCTTCGCGATCTGGGCCAATCGCCAGCTGATGAACCCGACCAACTGGGCGAAAACGAGCACGGCGCTGTTGCAGAAGCAGACCATCCGCACCGCCCTGTCCGCCTACCTGATCGAACAGCTGTACGCCAACGTTGACGTGCAGGCCCAGGTCAAGTCGGGCCTGCCTTCGGAGCTCGCACCGCTCGCCGGCCCGATCTCCGGAGCGCTTCACAATCTCGCCGAACAGGGCGCGGAAAAGGCGCTTGAAGCCCCGCGTGTGCAGAGCGCCTGGGAGAACGCCAACCGCACGGCTGATGAGGCGCTTGTCGCGATCGTCAAGGGCGGCGGCTCTCGCGTCCAGATCAACGGCGGAACCGTCTCGCTGAACCTGCGCGAAATTGTCGCCAAACTCGCCACGCGCCTCGGGTTGCCCGCGGGCATCGCCGAAAAACTGCCCGCCTCGGTGGCGAATCTGAAGATCGTCACATCGAATCAGCTCGGGCTGGCTCGCAGTGGGGCAAAAGCGCTGCACACGCTGGCGCTGGTGCTGACGATCCTCACCTTTGCCCTGTACATCCTGGCGATGTACCTGGCCCGCGGATACCGCCGGCGCACGCTGTTGTGGGTCGGCGGCAGCCTCGTATTCGCCGGCCTGATCGTGCTGTTGGGCCGCAAGATCGGGCAGGGCCAGCTGGTGTCGGCGATCACCTCGGACGCGTCGATCGAACCGGCTGCCAACGACGCCTACTCGGTCGCCACCTCGCTGCTCGTGCAGGTCGCGGGCGCCGCGATCGTGATCGGCGTCCCGGTCATCCTGTCGGCGTGGTTCGCCGGTCCCGCGCACTGGGCCGTCTCCGCCCGGCGCTGGTTGGCGCCCCACTTCCGCGCCCGTCCGGGCCTTCCCTACTGGATCACCCTCGCGCTGCTCGCCCTGGTGTTCATCTGGGGTCCGATCCCGGCCACGCGCAACCCGTGGGAGATGCTGCTGTTCACGATCCTCGCCCTCCTCGGCGCCCACGTGCTGCGCGGCCAGATGGCCGAGGAGTTCCCGGCCGCAGAGGCCGTCCCGCTGTAGGTCAGTCGCTCGCCGCGGGCGGAGCCGCGCTGAGCGAGGCCTCGAGCGTCGCCTGCTGCTCCGCCGTCAGCTCGCGCCGAGTCAGCTCCTCAACGCGGTCGCCGAGCGCCGCGACCATCTCGTCGACATCAGCTGTCTCAGCGATCAGGACGATCGCCGAGGAGGAGCTGGGCACGGCCTCGCGCAGCTGCTCGGCGAGTTGCTCGGGCTCGGCCTCGGCGTCGGTGGGGGTGCCGACGTGCGCTCCGATGCCCCCGCCGATCAACAGTCCCAGCGCGATCCCCGCCGGACCGACGAGGGCTCCCACCAGCCCCCCGGCGATGGCTCCGGGGCCGGCGCCCGTCTGGGAGATGCGGTCGTTCTCGTCCACATCCAGATAGTGGCCTGCGAACGTTCCACGCAACAGCAGCCGGCCACTGTGATGGCGTTCGACGAAGCCGACCTTCTGCGTCCAGGCTTCATCGGGGCCGGGACGTTCTTTGGCGGCGGCATAGCTCTGAACGGCTGTGCCCTCGCCGCGGAACCGCGCCAACGCGAACTCGAGGCTCATGCCGCCAACACTATCGGCCGGCAGTTCAACTCGCACGCCCGGCCATGAGGCGCAGCTCGACGCGGCAGCCCGCGAAATGGAGCTGTCCGGATACCCTGTTGGCGCGCCCGGCATAACGCGGTCAAGCGCCGGATAGCTGTAAGGCTGGCCACCATGAGCGATTCAACCGTGACAAAGACCGCCGCCACCGGTGCTCAGGTGATCCTCCTGACGCTGGCCGCCGGCCAGTTCCTGATGGCGCTCGACAGCTCGGTCATGAACGTCTCGATTGCGACGGTCGCCGAAGATGTCGGCACGACGGTCAGCGGGATCCAGGGAGCGATCACGGCCTACACGCTCGTGATGGCGATGCTGATGATCCCCGGGGCTAAGGTGGGCGCGATTATCGGCCGCAAGCGCGCCTTCATGATCGGCTGCGTCATCTACGGGTGCGGCTCGTTCACGACGGCGCTGTCACACAGCCTGCCCGTGCTGCTGTTCGGTTGGTCGTTCCTCGAGGGCGTCGGCGCCGCGCTCATCCTGCCTTCGATCGTGGCGCTGGTCGCCGGCAACTTCCCGGCGGCACGCCGTCCTGCGGCCTACGGGCTCGTGGCCGCCGCTGGGGCGATCGCGATCGCTGTCGGTCCCCTGGTCGGCGGGCTCGCGACAACATATGCGTCCTGGCGCTGGGTCTTCGCCGGCGAGGTGATCCTTGTCTCGGTCATCCTCCTGCTCGCGCGTCGCGCCGAGGACGCTCCGCCCGACCGCCGGCCGAAGATCGACCTGGTTGGCGCCGTCCTGTGCGCCGCGGGCCTTGGCGTGTTCGTCTTTGGCGTGCTCAAGTCCGGCTCCTGGGGCTGGGTGGCACCGAAGTCGGGCGGGCCTCAATGGTTTGGAATGTCGCCCGTCCCGTGGCTGATGGTTGCCGGGCTCCTGTTGGTGTGGTCGTTTCTGCATTGGGAGGCGCGCATGGTCACGCGCGGTCAGGAGCCACTCGTCGATCCGGCGCTGCTGGGTAACGCGCAGCTGAAGGGCGGGCTGATCATGTTCTTCTTTCAATACTTCCTGATGATGGGGGTCTTCTTTCTGATCCCGCTCTACCTGTCGGTGGCACTGGGGCTGTCGGCGATCGACACCGGGGTTCGGATACTGCCCATGTCTCTGACCCTGCTGGCGGCCGCGCTGGGAGTGCCGAGGCTCTTCCCGCACGTCTCGCCGCGGCTGGTTGTACGCGTCGGGATCCTGCTGATGCTGATCGGGCTGCTGGTGCTGCTGGCCGCGATCGATATCAAGGCGGGGGCGGAGATCGTGACCGTGCCGCTGCTGCTCGTCGGGCTCGGCATCGGCGCGATTGCATCCCAGCTCGGCGCCGTGACCGTCTCGGCCGTGCCCGACGAGCGGAGCTCGGAGGTGGGCGGACTGCAGAACACGGTGACAAACCTCGGGGCCTCGCTGGGTACCGCGCTCGCGGGGTCGATCCTGATCGCGGTGCTGACGACGTCGTTTCTGACGCACATCGACATGAACAACGCGGTCCCTCAGGGCGTCAAAGACAAGGCACACATCGAGCTGGCGGCGGGCATACCGTTCATGTCCGACAAGCAGCTCGAAGCCGCAGCGAAGGAGGCGGGCGCGAGCTCGGAGGTGACGCGGGCGGCGCTCGACGCCAACGCCCACGCGCGACTCGACGGGCTGCGCGCGGGGCTGACGGTCCTGATCCTGATCGCAGCCGTCGCGCTCTTCTTCGTCGGGCAGGTGCCGACGCGGCAACCCGGCTCGGAGCCTGCACGGGCCGGGCCCGACGTTGTGGTGCGTGCGTGACCCGGAAGGTCTATGGTCCGAGTTGATTTCGACATCACCCGTGATGGCGGCCACGAGAGAGGGGACCAATCCATGTTGCGACGGATGCCGGACATGCCGGCCGGGACGATCGGATTTGAGGCCATCGGCGAGGTCGAGGACGACGACTGGGAGGAGGCCGTCGAGCCCGTGCTGCGTCAGGAGATCGCGGAGGGGCGCAACGTGCGGCTGCTCTACCTGATCGGCACGGGAGCCCGCGAGGTCGAGGGCGACGCGATGAGCGCCGACGCCGGCTTTCGCGTGCGCCATGCGACCTCCTATGAGCGCGTGGCCGTGGTCAGCGACGAGGAGTGGATGCGCCCGGCGCTGCGCGCACTCTCCTTCCTGCTCCCCGGCAAGGCTCGGGGCTTCCGTGTGAGCGACCTGACCGAGGCGAAGACGTGGCTCGCGGAGGACCGGTCCTAGCGACCACACGCGGCGTGCCGTTCGCATGAGCGCGACGCCTGCGACTCCGGGAAGTGACCTGGCGGCGCGGCCGTCATTGCTGCCTCGCGTCGCCGCTGTCGTCGCGCTTCTCGCGCCGGTTGCGATGGCTGTAGCGGCCGCCGTTGCGCTGGCGGGGGATGTGCCCGTCGCGTTGCTGGCGATCGCGCTCGTGCTGGTCTGCAGCGCCGCCATCTGGCTCGCACTGACCCGTCGCGGTCTGCGGCGGGCGGCCGGCGCCGCGCTCGCCGCGCTCAGTGCGATCGGGCTGATCGTGGTAATGGTGGCCAACTGGCAAGGGTTGGTGGCGCTGCTTGCACTGTTGCTGCTGCTGGCTGTTTTCGGACTCTCCGCGCGCTACGCACTGGGGCGGACCGGAGCGGCCGCGGTGAGCGGCGTGCTCGCGGCGGTCACGCCGGTGGGGGCCTCCGGTTCGGCCGTGCTGATAATCAACCTGAAGTCGGGTGGCGGAAAGGCCGAGCGCTTCGACCTCCCTGCTGAAGCTCGGCGACGGGGTATCGAACCCGTCGTTCTGAGGCCCGGCGATGACCTGCTCGAGCTGGCTGAGAGCGCGATCGCGCGAGGTGCGCAGGTGATCGGGATGGCCGGAGGCGACGGCTCCCAGGCTCTCGTGGCGACGGTTGCCGCTCGGCACGACGTTGCCCACGTCTGCATCCCCGCGGGGACTCGAAATCACTTCGCGCTGGACCTCGGCCTTGATCGTGATGACGTGGTGGGCGCGCTGGACGCGTTCACCGACGGCGTCGAGCGACGCATCGACCTGGCGCGCGTAAACGACCGCGTGTTCGTCAACAACGCGTCGCTCGGCGTGTACGCCAAGGTCGTCCAGTCTGAGGCCTATCGGGATGCCAAGCTCGAGACATGGGCGAGCATGCTGCCCGACCTGCTGGGCCCGGACGCCGAACCGATCGATCTCGAGTTCACCGCTCCCGACCAGAGCCTCTGCAACGACGCGCCGCTCGTGCTGGTATCGAACAACCCGTATCAGCTGACGAGCCTTGCCGGTGCGGGCACGCGCGCGCGGATCGATACGGGCCAGCTCGGCGTGGCGGCGGCACGGGTGCGAAGCGCCGCCGAGGTGTCAAAGTTCGTCGCGCTCGAGCTGGTCGGTCAGGTCGGCCGCTTTCCGGGCCTTCTGTCGTGGGCCACCGAGGAGTTCGAGGTCCGCTCTCCTGGTCCCGTGGAGGTTGGGCTGGACGGTGAGGCGCTCGTGCTCGATCCCCCTCTGCGCTTCGTGTCGCTGCCAGGGGCGCTGCGCGTGCGGCTGCCGAAGGGAGTCGGCCTCCCGCCGGCCGCCAGAGATGTGGCGCTCAGTACCGACAACCTGGGCGCGCTTGTAAGGGTGGCGGCTGGGCGGTGAGCCACCCGGCCGCGCGGCTGGCGGTCGGCCTGGCCGTCTTCGTGCTCCTCGGTTGGGGGGTCGGGGAGCTCTGGACCTCGGTCGTGGGCTCGGTCGAGCTGAACGCTGCGCGCGACGTCGTTGCTCAGCGCTCGGCGGCCCTGACCGAAGTGGCCCGGGTGGTCACCTGGGCCGGCAGCGCGTTCCTACTGGTCCCGCTCGCGCTGATCGCCTGTCTGGCGCTGGCGAGGGCGGGCCTGCGCCGAGAGGCGCTCGCCGTCGCGCTCAGCCTCGGCGGCGCGATGCTGATCTCAAACTGGGTCAAGCTGCTCGTGTCGCGCCCGCGCCCGTCCGTCGAGCACCTACAGGCGGTTACCGGCTCGAGCTTTCCCTCGGGCCACGCCACGCAGGCAAGCGCATTCTGGTTCTCGCTGGTGTTTGTGTTGCCGGCGGCAGGGGCGTCGTCGACGCTAACCCGGGTGGTTGCGGGCCTCGTGCTCGTGATAGTCCTAGTAGTGGCCGCGTCTCGCGTGTATCTGGGCGTCCACTATCCAAGCGACGTGATCGCGGGCATGCTGCTCGGCAGCGGTTGGGCCACGTACGTGGCGCGCTGCTTGCGGGGCCCTCACAGCATGTCCCAACGCTCTGAGGCTTGATAGCTACCATTTCAGCTCGATCTCGAGCTCGCGCTCATCGGTCTCCACCTCGAGCTCGACCTTCAGCTGCAGCTGATCGGGGACGTGGACCGTGAAATGCATTCCGCCGCGGTCGAACTCCAGGTCGTTGTGACGAGCGAGCATGTCGGCGAGATGCCGCAGGCGCTCGGCGACCTCCTCCCTGCTGACGGTCTCCTTCTGCTTGATCTCAAAGATGTCCACCGGATTCTCCCTTCGTTGTGGCGGCGACGACGCCGTCGCCTGAGGACTGGGCCAGCCGGTCCGCGAAGGGATCTGGCGCCGCTCCCGCAGGCGCTTCCGCTTCGAGTTCCGCCTTCGCGTCGGCGAGCCGTGCGCGAACGTCCGCCTCGACAACCGGAAACTGGGGGTCGATCTCCATCAGCGCGTTCACGAGCACTGCGGCAGCGGCGAGGCGGGCGAACCACTTCCGATCAGCGGGAATCACGTACCACGGGGCCCACGGGGTGCTGGTGTGCGAGAGCATCTCTGAGAACGCGTCCTGGTAGTCGTCCCAATGTTCCCTCTCCCGCACGTCGCTGGTCGAGAACTTCCAGTTGTGCTCGGGCAGGTCGCAGCGCCTGAGAAAGCGGATTCGCTGCTCCTCCTTGGAGAGGTTCAGGAACAGCTTGACGATCCGGAAGCCGTTATCGACGAGGTAGTGCTCCCAGTCGTTGATCTCGCGATAGCGACGCTCCCAGACGTCGTTGCGCTTCGCCTCAAGGGGCATCTTCTGGCGATCGAGATTCTCGGGATGCACCCGGACGACGAGCACCTCCTCGTAATGCGATCGGTTGAAGATGGCGATCTCGCCCCGCGCGGGCAGACGCTGCTGGTAGCGCCAGAGGAAGTCGTGGCTCAGCTCCTCTGCCGACGGGACCTTGAAACTGTGGACCGCCACACCCTGGGGGTTCACCCCGCTCATCACGTGACGGATCGTGCCGTCCTTGCCCGCCGCGTCCAGGGCCTGCAGCACCACGAGCACTCCATGGGTGTCCTGGGCGGCGAGGCGGGCCTGGTACTCGGTCAACAGCTCCACGCCCTCACGGAGTCGCTTGACCCCTTGCTTCTTCTTCTTTACCCGCGTCTTGAAAGCGGGGTCAAAGTCCCTCTCGAGCACGACGCTCGATCCGGGCTTCACCAGCAGGCGCTCGACGGACTCCGCGATCCGGTTACGTGGTTGCTCGGCCATGTCGCCTCGTCCACGAAAGCTAACACGCCGATGGCGTCAGCCGGTCAGCCCGGCGATGCCGTTGCGTATCAGCACGCCCGCGAGCAGAACCAGGATCACCGCCGCGATCGTGCGGGCGTTGCGCTCGAGCCACTCCCGCGCCCGGATCAGCACCCGTTCGGTCCTATCGTGTGCGATGGCCAGCATCACCAGGGCGACCGACAGCGGAAGCAGGGACACGAGCGCGAAGCCGACCCACTCGACGATGTACTGGCCGGCGCTGGGGTTCGTTTCCGAGATGTCCTTCAGCGCCAGCGGTATGAACGCGCCGGGATTGGCCAGCGTGGCGCCGGCCGCGATGATCGCGATCACCGGCGATGAGGCGACCCTGCTCATCTGATCGATCATGCCCGCCACCCGTTTGGGGTCCCGTGGCCGGCGCAGGAAGCGAACGACCAAGAACAGCACGACCGCGGCGGCCACGAGGTCGACGATGGCGACCCAGGTCTTGGGTGTGTTCGGCTTCGGCGAGTGGACGGCGTTGCCGAGCACGAACGCGGCGACCACGCCGACGATCAGAGTGGCCCCGAATGCGCCCAGGTAGAACCAGCGCCCGGTGCGCATCGGATTCTCTCCCACGACCAGCGCCAGCACCGACAGGAACAGGGTCACCGGCGACAGCATCGCGGCCAGCGCCACGAGCACAAGCTCGGTGTCGACCGAGGTCATCGGCTGAGACTATGCGACCGGCCCGGGCTTCGAGGCGCGCTCAGAGGCCGGTCTTGGCGGTGATGCGGCCGGACTTGACCGCTGCCTCAAGCGCCTGGTAGTCGCGCATGTTCTGTTCTGCGTATGCGTGGGAGAACTCGACGATTGCGCGGTCGAAGGCGTTGCCCTTGCCGAGGTAGGCGGCGATCGCTATACGGTCGCCGCTTCGCGCGTGCGCGCGAGCGAGCGTCCAGCCGCAGAGTTTGCCGTACGCGGCCATGCCCGACGGCACCAGCTGCTCGATTTCCGCCGAGCCCTTCCAATCCTTGAGCTGGCGCCCATAGAAGTCCCGTTCCCGGCCGTCGGTGCCGGACTCGACGTGCAGCCACCCCAGGAAGATGTCGCTCGTGGCCTGCATCAGCCGCTGTCCCGCGACCACGCGCTCGCCATGGTTCTCAAACTCGCTCGGAGCCACGAACTCCTCGAGTACCGACGCCTCGGCCTCCTTCATCTGCAGGAACAGCGGATCCTGATCGTCACGGCCGAGCATCAGTGCGATCCAGGCGCGCGTGCCGACGCTGCCCACGCCGACGACCTTGCGCGCGAAGTCGGTGAGGCGAAACTCCTCGAGCAGCACGCGCCGATCGGACTCGAGCGAGGCGCGGTATTCGCGCACGAGCTCGTGCAGCCCGTCGAACATTTCATCGCGTTCTTTGCCCTCCAAGAGATCGTCGATCGGGACGATCAGCGGCGGTTCGGCGACGATCCGGGCCTCGCCGTCCACCATGTGGGTCAGTTTGGAGAATGCCGCCATGCTGTCCTTGGTGCGAGCCTTGGCGAGGTTCTTTTCGGTCCTCTTGACGGCTTTGGGCTGCAGCTGGGAGCCGAGTTCTGCAAGCACACTCTCGATCTCCAGGTGGGCGTACCAGACGTCGAGGTTCTTCATGGCGGCGAAGTCGGCCATCGCGCTGCGGTAGGACTCGACGGTGTCGAGCACGACCTGGTCCTGGTCCTTGCCGGAGAAGTCGTTGTTCTGCGCGGCGATCATCATGCTCACCGCCAGGCGCTTGACGTCCCACTCCCACGGCCCGGGGAGCGTCTCGTCGAAGTCGTTGAGGTCGAACACCAGCCGCCGCTCGGGCGAGGCGAACACGCCGAAGTTCGACAGGTGCGCGTCCCCGCAGCACTGCACGTGAAGGCCCGAGCGCGGCGTTGCCGCCAGGTCGCTCGCCATGATCAGGGCGGCTCCGCGATAGAACGTGAACGGGGACACGAGCATGCGGCCGTAGCGGATCGGCACGAGCTCAGGCACGCGGCTCTTCGCCTGGCGCTCGAGCAGCTTGACCGGATCAGTGCGGCGTGCCGGCGGCTCATACAGGGCGTGGCTGGAACGCGGAACTTCCGCACGAGCCGCCTTGCCGTGCGCCGCCCGCTCGGCGACGGTCAGGTGCGGGGCCACCAGGCTGGCATCGCTCACCGTCGACATGAGCAGACCATACTCCCTAGCCGTCTTGGTCACGATCGTCCTCGAGCGACCGTGATCGCGCAATCCAGTCGCGAAGTTCCCCGTGCATCGCCTCGACCCCGACGATCGGGCTCGCGGGGTCGCTCCACTCCGAGGGCACCACCGCAAACGGCCGGGTCTGCGGCCCGCCGAGGCCGCCGTGTGAGCCCATGAACTCCTCGAACGGCGCCACCTCGTCGGAGTCGGGGTCATACATGCAGTTGACGAGTATGTCCGGACAGTGGGGAAAGCGATCGTGACGGCGCAGATGCTCGGCGGCCGTCGCGTCAAAGTGGGCCAGGGGGTCATCGCCCTCGACGCTGTCGTCGGCCAGATTCCGCTTGCCGGCAGCGCCGATCACGAGGGCGCCCTGCCCGTCGGAGCGCACCATCACGAACCCGACTCCAGGATGGGCGGTGAGGCTGTCGAGCAGATGCGGGTGTGCATCGGTGATCTGCTCGAGGGTGAGCCGCTCCGCGCTCTGGGGCAGATACACGAGCCCGAGCCCCCCGGAGACGAGCACGACCGCCTCCTTCTCGGACGCCTGCGCAGACTCGCTGCGCTCGGCCAGCGCCTCGCGGTTCGGTCCCAGCGCAACGGTGCCCTCGACCGATCGGCTGCGTGTGACGCGCGCCACGACGCGCCCGCCGAAGCCGGGCTCCTGGCCGGCATCGGCCAGCACGGCGCCCATATCGCCCCACCCCTCGTCGACCGCGGCGGGGGCGTGCACCTCACCCCGCGCGAGCGCCCCCTGCACAACCTGCTCGAGCGTCTCGCCGTAGCGCTGACGGAACGGTGCGCCCTGAGTCTGGCCGTGGTCTGAGAGCACGACTAGGTGATAGGGGCGAGGCGACTGGGTCGCCGCTAGCTCGAGCCGGGCCAGCTGGTGGTCGTGTCGCTTGAGCACCGCCAGGGCATCGTCTTCGCGGATCCCCGAGTGGTGGGCGACCTCGTCATAGCCGACGAAGGTCGCATAGCTGACGGGCACGCCCTCGACGATGTCGGCCATCAGCAGCGCTGTGGTGAGATCGCGCATGACCACGGCGATCGACGCGCGAATCAGCGGATACAGGCCGCTTCTCTTGACGTGCGGATCGCCGCGGCGGCGCTGGCGGCGAGCCGCCCAGCGCTCGGAACCCATGTCGGCGATCGACAGCACGACCGTGCGCAGGAACCCGTAGGGGTCTGAGAAGTACGCGAACATGTCCCCGGCCTTGGATCTGCTGCGGTCGCGGATGACGCTCATCGTGGCGGTGCAGCGCGGCGCGTCGCCGGAGAACATGTTGCCCCGGCTGGTGCCCCCGGCGGCCAGCAGGCCCTCGCCCGTCGATCGCCGGCGCTCGATCTCGGCCGCGTCGGCGGGGTGATTGGAGACGAGGGTGCGCCCTGACTCCTTCTCATACCAGCGGAAGGCGGGCATGTCCCAGTTGCTTCCGAGCAGCAGACCGGCCTGACTGGCGCCGGTCTGGGAGGACAGGTCGCACTCCCAGCCCTGGATCCGATGCGTGCCCTGCGACAGCCAGCGCGCGATCGTCGGGACGTTCCCGTCGCGCACGGCGTCGCGCAGCACACCCTCTCCGAGGCCGTCGATCTCGAACAGGATCACCCCCGGCACGTCGGTGCGATTGTGCTGGCGGTGTCGGCGCCTGCGTCGCCGCACGACGCGCAGGTGATAGGCGTCGCCGTCGACGTCGAGCAGGGGCGCGACGAACGTCGACACGAGCGCCAGTCCGAACGCGATCGCCACGTTTCCCCAGAACGGGGGCGACTTGCCATCGACGATGTAGAACGCGAGCGCGACCGCGCCGGCACTCAGGGCGAGCGAGGCCAGCCCGAAGGTGAGGATGGTCAGAGGCAGCGCCAGCCGGGTCACGACCGGCCACAGGACCGCGTTGATCAGCGCCATCGCCCCGGCAACAAGTAGCGCCGCGGGAAATGAGAGTGTTTCGACACCGGGCAACACGGCGGTCAGGGCGACCAGCAGCAGGCCCTCCACGCCGAGCAGCACGACGGCCCGCAGCGCGAACCCCAGGAAACGCCGTGAAGCACTCACGCGTTGTCTCCCAGCGCGCCCGTCGATCGCTCACACATTGGTTGCTACCTTTTCAGGAATGGTCCATGGCGCGGTTTCGGCCCATCGCGCGGGCACCTCCACGGACCGTATCGTTTTCCTCGGGCACGCCACCGTCCTGATCGAGCTCGACGGCGTGCGTCTGCTCACGGACCCGCTGCTGCGCGGCCGCGTCGCCCACCTGCGCCGCCAGACCCCGTTGCTCGACACGAGCGTCACCGCGGGCCTCGACGCGGTGCTGATCTCTCATATGCACCACGACCATCTCGACCCGGCCTCGCTGCGGCTGCTGGGGCGCGACACGCGGCTGCTGGTGCCCACCGGCGCGGGTGCATGGCTGCGCCGCCGCGGCTTCACGAGCGTGACCGAGCTGAGCGTCGGCGAGGTGGCGGAGGTGGGCTCGCTGGCGGTCACCGCTGTGGAGGCTCGTCACGATGGCCGGCGCCGGCCCCGCGGGCCGCGCGCCGAGAGCGTCGGCTACCTCGTGCGCGGCCGCAGAGCGATCTACTTCGCCGGAGACACGGAGCTCATGGAAGGCCTGTCCGATCGGCTGCCGTCGCTTGACGTCGCGCTCCTACCGGTGGGCGGTTGGGGCCCCACGCTCGGTGAAGGCCACATGGACCCGCGCGACGCCGCGCGCGCTGCCGGGTTGCTGAAGCCACGGCTTGCGATCCCGGTGCACTGGGGAACCCTGCTGCCCATGGGCCTGGCCCGTCGCCACCGGGCGGGCCTGGCCGAGCCGGCACGGTTGTTTGCGCGCAACGTCGCGCGGCTTGCGCCGGGCGTCGAGGTCCGGATCCTTGAGCCCGGTGAGGAAACCACGCTGTGAGATTCAGGAGTGCGGACTGAGAAGCGCGGCCTTGTGGGCGCGGAACTCCTCGTCGGTGAGAGCACCGCGGTCATGCAGGCTGGCCAGGCGCTCGAGGTCTGCGACGCGCGAGCTCTGCTCCCCGCCGGCCGGCGCGTTTGCATGTGATGGCGAGAACGCTGAGACGGCCGAGTCCCGGCGCGCCACGAACCAGTCGCGGCAGGCGCGCACGGCATCGCCCATCCGGGCATCGGGAAATTCCCGCGCGGTCATTCGGCGCAGGGCCTGGATGCCCAGCACGAGGACGACCGCTATGCCGATGACCGGGATCGGCTGGCGCGTCGATGGGAACGGTCCCCAGATGACGAGCAGCAGAAGCGCCACCGCGGCGACGCCGTAGACATACTGGGAATGCTCGCGCAGCGACGGGGCCAGTGCCCGCCGGACCGTTACCGCGGGCCGCGTCGAGCCGGCGATCCAGGCTCCGATCACGATCACCGCGCCGTAGGTGATGAGCGCGATCGCCGAGTCGTACAGGAGGCTCGTGCCGATCCTGAAGACCTGGTGCACGGCCGGCTTGTCCGAGGGCACCTTGACGAGGGAGTTGACCACCGCGTCGCCGATCAGGCGCCGGGCGAGCACGGTTATCAGGCCGATGCCCACGAGGCAGCAGCCGGTGGTGCGGATCGCCACCCGCCGCCGCCCCACGGCCAGCCGAATCGCAAGGATGAACAGGCCAAGCGCGACCAGGGGCAGCACGATCGCCAGGCCCTTGATCGCTTTGACGATGTTCTGCGCCGTCTTCAGCTGGGATGAGCGCAGGATCACGATGTTTCCGCTCAGCGGAGGCAGCGTCACCCCGAGCTTTTTCTGAACCGTGGTGCGCGCAGCTGCCCCGGTGGAGCCTTCGATGTTTGACCGCACGCTCGTCAGCTGTTCCTGCAGCCCCAGCTGTGCGGCGAGTTGCGTGAGCAGCGGGTGCAGCTGAAGAGTGACTTCGCCGTTGCTCGTCGAGATCGTCTTCGAGCCCCCGTTGAGAATCCGCAGGAGCTCCTGCTGCGCCGTTCGGTTGGCCAGGCGCCATGCGTTCTGGACGGTCGCCGTGGAGAGCACCTGAGGGGCGACCTGGACGGCGAGCGCCCGCAACCCGGCCGTCGCCGGCTGGGCCAGTCCCGACACCTGCGACGGCAGCACGCTCTTGATCTCGGAGGCGACGTCAACCGAGCTGAACAGCTGGTTGACCAGCACGCCGCCGACGGCCGCCTCGATCGTCGGATCGGCGAGCAGCTGCGAGCTCGTGTTGGTCCAGTTATCGGTGTTCAGAACCTGCCGGTTGACCCACACCGCCAGCACCGCGAACACCCCGACCACGACGGCTGCGGCAAATATGGCGTTGATCAGCCAGCGCCGCGAGTGTGGGACCGTTGCAGAGCTCATGGGCGCCTCTCCATCATTTCACGCGGGCGCTCGGTGCGGCTGTAGACTGCCCGGGAATCCGTCCCGCTGGACCGTAAGCAATCGGAGAGGGAAGCTCTGCCTTGACCTCCACGGCCGTCAGCAAGTCACTCGCCATCGTCGCGCTGGTGCTCGGCTCCACGGTGCTCGTGGCCTGCGGTGAATCGGCTCAGGAAAAGGCCAAGGCCGAAGTGTGCAGCGCGCGCGCTGACATCTCAAAGCAGGTCAACACGCTGACGGGCCTGACCGTCTCGACGATCTCCCCCACCGAGGTCAAGACAGGCGTCGAAGCGATCGCCAACGACCTCACCAAGATCAAGAAGGCGCAGGGCAACCTCGCACCGGCGCGCAAGGAACAGGTGGAGAGCGCCACCCACACCTTTGAAACGCAGCTCAGCTCGATCCTGACGGGCATCACATCGAACCTTTCGCTCAGCAACGCCGAGACGCAGTTCAAATCGGCGGTCACGCAGCTCGCCACGAGCTTCAAGCAGTCCCTCGCCCCGATCAACTGCTCCTAGCGGGAGTGTGAGGCGTGCCCGAGGGCCTGTCCGCCGCCGAGGTCGGCAAGGAGATCTCCGAGCACGGCAAGCATGCTCAGGCTGAGGCCGCCGACCGTCGCGATCGGATGCTCTCGATCACCGAGGCGCTGCTGCTGTCGCTCGTCGCGGTGCTCGCCGCCTACTCGGGCTATGCCGCGGCCAAGTGGGGCACCGAGTCCTCGATCTCGCTGGCCAAGGCCTCGGCCGAGCGCACCAAGGCCAACCGCGCAGACCTCGAAGGGCTTCAGATTCGCACGCTCGACTCGGTCTCGTTCAATGCCTGGTTCGCGGCCCTCACGGCGGGCAACGCCAACGCGGAACGGCTCGCCGAGAAGCGCCTTCGCCCGGGCTACCGCCCGGCGTTCTACGCCTGGCTGGCCACCGACCCGGCGCACAACCCGAAGGCGCCGCCCGGGCCTTCCTACATGCCGCAGTACGTGATCCCTCAGGAAACCGCCGCGAACGTCGATGACGCGCAGGCGGATGCGGCGTTTGCAAAGGGCACCGACGCGGGAGCGACCGGCGACAAGTACGTGCGCGACACCGTGTTCCTGGCGACGGTGCTGTTCCTGGTCGGGATCTCAAGCCACTTTCCGCTGCGCCAGGCTCGCTATTCCCTGATCGCGGTGGGGACGCTGATCCTCGCCTTTTCGATCGTGCAGCTGCTCGGCCTGCCGGGACCGCCGTGATGGCGAGCCCGGCCCCCAACGCGACCGCGAGCCGGGCGGTCCGCCGCCGCCGCGAGCGCTACGGCGTGCTGCTTGGGGCGATCGTGATCGCGTTCGCCGTCCAGGGCATCGCCGAACCCGCCGCATGGGAGCAGGTGTTCATGGCCACCCTGTTGGGAGTGACGCTGCTGCTGTCGTTCTGGGCGGGTGAAGCGAAACCGATCGTCATACGACCGGCGATCGCGATCGTCGTGTTGCTGATCATCGCGAGCGTCGTCGAGGCCGCCAACGGAGACGTCGATGCCGGAGCAACGAGGATCGCAAACGCACTGCTCGTGGGACTGGCGCCACCGATGATCGTGATCGGAGTCCTGCGCAGCCTGCGATCACGGCAGGCGGTCACGCTGGAGGCCGTGTTCGGCGTTCTCTGCGTATACATCCTCGTGGGGATGTTCTTCGGCTACGTGTATGGGGCGATCGACCATTCCGGCGGTCACCCGTTCTTCGCCGGCGACCAGTCAGCGACGGTCGCCCACTGCCTGTACTTCAGCTTCACGAGCCTGACAACGGTCGGCTACGGAGACCTGACGGCGCGCACCAACCTCGGCCACACCCTGTCCGTATCCGAGGCGCTGCTCGGTCAGATCTACCTGGTGACGGTCGTCTCCCTGATCGTGGCCAACCTCGGTCGCAGCCGCCCGAGGGCGCAGGAAGCGGCACCCGATCCCGGCCCTGCAGGCGACGCCGACGCCTGACCACCGCGGGACTTCCTGCTCGCTAGACTACGGCGCCTGAAGGGCATCAGCCGAGCAGCTCCGCCGTCAGCGGGGCCCGCACCAGATTGACGAGGGGAGACGCCGTGAGCGACGAGGTTTTGGAGATGGGCCCGGTGGACATCGTTGTGATCGGCTTTCCGCCGGATGCGCCGAGAACCGGCGAAGCGATTCCGATCTTCGTGGACCTCGTGGACCGCGGGATCATCCGGGTCCTGGATGTGCTCGTGGTCCAGAAGGACGAGCAGGGCACCGTCTCAGGCCTTGCGATCGCCGACCTCGACGGTGACGGGGCCAATGACCTTCTCCTGTTCGAAGGGGCGCAGACGGGCATGCTCGGCGACGAGGACGCCGACATGGCGGGAGAGGCGCTCGAGCCCGGAGAGGCGGCCGTGCTGATCTGCTTCGAGAACGCCTGGGCGGGACCCTTCGCCGCCGCGGTGCGCCGCAACGGCGGGCGGCTGCTGGACTTCCAGCGGGTGCCCACGCAGGAGCTGTTCGCCGCCATCCAGTCCCTAGACGCCGCCTAGCCATCCGAGCAGAGAAAGAGAGACCAGCATGCCACTACTTCGCCGCGTTGCCCGTGTAGCCGCCGTCGGCGCCGTCGCCGGCGGCGCCGCCGGAGCCGTGCAGCACCGCCAGCAGGGCCGGTGGGCGCAACAGGAAGAACAGCAGATGGCCGCCCAGCAACAGCAGCAGGCCGCCGCCGCGCCGCCTCCGCCGCAGGAAGACCCGATGGAGAAGCTCAAGGAGCTCGGTTCGTTGCACGAGTCGGGCGTCCTCACCGACGAGGAGTTCGCTGCCGCGAAGGCGAAAATCCTCAACTGATCAGGCGCTGAGCGGGCTTCGATGCCGATACTGGCACTATCCGGCGGCGGCATCGGCGTATTCGGCGTCGTCTACTTCCTGCTGTTCCTGTTCCTCGGCATCCGCTCGATCAAACACGGACACTGGATCATGTTCCTGATCGGGATCCCGATCCCGATCTTCTGGATCATCGGGGGTCTGATGCCGCCCGTGCGGCGCTAGCGCGACTGAGTCAGGCTCAGCTGGTGAGCCCGGCGATGCCGTGGCGCAGCAGCGAGGCGGCGAGCAGGATGAGGATCGCCGCCGCGAGCGTCCTGGCGTGCCGCTCGAGCCAGTGCCGGGCGCCCATGAGCACCCGCTGGGTCGAATCGGGCGCGACCGCCAGCATCACCACCGCCACCAACAGCGGGAGGAGCGATATGAGCGCAAACGCGACCCACTCGGCTACGTACTGGGTGGCGCTCGGGTTCGTCTCTGAGATGTCCTTCAGGGCGAGCGGGATGAAGCCGCCCGGGTTGGCGAGGGTGGCGCCGGCGGCGACGATCGCGATCGCCGGCGAGGAGGCGACCTTGCCCATCTGCTCGATCATGCCGGCCGCGCGATCGGGGTTGGCGGGCCGCCGTAGGAAGCGCACGATGACGAACAGCAGGACTGCACCGGCGACGACGTCGACGATGGCGACCCACGTCTTCGGTTCGCTGGGTTTGGGAGACGCCGCGGCGTTTCCGAGCACGAACGCCGCGACCACGCCGATCACGAGCGTCAGGCCGAACGCGCCGAGGAAGAACCACATGCCGGTGCGCAGCGGGCGCTCGCCCAGAACGAGCGCCAGCACCGTGAAGGACAGGGTCGTCGGTGACAGCATCGCGCCCAGCGCGACCAGTACCAGCTCGATGTCAATCGAGGTCACCGGGCGACCGCGATACGCGGGTGGTCAGGCGGAGGGAGCCCGAGCGTCCGAGCTCCCTCCGCTCCCCTCAAACGGTGTCGATGTCCGGCTCACCCAGGACGATCAGGCCGTGGATGCAGACCAGGCAGATGGCGAAGATGCCCAGCGACCACCACGGGTGCGCCCCTCCGACGTCCAGCAGCGCGCCAACCGCGCCGATGGTCGCGGCCACCAGCCCGATCACCCGGCCGTAGATGCCGCCGGCGAACAGCGAGAAGGCGGCTGTCAACTCGATCACGCCCAGGATGATCGTGATCCACCCCCACGTGTGGAGGCTCGAGAACACGAACTGCGTGTCTTCGACGAAGAATTTCGAATTACTCACTGCGGCGATGCCGTAGATGATGTTGAGGATACCGGCCACCATCAGCAGGATCCCCACGAACAATGCGCTGCCTACACCTCTCATTGACTCCCCCTTGTTTGGCGAGAGCCGTCAGCCGTGACGGCATGTTCCGAATGGTTCCGGCCAATTCGACGGATATGTCCCGAATCCTATACCCGTGCATAGCGTGCACGGCCGGCGTCACGAGCGTGCCGCTCAGAACCCCGTGTTCGTCTTCACGCGTTTGCGGTCTGTCTCATGCATGCCGCCCTTGGCCTTCAGCATTTCGCACGCCTCCGCGATGTCTTTGCCGAGGGCCGTGGTCAGCGAGTAGCTGAGCGTCTGCTTGACGAGCACGCGCATGATCTTCACGTGTTCGGCTTCCGGTGGCAGCGTGTAGGCGGGCACCATCCAGCCTCGCATGGCGGCCAGCTGCGCCGCGACATCGAACTCGTCGTAGTTCTGTCCGCCGGTGAGTTTGAAGGCGACCAGCGGAAGCTGCTCCTCGTGCGTACCCCCGATCAGTTCGAACTCGCCGGTCGAGCTGACCTCTTTACAGAGTGTGCGCGCGTTGTACTTCATCGTCTCCATGATGTAGCGGTAGCCCTCGTGGCCGAGGCGCACGAACTGGTAGTACTGCGCGAGCACCATCGCCGAGCCGGTCGAGAAGTTCAGCGTGAACGTGGCGTCGCGCTTGCCGAGATAGTTCTCATAGAACACCAGGTCCTCGGGAAGGTCCTCCTTTTCCCTGAACACCAGCCACCCGACGCCCGGATACACGAGCCCGAACTTGTGGCCGGAGACGTTGATCGAGCGGACCTGCTCGAGCCGGAAGTCCCACTCGGAGTGGGGGTAGAGGAACGGCCAGACGAAGCCGCCGCTGGCGGCGTCGACGTGCAGCGGCACGTCGAGGTCGCGGTCGTGCTTGAGCGTCACAAGGAGGTCGTTTATGCCCTGGATGTCATCCGCGTGCCCGGTGAAGGTGGTGCCGAGCACGGCGGCGACGCCGATCGTGTTCTCATCGATATGGGGCTCGACGTCCTCGGGGCCGATCGTGTACTTGTCGGGCTTCAGCGGAACGATCCGCGGCTCGACGTCGAAGTAGCGGCAGAACTTCTCCCACACGACGTGCACGTCCCCGCCGAACACCAGGTTGGGACGCTCAACAGACTTCCCCGCCGCTTCCCTGCGGGCGCGCCACTTCCACTTCAAGGACAGCGCGCCCAGCATGATCGCCTCGGAGGACCCCTGCGTGCGCGCGCCGGTCGTCTCCCCCGGCGCGTGGAACAGGTCGGCCAGCATCCGTATGCAGCGCTGCTCGATCTCCGCCGACTGCGGGTACTCGGCGTGATCGATGAAGTTGACGCGAAGGGCTTCGTCTATCAGGCGACGGGCCTCTGGCTCCATCCATGTCGTCACGAAGGTCGCGAGATTGCGCTCGGGACTTCCGTCGAGCACCATTTCCTCGCCGACCAGGCGCATCGCTTCGTATGCGGTCATGCCCGTTTGCGGGAGTTTGTCGTCGGGGGCGGGCTCGAGCAGGAAGCGGTTGCCGGGTACGCCCTTGAGCGCTTCGATCTCCTCGCGCGTCAACTCAGGCTCGTCGGGACGGTGCTTGGCGCGGTGCTGCTGGGGCGGCATTGTGGTACCTCCTTGAGACCGAACGGGCCGGCCGTGCGGCGGGCCCCAACGGGCTGTTCTCGGCGGTGCACGCACACGATGGGCGTGGGGGGCGGCGATTATATGCGTGGCTCCTGAGCGCCGCCCGTCTCAGGCGGCCGCCGCGGCCGGCGCCGGAACGCTGCCTTGCGCGGCATGCTCTTCGGCCGCCGCCTCGGGCATCAGCGCCAGCGCCGCCACGAGGAAGCACAGCCCACCCAGCGCGGTGCCGCCATTGGCGACGCGCGCGCTGACGGGCTCGCCGCTGGACGGCTCGATCAGCGACGCGATCGCGGCCACGCCGAAGGCGATCGAGCCCAGCATGTTGAGCGAGACGATCCGCCATGACAGCGAGCGCAGTTTCAGGCACACCCAGCGATGACACACCTCGGCGTAGGCGAGCTCTGAGGAGAGCAGAAAGCAGATCGAGCCGAGGGCGTCCGGGGCCCACACGCGGGCGTTGCTCTGGTGGGTGCTGAAGCCGTGTTTCATCCCCGTGAACGTGCTGATGTTGAAGAAGACGGTCCCGAGGAGCTGGACCGATGCGGCGAGCCAGTCGATTCGCCGCGGCTCCCACGAGGCCGGCCGCCACCGCGGGCGTCGCGTGCCGGGCTCGGGGGCGCGCTCGACGTTGACCGTCTCTGAGTACTGCAGGTAGGAGGCCGAGGTGAACAGGATCGAGCCGACGAAGAACGTCACGCCGATGGCCGGCCGCGGGCTCGACGCCCACTGCGAGGCGAGCGCCGCGACCGTGAAGCACAGCGACCCGAGCGCGAACAGCACGGCCATCCACCAGCCGCGCCGGCGTGGGCGCCACCAGACCGATTCCTCGCCGTTGGCCGGGGTGCCTGCCGAGGACGCGTGGCGTCCCTTGCGGTGGGCGCGCGAGCGCCAGCGCACCTCTGTGCCGTCGGGCCTGCGCAGGATCTCGCTGGTCACGAACGGCCCCGGCCCGCCGGCCGAGACGCGCTCCCATCCCTGCGGCACAGCGAGGTAGCTGCTCACGCTCGCCCGGAGCCGCAGGCGTCGCGCCGCGTGATTAAAGCGATCGAGGGCACGGTGATGAGGCGGCAGTCTATTCTCGAGGCGACTTGGCGCAGGCGCATGTACTGTGTCCACGTCGGTTGGCAGCGAATCTATCGGCGGGTGACGAGGGGAGAGGGCGGATGTGCCGTTGGATGGCGTGGCACGGGCAGCCGGTGCTCATCGAGGAGCTGCTGTTCAAGCCCCAGCACAGCCTGATCGACCAGAGCCTGCATTCCCGCATGGGCGCCGAGACGACCAACGGCGACGGCTTCGGGCTCGGCTGGTACGGCACCGGCGAGGGGCCCGGCGTCTATCACAGCGTCTCGCCGGCGTGGGGGGACGCGAACCTCCGCGACCTCGCCGGCCACATCGAGTCGCACCTGTTCCTGGCCCACGTCAGAGCGACCTCGGGCACCGCCGTGCAGCAGACCAACTGCCACCCCTATCGCCACGGTCGCTGGCTGTTCGTGCACAACGGCCTGATCAACGACTTCCACACCGTTCGGCGCGAGCTGATGCTCGCGGTAGACCCCACCCTGTTCGCCAACATCCAGGGCTCGACCGACTCCGAGCTTCTCTTTCACCTCGCGCTCACCTATGGCCTCGAGGAGGACCCGCTCGCGGCGCTCGAGCGCACGATCGGCTTCGTCGAGGCGGTGGCCGAGGGCCACGGCATCGAGCACGCGGTGCAGGCCAGCATCGGCGTCAGCGACGGCGAGAGCCTGTGGGCTGTGCGCTACTCGACGGAGGGCGAGTCGCGCACGCTGTTCGTATCGGCCGACGCCCATGCCCTGAAGCAGCTGCACCCCGAGAACCCGCGCCTGCAGCTTCTGCGCGACGAGGACCGGCTCGTGGTCTCAGAGCCCCTCATGGACCTCCCGGGTGCGTGGCAGGAGATTGCGGAGTCGAGTGCCTTGATCGTGCTCCCAGGGGGCGGGCACGAGCTGCGGCCATTCCAGCCCCGCGTGGCCGAAGCAGCAGCGTGAAGCGGGCGCGAACCAGCCGATCACAACCAAGGAGCCAGCGATGAACGACGGTTATGAGCAGCCCGGAGACGTTCCGCCGCTGCCCGGCAGCACGCCCCCCGCGGGCGGCGGCGCGGGCTATCCGCCCCCACCGGGCGGCACTCCTCCTGGCGGCGGCGCTCCTCCTCCCGGACAGACCCCCGGCGGTCCCTATCAGGGTGGCGGAACCCCGCTTCCGCCGGACGAAGGCGGCGGGGGCAACGGCTGGGCGATCGCCGGCGCCGCCGCGCTCGTGATTGCGCTGATCGTGGTGGTGATCGTGCTGGTGTCCGACAACGGCTCCAAAAAAACTCCGTCGGTCACCAGCCAGTCGCTCAGCATCGGCCACACGACGACGACGACGATCCAGCCCACGACGACCACCAAAACGACGATCACGACAACGACGACGCCGACGACGACGGTGACCGCGCCGGCCAAAACGACCACGGTCACCACGCCCACACCCACGACGCCCACGACTCCAACCACCAAAACGTCGATCACGAGTCCGACCACGGCACCGGCCGGCGCCACGCCATAGGCGCCGCCGGCCCTCCGGCCGCGCCGGTCAGGCCGGTGCGGCCGGTGCGGCCGGTGCGGCGCTCGTCGTAGGTGCTGCGCCCGGCGGGGGATCGGCCGGAGCTGTGAGCAGCCTGCGGCTGACCATGTAGGCCACGATCGTGCCGACGATCACCAGTGGCTCTGAGCCGGCGCCGGATCCCTCGGTAAGCACGGCTGCGATCACGATCGCCGACAGCGGCAGGCGCAGCACCGTGGCGATCGCGGCGGCCATGCCGACCGCGACGGCCGGCGTGGTCGAGAATCCGGGCAGTTGCCCGGCCATCAGGCCGGCCACGGCTCCGAGGAACAGCCCGGGGAAGGTTGGGCCGCCGCGGAAGCTGCCGAGCGAGAGCGAGTAGGCGATGCCCTTGCAGGCGATCAACAGCGCGAGCGTGCCGATCGACCATGTGCCCGCTGTGGTGACCAGCCCGGGCAGGGAGCTCTGGCCGGAGAAGAGCACTTCCTGGAATGGCTTGCCGGTGGTCTGCTGAAATGCGATCGCAAGCCCGGCGACGATCAGCCCGATGAGCGGCAGCAGCACGAAGCGCCGCCGGACGACGAGGTTCGCGATGCGCCTGCCGCCGCGAACGATCAGCACGCAGGCCAACGCCACGGCGAGAGCGAGCGCGATCGTCCAGCCGAAGTCGCCGAACTCGGGGCGGGGAAACTTGGCGAGCCCTTCAATCGAGCCGAGCGCGTAGGCGCTCGTGCTGAGCCCCGTCCATGACCCCATCCCGAGCGACACGAGCGCGCCGATGCCCGAGGCCAGCAGGCCGGGCAGCAGCACGAGCGTCAGCTTCGGGCCGCCCAGGCCGGTCACCTCGATGATGAGCACCGCCGCGAGCAGCGGCGACTGGAACAGGAACGACACCGCCGCGAAGGTGCCGGCTGCGGCCAGCACGGTCACGACCTGCGGCGGCGCGTCCCTTCGCGCCAGGCGGATCGTGAGAACGCCCAGGCCGGAGCCCAGGGCTATCAGCGGGGCCTCGGGGCCCAGCACGATCCCCAGCCCGATCGTCGCGAGCGCCGCGAGGAGGACCCCTGGAAGGGTGACGGGGAGGACCGGGCCGCCGGCCGTCGACAGGCCATTTGCGGGGATGTGCCCTCCCTCGCCGGGCAGGCGCTCGATCGCGAAGGCGGTAATCAGGCCGGCGAGCGCCAGCACCGGCAGCGACCACCACAGCGGGGGGCCGTTGTGGTAGCCGAGATCGCTCGGCAGGTGGACGTACACCCCCCTCTGGATCTGGTTGATCAGCTCGAGCACGCACCAGGCGGCGAGGGAGACCACCACGCCGGCGACCGCCGCGACGAGCATCAGGACGATGAAGCCCCTGCTCTGGATCGTTGCTTCGACCTGCTCGGGCGAGACCTCGGGCTCGGGCATGCGCATCGGCACGCTAGCCGGTTTGGAACTCGCGCGGCGGCCTGGGCCGACCGGCTCGATGCCGCGTAAGATCGGGCGCATGGCAAGCCAGCAGGCGGTCTCGCCCACGCACGGCCGGGTTCATGTGCATCGGCTCCTGATCCTCGCGCTCGTCGTCGTCATCTTCGGCGCCGCCGCCGTGCTGTTCGGATGGGACATCAGCGGCTGGTTCAAACACCTGTGGAACACGATCACGAGCATCTCCACCGGGTACCTTCTCGCGGCGATCGTGCTCGTCACGCTGCAGACGACCACGACCGCGTACGCCTGGTACTCGATCCTGCGCTTCGGCTATCCGGACTCGAACGTTCGCTGGATCGAGATCCTGGCCTGCTACGCGGCGGCGGTCGCGCTCAACTCCGTGCTGCCCGCGAACCTGGGAACGCTGACGATGATGCTGATGTTCACCTCGATCATCGCCGCCGCCGGCTTCGCGGGCATCCTCGCCGGCTATGCGGTGCAGAAAATCTTCTATTCGCTGATCGGCATCGCCTGCTACGTCTATCTGTTCGTGACGGTCGGCGGGTCGTTTGACATCCAGTTCAAGTTCGTAAACGAACACCCCATCACCCTCGTGATCCTGCTCGCCGCGGCCGTCGCGCTCGTGTGGCTCGTGGCTCGCATGCTGAGGGAGCGCATCGCGAAGTGGTGGGAGCAGGCCAAGGTGGGGGGTGCGATCCTGGTCCATCCCCGCGCCTACTTCGGGCGAGTCGTGTTCCCGGAGGTGATCAGCTGGCTGGCGATGCTCGGGATCATCGCCGTGTTCCTGGCGGCGTACAACATTCCCGTCAGCTTTCACACGATCATGCGGGTGGTGGCGGGCAACTCGATCGCCAACATCACGTCGGTCACCCCGGGGGGCGCAGGCGTCCAGCAGGGGTTCAACGTCCTCTCCCTGAAAGGCGTCACAAGCGCGTCCAATGCAAATGCCTACTCCGTGGCTCAGCAGCTCGTGACCACCGCGTGGGGCCTGTTGTTCGCGATCGCGGTCGTCGTGAGGGCATTCGGCTGGACCGGGGGAAAGACGCTGGTATCGGAGTCCTACGGCCAGGCGCGCGAGAAGACCGCGGAGCAGTCGGCCGCACGCAAGGCGAAAAGGCAGGCCAAGCGCGAGGCCAGGCGCAGCGGGAGCTCAGCTGAGGAGGCCGACGAAACCCCTGATCGAGAGGTACAGGCCGACACCGGCTGACAGGATGACCGCCAACAGCCGGCCGCGGGCGGCGAACCACAGGTTCGCGCGCTCCAATGAGCTCGACGCACGATCGGGCGCGGCGAGCAGAACGAGCATGGGTATCTCGATCAGCCACAGCATCACCGCGACCGTCACGGCGAGCGCGAGCAGCTCTCGGCTCGTCGAGTATTCGGCATCGGCGATCGTCTTGACCGCTCCGACGTAGATCGGCGACGGCAGCGCGTACAGCGTGAGGCCCAGCACGAAGGCCAGCCGGCGGCTCTGTAGGTAGCGCCCCAGTTTGGACGCCGTCTTCGACGTCGCGGGGGGTGCCTGCCTTGTGCGCAGGTGGAACGCGAGACCGATGAGCGCCAGGCCGAGCGCCAGATCGAAGGCCGCACTGGGCGTCCAGTGAATGGAGCCGGTCGCGCCGAGTTCGACGAGGACGAACAGCATCAACGCGCCGGCCGCGTATGTGATGGCGACCGCGGCCAGCACAAACGCGAATACGCGCGATCTCACGTGTGAACCTCGCCCGAGGGCGATCACGGCCGCCACGGCCGGGGGATAGATGGAGGCTGCGAGCGCGAGGGCCAGGGTTTGGGGCGGCACGCCGACGAAGCTACAGCCCGGGCAGGTTGTGTGAGACTCCCGCCATGCATGGGGACCGGTTGAAGGTGGCCGTCGTGGGCCATGTCGAGTGGGTGCAGTTCGCTCGTGTGCCCCACGTTCCGCGCGCGGGCGAGGTGCTGCATGCCAACGACCTGTTCGAGGAGGCCGCGGGAGGCGGGGCCGTGGCAGCCGTGCAGCTGGCTCGTCTGGCCGGCGAGGCGATGCTGATGACCGCCCTGGGCGAGGACGATCACGGCCGCCGCTCGCAGGCGCGCCTGCGCGAGCTCGGTGTCCAGGTTCATCCCGCCAAGCGGGCTGTGCGGACGCGCACGGCGGTGACGCTGTTGGACGACGCCGGCGAGCGGACGATCACCACGTTCGGGACGCGTCTCGAGCCGATGGGCGCCGACGGGGAGCTGCCGTGGGGGAGCCTTGGGGAGATGAACGCCGTCTATTTCACCGCCGGAGACCTGGATGCTCTGCGCGCCGCGCGCAAGGCGGATGTCCTCGTGGCCAGCCCGCGCGCGGTCGACGCCCTCGGCCACGGCGTCCATCTCGATGCCCTCGTTCTGAGCGGCGATGACGCGGTCGAGCGGCGCCTGACGGCACGCGCGCAGGAGGAAGCTGAGTTGGTCGTGTTCACCGAGGGCGCGCGCGGCGGCGCCTACCGGGAGCGCACGGGCGGATCGGGTGCATGGGAGGCGGTCACGCCGCCCGCGCCGCGGGTTGACGCCTACGGATGCGGCGACTCCTTCGCCGCGGGTCTTACCTACGGGCTCGGTGCAGGCCTTGAGGTGCCGGCCGCATTGGCCCTGGCGGCCCGCTGCGGCGCGGTCTGTCTGACCGGCAGAGGGCCCTATCAGCGTCAGCTGAGCGCCGCAGAGCTCGAGGTCTAATAGCCGCCCTGGACGACGTTCACCAGAGGCTCGCCGGCGACGTAGCGGCGCACCTGTTCACCGACGAGGCCAAACGCGCGGCGTTCCGCCGCGACCGTGTCCCCCGCCAGATGGGGAGTGAGCAGAAGGCCCGGCGCGTCCCACAGAGGGTGATCAACGCCGAGCGGCTCCGGGTCGGTCACATCCAGTACCGCCCTTATGCGCTCTGCCTGCAGTAGCTCGAGGAGCGCCGCGGTGTCCACGATCGGCCCGCGCGCGGCGTTCACGAGCAGGGCGCCCGGGCGCAGGCGGGCGAGCAGATCGGCGTCGAGCAGGCCGGTGGTCGCGGGCGTGAGCGGCAGCAGCACGACCACGATGTCGACCAGCCCGAGCAGCGACTCAAGCCCGTCCACGGAGTGCACACCGCGACGTGCCCGCCGCGCGACGCGAACGATCTCCACGTCGAACGCCGCGAGCAGCCCCTCGACGGCTGCCCCGATCGCGCCGTATCCGAGGATCATCACGGTGCTACCGGCGAGCTCTGCGGACACACGCCGCTCCCAGCGATGTTCGCGCTGGCGATCGCGCAGCTCTCCCAGATCCTTGGTCGAGGCGAGGATCGCGGCGAGCACCCATTCGGCGACCGGGATGTCGCGGGTTCCGCCGGCGTCGCACAGCGTCACTCCCGCGGGCACCAGCCCGAGCAGTCGGTCCACACCCGCCGACAGTGTCTGAATCACGCGCAGCCGCGGCATTCGCGACAGCAGTTCGAGCACACGCCGGTCCTCGGAGCCGGGGACCAGGAACTCCGCGTCGAGGATCGCGTCGGGCAGCTCACCGTCACGAGTGATGAGGTGCAGTGAAACGCCCTCGGGCAGCTCCCCGACTGCGTCGTGACCCGCTCGATCCGTGATCCACAGGTTCACGGGGTCGAGAGTGTATGCCAACCCGGGCTCCGCCAAACGACGCCGGGATGGGCCGTGCGATCCACGCGGGTCTGTCCGGGGGTTGCATGAACCTGCAGCGGGCCGATGCTGCAGCTGCGCGTGTTCGGGGACTCCCCGGCGATGGGTGACGTCGCCAGGCGGCTCGGCGCCCTGTCCGGTGTCCGACATGTGAGCACCAGCGGCGGCGGGCATGACGGAAACGCGCTCGTGACGGCCGATGTCTCCGCCAGCGTTGCGGATGCGGCGCTGGAGATGGTCCGGGGCGTGGGAATTCCGCCCGATGACATCTCTCTGCTGCGGCTCGACACGATCGGCCCTGCGTCGGCAGCGGACGAGCCGGTCGCGCTGATCTGGGCCGACCTGCTCGGACAGGCGCGGGTGAACGCGAGGACCGCCGTCCGCTACCTCGTGTTCATGGCCGTGGCCGGGGTGATCGCCGGCTTTGGCGTGATCGATGAGGACCAGGTGCTGATCGTCGGAGCAATGGCCGTGGCGCCGGATCTGCTCCCCGTCACCGCGGTGTGCACCGGCTTTGTGCTGCGCCGCCGGCGGCTGATCCGTGCCGGCCTCGCCTCGCTTCTGATCGGACTTGGGGTGGCTTGCCTGTTCGCTGCGGCGGTCGCCGGATTTCTCAATCTGTTCGACCTGTTGCCGGCCGAATTCGCGGTTCACGAGATCGGGCTGGCCTCCCAGCAGCACATCGAAGCCGAGACGATTCTCGTCGCCTTCGCCGCCGGCGTGGCAGGGATGCTCGCGGTCGAGACGCGGGCGAGCATGGGCGTCGGTGTCGCGATCTCTGTGACCACGATTCCTGCCGCAGCCTTCCTCGGCGTGGCAGCGGGCGTCGGCCAGTTCACAAAATCGCTGGGTGCGCTGAGCGTGCTCGGTGCGAACATCGCGATGATGCTCCTCGGCGGCTCGATCGCGCTGCTCGTGCAGCGTCAGATCGCCGCCGCACGTGACTGACCAGCGCGCTCGCGGCAGAACGTAAGCGGGCGGCGGTCTGCTAGAAACCGCGCGTGGAAGAGCGCGACGCCCGGGTCGATGCGGAGGTGACTGCGGCGGAGTTCGCGGATCTGTTCGATGCGGTCAGGAGTTGGGGGCGCTGGGGGCAGCAGGACGAGCGGGGCGCACTGAACCTGCTGACTGCGGATCGCGTGGCGGCCGCCGCGCAGCTGGTGCGCAGTGGCGTCGTGGTCAGCCTCAGCCTGCCGCTCAACACGAGCAACGCGCTGGACTGCCCTACTCCGGCCGAATTCCGGATGACCCAGCAGAACGACGCTGACGTCGGGTTGGGCTCGATGGGGTTCGCCAAGGACTTCATCGGCGTCGACTACCACAGCGACGGCCACACGCATATCGACGCGCTGTGCCACGTCGCCTATGAGGGTCGGCTGTACAACGGGGTTCCCGCCGGCTCGGTCACCGCCGAGGGCGCGGCGGCCGAGGCGATCGACATGGTCAAGGACGGTCTCGTCGCTCGCGGCGTGCTGCTGGATGTCCCCCGCCTGCGCGGAGTCCCCTGGCTTGAGCCCGGCGAGCACGTCTTCAGGGAGGATCTCGAGGCCGCCGAGCGCGAGCAGGGGGTGGCTATCGATGAGGGCGACGTGCTGCTCGTGCGAACCGGTCATGCCCGCCGCCTGTCGGAGGTCGGGCCATGGGACACTGCGCACAGCAAGGCGGGCCTGCATCCCACCGCCATGCCGCTGCTGGCCGAGCGCGGCGTGGTTGCGCTCGGGTGTGATGGCAACAGCGACACGGCCCCCAGCAGCACAGAGGGGGTCGCGTTTCCGATCCATGTGCTGGCGCTGAACGCGATGGGTGTGCTGCTGCTGGACTACCTGCAGTTCGAGGACCTGCGGGGCGCGTGTGAGTCGGCGGGACGCTGGGAGTTTCTGTGTGTGACGGCCCCACTGTGGATCGATGGTGGCACGGGCTCGCCCGTCAACCCGCTGGCGATCCTATGAGCGCCCCGCTTGCCAGCGTGCATCTGGTTGACCCGGAGGCGCCCCTCGAGGCCACGTTTGTTCCCGGCGCCGGGATGATCTGCTCGTCACTGCTCCACCGCGGTGATGAGCTGCTCGCCCAGAACGCCGGCGTCGGCGCCTACGCCGAACGGGGCAAGACGATGGGCATTCCGCTGCTGTATCCATGGGCGAACCGGCTGGCCGCCTTCGAGTACAGCGTGGCCGGTCGCAGCGTGGAGGTCCCGCACGATTCTGCCCGCGTCGCCGTCGATGACAACGGCCTCCCCATACACGGCGTGATCGGCGGGCGGCTGCGGTGGGAGCTCGTGCGCGAGCCCGGTCCTGAGGCGGCCTCGCTGAAGGCGCGGTTGAGCTGGAGTGAGGCGCAGCCTGAGCTCTTTGAGGTGTTTCCGTTCCGCCACGATCTCGGCTATGAGGCACGCCTGCTCGCCGGGCGCCTTGAGATAGAGGTGACCGTGCACGCCTGTGGCGAGGATGCCATTCCGCTGGCGTTCGGCTTTCATCCCTACCTGTCGCCGCCGGGCGCGCCGCGGGAGCGCTGGCTGATCGAGCTGCCGGCCATGCGTCACCTGGCCCTCGATGCAGACCAGATTCCCATCGGTCCCGATGAGGCGCTGGCCGAGCGCACCTTCGAACTTGCGGGGCACCGGTTCGACGACGGGTTCGACGCCGTTGCCGAGCCCGCCCGCTTCGCCGTCGCGGACGCCGGGCGGCGGATCACGCTGGAGTTCCTTCGGGGCTATCCCTGCGCGCAGGTTTTTGCCCCCAGCGGCGGCCAGTTCATCTGCTTCGAGCCGATGACCGCCCCCGCGAACGCGCTCCGCAGCGGCGCCGGCCTGCGCCTTCTGGCACCGGGCGAGCGCTACACCGCAGCATTCTCAGTACAGGTCAAAGCCGCCGAGCCCGGATGATGCGGTCCCGTCGCGTCGGGAGTACTATGCGCCCAATTCGCCGCTGCCTAGTCTGCGGATATCACGAGGTCTTGGGGGCACGATTGGTCGTGAGCAGGGTTCAACCGCGTGACTGGGGTACCCGCGCATGACCAACGACCTCGCGCGCTGGCAGTTCGCGACGACCAGCATCTACCACTTCCTGTTCGTGCCGGTGACGAT
This sequence comes from uncultured Solirubrobacteraceae bacterium, assembly GCA_963826995.1. Lineage (GTDB taxonomy): Bacteria > Actinomycetota > Thermoleophilia > Solirubrobacterales > Solirubrobacteraceae > Palsa-744. The sequence goes on along the minus strand of CAWGYZ010000002.1, from coordinate 653,405 downwards.
CGGGCTGGCGTTCCTGGTGGCCGTGCTGCAGACGGCGTGGTATCGCAACGACAAGCCCGAGTACAAGCGCCTGACGAAGTTCTTCGGCACGCTGCTCTTGATCAACGTGGCCGTCGGCGTCGTCACGGGCCTCGTGCAGGAGTTCGAGTTCGGGATGAACTGGTCGGCCTACTCGAAGTTCGTGGGCGACGTGTTCGGCGGCCCGCTGGCGATGGAGGGCCTGGCGGCGTTCTTCCTCGAGTCAACGTTCCTGGGACTGTGGATATTCGGCTGGGAGCGGCTGCCCAAGCGCATCCACCTGGCCTGCATCTGGCTGGTCGCCGCAGGCTCGATGCTCTCAGCGCTGTTCATCCTGGCCGCCAACTCGTGGATGCAACATCCGGTCGGCTACAAGCTCGACAGTCACGGCGTGCCGCAGCTGAACAACATCTGGGCGCTGTTCACGAACCCGACGTTCCTGTGGGGCTACGTCCACGTGATCCTGGCCTCGCTCGTGACCGGGTCGCTGGTGATGCTCGCGGTCTGTGCCTGGCATCTGCGAAAGCAACGCGAGGTGGAGGCCTTCGGCCAGGCGGCGCGGATCTCGGTGCTCGTGCTTTTGCCGGTGATCCTGCTGCAGATGTTCGTGGGCAACAAGCTCGGGGAGATCGAGGCCACCTACCAGCCGGTCAAGATCGCAGCCGCCGAGGCTCAGTGGGAAAACTGCCAGCCGTGCTCGTTCTCGGCGTTCCAGATCGGCGGTGGTAAGAACGACCAGACGCCGACGCAGGTGATCGCGATCCCGCACCTGCTGTCGATCCTCGCGACCGGGACCTGGAACGGACCCGTCGAGGGCCTGAACCAGCTGCAGAAGGAAGACGAAAAGAAGTACGGGCCCGGCAACTACATCCCCAATGTCTTCATTCAGTACTGGTCTATGCGTGTGATGGCCTACCTCGGGTCGCTGATCGCCCTGTTCGCGCTGTGGGGGGCCTGGCTCGTACACAAGGGGACGCTCGAGCGCTCGAAGTGGTTCCTGCGCGCCGGGCTCGTCGCGGTGGTCACCCCCTTCGTCATGAACACCGCCGGTTGGATGCTGACCGAGAACGGGCGTCAGCCGTGGATAGTGCAGGGGCTGATGAAGACGATCAACGCGAATTCTCCGTCGGTCAGCTCGACCGACATCTGGATCAGCCTGATCGCGTTCGTGCTGATCTACATCGCCCTCGGCGCCGCCGATCTTGTGCTGATGATGCGCTACGGGCGCAAAGAACTCGACCGCGAAGACGACGTCGACGGCTCAGGCGCCTCGGGCAAGGGCGCGACCACGATCCCTGCGCTGACCTACTGACTAGGAGACCCGTGCAGCTTCACACCATCTGGTTCGTGATCATCGCCATCTTCTGGGTCGGCTTCTTCGTGCTCGAGGGCTTCGACTTCGGCGTGGGCGTGCTGCACACGATCGTCGGCAAGTCAGAAACCGAGCGGCGGGTGGCGCTGAACACGATCGGCCCCTGGTGGGACGGCAACGAGGTCTGGCTGATCGTCGCGGGCGCCGGCATGTTCGCCGCGTTCCCGACCTGGTACGCAACGATGTTCTCGGCCCTCTACCTGGCCCTGCTGATCGTCCTTGCCGCGCTGATGGCGCGGGGGGTGGCGATGGAGTTCAAAGGCAAAGGCGATTCTCAGCGCTGGCGGCGGTCGTGGATGTGGTGCACGACGCTCGGCAGCCTGTTGATCCCGCTGCTGCTCGGGGTCGGACTGGGCGACCTGCTCCACGGCCTGCCGATCAACTCGAGCCATGACTTCACGGGCAACTTCTTTGACCTGCTGACCGGCTACGGACTGTGGACCGGGGTCACGCTGCTGTCGCTGTGCCTGCTGCACGGCTCGACGTTCCTGAAGCTGCGAACCACCGATGCGGTGCGTGAGCGCTCGCGCGCAGCCGCGCAGCCGCTCGGCTGGGCGGCGATCGCCCTGGTGCTCGGCTGGGTGATCTGGACGCGCAGCGTGGCCGGCGGCCCCGACGTGCCCCAGCCGTGCGAGGTCCTGGCCGTGATCGCCGTGGTCTTCGCCGCCCGGCTGGCGGTCAGCGATCACGACGGCTGGGCGTTCTCCGCCTCGGCGATCGCGATCGCCGCGATGGTCGGCTCGATCTTCATCGACCTGTATCCGCACGTGATGGTCTCGAGCACCAATGCCGCCTACGACCTGACCGTGAACAACGCCGCCTCGGGCTCCTATGCGCTGAAGGTGATGACGGTCGCCGCCGCGATCTTCTTCCCGCTCGTGCTGGTCTACCAGGGCTGGTCCTTTCACGTGTTTCGCGGCCGCGTAAAGGCGCCGCCGGAGCAGCCGGAGTCACCGTCGCCGTCCGCAATGCCGGCCGCGCCACGGGTCTGACCGGATGCCCGGCTCATCAGCGCATCGGGTGGTGATAATCGGCGGCGGCTTCGGCGGCCTGTTTGCGGCCAAGTTCCTGCGCCGCGCGCCGGTCGAGATCACCCTGATCGACCGAACCAACCACCACACCTTCCAGCCGCTTCTGTATCAGCTCGCCACGGGAATCCTCTCCGAGGGCGCGGTTGCACCTCCGCTGAGAGAGGTGCTGCGCAAGCACCGCAACGTCAGCGTCGAGCTCGCCGATGTCACCGGCTTTGACCTGCAGGCCAAGACCGTGACCGCGGCGAAACCGCTGGGGGCGGCGCTCACCTTCCCCTACGACTCGCTGATCGTTGCGGCGGGTGCCACGGGTTCGTACTTCGGGCATGACGAGTTCGGGCGTTTTGCGCCGGGGATGAAGACGGTGGACGACGCTCTGGAGCTCCGCGCGCGCATCTTCGGCGCCTTCGAGATGGCCGAGATGGAGGAGGATCCCGAGATCCAGCGGCTATGGCTGACGTTCGCCGTGATCGGCGCGGGGCCCACCGGCGTGGAGATGGCCGGGCAGATCGCCGAGCTCTCCAGGCGGGCGCTCAAGCAGAACTTCCGCCGGATCGATCCGGCCAGCGCACAGGTGCTGCTGTTCGACGGGGGAAACGAGCCGCTCGCGACGTTTGGCCACGAGCTGTGCGCGAAAGCCGCGAAGGAGATCGAACGCACCGGCGTTGAGCTGCGAATGCAATGCCGTGTGACCGATGTTAAACCTGAGGCGATCGTCGTCCAGGGCCCGAACGGCGAGGAACGCGTCGCCTGCCACACGAAGGTGTGGTCGGCGGGCGTGCAGGCCTCGCCGCTGGGCGCGATGCTCGCCGAGGCGACCGGCGCCGGAACCGATCGCGCCGGGCACGTCGAAGTGCTGCCTGACTGCACGCTTCCGGAGCATCCGGACGTGTTCGTCGTGGGCGACATGATGTCGCTGAACGGGCTTCCCGGGGTGGCCGAGGTGGCGATGCAGTCGGGCATCCATGCCGCCCGCACGATCAAACGCCGCATCCGGGGGGACTCCAGCGCAAAGGCGTTCGTGTATCGCGACCTCGGCAGCATGGCGACGATCTCGCGCTTTCGCGCGATCGTCGACTTCAAGGGCATCAAGGTCGGCGGGTTCATCGGCTGGCTGATGTGGGCGTTCGTCCACCTCACGTTCCTGACCGGCTTCAAGAACCGCTGGATCGCGCTGGGCAAGTGGCTGACCGCGTTCGTGGGCAGGTCTCGCGACGAGCGGACGATCACGATGCATCAGGTCTCCGCGCGGCTGATCGCCATGCGGGCCGGCCTCAAACCGGGCGAGGAAGAGCTCTCAAAGCTGTTGAACGAGCGAGACGAGACCTGACGGACCTCTAAGCGCTGTGGAGTCGCCAGAGCTCGGCGTAGCGCCCGTCGCGAGCGAGCAGCTCGGCGTGGGTGCCGCGCTCGATCACAAGGCCCCGATCGAGCAGGAGCACCTCGTCGACCTCCTGCAGCCCGGCGAGCCGGTGGGTGATCAACAGGGTCGCCTTCTCAGAGGTGACGGCCAGCAGGTCGGCCACGATCGCGTCGGCGGTGAGCGTGTCCAGATGCTCTCCGGGCTCGTCGAGTATGAGCACGGGAAAGTCGGCGAGCAGGGCTCTGGCCACCGCCAGGCGCTGGCGCTGGCCGCCGGACATGCGCGCCCCGCGCTCGCCCACCTCGGTGCCGAGGCCCTCGGGCAGCTCCTCGGCCCAGTCGAGCAACCGCACCGCCGCGAGCGCCTCGCGCAGCTGATCGGGCGTCGCCTCGCGTCTGGCCAGCCGCATGTTCTCCTCGAGCGTGCTGTCGAACACGTGAGCGTCCTGCGAGGCCATCCCGACGATCTGCCTGCATTCATCGCCGGCGAGATCGCAGAGCTCCACGCCGCCGAGTGTGACGGAGCCCTCCTCATATTCAAGAAAGCGCAGCAGCACCCCGGCGAGCGTCGACTTGCCGGCGCCGCTCGGGCCCACCACCGCCACCCGCCTGCCGGGGCTGAGGTCGAGGTCGACCCCGTCGAGAGCCCACCCCTGTGCGTCCGGATATCTGGCGCGCACGCCCCGCGCGCGCAGTGAGTAGGGCGGGTCGCCGAGAGCGCGCGCGTGGGTGGGCTCGGCCACGGGAGCCGGCGTGTCCATCACCTCGAACACCCGCGCGGCCGAGCGGCGTACGCGTTGGAGCGTCTGGGTCGCCGCAGGGAGCCCGGCGACGAGCTCGAACGCCACCAGCGGGATCAGCGCTAGTCCAGCCAGCAGCACGCCGTTCATGTGTCCGGAATGCACGGCCGCGACACCGACGAGCAGGGCGCCCCACATCGCAAGGCCCGAGCACAGGCTCGTGAGGCCCTGGCCCACACCCGCCGTGCGGGCGGTTGCGTGCGCGACGGATGTGAGCGCCGAGTCGGCGTCGAGGGACCGGCCCAGCTGCTCTGCGACGGCCCCGTTGACGGCCAGCTCGGGTGCTCCCTCGATCAGGTCGACCACGCTCGAGGTCAACTCCGCGCGCGCGGCCGCCTGGCGGGTCTCGCTGCGAGCGGCAAGCCGGCCGGTCAGCCACGGCAGAAGCGTTCCCGCGAGCAGAAGCGCGACCAGCAGGATCACGCCGGCCGCCGGGAGCATCACCCACACGAGGCCTACGGTCGCAGCACCCACGCCGAGGGCGATGGCGAACGGGGGCAGCACCCGCAGCATCAGATCCTGCAACGCGTCGATGTCGTGGATCAGGCGCGCCAGCAGATCGCCGCTCGCGAACGCGGGGAGGCCCAGCGGAGCGAGCCGCTCGAGGCGTTCATACACACGGACCCTGAGCTCGGACAGCACGCGGAAGGCGGCGTCGTGACCGACCAGCCGCTCGCCATAGCGACACAGCCCCCTGGCGAGCGCGAAGAACTGCACGCCGACGATGGCGATCGCCACGGCCGACTCCTGCGGGCGCTGAGCCGACCGCGAGATCAACCAGGCTGATGTCGCAATCAGGCCAATCGCGGCGGCAACGGCGCCCGCCCCGAGCAGCGTCGCGAGCGTGAGGCGCCCGGCCGCGGGGCGAGCGATCGCCAGCGTACGCAGCAGCGGCGCCTCGGGCCCGCGTTCATGCTCGCCCGTGACCCGTTTCTGCGTTGCCGGAACCTGGGTCACGCCGCAACCTCCACAGGCGCGAGCGACAGCACCCTGTCGGCGACCGCCACCAGCGCGGGCCGGTGCGCGACCAGCACCACCGTGCGCCCACGGGACAGCCGCCGGATCGCTTCCACGACCTCCTGCTCGGTCCGGCCGTCGAGGTTGGCGGTCGGCTCGTCGAGCAGCAGCAGGGGTGCGTCGCGCAGAAATGCGCGCGCCAGCCCGATGCGCTGTCGCTCACCGGCCGAAAGCCCGGCGCCATGGTCGCCGAGCATGGTGTCCAGGCCGAGCGGAAGCTCGAGGATCTTCTCCGCCAGCCCCGCTTCGGAGACGGCGGCCCAGACCTCCTCGGTCGAAGCGCCGCTGCGGGCGAGGCGCACGTTCTGCGCGATCGTCGCCTTGAACAGGTGGGGTCGCTGAGGGACCCAGGCAAGCCGGGCTCGCCACGCCTCGAGGTCCAGATCGCAGAGCTCGACGCCGCCGATCCGCACCGACCCCGACCGGGGCGTGACGAGCCCGAGCAGCACGCCGAGGAGCGTGGACTTGCCACATCCGCTGGGACCGACCAGCGCCAGCGTCTCACCTGCCTGGACGCTCAGCGAAACGCCTTCGAGCGCCGGCTCGGAGCGACCGGGGTAGGTGACGCACAGCTCATCCACGGCGACGCCCGCGGCCGCCGGGTCGGGAAAGTTGGTGCGCGTGCCGCCGCTCGCCACCGGCGTCGCGAGCACGGCGAACACCTGCTCGGCGGCGGCCATACCCTCCGCGCTCGCGTGATAGTTGGCGCCGAGTTGGCGGAGCGGCAGAAATGCCTCCGGGGCGAGCACCAGGGCGAACAGCGCGATGCGCAGGTCCAGCTGACCGTTCATCAGTCGCAGGCCGATCGCAACCGCGACGAGCGCCACAGCGACCGTCGCCACGAGCTCCAGGATCAGCGAGGACAGGAAGGTGATGCGAAGCGTTGACATCGCGGTCGTGCGGTAGCGCTCGGTTATCTGCCGGATGGCGCTCGCCTGGGCCTTCGCCCGCCCGAAGATCTTCAGCGTCGGTAGCCCGGCGACGACGTCGAGGAAGTGGCCGCCCAGGCGCTCGAGCGTGCGGAACTGATCGTCCATGCGCTCGCGCGTGGTCGCGCCCACGAGTGCCATGAACACCGGGATCAGCGGGATCGTAAAGGCGATTATCGCCGCCGAGATCCAGTCGTTCCAGAGCACCGCGGCGATCACCACGACGGGGACGATCGCGGCCAGGAACAGCTGCGGCAGATACAGCGAGAAGTAGCCGTCGAGCGCGTCTATCCCGCGCGTGGCGAGGATCGCGAGCTCGCCCGTGCTCCGCTCGTGGGAGCTGTCCAGTGCGAGCGCCGGGATGTGCTCGAGCAGCGCGCCGCGAAGCTGCGACTTGGCCCGCGCCGAGGACCAGCTGGCCGCGAGCTCGGCCCCCCACGCGATGCCGGCCCGGGCGAGAACGACCGCCAACAGCAGGTACAGCGGAGCATGAAGTTGAGCGAGGCTCTCCTCGCCCAGGAACGCCCGCGAGACGACGTCCGCCAGCAGCCACGCCTGGGCGACGATCAGCAGGGCGCTCAGAACACCAAGCGATACCGAGACGAACAGGAACGTGCGGGTCGCGCGCGCGTACCGGAGCAGTCTCTCATCGAGCGCTCTCACGGCCGCTCTGCCGTTCGCTCAGGCCATGCGCTCGAGCAGATGGTCGCCCACGCGCACCGCGTTGGCCATCGCCGTCAGCGCCGGGTTGACGGCCGAGATGCTCGGGAAGAAGCTCGTGTCGACCACGTACAGATTGTCGACTTCGTGCGCGCGGCAGTCGGTGTTCAGCACCGAGGAGGCGGGGTCCGAGCCGAAGCGGCAGGTGCCGGCCTGGTGAGCCACGCCCGCGACGGGGATCTTGTTCTCGAGATAGGCCCAGCGCGGGATCAGATGGTGCTCGTGCATGCCCAGGTTCCCGAGCAGCGAGCGCAGCTGCTCGAGCAGCCGATCGCGTGCGGTGTCGTTGGTTCCCTTGTAGGCCAGCGTCAGCTTGCGCTCGCCGTCGACCGTCACCCGGTTCTCGGGCCGTGGGAGATCCTCGGTCGACAGCCAGAAGTCGACGGCGTGCTCGGCGACCTCCTTGAGCGACAGGCCGAAGGGGGCCAGTTTGGTGATCACGGGCTTCTCGCCGCGGTACATCGCCGCCACCGACTTGCCCACCATCTGGATGTTCCCCATCGGAAACTCCCACGCGTCGCTGGCGAAGTAGTAGTCGTTGACGCCCAGGGTCTTCTGGAAGACCGTCGGGTTCGGCTCCTTGGAGATCGCCAGCACAGCCTGGCTGTTGTGGAACATGTAGTTGCGCCCGACCTGGTCGGAGCCGTTCGCCAGGCCCTTGGGGTGCGTGTCGTTCGCCGAGCTGAGCAGCAGCTTGGCGGTGTTGGCCGCGCCGGCGGACACGACGACGATGTCTGCTTTGTAGCTCTCGCGCGCGCCCTCGCGCTCGACGAGGACCTCGGTGACCACGGTGCCGGCCGGGTCGGTCTTCAGCTCCACAGCCTCGGCGTTCGTCAGCAGCGTGACGTTGTCGTGCTCGAGCGCGGGCCGGACGCCGAGCACCTCGGCGTCGGACTTGGCGTGCACGAGGCACGGGAAGCCGTCGCAGGTCGAGCAGCGCACGCAGGCGCTGTAGGGCATGTTGCCCTCGTCGAGCATCACGCCGCAGGGCGCGTGAAACGGGTGCAGCCCGGATGCCGCGAACGCGTCGGAGAGCGCTTGGATGCGCGGCTCGTGCGAGACGGCCGGAAATGGATATGGCGCGCTGGCCGGCGGTTCGGTTGGATCCTCACCACGCGCGCCGTGCACGTGGTAGAGCTGCTCGGCCTTGGTGTAGTAGGGCTCCATCTCCTCGTAGGAGATGGGCCATGCGGGCGAGATCCCGCCGTGCTGGCGGAGCTCTGAGAAGTCCTCCTCGCGGAAGCGGTACAGCGCCGCTCCATACAGCTTGGTCGCGCCGCCCACGCAGTAGTGCACCTGCGGCTGGAACGGCTTGCCGTCTCCGTCGTACCACGTATCGGGCGAGACGTAGCGGTTGTCGATGAACACGTCGGCCGCCGACCAGCACTGCGGCTCGCGCGGCAGCCAGTCCCCGCGCTCCAGCAGCAGGATGCGCTTGCCCGATGGAGCCAGATGCCGGGCCAGCGTGCCTCCGCCCGCGCCGGTGCCGATGATGATGGCGTCGTAGGAGTCCGTCATGAGAACTCGCCGGTCCGCTCGGCAATGATGATGCGCCCTGCGGCCTCGATCAGCGCGAGGTGGGAGAAGGCCTGCGGGACGTTGCCAAGGAAGTGCCCGGTGTTGGTGTCGAACTCCTCGGCGTAGAGCCCGAGCGGCGAGGCAACCCGCAGCAGCTTTTCCATCAGGTCGCGGGCGCGCTGCTGCTCGCCTATCACCGACAGCCCGGAGACCAGCCAGAAGGAGCAGATCAAGAAGCTGCCCTCCTTGCCGGACATTCCGTCGTCGGTCTCATCGGTGCGGTAGCGCAGGACGAAGCCGTCTTCCGTGAGGTCTTCGGCGATCGCGAGGACGCTCGCGCGCATGCGCTCGTCGCTGCCCGGCAGAAAGCCGAAGTTCGCCGCGAGCAGGTTGGAAGCGTCCAGCGCGTCGGTGGAGTAGTGCTGGCGCAGCACGCCGTCCTTGGTAACACCGTGTGTGAGGATGTCCTCCTTGATCTCCTCGGCGGTGGCGCGCCACTTGGTCTCGCGCGCCCCGTCGCCGCGGATCGATGCGAGCTTTGAGGCGCGGTCCATCGCCACCCAGCACATCAGCTTCGAGGAGACGTAGTGCTGGGGCTTGCCGCGGGCCTCCCAGATGCCCTGATCGGGCTGACGCCACACGTTCGTCGCGCATTCGGCCTGCGCCTGCACGATCGGCCACAGCCTGCGCGGCAGCCGCTGGCTGCGACGGGTGTGCAACAGGATCGAGTCAAGCGCAGCGCCGTAGACGTCGTTCTGGCGCTGATCGAAGGCGCCGTTGCCGATCCGCACCGGGCTCGCTCCGGCATAGCCCGAGAGGTCATCACGCGTGGACTCGGTCAGGTCGCGGCGCCCGTCGATTCCGTACATGATCTGCAGAGCCCCATCCTTGTTGGGCTCGAGGTCGGCGACGAACTGCATGAACTCCTCGGCCTCCCAGTCGAGGTTCAGGTAGTGCAGAGCCTGCAGCGTGAAGGTCGAGTCGCGCAGCCATGTGTAGCGGTAGTCCCAGTTGCGCTCGCCGCCGGGCGTCTCCGGCAGCGAGGTCGTGAGCGCGGCGACCGTAGCGCCGGTCGGCATGTAGGTGAGACCCTTGATCGCCAGCGCCGAGCGCTGGATCGGATCGCGCCAGCGGTGGTCGGGGATTCGCGCCCGACCCAGCCAGCCGCGCCAGAACTGGGCCGTGGCGGCGAGGCGCTCGTTGGCCTCATCGACGCTGTCCGGGCCCGCGAACTCGCTCTCCCAGGACAGCGAGCAGTACAGCTGCTCGCCCTGTTTGAGCGTGTGCCGCGCCCGCACCCGGTCGCCCTCGATGCCCAGCGCCATGTCCGTGTGCAGCCTGATTGTCAGATCCTCTCCGCTCGCATCGGCGGTGTGGCCGTCATCGAGGACCGACCATTGGGCGGGCAGCCGTCCGTAGTCGAACACCGGTTCGCAGGTCAGCTCCATCTCGACCTCGCCCTCCAGGCACATCGCAACGCGCACGAGAAGATGGTCGGCGTCCTCGTCGGACGGCGGCCGCGTGTGCGGCGTGACGAGGTCTTCGCCGCGGCGCGGCCCAAGCGTGAGGGCGTCGCGCACGATCGCCCAGCCGCTCGGGGTCTTCCACGTCGTGAGCAGCATGTTGGTCCCCGGCTCATAGATGCGCGCTGAGGGCACGTTGATGCCGAATGGTCCCAATCGGAAGGAGCCGGCCTGGCGGTCGAGCAGCGTGCCGAAAACGCTCTGAGCGTCGAAGCGTGGCACGCAGAGCCAGTCGATCGCCCCGTCGGGAGCAACCAGGGCACCGGTATGACAGTCGGACAGAAACGCGTAGTCGGCGATCGGCGGGAACGGCGATGGCATGGCCGCACTCTGCTGTGCTCCTGGCTCCTGGCCGGCGCTCGCGGCAGTCGCGCTCGCCCCGGCACTGGGTTTGGTGGGTTTGGCTTTTGGCTTTGCCGGGCTCATGGCAATACCCACGGGCCGCGCCAGGTTCCGAAGCCCGCCACCAGCTTGTCTCCCTCCTTCGGACCCCAGCTGCCCGGTGCATAGGGATGCACGGGCGGTGGATTCTTGATCAGCGGTTCGAATATCCGCCACGTCTCTTCGACGCCGTCCTGACGCGTGAAGCGAGTGCTGTCGCCGCGCATCGCGTCGAGCAGCAGCACCTCGTAGGGAGTGGGGGCCTCCCCGCCCTGCTCGGCGAACTCGACGTCGAATGTGATCTCCTCGGCGCCACCCGCGTCGGCCCGATGGGCGTCGAGGATGACCCGCGTGCCCGTGGACGGATCCAGCTTGACGACGAACTGGTTCGGCGAGGGGCGGCGGGGCGTGCGCCCCATGAAGCCCAGGCGCGGGGCGTCGCGGAAGACCGCGCGAAGCTCGGTCTGGGTGGCGGGAAGCTTCTTGCCGGTGCGGATGAACCACGGCACGCCCGACCAGCGCCAGTTGTCGATGTCGAGCCGCATCGCGGCGTAGGTCTCCGTCGTCGAGTCCTTGGCGACGCCCTCGATGTCGCGATATCCGTCGTACTGCCCGCGCACGTAGTGGGCCGGCTTGGCGTCCTCGATCGATCGGAACAGCGCGAACTTTGCGTCCTTCAGGGTTTCCGCGTCGCCGCCGGCCGGCGCCTCCATGGCAGCCAGCGCGACCACCTGCATGAGGTGATTGACGACGACGTCTCGCAGCGCGCCGACCGGGTCATAGAAGTGTCCTCGGTCCTCCACGCCGAAGCTCTCCGCCATCGTGATCTCCACGCAGGCGATGTGATACCGGTTCCAGATCGGCTCGATCATGGTGTTGGCAAAGCGCAGGTAGAGGAACTCGTCGGTGCCCATCTTCCCCAGGAAGTGGTCGATTCGATACAGCTGCGACTCGTCGATGTACCGGTGGATCTCCGCGGCGAGAGCTCGCGCGGACTGGAGGTCGTGCCCGAACGGCTTCTCCACGACCACGCGACCGGTCTTGGTGAGGCCGGCGTCGGCGAGCTGTTTGATCACCGGACCGAACAGGAACGGGGGGATCTCCAGATAGAAGACCGGGGCGTTCGGCTCTCCCACCGCCATCGCCAGGCGCTCATAGGTGCTGGCGTCCGTGAAGTCCCCGCTGACGTAGGACAGCCGCGCGGCGAAGCGATCGAAGACGTCCTTCTCCAGCGGTTCGCCGCATCCCTCGATGGATTCGCGGGCGCGCTCGCGAAGCTGATCGAGGGTCCAGTCGTCGCCTGCGACCCCGACGATCGGGCAGTGCAGCAGTCCACGCTTCTCGAGCCGATACAGCGACAGGAAGGTCATCACCTTCGCGAGGTCGCCCGTGATCCCGAAGATGACGAGAACGTCGGCGAGGTTCGCCTCGCCGGGCTCCTGTTGGGCCTCTGCGCTCTGTCCAGCGGCTGGTGTGGTGGTGCTCATGCTCCCCGTCCCTTCGCTCGCGGCCGCTGAAGCCTCCGGCCTGGACCCGCCCATCCCTGGACGCCACCCCTCCCTGGAACGCGCCAATGATTCCACATGACCTGCCCCGAGCGCGGCCATCCTTCCCGCCAGGCTCCCGGCGTTTTCGCGGCCGGGAAACAACTCCTTGACAAGCGCTTTATCTCGGTGCGTATAGTCAGACAGGCGGTAGCGGAGTTTTGGTCGCGGCCGGAAGGGGTAGCTGGCCGGAGCGCGCCGGTACACCGGCAGCGCAGCCTCAAACGGAGAAAGGGAGCAGCATGGGCAAGGCAGCTTGTCGGACAGGCTGGCGGACGGCAGCGCTCTGCGCGCTGCTCGGACTCGTGCTGGCGGCCATGGCCGCCCAGGCTCAGGCTGCCACGGTTCAGGAGTTCTTCACCGGGCTCCCGATCACCACCTACCCGGATCACATCGCGGCAGGCCCCGAAGGCAACCTGTGGTTCACGGGGCACAACGCCGCGCGCATCGACCGGTTCACTCCCGAAGGCATCCTCACCGAGTTCTTCATATCGCCCGGCAGCAACCCGCAGGGCATCACGCTCGGTCCGGACGGCAACCTGTGGTTCACCGAGCCGGGCCACGAACGCATCGGGCGAATCACACCCGCGGGCGCCGTCACGGAGTTCTCCTCAGAAGGCATCACCGGGCAGCCGGAAGGCATCACGGCCGGTCCGGACGGCAACCTCTGGTTCACCGAGAACAACGGCAGGATCGGGAGGATCACCACCGCCGGTTTCGTGACCGAGTTCTCCGCCGGAATCACCGGCAGCAATCTCTACGGGATCACGCTCGGTCCGGAAGGCAACCTGTGGTTCACCGAGGAATCCAAGATCGGGCGGATCACCCCACGGGGCGTGGTGACCGAGTTCTCGGCGGGGATCACCCCCTTCAGCGAACCTCATGACATCGCTCTGGGTCCGGAAGGCAACCTGTGGTTCACAGAGCGCGCCGCCGGGCGCATCGGGCGGATCACGCCACAGGGCGTGGTGACCGAGTTCTCGGCGGGGATCACCCCCTTGAGCGAACCGCAGGAAATCACCCCGGGACCGGAAGGCGACCTGTGGTTCACGGAGCGTGCAGGCGCGCGCATCGGGCGGATCACGCCTGAAGGCGTCGTGACCGAGTTCTCCGCGGGCGTAACTCGCGGAAGTGAACCGGCCGGCATCGTGGCGGGGCCGCAGAGCAGCCTGTGGTTCACCGAGGAAACCGGGCGGATCGGCGAGCTCGTCCCACAGCCGACCCCGGCCCCGACGGTCGCCACCGGCGAGGCCTCGTCGGTGACAAGAACCGCGGCCACGCTCAACGCGACGGTGAACCCCAACGGTTCGAGTGACAGCGACTGTCACTTCGAATACGGCACCTCCGAATTCTACGGCTCGACTGCGCCGTGCTCGATGTTGCCCGGCGCGGGCAGCCGGCCGGTCGCGGTGGTGGCCTCGGTGGGAAGCCTCACCGAAGACACCGCCTACCACTTCCGGATCGTCTCGACCAATGCCGGTGGCACGAGCTACGGCGCTGATCAGACGTTCACCACCAGCTCCGCCCCGGCGCCTCCGCCCGTGACCGGTATGTGGGTCGGCACCAATGCCGGCGGCTGGGGCCCGGAACAGTCGGCGGACGTCAAGGAAGCCGTCAGCTCCGTGCGCGTCTCCGGCTGCAGCTCGAACGCCGAATTCTCGTCATGGGCGGCTGCCGGTGTGACGGTCATCGACGACATCACCGGCGTGAGCCGCTGTGGCCAATATGACACCGAAGGCGTCGCCGCCATCAACGTCGAATCGTGGGTCGCCGAAGCCGTGGCTCAGGTCAAGGCCAACCCGACGATCGCCGCGATCGAGGTTCTGAACGAGCCCGGTGGCGAATGGTACTGGGGACCGGAGGCCGAATCGACCGCCAACGCCGCCGCCTATGCTCGCCTGCTGAAGGCGGTTCATGAAGCGTTCGTGCAGGAATTCGGTTCGTCGCGCCCGCTCATCCTCGCCTCCTACGACGGCGGCCACAACTACAAGGTCTCATGGGGTGAGAAGGTCTGGAACGAAGCGACGAACGGCGGCATCGATGTCAACGACTATGTGGATGGTGTGACCGTTCACCCCTATGGCGGCACAGGTCCCCGCCTGCTCTCGGCCTTGGGTGAAAGGGGCAACGTGCAGGCGGCACATGCTCTGACGGGCAAGCCCGTGTACATAACCGAGGTCGGCTGGTCGACGGCGGTGGCCCTCGAAGTGCCCAGCGAACTGCTTCAGTGGAGCGAGACCGAACAGGCTGAAAACATCTACAACTTCGTCACCTGGGCCAGGAGCACGGGCTACGTCGCGGCGGTTGAGATCTTCGGCTACCGCGACTACGGCACCAACGACTTCTACGGCATCGAGCGCGAGAACAACCCGGCCGGGCCCAACGGATCGCGAAAGCCCTCCTACGCCGCCCTGCACGAGGCGGCCGAGGGGCTGCCGCTCAGCCTCGAATAGGCACGGCAGCGCTCACCCGAGCAGCTGGATCTGCACGAGGCTGGTGGTCCCCGGGCGGCCGGAGGGAAGCCCCGCGGTGATCCCCACCCGCTGGCCGATCTCACACCAACCGAGCTCCACCACCCGCCGCGCGGCGTCGGCGATGAGCGCCTCGGTGGTCTCGTGGCGGCGCATCGACGCCGCCCTCACCCCCCACATCAGACCGCAGCGCCTGACCGTCTCGCGCCCGGGCGAGAGCGCGTAGATCGGCACGGTGGGGCGGTGGGCGGACACCAGGCGCGCGGAGCGCCCCGACAGCGTTGGGACGATCAGCGCATCGAGTCGCAGCTCGCGCGCCGCGTCGCACAGGCTGTGGGCGATCGTGTAGGCGGGGTCGGATTCCGTGCGGCGCACACGCGAGTCGTTCCAGCTCTCATACGGAGCGATCGACTCCGCCTGAACCGCGACCGCGGCCATCATCGCCACCGCCTCCACCGGATGGGCGCCCACCGCGGTCTCCTGGGAGAGCATCACGGCGTCGGTGCCGTCGAGGATGGCATTCGCGACATCCGCGACCTCGGCGCGGGTGGGGCGCGAGGAGGTGACCATCGAATCGAGCATCTGCGTCGCCGTGATCGACGGTCGCGCCATCCACCCCGCCAGCTCGAGCAGCTGCTTCTGCACGATCGGCACCTGCTCGATCGGCAGCTCGATACCCAGATCGCCACGGGCCACCATCACGCAGTCGGCCGCTTTGACGATCTCCGCGGCGCGCTGCACGGCCAGCGGCTTCTCGATCTTGGCGATCAGCGGCAGGCGCGTGTGATCGCGGACGGATTCGATGTCCTCCGGGCGCTGGACGAAGGACAGCGCCACCATGTCGACGCCGATCGACTCCCCGTGGCGCAGCAGCTCGAGGTCCTCCTCGGGCACCGATGGCAGCGACTCCACCGGTCCGGGGATGTTGAGGCCCTGGCGGGAGGCGACCGCGCCGCCGACCTCGATCTCGACTTCGATCTCGCGGGAGCTCCTGCGCACGTCGACCGCCCGCAGGCGCACCGATCCGTCGGCGAGGTACAGAACCGCGCCCACCTCCAGTGCGTCGGCGAGCCCGCCCCAGGAGATGCTCATGTCATGAGCGTCTCCCGGCGTCTCGTCATCTCCGCAGTGGAACGTCAGGCGCTCGCCCGGCGTGAGCTCGACGACGTCCTCGCGCAGCGGGCCGATGCGCAGCTTCGGACCCGGCAGATCCTGCAGGATCGCGACCGGCTCCCCGGCCCGGCCGGCTGCATCGCGAACGTTGCGGACGGTCTCGGCATGCTCCTCGAGCGTTCCATGGGAGTAGTTGAGCCGCGCGACGTCCATCCCCGCTTCGACCATCTTCAGAAGCGTGTCCGGCTCGCGCGAGGCGGGCCCTATGGTGGCGACGATCTTGGTGCGGCGCATCGAGGCAAGGTACCGATCGGCGTGGTCGGGGTGCGCCGAGCGGCGTAGCATCGGTTCGTGCTCGGTCCCTCACGACCCTTCCCCCGCGTCGGCGACCGGGCTCGTATCGCCCACTTCGGCGGGACCTTCGAGTCTGCCACGGTGCTCGCCGTGCACGAGCAGGGGCGGCGCCTTCGGGTACGCGGGGAGGGGGGCGAGGTGCTCGAGTTCGTGCTCAGCCCGGCGACTGCTCGGTTCTTCCTCGCCGGGAGCGCCCACGGCCCGCGGCTCGAGCTGCTCGGGGATTCTGCCTAGACACTATGGGGCCCTGACGTCGGGGAAGTGCTCGGCGCAGTGCTCGCGCAGCGCCTCGCGCACCGATGCTCGCTCCTCGGCGCTGGCCACGCGATAGCGCGCGAGCAGCTCGCGCTGACCTTCGATCGGCGCTCCGGCGATCGACCAGCGCACCGCGAGGCGCTCGAACAGCAGCTCTACCGCCCGCTGCCAGGTGTCCTCCTGGGTCTCAGAGGCCCGGCCCCCGGTGCCGGCGAGGGTCTCGGCGTACTGCCTTCTCGAGCCCGGGGTGAGCGAGCCGCGCAGCGTCAGCACGTTGCCATGGGCGTCGGTGTAGTCGCTGCTCGGAGCCCTCAGCCGGGCTTCCCGGCGACCGCGCTTAGCCACGCTCGGCGGCGCGCTCCAGCTGGGTTCGCACGTCGCCTGTCAGCGGCTTGGCGTGGCCCGGCCATGCCGCCGCGGGTTCGAGAGCGGCGAGCTTCAGCATGCTCGCCAGAGCCTGATCGGTATCGAAGTTGTAGACCGGCTCGGGCATGGACGGATCGCAGTTGCGCCCCCACATGTCGATCGTGTAGAAGCAGTCGCTGCTCAGCGCCAGGCGGTCTGACTCCCGCCACAGGGCGATCATGCCGGGCGCATGGCCGGGAAGGTCGACCACGCGAAAGCCCGCGATCTCATCACCCTCGCTGACCGTGCCCGAGATCGTCACCGGCCCGCCGTCGAAGGCGTATCGGTGCAGCAGCCGCTGGATCTGGCGCGCACCCGCGGGAAGGCCGGCCAGGTCCGCCGGCCAGTAGCGAAAGCCGCCGCTGCCCTCGGCGTCTATGACCTCGTCGGGATGGCACAGCACCGGCACACCCAGCGCGGGCGCCACGCCGCGGTGGTCGGTGTGCCCGTGCCCGAGCACCACGCGGCGGATGCCGCCGAGCTTCGCGCCGGCGCTCGCCACGGCCCGGATCATCGTGCGCGCGCCCGCATCGAACAGCGTCACGCCGCCCTCGTCCTCGATCAGGTACACGTTGCAGCGTGCCGGCTGGCCCTGCACGAGCCACACGCCCTCGGCCACCGGCTGGGCCTCGCTCGCGGACAGCCGGGAGGTCAGGCGCGTCTTGGCGTTGAAGGCGCTCATCATCCGCTGGTCCGCGGTCGAGCCCTGGGGGGGCATCATTTTGATCTGGCGCGGCAGCGCGATCGAGTCGGGATATGCGTCGTTGGACTGGATCTCGCCGTCGCGCACGGCCAGCAGGTCAAAGCCCTCGATCGCGATCGGGTCGCCCGTCGGCTGAAGCCCGCTCAGCGACCCCGGTCCCGCGAACGTCCCGGTCAAGCGCCACTGCAGCCCGCAGCGGTCGTCCTGTGTCGTCGTTGAGACGATCTCGAAGTGCAGGTCCGGAAGCGCGCCGAGGAGCTCGCCGATGTAGGCGCGCACTCCGTCGGGAGCGGTGACGTTCACCTGGCCGCGCACGTTCTCGCGGCCTCCGTCGGCCCACATCGCCACGGCCGCATCCAGATCGCGCGCGTTGATCGCCTCGAAGTAGGCTCGCGTCACGGACTCGGCGGACTTCTTCGCGCCCCGCCGTTCGCGGGTCCTGGCCTGGCGTACGTTCGCCGCCACCGCCTTGACCTTCGTGGCCGTCTCTGATGCGCCCTCTTCGTCGACCATGTCGTCTCCTTTGCCGCGTGGCTGCAGACGCTTAGTCTAGTCTCCGCTTCGATGGCCAAGCCGGCCGAGGGAAGATCGCTCGTCAAACGCGAGTTGGGCCGGGGCGAACGGGTGCTCCCTGGCGTCTTCCGACTGCGCCTGCCGCTCCCCTGGCCCGGCGTTCCTCACTGCAATGCCTGGGCCGTGGCGGCCGGCGACGGGGTCGTGCTGTTCGACACCGGCATGCATCAGCCTGGCTCGCTGGCCCACCTGGAGCGGGCTCTGGCGATGTGCAACCTGAGCCTTGAGAACGTGCGTCTGCTGGTCTGCACCCACGCCCACTCAGATCACTACGGCCAGGCGGCACCGATCATGGAGCGCTCGGGCTGCGAGCTGTGGATGCACCCCAACCACCGGCACATGCTGCGCTGGGCCGAAGACCCCGAGGCCTCGATCGCGCGCCGGCTGGAGGTCGCTCGCCAGAGCGGCGTGCCGGAGGAGCCGCTGCGCCGCTACGCCGCCGAGCGCGACGCGCAGGGGTCGGGCATCGCGGCGGTCGTCGAGCCCGACCGCGAGCTCGTCGAGGGGGTGACGGTCGAAACCGACCTAGGTCCCTGGAACGTGCACTACACCCCCGGCCACGCCCCCTCCCATGTGTGCCTGTTCCAGCCCGAGCGCCGCCTGCTGATCAGCGGCGACCACCTGCTCGGACGCATCTCGCTGCACTTCGACTACGGCTACTCCGCCGATCCGGTCGGCGAATTCGTCCATTCTCTCGATGTCGTCGAGGCGCTTCACCCGCGGCTGTGCCTGGCCGGCCACGGCCGCACCTTCGCCGACGTGCACGCCCACATCGAGGGCAACCGCGAGCTCGTGGCCGAGCGCCTGTCGAAGACCCTCGCCGCGATCGAAGCGAAGGACGCACAGACCGCGTTCGAGCTGGTGGCGCGGGTGTACGGACAGGAGCCCTACTCGGGAGCCTCGCCATGGCTGCTCACCGAGACCCTGGCAATGCTTCTGCATCTCGAGGTCTGCGGGCGCGCGCGCCGCATCGCCGGTGAGCCCGAGCGATGGACGCTCGCGGCACCCGCCTGACGGACGCTGCCCTTGGCGTGAGGCGCCCGCTCGCAATACGATCTGCAGATGCGTATCGACGAGATCCTCAAGGTCGGCGGTCCGGTGTTCTCGTTCGAGTTCTTCCCGCCCAAGACCGAGGCCGGCGAGCGCAACCTGTACTCCGCCCTGGCCGAGCTCGAGACGCTGAAGCCCTCGTTTGTTTCGGTCA
The DNA here is from genome assembly GCA_963826995.1 of uncultured Solirubrobacteraceae bacterium. GTDB lineage: Bacteria > Actinomycetota > Thermoleophilia > Solirubrobacterales > Solirubrobacteraceae > Palsa-744. The sequence goes on along the minus strand of CAWGYZ010000002.1, from coordinate 634,112 downwards.
CCTACGGCGCCGGCGGCTCCACTCGGGAGAAGACGATCGAGATCGTCAAGCGGATCAGGGATGAGTACGGCCTCGAGGCGATGGCCCACTTCACCTGCGTGGGGGCGACCGTGGGCGAGTTGCGCGCGACGCTCGATGAGATGGAGCAGGCGGGGATCGACAACGTGCTCGCCCTGCGCGGCGACCCGCCGGGCGGGGAGGGGGACTGGATAAAGACCGACGGAGGGCTCGAGTACTCGCGCGAACTCGTCGAGATGATCGCCGGTGGCTACCCGTTCGCGATCGGCGCGGCCTGCTTCCCGGAGACGCACATCCATGCCGACAGCGCCGAGTCCGACCTCGAACACCTCGCCGAGAAGGTCGGCGCCGGTGTTGACTTTCTGATAACCCAGCTGTTCTTCGACAACGCCCGCTACTTCGATTTCCTCACCCGCGCGCGCGCGGCCGGCATACGCGCTCCGATCATCCCCGGCATCATGCCGATCACCCACGCCGGGCAGATCGAGCGGATGGCGGCGAGGTGCGGCTCGTCGATTCCGGACGGGTTGCGCCGTGAGCTGCACGCCCGCGGCGAGCACCCCGAGGCGGTGCTCGACTTCGGTGTCGCCTACGCCACGCTGCAATGCGCCGAGCTGCTGGCGGCGGGCGCTCCCGGCATCCACTTCTACACGCTCAACCGCTCTCCCGCGACACGCGCCATCGTCAGCGCTCTGAAGCTGGCCAAGCCGTGGGAGAAGGCGATCTACCCGGCCTCGATCTCGAGCCCCTCCGCCACCCGCGGCGAGCCGTCGGCCGCCTCGTAGCGGACATCGACCGAGTCGTTCTGGCGGTAGGTGCCCACGCCCCAGGCGCCCAGCAGCCATCGCCAGCCGCTGATCTTGTCCTTGCGCAGATCGAGGTCGAACACCAGCGAGCCTTCGCGGACCAGGAAGTCCACGCCCAGCTTCTGGGGCACGCCGTTGAGGTACACCTCATAGGGCCCGCGCACGTCGCCCGGCAGCCTCACTCTCGATGTGCTCATCGGAGTCTCATTGTGACGCCAGCCGTCGCCGCTGTCGACGCCCTTCGATGAGCTGGCGCTCGTATGCCGCGTCGACGATCTCACAGATCTCGCCCGGCTCCTCGACGACGTGCAGCAGATCGAGGTCGGCGCGGCCGATCCGCCCGTCGGCTAGGGCGCCGTCGCGCAGCCACTCGAGCAGCCCGTCCCACTCGCCGTGACCCATCAGAACCACGGGGAAGTGGCGGATGATGGCGGTCTGGATGAGCGTCACCGATTCGAACAGCTCGTCCAGCGTCCCATAGCCGCCGGGGCATACGACGAACGCGCTGGCGTAGCGTACGAACATCACCTTGCGGGCGAAGAAGTGCCTGAAGCGCAGCCCGATGTCCAGATAGGGATTCAGCTCCTGCTCGCGAGGAAGTGCGATGTTGCATCCGACCGACAGGGCGCGGACGTCGCGTGCACCGCGGTTTGCCGCCTCCATCAGGCCCGGGCCGCCGCCGGTGATGACCGCGTATCCGCCTCGGCCGAGGCACGCGCCGACCTCACGGGCAAGCGCGTATAGGGGGTGCTCGGGCGGGGTGCGGGCCGAGCCGAAGACGGTCACGGCTCGTCCCACCTCGGCGAGGGCATCGAAGCCGCGGGCGAACTCGGCCGCGATGTCGGCGACGCGCAGCGCGTCGGCTGCGCGCACCGCGGCGGGCTCGTCCTCGAGCCACAGCAGCAGCTCCTGGTCGAGGGTCCGACTCGCCTCGGGGGTGTCATCCGCGGCCGGCTTCACGCCGCCAAGGGTATGTCCTACAGAGCACAGGCCCGGCGGCGCTCGGAGACGCCCGCCTGGGTGCGTACCCTCAGTGGGCGATGAGCCAAGCACCGCCAGCGGGCGCGATCTCCTACACGATCAGGCGCTCTGCGCGGGCCCGGCGGGTGCGTGTGAACGTGCACGCGCACGATGGTGTGGAGGTCGTGCTTCCGGCCCGCGCTTCCGATCGCGCGGCCGCTGCCGCCGTCGCCGAGCTGCGCCCCTGGATCGAGCGGCGCCTGGACGAGGCCCGCGAGGCGCTCGAGACGATCAGCGCGCGCGGCTCGACCCTGCCCTATCTGGGCACCTCACTGGAGCTGACGCCGCAGCCCGGGCGCTCGCGGGTACACCGCCAGGGCGGGCGGCTGCTGGTGCCCGCCGGCGATGCCCGGCCGGCGCTCGAGCGCTTCTACCGACGCGCCGCCCGCACCGAGATCGCCTCTCGCCTGGACCGTGCAACCGCGATGGCCGGGAGTGCCTACAGCGGCCTGGCCATCCGCGCGCAGCGCACCCGCTGGGCATCCTGCTCGCCCGGCGGGCATATGAGCTTCAACTGGCGCCTGCTGCTTGCTCCCGAGCGGGTGCTCGAATACGTCGTGTGGCACGAGGTCTGCCACCTGGAGATCCTCGACCACTCGCGCAGCTTCTGGGCGCTGCTCGAGCGGCGCTGGCCCGGCTATCGCGACGACCGCGACTGGCTGAGGCGCAACGGCGCGACGCTCGTGCTTCAGCCCCTCTGATCGATCGGGACGTAGTCGAGGTCGCGCGCGCCCGTGTATATCTGGCGGGGGCGGGCGATCTTCTGCTCGGGGTCTTCGACCATCTCCTTCCACTGCGCGATCCAGCCGCTGGTGCGCCCGATCGCGAACATGACGGGAAACATCGCCACCGGCAGCCCCAGGGCCTCATAGATCAGACCCGAGTAGAAGTCCACGTTCGGGTACAGCTTGCGCGAGGTGAAGTAGTCGTCGTCCAGGGCCCGCTTCTCGAGCTCGGTCGCCACGTCCAGCAGCGGGCTCTTCCCGCGCACCTCGAACACGTCGTCGAGGTATTTGCGGATGATCCGCGCGCGCGGGTCGTAGTTCTTGTAAACGCGGTGCCCGAAGCCCATCAGGCGCTCGTTGCCGGCCTTCACGCCGTCCAGAAAGTCCGGGATGTTCTCGACCTTCTCGATCCGCTCGAGCATTCGCAGCGCCGCCTCGTTGGCGCCCCCGTGCAGGGGGCCGTAGAGCGCAGCGACCCCTCCGGCCACCGCCGAGTAGGGATCGACCTGGGTTGAGCCGATGGAGCGCACCGCGCTGGTGGAGGCGTTCTGTTCGTGGTCGGCGTGGAGGATGAACAGCACGTCCAGCGCACGCTCGAGGCGAGGATCGGGCTCGTATTTGAGCTCGGTCATTTTGTACATCATCCCGAGGAAGTTGCCCGCGTAGTTGAGGTCGTTGTCGGGGTAGACGTAGGGCTGGCCCATGTTGTGGCGGAAAGCGAACGCGGCCAGCGTCGGCATCTTCGCGAGCAGCCGGATGATCTGGATCGCGCGCACGCGCTCCTCGCGGATCTTGTTGGCGTCCGGATAGAAGGTCGAGAGTGCTCCCACGGAGGCCACCAGCATGCCCATCGGGTTGGCGTCGTAGCGGAAGCCCTGCATGAAGTCCTTGACGTTCTCGTGCACGAACGTGTGAACCGTGATCTCATCGATCCAGCCCGTCAGCTCGACCTGGTTGGGGAGCCTGCCATTGATCAGCAGGTAGGCGACCTCGAGGTAGGTGGAGCTCTCGCACAGCTGCTCGATCGGGTAGCCGCGGTGCTGCAGGATGCCGGCGTCTCCGTCGATGTATGTGATTGCGCTGCGACAGGACGCGGTGTTGGTGTAGGCCGGGTCGTAGGCCATCAGCCCGAAGTCCTGATCGTCGGTCTTGATCTGCCTCAGGTCCATCGCCCGCACGGTCCCATCGGTGACCGCCAGCTCATAGCTCCGGCCGGTGCGGTTGTCCGTCACCGTGAGCGTGTCCTCTTTGGAGGCGGCGCCATCGCCGGATGTCTCGACGCCTGCCTGGTCGGGGCCCGTCTGCGTGTCGGGGCTCATCTGCTTCTCCTATCGACGGTTTCGGATGCTCTAGGACCGATTATGCGACACGGCGGCGCATTCCCCGCCGGTGCCCCGCGATGCCCTCAGTTCTGGGGCAGGCGCAGGCGGGAGGCGACGGCGCGCGTGCGCGCGGGCGACGCCGGGGCGGGATCGCCGTGAGGCCCTCGCCTGGGCAGGCGCGGCGGACGGGCGCGGGGGTGGTGCGGGTGCAGCGGCTGTGGACGCGGGCCGATGCCGCCGTCCTGCCCGGGGGCGGTCTCAGGGGCTCGTACCGCCCATCGCACCAACAGGAACAGCGCGACGATCGGGATCTTCAACAAGACCATCAGCCAGATGAAGGTCCAGGTGGTCACTCCCGCAGATCGTATACCGGGTGTGAGCGCAGCACAACCCCGCGGCCTCCTCGCAGAGGCTCAGTCGCGGAGCTCGACCGGGGCGCCGCTGAACTGGGTGATCGCATGGAGCTCCTGCACGCGGGCGGCGATCTCGGCCGCAGTCAGACGCTCGACGCGCTCGGTGCCGAACTCCTCGACGTTGAACGAGGCAAGTGCGGTGGCATGGGCCATCGCGCTTCGCAGAAGATCCTCAGACAGCGTCTCTGAGCGGTGCGCGGCGATGTAGCCGAGCAGTCCTCCCGCGAACGAGTCGCCCGCTCCGGTGGGGTCGATCACGGTCTCGAGCGGATAGGCCGGCAGCGCGAAGAAGCCATCGCGGGTTATCAGTGCCGACCCGTACTCCCCCTGCTTGGCGACGACCACACGCGGGCCGCCGGCCCCGCCGGGCGAGCCCTCGGTGCCCCACGACAGGAGCTCGCGCGCCGCCGTCAGGAGGTTGGGCTTGCCCGTCAGCTGACGCAGCTCGGCGTCGTTCAGGATCACGCAGTCGACGCCGGCGATCGCTCCGAGCAGCGAGTCCCGTGCGATGTCGATCCACAGGTTCATCGAATCCAGCGCGACAAACCGCGCATCGGGCATCTGGGTGCGCACCTCGCGCTGCAGGTCGGGCTGGATGTTTGCCAGGAACAGCACCTCGCTCGAGCGCGACTGCTCGGAGAGCTTGGGCTCGAAGCCCTCGAACACGCCCAGCTGGGTGTCGAGCGTCTCGCGCGAGTTCAGATCCCAGCCGTACTCGCCGCGCCAGAAGAACGTCCTTCCGCCGGCGATGCGCTCAACGTCGGATACGTCCACGCCGCGGCGGCGCAGCACGTCCAGCTCGGGCTCGCCGAAGTCCTCTCCCACCGGGCCGACGACGCGAACCTCCTCGAAGAACGAAGCCGCCAAGGCGAAGTGCACGGCGGCCCCTCCGAGCATCCGCTCGCGCTCGCCGAAGGGCGTCTTGACTGCGTCAAAGGCGATCGAGCCCACCACTGTGATTGGCATGGGCGCGGACCTTAGAGCACGAGGGGCGCCGGCGGCCCTCGGATAAGGTGAGTATCAATGCGCGCAATTCAGATGACCGAGTTCGGCGGCCCGGAGGTGCTGCGGCTGACGGAGCTCGCCCAGCCCGAGCCCGTGGCCGGAGAGGTGCTGATCAGGGTCACGCGCGCAGGGCTGAACTTTGCCGACACCCACACGCGCACCAACTCCTACGTGCGCAAGGCCACGCTTCCCCTCGTCCCCGGCGGCGAGGTGGCCGGAATCCGCGAGGACACGGGGCAGCGGGTGGTTGCGCTCGTGGGCAGCGGCGGCTATGCCGAGTACGCGACGGCGCCCGGCGAGCTGGTCTTCCCGATCCCGGACGAGCTCGACGACGGCACGGCGCTCGCGATCATCATCCAGGGCCTGACCGCGTGGCATCTGTACCGCACCTCCGCGAAGGTCAGCGAGGGCGAGAGCGTCGTGGTGCACGCGGCCGCCGGAGGCGTCGGCTCGCTGGCCGTGCAGCTCGGCCATCCGCTGGGCGCCGGGCGGGTGATCGCGACCGCCTCGAGCGAGGACAAGCGCTCGCTGGCGCTCGAACTGGGCGCCGATGTGGCGATCGACCCTGCGCCGGAGGGCCTCACCGACCGGCTGATCGAGGCCAACGGAGGCCGGGGCGTGGACGTGGTGTTCGATATGGCCGGCGGCGAGGTGTTCGAGGCCTCCGCGCGGGCGCTGGCGCCGTTCGGGAGGATTGTCGTCTGCGGGATCGCCTCCCAGCAGCCCAACGAGATCTCCACCGGCTCGCTGCTGCGCCACTCGCGTGCGGTCGTGGGCTTCTACCTGTTCCATTGCCTGGAGCGGCCCGCGATGTTCACCGATGCCCTGTCGGACCTGTTCGCGCGGGCCGCGCGCGGCGAGCTCAGGGCGATCGTGGGCCACACCTACCCGCTCGAGCAGGCCGCGCAGGCACACATCGACCTGCGCGAGCGGCGCACGACCGGCAAGCTCCTGCTCGATCCATGCTCTTGAACGGCAGCGTAAGCTCCCCTCCCACGATGGCCACCACCTTCACTGATCTGGGGCTCTCGGAGTCCACCCTCCACGCGCTGCGCGACGTGGGCTACGAGTCGCCCAGCCCGATCCAGGAACAGGCGATCCCGCCACTGCTCGAGGGCCGCGACGTGATCGGCCAGGCGCAGACCGGCACCGGCAAGACGGCGGCCTTCGGGCTGCCGATAATGGAGTACGTCGACCCGGCCGAGCCGACGGTGCAGGCGCTCGTGCTGACGCCCACGCGGGAGCTATGCATCCAGGTGACTCAGGCCCTGCGCACGTATGGCGCCCATACCGGGATCGACGTCGTTGCCGTCTTCGGGGGCGCTCCGATCCGCACCCAGCAGGCCCAGCTGCGGGCCGGCGGGCATGTCGTCGTGGGGACGGTGGGCCGGGTGCTGGATCTGATCTCGCGACACTCGCTCGTGCTGCACGATTGCCGCTTCCTGGTCCTCGATGAGGCCGATGAGATGCTCGACCTGGGCTTCCTCGAGGACGTCGAGAAGATCCTCTCGCTGACGCCCTCCAGTCGCCAGACCGCACTTTTCTCGGCAACCATGCCGCCGCCGATCCGCACGCTCGCCGACCGCTACATGTACGACCCGGAGATCATCCAGGTCGAGGCGGAGACGCTCACGATCGACACCGTCGAGCAGTTCCAGCTGCCGGTCGACGCCAAGGGCAAGCCGGACAAGCTGGTGGAGGTGCTGAGCGCTGAGAAACCGGCCCAGGCGATCGTGTTCGTGCGCACCAAGGTGCGCTGCGACCAGCTGTTTCGGACGCTGCGCGACCGCGGCATGAACGTCAGAGCGCTGCACGGCGACATGTCCCAGGGCTCGCGCGACGGGGTGATGCTGGCCTTCAAGGGAGGGCGTGTGCCGATCCTGGTGGCGACCGACGTGGCCGCCCGTGGGCTCGACATCTCGACGGTCACGCACGTCATCAACTACGACGTGCCCGTGTCCCCGGACATCTACGTCCATCGCATCGGGCGCACCGGGCGGGTGGGGCGTTCGGGCAGGGCGATCACGTTCGTGGAGGACCGCCAGAAGCGCGAGCTCGAGGCGATCGAACGGCACATCGGCACCTCCATCGCGCAATGGCGAGAGGGCGCCGTGGCCACGCCGACGCCGGTCAAGACAAAGCCTCGCCGCCACTCCAAGCCGCGTATCTCAGGACGCGACGAGGAGGAGCCCTACGTCAAGCTCGTGCTCTCCAAAGGCCGCGCGGCCGGCCTGCGCGTGGCGGACGTGGTCGGCGCGGTCACCCGCTCGGCCGGCCTCGACGGCGAGGAGGTGCGCGACGTGATGGTGCTCGACCGCTTCTCGTTCCTGTCGGTGCCGGCCGCCCAGGCCGACCGTGTGATCGACGCCCTCGACGGACAGGACGTTCGGGGACAGGCGGTCAGCCTGCAGCGGGTAGGCTAGGGCCATGTCAACCGCCACCATGCAGACAACCGAAGGTCCGATCGTCTTCGAGCTGTTCGATTCTGATGCACCCAAGACCGTCGAGAACTTTCGCAAGCTGGCCTCCGAGGGCTTCTACGACGGGCTCATCTTCCACCGCGTGATCAAGGACTTCATGATCCAGGGCGGCTGCCCCCAGGGCACCGGCACCGGCGGACCGGGCTACACCTTCGAGGACGAGATCAATCCCCACAAGATCGTCCGCGGCGCGCTCGCGATGGCCAACGCCGGACCGGACACCAACGGGTCCCAGTTCTTCATCGTCACGGCTGACGCCTGCCCCTGGCTGGACGGCAAGCACACCGTGTTCGGAGAGGTCACCGAGGGCATCGATGTGGTGGACAAGCTCGAGGGCGTCGCGACCGACGGCTCGGACCGCCCCGCCGAGCCGATCGGGATCTCCTCGATCGAGTTCTCAGACTGACGATCGCCCATTTCCACCGGCAGGAACGCTCGGTCGGAGTAGTCTGTCTAGAACGAGCGAACGAGAAGGGGAGATAGAGATGGCGACGGTCGAGCAGCACCCTGCGGAGACTCACAACGGCGTCGCGCACGCCGCCCAGGACATCCCTGTCGAGAATCCCGCCACGGGCGAGATCCTCGCAACCGTCCCCGACCTCGGCGCCGAGGTCGTTGCCGAGATGGCCGCGCGCGCTCGCGCCGCACAGCCCGCGTGGGAGGCCTTCGGCTTCGACGGCCGTGCACGGATCCTGCTGCGCGCGCAGAAGTGGTTGATGGACAACTCCAAGCAGGTCATCGCGACGATCATGTCCGAGACCGGCAAGACCTTTGAGGATGCCTCGCTTGCCGAGATCTCATACGCCGGCAACGCGTTTGGCTTCTGGGCCAAGCATGCGCCCGAGTACCTCGCCGACGAACGCGTCAAGTCCGGACAGCTGCTGGTGAAGGGCAAGAAGCTGATCCTGCGCTACCGGCCGCTGGGCCTGATCGGCGTGATCGGCCCCTGGAACTACCCTCTCACGAACTCGTTCGGTGACTGCATTCCCGCCCTCGCGGCGGGAAACAGCGTCATCCTGAAGCCCTCCGAGGTGACGCCGCTGACCTCGATGCTGATGGCCGAAGGCCTGCGTGAGTGCGGCCTGCCCGAGGACGTCCTGCAGATCGCCACCGGCCGTGGGGAGACCGGAGCCGCGCTGGTCGAGCAGGTGGACATGATCATGTTCACGGGCTCAACCAGGACCGGGCGCAAGGTCGCCGAGGCTGCGGCTCGGCGGCTCATCCCCGCGTCGCTTGAGCTCGGCGGCAAGGACCCGATGATCGTTCTGTCAGACGCCGACCTCGAGCGGGCCGCCAACTTCGCCACCTACTACTCGATGCAGAACGCCGGTCAGACATGCATCTCGATCGAGCGCGTCTACGTCGAGGAGCCCGTCTACGACGAGTTCGTCGCCAAAGTCTCACAGAAGGTGAACGCCCTGCGGGTCGGGCCTCCACGGGGGCCCGGTTCGGTCGAGGTGGGGGCGATCACGTTCCCGCCCCAGCTTCAGACGATCGAAGATCACGTCTCCGACGCGGTCGACAAGGGCGCACGCCTGCTGGCCGGGGGCCACGCCGCGAAGTCCGACGGCGGGCGCTTCTACGAGCCGACCGTGCTGGTAGACGTCGATCACACGATGAAGATCATGACCGAGGAGACGTTCGGGCCGACGTTGCCGATCATGAAGGTCGCCGACGCCGAGGAGGCCGTGCGACTGGCCAACGACTCGCCCTACGGTCTCGGCTCCTCGGTCTTCACACGTGACACCGAGCGGGGCGAGCAGATCGCCCGGCGTCTGCAGACCGGCGCCGCGAACGTCAACGACGCGATGATCAACTACACGGTCCTCGAGCTGCCGATGGGCGGCGCCAAGGCATCGGGTCTCGGCTCGCGTCACGGGCCGGGGGGGATCCGCAAGTACACCTCCCAGCAGGCGATCGTGGTCACGCCGCGCCTGGCGCTCAAGCGCGAGGTCCACATGTACCCCTACAGCGGTCGCACCTCTCGCTTGCTGGCGGGCCTGTTCAAGTTCCTGTACGGCCGCGGCAAGCGCGACTGACGCTCAGCCGACGGTCTCCTGCGCCTGGAGCGGGATCCCGAGGAGCTTCTCAAGCTGCGGAATGGTCGTCTCGGCGCTCGTGTGGTGCACGGTGGCCATGCCCAGCTTCTCCGCGGGCGGAAGATTGAAGGTCAGGTCGTCGACATAGACGCAGAGCTCCGCCGGAGCGCCGGCGCGCTCCGCGCCGAGTTCGTACATGCGGCTCGAGGGCTTGCGGATGCCCTCCTCGCCGGAGATCACAAGGCCGTCGAACAGCTCGGAGAACATGTCCTGGGGGTAGCGGTGCACGCCCCAGGAGTTAGACACGAGCGCCGTGCGGATGCCGGCCGCGCGAGCGGTGCGGACGGCGTCGACCATCGCGGTGTCCGGCACTACACCGGCGAACAGCCCGTCGATCAGGCCCGCGGGCTGGACGCCGAGCAGGGCGGCGAACTGCCGCTCGAAGTCCCCCTCCGAGAGCTGGCCCTTCTCGAGCGCGACCAGGAGATCGCGCGCCTCGGGGTCCGAGCGGAACCGCCCGAGCAGTGTCTTGGGGTCGATCTGGGCCGACAGGCAGTAGGCGTGGAAGGAGGCGAACAGGTTCGTCGTCAGAACGCCGCCCCAGTCGATCAGAAGGCCCGTCCGCGCCTGCGCGTCAACCGCCATGGGACACCTCCTCGGCCTGCCTGGCGAGCTCGAGCACGCCCTCGCCGAACTGCTTCAGGTAGGGGTCATCGGTGCTGCCCGAGACGGCGCGCTTGTAGTTGCCCTCCATGAACACGATCGACTTCCACAGGGCGAGCGTCGTGTACCAGCGCAGATCCCGCATCGAGCGGCCCGTGCGCTGCTCATAGGTTGCGATCAGCTCCTCCCGCGTGGGAAAACCCGGCTGGCGCGTGACCCCGCCCAGGTGCTCGCGCATACCGCCCACGGGGTCGTTGCTGTCGGTCCACATCATGCACAGGTAGCCGAGATCGGCCAGAGGGTCGCCGATCGTTGCCATCTCCCAGTCGAGAACCGCCTCAAGGCGGGCCGGCGGCTGGGCGGCGAAGATCGTGTTGCCCAGGCGGAAGTCACCGTGGACGATCGTGGCCGGGCCGGACTCCGGCAGATGCTCGGTCAGCCACCCTCCCACACGCTCGACGGCGGGGATCTCGCGCGTCTTGTTGATCTCCCACAACCCGGTGAAGCGGCGCAGCTGGCGCTCCAGATAGCCGGTGGGCTTGCCGAAGTCCTCGAGCCCGGCGGCCCGCCAGTCCACCGCGTGGATCTCGGCCAGCGCGTCGATCAGCTCCTCGGCGATTCTGCCCCGTTCGGCGGGCGTATCCAGCGCATCGGGGACGCTTGCGACGATCACCTCGCCGGCGATCCGGTCCATCACGTAGAACGGGCAGCCGATCGTCGTCTCGTCATCGCATACGGCGAGCACCTGCGGTACGCGCGCAGGGGTGTCCCACAGTGCCCGCAGCAGGCGGGCCTCGCGAAGCACGTCGTGGGCGCTGGGCGGAAGCGGCGGGCGGGGCGGGCGGCGCAGGACCATCTCGGTGTCCCCCCGCGTGATCAGGTAGGTGACGTTCGAGTGCCCCTCTCCGATCGGGCTGGCCTCGATGTCGCCCTCGCCGAGGCCGTGCGCGTCGAGGAACGCGCGCAGCGGCTCGAGCACCAGCAGCGGCGGGCGGGAGTTGGCCGCGGCGTCCGCGTGCGTTCCGACGATGTCGTCTGGGGCGATGGTCATGCTCATGGCCGCAACGCTATCCCACGCCTGCCAGGTGTGCGGATTGGGGGTGACGGGGCGATCTGCCGCTATTTGCGCCAAGAAGTCCCGTACGGGCGTCCTGAATCTAAAGACACCCACCGCAACCGCAACCTTCTCAGCAACCAGGTGTCTCAAGCGACCATGCCCCGAACTCGCAAGCTCCTCTTTACCTTGGCCGCCGCCCTGCTGCTCACCGGCATCGCCGGCGCCGGGGAGGCCGCGGCCTCCCACAGTGAGGTCACCTACTTCGAGGCCTCCGACCTGCTGCTCAGCTCCCCCACGCGCCCGCATGCGATCGCGCAGTTGCAGCACCTCGGCGTGAAAGCCCTGCGTGTCGAGCTGTACTGGAACGCCGTCGCCCCGGGGCCGGCCAGCGCCAAGCGCCCCAACTTCGAAGCGACCAATCCCGCGAGCTATGACTGGGGCGAATACGACCCGCTGCTGGCCGAAGCCCAGCGGCTGCACTGGCAGGTGCTTCTGACCGTTACCGCGCCGGTGCCGCGATGGGCCACGTCCAACGGCAAAGCCCCCTACATCACACGCCCGGATGCCCTCGACTTCCAGGAATTCATGACGGCGGTGGCGCGTCACTTCGGCTCGGAGGTCTCCGCATACGCGATCTGGAATGAGCCCAATCATCCGTCCTTTCTGCTGCCGCAGTTCAACTCGAACGGAACGCCGGCCTCACCGCGCATCTACCGCAGCCTCTACCAGTCGGGCTACAAGGGGTTGCAGGTGGCGGGCATAACCCACCCCAAGGTCCTGTTCGGCGAAACGGCCCCCACCGGCTCGGACAAGGTCAACGCTCGCCGGGAAGGGGTGCTCCACGATGTGGCGCCGCTCGCGTTTCTGCGCGAAGCCCTGTGCCTGAACGCCAAGTACAAGCGATCGGGCTCCTGCAGCGAGCTGCAGATGACCGGCTACGCACATCATGCCTACACGCAGGCGACGACCCCCTACTACAAGCCGCCCGAACGCGACGACGTGATGATCGGAGTGCTCTCGCGGCTTTCCAACGCCCTCGATCTCGCCGCCCGAGCTCACGCGATCCCGGCCCATGTGCCGATCTACCTGACCGAGTTCGGGGTGCAGAGCAAGCCCAACAAGTACCTCGGCGTGTCCGTCTCCCAGCAGGCCGAATACGATGCCATCGCTGAGAACATCGCCTGGAACAACCCCCGCGTCGCGGCGTTCTCTCAGTACCTGCTCAAAGACGATCCGCTCGGCGGGGCGCCGGGGTCGAGCACGCATGGCGGCGCGATCGGCTTCCAGACGGGCCTTGAGTACGTGAACGGCTCCCCCAAGCCCGTCTACTACGGATTCCCGGTGCCACTCGTCGTCACCAAGCGGGGGCACGGCTTCTCGCTGTGGGGACTGGTGCGCCCGGCGACCGGGGCGACGAAGGTGATGGTGCTCGTTGAGCTGAAGGGCTCCAGGCACTACCGCACGCTGAAGAGCGCAGGGACCAACAGCCTGGGCTACTGGGGCTTCAGCTCCTCCACCCAGGGCGCCCACTGGCGCGTGCGCTGGAAGAGCCCGGCCGGCGTGGTCTATGAAGGCCCGCCGATCGGGGCCTCCTGAGCGCAGTGCCCGGGCTCACGGCCCTCCTACAGTGAGGAGGCGATGCCCGAGCTGCCCGAGGTCGAGATCACTGCCCGCCTGCTCGACCGTGCCCTGCGGGGAGCGCAGGTCGAGTTCGCGCTGGCCCCCGGCATCAACGCCCTGAAGACGTTCGACCCGCCGCTGTCGGCGCTAGAGGGCGAGCGGATCGTGGCCGTGCGCCGCCGCGGCAAGAACCTGATCATCGAGTTCAGCGGGGAGCTGGTGCTGCTGATCCACCTGATGTCAGCCGGCCGCCTGCAGCTCTACGACAAGCGCGCCGGCCCGCGCGATCGCACCTCGCGGCTGCTCGTGCGCCTGCGCACCGAGGACGGTGAGCGCGAGCTGCGGCTGCGCGAGTTCGGCTCAAAGCAGGCCGCCTGGGTGAAGCTGCTGCGGGCGGGCGAGTATGAGCAGGACGAGGCGCTGTCCAAGCTCGGACCGGAAGCCTGGCCGGAGCCGCCTGCGCTCGAGGAGCTGCTCGACGCCCCGCGCCCGCTGCACACGCTGCTGCGCGATCAACGCACGATCTCGGGCATCGGGCGCTCGTGGGTCGATGAGATCCTGTGGGAGTCCGAGCTCTCCCCCTACAAGCGCGGGGCCGATCTCGACGCAGACGAGGCCGAGCGGCTGCGCGAGGCGATCGTTCAGACCCTCACCAACGCGATCGACCACTACGAGCAGGCGATCACCCTTCCCATTCCCGACAAGCTGCCGATGCCGCTGCGAGTCCACAGGCGCCAGGGCGAGCCCTGTCCCCGCTGCTCAGAGACGCTCATGGCCGTTCACTTCGAGGACTATGTGATCGCCTACTGCCCCGCCTGCCAGACCGAGGGGCGGGTGCTCAAGGACCGGCGTCTGTCGCGCCTGTTGCGCTAGGCCGGTCTCCTACCCGAGCGCCTTGGCCTTCGCGCGCTCGAACTCCTCGTCTGAGAGCACGCCCCGGTCCTTGAGCTCAGCCAGTTTGCTCAGCTCATCGGCGGGGCTCGGCGCCGGTTGCGGCGGGCTCTGGCGGAACGCGCGGAACCGTGCCTGGTCCTGTTCCTGGTGTTCGTGCATGGTGTGGCCGCGCACGATCAGGTAGGCAAGGATGCCGATGAAGGGGAGCACAAAGATGAACAGCACCCACAGGGCCTTGGCCCAGTTGGACAGGTCGTGGCTGCGGAAGATGTCGAACACCACGCCCACCGCGATCCAGATCCACAGGAACAGGAACGCGAACTCCAGGGTGGTGAGCAGCGCGTCTCCGAAGGTGAAGGTGGCGAGCGGCATTGTGTTTTCCTTTCGATCGGGGCGCCGGTTGGCAGCCTGGGGAGAGTCGGGCCGCGGCTGAGGCTACTACCAGCGCTCGGCTGGGAGTTCGCCTATCTGTGTTCGGTCTCCAGGCCGGCGGCTCTGAGTCCCTCGGCCGGGTCTGAATACATCTCCATCCGGGTGTTCATGCCGTCGCGGAGCGTCCAGACCTGGGCAAAGGTCATCTCGACCCGCATCCCGGTGCTCTTCGACCGGCCGCGCTGGCGCAGGAGCGCAACGACCTGGTCGCCCGCGTCGCGCAGCCCCTCCACCTCGAGCTCCCATTCATCCCAGGCGGCGAGCCATTCGCCGAGGAAGGTTTCTGCCCCCTCGACGCCCTCGTAGAGCTGCTGCTCAGGCCAGCCGTGGAAGTTCGACATATCCCAGGCAAACTCAGGCGTGACGTTGTCAGCCACGAGTTGCCCGTCGGCCGCGAACTGCTCATAGCCGCTGCGGACGATCTCCACGTTGGCCTCCGACATCCCCTACCTCGCCATGCCGGCGGCGTCGAGGACCTGCTCTCGCGGGCTCCCGCTCATGGGCGAGAGTATCCCCCACGGGGCTCGGCGAGTGGCTGGGATCCCCACGCATGACCGAGCTGCGCAAAGCGGCGTTGCGCACTCGCCAGGTCGTTGCGGGTGCGGCGCTCGTCGTCTGTGCCGCCGCGAGCACGACCACGGCTCTCGCGTCGCTCGGGCCGGTCTCGGTCCGGGTTCCGGCGGCCCCCAGCCCTCGTCAGGCGGTGATCATCAGTTTCGCGCCCCGAGGACATCTCCCGCGCGGCGGCTACTACTACGCGGTGGCTGTGCTCACGGGTTACATCGAAGGCACCAAACACTCGCCGCCTCCGTGCGCGGTCTCAAGCGACATGCGAAGAACCGTCTATGCCTACCCAGGGGCCCATCATCGCATCAGCCTGAGGCTCTACCCGGCGGCGTCCGCCGCTGGCGAATGGTGCCAGGCGGGCCATTACGAAGGCGCCGTGTACGCCGTTCCCCACCGTCCGCGGTGCAGCGTCGCCCAGCCGTGCGCCGGCCACAGCACCGAGTACGGGAGCTGCCAACCCGCACCCGCCCCCTGCGTGCCGGTTTCCGGGACCCTGCCTCTATACGTCTACAAATACCCGGGCGGGCTGCCAAAGCCGATTGATCGAGCCGCGCGCATCGTCGGGCGGTTTGACCTTCGGTTCCCGTGACGCTCGAGCGGGATGGCGGGACAGCCGGTTGCCACGGCACCGAACCCCCGTACACTCGGCCGATCCAACCCTAGGAGGACGCGATGGCTGTAGGAATCCGCATCAAGCTGCCCGGAGTGAACGTTGAGGAATTCGAGCGCGTCGACGCGGCGATCGACGTCCGTGGCAATCACCCCGAGGGCCTCATCTTTTCGGCGTCGGGACCTGTCGAGGGCGGTTGGCGCGTGATCGACGTATGGGAGTCGCGTGCCCACTTCGATGCCTTTGCCGCGGAGCGGATTGGTCCCGCTGCCGCCGCTACCGGCGCAACAGTCCAGCCTGACATCGAGGAGTTCCCAGTGCACGAGTACGTTTCGACCGCCGGCGACTCCGCCAAGCAGTAGAGGCAGGGATGATCAACAACACGGGCGATGAGGCCCCGACTTCGAGCTGCCCGACCAGGATGGGCTAGCGCGCGACATCGCCTACCCCCGCCCTTCGGCAAGGCGCTCGGCGGCAGCACGGGCCGCGTCGATGTCCGGGTAGCCCGTTATCCGCACGATCTCGCCCTGCACCCACTCGAACACCTGCAGATGTCTCGCCTGCACACGGGCATTGCTGCCTCTCGGGCAACCGTCTTCCCGGATCGCGACAGACAGCACTCCGTGGCCGAAATCGAGGATCTCCTCGAGCTCGTGATGGTGGTCCTCCCAGGTCGCCCAGTAGCCAACGAGGAACTCACGAATCGCCGCTACGCCCTCGTAGATTCCGAGATGGGACTCGGAGAGATCCCACACCGCGTCGGGCGTGAAGAAGCCTGCGAGCGCATCGAAGTCCCAGTCGCGGTCCATCGTCTCGTAGAAGACACGTGTCCGCTCCACCGGGTCGGGGGTCGTGGACTCCTCGACCATGACCGCAGTATCTCGCAGGGAGGGCTCTGCGAGCGGCTACGATCCCCACGCATGATCGAGCAAGGAGATGAGGCCCCGGACTTCGAGCTACCCGACCAGGATGGGCGGGCCGTGAAGCTCTCGGACTTTCGCGGCCAGCCGGTGGTCGTCTATTTCTATCCCAAGGCAGACACCCCCGGCTGCACGACCCAGGCATGCGGCATTCGCGACCATCGCGCCGACTACCAGAAGCTGGGATCGGTGGTGCTTGGGATCTCCCCTGACCCCGTGGCCAAGGTGAAGAAGTTCCATGAGAAGTACGACCTTGACTTCCCGCTGCTGGCCGACGAGGGCCACGCCGTGGCGGACTCCTACGGCGTCTGGGCGGAGAAGTCGATGTACGGCAAAACGTACTTCGGCAACGAGCGCACCACCTTCATCATCGGTCCCGACGGCCGGGTGGCCCATGTGCTTCGGAAGGTCAAGCCGGCCGAGCATGACGAACGCGTGCTCGAGGCTCTCGAGGGAACCGCGCCACCCGTTGTGTAGAGCTTGTCAAAGCTACGCAAGACGACCTATACTCGCGCGCACTCAAAGGGGCCTCCTGTTTTTCCGCCGCGCCCGCCCTGCCCCGCCAATAGAAAGGACCAACCGGATGTCATACCGTCTCAGCGCACCCATGCCACAGCGGACGATGGCCGTCGTGGCCGTCAGCTGTCTGAGCGCTCTGCTTGCCCTCGTTGGCGGCCTGTTCGCCGCCGGCTCGGCGCAGGCCTCGGCGCTTCCCACCGTCTCGATCGCGATCACGCCGTCTTCCGCGACCGTCAGCGGGGCGCTCGAATCGGGCGGGGTCAACGTGGTCTCTTCCGACACCGGGGTCAAGGAAGCGAGCGTCATCGTGTTCCTCCTGAAGCCCGACGTGAGCTTCGCGGAAGCCGAAGCCTTCATCAAAGAAAAAAAGGTCAAGAACGATCCCAACAACACGGAGAAGCTCGGATCGATCGTGTTCGACGCGGAAGGTGCGCCGGGTAAGAAAGGCGAAGTTCAGACCTACTTCCAGCCTGGCCATTACCTCCTGCTGGTCGGTACCGGTGAAGGCGAAGCGAAGCTGCGAACGACCTTCACGGTCACGACTTCTGCAGCGCCGGCCGCCCTGCCGGCCCCCCAGGCCACGATCCGTTCGATCGAGTTCGGCTTCCGTGGACCCAGCACACTCCACGACGGGGAGCTCGTGCGCTACGAAAACGAAGGCTTCCTCGTGCACATGGATTTCATAGCGCCCGTGAAGAGTCACAAGGCCGCCAAGCAGGTCGTCAAGGATCTGCTGTCCGGGCATGAAAAGGCGATCGAAAAGCTCATCATCGGACAGCCCTTCGGCGCCGGGCCGCTGTCGCACGAAGCGTTCCAGCAGGAAACGATCACGGCAAAACCGGGCTGGTACGTGGAGGTGTGCTTCATGGAAACCCAGGACGGCCGTCCGCACACGCGCCTGGGGATGGAGAGGATCGTCAGGATCGTCAAATAGCCGTTTGGCAAGCTGAGCTGTGGCCCGTCCCGCGTCAGGCGGGGCGGGCCATGCCCCCGACCAGCATCCCTGACCCGAGATGGGCGCCGAGCACCGGCCCCACCTCCGTGCAGAACAGCGGCGGGGTTCCGAAGATGGCGGTGCCCTCGCTGACCAGACGTTGCGCGTCGCCGGCGGCCTGCGCGTGCTGGACGATCCAGTCGCTTGCGCCCCTGTCGTTGAGCTCGTGCAGGTAGCCGACCATCCGCTCGAATGCCCGACGGTGCGTGCGGACGCGCCCGACGGGTGCGATCTCGGTGCCGAAGGTGAGGATCGGCTTGACCTTCAGCGCGGTTCCGACCATCGCCTGGGCCGCCCCGATGCGCCCGCCGCGGCGCAGGTACTCGAGCGTGTCCAGGCAGAACCAGATGTCAAGGCTCTTGCGAGCCTCGCGCACCGCGTCCACGACCACATCCAGTGAGCCGCCCTGTTCGGCCACGGTGGCGGCGACGATCACAAGACAGCCCAGACCGCCGGCGCCGGTCTGGCTGTCGAGCACCTCCACCCTTCCGGGATGCTCGGCGTCCGCCAGGATCCGGGCCGCTTCCCGCGCGCTCTCACACGTGCCCGACAGGCCCCCGGCGATATGGACGGAGGCGACGTCGCGGCCGGCGCTCACCAGCGGCTCATAGCAGGCCAGGAAGTCCCCCACCGACGGCTGGGAGGTCGAGGGCAGCTGCGGAGACTCGCGCAGCTTCGCGTAGAAGGCATCGAGGTCGGTGTAGTCGCTCTCGCGACGCAGCTCGCCGTCCCAGCCGACGTACAGGCTGACCTCCTCGATCGCGTATCGCTCGCTCAGCTCGGCGGGCAGGTAGGGGGTGCTGTCGGTCACCACGGCGACGCCCGTCGGCTCTTTGTGTGTGTCGGGGACCGGCGGCACGCTCACGCTGCGAGGAAGCCTACGTGCGCATGCAGACCGACTCAGGATGTGGGCGCCGGCGCAGCGGCGACCATCTCGCGGAGCGTCTGCAGGGCGTTGTGCTTGGGGCGCCAGCCGAGCTCGCGGCGGGCCTTCGCGGCGCTCATGATGACCGGCTCTCGGAAGGCGGCTATCCACTGGGCCTGCGCCGGCAGGAAGCCCAGGCGGGCGATGAGCTCGGCGACGGCGTCGACCGCCAGTCCCGGCACCGGGATCGAGTACCAGCCGAGCTCCTCGGCGAGCTGAGAGACGGTCAGCTGGCCCGGTCCCGCGAGGTTGTAGACGCCCGGCGCGCCGCGGCCGAGCACCGCTGCGCGCATCGCGGCGGCGACGTCGTCGTGGTGCACGAGCTGGAAGGGCACCCCGGGGTCCGGCAGCACCGGCCTTACGATCGGCACGCTCGCGAGCAGTCGCTGAACAGGTCCCGGAAGCCGCTCGGACAGCTGCGTGTAGGGCAGGCTGTCGATCAGAAGCGGCGCGTCCCTTCCGCCCACGATGCAGGGGCGGAAGACGTAGGCATCGGTCTTCGAGCCGTACAGCGCGTCTGCCAGAAGCGCCTCGACCTCTGCCTTCTGGGCCGAGTAGTAGTGGCTGTCGGTGCCCCGCGCCGGCGTCTCCTCGGTGAGCGGCTGGGGATTATCGGTGTGAAAGCCGTAGGCGGCCACCGAGGATGCGTAGATGAGCCGCTTGGCGCCGGTCTGGACTGTGGCGTCGAACACGTTGCGCGAGCCGGCCAGATTCACGGCGCGGGACTCCTTCTCTGAGCCCATGATGATGAAGGCCAGGTGGACGACGACGTCCGCGTCTTCGACCAGGGCGGTGACCGCGTTCACGTCGAGCACGTCGCCGCGGCGGTAGAAGACCTTGCCGAGGCCCCTCTTGGCGGGGTCGAACGGCCGCCGTGCCATGCCGAGTATGCGGCTCACCTCGGGCGAGCCGTCAAGCGCCGCGAGCACCGCCTGTCCGATCTCGCCGGTGGGCCCGGTCACCGCGACCGTGAGCTTGGCGCGGCGGGCTGGCTTTGCTGGCATCCGCCCGTTCTATCGCATCTGGGGACCCTCGTGATCGTCGCGGTCGTCCTCCCGCGGTGCCGGCCACCGTACGCTTGAGTGCGTGCACGCTCTGCTTGCATCCGCCTCGATCGGTCACAGCCTCAGCTCGTTCTTCAACGCGGTCGGGCAGTTCTTCTCGGATCTGGAGGCGGTCCGCTGGGGCTTGCTGCTGCTGGGGCTTGCCTTCTTCGGCCTCAACCTGACGCTGCGCTCACGCGCCTTCTATCACAGCCTGCGCGCGGCCTATCCGGCGGCCGCCATCAAATGGCGCCGGATCTGGGGCGCCTATTTCGCCGCGGTCGGATTCAACAACGTCGTCCCGGCGCGGGGCGGCGATCTGATCAAGCTGTTCCTGGCCCGCTCCTCGGTCCCCGGCGCGAGCTATCCGACGGTGGCCGCGGCGTTCTTCGTGGAGTCGATCTTCGATGTCGCCGTGGGTGTGTTCGTGCTGATCTTCGCCTTCACGCAGGGGGTGTTTCCCAAGCCGCCCGACTTCGCCAAGCTGAACTCGTTCGATATCTCCTACCTGGCCGAGCACTTCCGCCTGACGCTGTTCCTGATCACCGCGCTTGCGGTGCTGGCGCTCGTGGCGTTCGCGCTGCTGTCCGTGCGCGCGAAGGCGTTCTGGGTGCGGGTGCGCCAGGGCGTGACGATCCTGAGCGATCGTCCTCGCTACATGCGCGAGGTCGCCGCCTGGCAGGCGGCGGCATGGGTATGCCGCTTCGCCGCCTTCTGGTTCCTGCTCGAAGCGTTCCGCATCGGGGGCTCGGTCGAGAACGTGCTGCTGGTGTTCGGGGTGAACCAGGTGGCGGGCGCGGTTCCCTTCACCCCCGGCGGCGCGGGTGTCCAGCAGGCACTGCTCGTGAAGGTGTTCGCCAGCCAGGCTCCCACGACGGTCGTGGCGGCGTACTCGGTCGGCCAGCAGCTCGCGATCGCCGTGTTCACCGCGCTCGTGGGGCTGGGCGCCGTGGTCTTCATCTTCCGCTTCCGCTCCTTCGGGGAGGTTCTGCATGCCGGGCGCGCCTCACGCGAGGCCGAGCGGGAGGCGGAGCGTGCCGGGGTGCTGCTCGTGGAAGGGGACTCTGATGAGCCGCTCGACGACGATCCGCCCCCGCCTGGTCCCCGCCGCCCACGCGGAGCGCACGGCAGTGGCCGCGTCGGCTACTGAAGTCCCTCGCGGGCCTCGCGCACGAGCGCCACGGCCTCGGGAAACACGCGTGCCATCACGGCGCGGATCTGATCCGCCTGGGCCTCGGCGTTGCCCTGCAGGTTGACGCGCTCGATGGCGGCCACCGTCATGTCGACGGCGAGCTTTATGGCGTTGTCGGCCCAGGCCAGGCGCTGCTGCCCCTGCATCTGCTCGGCGAACTCCGCGAGCCGCCGCTGCAGCTCCTCTGGATCACCGAACAGGTCTCCGAGTCCACCGCTTTCCATGTGCGCATCATAGACTCCCTGCTCGTGCCCACCCCGAAGGAGATAAAGGAACAGGTCGCAAGTGAGGCCTATCGCCGCGGCCGGCTGGCCGTTCCGGCCTTTGCCGGCGGCTTCCTGTACCTGCTCGGCGGCATCGTCGCCTCAACGACGCTCCGGGGAGCGCCCACCGTGGGGCTGCTGCAGGGCCTCACCCCGGCATTCAACGGCGAAGTCAACCCGGCCGTTAGCCCGCGTGCGGGGGAGGTCAAATTCATCAGCCACCATGCCTTCCCCCTGATCGCCGGAAGCGTGCTGTCGGCGATCGCGGTCATCGTGCTCACGCTGGTGCTGCTGCTGCTCGTCGACGCGACTCGCTTCAGGCGCCCCAGCAGCTGGGCGGCGGCACGTCCGCTGGTCCTCGTCGGGGGGATCGGGCTGGCGGTTCTTACGATCGGCCACCAGGCCATCAGCTCGCTTCAGACGCACAGCTTCGCGGTCGGCCATGACTTCTCGAGCACCGCCGTCGACAACGCGCTCACGAAGGGCGCCGCCAACGAAATCACCGAGTACGTGGACCTGATCGCGGGGCTCGCGCTGATGGCCGCGATGATCGCGGCCTCGCTGGGCGCGTTGCGGGTGGGGCTGCTCCCGCGCTGGATGGCCATCCTCGGCTGCTTCACGGGCGTGCTCATCTTCCTGCCTATCGGCGGCGCAACGCTCGAGGTCGTGCCCTCGTTCTGGCTGGTGATGATGGGGATCCTGTACGTGGGCAAATGGCCGAACGGCGAGCCGCCCGCGTGGCAGGCCGGGGAGGCGCGCCCGTGGCCCTCGGCGGCCGAACGACGCGCCGAGCTCGGCGACCAGCGGGCCGCCAAGCAGGCGGGCAAGGGTCAGCCGGCGCTGTCGGCGGCCGGAGCGGACATCGCCCCGGCACCGGCTCAGCCTGCCTCCAACGGCCGCTCGCGAAAACGGCGGCGGAAGAGAAGCGCGCGCGGCTGAACCGTCTGTTGCGGAAGGGTTGGGTTTTCCTTGTTTGGGGAATACCCTGAGTAACAGATCACACAAGCATCGTCTATGCCGCCCTGGGGATTGCGGGCGGCCGTGAAGGGAGGACTTCATGGAGGCTGCAAGTGCAAGTCACAGAGAGGTGGCCGAGAGCGGGGCGGAGGCCGCGGCCGCGGCCGTGAGCGGCTGGAAACCGGCGGATCCTGGCCCCCTGGGCCTGGGCGCGTTCGCCATGACGACGTTCGTCCTGTCGATGTTCAACTCGAACCTCGTTGACGCCAAGGGCCTGCCGGTCGTGCTCGGGCTCGCGCTCGCCTACGGCGGCATCGTTCAGCTGCTGGCGGGAATGTGGGAGTTCCGCACCGGCAACACCTTTGGCGCGGTCGCCTTCTGCTCGTTTGGGGCCTTCTGGATCTCGTTCTGGCTTCTGAACGTGTTCTACGCCAAGCAGATCGGCGGCAACGCCGGGCACGCCGTTGGCGTGTACCTGTGGGCATGGGCGATCTTCACCGCCTACATGACCGTCGCGGCCCTACGTACGAGCGGCGCTGTGCTGCTGGTGTTCGTGCTGCTGACCATCACGTTCGTGCTGTTGGCGATCGGGGCGGTTGGCGCCCACGAAGGCGTAACCCACTGGGGTGGGTATCTGGGCCTCGCGACAGCGGCCGCCGCTTGGTATGCGTCGTTCGCGGCCGTGACGAACTCCACGTTCGGGCGGACCGTCCTGCCGGTTGTTCCCCTGAGTGGAAGGTAGGCCCTGCCATGGCGCCGGGAGACGACCAGAGTGACGGGAAGGTGCTTGACGAGGAGCTGGCGGGACTGCTGGAGGTCGAGACCTTCGACCCTCCGGCGGAGTTCCGCGAGCATGCCCTGCTGAACGACCCGGCGATCTATGAGCAGGCCGCGCGCGACCCACAGGCATGGTGGGTCGCGCAGGCCGAGGAGCTCGAGTGGTTCAAGCCATGGGAGCGGGTCCTCGACGATGACGATCCGCCCTTCTACAAATGGTTCACGGGCGGCAAGCTCAACGTGTCCTACAACTGCCTGGATCGTCATGTGCTCGCGGGCAGGGGTGATCGCGTCGCCTTCCACTGGCGCGGCGAGGGCGGGGAGGAGCGGGACATCACCTACGCCGAGCTGCTGGCCGAGGTGCAGCGCTTCGCCAACGCCCTGAAGGACCTCGGCGTCGCCGCGGGCGACGTGGTCGGCATCTACCTGCCGATGATCCCCGAGGTGGTGGTTGCGATGCTCGCCTGCGCGCGGATCGGGGCCCCTCACAACGTCGTCTTCGGGGGCTTCTCGCCCGAGGCGGTGCGCGAGCGCATGGAATTCTCCGAGGCCAAGCTGCTGATCACGGTCGACGGGGCGGCGCGCAAGGGCAAGACCGCGCCGGTCAAGGACCGGGTGGACGAGGTGATGGGCGATCTGGCCACGCTCGAGAAGATCGTGGTCGTCAGGAGCAAGCACGTCCCATGCCAGATGCAGCAGGGGCGCGATGTGTTCTACGACGAGATACTGGCGGCTGCGGACCCCGAGTGCCCGGCCGAGCCGCTGGATGCCGAGCACCCGCTGTACATCCTCTACACCTCGGGCTCGACCGCCAAGCCCAAGGGCATCCTGCACACCACCGGCGGCTACCTGACCGGCGTCTCGGCGACCCACCGCTACGTGTTCGACCTGAAGCCGGACTCCGATGTGTACTGGTGCGCGGCCGATGTGGGCTGGGTCACCGGGCACTCCTACATCGTCTACGGGCCGCTCTGCAACGGGGCGACGTCGGTGATGTGGGAGGGGGCGCCGGACTACCCCCACAAGGGGATCTGGTGGGAGATCGTCGAGCGCTACGGCGTCACGACCCTGTACTGCGCGCCGACGGCGATCCGCGCCTGCATCAAGTGGGGCGCGGAGTGGCCCAACAAACACAACCTCAAGAGCCTGCGGCTGCTCGGGTCGGTGGGCGAGCCGATCAACCCCAAGGCCTGGCTGTGGTACCACAAGGTGATCGGATCGGAACGCTGTCCGATCGTCGACACCTGGTGGCAGACCGAGACGGGCGCGATCATGATCACGCCCCTGCCGGGAATCACCGCCACCAAGCCCGGCTCGGCGACGCACCCGTTCCCGGGCGTTTTCGCCGAGGTGCGCGACGAGTCGACGGGCGAGCCCATATCCGAAGGCCAGGGCCTGCTCGTGCTCACGCGCCCCTGGCCATCGATGCTGCGGACGCTGTACAGGGAGGAGGAGCGCTTCATCGACACGTACTTCAAGCGCTTCGGTAGGGAGACATATCTCGTCGGTGACGCCGCCCGGCGCGATGCCGACGGCTACCTGTGGGTGATCGGGCGCATCGATGACGTCGTCAACGTGTCCGGGCACAGGCTGTCAACGGCCGAGGTGGAGTCGGCGATCGTGGCGCATCCGGACGTCGCCGAGGCGGCGGTGATCGGCCAGCACGACGAGGACACCGGGCAGGCGATCGTCGCCTTCGTGACCTTGCAGGGCGATCTGGAGGGCGATGAGGAGACCGTCGAGGGAATCCGTGCAACGGTGGCCGAGCGCATCGGCAAGTTCGCCCGCCCCAGGCGCATCATCTGGTCCGATGACCTCCCCAAGACGCGCTCCGGGAAGATCATGCGCCGCCTCTTGCGTGATATCGCCGAGGGCCGGGCGCTGGGCGACGTGACCACGCTTCGCGATCCGGCGGTGACGGCGCAGCTGGAGGAGCGGGTGAAGGAGCTGCAGGCCGCGGAGGACTAGACGACGTTAGCTCGACTGTCGAAAGAAGTGGTTGGGGCCGGGAAAAAGGGGGAAACCTACTCAGATCGCCTCTTCGGTCCGCAAAAGTCCACGGCCCAGCAGAACCGGGCATAGAGCCGTCGGCTTCGCCGGTATCGCGTGCCTGCTTGCCCTCGCGGCGCCCTCCGCTGCGGCCGCCAGTCCCCTTGCGGCCATCACGGACGCGGCCGCCAAGCCCGCAGCCGAGACCACGACCGTCATCAACCGGGCGGTGGAAGGTGCATCCGCGGTTGACGTGGCTGGGCCGGCGAGTGGGCAAGCGTCCTCGCCCGGCTCGGTCGGCGCCGCTGCCGGGTCGCTGGGGCACGTCGTCGCGTCGACCGTCGAAAGCGTCACCCAGCCGGTGGGCAGCGTGGTCGCTGCGAGCACGAGTGCCGCGACCACCAGCATCGCCACCACGGCAACCGGTTCGCTCAGCGTCGTCACGCGCGCGGCCACTCGCAGTGCCGGCGCGCTCACCCACCCGGGTCGTCTGGTCTCGAACACCGTCAGCCGCAGCGGCGGCGCTCTCACCGGCACGGCCACACGCGTGGCCACGAGGTTGAGTGTCCAGCGGGTCGCGGCAGGTCCTTCCGCCTCGATGGGAAGCGACGGCCGCGGACCCGCCCCCGGCGATCGTGCCTCGGCATCGTCCATCGCCTCCAGCGGCTCTCCGTCTCCCGCCCCCGCCCCGTCCTGGTCGCCTCTTTCCGCACGCTCGGTCCTTGGCTCGTTCTCCTGGGGTGTCCCCCGGACCGTTCCCGGGCTGACCCCGGCATCCGTGGCCCTTGGCGCTGCGTTGAGCAGCGCCCTGGAGGGGCCCGGCTCGAGGACGCTCCTCAGCCCACGGCCGATCGAGGCCTCTCGCGCAGCTCCTCAGCACTTCCCTCCAGCTCCGGCGCCCCCCGGTGGCGTATCCGCGAGCAGCGCCGGCTCATCCGGCGGGTTCGGTTCCCCACTCTTGCTCCTGCTTGCCTGCCTCCTGGTCTTGGGGGCTCCGCGAGCAGGGCGCCGGATGCGGCTCGCGAGCGAGCCGTGGCGTCTGGCGCCGTTTCTGTTGATTCCCGACCACCCCGGCTAGCTCCTACGGGCGACTCACGGCTCTGGGTCTGCGAGATCCGGAGCGCACCTGCCTCAGAGGGCCTCGCCCTTCAGGCGGGTCGTCGGAAATCAAGCAAAAGCTCGAAAGGAGCTGTATTTCATGAAACGCCATTGCATAGCTGTGGCCGCGAGTCTCTGCGCGTTTGCGCTGGTCCCGAGCTCAGCGCTCGCGGACAACGCAGACGGTGGTCTGGGTGGTCTGGTCAAGCAGGTTCAATCAGCCATCAACCAGAACGAAACGACCCAGACGGCCAAGAGCAGCGCCACAAGCGAACAGACCAACATCAATGCCCCGGTGGCGATCCTGAGCTCGGGATCGAACGACGGTGGCGTGCAGCAGTCCAACAGCGCCAACACCAGCGCGTCATCGCAGAACAGCAACAGCACCAATCAGGGCAAAGACCAGGGTCAGCAAGGCTCTGCCGGCGGCTCGAACAACAACAAGACCGACCAGACGGCCGAAAGCAGCGCCACGAACGAACAGACCAACATCAATGCCCCCGTCTCGATCCTGAGCTCGGGGTCGAACGACGGTGACGTGCGCCAGTCGAACAAGGCCAACACCAGCGCGTCATCGCAGAACGGCAACACCACCAACCAGGGAAACGGTCAGAGCCAGGGCGGACGCTCATCCGGAAATGGCGGCGGCCAGCCCCCCTATGGCCAGGGCCAGCCAGGTCATCGCGAGGGCGGCTCGAGCTGCTCCGGTAAAGGTGGCGGTGGACGGGGCAACGATGGACACGGCCGGCACCGAAAGGACCGCCGCGGCAAGGGCGAGCGCGGCCAGGCCAGGGACGGAAGGGGCAGTCACGGGAAGGACCATGGCGCGCCGAAGCCCGACCACGGCCAGTCCGGCTCAAACACCAACAGCACCACCCAGAAGGCCTCGAGCAGGGCCTCTAACGACCAGAGCAATGAGAATGCACCGGCTTCGTTCCTGAGCTCCGGATCGAATGGCGGCGGCACTGCTGACTGCGACGGGGACAGCGGTAACGGCGTGGATCAGTCGAACGACGCCAACACCAGGTCATCGTCGGTGAACAGCAACGAGACCGATCAGGGCAACTCCTGATGACAGGGCTCCTCGGCGCATAGCAACAAGAATGCGCTAGAGGACACCACCCACGGCACAGGGGCGCTCCGGGCTCGCAAGGGGCGCCCCGCCGTGATGTCTCATCGAATCTTTAGATGTATCTGTGAAGCTGCGGCGAACAGGACGAGGTCGCGCGACTCCTCGCGAGGCGATCAAACCCCCAGGACATCCTTGTCGGCCGAAGCTTCCCATACCTCTGCCGCGAATATCTCAGACACGCCGGCGATTCAGACCAGCGGTCTGACCAAGCGCTTTGGCGAGCGCACGGCGCTCGACGGAATCGATCTGAAGGTGCCGCGCGGCTGCGCTTTTGGCTTCCTGGGACCCAACGGCGCCGGCAAGACGACCATCATCCGGACGCTGCTCGGCCTCACCCACGCGAGCGCCGGCAGCATGCACCTGCTGGGCCATCTCGTTCCAGCCGAGCGCGCCCAGGCGCTGCAGCGCGTCGGGGCGATCGTCGAGGAGCCGCGCTTTCACCCCTTCCTCACCGGTCGCGAGAACCTGCGCCTCGTGGCGGCGGTCCGCGGTCCCGAGGTGCGCGAGCGGATCGACCCCGCGCTGGCGCGGGTGGGGCTGTCCGACCGGGCCGAGGACAGGGTCAAGAGCTACTCGATGGGCATGCGCCAGCGGCTCGGCGTGGCGCGCTGCCTGCTGGCCGATCCGCTGCTGCTGATCCTCGACGAGCCCACCAATGGCCTGGACCCGGGAGGCATCCAGGAGTTCCGCGAGATGGTCCGCGCGATGGTCGAGCAGGAGGGGCGCACGGTGTTCATCTCCTCGCACCTGCTGGACGAGGTCGAAAAGACCTGCGACGCCGCGGCGATCGTCGATCGCGGCAAGATCATCACGCAGGGAGCGATTGCCGACCTCGCCGCCGGCGGTGAGGTCAGACACGAGCTGATCCTCGGTGTGGATGACGCCCAGCTGGCCCGGAGCACGCTCGACGCGAGCGAGCTCGTGCTCGAGACCGTCCCTTCTGACGAGGGTCTGCGCGTGGTCCTCACCGGCGGCCTGGAGACGGCGGCCGAGCTGAACGCGGCTCTCGTACGGGCAGGTGTGGGTGTGATGCGCCTTGAGCCCGTCCGCCACAGCCTCGAGCAGCGGTTCCTGCAGATCACCTCGAGGCTCGATGCCTCCGCCGCTCCCGAGGAGGTGAAGGCATGAACGCGACCGTCGCCACGCAGATGTTCGGCGCCGACTTCCTCAAGCTGCGCAAGAAGCGCAGCACGCTGATCTGGGCCTTGGTCCTGGCCATCCTTCCGCTCGTCGTCTTCTACACGGTCAACGCCGTCGAACATGCATCGAATTCGACCCATGAAGCGGCGGGCGGAATCGGCAGCTTCCACGACGGCGTGCGCCTACTCGGTGGCGTGTTCTTCGGCCCGCTGGTCGCGATCCTGATCGGCGTGGAGGCCGGTACGACCGACTCCTCCGACGGCGTGTTCAGAGACCTGGTCGTCACCGGTCGCTCCCGCCTCGCGCTCTTCGCCACGCGCGTCCCCGCCGCCCTGGCATTGTGCTGGTCGGTCATCATCACGGCCTACGCCCTGATCCTGCTCGGGACCTTCGTGTTTGCCTCCAACCTGCCGACGCCGAGCGGCTCGCTGATCATAGAAGGGCTCGGCTTCGTGCTGCTGGCCACGGGGGTGCTGTGCACGGTGGCCGTTGGCTTCGCGTCGCTGATCGATTCCAAGCCCGGGGCGATAATCGCACTGATCGCGTGGCAGGTGATCGCGAGCCCGCTGATCTCGAGCATCTCCTCGCTGGGAAGCGGGCGAAACTTCGTGCTCACTCAGGCCATCGCGCACTTTGGCCCAGCCGGCAGCAAGGATGCGCGCGGCACCGAAGTCATGATGTCCGGGGGCACGGCGTTGATCGTGATCTTGGCTTGGCTTGCGGTGTTCCTGGCGCTCGGCGCCTGGCGCACGCGCACGATGGACGCCTGACGGAGCCTCGCGCCGCCCGGCGCCGTTCTACACCTTGCGGTACTCGGGCACCCAGGAGCCGTCGTCCTGGCGGGTGAAGTCCTGGAACAGCCCGGGCGCCTCGGCCTGCATGATCCGCGCGATTTTGTCGAACACCAGGCGCAGCTCCTCCTCGGCCCCCTCCGCTGTGCGCATCTCGATCACGTGGCGCAGCGTGCGCACGTTGGCGGTCCACACGATGTCGGTGCTGAGGCCCGTCGGCGCGAGCCGGCGCAGCGCCGAGGTGACCTCCTTCTTGACGTGGAACGGCACGCCCTCCTCGTCGATGCCGAGCTCCTTTGCGGCGCTCACCTGGAACTCCTCGAGCTGCTCGACGATCGAGATCACCTGCTCGCGAACCGGCTCGAGCGCGGGGGGCACGCGGAAGCCGATGTCGGTGAGGCGCACGTAGCGAAGGCTCTCCTGGCTGAAGGCTGAGCCGGCGCGATGCCTAACAATCTCGTGAGTGAAAACCCTCGAGCAATTCCGAATGGCGAACGAGTAGTTCGCGTGCTCGAGCACGCTGCCGTGGGCCGAGCGCAGGATGTTCGCGAAGTACTCGCGCTGGTCCGTTCGCACCTTGGTGACGTTGGGGTTCAGACCGGGCTCCCAGCTCCGGTAGCAGGCCCGGCCCCCGAACTCGACCAGCGTTTCCCCGCCCGCCGGCTCGCCGTCGGCCTCGCCCAGCCGCCGCTCCAGCCAGGACTCTCCGCCGACATCTGCCAGGTACCCCCGCATGCCCTCGATGTCGATCGACGGGCGGGCGATCAGGAAGACTGCGGGCGTGGTCGGGTGCATCGGGCGGACGATGCTACATACCGCGGCGGGCGTCGTTTTGCGCGTCTATAAGCTGGGTAGCCACGGCGGCTATGAGCGACCTCAGGAGCAACGGCATCGAATCGCAGAACGCAAGCAGCGGCATGGAGAACATCGTCGAGGCGCGGGAGCTCCGCCGCCGCTTCGGCGAGGGAGAGGCCGCCGTCGACGCGCTCGCCGGCGTCAGCGTGGACTTCCCCAACGGCCACTTCGTCGCGATCATGGGTCCCTCCGGATCCGGCAAGTCGACGCTGCTGCATATCCTCGCCGGCCTCGATCGTCCCACCTCGGGCACGGTGCGCATCGCCGGCATCGATCTCACCGAGCTCAACGACAAGGATCTCACCGAGCTGCGGAGGGAGAAGATCGGCTTCGTCTTTCAGACGTTCAACCTGCTGCCCGTGCTGAATGCCGAGGAGAACATCCTGCTGCCGCTTTCGATCGCCGGGCGCAAGCCCGACCCCGAGTGGCTCGGGCGGCTGATCGACACGGTCGGCATTCGCGACAGGCTCACCCACCGTCCCGCCGAGCTCTCCGGCGGTCAGCAGCAGCGCGTGGCGGTGGCGCGCGCGCTGATCTCGCGCCCGGCGGTGGTGTTCGCCGACGAGCCGACCGGGAACCTCGACTCGAAGGCGTCCAACGAGGTGCTCGAACTGCTGCGCCACGCCGTCGACGACTTCCAGCAGACCGTGGTGATGGTCACGCACGATGCGCACGCGGCGTCGTTCGCCGATCGCCTGCTCGTGCTCGCCGACGGGCGCATCGTCCACGACAGCCCGTCGGTGTCGACCGACGAGGCGCTCGATTTGATGAAGTCGATCGGCTGAGATGGCGCGGCTGGTCCTGCGCGGCTTCCGGCAGCGCAAGCTGCGCGTGCTGTTGACGGCGATCGCGATCGCGCTCGGCGTCGCGCTGATGGCCGGCACCTACATCCTCACCGACACGATCAACCAGTCGTTTGGGGCGATCTTCAAGACCGCCAGCGCGGGACACGACGTGGTCGTTACACCCGCGGAAGCGCTGGGCAGCGAAACGACCTCGGAAACCACCCCGATCACCGACGCGATGCTCTCGCAGGTGCGCTCTACACCCGGCGTCGCGAAGGCCGCCGGGTCGATCTTCACCCCGGGCACCTTCCTCAACAGCGCCGGCAAGCGTCTCACCAGCGGCCACGCCCCGGCGTTCATCAACTCGGTCGTGCCCGCGCCGTTCAACGCGTTCACGGCGTTGAAGGGCAGCTTCCCGGCGACCGCCACGCAGGTCGGCGTCGACGAGGCGACCGCGCAGCGCGAGGGGCTGCGGCTCGGACAGCAGATCGTGATTGCCGGCCCGGCTGCGACGCAGCGCTACACAATCGTGGGCATTTTCCGCTTCGGAGGCGGAGAATCGTTCGGAGGCGCCGGGATCGCGCTGCTGATCCCCCCCGAGGCGCAGCGACTGGTGGGGGAGCAGGGGCGCTGGGACCAGATCGACGTGGCAGCCGTCCACGGCGTGACCCCGGGACAGCTGCGGGCTCGGATCCGAGCCGAGCTGCCGAGATCGGTCGATGTCCGCACGGGCGCCCAGCAGGCCGCGAAGAACACCTCCGACCTGGAACACAGGCTCGGAGCGCTCCGCACGTTCCTGTTGGTCTTCGCCTACATCACGCTGCTCGTGGGCGCGTTCATCATCTTCAACACCTTCTCGATCACGGTCGCGCAGCGCACGCGCGAATTTGGCCTGCTGCGTACGCTCGGCGCCTCGCGCCGGCAGATCATGCAGACCGTCGTCGCCGAAGGACTGCTGCTCGGCGTGACCGGCGCCGTCCTCGGCCTGTTCGCAGGCATCGCCCTGGCGCCGGCGCTCGACCAGCTGTTCAAGGCGGTCGGCGCCGACATCCCCGACAACGGCACCGTGCTCGAGACGCGGACGATCGTCGTCTCGCTGCTCGTCGGGATCGTCGTGACGGTGCTCGCCGGGTTGGCACCGGCCCTCCGCGCGACCCGCGTACCGCCGATCGCGGCGATGCGCGAGGGCGTCGAGATCCCGCCGCGCCAGGCCGTCACGCGCGGGCGCTACGCCATCCCTGTGCTGCTCGCGTTGATCGTAATCCGTCTTGTCGCCGCGATCGTCAGCCACGAGGGGACGAGCACGATCGTGATCATCGTGGCGATCGGGATCGTGATCGCGGCGGTGCGTCTCCGCCAGCGCTCACGCGGCCGTCACTACCGGGTGGTGCCGTTTCTCGCGCGCACGATCGGCGTGCTGGTCGCCTGGCGCGGGGTGACCGGGCGCCTGGCGAGGGAGAACGCGATCCGCCAGCCCGGCCGCACGATGGTCACCGCAGCGGCGCTGACGGTCGGCATCGCGCTGGTCGCGTTCGTCGCGGTCTTCGCCGACGGCGTGAAGGCGACGATCAACCAGACCGTCAGCCGCTCGTTCGCCGGGAATCTGATCGTCGAGAACTCGCAGGGCACTGAAGAACACGGGCTTCCGGCCGCCGTCGCACCCGCTGTCGCGAAGGTGCCGGGCGTCGCGCACGTCACGCCGGTCGCGTTCACGATCGGCCGCGTGCAGGGGACGACGAGCAACGCGACGCTGACGGCGATCGAACCCAGCACCTTCGCCCACGTCTACCGCGTCGAATGGGACAAGGGCTCGGACGCGACGCTTGAACGCCTCGACAACGACGGCACGCTCGTGAGGAAGTCGTACGCCAAAGCGCATCACCTGCTGCTTGGGCAGACGATCTCCGTGTTGACTCCGGCGAACAAACGCGTCTCCCTTCGTGTGCTCGGGCTGGTCAAGGAAGACTTCGGGCTGCTGCAGAGCCTGACGATCTCGATCCCGCTTGCGCGCTCGGCGTTCGGGCTACGTGAAGACGCGCTCGACTTCGTCTCCTACGCGCCCGGTGCGAACGACGCGCAGGTGCGGCCTGCCATCGACCGGCTGCTGTTCGCCGAGTTCCCGCAGGCCCGGACCCGCACGGCAGCTGAGTTCAAGCAGGAACAGGCCGACCAGATCAACACCCTGCTGGCACTTATCTACGTGCTGCTCGCGCTGTCGGTGATCGTCTCGCTGTTCGGCATCGTCAACACGCTGATCCTGTCGATCTACGAGCGCACGCGTGAGCTCGGCATGATGCGTGCGATAGGCACCTCGCGCCGGCAGGTCCGCCAGATGATCCGCTACGAGTCGATCATCACGGCGCTGATCGGCGGCGTGTTCGGCCTGGTGATCGGCGTCGCCGCCGCGGTGCTCGTCGCAGTTCTGTTTCTGTTCGGATCGGGCTACGTGCTCTCGATACCCGTCGGCACGCTGGTCATCCTGCTCGTCGTCGCGGGGATCGCCGGGGTGCTCGCGGCGCAGCTGCCGGCGCGGCGCGCGGCCCGCCTGGACGTTCTGGGTGCACTCGCGAGCGACTGATCGAAAAGCCGCTACGGCGGGCCGATCTGCGGGTAAGCTCCCAGCGATGGCCACCGCAGCACCCTCACAGCCCTCGGACCCCGAGCTCGACGCGACTGCGTGGGACCTCGAGCCGCTCGTCGAGGGCGAGGGCCCCGCCGGCGTCGAGAGCCGGCTGGACCAGGCCCTTTTGCGCGCCAAGGCCTTCGCCGCACGCTACTCTGGCAAGCTTGAGGAGCTCGACGCCGCGGGGCTGCGCGAGGCGATGGAGGAGCTGGCCGTGATCTATGAGCTGATCGGCCGCGCCGGCACGTATGCGGCGCTGCGCTTCTCCGCGGACACCGCGGACCCGGCCAACGGCGCGCTGCTTCAGAAAGCACAGGAGCAGGCGACGGCGATCGAGACGACTCTTCTGTTCTTCGAGCTGGAGTGGGCTGGGCTTCCGGAGGAGCAGGTCGAGGCTCTGCTGGCCGGCGATGAGCTTGACTTCTGCCGTCATCACCTGCGCAACGTGCGCCGCTACCGCGACCACCTGCTGTCAGAACCCGAGGAGAAGATCCTGGCCGAGAAGGTGCTCACGGGCGCGGGCGCCTGGGCACGGTTGTTCGAGGAGCTGACTTCGACGATCGAGGTGGAGCTGCCCGCAGCGGGCGCCGGAGGCGAGAAGGTCGCCCTGGACGTTGCGCTCAGCCGCCTGTCCCAGCCCGACCGCGAGGTGCGGCGATCCGCGGCCGAGGCCATCACCGCGGCCCTCGCTCCCGGCCTTCGCACGCGCGCATTCGTGTTCAACACGCTGCTCGCCGACAAGGCCACCGACGACCGCCTGCGCCGCTACCCGAGCTGGCTGGCCGAGCGCAACCTCGCCAACGAGGCCAGCGACGAGTCGGTGCAGGCCCTGATCGAGGCGGTCCGCGGGCGCTATGAGATCCCGCGCCGCTGGTATCGCCTGAAGGCCAGGCTCCTTGGCGTCGATCGCCTGGCCGACTACGACCGCATGGCGGCGGTCACCGAGGACGACGTCACGTTTCCGTTCGCCCGCGCGCGCGAGATCGTGCTCGACTGCTACACGGGCTTCTCGCCGGAGCTGGGCCGGGTGGCCGGTCGCTTCTTCGAGGATCGCCGCATCGATGCCCCGGTGCGCCCGGCCAAGCGCGGGGGAGCCTTCTGCGC
This sequence comes from uncultured Solirubrobacteraceae bacterium, assembly GCA_963826995.1. Classification (GTDB taxonomy): domain Bacteria; phylum Actinomycetota; class Thermoleophilia; order Solirubrobacterales; family Solirubrobacteraceae; genus Palsa-744. Next base: position 599,334 of record CAWGYZ010000002.1, on the reverse strand, counting down.
CTCGGGCGTGCCGTCGGTGGAGCCCTATGTGCTGCTCAACTACACCGCGCGCCGGCGCGATGTGCTCACGCTGGCTCACGAGCTCGGCCACGGCGTCCACTTCGCGCTGGCGGCCCGTCAGGGCATCTTCCAGCAGGGCACACCGCTGACGCTCGCCGAGACGGCCTCCGTGTTCGGGGAGACGATCGTGTTCGGGCGGCTGCTGGAAGAGGACTCCTCTCCCGCCTCGCGCCTGGCGCTGTTGGCGGAGAACCTCGAGGACACGATCGCCACGGTGTTCCGCCAGGTGGCGATGAACCATTTCGAGGATCTGGTGCACACCGCAAGGCGCGAGCAGGGGGAGCTGTCGGTGGAGCGCTTCGGCGAGCTGTGGGCCGAGAGCCAGGGTGAGCTGCTGGGGGACTCGGTGGAGCTCACCGAGGGCTACCGCTCGTGGTGGTCCTACGTCCCCCATTTCATCGGCAGCCCCGGCTACGTCTACGCCTACGCCTACGGGCAGCTGCTCGCGCTGTCGGTCTACGAGCGCTACGAGCAGATCGGCCCCGAGCTGGTGCCGCGCTACCTGGAGCTGCTGGCAGCGGGGGGCTCGCGCAGCCCCCAGGAGCTCGGGGAGATCGTCGGCATCGACCTCGCCGACCCCGGCTTCTGGGAGTCGGGGCTTGACCTGGTCGAGCGCCAGCTGCAGGATGCCGAGGAGGCAGCCCAGGCCTCCGGCCGCGTGTAGGCTGCGCGCCGATGCGCATCAGGCCCGCCGCGGACGACCCGCTCGAGCGTGTCGCCATCGCTCTGAACCTCGTGCCGCTCCCGGCGGCCTACGTGATGTACGGGATGACCGCCGGGCGCGTCGTGGGAACGGCACAGCGGCTGGGCATCTTCTCCCAGCTGCTTGAGGGCCCGGCGAGCGCCGGGCGCCTCGCCGAAGAGCTCTCACTGCAGGTGGCGGGCACGCGCCTGGTGTGTGAGAGCCTCGCCGGCCTTGAGATCCTCGAGCAGAACGGGCACACCTTCTCGATGTCCAGGAGCGCGCGCAAGTGGCTCGACCCCGCCTCGGACACCTACATCGGCACCTGGATCGAGCACAGCGCCACCTACTGGGAGTGGTACGGCGATCTGGAGCGGATCGTTCGCGAGGGCGGGAGCTTTGAGATACACCGCGAGCCGGCCGAGGACGAGGAGTACTGGCGGGTGTACATCACCGGTCAGTACGAGATCGCCCGGTTGTCCGCCGAGGAAGTCGCCAAGGCGATCGGCCTCGGGCCGGGGCCCGCCTCGCTGCTCGACGTGGCCGGGGGCCACGGCTGGTTCTCGGCCGCGCTGTGCCGCCGCCACGACACCCTGAAGGCCACCGTCGTCGATCTTCCCGGCAGTGCTCGCGTGGGGCGAGAGATCATCTCGAGGGCCGGCATGAGCGAGCGGGTCGAGCACCGCGAGGGCGACATGTTCGCGACCGACCTCGGCGGCCCCTACGACGGCGCGCTGGTGTTCGACATCATCCATCACCTCTCGGGCGAGCAGACCGTGACGCTGTTGAGACGCGTCCGGGAGAGCCTTCGTCCCGGGGGAACGCTGGCCGTGCTCGACATGTTCCGGGCCGACGCCGACGCCAAGGGCCAGCGCGGCTCCGCTGCGGCGCTGGGGCTGCTCTTTTATCTCACCTCCGGGGCCGATCTGCACAGTCCCGGAGAGCTCAGCGACTACATGCGCGAGGCCGGCTTCTCCAAGCCCAAGCGCACCAAAATCCGGCGTATACCCGACCAGGACCTCTATCAGGCGCAGGCCGTCTAGTTCTCAGAGCAGCCCGAGGGCGGAGCCGGCGCCCCGCACCAGGTTGAACAGCGGCTCGGGGATGATCCCGAAGAACAGGATCGCGGCGCCGGCCAGCACGGCGACCAGCACGACCTCGGGTTGGGGCGCAACGGCGGGGGCCCGGGCCGGCTCATCGAGCTCCGGCGAGCCGCCGGCGAGCGCGGGCAGCGGGCCGCCCGCGGGCCCCGGCGCAGAGGTGGGCGCCGGCGCCGCCTCGGCGCCGCTGGGCGCATCCTCCGGCGCCTCGCGCATCCAGATGGCGGCGATCACCGGAAGGTAGTAGCCCAGCGAGATCATCGAGCCGATCACGATCATCACGCCGAGCCAGGTGTAGCCGCCGGAGACGGACGCGTCGATCAGATAGAACTTGCCGACGAAGCCGGCGGTGCCCGGTATGCCGGCGAGCCCCAGCATGGAGAGCGTCATCGGCCAGGCCAGCCAGGGGTGCCTGCGGCCCAGCCCGCGCATGCTGGAGATCCCGTCGCCGAGCCCGGCCTCGCGCTCGCGCGCGACGATCACGGCGAAGGCGGCCATGTTCATGAACAGGTAGACCGCCAGGTAGAACACGGTCGCCTGGACCCCCAGGCGCGTGGCCACGACGACCCCGGCCAGCATGTAGCCGGCCTGGCCGACCGAGGAGTAGGCGAGCATCCGCTTCAGCGAGGACTGTCCCAGCGCGCCCACGTTGCCGACCACGATGGTGATCGCAGCGAGCGCGGCCAGCGCCGGTCCCCAGCTGCCCTGCGCTCCGATCAGCGCGACGTCGAAGAAGCGCAGGAACACCCCCAGCGCGGCCACCTTGGTGGCCACCGCCATGAACGCCGTCACCGGGGTGGGTGCGCCCTCGTAGACGTCGGGAGTCCACTGATGGAACGGCGCTACCGAGGTCTTGAAGCACAGGCCGGCCACGCACAGGGCGATGCCGGTCAGCGTCAGCGGGTCCGTCGCGAGGCTTCCGTTGCTCGACAGGGCGCTAGCGATCGCGTTGAAGTCGGTGGCGCCGGTGGCGCCGTAGATCATGGCCAGGCCATACAGGAGCGTGGCCGAGCCGACGGAGCCGATGATGAGGTACTTCAGCCCCGACTCCAGCGAGTGCTCGCGCCTCATTTCTGTGGCGCAGAGGACGTACAGGGGGATCGACAGGAGCTCGAGGCCCACGAACAGGATGACCATGTTCTGGGCCGCGGCGAGCAGCGACATGCCTGCGACCGAGGTCAACAGCAGCGCGTGGAACTCGCCGTGCGCGGCTTCGCTCGCGGCCACCGAGCGCCATGCCAGCAGCACCGCGCAGGCGCCCCCGGTCATCAGCAGGAGGTTCAGGACGAGCGACAGGTCATCGATGCGAAGCGCTCCGGAGACGATCGACTTCTGCGCGTTCCACTGCCAGATCGTGAGGCCCAGCCCCGCCGCGAGCGCGAGCAGGCTGAGGACGGGAACCACCTGCGCACGCACCCAGCTCGAGCCGATCAGCCCGGCCATCAGAACAACGACCGCGCCTCCCAGCAGCGCGATCAGCGGCGACAGCCCGGCGAAGTCGATGTGGGGGCCCTTGAGGTGTGCGGCGGCGAGGATGGGGGTTGCCGGGCTCACTTGCCGAGATACCCTTCGGCCACGGGTCTGAGCGACGCGGTGCTGAGGTTCTGGCTGCTTGCCACCTGCGCCGGGGCCACGGCGGCCTTGACCGAGCGTTCGCTGCGATGCAGCGCGAGCTGCGGGTACAGGGCGAAGAAGATGATCACCGCCACCAGGGGCACGAGCACGGCTCCGTCGCGCAGGCTGACCTCGCGCGAGCTGACGTCAGAGCCGACACGGTTGTGCATCGCGCGGATGAACAGCCGCAGCGCGTACACGCTCGCCATCACCACACCGGTGAACGCGATCACCGCGATCGCGAGCTTGGTTTTGAAGACGCCCAGCAGGATCAGGAACTCACCGACGAAGTTGGAGGACCCGGGCATCGCCAGCGTGGCCAGCGTGACGATCAGGAACAGGCTCGCCAGAACGGGCGCGCGGAACGCGATGCCGCCCATCCTGCGGATGTCTTCCGAGCCACCGGCGCGGGCGGCGAGCAGGGCGAGGATGAACAGGAGCGCTGCCACCACCAGGCCGTGATTGAACATCTGCAGCAGTGCGCCCTGTGCCCCCTGTGGGTTCAGCGAGAAGATGCCGAGCGTTATGAAGCCCATCTGCGCAACCGAGGAGTAGCCGACGATCAGGCGGGCGTCGGTCTGGGTGAAGGCGACCGCCGAGCCGTAGATGATCGAGGCCAGGGCGATCAGGAGCATCAGCACCTGGAAGTGGGCGGCCGCCTGGGGGTACAGCGGCAGCACGATCCGCAGGAACCCGTACGCGCCCACCTTCGACAGCACGCCCGAGAAGACCATCAGCACCTCGATCGGCATCGCCCGGTAGCCGTCGGGCATCCAGCCGTGCAGCGGGAAGGCGGGCATCTTCACGAGGAAGGCGGCTGCAAAGAACAGGAAGATCCACTCCTGCGATCCGCGGCTGAGAGGCATCGTCTGAAGCGAGGACAGCACGAACGTGATGTGACCGCCTCCCTGCTGGGCGGCGAGCACTCCGGTCGCGACCGCCGCCGCGAGCATCAGAAGCGAGCCGACGAACGTGTAGATGACCACCTTGATCGTGGCTTTCACACGGCCGGGCTCGCGACCCCAGCCTCCGATCAGGAAGTAGAAGGGGATCAGCATCAGGTCGAAGAAGGCAACGAACAGAGCCAGATCCTGGGCGAGGAATGCGCCCAGCACCGCGGACTCCGCGAGCATGAAGTGGAAGTAGAAGAGCCTCGGGCGCTCGGGTTGGTCAGCCGGTGCCCGCAGGTTGGACGCCAGCAGGGCGGCGGCGAACACGAGCGTGGTGAGCCCCAGCAGAAACACGTTCAGCCCGTCCACGCCCAGCTTGTAGTGGATACCCAGTTCCGAGATCCAGACCACGTCGGTGACGTGCTGCAGGCCGGCGGTCCCGGACTTGTAGTCGGCGATGTAGCCGATCGCCAGTCCCAGCGCTCCGAGCGAGCCGGCGAGCGCGAGGAACCCGGGCAGGCGCCGGTTGCGCGCCACGGGCACCGCGCCGAGCAGGCCGAATGCGGCGGGCAGCCATATCAGGATCGAGAGTGGTGGCATCAGCTCTGCAAAAGGAAGTAGAAGCCGACGCCGGCGACACCCAGCACGAGCAGCGCGGCGTAGTAGCGCACGAAGCCGCTCTGCGCGGCGCGCACAGCCGCCGACCCGGCGCGCACCAGCCCGCTGGTGCCGCCGACGAGCGTCTCATCCACGAACAGCCGCTCGAACGTGTCGTTGGCAAAGCGCCCTGCGGCCGCCGCCGGGCGCACGATGAGGAACGCGATCGCCTCGTCGAAGTACCACTTGTTCACGAACAGCTCATACAGCGGGTGAAGGCGCGCCTGCAGCCTCGCGGAGGTGCCGGGGCGGGCCACCCATACGCGGTAGGCGATCGCGATCCCCGCCAGGCCGAGGACCGTGCCGAGCGCGAGCCCGAACCACAGCAGCCCGGTTTTGGTGTGCGGTTCATACAGCTTGGAGGTCGCGAACGTGGGCTTGAGGAAATCGTCGAGCAGGAAGTCGACTTTCGGGATCTGTACGAGCCCGATCCCGACCGCCCCCACCGCCAGGACGCTCATGGCGACGCGCATCGGAAGTGCTCGTTCGGCGATCGCGTGGACGGGCCCGGGGAAGCCCACGTCGGTGTCCTCCACCTCGCCGGTGGCGGGGTTGGTGGGCACCTCGGCGTGGTGGAGATGGCCGCCTTCGAGCTCCCGCGCCTCGGGCACGGGCTCGCCGTGGAAGGCGCGGAAGATCATCCGGAAGGTGTAGATCGCCGTCAGGAACGCGCCGATGTAGCCGATCGCATACAGCGCCCAGTGCCAGCCCCCGCGCTCGCCTGTCACTAGCAGGATCTCGTCCTTCGAGAAGAAGCCCGAGAACGGCGGGATGCCGGACAGCGCGAGGCCCCCGATGAGGAAGCAGCCGTAGGTGAACGGCATCGCCTTGCGAAAGCCGCCCATCTTCTCGAGCGACTGCTCGCCGGCCATGGCGCCGATCACCGACCCGGCCGCCATGAAAAGAAGGGCCTTGAAGAAGGCGTGGGTCATCAGGTGGAACAGCCCGGCCGCGTAGGCGCCCACGGAGACGCCCATGATCATGTAGCCGATCTGGGACATCGTCGAATAGGCGATCACGCGCTTTATGTCGGTCTGCGTGATGGCGATTGTGCCCGCGATCAGAAGGGTCGCCGCACCGATCACCGCCCCCACGTCCTGGGCGGCGGGGGCGAGTTCGAACAGGGGGTGCATGCGCGCGATCAGGTACACGCCGGCGGTCACCATCGTGGCGGCGTGGATCAGGGCGCTGACGGGGGTGGGGCCCTCCATCGCGTCGGGAAGCCAGGTGTGCAGCGGTATCTGTGCCGACTTGGCGAACGCCCCCACCAGCAGCAGCACACAGCCGGCGACGAGGTCGCCGTTGTTCGTGCCGTGGCCGAAGGCGCCCGATTCGGCAGCGTGGAAGGCCCCGAGGAAGGCGAGCGTGTGGGTGTGCTTGAAGATGAAGTAGGTGCCGAGCACGAGCCCGGCGTCGCCGACCACGTTGATCACGAAGGCCTTGATGCCGGCGCGCGTGGCGGTGCTGCGCCGGTACCAGAAGGAGATCAACAGGTAGGAGGCCGCACCCACGAAGGCCCAGCCGACGATCAACAGCAGGAAGTTGCCGGCGAGCACCAGCAGCAGCATCGAGAAGACGAAGAAGTTCAGGTAGGAGAAGAACCGCTTGAAGCCGGCGTCCTCGTCCATATAGGAGATCGAGTACAGATGGATCATCGTGGAGACGCTGGTGACGACGAGGATCATGAACACCGACAGCGGGTCCACGAGGATCGACACCTGGGCGTTTATGCCGACGGTGTAGGCGTAGTTCCACAGCGAGGAGACGAGCTGGCGATGCTCCGGGGAGTGACCCTGAAGCGAGATCAGCGCCCCCACCGCGGCCAGGAAGGCGAGGAAGATGGCGCCCGTCCCGATCCAGCCGGCCGTGCGCGCCGGCAGGGCCTCCAGGCGCCGGTAGCCGAGTGCGATCAGCAGCGTTCCGAGCAGGGGGAAGGCCAGCACGAGCCAGCCGTACGTGGTGGTGCTCATCAGCCCTGCAGCTCTCGCAGCTCGTCCACGTCGATCGGGAGCTGCCGGCGATAGATCGCGACGATCATGCCCAGGCCGATGCACACCTCGCAGGCGGCCACGGTCATCACGACGAGCGCGAGTATCTGCCCGTCGCCGTTGCCCCACATGCGCGAGAACGCGATCAGGGCGAGGTTTCCGCCGTTGAGCATCAGCTCCAGGCACAGCAGCACGACCAGCGGGTTGCGGCGGGTGATCACCCCGACGGCGCCCACGCAGAAGACGATCGCCGACACGGCCAGATACCAGGCGATGCTCACGGCCTTCTCCCGACGCCCTCGGCCATCGTGCCGGTGCCCTGCGGGCGCAGCAGATCGAGCGGGGTCAGCCGCTCGGTCGCATCCGCGTCGTCCAGACCACCGCGGCGGCGGGCGAGCACGACCGCTCCCACGGCGGCGATCAGGAGCAGGAAGGAGGCCATCTCGAAGGCCAGCAGAAAGCGGGTGAGAAGCAGTTTGCCTATGTAGGCGGGGGTTCCGAACGCGTGCGGGCCGCCGCTGTAGCCGGCGCCCTGGGTGTTGACCGCCTCGAGGCCCGTCCCGAGCAGCGCGATCAGGAGCTCAACGAGCAGCGCCCCACCGAGGATCGCCCCGCCCAGCCGCAGCCCCGAGGCGACGGGGCCCGGCCCGCGCAGGCGATCTGACAGCGACGCGCTTTCGCCGCCGACGTAGGCCACCACGAACACGTACAACACCATCACGGCGCCGGCGTAGACGATCACCTGCACCGCGGCCACGAATTCCGAGCGCAGAAGCAGGAACAGCACCGCCAGCGACAGCAGGTGAGAGACCAGCGCCAGCACGCTGTAGAACGGGTCGCGCAGCATGACCACCCCGATCGCGCCGGCGATCACGCCGATGGCGGCGATGAAGAACAGGACGGAGCTCATCTTTGAGGCTGCGTCCTCACTCGCCCTCATTCCTCAGCGGAGTGCGCTCGAGCGGCTCCGCCAGCAGCATCTCCTTGGTGAAGATCAGGTCGGTGCGGTCGTAGTCGGAGAGCTCGTAGTCGTGGCCCATCGTGATCGCGTCGAACGGGCAGGCCACCTCGCAGTAGCCGCAGAAGATGCAGCGCGACAGGTTGATCTCATACACCGCGGCGTAGCGCTCGCCGGCCGAGACGCGGTTCTCGGGCGTGTTCTCGGCGGCGACGACGCGGATGCAGTCGGCCGGGCAGGCGGCGGCGCACAGCGAGCAGCCGACGCACTTCTCGAGGTGGGTGTCCTCGAAGCGATGAAGCTTGTGGCGGCCGCGAAAGCGGGGGTACACGGCGGTCTTCTCCTCCGGGTACTGGACGGTCACGGGCGTTTCGTGGAAGCGCCCGAAGGTCGTCATCAGACCGCGCAGGGTCTCGCGGAAGGTGCGCCAGGTGCCGCGCGCCGGGCCCGGAGCGGGGGTGCGCTGGACCTCGATCACATCCTCGCCGGGGCTCCAGGTCGTGAGGTTCAGGGTCGCCGTCGCCGTCGCGGGCGCCGGGGAGGCGGCGGGGGCGGGGCTCACGGGCTGCGGAGTCTCCTCGCTCATGTCAGTTCATCGCCACCACGAGCACGGCCGTGACGAGCGCGTTGAGCGTCGCCAGCGGCAGCAGGACCTTCCAGCCGAAGCTCATCAGCTGGTCGTAGCGCAGGCGCGGCAGGGTGGCCCGGGCCCAGATGAACAGGAAGGTGATCAGCGACATCTTCGCGAGCACGATGATCGGGTCCACCCAGCCGGGCGGGTGGATGCCGAACGGCATCAGCCAGCCGCCCAGGAACACGGTCGTCACGATGCCCGAGACGACCAGCACGTTCAGGTACTCGGCGAAGTAGTAGGAGGCGAAGCGCCCGCCGCCGAACTCGGTGTTGTAGCCGCCGACGAGCTCGGCGTCGGCCTCGGTCAGGTCGAACGGAGCGCGGTTGGTCTCGGCGAAGCTCGCGGTCAGGAAGATCAGGAAGCCGAGCAGCTGCGGCACGATGTACCACATCCCTTTCTGTGCTTCCACGATGCCGGTCAGCGACAGCGTCTGTGCGGTGATGATCACGCCCACGAGCGCGAGGCCCTGGGAGACCTCGTAGGAGATCAGCTGCGCGGCGCCCCGCATCGCGCCGAGGAACGAGTACTTCGAGCCCGATGACCATCCGCCGAGCATGATCCCGTAGAAGGCGACCGCGCCGAAGGCGAACAGGTACAGGGGCCCGATGGACACGTCGAGCCCATACAGCCCGACGGGCGTTCCGAAGATGTTCTGAACGTTGCCGAAGGGGATCAGCGCGAACGCCGCCACGGCGGTGACGATCGAGATGAGCGGCGCCAGCGCGAACAGGAACCCGACCGACGTGCTCGGCCGAAACTGCTCCTTGGTGAGCAGCTTGAGGATGTCCGCGAGCGGCTGAAGCGCGCCGAACGGCCCGACCCGGTTGGGACCGTAGCGCGACTGAAAGCGCCCGAGCAGCTTGCGCTCGGCCAGCAGCACCACGGGCACCAGCTGCAGCCCGACGGCGAAGATGATCAGGGCCTTCAGGACCTGGATCCACCATTCTTCGTAGTAGCCGATGACCGCGAGCGGGCCGACGGGCGAGGCGGCGCTCATACGAGCTGCTCCCGTCCCGGATAGGCCTCGGCCGCGGGGCGATCCTGCCAGCGGACGCCTTTGCCGCCGATCTCCTCGAGCGTCAGCCCCGCGTAGAAGGGCACCGCCTCGAACAGCTGCTGGGAGGCCATCGGGGCGGTGAGCACCTCCAGGTCGAGCCCGATGCGCGAGGCCAGCTCGGTTATCAGCTGCCACTGGGCGCGCGCCGGTTCACGCCCGCGCACCAGCGCGACGGCGGGCCGCAGCCGCTGGATGCGTCCGTCGGGGTGGACGACCGTGCCCTCCTTCTCGGCGTAGGCCTGGGCGGGGAACACGACGGTCGCGTGCTCGCGCAGCCCGTCGGTCACGAACGTGGCCTGGGCGATCACCGTGGAGGCGCGCTCGAGCGCCCGTCCCCACAGCTCGGTCTCGGCGTCGCTGTGCTGCCGGTCGCCGAGCGGGTCCGATCCGAGCAGCATCAGCGCCGCCAGCTCGCCGCCGGCGAGCCCGCGGGCGATACCGGCGGCGTCCAGGCCGTCGCTGCCGGCGCTCGCGCTCAGCTCGGTGAGGCCGGGACCGGCGTTGGGCAGGACCCCCGCCTCGCGCAGCCCGCGGCCGTTACCGGCGGCGGGGATTTCCAGAAGGCCCGCCCCGGCCGTGGCGCTGAGCGCCAGGCTGTCGGCGAGCTCGAGCAGAGCCCGCGCGCAGGCGGCGCCGTCGGGGCCGGCGGTCAGCCGTTCGTGCCACAGGATCACGACCTCCTCGCCGGCGTCGCGCAGCTCTTGCGCGAGCTCCGCCCGGCGGCCGCCATCGAGCACATCCGTCGCGCTCGCGTGGTTGAGCTTCACGCCATGGCGGCGGGCGCCCTTGCGCAGGCGCAGGTCGAGGATCGGCGCGTCCACGATCGGGTCGGCCGCCAGCACCAGCACCGCATGGGCGAACTCGAGGTCGCTGACGCGCGCCTGCAGCCCCGGATCGCCGAGCGCGCGGTGCAGATCAAGCGGCAGCGTGCCCGCGCTGCGGGAGTCCACGTTCGGAGACCCGAGACCCTCTCGCATCAGGCGCGCGAGCAGGTGGCCCTCCTCGTTGGTGGCCTCGCCGCCGACCAGCGCGCCGCTGCGGCTGCCGGCGCGCGACAGGCCCGCCGCCGCCTCGGAGATGGCGCGCTCCCAGGGGACGGGGCGCAGCTCGCCGCCGTCGCGAAGCAGCGGCTGGCGCACCCGCTCAGCGGCAGCGGACGGGCCGGCGCCGTTGGCCTGGGGCAGGCCGTTCATGGCTGGATAGGCGAAGCGCCCGCGGTCGCACAGCCAGCCGTCGTCGACCTCGGGATTCTCACGCGCCTGCACGCGCAGCACGCGCTCGTCGCGGACGGTGAGGGTGACGTTGCACTGAGAGGGGCACAGGGTGCACACCGAGCCCGCGTCCTCGATGTCCCAGGGTCGCGCCCTGAACCTGTACGGCCGCGAGGTGAGCGCGCCGACGGGACACAGTTCGACGATGTTCCCGCTGAACGGCGCCACGTAGGGGTGGCCGTCGAAGGTCGAGACGTAGGAGTGCGTGCCGCGCTCCAGCAGCACCAGCTGGTGGTCTTCGGAGATCTCCTGGCTGAAGCGCACGCAGCGGTAGCAGAGGATGCAGCGCTCGCGGTCGATCGCGATCGTGGGGGACAGCTCGAGCGGCTTGACGAAGTGGCGCTTGGGCTCGATGAACCGGGACAGGCCGCCGCCCCAGCCGAAGGTGATGTCCTGCAGCGGGCACTCCCCGCCCTTGTCGCACACCGGGCAGTCCAGCGGATGGTTGATCAGCAGGAACTCGACGACCGAGCGCTGGGCCGTCTTGACGCGCTCTGACTGCGTGTGCACGACCATCCCGTCCTTGACCGCGGTCGAGCAGCCGGTCTGGAGCTTGGGAATGCCCTCGATTTCGACCAGGCACATGCGGCAGGCCCCGACCGGCTGGCCCAGTTTGGGCTCGTAGCAGAACACCGGGATCTCGACGTCGCCATATTTGGCGGCGTCCACGAGCATCGAGTTCTCGATCGCCTTCACCTCGCGGTCGTCGATCGTGAGGGTGATGATGTTCTGCTCCGGGCGCGGCATCAGGCCTCGACGGGTTGGAGCGCCTGCAGGCGCCTCATCTCGTTGTGCGCTTCGAACTCATCTTTGAACTTGGCGATCATCGAGCCGATCGGCATCGCCATGGCGTCTCCCAGCACGCACAGGCAGTTGCCGATGATGTGCTCCTGCACAGAGGCCATGATCTCGAGGTCCATCGGGGTCGCCTCGCCGCGGTCGATGCGTTCGAGCATGTGCACGGTCCAGTTGGTGCCCTCACGGCACGGGGTGCACTTGCCGCAGGACTCGTGGCGGTAGAACTTGGCCGTCTTCAGCGCGACGTCGAGGATCGGGGTCGAGTCATCGACGACGATGATCGCGCCGGAGCCGAGCATGGAGCCGGCTTTCGCCATCGAGTCGAAGTCGTAGGGCACGTCCAGGTCATCGCCGGTCAGCACCGGCGAGGAGGAGCCGCCCGGGAACCAGCACTTGACGGTGCGCCCCGGCTCGGGGCCGCCGGCCAGGTCGTAGATGAGATGGCGCGAGGGCACGCCCAATTCGACCTCGTAGTTGCCAGGACGCTGTACGTGTCCTGACACGGACACGAGCTTCGTGCCGGTCGAGGTCTCGGTGCCGAGCTTTGCGTACTCGGCGCCGCCCATGCGCATGATCGCCGGCACGGTCGCCAGCGTCTCGACGTTGTTGATCAGCGTCGGCCCCTGATACAGGCCCTGGTTGGCCGGGAACGGCGGCTTCAGGCGGGGGTTGCCGCGCTTGCCTTCAAGCGAGTCCAAGAGGCCCGTCTCCTCGCCGCAGATGTAGGCGCCGGCGCCGCGATGCAGGACGAGCGAGAGCGAGTGCTCGGAGCCGAGGATGCGCTCGCCGACGTAGCCCGCCTCGCGCGCTTCGGCGAGCGCCGCCTCGAGGATGTCGGCCTGCTGGACGTACTCGCCGCGGATGTAGATGAACGAGCGGCTGGCGCCGGCGGCATAGGAGCCGATGATCAGCCCCTCGAGCAGCATGTGCGGCGTCTTCTGCATCAGTTCGCGGTCCTTGAAGGTCCCCGGCTCGGACTCGTCGGCGTTGCACACGAGGTACTTCTCGATCGACCCGTGCGGCAGGAAGGAGACCTTCTTGCCCATCTGGAACCCGGCGCCGCCGCGCCCGCGCAGGTTGGAGGCTTCGAGCTCTGACAGCACCTGCTCGGGGGTCATCTGAAGCGCCTTGCGCAGCGAGTCGTATCCGCCGCGCCGTTCGTAGACCGCGAGCGTGTTCAGGCCGGGCTCGTCGATGCGGTCGAACAGGATCTTCATTGTCCGACCTCCGGGTCGGCGCAAGCTTTGCGCACCAGCTGCTTCTCGGACAGCACCGGGCGTCCGGCGCTCACGTCGTCCAGCAGCGCCCGGATGTCGGCCGTCTGAAGCGGCCCAACATAGACGCCGTCCACGGAGGCCATCGGCGCGATGTCGCAGGCGCCGAGGCACTCGAACGCGCGCACGTTGAATTCGGGATCCTCGCCGGCCGCATCGAGCATCGCCGCGTACAGCTCGTCGGCTCCGCGCAGCGAGCAGGAGATGTTGGTGCAGACGTAGATCGAATGGCGCCCGACCGGCTCGGTCTCGAGCATGTCGTAGAAGGTCGAGACCGCATCCAGCGAAGCGGGCGTCACCCCCATCACGCAGGCGACCTGGTCGATCGCTTCCGGAGAGCACCAGCCGTGCACGCGCTGGGCCGCCTCCAGGGCGGGCAGGCTGGCCGAGCGGGGGTCGGGATACAGGGCCATCAGCGATTCGATCTCGCTGCGCAGCTCCTGCGGCACGGGCGTGGTCGCGGGGTCGGGGATCGTCGCGGGATCCCGCTCGAGGTCGGCGGGCACGTCCCATCCCCGCGAGCCGGCAGGCGAGCTCATCGATCGATCCCCCCGAGAATCGGGTCGAGCATGGCGGTGGTGGCGATCATGTCGGCGATGTAGCTGCCGCGGCTCATGTGCCGCAGCGCCTGCAGGTTGACGAACGACGGATCGCGCATGTGCACCCGCGCGGGCTTTGAGCTGCCGTCCGAGCGCACGTAGCAGGCGAGCTCGCCGCGGGGGGACTCGATCGGGCTGTAGATCTCCCCCGGCGGCACCCTGAAGCCCTCGGTGACCAGCTTGAAGTGGTGGATCAGCGCCTCCATCGAGGTGGCGAGCTCATGGCGCGGGGGGAGCGAGACCTTGCGGTCCTCGGTGATGAAGGGGCCCTCGGGCAGCCCGTCGAGCGCCTGCTCGATGATGTGAACCGACTCGTAGATCTCGGCCAGCCTGACCGCGAAGCGGTCGTAGTTGTCGCCGACCGTTCCCACCGGGATCTTGAACTTGAAGTGGTCGTAGGAGCTGTACGGGGCGGCCTTGCGCAGGTCCCACGGGTTCCCGGCCGCGCGCAGCAGCGGCCCGGTCACGCCGAGCCCCAGCAGCGTCTCGGCGTCCAGGGGGCAGGTGCCGCGCAGCCTCTGCAGCACGATCTCGTTGGAGTTCAGGATCGCGCCGTACTCATCAGCGCGCTCGGGCATCACCTTCAGGAACTCGCGGAGCTTTGCCTCGAAGCCGTTCGGGATGTCCTCGATCACGCCGCCCACCTGGAAGTAGCGGGTATGCATCCGCTGTCCGGAGGACATCTCGAACAGGTCGAGGATCAGCTCGCGCTCGCGCAGGCAGTACAGGAATATCGAGACCGCGCCGAGGTCGAGCGCGCTGGTGCCGAGCCAGATCAGGTGCGAGGCGATGCGATTCAGCTCGAGATGGATCACGCGCAGGTACTGGCCGCGGGGCGGGATCTCGACCTCCAGCAGCGTCTCGACGGCGGTGCAGTAGGCCATCGCGTTGAAGTAATAAGACAGGTAGTCCATGCGCTCGACGATCGGGATGACCTTCCAGTAGGCCTTGTCCTCGGCCGTCTTCTCGATCCCCGTGTGCACGTAGCCGATGACCGGTTTGATGTCGCGCACGACCTCCCCCTGGAGCGTCACCAGCAGGCGCAGGACGCCGTGGGTGGCGGGGTGATGCGGGCCGAAGTTGAGCGTCAGCAGCTCCTCTGTGGTCTCGGAGCCTTCCACTGCGTCGATCTGCTCTTCGACGGGTGACAGCGTGATGCTCTGCTCGCGCCGGCGGTACTCGGACGGCGATGGGCTCTCGGTTCCGGGCGCGCTCACTCCCGCGCCTCCAGCCATTTGGCCTCGTCGCGGGTGAAGATCACCGGTTCGCCGCCGATCGGGAAATCGCGCCGCTGCGGGTGCCCCTCATAGTCCTCGGGCATCAGGATCCGCCGCAGGTCCGGATGACCCTCGAACACGACGCCGAACATGTCGTAGACCTCGCGCTCCTGATGGTCGGCGGTCGGCCAGTCCGCGGTCACCGACTCGACCTGCGGCGCATCGAGCGGGACACGGAGCTTGACGGTGAGGCGATCCACCCGGCTCATGTCCAGCAGCTCATAGATCACGCCCAGCCGGGGTTCCTCGGGGTAGTGGTCCACCCCGTGCACGCTGGCCAGGAATGTGAATCCATGCGCGCGCAGCCTCTGAAGCACGCTGCGAATCTGCGCCGGATCGACCACCAGGGTGGCTCGTTCGCGGAAGTACACGGTCTCGAGCGTCGCATCGCCCAGCTCCGCGGCGAGCAGCTCGAGCCCCGTGGCGTCAGGCACCTGAGGGAGCCTCCTCGGTGCCGACCGCGTCGTAGCGCTCGCGCCAGCCCATGTCGGGATCGTCCTGGACCATCTTGCGCAGCTTGAGGATGCCGTGCATCAGCGCCTCCGGGCGCGGCGGGCATCCGGGCACGTGCACGTCGATCGGCATGAACTTGTCGGCGGGAACGAGGGCGTAGTTGTTGAACACGCCCATCGAGCTGCAGCAGGCGCCCATCGAGATCGCCCACTTGGGCTCGAGCATCTGGTCATACAGCCTGCGGATGATCGGGGCCATCTTGATCGAGACCCGTCCGGCAAGGATGATCAGGTCGGCCTGGCGGGGCGAGGCGCGGAACGCCTCATAGCCGAACCGCGCGATGTCCATGCGCGGGCCGGCGGCCTGGAACTGCTCCATCGCGCAGCAGGCCAGCCCGAAGCCGAGGGGAAAGAAGGAGTTCGACCGCGCCCATGCGACGGTTTTGTCGAGCGTGGTCGTCAGAACGCGTTCTGAGACGTAGCGATCGAAGTCCGAGCCCTCCAGCTGGGCCGGGCGGTTGGCCCCCTCGAGATCCCCGCCGCGCAGCAGCTGGCGCGCGTTGAGATTGCGCACGCGCAGATCGCGCGAGGATCCCGGACCGGCGGCCGGTTCGCGCTTCACCTCCACTCGAGCGCGCCTCGGCGCCACACGTACACGAAGGCCACGAACAGCAGCAGGATGAAGACGATCGTCTCCACCAGCGCAAAGCTGCCGTAGGCACGCAGCTCGATCGCGATCGGGTACAGGAAGATGACCTCGATGTCGAACAGGATGAACAGCATCGCGATCAGGTAGAAGCTGATGCCGAAGCGCATCTCGCGCTTGACCTCGGAGGGCAGGCCGCACTCATAGGGATCCTGCTTGTGCCGCGCCGCGCGACGAGGCCCGATGAAGGAGTTCAGAGCGGTGAACGCGACGCCGACGGCGCCGCCGAGAAACACGAAGACGATCGCAGGTAGATAGCTGCGCAGCACCGCGCGCTGTTATATCACCGCTTGTGCCAAAGTGTCACATAGTGACAATCGGCTCGATATCGCGCGCATGACACAGGCGGTTGTGGCGGGTGCACTTGCGGTGGCGGGGCTGAATGCGCTGCCGGGTCTGGTGGGCGGCTGGGTGTGGTACCGCCAGGAGCTCGTCGGCCCGGGACTGCACCGGGCGTTCTGGATACTGCTGCGGGTGGGACAGGGCTCGGCGCTGGCCTTTGCCGTGGCGGTGGGGTCGCTGGCGGCCGCGGGTCACTACTCAAGCGACCACCTGTTCTATCTGTACTCGCTGCTTCCGCTCGCCGTCGCCTTCGTCGCCGAGCAGCTGCGCGTGGCCTCGGCGCAGACGATCCTCGACCATCACGAACTCGCCGACGCCGAGGCGGTGGGTGGGCTCCCGGAGCGCGATCAGCAGCTGATCGTCGCCGAGATCGTGCGGCGCGAGACGGGTGTGATGGCGCTGTCGGCGCTGGTGGTGGTGTTCCTCGCCGTGCGCGCCGCGTCCACCGCCCACGGCTTCTGAGTCGGGGCTAGGCTCACGGGTTCGGAGTGGGGCCTATATATTCCCGGCGCATGAAGGTCGCCGCCACGACGACGCTCCTGCTGCTCTGTGCCGCGCTGCTCGGCGCCTGCGGCTCGCAGGGGAACAGTGTCCCCAAGACGAGCCCCTACTACCGCGGATCGGTGCTGTTCAGCGCCCGCTGCTCGGGTTGCCACACGCTGTCGGTGGTCGGCGCCGAGGGGTCGGCGACGAGCATCAAGAACCGCCTGCGCACGAACGGCCCGAACTTCAACTTCCGCAAGGAGAACATGGAACAGGTGCTCTACGCGATACGCAACGGCGGCTTCTCCGGGGCGATCATGCCGCAGAACATCGTCGTGGGCGACGACGCCCAGGCCGTGGCGAGCTTCCTCGCCGAGTACTCCGGGCGCCAGGCCAAGAAGGTGCCCTCCGTGAACATCACCCTGTCGACGAAATAGGACGCCCGCGGGGAGGCTGCTGAGCGGCGTGCTCGACCTCAAGCGCATCCGCGAGGACCCCGAGGGCGTTCGCGCGGCGCTCTTGCGGCGCGGGGAGTCGCTCGCTGCCGGGATCGACCGCGTTGTCGCACTCGATGAGCGCCGGCGCACGCTGCTGCCCGAGCTCGAGGGCCTGCGGGCTGAGCAGAACGATGCGAACGCGCGCATCAGGGCGGTGAGCGACGAGGCCGAGCGGGCGCGCGAGATAGACGCGATGCGCGCCGTTGCCGCCCGCGCCAAGGAGCTCGAGGCCGAGCTCGTGGTGGTGGAGCTCGATCTGAAGGCGGCGCTCGCGCCGCTGCCGAACCTGCCGGATCCAACCGCCGCTCCCGGACCCGAGGACCAGGTGGTGCGCGAGGTGGGCGCCATCCCCGAGCTGTCGTTCGCCCCCCGCGATCACCTCGAGCTCGCGGGGGAGATGATCGACATGGATCGCGCGGCGAACCTGTCGGGGTCGCGGTTCGCCTACCTGAAAGGCGACCTCGTGATGCTCGAGCTGGCGCTCGTGCGCTGGGCCCTTGAGAAGCTGCGCGGGCGAGGCTTTGAGCCGGTGATACCGCCGGTGCTGGTGCGCGAACGCGCGCTGTACGGGACCGGCTTTCTGCCGGACACCGAGCAGCAGATCTACCACGTGGCCGAGGACGACCTGTACCTGGTCGGCACCTCCGAGGTCGCGCTTGCCTCGCTGCACGACGGCGAGGTGATCGACGGCGCGCGGCTTCCGCTGCGCTACGCCGGGTTCTCGCCCTGCTTCCGGCGCGAGGCCGGAGCGGCCGGCAAGGACACCCGCGGGATCTTCCGGGTGCACCAGTTCGACAAGGTCGAGATGTTCAGCTTCGTTTCACCCGAGGCCTCCGCCGCCGAGCACGAGCGGATTCTCGCCGTCGAGGAGGAGATCCTGTCAGAGCTCGAACTGCCCTACCGCGTGGTCAACATCGCTGTCACCGATCTCGGCAGCTCGGCCGCCAAGAAGTACGACTGCGAGGCATGGCTGCCGAGCCAGTCGCGTTACCGCGAGCTGACCTCCTGCTCGAACACGACCGACTACCAGGCTCGGCGCCTGAACATCCGCATGCGCCGGGACAGGGGCACGCGGACGCCGCACACGCTCAACGGCACCGCGGTGGCCGTGGGGCGGACGATCGTGGCGCTGCTCGAGAACGGCCAGCAGGCCGACGGCAGCGTCGAGCTGCCGGCGACGCTGGTGGCATACGGAGCCCCCGCGCGCCTGCCGACGGCTCTGGGGGGGTAGCGGCGAGGAGCGCTTAGAGATCGGCGCAGCGGGGTATCCAGATTGCGTCCAGAGTGCGGTTAGGGAGCCCTAATCTGTGCTACCTTCATCACGTCGATAACCAAGCGTCGGAGTCGGGATTCGCCGAGAGTCCCAGGGAGATGACCTTGCCGCAGGACCCCACAGCAGCATCTGACCCTCCGGGCGGCGCGGCTTCGGCGACTCGTCCCAACCGGCTCGGCCAGCGCAGGAGCCTGTATGCATGGACGGCGGTGGTGCTCGGCGTGTGCGTCACGGCGGTCATCCTCGGCTGGCACGCCCATGGAGGCACGCCCGACCCGGCGGACTCCGCCAACCAGATGAGCCCCACGACCGCCACGATCAACAGCGGCGTGCTCGTGTTCCGCGAGGGCCTTGAGACGATCCTCGTGCTGGCCGCGATCACGGCGAGCTTCCTTGGCGGCAACCGCGCGTATCGCAAACCGGTTGCGATGGGCGGCGGGGCGGCGCTGCTCGCCTCGGTGGGTACGTGGTTCCTGGCGGTGTGGGTGATCGGCATGTTCGGCAACGGCGGCCTGTCGGTGCAGGCCGCCACCGGCATCCCGGCGATCATCGTGCTGCTGATCGTCATGAACTGGTTCTTCCACAGGCTGTACTGGACCGGCTGGATCTCCCACCACCACAAGCGCCGGCGCGGGCTGCTCGGGTCCAACGAGGAGACGGGCAAACGAGCGATGCTGCTCGGCCTCGGCCTGCTCGGCTTCACCTCGGTCTACCGCGAGGGCTTTGAGATCGTGATCTTCCTGCAGGGCCTGCGTGAGCGCTTCGGGTCAAGCGTGGTGCTCGAGGGCGTCGTGCTCGGCCTGCTGTTCACGGCGGCCGTCGGGGTGCTGACGTTCGGGTTGCACCAGCGGCTGCCCTACCGGAAACTGCTGATCATCACCGGCGGGATGCTGGTGGTGGTGCTGTGGGTGATGGTCGGCGAGCAGGTCAACGAGATGCAGCTGGCCGGCTGGATCGGGACCACCAACATCCCGGGTCTGAACCTCCCGGGCTGGACCGGCACCTGGTTCTCGATATTCCCCAACGTCGAGACCTTCGCCGCGCAGGGGCTGGCCCTGCTGATCGTGGTCGGGTCCTACTTCGCGGCTCAATACGTGCGCGTCTGGCGCCCCCGCAGCCGTGGTGAAGAGGGCGCCCGCCCGGCCGAGGCTCCGCCTTCCTCAGAACGTGCCGGTGAACTCCCGGCGACCGTCGCCACCGCGCAGTTCTGATTCACGCGGCTCGGCGCTGATCTCAGCCGACCTTGAAGGCCAGCGAGCGCGCGCTTCCGTGCGCGGGCGCCAGGGTCAGCCGGTAGTGCCCGGCCCCGAGGGTGTTGTGGGCGCGCAGGCGGCGGCTGTTGCGTCCGCGTGTGGCCGCGACGGTGAGCGAGTCAGACAACAGCAGCCAGCGGGCGCGTCCCTGCACGTGGACCAGCTTGGCAAGCGTGACGCGCACGCGCGCGGCAGCGCTGCTGGTGAAGGCAAAGCCGATCCGGGAGGCGACCGGGTGGGCGCCGCGCAGCGCGATGATCGCGTTGTGGGTCAGCGAGAGGCGTGACAGCAGCGCCATGAGCGTGCTCGTGCCGCTCGAGGACGAGGAGGCGGACGTCGCGCCTTCGGGCGGCACGCTTCCGGTCACCGGCGGGTCGGTTTCCCCGCCCGACTGGGTCACCGGCGGTTCGCCGCCCGTGCCTTCGCCGCCGGTTCCCTGGACCGCCCCGCTCGATTCTTCTTCTTCTTCGCCCGGTGTGCCGCTGCCGCTGCTCGTGTCCGCACCGCCGGCAGGCACGAAGGCAGCGATACCGTCGGGAGTGCCGACACCGGAGGGGCCGTCGTAGCCGCTGCCGGCCAGGCAGACCAGTTTCGGCGAACAGGCCGCCTTCTCTTCGGCTGTGGAGCAGCCCGATTCACCCGCGCCGATGAACGGTTTGCCGCATTTTCCGTTCGAGCCGGAGACGACATCGTGGAGCGAGGCCGGCGCGCTGGCGAGGTGTTCATAGAGCGTCTGCGCCGGATACTTGACCGCTTCGCCATCCGCTTCTTTGCCGGCGCCGCCCGCCAGTGCGAACGTGGCGGCGATGATCGGCGAGGCGACGCTCGTGCCGCCCATCGTCGCCCAGCCGGACCGTAATGTTCCGTTTGATTCTTCGACCGGCGTCGAGTCGTAGATCGCCACGCCGGTGTAGGGGTCGGCGTCCGCGGAGACGTCGGCCACCGCGCGCTTGCCGGCGCAGCCGACGGCCGCGAAGCCGGCGACGCTCTGCTGCCAGGCCGGTGCTTCGAAGATGGTGCTGCAGCCGCCGCCGGTGGCGCCGTAGCCGTTCCACACCTTCTCCGAGAGCCAGGCCCCCCCGGAGAGGGTCAGGCGGGTGCCGCCGACCGCCACCACATGCGGTGAGGAGGCGGGGTACTCGACAGATTCCGGGTTATGGGTCGCTTCCCGGCTGAGGTAGCCCTGGTCGCCCGAGGAGGCGGTGATGACGGTGCCGGGATGATTGAACGGGCCGCTTTGCTCCTGCGTCGTCGTCTCACCGGTCTCGGATCCGCCCCATGAGTTGGAGATCTCCGTTGCGCCGAGGCTCTCGGCCTTCTGCTCAGCCGCTTCGAGGTCCGCGTAGCTGGAGGAATATGCCTCGACCAGCTGGATGCGACAGCTCGGGCAGATGCCGTGGGCGACCTCGACATCGGTGGCTATCTCCTGCGCCCAATCCGGTTCTTCCGGGGGAACGGCCGACGAGGGCCCGAGCATCTCAAACTTTTTGAAGCAGCCGTTCGCTTTGGTGCACGCCGCCAGCGCCCGTTTCGTATCGAACACTTCCAGATCGTGTTCGACGGTCGGGTCGTTGTAGGCGTCGACGATCGCGATCGTCTGCCGGTCCGCCGGCGCGGGCACCGAGGACAGGCTGTAGGCGGCGAGCAGTTCCTGGGGGCTGAAGCTGCCGTTTGCCGGCTGGGTGTTTTCGAGCGCGGGTATGGCGGCAGTGGGGGTCGCGGCGCTGGGGGTCGTCGCACCGGCCGGCTGCACCGCGCCCGAGCGCCCTGCGCGAAGCGCCCGCGCTCCGGGCGCCCTCAACGGGTGCTTGGCGCGCAGCCGCAGGCCGAGGCAGCCGGCATGGCCGGGCGCCGGTGCCGAGCAGAGGCCGGCCACTTCGTATTCGGAGGCCGGCAGGGAGGCTCCGGCGGCAGGCGCGAGCAGCAGCGCCCAGGCCAGGGCGCAAACGAGCACGGCCGGCGCGAGCAGCGCGGCGCGGACGACGGCTCGTTGTGTTCTGAGATTCATTGAAGACGGGTGCTGCGGTCAGCTCCAGTGATCGGCCCGCCGGGCGTGGCGCTTGAGGAAAGGCCGGGCATCTGGCCCTATTTCGGGCGGGGGGAAAGTGGCCCGGTCGGGGTGCCGGGGCTGGGTCGGGGGCCTCGGCGCCGACTAGGCTTCTTCGGCGATGCGACCGTTCGGCTTTCTGCTGGCCACCGAGCCGCCGCCCCGGCGGACGGGGGTGCTCGTGGCCGTGGCCGCCGTGGCCCTGTGCACCCTGTTGATCTACCCGCTCAAGCGGATCGCGGCGGTGGAGTCGCTCGGCGTCGTGTATCTGCTCGCGGTGCTCATCGTCTCGGCGACCTGGGGGGCCTGGCTGGGCGTCCTCACGGCGGTGCTGAGCGCGGCGGCGTTCAACTTCTTCCACCTGCCCCCTGTCGGGCAGTTCGATATCAGGGGATCCAGCAACTGGGTGGCCCTGGTGACCTTTCTGGTGGCGGCCGCGATCGTGAGCTCGATCGCCGAGGTGACGCGCGCCCGCACGCGTGACGCCGAGGCGCGCAGGCGAGAGGCCGATCTGGCCGCCGAGATGGCGCGATTGCTGCTGCGCGGGGACAACCTGGCCGAGGCCCTGCCCACGGCGGCCGCGCGCCTCGCGCATGCGCTCGAGCTGAGCTCGGCCGCGATCGAGATGGAGGCGGTCGAGGGAGACGATCGCCGGGTCGCCTTCCCGCTGCGCGAGGGCACCACCCGACTGGGGACGCTGTTGGTGGGAGCGGACACCTCCGAGGCCAACCTGCGCAGGCTGCAGGAGCGGGTGGTGCCGGCCCTGGAGGCTCTGCTGAGCGCGGCGCTCGAGCGCGAGGGGCTGCTGGGCGGGGTGGTGGAGACGGCCGCGCTGCGCAGGGCCGACACCGTCAAGACCGCGCTGCTGCGGGCCGTCTCCCACGATCTGCGATCACCGCTGACCGCCATCTCCGCCGCCGGCGAGGCGATCGGCTCCCCGTCGCTGTCACAGCCCGAGCGCGAGGAGCTGGCGGCCGTCATCCAGGAGGAGACGCGGCGGTTGTCGCGGCTGGTGGACAATCTCCTCGACCTCTCACGCCTTGAAGCCGGCGCGGCCGAGCCGCGCAGGGACTGGACCTCGGTGGAGGATCTGATCAGCGCCGCGCTGGGAGATCTGGCGGCCGGGCCGGATGAGTTCAGCCTGTCGATCGACCGCGACATGCCGCTCGTGAGCGTCGATCCGGTGCAGATGGAGCGGGCGCTCGTGAACGTGCTCGAGAACGCGCGGCGCCACTCCGGGGGGCACCCCGTGTCCGTGCGGGCCCGGGCGGTGCGCAGCCTGGTCCAGGCGCGCCGGCGGCCGGTTGCGGCCGGCAGCCCTGGCGGCGTCGAGGAGCAGTCCGATGAGGCAGCCCACCCACCCGCCGGTGATCGCGTGATCATCCGCGTGGTCGATCGCGGCCCGGGCATCCCGCCGGCGCAGCTCGAGCGGGTGTTCGAGCCGTTCTACCGCGCCGGCACGACCGCCGGCGGGCACCGCGGCTCGGGCCTGGGCCTGGCGATCGCCCGCGGCTTCACCGAGGCCAACGCCGGGTCGCTGCACGTGGAGTCGCTTCCCGGCCAGGGAGCCGCATTCGTGTTCGAGCTGCCGCTGCGCCCAGCGGGGTGAGCGCCCAGGAGGGACCCGGCTCGGCCAGGCCGCCGCGGGTCCTGGTGGTCGACGACGAGCCCCAGATCGTGCGCGCGCTGAAGGTGGTGCTGCGCGAGGCCGGCTTTGAGGCGGTTCCTGCCGAGACGGCCTCCGAGGCGCTCGATCTGGCCGCGGTGCGCCCTCCGGACGCCGCGATCGTGGACCTGGTGCTGCCGGACGGCGATGGCGTGGAGGTGACGCGCAGGCTGCGGGAGTGGTCGGAGATGCCGATTCTCGTGCTGTCGGCCGTGGGCGAGGAGGAGCAGAAGGTGAGGGCCCTCGAGGCGGGGGCTGATGACTACATCACCAAGCCGTTCGGCACGCGCGAGTTGGTGGCCCGGCTGCAGGCGGCGCTGCGCCGGGCGGGGCGAGCAGAGGACGAGCCCAGCGTGGTCGTGGACGGCCTCGAGATAGACCTCGCCGCGCGCGCGGTGCTGCGCGATTCACAGCCGGTGCACCTGACTCCGATCGAGTTCGAGCTGCTGCGGGTGCTGGTGCGCAATCGCGGACGGCTGATGACCCACCGCAGGCTGCTGGCGGAGGTGTGGGGTCCGGAGTATGTCGATGACATCCAGCCGCTTCGCACTCACATCGCGAGGCTGCGGGCCAAGATAGAGCCGGAGGGCGCAGACGGGCCCCGGTACATCGTCACCGACCCCGGGGTCGGTTACAGATTCTCCCTATGAGGGGCCCCTGCCGGGGCCCGCGTGCGTTCTCAGTGAACGCCTGAGCCTCGCGCTCGGCCGGCGCCTGCCGTGTGAAACGCCCGTAATGAAATCGTTACGCGCGGGCGGCTGATCGTTATGCGGCCGTGATGTGACAGCTCACATAGTGATTGGCATGGACATCGTGGCAATCGCACTGGGGATCGTGATGTTCGCGATCCTGTTGCTCGCAATCGAGGGGATCGACCGGGTATGAGCTCCTCGATTCCTCTCGGTTACCTGATCGCCCACATGAGCGGCGCCGACGTCTTCGGCTTGGTGGTCTCGGTGCTGGTTATCGCCTATCTCTTCTACGCGCTGATCCGAGGGGAGAAGCTCTAGCGCATGACCTTCGCCGGCTGGCTCACGATCGTGCTGTTCGTGGTCATCCTGACCGCCCTGGCGTTTCCCGTCGGCGGCTACATGGCGAAGGTGTACACCGGTGAGAGGGTGTTCCTGTCACCCATATTCTCCGGTGCCGAGCGCTTTCTGTACGGGATCCTGAGGGTCGACCCCGAGCGCGGGCAGGACTGGAAGTCCTACGCGAAAAGCCTGATCGTGTTCTCGCTGGCGGGCTGGCTGTTCCTGTATTTCATCCTGCGCACGCAGAACGCCTTCTTCGTGCCCCACGCGCTCAACCCACAGGGCTTCCACTCGGCTCCCTGGAACGTTACGTTCAACACCGTCTCGTCGTTCATGACGAACACCAACTGGCAGTACTACGGCGGTGAGACGACGATGACCTACCTCAGCCAGATGATCGGGCTGACGGTCCAGAACTGGCTGTCGGCCGGTGTCGGGATCGTCGTCGCGGTCGCGCTCGTGCGCGGGATCATCGGGCGCAGCGGCAAGAGCCTCGGCAACTTCTGGCAGGACCTGGTGCGCACGATCCTGTACGTGCTCGCGCCGCTGTCGGTGCTGATCGCGATCGTCCTCGAGTCCCAGGGTGTGCTCGCGAACCTGTCCAACTACCTCACCGTCAATACGATCACGGGGCTTCATCAGACGATTGCGATGGGCCCGGTCGCCTCGCAGGAGGCGATCAAGCTGCTAGGCACGAACGGCGGCGGCTTCTTCAACACAAACTCCGCGCACCCGTTCGAGAACCCGACGCAGTTCACCAACTTCTTCGAGATGCTTGTGGTGCTGGTGATCCCTGCGGCGCTCGTGTTCATGTACGGGCGGATGACCGGCAACCGCAGGCAGGGCTACGCGATCTACTCGGCGATGATGCTGATGTTTCTGGGCGCGGTGGTGGTGGCATATATCGCCGAGGCCCATGGCTCGCCCGCGCAGCACGCTGCCGGCCTGCACACGCACGTCATCTCCGGCTCAAGCGGCGGCAACCTCGAAGGCAAGGAGCAGCGCTTCGGGATCGCCGGCTCGGCGCTGTTCGACGTCGTCACCACCGTCACGTCCTGCGGCGCCGTCAACAGCGCCATCGAGTCCTTCACCGGCATCGGCGGAGCCGTGCCGTTCGCCAACCTGTCCGCCTCAGAGGTGATCTTCGGCGGCGTCGGCACCGGCCTGTACTCGATTCTCCTGTATGTGCTGCTGGCGGTGTTCCTCGGCGGGCTGATGGTCGGGCGGACACCGGAGTGGCTCGGCAAGAAGCTCGAGGCCAAAGAGATAAAGCTCGCGGGTCTCGGCATCCTGATCACCCCGCTGGCGGCGCTTTCCTGCACGGCGCTTGCCACCGCGAGCAGCGCAGGGCGCAAGTCGATCGCCGAAGTGGCGCTCTCCAAAGCGGGCGGCAACACGCCGCAGGGCTTCTCTGAGACCTTCTACGCCTACCTCTCCCAGGCCAACAACAACGGCTCTGCGTTCGCCGGCTACACCGGCTTCATCCAGCCCAACGCCGGCAACGTCGGCTCCAAAGGCATCACCTTCGCCGATGTGCTCGGTGGGCTTGACATGACGTTCGCGCGCTACGCGCCGATCCTGTTCGCGCTCGCGGTTGCCGGTGCGCTGGCGGGCAAGCGCGTCACCCCCGCGGGCCTCGGCACCATGCGCACCGACAACGGCACGTTCGTGGTGCTCCTGATCGCCGTGATCATCCTCGTCGGCGCGCTCACCTTCTTCCCCGCCCTGCTCCTCGGCCCGGTCGTCCAGGGCCTGACCGGACACCTCTACTGACATGAAACGCGACATCGTCACATCCATCATCGGGGTCATCGTGTTCGCGGTTCTGTGCGGGCTCGTGTATCCGCTGGCGATCACCGGCATCGGTCAGGTGGCCTTCCCGGGCAACGCCAACGGGCAACAGATCCATGTCGACGGCAAGCTCGTCGGCTCGAAGATCATCGGTCAGAACTTCGGGACTGCGGTGCTCGAAAAGAACGGCAAGCCCAAGGAAGTGAAAGGCGCGGTGGTGACAGAAGCCGACCCTCGCTACTTCCAGAGCCGTCCCTCGGCAACCGAAGGGGGCGCCTACAACGCGGCCGCCAGCACCTTCTCAAACCGCGGGCCCAACAGCACGCGAACGGAGGAAGCGGACGCGGAAAACATCAAGGCCTACCTCGAACTCAACAAGCCTTATGACCCTTCGCTGACCGTGGCGCAGATCCCGGTCGACGCTGTGAACACCTCAGGGTCGAACCTCGACCCGGAAATCTCCAAGGCGAACGCCTGGATCCAGGCCCACCGCATCGCGGCCAAGCGAAGGCTCTCGCTGAGCGTGGTCGACGGTGAGATCTCGAAGTACACCTCCGGGCGCGGGCTCGGCTTCTCCGGCGAGGAAGGCGTGAACGTGCTGGAGCTCAACCTCGCACTCGACCGCATGACAGGAGGGACGGGCTGATGTCCGCGCAGGCGCCGGCAACCCACGAACGACAGGCGATCTCGCTGTTCCAGCGCGACATCGTCTGGCGCGCGCTGCTCGACAGCTTCAAGAAGCTCGACCCGCGGGTGCAGATCCACAACCCGGTGATGTTCGTCGTGGAGATCGGCTCGGCCATCACCACCGTCACCTGGCTGATCCAGGCGTTTGGCGGCAAGCCGCTCGGCGGTGGCCACGAGGAAGCGTGGTACACGTTCACCATCGCCTTCTGGCTGTGGCTGACGGTGGTGTTCGCGAACATGGCCGAGGCATTCGCCGAGGGCCGCGGCCGCGCTCAGGCCGACACCCTGCGAACGATGCGCAAGGAGACGGTCGCCACGATGCAAGACGGCTCTACGAAGGCCGCGGCCGAGCTCGTGCGGGGCGACGTGGTGGTCGTGCCGGCGGGGGAGCTGATCCCCGGCGACGGCACCGTCATCGAGGGAATCGCCACCGTCGATGAGTCGGCGATCACCGGCGAGTCGGCGCCCGTCATCCGCGAGTCCGGCGGTGACCGAAGCGCCGTGACCGGCGGCACGCGTGTGACCTCTGACGAGATCACCGTGGAAATCACCCAGGAGCCCGGGCAGTCGTTCATGGATCGCATGATCGCCCTCGTCGAGGGAGCCGAACGGCGCAAGACCCCGAACGAGATCGCGCTCAACATCCTGCTGGCGGCGCTGACCCTGATCTTCGTGATCGTCGTCGCCACGCTGCGCCCGTTCGGCCTGTTCGCGGGGACCACCATCTCAGAGACCACCCTGATCGCGCTGCTGGTGGCGCTGATCCCCACCACCATCGGCGCGCTGCTCTCGGCGATCGGGATCGCGGGCATGGACCGCCTCGTGCGCCGCAACGTGCTGGCCCTGTCGGGACGGGCGGTCGAGGCCTCCGGCGACATCGATGTGCTGCTGCTCGACAAGACCGGCACCATCACGATCGGCAACCGGCTGGCCTCCGAGTTCGTGCCGATGCCGGGGGTGCCCGAGTCCGAGCTCGCCGAGGTCGCCCAGCTGTCCTCGCTGGCGGACGAGACTCCCGAGGGTCGTTCGATCGTCGTGCTGGCAAAGCAGTACGGCATCCGCGAGCACGACATGACCTCGATCCAGGCCGAGTTCGTCCCCTTCACCGCCCAGACCAGGATGAGCGGCGTGGACATCGACGGCCGGCGCCTTCGCAAGGGCGCGGGAGACGCGATCATCGAGCTCGTCAGGAGCGAAGGCGGCTCTCCTCCGCCCGAGCTGCAGGCCGAGCTCGACCGCATCGGCAACGAGGGCGGCACGCCGCTCGCGGTCTCACGCGACAACCAGGTGCTCGGCGTCATCTACCTGAAGGACACGATCAAGGAGGGCATGGCCGCGCGCTTTGACCAGCTCCGGGCGATGGGCATCAAAACGGTGATGGTGACCGGCGACAACCGCCTGACCGCGGCCAAGATCGCCGAGGAGGCCGGTGTGGATGACTTCCTGGCCGAAGCCACCCCCGAGCGAAAGCTCGCGCTGATCCGCGAGCAGCAGGCTGACGGCCGGCTGGTGGCGATGACCGGGGACGGCACCAACGACGCACCGGCGCTCGCCCAGGCCGATGTGGGCGTGGCGATGAACACGGGCACCCAGGCGGCGCGCGAGGCCGGCAACATGGTCGATCTGGACTCCAACCCGACGAAGCTGATCGAGATCGTCGAGGTGGGCAAGCAGCTCTTGATCACGCGCGGCGCGCTGACGACGTTCTCGATCGCCAACGACATCGCCAAGTACTTCGCGATCCTTCCGGCGATATTCGTCGCCACATACGCGACCACTGGGGTGGGTGGGACACAGGAATCAAAGGGCCCGCTGCACGTGCTCAACATCATGCATCTCGGCAACCCGCAGTCGGCGATCGTCTCGGCGATCATCTTCAACGCGCTCGTCATCCCGCTGCTGATCCCGCTGTCCCTGCGCGGCGTGCGCTACCGGCCGATCGGCGCCAGCGCGCTGTTGCGCCGCAACCTGTGGATCTACGGCCTGGGCGGCATCATCGCTCCCTTCATCGGGATCAAGCTGATCGATCTGATCGTCTACAACCTGCTCGGGGGATGAGCCCGCAGATCCCCGCGCCGGCCGTGCCGCAGACGATCAGCGCGTCGGCCGATCATCACCGGGGACGCCTGAAGGTCTACCTCGGGATGGCGGCCGGGTCGGGCAAGACCTTTCGCATGCTGCTCGAGGGTCGCTCAGAGCTCCAGGCGGGCCACGACGTCGTGATCGGCCTGCTCGAGACGCACGGCCGCGTCGAGACCGCCCAGGTCGCGGAGGGGCTTGAGATCCTGCCCCGCCTGCGCGTGAGCTACCGCCAGACGGTGCTCGAGGAGATGGACCTGCGCGCGATCCTCAGCCGCGCACCGGAGCTGTGCCTGATCGACGAGCTCGCCCACACCAACGCGCCCGGCACCGAGCATCACAAGCGCTACGAGGACGTCGAGCAGATCCTGGAGGCGGGTATCGATGTCCTCTCGACGCTGAACGTCCAGCATCTGGAGTCGCTCAACGACCACATCACGGAGCTGAGCGGCGTGCGCGTGCGAGAGACGATTCCCGACGCCATCCTGGGGCGCGCCGAGGAAGTGGTGCTGATCGACATCACCCCCGAGGCGCTGCTCGAACGCCTGCGCCTGGGCAAGATCTACCCGGCCGAGCGGATCGACGCCGCGCTCAACAACTTCTTCAAGATCGAGAACCTGGCGGCGCTGCGGGAGGTCGCGCTGCGCCAGGTGGCCGAGGAGGTGGGCGCAAAGCGCCTGACCACCGAGCTCGTGGGCTCGCGCCAGGAGAGCCTCGCCGCCGAGGCTCCCCACGCCGTCGGCGAGCGGCTGCTCGCGCTGGTCGAGCCCTATCCCGGTGCCCAGCGCCTGGTCCGCCGCGCCTGGCGCTCGGCCCAGCGGCTCGGCGCCGACCTCGACCTGCTGTGGGTGCGCGCGCCGGGCAGGAACCTGTCCGATGACGAGGATCGCTCGCTGGCGTCGCTCCGTCAGCTGGCCTCGGTGCTGGGGGCGAAAATGCTCGAGGAGGAATCCGATGACCTTGCCGCGGCGATCGTCGAGACCGCCACGCGCCGCGGGACCACATACATCCTGGTCGGCCGCTCGCGCCCGGCGCGCGGCCTCGGGCGCCTGCGGGTGCCGCTTCCGCAGCGGCTGATGCAGCGCCTTCCCGGCGTGGACGTGCGCATCGTCGCCGACCGTTCCGGGCGTTCGAACGGAGAGCACCCATGACCATCGTGCTGGTGGCCGTGATCGCCGTCGCGGGTGTCCTCGCCGGGATCGCCGCCGGCTACTGGCTGCCGCCGCACGGGCGCCTGCCCTCGCGCAACCGTCCCGTGGCCGTGCGCCGGATCCTCTTGCCCTTCAGCGGCGAGGCGATCTCGCGCCGGTCGCTCGAGGCGGCGCTGAGGCTGGCCAAGGCCGAGAACGCCATCATCATGCCCGCCTTTCTCGCGCGGGTGCCGATGAACCTGCCCCTGGAAACGGCATTGCCGGTGCAGTGCGCGCGCGGGATGCCGCTGCTCGAAGCGATCGAGCAGCGGGTGGCCTCGCAGGGGATCGCGGTCGACTCCCGCGTCGGGCGCGGGCGGAGCGCCCGCGATGCGCTTCGGAAACTTCTGGACCAGGAGCACTTCGACCGCATCATCGTGTCCGCCGACGAAGACCCCAGGGCCGGGCTGGGCTACGACGACCTGCGCTGGATGCTCGAGCGGGTGCCGGCCGAGATCCTGATTCTTCGCACCGCGCCCGAGGACACGCGCCGGATCTCCGCCAGCACGGTGAGCGGGCATTTCTGATGCGGGAAGGCGCTCACTATGAGATCGCGATCAGCACGCCGGCGAAGACCAGGTAGGCGGCGATGATCACGAGGCCGGCGGACCGTCGCAGGCCGCGGTTGACGTAGGCGAGCAGCAGGGCGAGGACGGTCATCGCCAGGTAGCTCGCGGCCACGAAGGTCGTCTGCCCCGAAGGTGCGCCGAGCCCCAGGATCGTGGTGGGGATCATCAGCCCGGCGAGGATGTTGAGCGCATTGCTGTTCAGAGCGGTGCTGAGCACGGCCGCCCCCCTTCCCCTCATCGCCAGGTATACGGCCGCGACGGCGTTCGGCAGGCTCGTGACGCCGGCCAGCACGAGCCCGCCGATGACGATCCCGGGGACCGCGTGATGGGAGCCGAGCTCGGCGGCTCCTCGCTCCATGGCGATGCTCGCGCCCACGACCACCGCCACGGCGCCGGCGGCCAGCAGGCCATCGCGCGCTCCTCCGCGGCGGGGATGGATCGCCGGCTCGAGCTCGAGCTCCTCCTCGCTGACGGCCGCCAGGAGCCAGCCGGTCCACCTCCGCGGAAGGCGCAGGCGGGCCAATCGCTCGTGGCGCATACCCAGGACGGCGACGTATGGCGCGAGCACGGCCAGGACCAGCAGCAGGCCGGCCACCGGCGAGCAGACGCCTGTCACCAGCGCGAGGGTCACCGCTGCTATCCACAGGGCGACGGCGCCGCTCAGCTCGATCACGCGGGGGTGCAGCGTGATCTGAACGGCCACCACGGCCGACAGGCCGAGCAGCGCGGCGAGGTTGAACACGTTCGAGCCGATCACCACGCCCGCGCCGATGTTCTGATCGTGGCGCACGAGCGCGGTGACGGCGGCAGTGATCTCGGGTGCGTCGGCGGCTAGCGCCGCGAGCAGGCCGAGCAGCGCCTCGGTCAGACCCAGGCGTGCGCCGACGCGCTCGAGCGATGTGACGAGCAGCCAGCTCGCGGCGAGGCTGACCGCGGCGGCGAGCACGAAGGCGGCGCCGAGCAGCGGATCAGACACGTCGAATCGCCGGGCTCGGGGTGTCGGGAGGAGGTGCGCTCACTTGATCTCCCTCCAAGAGGGCACGCCGACCAGGCTTCCCGGCTCGCCGCCAGGCAGTCTAGCTCTGTAGCGTGGGAAGCGGTCTGGAAATGCCCGGGGAACGAGGACACCTGAAGGTCTTCATCGGTATGGCCCCGGGTGTGGGGAAGACCTACCGCATGCTTCAGGAGGGCGCGGCCGAGGCCGACAGCGGGCGCGATGTGGCGATCGGCTATCTGGAGCCCCATGGCCGGGAGGAGACCCTGGCCCAGGCCGAGGGCCTTGAGATCATCCCCCGCCGGCGGGTCTTCTACCGGGGAACGCCGCTTGAGGAGATGGACCTGCCGGCGGTGCTGGCGCGCCGCCCGGAGCTGTGTCTGATCGACGAGCTCGCCCATACCAACGCCCCGGGCCTCGAGCACGAGAAGCGCTACGAGGATGTGCGCGATGTGCTCGATGCCGGGATCGACGTGTTCTCGACCGTGAACGTGCAGCACCTCGAGAGCCTCAACGACCAGGTTGCCCAGCTCACGGGCGCGCGCGTGCGCGAGACGATTCCCGACGAGATCCTGGCCGCGGCCGACGAGGTGGTGCTGATCGATCTCACCCCCGAGGCGCTGATCGCACGGCTGCGGGCCGGCAAGGTCTACCGGCCCGAGCGGGTGCCGGCGGCGCTGAACAACTTCTTCAAGATCGAGAACCTCTCGGCGCTGCGCGAGACCGCCCTGCGCCAGGTGGCCGAGGACGTGGAGATCAAGCGGCTCGAGCGCGAGCCGAGCCCGGTGGCGCGCCGCGACGAGGATGGGCTGACCGCCCCGCCCGAGGCCGCTCCGCAGGCGATCGCCGAGCGCCTGCTCGCGCTCGTGACGCTCGCGCCCCACTCCGAGCGGGTGGTGCGCCGGGCGTGGCGCTCGGCCCAGCGCCTGGACGCGGAGCTCGACGTGCTCGTGGTGCGCCCGCCCGAGCGTCCACCCAGCAGCGAGGACAGGCAGCGGCTGGAGGCACTGCGGCGGCTGGTGTCGATGCTGGGCGCCCGCCTGCACGTCGAGCAGGGCGAGGACGTGGCGGCGGTGGCGATCGGCCTGGCGCGCGATATCGGAGCCACCTACGTGCTGATGGGCGCCCCCGGGCCCCGGCGCGGGCTCGGCCGCCTCGGCGGGTCGATCTCCGGCCAATCCCTGCTCGCACGCCTGTTGGCGGGGCTGCCGGGCGTGGATATCCGCCTCGTGTCCGATCCCAGGCTGCGCTCCTCCTCAGGCGTGGGCGAAGAATCTGCTTCAGCGGCAGGGGTCCGGGGGGAGGGCGACGAACCTTGAATTCAGGTGCCGGCAGCAACCTTTAGCCGCCGCACCTGTTTCAGCCCAGCATGACCCCACGCCTGGAGGATCCCGCATGAAGAGACTCAGACGACGCCCCCGGCCCCTAGCGCTCGCAATCGCCCTGGCATTGCTGAGCGGGCTTCTGATCGTCTCCAGCGCGGTCGGCCAGGCCAGCACGACGTCTCGCAAGTCGCCCACCGCTCATGCCGCCGCCAGCTTCCTGACGGGCATCGGCGACGAGCATGCGGAGATGTTCGGCAACCCGCTGTGGCAGCAGCTGCACACGAAAATCGCCCGCTACATAGCGCCCTATGACGCGGCCGCGCGCTCCTACTCCTACGATCAGGCGAAGATCTGGATCAAGGCCGCCGAAGCCCAGCACCAGCAGATCCTGGTGGCCTTCTACCACTCCGAGTACACGCCCACGAAGATGCCCAGCGTGTCGCTGTACCAGCACGATGTGCAGAAATTCATAAAGGACTTCCCCCACGTCAAGCAGTACCAGTCCTGGGACGAGTCCAATCGCGGCAACGTGAAGAACTCCTTCTCGAGCCCCTCGGCCGGGGCCTCCGCCCGCTACTACCAGGCGCTGCTGCGCGTGTGCAAGGGCTGCACCGTGCTCGGGCTGGACGTGCTCGACCAGGCCAACATCACGCCGACCCTGCGCTACATCTCAGAATTCAAGCGCGAAATCAACCATCTGCACACGGTCATGCCCTCGATCTGGGGGCTGCACGACTACTCCGACGTCAACCGCCTGCAGAGCTGGCGCACGCGCGAACTGTCGAAGGCTCTCGGCGGCCAGGTGTGGCTCACCGAGACCGGCGGGATCGTCCAGTTCAAACCGGAATTCCTGAACGTGCGTGGCGCGGGCCTGAAGCGGGCGGCGAAGGTGCTGACGTACATGTTCAACGTCGCGGCCTCCAACTCGCGGATCAAGCGCCTGTACGTCTTCGACTGGAGCGGCGGCACCAGCTCGACGCGCTTCGACGCCGGGCTGACCGACGCCCACAACAACCCGCGCCCCGGCTACGTAGCGGTCTGCAAGGCCCTACACGCCGCCAAATGCAACGTGAAGGTGTCAAGCCACTGAGCGCTCAGTCGGTGAAGTCCTGTTCGATCCGGCCCAGCACGATGCCGGCGAGCAGGCTCGAGCCGGCTTCGTTCAGGTGGATGCCGTCGGCCTGGCGAACGATCGTCTGGCTGCCGTTGATGCTCATCGCGTCGCGGTAGGTTTCGTTGGGGGTGAAGATCGGCACCGTGTCGATGATGCGGATCTGATCGGCCCAGGGCTGCACGCCGACCTCGATCGCGGCGTTGACGACGCGGGCGATGGCCTTGCGAGCCGCTTCGCGGGGGGTGGGGAGCGTCAGCCAGTACACGCGCGCCTGGCCGTTCTGGCGGTAGGTGTTGGCCATCTGGCGCACGCGGTTGGCGTAGATGGCGGCCCAGGCCGTGCTGCAGCATTCGACCTGACGTCCTTCCGGGCCGGGCATCGGGAAGCCCTCGTTGGCGCCGATGAAGATGACGACGGCGTCCGGGCGATCTTCGCGAACCTGAAGCGCGGCGAGCTTGCCCCAGTCGACGAGCAGCGTGTTGGAGATGCCGCTGCCGACGTGGGGGTCCTGGATCACGTGCACGCCCTTTCCGGCCAGCAGCCTGGCGAGGTCTGAGTCCAGGGGCTCAGACATCGAGTCGCCGGTGACCAGCAGCGTGTGCAGGGGGCGCTTCGGCGGGGGCTTGGCGCCGATCGCCGCGGGGTCGAACGCTTCGGGGGTGACCACCGGCGTGCCGGCGCTCGCCGCCGTCGCCTCACGCGAGCTGAAGCCCTCGAGACCCTTGAGGCTCGGGTTTGGCGACAGCCAGGCCGTCGCCGCATGGCTGACGCCGGCGAATGGAAGCTGATCGGCCATCCAGGCCGCCGGCCGTCCCACGCCGAGCACGATTTCACGCCCGATTCCGGGGTTCATCTGCTCGCCGGCCTTGCGGATCGAGTCGCCTTGGGAGACCACCAGCAGGACCGCCGCGAGGACTATTGCCATAACCCCCTGGCGGGCGCTAAAGCAGCGAAGGCCCATCCGGTCGAAGCGGTTCATGAGCGCGTCGTCTGGATGCGGTCCCGGGGGTGGGGGCGTGTTGTCCGGGGGTGGCGGTGTGTTGGTCATCTCAGAAGCGGAAGTAGATGAAGGGGGGGACGCCCTGGCTGGGCACGGTGGCGGCCGAGAACACGATCACTATGGCGAGCCCGACGGCGAGGAGCGCCGGGCGCAGTCGCTCGATGCGGACCTGGAAGCGCTCCAGCGGCCTTTCCGGGACCAGCTGCAGGCCGATCACGAGGAGGATCGCGCCCACCACCGGGGCGGTCCACAGCGTGGGCGCTCCGATCGTGAACAGGCGAGACAGGTAGACGCCCGCCAGGTGCAGGGATTCCGAGCGGAACAGGATCCAGCCGAACACGATCAGGTGAAAAGTGACGAACCATTTCAGCCACACGGGCGCCCTGATGCGCCCGCCGAGCGCGTGCTCGGTGACGAGCCCCGCGCCCTGGAAGGCGCCCCACAGCACGAACGTCCAGGCGGCCCCGTGCCACAGCCCGCCCAGGATCATGGTGATCATGAGGTTGCGATAGGTGGCCAGGCGCCCGCCGCGGTTGCCGCCGAGCGGGATGTACAGGAAGTCGCGCAGAAAGCGCGACAGCGTCATGTGCCAGCGCCGCCAGAAGTCGCGAAAGCCGGTGGCGCGGTATGGGCTTCGGAAGTTGAGCGGGAACACGTAGCCCATCAGCAGCGCGAGCCCAATCGCGATGTTGGTGTAGCCGGAGAAGTCGCAGTAGATCTGGGCCGCATAGCCGTATGCCGCGAGCAGCAGGTTGGGGCCCGTGTAGGCCTGGGGAACGGCGAACACGGGTTCCACGATGGCGCGGGCCAGGTAGTCGGCGATCACGACCTTCTCCACGACGCCCAGCGCGATCAGCGCGAGGCCCGAACCGACCGCGACGCGATTGGGGTTGCGCGGTCTTGAGAGCTGGGGCAGGAACTCGCGGGCGCGGACGATGGGACCGGCGATGAGGTGCGGGAAGAAGCTCAGATAGACGACTGCGTCGATCAGGCTCGCGGGCTTCACGAGCCGGCGCTTGACGTCCACGACATAGGAGATCGCCTGGAAGGTGTAGAAGCTGACCCCGACTGGTAGCGCGATCGTTATCAGCGGCAGCGGAGCTCCGAGGCCCACGTGGGCGAACACGTCTGCGAACTGCTGGACGAAGAACGAGTAGTACTTGAACACACCCAGCACGGCCAGGTCGAGTGCGACCGCGATGCCCACGAGCAGACGCCTGCGGCGCTCATCCTCGGTGCGCCCGATCAGCACCGCGGCCAGCTGGTTCCCGAGCGTGACGCCGCCCAGCAGAAACACGAAGCGCCAGCTCGCCGAGGCGTAGAAGATGTAGCTCGCGACGATGATGAAGGGCTTCCACAGCGAGGGCCGCGACATCAGCCCCCAGGAGATCGCGAGGACGATCGGAAAGAAGATCGCGAACTGGACCGTCGGAAACAGCATCGATCAGGCCTTCCCGGTTTTATAGGGGCTACAACCTGCGAGCATCCGCGCGATGTTCGTCAAGCCTTCCTGGGAGGACGATCTATGTCGGCATTGCGATGGATGAGGCCTTTGCTCCTGACGGGCGCCGTTGCAGGCGCACTTGCGGTTGCCTTGGGCGGCAACGCGATCTCCGCCGTTGCCCAGCCGACGGCACGGGCGGCGAGCAGCTGCAACATCTCCGGCAAGGAAGAGTCCCTGGGGCCGACCTACGTGACCTACATAGGCGTCAGCGGCGGGGCTAGTTGCAAGCAGGCCGAGAAGCTGGTGCGCGCGTTCTACCACTGCCGGGTCAAACACGGTGGCGTGACGGGGCACTGCAGCGGGGTCGAAGGCTTCCACTGCTCCGAGGACCGCTACGCGAAAATCGCCGTCCAGTACGACTCGCATGTGAACTGCACGCGCGGACGCGAGCGCATCCGACACGACTACACGCAGTTCACCTGAGCGCCCCCGCCCAGGTCGAGATCGACGTCCCGGTCGAGATCGCGGCCCCGGTCAAGACGGCGCCGGGGTGAGCAGTCCGTCCGCGCGCAGGGCTTCGACGATGAGGCTGCGCTCCACGCATGCGCCTTCGTGGGTGAGGTGTATCCCATCGGGCGTGCGTGGATGGATGCGCAGGCCGTCGTAGGTGATCGCCTGCTTGAACCCTCCCGGTGAGATGACCGTGTTGTTCGGGATGAGCCGCATTGCGGAGCCGAATTCGCCCGCGAGCAGCGTGATCGCGTTGTTGACGGCTTCGAACAGCGGCGCGCGCAGCGCCTCGCGTGGGGCGGGCAACAGCAACCACAGGACGCGACCCCGCCCGCCGCGCAGGTATGCGTGAACGAGCGGGCGGACGAGACCGGCATAAAGCTCGAGCCAGGGCGTGCCGCAGCATTCGACCAGCTGGTGGGCGGCGTTCTGCAGGGGGATGCCGCCGTCGACACCGCCGAGCGTGATCACGGTCACGTCGGGCCGGAAGGTCGCGGCCTGCCAGCGCGAGTGGCGCTTCCAGTTGATCGTGGTCGTCGTCAGCCCCGTGCCGTCATGGCGGTCGGCCACCACGCGCATGCCCGCCGGTTGTTCGATCGCCAGCTCCTGGTCGATCGGATAGATCAGCGAGTCACCGGTCGCGAGGATCGTGAGGCGCTTGCGATGAGCGGCAAGGTGAACCGGGCCGGAGTCCGCGCGGATGCGCTGGCAGATCGCACTGGGCGTGCGGGGGGTCGGCGGGGCGCTCGAGGGACCGAGGCCGGCGGCGTGCGCACGGCTTCCGGGCGGCCGCGGCGCTGGGCCTGAGTGGTCCGTCGCAGCCAGCGTGGTTGCGGCGCCGGCGCACAGCAGGGCGGCGGTCAGCAGGGCCACGACGGCGGCCCGGGTGCCGTGCTGCCCGCGGCGTTTGCGCGGCGGCTGGGGCGCGTTGCGCAGCAGCCGCATGGCCGCCAGCGCCAAAAGGCCCGCGCCGGCGGCGATCGGGGCGAGGGTCCTCAGCGGGTAGGAGCCGAAGCCCTTGTGCAGGGCCGTGTTGTCGCCCGCTTTGACGATGCTCAGAAGGCCCTGGTGGTCGATCCCGAGCACGGTCGGCGCGAGCGCCGCGAACAGTGCCCAGCCGATCAGGGTGAGCACGCCGATGCCCACTGCCGAGTTGGTCAGGCGCATGCGCTCCGAGGCGTACACAGCTGCCACGATGCCGCCGCCCGCGGCGAGGAAGAACGGCCATATCCCGCCCCATCCGCGCCCCAGCCCGTAGGCCGAAGCGATCGTCGGCTGGAAGAAGCCCTCGCGCAGGTAGCGCGCCCACACCACGGCCTCGGTCTCATAGCCGATCAGCGGGTGGGTGATGGTCGCTATCACCGTGGTGGCGATCGACACCGCCGCCAGCGCGATGGTGGGGCCGGGGTAGCGCTTGAACGCGAGCCCCAGTGGCATCGCCAGGAACGGCAGCATCGTGGTGAGAAAGCGGGGCCCCATGAAACCGCCGCCGAAGGGCAGGTAGTAGCCCGAGTTGTAGCCCACGTAGCAGAGGCAGATGCCGCCGATCGTCAACGCCTCGGCGCGGCGCCCGCGCCGGTACAGCAGCACCGTGCCGACCGCCCCCATCAACAGCACCGGTGACAGCGTCAACAGCCCGCGCGAGTCGAACAGGAGCGTGGCCAGCACCTTCAGGCTGGGAAGGTCGATCCCGAAGAAGCCTTTGTGCTGGCGCGGGACGTCAGAGTAGGCGAGGTGCGTCCAGGAGCGGAAGGCGTAGTGGTTGTAGAGCAGCAGCGGCACGATGCCGACGATCCCGCCGGCGATATAGGCGCCGGCGCGGCGGGTGATCATCAGCGGCTTCAGAGCGTCACGGCGGGACAGCAGGTAGAGCCCGAGCACGAGGGCGACGAAGAACAGCGGGTACTCCGAGGTGACCGCGTAGCCCATCGCAAGCCCCGCGAGCCCCAGAAGCATCGGGCTGGGGGGTCCGTCGCGCTCGCGCAGCATCAGCGCGAAGGCGGCAAAGCCGAGGAAGGCCGTGAAGACGTGGGAGAACAGCAGGGTCGACAGCGGCAGCACCATCGTGCCGAGCCCCAGCGCGACGGCCGCCAGCGCACCGTAGCCCGGCTCGAAGCGTTCGGCGACGCGCCACACCAGCAGCAAGAGGAGCAGCCCGGGAAGCACGTTGGCCCACAGGCCGATCAGGTAGATCATCTCGTCGTCGCTGCGCTGGGCCTTTGATTCCCGCGCCCAGGAGTCCGCGTTGACGAGGTTCAGGGTGTCGTAGAAGGGCAGCGCGAACAGCGCCAGACCGGGGGCGCGCGCCGAGTACCAGTGGCCCTTGTAGAAGGCCTTGTCGCCGGTGTTTTCCTGGAAGGCGTCAATCGTGGTGCCGTCCTGGTTGAGCGACCGGATGAGGTCGTAGTGGGAGGTCTGGTTCCAGGAGAAGCTCTGGATCAGCGTGGCGTAGGAGAGGCCCACGAGCAGGATCGCGGCGAGTGCTAGACGCTTCCTGGTGAGCATCAATCGGTTCCGTGCAAGGCCTTCGGCCCGGGTCCGATCTCATAGATCACGATCGAGCCGACGCGCCGGCGCGTGACGCCCAGGCCCGCGACGGGTTTGGCTGCCGCGGCGATCGTGTTGGGCGGCTCGGGAACCACGAAGCTGTGGGAGACGGGAAGCCCCGCATAGGCTTTGGTGTGCAGCACGACGGTGCGGACGCCGTAGTAGCGGAGCTTCTCCACGCTCGCACGGTCGGGGAAGCCGGACATGCCTCCGCGCAGGTCATCCACCTCGGGCATGTCGAAGGTGCTGTTTCCGATCGGTATCTCATAGAAGCCGTCGGTCGAGAAGTACTGCCACACGCGATCGTCGGTTCCGTCGGTGGGCAGATCAAGGAGAGGCCCGGGCAGGCCGATTTCCGCCCTCACCGGCTGGGGCACGACCGGGTGTCCCATGTGTCCGGCCCCCTCGCCGACCACGCCGATCACGAG
Organism: uncultured Solirubrobacteraceae bacterium; assembly: GCA_963826995.1. Taxonomy (GTDB): domain Bacteria; phylum Actinomycetota; class Thermoleophilia; order Solirubrobacterales; family Solirubrobacteraceae; genus Palsa-744. Next base: position 559,047 of record CAWGYZ010000002.1, on the reverse strand, counting down.
CACGACCCCAACTACGGTCGGCAGCACCGACGCGCGCGGGCTGAAGGCGCGTACGCGTCGCAGGAGCCACTCGGCGCCTCCGCCGGCGAGTAGCGCGAGGAACAGGGTGGCCATCGTGAAGATCCGCCCCGGCACGCGCACCCCGTTCCAGCCGGGCGCATAGTCGAACAGCAGCCGGTAGGGATAGCCCGCCCCGGTCAGCCCGAGACCCATCGCGAGCACCGCGCAGGTCACCACCCCGATGAGCAGGCCGATACGCAATCGGCGCGCGTATACCGAGGTGAGCAGCCCGATCAGCGCCAGCAGGAAGATGGCGAGGCCGGGGAAGAACACATCCTCGTTCTTGGAGTGCACGTGATCGCGGATCGGGGCCGTGATGGAGCCCCATATGCGGTTCTCCGAGGACGCCGACAGCAGGGAGGCGGGCCCCGAGGAGTAGGTCTTCACTTCCTTGATCGTGCGGGCGGCGGTCGGATACAGGCTTGCCACCTTCAGGTAGGGGCGCGCCTGGTAGATCACGATCACGCCGAGCACCGCCAGCCCGACGCAGGTCACCGCCAGCAGGCGACGGGGGATGAGTGGCCCGCGGGCAGGCCTGGCCGCCGGCCGTCCCTCGCGCCGGGCGGCGGCGGCGTCCTTGCGCGAGTCCCCACGCCACCAGCTCCACAGCACGAGCAGCGTGAGGATGAGCAGCAGATAGGCGTACTGCAGCCCGAGGGTGAAGCCGAGGCTTATCTGCCAGGCCGACACCAGCCAGCCGGCGAGCACGAGCCCCCGCGCCCCGCGCCGGTAGCCGCGCAGCAAGAAAAACAGCGCCAGCGGGATGCCGCCGGAGGAGATCACGTGCAGATGGCCGGCCTCGGTCACGCGGTAGGGCGCGTAGGCGAACGCCGCCCCGGCGACCGCCCCCGCGAGCCGGCCGGCGCCGAGCTCTCGCGCGAGCAGATAGGCGCCGATGAAGCACAGCGACCAGGCGAACAGGAACAGCAGGTTGTAGCGGACGAGCGCGGCCACGGTTCCCGATCCGAAGAACGCGGCGGGGCCGTAGCCGAGCAGCGAATCCGAGAAGGCGAGGCTGAGCGGATGGGGATAGAAGGCGTTGGAGTTGAACAGGTGCAGCGGATCGTGGAGCATCGCGTGCCCCACCCATGCGACCTCCCAGGCTGTGCGCACGGGGTCGCCGAGATCCGGCGCGATCCGGCTCGGCAGGTGCAGCACGAGCGGCCAGCTCGTCAGCACGGCCAGCACCACCCCGGTGAGGATCACCCACAGAAGCTCTGAGCGGGTGAACGTGGGGGACGGGCCCCAGCCGCGCAGCCGCGCCCCCGATCCGGGTGGCCCCTCGAGCGCGGTTGCGCCGTTCTCGCGGGCGATCTCCCCGGAGCCGTTTGGCTCGGTCGACCCTGCTGGCGTGCGCGAAGGGCTCGGGACGCCGGTGCTCATCGTGTGCTCGTGTTCGGGACCGCGCGGATCGGCGCAGCATACGGGAGGCGCCTACGACTTAACGGCGCATCGCTTCGATGCCATTGCGCCGGCTGGGTGTTTCGATTTGCGTCACACTGCTCTTGATGAAGGTTCTCGTCGTTGGTGCCGGTGGCGTGGGGGCGGCGTTCGCGGCGATCGCGCAGCGCCGCGAGGCGTTCGAGCGGGTGGTCCTCGCCGACGTCGCGCCCGAGCGCGTCCGCGCGGTGGTCGCCGGCCTCGGCGATCCCGGGCGCTTCGCCGCCGAGCGCGTCGACGCCTCCAACAGGAAGGACGTGGCGGAGCTGATCGGCCGGGTCCGCCCGGACGCGGTGCTGAACGCCTGTGACCCGCGCTTCAACGAGCCGATCTTCGGAGCGGCCTTCGATGCGAAGGTGACCTACCTGGACATGGCGATGACCCTCTCCAAGGCACACCCCGAGCGGCCCTATGAGCTGCCGGGGACGATGCTCGGCGATTACCAGCTCGCACGTCACGAGGAGTGGGAGCAGGCCGGGCTGTTGGCGCTGGTGGGCATCGGCGTGGAGCCGGGCCTATCCGACGTGTTCGCCTCCTACGCATCCCAGGAGCTGTTCTCGAGCGTCGCGGAAGTCGGCGTGCGCGACGGCGCCGATCTCGTCGTCGAAGGCTACGACTTCGCGCCCACGTTCTCGATCTGGACGACGATCGAGGAGTGCCTGAACCCGCCGCTCATATGGGAGCGCGCGCGCGGCTTCTACACGACCGCGCCGTTCTCCGAGCCCGAGACGTTCGACTTCCCCGAGGGAATCGGCAAGGTGCAGTGTGTGAACGTCGAGCACGAGGAGGTCGTGCTGATCCCCCGCTGGGTGGACTGTGAGCGGGTGACCTTCAAGTACGGGCTCGGCGAGGAGTTCATCGACGTGCTTCGGACGCTCCACAAACTGGGCCTCGATTCGACCAGGCCGGTGTCGGTGCGTGGCGTCAAGGTGGCTCCTCGCGACGTCGTCGCCGCAACGCTGCCCGACCCGGCGACTCTCGGTGAGCGGATGACCGGCCGCACCTGCGCGGGGACATGGGTGACGGGCACCGGCACCGACGGCCAGCCGCGCTCGAGCTACCTGTACCACATCGTTGACAACGAGCACACGATGCGCGAGTACGGAAGCCAGGCCGTCGTGTGGCAGACGGCGATCAACCCGGTGGTGGCACTCGAGCTCATCAACGAGGGCATCTGGAAGGGGGCCGGAGTGCTCGGCCCCGAGGCCTTCCCTCCCAAGCCATTCCTCGACCGCCTCGCCGAGCTCGGCTCACCGCACGGCCAGATGGAGCTGCCGCCGAGCTGAGGCGGTGCTGTGGGCGACGCACGGCGTACTATCGCCGGTAGTGCGTTATACTATCGTCATGAGTAAGCGCTTGCAGGTGGTGGTGGCCGACGACGAGCTCGAGCGCTATTCGCAGACGGCGGATGCCGTGGGGCTGACAACGTCCGAGTGGGTTCGCCAGGCTCTGCGGAAGGCTGAGCGCGAAACCTCGAGCGGTGACGTGGAGGCCAAGCTCGCCGCCATTCGCAAGGCGGTCAGCTACGAGGCTGGCGATGGGGAAGTCGACATCGAGGAGATGCTGGCCCAGACAGAGGCGGGGTACCTCGCCGACATCGAGGCGGGGATGTCAGGCGCGGATGACTCGTGATCTTCGTCGACGCGAACGTCCCTATGTACCTGGTGGGCGGCGAACATCCTCATAAGGTCGACGCCGGGCGAATACTTGAAAGACTCGCGACTGAACGACGGCCGATGGTGACCAGCAGCGAGGTCTTCCAGGAGATCCTGCACCGATATGTGTCGATCGAGCGTCGGGACAGGATCGAGCGGGCGTTCGAGTTGCTGAGTGGGATCGTCGACGACGTTCTCGCGGTTGAGCCACAGGACGTGTTCGTCGCCAAGGACCTCGTCCACTCCGATCGGGCACTGTCGGCGCGCGACGCCCTCCACGTATCGGTCATGCGTCGCCATCAGATCTCGGAGATCGTGAGCTTCGACCGCGGGTTCGACGCCGTGACCGGGATTACGCGGTTCGGCGAGCCGTCACGGTAGCCGCCTCGAGGCTGAGCGGGACGTCCGCCTGCACCCCGCCGCGGGGAGGGGTCCTCAGAAGTCGACCTGCGCCGGCAGCGCCGGTGCGGGCGGCCGATCGAGGATTCCCGGCGGCGCCGTTTCGGATTTGCGCGAGAAGAACTCGCGGAAGTACGGGCGCGAGGCGAGCATGATGATCACGCCGAGGAGCATGCCGCCGATGCCCATCCACAGTGGCAGCGTGATGCCGAGGATCGGCTTGGATTCGACGTTCGCGGCATGGCCGTAGTAGAAGATCGCCTTGATGCCCACTCCGAACAGGATCAGGCCGCCGATGAGCGGCCCGATTCCCAGCAGGAAGAGGTTGTGCGCGCTCTTCGACAGTTCGTGGCGGTAGTACCAGCCGCAGGCGACTCCCGTGAACCCGTAGTAGAAGCAGATCGGGAAGCCGATCGCCGTCAGCGAATCGGCGAGGACGCTCGAGGAGAGCAGCAGGAGGACGATCGTGATGATGACCGAGAGCAGGCCGAACCCGAGCGTCGAGACCGTCGGCGTCAGGTAGTTCTTATGGACCCGCGAGAGCAGGCTGGTGACGGCTTTCCAGTGCGCCATCGACAGCGTCGTGCGGGCAGTCGGCAGGATCGTCGTCTGCGTGGATGCCGAGGCCGAGGTGAGCACCGAGATGATCAGGAGCTTGTCGAGGGGTTCGCCGAGCACTCCCGTGCCGAGCGCGTTGAGCACGTCTTCCTGGTTGGCTTCGTTTGAGAGGAAGGCGACGCCGTGGAAGGACTGGGAGGCCGCCGAGACGACGACGTAGATCAGCACCAGCAGGACCGTTGAGATGACCGCCGCCTTGCCCGGCCCCTCGGCCGGATCCTCTGACTCCTCGTTGACCGCGACTCCGGAATCCCAGCCCCAGTAGATGAAGACCGCGAGCAGGAGCGCGACGACCAGGTCGCCGAAGTTCATGGCGAAGGGGTTGATCCAGGACAGCGACGGCTTGATCGAGCCGGACGGCGGGTGGCTTCCGTAGACCTTGACGAAGGCCACCACGGCGAACAGCCCGAGGATGAACACCTCGGCGCCCAGAAGCACCTGCTGGATACGCGCTGACAGCTCGATGCCGCGGTAGCAGATCCAGGTCATGATCGCGATCCACAGGACCGCGCCGATGATGATCGCCGCTTTCGATCCACCGAGTTCTGAGAAGCCGAACAGCTTGTAGGTGTAGATCGCGGCGATGTCCGCCAGCGAGGCCATCACGATCAGGTCCGCGAGGAAGATCGCCCAGCCGTTCAGCCAGCCCGTCGATGGGCCGAACGCGCGTGTCACCCACGCGAACGTGGTGCCCGCGTCGGGGTCGGCGCGGTTGAAGTATTTGTATGCCGAGGCCACCAGCAGCATCGGAATGAACGCCACGAGCAGCACCGCCGGGGCATGCACGCCGACGCCCTTGACCGCGACGATGAACCCGAGCGTGGCCGCCAGCGAGTAGGCGGGAGCCGTGGAGGCGACGCCGATGACGATGTTCGAGAGGTAGCCGATGGCGCCTTTTTTCAGGCCCTTGTCCATGACCCCTGAAGATGCTGCTCCTCCAGATGCGGCTGCACTGTCGGTGGCCATCGAGGGATCCTCTCTGTGGGTTTATGAGGAGGCCGCTGCCTCCCTGTGACGAAAGGTACGACTTGGCGCGGTTGACTCCAAGGGGCGCAATCCCCAAACCGGCCTGCCCCTGTTGTACATCGCGTACAATCAGGACGGTCGATGTTGACCAGGTGACGCCTTGAGTCGGATATCTCGACCGGCTAGCGTTGTCCTCACTGTCTAGTTAGTCGGCCAGGAGAGTTGAGGGTCTAAATGTCAAGCGATCTTCAGGAGCAGGCCAAGCGCCACCTGTGGATGCACTTCACGCGGATGGGCTCCTATGAGAGCGGGGCCGATGTGCCCGTGATCGTCCGCGGGGAGGGCTGTTACGTCTACGACGAGGAGGGCAAGCGCTACCTCGACGGGCTGTCGGCGCTCTACTGCGTGAACATCGGCCACGGTCGCGCAGAGCTCGGCGAGGCCGCCGCAAGGCAGGCCGCGGAGCTCGGCTTCTACACGAACTGGAGCTACGCGCACCCGCGCTCGATCGAGCTGGCCGTGCGCATCGCCGGGCTCACGCCGGGGAACCTCAACCGGGTGTTCTTCACCTCGGGCGGATCGGAGTCGGTCGAGTCGGCGTGGAAGCTCGCCAAGGCCTATCACTCGGCGCGCGGTGAAGGCGCGAGGCACAAGCTGATCTCGCGCAAGCTGGCCTATCACGGCACCTCGATGGGCGCGCTCACCGCGACCGGGCTGACGGCCCTGCGGACGCCGTTCGAACCGCTCACGCCGGGCGGGACCCATGTGCCCAACACCAACTCCTATCGCTGGCAGGAGGACCGCGATCCGCTGTGGGCGGCGGACGCCATCGAGGAGGCGATCGTGTTCGCGGGCCCGGAGACCGTGGCCGCCGTGATCCTCGAGCCCGTCCAGAACGGCGGCGGCTGCTTCGTGCCCCAGGATGGCTACTTCCAGCGCGTGCGCGAGATCTGCGACCGCCACGGGGTGCTGCTGATCTCTGACGAGGTGATCTGCTCGTGGGGGCGGCTCGGGCACTGGTTCGGCTGCGAACGCTTCGGCTACGAGCCGGACATGATCACCACGGCCAAGGGCATCACCTCCGCCTATGCCCCGCTGGGGGCCGTGATCGCCGGTGACCACATCGCCGAGCCGTTCCTCCACGGCAAGGCCATCTTCAACCACGGGTTCACCTTCGGCGGGCATCCGATCGCCTGCGCGACCGCGCTCGCGAACATCGACGTGATCGAGAACGAGGGCCTGTGCGAGCGGGTGCTGCAGAACGAGGAGCGCCTGCGCGAGATGCTCGAGAGCCTGCGCGACCTGCCCATCGTCGGCGACGTGCGCGGCGCCGGATACTTCCAGGCGATCGAGCTGGTCAAGGATCAGGAGACCAAGGAGACCTTCAGCGCGCAGGAGTCCGAGGAGCTTCTGCGCGGCTTTCTCTCCGGTGAGCTGTACCGCCGTGGGCTGATCTGCCGGACCGACGACCGCGGCGATCCGATCGTCCAGCTGTCGCCCCCGCTGATCGCCGGGCAGGAGCAGTTCGAGGAGATCGAGTCGATTCTCCGCCCGGTTCTGACCGAGGCCTCAGAGCGGGTGTCGAGCTGGGCGCCGGCCCCGGCGCGGAGCGACTTCGCGGAGAGCATGCGGCGCTGATCGGCCGCACCTGCAGACATGGAGCTCACCGTCGAGAGCCTGATAGCCGAGCTGGGGCTTGAGCTGGCAAGCGGCCACTCCTCGGCCCAGGCGCACGTGCGGTGGGTGCACAGCACCGAGCTGTCAGACCCGACGCCGTGGCTGCGGGGCGGCGAGCTGCTTCTGACGACGGGCATCCAGCTGGACGGACCGAAGACCCAGCGCGAGCTGATCGACCGGCTGGCCGACCACTCCATCGCGGGCCTTGGCTTCGGCACGGGGTTCAAGCACAAGCGCCTGCCCGCGGCCCTCGTCGCCGCCGCGCGCAAGCGCTCGTTCCCGCTGTTTGAGGTCCCCTACGAGCTGCCGTTCATCGCCATCACCGAGCGGGCGTTCGCACAGCTGGTCAACGAGCGCTATGAAATGCTGCAGCGCAACATGGCCGGGGACGTGCTGGCCGAGGCGCTCACGGGGCACCTGTATCCGGAGGACCTGCAGGCCCGGCTGCGCCCGTTCGGGATCGGAGAGCAGGTCGCGGTGCTGGCGTTCTCGCTGCCTGACCCGACCGCGGCGGCCGCGCTGCTTGAAACGATCCTCGAGCGCGAGGGAGTGGGCAGTTTGGTGGCGATTCGCAACGGTCTCCTATGCGCGGTCATCGACGCCGGCGGCGTGGCCCCGATCGAGCTCGCCGGCAAGATCCGCGGCGAGCTGTCATCGCGTTTCGCCGGGGTCCGTGCGGCCGCAAGCCGCGCCGCGCCGACGCACTCGCTGCGGCTCAGCTTCCACGAGGCGCGCTGCGCGCTTGAGGCCGTGAGATTGCAGAACGGAGACGCTCCGGAGGTCGCCTCCTACGTGGACCTCGGCGCCTTCCAGCTGTTGCTGTCGCTGCAGGACGACGATGCGCTCATCTCCTACTGCCGCAGCGTGCTCGGGCCCGTCGAACAGGGCGACGGCGACTACGGCGAGGAGCTGCTGCGCTCGCTCGACGTGTTCATCGAACACAACGGGCACTGGGAGAAGGCCGCAAGCGCCCTGTACTGCCACCGCCACACGCTGCGCTATCGCATCCGCCGCGTCGAGCAGCTGAGCGGGCGCGACTTCTCGAACGCCCGTGATCGCATCGAGTTCTGGCTGGCCCTGCGCGGCAGGGAGCTGGCACGATGAGGATCGGGATTCCCAGCGAGGTCAAGACGGACGAGTACCGCGTGGCGATCACGCCCGCCGGCGTCAGGGAGCTGAGCGCGCGCGGGCATGAGGTGCTCATCCAGGCGGGCGCCGGCGAGGGCAGCGCGATGGCCGATCAGCAGTTTCAGGCGCAGGGCGCGGCGATCGTCCCCGACGCCGAGGCGGTGTTCGCCCAGGCCGAGCTGGTGCTGAAGGTGAAGGAGCCCCAGCCCGCCGAGGTCGGGCTGCTGCGCGAGGGCCAGACGCTCTTCACCTATCTGCATCTGGCGGCCGAGCCCGAGCTCGCGCGGGGGTTGCAAGAGTCGGGCGCCACCTGCATCGCCTATGAGACCGTCGAGGACGACGAGGGGCGGCTGCCGCTGCTGGCGCCGATGAGCGAGGTGGCCGGCAAGATCGCAACCCAGGCGGGGGCGTTCATGCTGGAGAAGCCCCTCGGCGGCCGGGGGATCCTGCTCGGCGGCGTGCCGGGCGTGGCCGCCGCGACCGTGCTGGTCATCGGCGGCGGTGTGGTCGGGATGAACGCGGCCTTCATCGCCATCGGGATGCAGGCGGATGTATTCGTGTTCGACCGCTCCATCGACCGCCTGCGCGAGCTCGAAGTCGCCTTCGCCGGGCGTGCGTCGACGGTGTATTCATCGACGCTCGCGATCGAGGAGATGCTGCCGCTGGCGGACCTCGTGATCGGCGCCGTGCTCATCCACGGTGGGCGCGCGCCGCACGTGGTGACGCGCGACCAGCTCAAAGTGATGCGCCGGCACGCCGTGCTGGTGGATGTGTCGATCGATCAGGGCGGCTGCTTTGAGACCTCCCGGCCGACCACCCATTCCCACCCCACCTTCGAGGTCGATGAGATAACCCACTACTGCGTGACCAACATGCCGGGCGCGGTGCCGATCACCTCGACCTATGCGCTCACCAACGCGACGTTGCCCTACGTGATCGAACTGGCCGAGCACGGCATCAGCGACGCCCTGGAGCGAAACCGGGGTCTGCGCATGGGTCTGAACGTTCGCCGCGGCGAGATCACCCACCCCGCCGTCGCCGAGGCGCTGGGCGAGCCCGCACCCGCCCTGCAGTGAGGCCGATGGAAAAATGCAGCTGACCCCAGCCCCCTTCCCGAGGAGGAGTTCGAGATGGCGACCCAGGTAGACGTCCTTGCCAACTTCATCGACGGTGAGCGCGTCCCCGCGGCGGGGGACACCGAAGCGATCCTCAACCCGGCCACCGGCGAGGAGCTGGCGCGCGCCCCGGTGTCCTCGGCGGAGGACGTCGACCGTGCCGTGCGGGCTGCGCGCAGGGCGTTCGAGGGCTGGTCGACGACGACGCCGGCACAGCGCGCCGGGGCGCTGCTCGCGCTGGCGGACCTGGTGGAGGAGCACGGAGAGGAGATCGCTCGTCTGGAGGCCCTCAACGCGGGCAAGCCGATCGAAGCCGTGAGGAATGACGAGATTCCGGTGATGGCCGACAACCTCCGCTTCTTCGCCGGGGCCGCGCGCTCACTGGAGGGACGGGCGGCCGGCGAGTACATGGAGGGCTACACCTCGTTCACCCGCCGCGAGGCCGTCGGCGTGATCGGCCAGGTCACGCCGTGGAACTACCCGCTGATGATGGCGATCTGGAAATTCGGGCCTGCGATCGCGGCGGGCAACACCGTCGTGCTGAAGCCGGCGGAGACCACGCCGATCACCACCATCCGGCTGGCGGAGCTTGCCGCCGAGATCCTGCCCAAGGGCGTGCTGAACATCGTCATGGGCCCGGGCGGTCCGACCGGGGAGGCGCTGATCAGCCACCCGGAGGTGGACATGATCGCGCTCACGGGCTCGGTCGAGACGGGCAAGCACCTGGCCCGAACCGCAGCCGACACGCTCAAGCGGGTGCACCTCGAGCTGGGAGGGAAGGCGCCGGTGGTCGTGTTCGACGACGTGAGCCTCGAGACCGCCCTGGAGACGATCGCGGGCACCGGCTACTACAACGCCGGGCAGGACTGCACGGCGGCCACCCGCGTGCTGGCCGAGGGGAGCGTCTACGACGACGTCGTGTCTGGTCTGGCGGGGCAGGCGAAGGGTCTCGTGATCGGAGACACGCTGGCGCCCGAGACGACGCTCGGGCCGGTCAACTCGGCGCGTCAGCGCGAGCGCGTGGAGGGCTTCCTCGAGCGCAGGCCCGCTCACGCGGAGGTCGTGACGGGCGGCTCCGAGCCCGACCGTCCCGGCTTCTACCTCGAGCCCACGGTGGTGGCGGGTCTTCAGCAGGGCGACGAGATGATCCAGCGTGAGATCTTCGGCCCGGTGATCACCGTGCAGCGGTTCTCAGACGAGGAGCAGGCGATCGCCTGGGCCAACGCCACCCGCTATGGGCTGGCCTCCTCGGTGTGGACGCGCGACGTCGGTCGGGCGCTGCGGGTGTCCAAGGCGCTGAGGTTCGGGTGCGTGTGGATCAACGACCACATCCCACTCGTCTCTGAGATGCCCCATGGCGGCTTCAAGGAGTCCGGCTACGGCAAGGACCTGAGCGTGTACTCGCTCGAGGACTACACGGTCGTGAAGCACGTGATGGCCAGCCTGCAGTAGGGGACGGGCCCGCGGACTCCGGCTCGGCGAGGCGGCAGACGGTCGGCTCCCTGATACATCAGTATTGATGTGTTATCGTGGGATACTGAGATAATGCATCATCACTGATGGCAAGTCGGCATAGTTCCTTGCACAATTCACATCAGATTCGATGTATTATATTCATATATGCCTCTAACACATCATAACTGATGCATCTAGACGAGATCATGACGGACGCCGCCGTTCTCGCGGAGCTCGGCTCAAGGCTCGAGCGCCACCGGCTCGAGCGCAACTGGACCCAGGCCGAGCTGGCCGCCGAGGCCGGCGTCGGTCAGGCGACGGTGCAGCGCGCGGAGCGGGGCGAGTCCGTTCAGATGACCTCGATGATCAAGCTGCTGCGGGCGCTCGAACTGCTGGCCGGGCTCGACCTCGCGATCCCCGAGTCGATCGATCTTCCGATCGCCCGGCTGGAACGCGAGCAGCGCAAGCGCAGACGGCGGGCCCGCGGCCGCCGTGGCCGTCGCGGTGGGCCGGCCGGCAACGACGCCGCGGAGCCGTGGAGGTGGGGCGATGAGCCGGGGGGCAGGAGCGAGGCGCCGAGCGCAGGCGGATGACCGTTGCGGCGGTGACGCTGTGGGGGACCCGCATCGCGGCGGTGTCGATCGACGAGGGCGCCTCCTATGCGACGTTCCAGTATGACCCCGCGTTCGCTCGCAGCGGCATCGAGATCGCACCGGTCCGGATGCCGCTGCGTCCGCAGCCCTACCGCTTCCCGGGCCTGCCGCAGGACGCCTTCAACGGCCTGCCCGGGCTGCTGGCCGACTCCCTGCCCGATCGCTGGGGCACCGCGCTGGTCAACGCCTGGCTGGCCTCCCAGGGACGCGAGCAGTCGAGCTTCGACGTCGTGCAGCGGCTCTGTTACGTCGGCACCCGCGGGGTGGGCGCGCTCGAGTTTCAGCCGGCGCAGGAGCCGTCGGTGCCGGGCGGAGCGGATCTGCAGGTCGATCAGCTGGTGCGCCTGGCCAGCGAGGTCCTGGCCGAACGCGAGGAGTTCGTGACCGAGCTCAGCGAGAACCCCGAGGAGGAGGCCATGAAGGCGATCCTCGCCGTCGGCAGCTCCGCCGGCGGCGCCCGCGCGAAGGCGTTCATCGCCTACAACGAGGCCACCGGCCAGGTCCGCTCCGGCCAGGTGCAGGTCGGCGAGGGCTTTCACCACTGGCTGTTGAAGTTCGATGGCGTCTCGCGCTCCGGCGACCACGGGCTCACCGACCCTCAGGGCTGGGGCGCGGTGGAGTACGCCTATTGGAGGATGGCGACAGCTGCCGGAGTCGACATGACGGAGTGCCGGCTGCTCGAGGAGCACGGCCGCCGGCACTTCATGACCCGCCGTTTTGACCGGCCGAAGGACGGCGGCAAGCTGCACATGCAGACGGTGGGCGCGCTCGACCACGTCAGCTACAACGAGCCGGGCACCTACAGCTACGAGCAGGTGCTTCTGCTGATCCGCCGCCTCGGCCTCGGCACGCCGGTCGCCGAGCAGCAGTTCCGGCGAATGGTCTTCAACGTCGTGGCTCGCAACCAGGATGACCACGTCAAGAACATCGCCTTCCTGATGGACCGCGAGGGCGCCTGGTCGCTGGCACCGGCCTACGACGTGGTGTGGGCGTGGAGGCCGGGAAACCCCTGGCTGGACAGTCATCAGATGTCGATCAACGGCAGGCGCGACGATTTCAGCGTCGCCGACCTGCGTGCGGTCGCCGCTGTGGCGGGCCTCAGGCGCGGGCGCGCCGAGGCAATTCTCGCCGAGGTCAGCGACGTCGTCGCCCACTGGCCGGCCGTCGCCGAGGAGGCCGGGGTGGCCGAGCAGATGGCCGAGCAGATCGGGCGCTCGCACCGGCTGAAGCTGCCCACGCGCTGAGGCGCGGCGGGGGTGCTGCTACGGTTGCCCTACCGGGTGGCGACGTCATCCGCGAGGTTCTTGTCTTTGTTGGCGCTTCAGATGCGCGGATGGGGTCAGTCGAATCTCCATCTGCAGCGGCGGCCGACCGGTCGCCAGAAGGAGCACCAACACATGAGTCACCAATCGTTCGCCGATCTCGGCGTGTCCGAGGTCGTCGTAAATGAGCTTTCAGAGCGCGGCATAGCTGAGCCGTTCCCGGTCCAGCGCATGGTCATCCCCGACATGCTGGCCGGCCGCGACGTGCTCGCCCAGTCACCGACCGGCTCCGGCAAGACGCTGGCGTTCGGCGTGGGAATGGTCGAACTGCTGAAGGACAGCGATGCACGGCCCTCGGCCCTGATCCTGGCCCCCACCCGCGAGCTCGCGATCCAGATCGTCGACGAGCTGCGCCCGATCGCCCACGCCCGCGCGCTGTCGATCGCGGCCGTCTACGGCGGCGCCGGCATCGTCAAGCAGGCGCGGATCGCCGCCCGCGCGCATATCCTCGTCGCAACGCCGGGACGGCTTCTGGATCTGATCGACCGCCGCGACGTCTCGCTTGCCCGCATCCGCCTGCTGGTGCTGGACGAGGCCGATCGCATGCTCGACATGGGCTTTCGCCCGGTCGTCGACAAGATCGTGAAGATGACCCGCCCCGAGCGCCAGACGCTTCTGTTCTCGGCCACGCTTCAGGGCGAGGTGGGGCGCGTCGCCAAGGTCTACACGACCAACCCGCGCCGCCACGAGCACGCCCACTCGGCCGAGCGCCGGGGAGACGTGGAGCACCGCTTTCACATGGTCTCCCACGAGGGCAAGGTCGCCCGCCTGGTCTCTGAGCTGAGCGGCTCAGAGCGCGGGCTGACGCTCGTGTTCGTGCGCACCAAGCGCGGCGCCGACCGGCTCGTGAAGCGGCTGGCGGCGAGCAAGGTCCCCGCCGTGGCCATGCACGGCGACAAGTCCCAGGGGCAGCGCGAGCGCGCCCTGGCCAACTTCGAGGCCGGCGTGGTCGACACGCTCGTGGCCACCGATGTCGCCGCGCGCGGGATCGACGTCGCGGGGATCACCCACGTGATCAACTACGACATCCCGGCGACCCGCGATGATTACGTGCACCGCGTCGGGCGCACCGCCCGCGCTGGAGCCACCGGCGTCGGGGTCACCCTCGTGGCCCACGATCAGGCCCGCGAGATGGCGGGGATGGTGGGTGACCTGGGGCTGCATCAGGAGCTCCAGCTCGGCGGTCTGCCGAACGCCGGCTCCGGCGGTTCCGGAGCTCCCCGGCACGCTGCCAGGAACGGTCGCGGCGATCCCCGACAGGGCGCCCGCAAGGGCCAGGGCTCCTCACGGCAGGCGAACGGCAACGGCCAGGGTCGCTCCAGCTGGTCGGCCAGCAACGGCCGCGGCGGGCGTCGCAGGTCGCGCTAGGACCCGGCGGGCTGGGCGGATCGGCGCTGGTCCGGTTGAGCTAACGTCGCGGAGGTGAGCGCGTCGCCGTCAGGAGGGATGGACGCTGAGGTCTCCTCGCCCGGGGGACCCTCACAGCTCGAGGAGCTGGGCGGGCATGACATCGTCCGCGTCCGCGCCGCAAACCCGGGCCCGATGACCCTGTCGGGCACGAACACCTGGGTGGTCGGGCGCGGAGGAGCCTGGGTCGTCGACCCGGGCCCGCTGCTCGACTCCCACCTCGAGCTCCTGCTCGAAACCGTCGATGCTCGCGGCGGGCTGGGCGGCGTGGTGCTGACCCACGATCACGCCGACCACTCAGAGGCTGTCAGGAGCCTGCTCGATGCACGCCCGGCGCCGCTCGCGGCGGCCCGCGGCGAGGCCGACGTGAGGCTCGAGGACGACCTGCGGGTGGGGCCCTTCCAGGCGGTCTCGACACCCGGGCACGCACCCGGCCATTTCGCCCTGATCGGCGCCGGCGCCTGCTTCACGGGGGATGCCGTGCTGGGCGAGGGCAGCGTCTTCATCAGCCCTTATCCTGGCGCGATGTCCGGCTATCTGGCCGCGCTCGAGCGGTTGCGGCTGCGCGAGGACTTCGACGTTCTGTGCCCGGGTCACGGCCCGCCGGTGTGGGAGGCGCGCGCCAAGCTCGATGAGTACATAGCCCATCGCCTGGATCGCGAGAATCGCCTGATAGCAGCGCTCGCCGAGGGCCGCCGCACGGTTTCAGAGCTGCTGGACGAGGTCTGGTCTGAGGTGCCCGAGACGCTGCGTCCGCTCGCCACCGTCACGCTGGCCGCCCACCTGGACAGGCTCGAGGAACAGCATGCCCTGCCCGTGGGAGTCGAGCGTCCCACGTTCGAGGGCGTGGTCTGGTGAGCCCTCCCGTCCTCGCGCGCCCGGCCATCGACTCGCCCTTCCCGCCGATCGCCGATTACGGATTCCTGTCGGACTGCCACACCGGCGCGCTCGTCGCCTCGGACGGGTCGATCGAGTGGATGTGCCTGCCCCACTTCGACTCCCCGTCGGTGTTCGGCGCGCTGCTCGACCGTGGAGCCGGCAGCTGGCGCGTGGGCCCGTATGGGCTGTATGTGCCGGCCGGCCGGCGCTACATACCGGGGACGAACCTGATCGAGACGACCTGGATGACCCAGCAGGGATGGCTGCGGGTCGTGGACGCCCTCACGATCGGGCCCTGGCACGACAACAAGCATGGCTCGAGCCACACCCGCCCGCCGACCGACTATGACGCCGACCACCTGCTCGTACGCGTGATCGAATGCATCCAGGGTGAAGTCCAGGTGGAGATCGTGTGCGAGCCGATGCTCGAATACGGCTCGGCGCCCGCGCGCTGGACGATCGTCCAGAGCGGTGAGGACGGCGCCTGCCTGGTCGACTGTGAGCCCGACGCCCCGACCGAGATGGACGCGACCGACGCAGGTCTCCCCGATGATCCCATCGCAATCAGGCTGTTCAGCGACGTCCGGATGGGCATCGAGGGCAATCGCACGCACGGGCGCCACACCATGACCGAGGGCGAGAAATGCTTCTGCGCGCTGTCCTGGACGGAGGAGCGCGGCGGACCGCACACGGTCGAGGAGGCCGTGGGGGCGCTCGAGCGCACCAGCCATTTCTGGCGCACCTGGCTGGCCGAAGGCATCTATCCCGATCACCCCTGGCGGTTTCACCTGCAGCGCTCCGCGCTCGTGCTGAAGGGTTTGACGTTCATGCCCACGGGCGCCCTCGTCGCGGCGCCGACCACGTCCCTGCCGGAGACCCCCCACGGCGAACGCAACTGGGACTATCGCTACTGCTGGATGCGCGACGCGTCGTTCACCCTGTGGGCGCTGCACGCCCTCGGGCTGAACTGGGAGGCGGACGATTTCATCCAGTACGTCGGCGACATGGAACGAAACGAGGACGGCTCGCTTCAGATCATGTACGGGATCAAGGGCCAGAAGAACCTCGAGGAGTCGACGCTGTCACACCTCAAGGGCTACGAGGGCGCACGCCCGGTGCGCGTGGGCAACGGCGCGTACAGCCAGCGCCAGAACGACGTCTTCGGGGCGGTTCTCGACTCGGTTTACCTCCATTCCAAGAACCGCGACCACATACCCGAGCGGCTGTGGCCGGTGCTGGCCGAGCAGGTCACCTGCGCCGAAAAAGCGTGGACGGAGCCCGACCAGGGGATCTGGGAGGCGCGCGGCGAGCCCAAGCACTACGTGTCCTCCAAGCTCATGTGCTGGGTGGCGCTGGACCGCGGCGCGCGGCTGGCTGAACGCCGCGGACAGAGCGAGGAAAGCGAAAAGTGGCAGGCGGTCGCCGAGGAGATCCACGCCGACATTCTCAAGCGGGGCGTCGATAAGCGCGGCGTGTTTCGCCAGCACTACGACAGCGACGCGCTCGACGCGTCCTGCCTGCTCGTTCCGCTGTTCCGATTTCTGGGCCCGGAGGACGAACGCGTGCGTGCCACCGTGTTCGCGATCCGCGACGAACTGACGGAGAGCGGGCTGGTCCTGCGCTACCGCACCGATGAGACCGACGACGGCCAGCAGGGCGAGGAGGGTACCTTCCTGATGTGCTCCTTCTGGCTGGTCTCGGCCCTGTCTGAGATCGGCGAGGACCGGGAAGCCGAGCACCTGTGCGAGCGGCTCCTGTCCTACGGATCTCCCCTGCAGCTGTATGCCGAGGAGCTCGAGGCCTCGAGCGGCCGGCACCTCGGCAACTATCCCCAGGCGTTCACCCACCTGGCGCTGATCAACGCGGTGACCCACGTGATCGAGGCACAGCAGCACTGATCAGCGCGGGCGCTGGTCAGTACCCGGGATCGCCCGGGAGCAGCACGTGGGCGACCCCGCCCTCGAGCACGACCCGGGGCTCGACCGGCTGAACCTTCAGCTTGCGCGCGTGCGCCAGCAGGGCCTCGACGGACGCGAACCCGCCGAGCTGCTCGAGGTGCTTGATGGTGGGAAACACGAGCACGATCTCCTCCGCGGCGTGGGCGTCGAGCGCAGCCTGGGGCGTGAACCAGCCCAGGTCCACGCACTCCTCACCGTCGATCCGCGGCTCCTGCCCGGGTGGCATCTCGACCAGGAAGAAGTGGGTGTCAAAGCGCGTGCGCACCTGGGCGGGGGTGATCCAGCGCGAGAACTCGACCAGGCCGCTGGTGTCGGGCAGCGTGATGGCGGCCTCCTCGCGCAGCTCGCGCGCCGCGGCGGTTCGGAGCGCGTCTGATCGGGTTCCCTCGCCGATGTCGCTGTCGTCGACGGCCCCCCCCGGAAAGACCCACACGCCACCCATGAAGCGCGCCTGCGGGGTGCGTCTGACGAGCAGCACCTCGAGCGTCTGGCTGCCACCGCGCAGCACGATCACCGTCGCGGCCTGCCGTGGAGCCGTCGCCGGGCCGGGGTTGTACTCCTCGCCCGAGCCCGGCCGCGCGTCTCCTCTCGGCTGGCCCTCGCCTCCGTCTCCCATGCAATGACCCTACCGGCATGGCGGGCCGGTAGTCTTGGAGCCATGAGCACCCAGACCGAGACGCTCCAGCGCTGGATCTGCGAGTCCTGCGGCTACATCTACGACCCCGACGAGGGCGACCCTGACGGAGGCATCCCCGCGGGGACCGCCTTCGAGGACATTCCCGACACGTGGTTCTGCCCGGTGTGCGGAGCTCGTAAGCGGGACTTCAACCCTTACCAGGACTAGGGTCCGGCCTGAGCGACTGGCACGAGCTGCTCGCGAGCGACCGCGAGCGCGTGTGGCATCCCTACGGCGCGCTGCCCGCGCCCCTGGCCTCGTTGCCGGTCGTCTCGGCCCAGGGCGTGCGCCTGAAGCTGGCCGACGGCACGGAGCTGATCGACGGCATGGCCTCGTGGTGGTGCGCCATCCACGGCTATCGCCATCCCGTGCTCGACGGGGCGGTGCGCGAGCAGCTGGGGCGGATGGCGCATGTCATGTTCGGCGGTCTCACGCATGAGCCGGCGGTGCGGCTGGGCGAGCGCCTGCTCGAGTTGGCCCCCGACGGGTTGGAGGCGATCTTCTTCGCCGACTCCGGATCGGTGTCGGTGGAGGTCGCGATCAAGATGTGCCTGCAGTTCCAGCGCGCGCTCGGGCACCCTGGCCGCAACCGGCTGCTGACCGTCAGGGGCGGCTACCACGGCGACACCTTCGGGGCGATGGCCCTGTGCGACCCCGTCGGCGGCATGCACGGCCTGTTCAGGGGTGTGCTCGCTGAGCACGTGTTCGCCGATCGCCCTCCCGACGGGTTCGGCGCGGGACTCGACGAGCGCTGGGCCGCACATGTCTCAGACCTGGTCGCGCGCCACAGCGATCAGCTGGCGGCCATCGTCGTTGAGCCCGTGGTCCAGGGAGCGGGAGGCATGCGCTTTCACTCGCCCGACTGCCTGGCACTGCTGCGCGGCCTCTGCGAAGAGCACGGGCTGCTGCTGGTGCTCGATGAGATCGCCACCGGCTTCGGGCGCACCGGCGCCCTGTTCGCGTGTGAACACGCGGGTGTGTCCCCGGACGTGATGTGCGTGGGCAAGGCCCTCACTGGCGGCTACATGACCCTCGCCGCCACGCTCTGCACCCGCTCGGTCTCGGACGCGGTCTCCGCCGGTGAGGGAGGCGGGCTGATGCACGGGCCCACCTTCATGGCCAATCCCCTGGCCTGCTCGGTGGCGCTGGCCTCGCTCGAGCTGCTCGACGCGGAGCCCGCCGGCTGGCGCGAGCATGTGGATCGGATCGAGCGGGGCTTGCGCGCGGGCCTCGAGCCGGCCCGTGAGCTGCCGGGCGTGGCCGATGTGCGCGTGCTCGGAGCGATCGGCGTGGTGCAGCTCGATCGAGACGTGGACATGGCCGCCGCCACTCGGGCCGCCGTCGAGCGGGGCGTGTGGCTGCGCCCCTTCCGCGACCTCATCTACACGATGCCTCCGTATGTCATGGACGACGATGACCTCGAGACGGTCACTGCGGCCATGGTGGATGCCGCCCGCGCCGGCGAGACGGCCCGCGCCGCCATGTAGTCGCTAAGGTGAGATGCATGACGCTACATGTGAGCGCGACGAGTGAGGAGCGCCAGGTGGGGGTATGAGTGAGGCTATGAGCGACGGGTATGAGATTGGGGTGCGCGAGCTCCACGACCGCCTCAGCGAGCACCTCGAGCGGGTGGAGCAGGGCGCCGAGATCATGGTCACCCGCCGTGGGCAGCCGATTGCGCGGCTGTCGGCCGTCGACGCCGAGGATCCGCTGGCCGACCTGGTCAGGCGAGGTCTGATCACCCCGCCGACACGACCGCGCAGCCCTCGCCGTGCACATGTGCGCGCAGGCGGCCCGGTGTCAGGGCTCGTCACCGAGCAGCGCCGCTGATCCTCTACTTCGACACCTCCGCGCTTCTGAAGCTCGTCGTCGTCGAGCCGGGCGCCGAGGTGGCCGCCGAGCTGTGGAGCACGCGGCTTCGGGCGGCCTCCAGCATCCTCTGCTACCCGCAGGGCCGCGCGGCGCTCGCCGCCGCCCATCGTGCCGATCTCCTGACCGCCGACGCCTACGGCTGGGCACGCGAGGAGTTCGAGTCGCTTCAGGATGAGCTCGTGCTGGTCGGGATCGACCGCCAGCTCGCACGCCAGGCCGGCCAGCTTGCCGAGGAGTTCGACCTGCGCGGATCCGACGCCGTCCACCTCGCCAGCGCCCTATCTCTCGGTAGCGACACCACGCTCGTGACCTGGGGTGAGGATCTGAAGCGCGCGGCGGCCGCCAGCGGATGTGCCGTCGCTCCGGGGCTCAGGGCCGCCTGAGCTCTGCCAACAGCTCCGCCCCGGCTCGCGCCAGCGCTGAACGGTCTGGACCCTGCACGAAGGCAAGGCCGGCAACCGCGACCTCGCCCAGGCGCCCGATCGTCTCGCGGTTGGATCGCTCGATCACCGACGGCGCGGCCGGCCACGGCGTGAGCACCACCGCGCGCACCTCGAGCCCGGCAGCGCGGGCGACCCGCAGGGTGAGCAGCGTGTGGTTGATCGTGCCCAGGCCGGTGTGCGCGGCGATCAACACGGGCAGCCCGAGCGCAACCGCCAGATCGGACACCGTGTAGTCGTCGGTGAGGGGTGTCAGCAGTCCGCCGACTCCCTCGGCGATCAGGATGCCGGGGCCGACCGCGGCCGCACCCGACTCAAGCCGTGCGGGCTCGATGTGCTCGCCCGCCAACTGTGCGGCCAGGTGCGGGGAGACGGCGGGGCCGTAGCGCAGCGGCGCCACCTCGCCGGGATCCATGCCCGCCATCTCGCCCAGCAGCTCGTGGTCGGCCGGCCAGTCGCCGCGCGCGGCGATCTCGGCAGGGTCCTCGAGACCTGTGACCACCGGCTTGTATGCGCGCACCCGCTCCCCCTCGGCCACCATTGCCGCCAGCAGTGCGGCGCTCACGATCGTCTTGCCGACGCCCGTGCCGGTGGCGGTGATGAACAGGCTGTCCACGCCTGCGCTCGTGGCGAGGAGCTAGGCCGCGCGGGGGACGGCCGCGGTCTCCCGCTCGATGTCGAACGGGGCGTTCGCTGCGGCTGAGGTGCTCGTCGCCTCCTCCGCGTACTCGGCGTCGAACGGAACCTGCGACCGCGACCGCGACCGCGCGGCCGAGGCCAGTCGCTCGCGTCCAGCGCTGACCTCTGCGTTGGCGACGTCCAGTTCGAGCTCAGCCGTCGTGGGTTCCACGTCCGGGAAGAAGGGCTCGGTCTCGGGATGGAAGGGATCTGCCTCGGGCCGGGCGGGTTCGAGCTCGACGGCGGGAAGCTCGCTGAGGGGCGGGCCGATCGCCGCGGGATCCAGGCCCATCCCGCGGGTGACGTCGCCGAGCACCCGCGCGGCCATGCGCAGCTCCTCAGCCGTGTGCGAGGCCATCGCCGTCAGCCGCAGCCGCGAGGTTCCCGGCGCCACCGTCGGCGGGCGGATCGCCTGCGCGAACACGCCCTGTTCGATCGCTCCCTGGCAGAGGCTCATCGCCACGCGCTCCTCTCCCACGATCAGCGGCACGATGTGCATGCCGTCCTCTGGCACCCTGAATCCCTCGCCGGCGAGGGCGCGCCGCAGAGCGCGCGCGTTCGAGCTCAGCCGCTCGACCCGGTGAGGACGCTCGCGCAGGAGCTCGAGCGCGGCAAGCGCGGCGGCGACGGCGGGCGGCGGGGGCGCGGTCGAGAAGATCAGAGGGCGGGCCGTGTTGATCAGGTAGCGCACCATCTCGGCGTCCGCGCACACGTAGGCACCGT
The DNA here is from genome assembly GCA_963826995.1 of uncultured Solirubrobacteraceae bacterium. GTDB lineage: Bacteria > Actinomycetota > Thermoleophilia > Solirubrobacterales > Solirubrobacteraceae > Palsa-744. The sequence goes on along the minus strand of CAWGYZ010000002.1, from coordinate 537,926 downwards.
AGGAGCCGAGCGCCTTGCCGAGCGTGCCCACGAGCACGTCGACCTCGCCCTCAAGGCCCGCCTCGGCGATCGCGCCGCGCCCGTCCGGGCCGAGGGCTCCGGTTGCATGCGCCTCATCGACCATCGTGCGGGCGCCGTGCATCTGCGCCAGCTCCACGATCTCCTCGAGCGGCGCCACCTCGCCGTCCATCGAGAACACCGAGTCGGTCACGATCAGTCGTCCACCGCGACCGTCGCGCCGGCCGCCGTGGCGGCGAAGGCTCCAGTCGAGATGTTCCACGTCGGCATGCCGGTAGACGACGACATCGGCCCGCGATAGCCGACAGCCGTCGATGATCGAGGCATGGTTGAGCTCGTCGGAGAAGATCGCGTCGCCAGGGCCGGCCAGCGCGTCGATCACGCCCAGGTTGGCGAGGTAGCCCGAGCCGAACAGCAGACAGGCCTCGCTCTTCTCGAAGGCCGCGAGGCGCTCCTCGAGGCGACGGTGGATCGTCATCGTGCCGGACACCAGGCGCGAGGCTCCCGCGCCGACGCCCCAGCGCATCGCCGCCTCGCCCGCCGCCTGGCGCACTCGCGGATGGTCGGCCAGCCCGAGGTAGTTGTTCGAGCACAGGAGCAGCACGGGCTTGCCGTCGAGCAGCACGGTGGGCCCCTGCGGTCCGCTGATCAGGCGCAGACGGCGATCCAGGCCCAGCTCTTCCAGCTCTTCCAGACGCTCTTCGATGTCCAGCATCCGCTTGCCCTCGCTCGCCGTCAGTCTCCCCAGCCGGCTGCCACCGGCTTGGGTTCCCGGTTGGGCGCTCCGTCCGGGCGCGGGGGAACCGTGCGCTTGGCACGAAAGCGCAGCTGGGTGGAGGGGTCCCACAGGCGGATGTTCAGATCCGCGGGCCCCTCGCCGCTCGCCGGGCCGGCGGCCTGTGCGGCGAGCTCTGCCGGCGTCGTCTCCAGCAGCTCCCCGACCACGTCCGGGGTCTCGCCCTCGAGCCATCCGGAGCGATTGTCGGGACGCGGATTGGCGGCGTTGTCGGGCTGGCGCGCCACGTTCAGCCCGTGTCCGGTGAACATCTCGCGGTCCTCCTCGGGCTCGGCGCCCAGGGTGGTCAGGAAGTTGCCCATCATCACCCCGTTCAGCCCCGCCCTGACCGCCAGCGGCTGCAGCTCGCCGAGGTTCTCCACGCGCCCGCCGCACAGCCTGAACAGGGCCTCCGGCAGGATCAGCCGGAAGATCGCGATCCACTTGACGGCCTCCCACGGGTCGATCAGCTCGCGGTCTCCGAACTTCGTGCCCGGGCGTGGGTTCAGCAGGTTGATGGGCACGCTGGTGGGGTCCAGCGCAGCCAGCTCGAAGGCCATCTCAACGCGCTGCTCGCGGGTCTCGCCGAGATTGAGGATGCCCCCCACGCACGTCTCGAGGCCCGCCTCGCGCACCGCCTGGATGGTGCGGATGCGCCCCTCGTAGCGCACCGTGGTTGAGACCTCGTCGTAGTAGCTCTCGGCCGTCTCCACGTTGTGGTGAACGCGCTGGATGCCCGCATCCTTGAGCGCCGCGGCGCGCGCGGCGGACATGTGCCCGACCGACGCGCAGCGCTTGAGGTTGGTGTGCTCGCTCACCAGCCGGACGCCCTCCAGGTACTTCTCGAAGTCGCGCTTTGACAGCCCCTGGCCCTGGGTGACCATGCAGAAGCGGTGCGCCCCCGCGGCTTCGGCCGCGCGCGCGTGCTCGAGTACCTGGTCGGGCTCCATCATCGCGTGCATCGGCGTCTCGGCGTCGGCGAAGCGCGACTGTGCGCAGAAGCCGCAGTCCTCGGCGCAGCCGCCGGACTTGGCGTTCACCAGCGAGCACATGTCGGTGGAGTCGCCGAACCTCTCCACGCGCGCCTCCCAGGCGCGCTCGACCAACTCTTCGATCCGCCCGTGCTCCTCGATCTCGCCCAGCTCAAGTGCTTCGGAGCGGGTGATCAGAGGCGCCATGAGGCGCACATTAGGCGGCCCGGCGGACGGCTATTCGCCGCGCCAGCGGGGCGGACGTTTCTCGGCGAAGGCTCGCATGCCCTCGCGCATGTCAAGCGACGCAAACGAGGCCCGGCGCAGCTCGATCAGCTCCTCCTCGACCTCCTCGGCCAGTTCGCCCTCGGCGTCGAGAAGGGCTTCGATCACCCGCTTGTTGCCCGTCTGCGCCAGCGGGGCGTTGCTCGCGAGCTCGACCGCCAGCTCGAACGCGACGGTGTCGAGCTCCTCGGCTTTAGCCACGCGGTTTACGAGGCCCCAGGACAGCGCCGTGGTCGTGTCGATGTAGCGGCCCAGAAGGAACAGCTCGCGCGTGCGCGCCGCCCCGATCGCGTCCAGGAAGCGGCGCAGGCCGGTGTGGGAGTAGACGAGCCCGAGCTTCGCGGGCGGCATGCCCAGCATCACGGCCTCGCCGGCAACCCGCAGATCGCAGGCCAGCGCCAGCTCGAGCCCTCCGCCGATCGTGTGTCCCGACAGCACCGCCAGGGTGGGGTAGGGAAACGCCGCCAGCGCGTCGATGGCTTCGCTGAAGGGGTGCGCCACCAACCGCTCCGCGCGCTCCTCGAACTCCTCCTCGGGGATCTCTCCGATGTCATAGCCGGCGGAGAACATCCCGTGCGCGCCGGTGATCATGATGCAGCGCGCGCCGAGCTCCCCGCTCACCGCCGGGTCCCATGGGCCCTGCGGATCGTCCTCATCCCAGGTGGCAAGCTCGCTCAGCGTCGCGGTGATCGCGTCGAGGATGGCGTGATCGAGCGCGTTGCGCTTGGCCGGGTTGGAGATCGTCAGCCGGACGACGCCGTCGGCCGGCTGATCGACGAGCAGCTTGCCGTCGGCAAGCTCGCGTGGAGGGGCGCTTGACACCGGGGGAAGGCTAGTCGAGCGCGCATGCCCGCGTAGCCGGTGGTGGCCGCCTTGCAGCCCTGCCGGACCTCGGGGCGCTACTCAAGCACTACGAGCGTGTCACCCTCGTTGACGGCCTGGCCCTCCTCGCAGCGGATCTCCGCAACGGTGCCGGCGTCCTCCGCCTCGACGGGCATCTCCATCTTCATCGACTCGAGGATCGCGACGGTGTCGCCCTCCTCGATCGTGTCGCCGACGGCGCACTCGATTTTCCATACCGTGCCGGTGATGTGTGCCTCTACATCAGCCACCTAAACCTCCTGAACGCGATTCGCCAGTGTGACGGGCCTGGACAATAGCCTCCACGCCTGACAGCCATGGCCCCTGACACCTACGTCATCGTCACCGCCCACAACGAGGCTGAGCGCATCCGCGCCACGCTGGCCGCGCTGGCGTCGGCCTTTCCCGGCTCACCCGTGTTCCTCGCCGATGACGGCTCCCACGACGCCACCCCGGAGATGGCCCTGCTCGCGGGCGCGCGGGTGGTGCGCAGCGAGCATGTGATCGGCAAGGGCGCCGCAGCCACCGCAGCGGCCCGCAACGCCCTGCACCAGGCCCGTGCCGACGCGGGCGATGAGGAGCGCGGGCCGGTCTTCGTCCTGTGCGACGCGGATCTCGGCGACTCCGCCGCAGAGCTGGGCGCGCTGGCCGAGCCGATCGGCCGCGGTCAGGCCGACATGACCGTCGCGACGTTCGCCAACCGCGTGGGCGGGGGGTTCGGGCTCGCGCTCACCTTCGCGCGGTGGGCCATCCGCCGGCGCTGCGGCCTGCGCACAACAGCGCCGATCTCCGGGCAGCGGGCCCTGCGGGCGAACGTGCTGAAGGACGTGCTGCCGTTCGCCGAGGGCTTCGGCATGGAGGTGGGCATGACCATCGATGCCGTCCGCGCCGGCCATCGCGTCGCCGAGGTCGAGCTCGACCTCTCACACCGCGCCACCCGCCGCACCCCTGCCGGGTTCGCCCACCGCGCACGCCAGCTCGCGGACTCCGTGCGCGCCTATCGCGCCCGCAGGTAGGCTCGCGCCGACGTGATCCTTGCGATAGATCAGGGAACGACCGGCACCACCTGTCTGGTGTTCGACGAGCTGGCCGAGCCCATCGGCCGCGGCTACCGGGAGTTCGCTCAGCACTTCCCCCAGCCGGGCTGGGTCGAGCACGACGCGCTTGAAATCTGGGAGGTCACCCAGGCGGTCGCCGGGGAGGCGCTGGCCGACGCCGGGCTGAAGCAGGGGGAGCTCGCGGGCGTGGGGATGACCAACCAGCGCGAGACGGTCTGCGTGTGGGACCCCGCCAGCGGACTGCCGCTGCACAACGCGATCGTCTGGCAGGACCGCCGCACGGCGGCGCGCTGCGAGGAGCTGAGGGCCGCCGGGCATGAAGCGCTCGTGCGCGAGCGCACCGGGCTCGTGCTCGACCCCTACTTCTCCGCCACCAAGATCCAGTGGCTGCTCGAGAACGTCGAGGGCCTGCGCGAGCGTGCGCTCGCGGGGCGGGCCGCGTTCGGCACGGTCGACTCCTGGCTCTGCTTCAAGCTCACCGGCGAGCACGTCACAGACGTCTCCAACGCCTCGCGCACCATGCTCTTCGACATCGTGTCCGGCCGTTGGGACCCCGAGCTGATGGACCTGCTCGATGTTCCCGAGCGAGCGCTGCCGCGCGTCCTTCAAAGCGCGGGCGTCCTGGGCGAGACGCGCCCGCAGGCGCTCCACGGTCACACGGTCCCGGTGGCGGGCGTGGCCGGCGACCAGCAGGCCGCCCTGTTCGGCCAGGCGTGCGTCGAGGAGGGCATGGGCAAGAACACATACGGAACCGGCTCCTTCGTTCTCTTCAACAGCGGCTTCACCGCGCCCGAGCCGCCCGCGGGTCTGCTCGCGACAATCGCCTGGGGCATCGGCGGCTCAACGGCATACGCCCTCGAGGGCTCGATCTTCGTCACCGGCGCCGCCGTGCAATGGCTGCGCGACGGCCTTGGAATCATCGAGCGCGCCGCCGAGACTGACGCGCTCGCCGCATCACTCTCCTCCAACGATGGCGTCTACTTCGTCCCGGCCCTCACGGGGCTCGGCTCGCCCCACTGGGACCCCCATGCACGCGGAACGATCGTCGGCCTGACCCGCGGAGCCGGCCGCGCTCACCTCGCGCGCGCCACGCTCGAGGCGATCGCCTACCAGACACTCGATGCGGTCACCGCCATGGAGGCGGCCAGCGGAAAGCCCCTCAGCGAGCTGCGCGTGGACGGCGGGGCGTGCGCCAACGCCTGGCTGATGCAGTTCCAGGCCGACATGCTCGGCGTTCCCGTGGTGCTTCCCGAGATCACCGAGACCACCGCGCTCGGAGCCGCCTACCTGGCGGGGGTCGGCATCGGCAGCTGGACCGTCAGCGATCTGCGCGGCGCCTGGCGCGAGCGCCGCCGCTATGAGCCCGTCATGAGCGAGGACGAGCGCGCGACGCTTCTGGCGGGCTGGAGCGAGGCCCTCGCGAAGGCACGCACGCAGCCGCACTCGCGCGCATGAGCACGCCTGCGCGTAACTTTGAGCGCCCGCTGAGGTAGGACGCTCACATGAGTGATCTGGCGTCGATGCGCGAGCAGGTCTACACCGACCCCCGGCCGAAGGAGTACTTCGACCGCTTCCACGAGCGCGCACGCTCGCGCGAACCGGACTGGGTCTACGACGTGACCCGCGTGATCACGTCGCTGTATGCGTACACCTTCCTGCGCGCGCGCGGCATCTCCACCGAGAAGGTGCCGGGCTCGGGCGCCGTGATCCTGGCGCCCAACCACTTCTCCTTCATGGACCACTTCCTGATGGGCTGCTACATCCGGCGCAAGGTCCGTTTCATGGCCAAGTCGCAGCTGTTCAAACCACCGATGCAGTTCATCTACACCCATGGGGGCGTGTTCCCGGTCAGACGCGGCGCGCGCGACGAAGACATGTTCGTCACCGCCGAGACGATCCTCTCCAGGGGTGGCGCCATCACGATGTACTGCGAGGGCGGGCGCTCGCGCACCGGCAAAGTCGCCAAGGAGGCCAAGCGCGGGATCGGGCGGTTGGCGCTCGAGACCGGCGCGCCGATCGTTCCGATCGCGATCTACGGCTCCTCCCGCGTTCGCAACTGGAAGCGGCTGCAGTTCCCCAAGGTCACCGTCCAGTACGGGGATCCGCTGCGCTGGGAGCCGGTCGAGAACCCTTCGCGCGAGCAGCAGCAGGCGGTGGCCGACGAGGTCCTTTCGCAGATACGGCAGCTGTACGAGGGCCTTGAAGCGCACGGCCGCAAGGGCATCCTCAGAAGCGTTCGCGCCCAGCGCCGGCTCGAGCGCCGCACCAGCCGCACGGCTCCGGCCTGAGGCTCTGCATATGAACACTCCGCTCGACGTCGGCGGCGTCATCCGCCGGGTGTTCTCCATCTACGTCGATCAGGCCTCGGTGCTGATGCCGGCGGCGGCTGTGGTGTTCGTGTTCACGGGCATCCTCAGAACCGTGCTCGTGGCGTCCACCCCGGCGCTCGGGCTGCTCGCGGCGCTGGTCGCCCTGGTGGCCGTCACGCTGTTCACGGGCATGGTCGTCGGGCTGGTCGCAGACGTCCAGGACGGACGCCGAGACGCCACGGTCGCCCAGCTTCTGAGAGCGGTCACGCCGGTGTTCGGCAGGCTGATCCTGGTCGGGCTCGTGGCCGGCGTCGGCATCGTCATCGGCTTCATCGCGATCATCGTGCCCGGCCTCATCCTGATCACCGTGTGGTCGGTCATCGCGCCGGTCGTCGTGCTCGAGCGCCCACCCGGGCTGGGCGCCCTCAAACGCAGCCGGGAGCTCGTCCGCGGCAACGGCTGGCCGGTCTTCGGGGTGATCCTCGTCCTCGTGGTAGGCGTGAACGTGCTGGCGGATGTGATCGAGCTGGTCGGCGACTCGGCCGGCACCGGCGCCGGCATCGTCGTCACCGTCGTCGTCCAGATCCTCACGGCGCCGCTCGCGGCCCTCGCAGCCTCGGTGCTCTACTTCGAACTTCTGAGCAGGGCGCCCGCCGATACCGCCGAGCCGGTCGGGCCGGCGCAGACGGCCGAGCCCAATCCGTTTGGCTCTTAGCCTACGCGTGCCCCATGACCTCGCCGACCTCGATGGTTCCGGAGGTCACGGCTCCGGGGGGCGTGCCCTTGGCCATGGCCGCGACGGCCTGGGCACCGTCCTCGCTGTCGAACACGATCATCGCGGTGCCCTCCTCCTTCGAAAACGACACCCAGTAGCCGGCGACGAACCCCGGCATGCCGGAGACCTGTGGCACGAGCCCGTCGAGCTCCGCCTCGGCGGCGGAATAGTCGTTGAAGGTGACGGGGATGACGACTGCGTACATGGCACTCCTCCGTTTTGGGCGCCGCGGGATGGTGTGAGCGCGAGTCTAATGCGCCGAGTCAGCGGGGGTCGCCGGGCAATTCCTGCCGGAACCCTGCATGAAGGCCTCGGTGGCGGCCACGTCGAGGGGACGCGCGAACAGGAATCCCTGCCCGCTGTCACAGTCCTCATTTCTGAGTTGCGAGAGCTGCTGCTCCTGCTCGATGCCCTCGGCAAAGGTCTCGATCGATAGGGCCTTGCCAAGTTGGACGAGGGTGTGGATGAGCGTTTTGCCCTCTTTGTTCTGGCTCAGGCCCGCGATGAATGACCGGTCGATCTTCAGCGCGTCGACCGGGAACCGCTGCAGATGGGCAAGAGAGGAGTACCCGGTGCCGAAGTCGTCGATCGCAACGCGAACGCCGAGCTGCTTGATCGCGAGCAGCCGGCGGGCCGTGTCCTCGACGTTGCGCATCAGCGTCGTCTCGGTGATCTCCATCGTGAGTGCACGCGGCTCGAGGCCACTTTCGATGAGCGCTCCTTCGATGTCGGATATCAGCTGATCGCTGTCGAGCTGGCGTGCCGAGACGTTGACGGACATGCCGATCGCATAGCCGGCCGATCGCCACGCCGCGCCCTGACGGCAGGCCTCGTGCAGAACCCATCTGCCGATCTCGGTGATGAGCCCGGTCTCCTCGGCGAGCGGGATGAACTCGTCGGGTGCGATCACTCCACGCACCGGGTGCCTCCATCGGATCAACGCCTCCACGCCCGTGGTGCTCATGTCGCTTAGAGCGATCGTGGGCTGGTAGACGAGATAGAACTCCTTCCTGTCAATGGCGTCCCGCAGGTCCATCTCGAGCTCCATGCGCTGCTGGATCGTCTGCATCATGCTGGTCTCGAACACGGCGTAGCGATTCTTGCCGTCCCACTTGGCCTGATACATCGCGATGTCGGCCTCGCGCAGGAGCTCCTCGGCTGAGGTTCGCCCACCCACGGCCACGCCGACGCTGGCGCTCACGGTGAAGCGGGTCTCCTCGGCCGCTCCCAGTCGGAATGCGGGGGCGAGCGCTTCGAGCAGGCGCTGGGCGATCACCTCCGGGCCGGCCTCGAGCGACAGCTCCTCGCAGATCACGACGAACTCATCGCCACCGAGGCGCCCCAGCGCATCGGAGCCACGCACCACGCCGTCGAGCCTGGCGGCGACCGCCTGCAGGAGCTGGTCTCCAGCCGCGTGCCCGAGGGTGTCGTTCACGTTCTTGAAATTGTCGAGATCGACGAACAGGGCCACAACCTGAGACTTGCTGCGAGCACAGCGCGCGAGCATCTGCTCGATGCGATCGAGGATCAGCGTCCTATTCGGCAGCCCCGTCAGGGCGTCGTGCGTCGCGAGGAATCCCAGCTCCTCCTCACGGCGTTTGAGCTCCTCATCGGTTCGCTGGCGCTCGTTGTCGAAGCACTTGGATATCCGCACGAGGCTGAACTCGAGAGTCAGCTGCAGGATGTTCAGGGCTTGCGAGAGCGCCTCCGGCGAAGCATCCAGCTGAGCGGCGCTCTGTGCCAGCACCTCGGCCACGGAGTCGCGCCACCACAGACAGCGCTTCGTCAGCTGGTTCAGCGACGCCGCGCGGTGAGCCGCGAGCTCGCCGTAGATCAGCCAGGTTTCCTTGCCGCCCTCGATGGCCGCCTCGACGCCCTCCCCGGCGAGCCAGCGCGATAGCGCGATCGTGGAGCTCCGGTTGATTCGCTGAAAGCGGTCCTGGACCACGGCGTCGACAGCGTGACCGCGGCCGCTGCTGCGCTCCGTCGTCAGCTCGAGTACGTCGGCGGCCCGCGCCCTCAGCGCCGCGCCGAGAGGATGAACATCCTCCCTCAGATCGGACAATGAGGCGGGCGGCGCCGGCGCATGCGCCGTGCTCGCGCTCCCCGATGCCTCTTGGGCGGCCATCCCCTCAAGATCGACAGGGAGCGCAAACTCCTTGAGCCCGATTCCGATTGCCCGAAAGCTGCCGCCCGTTGACTCAGCCGGTCATTCCCCCGAACATGCCGCCTGTGATGTGGAGCGTCTGGCCGCTGACGTAGTTGGACCACGGCGAGCACAGGAAGAAGACGCCGCCGGCGGCCTCCTCGGGCGTGGCGGGGCGGCCGAGCGGGATCATCATCGAGGCCATCTGGCGCATCTGCTCGGGGATGCCGAGCTGGATGCTCTCCCCGTCCTTCTCCATCTTGTTGTCGTCTACCTTGGCCTGGGTCAGTCGCGTGTCGATGAAGCCGAAGGCGACGGCGTTGACGTTGATTTTGAACTGACCCCACTCCTTGGCAAGCGTTTTGGTGAGGCCCACGACACCGGCCTTGCCGGAGGAGTAGTTGGCCTGGCCCGCATTGCCGAAGGTGCCTGAGGTGGAGGACACGTTGACGATCTTGCGGAACACCTCGACGCCTTCCTCGCGCTCCTTCTTGGCCGGCTCGCGCAGATGGGGCGCCGCCGCGCGCAGCACGCGGAAGGGCACCACCGTGTGGATGTCGAGCATCGCCTGGAAGTGCTCATCGGACATCTTGTGGATGGGCGCGTCGATCGTGTAGCCGGCGTTGTTGACGATGATGTCGATCTTTCCGAACGAGTCCACCGCCTTAGCCACGAGCTGATCGGGGACGCCGGGCTTGGTGAGGTCGCCCGCGAACACGGCCGTCTCGCCCGCGATTTCCCCGGATGCCTGCTCGGCGATGTCGCCGTCGAGGTCGTTGATCAGAACCTGCGCGCCCTGCGAGACGAGCAGCTCCGCGGTGGCGCGTCCGATCCCTCGTGCCGAACCCGTGACGATCGCCGCCTTGCCGTCGAGTACTCCCATAGCTGTTGCGTCTCCTTGTGGTGGTTGGGGGAGCGCTAGTTATATACGGCCGGCCTGGATCAGCGGTCGCGAAGAGCGCGCGACGGGCCCGTGAAGATCGCGTAAACCGGTGCCGTCAAACGCGGCCGGGGGCCTAAGCTCTCGCGTGCCGTGTTCAGAACCAAGCACTCGCCAGCGCGGCCCCAGGCACCGGGCGATGTCCCCTACCATGAGCTCTCCGCCGAGGAGATCGCAGAGCTCACCGCGTACATCATCCATCGCGAGAAGGCGCTCGACCGCACCCTTCTCCCATACGGGGACCCGGCGGGCAAGGACGTGCTCATCTTCGGGTGCGGCTATGGCAACGAGGTGCTGTGGGCCGCTCGCCACGGGGCACGCTCGATCCTCGCACTGGACCTGAGCGCCGGGCTGTCGCCCGTCCCCTGCGAACGAGCCATGCAGCAGCTCGGGATCACCTGTGAGGACTACGCGTTTCGCCGGCAGAACATTCACGACACGGCGGTATCCGGCGATCGCTACGACCTGATCGTCTCAAATGGCGTGTTCGAGCATGTGATGGACCTGAAGGGCGTCCTTGCGGCATTCCGCGGGCTTTTGAGGCCCGGCGGCCGCGTGGCCATCTGCGCCGACAGCCTGTGGTATTCCTCGGAGGGAGGGCACATCAACGCGGAGCGCTATGGCGGAGAGCCGTGGGAGCACCTCTGGAAAACCCCTCAGGAACTGCACGCGAAGTTCCCGCAGCGTTGGAAGGTGCTCTGCGATCAGCTCAACCGCATGACGGTCACCGACTTCCTCGGGGCCGTTCGCAGTGCCGGGATGGTCGTGCTGCAGCTGGAACTGAGGCGCGACCCCAATCTCGCCCGGCTGCACGAGTACCTGCCCCGCATCCGCGAGCGGATGGATGTCTCACCGACCGACCTGTCGATCGTCTCGATCGGCTGTGAGCTGTGCTTTGAGGAGAACCTCTAGCTCGCGCGATGAGTCGGGCATTTCCTCCAGCGCGCCTGTCACGCCGTCTCGCCGGTCGAAGAGAACCACTCTCCCCGGGGCAACCCGCATACGACGAGACCAGCTCCCGGTATGAGCGGCAGGTGGGCGCTGCCTGGGCGCGCCGGGAGACCGCCATACGCTCTTGGTGGAAGAGCCCGGTGGCTCTCGGCGAGGTCCAACGTCGCGTGACCGGCGACCCCTCCATGCGCGTAGAGGAGTACTTCCGCGATCGCCACTGCCCGCAGCCCTTCGGGCGCGGCCTGTCGCTCGGCGCCGGCGGCGGGCAGCTCGAGCGATCGATGCTCGAGCTCGGCGTCTGCGAGGAGATCCTTGGAATCGATATCAGCGAGCAACGCGTCGAGTGGGCAAACGACGCGATCCCGAAGTCGCTCGCCGGGCGCCTGTCGTTCGAGCGCCACAACCTCGAGACCTGGCGGCCGGACGGGCAGTTCGATTTCCTGATCGCCAAGGAGGTCCTCCACCACATCACTCGCCTGGAGGCGCTCTGCGAGAGCCTGCAGACCGTGCTGCGGCCCGGTTCGCTTCTGTACATCGACGAGTACGTCGGGCCCGCGCGCTTTCAGTGGACGGACAAGCAGCTCGAGATCATCGCGCGATTGCTCGATCGTCTTTCACCGTCGCTGGTGGCGGACCTGGTGGAGCCCTCAGCCGGCCCACGTCGTCATGCCAACCGCCCGAGCGTCGAGAGCATGATCGCCGCCGACCCGAGCGAGTCTGCGCGCAGCGACGAGATCATGGGGATCCTCGACGCGCACTTCGAGATCGTCGAACGAAGGCCCTACGGCGGCGCCGTCTTCCATCAGCTGTTCAACCGCATCATGGGCAACTTCGATGGAAGCGACGACCTCGTGCGAACGTTGATGGAGATCGACTTCCTGCTGTGTGACGAGGGCGTGCTCGAGCCGAACTACGAATGGGCCGTCTACCGCATGCGAACCGCGAACAGGTTGATGCGGAACGACTGGTCGAACTCGTAGCCGCCCTCCTCGAGCGGGCGCCCGAGATGCTCAAACGCGTCGTGCAGAGCGGATTCGTGCTCGGCGAATGCCGGGGCCCGGGCGGGGTCGACATTGACTGTGTGGGTGCGCAGAGCGTCAAAGTCCCGATGGCGCACGGCCAGGACGACGTCCCGGCCGACCAGCTCCGCGAACCGCGTCTCTGACGCCCGCTCAAGCGCCAGCTGTGCCGCCCTGCGCACCGGGGTCTCGTCGTTCACAGGGCGCAGCAGCTCGAACGAGGGCCCCTCGGCCAGCGGCTCCTGTACGTACAGAAGGCCGTCGCCGCGAAGCACCCGGGCAGCCTCGCCCAGGGCGCCATCCATCGACTCCGGGGCAACGTGGTGCAGGCTGTTGAAGAAGATCACCACATCGAAGCTCCCGTCGGCGAACGGGAGCGCCTCGGCGGCGCCCTCTACGTAACGAACCGATGCATCGGAGAGCTCGTCGCCGCGCGCGCGCTCGAGCGCGTCCGCCGACGGATCCAGCCCGACCGCACGCGCGCCCGCCGAGGCGAGCCGCCGGGCAAGCCAGCCCTCTCCGCAGCCGACGTCGAGGACGTCCCGGCCGTCGAGCTCCAGAAGTTCGTCGAGCGGCTGGGTGGGCTTGCCGGGCACCGTTGTTCCTCTCCCTCTTCGTTCGATTCGAAAGGAGACTATTCGAGCGGTTCAGCCGCCGATGACGGCGCCGAAATCCTGCGTGTAGATGCCGCCCGGCTGGTGGTGGGCCAGACGCGACGGCGGGTGCATGGAGACGCCGACGCCGGTGTCGTGGAAGCGCGCATCGAGGATGTTGGCGCGGTGCGGGGGGGACGCCATCCAGGCCGCCACCACGGCGCGGGGCGTGCCCTCCCAGAGAGTGCCCCAGCCGATGTTCTCGCCGACTTCGTAGGCGTCACGTGAGCTCGACAGATAGCCGGTGGCGCGCATCCGCATGAGCGGCGTTTCACCCCGCGGCCCGATGTGTTCGAAGTAGTCCTGGCTGGCCATGCTGTCGGTGTGGGCCTGGGCCGAGGCCGTCAGCTGGGGATCGGCCACCAGCGGGCGCTCCCCGTGCGCGGCGCGTTCGCGGTTGACCAGGCACAGCACGGCCGCGCGCACGGGGCCGACGTTGGTCGCGCTGGGGCGCAGCGAGGCGCCGAGGCAACCGGCGGGAAAGGCACGAGGACCGGAGGCGGCGGGGGATGACGAAACTGGAGCCGCGGCGCAGAGGCAGATCGCGCAGAGAACCGCTATGGAAACGGCGCGCGAGGGAGTCACCCTGCTGCTATCGACCCCCGCGGACAGGGCCATGAGCCTCCGGCCGCATATCTGGACGCCCTATCTAGGCCCCAATACGGGGAATTTGGCTCCACAGCGGCCAAATCGAGAAGGCCGAGATGACCCGGGAATCCGCTCGCATAGGGCCAGCGCGTTCGCGTGAGACGGGCTGATGAGCGATCGCTGCTCGGATGACAACCGCGCACCCCTGGCGAGCTGCGGATGGCGACTCGCCCGCCGCCCGGATCCTCAGACAGCGTCCCCGGCAGTGAAGCGCGATCCCGCGGTGGGTGGACCCAACGCCAACTCCCGCCCCATCAAAGTCCATTTTTTCGTTTTGCCGGACGCGGATTCGGGTAGTGACACTTCAGTTAAAGGCTCAAGGTAGACAAGTAAGTCTCGGTTTACGAAGTAAGACCGGGTTTACGCCAGTGATTTGGGAGACAAGGGGCTTTCTAGGTAAGAACCGTTTCACGAAGTGAGAGTCGGCTACTTCCATCCGGCCTCTTCGCGTGCGTGCGAGCGTCGTGCTCGAGCCATCATCTATCAACAGGGGAGGAAAGCAGGGCATGACAAGAATCAGGCACATCTGGCCGGCGTTCGCGACTGGGCTGGTCCTCGCCGCAGTGCTGGCAGCTCCGGCGGTCGCTGAAGAAGCCGCCTACGTGACGGGCCCGACACTCAAAGACACCGGGACGACGCTCGAATGGACCGCCGTGCCGGGCGCCAGCACCTACCGGCTCTACTACAGCGGCCACAGCAACCCGTACTCGTACAAAACCGCCGAAGTGTCCGGGTTGAGCGTTGCCGCGCCCGCGATCGCCGGCGAAACGGTCCGCTACTTCGTCGTCGCCATGTCGCCGAAGAGTTATGCGTCAAACGGCGTCTCGATCTCCTATCACACGTTTGCGGGCGAACAGTACCCAGACACGGTGAAGTCTCACGCCACCAACCCGCAGGGCTTTCAGGTGACAGGGTCCGTGAGCGTCTGCAAGAAAGCCACGTTCGAAGGCAAATCCACGGCAGAATCCGAAACGCTTGAAGTGCACCCCAAATACGAAGAATGCGAAGTGGAGCTTGCGGGGACGTTCAAAGCCAAAGTGAACACCGAAGGCTGTAACTACGTCTTCCACACCGAACCGAAGATCTGGCCTGAAAGCTCCTACTTTGTCGAATTCGGAGCACCCAAAACGGCGCTGGGTACCACCGACGTCGTGTGTCAGGCGGGCAAGGAAATCAAGGTGGAAGTCACGGGCATCGAAGGCGGCTGCCAGATCAAAGTCGGCGCTCAGACCGGCCTGAAAACGGTCGAATACGTGAATGAAGGCTCCGGATCTGGAAGGAAAGTGTCCGTCAATGCCAACGTGACGGGGATCAAATGGAGCGCCACCGGGGCGTGCGGGCTCAAAGAAAGCTCGGGCACCAACGGTGAATACAAAGAAGGGAAGTTCAACGGGCTCGGCGTGCCGGAACTGGGAAGCGGCCCAGCCAAGGCACTGACCGAAGGATTCAACGAAACCGAAGGCGCGGATGGAGTCTGGGTTCAATAGCGACCCGGGCGACCACCTGATGGCGGTCAGGTCCGCCAGTCCAAGGTGAGTCACGACCAGGCGGCGGGGGGACCAATCCGGTCCCCCCGCCGGCGCCATGAGTCGAGTTTCCAGATTCGCGCGACGGGGCAGAGGAAGAGAGTGTTGATGGCGATGTATTCGAGGAGGCGGATGCGATGAGGCGTCCGGGACATGCTTGGCGGTTCGCATCGGCCGTGATGCTCACGCTGCTCGGCTGCGCGGCCGCCACGTCCTCCTCATCGGCCGAAGAAGCGGGCGCATCGGCGTTCCTGTTCGCCTTCGGGGGCTCGGGCAGTGCCGCCGGACAGCTCAATGTCGCCCGCGGAGTCGCGGTGGATCAGTCGAGCGGCGACGTCTACGTGGTCGACCAGCAGAACCAGCGAGTCGAGCAGTTCGGGCCTTGGGGAGCTTTTCAGCGCACCTTCGGCGAGGGCGTGAATGCGACGACGCATGCGAATGTCTGCGTTGCCGGTGAAGACTGCGGAGCCGGAAGCGAAGGCGCGGGCGGCGGTCAGTTCAAGCTGCCGCAGGGCATCGCCGTTGACAACGCGGCGGGCTCATCCTCCAAGGGCGACGTCTACGTCGTCGACTTCAGCAATCACCGAGTCGAGAAGTTCGGCCCGGCCGGCGAATTTCTGCTGGCTTTCGGCAAGGAAGTGGATGCCAGCACTCTCGGGGACGTGTGCACGGCGGCCTCGGGAGACGTCTGCCAGGCCGGAAAGGCCGGAACGGGCACCGATGAATTCGAGTGGGCCGTGGGCAGCTTCGTTGCCGTCGGCCCCACCGGAACCGTGTACGTGGGTGATGAAGATCGCGTCCAGGAGTTCGAACCGACCGGCGTCTACGCGGGTCAGATCGCTCTCCCCGGCGCGGGCAAGATCACGTCGCTGGCGGTCGGCTCCGACGGAACGCTGTTCGTCGGATCGAGCGGGCTCGCCGGCGTCCACGTCTACAGCGGGGCCGGTACTCAGACGGCCGAAATCGAAACCAACGGCGACGCGGTCGACGCGATCGCGCTCGGCCCGGCGGACGACCTGTTCGTCGGTGAATCTGAACCTCCCTATCGTGTGTCCGAGTACGGTCCCACCTACACCCGGCTCGCGAGCTTCGCCACCGAAGCGCTGGAAGAAGGCAGCGCGACGGGGATCGGCGTCGGCCCGAGCGGAACGGTGTACGTGTCCGAAAAGACCACGCCGTTCAGGGTGCTGGCGTTCGGTAATCCGCCTCCGGGCGAACCGCCGCAGGTCGCCCCGTCGATCGACTCGCAATCCGTCACCGACCTCGGCCTGTCCGAAGCCGTGGTGGGCGCGGAGATTGATCCGCACTTTCTCGCGAGCAGCTACTACGTCGAATACGGGACGGACACGAGCTACTCCCTCGGCGACGTGCCGGCGGCGCCCGGAGCCGTCCTCGGTGGTGGCGAGGTGCAGTCCGACCAACTCGCGAGCGTAACCCTGCCCGATCTCACACAGGGCACGGTCTACCACTACCGCTTCGTCGCGCAGAGCAAGGGCGGCACCGTGCAGGGGCCCGACCAGACGTTCACAACGTTCGTCGCTCCCTCGTTCTCGGGCTTGCCCGACGGACGAGCCTACGAGCAGGTCTCCTCGCCGGAAAAGAACGGCAATGAGGCCGGGATCGAACTTCAGGCGACGGGCCTGGTCCCGGGCTATGCGGTTGCGACGCCCGAAGGCGAACGCGTCGTCTTCTTCCAGATCGGCCCCTCCGGCGAAACCCACAGCGGCACCGATCTGTACTCGGTCGCAAGCCGCAACCCGGAAAGCGGCTGGTCGGTCGCGGCCGCGCTGCCGCCGGGCTTCGGGTCAAACGCCTCCAACTTCACCGGCGAGGAACCCAAGGCCTTCATCCCGTCTGCCGACTTCTCTCGCTTCCTGTTCGCCACGACGTACTCGTTCAAGAGCGGAAACCCGGACGCAACCGAATCGACCGGCCTCTACCGGGCGGGCGAAGCCGACCCGCTGGAAGCGGAATGGTGGCTCAGCAAGCCGGCATTTCCGTCGTTCTCGGAAGCGAAACCCGAACCCGGCCACATCCAGCAGAAGTGGCCGCTACCGGTCGGCGGCTCGCCCACGCTGAGCACGGCGTACTTCACCTGGAATGCGACGCTCGTGCCGGAAGACGCCGAACGCGCCAAGCACGTAACGGTCCACGAAGGTGACCCGGAAGGCCCCTACGGCTTCTACGAATGGCACGAAGGGACGCTGAGGTCGGCCGGGGAGCTGCCGGACGGTGAATACAGCGGGTACGGGGCGGTGCCTGCGGCCACCACCACCACTGGTGAAATCACGCCGTCTCCGCTGTCCCTGCGTAACGAGGTCTCCGAGGATGGCTCGAAGGCATTCTTCGTGAGTCCCGAACCCAAGAGTGCGGCGGCCGCCGGCAGGCCGACGGAGCTCTACGTGCGCGAGCAGCATGAAGGCACCGGTGAGCCGGCAAGCACCGTGCTCGTGTCGCGCAACGAACTGAACGGCGGAAAGGAAGCCGAAGGCTCGGGCGCCGAAACGGCGGTCACCCCGGTCGACGGAGCCTACGTGTACGCCTCTCCCGACGGCTCGCGCGCGTTCTTCGAGAGCGAGGACAAACTCGCGCTGAGCGCCACCGGGACCGCGCCCGAAGGCTCGGGGCCGTGGACCTATGAATTCAATCTGAACTCCGAAAAGGCCACCTACCTACCGGGCGTCGACGGCAACATCCTGGCCTCCGCCGAGGACGGTTCGAGCTTCGTGTTTGACAACCCCGCGACGCGCAAGATCGAGCTCTGGTCCGGCGGCACTGGGGCGACGGAAATCGCCAGCTACTCGACGCCTGCGAGTGCTCGATTCCTGGGAGCACGGGCGACGAACGACGGGACGGTGTATGTATTCGACACGAACGCCGTGCTGTCACCGGGCAGCTTCAACAACTCCGCCGGCGAGAATCAGCTCTATCGCTACGAACCCGCCGCCCCCCAGCCGCTCATGTGCGTCTCCTGCGCGCCGAGTGGAACCACGCAGAGCCCTGCATCCGCGATCCTCCGGGGCCGGACGATCGCCGACGGCGGCAGCCGGATCTTCTTTGGGACCGCCGAGAAGCTGGTGCCCGAAGACAAAAATGGAGTGGAAGATGCCTACGAGTGGGAGGAGCCCGGCACGGGCAGCTGTCCAGCCGGGGCGTCGCAGGGGTGCACCTATCTGATCTCATCCGGTACGAGCCCTGATCCGTCGTTCTACCTCGACAACAGCGAATCGGGCAGTGACGTGTTCATCGCGACCCGCGACGGGCTGGTCGCAGGCGACACCGATGGCGCCTATGACATCTACGACGCGCGAATCGGTGGCGGCATCCGCACCCATACGCCACCCCCCGGGTGCACGAGCGGCTGCCAGGCACCGCCCCCGCCCCCGCCGAGCTTGGGCTCTGCAGGTGGCAGCGCGGTGTTCCGCGGCGGGGAAAACGTGCTTCAACCAAAAGCGGCTGTCTTAGCATCCAAATCCACAAGCAAGCCGAAACCGCTGACGCGAGCGCAGAAGCTCGCCAAGGCTCTGAAGGCCTGCAAGAGCAAGCCGAAGAAGCGCCGCGCAGCCTGCATCAAGCAGGCCAATCACAGCTACGGCGCGAAAGTGAGCAGGAAGAAGAGCCAGAAGAAGAGCCGGAAGAAGGCCAAGCGATGAGGCGCTCGGTGCGTGGTGTCGGCGTGCTTGTGGCGCTCGCAGCCCTGGTGATCGTCCCCTCGGCCGGTGCCGCCGGCAGCGGCCCACCCCAGTGGGTGATCACCTCCGTGGCGGGACCAGCGAACTTTCCACCCGCCAGCAGCGGCGACCAGTACGTCGTGACCGCCACGAACGTCGGCGGCGAAGCGACCAGCGGCCCGGTGACGATTGACGACATCCTGCCGGCGACGGGCTTGGAAGTGACGGGAATCGTCGACTCGCCGGAAGGCGAAAAGGGCAACGGGGAGGCGTTTACGCAGGCATCGCTGAGCTGTCCGTCGCTCCCCGTGACGGCTTCCATCTCCTGTACGTATTCAGGCCCGGTCGCCTCAGGCGACACGCTGAGGCTCACGATCGTTGCCAAGGTCACCGCCACCGCGGGGCAGCTCGAAAACAAGGCCACAGTGTCAGGTGGTGGTGCCGCGAGCGCGTCCACCAGCGAGGCGACGGAAGTCAGCGGCGAACGACCGTCGTTCGGGGTGGCGAGCTTCTTCACCGCGACCTCCAGCGCCGAGGCGGGTGCTCATCCGAACTTCACGACCAGCTTCACGCTCAACCGCGGCGAAGCTGAAGAACCCGTGGACAACCCGCGCGACATCGACGTCGAACTGCCGCCGGGGCTGACGGGCGACCCGCTCGCGGTCCCGACATGCAACATCGATTACGTCAGGCGAAGGTTGTGCCCTGAGCAGGATGCAGTCGGCGTCGCCACGGCGCACACGAACAAAACGCGGTTCGTCGTGCTCGTCTACAACGTGACCCCTTACCCCAACGAGCCGGCGGCATTCGCCTTCTCGATCGACCGCGGGCTCGCCACGGTCCGTATCGACACGAGCCTGATCCCCAACTCACACAACGAATATGCCGTCCAGGTCTCGGTTCCGGACGTCAACGAGTCCGAGCCCGTGCTCGAATCCTCGGTCACCCTGTGGGGCGTGCCCGCGGATTTCAATGGTCCCGGGCCAGATGAGGCTGAAGCAAACGCGCACAATGAAACGGTCAAATTCGGCGGGCCCGGCAGTGAAGCTGCGCTCGCGAGGACGTTCATCCGCGCCCCGACGGCCTGCACCGGCTCGCCATTGACGAGCACGGTCGAGACGGACTCCTGGGAGGAACCCGGGGAATTGACGGCCGCCGGAACCCCCAAGCTCGGAGGCCCGGGCTGGAAGACCAAGGAGTCGCAGATACCCGCACCCTTCGCCGCGGAAGGCTTCGGTGAATGCGGCCTGCTCTCGCCGCTGTTCACGCCTTCGCTTGAAGTCACCCCTGACACGCTCAAGGCGGGGGCGCCGGCTGGATACGACGTCGGATTCCAGGTCCCCCAGAGCGAAAGCGCAGACAGCCTCTCAACGCCAGACCTCAAGGACGTGGCGGTCACGCTGCCGCAGGGGACTGTGGCCTCCCCCTCGGCCGCCAACGGCCTTGAAGCGTGCAGCAATGAAGAGTTCGGTGAGGAAGATGTCGAGCCCGCTCAGTGCCCGCAGGGATCGGATATCGGCGAAGTTGAAATCCAGAGCCCCCTGCTTGCGAAACCGTTGAAAGGTGAAGTGTTCCTCGGGCAGCCCGAATGCTCGCCGTGTGGCGAAGCCGAAGCGGAATCGGGCAAGATGGTGCGCCTCTTCCTGCAGGCCCAGAACTCGACCGAACCGATCACCGGCGTGCGGGTCAAGCTGGTGGGACACACGGACATCAACCGGCAGACCGGACAGCTGACGACGGTCTTCGAAGGCAACCCGCAGCAGCCGGTCGGGCACGTGGCCGTGAAGCTCGAGAACGGGCCCGGCGCGCCACTTGCCAACCCAACAGCGTGCGGCAGCGCGAGCGCCAGCTCAGAACTGACGCCGTGGAACGGAGGGCCCCCCGCCGCTCCCTTCTCGAACAGCTTCACCATCAGCTTCGACGGGGCGGGTGCGGGGTGCCCGTCACCGCTTCCGTTCAACCCGTCCTTCGAAGCGCAGACCTCGACGGTCGCGGCCGGGGGCTACAGCCCGCTCAGCGTGAAGTTCACCCGCGGCGACGGCGAACAGGACCTCGCGGGGATCACCGTCCAGACTCCGCCAGGGCTCTTGGGAATGGTCTCCCACGTGGCGACGTGCCCCGAACCCCAGGCAGGCGCCGGGTCCTGCCCGCAGTCATCGGAAATCGGCACCGTCACGGCCGGCGTCGGACCGGGGCCCGACCCCTATTACGTGACCGGCGGGAAGGCCTACCTCACCGGCCCCTACAGGGGCGGGCCCTACGGCCTGTCGATCGTGGTGCCGGCCGTCGCCGGCCCGTTCAACCTCGGCTACGAAGTCGTGCGCGCGGCGATCTACATCGATCCCCACACGACCGCACTGACCGTCGTGAGCGACCCCCTGCCGCAGATGAAAGACGGCATCCCCTTCCAGGTCAGGGTCCTCGACGTCGTAATCAACCGGCCGCAGTTCATATTCAACCCCACCAACTGCGCCGCACAGACCGTGAACGCCACGATCACCGGGACCGAAGGCACAGCGGCGCCCCGCTCCTCGCCGTTCGAGGTCGGAGGCTGCGCCAACCTCGGCTTCAAACCCTCGTTCAAGGTATCGAGCAGCGGGAAAACGAGCAAAGCCAATGGCGCCTCGCTTGATGTGCAGGTGATCCAGCCCTCGGGCGACGCGAACATCCACAAAGTCGACGTGCAACTGCCGCTCGCGCTCCCGTCGCGTCTGACGACGATCCAGAAAGCGTGTACAGAAGCGCAGTTCGCCTCCAACCCGGCAGGCTGCCCGGCGGGATCGGTTGTCGGCTTCGCCACCGCCCACAGCCCGGCGCTCAACGTGCCGCTCACCGGTCCGGCCTACCTGGTCTCACACGCCGCCGCCGCCTTCCCGGACCTCGTGATCGTGCTTCAGGGCGAAAACATAACGATCGACCTGGTGGGCAACACCGACATCAAAAAAGGAATCACCTACTCGCGCTTTGAAACCGTTCCCGACGCTCCCGTCAGCTCGTTTGAACTGAACCTGCCTGAGGGCCCGCATTCGGCGCTCGGCACAAACGCCGACCTGGCGAACGGCAACCTGTGCGCGCAGAGCCTCGCAATGCCCACCACGATCGTCGGGCAGAACGGCGCCGAAGTCACCCAGACCACGAAGATCGCCGTGACCGGGTGCCCGGGCCCGACTGTCGCGGTGAAAAAGGCGCGCCTTGACGGAAACACTCTGCTTCTGAGCCTCACGACGAGCGAGAGCGCAAGCCTGAAAGTCACCGGCAGGGGCCTGAAAACGGCCAAGCTGAAACTCGCCTACGGCAGCCACGTGATCAGGCTCCCGTTGACGCGTGTCGGCCAGTCCGCGCGCCGCCGTCATGCGAAGACGAGGATCACGATCAGTGCCACGAACGAACAGGGCTCGCCCGGCAAGAGAAAGACGATGAGTGTGCGCCTATGAGCCCAACACAACCACCCTGCATAACGACCACGAGAGGGGACCCCCGATGAGCAGCAGATCAGTCAGATGGATTGTTCTCGCCCTGGCCGCGCCTGTCGCGGCGCTCGCGCTGGCCTCACCGGCCATGGCGGGCGAACCCACGGGCGAATACAGCGTGTTCAATCAGTGCCCGCTGTCCGTGCCGTTTATCAACGCCTGCGTATACAGCGAGACGATCTCGGGCGAGGTCAAGATCGGTGAAACGACGGTTCCGATCGTCAAACCGATGGTGTTTCAGGGTGGCGAAACCCGTGAAGTCGTCGGAGAAGAAGAAACAAGGGCATTCGCCCCGGCCGCAAACGGTGAAACGATCACCAAAGCGCCACAGCCGGTTCCGGGCGGGCTCGCCGGGCTTGTCAAGTGCACGGAAATAGACGAACCGCTGGAGCGGGGAACATGTGAACTGGCATTCCAGAACGGATTGACCGGCGTCAACGCGACCGCTGAACTCGTGGGCCAGGTGCAGTACAGCATCCTCAAGCTCGCCAGCCACAAGGCCGGGTTGGTGATGCCCCTGCGCGTCCATCTGGAAAATCCCCTGCTCGGGAGCGAATGCTACATCGGCTCGGCAAGCGAACCGATCACGCTGCACCTGACGACCGGGACCACCGAACCGCCGCCCCCGAATAAACCGATCAGCGGAGCCGAGAGCGGTCTGACGATCAAGAACGGCGGCGGGCTGGTGATCGCCGAAAACGTCTCGGCGGTCGATAACGCGTTCGCCGTGCCCACCGCGAACGGCTGTGGCCCCTCGCTGCTGTCGTCGGCGATCGACCCGGTCATCAACCTCAAGCTCGGCCTTCCCTCGGCGGCGGGCAACAACACGGCGATCCTGAACGGCAGCGTCGAGCAGGCGGCCGCGCCGGCGGTGATAGAGAGCGAGGAAGCCGGCACCACCGCGTCCGCGCTTGGCGTGGCCGGGGTGGCGAGCACGGCGAGCGCGCCGAGCGCCAGCCCAGGCTCATCACATGCACGGGGCTCGCGGGTGCGCCTCGGCACCTATTCGGCTACGGCGCGGCGCCTGAGGTGAGGCGGCGGCAGGCACTGGCCTGAGAGATCCACGTGATTGCCTCTCCTCGCCGGCTGGACCGGTGGGGAGAGGAGGTGAGCGTCCGGCGCCGGCCCGTGTGCGGCTAGGCCGGTTGCAGCGCCACGCTCGCCGCCTCCTCGGATCCGAGAAACGGCGCCAGCGCCAGAAAGATCAGCTGTGGGGTGTGGTCGACCAGCTCGGCCAGGCGTTCGTTCTCGATGTAGTGGTGGAGGATCTGCCAGATACCGCCAACCACCGCCTCGGGTGCGATGGCCGGCACGCTGTCCTCCAGGCTGGAGGGCCGCTCGCCGGGGCCGAGGTAGGCGGCGAATGCCCGCAGGGTCTCGTCTCGGACCCTGAGCGTCTCGGGACTGGCGGCAAAGGTGTCGACGATGCTCAGGTGGGCATGGGCCGGCTCGGAGTGCAGGTAGGCGATCAGCGCGCGCAGGCCGGCCGCGACGCCGCGCGACCAGTCCTGGCCGCGAACGGCCTCGTAGGCCTCGACGGCGATTCGAAACGCCTGATGCATGCCGATCTTCTGGGCACCCAGGTAGGCATCCTGCTTGGTCGGATACATCGCGTAGAAGGTCACGTGCGAGACCTTCGCGCGCGAGGCGATCTCGGAGATGGTCAGGCCGGACAGGCCCTTCTCGGCGACGATCGCGGCGGTGGCGTCGACGATCCGCTCGCGCTGCGTTTTCACCACGAACTCGCGCGGCAGATCGTGGCGCCCGCTCGGCAGGCGGCCTGCGGCGCGCCGCGCCGGTGCCGCGGCGGCCTCGGGCATATCCTCTGATGGCTCCTGGTGCGCACCCAGCGTGGCCGGCAGCCTTGGTGGGTAGCAGGCCGCCCAGGCCGCCAGTTCGCCGGACAGGCCGGGCAGCTCATGCTCGCGGTGGTGGCGCAGGCGCGCGGCGGCCACCTCGCGGATGCCGCCCATCACCAGCTTCACGGTGAGATCGCCCAGGAACTGCGTCCCGACGCCGCCGCGGCCCGATTCGAGGGTCTGTTCGAACGTCTCAAGGGCCCGATTGCGCCCCTGCAGCGCCCTCGGTCCAGCGCCGAGCGCGCCGAACAGGAACAGGGCCATCGTTTCCGGCTCGGCCGCGGCGAGTTCGGCGAATACGCGGATCGCCAGCTGCAGGCGAGTCTGCAACGGCCCCTCTTTGTCGTAGGCCTCGATGACGGCCTGGGCGATCCGCTCGGCGATGCCGTCGTATGTGCCCAGAAGCAGAGCTTCCTTATCGGTGTAGAGCTCGTAGAAGGTGGGGCGCGAGACACGCGCGAGCTGCGTCAGATCGAGGATACGAACGGCCTCGTATCCGCGCTCGGCGGTGAGCTCGATCATCGCCAGTGTGAGCCGCTCGCGCTGGTCGCGCTCGACGTCCGCGGGAGCGAGGCCATGCACCCCTGTCGGCAACGGGCGGTAGCGCCCGCGAGACCCGTTGTGCTGCTCGTCGCTGCGCGGCGCGGCTCGCTCGTTCGCGCCGGGCGGCGGCGGATCCGCGCTCACGGGCCCCGGGTTGAAACTGTCCGCCCCCACTTGCCCAGGCCCCTCCTTTGGAAACTCCCCTTGACCTAAATCGGCCTCAAGCGTACCACGGCCCTGAGCGCGTCTCAGCCCTGCGCAGCCGGCTCGCTGGCCGCCCCCGGCGTCAGCGCGAACCACACGGTCTTACCGGTCGGCGACGGCGTGATACCCCAACTGTCCGACATCGCTTCGACGATGCGAAGCCCTCGCCCGGACGGCTCCTCGGGCTTGGGGGAGCGGGGCACGGGGCGGCCGCGGTTCGCGTCACGCACCTCTATGCGGATTCGGCCCTGGGCGTGGATCGTGAGCTCGAAATCGGTGTTTGCATGCTGAACGCAGTTGGTGGCGAGCTCGCAGGCCATCAGCTCAGCGGCGTCCACGACCTCAGGCGACTGATCGTTCAGGGCGTCCCGGACGAATCGGCGCGCCGCGGCGACCGACTCCGGTTGACAGCGAAATGCGCGAGTGCCGCTCACGCTTCGATGTGCAGAACCTCGGACAGGCCCGTGATCTCAATGACACGTCTGACGATCGGGGACGGGTGGCGCAGGCGCACGGAGTTCACCTTCCCCGCGACACCGATCAGCACCGCGATGCCGGCGCTGTCGATGAAACGCAGACTGCTGAGATCAAAGGTCAACAGCTCTGGCCGCTCGGCCGTGATCAGAGCCACAGCTGACTCCAGCGAGCCGGCGTTTGAGCTGTCGAGTTCACCTGACAGGATCACGATCGGGGCACCCGTGGGATCGACTCCGGTGTCGATCGCGATCTGGGTCACCTCGCCGTCGTCTACTGCTCCCATCGGATACCCACCATCGCGGTGTCATCATGGTGTTCCTCGGTCGCGAGGTCTCCTACGAGCTTTGTCAGCATGTCCTCGAGTGAGAGCTGTAGCTCCGTGGCAACGTCCCGCAACCGCGCGAGACCTGTGTCAAGAACCTCCCCGCGACGCTCCACCAGACCATCGGTAAAGGCTAGCAGCGTGGTGTTCTGCCTCACCGCGACCGTGGTCTCCTGGTACTGAGAGTGGCGGGGGACGCCGATTGGGACGCCGGGGTCGAGGTCGACGAACCGGCTGTCGTCGCCGTCGATCAGCAGCGGCGCGATGTGGCCGGCGCTCGCGACCGTCAGGCTATGTCCGTCCGCATCCATCACCGCGCATAGCACCGTCGCGAAGTAGTCGTGCTCGCCGCTGTTGACATAGTCCGAGAGCATGGCCAGCAGTGCGGCCGGACGGCTCACCTGTGCCGCGTAGGCCAGTGCGGCATAGCGTAGTGACGCCATGGTGGTGGCGGCCCGAAGGCCATGACCTGACACGTCGCCGATCAACAGGAGCACGCGCTGATCCTCGGTCCTGACCACGTCGTACCAGTCGCCCCCGACATCGATACCCGACGACGCCGGGACGTAACGCGTGGCAACCCCCAGCCCGGGAAAGTCGGGCAGGGTGTCGGGCAGCAGCGCGTGCTGGAGCGTCTGTGCGATGCTGCGCTGCTCGGTGTACAGCTCGTGGTTCTCGGCCGCCACTCGGTCGAGCACGCCTGTCAGCTCCTCGGCGTGCTCCCTGCGCCGCGCCAGTCGGTCGGTCATCAGCGCCGCGGCAAGCGAGATCAGCACGCCGACCACCACGATGATCCACGGGAGATCCTTGAAGAATGTGCCGCCGAGTGGTCCTTTGGGCGCGACCACGAGCGTGAATGCCGTGTCCCCGAACGGCACCACTTCTGATGCGTGCCGGCCCTTTATCGGGAAGCTATGCAGGCTGGTCACCAACAGGCTCCCGGGCCGTTGTGAACGACCGAGGTACAGGGCGTAGTTCAGATCGGAGAACGCCGTGTTGGTCTCGAGTTTCGATCGCCTGTCCTGTGGCAGAGGTGTTTCCGCGTAGACCGCAAATCCGTGCTTGACGCCCGGTGTGCTGAACTCATAGCCGAGGGCCGGACTGGCGGAGCCGAGAACACCGGTGACGTTGAGGGCCGCTGACTTTTCGGCATGCGCGAAAAAGGCGCTCGCCTGGCCGCGAAGTGACGCCAGCAGCGGAGCAGCGCCGACCGTCGCGATGGGTGCCAGATGCTGGGTCCCGAGCGGCCACAGCGACACCGAGACAAACTGGCGTCCCGGACCCACGTAGGGCGCCATCAGGGCGCGGAACCTCTGAGCACTGCCCCCTGTCGCGTCTGCCAGCTCGGCGGCCGAGGCGAGCGGAGTCTGAAGCGAAGGAACAACCGCCGTCAGCACAGAGCCGACCTCGCGGGCGCGGAGATGCAACAGATGGTTCTCGTTCTGGTCATACAGCGCCAGCGAGATGAGCGCGAACGCCGCAGTCACCGCCAGTCCGAGAAGGAAGGCAGACACGGCCACACGCGATGGCCTCCACCGCCACGCGGACCGGTTCGCTGTCGGGAGGGGAACAGCGCTCGCTTCGGCCGCCGGCCTCGCCGCCAGGTCATCCGGCTGCCTAGTGGTCTGCGCCACGCCCACAGGACTCTCCGTTGCCGGCATCTCCCCACCCCATAGCGCGAGCTACCCTATCCGACGGCTTGCCCGGTTGTGAATGCTGCACGAGGCTCCCCACAGCCCAAGCCGCACACCCGTCAGGCGGCGGTCAGCTCCCGCTGCGGCGCGCTCCTTGTCGTCGTGCCCGGCTTCAACCGCGGCCCACCGCGAGCGAGCTTGGGCGGGAGGGCGAGCTTCACGATCTTCCGCACGACGCTTCCGAACTGTCTGGAGAGCGGGCCCGTGTTGTAGGGGATTCCATAGCGCTCACAGATCTCGCGCACGTCAACCAGGATGTCGGCGTAGCGGTGGGCTGGAATGTCCGGGAACAGGTGGTGCTCGATCTGGTGGCTGAGGTTGCCTGAGAGGACGTGGAAGAGCTTGCCGCCGGTCAGGTTCGCCGACCCCAGCAGCTGGCGGTAGTACCACTCTCCGCGGGTCTCGTTGGCGGCCTCCTCCTCGGTGAACTCGTGTGTTCCATCGGGGAAGTGCCCGCAGAAGATGATCGTGAACGACCACAGGTTGCGGGCCAGGTTGGCGGTGATGTTGCCGGCGAGCACGAACGGGAATGACGGGCCGGATAGAACCGGGAACAGCACATAGTCCTTGAGCGTCTGGCCGCGCACCTTGCGCCAGATGTCCTCGAGTATCGAGCGCTTGTCGCTGAGGGTGATCTCCCCGGCGGCGATCCGCTCGGTTTCCATGTCATGCAGCGCGACCCCGTATTGAAAGAACGTCGCCAGCAGAGCCGCATACAGGGGGTTGCCGAGGTAGTAGGGGCGCCAGGGCTCGTCCTCTGACATGCGCAGGATCCCGTAGCCGATGTCGCGGTCCTTGCCCACGATGTTCGTGTAGGTGTGGTGCATGTAGTTGTGCGAGTAGCGCCATTGGTCTGAGGGGCAGGCGGTGTCCCACTCGAAGGTTTTGCCGTCCAGGCGCGGATCGTTCATCCAGTCGTACTGTCCGTGCATGACGTTGTGACCGATCTCCATGTTGTCGAGGATCTTCGACAGGGCCAGGGCGGCGGTGCCGCCCACCCAGGCCGGCGGCAGGAAGCCGACGAACAGCAGCGCGCGCCCGGCGACCTCGAGTCCGCGCTGGGCGCGGATGACCTTGTTGATGTATTCGGCGTCGCGCTGGCCGAGGTCGGCCACGACGCGTGCGCGCACGGCGTCGAGCTCTTGGCCGAATGCCTCGAGCTGCTCGGGGGTGAGGCTGGGGTAAGCGGTGGACATTGCTGACTCCTTTTGGGTCGCGATCAGAGGTCGAGTTCGACGTCGCCGACAGGCACAGAGACGCAGATGCGGATCTGCTCCTCGCGGGCTTTTGAGATCTCGCCGGTGATGACGTTGCGGACGGTGCCCGCCGTCTTGCGGCAGCTGCAGGTGTTGCAGATGCCCATGCGGCATCCGTGGTCGGGGGTCAGGCCGGCGTCCTCAGCCTGCTCGAGGAGCGGCAGTCCGGAGTTGGCGGCCTCGCGGCCGCTGGCGGCGAACGTGATGTGACCCTCGGCGCCCTCGGTGTCGAAGCTCAGCGCCGGCGGCGTAAAGGTCTCGACCGCCGGCTCGGGCATGCTGTCCTCTTGCCACAGGGCACGAACGGCGTCGATCAGCGCGGGCGGACCACAGACGAAGGTGGCCGCCTCGGAGTGCTCGGCCACCACCGCGCGCAGGTGCGCTCGGCAGAAGCGACCGCTTAGCCGCGTGTCGCCCCCGCGTGTGAAGCCACGGGCGACACGGAGCCCGGCGTGGGATCGTGACAGCTCCTCGAGCTCGGGCGCGTACAGCGCGAGTTCCTGCGAGCGCGCGTAGTTGAGGAATCCGATATCGCCCGCGAAGCCCTCGTCGCAGAGCGTGCGGAGCATCGCCATCACAGGTGTGATGCCACTGCCGCCGCTGATCAAGAGCACACGCTCGGGCCGTGCGTCTCCGAGCAGGAAGTCGCCCTGCGCCTGGGTCAGACCGACGATCATGCCCGGACGCGCGTGGTCGCGCAGGTATCGCGAAACCCTGCCCTCGGGGTGGGTCGAGATGGTCAGCTCGAGCGATCCGCCCGCGGCGTGTTGCGAGCCCGCCGGGGAGTAGGGCCGGGTGTGGCGGACGCCGTTGATCTCGACGCTCACGCCGACGAACTGTCCTGCGCGCAGCCCCCGCCAGTTCTCGTTCGGACGAAGCGTGAGCGTGATGCTCTTGGGCGTCTGCTGCTCGACGCCCGTTATCTCGGCGCGCACGTCGTCGTTGACGAGCAGCGGGCGCACGAGCTCGACGTAGCGGTCCACGCCGTGCGGATAGGCGAGCGCGTCGAGCAGTCTCGAACCGAGCAGACGACGGCGCAGGCGTTGGGGCGAAGTTGCTGTGGGCAGGGCTCTCGACTCCAAGGTTTCAGTGCACAAGTGTGTACAGAATACAGATACCCAGCCCATATGCAATGGTTTCATCTGTGAGACTTGGCACAATAGGCCCGTGAACGTTCGTACTCCGGAAAACGGTGCCACTCGCCAGGAGCGCAAGCAGCGCACGCGCCGGGCGCTGCTCGACGCCGCCCTCGAGCTGCTCGAGGAGGAGAGCTTCTCGAGCATCAGCCTGCGCCAGGTGACTCGAGCCGCAGGCGTGGTGCCGACGGCCTTCTACCGGCACTTCGACGACATGGAGGAGCTTGGCCTGGTCCTCATCGACGAGTCGTTTCGCACGCTGCGGGCGATGATCCGCGCGGCACGGGCGGACCCGCGGACCTACGAGGGGGTGATCGCCAACTCGGTGGAGATCCTCGTCGGCTACGTGCACGAGCACGAAGCCCACTTCCGGTTCATCGGACGCGAGCGCTTCGGCGGCGTTGCCGCGCTGCGCCACGCGATCCGCAACGAGATACGCCTGTTCGCGAGCGACCTCGCGACCGATCTCGCGCGTTTCCCCTACCTCGACCGCTGGAGCACCGAGGACCTCCAGCTGCTGGCCGGCCTGATGGTGAACGCCATGGTCGCTACCGCCGAGGCCATCCTCGACGCGCCGGCGAATGACCCGACGGCGGAGGCCGACGCCATCACGACCGCAGAGCGCCAGCTGCGGATGATCGTGCTGGGCGTTCCGTACTGGCGTAACTCGGAGGTCCTGGCGCTACCGCTGAGCGGCGGGGGCAAGACGTCGGAGCCAAGGGGCCGGAAGTGAAAATTCTGTGAGCGGCGGTGCTGGGCGCTGAGCGCCCGCGCAGAGGTGAGACGAGAGGTGTTTAGCGTCCGCAGGATCGGGTAGCACGGTGTCGTAGCCCACTCCCTCCGTTCAGGGCTACCCTCGTTGTCCGCGGGTGCTTTACCCCTCCTGCGCCCAGCGGAGACTGGATAGGCAGCATGCACAGCCCTCGTCTGTTTGGCGGGGGCTGTGTCGTCTTTCGGGTGAAACCGCGTGATGGCCGCACATCGTCGCAATTGACGATTAGAACCCGAGCACCTGGGTAGAAGGGCGCGCAGCCGACTGGTTCGAATTTCCGGACCAAGTGCGGGGGACCGAGTTTTTGCACGTGCGTGCGGAATGGGGAGAGAGTGACCGTGAGGAGAGCTGAGGCCGATCGAGTCGTGAGTAGCGCGGGAGAAGGTGGCCGGTTGGTGACAGGGTTCGCGCGCCGGCGCCGTGCGCGGGCCGGCGTCGTCTCCGCGCTCGCGGCGTTGGCTGTGTTGCTCGTGGGGGCCGCAAGCGCCTCCGCCTTCAGCGCCCAGGGGAGCGCCGAGCAGGTGTACGTGACCGGCTTGGCGGCGAATGCTCAGATGTCGCTGCTGAGCTCGAGCGGCGCGACGGTGTACACCCAGAACGCGGACTCGCTCGGAGGGCTGCTGTTCCGGAACGTGACGCCGGGAAGCGGATATCGCGTTCGCCTGACCTCGACGGGCGAATCCTCAGGGCCGATCACGGTTCACTCCGATGCCGCGGCGCCGTGGGATCCGAGCATCTATGACCAATCGATCCCGGATAACGGATACACCTATCTGACAACGCGTGACGGCACCCGGCTGGCAATCGACGTGCACCCGCCCACCAGTCCTGCGGGCGAGCCCGGTGTGCCGTCGAGCTTTCACTTTCCGAGCTTCCCGCAGTCAGGACTCACCGCGGGATACACGCCGCCCTATCCGACGCTGATCGAGTACTCGGGCTACGGCTATGCCAACCCTGCCGGCCCGGAAAACGGCATCGCCGTGCTCGCCAACCTGATGGGCTTCGCCGTGGTCGACGTGAACATGCGCGGGACCGGCTGCTCGGGCGGCGCCTACGACTTCTTCGAGCCGCTGCAGAATCTCGACGGCTACGACGTGATCGAAACGATCGCCCACCAGCCATGGGTGCTCGGCAACAAGGTCGGCATGCTCGGCATCTCCTACGGCGCGATCAGCCAGCTGTTCACGGCCCAGACCCAGCCGGCCGGCCTCGAGGCGATCGCGCCGCTGTCCACGATCGACGCCACAGCGTCGACGCTCTACCCCGGCGGCATCCTGAACACCGGTTTCGCGGTGGCCTGGGCAGAACAGCGCCAGCAGAACGCCGAACCGGCCAGCCCCGGCCACGGGCAGGCATGGGCGACCACGCGGATCGAAGAAGGCGATCAGACCTGCGCGAACAACCAGGTCCTGCACGGCGAGGCCACCAACCTGATGGCGAAGATCAAGGAAAACGCGACCTACAACCCGTCGGTGGCCGATCCCCTGGACCCGGTCTCGTTCGTCAACAAAATCAAGGTTCCGACGTTCATGGCCTGCCAGTGGGAGGACGAGCAGACCGGCGGGCACTGCGCCGATCTCGCTCAGCACTTCACGGGCACGACCCGCAAGTGGTTCACCTTCACCAACGGCGCCCACGTCGACTCGCTCGACCCGTATACCTACGACCGGCTGTACGACTTCTTAGAGCTGTATGTCGCCCACCAGGCGCCGATCGTCGACTCGGCTGTCGTGCATGCCGTAGCCCCGGTCATCTACCAGGAAGCGATGGGCCTTCCCAAGACCGACATCGTCACGCTTCCGGCGGACCCCATCCAGCTGCAGCCGACCTACGAATCGGCGCTGGCGGCCTTCGAAGCGCTCCCGTCGATCCGCGTGCTGTTCGACAACGGCGCGGGAACCTCGCCGATCGGGACCACCACGGCCGGCGATCCCTACCCGGGGTTTGAACAGTCGTTCTCGGAATTCCCGATCCCCGGCACGACGGCTCGCTCCTGGTATTTCGGGCCGGGCGGCACCCTCAATGAACAACAGCCCACCGCCAACGGGGTCGACTCCTACACCTCGAATGCGAATGCCACGCTGCTGACCGATTACTCGACCAACACCGGTTCGGGCGGTCTGTGGGGCAACGCCTCGCAGTGGGAATGGAACTGGGCCCAGCCCGCGACAGGCTCGGCCGTGTCCTATGTCTCAGCGCCGCTCACGAGCAACACCACCGCCATCGGCGGGGGCGCCGTGCACCTGTGGGTCGAGTCCTCCACACCGGACGTGGATCTCCAGGCGACGGTCAGCGAAGTGCGTACAGACGGCAACGAGACGTTCGTCCAGAATGGCTGGATCCGGGCGAGCGAGCGCAAGCTGGCCACCAACTCGAACAACATGTTCAAGCAGGCTCCAACGCTGCTGCAGCCGATCCCGACCTTTCTCGCATCAGATGTGCAGCCGATGCCGGCGAATCAGTTCGTCCCGGTCGTCATCCCGCTGTACTTCGAGGGGCACGCTTACCGCGCCGGTTCGCGCATCAGGGTCACGATCTCCGCCCCCAACGGATCACAGCCGATCTGGGCCTTCTCTCAGACACAGCCGGCCGGCACCACCGCCAAGGAGTCGATCGCCTTCTCACCGAGCATGCCCTCGAGCCTCATCCTCCCGATCGTGCCCGGTGTCAGCGTGCCCACGGGGACGCCTCCCTGCCCGAGCCTGCGCAACGAGCCCTGCCGGCCCTATGAGGCATTCGCCAACGACGGCTCCTGACAGCTGAACAGCGGCGCCTGACAGGGTGTTCTACAGCGCGAGCACACGCCCGAGGATCTCGCGCATGATCTCATCCGAGCCGCCTCCGATGGGTCCCAGGCGTGCGTCCCGGGCGGCCCGCTCGACCCAGTACTCGCGCATGTAGCCGGCGCCCCCGTGGATCTGCAGGCAGGCGTCCATCAGCTCGAAGGCGGCGCGCTGGGTCAGGAGCTTGGCCATGGTGACCTCCCGCAGGGGCTCCTCGCCGGCGACGAACCGGCGCAGGGCGTCGTAGGTCACGCAGCGGGCGGTGTAGGCGGAGGTGGCGAGGTCGACGAGCTTGTGGCGGATCGCCTGGTGGCTCGACAGCGGCCGGCCGAACGCCTGGCGCTCGCGCGCGAACTCCGCGGTGCGCTCCCAGGCGATCTGCATGGCGCCGGTCGCGCCGAGGGCCATGGCCAGGCGCTCCCACTGGAAGTTGGCCATGATCAGGGCGAACCCCTCGTGCAGGCCGCCCAGCAGGTTCTCCTCGGGGACGAACACGTCCTGGAAGCTCACCGTGGCCGTGTCCGAGGCGTGCCAGCCCAGCTTCTGGAGCTTCGAGGAGACCACCCCCTCGCCGCGGTCGATGATCAGAAATGAGATGCCGTGATGGCCTCCCTCTGCTGTCGTCTTGACAGCGGTCACGATGAAGTCGGCTCTCACCCCGTTGGTGATGTAGGTCTTCTCACCGTTGACCACCCAGCCTCCCTCGGCGGGCTCGGCGCGGGTGGAGATCGAGGCCACATCGGAGCCCGCACCGGGCTCGGTGATGCCGAGCGCCCCGATCCTCTCGCCGCGGATCCCCGGAACCAGATAGCGCTGCTTCTGATCCTCTGAGCCGAACTTCCAGATCGGCGGCGTGGCGATGTTGATGTGCGCGCCGAGCCCCGCGGCGGTGCCGGCCGAGCCGATCCGCGCCATCTCCTCGCATAGGACGGCGTCGTGCAGGTAGTCGCCGCCCTGCCCCCCATACTCCTCGGGGTACTTCAGCCCCAGCAGGCCCTGGGCCGCGAGCTTTCCAAACAGCTCGTCAGGGAACCATTCCTCCCGCTCCCAGCGCTCTGCGTGCGGCGTCAGCTCCCGTTCGAGGAAGCCCCGCGCGGAGGCGCGCAGCTCCTCGTGCTCCTCGGTGAAGGGTGGGGTGGGAGTCAATTGGGGCTGGTTCCTGTCTAAAGCTGAGCGTCGCCGGCCGCGGTGCGGGCTCGTCGAGCCCGCACCAACTCAAAGTCCGTAGGAGCGCCCGATCACGTCGAGCATGATCTCATCGGTGCCCGCGCCGATGCGGTTCAGGCGCATGTCCCGCCACACCCGCTCGATGCCGTACTCCTTCATGTAGCCGGCCCCGCCGTGGATCTGGATGCACTCGTCGGCCACTTCGCAGGCGATGCGCGCCGAGTGGAGCTTGGCCATAGAGATCTCCCGCACCGGGTACTCGCCGTTGTTGAATCGCCAGGCGGTGACGTAGACCATCTGGCGGGCGGACTCGATTTTGGTGGCCATCTCGGCGAACTTGTGGCGGATCACCTGGAACTTGCCGATTTCCCGGCCGAAGGCCTTGCGCTCGTGGGCGTACTGGAGCGTCTTCTCAAAGCATTTCTGGGCGCCCGCCACGCAGCCGGCGGCGCCGATCAGCCGCTCGCCCTGGAGCTCCCACATGATGTGGTAGAAGCCCTTGCCAACCTGGCCGAGCACCGCCGAGGCGGGCACCCGCACGTCCTGGAAGGCCAGAAGAGCGGTGTCCGAGGCGTGCATACCGAGCTTCTCGAGCTTCTTCTCGCGGATCACCCCGGGGGCGTCCATGGGCACGAGGAACAGCGTGAAGCCGTCATAACCGGCGTCCACGTCGGTCTTCGTCACCAGCACGATCACGTCGGCCCGGTGGCCGTTGGTGATGTAGGTCTTCGAGCCGTTGATCACGTAGTCATCGCCGTCGCGCACCGCGCGGGTCTTGATGCCCGAGACGTCTGAGCCCGCGTCCGGCTCGGTGATTCCCAGGCACAGGATCTTCGTCCCCTGGATCGCCGGCACGGCCCACTCCTGCTTCTGCTCCTCGGTGCCGAAGGCCAGGATCGGCGGCATCGCCATGTCGGTCTGCACCGCCAAGCCCATCGCCAGGCCCCCGGAGTTGGCGTTGCCGATCTCCTCGGCCAGCACCAGGCTCGTGTAGTAGTCGCCGCCCTGCCCGCCGTACTTCTCCGGCTTGTCCAGGCCCAGGAATCCCAGCTCGCCCATGCGCGTGAACACGGAGTCGGGGAAGGTCGTCTCCTCCCATTCCTCGGCATGCGGCGCCAGCTCTTTGATGGCGAAGTTGCGGATCGACTCGCGCAGCTGTTCGTGCTCGTCGGTGAAGATGAAGTGCTTGCGGCTCGTCTGGAAATCGGGCTTCAGCACGCTCTCGGCGGTCGCGGCCATGTCGGGCGGTCTCCTTGTCTGGGTAGCTCCGGCGGTGTCCGGCGACGCTATCGCAGGTCGGCGGCAAAGTAAACAGTAGCGCTGACTACTTTTGGCGAGGAGCGAGGTGGCTCTCGAGCGGTAGGGTGGAACGATGGGACGGCAGACAGGCGTCGTGCTCTACGTGCTCGCGCTGGTAGCCGTCGTGGTCGGCGTGGACGTGTTGTTCTTCAGGCATCAGTTCTGGGAGCGCCTGATGGCAAACATCGGGATCGTCCTGGTGTTCGGGGCGTTCTATCTGAGGTTCCTCAGGCGAGCATGAGCACGGCCGGCCCAGCGAATGGCGAAGCCGGCCGCCCGGTCCTGTCTGTGATGTTGATCGTGCCGGACGCTGGTGCGGCAATCGACTGGTACACGGCGGCACTCGGCGCGGCCGAGCTGTGGAACCTCGGCGGAGTTGCCGGGCTCCATATCCACGGCGCGCCCTTCTTCATTCACGAGGCTGTGCCGGGCAGGAGGACAGAGCAAAGCCCGACCGACGTCGGCCTGACCACCACGCGCATCGAGGTGTTCGTCGATGAACCGGGCAGCTTTATCGATCGGGCCGGCGAGGCGGGCGCGACCGCGGTGGAGCCGCTCACCGATCACGAGACCCCCTGGGGCATCCATCGCCAGGGCGGCTTCACTGATCCGTTCGGACATCGCTGGTCCGTCGGAGACCGGACGCCGTTGGAGCCGTTCGGGCGCTAGCAGGCGCTGGCGCGCGCCAGGCAAAAGCGGGTACTTTGTTGTCCGACCCCGTCCTCGCGCGCGGGCGATGTGCAAAACCACCGCAGGGAAATGAGAGGGGGGGAGAGTGATGGCCAACGACGCTTCGCAGGCGCTGGGCGCACCGGAGATCGCGGGGACGCTTGTCAACCCCAGAGGGCTGATGAAGAAATCGGTGGCCCGCGTATCCGGCCGCGAGGTCGCCGGGCTGGTCGGCTCCGTGGCCGCCGGTCTCGCGGCGGATCGCCAGAAGGGGGCACCCGATGTCCCCGACTTCGGCCGGGTCGGCTACGTCGCCGTCAGCGCCACCGAGGTGGCGGTCGTCAAAACCAAGACCGGCTGGAAGATGCACCCCACCGACGAGGTGCTGGCGCGGGCCAGCCGCAGCGAACTGACCTCCTCAGAACTCGACGAGGGCAGGATGGTCTCCCATCTGCGCCTCCAGTTCGCCAACGGCCAGGTGTGGGAGTTCGACGTCCCCCGCACCGACAAGAAGACCGCCCGGGCCGTGGTCGAGGCGCTGCAGGCGGTCTGAGGCGTGTCGAGGATCACTCGGTCGGGCCTCACCAGGATTCTCAGCTATGCGGCCCTGTTCCTCGCGCCGCTGAGCGGCACGATCGTTGATGCCGGGCGCGCCTCCGCGTCCACGAGTTCACCGCCTCCGGTACCCGTGGCGGCGCTCCCGCCAGAACTGCAGGCCCTGGAGCAGAAGACGCTGCAGTTGCAGTTGACCAGCGAGCGTTTCCTGCTGACCGAGAATCTCACCGGCACGGGCACCTCGGGTGGGCCTCTCGGGGGTCTGATAGCAAGCACGGCGGGGAGCTTCGAGCTGGTCGGCGTCACCGGGGAAGAGAGCTTCGTGCCGCAGGAGGCGAGCTTCCAGGCCAGCTTCATAGGACTGAAGAGCAATGGCCGCCTGATCGGCACGACGCTCTACCTCGAAGAGCCCTTCATTGCCCCCGAGGATGGAGGACGTCCCTGGGTGGAGGAGCCAAACCAGCATCTGGAACAGGCAATCGGCGTGGAACTGGGGGCGCTCGGGGGCAGCGCAGGCAGTGCCGCGGCCCAGCAGTTCGGCAAGCTGATCGAAGCTCTGAACCAGGCACGCAGTATCCGCCAGCTCGCCCCGACGTCGATCGACGGCCAGCTCGCGACCCCGTTCGGGGCCTCGGTTGAACTGCGCAAGCTGGCCACCCTGAGCGCCGCAAAGAAGCGGGCTCTGCTCAAGCTGTTCGAGCCGCTCGTGCACCTCGAAGTCTTCTTCGCCGGAGACGGGTTGCCGGTACGCACACGTCTGGCAGTCGTCTTTCGTCCGCACCGGGGCGAACCTCGCAGCGAACTGATCGCCCAGTCTGAGGTACTGGCCGTCAATATTCCCGTTGCGCCCGTTCAGGCTCCGCCGGCCGACAAGACGATCAGCGAGTCACGGCTGGAGAAGCTTCTGAAGCGCAAGCTCTCGAAACGCAAAGACCACGGCAGGATAGTTTCCGCTCCGGCTCTCCCCAAAAGTAAACAGTAGAGCTACTCACTTTCCACCTGGCGGAAGATCCGGCTAGGATGCGCTGGTGGCCACGGAGCATGTCCTCTATGAGCTGGGCGACAGCGGCGTCGCGACGCTCACCCTGAACGACCCCGACACCCGCAACGCCCTCTCCCAGGAGATGCTGGGAGGGCTGATCGCGGGATTCGAGCGGGCCCGCGATGAGCAGGGCGCGCGCTGCGTGGTGCTCCGCTCCTCGCACGAGAAGACCTTCTCCTCCGGCGCCAACCTCGGCGGCTTCGCAGCTGATGCCCCGCTCGTGGAGAGGCACTTCGGCTCAGAGCGCTTCGTGGGTCTGTTCAAGCTGATCGGGGAGCTCGGCAAGCCCACCATCGTCGCCGCCGGCGGGCATGTGCTGGCGGGCGCGCTCGGCATCGCGCTGGCCTGCGATCTGATCGTGGCCTCCGAGGAGGCGAGCTTCGGCACCCCTGAGATCAACGTGGGCACCTTCCCCTTCATGATCATGGCCCTCATCTACCGCAACGTCCCCCGCAAGAAGGCCAACGAGATGCTGCTGCTGGGAGAGCGCCTGAGCGCCCGGGAGGCTCTGGAGGCCGGGATCGTCAACAAGGTGGTAGCCGCCGAGGAGCTCGACGCCGCGGTCGGCGCCTGGGCTGAGAAGCTGGCCGGCAAGTCGCCGGTGATCATGCGCCTGGGCAAGCAGGCCATGCGCCGCCAGCTCGACATGCCACTCGACGACGCGCTTGACTACCTCAGAGCCCAGCTCACGCTGGCCATGTCCACCGAGGACATCGTGGAGGGCGTGACCGCCTTCTTCGAGAAGCGCGAGCCGCAGTGGAAGGGCCGCTGATGGGAATGCAACCGATCGAGAGAGGGCGTTGATGAGCACCCAGGAGAAGACCTCGCTTTTGCGCCCGCTGGTCGAGGACCTGCACGCGCGCCGCGCCCAGATCGAACTGGGGGGAGGGGAGGAGAAGATCGCAAAGCAGCACGCCGCCGAGAAGCTCACCGCGCGCGAGCGCCTGGCGCTGCTGATCGACGAGGGCACCTTCACCGAGATGGGCATCCACGGGCGCCCCCACTTCGCCCAGCGGGCGATGGACGGCAAGGAGGCCCCGGCGGACGGCGTGATCACCGGCTACGGCAAGGTGGACGGGCGCATGGTGGCGGTGTGCGCCTACGACTTCACCGTTATGGCGGGCTCAATGGGCATGACCGGCGAGCTCAAGGTCACGCGCCTGCGCGAGCTGGCGCTGACCAAGCGCATCCCCTTCATCTGGCTGCTGGACTCCGCCGGGGCCCGCATCCAGGAGGCCGTGGGCTCGCTGTTCGCCGGCTCCGGGCACCTGTTCCGCGAGGAGGTGGTGATGAGCGGGGTGATCCCCCAGATCGCCGCCCTGATGGGACCCTGCGCCGCCGGCACCGCCTACATCCCCGGCCTGGCCGACTTCGTGCCGATGGTCAAGGGCCGCGGCTCGATGGCGCTGGCCGGCCCGCACCTCGTGCGGGCGGCGGTGGGCGAGGACGTGACCCAGGAGGAACTGGGCGGCTCGCGCGTGCACTGCCGCAAGTCGGGCGTCGGCGACCTCGAGGTGGCCGACGATGAGGAGTGCATCGAGCGGGTCAAGCAGTACCTCTCGTTCATGCCCCAGAACTGCGAGGTCCCAGCGCCGTTCGTCGCGACCGACGACCCCATCGACCGCTCCGAGGAGGAGCTTCTGGACGTGCTGCCGGAATCAAACCGCAAGCCCTACGACATGTATGAGGTCATCCGCCTGATCTCAGACGACGGCTTCTACTTCGACATGAAGCCCCAGTGGGCGAAGACCATCATCACCTGCTTCGCCCGCTTCGGAGGGCGCCCCGCCGGGATCGTGGCAAACCAGCCCAAGCACCTGGGCGGCATCCTCGACAACGACTCCGCCGACAAGGCCGCCCGCTTCGTGAACCTGTGCAACGCCTTCGGCATCCCGCTCCTGTTCCTTATGGACGTCCCCGGCTTCATGGTCGGAAGCCAGGTGGAGGCCGGCGGGATCATCCGCCACGGGGCAAAGATGCTGTACGCGGTCGCCAACGCCACCGTGCCCAAGATCACCGTCATCACGCGGAAGGCCTACGGAGCGGGCTACTACGTGATGAATGGCCGGGCCTATGAGCCCGACCTGATCGTGGCCTGGCCGAGCGCCGAGATAAGCGTGATGGGCGCCGAGGGCGCGGTTGAGATCGTGATGCGCAAACAGGTTGAGGAAGCCGAGGATCCGGAGGCCAAGAAGGCCGAGCTGGTCGCCGCCTACCGCAAGATCATCGACGTCTACATCGCTGCCGGCAACGACATGATCGACGACGTCATCGACCCGCGCGAGACCCGCCCCACGATCTGCAGGGCCCTCGAGATGGCCGAGGGCAAGCGCATCGAGCGCCCCTACAAGAAGTCGGGGGTGGTCCCGGTATGAGTCCCCGCGCCAGAAACGAAAGGATCAGCCCATGAGCCTCGAGGATCCCGTCGTCATCACCTGCTCGATCTCCGGAGCGATCGCCAACCGCGAGCAGTGCCCGGCGATCCCCTACACCCCCGAGGAGTACGCCGCCGAGGCACGGCGGATCGTGGACGAGGGCGGGGTCATGATCCACATCCACGCGCGCAGCCCCAACGGCGCGCCGAGCTATGAGATCGAGGACTTCCAGGCGATCACCGACGCCATCCGCGGCGAGGTGGGCGACGCGGTGATCGTGAACTACTCGACAGGCACCATCGGCGTTCCGGTGGAGAAGCGGGTGGCCTACCTGAGGGCCTGCCGCCCGGAGGTGGCGGCCCTGAACATGGGCTCCATGAACTACGCCAAGTACTCGCGCTCGCGCAAGGCCTTCGTGTTCGAGATGGTCTTCACGAACCCCTTCGCGGAGATCATCGAGCTGCTCGAGGCCATGAACGAGCTGGGCATCAAACCCGAGCACGAGTGCTTCGACATCGGCCACGTGGGAAGCCTCGAGCCGCTGATCGACATGCGCCTCTTGAAGACCCCGCTGCATGTCGACTGCGTGATGGGGGTGACCGGCGGCATCCCCCCGACGGCCCGCAACCTGGCCGCGATGGTCGACAACATCCCCGAGGGCTCCCACTGGGGGGTGATCGGGATCTCCCGCAACCAGTGGATGCTGATATCGGCCGCGCTCACCCTGGGCGGCTCGATCCGGGTGGGCCTGGAGGACAACCTGTATCTGCCCAGCGGCGAGATGGCGCGCTCAAACGGCGAGCTGATCGCGAAGGCCAGGCAGATGACCGAGGACATGGGCCGCCGCCCGGCGACCGTTGCCGAGGCCCGCTCGATGCTCGGCATCGCCCATCGCGAGCACGTGATGAGCGCGTGAGCCTGCCGCTCGAGGGCATCCGCGTGCTGGACCTCTCGCGGCTCCTGCCCGGGGGCTTCTGCTCGCTGCTGTTGGCCGACTTCGGCGCGGATGTGGTGAAGGTCGAGGACACCGGCGTGGGCGACTACATCCGCTGGTCCCCGCCCCACTACGACGGGGCGCACGAGAGCGCCGGCTCGGCGCTGTTCCTGGCCCTCAACCGCAACAAGCGTTCCATCCGCCTGGACCTCAAGAACGAGCAGGGCCGCGAGGCGCTGCTGCGGCTCGTGCGCTCCCACGACGTGGTGCTCGAATCCTTCCGCCCGGGGGTGCTCGACCGCCTCGGCGTCGGCTATGAGCGCATGCGCGAGGAGAACCCCGGCCTCGTCTTCTGCGCCATCTCAGGCTACGGCCAGGACGGCTCTCGGCGCGGCGCCTCCGGGCACGACATGAACTACCTGGGGCTGATCGGTCTGCTCGGGCTGACCGGCGAGCGCGGCGGCGAGCCGGTGCAGGCCGCGGGGCAGATCGCCGACCTCGGCGGCGGCGCGCTGATGGCCGCCTTCGGCATCATGGCCGCCCTGCACGAGCGTGAGCGCTCGGGCGAGGGCCAGCTGGTGGACGTGTCCATGGCCGACGGAGCGCTGTCCTGGCTTGCGATGGTGGCGGCCACCCACTTCGCCGACGGCACCGTCCCGCGCCGCGGCGATCTGCCTCTGGCCGGAGCGCTGATCTGCTACCGCCCCTATGAGTGCGCCGA
The DNA here is from genome assembly GCA_963826995.1 of uncultured Solirubrobacteraceae bacterium. Taxonomy (GTDB): domain Bacteria; phylum Actinomycetota; class Thermoleophilia; order Solirubrobacterales; family Solirubrobacteraceae; genus Palsa-744. The sequence continues at coordinate 496,042 of CAWGYZ010000002.1, read as the reverse complement.
CGGCTGGGTCTCCCTGGGCGCGCTTGAGCCGAAGTTCTGGCAGGCCTTCTGCCGGGGCGTCGATCGCGAGGACCTGATCGCATCTCAGTTCGACAGACCGGGCTCGCAACCGCACACGGAAGTGTGCGACATCTTCAAGAGCCGTACCCGCGCCGACTGGGAGGCCTTCGCCCGATCTCACGACTGCTGTCTTGAGCCGGTGCTCGAGCTCGACGAGGCGCTGTCCTCACAGCTCGTGGCCGAGCGGCAGATGGTGGTCGAGATCGAGCAGCCCGGCGTCGAGCGGCCCGTGCGTCAGCTCGGCATCCCGGTCAAGCTCTCGCGCACTCCCGGCGAGCACGGGCGCCTGCCCGGCCCGGCCCTCGGCGAGCACACCGAGGAGCTCCTGCTGGCGGCCGGCTACTCGCACGACGAGGTGGCCGATCTTCTGCAGAGCGGAGCCGCGGCCAGCGCCGCCGGGGCACAGCAGGGCGTCGCCTTCCGGGCCTGAGCACGGCATGAGCGCCACCATCGAACGCGCCGGCGACGCCTCCCTGGATCGCCCGCTCCTGAAGATGTCAGAGCTGGCCGAGCGCTCGGGGGTGAGCGCGGGCACGATCCGCTACTACCTGCGCGAGGGCCTGTTGGGGGAGGGCGAGGACATCGTTCGCACCAGCCGCAACATGGCCTACTACCCGGTCTCCTACGTGCAGCGGATCGAGCTGATCCGGCGCCTGCAGGAGGAGCGCTTCATGCCCCTGCGCGTCATCAAGGGGGCGCTCGAGCAGGACCCCGAGCGCGTGCACGCGCTGATCGAGCTCGAGGACCGCATCCTCGAGCGCGCCCTCACGAGCGCCGAGCAGCGCACCCGGGTATCGGCCAAGGTCGTGCGCGAGCGCTATGAGATCCCCCGCAACGTGCTCGACCGGCTGGCCGAGATCGGCGTTCTGACGCCCAACCGCTCGGGCTATGACCAGGAGGACGTCAAGATCATCGAGGCCATCGCCAGCTTCCGCGCGGGCGGCTATGACGAGGCGCTCGGCTTCACCGTGTATGACACCCTGCGCTACCGCGAGGCGCTCGAGCCGCTGGTGCAGGAGGAGGTGCTCGCACTGCTCGACCGGCTGGCCGGCGAGGTCGAGATCGAGCGCGCCATGGAGATCGTCGCCGCCGGCGTGGAGCCGCTGCGAGAGCTGCTCGGGGCGATGCACTCAAAGCTGCTGCTGGCCGAGCTGCGCCGCCAGCGCGCGCATTAGCTCAGCGCCAGGCCCGGCCGTCTCTGATCTCCTCAAGGTCGGGCCGGCGCCGCAGGGATATGAGCCCGAGCCCCTGCTCGCCGCGGCGCCGCTGCGCTTCAACCTCGCGGAGCAGGCTGCGGTCGTCGATCCCGCGCCGGCGGCGCTTGCCGTCGTGCAGCAGCCGGCGGACCGGTCGCGTGATGATCGTCAATCGAGAGCCCCTATGCGACAGAACCGACCGAGTGTATTCCCGCGCGTTCGCCCGGAAACCGAGTCGTCGTTCAACTGTTGGATCTTTCCGCAAATAGCGAAGATTTTCTACCACAGCGCGCGGTGGTGCTCGACCACGCCGAGGCCGTGCGTAAGGGGGATGCCGCCCGGGAGGCTCCCCGAGAAGGTGCCGAACGGGGCCCGGTAGTCGCTCTTCACGATCAGCAGGTTCTCGTGGCGGCTGCGCTCGGCCTCGGCACGGAACTCGAGCTCTGAGCCGTCCTCGCAGGAGATTCGCTCGAGGGCGGCGCTGAAGCTCACCGGTGGCGCCTCGTCGGGCTCGCCCGCGACCCACACCGCCCGCTCTGACCCGCTCGGCGGATCGTTCACACCCGACACGAGGTTCCAGGCGAGCGCTACGCCGTCCGGGCCCTCGCCCACGCCGGCGCTCCACCACCACTCGGTGTGGCGCGCGTGGTATCCGGCGGTGTCGTCGACCACGGCCAGCGCCTCGATCTCCCTGAACGGGCGGCCGTCGAGCGAGATCCTCCCGCCGGCGCGAATGCCCGCCTGCTTGCGCGTCCACACCTCCTGGCGGCCGTGCGGGCAGAGCACTTGGATGCCCGCCTCCTCCTCCAGGGTCAGGTCGAGGAGAACGCCGTCGTCGTGGACCCGCATGCGGCCCTCGTCCAGTTCCACGGCCCCACGACGGGGCACGAGCCGTGTGCGCTCACGCAGCCGGCCATCGCCGCGCGAGAGCACCGCCCAGAAGGACTGCCGGGCCGGCCCGACCTGCACGAGCGCCGCGCAGGCCATCAGCTCCTCGCAGAACACGCCCACGTATCGCCAGCGCTTCAGCGGCCGTCCGCCGCGGAGGAGGCCCATGCGAGCAAGCGGCGCAGGCCCGCTGGATGCCGTCTGGGCTGCCGCTGGCGTTATGCTTGTGGGTGTTGACTGACCAGTCAATCTATTCCGTGGTTGGAACGTCGGGGGAGCCGTGGGCGCGCCGGCCGTGGGGGAGGATGCAACAGTGAGGGTCGCCGCAGTGCAGCTCAACTCCACCGCCGATCCGGCGTTGAACCTGGCCTGCGCCGACCGCCTCACGCGCGCGGCCGCCGCGGACGGCGCAACCGTGATCGTACTCCCCGAGAAGTGGACGGCGATGGGCTCTGACGAGGACCAGGCCGCCGCCTCCGAGACGATTGAGGGGCCGGCGATCCAATGGGCTCGCCGAATCGCGCGCGAGCTCTCGATCGACCTCGTGGCCGGGTCGTTCCTCGAGCGCGTCGCGGGCCGGGAGAAGCTGTCGAACACGTCGGTGCACGTCGATCCCCAGGGCGAAATCAGGGCCACCTATCGCAAGATGCACATGTTCGACGTCGAGGTCGCCGGGCGCTCCTACCGCGAGTCAGACATCGAGGAGCCCGGCGATGAGATCGTCCTCTCACAGACCGCCGAGGGCGTCGATCTCGGTCTGTCCATCTGCTACGACCTGCGCTTCCCCGAGCTCTACCGCATCCTCGCCATGCGCGGCGCCCGCGTGATCGCGGTCCCGGCGGCTTTCACCCTGGCCACCACCCGCGACCACTGGGAGACGCTCGTGCGGGCGCGCGCGATCGAGAACCAGGCCTTCGTGATCGCCGCAAACCAGGTCGGGCGCCATCCCGGCGGCCACCAGTCCGGGGGGCGCTCGATGATCGTCGACCCCTGGGGAGTGGTGCTCGCGCAGGCGCCCGACCAGGACGGCCACATCCTCGCCGACCTCGATCTCGAGCGTCAGCGCGAGATCCGCGAGAGCCTGCCGGCGCTGGCCAACCGCCGCGGCGAGGTCTACCGCTGGCCCGAGGAGGTGCGCGCATGAGCGCCGCACAGCCCTCCAACGGGCGCTCGAAGGCACAGGCGGACAAGCGCCGCATGATCCTCGACGCCGCCGTGCGCGTGTTCGCGCGCCGGGGCTTCCACGCCTGCCGCGTCTCAGACATCGCTGATGAGGCCGGGGTCGCCTACGGCCTCGTCTACCACTACTTCGCCTCCAAGGAGGAGGTGCTCGACACGCTCTTCCTCGAGCGCTGGGACGTGATGCTCGAGATGATCCGCGAGGTCGACGCCCGGCCCATCCCGGTGCGCAAGAAGCTCGAGGAGATCGTGTCCTTCATCGTGGACAGCTACCGCCACGACCCCGACATGATGAAGGTCATCATCGTCGAGGTCACCCGCGCGGCCAACTCCTTCGGGCGTACCCACATCGACCACATCCGCACCGCCTATGACCTGATCGGCGAGATCGTCTCAAAGGCCCAGGCCGAAGGCGTGTTCAAGCCCGAGATCGAACCGCGATTCGCCGCCATGGCCTTCTACGGCGTGATCGAGCAGCTGCTCACCGGCTGGATCTTCGGCCTGCTGCCCCAGGATGAGGAGCACTTCGAGTCGGCCAAGTGGTCGGTGCTCGAGACCGTCTACGGGGGCCTCGAGAACACTCCCGTCGACGAGGCCAATAGACTGGCGCGATGATGGAGAACGACACGGTCAAGCGGCTCATGTGGTCGGGCCTTCTGGCGGGCGTCACCGCGCTGACGAGCATCGTCGCCCACCGCGCCGCCGGCAGGGTGTGGATGCACCTGTTCGGCGAGGAGCCGCCGGAGTGAGCGAGCCGCCAAAGTCCCCCGGCGAGCAGCACTCCGAGCAGCCCCAGAACATCGCCACGGCGATCGCCGAGGTCTCCGAACGCGCCACGCTCCTCGTCCGCGAGGAGATCGAGCTGGCCAAGGCGGAGGTCACCGAGAAGGCGATGAAGCTCGTCCGCGGCGCCGTCGTCGGGGCTGCCGCGGGGATCTTCGTCGTGATGGCGCTCATCTTCGCGCTGATCGGCTGCGCCCTGCTCATCTACTACTACCTGCCGGTGAGCGACTTCGCCTACTTCTGGGGCTTCTTCGCGATGGCCGTGATCCTCCTCCTGCTCGGAGCCCTGGCCGGCCTGATCGCCGCCAAAGCGGTCAAAAAAGGCGCCCCGCCGGTGCCCAGCATGGCGATCGAAGAGGCGCGCAAGATCCGCGAGACCGTCAGCTCGAGCGACGCAACGCCGCCGCTGGGAGGCGCTCCGAAAGGTGCCTCGAGGCCGCCCGTCCCGCCCCCGCCCCCACCGGCGCCCGCACCGGCACCCATGCCGCCGCACAGCCCGCCCGTGCCGCCGCCCGCCCCGTCTGCGGACCCGGTCTCACCCGAGGCCCCGCCCGTTCCGCCACCGGCCCCGTCCGCGGCGCCGGCGCCTCCCGAGGAGGACAAGACCTGATGGCACAGCGCAGTCCGGCCGAGATCCGCAGCTCGATCGAGAGCAACCGCATGGAGCTCGCGGTCTCGCTCGACCGTCTTCGCGGCGAGGTCGCACACATCACCGACTGGCGCGGACATGTCGAGCGCCATCGCAGCGAACTGACGATGGGGGCAGCGGTCGTGGGCCTTGCGCTCGGCGTCCGCTTCCTGCGCCGCCGGCGCCGTCGCAGCTGATCAGGAGCGCCGGGGCGTGAAGAAGCTACTGCTGCGACCCGTGTCGGCGGCTGAGCGCATGCGCCTGTGGCTGCTCAAACAGTCGTGGTTTCACAGGCTGCTCTCAGCGATGCCGCGCCAGCTGCGCTGGCTTCTGCGCACGGTCTACCTGGCGCCGATCGACCTCGCAGATCGCGTGCTCGGCCGCCGCGACGCGGGCCTGCCGTCGAAGGCCGGGACGTTCACGGGAGCATTCTCGGACTTCGAGGGCAGCGGCGAGGCGCTCGTGAAGGCGCTCGGCGCGGTCGCCGGCGCGACACCGTCCTCTCACGTTCTCGACGTCGGCTGCGGCGTCGGTCGCCTCGCCGTCGCGATGAGGAGCTTCCTTGACTCGGACGGCGGCTATGAGGGGCTGGACATCGTGCCCAAGGGCATCGAATGGTGCCAGGAGCACATCGTAAGCCCCCACGAGAACATGCACTTCACGCTCGCCGACATCTACAACAAGGAGTACAACCCGAAGGGCCGGCTGAAGGCCGCCGACTACCGCTTCCCCTACGAGGATGAGACCTTCGACGTGGCCGTCCTTTACTCGGTGTTCACGCACATGCTGCCCGCGGAGGTCGATCGCTACGTCAGCGAGCTCTCGCGCGTGCTGAAGAGGGGCGGGCACATCTTCGCGACCTACTTCGTGATCACCCCGCAATCACGACAGCTGATGGACTCGAAGGGCAGCCAGGTGCGCTTCAAGCACAACCACGGCCCCTACTGGATCCTCAGCGAGCGGGTCCCGGAGCTGGCGGTGGCCTACGAGGAGAGCTACATCCGCGAGCTCTACGCCAGGCACGGGCTGTCAGATCCGCCTGAGCTGTACTTCGGGCGCTGGCCCGGCCGCGACACCCAGCCCGATGACCTGGGCGTCGGCGACCAGGACGTCGTCGTCACGCGGAAGCTGTAGAGACTCAGGCGAGCAGCGCCCGCGGCACCCCGCCGACCCCGATCAGGCCGGGCCCGGTGTAGGTGCCGATGACCGGTCCGACCTCCGAGGTGAACAGCGGCTCTGAGTCGAAGATCTCCCTGCAGCGGTCGATCAGCCGCTCGGCCTGTCCGGGCGCCTGGATGTGCTGCACCACCCAGCCGTCAGATCCTGAGTCGGCGAGCTCGCGTGCGTACTCGACCATGCGCTCGAACGCCCGTCCCGCCGTGCGCACGCGCTCGACGGGCACGATTTCATACTCCAGCGACAGGATCGGCTTGATCTTCAGCGTGCCGCCCAGCCAAGCCTGGGCCTTGCCGATGCGCCCGCCGCGCCTGAGGTACTCGAGCGTGTCCAGGCAGAACCAGATTTTCAGGACCTTGCGCGCCGCACGCAAGCGGGCGACGACGGCGTCTTTGTCGGCCCCCGCGCGCGCGGCTGCCGCCGCGGCGAGCACCAGCATTCCCATCCCGCCGCAGGCGGTTTCGGAGTCGACGACCTCGACCCGGTCGCCGAGGCCGCGCTCGGCGAGCAGCCCATGCGCCTGGCGGGCGGCCTCGCAGGTGCCCGAGATCCCGCCGGCGAGGTGGATCGAGACGACGTCCTGGCCGTTCTCGATCAGCGGCTCCCATGCCGTCAGAAAGTCGCCGATCGACGGCTGCGAGGTTGCCGGCAGTTCGGCGTCGCGGCCCAGCCGCTCATAGAAGGCGTCGAAGTCGGCCATCCCCAGCTCGGGCTCGGGTTCGCCCTTCCAGCCGACGTACAGGCTGACCTGATGGATGCCCTCGCTATCCGCCAGCGCGCGGGGCAGATAATGCGTGCTGTCGGTGGCCACCGCGACGGAGGGCATCGGGGCGGAGACGCTACAGCAGGCGCGGGACGCCTATGCGAGAGCCTCCGCCAGCTCTCCGGACTCGTACATCTCTGTAACTATGTCGCACCCGCCGAGGAGCTCTCCGTTGGCGAACAGCTGCGGGATGGTGGGCCAGTTGGAGATCGCCGAGAGCTCCTGACGGATGCGCGGGTCGGGCAGGATGTCCACCGCGGCGAAGGGCGTGTCGAGCGCCTCGAGGATGGCAACCGTGCGCGCCGAGAAGCCGCAGGCGGGCGCCTCGGGGGTCCCCTTCATGAACAGGAGCACTTTGTGCTCTGAGATCGCCTCGGTGATCGCGTCACGGATGGGGTTCGACTCGCCGGTTGCTTCCGGTGCAACGGGGGCGGGGGCGTTGTGGGCCATGGGAAGGTCTTGAACGGGGCTTGGCTCGGTGCTGGACATGGAAAGCTCCTGGCTCATTGGGGGGTCTTCAGGGGTGTCTGGGTCTTCAGCGACAGGGCGTGGATGGCGCCGCCGATCTCTCGGCCGAACACCTCGTATACGAGGCGGTGCTGCTCGATGCGGCTGCACCCCTCAAAGGCGGGCGCGGTGACTGTTGCACGGAAGTGATCCCCGCCGCCGGTAGTGTCCTCGACCTCGGCGTGGGCACCCGCGATGGAGGCCTCGATGCGCTGCTTTATGTCCTCGGGGGAAGGCATTTCCACCCCGAGGATAGCCGCTATACTTTGGAAAGCGATGCTCACCATCAGCGACAAGGGTGCCGAGAAGGTTCACGAGTTCCTCGCCTCCCAGCAGGCGGACGTAAGCCTGGCCGGCCTGCGCGTCGGCGTCCGCGGCGGCGGCTGCTCGGGCTTTCAGTACCAGCTCGCCTTCGACGAGCAGCGCGACCAGGACGCCGTGTTCGAAAGCCACGGGCTGAAGCTGCTCGTGGACCGGGAGAGCCTTCCGTTCGTCAGCGGCTCGACCATCGACTACGAGGAGAGCCTGCAGGGCGCGGGCTTCAAGGTCAACAACCCCAATGTCGTCGCCGCCTGCGGCTGCGGCTCATCCTTCCGGGTGGCCGAGGAAGAGCAGGTCTCCGCGGTCTGAGCGGTTGCGAGCGCGTAGGGTGCGCTCGTCTTGAGTCCTCTGCCCGCCCGTCTGCGCCGTCTCACGCCGGCGCGTCTTCGCGATGATGTGCGTCTGCGCGCGCTGGCGGTGGGGCTCGGGCTGATCCCGCCACGCACGATGCACTCCCCTGAGGACGCGCGGGTGCTGCTGGACGCCGTCGCAGGCGCCAAGCGGGTTGTCGAGATCGGGGTATACGAGGGCTCCTCGGCCCTCGCGCTCTGCGACGTCCTCGGCCCAGATGCGGAGCTGCATCTGATCGACCCCTTCGGTCACCATCCAGACGCGCTGCCCGGCGGGTGGGGCGCCACCGAGTGGGCCACACGGCGGGTGCTCGCGCGGTCTGTGCGCCGCCGTGGAGCGCAGGCTCCTCGGATGCGTTGGCACGTCGCCCTCTCCCACGAGGTGGCCGCCACCTGGTCCGAGCCCGTGGACGTGGTGTTCATCGACGGCGACCACTCAGAGCAAGGGTGCGAGCTCGACTGGTCGTCCTGGCACTCCTCCGTGGCGGTCGGGGGATACGTGGTCTTTCACGATGCGAGGGCGGGACAGGACGGGGGACGCGGACTACCTGGGCCCACGGCCGTGGTCGTGCGCCACTTCCGCTCTGATGGCGGATCGCCGGGCTGGGAGATCGCCGCGGAGTCCGACCGGACGGTCGCGGTGCGCCGTCTGTCCTGAGCCGACCGCAAGGTCGCCTGTTAGCTTGACGAGTCGATGAAGCCCGTCCCATCGTTGATCTACGACGTCGGGATGAACAACGGGGACGATTCGGCCTACTACCTTCACAGCGGCTTCGACGTCGTCGCGATCGAGGCGCACCCGCTTCTCGTCGAGCAGGCGCGGAGCCGCTTTGCCAAGGAGATCAGCGAGGGCAGGCTGACGGTGCTGGACGTTGGGATCGCCGAGGGGGAGGGCGAGGCGACGTTCTGGATCTGCAAGGACAACTCGGTGTGGAGCTCCTTCGATCGCACGATCGCAAGCCGCGGACGCTCTGAGCCCCGCGCGGTCAGCGTGCGCCTGCGGCCCTTCGGGGAGATCCTCGCGGAGTACGGCATTCCCCACTACTGCAAGATGGACATCGAGGGCAACGAGCACCTGTGCGTCTCGGCGATGACTGCGGAATCCCACCCTGCGTTCATCTCGACCGAGCTGACCGAGCGCTCGCTGCTGAATGAGTTGACCAGCCTTGGCTACGACCGCTTCAAGCTCATCAACCAGCAGAGCTTCAGCCCGCCGAACGCGAGGCTTCAGGCGCTGAAGAGGCGCATGCCGCGTCCAAAGCTGGCTGCTGGGCTTGAGCGCGCAAACGGCCTGCTCCACGGACGGCTTATCGATCACGGTTGGCGCTTCCCGCTGGGCTCCTCGGGGCCCCTGCCGGAACGTACCACCGGCCCCTGGCTGCCCGTCGAGCAGATCCGCCGGCAGGCGGCGTGGGCGCAAGAGACCTGGGCGGCCGGCGACTGGTGGGATCTGCATGCAACGGATGGGCTCGCTCCGGCGATTTGCTAAGGCGGCGCCTCCTCAGATGGCGGACTTCTACATCCGTCACAGGTTTCGCGTTCGGATTCTCTACAGGCTTCTAACGACAGCTCGTCAGCGATAGATAGGCTTCCAGTCGGTCGCAGGGGGGAGCTCTGCAAGGGGCCACGGATCATGGAGCGAGGTATGGCGGAGTGCAGCATTGCGAAGGGGACAGGGCCCGGATCGAGCTTCGTACGCGGCGTTGAGCGCCGTTGACAGGCCACGGCCGGGTGTACGAGCGGGACATGAGGTCGGCGAAACGGAGGCAGGGAAGCCATGAGTGACGAGATCGTCCTCAACCAGGCGGTCAGCGCTCCGCCCTTGGGCATGCCGCTCGGTGCCAGCAGGCGAGCGCTGCGCGGCAATCACGGTCACCGGTCGCATGAACCGCTCCCGAGCGAGTCCAGGGGCCTCGCGACGAGTATGCGGCGAGACGCCATATTTCGCCGGATGCTGCTGGCTGCCGACGTTCTCGCCATCGCGGGCGCGTTCGCGCTGACGGTGGAGCTGTCCTCCAGGTCGCTACAGCTCACCTGGGCGAGCGTCGCGGCGCTGCCGATCCTCCTGGTCGGCGCGAAGATCCTGGGCCTGTATGACCGCGACGAGGCCGTGCTGCGAAAGACGACCCTCGACGAGGCTCCCAAGCTCCTTCACGTGGCGACCCTTTGCGCCTTGGTCGCGTGGCTGGCAGGAGGGCTGATCGTCGCCGGCACGCTCGATCGCCACGAGGCGCTGTTCCTGTGGCTGGCGCTCGCGGTGCTGCTGATGCTGATGCGAACCGCCGCCCGTGCAATCGCCCTGCGGGTGGCGCCGGCCGAGCGTTGCCTGTTCATAGGTGACCCAGCAGCGGCGCGCACGATCCGCTCCAAGCTGAGCGATCATGGCGGGATTCGCGCGACGCTCGTTGCGAACCTCGATCTCGCGGAGATCGCGCCGTGGTCGACCGACGCCCGCTCGAGCTCGAGACTCGCGCAGGTTCTGGACCTGGCCCATCGACTCGACGTTCACCGGGCGATTGTGGCGCCACGTAGCGCGGACGCCGGCGAGGTGCTCGATCTCGTGCGAACCCTGAAGGCGGTCGGTGTGCGGGTGAGCATCCTGCCGAGACTGCTGGAGGTCGTGGGGTCCTCGGTCGAGTTCGACGATCTGCATGGCGTCAAGGTGATGGGCGTCAGGCGCTTTGATCTCACGCGCTCCTCCGCGGCTGTAAAGCGCGCGTTCGATCTGCTCTTGGCATCGATCGGGCTTCTGCTGGCCCTACCGCTCATGATCTTTATCGCGGCAACGATCAAGCTCGACAGCCGCGGCCCGGTCTTCTTCCGTCAGCTGCGCGTTGGTCGCCACGGACAGCGCTTCAGCATTTACAAGTTCCGCACGATGGTGCCCGATGCGGAGGCGATAAAGGACTCGCTACGTGACAGCAATGAGGTCTGGGGTGGTCTGTTCAAGATCGCCGAGGATCCGCGCGTCACCAGGGTCGGCAGACTTCTGCGAAAGACTGGGCTGGACGAGCTACCCCAGCTCGTGAACATCCTGAGGGGCGAGATGAGCCTCGTCGGGCCGCGCCCGCTGGTGATCGACGAGGATGAGCGCGTCGAAGGGTGGGACCGCCAGCGCCTGACGCTGACCCCGGGCCTGACCGGACACTGGCAAATCCTCGGCCCGGCGCGCGTCCCACTGGGCGAGATGGCGGCGATGGACTATCTGTATGTGGCCAACTGGTCGCTGTGGACCGACATTAAGATCATGCTAAGGACGGTCCCGCACGTAATCGGTCGCCGCGGAGTCTGAGGCGCCGCCCGTCGTTCCTGCCGGCAAGAGCAAGCGACGTATCGATAGGAATCTCCCGGGCGTCAGCGTCCTCGGCGCTTTTGCTCGGCGCTGACTCGGCTGCTCGAGCGAGCGGTGCGCCGGCATGTGCCGGCGCCCAACGCACGCAACCGCAGCAGCACAGCCAGGCCAACCGAGGGATCGGGATCAGGACGGGGAGCATGCACTGAGCAACCTGCGGGTCAATCCCTAGTCCGTTCGCAGAGTAACTGTACGAGCGGTTCGTGCACTGGGGTTAGTCACTGAATTCGACTATTAGTAATAATGTGAAAATCTGGACTATCGTCCACGACTTTTGTCTTGACTAGGGGCGATTAGATGCCGTTTGACACTAGCTGCAAGGTTGTGAACGCGAGGTGAAACCTTTCTTTTGTGTGTATGGCTAAACAATCCTCCCATTGTTTGGCCATCTGCCCTTATCCCAGCAGCTAAGCGCGATCTAAAGTCCCGGGCCGACGCGGGTTGTCTCTCTCGGATGGGAGAGGCCCGCAGTCCCCTATCCATCTCCCAGATTGCCGGAGGCACCGTTGATGCTCTCGTTCAGAAGGAAGCTGCTCGCAGGGATACTGGTCATCGCGTGCCTAGCGGGGGCGGCTGTGGCCCTCTCCCTACCGTCGGTACAGTCGGCGCACGGGGAATCGCCTGGGCCGCTCAAGTACAGCGAACTTCCGAACCCCCTGGAACGAGGGCCGTACACCCCGCACCGAACGGACCCGGTCAAACTCGGCACGTACACCTACCAGGAACCGAACGGCAACGGGAAAGCGCCGACCAGCAGCGGCAACCTGCCGTTCGAAAAAGGCAAGCTACGCGGAGTGATCTTCACCCCCGAAGGGGACACGAAAAAGTCGCCGCTGATCGTTTTCATGGCCGGCAACTTCTCTGCATGCGATGTCACCAGCAAAACAAACTCGCAGGAATGCGAAATTGGCAAGGGCAACCACGAGGGGTACGCGTACCTCGGGGAAAACCTTGCGAGCCACGGCTACACGGTGTACTCGATCGACGAGGACGAACTCATCAACCGCCAGGACTCGAGCTACGGCAAGGGCATGCACGCCCGTCGTACGGTGATGCTGGAAACTTTCCGCAAGCTCAAGGAAGCCAGCGAAAACAACGTGCCGGAAACGGCCACCTCCAACATCGGGAACCTGCTCGACGGCAAGCTCGACATGTCCCGCATCGGCCTCGTGGGGCACTCCCGCGGCGGCGATTCTGCAACCAGCTTCGAGCTCTATGACCAGACGCTTCCCAAGGGCGAACGGTTCCCGCTGCGAGCGCTCGTCTCGATCGCACCGGTCGACTACGAACGGCACGCTCCCTACGGCGTCCCCTACATGACCGTTATCGCCAGCTGCGACGGCGACGTGTCCAACCTGACGGGAGCGCGCCTTTATCAGCGCAGTCTTTTCCAGAACGACGATCCCTTCCCGCGCTACCAGGTCGTAGACGTCGGCGGCGATCACAACGGCTACAACACGGTCTGGCAGTACGGCGAAGATGACGGCGAAGGGGCCGACTCCGCCTGCAAGCCCGGCAAGTCGATCAAAGAAACCGAAAAAGGCACCGGGGTCCGTCTCTCCGGCGAAGCCGGCCCCCTGATGGGCTCTCCCGGCAACACGCTCGCGAAATCCGAATACGAACGGTCCTACCACGAAAACAACACCGAAAAGTACAACCCGGAAGTCAACACGGAGATCTCAGGCAACCCGGCATTCATGGGTGACCAGGAGAAGCTCGCGCTGTCCTCGATCGGCGCGTTCCTGCGTCGCTACGTCGGCGGCGAGGGTGCCTTCGAACCGTATCTGACGGGCGAAACGGCGGCCGAAGGCAAGCCGGACGTGCCGGAAGCGGCCTGTCCGGAAAGCATCGAAGGCAAGCGGATCCCGTGCCTGGATCGCGTGTCCGACAGCTACATGGCTCCGCCCGCCGAACGTGAGCAGGTGCTTGTTCCTGGCACAGAAGACCCGACCACGGTGGATCAGCTCGGCACGTCCATCGAATCCTCCGGGTTTGCGAACCCCTACGTGGGGACCAACATCGTGACTAAAGCGGGCAGCACCGCTGGGCTCGCTTGGTGTGACCCCGAGCCGGAGCAGCAGGAACCCAAACTGCTGAAAGAAACGGTGAACGAAGGATTGCCGACGGCACCGACGCCCTGCCCAAATGCCCTGCCGCACGACCTCGGCGGTCAGAGCACGGACACGGAAGCAGGTGCTCCAAGCACCTCTGCACCGCGCGAAGCGTCATACGTGAACAACTCCTCCGGACGTCAGCTCGCCGTGGCCTGGGAAGGTCCCGCGCATATGAGCATGTCGATCCCGGCCAAGGAGGCCAACGTCAGCAACTATCGGGCGCTGTACCTGTCGACCGCGGTGAACTTCTTCGATAAACGCAACCCATCTCGTGGGACGGCGGGGATCGAGAACCCGCTGTACGCGCCGCAGAACTTCACCATCGCGGTGACGGATGCGGAAGGACACGAAGCCACGGTCGAAGCGGGCAATCCTCTCTTCGGGACGGCGCTGCAGCAGACCATCGGCAACACCTCCTACCGTGTGCACGTGCTCCTTCAGGATCTCCGCGTCCCGCTGGCGGAATTCTCAAAGCAGGGCGTGAACCTGAGCAAGCTCTCAAAGCTTGAACTGCGGTTCGGTGGCGCAGGAATGCCGAGCAGCGGCTCGATCGAGCTCTCGAACATCCGCTTCGAGCAGCCGGCTAGCGGCTACTCGAACGTCTTGCTCGAATCGACCGAAAAGAACGCCGGGCCTGGCAATGGGGTCCTGACGAGCGGCCCGAGTCCGGTCAAGGAATACGAAGAAGGCGTCTACAAGCGCGCCGACGGCGAATACGAAATCCCCAACGTGACGCGCGCACCTGGGGCCAACGTCTGGACGGTTTCCAACAATGGCGACTGCCCGAACGCGCAGTTCAAAACCATCCAGGAAGCTGTGAATGAGGCCAGTCCGTGGGACACGATTGTCGTGTGCCCGGGCGTCTATGAAGAATCCTCGACACCGATCAACAGCGAACCGAACCCGGTCTCATCGACGGGTGAGATGGACGGCCTGACGATCAACAAGCCGCTGAAGATCATCGGCGCGGGCGCGAACCTCGTGACGATCAAGCCGGCCGCGTCGCTTGCCACCCTCGGAGGAAGCGCCGGGACCCTGCGGGATGGCGGCGGCAACGTGGTCACCGTTTCGCGTCAGTCGCTCGGCTCGACCGAATACAACGAGATGTACGTCGACATCTCCGGCGTGAAGATCGAATCCGGCTCCGACACGGCTGAAACGGGGGTTGCCTTCTTCAACACCTCGGGCCGTATCGCAGACAGCGAAATCGGCACCATCAAACCGGTCAACGGGAACGGTTGGGGCGTCGTGGCGACGAACTCGATCATCGCAAGCCCGGTGGAACACACCCCCGAACGCAATGTGACCCTCGAAAACGACATCATCAAGGGCTACACGAGCGGTGGTGTGCTGATCGACGACTCCGAGGGTGGTGTCGACGGGTCCGCCAATAACACCGTCAAATCCAACATGCAGGAGCTCGGGTACATCAAGGGCACCCGCATCGAAGGTTCCGGCGGTAGCTCCACGGTCGCTCAGACCGGGGTCGCCTACAGGTCCGGTGCCAGCGGTTCAATCACCGACAGCACCATCACCAAGAACCACTCGACCACCGAAACCTCCTACGGGGTCCTTGCCGCCGAAGCCGGAACGCTCACGGTCAAGGGCAGCAACATCACCGGAAACGGGGAACTCGGCTACGGGCTCTACAACGGCAATGCCGCTGTGACCGGCGTGAGCACGGGAGCTGCGATCGAAGCCACCGGCGACTTCTGGGGCGGCAGCACGGGTGCCCCGAAGACCGGTGAATCGGTGCTCAGCCCGACCGAAGAAGAGGGAGTCGAAGGCCCGGTGGAAGACACACCGTACTCGTCGACTGCTCTCACCTACCCGACGGAAAGCGGTGTGCCGGCGATGCCGGAATCGCCCCCGGGCGGGTCGATCGTCAACCCGGCCAACGGCGAATCCGTCGAAGCTGGCGTGGCCGTCACGCCGGTCGTGACCACCGAAGACCCCTCGGTCGTGAAGTCGGTGAGCCTCAAGGCAAACGGCGTATCGGTTGGAGTCGCCGGCGCCAAGCCGTACACGTTCACGTGGACGCCGACCAAAGCCGAGATCGGCACCTCGGTCGAACTCGAAGCGACGATCTCGACCTACTCCGGACAGACCACGGTCAGCACGATCAACGTTCCGGTCGTGGGGCAGGCTGAAACGTCCGTCTCGCCCCAGGGCACGTGGGTCGGCACCTATGGCGAAAAGGGCTATGACCTGGCGGCCTGGAACAACGGTAGTGATGTGGTGTCGCCGGGTCTGTCTGTGTCGCTGAAGAGTGGGAGCCGGTATGTGTGGGCTCCGGAAACGAGCGACACGCGTGCGCTTGAGAACACGACTGGTAGTGCGCGGGCTGCGTCTTGCTACTACAGTAATGGCAAGCTCGAAGTCGAAGTGAAGTTCACGACCGCGTATACCGGGAATCTCGAGTTGTATGCGGTCGATTGGGATGAAAAGGGTCGGTTGGAGACGATCGAAGCTGGTGGCTATTCCGCGACCTTGAGTAATTTCGGCCAGGGCAAATGGGTCACGATCCCGGTCACCCAGGCCGCGAACAGCACGCTCCTGGTCACCGTGACGAATGTCATTGGTCCGAATGCGGTGCTCTCGGGGATCTTGTTGGGTGGTGGTGGTACGCCGCCGGCGTTCCCGATCATCCCGAGCCAAGCTCCGCAGGGCACGTGGGCCGGGACCTATGGCGAAAAGGGCTATGACCTGGCGGCCTGGAACGAAGGCAGCGACGTGGCCTCGATGGCGGGCGTCTCGGCCAACCTGACTCACGGCAGCCGCTACGTATGGGCATCGAACACCTCGGACACGCGGGCGCTTGAGAATCCGGAAGGGACCGTGCGTACGGCCGCGACCTACTACGACCCGAGCAACCTCGAAGTCGAATTGAAGTTCAGTAGCGCCTATAGCGGTAACTTGGAGCTCTACGCGGTCGACTGGGACGCCTTGGGACGTTCGGAGACGATCGAAGTGGCGGGGCATACTGTGAGCCTTGCCAACTTCAGTGGCGGCGACTGGATCACGGTGCCGATCAGCCAGGCCGCGAACAGCACGCTCCTGATCACTGTGACGAAGGTCAGTGGTCCGAATGCGGTGTTGTCGGGGATCCTGTTGGGTGGTGGTGGTACGCCGCCGGCGTTCCCGAGCGAGGCTCCGCAGGGCACGTGGGTCGGGACCTATGGCGCAAAAGGCTCTGACCTGGCGGCCTGGAACGAAGGCAGCGATGTCGTCTCGATACCGGGCGCGAGCGTGAATCTCACGAATGGCAGCCGGTATGTATGGGCACCGGAAACGACGGATGTCCGGGCGCTAGAGAACGCCTTGGGCAGCAAACGCACCGCGGCGACCTACTACAGCCCGGAAAAGCTCGAAGTCGAACTGAAATTCAGTAGCGCCTACAGCGGCAATCTGGAGCTCTACGCTGTGGACTGGGACAGCAAGGGGCGGAGTGAGACGATCGAAGCCGGAGGGCAGACCGTGCAGCTCAGCAACTTCAGCCAGGGCGACTGGGTCAAGATCCCGATCACCCAAGCAGAAGGCAGCACCCTCAAGATCACCGTGACCGACGACACGGGCCCGAACGCCGTCCTATCCGGCATCTTCCTCGGCTAACCAACAACCCCCAAACAGCCGACGTCGACGACACGTACGCTCATCCGGCGGGCCCTAAGCCCGCCGGATGACCAGTGCGGAGAGTGTTCGTCAGGATCAAACAGTCGACGAGAGCGGTGCTCTGGGTTTCAGGCGAGCAGGTCGCGGTAGTCGATAGCCGCCGGTCGCTTATGCGTGAATCCGAGCGCCATCGTGCCGGCTGCAACGTCTGCGCCGCTCAGCTGCTGAACGTAGGCGTCGCGCCTCCTCCCAGAGCTCCCAACGACTGGGCGGGGACGCTCCAAGGCTGCGCGTACCCACATCAAAGCCGGACACTAAGCTTTGGTGTCTTCGAGCCTGGAATCGAGATCGCTCCCCCCGACGCCAAGAAACGCAGAGCTGAGACACGGGCCCCTATCAGCTCGGTCTTCCTGCGCCTGTCTTCTCTGACCGTCGTACTAACCGCGCTCGGCCTGCTGACAGGCCCACTGCAGGCCCGCGCCCTCGGTCCGAGCGGTCGCGGCGAATTGGCCGCGATCCTTGCGGTGGGCGCGTACCTGCCCGCCATCGCGGCGCTCGGTCTGGATTTCTTCGTGGCCCGCGAAAGCGCTCGAGGCACCCCGCGAACCCGAGGTGAGGCGCTCGGGACTGCCGGTGTCGTGACCATGCTCGTCGGGATCGTCCTAGCCCTGATCGGAATACCGCTTTCAACCTGGCTCGCCGATGGTCACCACACGGTGCATCTGTTTGTTCTGATCATATTCCTGGGCCAGCCAATCGGAATGCCTCTGCTGCTGGTGTACTGGCGGGTGATCGGAATGGAACGCTGGTCGCTTGTGATGTTGGCGCGCGCCCTGCCGATCTTGCTGCCAGCAATTGTCGTCATCGTGTTGTTCCTAGTCCACGCAATGACAGTGGCCGCGGTGGCTACGGCAACGATCGCAGCATCATTTGTGGGAATCTTGCCAGCGCTGAGAGCACTTCCTCCCGTTTCACAGCTCCGCTTCCGATGGTCCGTGCTGCGCTCGGCGCTTTCCTTCGGCTTGCCGGCATGGCTGGGCACCCTGGCAGTGATCACGAACGGCCGGCTGGATCAGCTACTCATGATCGCGCTCGTATCCCCCCGGCAATTGGGCTTATATGCCGTAGCCGTCACTTCGACCTCCTTGACCGGGCAGATCACGCTGGCGCTCGGCTCTCCGATGCTGTCGCGCATCGCGGGTGGAGACCGCGGGATCGTCCCGCGCGCTGTCCGCACCACCATTTTAATCGTCATAGTGCTCAACGCGTGCGTCGCGCTAGCCGTGCCGCTGGTAATCCCACTCGTCTTCGGCGCGAGTTTTAGCGGAGCCGTGACCATGTCCTGGATACTGCTCGTCGCCGCCCTTCCCCTCGCGATCACGACCGTGTTGTCGAACTGTATGGTCGGCGACGGATTGCCTGGGGTGCCCGCCCGTGGTGAGATCCTTACGCTGTTCATCACGATTCCCGGGTTGATCATTATGGTGCCGAGATTCGGAGGACTAGGGGCGGCTTGGGTGAGTCTCGCGGCCTATACAGTGGACGCGGCATATCAGCTCTCTCGCGGCCGACGCCACTTCGGCGGAAGCCTGGCGCTATACGTTGTTCCTCGAAAGGACGACGTGTTGTGGGTAGTGCAGCGATTGCTGTCGATGTTCGCCGCGGTGCTAAATCGCCGAACGTCTCCCGCGACCTAGGCGCTTATACTCACATTGTGTTCCGGACGGCCACAGCGATTCGCCGAGAGCTGGGCTGGGGACTCGCCAATCTGGCTGACGGACGGGCGTCATTCGCTGTCGGAACCCTGATGTTCAGGGCCCTCAGGGCTATTCCGGCACTGCCACTGCGTCACGTAGAGCACCGCGTTACGTGCAGGGATGGCGTTCAGATCCACTATCGCTGGAATCGGGGGGACATACAGAGCCTGCGCGAGGTCTTCATGGACGGTCTTTACCGTCTGCCGCCTGGGTTGGCGCCCACCACACTCGTTGACCTTGGAGGCAACATCGGGCTCACTACACTGTGGTTAGCGACTCACTATCCCACGATCCGGCAGGCGATCGTCGTGGAGCCGGCTGTGAGCAATGCCGAGCTCGCGGTACGCAACCTAGCCGCCAACTCGATCGAGGCCGACGTCATTCAGGCGGCGATAGCCCCCCGCGCAGGAACTGCGAACTTCGTTCTTGGAGCAAGCTCAAACCTCGGATATCTCGGTGATGGCCCCGGCTCCGTGCCGGTACCGGCTGTGACCATGAATGAAATCGTGGCGCGTGTGGGCGGAAAGATCGATGTGTTGAAGTTTGACATCGAGGGGGGAGAGGGGACGCTATTCACCGACGGAGACCTGAGCTGGCTTGACCACGTTGGTTATATGACCGGCGAGTTTCATCCTTCGACTGCGGACTACCCCGGGGTCGTCGACGGCATCTGCGACCGTGGCTTTACTTGGTATAAGCCTGGTGACCTTTGGGCGGGCAGTGGTGACATGTTCGTCCGGTCACCGACGTAAACACCGACATTGTCGGGGCCGCGATGAACCATGGCGGGGCGGGCACGCCCAGGTGCGATCATGTCCCGGTGCAGATCTCGGTGATCGTGCCGACCTACAGACGGTCACAAAGCCTTGAGCGCTGCCTGGATGCCTTGTGTCGCCAGACCGTCCTGCCCGACGAGATCATCGTCGTTGTCCGCCGAGAGGACAAAGCCAGCTTCGATGTCGTGCATCAGCGCGAGGAGGGACTCGCACGCGCGGTCGTGGTCGACGTACCTGCGGGGCGGCCGGGCCTGGTGACCGCGCTGAACGCCGGCGTCGACGCGTCACGTGGAGACATCGTATGCCTCACTGACGACGATGCCGAGCCACGCGCAGACTGGCTCTCGCGGATTGTCGCTACGTTCGAAAACGATCCCATGATCGGCGCGGTCGGCGGGCGGGATTGGATCCACTGGGGCTCTGAGGAGGATTGCGAGCCGGACCAACCCGAGCGCATCGTTGGAACGATGAGCCGCTGGGGACGCTTAGTCGGTAACCACCACCTCGGCATAGGCCCCGCGAGAGATGTCGCGGTACTCAAGGGCGTCAACCTCAGCGCACGCGGACCGTTGATCCGCAAGGTGCGCTTCGACACACGACTACGCGGCATTGTCACCGAGCATCATTGGGAGATCGGCCTGTGCCTCACCTTGGTCACGATGGGGTACCGCATTGTCTTTGATCCGGCAATCGCTGTGGACCATTATCCGCAGCCGAGACTCGAAGGTCCGCGGACATTTGGTGCGCGACAGACAAAGTATGCCTCGTACAACGAGACCTTGGCGCTGCTCGGGCATCTTTCGCCCGCCGGACGGGCCGGGCATCTTCTCTGGGCAACCGCAGTCGGTTCCGGACGAGAGCCGGGCCTCGTCCGAGGCGCACTCACACTCGTACTCAAGCGCGAGTCGAATCTCAAGCTGCTCGCGGCGAACCTCACCGGTAGGTTCCAAGCGGTGCGTACACATTTTCGCCACGAAAGGCCGGCCATCAAATAGCGCCTAAGGTCACGCTCCGTTGCCACGATAGACTCAGGTGGTGAGCACAGCATCGCGCAAGTCTTCGGAACATGTCAGCGCGGCTGACTGGCCAAAAGAAGTTACACTCATCGCACACGATGTCGGAGGGCTGGGAGGCATGGAGCGTGCGCTCGCTGAGCTAGTTAGCGGTCTTGCGCGGCTTGGATGTCAAATCACAGTGATAGGCCGCTCATGCGAGTGTGATGTGGATCACGGCGTGACGTTTGTTCGCGTACCTGGGCCCCGACGTCCCTTTGTCATCGCCTATCCATGGTTCCTACTAGTCGCGTCTTTGATGGTGGCAAGACGACGGCGCGGCGTCGTCCAAGCTACTGGGGCGATCGTCCTAAACCGCGTCGATAGCATCGCAATTCATTATTGCCACCAGGCAGGAATGTCGACCCCGAGTCGAGAGAGTCGACTATTTCGCTGGCATTCGCAGGCCGCTGGCGTCATGAAGCGTGTGACTGAGAGCGCCTGCTTGCGACTGCGGCGCGCCCGCGTTCTGGTTTGTGTTTCTTCCGGAGTCGCAGATGAGATTGCTACTTACTATCCCAGGCTGGCCTCTCGTGTCGTGACGATCCCCAACGGTGTTGACGTCGAATCGTTCAGGCCGTATCTCCGGGCGCGTGACGCCGCGAGTCTACGTGCTCAGCTGGGAATCCCAGAAGGTTGTCTGGTCGCCGTGTTCGTCGGTGGGGAATGGCAACGCAAGGGATTGCGGAGCGCGTTAGAGGCACTGGCCCAAGCTCCAATGTGGACACTTGTTGTCGCCGGGACCGGCGACGAGGGCGCGTATCGCGCGCTGGCACATGAACTGAACGTGGCAGAGTCTGTGTACTGGTTAGGCCCCGTGCGAGACATCCCGGTCGTATACGAGCTTGGAGATGCGTTTGTCCTACCGTCACGCTACGAGACATTCTCGCTCGTCACCTACGAGGCTGCCGCGAGCGGGCTTCCGCTATTGGCCACCCCGGTTCACGGAGTGCGTGACCTCCTCCGCGACGGCGGAAACGGGTTTTTCATAGACGAGGGTCCGGCATCGCTGGCCGCGCGCCTGAATCAGTTGGGCGAAGATGCATCACGTCGGATGCGCATGGGTGAGGCGGCTCGGCGCGACGCTCTGCGGTTTGGATGGATCCAAATGTGCGAATCACAGTTTGAGCTATTCCGCACTCTGGCCCGCGAATCTTCGAAGGGACGGGCGCACGTCATCGCTGAGGACGCGATTTAGACTACGATCCCGCCAGTGCGGATAATCATCGTTCAGCCATGGGGCGAGCGCTTGGGCGGTGCTGAGCAAATGCTACAGACCATGCTTGACGGTGGAAGCCAGAGTGGCCACGACCTGGAGCTAATATTTCTTGAGGCGGGACCATGGGCAGCTGAGCTTTCGGACGCCGGCTTTCGTGTTGACGTCGTTCCGGCTGGTCGTATGCGTCAACCACATCGTGCGGCTGCGACGATAGTGAGACTTTTGCGGATATTTCGCCAGCGGCGGCCGGACCTAATTGTGAACTGGTCTGCAAAGACACATCTCTACAGCGCGCCTGCTGCCGTGCTCGCGGGCATGACCGATCGCGTCGTGTGGTGGCAGCAGCTAATCCCGGCGGATCACTGGCTGGACCGGTGTGCGACCGCGCTTCCAGCGAAAGCGATCGGATGTTACTCTGACACAGCTGCGAAAGCGCAGACGCGCCTGTTCCCACATCGACGCACGTTCGTCGTCGCCCCTGGCGTCCGGGTCCCCAGCACGCATCTCGAGGAGATCCCCCTCGAGCTACCGCCGAAGGTTCCAATAGTGGGTCTCGTCGGGCGCCTGCAGCCGTGGAAGGGACAGGACCGTCTACTCGGGGCCCAAGCGCTACTTGCATCACGGGGGCATGACATGCATACGGTGCTCGTGGGAGGGGACGCCTACGGTCTATCGCCGGACTACGCCAGTCGCCTTCCATTACTAGTGAGCCAACTGAAGCTCGTTGGAGACGTGACGCTCGTCGGACACGTGCCCGATGCGGGACCATATATCGGGAGAATGGACGTTCTCGTAAACGCGTCCGATCCCGAGCCCTTCGGCATTGTCCTTCTCGAGGCGATGGCCCAAGGCATTGCGGTGGTGGCCGTCAACTCAGGAGGTCCCGCCGAGTTCATCGAGCCTGGAAAGACGGGTATGCTCGCACGCTCGGGCGAACCGGAGGCTTTGGCAGATGCGCTGGTCCCGCTTCTGGAATCCCGTGCGCTGCGTGATGCCATTGGTAGCGCCGGCCGAGAGCGATTTATACAAGAGTTCACTGACGTAGCGGCGCGCGCCCGGTTTTTCCGGAATCTTGAGGCGCTAGTAGCCTCGTAGCAGGTCGCGCGCGGCTATGGCATAGCGGTTTGCACGGAGCGCCGGAACGTCGCACGAGTTCCTTCCAAGTAGGCACAAGGCAAGAAGCGCGCCAAATGTGCCCATCCAGGTGTGGACTGTCGAAGATAAGGGCGGCACCGTCACCACGACATTTACTGCAAGCGCGACCGATGCCAGTGTCGCTAGGCGTGGGTAGTACAAGACCACCGCGGCTGCGACTGAGGTGGCGACCAGCAGCGGCGTGAGCGCATGAGACATCCCGGAGTCGTAGCTAACGGCGAATAGACCGTCTACCGCGTAGATGCCGATCGCGCAACCGAGGAGGATGTTCTCTCGCCGTGCACGGCGCTGGACCCCGGACTGTATGGATGGCCGACACGGCGCCGAGGGCGAGCGCCAATAGCACGGTTGTCTGCATGACCCTCGCCCGAGGCACTCTGACGCGCGGCATCAAGCGCGGCTTATGCCCGCGCCGTTGCCAGCTGGGGCGCCGGCCACGCGCCCGTCAGCCGACTCGCGAGTGGATGCACCGTCAACCCAACCGAGCATCAACCAGGCGATCAAGATAATTACGTATTGTCCCCCGCCGAGCCATTGCAGGAAGGTAACGACAACGATTCCCAGCGCGCCGATGGTGGGTATAGAGGGACGGATTCGCGCGAGGCGATAAGAAGCCCGAACGCCGTAGAAGGCGATCAGTAGATACAGCGCCAGGCCAACCGCCCCTGCGGCAATCGCGGCGTTGCCTGGATCGGCCTCGGCGCTGGCGGAACCGTTGCCAAACTTGGTCGCCGCAATTGTCGTCGCCCCGACACCACGTCCGAGTGGGTTTGTAGCTATTCCGGTGATTGCGTTCAACACCTCTTCGAAGTGAATGCCCAGGGTCGAGTTCTTTCCGAACGGGTGGCTGAGACCTTCAACCTGATGTCCTCCCAGCGACGATGTGACGCTCACGCGCGTTCGTCGCAGGGGCGACGCAGATTCGCTGCGACTCAGATGTCCCACGACCGTCGGCAGAAGAAGTAGCAGTAGGACGCCCATTAGGAGAGCGCGTGGAAAGGACATGCGCCGCCCCGCGGCAAACGTCAACCAGAGGGCGGCCAACGCGACCACTATGGCGCCGCGCGAAGACTCAAGCCACAACGCAACTGCGAGCACAGCGATCGCCACGGAGGCGATCGGAACCCAAGGCGTCCGCCGAGCCGCAGCGCGCCAGGACAGGATGCCGATGGCCAGCAGCCCTGCGTACTCCGAGGCGGACGTTGATGTGCCAAATGCTCGCACCGCGCCACCCACATTTAGCGCTGTATAGCCACTTTCTCGGATCCAGCTCTGATCCCAACTTGGAAAGCCGTTGTACGTCTGCACCAGCCCGTATATCGCGGCCAAAACTGCGAGCGAGCCGAGCAGATAGATCACGATGGCGGTGCCGCGATCGTCGAGCAGCGAACGCCCCACCCAGAATGCAAGCATGGGTAGCACGACGAGTTGAAGGCCTCCCAGACCGGTACTGAGCCCACCCTGAAGCGGATTGAGGGCACTGAGGGCAAGTACCGCCGTGAATGCGAGAACGGATCGCGACAGTGGCGTTTGTTCGCGGAAGGCTCCCGCCGTTGTGGCGACGAAGAACAGTAGGACAAGCAGCGCTGGGCCGACCAGCAACAGAGGGTCCCCTCCAAGGACACTGCCGCTGTAGCCGAAGCTCGTGAGCAATCGGCGAAGCACGCCAAGGAGCACAAGCCACGTGAGGAGACCGTATACGGCCCGCCGCGGGGAGCTGACGGCGACGGCAGCAAGCGCAAGCGCGATCGGGACAGCTACCGCGACTCGCGCCGCGTCGGGGCGCGATACCGCCACAGCGAGTAGAAGGCTCACGACCGCTGCGGCCGATGCCGCGGCGACGGTCATCGTCGCGTCCCGATCCCACCGACGTGTGAGCGCGAAAGGCCTCATGTTGCTGTGCCGCCGCGGCCCAGTCGTCGGCGTAGCACGCTATGCACGTCACTGACCATCTCACGTCCCGACCGCGGACGTGTAACTTCCCAAATACGGTTGGCGAAGATCCCGGGATGCACGACCCTGCAGGGTGGCTCCACGGTGCTCGCGATCGTGGCGTCTCGTGTGTAGACCACGAGATTCTGCGCATACCAGGGTTGGATGCGGGCGTCATCCCAAAGGCGGTCGCGAACTAAATCCGTCGGCATGAAGCCGTGGGCGCGGAACATGGCAGCCCACTCGTCTTGCCAGCGCTCTGCGATGTGGTCGGTGCCTCCTTGGCCGGGGATCGCGGCGCTGAAGCAGACGACGGGCGCGAGACGGGTGAGGTCTTCGACATAGCTCTCGGACCGGGCGGCCGCTAGGTGCTCGGCGACCTCAAGTGAGAGCGCGAGGTCATAGGTGCGGTCGCGGTGAAACGGCTCGTTGAGATCGACAGCATCGAATGACGCGGTTGGGATCTCGAGCAGGGCGCGGTCTACGTAGTCGCCGTCCACGCCCCACACGTTGGTGACGCCGGCCTCTCTGAAGGCCGCGAGGAAAGCACCCGTTCCGCAGCCGACGTCGATGACTGACTGGGGGTGGAGCGCGTCGATCAGCATCGGGACGATCACCCTGGCAGACCGATGTACCCCCTCGTGGTGAGTGTCGAAGAACGCGTGATTGTAGGGCCCCGACACGAGGCGGGAATTTTACCGCGCTGTGGCCGATGTGTTAGCGACTACAGTTCGCGCGATGGCGGACCTCTCCGTGATCGTTTGCACCCACGGTCGCGCCGACGCTCTGGCACGTTTCCTGGGGCCGCTCGCGCAGGCCGCGATGTGCGTCCCTTCCGCCGAACTGATCGTCGTAGATGACGGCTCCGATCCGCCAGTCTCGGCATCTGGCTGCACCTTGCTGCGACAGGAGCACCTCGGTGCTTCAGTTGCGCGCAACACAGGTGCCCGCGTGGCGAGCGGAGAGTGGCTGTTGTTCTGCGACGACGACCTAGAGGTTTCGCCTGAGGCGATCAACGCGCTGTGGTCTGCGCGACACTCCTCGCGGTGTGTAGTGCCCGAGGTGCGCGGCTCGGATGGGAAGCTTCAGAACGCGTATACGAGGGCGTGGCGGCGTCTCGACGTGAAGTTCGACCAGCACGCTAGCCCCGTGGCCCAAGTGGCCTTCCCGATGGGGGCGTGTTTCCTCGTAGAGAAGGTCGCGTACTGGGAGGCTGGCGGCTGCGACGAGCGCTTCTTCCCAACTTACTACGACGACGTAATGCTCGGTTACGCACTCGGCCGAACAGGCGTTCACGTGCGCATGATCAACGCCGTGGTGATCCACCACCAGCACGGGGGAGGCGGCACCATAACGCCGAAGAACCGTCGAGCCGTTTACATGAATCGCTGGCTGTATGCGGCATACGCGCTCAACGGATGGCGTCGCCCGACCGTTCTCGCGCTTGGGCTTCCGCGCACCATCGCCGAGGCGGTCAGAGGGCGGACGACAGCCCCTTTCGTCGGTTACATTGCCGGCGTGGCGAGGGTGCTGAGGTTGTCCTTCGCGAGACGCCGCGGTACGGCCGCTCGCTAGCCGCGAGAGCCGCGGGACTGACGAACGCGCCGGCGCGAACCCGCCAGCACGTCCTCGTACACAAGCTCAAGTTGCGCCGCGATCGCGTCTGGGTGGTAGCGCTCGACCGCTCGGCGAGCGGACCCACCGAGCCGCCTGCGCTCCTGTGGAGCGTCGCGCAACGCGCGCATCGCCGCGGCGAGCGACTCGGCGTCGCGGCTCGCGAAGAGCCGCCCAGTGTCACCGTCGGCGATCAATGCGGCGGGTCCTCCCTCGTCGGGAGCGATCACCGCGACACCGGCCGCCATCGCCTCTAGCACGACCTGTCCGAATGGCTCGGGGATCAACGAAGCGTGCACGAGAACGTCAAACGAGGCGAGCTCGGGCCAGATGTTCTCGCGAAAGCCGCGGAATTCCACTCGTTCGACGAGGTCGAGGCTCGCCACGAGCTCGCGCAGTTCACGCTCGTAGGCGTCCTCTTCGAACATCGGACTGCCTACAAGTACCGCGCGCTCCTCGCCGCCCGGAAAGGCGGCGGCGAAGGCGCGCAGGAACAAATCTTGGCCCTTCCACGGTGCGATCCGCCCGACCATCCCGAAAGTAGTGGTGTTGGTCGGGGGCGTGGGGGGGAGGTCGGAGAGCTCCACCGAGTCCGCAATTGCGCGGTGCACGCGATCTCGCCGTGGCGCGGAGAGCGTTGCAAGCGTGCCCTCAGAGTTGGCCACGACGCCGTCGGCGAGTTGGCGAACGAGCGTCCGCACGAGACGTACAGCGGGCTTTGGCAGATAGTCCGAGGCAATTCGGTCGCGTACGTGCCAGACGAACGGAACACCCGCCGCTCTTGCGGCGAGGGCCCCGTAGACCCCGGCCTTCAGCGAGTTTGCGTGCACGATGTCGGGGCGCAGCTTGCGTAGGCGCCAAGCCAACCGCACGACGTAGGCCAGCGTCTTGAACGTGGCAGCCGTCGTGTCGCCGCTAAAGCGCACGGCATCCCTGCGTAGGTCGCGGGTTGAAGCGGCCATGGGAAGCACCTCAACCGAGACGCCGGCTCGCGTCAGGCGGCCGGCAAGCGGACCGTCCTGCGCGAGGATCACGTGCGCGTTCACCGAGCGCATGTGCGGGAGCAGGCGCAGGAGGGCAATCTCACCGCCGGACAGCTCTGCCACGTGGTCGAGGTAGACGACACGCAAACGCCGGTCGGCTACGCCGTCCGCGAGCCGCCGATACAGACTGCGGTGGCGGTCGGCCAGCGCCGCCCAAGAGTAGCCTTCGGCGTAGCGCCGCGTCTGCTCGCGGGCCGGCATCGCCCCCTTCGCCGCGGCCACTAGACGCGCTCCCAGCGCTCGACTGTCTCCTGCAGGCACGACCAGCGAGCGGTCCAGCGGGAGCGCCACCTCCGGGAGGCCGCCTACGTCGCTCACTATGCTGGGCGTGCCGCACGCGGCGGCCTCAAGTACTACGAGGCCAAAACCCTCGACCGCGATTGTCGGCACGGCGGCCACGTCCGCGGCACGATAGGCGTCGATCAGCTCTGGGTCTGACAGACGCCCAAGAATGCGCACGCGCCCGAGCAGTGGCTCACGCGCGGCACGCGTTGTGAACTCGTCGTAGAGCGGTCCCTCACCCACGAGCAGCAGCTGCGAGCCGTCCGGCAAGCCCTTTGCGATATCAGCCCACGCCTCGAACAGAACGTCGATGCCCATGCGCGGCACCAGCCGGCGCGCGCAAATTACTACAAAACCATCTGTCTGCAGGCCAAATCGCTGCCGGGCTAAGACGCGGTTCCCGGGGGTGAATACGTCGAGTGCCACGCCTGCCGACAACACATGCACCTCCCAAGGAGGTACGTGATACTGCTCGACAAGTACCCGCCGAAACGCGGACGAGGCGACCACGTGGGCATCGACGCGGCGCAGGACCGCGCGCTCCAGACTCAGCCGCAGTCTGAACCCCAGCCATGAATCGTTGCCGGACAGGACGTTCTCCTCGGCCCAGGGACCCTGGAAGTGAAAAACGGTGGGACGCCGGCGCAGTGCCCCAGCCAGTAGTGGCGCAGCCAGGTATAAAGCAAAATGGGCATCTACGAGCTCGGCCGCGCGCACGCGACGCCGAATCGCCAGCCAGTAGGAGCACAGGCGAATCGGCAACGGGCGATCGCTGCGGCTCGCGACGAGGATCGACGTGGGCGCGCCCGCGGCTGGTCCCAACACGACGCCGTTTGCCTCGGGAAGGTGCTCGAGCAGCTCTCGGAAGTAGCGGTCGAGGCCGCCTGGTGAAGCCGGAAACCAACCCATCCCCAGCATCAGCACACGCGGATCGCGAGCCTCGTGCTCCAGTGTCTGCGGGGTCTTCCGTCCGCGGTACTCGGACGTTCTGGATCGACTGGCTCCGGATGCCCATGAACGAAACGAATTGCGTCTAATGGCGGCGCCTCCACGGCCTGCCGACTTTCGCCAAGATTCGGAAACCTTCATGGCAAACCGGCCGAGGGCGCGGTCTCACCGACGTATGAGGCATTGGGTCGCTTTGCGTCAATTGTGTCAAAGGAGTCCGCCAGAGAACATGGGGTTAGGAACTCTATAACCGGACGATCCGTACAAGGTAGGGTCGTGACGTCGAACACATCGTCGCTGCCAGAGATCGGCGCTGACATCGCGCGCTACGGCATCCCACAGCAACCCGAGACCTATGCTGAGGCGATCCGCGAGATGCTTGATCCGCGCAACGCGGAGGACACCGAAGCACGCGTTGCCAGCGGCGCTGCCCGCGCGACTGAGCTCACGTGGGCTGATACCGCGCGAGGCACGCTCGAGGCTACCGTGACGCCTGCGACCTCAACATCTGAGGCGCGGCCAGGTAGCCTTGGCCCACGACTACCTCCGCTTGGGGCCCCGCAAGCTGTGTGACACTCGGGCCACTAGATGCCGTTTGACACTAGTTGCGGGGTTGTGAATGCGCGAGGTGGACACCTCCGCCTGTCTCCTGTGTGTATGGCCAAGCGACCGGCCCAATATTTGGCCATCTGGCGTTATCCCGGCAGCCAAGCGCGATCTAGAGTCCGCAACTCGGGATGTCTCTCCTGATGTGAGAGGTCTCCGCAGTCCACTTGTCCATCTCCACAGATTGCACGGAGGCAACGTTGATGCTCTCGTTCGACGATCAACGTTGCCACCGCGCCTTGGGAGGGTTTCGGCTCGGGTGTACTCAAGGCCTCTGCCAGCAGGACGCCTGTGGTGACGTCGAACATATCGTCGCTGCCAGAGATCGGCGCTGACATCGCACGGATGCCGCAGCAACCGGAGACCTATGCCGAGGCTATCGGCGAGATGCTTGATACGCGCAACGCGGAAGACACCAAAGCGCGCGCTGCCAGCGGCGCTGCCCGTGCGACTGAGTTCACGCCGGCTGATACCGCGCGAGGCACGCTGGATGGCTACCGTGACGCCCGCAACCGGAGGGTAGCCTTGGCCCACGATTATCTTCTCGTGACGAGGGGCGCGGAGCGGACGTTTGCCGCGATGGCCGACCTCTACCCTGCGGCGCCGATTTACACCCTTCTCTACGACGATGCCGGCACAGATCGACGCTTTGCAGGGAGATCGGTGACGACATCGCCGTTGCAACGTCTGGGAGTTCGCCAGCATGGATTCAGGCGGCTCCTTCCTCTGTACCCGACCGCCATCCGGACACTCAGACCGGGCCCGTGCGACGTTCTTCTGAGCAGCAGCAGCGCCTTTGCGCATGGGATCGTCGCGCCCCCTGGCGCCGTGCACATCTGTTACTGCTACACCCCGTTTCGCTACGCGTGGAGTGAGCAGCAACGCGCTCTGAGCGAGATGCCGCGGTGGCTGCGCCCGCTGTTGTCTCGGCAGCTGCGACGCATCCGCCGGTGGGACCTTCAGGCCAGCCGCCGCGTCGATGCGTATATCGCGATCTCTCAGTTGAGCCGCGAACGCATCAAGAGCTACTACGGACGTGAGTCGACCGTGATCCATCCACCGGTGGAGACAGGTCGCTTCCATGTAGATACGCCGGGCGACGCCCTGCTCGTCGTCTCTGAGCTCGTGTCTCACAAGCGCGTAGACGTGGCCCTGGAGGCGGCCCGGCGGGCAAAGGCCTCGATCTGTGTCGTGGGTACCGGCCCTGACAGGAGAGCCCTGGAAGAGGCCTACCCCGAGGCCGAGTTCTTCGGCCGCCTCCCCGACGACGAGCTGGCGGAGTTCTACGCTCAGGCCCGGGCTGTGGTCCTCCCCTCCACCGAGGAGTTCGGCATCACCGCCGTCGAGGCGCAGGCGTCCGGCCGACCGGTGCTCGCCGCTGCGGCCGGCGGGGCGCTCGAAACGGTGCTCGACGGACGAACGGGGCGTTTGGTCCCGCCCAACGACATCGACGCGCTGGCCGAAGCGATACGCACTCTTGATGACCTCGACTTTGATCCATCCGAGGCGCGCGAGAATGCAGAGCGGTTCTCGCTCGCCTCCTTCCGTACGCGCCTCGCAGCGGAGATCGCGCGAATAGCTCCCGAAAACAGGTAGAATCTCGGGTTCCGACGCGCAACGTGCGACGCCTGATCTGCCGCAGCCGAACACGTTCGCATAGCGAACGCGTCAGGGTTCCAGAGCGCCGGCCTTCCCCGACAGATGGACTCTGAACAGACAAGCGTGAGCATCGGCCAGTTGCTGGGAGTGCTCAGGCGACGAGCGTTGTGGATCCTGTTCTGTGTGTTGATCGCGGCAGGTGGCGCCTACGTGGTCTCAAAGCGCGAGCCGAAGAAATACACGACCTCGGCGTCGCTGGTCTTTGGCAATGACGTGGTGAGCGAGGAGCTGGCCGGCCTACAGCCGGTCGCCGGCTCAGAAGACACAGTCGAGCAGCAAAAGACCGACGTCAGGCTCGTGCGCGGCGGCAGCACGGCGGCCAAGACCGCGGCCAGCGTGGGACACGGGCTGACGGTGCACACGTTGAGCGCAGCCGTCAGCGTCGCGGCCGAAGCGGAATCCAACATAGTCAACGTGACCGTCACTGACAGTTCTCCGGCGCTCGCTGCACAGATCGCGAACACCTACGCGCGCATCTTCGTCGAAGAACAGCAGCGCAGTACTGATCTGAGCTACGCCCAGGCACAGGCGGTCGTGCAGAAGCAGCTGGCTGCGCTTCCCAAACACCAGCGGCTGGCCGCGCAGGGCATCGCTCTGCAGGAGCGCTCAGAATCACTGGCCGCACTGGCTGCCGGGCCCGGTGACGTCAAGCTGGCGCTGGTCGCCGGAATACCGTCGGTGCCCTCCTCGCCCAAGGTCTCCCGCAACACCGCCCTCGGAGCGGTGCTGGGATTGCTCGTCGGCCTTGCACTTGCGTTGCTGCTTGAGCTTCTCGATCGTCGCATCCACGAGCCGCGAGACCTCGAGGAGCTCTACGGTGTACCGCTGCTCGGGGTCATCCCTCAAAGCGCAGCCCTGTCGCAGGGCAGGCGGGCCAGAGGCAAGGCCCTCCGCGGAGGGGAGCTTGAGGCCTTTCAGCTGGTTCGTAGTCACCTGCGCTACTTCAACATCGATCGCGAGCTGCGAACCCTGCTGATCGGCTCGGCCGCTCCCGAAGAGGGCAAGACGACCCTGGCGCGCTATCTGGCGGCCGCGGCCGCCAGCGTTGGCGTGCGCGTGCTGCTGGTGGAGGCCGATCTGCGCCGTCCCTCCCTTGCCAACGCGCTTGAGATCGCACCGTGGCCTGGCGTCGCTGACGTGCTGGTCGGCTCGGCATCCATGACCGAGGCCATCCAGTCGGTGGATCCCGGCGGTCGCGGGTCCTCGAAGTCCCCATATGCACTCGACGTGCTCGTCGCTGGCGTCCTGCCTCCAAATCCCGGTGAGCTGATCGAGAGTCGCGCGATGAAGGAGGTGCTTGCGCAGGCACGCTCCACCTACGACCTCGTCGTGATAGACACATCGCCGCTCGGGCCCGTTTCCGACGCCTTCTCGCTGTTTTCGAGGGTCGATGGTGTGATCATCGTCGGACGCCTTGGATTGAGCCGTCGCGACGCGGCCGAGCGCCTTCACGCCGCGATCGCGGAGACCGGAGCCCCGCTGTTGGGCGTGGTCGCCAACGGCTCCAGGGAGCGCGCCATGTACGGGAGTTCCTACGACTACGAGCCGGAGCAGCCCCGATCGAGCGCCGATCCAGACGCCTTCACCGCACGTACTTCAGGGGCGGTTCCCGTGGAGACGCGGGGCGAGTCCAGCTGAGCGCCATCGCGGCGATCGTAGGCGCGTCGCTGCGTTTGCCGATTGGCAGCGGCGATTAGCATACCTGCGTGGCCGATGCGGTTGCCATAGGGCCGGACGCGTCGGTGGAGGGCGACGCCGACACGCCCAGCAACGAGCCCTCCACACAGCTGGAACGCGTCGCGCTCACGACGCTGATGCTGCTTCCGGGCGCCCTGATCGTGTTCATGGGGTTCAACGCCGGGGGCTACTTTCCGACAACTCAGGCTGTTGTCGCGCTTGTCCTCACGCAGATCCTGCTGGTGAGGGCGATGCAGGCGCGGCGGCCGTTCGAGGGGCTGGCGCCGGTCACGCTCGTCGCGGTCGCCGCGCTCGGCTGCTACGCGCTGATGACGCTTCTCTCCGCGCTCTGGTCTCATTCGACCGGCCGTGCGCTGATCGAGTTCGACCGCGCGTGGCTCTACCTGCTGACCCTGGTCCTGTTCGGGACCATAAGCGCGAGCACGCAGAACGTGCGTTGGCTTATCCGGGGTCTCGTGCTGGGCGCTTCGGTCGTATGTCTGGCGGGCCTGATGAGCCGTGTTCTGCCCGACGTCTGGCATACCACGCCCGGCATATCGAACGAGCGGCTGAGCTACCCGGTGACCTACTGGAACGCGCTGGGCCTGCTTGCCGCGCTTGGGATCGTGCTCGCATTCCACCTCACCTGTTCGCTGAGCGAACGCCGGCTCACGCGCATCCTTGCGGCCGCGCTTCTTCCTCTGCTTGCTGCCACGCTCTTCTTCACTTTCTCTCGCGGAGCGATTGCCGCAGGGGTCATCGGGCTGGCCGTCTACATGTTCGTGGCCCGTCCCAGCGGACTGCTAAGCGGTGCGCTCGCCACGGCTCCGGCGAGCGCGGCCTTGATCGTCGTGGCCTATCACGCGAACCTCTTGGACACGGTCGATCCGACGACGCCGGCCGCCGTGTCGCAGGGTCACCACGTGGCGGTGGCCGCGGGCATCTGCGCGGTGGTGTGCGCTGCGCTGCGGGCGACTCTTGCCATTGGCCTGGACCCCCGCCTGCGACGCAACGCCGGAAGGTCCGTGATGCGCCGCGGGTCAAGGCGCGCGGCGATCGCCGTCGCCGCAGCGGCAGCGCTGGTTCTCGGCCTGGCGCTCGGCGTCCCCCACGACCTCGAACGGGATTACCACCAGTTCATCGGCGGGGCGGCCACTGGGGGGACCGACCTGCGCCAGCGGCTGACCGATCCCTCAGACGACGGCCGTACCGAACTGTGGGAAGTCGCGCTGCACGGGTTTTCCGCATCACCGCTCCACGGATACGGAGCAGGGATGTATCAGACCCTTTGGGACCGTAATCGCCCCCGCTTCGTTTACACCATCAACGCGCACAGCCTGTACCTACAGGCGATGGCGGAGCTGGGGGTTCCCGGTATCGCGCTGCTGCTGATCCTCGTGGTGGCAGTTCTGATCGGGCTCGGCGCCCGCGCCCGCCTCTCACGACGGTCGCGCTCGATCTACGGTGCGCTGCTCGCCGCCTGCGTCGTCTGGGCCCTGGCCGCTGGGCAGGACTGGGACTGGGAGATGCCCGTTGTCACGCTCGGGTTCTTCGCCGCCGCGGGCGCGGCCCTCGGTCCCCGCCGGGGGTCGGGGCCAGGTTGGGTGCCTGGCTACAACGCTCGCGTGGCCCTCGGGCTGCTCTGCCTTGCCACCCTTGCCGCGCCCGCGCTGATCATCGGCTCCCAGGGCCATCTGGAAGACGCCGAGCACGAGCTGCACGCCTCCAACTGCGCGCAGGCAAGCTCCTCGGCCCTGTCATCGATCGGGTGGCTGGAGGTCCGGCCGGAACCGTATGAGATCCTCGGTCTTTGCGATGTCGAGCGCGGCCTGCCGAGGCAAGGGGTGGAAGCGATGAGGCGGGCCGTGCACTACGACCCAGGAAGCTGGGAGACCTACTACGCGCTCGCGATCGCGCAGGCCGCCTCGGGCATCGACCCGCGGCCCGCGGCGGCGCGGGCGCTGCGCATGGATCCACTAGAGCCGCTCACCAAAGAGGAGGTCGCGGAGTTCCGGACTGCAAGCCCGACCGAGTGGGTCAACCGAGCGCCCACCGTCCGCGCCGCCGCCCTCACCAGCAACGATCTGTCGATCGTCCCGGGATAGCGCGCTCTCACTCCATCGCCTCGCGCAGCTTGCGCAGGGCTCCGTAAACGCGCCCCTCCATCGTCGTGAGCGGCACCCCTGTCAGTCTCGCGATCTCCGGGACGGTCAGGTCAGCACCGAAGCGCAGGGCGATCGCCTCACGCTCCTTGTCGGTGAGGATGGCCAGGTGGCGGCTGATCAGGTCACGGTCTGAGACCGCATCGATCTCGCCGCCTGATCCCGGGCCCGGTCCGCTGGCGATGCGCTCGAGCGCCCTGCCCTCCGTGTTCTGGCGGCGGGCGTGATCGCGAAGGCAGTTCAGGGCGATCGTGTAGAGCCAGGTCTTCTCGCTGGCCTTGCGCGGGTCGAATCTTCGTCGAGCGCGCAGGGCCCGTTCGAAGGTGTCCGCCAGCAGGTCTTCGGCCAGCACTCGATCGTCCGTGCGGTAGATCAGGAACCCAGAGAGAGCCTGGGCGTGCTCGGCATAGAGCTGCTCGAAGCGGTCACTGCGCATCCGCGCATCATCTCCCATGAGGGAGCGTCGCCTCGACTGGAAAAACTTCACTCAGGAATCGGTTGTCTCGTGCGTATAAGTGCTTATGGACCGCTCACGCGACGGGGAAGGGTTCCCGGAGGACATCCAGGAGATCGCCGGCCAGCTTCGTCAGGAGCGCCCTGGGTTCACGCCCCTCGAGCTCGACCAAGTCAAGCTGCGGGCGATGAGCGGGGCGCGGCGGTCACCCTTACGGGGCAAGCGGTCGTTCCTGAGGTCACGCCCGGCCATGGGTCTTCTCACGGTCGCCTTCCTCGCTATCGGCACCGGTGGCGCGTTGGCCGGCGGCGGCAACAACTACGGCGGGAACAACGAGGGGGGGAGCGCCAGCTACCACGAGTACCGGTGCCCACCAGGTTACGTATTCAGCGGCGGCAAGTGCACGCCTGAACCTCCGCCGCCGCCGAAGTGCAAATCCGGGTACGAACTCAAGAATGGCAAGTGCGTTGTGTGTCCGCCTCCACCGAAGTGCAAGTCGGGATATGAGCTGAGCGGGAAGAACTGCGTCAAGATTCCGCCTCCGCCTCCGCCTCCCCCGAAGTGCAAATCCGGTTACGTGCTGAGCGGCTACAACTGCATCAAGCTTCCGCCACCACCACCTCCGCCTCCACCGAAGTGCAAGTCGGGATATGAGCTGAGCGGCAACAACTGCATCAAGATTCCACCGCCGCCTCCGCCGCCACCGAAGTGCAAGTCGGGATATGAGCTGAGCGGCAACAACTGCATCAAGATTCCGCCACCGCCACCTCCGCCCCCGAAGTGCACGTCGGGATATGAATGGAGCGGCGGCAAGTGCGTCAAGATTCAATCCCAGAGTCATCACTAGCGTCGGGGGGAGCGCACCTCCATCCCAACAGGGCCCGCCATCGCGGGCCCTCTTTGCTTAAGGTGGCCTGATGCGACGGCTGGTGATTGTGATCGTCTGTGGGGCCATCCTGGTCGGGGTCGCCGGGACCTTCGTCGCCCTGCGCGGCCGGGGAGGCGAGGAAGCCTTCAAGTACGAGCAGTCGAGCTCGCTCGCGCTCAAGCCCTCCCGCGTACTGGGCGCGGATCAGGTGGCGGCTTACGTCGCCTTGGCCCCTGAGCCTGTGTCCCCAGCCGATCGCACGCCTGCCGCCGAGATCGACTGCCGGCCCCGGGGAGGCGGGATCCTCCGCAATCCCTGGTCGTGCACAATCCTCTACCGGTCCGGCACCCGGGCGAGCTACCGGGTCGTCGTCCAGCCCGACGGTCACTACACCGGGGTCGGTCCCGGCATCATCAGCGGCTGCTGCGTGGCCGTTCCTAGCCTCAACTAAGGCCTGCAAGCCCGTGTGCCTGGAATGGCGCGCGGCCGATATACCATCATCAGTGCAGGCATTTCGCAGGGCAGGCTGCGTGTGGGCCGCCAGCGTTCACGCGCTCACGGACACGGCCAGAAGGCATCTCAATGGACACCAAGCAGACACAGCCGAGCCTCGGGTAGGTGGTGGATATCTTCCGCCGCCGCGTCCTCTGGGTCCTTCTGTGCGTCGCTCTCGGAGCCGGCGCGGCCTATGCCGTCACCAAGAACCAGATCAAGGGCTACAAGGCCACGGCCTCGCTGGTGTTCGCGAGCAACCAGGTCGGCCAGCAGGCCGCCGGGCTGCCGGCCACCGCCGGGGAGAGCCAGCAGGCTCAGCAGAGCACCAACGTCAAGCTCGTGCGCTTCGGTGACATTGCCGCGAAGACCGCAGCCCAGCTCGGACAGGGCCTCACGAAGGAAACCGTCAGCGAGGGTCTGAGCATCAGCACGGCGGGCGAATCGAACGTCGTCCAGGTCTCCGATACCGCGACCACCCCGGCACTTGCGGCCGAAATCGCGAACACCTACGCCGAGCAGTTCGTCTCCGAGCAACAGAGCGACAGCCACGTCGCCTACACCGCAGCGCTCACGCGCGTGGACAGGCAGTTGGCGGCGCTGCCCGCCAAGGAACGTACCGGCGCCGCCGGGTCGGCGCTGAGGGAACGTGCCCAGTCGCTGAGGACACTCGAGGAACTGAACAGCGGAAGCGTTCAGGTGGCCCAGGCCGCGACCGCCCCCACATCGGCCTCGTCGCCGAAGGTCCTGAGGAACACGCTGTTAGGCGCACTCGTCGGCCTGTTTTTGGGCCTCGGCCTCGTCCTGCTGTTCGCGGCGCTCGACCAGCGGATCAGGGATCCGAGGGAGCTGGCGGCGATCTATGGCCTGCCGCTGCTCGGCGTCGTTCCGCAGAGCCGGGCGCTCGCCCGCTCGGCCAGAAACAGGAAGAGCTCGAAAAAGGCCCTGCCGGCGCGCGAGGCCGAGGCCTTCCAGCTCGTGCGGGCCCATGTGCGGTCCTTCAACGTCGACGTGGAGCTGGGCACGCTGCTGGTCGTCTCAGCGGCTCCGGGCGACGGGAAGACGACCGTGGCCCGCCAGTTCGCGACCGCGGCGGCACGGAGAGGCCTGCGGGTGCTGCTGCTCGAGGCCGACCTGCGTCACCCCACGCTCGCAAAGCAACTCGATGTCCAGCCCGGACCTGGGGTCTCGGACGTGCTCGGTGGCGCGATGTCGCTGAGCGAGGTCACGCAGCTGCTGGAGCTTGAGTCCGCCTCGAAGGAGGGCTCCGAGCAGCGGACGCTGGATGTGGCCGTGGCCGGCGCAGCGCTTCCGCCCAACCCGGGTGAGCTGATCGAGAGCCCCGCGATGGGAGTCCTGCTCGAGCAGGCGAGGTCCACGTATGACCTCGTCGTCGTGGACACGCCGCCGCTGATCCCCGTCTCAGACGCATTCCCGCTTTTGAGCAGGGTCGACGGCGTGGTGATCGTGGGCCGTGTGGGACGCAACCGCCGCGACGTCGTCGAGCGCCTGCACGAGATCCTCATGGGCGCCGGTGCACCGCTTTTGGGGGTGGTCGCCAACGGCTTCAAGGCCGGACGCCGCGGATCCTATGACTACTCCTACGACTACGCCCCAGCCCCGGTCGTGCGGCCCCCCTCCGCCGAGATGTCGATGAACGGGGCGTCCGCTAACGGCGCCTCGCCGGCTGCGCAACCCGCGCCGTCGGAGCCCGTGCCCGCGCAGTCCGTACCCGCGCAGCCCGCAAGCTCGACGTCGCCCACATATGGCGAAGCAGTCGATCTCCACGGTCTCCTCGGCGAGCTCTCACAGCCTCCGTCGAGAAGAGAGAGCAGGCGAGCTCGCCGGCGCAGGGAGTCGGGCTCTTCTCGCTAAGTCGCTGCCACGCGGTGGCAGCTGACCCGCCATCCGCGGCGGTTATATGGGTTGTTCATCGCCCGCGTCATCGATGCCGCGACGAGCTCGAGCTCCTCGTCGAGCAGTCGCCACAGCGCACGATCGCCCGCGTGGCGCCAGATCGAGCTCAGCACGAGGCCCCCGGAGGGGAGGATCGAGGCGATCCGCCTGATCAGTGCACGGGGGGAGGGTGCGTAGTAGATCATCTCGTTCAGCACCACCACGTCGACCGCGGGCAACTCGACCTTCATGGCGTCGCCGGCGGTGAAGCTCGTGCGTGGATCAGCGAGGCTCGAGGCCGTTCGGATCGCCTCGGCTGACAGGTCGAGGCCAACGTAGGTGTCGAAGTCCTCCTCGGCCAGGAGCTCGCGCAGCCAGCCGGTCCCGCATCCGATGTCGAGCACCGAGGCCCGGCCGGGGTACGTGCGCAGATAGCCGATCAGCAGGCTGTAGCGGGGGAGCTCTGACAGGTCGCGCATGTAGTCGAACTCACCCGTCGTGTAGGAGCGCTCCCAGCGCTGTGCGCTCAACGGTTCGGGCCGATACTGGCGCAGGCCTGAGGAGACACCCAGCGACAGCACCTGGTCCCTCGCGCGGAAGGCGATGATGCGGGCGCGCTCGCGGTTCGTGAGTGAGGGAGGCGGCGCGCTCACGATCGGCGTGGGGTCACAGCGAAAGCGTAGTCCAGAACGGGAGCAGGCGCTGCTCTAGTCTGCCGAGCCTTGCACCCCTACCCACATTGGCCGTTTCTGTCCGATCCGAGTCACCCGATCCTGTCGGTGGTGTGGGCGGTGTTCGTGCATGGGTGCATCAGCCTGCTCGTTGTCTGGCCGATCGTCTGGCGCAGCCGCCACAGGGAGCGGAACGCCGTGATCGCGTTCATCGCCGGCCCGGCCGTCGACCTCGACCACGTCATCGCCATCGGCAGCCTCGACCCGAGCCGGCTTGAGCACATCGCGGGCGGGCGGCCGGTCACCCACAGCCTGCTGTTCGCTGTCCTGCTCTCGTTCCTCGTGCTCGCGCTCACGCGGCGCGT
The DNA here is from genome assembly GCA_963826995.1 of uncultured Solirubrobacteraceae bacterium. Lineage (GTDB taxonomy): Bacteria > Actinomycetota > Thermoleophilia > Solirubrobacterales > Solirubrobacteraceae > Palsa-744. Next base: position 456,485 of record CAWGYZ010000002.1, on the reverse strand, counting down.
GCTGCTCGGCTGGTCGGTGTTCGCGGTGATCGTTTCCCACCTGCTGTTCGATGCCGCCGGCGGCAGCGAGCGCTGGCTATACCCGCTCGAACATCCGCAAAGCGTTCCTTGGCTGTCCTGCCCGATCGGGATCATTGTGCTGACCCTGATCAGCCGGCTGCTGGTGACGCGAAGACCCGAAACAGTGGACGGCCTGCAGGCGCAATAAGAAACGTCCAGTGGACCCAGCCCCACTCAGGCCCCCTGAGAAGGCCGTCGAGGGATGGATATGAGATTTCCCGCTTGCAATTCCCAATTGGCGCGATGGCGCACGGCGCTGACGGTGATCGCCGCAGCGAGCGCACTGCTCGTTGCGGTGGGGCTTGACTCCGGCGCGACTGCCACCGCGGTGACTCAGAACACGAGCGCACACGTCAGCAAGAAGCAGGTGCGCCGCGAGCTGCGCGCATGTCTGCGCCGAGCGCGCGAGCGGCGCAGGGCGGCCGGCCGCGGAAAGACCGCGAGGCGCCACAAGGCAAAGGCAGTCGCCACCTGTCGGCGGATAGCCAAACGGGCAAGCCGGCACTCGACAAAGACGGTCAAGCACGTGACCCCGCCTGCAAAAAGCACACCGCCGGCATCGGGTGAAACGGGCGCGAGCCCCGACACCACCGCGATGCCGACCGGCAACATCCCCGGCTGGACGCAGGTCTTCGCAGACGACTTCGACGGGACCTCGCTAAACCTCACCAAATGGTACCCCTACGCATCCAGTGAACCGGGTGGCGATCCGGGAAACTGGTTACTCCCCTCCCACGTGGCCGTCTCCGGCGGCGATCTCGTCATCTCCACCTATCGCGACCCTCTCGCCGCAGGGATGTGGACCAGCGGCGGCGTGACGAGCATGGCCGGGCTCACGCAGACCTACGGGAAGTATCTGGTGCGCTTCCGCTTCCCCGCCGGCCACGGCATCTCCCACGGCCTGATGTTGCTGCCCGCCGATGGGTCCTGGCCACCGGAGATCGACTTCAGCGAGGACAACGGCGAAGGACGCAACATCGACACGGCCACCCTGCACTACGGAGCGTCGGATTCGATGGAACACGTGACCGTCGCCACCGACCTCACCCAGTGGCACACGCTCGGAGTGGAATGGACGAAGGGCAAGCTCGTGTACACCCTCGACGGAAACGAATGGGGACGCATGGAAGGCGCCAACGTGCCCTCCATACCGATGGTCATGGACATCCAGACCCAGGCCTGGACTTGCGGAGTGAACGAATGGGAGGCCTGTCCCAACGCGAGCACTCCGGCCACCGTCAATCTCTATGTCGACTGGGCGGTCGCCTACGCGCCGTCGGGCTGATAGCGCCCGCGCAGATAGCCGGCGACCGTCGCGCCGAGACCCGCGACGATCGCCGCGCTGCGCCCCGCGCCCGCCAGATCGTGCCCGCTGACGGTGGCCCATAGTCCCTGAGCAAACCCCCGGGGGAGCGTGCGCCTCGTGTAGACGCGCTCGGCGGCGAGCCCGTCCTCGCTGCCGAGGAAGCCGACGAGCGCTGCCTTTGCCATGCCCTCGTCGTAGCAGCGCGCGATGAAGTAGCCGAGGCGCAGACGGTCCTCGGGTACGCGGTGCTGCACCAGCACGGCCGGGTCGTACAGCCAGATCCGATCCGGCCAGCGCTGATTAGCCCTCAGGCACAGGTCGGTCTCCTCCACACCGCTGCGTCCCTTGGTCTTGCCGAAGCCCGCCCTGAAGCCGCCGAGCTCGCCGAATAGCGAGTGACGAACGAACATGTTGGCCGCGATCAGGTTGCGCACGGGCGCCGGCGTGGTGGGAAGGCCGGGGTAGGTACAGCCGATGGTCCAGTTGAACTCGGCCGGGAACCACCGTCGCGGCTCGCCCTCCCAGGCGGGAACGATCGTCCCGCCGACTCCCATCACGGTCTCCTCCTGAAATGCGCGCACACCCTGTTCGATCCACGTCGGTGAGGCCATCGCGTCGTCGTCGAGGAACCCGAGGATCGGCCCGCTCGCCACGCTCACCCCGGAGTTCCGCGCCTCGCCGGCTCCCTGGTTCCCGGCGTTCTCCACGACACGCTCGTCGGGAAGGGCCTCGCGTGCCCTCGCGAGGAGCTCGGGATTGTGGTCGATCACGACGATGATCTCCCGCGCCGGCACGGTCTGCGCGCGGATCGACTCGACGGCTCCCCGCAGCTCCGCAAAGCGTCGCTCCGTGTGCGCGCACACGACCACCGAGACGCCCTGTGCTTCGATCACTGAACGGCGGACGGTGCGTTGCGGCCCCTACCGGCGGTGCCGGTGGAGGTTCCGGTGAACCTGTACACGCTCACATCCGAATTCTCGTAGTACAGGCTCCACTGCGCTGCGCCCGGAAGCGCCCGCACGAGTTGGTGGTAGCCACGGGGAAAGCCGAAGTAGTTGCCGTATGCGGCCATGCTGTGGCTGACGATGATGAACTTTTCCTGACCGTACAGCGATGCGACCCAGTTGTCGACTGCAGGCTGGTCTGCCTCGTTCAGCCACGATTCTTCGGAGTGCAGTTGCGGGTCTGACGGCAGCACCTGAACCTCATAGCGGTTGTATGCGGCGGTCTCTTCCACCGGGAAGTTTTCCGCCGGAAGGATGAACGTCGATCCGACCGGGGCGTGACCGTACAGCCACTCGCTCGCGTGCACCTCTGCGGGGGTGTACGCGTTGACCGAGATCGGACCCCACAGGCCCTGCAGTGAGGCCAGAAGTAAGGCGCCCGGCACGAGCACCGTCGCGGCGATGCGCAGGTGCGACCAGCGCACCCGCACGATGGCGGTTGCGATCAGGTAGGCACACCAGGGGGCCGAGAAGAGGAAGACGCGGAAGGTGGCCTCGCCGCCGTAGTTGTTGACCAGCAGGATGACGAAGGGGGCAAAGGCCAGCACGGCGGGGAGCGCAACCCGCCCGAGCGAGCGGATCGATCGCGCGATCAGCAGGAGCACCCACAGCCACACCACGACCGTTAGGCCGGTCGCGATATGCGACGAGAACAGGGCCGCCGGCTCGGTCACCGTCACCCGCGCGCCCGCGTTGTGGAACAGGTTGAAGCTCGAGAAGAGGCCTCCGTACTGCGATGAGATGATGTGATAGCGGGGAACGAGGAAGGCGGCAGCGATGGCGATGAGCGCTCCCAGAAGCCACCACGGTCTCAGCAGCCCAAGCACCCACAGGCCGCCGAGGCCCGCCAGCGCGAGGTAGGGCGTCAGCTGGTGTGAGGCGACCATCACGAAGAACAGCGCCATCGTGGCCATCACCGCCGGCAGATACACGCTTCGCGGTGGCGCCGGGCGGTACTCGAACCCGCGCAGCACACGGCCGCGGAGCCGATCGAGACGGCCGGCCCCGCCCCGGGGCGGGGCCCAGCCCGTCAGCCAGCGCACCACCACGAGCATCATCGCCAGCCACATCAGGTACGCGAAGGCCTGCGGGGAGAGGTAGTCCTGGCCGACCCAGGCCACCATGCACTCGAACAGCACCACGGCCAGGATCGGCACGCGAATGTCACGGGTCATGCTCCTGAAGATGGCGAACAGGACGACGCAGTAGGACAGCTCGAAGAACAGCGGAGCCCATGCGGCGAAGCGGATCGGGTTCACACCCGTGAGCGATGAGAAACCGGCCAGAGCCGCGAACAGCGTGGGCCACTCCTGGTAGATTTCGTTCGGCAGGGTGACACGGCCGTTCACCTTCAGAGACTGTGAGACGCCGATGTGCTTGAACACCCACCAATAGCTGGGTGTGTGGTACAGCAGCGGCGCCGTCGCATCGATCACGACGACGATGCCGACGAGGTACAGGACGAGGATCCACAGCTGCCTGCTGGGGCGGGCAAACTCGGCGGCGAAGCCGACGATCAAAAGCGCGAGGCCGACGAAGAACCACGCGTTGACCGCTGCGAGCAAACCGTACAGCCCGACCGAGTCCACACGTAACGCGGCCAGGCTGTTTGCCCAGCAGGCCAGGCCGACCGGTAGGGGCGCGAGGCGCAGCGCCAGGCGCGCGATCTCCCCGAACCTGGCCAGGGGCCGGGCGTCCGCCACGAACATCGCGGCCGGCTGCGCCTGGGTCGCGCTCATGCCCTGGACAGGGAAGAGGACGGCGCGTCACGCCCGAGACCCGCATGCAGGCGGTACAGGCGCACCAGACAGGACAGCACGCTCGGAGCCGCGAGCGCCAGAAGCCAGGTCGGGTGCCAGGCCGCCAGCCAGATCATGCCCGAGGCGGCCAGTGCGAACGCGGCTGCGCTGAGGGCGATCGTGAGGGCCGCCTGGGCCCAGGGCTCGCCGGTGTCGATCCAGCACATGATTCCGGGGCCGAAGCCGGCGAGGACGAAGATTACGGTCGCGGCCAGTCGCAGGCCGGGCCAGCGGCTTTCGAGGATGGCGATCGGAGCGAGCAGGCCCACCAGAACGCCGACCCACGCCGTCACGCTCGCCCGTGCCCTGGCCGGGCTGTCATCGGCGGATTCGACCTCGATCCGGTACTGGGCCTCGCGGCCCTTCTGGTCCAGTTCGGCCTGCAGGAGCGACAGCGTCTCGCCGAAGTCCTCGTCACCGTCGGTGAACGGGCCGGCCAGCACGCCGGTCCATGCCGTCATCGTGCTGCTCACGGCATGCCCTCCGCCGGGATCGCGGCGACTATCGCGGTGTCGGCTGCGAAGCGCGCCCGCAGCGAGGGAGCCATCAGGATCGCCGCGAGGCCCTGGGCCGCGATGCATGCCCACCCGATTGCCGGTAGCCCGAGATGTGGAAGCAGGGAGAAGGTGATTGTGAGCAACAACAGACCCGACCCTGCCTCGATGGCGACAAGCCGCCAGAGTTTCTGCTCGATCCAGGCGAATGCGCTGTAGAGCACCGTGACCGCTGTGAAGGGCACGCTTACGCCGAGCAGTATTAGCAGAGAGGTGCCGTGCTCGGCGTACCTGTGCCCGGCAACTCCCAGGATCAGCGAGCCCGCGAAGCAGCACACGACGACGGCGCACAGCACGACCGTTCCGCCCAGGCGAAGGCTTCTGCGTAGCAGCTCGCGGGTCTCGGCCGGGTTGGCCATGACTGCCACGACGAAGGATGAGCCGATGTTCCACAAAAGCAGCGTGATGCCGGTGCATATGAGCCACGGCAGCGTGAAATAGCCCTCCCGCACCGCGCCGAGACGCCACAGGACCAAGAGCGGCATCACCTGGAGCGTCGCTAGCGCGCACAGGGTGCAGGCATACTCGGCCGCGACGAACGACAGAAGGCGCCCGCGCGGCGGCAGCTCGCCGCTGTCCATGCGGCGCTTCTGCGCGATCGGGCCTTTGAACAAGAGCAGGTTCACGGCCACGACCGCGATCGCCACCGGGACGATCCAGGCGACCACGGGACCGAGGCGTCCCGGCAGGAACGCGAACAGTGGCAGCAGGGCCAGCTTGAACGCGCCGAAGCTTGAGTTCTCGACCGGGACCCAGTGGGCGATCCGCAGCGCGGTGAGCACCGAGTCCTGCAGCGTGAAGATCGCGAGCAGCGCGACGGCCACAACGAAGATCGCGCGTTCTCCCGACCCCGCGCCCACGACGCCCGACCCGAAGCCGCTGGCGATGAAGGCGGTGCCGACGATGAGTCCGAGCGCGGTCACCGCCACGTAGGCCCGAGCGACGAACGTGCCGGTGAACCGGCCGGCGACGGGGAGCAGGCGGATCACGACGTTGTTCATGTTCAGCTGCGCGAGGGTCGCGAGCAGGGTCAACGCGGCAACCTCCGCGAACGCGCGTCCGAACGCGGCCGTGGTGTGGGTGTGGGCGACGAGCGCCCAGAAGAGGAGGCCCAATGCGCTGCTTGCGCAGGTCGCGAACATCAGCGAGATGGCGTTCACGGTCAGGCCCTGTGGACGGGCTAACGTCCGAGCCTGGGCGCGTTTCTCATCCGCGATCAGGCGCTCCACCTCCGCCGGGCGCCCGAGCGTGGGGGCAGGAGCGAGCTGCTCCTCCACGATCAAGGTCTCCACCTCCGCTGCGAGCGGCGGCTGCGCGCGTATGCGAGCGGGCCGGCGAGTAAGCCGCGCAGGTCCACGCGGGCGAGCTGTGGCGGGTGGTCGACGTCACCGTGGGACCGCATCGCCGAGAGGCTCGACAGAACCCGCCGGAGCGCCGCCGGGACCATGCCGATCAGGCCGCGCAGGTGACGGGGATCGCGCCACACGAGCGCGGTGAGCATCGCTGTCAGGCCGATGCCGTAGCCGCCGAGCTGGCGCTCGAGGGCCTCGAGGCTGCGCCTGTTCGTGTGGTTGACGATCGCGGCTGGTTCGTAGGACAGGCGCCTGCCGGCCGCGAGCAGTTCGATCAGGATCGCCAGGTCCTCGCCGCCGCAGGTGGGCGTGCCGGTGCCGAGCGCCTCGTCGAAGGAGCCGATCGCCTCCAGCACGCCCGTGCGGAAGGCCATGTTGGCCCCGTTCGCGAACTCGCCGGTCGCGTACAGCGGGGCGGTCTTCTCCTCAGCCTCCTGCGGCGAGCGGCGGATCACGCGGTAGCGGGCGCCCGACAGCGCGCCGAGCCACGTCCGCCCGGAGGTCTCGAGCTCGAAGCTGAGGCGCACGTATGCGCGATCGCGCCAGCTGCCTGAGCGCTCCAGCCAGATCTGGGCGGGCGTCTCGAGTTCCTTTGGGACCAGAAGACCGGTCACCGCATCGGTGTCCGGCTCTTCGGCAAAGCGCCTGCCGAGCGCCCTCAGCCACCCGCGGTCGACCTCCACATCGTCATCGGTGAAGGCCACGAAGTCCCCGCTCGCCGCCGCCGCGCCCCGGTTGCGAGCCGCCGAGATCCCGGGACGTGGTTCCTGGAGCACGCGCACTCCGGGCAGCTCGCGAAGCGACTCGAGCACCTCCTCGGGTGGCGCGGGCGTGCGGCGGTTGTCCACGACGATGACCTCGAAGTCGGGGTAGTCGAGCTCTGACAGCCGCGTGACACAGGCGAGCAGCTGCTGCGGGCGCCCGACGTTCGTGGGCACGACGACCGTGGCGGGCGGCAGCGCGAGGTCCACCGATTCTGGTGCGGCGGGCATGTGCCACATCGCGCCGAGCTCCTCCCGCAGGAGTGCCTCGAGCTCCTGCACTCCCAGGATCGGCGCGGTGACCTCGATCTCCACCATGCCGATCGGTTGCCTTCCCCTGAACGCGAGCACCCACACGGCGCTGTACAGCCCGCCCGCCGGATGTGTGCAGTCAACTGGCGAGAGCTCCTCGACGTCGACGTGCACAACCCGCGCCGGGCCCGGAAGCTCGCCGCCGTGGAGGTCCGGCTCTTTCAGGTGCGACGGGCTGATCGGTATTGAGGTGGCCGCCATCGGATCAGCCCCTCACCGACTGCTCGAGATCGCCGCGGCGTGCGCGGACGGAAGCCTCTGGAGGCCCCCAGCCGGCCCAGCGCCGCCCGTTGCGCCAGATTCGCTGTCCTAACTCGGCCCGCCGGCGCGCGAGGCGCACGGGCCGCGCCCTGACCAGCTCTACCAGCAGCTCGGGAGTGGTCTCGGGGCCAACATACAGGCGCGGCAGCGCGAAGCGGTCGTCGCCTGAGACGGCGGGAAGATCCATGATCGCGCAGGCCTGGGAGAAGCCCGCCGCGCGCACCGCCCGGCGGGCGGCCGGCGTCCAGTATCCGAACGGGTAGGCGTAGCTCGTGACCGGGCGGGCGAGATGGTCCTCCAGCTCGAAGCGGCTGCGGGCGGCGTCCTCTCGCACCAGCTCGGGCTCGTTGATGTCGGCGGCGAGGTGAAGGTGACCGTGGGCCGCGATCTCGATTCCGCTCTGCCCCAGCTCCTCGAGCGCGCTCCAGCCCAGGATCGGCCGCAGGCGGTCATCGCCCGTCAGCCACCCGGCGGTGGCGCCGACGTATCCGGTCGGCACGAACAGGGTGCCGGGCACACGACGAGACGCGAGCGCCGCCGTCGCCTGATCGGCCAGCGCGTCGTCGATAGAGATCACAACCGCCGTCCTTCCGTCCCCGGGACCGCCTCCGGCGAGCAGGGCGGGCACCTCCTCGACGGTGTGAAAGCTGCAGCCGGCGTCGATCAGCGCGGAGATGTGCTCGTCGAACAGCTGCGGGTCGACCGTGTAGGGGCGGAAGGCCACGGTCGTGGAAGCAGCGACGGCGTGGTACATCAGAATCGCGATGCCGGGAGGCGCCGGTGCGGTGGCGCTCATCGCCCAGCCCTCCGACGCACTCGCCCGTTTGCAACGCGGGCGCGGAGATACATGGCGGGTCCCTGCAGAAGGCCTGAACGGCGTGTCCTCAGGAGGTCCTCGGGGAAGTCCTCGCCGATGCCGCCGAGGCGGGGCCCGTCGGGCGCGCGCAGGTCACTGAGCGCCCGCGGGATCAGGCGCACGAGCTCTGCGAGGGACTCCGGGTGGCGGGCGATCATGCTCGCGTAGAAGGCGCCCAGCCCGCGGCCATAGCCATGGAACAGGCTGCGCAGCTCCTTCTGCTCGCGCCGGTGCCAGTGGCTGACCAGCGCCGTGGGCTGCCACACCAGCGTGCCGCCGAGGAACAGGAGCGTGCTGAAGGCCGCGGCGTCCTCGCCCGCGAGCGTCGGCGTGCCGGCGCCGAGCGCGCAGTCGAAGCGGCCGATGCGCTCGATGGCCTCTCGCCTGAAGGCCATGCAGGCGCCCGTGCCGAACGGTGGCAGGGGATACAGCGGGCTCTGCGCTACTCGGCTGGCGGGAGAGAAGACCTGAGGCGTGAAGCCGCGTCCCTTGCTGTGGCCTCCGTAGCGCTCGAACAACAGCTGCGCGGGCGTGTCGATCTCAGCCGGGAGGATCATGCCGCTGACGGCGTCGGCACCGGGGTGCTCGACGAACCCCCGCGCGAGCTCGGCCGCCCACCAGCGGTCGCACACCTCGTCGTCGTCCACCCAGGCGATGATCTCGCCGTCTGAGGCCTCGATCGAGCGGTTGCGGGCGCGCGAGAGGCCCGGGCGCGGCTCGACCACGTAGGAGATATCCAGCTGCGAGGAATGCTCGTCGACCACCTCGCGGGCCAGGTCATCGAGCGGAGCGTTGTCCACCACGAGGACCCGCAGCGAGGGGTAGTCCTGCGCGTGCAGGCTGCTCAGCAGGCGCGAGAGGCCCTCGGGGCGCCCACGGGTGCAGATCGCGACGGTGAGCGACGGCGCCTGCTCGAGCGCCCGCTCGCGGCCCTCGAGGAAGGGCGGTGTCCACGTCGGGCGCAGGCCGTCCGTGGGCACACCGCCCGTCCGAGGCAGACCGCAGGAGACGAGGCGGCTTCGCACCTCATCCCCGAGCTCGCGGGAGATCGCTAGCGCCAGCTGCTCGGGGGGGAGCCCCTCTTCCGACAGCGCCAGGTTGAGGGCGCCGATCGGCTCGGTGAACATGCGCACGAGCACGAGGGCAGCCGTCCAAGGGGCGCCGAAGGCGTCGACTCCCGGGGTCTCCTTGAGCCCGTCGGCGAGATCGACGTCGAGGATCGCGACGTGCGGGGCTGCGATGTGGGGGATCGAGAAGCGGGCGTCCGCAGCGGCGGTCGAGTCGCTCCTGCCGCGCGCCGTGCGATCGCCCACACCCACGCTCATCGGGTTTCCCCGAGTAACCGTGGGCCTGCCTCCTGGTCTGACCGGTCTACGTGCATGGAGGCGGCGGTGGCCCCGGTGGCATGCGAGGCGAGGCGGTCGTCCAGGAGCGCCGAGTACAGCGAGACCGTCTGATCGGCGGCATCGCTGAGCGAGGGGACCGCGAGGGTCGAGAGGGGGCTCATGCGCATCTCGGCCGCACGCGCGATCTCATCGGCGATCAGAAGCGGCGAGGATCGGCTCGAGAGCAGGCATACGGCGGCGTCATCGATCAGCTGGGCCACCTCGCGATGGGCCTGTGTGTCGGTGGCGATCACCGGGACACCCACGCAGGCTGCCTCCATCATCGTCACACCGTCGGTGTCGGCCGGGCTCAGCGCGAGCACGACGCTCGCCGTGCGCAGCCAGCTGTGAAGGACGCCCTCGCTGACCCGGTCGAGGATGCGTACGCGGTCGGACACCAACAGGTCGCGAGCGCAGGCCTGAAGCCGACGACGGGCGCCGCCCGAGCCGATCACCACGAGCTCGTAGCCGTCTCCGAGGGCGGGCAGGGCCGAGATGGCCCTGTCGGCTCGCCCGCCGCCGTCGGCCCGCCCGACGCTCACGATCACGCGGCGCCTGGCGGTGAACGGGCGCGCCGCGGCGATCGCGTCCGCGTCGATGCCGTTGGAGACGATCCTCACCCTCGGCGCGAGCGCCGGGATCAGGCGGCCGATCTCCGCCGCCTCGCCATGGGAGGAGCACACGACCAGATCGGCCGAGGCAAGCGCCGTGCGCCCGAGCTGGCGGTAGGGGGACAGCCCCCGCTGCCCGAGCCGGCTACGCGGCACGCTCTCGTGACGGGGGCTGAACACCAGGCGCCCGAACAGCCCGCGCGCGGCGAGCACGGCGGGAAGGGTCAGATAGCCATGGGCGTGCACGAGGTCATAGGAATCCGTGCCGCCGCGCAGATGTGACCAGATCGCGTGTGACGTCGCGTAGCCCGTGCTGCCCGAGGCCCGGAAGTGACGCACGCGTATGCCGTGGTCCTCTGCCGAGTCGCGAACCGCTTCGGGCAGATGCGCGAGCACCTCGACCCGCCCGCCGGCGCGGGAGACGCCATGCGCGAGTTCGCGCACGCTGCGTCCGACACCAACCTCATGCGAGTGGTATGGGGGCGCGACGAGCGCAACCTTCATGTTCGCGTGGCCGTCGAGGACACACGCGGTGCGGCCACGCGCCAGCGCTCCTGGCTGATCACCCGGAGCACCCGCAGACCGTCCCGTAACACGCTCAGATTGCTGCTGCCGTACATGCGCGAGCTCTCGAAGCTCGGGACCTCGTGGACCACAAGGCCTGCCTTGGCGATGCGCACGTTGATGAGCGTCTCCACCTCGAAGCCGTTGCAGTCGACGCGCATGTAGGGAAGGCAGCGCGCCCAGAAGGCGTTGAACCCGTAACAGAGGTCGGTGTAGCTGGTCCCATACAGGGCGTTGACCACACGGTTGAGCGCCCAGTTGCCCCCCCTGCGAAGGACCGTCAGGTCGTTGCTTCCGCCGCCCTGGGCGAAGCGCGACCCCTTCACGAAATCCGCACCCTGGCAGAGGGCCGCCACGAAGCGCGGGATCTCCTGCGGGTCGGTCGAGCCGTCCGCGTCGAGCATCACGATGACTTCGCCGGTGCAGGCGTCAAAGCCGCTCTGCAGGGCATCGCCCTTGCCCGTGCCCTGCTGTTCGATGATCTTTGTGTCAGGCCGCAGCCGGCGGGCGACCTCGCAGGTGCCGTCTGTTGAGCGTCCGTCCACGACGATCACCTGGTGCAGATCGCCGGGTAGGCGAGCGAACACGTAGGGCAGATTCTCGACCTCGTTGAGCGTGGGGATGACGACGCTCACGGTTGGACGCTCTGAGCGCCCGCGCCGGCGGTCACTTTCTTTCTGGCGCCTTCGGTCCATCAGCGGCGCGGCCGTTGCGGTACGCCCTCCTATGTCAGCCATGCTCCCACCTCCGTGCGAGTGCTTAGTACGACTCAAATAATCGCGTCGGGCGTCGTCACAAACGCGTGCGAACCCTGCGAATGCTGCTCCTAGTAGCTTCCCCTCGTGCTTCCCCGAAAGACGATCGATCTCGGTGCCCGAGTCCGTGCAGATGGGTCGTGCAAGAGCACAGGTAAATCATCTGGGGACCATACAACATCTGTTGAACTACTGGAAGAGAAATTTTAGCTGCTGGAAGCGCAGATTTGGCCCTGGAAATGGAGGGTTATTGAGGTCTGGCGGTCCAATCCGGGGCGCTGCGGAGCGACCGGATCGTCATCGCCGGGGGTTCGGCTGGACCGCTTCGCCGTGAGAGCCCTCATCCCATGGTGGGCTCGCCGCGGGGAGCTCGGGGCTCAGGGCCCTGACGGCAGCTCGCGCCCCCTCGGTCCTCGAGGCCCCGTTGGCCGAGATCCCCACGCCGGCGGGCGTCTTTATCGGGGCGGCGGCCGTGGCATATCTGATCAGGCCGAGGGCCACGGTCACGCCGCCGAGGATCACGAGCGCCCAGCCGCCGATGCGGACCAGGTCATAGGCCGTGGCGGACAGTCCCGAGGCGGGGGTGACGATGCCGAGTTCGGGCTGGTGGGCGGGAACCGGGATGTGTCTGTGGGCGTATATGAACAGGGCGATTCCGCCGACGATCATGATCGCGCCCGTGTAGACCCTACGCATGGGACACAGCGTACCGCCCGGTTGCTAACCGGGCTCATTGCGAAGCGAGCGCCACAGGTACCTCGAGCACAGGCTCCTGTGGGCCGGGAGATCGCCGCCGACGCCGATCGCACGGTCGCGGTGTGCCGCTCGTTCTGAGGAAAGCGTTAACTTGACAACCGGATGATGCACGTCACGGCGAAAACACCTGCGGACTCGGCTGACCCAAAGGGTCCCGTTTCCTCGTTGATCTACGACGTCGGCATGAACAACGGAGACGACTCCGCCTACTACCTGCGCAACGGCTTCGACGTGGTTGCGATCGAGGCGAACCCCGTCTTCGTCCAGCATGCGCGGACTCGCTTCGCGAAGGAGATCAGCGATGGCAGGCTCACGGTGCTGGAGGTCGGCATCGCCGAGGGCGAGGGCGAGGCGACATTCTGGATATGCGACGACAACCTGGACTGGAGCTCGTTCGACCCCGCCCTCGCCGGCCGCCACGGCTCACGGCATCGGGCGATGAGCGTCCGCCTGCAGCCTTTCCAGGAGATCCTGCAGGAGCACGGTATTCCCTACTACTGCAAGATCGACATCGAGGGCAACGACCACCTGGTCGTTTCTGCGATGACGCCGGAGTCTCGCCCGGCCTTCACTTCGGCCGAGTTCTCTGACGACCCGTTGCTGGACCGGTTTTCACGTCTTGGCTACGACCGGTTCAGGCTCGTGCAGCAGCAGAGCCTGTGCCCGCCGAATCGGACGCTTCAGGCCCTGAAGTTGCGCGCGCCGCATCGAAAAGTGGCCAGCGGGCTCGAGCGCGGGAGGGGCCTGCTGCGAGGCCGGCTGGTTGATCATGGTTGGTACTTCAAGCGCGGTTCCTCAGGACCCTTGCCCTTTCGCGGCCGGCGATCGTGGCTGACGCTCGAGGAGATGCGCCGGCAGTCGCAGTGGGTGGCGGACAAGTCGCTGGTGGGCGACTGGTGGGATCTGCACGCCACTACGCAGGCGTTCCTCGACACTTGACATTTAAGAACGACAGATGGGCGTTTTCCGTCGCATTTTGATGTAAAGTGCGGCTTCCGCGCATCACGTTTTGGTAGGCGCGCCGGGACCCATGGAAGGGGGAGTTACCGATGAGACCGTCCCTGAAGGTCCTGATCGCGGATGACCATCCGCTGATGCTGCATGGCATTCGCAGAGCGCTCGAGACCAGCGAGGATATGGACGTGGTCGGCGAGGCGCGCTCGGGCGAAGAGCTGCTGGCGCTGATGGAGCGCAGAAACCCCGATCTCGTTCTGCTGGATCTACACATGCCAGGCCTCGACGGTCTCGACTGTGTCGCGCAGATCACGCGGTGCTGGCCGGAGGTCAAGACCGTGGTGATCTCAGCATCTGATGATCGGGTGAGCATCGACTCGGCGCTGCACGCAGGAGCGAGCGCCTACATACTCAAGAGCGTCACGCCGATGGAAATTCCCACGGTGCTGCGGCAGGCCTCGACCGGTGTCGTCTATCACGCCCCGTCGGTCACTCGCCCCCGGCGCGGTCGGTTTCCCACCACGGGCGGGTCCGATCTGACGCCGCGCGAGACGACGATTCTGATGGCTGTCGCAAGCGGCGCCACGACGAAGGCCATCAGCGAAGAGCTGTGGCTGAGCGAGCACACGGTGAAGTTCCATCTCACCAACATCTATCGAAAGCTGGGCGTCTCAAACCGAAGTGCCGCCGTCCGCTACGCCTTTGAGAACGATCTCGGTCCACCCCGGACGCTGGCCGCGGCGAGCGCCTGAGCCGACTCAAACAGCACCCGGCCGCACGCGAATACCGCGGCCGGTCTTGGTCAGGCGGAGAGGCCGGACTGAAGCTCGTGGGCGAGCGGCTCCCAGCGCTCGAGAGCCACGGAGACGACCGTCGGCCCGCCGGGCCGGCTTTCAATCCGGCAGCGCCCTCCCAGGAGCCGTGCCCGCTCGTGCATAGCCACGACGCCGAGGCGTCCCTTGCGCGCAGCGCGGATCAGCGTCCGCTCGAGGTCGAAGCCGCGACCGTTGTCGGTGACCTGCGCCTCGACGCCGTTCGCGTCCACGGACACCGCGATCCCCACCTCGGTAGCGCCGCTGTGCTCGCGGATGTTCGCCAGCGCCTCCTGAACGATGTTCAGCAGAGCAATCTGCTGTGAGACGGAAAGCAGCTTCATGTCACCCACGAGCCGGAGGCGGGGCTCGATGTTCGTACGGGCTGCGAAGGCCTGGCTTATGTCGAGCAGTGCCTGGGAGAATGGCCGGTTCATGACGACCGGAGCATGTACTTCGCCGGCGAGCCGGCGGAGCCCGGCCTCGAGCGCCGCGAGCTGAGCATCGAGGTCTTCCATCCGCCCGCGGAGGAGGTCCCGCTGACGGGGAGTCTTAGAGAGGGCCTCGAGCTGGGCTTCAAGGAGACGCACATCCTCCGCGAGCATCGCGACCTCCTGGATCGGGCCGTCGTGCAGATCGAACCCCAGGCGCGCGAGCTTGCGCTCGCTGGACTCGACCAGCGCGCGCTCGGACGCCACGTTGCCTGCGAGCAGGGCATCGCGCTCGAGGACCGCTCCGAGCATCGGCACGGCCTCCGCAAGGACCGAATAACAGCGCTCTCGCATCCCGGGTCTGGCAGAGCCGACGAGCGCGGCGAGGGGTTGCTCAGAGCGGCCCACCGGTAGGGCCAGGAGCAGGCGCCGCGGGCCCTGGTCGGTGCTCTCCCCGGCGAGCAGCTGGCGGGCCAGCTGCCGCGCGCCCGTGGAGACGCGGTTTTCGCCCATCTGCCTCATGCACTGGACCCGCTCTGCATCGTCGCGCATCCACAGCGACACGCTCCGTAACGGCGCGAACACGGTAAGCATCGTCAGCTGCTGGTCGACTGCAACCGCCGGCGAGACCGTCAGCAGATCAGGTGCCCTCAGCACCTCCCGGGCGAGTGCGATCCTCGGCACGCCGACGATTTCCTCAAGCTGCTCAGACAGGCGGGCCGCGTCTTGCGGACGTGCCGTGAGCTCGGCCCTCATGGCGCCGAACAGCTCCGCCGCGGCGATCAGCAGCGCGGTCGCGGTCGCGTCCGCTCCGGAGCCGCCGCCCTCGACCAGCTGCAGGGCACGCTCTCTGGTGCGTGCCCGCGTGAACACGCGGCGTTCCGGCCACTCGCAGTCGGCGAACAGGCGCTCGAGCCGGCGCAGACCGGCGAGCGCAGCGGCATGCGCGTTGGCGCTGTCCGGTGTCTTCGAAGACACGTTCTCGTGGCCGTTTGATTGGCTCGCCATGGGGTTTCCTCGACCGGATATCGCGCGGGCACGTGCGCTGGACGACCCCTGCCGTATCGACAACGAGATCGGAGGACTCAAGCCGCGCTAGATGCGGACCACCGCGCAGGTGGGCCGAGTGCCTCGGATGCGCAGGCGAACGGTGAGGGTGCGCCGGGTGGCATTCGAGTGAAGGCGCACGCTGAGGGAGCGCTCGTGGACCTTCACGCGCAGCGCGCGCTTGCCGGGCGCGAACCGCCGCCTGGCCAGTAGCCGCCCGCGTGAGGAGACCGAAACCAGGTTGATCAGGCTGGAGGGTCCAGAACGCAAGCTGATGGTGAGCGCACCTGGACGCAGGCAGCTGACGAGCTGGCTGGAGTGGGTGGAGGCAACGGCCCTCGTCCGCCGGGTCGTCGCCGGACCGAGCCGGGCGATGAGGCGCTGGAAGACAGAGAACGCCGGCTTCGGCGAATAGTCGTCGAGCAACAGCCCGTAGTGGCTTTCAAAGTTGGGATCGCCGGTGTTGCTGTCGCGGAGATCAAACCAGCGGTAGTCGCTGACGTTGTATTGGGTGCGGAAGGCGCTGACCGCGGTGATCTCGGCCCGCAGGTAGGAGGCCTGAGCGGCGGGAGATCGCGTGGCGCTCGTGGGATACCCGCTCTCGGACACGTGCAGTGGCGTTCCATTCGGGATCCCCGCGAGTGGCAGCAGGCATTCGCGCAGGACGCGCAGCGAGTTGACCATCACCGAGGACGCTTCAGCTGGTGTTTCGCCGCTCGAGCCCCACGTGGCCGGGTAGGCATCGACACCCACCCAGTCGACGGCCTGGGCGAAGGCGCCTCCGCCATGCTGGCCGAGATAGGCGAAGAACTGTTCGGAGCTGCTGTTGTTCAGGTAGGCCCAGTTGAAGCCGACCTGAAGCTGGCTGTATCCGTCTTCGGAGATCTCCGCACCGGCTGCCTCGACGCCGGCGATCAGGGCATCGTCCACGCCCGGGTAGTAGCCGTCGGAAGCGTCGCTGGCGGTGGTCATGTTGGCCTCGTTGGTCACCTGCAGCGAGACCAGGCGGGGGTTGCCGCCGAAGCTGCGCACCGTTTCGCGGACGAAGCCCACGAAGCCGGGCACGTCCGCGCTTGGGTTGGCGTCGGCCGGGCGGTACTCGTCAACCAGCTCGACCAGGATGCCGTGTGTTGTGTACTGGTCGATCTGCTGGGCGACTTCGGCCGTGAAGGAGGCGTCGACGGACCCGCCGGTGTAGATGTCGTAGATATGGGCCACGAGTGGATGGCCCGAGCGCAACTGCTGCAGCGCGCTCAGACGCTTGCCCGGATTTTCCGGCACGGGCTGCGCAGTGGCGGAGACCGTCCCCACCGGGCCGCCCGGATATATGCCGAACCTCAGCGGAGTCCCGGTGGCTCGAATCGACGGCGAGGCGGGCGGAAGGGCCGACTCGCAGGCGCTGAGCGAGGCGCGCGCGGGCGCGGCTCCCAAGCCCGATGCGACGAGTACGGCGAATCCGGCAGCGCCCGTTGCCAGGAGGCGCGAGCACCTCGCGGGAACGTGCATGTGTGGGCGATCGGCATCTGCAAGCGGCAGAAGCAGCCGGATAGGCAAGCATGGACGTCCATATGACGGAGCGGTCTCTCCGCGATTGAGCGTTGAGCGCGCGAACGCTGCGAGGGCGGAAAAGCGCGCGCAGGAGGTGTTCAGCGCCTACACCTTCGTCTAGGTCATAACTAGAGCTTCTTCTCGTTGATCGATATACGGCGGACCTTTTAACGTTCTCTTCAAAGAAGCCACGAGCCAGTGGTGGAGTCGGCTAACCGCGCTTCATCCGCGCCTCTGCGGCACAGACCAAGGAGAGGGGTGGATTCGACAATGCGTAGCAAGGCCTCAGATCGTCGCTTTGCCGGACCGCTCACGAGGCAGGTTGGCCATCGCAAGGAAGCGGGGCAGCGCACGTGCAGGGCTTACTCGGTGTAGGCAGAGACCACGTCGCCGGGCGGGCGGCCATCTCGGCACGGCACGAGGGCGCCTACAACGGCAAGCCGATGGTCGTCTGCGCTCGACCACGAGCGGCGGATGAACGGCGCGCAGGACGGCGGAGCTGGCAACCGTGAGAGAGCCATCTCTCGCGAATGCTGCGGAGGCGGTCGATGCCGGCGTGCGTTCGCGCGCCGACGCATCGGACGCGGCCCGCAGCGCGCACCTGCAGGGCGCGGTGCGCCCGGTTGCCTCCAGTCGATCGCCTCGCTCTGCGCGGGTGCGCCGCCGTCGCGCCGCGATCGTGGCGACCGATGCCGCGCTGCTGATCGCGGCTGGGCTCGTTGCCGTCTCGCTCACGGGGCGCCGGGCGCCCGACGTCGCAACCTCGGCCCTGGTGTACGGGGCGGTCGCACTTTCGATACTCGCGCTCCGTGGCGCCTATCGTCCGCGGCTTGCCGGGTCACTGTTGCCCGAGCTCGGCCATATCATCACCGCCACGGCGCTTGCGGCGATGGTGCTTGTCACCGTGCGCAGCGTTGTCGGCGACGCCCACGGCACCGCGGCGCTCGGCGCAGCTCTGTGGCTGTCCTCGTCGTTGCTCCTGGCGGCGGGCCGCACCGGCCTCGCCCTGCTTGATCGCCGCGCCGCAACGAAGCCTGGCGGCGGCATGCCCACCGTCATCGTCGGCGCGGGCCACGTCGGGCGCCTCGTCGCTCAACGCCTGCGGGCGCACCCCGAGCTCGGGCTGCGCCCGCTGGGCCACGTCGACGACGCACCGCGCTTTGCCGGCGACGGGGACCTACCTGTGCTCGGCAGAACCGGCGACCTGGAGCAGGTCGCCAGCGCGCGCGAGGCCGGCTGCGTGGTGATCACCTTCTCACAGCTCGCCGACGAGCGACTCGCCGCGCCGCTGCGCCGCTGCATTGCGCTCGGGATCGAGGTCGTGGTCGTGCCCCGCCTGTACGAGGAGATGTCGGCCCGTCTGTCGGTCGAATATCTCGGCGGCGTGCCGCTGCTGCGCGTGGACCACCCCAACCCCCGCGGGTGGCAGTTCGCCATCAAGCACGCGCTCGACCGCGTGATCGCCGTGGTGCTGCTTCTGGCGCTCTCGCCGGTGCTCGGGGCCGTGGCCTTCGCGGTCCGACTGAGCTCGCCGGGACCGATCCTGTTCCGCCAGCGCCGCGTCGGCCGCGACGGGCGGAGCTTCACGATGCTGAAGTTCCGCACGATGGTCGGTGAGCCGGCCGCCGACGGCGAGGCGGACGCGACGTGGGCGGCGCGCGAGCGTGGCGAGGCGAACACCGTGGCGCCCGCGATCGACCGCTGCACGCCCGTCGGGCGGGTTCTGCGCCAGCTCTCACTCGACGAGCTTCCGCAGCTGTTCAACGTCCTGCGCGGCGACATGTCGCTCGTCGGCCCACGTCCCGAGCGCGTGGGCTACGTGCGGGAGTTCGAGGATTTCATCCACCGCTACTCCGACCGTCATCGCGTCAAGCCCGGCGTGACCGGCTGGGCGCAGGTTCACGGCCTGCGCGGCGACACCTCACTGCGTGACCGCGTGGAGTGGGACAATTTCTACATCCAGCGCTGGAGCCTCCGGCTCGACCTCCGTATCCTGCTAATGACCCTGCCCGCCACCCTGAAGACGATGCGAGGTGGCGAGGAACGGATGACCGGCTGATGGCGCTCAACGACATCTGGGACATTCTCTGGAAGCGGCGGCGCTTGCTGCTCGCGACGCTCGTCGTGCTCATCGCAGTTGTCGTGGCGGTCACCGAGACGCTGCCGAAGACCTACAGGGCCACAGCGACGCTCTTCGTCGGGCCGACCCAGGCGGTCAGCCAGGCGACGGCGCTCGACTCGAGCGTTGGCACCGCGCTCACCCACACCTACTCGACGCTGCTGGGCGATCCGGCGGTGGCCGAAGAAGTGCGTGCACAGCTGCCGGTCACACTAACGCGCACGCAGCTGCTGGCAAAGATGTCCTTCGCGCCGGTCGAACTCACCCAGCTCGTGCAGGTCTCCGCCGAGGACCGCTCAGCGGCTCTCGCGGCGACGATCGCCAACGCATACGCGCAGGTGTTCGTCGCCCACGTCAACAAGGAGTACACGGCCGGCGCGGTGCCGACGACAATCGCGCTCACCGTGCCCGCCACCGCGCCGACGGCGCCGGTCCGTCCGAACCCACCGTTGTACATCGGCCTCGGCGCGGTGCTCGCGCTCTTCCTCGCGTTCGGGGTTGTGCTTGCGGTGGAGCGGTTGCAGGACCGCATCGTGCCCAATGAGGAGTCGATGACGGCGCTCGGGCGGCCGGTGATCGCACACATCCCCGTGTGCCGCAAGCCGCAGGACGTGAGCGAGCCAGAGGTCGCCGACGCGTTTCGCATGATGCGCCTGAACCTCGACCTTCCCACGATGATGGAGCGCCGGCGCGTGCTCGCCGTGACAAGCTCGGGTCGCAAGGAGGGCAAGACGATGATCGCCAGCCACCTCGCGGTGACCACGGCCGCCGACGGAGAGCGGGTCCTACTTCTGGACGCGGACCTGCGCCGCTTCGGTCTCAGCGAGCTCGTCTATGCCAAAGACGGCACCGCCGACCACGCGGGGCTGATCGACTACCTGCTCGGCGACGTCGACTTCGACGAAGTGATTCACCACGACGCTCGACTTCCTGGCGTCGATCTGATCCTCGCCGGTGGCGGGACCACGAACCCAGCAGCGCTGATACGTTCACGGCGGCTTTCGGAGCTCGTTGACCTGCTGCGCGGCGAGTATGAGCGCGTCATCATCGACACCCCGCCCGTGCTTGTCGGCCCCGACGCGACCCTGTTGCTTGCCGAGTCTGACGCCGCTGTGTACGTCGTAGACGTGCGCAAGACGAGGCGACGGCAGGCGCTCGCCGGCCTGAACCAGATCGCCCACACGAGCTCGCCGCTCGCCGGGCTGGTGCTCAATCGCGTCGACAGCCCCTACGCCTACGGGTCCTACCGCCGCCACCCGGTGAGCGCGCCGATGCCGAGGCGCGTGGCGCGCTGAACGGTCGCGCGGCATGACTCTCCGCTCCCGCTGGGGCCCGCTCGCGCTTGTCGGCCTCGCGGTGGCGCTCGCGGCGCTGTGGCCGCTGAGCGCATATGCGGTGTCACCGCTGGTGCTGCCGGTAGTGCTCCTCGCAGCCGCGGTCACGGCCGTCGTCATCGTCCAGCCCCAGTACGGGGTGGCGCTTGCCGCGATGCTCGCGCCGATCGCCGACATCCACATCGGTGGTCATCACCCGCTCACCGACGTGCTGCTCGCGCTGGTGGGCGCCCTCGTGGTGTACGGGATCCTGCTCGGACGGCTGCAGGGGGCGATCCTGCCGGCGGTGGGTGTCGCGGCGCTCGTGTTCCTCGCGGTCGTGATCGCCGCCGACTTGCAGGCGCTGAACCCCCACCTTTCGCTGCCCCAGCTTCGCTGGCTCGCTGCCGCGGTCGGTCTGCTGCTCGCGACGCTCATGTTCTGTCGCACCCGACAGTCGCTCGTGATGCTGGCCGTGGGGACGGTGCTCGGGCTTCTGCTGGCCGGGGGCCAGGGGGTCCTTCAGGAGCTGAGCGGGCACTTCAGCACCATCGAAATCCTCGTACACGGCCGGGCCGTGCGGCGAATCGAGGGATCCTTCGGCCATCCGAACGAGTACGCCGGCTATCTCGCTGTGTACATCCCGCTCGGGGCTGCGATGGCGCTGAGCCGTGCATTCTCGGTGCCGGTCAGGCTGCTGTCGCTCGTTGCCGTCGGCCTCGCGCTCGTGGCGCTCGACTACACCTACACGCGGGGCGCGGTGGCGGCGCTTCTCGCCGGCGCCGTGATCTGGCTCGCCGTCATTCGGCCACGGCTTGCGGTGGCGGCGGTGATCGTGCTCGCGCTCGGCACGGCCGCGCTGCTGCCCTCGACGCTCACCGAGCGGCTGCACAGCACCTCGGGGGGCGAAGTCGGCCTGCGCACCGACATCTGGGGCTCGGCGCTGGATATGGCCGCGCAGCGGCCGTTGCTCGGTGTCGGCGGCGGCAACTTCCCCGTCGCCTACGCGGCCCTCCCCTCGACGCCGGCGTTCGCTTCGCAGCGACGGCTGCTGCACGACGCCGAAGAGATCGTGCCGCCGCATGCCCAGGACCTGTACCTGAACATCCTCGCCGAGGATGGCGTGATCGGAATCGTCGCCTTCCTGGCGCTGGCGATCGCGGCCGTGGCCACCGCGTACCGTGCCTGCCACATACGCGACCCCCAGGGCCGCGTGATCGCGCTGGGGCTGGGCGTCGGGCTGATGGTGCTCGCCGTGCACAGCGTCGTCGAAGTAACGTCGCTTGACGGTGAGCGTCTCGAACTGCCTCTGCTGGCGCTGCTCGCGGCGGCGACGATTTTTGTCAGGATGGATCGGGGCCAAGCGGTGGCCGCGGCGGACTGACGAGCTCGCGCCAACCTGTGCGCACCTCATCCGGGCCGATCTGGGCGATCGCCACCGCCAGTCCCAGCCCCACGCCGACCGCGGCGCCGAGCAGTAGCTGTGCGGCCCCGCTCGGCAGCAGAACGCGCACGGCGACCATCGCGACGATTGCCGGCAGCGAGCTCACCACGGGGACGGCGATCGCGGCCCGCACGAACGATCTCAGCCGGTCGCCGGTCGCCCTCGCCGCCAGCGGCCACTTCAGCGGGCCCACGAGCGTGCTCGCCACGAGCGATCCGACCGCTGCGCCGATCGTGCCGTAGGCAGCCACAAGCGCAATCGACAGGGCCAGGTTACCGAGGCCCTCCACCGTGTTGAGCGCGCCGACGAGGCGCACACGGCCGATGCCGAGCAGGATCTTCTCGGCCGGGGCCGCGGCGATGAACAGCGTCTGGATCGCGAGAACGGCGATCACGGCGGCTGTGACGGCGGGAGCACGCGGCCCCAGCCACAGCCGCACGATGTCGTGCGGGAAGAGGGCGAGGATGAACGCGATCGGGAGCGATATCTGCAACACCGCGCGGGTCGCGAGCCGATGACGGTGCATCAGGTCGGCCGGTTGGCCGCGTGCGCTCAGGCGCGAGGACATCGGCAGGAGCAGGTTCAGAAACGGCACCGTGAGCGCCTGCATGCCGCTCTGCAGGTTCGATGCCGCCCCGATCGGGGCGGCGGCGCGCGCGCTGCGCACGGCCGCGACGACGAGCGTGTCCATGCGCTGTCCAATGAAGCCCATGCTGTCGGCGAGCAGCGCGAACGAGCTGAACGTGAGCAGGCGGCGATGCTCGCCGCGGGCTCCGCGCCGCGGGCGCCCCCGCAGCGTCGGATCGACGCGCCGCAAAAGGACGATCTGCAACAGGCCACCGGCCGCCAGCGCTAGCGCGTAGGCCTCAGCGAGGCCGAGCACCCCGTGGCCGCTGTGCACCGCCACCACCGCGCCGATGCTCCATACGACGGTCGTGAAGGCGATCGTGGCGCTGAACAGGTCATAGCGCTCGTACCCGACGAGGACCGCGCCGTAGGCGGCGCCGGGCAGCCGGATGGCAAGCCCCACGCCGAGGACGATCATTCCCGTGCGGAACGCGTCGTGCTCGCCGACAGCGGCGAGGCTGCTCCCGAGCTCTCCGATTGCCGTACACGCCACCAGCGCGAGGACGCCGACGCCGCTCATGATCACGACCGCGACGCTCAGCGTCGCGGACACCTCGGCGCGCTCCTCGCGAGCATGATGCTCGGCGACGTACTTCACCACCCCGGCCGCGATCCCCAGCTCGATCAGGCTGAAGACCGTCATCAGGGTGAACATCACGCTCCAGGTGCCGAAGGCGCCGAGGGTGAGGCGGCGGAACAGGTAGGGCGTTACCAGCAGCGTGCTGAGAATCAGCACTCCACGCTCGCCATAGGACACCGCGGCGTTGCGCCAGAAGGAGCTTCTCAGGCGGGCTTCGTTGCCTCGAGACACATCGCCTCCGCTCGGTTGACCCACTCCTCGCCGCCGTGGCGCTCGATGCCGCGCAGCCGCTCGTGGCGGCTTTGCCCGGGCTCCTCGCGGACAATTTCGACGAAGCCGGCCGCCTGAAGCGCGGCCCGCAACTCGAGCTCGTCGTAGACCAGACGGTGCCCCCACAGGCGCAGGTAGTCGTTGAGCACCTGCGCCGGGCGCTGCTGGCCGCGCCCGGTCTGCGAAGCCAGAAAGCGGGTGTACTGCTCGCGCGTGACGACGGGATTTCGATCCTCGTAGATGGCGATGATCTTGTGCAGGTCGGGCGTCGTCAGACGCAGCACGCCACCGGGTCGCAGAACGCGGTGGAGCTCGGCGAGCAGACGGGCGCCGGGCGCGGCCGCGAAATGCTCGATCAAGTGCTCGCCGTAGGCGTAGGCGAAGGTATCGCCGGCCAGCGGCAGTGCCCGCGCGAGATCGAGGTGAACCTCGCCGCTGATGAGGTCGGTGTTGAGCCAGCCGGGCAGGCGCAGCGGACCGGCGCCGATGTGCAGGGCGGGCTCGGGCTGCGTGGCGAGGTACCGCCGCACTCGCCGGCGGCGCACCAGGTGCCCGGCTGTGGCCCAGTGGACCGAACCTCGCCCGTACAAGAGGGTGGTGCGCAGTAGCGGCTGCTGCACGCCCTTGGCACGGGCGAGGAGCGTCTCGCGCAGCCGCGCCGGTGAGCGAGGGTGCGTCACGCTGCTCCCGCGCCGGCGTCTGCACGCCGGTCAAGATCCTCGGAGAGCGCGATCAGCTCTCGACGGCGGCGAGCGTAGCGGCGCTGAAAGTACACGTGGGCGCGCAACTGGCGCAGGGCCGCGCGCGAGATTGGCTTCGCCTTGGTCAGGCGCCGGTAGGAGTGAACGACGGTCGCCTGCGGGAAGTAGACGACCTCACCGCCGCTGTCACGGATGCGGATGCACCAGTCGGCGTCGTCCCAACCGAGGAACACGTGAACGTCAAACGGTCCCGCGG
The DNA here is from genome assembly GCA_963826995.1 of uncultured Solirubrobacteraceae bacterium. Lineage (GTDB taxonomy): Bacteria > Actinomycetota > Thermoleophilia > Solirubrobacterales > Solirubrobacteraceae > Palsa-744. The sequence continues at coordinate 432,047 of CAWGYZ010000002.1, read as the reverse complement.
CGCGTGCGAGCGTGCTCCGAAACAGCTGGCAGGCGCCCAGCACGTACAGCACCGGGCGGGTCTGATCGTGGCGGGCGTCGGCCATCAGGTGCCGGCGCACGGTCACGCCGTCCTCGAACAGCCGGCCCAGAGGCGGGCGGCGCAGCAGCGGCAGCAGCACGGGCGGATAGCGCCTGCTCGACAGCTGCAGAGACCCGCCGTCGTCGACCAGGCGCGGTCCGATGAGCCCCCACCGGGGGTGCTCGTCGAGCGCGGCAACCATCGCCACGAGCGCGCCCGCGGTGAGCGCGGCGTCGCTGTCGAGGAACATCGTGTAGCGCCCCGTCGCCCGCCGCAGGCCGTGGTCGCGTGCCGCCACGCCGATGTTGTTCGGCAGTGAGACGACCTCGACCTCCGGGTGGTGCGCCGCGACCCAGGCGAGCGTGTCGTCGGTGGAGGCGTTGTCGATCAGGATCACCTGCACCGGCAGAGCGGCGTGGTCGGCTATCGAGGTCAGGCATCGCTCAAGCTCGCCCCGCACGGAGTGTGCGACGATGACGATGCTCACGATCGGGGGCCCGGCGGGGGCGACGCCATCGTCCGCCGACGGTCCCTGGCTCATCGCGCAAGAAGCGTAGCGTACGCGGCCGCGACCGCCACGGTCGCGGCCGACCGGGTCGCCCGGGGCTCGAGGGCGACGGTATCATCAGTCCCAATCCGGCCCCGCTTGCACCTCGCACCGTTCCACCGTGCCGGGCACTGGAACCAAGCGCATGACCCCTCAACGCGATCACGGTTCCGCCGACCAGTCCCCGGCGAGAGGCGCCCGGATCGCCGTCATCATCCCGACCCACAATGACGCCCAGCTCGCCCGCGGGGCGGTGGCCTCGGCGCTCGTCGAACCGGACGTGGAGGTGCTCGTGATCGACGATGGCTCCACCGACCCGGCCTCCCTGCAGGCGCTCGAGCAGATCGAGGCGGACGGCGTGCGCGTTCTGCGTCAGCCCAATCTCGGCCCCGGGCCGGCGCGGCTCGCCGGGGCGCAGGCGACCACCGCACCGCTCCTCTTTCCGCTCGACGCCGACGACGCCTTGCAGCCGGGTTCGCTGACGGCACTCGCCGATGCACTCGAGCCGGACCCGCGGGCTGCGTTCGCCTGGGGGGATTACGAGGAGTTCGGCGACAAGCACGAGCGCTACCGCGCGCCGCGGTCGTTTCTGCCCTGGTCGACGATCTATCTGAACCTGTACAGCCCGTCGATCCTGATCCGTCGCGAGGCGCTGCTCTCGGTCGGTGGCTGGCCGCCGATTCGCTATGAGGACTGGGGGCTTCTGCTCGCGTTCATCGAGCACGGGCTGTCGGGCGTGTACGTGGAGCACATCACCTTTCGCCGGCGGATCGCCGGCGGTCGCATGCTCGATGCCCAGCGGCGCGAGCACGGCCTCGCCTACGACGAGCTGCGCCGTCGCTACCCTCGGGCCTTCGCCGAGCGCGGGCGGCTCGCGCGCATAGAGCGCCCGCCGGCGTGGAAGCGGGTCGTGTACCCGCTCCTCTACGGGCGGCGCGCGCTGATCCACCATCGCCTCGAGGATCGCCTGCGCGCCTCGAGGCTATGGACGCATCTGCGCCCGCTCAGGCGATGAGGAGCGAGGCAGACATGAGCGAGGAGCCGTTTATGCAAGACGCCGCCGGGGGCGATGAGCGCCCTGCCGACAAGCTCCCGGTGCTAAGCCCGCGCGTTGCCGTGATCATCCCGTCGCACAACGACGGGCGGCTCGCCCGCGACGCCGTGGCGTCGGCACTCGCCGAACCGGGCGTCGAGGTGCTCGTCGTCGACGATGGCTCAACCGATCCGGACTCGCTGGAGGCGCTCGATCAGCTCGAGGCGGACGGTGTGCGCGTCCTGCGTCAGCCCAATCTCGGCCCCGGGCCGGCGCGGCTCGCCGGGGCAAACGCGACCACCGCGCCGCTGCTGTTCCCGCTCGACGCGGACGACACCCTGCAGCCGGGTGCGCTGACGGCACTCGCCGACGCACTCGAGCCCCATCCGCAGGCGGCCTTCGCCTGGGGGGATTACGAGGAGTTCGGGGACAAGCACGAACGCTACCGCGCTCCGCGGTCATTTCTGCCGTGGTCGACGATCTATCTGAACCTGTACTTCTCCCCGATCTTGATCCGGCGTGACGTGCTGCTGTCGGTCGGCGGCTGGCCGCCAACCCGCTATGAGGACTGGGGTCTCCTGCTCGCATTCGTCGAGCACGGACTGTCGGGCGTGTATGTCGAGCACGTCACCTTTCGCCGGCGGATCACCGGCGGTCGCCGGCTCAGCGCGGACCGTCGCGAGCACGCCCGCGTCTACGGCGATCTGCGCCGGCGCTACCCGCGCGCCTTCGCGGAGCGTGGACGCCTCGCGCGCATCGAGCGCCCACCGCCGTGGAAGCGGGTCGTGTACCCGCTGTTGTATGGACGGCGGGCGCTGATCCCGCCATGGCTCGAGGATCGCCTGCGCGCCTCATGGCTGTGGGGGCGCCTACGCGCGCTGAGGCGCTGAGGAGGGGCACGGCCATGAGTGATGACGCGATCACCCACGACGCCGCCGCAGGCGCTCGGGGCGCCGGCCCGCCCGAGCCGCAGGTGACCGTCGTGATCCCCACCCGCGACCGCTGGCCGATGCTGTCGCGCACGCTGGGCACAGCCCTCGCCCAGGATGTCTCCTTCGAGGTCGTGATCGTCGACGACGGCTCTGAGGATGAGACACCCGAACGCCTGGCCGAGCTGGGCGATCCCCGCGCACGAAGCATCCGCCACGATCGCTCGCAGGGCGTGGCGCGCAGCCGCAATGACGGAATCGCGGCGGCCCGAGCACCGTGGGTCGCCTTCCTCGATGACGATGACCTGTGGGCACCAACCAAGCTGCGACGCCAGCTCGCCGCGGCGCAGGCCGCAGACGCCGGCTGGTGCTGGTCGGCGTCGATCGCGGTAGACGCCGACCTGCGCCCGCTGTACGTGACGGCGGCGGCCTCGCCGAAGGACATGGCGCGCCGCCTGCTGCGAAACAACTGGGTCCATGGACCTTCCGGCATGATGGTCCGCACCGATCTGCTGCGCGCGGTCGGTGGCTTTGATCCCGCGCTCAGCTCGCCGGCCGACTGGGATCTGTGGATACGTCTCGCCGCTGAGGCGCCGGGGGCGGCCGTGGCCGAGGTGCTGTGGGCCTACGTGGAGCACGGCGCGAACATGCTCGGCGGTGAGGACAGCGCCCAAGCGGCGCGGCCGGAGTTCGAGCTGATGGTGGCCAAGCACGGCGCTGCGGCCGAGCGCCTCGGCTACCGCTTCGGGAGTACCTGGTGGACGCGCTGGGTGGCCTCCCGCCATCGCTTCGCCGGCCGGCGCTTTCGCGCCGCCGCCACCTACATGCAGGCCGCGATCAGCGATCGCAGCCCGGGCGACCTCCTGCGCGCCGTCGGCGCGCTCGGAGGCGAGCGCGTGTGGCAGGGGGTCCGCGCGCGCGTGATCGGACCACCGCTGGCACCGCCGTGGCTCGCCGAGCTCACGCCGCCGACGAGCGAGAAGTCAATTTCCCGCTAGGTGCGGGGCGCCCGCGCGAAGCCTCGCGCAAGGTCAGCCTCCCCACAGTCCAAAGCGCCGACCGGCACGCCAGACCTGCTGCTTGACCTCGGCGCGCCGGCGTGCGAGAGAGCCGGGCCTTGAGCTGACCAGCTGCACCAGCAGCTCGGCCGTAGTGTCGGGTTTGATGAACAGGCGCGGCAACGCGAACGGGTCGTCGCTCGCAACGGCGGGCAGATCCACGACCGCGCAGGCGATGGAGAAGCCCGCCGCCCGCACCGCTCGGCGCGCGGCCGCGGTCTGAAGTCCGAATGGGTAGGCGTAGCTCTGGGCCTCGTGGCCGAGGTGGCTCTCGAGCGCGTCCCTGCTGCGCGCGGCGTCCTCGCGTACGACCTCTGGCGCGGTGAGGTCGGCGGCAAGGTGACGGTGGCCGTGAGAGCCGAGCTCCCAACCGGCTTCGGTGAGCTCCTCGAGCTCGCTCCAGCCCAGCAGCGGACGGTCGCCGTCATCGCCGGTCATCCATGCGGCGGAACCCCCGACGTATCCGGTCGGCACGAACAGGGTGGCCGGTACGTCTCGTGGACCAAGCACGGTAGCCGCACCGGTTGCAGCGTCAGCCAGGGCGTCATCGATCGAGATGGCAACGGCGGTCCTTCCGTCCGCGTCGCCCTTCCCGGCCAGCAGAGCAGGCACCTCCTCGACGGTGACAAAATGGCAGCCGGCATCGACCAGCGCGGCGACGTGCTCTTCGAAGAGAATCGGATCGACGGTGAACTCTCGGAATGCCGCGGTCGTCGAACGCGCGATGCTGTGGTACATGAGGATCGCGACGCCGGGCGGTGCTGCTGCCACGTTGCTCATCGGCCCGCGATGGTCAGGTCATCGCAGGGGGATTCGGCTCGACGGCTTCGCCGTGCGAGCCTTCACACCACGTGGTGCTCGCCGCGGAACCGTCCGGGCCCGGCGCCCTGGCCGGGGCTGCCTGGACCTCGAGGCAAGTCGTGACGCCGGGGTGATGAGACATTCCCGCCGGCGCGCAGAAACCGGGATATGCCGGCGTGCCTCGATGAACGCACCCACACCGCCCATGATCACGATCGCGCCGCCCTCGACCCTCCACATGGCATGGAGACTACCGCGCCGGCGACCTCCTGAGCCCACCTCTGCAACGACGTTAGATTAGCGCTGTTTGCGGCAAATTTAGGCGGATTGAGTTCGGTTTGCTTGATCAGTGGCAACCGTTGGTATAGAAGAGCGCGGTCGGAGCATTCTGATTGAGGGGGCGCAGGGTGTTAGTCGTCGGGCAATGTGGCTCGTTAGGCAATGCACAGGGCCTTAGCAGGGCCTTGATCCTCGCTTCTAATTCATCTACTGCCCGGGGTCCATCGCACTCCGAGGGGGGACGGCATGCACAGGGAAGCCGAGCACAGCATCGCGCAGGTCACAAGGGCGTCCATCGTGCGTGATCGCGTCCGCTCCGGAGGTGCTCTGGCCGGCACGCTCGCCGCGTTCGGCGTGCTGTCGATCGTTTCCGCCTCCCCGGCGAGCGCCAACGGAGGATCTGGCACCGCCCAATGCGGGTACTTCTACGGGACCTACCTGTGCACTGCCAAGGGTGCCACAGGTCCAACTGGCCCTCAGGGCACCACGGGAGCGACGGGTGCCACGGGCTCCAAAGGTGCCACAGGCGCGACCGGTCCAACGGGCTTGATCGGTGTCACCGGTGCCACGGGAGCGAAAGGCGCCACAGGCGCTACGGGTGCTACTGGCGTGACGGGCTCAACCGGCGCTGGCGGCGCAACCGGGGCGACCGGCCCGACTGGCACAGCGGGAACCAATGGTGCGACGGGCAGCACAGGCACAGCTGGGGCAACGGGCCCCACCGGCCCGAAAGGTGTGACCGGAGCGACGGGATCCACCGGCGCCACCGGCAACACCGGCGCGACGGGCGGCATCGGCGCCACCGGCGAAAAAGGAGCCACCGGCGAAAAAGGAGCGACCGGCGGAACAGGCGCTGCGGGCGCCAACGGCGCGACCGGAGCCGCGGGCAGCACCGGTGCCGCGGGTGCCACGGGAGGGACTGGTGCGACAGGTTCCACAGGCGCGAGCGGAGCTCAGGGAGCGACAGGCGGCGCCGGCACGAACGGAACGAACGGAGCCACGGGAGCGACCGGCGCCGCCGGCACGAACGGAACGAACGGAGCCACGGGAGCCACCGGCGAAAAAGGCGCTACAGGAGCCGCTGGAGCCCAGGGAGCGACCGGCGCCGCCGGCACGAACGGAACGAACGGAGCCACGGGAGCGACCGGCGCCGCCGGCACGAACGGAGCCACGGGAGCCACCGGCGAAAAAGGCGCTACAGGAGCCGCTGGAGCCCAGGGCGTCACCGGAGCGACGGGAGCCCAGGGGGCGACAGGCGCCGCCGGCACGAACGGCACGAACGGAACGAACGGAGCCACGGGAGCGACTGGCGAAAAGGGCGCGACAGGCGCCGCCGGCACTAACGGAGCGACGGGAGCCCAGGGGGCGACTGGCGCGGCCGGCACGAACGGGACGAACGGAACGAACGGAGCCACCGGAGCGACCGGCGAAAAGGGCGCGACCGGCGCCGCCGGCACTAACGGAGCGACGGGAGCCCAGGGAGCGACCGGCGTGGCCGGCACCAACGGGACGAACGGCACGAACGGAGCCACCGGAGAAAAAGGCGCTACGGGAGCAACTGGGGCCCAAGGCGTGACCGGAGCGACGGGAGCCCAGGGAGCGACCGGCGCCGCCGGCGCCACGGGCTCTGAAGGCCATGCCGGCGCGACCGGTGCCGAAGGCAAAACAGGCGCCGCTGGTGCAACCGGAGCCGAAGGCAAAGCTGGCCCGACCGGCCCTAGCGGTTCAGCGGGAACCAACGGAACCAACGGTGTCACCGGTGCAACTGGGGCCGAAGGCAAAGCTGGCCCGACCGGTCCCACCGGAGAAATTGGTCCCGAAGGCCAGGAGGGTAAAGAAGGTCCCGAAGGCCAGGAAGGCAAAGAAGGCAAAACGGGCAAAGAAGGCAAAACGGGCAAAGAAGGCAAAGAAGGCAAAGAAGGCAAAGAAGGCAAAACCGGAGCCACCGGAGCCACCGGCGAAAAAGGCGCCACCGGAGCAGCGGGGGCCCAGGGCGTGACCGGAGCGACCGGAGCCCAGGGGGCGACCGGAGCTGCGGGCACCGACGGCACTAACGGAGCAACCGGAGCCACGGGCGAAAAAGGCGCCACCGGTTCTAACGGCACGGACGGCACCGATGGAGCCACAGGCGAAAAAGGCGAACCCGGAGCGACCGGCCCGATCGGAGCTGAAGGCAAAACGGGAGCCACCGGAGCCACCGGCGAAAAAGGCGCCACCGGAGCAGCCGGGGCCCAGGGCGTGACCGGAGCGACCGGAGCCCAGGGGGCGACCGGAGCTGCGGGCACCGACGGTACTAACGGAGCCACCGGAGCGACGGGTGAAAAAGGCGCAAACGGAACCAACGGAACCAACGGCACCGACGGCACGAACGGAGCCACAGGCCCAACTGGAGCTGAAGGCAAAGCGGGAGCCACCGGTTCGGCGGGTTCATCCGGATCCGAAGGCAGCACAGGGGCCGCCGGAGCCACCGGAGCCACAGGAGCCGCAGGAGCTACGGGCGCCACGGGCCCGACCGGAGCTGAAGGAAAAGCGGGAGCCACGGGTGCCGCGGGTTCATCCGGATCCGAAGGCAGCACAGGAGCCGCTGGAGCCACAGGGGCCGCCGGAGCCACCGGAGCTACGGGCGCCACGGGCCCGACCGGAGCTGAAGGCAAAGCGGGAGCCACGGGTGCCGCGGGTTCATCCGGATCCGAAGGCAGCACAGGGGCCGCCGGAGCCACAGGAGCCACAGGAGCCGCTGGAGCTACGGGCGCCACAGGCCCGACCGGAGCTGAAGGCAAAGCGGGAGCCACGGGTGCCGCGGGTTCATCCGGATCCGAAGGCAGCACAGGAGCCGCAGGAGCCACCGGCCCCACCGGGGCCCAGGGAGTGACGGGCGCGACGGGAGCCGCCGGCGCACCGGGAGCGGCCGGCGCAACGGGAGCAACGGGGGCACCTGGGCCGACGGGAGCACAGGGAGCAGTCGGGGCAACCGGAGCAACCGGAGCAACCGGGGCAACGGGGGCGGTCGGAGCGACCGGAGAAGCGGGGCCGACTGGACCGGCGGGCGCTGCTGGAGCGACCGGAGCAACCGGACCCCCAGGTGCAACAGGGCCAGCCGGCCCAACCGGACCAGGTGGCGAACCGGGTGCGACGGGTGCGACCGGGGCTGCGGGCGGTCTCAACGAAGTAACGACGGTGGAAGGTGCAGTAGTGAACTCAGCCTTCCATGCGCCAGAAGGCGAAACGGTGACAGCCACGGTCAAGTGTCCTACGGGCAGCAAGCTGACCGGCGGCGGCGCCCGGCTGGTTCCCGCAGGAGGCGGTGAAGAAGCAAAAGGCATCATCGAAGCCTCGAGGCCGAACTACGAAGGCTCCAACGAATGGACCGCGACTCTGAGGGTGACAACCAATGGAGTTGGCTATATGGGCCTTCAGGCGTCCGCGGTGTGCGCCAAATAGCAGGCGGTTCGAGCCCGGCCCGGGGAAACCTGGCCGGGCTCATCCGCCGACCGGGGCCTACGGTCTACCCCGGCTCGTTCTGAAGCGAGCGCCACAGGTACCTGCAGGCCAGGGTCCTGTGGGGGCGCCATGGCTCGGCGATCTTCTCGATAGCTGCGGGATCGGGCAGCTCATCGAGGCCGTAGGCGCGTTCGATGGCCCGGCGGATGCCGAGGTCGCCCACGGGCAGCACGTCGGGGCGGGAGAGGTGGAACATGAGGAACATCTGGGCACTCCAGAGCCCCAGCCCCTTCACGGCGGTGAGCTCGGCGATGACATCCTCATCTGAGAGCTCATCCAGGCGCTCGAGCTCGAGGTCTCCGGAGATGACATGTTCGGCCAGGGAGCGCAGGTAGCTCACCTTCGCGCGGGATAGCCCCGCGGCGGCGCGCAGCTCCTCGGGGTCGTCGTCGAGGATCTCCTGCGGGGTGGGCGGGCGCCCGCCGAAGCGGTCGGTGAGCCGCCCGTAGATGGCCCTGGCCGCCAGCACCGACAGCTGCTGGCCGGTGATGGTGCGCACGAGAGCGCCGTAGTGGTCGTCGAGCTCGGGGCGTCCCTGGCGGGCGTCATCGAGCGGCCCGGCCTCGTCGATGATGGCGGCGAGCACCTCGTCAGAGGAGCGCAGCTGGGCGAGCGCCGCCTTTGCTCCGCGGGGGGAGGCGGGCACGCGCCTCAGAGTGCTCCGAGGGCGGTCTCGAAGGCGACCGGCTCGCCGTCGAGGGCGTTCAGGGCGCGCTCGAGCGACATCCTGATGCAGGTGAAGCTGGGGGTGTCGCGGACGGTGAAGCGGGAGGCCTCGGTGGTGCGCAGGCGCTGGACGAGATCGAGGAACGTGCCCACGTCGTCGGTATCGAAGGCCACCACGAACTCCTGGTCGTCCAGGCCGAAGCAGTAGGCGGTGTGATTGTCCACGCCCGGGTATTCGCGCCCGATGGCGATGTGTCCCTGCATGATCTGCCAGCGCTCCTCGGCGGGCAGGGCGTACCACTCGCGGGACTTCACGAAGGGGTAGACGAACACGTACTTGCCCCTGAAGGCGCGGGGGGCGGCGCGTTCGTCTTCTGAGTACTCAGAACTCTTTCGCATGCCCAGGTAGGAGTAGGGGGTGTGGGCCCACTTCATCAGCCCGCTCTGGGCGAGCACCACGTGGAACTCGTGGATGCGCTCGAGGTTCTCGGCCTCCGCCAGCAGCATCAGCTCGGCGTCTCCGCGGGTGCCCATCAGCGAGAAGGCCTGCAGCAGGTGTCCGTCGGCGAAGTCCTCGCAGGCGGCCATCAGCTCGCGCTTGTCCTGTTCGCGGCGCCCCGGATCCAGGCGTCTCCAGGCGGGGTCGAGCTTGAGGAACGTGTACTTGACGAAATGACGTGCGGCCACGACGCGATTATCGCAGCCGTGATCGCGTCCGCGTGATCGCCGATCGGCCCTCCCAGCGGATACACTGCGCGGGGTGCGGATCGCGCTGCTCTCGCCGTACTCGTGGACCTATCCCGGAGGGGTCACGCGCCACATCGAGGCGCTCGCCGGTGAGCTGAGAGCCGACGGCCACGAGCCGCGGATCCTGGCGCCGTTCGACCCCGACGACGCGATCTCGGCGCGCATGCACCGCGGGGCCCGCCCGCAGGAGCGCTCGGTGCCGGAGGGGTTCGTGTCGCTGGGGCGCACCGTGGGCATCCCCGCCAACGGGGCGGTGTCCAACATGGCGCTCACTCCGCAGGCGGTGTTCACCCTGCGCAGGGAGCTACGGGAGGGGGGCTATGACGTGGCGCACATCCACGAGCCGGTGGTTCCGATGGTCGGCTGGGACGCCCTCTGCTCGGCCGGGGAGCTGCCGCTGGTGGGCACCTTCCACACCTACTCGGAGAACGTGCTCACCAACGGCTTCGCGGCCGTTCCGCTCGGCGGCCGCCGGCGGATGAACCGGCTGCACGTGCGCATCGCGGTGTCAGAGGCCGCCTCCTGGACCGCGCGGCGCTTCTTCGGGGGGCGCTACCGGATCATCCCCAACGGCGTCCACCTGCCGGGGGCCGAGCTCGGCCCGGCCGCGGATGAGGGCGCGCACGGCGAGCCCCCGCAGCGGCAGCTGCGGATCCTGTTCATCGGCCAGGCGGTGGAACGCAAGGGACTGCCGATCCTGCTGCGGGCCTTCGAAGCACTGCGCGACCACGTGCCGGCGACGCTCACGCTGGTGGGGGCATCCCGCGAGGAGGTCGCCCACATGATGCTGGACGACCGGGGTGTGGAGGCGCTGGGCAAGGTCTCAGAGCAGCGCAAGCTCGAGGAGCTGGCGCGCGCCGAGGTGCTGTGCGCGCCCTCGCTTCACGGCGAGAGCTTCGGCATGATCCTGACCGAGGCGTTCGCCGCTGCGACGCCCGTGATCGCCTCGGACATCCCGGGCTACCGCGACGTGGTCAGAGACGGCATTGACGGGCAGCTTGTGCCCGCCGGCGACGCCCTGGCTGTCGCCGAGGCTCTTCGCCGGCTGGCGCTCGAGCCCGCGCGGCGCCGCAGGATGGCCGTGGCTGCCTCCGAGCGCGCCGAGCGCTTCGCCTGGCCCCATGTGGCGGCGGAAGTGCTGGACTGCTACGAGCAGGCCTGCTCGATCCCGTCCCCGGTCACGCGCCTGGGGCAGGCGGCGGTACGCCATGGCTTTGCCCCCGCCGACCGGCTGCCGCGGATCCCCGCCCAGCGTTTGCCGAGCCTTCAGACGGCGCCGATCCAGGCCGTGCCCGCCCGCCGCCTGCGCACGCTTCGCCGGGCCGCCCTGTTGACCAGCTGGGTGGCGGGCGCGGGACTGGCGGCGCTGGCCCTTCAGCGGGTGGGGGTTGGCCCCGTGGTTGCCTCGCTGGTGGCCTCAAAGCCCGGTCTGCTTGCCGCCGGTCTGGGCCTGATGTGCGCGGCCATGTTCGTGCGGGCGCTGGCCTGGCACCAGATTCTGGTGGCGGCTCCCACCTGGCGGCGGGCCAAACGCCGGGACGCCATGCAGGGGACCTTCATCGGTGTGCTGATGTCCTCCACGCTCCCGGCTCGCCTGGGGGAGCCCTCCCGCGCGCTGATCGTGGCCCGCCGGCTGGGGCGCGCGCGCGAGACCCTGCCGGTGGTGCTGGGCACGATGGTCTCCCAGACGCTTCTGAACCTGCTCGCCCTGACCATCCTGGGGGCCGTCAGCCTGTCGAGCGTCAGCGTCCTCGATGCCAACGAGCGGCCGCTTCTGTTGATAGCGCTCGCTCCGCTCGCGGTGCTGATCGCGTTATTGCTTGCCCCGGTGCTGATCCCGCCCACGGCGGTGTCGCGATCGCGGCGGCTGCATGCGCTGCTCACCGGATTACGTCGAACGCTGATGCGGCTGCGCGACGGTCTGCGCGTGTTTCGCCGGCCCAGGAGGGCGGCTGTTGCCACCGTGGCCCAGCTTGGGGCCTGGGCGCTTCAGTGGCTGGCCTGCTGGTTTCTCTTGATGGCCCTCGGCCTGGACGGCCAGGCGGGCCTCGCCGGCGCGGCGGCGGTGCTGTTCGCCGTGAACGTCACCGCCGTGGTCCCCGCCACCCCCGCCAACGTGGGCGTGTTCCAGGCCGCCTGCGTGGCGGTGCTGGCCGGCGCCTACCACATCTCCACACCCGAAGCGATCGCCTACGGCATCGTGCTGCAGGTGGTGGAGGTGGCCGCAGCGCTGATCATGGGCCTGCCGGCTCTGGTCAATGAGGGGCTGTCCTGGAAGGACGTGCGGCTGCGCACCATGCACGCCACGCCCGTCAGGCTGCCGGCGCTGCCTGAGTCGCAGCGGGGCCTCCTGCGGGCCGACTGAGCTGCGGTTACGGGGGCGTGGGGACGGGCCGGGCGGGCGCTCATAAACAAGCGTGTCCTGGTACTCTCGCTCGGCGGCTGAGGCCGGGAGACGACAGGCGGGGTCAAAGAGGAAGGGAGTCCTGGTGGGGCGGTCACACAGCTGTTTGCGGGCGGGCACGGCACTTCTGGTGATGGTGGCTGCGCTGCTCGGCCTCAGCTCGAGCGCCTTCGCCGAAACCAAAACGGAAGCGTTTACCTCCAAAGGGTGCACAATGTGGACCGTGCCGAGCTCGGGCGCCGTGACGATCCACGCGACCGGTGCAGCCGGGACGGAAAGCGGCGGCGGTGGCACCGGCGGGAAGGGCGATGAAGTGTCGGGTATCCTGTCAGGTCTTTCGGCCGATGAGCAGCTGTACGTGTGCGTTGACTCGGGTGGCGGACCTGCCGGCGGTGGCTACTTCGGTAACGGTGCCGGTGGGGGCGCCTCGGGCGTAAGCCTCGGCTCCAATTTCCTCGAACCCGTGCTTGTCGCAGGCGGCGGGGGCGGAGCCAGCGGCGGATACTACGGAGGCAGCGCGGGCATGCCGGTCGCAGAAAGGGGTACTGGTAATACACCCGGCTTCGGCGGCGACAACACGAAAGCCGAAGGAGGCGCCGGCGGAGAAGGTAGGGAAGGCGGAGCCAATGGCACCAGCGGAGCGAAATTCACCAGCGCAGGTCCGGGCATCGGAGGCTCGGGTGGCCACGCCGGCCGTACCGGCGGTGGCGGCGGCGGCGGCGGCTACTTCGGTGGTGGCGGTGGCGGGGGCGGCGAATACGAAAGCGGCGGCGGCGGCGGCGGCTCTGACTACTGCGTCGAAACCGCCACCGTCAGCGGGTGCACGGTCACCTCGGGCGCCGGAACACGGACGGGCACCGCCGGCGACCACGGCAACGAACCGGGCGACGCGCAGGTGACGATCGAATACTCGGTCGCTTCCCCGGGTCCCACCGGTCCCGCCGGGCCCACGGGCCCGACCGGAGAAACGGGAGCGACAGGAGCGCAGGGCGTGACGGGCGCGACAGGGGCGACGGGGGCGACCGGTGCGACGGGCGAAGCCGGCGCGACCGGCGCGACCGGTGAAACCGGACCGCAGGGGGTGACCGGGGCGACCGGACCGCAGGGAGCGACCGGCCCGACCGGAAGCGCAGGCGGCAACGGAGCCGCCGGGGCGCCGGGATCGACCGGAGCAACCGGCCCGACTGGACCGACGGGAGCCACGGGCGCCACCGGCAAAGAAGGAACGGCGGGCCAGAACGGAGCCACCGGCGCCACCGGTCCCGGTGGCGTCACGGGCGCGACCGGAGTGACCGGAGCGACGGGTCCTACCGGCAAAGAAGGCGCGAAGGGCGCCACCGGATCCGGTGGCTCGACCGGACCGACCGGCGCGACAGGTCCGGCGGGCAACGCGGCGATCGCGAACTTCGCAAGCTCCCAGAACGTGCCGAGCGGCAACTGCCTGAACTACACGGAGCTCGCGGGCCAGGGCAATGGCTCCTGCCCGAAGGCGACGAGCGGCAACTCGCTGAGCAACCTGCTCGCGGGTCCGGCGCCGGCCAACGGCGAGGTGGTCAACAGCCTGTATGTGGACACCAACGCGAGCTTCAGCAGCAAAGAAAGCGCGCTGGTGTCGGTGATCGACAACACGAGCGGCAAAACCCTCCTCTCCTGCGCGGTCACCGCCACGAGCAATCGCAGCTGCTCGAACGCCAAAGAATCGGGCTCCGCGGCGCCCGGCGACAACGTCGAGGTCAAGATCACCACCAGCGGCTCGAGCTGCAACAACAAGGCGTGGCGCGTGAGGTTCCGTTACTGAGGCTTCGCAGGAGCGCCTGACCCGCCTCTTCACAGGTTCCTCACCTCACCCATTTCTCAACATCCCTGCCGAGCTCTGGGCATGCCTCACCATATTCTGGTACGGTTGCGGGCCTTCTTCTGGGAGAAGAAGACAACGGGAAGCAAGGCGCGTTCTCTAGGGGGGACGTCACGGAGGGAGACGGAGCATGGAAGCGCACAATCACGGATGCGGTAAGCAGGACCACCAGGTAGTGGGGGGCGCAATCAGGCGGCGAGCCACTGGGCGCATGACCCTTCTAGCAGGCGTGCTTGCTCTGTTGGTGTTCCTGGGCGGCGCCCAAGCCGCATCGGCGTGGCATCTGACATCCGTTTCCCCGACGTCCGGCTGCCCCGGAACAGAAGTCGCCTTCACCGGGACCTCTTTCAGCGGATCAACCTCCAGAATCAGGTGGTCAGACCCGAGCGCGCTGATCTTCACGTGGCAGGAAACTACCGCGAAAGTCACGAGTAGCACGAAAGCTGTAGGGACTGTTCCCCTCTTCTTCCAGACCGAAGGCTCGGGCGTGGGAACCACAGCGATAGACGGCAGCAACACCGTCGTCTTCACCTACAGCCAGCTTCAAAACTGCTTCAAAGGTGGAGGAGCAGGCCCGACCGGTCCCACCGGAGCCACTGGGGCGACGGGCTCCACCGGGGCGCCAGGCACAACGGGCGCAACAGGCGCCGCCGGTAAAGAAGGAGGCAAAGGAGCGACCGGCGCGACCGGTAACACCGGCGCCGCGGGAGCTGCCGGCGCGACGGGCGCCGCGGGCGCGACGGGCTCAAAAGGTGCAAGCGGCACCACGGGCTCCACAGGGTTGACGGGCTCGACAGGCAGTACAGGCGCGACGGGCGCCACCGGTGAAAAAGGCGTGAACGGCACCAACGGCTCGAACGGAGCCACCGGCGAAAAAGGCGCGACCGGGTCAGCCGGCGTGACGGGAGCCACAGGCCCAGCGGGCGCCACCGGTGCTACGGGCCCAGCCGGCTCGAACGGAGCCACCGGAGCCACCGGCTCAGCCGGCGTGACCGGAGCTACAGGCCCAGCAGGCGCCACCGGCGCCACCGGCCCAGCGGGCTCGAACGGCTCGAACGGCTCGAACGGAGCCACGGGCGCCACCGGCGAAACCGGAGCGACCGGCCCCCAGGGTGAAAAAGGCACGACCGGCGAAACCGGAGCCACGGGAGCAGCCGGCTCGAACGGAGCCACCGGAGCCACCGGCTCAGCCGGCGTGACCGGAGCTACAGGCCCAGCAGGCGCCACCGGCGCCACCGGCCCAGCGGGCTCGAACGGCTCGAACGGCTCGAACGGAGCCACGGGCGCCACCGGCGAAACCGGAGCGACCGGCCCCCAGGGTGAAAAAGGCACGACCGGCGAAACCGGAGCCACGGGAGCAGCCGGCTCGAACGGAGCCACCGGAGCCACCGGCTCAGCCGGCGTGACCGGAGCTACAGGCCCAGCAGGCGCCACCGGCGCCACCGGCCCAGCGGGCTCGAACGGCTCGAACGGCTCGAACGGAGCCACGGGCGCCACCGGCGAAACCGGAGCGACCGGCCCCCAGGGTGAAAAAGGCACGACCGGCGAAACCGGAGCCACGGGAGCAGCCGGCTCGAACGGAGCCACCGGAGCCACCGGCTCAGCCGGCGTGACCGGAGCTACAGGCCCAGCAGGCGCCACCGGCGCCACCGGCCCAGCGGGCTCGAACGGCTCGAACGGCTCGAACGGAGCCACGGGCGCCACCGGCGAAACCGGAGCGACCGGCCCCCAGGGTGAAAAAGGCACGACCGGCGAAACCGGAGCCACGGGAGCAGCCGGCTCGAACGGAGCCACCGGAGCCACCGGCTCAGCCGGCGTGACCGGAGCTACAGGCCCAGCAGGCGCCACCGGCGCCACCGGCCCAGCGGGCTCGAACGGCTCGAACGGCTCGAACGGAGCCACGGGCGCCACCGGCGAAACCGGAGCGACCGGCCCCCAGGGTGAAAAAGGCACGACCGGCGAAACCGGAGCCACGGGAGCAGCCGGCTCGAACGGAGCCACCGGAGCCACCGGCTCAGCCGGCGTGACCGGAGCTACAGGCCCAGCAGGCGCCACCGGCGCCACCGGCCCAGCGGGCTCGAACGGCTCGAACGGCTCGAACGGAGCCACGGGCGCCACCGGCGAAACCGGAGCGACCGGCCCCCAGGGTGAAAAAGGCACGACCGGCGAAACCGGAGCCACGGGAGCAGCCGGCTCGAACGGAGCCACCGGAGCCACCGGCTCAGCCGGCGTGACCGGAGCTACAGGCCCAGCAGGCGCCACCGGCGCCACCGGCCCAGCGGGCTCGAACGGCTCGAACGGCTCGAACGGAGCCACGGGCGCCACCGGCGAAACCGGAGCGACCGGCCCCCAGGGTGAAAAAGGCACGACCGGCGAAACCGGAGCCACGGGAGCAGCCGGCTCGAACGGAGCCACCGGAGCCACCGGCTCAGCCGGCGTGACCGGAGCTACAGGCCCAGCAGGCGCCACCGGCGCCACCGGCCCAGCGGGCTCGAACGGCTCGAACGGCTCGAACGGAGCCACGGGCGCCACCGGCGAAACCGGAGCGACCGGCCCCCAGGGTGAAAAAGGCACGACCGGCGAAACCGGAGCCACGGGAGCAGCCGGCTCGAACGGAGCCACCGGAGCCACCGGCTCAGCCGGCGTGACCGGAGCTACAGGCCCAGCAGGCGCCACCGGCGCCACCGGCCCAGCGGGCTCGAACGGCTCGAACGGCTCGAACGGAGCCACGGGCGCCACCGGCGAAACCGGAGCGACCGGCCCCCAGGGTGAAAAAGGCACGACCGGCGAAACCGGAGCCACGGGAGCAGCCGGCTCGAACGGAGCCACCGGAGCCACCGGCTCAGCCGGCGTGAGCCGGCGTGACCGGAGCTACAGGCCCAGCAGGCGCCACCGGCGCCACCGGCCCAGCGGGCTCGAACGGCTCGAACGGCTCGAACGGAGCCACGGGCGCCACCGGCGAAACCGGAGCGACCGGCCCCCAGGGTGAAAAAGGCACGACCGGCGAAACCGGAGCCACGGGAGCAGCCGGCTCGAACGGAGCCACCGGAGCCACCGGCTCAGCCGGCGTGACCGGAGCTACAGGCCCAGCAGGCGCCACCGGCGCCACCGGCCCAGCGGGCTCGAACGGCTCGAACGGCTCGAACGGAGCCACGGGCGCCACCGGCGAAACCGGAGCGACCGGCCCCCAGGGTGAAAAAGGCACGACCGGCGAAACCGGAGCCACGGGAGCAGCCGGCTCGAACGGAGCCACCGGAGCCACCGGCTCAGCCGGCGTGACCGGAGCTACAGGCCCAGCAGGCGCCACCGGCGCCACCGGCCCAGCGGGCTCGAACGGCTCGAACGGCTCGAACGGAGCCACGGGCGCCACCGGCGAAACCGGAGCGACCGGCCCCCAGGGTGAAAAAGGCACGACCGGCGAAACCGGAGCCACGGGAGCAGCCGGCTCGAACGGAGCCACCGGAGCCACCGGCTCAGCCGGCGTGACCGGAGCTACAGGCCCAGCAGGCGCCACCGGCGCCACCGGCCCAGCGGGCTCGAACGGCTCGAACGGCTCGAACGGAGCCACGGGCGCCACCGGCGAAACCGGAGCGACCGGCCCCCAGGGTGAAAAAGGCACGACCGGCGAAACCGGAGCCACGGGAGCAGCCGGCTCGAACGGAGCCACCGGAGCCACCGGCTCAGCCGGCGTGACCGGAGCTACAGGCCCAGCAGGCGCCACCGGCGCCACCGGCCCAGCGGGCTCGAACGGCTCGAACGGCTCGAACGGAGCCACGGGCGCCACCGGCGAAACCGGAGCGACCGGCCCCCAGGGTGAAAAAGGCACGACCGGCGAAACCGGAGCCACGGGAGCAGCCGGCTCGAACGGAGCCACCGGAGCCACCGGCTCAGCCGGCGTGACCGGAGCTACAGGCCCAGCAGGCGCCACCGGCGCCACCGGCCCAGCGGGCTCGAACGGCTCGAACGGCTCGAACGGAGCCACGGGCGCCACCGGCGAAACCGGAGCGACCGGCCCCCAGGGTGAAAAAGGCACGACCGGCGAAACCGGAGCCACGGGAGCAGCCGGCTCGAACGGAGCCACCGGAGCCACCGGCTCAGCCGGCGTGACCGGAGCTACAGGCCCAGCAGGCGCCACCGGCGCCACCGGCCCAGCGGGCTCGAACGGCTCGAACGGCTCGAACGGAGCCACGGGCGCCACCGGCGAAACCGGAGCGACCGGCCCCCAGGGTGAAAAAGGCACGACCGGCGAAACCGGAGCCACGGGAGCAGCCGGCTCGAACGGAGCCACCGGAGCCACCGGCTCAGCCGGCGTGACCGGAGCTACAGGCCCAGCAGGCGCCACCGGCGCCACCGGCCCAGCGGGCTCGAACGGCTCGAACGGCTCGAACGGAGCCACGGGCGCCACCGGCGAAACCGGAGCGACCGGCCCCCAGGGTGAAAAAGGCACGACCGGCGAAACCGGAGCCACGGGAGCAGCCGGCTCGAACGGAGCCACCGGAGCCACCGGCTCAGCCGGCGTGACCGGAGCTACAGGCCCAGCAGGCGCCACCGGCGCCACCGGCCCAGCGGGCTCGAACGGCTCGAACGGCTCGAACGGAGCCACGGGCGCCACCGGCGAAACCGGAGCGACCGGCCCCCAGGGTGAAAAAGGCACGACCGGCGAAACCGGAGCCACGGGAGCAGCCGGCTCGAACGGAGCCACCGGAGCCACCGGCTCAGCCGGCGTGACCGGAGCTACAGGCCCAGCAGGCGCCACCGGCGCCACCGGCCCAGCGGGCTCGAACGGCTCGAACGGCTCGAACGGAGCCACGGGCGCCACCGGCGAAACCGGAGCGACCGGCCCCCAGGGTGAAAAAGGCACGACCGGCGAAACCGGAGCCACGGGAGCAGCCGGCTCGAACGGAGCCACCGGAGCCACCGGCTCAGCCGGCGTGACCGGAGCTACAGGCCCAGCAGGCGCCACCGGCGCCACCGGCCCAGCGGGCTCGAACGGCTCGAACGGCTCGAACGGAGCCACGGGCGCCACCGGCTCAAACGGAACCAACGGCGCAACCGGAGCCACCGGCACCAACGGAGCCACGGGAGCCCAGGGTGTGACCGGGGCGACTGGAGCCAATGGAGCTACCGGCGCAACCGGAGCCACTGGAACGGGGAGTGCCGGTGCAACCGGAGCTGCTGGCGCGACAGGGGCGACCGGAGCTGCTGGCGCGACAGGGGCCACCGGAGCCGCTGGTGCAACGGGAGCCGCTGGTGCAACGGGAGCTGTCGGCGCAGCTGGCGCCACAGGACCTACCGGTGCAACCGGAGCGACCGGAACGGGGACGACCGGAGCCACCGGTCCCGCGGGTGCCGCGGGCAGTGCCCCGTTCACGTTGAGCGGAAAAAATGTGATCTCCGGCACCTCCGTCACGGCCTTGGGAGGCGGTCCTGCCATGGGTAACACGGTGAGTACGTTCGGCGGTCCTTACGAGGTATGGACGGCGACCACGAGCGCCGCGGCCGATGTCGTCATGACCTCGGCAGGCACGCTGTCGAACTTCACGGCCGCTGATAGCGTGGAAGAGGACGCCGGACACGCTCCGTGGACGTTCACGGTGTACAAGAACGACGTCGCAACCTCGATTACCTGCTCGATCGCTGCCGCCACCACAACCTGCACGGATACCACCCACACGGTTGCTTTTGCCGTCGGCGACAAGCTCTCCGTGCTCGTCACGAACACCAACAAAGTTGATACTGCGCACGCGGCGGTCGTTGGTTGGAGGGCTAACTACGGCTAGGTCCTCTTGGGTCACGACGGGGTGCCGCTTCACGCGCGCGTAAGGAGACGGCCGACCGCCCCAATTGAAGCACGCTAGCGGGGTACCGGTGGAGGTTCTCGCCGTGCCACTCAAACGGAACGCCCGGAATCTCTTGCTTGGTGTGTGCGCCCAATCGATACGTGATGCCGGGTGCCTGGATCCACAAGCTGCGTCGTGCCGACAGCTCATGCCCTTCTGATAGCCGTTGAACCCGCGCCGAGCGACCGCCCAGGCGAAGTTCCACATACCCGACTCATCTGGTAGGGTCGGCGTTTCAAAGGCGTAGGGGAAAAATCTAGGAGGAGGGCAATAAATATGCGCCAGCGCAAGGAGGCCGCTACGGCGGCGCCACGAGCCTTTTGGCCATCGCTGACGGGCCGCATCGGTCTGTTTGTGGGCACGCTCAGCTTGATTCTGATGTTCGCCAATGCCCAGGCCGCATCGGCTTGGCATCTCACCTCGGTCTCGCCGACATCTGGCTGCCCGGGGACCGAAGTCGCATTCACAGGCACGTCCTTCAGCGGATCGTCCTCGAAAGTTCAGTGGCGAGACCCAAGCTCACTGGTCTTCTCCTCACAGGAAACGATCGCCAAAGTGACAAGCAGTACGAAAGCCACGGGGATCGTTCCATTCTTCCTTCAGACCGAAGGCTCTGGCGTGGGAACCACCGCCATCGACGGCAGCAACACTGTGGTCTTCACCTTCAACCAACTTCAGAACTGCTTCAAAAGCGGGGCCGTGGTAACCGGTCCGACCGGGCCTACGGGCGCAACCGGGGCCGCGGGTTCCAAAGGCGCGACCGGAGCCACGGGAGCTACCGGGGCCACCGGTGAAAAGGGCGCGACCGGCGTTGCCGGAGTCACGGGTGCAACCGGGCCGGCCGGAGCCACCGGCCCAACAGGAGCGACCGGACCGACAGGACCGGTGCAAGCGAATTGCGGCCTGCCCTGCGAACGACCTGGACCTACTGGACCCGCTGGGCCCGCCGGGCCGGCCGGGGCGACAGGCAACACCGGAGCCAACGGCGCGACCGGCGCGACCGGACCCACGGGCGCGACCGGGGCGGCGGGCGTGACCGGCGCAACCGGCCCGGCCGGAGCGACGGGCCCGACGGGCGCCACCGGCGAAAGAGGACCGACGGGCCCGACGCCGGCAACAGGCCCGACCGGCCCCACCAATCCGCCCGGACCGACAGGTCCGACCGGCCCAGCGGGTGCAACCGGAGCCACAGGTCCGGCTGGCGCGACCGGACTTGCCGGCGCGAAAGGAGCCACGGGCGCGGCTGGAGCCAACGGAGCCACGGGAGCCACCGGCGAAACCGGCGCGACCGGAGCCACCGGTGAAAGAGGCTCCAACGGAACCAACGGCACCGACGGGGCAAACGGCGTGACCGGGGCAACCGGACCCACTGGAGCGACCGGAGCATCTGGGAGCAACGGCACCGACGGAGCAGAAGGAGCGACGGGAGCCACCGGCGCGACCGGAGCATCCGGAACCAACGGTGAAAACGGAGCCACCGGAGCGACCGGAACCGGTGCAACCGGAGCCGCGGGTGCCACCGGCGCAACCGGACCCGTCGGTTCTACAGGACCGACCGGGCCTGCCGGACCCACGGGCCCCAACGGAACCAACTCGCCGCTTGTCTACGGCCCGTTTGAATCGGCAAACGACCCCGATTCAGGCGAATGCGAAGACGAATGGGCGACAGACACGTTCACGCGGACCTACATGATCACGCCGAAATCCGATGGATCATTCGACGTGACCGTCCTGGTCAAAGGCACGTTCGAAACCCACGCCGGTAAGAAGCAGCCCGGTGCGGAACCGTGCGGTCCTACGATCACAGCCAGCATCCCCGGCACGTTCTACGGAGATCTGGTCGTTCCGGTCCCGGCCGGATCGGAATTCGACCCATACGCCTCCTACAGCAGCACCGACCCGAGCCTGATCAAGTCGACCGAAGAATTCATGCAGGCCTACTTCGGTACCTCATCGCTCGGCAAATACGCATGGCAGTTCCATTACGAAGCCGAAGGCGGGGCTCAGAAATGGGACAACACCGATCACGGCAATAAAGGCAACATCACTGGCTGAGAGCCAGTAGTTGGAGCACTGGAAGAGCCCGCCCTGTGCGGGCTCTTCTTGTGCCCGGGGTCAGATCAATCGAGCGTGCCGCCGACCTCGCGCGAGTTCGTGCCGGAAGGCATCGGCACCGGGGCGGCGTATCCAACCGGATGGCGGATGCCTGGGTCTACATGCTGCGCTGCGCCGACGGGTCGCTGTACACGGGCTGGAGCACGGATGTGCAGCGACGCCTGGTCCAGCACCGCGCGGGCAAGGCGAGCAGATACACGGCCAGCCGCCTGCCGGTCGAGCTCGCGTTCGTTGCTCGCATGGCCGATCGCAGCGCGGCTCGGCGCGAGGAGGCACGGATCAAGGCGCTCGGTCGGAGGGCCAAGCTCGCGTTGATCTCCGAGGCGCCGAGCGGTTCGCGAGGGACCTGACTCCGGATCTCGCGCCCGGTTAGGGCATGATGGGGGTATGGCAAGCCGACCTTCATCCCGCAGCGTCAAGATCGCAGCCGACGAGCGCACAGGGTGGTCCTCCGATCGCCCCCGCCCCGATGGCGCCCCGCCCCGACCCCCGAACCTGTCGGTCCACTGCCGTGTGCTGTCGCCGGCCGACCGCCTGCGCTACTCCCCGGGCAGCCTGCTGATCGTGGTGTCCGCCTCGGGAGCGGAGCGCGACAGCTTCCTCGAGCGTCTGATCGAGGATCGGGCAAGCCTTTTGTCGCTCGACAAGGTGCGCGGCCTATTGGCCGGACGTGTCCCCGCCGAGGAGATCGAGACGCGCGCCGAGGAGCTCCTGCGGGCGGCCGTGAGCAAACGCCTGGAGAGCCGCGAGACGGTGGTCCTCGGTGCGGACAGCCTGGAGGCAGCGGAGCGCGAGCAGTTTGTCCGCATGGCCTCGGCGCTGAAACGCCCCCGCCATCTGATTCTGCTTGAGACCGCGCGCGATCAGGTGCGCGAGGAGGATCACGCGACGCTCAACGAGCTGCGTCGGGCCCTGGATGCCGGCGAGCTGGGAGCCGAGGGTTTTCAGACGGTGCTTCGCCTTAGCGGGGGCTCGGCCTCCGAGGTCAAGCGCATCCTGTTCCGCCCCGCGCCGCGAGACGACTGAGCGGCCAGAAGGAGCCCCCGGCATATCGGAGGTCGAATCTGATGCATTAGAATGCATGCATGCGCACGACGATCGAGATATCTGATCCCGTCTATAAGCGTCTCAAGTCCGAGGCGGTCAATCGCGGTACTCGCGGCTTCTCGGCGATCGTCGAGGAGGCGTTGAGCGAGTACTTTCAGTCGGAGCTTCATCGCGCGAACCTGGCAAGCGCGATCGCCGCTGCTGAGGGGACGTGGAGCGATGACGACGTCGCTGAGTTCGAGCGGAGTCGCGAGCAGGCCTGGTCAACGTGGCAATCTCCCCAGTTCTCGACTCCGACGTCCTGATCGACTACCTGCGAGGCTCGGGGCCCGGACTCGACCTCGTTCGTCGGCTCGGCGCTTCGCTCGCGTTTCGAGTTACCGCGGTGACGGCGTTCGAGCTCGCGCTGGGACGCAGCTACGTTCGTGATCCGGCGCCGGTAGAGGCTCTCTTGGCGGCGCCCTGCCTGATGCTGACCCGAGGCGCCGCTCTGTGCGCGGGCGCCGTGTTCCGCGAGCTGCGATCGGCCGGTGCACAGATCGAGGTTCGCGACGCCATGCAGGCTGGTATCTGCCTGGAGGCGAAGGTTCCACTGGTCACCCGAAATGTCCGGCACTTTGCCCGCGTCCGGGGGCTGCAGGTCAGAGAGCCGCTGGACTGGGGTCCTTGACCGGGGTCGTGATCACGAGACTTCAGGTGAGGGCGGGCTCGTCCTCCTCCTCGACGGCGCCCTCCGGCGGGTCCGTGTCGTCGAGGTCGGCGAACAATGACGGGTCACGGTTAGAGCCCCGGATGAGGTCGTCGGGCGAGCCATCAGGCAGCAGGCGGCCCTGGCGCGTGCCGAAGTAGATCGCCTGCGGATGGTGAGCCACGAGCGCGAGCGTCGACTGCTCGGGCTCGGGGGCATAGCCGTCGGTGATGGTCATCCCGATCTGCTCGAGGTTGAGCAGCTTCTCGACCTTCAGATGCTCTGACTGCTCGGGCACCGCAGGGTAGCCCCAGGAGTAGCGGCGTCCCTGCGCCGGGTCGATGCCGAGCATCTCGCGCACGTGCCAGTGAAGCCACTCGGCGAGACCCTCGGCGGTCTGCACGCCGAGCCCGTGAACGAAGAGCTGTTCGGCGAACTCTCCTTCTGACTCGAGCTTGGCCATCAGCTCGGTCACCTCGGAGCCGACCGTCACGGCCTGCACGGCGATCACGTCGAGCTCCGGCGGCGCCTTGCCATCGACCGCCGGGCGGAAGAAGTCGGCCAGGCAGATTCGATCCCCCTTGGGCTGGCGCGGGCACACGAAGCGCGTGAGCTCGGTGGAGCGGTCCTCGGGATCGAGCACCACGATGTCGTTGCCCAGCGAGTAGCAGGGGAAGAAGCCGAGCAGGGCGCGCGGATGCAGGTAGGTCTGCTCGCGCCACATACGCTCGAGGCGCGGTCGGAAGTCATCGCGCAGGAGCGTCTGCCAGGCCTCGCCTTTGACGCCCTTCCCACCCCAGTGAAGCTTGAACAGGACATGCGTGTCCAGGTGGCGGTAGACCTCATCCAGGTCGACGTCGATCTCCTGCACCCCCCAGAACGGAGGTGTCGGCACGGGCACATCGGTTCGTGCCGGTGAGCGCACCGAGTCGTCTGTCAGATCGACCTCCTCGACGGGAGCATCGCCCTTCTCGCGGAACTCGCTGGCGCCGGCGCGTAGCTTTGACAGGAGCGCCTCGTGGGCGTCGTCGTCGATCAGCTGATCCATCACGGCGAGACCCTCGAAGGCGTCCTTGCAGTAGAAGACGCCTGGCTCATACACCTCCTCGGAGTCTTTGCCGCCGGGATACAGCGTCCGGTAGCTGAACGCGCGGTTGATCGCCGCGCCGCCGATCAGCACAGGATAGGACAGGCGCTTTGAGTGGAGCTCCTGCACGCAGGCGGGCATCTGCTTGGAGGTGGACACGAGCAGTGCGGACAGGCCGATCGCCGTGGCATCGTGCTCGACGGCCGCATCGAGAATCGTCTGGATCGGCACCTGCTTGCCCAGGTCCACGACCGTGTAGCCGTTGTTCGTCAGGATGGTGTTCACGAGCGACTTGCCGATGTCGTGCACGTCGCCGAACACGGTCGCAAGAACGACCGTGCCCTTCGTGTAGCCCTCGATCTTGTCGAGGTATTTCTCAAGCTGGGCGACCGCCTTCTTCATCACCTCGGCGGACTGGAGCACGAACGGCAGGATCAGTTCGCCGGCGCCGAACTTGTCGCCGACCTCCTTCATCGCCGGCAGCAGCACCTCGTTGAGTGTGGGCACGGCGCCGATCTTCTCCACGCTGCGATCGATCCAATCCTCGACGCCGTCCCGGCGCCGGCGCAGGATGTGGAAGTGCAGAGCTTCCTCGGGCTCCATCCCCTCGGTGGGGTCGGCCGCGCCCTGTACCTCCTCCTCGCCTTTGGACTCGAAGTGGGCGATGAACCGCTCGAGCGCGTCCTCTCGCCGGTTGAACACGAGGTCGTCGGCCAGCTCGCGCTCTGAGTCGGGGATCTCCGAGTAGGGGGTGATGTGGTTGGGGTTGACCATGGCCAGGTCAAGGCCCGCGTCCACACAGTGGTGCAGAAAGACCGAGTTGAGCACCGCGCGCGCCCCCGGAGAGACACCGAAGGAGACGTTCGAGACCCCCAGCGAGGTCTTCACAGAGGGGATCTCGGCCTTGATCGCGCGTATGCCCGCGATCGTCTCCACAGCTGAGGGACGCCACTCCTCATCGCCGGTTGTCAGCGTGAAGGTGAGGCAGTCGAAGATCAGAAGCTCCGGGTCAAGGCCATGCTCCTCGCAGCACAGATCGCGGATCCGCTTGGCGATCTCAACCTTTCGCTCGGCCGTCTTTGCCATGCCCACCTCGTCGATCGTCAGGGCGATCAGCGCCGCTCCGTGCGCGAGCGCCACGGGGACGACGCGGTCGAGCTTGGCGCGGCCGGCCTCGAGGTTGACCGAGTTGACGATCGCCCTCCCGGGGATCTGCTCGAGCGCCCGTTCGATCACCTCCGGCTCGGTCGAGTCGACCTGGATCGGCGCAGGCTGGGTCAGCGACACCTTCTTGGCCACCAGTCGCATCTGTTCGTCCTCATCAGAGCGCTCGGTCAGCGCCACGCACAGGTCGAGCACGTGGGCGCCACCGGTGACCTGGTCCTCGGCGATCTGCACGAGCCCGTCGTAGTCCTCGGCGAGCAGGAGCTCCTTGGCCTTGCGTGACCCCTGCGAGTTGACGCGCTCGCCGACCATCGTGGGCGCCGGCTCCTGCACCAGCGTGACGGCGGCGATCATCGATGAGAGGTGGGCCGGGCGGGGGGCGGGGCGCTCGGTGACCGATCGCCCGGCGACGCGCTCGGCAATCGCCGCGATGTGCTCGGGCGTCGTGCCGCAGCAGCCGCCCACGATCCCCACGCCGTAGCGCTCGACGAACTCCTTCAGTGCCTCGGCCAGCGGCTCGGGCTTCTCGGGGAAGATCGTCTCACCGTCCGGCCCCTGCAGGGGAAGGCCCGCATTGGGTATACAGGCGACCGGCACCGGGCAGAACTCGCCAAGGAAGCGGATCGCGTCGCGCATGTCCTCAGGGCCGGTCGAGCAGTTCAGCCCGATCACGTCCACCTTGAGGGCCTCGAGCGTTGTCAGCACCGCCGAGATGTCGGTCCCGAGCAGCATCTTTCCGCCGTTGGGCAGCAGCGACACCGAGGTGTGGATAGGCAGCGTGCGGCCGGTGCTCTTGAAGGCGGCCCGGGCGCCGAAGATCGCGGCCTTCACCTCGAGGATGTCTTGCGCGGTCTCAATGATCAGAAGGTCGGCGCCACCGTCGATCAGTCCCTCGGCCTGCTCGGTGAAAACCTCGACCAGCTCTCCGAAGCGGATCTGGCCCAGCGATGGGTCCTCGGAGGCGGGAAGGTAGCCGGTGGGCCCGATCGAGCCCGCCACGTAGCGGTTCTCGCCCGCGGCCTTGCGCGCGATCTGTGCGGCGTTTGTGTTGATCTCGACGGTGTAGTCGGCGAGTCCCCACTCACCGAGCTTGATCCGCGAGGCCTGGAAAGTGTCGGTCTCTACCACCTCCGCGCCGGCCTCGAGCATCGAGCTGTGGACGCCCTCGATCACATCGGGTCGATTGAGCACGAGTGCCTCGTGGCACTTTCCGGCCAGGCCGCCGTAGTCCTCGCTCGTGAGGTCGAACTGCTCCAGCGTGGCGCCCATGCCGCCGTCGTAGATGACGACGCGCTCGGAGATCGCTTTCAGGTAATCGCGTGACATTTGCAGTTCATGCTAGTGGCCATCGGGCGCACCGTTCGCCGCGATCGGGCCAACGAGCGCTGCGCCGGCGTGTAGGCCTTCAGGACGACGCGATTCTGCCCGACTCGGGCAGGTCGCCGGCCGCTTCGGCCGACATGGGCGTATGGCCTTTCGGGCAGCGGCTAAATCGTTCGTCCAAACGTACTGGACACGCGGTCGACAGGGTGCATTCTTGCGAACTGCAATCGCTGTTGCAGGCGATCGATCAAGGGGGGTGGTGCTCTGAGGGGCGCTTTCCACGAAGCGGGATCGACCGCCGCAGCTGACCAACCAGGGACGACTGAGTCAGGAGATCGTGAGATGCGACCCGTTCAAGGACCCGGACACTTGCTGCAGGGGAATTCATCGTTGCGGCACATCCAGCTCCCGCCGATCGATGAACCGCCGGGAGATACCGCAGCAGTGGCCGAACGCGGCTGGTCGGCATTGCCCGTCATGGCCGGCATCGTTGTCGCTCTGACGGCGCTCATGCTTGCCATCGCCTCGCTGGGGGCGGAGCAGGCCGGGGCGCATGGGTTCTTCGACTTCCATTTGGAGCCCTTCGTGAGTGGTGCCACGGGCCCAACCGGCGCCACAGGCCCGACCGGCGCCACAGGTGCCACTGGTGCGAACGGACAGAACGGACAGAACGGCTTCAACGGTCAGAACGGCCTCAACGGCTTGAACGGAGTGACCGGAGCCACTGGAGCGACTGGGGCGACGGGCGCGACGGGCGAATCCGGAGCGGCGGGCTCGAAAGGCGCGACCGGGTCGACCGGCGTCGCTGGGGCGACGGGAGCGACGGGAGCGACGGGAGCAACCGGCGAAGCGGGCGCAAAAGGCTCCAACGGAGCCACCGGTGAAGCCGGAGTGACCGGTGCCACGGGAGCCCAGGGCGCCAATGGCGTCACTGGTGCCACGGGCGAAGCTGGAGCCAATGGCGCGAGCGGAGCGACCGGTGAGGCTGGAGCCACCGGCACCACTGGCGCCACCGGTGCGACCGGGCCGACCGGCGAAGCCGGAGTCAACGGCGCGACAGGCGCCGACGGCGTGACCGGAGCGACCGGCGCCACGGGTGCGACGGGAGAAGCCGGCGCCAACGGCAGCAACGGAGCCAACGGAGCCACCGGCGCCACGGGCGAAGCCGGCGCGAACGGCAGTAATGGCGCGACCGGAGAAGCCGGAGCCACGGGCGCGACGGGCGCCACTGGCGCGACCGGGGAAGCTGGCGCCAACGGCAGCAACGGAACCGACGGCGCGACCGGTGCGACCGGGGCGACCGGGGCGACTGGGGAAGCCGGCTCCAACGGAACCGACGGGGCCACGGGTGAAACCGGGGCAACGGGTGCCACCGGCGCAACCGGACCTGCGGGCGCCACCGGCGCCGAAGGTTCCGAAGGCGCTGAAGGTCCCGAAGGAGCCACAGGTGCGACCGGCCCGACCGGCGCCACAGGTGCGACCGGAGAAGCGGGCACCGACGGCACCAACGGAGCAACCGGAGCGACCGGCGCCACCGGAGAAGCGGGTGCCGATGGCAGCAATGGTGCAACCGGTGAAGCCGGAGCCACGGGTGCCACAGGGGCGACCGGAGCCGACGGCGTGACCGGGGCCACGGGGGCCACAGGTGCGACCGGAGAAGCAGGTGCCAACGGCACCGACGGGGCCACGGGTGAAACCGGCGCGACGGGCGCCACCGGCGCCGAAGGTTCCGAAGGCGCTGAAGGTCCCGAAGGAGCCACAGGTGCGACCGGCCCGACCGGTGCGACCGGACAGGCGGGCACGGATGGAGCCAGTGGTGCGACCGGTGCCACGGGTGCGACCGGTGAAGCTGGAGCCACGGGTGCGACCGGTGAAGCCGGAGCCAACGGCAGCAACGGAACCGACGGAGCGACCGGTGCAACTGGAGCGACAGGTGCCACGGGCGAAGCCGGCGCCAACGGCAGTAACGGCGCAACGGGTGAAGCCGGTGCCACGGGAGCCACAGGGGCAACCGGGGCCGATGGCGTGGCCGGAGCCACCGGAGCCACCGGTGCCACGGGCGAAGCCGGTGCGAACGGCAGTAACGGCGCAACCGGTGAAGCGGGAGCCACGGGCGCGACAGGCGCCACTGGTGCGACCGGAGAAGCCGGAGCCAACGGCAGCAACGGAACCAATGGAACCAATGGAGCGACCGGTGCCACCGGACCAACCGGCGAAGCCGGCGCCAACGGCAGTAACGGCGCAACGGGTGAAGCCGGTGCCACGGGAGCAACAGGGGCAACCGGGGCCGATGGCGTGACCGGTGCGACCGGGGCGACCGGGGCGACTGGGGAAGCCGGCTCCAACGGAACCGACGGGGCCACGGGTGAAACCGGGGCAACGGGTGCCACCGGCGCAACCGGACCTGCGGGTGCCACCGGCGCCGAAGGTTCCGAAGGCGCTGAAGGTCCCGAAGGAGCCACAGGTGCGACGGGCCCGACCGGTGCCACCGGAGCAACCGGAGAAGCGGGCACCGATGGCACCAACGGCGCGACCGGCGCAACCGGCGCAACCGGTGAAGCCGGCGCCACGGGAGCCACAGGGGCGACCGGAGAAGCCGGAGCCAACGGCAGCAATGGTGCGACGGGTGCGACGGGAGAATCCGGAGCAAACGGCAGCAACGGAGCGACGGGTGATACCGGAGCTACCGGAGCCGCTGGTGCGACCGGCTCCACCGGTGCGACCGGAGAATCCGGAGCGAACGGAAGCAACGGAGCGACCGGTGACACGGGTGCAACCGGAGCGACGGGGGCAACCGGCGCAGATGGCGTGACCGGAGCAACCGGAGCAACCGGAGCCACTGGGGCGACCGGGGAAGCAGGCGCCGATGGCACGAACGGAACGAACGGAACCAACGGAGCCACTGGTGAAACCGGAGCCACGGGTGCGACCGGAGCCACTGGTGAAGCCGGAGCCGACGGGACCGACGGAGCCACAGGAGCCACGGGTGCGACCGGAGAAGCCGGCACCAACGGCACCGACGGCACCAACGGGACCAACGGGACCAACGGAGCCACCGGCGAAGCCGGAGCCACCGGGTCGACCGGGGCCACCGGGGCGACGGGAGCGACCGGAGAAGCCGGAACCAATGGCACCGATGGAACCAATGGCGCAACCGGTGAAACCGGAGCCACGGGAGCCACAGGGGCTGCCGGGGCGGACGGGGTGACGGGAGCGACCGGACCCACCGGAGCCACGGGCGCGACAGGAGCCACCGGAGAAGCGGGAGCCACCGGTGCGACCGGTGCGACCGGGCCTGCCGGAGTCACTGGAGCCACCGGCGCGACGGGCGCTGAGGGCGGCGAAGGTGCCGAAGGGGCC
Source organism: uncultured Solirubrobacteraceae bacterium (assembly GCA_963826995.1). Lineage (GTDB taxonomy): Bacteria > Actinomycetota > Thermoleophilia > Solirubrobacterales > Solirubrobacteraceae > Palsa-744. The sequence goes on along the minus strand of CAWGYZ010000002.1, from coordinate 401,543 downwards.
GAAGGCTCCGGCGGGGCCACGGGTGCAACCGGGCCGACCGGGGCCGAAGGCGCAACCGGGGCGACCGGGGCGACCGGGGCGACCGGAGCCACGGGTGAAACCGGCGGCAACGGCGCCACCGGCAGCACGGGTGCAACGGGAGCGACCGGGGCCGGTGCAACGGGAGCGACCGGTACAGCCGGTGCGACCGGTGCAACGGGTGCGACCGGCAAAGTCGGTGCGGCGGTGACGAGCGGAACCGAACAACGCGGTATCGCGGCCAACCGGGGCAGCACGGTCGAAGACGTGATCACCTGCCCGAGTGGGGTGGCTCTGGGAGGGGGTGGCACCGTGACCTCGTTCAACGGTGCCGTTGGCGCCCTGGTCAGTTCGTACCCAAGCGCCGCAAACGCCTGGACCGCAGTGGCGGTCGTGACCACCGGAAAAGCCGGAGGTGAAATAGGCGTGAAGGCGTACGTGATCTGCGGAAACGAATAGCCGCAGACGCGACGGGGGTGGCGGGGCGCCACCCATAGGACCAACTCGGCCGCCGGATTTCCGGCGGCCGAGTTGCGTTAAGACCGAGCGACGTTAAGACCGAGCTGAGCTGAGACCGAGTTGCGAAAAGCCCGAAACGCCGGCGTCAACGCTTGGTGAGCAAGCCCGGGCTACTTGATGAAGAGCATCTCCGAGTACTTCGGCAGCGGCCAGAGATCGTCGGCTATGAGCTTCTCCAGGCGGTCGGCGACCTCGCGGACGTCCTCCATGGCGGTGATGACGGTGTCGCGCATGTAGATGGCCTCCTTCATGGGAGAGTCATCCGGGTGGTTTTCGTCGAGGTTGGCGTCCTCCAGCTTGACCACCGCGTAGTGGAACTCCTTGACCAGGGGCTCGACCTCGCCGATCAGGTCCTCGAGGCCGCTGTCCTGGAGTTCGTTGAGGTAGCGCACGGCCGCCGGCAGCAGCATGGTGCGGGCGATGGTGGCCTCGGTCTCGGCCTCGATGTTGATGGCCATGACGTACTGCTCGGTGAACACCTCATAGCGCGCGTCGAGCTCGCGTTTGGAGAGGACTTTGTATTTTTTGAACGCCGCGATGGTCTGTTTGTTGACGATCCAGGGCAGCGCGTCGGGTGTGGTGGGCAGGTTGGCGAGGCCCCGTTTGGCGGCCTCCTTGTGCCAGGCCTCCGAGTAGCCGTCGCCGTCGAAGATGATCTGTTTGTTGGCTGCCCAGACCTCCTTGACGACGCTGGTGACGGCCTTCTCCAGGGTGGCCCCGGAGCGTTTGAGCGCGGTCTGCAGCTTGTCCGCCAGCTCGTCGACCGACTCGGCCACGATGGTGTTGAGCACCGTGTTGGGGAACGCCGGCGAGGAGTTGGAGCCGAGCGCCCGGAACTCGAACTTGTTGCCCGTGAAGGCGAACGGGCTGGTGCGGTTGCGGTCGCCTCCGTGCAGTGGCAGTGCCGGCAGAACGGGCGTGCCCAGCCCGAGGAAGGAGCCCGGTTTCGATGGCTGCACCTTGCCGGCGGCGATCGCCGTGAAGACCTTCTCGAGGTCGGCCCCGAGGAAGATCGAGATGATCGCCGGCGGCGCCTCGTTGGCGCCGAGGCGGTGGTCCTGACCCGCGCTGGCGATCGATGCCCGCAGCAGCTCCTGATGCTTGTTGACCGCCTGGATGACGGCCGCGCAGAAGAACAGGAAGGACAGGTTCTCCGAGGGCGTGTCGCCCGGGTCCAGGAGATTCAGCCCGGTGTCGGTGCCCATCGACCAGTTGTTGTGCTTGCCCGATCCGTTGACGCCCGCGAAGGGCTTCTCGTGCAGGAGGCAGATCAGCCCGTAGCGGCGGGCCGTGTTCTGCATGATCTGCATGGTGATCATCTGGTGGTCGGAGCCGACGTTGGAGTTCTCGAAGATGGGGGCGACCTCGAACTGGTTGGGCGCGACCTCGTTGTGGCGGGTCTTGATGGGGACGCCCAGCTTGGCCAGCTCCAGCTCCACCTCCAGCATGTAGGCCAGCACCCGCTCGGGGATGGAGCCGAAGTAGTGGTCGTCGAGCTCGTGGCCCTTGGGGGGTTTGGCGCCGAACAGCGTCCGCCCCGTGGTCACCAGGTCCGGGCGTTCGAAGAAGTACTGCTCGTCGATCAGGAAGTACTCCTGCTCGCAGCCGGTGGTGGTGAAGACCCGCGCCGCGTCATCCACGCCCAGCAGCTCGAGCGCGCGGATCGCCGCGCCGGACAGGGCGTCCATTGAGCGCAGCAGCGGAATCTTGTTGTCCAGCGCCTCCCCGGTCCAGGAGGTGAAGGCGGTGGGGATGCACAGCAGGGAGCCGTTGGGGTTCTCAAGGACGAACGCCGGCGAGGTGGGGTCCCAGGCCGTGTAGCCGCGGGCCTCGAAGGTCGCGCGGATGCCGCCGCTCGGGAACGAGGAGGCGTCGGGCTCCCCCTGGATGAGCTCCTTGCCGGAGAATTCCGCCAGCGCCGAGCCCTCCCCGTCGGGGCCGTAGAAGGAGTCGTGCTTCTCTGCCGTGAGCCCCGTCAGCGGCTGGAACCAGTGGGTGTAGTGGGTGGCCCCTTTCTCCATCGCCCAGTCCTTCATCGCCTGGGCCACGGCGTCCGCGAGGGACGTGTCCAGCGCCTCGCCGCGGGCGAGCGTCCGCTGCAGGGCCTTGTAGACGTGCTTGGGCAGGCGGTGTCGTTGAACGGTGGCGGAGAAGACGTTCTCCCCGAACACCTGGTTCCCGGCGACCGTCAGGTCCGGGGACCCGAGCGCGGTTCCATTGGGGCTCCACTGGGCGGCGGTGACGTTCTGCTGGCGGGTCCGTGGTGGCATGAGCGGGATCAATTCCTCCTGGAGAAAGGGTGGTGGCACAGGCCGCCTCGGCGCATTGGCCGAGGTCCCCGATCGGGCCCGCGGGGCTGCTGCCCGGCGGGCGCGGAAGGGCCGCTGGCAATCGTAGTCCGAACCCCGTCAAAAAGCATCACCGCCTGGCGAAATCGGCGGTGGGATCTTTCGACAACGGGCCAACCAACCGGGCCGGCTACCGATTCAGGAGCTTGCTCGAGCGGTGCGCCCCGACCTTGGAGCGCAGCGGATGTTGTGGCGTGCCTATGGGAGGAACCTGCGGATAGGTGCCGGGCACCACCTGGCCGGTGTTGGGATTCACCTGCGTGGGCGGGGGGGCCTGGGTGATGTAGACCGCGAAGTGGCCCTGAACGGGGCCGCCGGTGGCGCTGACGGCGCGGGCGTTGCCCCCCAGGCCCGCGGCCACCCGGTAGGTGATGTTCTGAAGGCCCGACTTGACCGGCGCCACCAGCCAGCGGAAGGTGCGGGTCCCACCGGGCGCGAGCGGGCCGAGGGCCCAGGTGTTGACGTATGCGGTCTGCCCGCCTCCGTTGGGGGTCACCGCCGCGGTCTGGGCCGGGTGGTTGATCTCGCCGGGGCCGGCATCGACGATCCAGATCGGTCGTTTGTCAGAGGCCAGTTCTGGAAAATTGGATGCGTATTCGAAGGAGTCGATGGTGACCGCCACGTTGGGTGCGGTGGTGGTGCCGCGGTTCAGCACGGTCAGCACGAGCGCGGTGTGCCGGGCGATCGACTGCAGGTGGGGGAAGCTCGCGTGGATGACGTCGAGCCTGTAGTTGGCCTTGGCTTCGTGCGCGTTCTGCTTTGCCCCGCCACCGCATCCGCTCGCCAGCAGGGCGCAGGCGAGCACCAGTCCCGGCGCCGCCGTGAGCGTGGGGCGCGCGCGGGTCAACCGGCGCGGGCGCACGCCACGCAAAATCACCGGAAAGACGGGCCTCCCCCACACGATCGGGCCACGATACCAGCGGCGCTTGCGGGCCGTGCAGGGGGCCTCGGACAGGACGGCGGCGGTGCGTGGCACGCGGGGGTCGCATGGCGTAGAGTTCGCCGCACCACCGATCGCGACCGGAGGAGAGGAGGTAGGGAGAATGGTTCGCACCGCCACCGAGCGGGTGTCCGTGCCGTTGAGGCATGTCCTTGAGGAATTCGGGGACATGATGATCCTCACGGGCAGGACGCTCCTCTCTGCGCTGCGACCCCCATATCCCTACGGCGGAGAGCTGGTCTCGCAGTTCCTGTTCACGCTGCGGCTGTGCTGGTTTCCCCTGCTGGTCTCCACCGTTGCCATCAACTACGGCGCGCCCGGTCTGCAGGCCGCCAACTTCCTCAACCTGATCGGCGGGCTGGACCGGCTGGGCGCGTTCTTCATCGTGATCGTGGTTCGCGAACTCGGGCCCTTCATCACCTCGATCGTGATCGCCGGGGTGGCCGGCACGGCGATCACCGCCGATTTGGGAGCGCGCAAGGTGCGCGAGGAGCTCGACGCGCTGCAGGTGCTGGGCGTGGACCCCGTCAAGAACCTGGTGGTGCCGCGCTTTCTGGCGCTGATGCTGGTGACCGGGCTGTTCAACATCTACGCGGTGCTGTTCGGGCTGTTCGGGGGGATCCTCGCCGAGCTTCTGAACGGCGGCACGCTGGGGCCGTTCTGGGCGACGCTGTTCGAAAGCTCCTCCACCACCGACCTGTGGGGATCGGAGCTGAAGGCCGTGATGTACGGGGCCATCATCTCGATCGTCTGCTGCTACAAGGGCATGAGCGCCTCCGGGGGCGCCGAGGGCGTGGGACGGGCGGTCAACGAAGCCGTGGTCATCTCCTTCCTCGGGATCGGGGCCTTCAACTACGTCTTCACCCAGACGCTGCTGGCCACCCACCCGCAGATTCTCGTGATCAGATGAACGAATTCTTCGCTGTCCCGCGTGAACTGCTGGCCTCGACCGGAGAGATAGGCCGCTTCGCGGCCGGTGTGGTTCGCGATGTGTGGAGCCTTAGGGTGTTTCGCTTCTTCGGCGAGACCCTGCGCCAGTCGGGCATCCTGATCATCTACTCGACGCTCGTCATCTGGAGCCTTGCCTTCCTGATCGGGCTGGGGGCCTGCGGGATCGAGGCCGCCTACTTCAACCAGTCGATCAACGCGCCCTCCTACTCCGGCGTGTATGCCGCCTGGTGCAACCTGCGTGAGGCGGTCCCCTACGTGTTCGGCTACATGATGGCCGCCAAGGTGGGCACCGGCATCGTGGCCGAGCTCGGCGCGATGCGGATCTCCGAGGAGATTGACGCCCTGGAGGTGATGGGCGTCAACTCGCTGCTGTTCCTCTGCGCGACCCGTCTTCTGGCCGCGTGGATAGTGCTGCCGTTCATGTACATCGGCGCCATCGGCGTCGCCTACCTGGCCTCATACCTCGCGATCGTGGATCAGCTGGGGTATGTCTCCTCGGGCGGGTTCCTGCTGGTGTTCTGGCAGTTCCAGAATCCGCTGGACTTCTTATACAGCGTCATCAAGGGGATGACCATGGCCACCGCGATCGTGCTCGTGGCCTGCTATTACGGCTATAACGCCAGCGGCGGGCCGGTGGGTGTGGGAAGAGCCACGGCCAAGTCGATGGTTCTGAACCTGGTGCTGATCCACCTGATCGGGATGATGGGCACGCAGGTGTTCTGGGGCGGCAACGCCCGAGCCCCCGTCGGAGGATGAAGTGAGCGAAGAGCAGCCCGAGCAGGAGATGCAGGACCAGGAGACCCCGGAGCCCGAGTCCGACTCCGCGCCCGCGGGCGTCACGCTTGTACCCGAGGAGCGCCCCGGCGAAGCCGAGGAGGAGTTCCGCTACCACACGGGCACCATCCGCCCCTCCAAGGAGCCCGACGCGGTCGAGTTCATCGACGTGCACAAGTCGTTCGGGCGAAACCACGTGCTGCGCGGTCTCAACATGGGGCTGCCGGAGAACCAGATCTCGATGATCATCGGCCCGTCGGGAACGGGCAAGTCGGTGTGCATCAAGCACATCGTGGGGCTGCTCTACCCCGACGAGGGCGACGTGCTGGTGCACGGTGTCTCGGTTCCCAGCCTGTCCGACAACGAGCTGTTCGCGATGCGCAGGAAGTTCGGGGTGCTGTTCCAGGACGGGGCGCTGTTCGGCTCGCTGAACCTGTACGACAACATCGCCTTCCCGCTGCGCCAGCACACCGAGAAGGGCGACGATGAGATCGCCGAAATCGTCAACGCGCGCATGCGCGAGGTGGGTTTGGGCAACGAGGGCAACAAGATGCCCAACGAGCTCTCCGGGGGCATGCGAAAGCGCGCGGGCTTCGCGCGGGCGCTGGTGCTGGAACCGGAAATCGTGCTGTTCGACGAGCCCGACTCGGGCCTTGATCCGGTGCGCACGGCGCTGCTGTGCGAGCTCATCAAGGAGGTCCACTCAGAGCACGGTGGCTGCTACGTGGTGATCACCCACGACATCCGCAGCGCGCGGCGGGTGGCCGAGCACATCTCCGTCCTGTGGAAGGGCCGCATCGTCGAATCCGGCCCGGCCGCCGAGCTGTTCGCCTCCGAGAACCCGTTCGTGCGCCAGTTCCTGTCCGGTGAATCAGCCGGCCCGCTGGGCATGGAGTAGCCCGCGCGGCGCTCGCCTGACGGCTCCCCGCCCCGGGCGCACCCATTAGCCTCAATGACGTGAGTGCAGCTCGGCTTCTCTCCGCCCTGGCGGGCGGCGCGGCTCGACGGCCGCGCCTGATCATCGCGATCGCGATCATGCTGGGGCTGGCCGGTGCCGGGCTTGCCCTGCGGCTTCATCCGACGGCGGCCACCAACACCTTCGTGTCGAGCTCCAGCTCGGAATACAAGGCCACCCAGCGCTTCTACCGGAACTTTGGGGAAGAGCCGATCGAGGTGCTGGTCAAGGGCAACCTGCAGAAGCTCGTGCTGAGCACGGACATCTTCCGGCTGGCCGGGCTCGAGGGGTGCCTGTCCGGGAACGTCCCCGCCGCCGCGCTCGCCAGCGAGGGGGGGCCCAACGGACCCTGCGGCGCGCTCGCGCGCGCACGCACGGTGAAGGTGGTGTTCGGTCCCGGCACCTTCGTCACAGAGGCCACCGATCAGATCAACGAACAGCTCACCGCACAGACCAAATCGACCGAAGCACAGGCCAAGCAGGCCGAACGGGTGGTCACGAAGGCCGCGCTGGCCCGCGGCCTGCCGGCCGGCGAAGCCGAAGCCCTCGGCAAGGAGGCGAGCAAGGTCACGACCGGGCGCTTTCAGGAGTACCTGGCCACGCTCGCCCTGACCTACGGGCTCACAGAAAGGCCGAGCCTCACCAATCCCAACTTCCTCTCCACCCTGGTGTTCGATCCGACCAAGCCGGCCGGCACTCCCAAGGCGCGCTTCGGTTACCTGTTCCCGAGCCCCAACGCGGCCCTCGTGTCGGTGCGGATGAAGGCCGGGCTGTCAGAGAGCGCCCGCACCCACACGATCGGGCTGATTCGCCAGGCGATCGCCATGCCCCAGTGGCACCTGCAGCACGGCGAGAGCTACCTGCTGACGGGCGAGCCGGTGATCGTCGCCGACCTGAACAGCTCTATCACCCACTCCATCGAGCTGCTGCTGGTGGCGGTGCTGCTGGTGATGGCCGGGACCCTGGGGCTGATCTTCTCGGGGCGCCCGCGGCTTCTGCCGCTGGCCGTTGCGGTGCTCGCCGCGGCGCTCACCTTCGGCGCCCTGTCGGTCGTGGGGGCATCGCTGACGATGGCATCGATCGCCGTGCTCCCTGTGCTCGTGGGGCTGGCGGTGGACTACGCGATCCAGTTCCAGTCGCGGGTGGAGGAGGCCTACGCGCAGGCGGAGGGCTCCGGACCGGCGGAAGGTCCCGGGCAGGCTGAGCGCCCCGACCGTGTGGCGGTCATCGCGCGCACGGCGGCGGTCGGCGGCCCCACGCTGGCCACCGCCGCCGCCGCCAGCGCCGCCGCCATCCTCGTGCTGGCGCTGTCGCCGGTGCCGATGGTGCGCGGCTTCGGCGTGCTGCTCGTGGTGGGGGTCGGGATCGCGCTGCTGTGCGCGCTCACCGTGGGCTCCGCGGTGCTCGCGCTTCCCCGCGCCGCTGCTGGGCCGGGGCACGCGCCCGTGAAGGCTCCCGGTGCCGGGCCCCTGCTGGCCGCCTGGCGGGGAGCGCGTGAGCTGCTGCTCGATAACCCCGTCAATCGGTTCGTGGCGAAGGTCGCCCTGGTCGTGGCGGTGCGCCGCCCGGGCCGGGTGCTGGCCGTGGGGCTGGCGCTGGCGGCGCTCGGCTGGGGGCTCGACACGCAGACGCGCGTGGAGACCGACATCACCAAGCTGGTGCCCCAGAACCTGAGCTCGCTTCAGAGCCTCGGCGTGCTCGAGAAGACCACCGGCGTGGGCGGTGAAATCGACCTGATGGTGCGCGGGCAGGACCTGGCCAAGCCGGCCACGATCGAATGGATGCGAGCCTACGAGGCCAAGATCCTCAAACGCTTCGGCTACAGCTCCTCGAGCGGTTGCAGGCGGGCGCGGTTGTGCCCGGCCTTCTCGCTGACCGACCTGTTCCAGAGCCAGACCGCCGCCTCGGCGGCGCCGGCCAAGCTCACGCAGGCCGAAGTCAGCGGCCTGCTGCGCGCGATCCCGCCCTACTTCTCCCAGGATGTCGTGACCGCCAACCGCCGCGTGGCGACGCTCGCGTTCGGGATCCGCCTGACGGGCCTCGCCCAGGAGGAGCGGCTGATCGAATCGATGCGCTCGAGCCTTCACCCGCCGGCGGGCGTCAGCGCGCAGCTCGTGGGCCTGCCGGTGCTGGCGGCCAAGTCCGGGGCCCAGGTGGCGTCACCGTGGAGGCGCATCCTGACGCTGATCGCGGGTCTTGCGGCGGTGGCGCTCGTGCTCTTGATCGCCTTTCGCGGAGATCGCCGCCGCGCGCTCGCGCCGCTCGTCCCGATCGTGCTCGCGACCGGCTGGTCGGCCCTGATCCTGTTCTGCGTGAGGGTGCCTCTGAACCCGATGTCGGTCACGCTGGGGGCGCTTGTGATCGCGATCTCGACCGAGTTCAGCGTCCTGTTGTCCGAGCGCCACCGCCAGGAGCGGCTGGCCGGCCACGACACGGTGCAGGCCCTGCGGCGCAGCTATCGCCACACCGGCGCCGCGGTCGCGGCCTCCGGGGTCACGGCCATCGCCGGCTTCGGGGTGCTCGCGCTGTCAGACATCAGGATGCTCCGCGACTTCGGCCTGGTGACGCTGATCGATCTGTCGGTGTCGCTCCTCGGCGTGCTGATCGCGCTGCCCGCGGCCCTCGTGATCGCCGAACGTTCGCAGCCGGTCAGCCTGCCGCACAGGCTGGGCGAGGCCCTCGCGAGCGTGCCCGGCGCCTTGCGGCGGAGGCCTGGTTCGGGCCATGAGCCCGCCTGACCCCGCGCCGGGGCAGCGCTGGGGTCGCATTCTGGGTGTGCTCGCGGTGCTGGCGTTCGTGCTGATCGCCATCCACACGGTGACCAACAAGGCGACCCTGGTGCGGGGCATCGAACCCGGCCACAGGGTGCCGCCCTTCACGGTGCCGCTGGCGCTGGGAGATGAGAAGGGCGACGCCGACATCGCCACACACGCCAACGACGGCGCGGCGGGGCGCGTGCCGGCCTGCAAGCTGCGCGGCACCCAGCTTCTGAACGTGTGTGAACTCTACGAACGGGGACCGCTGGTGCTCGCGCTGTTCGTGGACTCCGGATCCTGTCCTGACATCCTCAGCGACATGCAGGCGCTCGCGCCCTCCTTTCCCGGTGTCAGCTTCGCGGCCGTCGCCATCAAAGGAGACCGCGACGCGCTGCGGGAACTCGTGCGCTCACGGCAGCTGACGCTGCCGGTCGGCATCGACGGCGACGGAGCGGTGGCCACCCTCTATCAGGTCGCCAGCTGCCCGCAGGTCACGTTCGCCTACCCGGGGGGAGTGGTGCAGAGCGCGGCGCTGCTCTCGCGTCCCTCGCGCGCGGTGCTGCGGGCGCGCCTCAGCGAGCTTGTTGAAGCCGCGCGGGCGCGCGGATGGAGGGGCGCCGCGCCGTGAGCCCGCCGGGGGGGTTCGAGCCGGCCGCGGGCTGGTGTGCGCGCGAGGTGGAGCAGGAGCTGGGAGAGCTGCGGGTGCTGGCGGTGGAGGTGCTCCTCGGGCGCCCGGGCTCTGTCACAGGCGCCTCCTCGCGTGAGGTCACAGAGCGGCTTCGCGAACTGTCCAACCGGTTTCGCGGGGCTCGCGCGGTGGGCGTGCGCCGCGAGCCCGTGCCCGCCGCCTACCGCGTGTTCTTCCATCAGGTGGGCCTCGACCCGGATGTCATGCGCACGCCGATCGAGGCGGCGGTGCTCGAGCGGATGCTGCGGGGCGGCTTCCTGTCTCGCGGGATGCTCTCAGACGTGCTGCTGATCGCGCTGATCGACACCGGCGTGCCGGTGTGGGCGCTCGACTCCGAGGCCGTGGATGGTCCCCTCGGCATCCGCCCGAGCCGCGAGGGCGAGCGGCTGGGGCGCTCGTCAGAGGCCCCGCCCCTCCCGCCGGGACGGCTCGTGATCGCGGACGCCTCCTCGGCGCTCGTGGTCCTGTTCGGCCAGACCGCCCCCCAGCACGAGCCGGGCCCGCACACGCGCCGGCTGACGCTTTTCGCCCTGCAGGTCCCCGGCGTTCCCGCCCTGTATGTCGAAGAGGCGCTGTGGAGCTGCTACGAGGCGCTCGAGCGGCCCTGACGCGCTCTCAAAAACGCGTCCGGGAGCGCTCGGGCGGCGGGCGCCGCTGGTAGACTCGCCTCTTCCGCCGCTAGGAGGAGAAGTTGGGCCCGACCCAGTCCGAGCAGCAGCTACTTATCGACCGCGAGGACGGCGAGCGCGCCGCGAGAGAGTCGCTGCGGGCGCAGGTGGCAAGGCTCGAGCGCGAGCTCTCGGCGATCGTCGCCGACAGGTTCCCCTTCATCCCGGCCCCCGCTCCCTCGGCGCAGGTCTGCGCCGGCCCGCGCCTGATGAACCTCGAGGAGCTCGAGCGCTCACGCGACCGGCTGGCCGGCCGGCTGGCGGAGTTCCGCCGGCTGGCCGAGGCGCGCAACGCGCACGAGCGCCGCGCGCATGAGCTGCTTGAAGGCATGAAGCTTGAACCGGGCCGCTACAAGTTCGCCCGCCTGCCGGTCAAAGACCTCGGCCAGGGCGGCTGCGGCGTTTGGCGGGTGCGCCCGCGGCTGGGGCTGATCGGGATGCTCGCGGGCTGGTGGCAGGTCAAGCTCTCGTCAGGGTGTCCGTTACCCAGGGGCTTGCGCCCCAGGCGCGGCCCCGCTGAGTGGCGTTGAGCAGCACCGCGAGGGTGCGCCGCTGACGTTCGGTCATCGAGCCGACCGTCTTCTTCTCGGACATGGGGATCTGCGCCAGGAACTTCCGGCAGCGGGTCTGACCCCAGCGGCGCTGGCTCATCAGCAGGTCGGCCACGGCCATGCTGTGCGCCTCCCAGGGACACTCGAGGATCACGGCGGCCACATCGACGTCGCCCGTTGCCACCCGGCGCTTGAGCTCGGCTCGGGCAAGGCGGACCTTGTTTGCGCGTTCCAACGCGCGCATGTGCTGTGGACCGGGCGGGGCGACTGTCGCTGTCGCGTTCATATGCACTCTCCTGGTCGCCGCCGCGAGGTTCTCGCGGCGTGCAACACTCTTGCGGTTGTCCGAGTACGCGCCTGCCATGGCCATCTGAAACCCTCCCTCAGGAGTCGCGGCTGGTCCCGGCACATCACCTCCTGAGGGTGGGCCCAAGGCCACCCCCGAGTGGTCAATGCAGTGCGCATCCGCAAGCTACGCAGCGCGCGCCGCGCGGTCAACCTCGCGCTGGTGGATCGTGCGCTAGAAGCGACCTTTTTTGTTTCGCGAAGGACTTGTGAAGAAACGGACAAGTCCCGGGGCGGGGATCGCGGCCCGGTGAGCACGCCCGGGCGCAGGGGCTGGGCCCCGCGTTCTCGGGGGCGGTCAGCCCGCCTGGCCGGGGGAGAGCGCTCCGTGCTCGGCCTCGAACTCCCGTTTGACGCTCGCAAACGCCTCGAGCGCCCGGTCCAGCGTGGCGTGGTCGTGGGTCGCCATCACGCTGGTTCTGAGCAGCGCTCCTCCCGGCGGCACCGCCGGATGAAGGGCGCAGTTGGTGAACACGCCCGCGTCATACAGGGCCCGCCACAACAGCGCCGCCTGCCAGTCGTCGCCGATCAGGATCGGGATGATCGGGGTGCGGATCCTCTCCAGCGGAGCGTCCTCGGCGGGCCCCATGCGCACGGGCTCGCCGCTCAGCACCCTGTAGCCGAGGGCGTCCAGGCCGGCCGCGAAGTAGCGGGCGTTCTCGAGCACCGCGGCCAAGAGCTGCGGGCCCTCGGAGGAGCGCAGCACGCGCAGCGCGGCCAGCGCCGCGCCCAGCGCGGCGGGGACGGCGGAGGCCGTGAACAGGAAGGCGCGCGAGGAGATGCGCAGGTAGTCGATCACCTCGGCGTCTCCGGCGATGAAGCCCCCGCAGGCGGCCAGCGACTTGGAGAAGGTGCCCATGCGCAGATCGACGCGGTCCTCCACCCCCAGAAGCTCCGCGGAGCCCGCCCCGCGCGCCCCGAGCACCCCCGCCGCGTGCGCCTCATCGACCATCAGGCGAGCCCCGAAGCTGGCGCACAGCTCTGAGATCTCCACCAGCGGCGCCAGGTCGCCCTCCATCGAGAACACGCCGTCGACCACCACCAGCACGCCGCCGCCGTCATCTGCGGCGCGGCTCAGCGCGCGCTCCAGTTTGTCCATGCGGCCGTGGCGGAAGGGGCGCATCTTGGCCCGCGACAGCAGCACGCCGTCGAGGATCGAGGCGTGGTCGCCGGAGTCCACGATCACGGTGTCGCCGGAGTCGAGCAGGGTGCCGAGGGTCCCGATGTTGGCCTGGTGGCCGGTGGTGAACACGATCGCCTCCTCAGTCCCCATCCATTCCGCCAGCTCGCGCTCGAGCTCCAGATGCAGCGGCGTGGTGCCGTTCAGAAGACGCGAGCCGGTCAGCCCGGTGCCGTAGCGGGTGAGCGCGTCGCGGGCGCCCTGCATGACGCGCTCATCGCCGGTCAGGCCCAGATAGTTGTTGGAGGCCAGCATGATGCGCGGCCGGCCTTCCATCTCCACCACCGGCATGGCCGGCGACTCGACCGTGCGGAAGTAGGGCAGCAGGTCGGCCTCGCGGGCGGCGCGCAAGAGCTCCTCGCGCTCGTGGCCGCGGACCTTTGCGAAGACGTCTATCGAGGTGGGCATATAGGGTGGGCGCCGCGATGGCAGTCGAGATCCGGCCTGTGGCATCCCGCCGCGATCTGAACACCTTCATCAAGCTTCCTTGGCGGCTCTATCGTAACGAGCCCAACTGGGTGGCGCCGCTTCTGAGCGATCTGAAGGAGCAGCTCGATCCCGCCAAGAATCCGTTCTTCGAGCACGCCGAGGCGCAGTACTTCCTGGCTTTCCGGGACGGCCGCGCCATCGGGCGCGTGAGCGCCCACATCGATCGCAACATGCAGGAGTTCCAGGGCAACGACTGGGGTCTGTGGGGCTGGTTTGAGTGCGAGAACGACCCCGAGGCCGCCCGCGCCCTCCTGGCCGCGGCCGAGCAGTGGCTCAGAGTGCACGGGGCCGGCACGATGATCGGCCCGATGAGCTTCACCACCAACGACGAGGCCGGCCTCATGGTCGAGGGGCAGGGGCGCCCCCCGATCATCCTGAACCCCTGGCACCACGCCTACTACCAGGCGCTGCTCGAGGGCGAGGCGGGCCTGACCAAGGTGATGGACCTGTACATGTGGAGCCTCGACGTCTCCGGCCGGGACAAAGTCCACCCCGCCATCTGGGAGATGGCCCGCAAGGTCGAGTCAGAGCACGGGATCGTGTGCCGCAACTTCCGAAAGAAGGATCTGGAGAAGGAGGTGGAGCGCTTCCTTGAGGTCTACAACGCGGCCTGGGAGCGCAACTGGGGCTTCGTGCCCCTGACCGAGCGCGAGGTGCGCCACTACGCCAAGAAGCTCAAGCCGATCCTCGACGAGAACTGGGCCATGGTCGCCGAAAAAGAGGACACCGGCGAGGTCGTGGGGGCCGCGCTGTCGCTGCCCGACTACAACCAGGTGCTGGCCAAGCTCCGCCCGCGCGGGCGACTGCTCCCGTTCGGCTGGCTGACCGCCCTGCGCGAGCGCTCCAAGATCGACCAGGTGTACGTGTTCGCGCTCGGCGTGAAGCCCGCCTACCAGCACACCGGCGTGGCCGCCCGCTTCTATGAGATGCACTTCGACGCCGCCGAACGCACTCCCCAGCACGGCGGTGAGATGGGCTGGATCCTCGAGGTCAACAAGCCCATGAACCGGGCCATGGAGGGGATGGGTGGGGAGATCGTCCGCCGCTACCGGGTGTATGAGCGCGGGCTGTAGGACGGGCGTCCTGCTCCCGGCCGGGGCGGCTGCGACGAGGGGTCTGCGGCGCCCTCTACACTTCGCCGCGTGAGCCAGCCCTTCGAGCAGGTGCCGCCGCCAGAGGCCGGCGACACCGAGGAAATCGACGCCCTGCCGGTCGACGACGCGCTCCCGGGTGATGCCCTGCCGGTGCTCGCGGATGAGCCGCGGATCCTGCGCGCCGGCATCCTTGAGAACGCGCCGGCGACCTACTGGCGCTCCACCGGCGTGGCCATCCCCGCCGTGCAGGCCGCGGCCGCGGCCGCGGGCGGGTTCGTCGCCGGAGCCGCCATCGTGCGCCTGGTCGGCCGCCGCCAGCGTGGGCTGTCCCCGTTGCTCGTGTCCCGGCGTGGCACGCGCAGGTCGGCCCGGCGCTCGCGCGGGGGCTCAAAGGCCGGCGAGCTGGTCCAGATCGTCGGCAGCCGCTCACTGCTCGTGGACGTGCACCTTCTCGGCGGCCGTGGAGGTACGTGAGGAGGTCCGGCCGGCCGGGCCCTTCCGCCTGACGTTGCGGGCGGGTGTCGACGGGGTGCTCAGGCGGCGGGGAGGGGTGCTCGAACGGCTGCTCCACCACGGCGGGCAGCCGGTGGTGGTGCGGGTCGCCCAGACTGCCCACGACCAGGTGCTGTTCGGGGCGCGCTCCGAGGACCCGGCCGCCGCCGCCCACGGCATCGCGCGGATGCGATTTGCGCTGGGGGTCGATGAGGACCTGAGCGCCTTCCGCCGCCGCTTCCTTCGCGACCCGCTGATCGGTGCCTCGCTGCGCCGGCGTCCCTGGCTGAGGATCAGCCGGCGCCCGGAACCCTTCGAGGCGCTGGCCTGGGCGATCTGCGAGCAGCTGATCGAATTCGAGCGGGCCGCCGCCATCCAGCGCCGCGTGGTGGCCGTTCTGGGACGGCGCTGGATCACGGCCGATGGAGTCGATTGCGGGCTGCGGGACCTCCCGGCGCCGGAGGCGCTGGCCGGAACGGCGCCGGCGCGCCTTGAGTCCTTCGACCTGGCCGCCACACGGGCGCTGGCGCTCGTGCGCGCGGCGCGCGAGGTGGCGCGAGGGGCGGTCGACCTGCACGGGCCCGATCACGAGCGCAGCTGGCGCAGGCTCCGCAAGATCCCGGAGATCGGCTCCTGGACGGTCGAGATGCTGGCGCTGCACGGCCAGGGTCGCCACGATCAGGTGCCGGCCCTCGACGTGGGCCTGTTGAAGCTGGTCGGCCGCGCCCTCAGCGGCGGGGATCCGCACGCCCGCGCGAATGAGGCCCAGGTGCGTGAGTTCTTCGCTCCCTACGGGGAGTGGGCGGGCCTGGCCGTGGCCCATACCTACGGGTTGTGATGCGCCCGGCGCCTCAGGCTCGGCTGCGTTCGCGCTCGAGCAGCAGGGCGAAGGTGGGACAGGCCTGGACGGCGCGCCTTGCGTGGTCCACGAGCTCGGGCGGCAGTGGCTCATCGTCGAGGATCGGATAGCCCCACTCGTCGAGGGTGATCCGCTCGGGTAGCAGCTCGGCGCACATGCCGTGGGCCTCACAGGCGATCGCGTTGACGCGCAGGCGCTGGCTCATGTCATCCGGGCCAGCTCGCGGTCGATGGATGCCCGCATGCGAATGGGGAGCGGCAGCTCTTCAGAGACGCACGCCTCGCAGCGTCCGTGACGGGCGTGGTCGGCGAAGTCGGCGGCGAACGTGTCCACGGCGCTGAGGATGAAGTTGACGGCTCCGTCCGGATGCCCGCAGGCTCCGCGCCGTCGCACGAGCGAAGCCAGGCGCGCAATGCGCTGCTCGGCCTGGGCCTGGGCGGTGCCCGCGGCGATCTCCTCGACCGTCCCGGCGAGGGCGTCCAGCCCGTTCACGCACGGTCCGCATTGACCGGTGCTCTGGGAGGCCAGCCAGCGGGCCACTCGGGAGGTCTCCGCCACCGGGCAGGCGTCCTCGGAGAGCAGCACCACCACTCCGGCTCCCAGCGAGGCCCCGTGCGGGGCCAGGTGTTCACCGGAGAGTGCGACGCCCCCCAGCAGATCGCCGGCGATCCATGCGCCCGCGTAGCCGCCGAAGAGCGCCCCGCGTACGCCGGCGTTGGTGCCGCCGGCCGCGTCGATGAGCGAGGAGAGCGACGCGCCATGCTCGATCTCATAGACGCCCGGATGTGCGACCGGCCCTGACAGGGTGACGAGGGTCGAGCCGGGCTGGCCAGGGGTGCCGAGCCGGCGAAACCAGTCCGAGCCATGACGGGCGATCAGCGCGACATGAGCCAGCGTCTCCGCGTTGTTGACGAGGGTGGGGCGCCGTCTGACGCCCTGCTCGAAGATCATCGGCGGCGTGAACGTGGGCTTCGCCGGGCCTCCGTTGAGGTGGTTGACCAGGGCCGACTCCTGACCGGCCACATAGTGGCTCGGAACGACGCTCACCTGCGTGCGCACGGCGCCACCATGAAGGCGGTGGCGTTCTGCGATCGCCGCGGTGATGCTGTGGATGCTTGCGGAGGCCGACTCGCACACACAGACGATCACTTCATCGGCGCCCACTGCCTGGGCCGCGAGCTGAGCGCCGTCCAGCACGAGATGGGGCAGAGACTGGCACAGCGTGCGGTCCTTCAGGCTCGCCGGCTCGCCCTCGGCGGCGTTGACCACGACGATGGCGCGGCCGCGCGCGTCTGCGACGGCGCGCAGCTTCGTGGCGGTGGGGAAACTCGCGCCACCGCGACCGCCCAGGCGGGCGCGCTCGATCGTCCCGATCAGCGGGGACTCGACGCGGCGCCTGCGCTTGTGCGCCGGCGGAAGCGGTCCGTGTACCGCGAGGTGCGACTCGAGGTCCATCGCCCCGTGGGCGTGGATTCCCGCCAAAAGCCGTGGCAGCGCGGCGGCGGTGAGCGTCTCGCCGGTCGGCTTCTCGCTCATGAGTGAGGAGGATTCGCTCATCAGTGGGTCGCCTTCGAGGAGGTGGTGGCGTGCGAGTGGCCGAGCAGCGACGTCGGGGTGCCCGAGCGGCGCGCCCATTCCGAGCCCAGCGGCCCGCCCGGGAGCCACAGAACGAGAAACAGCGAGAACGCTGCAGCGCCGCCGATGGCGGCGCTGCGAAGCCTCAGATTCGCGGGCCAGCCGTCGATCACGCGCGCCAGCACGGCGGCGATCACGATGGCGACGCAGAAAATGCTCAGCCCGAGCAGCCAGGTGCTTTTGACGTCGCTGCCCGTGCCGAGGCCGTGCAGCAGCGCGATCGGCCAGCTGGCATACGTCAGCCAGTGGACCGCGCGCCAGGTGGCAAAGCCCATCCGCTGGCGCAGCAGGCTCGTGATGGTCACGGCCAGGAGCAGGTCGAAGGAGATCGCCCCGAGGCCCAGCCAGAACGGCCGGTAGGTGCCTGCGAAGGGGATGACGGCGTCGAGCAGGGAGATTGGCGCGAAGCTGTCGAGGACCGAGGTGAGGATGTGGAGGACCAGGAAGACCATCGCCAGCAGTGAGACGTTGCGGTGAAGCGAGTCCACGAGGAAGCGGGGCCAGCGCGGCGAGCTCAGGCGGCGCACGTCGACCACGCCAAGCGCGATCGCGAACGTCAGCAGCAGCAGCGCGACGGCGCCCGTCGAGCGCGTGAGGTACCAGTAGGCGCTCGGCCCGGCGCTGGCCAGCAGCGCGTTCATGCCGCACGCGCCTCGTCATGGCCGGCGGTCGCTTGTGCGGGCCAGTCGCCAACGGTTGTGACACGCTCGTCGTGGTCAACCAGGCGGGCCGGCAGCCCGAGCTGCCCGAGCCATGCCGGTGCGGAATCGCCTCGCATGAAGGCCGCCGTCGTGGCGATGTTGGCATCGGTGCATGTGGCGGCGGCGACGCTCACCGTTCGCCACATGCTCCGGGCGGGCCTTCCCGTGGCGGGGTCGATGATGTGGTGCATCACCTGCCCGTCCTGGCTCCAGCGCCGCACGGCGGTGCTCGATGTGGCGAGACCTCCCGACAGGATGGAGACCGTCTGGCCGGGCGCCGAGGGGTCGCTGCGGTGGTCGTCGGTGACGTGGATCCGCCAGCCACCGGCCGGCGCCGGCCCGGAGGTGGCGATGTCGCCGCCCAGGCTGACCAGCACTCCGCAGCCGCTGACCGCGGCGGCATCCGCCGCGCGGTCGGCGGCCCAGGCTTTGGCCGTCGCGCCCAGGTCCAGCCGGACTCCCGCGGGGATACGGATCCAGCCAGTCGATGGATCGAGGCTCACCTCGCGCCAGCCGGAGCGAACGCGGATCCTCACCGCCGGGGGCCTCGACGGTGCCTCGGTTTCGCCATCCTGCGCGGGCGCCGCGAGCAGCCGCCAGTCGCGGTCATAGCCGGCCAGCTCGAGCGCCCGGCCCACCGTCGGATCGACGTCGCCGCCGGTCAGCTCGGCCGCCCGCAGGGCCACCTCGAGCGCTTCGATGAGAAGGGCAGAGCCCTGCATCGGGCGGCCGGCGCGCGTGTTCAGCCGCGACAGCTCGGAGTCCGGGCGAAAGCGGCTGCAGGCCAGGTCGATCGCGGCGAGCTCTGACTCGACCTCGCCGCGCGCCTGTGAAAGGGCGCCCGGAACGCTCACCCCGAGCACGGCCGTCGAGCCGAGTGCCTCCCAGCTCGCGAACGCGGGCTCACCGGCGGCGGGCTGTGGGGCCGCCAACTCAGGACCCTCCGGAGACCACGGTCGAGGATTCACTGCCCGATGAGGATTCACTTCCGGTCGAGGATTCACTGCCAGATGAGGATTCACTTCCGGTCGAGGATTCACCGCCAGATGAGGATTTACTGCCGGTCGAGGATTTACTGGCGTTCGCTTCGGTGCTGGAGGCCGAGCTCGGTGCACTGCTCGCGGCTTTGAGTTTCGCGGCGGAGGCGCTGGAGGCCGTGGATTTGGCGGTTTCCGTCGCCGTCGAGCTGCCGGCCTGCGTCGTGGTGGAGGCGGCGCTGGCGGCATGGCCGGAGAACGTCCCGGCGGCGACCGCCGAGAGCGCTCCGGTGGCGGTCACACTGCCGGCGATCAGCCAGCGGTTGATGCGCGTGAGCTTGCGCAGCGCCGCGTCTCTGGATTTCACGTCCTGGCTCCTAGACATGAGATCAGTGTTGTCAGCTTGGATAAGGGCTGTCTAACCGCTTGGTTAGAAAGCTCATCGAATGAGCGCAGGGTTCGGTGGCGCGGGAGCATCTCAGGAGCCACCGGAGACGACGGGCGGCGACGATTCCCGTGGGGGCACCGATTCCTGGGCGGGAGCGGGTTCCGGAGCGGGGGCGGGGGTGGATTCGTGCGCTGATTCCGGCGGAGCCGACTGTTCCCGCGGAGCCGATTCCGGAGCCGATTCCGGGGCGGGTTCTGCGCTGCGGGGGGATTCCTGGACCGTTTCGGGGGCGGCTTCGGCCGTGCCGGGAGCCGTTGCCGGCGGGGCTGGTGGGCTCACGTGCTTCCTGGCCGGGTGGCTCGGGGAGTGGGTGGCGGCGTGTTTTGCCGCGTTGCTCGACGCGCTCGCCTTGGCCTTCCCGGGAAATGCCTGGGCCGCCACCTCCGTGAGCACGCCGGTCAGCGCCACGCTGCCGGCGATCATCCAGCGGTTGATGCGAGCGAGCCGGCGCAGGGCTGCATCACGGGTGTTGGTGGCGTGGTGGCGCATGTCGATTCTCAGTGGTGATGGTGAAACAGCCCGGATGCATGTACCCACGGGCCGAATTCAGGTATCACGAGGATCGCCAGCACCACCCCGGCGACGAGCGCGCCGGCGAGCGAGATGATCCGCCCGCCGCGGCCGGTCGTGTCATGGCTCCACTGCGCGGAGGCTCCGTAGTCGGCGCGCAGCGCCTTGGGAATCGCCGGCAGGTGACCGAGGAGGTGCACTCCCGCGAACGCGGCCCACACGATGCAGCTGATCTTGTGGATCGGCAGCAGGGTGTCGCGCGAGGACGGTCCGGCGAACAGCAGCACGACTCCACTCGCGAGCACGATGACGGTGGTGAGTACCACCATCGGTGCGATCACACGCAGCAGCGCGGGCGGCGGTCCCACCTTGCGATAGCCGGGATTTCCGGAGTAGTAGCGGACGAATCTATAGCCCGTGCTGCCGAGCTTCAGGGCGACCGGCCCGATCAGCAGCATGCCCACGAACAGGTGGAGCCAGAGGAGGTTTCGCAGCGAGATTATGGTGACGCCGATGACGGCCAGGGGCAGCAGGAGCATCACCCCTGCCGCCACCGTCAGGCGTTCATTGCCGGTGGTTCCCCCGGCCGTCAGGTGCCTGATACCCGGCCGGGCGGCGTGTAGGGGCGACGTCTGAAGATTGCTGGTCATGGTTCGAGTTTCGGCACGTTGACTAAGGATCCGGTAACCCCTTGATGAGAAAGCTCATGCAATCGGCAGAGGGCGAAACGCGGCGAGCGGCGCCGCCTATGCTTGAGAGATGGCAAGAACCGCTGCTTCAGCCGGGTCTGACTCGACGCCGGCCGGGGTGGAGACCGAGCCTCAGGAGAAGTCACCCCCGGCCGCGCGGGTGCTCCTGATCGAGGACGAGCCCGGCATCGTCGATTTCGTTCGCCGAGGTCTCGAGGCCGAGGGCTTCGCCGTCGAGGCGGCCCTCGATGGGATCGAGGGTGAACGCCTTGCGCTGAGCGACAGCTTCGATGCGATCGTGCTCGACCTGATGCTGCCCGGTCGTCCCGGCCTCGAGATCCTCGCCGCCGTGCGCCGTGCAACGCCTGGCGTGCCCGTGATCGTGCTGACGGCGCGCGGCGACATCTCCGATCGGGTCACGGGGCTCGACGCGGGCGCAGTTGACTACCTGGTCAAGCCGTTCTCGCTGGCGGAGCTGGTGGCTCGGTTACGCGCCCACCTGCGGGTTCGCGCGCAGGCCTCGACCAGCACGCTGCGCGCCCAGGACATCGAGGTGGATCTGCTGACGCGGAAGGTGCAGCGGGGCGGGCACCCTGTCGTCCTGTCCACGACCGAGTTCGAGCTGCTGGTGTACCTGCTGCGACACCATGGGCAGGTGCTCACGCGCGAGCAGATCCTCGCATCGGTGTGGGGCTACGAGCACGACCCCGCGACCAACGTCGTGGATGTCTATATCGGCTACCTGCGCCGAAAGCTCGGCCGTGATGGCGACCCGGCGCCGATATTCACGATGCGCTCGGTCGGCTATCGCCTCGGCAGCGCCGGCTGACCGATGCGGGGCCCCCGCGACCGCCTGTCCTCCCTGGGGCTGCGCTGGCGCCTGGCGGGGTGGGTCGCGCTCGTCACATTGCTGTGCACGGGCATCGCCTTCGTCGCCGTCTACAGCGGCACCGGAACCCAGCTGCGCAGGCAGATAGATCAGGAGATCTCGGGCGATGCGGGCGAGTTCGCCGACAACCTCGCGATGGTCACACCGAGCTCGCCCCGGAGCGTGGCCGCGGCCGCCCGGCGCTACGTGAAAGATCAGCCCTTCAGCGCCAGCTCGACCCTGCTGTTCGCGGTCGTCCCAGGGGGCGGGGTGAGCACGAACCGCCCCGAGCTGCTCGGCCGGGCGACCCCGGACGAGGGAGAGACCCAGGCCCAGCAGGACCGCGAGAACCGTCTTTCGGCGCGGCTTCTGACGGTGCGCGACGGCTACTCGACGCTCCCCTTCCCCGACGTGGGCGACCTGCGCCTGCTCAAGCGGCCGGTGCACCTGCGGGGCGGGCTAAGGGTGACCGTCGCGGTCGGTGAGCCCCTGGCATCGGTGGCGCACGCCCAGAGAGGGGTGGCGCGCGCGTTCATCCTCGCCGGGTTGCTGGCGCTGGCCGGCGCCCTTCTGGCGTCGTATCTCATCGGCACCCGCGTCTCGCGCCCCCTGCGCCGCATGGCGGCGGTGGCCGCGCGGGTTGACGCCGGGGATCTGCATCCGCGCATCCACGATCACGGCACGGGCCAGGAGGTGAGCGTGCTGGCCGACGCCTTCAACCACATGCTCGACCGTCTCACCGACGCGTTCGCCTCACAGCGCGCCTTTATAGCCGACGCCTCGCACGAGCTGCGCACTCCCCTGACGGTGATCCGGGGCCAGCTCGAGGTGCTCGGAGCGCAACCGAGCCCTTCGGCCGCGGAGGTGCGGCGGGTGGAAGGGCTCGTGCAGGCCGAGACGGCGCGGATCAGCCGCCTCGTCGACGACCTGCTGTTGCTGGCCAGCGCCGAGCAGACGCAGTTCCTGCGGCCCGAGCTGATCGACCTCGCCCCCTACGTGCACGAGCAGTGGGACGCCATGAGCCTGCTCGCGAGCCGGCACTTCGAGCTGGGGCCGGTCCCCATGGGGACGCTCGAGGCGGACCCCGATCGACTCGCGCAGGCGTTGCGCAACCTGGCGAGGAACGCGATCGAGCACACCTCCGAGGAGTCCGGGCTCGTGCGCATGCGCGTTGAGCCGGGCCACGGCGGGCACGTGCGCTTCATCGTCGAGGACGACGGGCCGGGCATTCCCGAGGATCAGCGCGAGCGCGTGTTCGACCGCTTCCATCGCACCGACGCCGCGCGCGACCGCGCCTCGGGCGGGACCGGTCTCGGACTGGCGATCGTGCGAGCCATCGCCGACGCCCATGGCGGCCGCGTCCTCGCGGGGCGCTCGGCCGAGGGCGGCGCGAGCTTCGAGCTCGATCTCCCCGGCTTCATCGCCTTCGAGGGGCGATCGTCGGCCTGGGTCGAGCCGCTGGGAGCGGCGACCGACCCGGGCTCGCTGGGCGGGGTCGAGCAGGGAACGCCGGTTGAGAGAGCCTGAGCCCCGGGTGGGGGATCGCCGCTCGCGAGCCGGTGGAGGTGTGAGTCGGCGCACGCGGCGTGCGCGCACCCTCACGGTGCTCGCCGTGCTCGCGCTCGCCGGCCTGCTGATCGGCCTACTGAGCAGCGCCGGCAAGCCCGGGCGCACGAGCACCCATGCCCACGCCCAGGTCGGCGTGCGGCCCCGGCCTGTGCGTTTCGCGGTGCACAGGCTCGCGACCGGGTTGCCCTTGCCTTTGCAGGACGCCGCCGCGGTCGCCCTTCCGGGCGCCGGTTTCGCCCTGTTCGGCGGGCTCGATCAGAGCGACACCTCCACGAGCGGCGTGATCGAGATCGCCGGCGCCCGCGTCAGGACCGTCACCCGGCTGCCCCTGCCCCAGCATGACGCCCAGGGTGCCCTGCTCGACGGAGCCCCCTACATATTCGGGGGCGGTGAGGTGAGCTCCTATGACCACGTGCTGCGCTTTGACCCCCGCGCGGGCACCGTCTCTCAGACGGGGACGCTGCCGACCGCGGCATCTGACGTGGCAGTCGCCGCGCTCGGTGCGAGCGCGTATGTGGTCGGCGGCTACGACGGCAGTCAGGCGCTCGACACGGTGCTCGCCTGGCGGCCGGGGCAGCCGGCAAGACCCGTGGCGCGACTGCCGCTGTCGCTGCGCTACGCCGCCGTTGCGGCGATAGGCGGAGCGCTGATCATCGCCGGGGGCTCGCACGGTGAAGGCGCGGAGGATGAGATTCTGCGCTTCGAACCCGCGAGCGGACGGCTCGAGCTGATCGGTCGCCTGCCGGGAGGAGTCACCCACGCTTCGGCCGTGGCGCTCGGCTCGTTCGTGTATCTGCTGGGCGGCCGGGGCGCCGGCGCCCTGACCCAGAGGGCGGACATCCTCGCGATCGATCCGCGCGACGGCGCGGTCACAAGCGTGGGGCGCCTTCCGCTGGCGCTGTCGGATGCCGCGGCCGCTGTGGTCGGCGGGCGCATCATGATGGCGGGCGGTCAGAGCGCGGGCGGGCAGACGCAGTCGGCGATACTGTCGCTCGAGCCGCGGGCTCCCGCGTCCGGCGGATAGGCGGGGAGCTTCGTCAGGGTGCTCGCAGGCTCGCACCGAAGCGGTCCGCGAGGGAGAATGGCGGCGCCAGGTCGACGCCGTCGGGGTTTGACAGAAAGCCCTCGCCTGAGCCGGGCACGCCGGTGTGGCCGTACTGCCACACGATGTGGTTCGTGCGAGGGTCGATCACGATCACGCGGTCGTTCTTGTCGTCGTTGGCGAGAATGTCGCCGTTTGGAAGAGGCAGTGCAAGCGACGGCTGGTTGAGCGCCAGGGCGCCGGTGGGTGCATAGCGCCACCGCAACGCGCCTTCGCCCGTGAAGGTCTCGATCGCTCCCGGGTTCGTGTAGTCGGCCGACAGGAACAGCCCGGGTCGCACCTCGTTCGTGTCAGACGGATAGGTGAAGCCGGGCGGGTGGGTGTCCGATACCGGCCGCCCGCCGGCGGAGATCACGTCAAGCCAGTCGCCGTTGATCTCCGTGATGGCGGTGTCGCCGTTCTTCATCGGAAAGGCGCCGTTGGGGCTGCCGTAGGAGCTGCCCAGCTGATGGACGCATTCACCGGTGTTGCCGAGCTGGCGCAGCGGGCGATGTTCGGGCGGGTGGATCACGAGCACCCGGCAGTTCTTGATGTCGGCGGACAGGATGTTCCCCGAGGGAGTCATCATGGCGTCGTCCGGGTTGTGCACGTAGTTCGGTTCAGAGCCGGGGACGCCCGGGTGGCCGTAGCGGTAGACGATCCGCCGCTGCGCGATGTCGACCACGCTGATCACGAAATCGTCCTCCTGGGTGACGATCACCTGGCGGCCATCGGGGGAGAAGAACGCATCATCGGGCAGGTTGAAGGTCTCGCCGGCAGCCAGGTCGCCAGGGGCCGGGAAACGCCAGATCACGTGCCCGGAGGGACTCACCTCGATCAGCCGGTTGTTGTCGCGGTCGGCGATCAGCACAGGGCCCGGCAGCACACCGGGGTCCGAGCCCGCGATCAGCACGGCGCTCGCGCGTGCGTGCGTGTGCAGCCCATTCGCCCTGGCCTGAACGGCGTGGGCGGGCGCCCCGCCTCCGTGCTCGCCAATAGCGAACGACGCGGTCGTCACGACGATGAGCATTCCCGCCACTGCCACGAGCCGCCGGCGCCTGACGGCGCGCCGGCGCGCGGCTCTGGTCCCGGATGACATGTCCGGGCATCCTCCGGGCGGGCGCTAAAGGCGAGCTGAGCCGCCGGTGAGAACCTGCTTAGCCGGTCTCACGCCCGACCTGCGCGGGGCGCGGGGGCGGGATTGATAGCGGCAGCCCGAACCATGGGAGCACCGTGTTCTCGAAGCGAGTCATCGCACTGATCTCATCGCCCGCGAGAGTGAAGACGAACAGGCCGGTCGCGTGGCCGATGCCGGCTGGGTCGCGCACGTAGGCGCCGAGCGCCGGCTGGCCGTTGGCTCGGGTCCGCAGGAAGTCGAACTCGCGGCCTGAGGCGAAGATGCTGGCATAGAAGCGGGAAGCCGGCTCACGACCCTGGTACTCGAACGGCAGCGGCGGCATCGATATGAAGACGTCGTCGGTCAGCAGCGCGACCAGCGAGTCGAGATCGGCCGACTGATAGGCGGCGACGAACCTGGCCACGATCGCGTCCTCGGAGGGCGAGTCGCAGGCGGGGGCCGGGCGGCGCTCGCCATCGGGCGGCAGCTTCGTCTCCAGGCCGGCGCGGGCTCGCTTCAGAGCGCTGTTCACCGACTCCACGGTGGAGTCGAGCATGTTGGCGACCTCGTTTGCATGGAACCCGAGCACGTCGCGCAGGACGAGCACGGCCAACTGCCGAGGCGGAAGCAGCTGCAGCGCGGTCACGAACGCCAGAGAGATGGACTCCGTCTGGTCGTAGCGGGCGTCCGGTCCGGGGGAGATGTCGATCGCACCCTCGAGCAGCGTGTCGGGGTATGGCTCAAGCCAGGGGACCTCGCCCAGCTGCGTCGGCTCGGGGGGCTCAACCCCGGGCACGTCCCACTCCTTGGCCTTGCGTCGGCTCGCCGAGCGGCGGGCGTTCAGACACCGGTTGGTCGCGATCCGGTACAGCCAGGTCCGAAGCGACGCACGCTCCTGGAACCCCGCCAGGCCCTGCCAGGCACTCAGCATGGTGTCCTGCAGCGCGTCCTCGGCATCCTGGAAGGAGCCGAGCATGCGGTAGCAGTGCACCTGGAGCTCCCGGCGGAAGGGCTGGGCCAGCTCTTCGAACGCGTCGTTGTCCCCGGCGCGTGCCCTCGTGATCAGCTCGTCTGTGCCCACCGGTGCGTCTCCTCTCTGAACCGCGTCCCAGTCCCATCGTCTGTATAGACACCGGCCGGCCGGCGAACTGGGCGGTGCCGCAGCGCCCAGTTTCTCGGTGCGGCGGTGTCTGCATTCGTGACGATCAAAACACCGACGAAAGGATCCCCGCCATGGGAAAGATTGTGATCAACGAGAACGTCTCGCTCGATGGAGTCGTCCAGGACCCGACTGGTGAGGAGGGCTTCAGGCACGGCGGCTGGTTCCTTCAGGTTGGGGACAGGGACCGCGAGGAGTGGGGAAGGCTCGAGTTCCAGCAGTCGCTGGGCACCGATGCCCTGCTGTTGGGCCGGCGTAGCTATGAGTATTTCGCAGCGAGGTGGTCGTCCCGCACCGGCGAGTGGGCGGAGCGGCTCAGAAGCCTGCCCAAGTACGTCGTGTCCTCGACGCCCCTCGGGGGCCCCGACTGGGAAAACGCGACGGTGCTGGAGCGCGAGGTGGTGGACGAGGTCTCGAAGCTGAAGCGGGAGCTGGACGGGCGGATCGTCGTCCTGGGCAGCCGGCAGCTCGTGCGCACGCTGATGGACCACGACCTGGTCGACGAGCTTCGGCTGACGGTCTACCCGGTCGTGCTCGGAGCGGGCGATCGCCTGTTCGATGAGATCAGCGACAAGACGTCTCTGCGCCTCCTCAACCAAATGACCATGGGCGACGATCTCACCTCCGCAAGCTACGAGGTCGTGAGAGCCGCCTGATCTACGGCACGATCACCGCCGCGCCCTCGAAGCGCCCGGCGCGCAGGTCCGCCAGGGCCTCGTTGGCCTGCTCGAGTGGGTACTCGGTGACCCGGCTCTCGACCGGCACCCGGGGGGCGAGCTCGAGGAACTCCTCGGCGTCCCCCCGGGTGAGGTTGGCGACCGAGCGCAGCACCCGCTCCTCCCACAGATCGCTGTAGGGGAAGGACGGGATGTCGCTCATGTAGATGCCCCCGCACACGACCGTGCCGCCGCGCGCGACGGCTTTCAGCGCCAGGGGCACGAGCGGCCCCACGGGGGCGAAGATGATCGCCGCGTCGAGCTCCTGCGGCGGGGAGTCCTCGGATCCGCCCGCCCACACGGCCCCCAGTTCGCGCGCGAACGCCTGGCCCTTCTCGTCGCCCGCGCGGGTGAAGGCGAACACCTCACGCCCCTGTGAGCGGCACACCTGGATGAGGATGTGGGCGGCCGCGCCGAAGCCGTAGAAGCCCACCCGCTCGGCCTCGCCGCACATCCGCAGGGCGCGATAGCCGATCAGCCCGGCGCACAACAGGGGCGCGGCCTGCAGGTCGGGGAAGCCCTCGGGGATGGGGAAGCAGAAGCGCTCGTCGGCAACGGTGTACTCGGCCTGGCCGCCGTCGATGTCGCGGCCGGTGAAGCGGGCCCTCAGGCACAGGTTCTCACGGCCGCTCAGGCAGTAGACGCATTCGCCGCAGGTCCACCCGAGCCACGGCACGCCGACCCGTTGACCGCCCTCAACCACGGTTGCCACGATCTGGTGGCCGAGTACCCGCGGCGGCGATGCGATCTCCACCTCTCCGTCGAGCAGGTGCAGGTCGGTGCGGCACACCCCGCAGGCGTGCACCTTCAGAAGCAGCTCGCCTGGCCCCGCAGTCGGGATCGGCCGCTCGACCGCTTCAAGCGGACGGCCGGGCGCCTCGAAGACCATGGCCCGCATCAGCCGAAGAACAGCTCCGCGGTCTCATACAGCGCGGGATCAAGGAGCTTCGGCTCCGCGAGCGCCTCCCCCAGCGGAACCTCCACGATCTCGGTGCCTCGCAACCCCACCAGCACCCCGAACCGCCCGCCGGCAGCCGCGTCCATCGCCGCCACCCCGAAGCGGGTCGCCAGCACCCGGTCGAAGGCCACCGGCGAGCCGCCCCGCTGGACGTGGCCGAGGATGGTCACCCGGGTCTCAAACGAGGTCCGGCCTTCGATCTCCTTCTCCAGCCTCAGCCCGATCCCCCCGAGCCGCACGTGGCCGAAGGCGTCGGTCGTGGTCCCCTCCAGCGCCTCCAGGGTCCCCTCCCGCGGCGAGGCGCCCTCGGCGACGACCACGATCGAGAAGCTGCGCCCGCGGGCATGGCGGCGGCGCAGGTGCTCGACCACCTCATCGATGTCGAACGGCCGCTCCGGCACGAGGATCGCGTCGGCTCCGCCGGCGATGCCCGCATGGGTCGCTATCCAGCCGGAATGGCGTCCCATCACCTCCACCACCATCACCCGGTTGTGGGACTCCGCTGTGGTGTGCAGGCGATCGATCGCGTCGGTGACGATCTGCACAGCCGTCTGAAAGCCGAACGTCACGTCGGTTCCGCCGAGGTCGTTGTCGATCGTCTTGGGCACCCCCACGGTCGGCACCCCCGCCTCATGCAGCCGCAGGGCCACGCCGAGCGTGTCCTCTCCGCCGATCGGAATCAGCACGTCCACACCCCGGGTCTCCAGCGTGCGCCGCACGGGACCAACGCCGTCCTGGCCGTCCACGAATGGGTTCGTGCGAGAGGTGCCGAGGATGGTGCCCCCGCGCGGAAGGATCCCGGCCGTGCTCTGCAGGTCGAGCTCGATCGCGTCGTCGGCCAGCACGCCGGCCCATCCGGCCCGAAAGCCCACGAAGCTGTTCTCGCCTTCGGCCAGTCCCCGCCGCACCACCGCGCGGATCACGGCGTTCAGACCGGGGCAGTCCCCGCCTCCGGTCAGCAGTCCGATCCGCGCCATCCCGGGGATCTTTCCACGATCGCGGCGAGCGTCGCGGAGCCGTCTCGCTCAGCCGGCGGCCATCGCCGCGGCGCGCGCCGGCCCTCGCTGCTCAAGCCGGCTGGGCCAGTCGCAGGGCGAGCATCTCATGGTTGCCCGAGGCGAGCGTTGTCACCCTGTGCTGAGTGCTCAGCCTGCCGATCACAGGTCCCAGGTACTCGACGGCGGCATCCATGAGGAACCGGTTGGCCTGTCCAATGGGCAGTGGTGCTATTCGCAACTCGACTTCGCGCGGCTTCACGCCAATGCTGACGATGAGCTGGCCGCCGCCGGGCGATTGCTCCACGCAGGCGGCGAGTTCATCGGCAATCAGCTGGCCGTCCAGGAGACGGTCCGTGGTGAAGTGGGCACGCGCGGCACAGACGCTCAGCAGGCGAGGAAGGATGGTTCGCGACAGGAGCGTGGGCGCGAGCGTGATCTCGATTGCCGCGTTCTCTGAAAGCTCCTCGACGGTCGCTGGCTCGAGCGCTCCCGCGGCGGGCGGATCGAGCGCGCCCGATCCCGGCGTGTCAAATGTCATCCACACCTCGGTCCCGCCGTCCGGTCCGGGGTTGAGGGCGAGAAGGTGGGAGAGCGCTTGCATCACGGGCAACCCTGTGCCGGTGCTCTCATCGACCGCCGAGATGCTCGGTTGAATTCCAACGCCGCGATCACGCACAACCACCTCCATGGAGGCCGACCGCACATACACATCCACTTCGAGCGGCCCCTCATCACCGCCGTAGGCGTGGAGCACCACGTTGTTGCATGCCTCGGTCACCGCGACAGTGGCCTCGTAGAGGTCGCGGGCATCCAGATCGATCGCTTCGCCGATACCCGTAAGCGCCTGCCTCACGAGCATCACGTTCTCAGGCAGATTGAGCAGACTCAGATGGACGTTCGGAGCAGGGCCTGTGCGATCAGCGGAAACCGGCAAACGCCCATGCCTCCTCCTACGGCGTGTGGGTGGCGTCGGTCAGCTCTCGCAACTGCTCAAGCGCGCGGCGCAGCAGTCGCGAGACCTGCATCTGTGACACGCCGATCTGCTCTGCGATCTCCGACTGGGTGAGGTCCTCGACAAAGCGCATACGAAGGACGAGGCGCTCGCGCGCGGGGAGCTGGTCGAGCACAGCGCTCACCGTCGCATCCAGCTCCACGAGCTCGTAGCGCTCGTCCTCGTGTCCCACCGTTTCGCCACGGGTCGCGGCCTCATCCTCGGCGCCCGGAGGCGGAGCGTCGAGCGACAGGGTCTCGTAGGACATGAGCGCCTGCAGGGCGTCGAGGACATCCTCGATGTCGAGCTCCAGATACTCCGCCAGCTGCCCCACCGTCGGGGCACGACCGCGTTCATTGGTCAGACGCTCCTGTGCGTCACGTACGCGCAGGGCCCGCTCCTGAGCCGCACGGGGCATGTGGACCGCCCAACCGCAGTCGCGGAAGTACCGCCGCATCTCGCCAAGAATCGTGGGCGTAGCAAACGAAGCGAAGGCAAACCCGCGCTCGGGATCAAAGCGATCGAGCGCCTTCAGCAGGCCCAGCGACGCCACCTGCAAGAGGTCCTCGAATGGCTCCGCCGAGCGGCCGTAGCGACGAGCCAGACTGCGCGCGAGCGGCATGAACTGCTCAACGAGCTGCTCTCGTGCGGCGGTGTCGCCCTGCTCCTGCCAGCGTGCGAACAACTGGCTCGCCTCGTCCGGCGCCGATGAGCTGATGCGCTGCGGGTTCGCTGCGGTCGCAACTGAAGACATGGTCCCTCCGCCTCCTTCCTCAGTTTGGTCTATAGCGCCGTTACCCGGATTCCCCCAAAGTATGCATCCGACATAGACTCGGCCCGTCGTGCGCCGCGGGTGCGCGGACCCGATCAATGGCGAGACTTCGGAGATCTAACTGCGCCGCGCCCGGGATCACACGCCGCGGTCGCGGTCGCGGCTTTGAGTACCGCGACCCCGCCGGGGAGCGGATCGACGATCTGGAGGTGCTCGAGCGCATCGTCCAGCTCGCGATCCCGCCGGCCTGGAAGGAGGTCTGGATCTGCATCGACCCGCTCGGGCACCTGCAGGCGACAGGGGTGGACGCGGCCGGACGCAAGCAGTACCTCTACCACGAACGCTGGCGCGCGCACCGCGATCGGCTGAAGTTCGACTCGATGACCGCCTTCGGCGAGGCCCTCCCGCGCCTGCGCCGGCGCGTCACGCGTGACCTCGCCGTTGCGGGAGCCGCCCGGCTTGGCCTGGGCGACCTCACTCGCGAGCGGGTCCTGGCCTGCTCGGTGAGGCTGCTCGATCTCGGCTTCTTCCGTATAGGCTCTGAGGATTACGCCGAGCGCAACGAGTCCTACGGGCTAACCACCGTGCTGCGCCAGCACGTGACGGTTCTCGGCAGCGAGGTCGTCTTCGACTTTCCGGCCAAGTCAGGGCAGCGCCGGGTCCAGGGAATCACCGATGACGCTGCACTGGCCGTCGTGGCGGCGCTCAAGCGCCGGCGCAGTGGCTCACAGCTGCTCGCCTATCGCGAGGGGGACGGCTGGGTGGAGGTTCGCGCGGAGGAGGTCAACGCCTACATCAAGCGGTACAGCGCAGGAGAGTTCACGGCCAAGGACTTTCGCACGTGGAACGCGACAATCCTTGCGGCTGTCGCGCTCGCGGGCGCGGAGGAGCCGGGGCGCAGCCGCGCGGGCCGCGAGCGCGAGGTGAGGCGAGCCGTGAAGACGGTGGCCACCTACCTGGGCAACACTCCGGCCGTCTGCCGCGCCTCCTACGTTGACCCCCGCGTGATCGATCGCTATCACGCTGGCGTCACGATCGCCCAGACGATCGCGGACCCTCCTTCCGGTGGGCCCGACCTCGCCAACGCCCGGGTCCGCGGCCGCATCGAGGCTGCGGTGCTCGAGCTTCTGGCGGACGCGGACGTCCCACGACGCAGGCCGGCCTGATGTCTGAGCGATGGCACGCGCTCACGTTTCCACCTGCCACGCCGGGGTAAGCCTCTACGCAGTCCGGCAAACCGTCCATACGACAGGAGGAACCATGGCCTTTGACTTGAGCGGAAAGAGGATTGCCTTCCTCGTGGCCCAGGAGGGAGTCGAGGAAGTGGAGCTCACCGAGCCGTGGGAGGCGGTTGAACGAGCGGGCGGGAGGCCCGAGCTGATCGCTCCTGCGGGCGGACAGGTGCAGGCGCTCAGTCATCTCGACAAGGCCTCGACGTTCCCGGTCGACAGGACTCTTTCGGAAGCCCGGACAGAGGACTACGACGGGGTCGTGCTTCCCGGTGGCGTGGCCAACCCCGATCAATTGCGAACCGAGGAGCCAGCGATCCGCTTTCTGCGGGACTTCTTCTCCGAAGGCAAGCCGGTGGGCGTCATCTGCCATGGTCCGTGGACGCTCGTGGAGGCAGATCTGGTGCGCGATCGGACGATCACGTCTTGGCCCTCGCTCCGGACCGACATCCGCAATGCCGGCGGGAACTGGGTGGACCAGGAGGTTGTGGTCGATGAGGGTCTTGTGTCCAGCCGCAACCCCGATGACCTGCCGGCGTTCTGCGCGAAGATCGTCGAGGAGTTTGCAGAGGGTCGGCATGCGCCGGCACGCGCCGGTGCCACTGCCGCTAGCCCCAGCTGATGTCGCGCTGAGGGCGGCACACGAAGTGCAGCAGGTGTCGAACTCCGCGCGGCCGGGTATGCGCTGAGCATGACCTCAAACGGGCAGGTGCAAATCAACTGGGGGACCGCGGAGGTACACGTACGCGAGGAGGGAAGCGAGGAGGAGCTGCGGCATCTGCTCGAGAGCGCCTGTCTGCAGGCCAATGCCGATCTCAAGCCGGACGGCCCGGAGCCGTCATCGGAGCCTCAAGACGATTTGCAGGCAGGGGCCGACCACAGAATGACCGAGAGCTTCCGGGGCTTTGCCCAGTCCGGCCGCAAGGGGGCAAACAGAACCCTGCTCACGCGGGCGCCTTCATCTTGCGCGTGTCGCGCGGTTCCACGAACGGTTCACGCATCCCTCGGCGGCCCGCTTGGATCATGCGCCCGCGCCCGAGCTCGGCATTGAGCTCGGCACCGAACAGCGTGGCGACGTTCGAGATCCACAGCCACACCAGGAAGACGATGATCGCGGCCAGCGATCCATACGTCTTGTTGTAAGAGGAGAAGTTGGCGACATACAGCGCGAACGCCCCCGAGGCGATCAGCCAGACGGCCACGGCAACGACGCCTCCGGGCCAGAGCCTGCGAAATCCGTGCTGCTTGACGTTGGGTGCCGCCCAATAGAGGATCGCGAGCATGAAGCTCACGACCAGTACCAGCACCGGCCACTTTGCGATGTCCCAGAGTGTGATCGCCCCTTGACCAACTCCGATCAGGTTGCCGACCTGCTTTGCCAGGCCACCGGTCAGTACGACCGCGATGCAGCTTGCGGCGAGGAGCGCCACCGTGACGACGGTTATGCCCAGACGTATCGGCAGCGTCTTCCAGACCGGCCTGCCCTCTTCGACGTCGTAGATGCCGTTCGCCGCCCACATGAAGGCCGAGACGTATCCGGATGCAGCCCACAGGGCGCCGGCTATCCCGGCGATGAACATAACCCCGGCGGAGCCCCGGCTCCTGTTGAGGTTCTCGATCGCGTCGGCAACGATGGTCTTCGCCGTGCCCGGTGCGAATTTGTCGAGATTGTCGATGAGGGGCTGGGTGGCCGAGTGGCCTATCAGGCCGAGGATCGACACCAGCGCGATCAGCGCCGGAAAGATCGCCAGTATTCCGTAATAGGTGAGTGCCGCCGCGATATTGGTGAGATTGTCCTCGCGGAACTGGGTGGAAGTGCAAGCGAGCACCCCACCCCAGCTACGAACATTCCAGTTAGTGAATCGCTCGTGGCCTGCATTGTTTGCGTCAGTGGACTTGAACATGTCTTATCCAACTGCTGCCCGAAATCGACTCACCTAAACTCGAGGCACGGAGGGCGGACTCAGGCCCGCTGGGTGATTCGTGGCGGCGATTTGTGAGAGCGGTCGCGCGCCGCTGGATTGCTTCCTAGCGCTTGGGGACCGGGACCGCTACCCCCTGCGAGCCGGCTCGCAGGGGGCTGGTCGGACTCTAGAGGCGTGGTTCTTCGTAAGGTCCGCCGACTCCGCGGCTTCGAGCACTGGCGCTGTAGATCAACGACAGCACGACGCCGACGACGCCGGCGATGATGAGGATCAAGCCAATCACGGGGCGCGATACTCCCGACACGTTGAATGTGAGCGCATAGCGGATGATCGCGCCGACCGTGATAAGGAATATCGCTGTGCCGATGCGCATAGCTAGATTCGCCCGCCTCTGCGATAACCGAATCCGCCGCCCGTGAGGAACAGCACGATGGCGACCACCAACAGCAGCCAGAGGAACGGGCTTACACCTACCCCGCCAGCGACGGCTGCGACTACCAGCACAATCAAGAGCAACTCCAAGAGCCCCATGCGACGACCTCCTTAGGTTGATGCTGCGTTGTAGTCCATTTGCCCACAATGCCTCTTTGCAAACCTCCCCCTGTTTCAAGACCTCCCCCTGTTTCAAGAACTG
This sequence comes from uncultured Solirubrobacteraceae bacterium, assembly GCA_963826995.1. GTDB lineage: Bacteria > Actinomycetota > Thermoleophilia > Solirubrobacterales > Solirubrobacteraceae > Palsa-744. Next base: position 366,939 of record CAWGYZ010000002.1, on the reverse strand, counting down.
CCGCTCGCGGGTAGGGGAGAAGTTGCGGCACGGCCCGGTCCGTCGCTTAAATCGCACTCCCGGCGTATCGGGCTGAGCGAACTGCAGAGGGAAGACGCTCGCCCCCTACGGGGAGAGGGTCTGGGGGCTGTGCCGCTTCACCCGTCCAGGTTTTCGGGTACACCGTCGCTGCTGGCACGTCGTGGAGGCGCAGGGCGCCAGCGCGCGGCGCATGAGATCACCGGAATGGGTGGGCTCCTTCGGGAGCTCACGCGGCTGACGGCAGGGTGACTGTCGCGGCGCGGGCTACTTCCAGCTGCTCATCTGACGCGGCGGTGGTTGAGCGTCCGTCGCCGCCTCAGCGGAATCGCAAACCACAGCGCCGCAAACAGCAGCGCTGCAAGGCCTGCCGTTAGCACCCCGGCCGTCACTCCGAACAGCTTTGTGGTCACCAACAACAGCGAACCGCACATTGCCGAGGCGAGGAAGGCGAGGCCCGCGATGACCACTCGATTCGCGTGGAAGACCACATACTGCTTGTCGTCGTGCCGGAACAGGAAGCGGTGCTGGGCAGATGGTGTGATCGTGCACACGGCCGCGAGCGCGGCAAGGATAAGCGTGACCAGGTACACCGTCTTCTCGAATCGCCCGACGTGTGCGAAGCCGGTGTCGAAGGGAACGACCAGCAGGAATGCAAACATCACCTGCACTCCCGTGACGACAACGCGCAACTCGCCCGTCAACTCCTCGAGGTTGCGATCCAAGCGCTCAAGGGGCGTCTCATCGCGCGATCGCGGTGCCTCAGTCTGGTGAGTGACTGCCATCCTCGGGTTTATTACCCGCTGCGGCGCGTTCCAGTCAGCAAGCGTCGCCGTGCGGTCCACGAGCAAGCTCGAACCAGACCCGAGTGGCGCCTACGCGGTCGACACCCCACCGGCTTGCAGCCTTGTCCAGCAGGTACAGCCCATACCCTCCGTCGCCTCGCGGGTCCTCGCGTCTGGGCGTGAACCCGCGACCGGCGTCGATCACGGCGATCTTCAGCATCTCCTCGCCGACGGTTGCCGCGAGGAGGACAGGAGCCTCGGCCGGCCCCGCAGAGTGCTGAACCGCGTTGCTGACCACCTCTGAGACGAGCAGCATCAGCGTCTGCTGCTCGGATGGGCTCATGTCGAGGTCGACGCAGAGCCCGCTCAGCGTCGCGCGGGCGATCGCCGGCGCTTCGGCATTTCGTTGCAGTTCGAGCTCGAGGCTTGATGGACCCGTTGTCCTCGCCAACGTCTCGCTGGCGGATCGAGGGCTCATGACGTGCCCGGATCCGCGACGAACGGCAGATTCTTGTCAGCCCCCGTGAGCGTGAGGATTGTGAGGGCTGGACCGGCCGGCTTCAGCAGCCGGAGTGTCCAGCCCTCGTTGCTGGCACGCTCGTTCAGAATGATCAGCAGGCTGAGTCCGGATGAGTCCATGAAGCTGAGCTCCGTCAGGTCGATGGTCAGGTCGCCCACGCCACGCGCAATCGCTGCGTTTGCTGCCTCTTCCAGTTGCGGCTTGGTTGCAATGTCCAGCTCTCCGACGACATCAAGTCGGCCGGTACCCGCCTCAAACTGGCTTTGGACCTTGAATGGCGCGGGCTCAACCATGCCTATACCCTAATCATGGCGTGCGGACACCACACTTTCGCTCGGCCCGAGCACGGCGGCTCCGGGGGCGGTGCCCGTGAAGCGCATGAACACAGCCGCCGTGTCATCGGCCTGCTCGCCCACCTGGAAGCCCTCGAGCGTCTCGGCGAGTCGTTGGCGAACGACGGCCGGCTTCTCGTGTTTGACCTCATCAAGGACCGCCTGTAGGCGCCCAAGGCCAAAGCGCTCGGCATTCGCGCCGACGGTATCCGTGACTCCATCCGTGAAGCCGACCAAAGTCTCACCCGGTTTCACCACAAACGGAACCTCAGGCCAGTGGACCTGATCGAAGGCGCCGAGTAGCGTGCCGGGCCGCCCGACCTCACGGACACCGTCGTCGCTCAGACACAGCGGCAGCGGATGCCCGCCCGCTGCAATGGTCGCCTCGCCGTCTGAGAAGCGCACGCACAGGGCCGTGCAGATCGAAGTCGAAGGCTCTCGCCTGAGCGCGGCGTCCACGCGGTCGAGTATTCGCGCCGGGCGCGGATCAAAGTCGGAAGCCGCACGGGCGGTGTGCCGGACCAAAGAGGTCAAGGCGGCGGCTCCTACGCCCTTGCCGGTCACGTCGCCGATCATCATCAGCCAATCGTCGTCGACCTGCCAGAAGTCATAGAAATCGCCGCCAACCTCGGTTCCCTGCCCCGCAGGGCGATACAGAGCGTCGACTTCCCAGCCTGGGATGTCAGGGAGCGCTTCGGGCAGCAGGCTGTTCTGGAGTGTGCGCGCCACCACGGAGCGCTCGGTGTACAGCCGGGCGTTCTCCACGAGCAGGCCAGCGCGCCGGGCGATCTGCTCTGCGAACTCGACATCGCTCTCGTCGAAGGCGCGGCCAGACTCCGCGCTGACCATCGTCAGCGCGCCGATCGTGCTGCCGCGGGCGGTCAGCGGGACGATCAGCGCCGAGCGCATCCCCACCGCGCGCAGGAGCTCCAAGTGCTCAGGGTCCCTCGCCGCTTTCACGAGCAGCTCGTCGGTGATGTCCCTGAAGAGCAACGACTCGCTTGTCCGCCTGATTCGGCCGAGAGCCCCCTGGGGATGCAGCTCGTCCGCCTCGAGCGCGCGTAGGCGTTCTGCCATTGCCAGCTTGGTCGGGTCGGTGTGTGCCACGGCCACCGATTCGCGCCCGCCCTCGTCGTTGAAGAGGTCCACGGCGCACCAGTCGGCGATCTGAGGTACAGCCAGGCTCGTGACGTTGCGCAGCGTCGCCTGATAGTCAAGTGATGAGGCCAGCACCTGGTTGGTGGTCTGAGCCAGGAATTCCAGGCGCAGGGTTCTCCGCCTGGTCGCCGTCACGTCCTCGATGACCGTCACCGCGGCCTGCATCGAGCCGTCGGCGTCGTGGACCGCGGCGGTCTTAAGCAGGGCCCACCGCTCCTCACCGGTGGCCCGGTTGACCCAGTGCATGAGCAGCGGCTCAGGCTGTTCGCCACGCAGCAGGCGGACAGATGGGAGATCGTCCATGTCGATCTCCTGCCCGTCAGCGCCGCTTGTCTCATAGTCGCCCATCAGCGCTCGCGGGTCCGCGTCATGCAGGTCCTCAACAGAGGCGAACCCGAGGCGATCAAGCGCCGCCCGGTTGGCATAGATGAGGCGGTCATCGGGCGCGCGGATCGTGACCGCCTCTCCGAGCGCGTCGAGCACCGCCCCAAGGTGGAGCTGGTCGGCGCCTTCAGGCGCGCCTCGCGGATCCATCATCGGATTATCCTCCTAGCTAGGAGATCAACAACGGGGGCGATCGTGGCTAGCTTCTGCGGGGTCGCCCACGGGCGGATCTGTCAGACGCAGCGCCACATCCCGGTGCGGCGCGACGGCCCACCGGGATTGGCGTGCGAAGTCGTCACTTCAAACGCGCCGTGGCGGCCTTGCCGACGGCCTTGAGAGCCTCTCCGGCTGACTTGGCAGCGTCGCCGACATTCCCAACCGCGCGCTCGGCCGATTGCTTGGCGTCCTTCCCGGCATGCTTGCCTGCGTTGCGCTGACGCGTCGCCGCCGCCTTTTTGGCCGCCTGCGAGCGTTGAGCTTTGGTCTGCTGAGCCATGGGGTCTCCTGTCTGTATCGCTATCGGGGTCATCCCGTTCCATACCCAGTCAGCCGCGCTTCAACACTCGGCGGAGTTCGGATGAATCAGGGCGAGTGCCTCATCCTCACTCTCCCTGCCACGCCTGGGCCTCCCGCTCCCGCCACCCACTGGCAAGGGCCTCGGCCAGCTCTCCCAGCTCCTCGGCCAACTCACACACCCGCACCGACTCCTCCTCCAACGCATCTGCTGCCTGCTCGACGGCCCCCGCGGCCGGCATGTCATCGCGACGACATGCGATCCGCAGATCGTGGGCGGCAGCCGCCAGTGCTCTGCACGCGAGGGTGACTCGTTCGCTTCCTCGGCTAACGCTGGCTTCGGCCATCTTCCTCTCCTCTCCTCCGTCTGTCGGCGGATGATTCCACAACCGCCGCCGAGCACCGGGGCGGCTGGTTTGCACAGCGCCTGCCGCGGGGAATATATGACTCATGGCCGCGAACGCGACGGAAGGCGTGCAGACAGGAACGATAGAGACCGACATTCCGGCGCGGCTGGATCGGCTGCCATGGTCGCGGTTTCACTGGCAGGTGATCATCGGACTTGGCACCGTGTGGATTCTCGATGGGCTGGAGGTCACGATCGTCGGCGGAATCGCCGGCCGTATCTCAGAAAAAGGAGCCGGGGTGGGCATCTCCGCCGCTGATGTCTCCGGGCTGGCGGCGACTCTCTACATCACCGGCGCGTGTGTCGGGGCCCTCGTGTTCGGCCAACTGACCGATCGCCTCGGTCGCCGGAGGATGTTCATGCTGACCCTCGGGCTGTACCTGTTGGGGACAATCCTCACGGCGCTGTCCTTTTCTCCCCTGTGGTTCTTCGTCTTTCGCTTCCTCACCGGTGCGGGCATCGGTGGCGAGTACAGCGCGATCAACTCGGCCATCGACGAGCTGATCCCCGCGCGCAACCGCGGGCACGCGGATATCTCGATCAACGGCAGCTACTGGGGTGGTGCGATCGGCGGGTCGCTGCTGGCCGTGGTCGCGCTGAACACCAACATCTTCCCTGAGAACGTGGGCTGGCGCCTGTGCTTCGCGCTGGGCGCGGTGCTGGGACTCGGGGTGCTGCTGGTCCGGCGCAACGTACCCGAGAGTCCCCGCTGGCTGTTCATCCATGGACGCGAGCAGGAGGCCGAGGAAGTTGTGGCGGAGATCGAGAACAAAGTTCGCGAGCAGACGGGGGCGGAGCTGCCGCCGCCCGACACGACCATCACCGTGCGCCAGCGCAGGACGATCCCGCTCAGCCTGATCGTGCGCTCGGTCGCCACGCTGTATCCGCGCCGCACGGTCCTCGGCCTGTCGCTGTTCGTGGGGCAGGCGTTTCTCTACAACGCCCTGCTGTTCAGCCTCGGGTATCTGCTGAAAACCTTCTTTGGCGTCGCGAGCGGTGACGTGCCGTACTACATCGCGATCTTCGCGGTCGGCAATCTGCTCGGGCCGCTGACGCTCGCCAGACTCTTTGACACGGTTGGACGCAGGCCGATGATCGCCGGCACCTACATCCTGTCGGGCAGCCTGCTCGTCGTGACGGCCTTTCTGTTCAAAGGTCACCAGCTCACGGCAGCAACCCTCGTCGTCGCCCTGATGGTTGTCTTCTTCTTTGCATCGGCCGGAGTGAGCGCGGCCTACCTGACCGTTTCTGAGATCTTTCCGCTGGAGACACGTGCGCTCTGTATTGCTGTGTTCTACGCGGTCGGCACGGCCGCCGGGGGCATCGTCGGGCCCCTGCTGTTTGCCCACCTCATCGAAAGCGGGAAGGTCAGCCACGTATTCATCGGTTTCATGATCGGCGCGGTCGCCATGATCCTGGGAGGACTGGCAGAGGTGGTGTTCGGAGTCCGGGCCGAGGGGAAGGCCCTGGAGAGCATCGCGGCGCCGCTGACGGTTGCCGACGAACGCGGCCGAAAGGGCGCAGGCAAAGGCGAGCCGAGCGCGCGCTCCGGCCAGCGTCCGGAGCCGTCACCCGCCTGACGCGACCGCATCACTCTGCAGCGCGCGGCGCCCGGCCTCCAGGCGCTCGCGTTCGAGTGTCGTGTGCTGTGACTCGGCCCGCGTGATCAACTCATCGAAGTTTGTCGCCGCCAGCGGCGGATATTGACTGGCGACCTCCTTGAGTACTCGCCACAGGCATGCCTTTCCCTCGACACCGAGCGCGAGGCTCTCCAAAGCCATGAATGCGCCCTGCTCGTCAGGCGCGCCCGGCACCAGCCCGCCGAACTTCACCCGGCTCGCCTTCTCGGCGACCCAGCCGGTCACCTGCTTGACAGGATTCCTGGATACCTCCATGCGCTCCATGAGGTCGTCGAGCGTCTGGCGGTCCTGCTCGATCTCGGTTGCAATCGACTTCATCAGGTCCCCCAAAGGGGTGCCATCGTGTCGGTCCCGGATACTCGCAGCGAGATCGCTTCCCAGCATCGCGCCGGCGAAATGGTCGTTCAGATAGACGTCGAGTGCTCTGTCACTCACTCCAGCACCTCCTGCTCTGAGAGCTTTTGGTTCCGTTACCCACGGTGCCGGCTCGAAAAACGGTTGCAGCTCGCTGTTTCATGACCTGCCGGTCGCGGGTACGCCTTGCGGAGAGTTTCGAGCAAGCAAACAAAGGAGGCGCAATATGCCACCGCGTGGGGTGAAGAAAGGCAGCAAGCGAGACCGCCAGTACAAGCACATCAGGGAAGCCGAGAGGGCGCAGGGCGTCTCAGAGTCGCGGGCGGAGGAAATCGCGGCTCGCACGGTCAACAAGGAGAGAGCGCGCAGCGGTGAATCACGCAGTCGCTCCCGCCTGTCAACAAAAGACATCTCCTCGGGTCGGCGCGGAGGGCTGCGCTCGGGCAAAGCGGGCCCACGCGGGCGGACACGCGAGCAGCTCTACCAGGAGGCGCGAAACCTGGGAGTGGAGGGCCGCTCAACAATGAACAAGGCCCAGCTGAAACGCGCGGTCGACAGCCGTAAGCGCTAGCCGGTCAGCGGCCGCTAGATCCCCTCCCCCGGCAGAAACTCGTTCGTGAACGGCGGCAGCCCGGCGTTCGGATAGTGCATCAGCAGCTTGTGCGAGTACATCCAGCTGCCGAAGGACGCCCACGCCGAGGTGCTCTGCCAGCCGAACGGTTTGCCCCCTCCGGAAAGCGCGGCCGGGAGCGTCTGCTCTATCGAGGCCAGCTGGAGCTTCGGGTCAAGCGACGGGTTGGCCTTGACCACCAGGGCGGCCGCCGCCGCCGGGTTGGCTCTGACCTCGTTCTCGCCGCGGGTGAACGCCTGCAGGAACGCGCGCAGGTCCTGGCCGCGCGTGTGGGCCTCGTCTTCGCGAACCACCAGCACGAGCTCGTTGTAGCTCGGCACGCCGGCATGATCCACGGGAATCGTCACCGGCTTCTTGTGCATCTGCTGCAGCTGGATGGCCTCGTAGTTCCAGAAGCCCCCCAGCGTCGCGTCCACCTTTCCGGACAGCATCGCGGGCACCAGGTTGAAGCCCACGTTCACTTCCTTGACGCTCGCGGGGTCGACGCCGGCGGTTTCAAGGACGGTCTTCAGCTCGGCGGCCTGGTAGGGGATGCCGGCCGTGCCGACCGTCTTGCCCGCCAGGTCGGCCACCTTGCTCACGTGCTTGCCCGGCAGGGCGATCACCGACGTCAGCGCGCGCTGCACGAGCGCTCCGATCGAGACCAGCTTCAGCCCCTGATCACGGGCCAGCAGCAGCTGGGGCTCGTAGGAGATCGCCATGTCGACCTTGCCGGCGGCGAGCAGCTTCAGCGGTTCAGCGGTTTCCGAGGGGATGACCGGACGCACATCCAGTCCCACCGCACGGAAGTCCCCGTGGGAGATCCCCGAGTACAGGGCCGCGTGGTCGGCATTCGGAAACCAGTCCAGCATCACCGTGAAGGACTTTGTGCCAGGAGTGGAGATCACGTCCTGCTTGGCGCCGCAGGCCGACAGGGCCAGGGCGGCGGATACGGCAAGGACGGTGGCGAAGGCTCTCAACTCGCATCTCCTCGTGGTCTGGCGCTCCACGGCGCAAGGCGGCGCTCGGCGAGGCCAAGGGCGTAGAAGCAGGCGATCGCGAACCCGAACAGCACGACCGCGGCGGCATAGGCGCGCGGCGTCTGCAGGGCCGTGAGGTCTGCGTTGATCTCGTGCCCGAGGCCCGCGTGGACGCCGCTCGTGGCGGTCTGGGACTCGGCGATGTAGGCGCCGATGACGGCCACGGCGAGCGCGATGCGGGCTCCGCTGAGGGCCGCCGGCAGAGCGGTCGGCAGCTCGGCGAAGCGGAACGCCTGCCAGCGCGAGGCGTCGAGCGTGCGCAGCAGCTTGAGCTGATCGGGGTCCACGGCGGACAGGCCGTCCACCGTCGTCACCAGCACCGGGAAGAAGCAGATCACGACGATCACCACGAGCTTGGGGAACATGCCGAATCCCCACCAGAACACCAGCAGGGGCGCGATCACTGCGATCGGCACGGCCTGCGAGCCCACGGCCAGCGGATACACCGCGCGGCGGAGGACCGGGGACAGATGGATGAGCACCGCGAGCACGAACCCGAGCAGCAGGGCCAGCGCGATCCCCAGGCCGACCTCCTCGGCGGTGGGCGCCAGGTTGGCGGCCAGCAGGCCGGCGTTGTTCCACATCGCTGAGGCGATCGAGTGCGGAGCCGGCAGCACGAAGGAGCTGTCAGAGCCCGAGTCCACGTACAGCTCCCAGACGCCCACCAGGGCGGCCACCACCAGCAGCGGCGGAAGCCCGGCCCGCAGCGCCCGGCCCACGGTCCCGCCGCCGGTCGCGGAGCCCCTCCCCGCGGGGGCGCTCACGCCGTGGCCCGCCGTGGCGGGGGGGTGAGCGAGAGCACGGCCATCGCCCGCTCGCGCAGCGCGATCACCGCTGCGTCCGTGCGTGCCCGCGGGCGGGGCTCAGAGACCTCGAGCTCCTCGATCACGCGCCCGGGCCTGGGAGACAGGATGGCCACGCGGTCGGCCAGGAGTATCGCCTCCTCGACGTCGTGGGTCACCAGCACGACCGTGCGCGGCTCGCGCGCGAGGGTCTGGGAGAGCCATGACTGCATCTCGCCGCGGGTGATCGCGTCGAGCGCCCCGAACGGCTCATCAAGGCACAGCACGGGCTTGCCCGAGAGCAGCGTGCGCAGGAACGCCACGCGCTGGCGCATCCCGCCCGAGAGCTCCGCCGGGCGGGCGTTCTCGAAGCCCTCCAGCCCGAGCTCCTCGAACAGCGCCGCCGCCCGCCGGCGGGCCTCCTGGCGCGGGAGCCGCGCGATGCGAAGCGCGAGCGCGGCGTTGTCCACGGCGCTCAGCCAGGGCAGGAGCAGGTCGTGCTGTGGCATCAGCGCCGCCGGCGCGCAGGCGATCGAGCCCTGATCGGGGCGCTGCAGCCCGCAGATGAGCTCGAGCAGGGTGCTCTTGCCGCAGCCGCTCGGCCCCACCACGGCCAGCAGCTCGCCGGGGCCGGCCTGCAGGGACACCCCCGCGAGCGCCCGCACCCCGGAGCCGCCGTGCTCGCCGTAGGTGCGGCTGACGTTCTCAAGATGGACCCCGTCGCCCGTCGCGGCAGGGGGGAGCGACGGTGCTGGGCGGGCCTTCAGGTCGGTTGCCACTTCACTCCCTTCGCGGGCATTACCCCACAGGTTCTAAGGGTCGGCGCCGGTGGAATCTCGTCCCGGGCACCATCTCAGCCGGCCTCCGCGCCAGCCCCCCTGGTGTCTGCGTGTGTGTGCGGCGGATGCTACCGCGCGAGCGCCACGCCGGGGCGCGCCAGCGCCCGCACGAAGTCCTCGAGCTGGGCGGTGGTCCAGCACTCGAACGCGGTGCAGTACTCCTCATAGGCGGAGATCACCGAATCCCCGTAGTTCCAGTACAGCCGCGGCTCGGGGTTCAGCCAGAAGGTGCGCCCGGCGCGGGCCGCGATCTGGGCGAAGATGTCGGCGCGGGGGTCGCGCCCGTTGGTGCGCGCGTCGCCGAGCACGATCACCGTCGCGCGGGGGTCCAGATCGTCCTCCACCTGCACGAGGAACTCGGACCACACCCGCCCGTAGTCGGTGTAGCCGGAGATGTCGGCCACGCCGGCGTCGTTGGCGATGCGTTCGCTCACCGTCTTGAAGTTGCGCTCGTGCTCGAAGATGTCGGTCACCTCCGAGATGCGCTCGATGAACACGAACGAGCGCATCTTGCGGAACGTGTCGTGCAGCGCGTGCAGCACCGACAGGAAGAACACCGACGCCGAGGTGACGCTCGTCGAGACGTCGCACAGCACATAGATCTCAGGGCGTTTGGGACGGCGCGGGCGGAACTTGAGCACCACCGGCACGCCGCCGGTCTGAAGCGATGCGCGCATCGTGCGGCGCACGTCGACGTGGGCCGGATTGCGGTGCCCGCGAGCCTGCAGGCCCTGTGTGGCCAGCCGCCGGCGCAGCTGGGCCACCACGCGGTGGACCGCCGCCAGGTCGGCCAGCGGCCCGGATGGCAGCGCGCGGTCGAGATCGCCCAGCGGCCGCGCGGGCGGCAGGTTGCCGGTGCGCTCGATCTGCATTCGCTCGAGCTCGCGGCGCAGGAGCGCCTCGAAGCGGCGCAGCGCGTCGCGCGGCAGCCCGTCGCGGCGGGGGTCCTCCGCCGGCAGCTCCGGCTGGGGCTCGGCGCGCAGGCCGAGCGCCCTGCGGATGCGCTGCACGTCCACGCCGATCACGCCGGAACCCTCCTGGCGGCGGGCGAAGGCCGCGAGCGTCATGCGGGCGAGGTCGCGCATCGCGCCCTCCGAGCCGTCCATCAGGGCCGCGGCGATCTGCGCCCGCAGGGCGTCGAGCTCCTCGTCTGAGAGCTCGCCCAGATTCGCCCGGTCCTCCTCGTGCACGCCCTGCTCGGCCGCGGCGAGCTCGACCGCGCGGAAGAAGAAGCGGTCGAACACCAGCTCGAACACACGCCGGTCCTCCTGGCTCTTGGCGAGCGTCGCGGCCAGCGCCTCGCGGAAGTCCTCCTGCGATGTCCAGCTGACCTCCTTGAGCACTTCGAAGGCGTCGAGCAGCTCGGAGGTGCCCACGGCCACGCCCTCGCTGCGGAGCTCCTCGCCCAGTTCGAGGATGCGCGCGGGCAGACCCTCCGGTGAGACCCGCGGCGACCTGATCTCAGGAGACATCTGCGGGGGAGCGCAGCTTGAGCCCCACGCGCTCGGCCACCACGTCCATGTCGGTGCGGTGCTTGACGATCACGGACATGGTCTCCGTGAAGGTCTCCTCGTCGATGTCCTCGACGCCGAGCAGCAGCAGCGCCCTCGCCCAGTCGATCGACTCGGCGATCGACGGCGGCTTCTTCAGATCCAGCGTCCGCACCATCCCGATGACCTCCACCAGCCGCCGCGCCACCGTCTCTGACAGCTCGGGCGCGTGCAGCCGCACGATCTCGAGCTCGTGCTCGAGCGAAGGATAGTCCAGCCACAGATACAGGCAGCGGCGCTTCAGCGCCTCGGTCAGCTCGCGGGAGTTGTTGGAGGTGAGCAGCACGATCGGGTGCGTGCGCGACTCCACCCGCCCGAGCTCCGGGATCGAGATCTGGAAGTCCGAGAGCACCTCCAGCAGCATCGCCTCGAACTCCTGGTCGGTCTTGTCGATCTCATCGATCAGCAGCACCACCGGCTCCTCGGAGGCGATCGCGGTCATCAGCGGCCGGGCGAGCAGGAACTCCTCGCCGAAGATGTCCTCCTGGACGGCGTCCCAGCCCGTGCCCGAGGCCTCGGCCTGGATGCGCAGGAGCTGCTTGCGGTAGTTCCACTCATACAGGGCCTTGGCCTCATCGAGGCCCTCGTAGCACTGCAGCCGCACGAGCTCGCGGCCGAGGTAGGAGGCGATCGCCTTGGCCAGCTCGGTCTTGCCGACGCCGGCCGGCCCCTCGACCAGAACGGGCTTGCCGAGCTTGGTCGCCAGGTAGGCGACCAGCGCCGTCGACTCCCCCGGTAGGTAGCCCACCGCCCGCAGGCCCTCGGCGAGGTCTGCGATGGAGGCCGGGGCCGGCGAGGACGAAGGCATCGTCCGCGCAATGATAGGACCTACTCCTCGCCGGGCTCAGGGTCCTCGAGCGAGAGCTGCTCCTGCGGGGCCGGCGGGTAGCGGGGCCGCGCGCGCGCCGGCACCGGCGTGGATCGCCCCGGACGGGCCGGTGCCGGAACCACCACCGTGACCTCCTGCTCGGGCGCGGAGGGCTGCGGGCGCCCGGCGGGCGCCGCGCGAAGGCCGCCGCCGGGCGGGGGATCGGGCGGCCGCGAGGAGCCGCGCGGCTCGCGCGCCGCCCTGACGGGCGCTTCAGGCGCTTCGACCGCACGCATGCGTGCGCCCGCATACAGCAGCCCGAGCGCCAACAGCAGGGCGATGAAGATGCCCCACTGGACTCCCACGGTCGCGGTGATGCGCTGGTTGCCCGACAGCCCGGGCTTGTCGAGCAGCCGGTAGAAGATCAGCAGCGCCGCCCAGCCACCGGCGACCATCGTGATCGTGCCGTCGCCCCCCGGGAGCTTGAAGTCGCGCCCCTCCGCCCGTGCGAACAGCATCGCCAGGATGCCCGCGCTGACCAGCAGCACGGCGGCCTCCACGAAGGAGAATGCCTGGAAGGCGCTCAGGCTCTGCTGCGTGGATTTGGCGGCGTTGTGTTCGACGAAGGTGTCGGTCTTGCTGTACCAGGGCAGGAGCATCGAGACGAACAGTCCGATCGAGACCACCGCCGCCAGTCGCTGCTCGCGCTCGAGCGCGCGCCACGCGTGCGCGATCCTGTTCACCCGCGCTCATTCCTCCGCTGGGTCGTCTGTGAGTCCGTCACCTGCGACAAGTCTAGGAGTGGGAGGGGGCGCTAGCGATGCTTGACCACGATGGTGCCGTTGGTGGTCGCGAAGTTGCCCGCGGGATCGGTCGCGCTGACGCTCACGCTGAATGTCCCGCCCTTGGCCGGGGTACTCCACAGCAGCTTGGGCTTGCCCCGCCCCACATAGGCGCTGTTCGTCCACACCACGCGCGAGCCCTGGCGGATCGTCAGGCGCACGGTCGAGATCTTCGACAGCGACACCTGCACGCCGGCCCGCGTGCCGCCCTTCAGGCTCGTGGTGAGCAGCGAGATCAGCGGCGGCGTCCGCTCATAGGTGGTGAAGTGCTGGGCGGTGGTGCAGTAGATCTGATCGCCCGCAATCGGTGTGCTGGGGGTGCTGGCGGCGGCGTATGTGGCCGTGGCCGGGCCCGGGGCCGCGGTGGCAGCCGAGGCCCCGCCGGAGGGGGTGGTCGTGGTGGGCGTGCTCGTCGTGGGAGTGGGGGCGGGAGCCGCGGCCGGTGTGAAGGGCGGGCCTTTGCGGGTGCGTTCGCACAGGTGCTGCAGGAATTCGGTGAGCAGTTCGTGGTAGTTGAGGTCCGATTCGCCGAACTGGTCATACAGCGACCAGGCACCGGTGTCGTAGCCGGGCGTCTCGGACCGCGCCTGGGCGTCGCCCGCTTCGAACAGCTGCAGCCCGAGCGGGTCCTTGGTGATGGAAGCGTATTCATACAGCCCGACGAGCGACTGGATGAAGCCGTTGAGGATCATGTCGTTGGGGGCGTAGGTGTACTCGGCGTACTCCGTGCCGGCCGCCGTCTTCACGCGCACCCCCGCGGGCGGGGGGGTCTCGAAGATCCCGAGCGCCTGCTGGGCGGCGGTCAGGTAGGGCATTTCCTTGAAGCGCGAGTAGGCGCGCGCCAGCACCTGCAGCGCCGTGCCCTGCGAGAGGCCGCTGGTCCACGGCGGCGCGCCGCCGTCGAAGTGGAACATGTACTCCCACGCGATTCCCCCGGCGCGGGCGGTTGCCAGCGGGATCACTTCGGCGAGCAGCTGGCGGAGGTTCGAGTTTTCATGCCCCGACAGGTAGTAGCCGTTGGCCTCGCCGAAGGTGGCGAGCCACTGGATCTCGATGCCCTGACCGGCGTAGTACTCCCACACGATTTTGCTGGGGGCGAAGCTCACCCGCTCGCCGTTTGACAGCAGCGGCTGGGTGGTCCACCAGGTGCGGTTGCGTTCGAGCGTCAGAAACAGCGCTCCGAGGCGCGAGGGGATGAACTGGCCGGCGGCGGCGATCGCCTGCACGTTGGACAGCACCGCCCCGAGTTCTGAGCGGCGGGTGCCGCTCAGCTTGCCGAGCGAGCGTTTGGCCGCCGTATAGGCCGCGTAGTCCTGCTGATAGACGGCCTGGGTGATCGCGCCGGTTCGCAGAAGGCCGGCCAACGCGCCGGAGACGCTGGGGCCATGCGCCGCCGCATCGCGGCTGACCGGCGAGCCGCCGGCGACGGTCGGGAGGGCGCATAGCCCGCCGAGGGCGAGCGTTCCCAACAGGAGCGCCCGCAGATGCCTTGCCCGCACCGCGCCGATGCTACGCGCGAGCGGCCCTTCGGCTGCAGAGGTCCTTGCAGAAGGACGCTCGGGATCTGAGAGCACGGTCCTTCAACACCTCCCCCCGCATCGCAGTTGCGCCGCGCGGCGGGGAAAGCCGTCTATTCCGTGTCGACCTCGAGCTCATCGACGTCCAGATCGTCCACGTCCAGATCGTCCTCGTCGTCCTCCACGTCGTCGTCCAGGTCGGCGTCGAGCAGCGGATCGCCGCCCGGCTGATAGGTGACCTGGAACAGCTCCACCAGCTGGTCGCGCTTGTGTTCGTCGACCGGCGAGTCCTCGGAGATGAGGACCCATTCGGCGGCTCCGAAGTCGTCCATGTTGAACAGCTCGTGGTCCACCTCAGGCGAGTCGTCCACCACGATCATGACCTCGGTCTGGGGGTTGAAGTAGGTCCCCGGACGGATCGTGAGCTCGTCCAGCTGAAAGCGGCGCGCGTCGCTCATGGCGCGTTTATACCGACTGCGCCGCCGGCGTGCTCAGTGGTCGAGCTCGGCAAGCGTGCGCGCCACCTCAGCCTCCACGGCGAGCGGCTCGAGGCCCTGGCGGGCGCGCCGCTCGTTGCGGGCGACCACCAGCTGGCGCACCTCATCGGTCAGCCCCGGGTCGGGCGCGGCGGGCCGATCAGGCTCCAGCAGACGGGCCACCTCGGCGTCGATGTCGAGCGCCGGCTTGCCCGCTCGCACGAGCCGCTCGGAGCGCGCCGTCAGCATCTGGCGGACCTCGAGCTCCTGCTCGGCGCGCCCCGCCGGCGAGTCCGGTGGAAGGGCGGGCGCCGGCGCGGCGAAGTCCACATCGCCGGTGAGCCCTCCCTGGCCGATCTGGTCGTGCACGCTCTCGCGGCTGAACAGGAACACGAGCGACATGACCACCGACAGCGCCACGGCTCCAAACACGACGTACGGAAAGGCACTCTCCACGTCAGGGATTGTTGCTCATCGCCCCGCCGTTCGCCATCCCGCTGCGGCGAGACTCCACCGGCCGGGCCTGGCCGCCCTCAGCGGATGACCAGGGGCTGGCTGTAGGTGGAGATCTGGGCGCCGTTGGTGATGCGTATGAGCACCCGATACACGCCCGCTTTGACCGGCACCACGCGGCTGAAGCGCGAGCTGGTCGCGCTGCGGTGAAGCAGGACCGTGCCTCCGGCCAGCACGCCGCGGCCGTGGCTGATGCGCAGGAAGCCCACCTGCATGCCGTCCTCGGCCGGCGACACGGTTCCGTAGATGCGGGCGAAGTGCCGCCGGCGGGTGCTCGACAGGTGGGCGTCGACGTGGACGGCGACCACCTCGGTGGCAACCGGGCTGAGCACGGGCGGGCTGGTGGCGGTCACGACCCTGAACTGGGTCGCGACAGAAAGATTCGGCACCGTGAAGGTGTAGCCGCCGGTGGCCGTCGTCAGCACCGGGTTCACAGGGGCGTTCTGAAAGCCGACGGTGAAGGGGAACTGGTTCTGCTGCAGGATCAGCTCGCGGTTGCCGTTTTCGGTGCCCGACAGCGTGCCCTGGACCGTGACCGCGCCGCCGAACAGGACGGGGTTGGGCGATGACAGGATCTGAAGGCTCAGCGGGATCTTGTGGGTCAACAGGGTTCTGTCCCCGCCGATCGTCGGGCCCGCGCCGTTGACGGCGACGAGGCGGTAGTGGTAGACGCTGAGCGGCTGCAAGGCCGCTTATGGGCAGGCTCACGTTGACCTTGCCCGTGCCGGAGCCGGCGTCGGCGATCGTCGTCTGTCCGCCGTAGCCGGTGGTCAGCCCGTACTGGAAGTAGTAGGAGGTGTTCCCGCCATTGGGGGTGACGGACCCTTCGAGGGTGGCCGAGCCGTAGCCGATGTGGACCGCCTTGCCGGTGTACACCGTCGGTAGCGTCACGGCCGCGCCGGCGTCGCTTGCGAGCGGGCCCAGTGCCATCGGCGCAGCGATGGTCGCGATCGCCGCGAGCGCTCCCGCGGCCATCCGGAGTGTGTGTGCTGCGCTTCGGTTCATGTTGCTCCCTCTCGTGTGGTCCGATCTCGCATAACGGTCTCGCATAGGTAACCCCTTTGGGCCCCCGGAGATTCGGTGTTGCATACCATGCTCGCGTGTTCGTGTTCAGAGCCGCCGTCGTCGGCGCCGGGACGATGGGTGGGCAGATCGCCCAGACGATCGCGGCCGCGGGCCTGCCCGTGGTGCTGAAGGACGTCGACGAGGCGCTCGTGCAGGCGGGTCTTGACGAGGCCGGCAGGGTGACGCGGGCCCAGATCTCAAAGCTCGCCGAGCGCGGCAGGATCACGCCTGAGGAGGCGGAGGCGCAGATCGCGGAGATCGTGGGGCGCATCGAGGGGACGACGAGCTATGAGGCCTTCGGTGACGTCGATTTTGTGGTCGAGGCCGTGCCCGAGCGGATGGATATCAAGCTGCAGGTGTTCTCAGAGCTCGACGCCTCCACGCCCGGCCACGCGATCCTCTCCTCGAACACCTCCTCGCTGTCGATCACCGAGATCGGCGAAGCCACGCTGCGGGCGGACAAGGTGGTCGGCTTTCACTACTTCTACCCCGCCTCGCTGATGCCGCTGATCGAGATCGTCGAGGGCGAGGACACCTCCGCCGAGACCGTCGCGGCGGCTGTCACCTTCGCCCAGGCGATCCGCAAGCAGCCGATCACCTGCGCGGAGGTCCCCGGCTTCGTGGTCAACCGCATCCTGACCTCGGGCAGCTCTGAGATCTGGCGAGAGCAGGAGGAGAAGGGGCTGTCGATCAAGCAGATCGACGCCGGCGTGGGCGCGGCCGGCGTGTCCCCGGTCGGCCCCTACCGCCTGGTGGACCTGCTCGGCCTGGACACCGTCCTGCACGTGGCCGAGCACCTGCTCGAGTCCTACGGGCCCGAGCGCTTCTACGCGCCGGAGGGCATGCGCAGGCTGGTCGCAGAACGGAAGCTGGGCGCCAAGACGGGCGGCGATGGCTTCTATGACCCCGACGGGGAGCCCAACATCGAGGGCGACTCAGAGCCCGACGTGGCGGAGCTCGTCGAGCTGCTGTCGCTGAAGACGCTGCACGAGGCCTGCCTGGTGCTCGAGGAGCAGGTTGCCGGCCACCGCGACATCGATTTCGGCATGATGGCCGGCGCCGGACTCGATCCCCGCCGAGGCCTGCTGCCGCCCTTCATGAAGGCCGACAGCGAGGGTCTGGACACGGTTCTGGAGCAGATGGAGAGCGCCGCCGAGCGCTACGGCGAGCGCTTCTCGGCGCCGGTGATCCTGCGCCGGCTGGTGGCCCAGGGCCGGCTCGGGCAGAAGAGCGGGCAGGGCTTCTACCCCTACCCCCGGCCCGACGCAGAGCAGCCGGCCGAGACGGTCAAGCTCGAGCGTCGCGGCGAGGTCGCGATCGCGTGGCTCGCCAACGGCCAGATGAACTCGATCGCTCCGCAGGTCATCACGGACCTGGGCAAGGTGTGGAACAGCGTCAAGGGATCCGGGGTGCGGGCGCTCGTGATCGCCTCCTCCAATCCCTTCCTGTACAGCGCCGGCGCCGACATCAAGGAGTTCACCACCTTCGATGAGGCCTCCGGAGAGGAGCTCGCGCGCAACGCCCACGCCCTGTTCAAGGAACTGGGCTCAGACCGGATCGCGACGATAGCGGCGGTCAACGGCCTGGCCTACGGCGGCGGCTGCGAGCTGGCGATGGCCTGCGACGTGCGCATCGCGGCGCGCGCGGCGCTGTTCGGCCAGCCGGAGATCAAGCTGGGGATCATCCCCGGGTTCGGGGGCACCCAGCGGCTGCCCCGCCTGGTGGGGGTCAACAAGGCGCTTGAGATGAACCTGATCGGCGATCCGGTGCTGGCCGAGGAGGCCTTCGAGTTCGGGCTTGTCAACCGCGTGGTCGAGGACCACGAACTGCTCGACACCGCGCTTCAGTGGGCGCGCAGGCTCGCCGGGCAGGCGCCGATTGCGATGGAGCAGATCAAACGCGTCTCCGCCGCCGGCGACCTGGACGAGGGTCTCGAGGCCGAGAAGCGCGGCTTCGCCACCGCGTTCACGAGCGACGACGGCAGGGAGGGCATCGCGGCCTTCCTTGCCAAGCGCCCCGCCGAGTTCAAGGGCTCATAGTGATGGAGAGGGGCGCTGACGCGCCCGCCCGAGCGCTGTCACAGGCGCCGGAGCTCGCCCGCTTGGCCGAGCTGATCTCAAACGCCCGCTCGGTGGTGGCGCTGACCGGCGCCGGGGTGTCGGTGCCCTCAGGCATCCCCGACTTCCGCTCCCCGGGGACCGGGCTGTGGGAGCACGTGAACCCCATGGAGGTGGCGCACATCGATGCCTTCCAGGAGGACCCGGAGCGCTTCTGGGGCTTCTACTCCGAGCGGTTTGCGGCGCTCGAGGACAAGCAGCCCAACGACGTCCATCGGGCGCTGGTGACGCTCGAGTCAGCCGGGCTGCTCGACGCGGTGATCACCCAGAACGTGGACATGCTTCACGCCCGGGCGGGCACCCGCGAGCTGGTCGAGGTGCACGGCAGCATCGCGAGCTGCAGCTGCCCCTCCTGCGGTGAGAGCGTGACGCTGGCCGAGGCGCGCAGCAGGCTGGCGGGCGATGAGCGGGGCGTGCCCCGCTGTGATCACTGCGGGGCGCCCCTGAAGCCCGACGTGGTGCTGTTCGGCGAGATGCTTCCGCCGGCGGCGATCGGTCGCGCCCAGGAGCTGTGCGGCTCGGCCGAGCTTTTGCTCTGCATCGGCTCCTCGCTCGAGGTCCACCCGGTGGCCGATCTGCCGATGCTGACACTCACCACGGGCGGTCAGATCGCGATCATCACCCAGGGCGACACCCCGCTCGATGCCCTCGCGATCGTGCGCCTGCGGGGAGACCTGGTGGCGGACATGCGGGGTCTGCTGGGCGCCCTCGGCCTGGGCGAGGGGACCGCGTGATTGTTTGGAAACCCCGGGAGGGGGCATTAATCCCGAGACGATGTATCGAGAAACCTCAGCCTTCGATGCGCTCAGCTGGCGGTTCAATCACCTTCCCGACGCTCGGCGCAGCCGCAGCCGGCGCGCGGGGGCCCTTGCGCGTCAGGTAGCCGCGGGGCACGCCGACGTGCGCGCCGACGAGGTCCTTCCCGGTGACGTCATCAGGATGGCGGGCAACGTCTGGGCCGTTCAGGATGCCCGCCTGGGATCCGCCGGCGTCTGCTTCCTGTCGACGCTCGGCGGTCACATGCAGGCGTGCGACCGCTCCCAGCAGGTCCAGCTTCTGAGCTCGCCTCACAACAGCCAATCGGACCGCGGGAGCGCACCGACGCTGCGCCGACGGCTGCCCGCGACGCAGCGAAGGGTCGCCGCGTAGCTAGCCTCCGGTGGATGCTCTGGTCGTTGTGGCTGGAGGCCACGCCTCGAGCGCGTAGTCGTTCAGGAACTGGCGTTTCCAGAAGTAGCGGCGGTCGGTCTCCGTGAGTTCTGCCTGCTCGCAGACCTCCGCCCAGTCGCTCGTGATGACGTCGATCTGGTGATCGACGATGGCCGTCGCCTCCTTCTTGGTCAGCTGGTAGAGGTGGGCCCGCTCAACGCAGCCGGCGACCTGGCTCTCTTTGAAGCGGTCGGTGGCGTCTCCGATGATCATCGCCTGCGTTGCGCGCCCGCTGTTGCGCCCTTGCGGACAGATGTCATAGGCCGGGGTGAGCGTGAGCATCTGCCCGTCCCAGAAGGCTGCGTGGTTGCGAGCGTGGTCGTCAGTGTTGCCAACGAGGATGTTGAACGTGATCCGAGAGAAGAGCTCTCGCATGTTCGAACCGGGTTGCTTGAATTTCGTCCTTATGACCTGGGCCAGCTCCTGGTAGCTGGCGTGACGGGCAGCGAGCTCGTTGAGACCGAGCATCGTGAGCGCTGACACGAGACTCAGCCGCTCCTCAGTTCCCGCTATGCGGTCGAAGCGCTCGACGAGAAGGGTCATCTTCTTGAGGGCCTGGGTGAGTTCGACGTGGGCCACCTTCAGGCCGGCGCGGTGTGCGAGCTGCATTGCGACGTACTCGCCCTGCTCCACCGGGAACGTGTCGGTGCTCGAGGAGAACTTGGCGATCAACCTGCGTGGACCGTCGTCGATCAGTGCCTTTGGCCTGGCGCCGCCGATCGAGCTTCCATGGAGCAGCGCCGCATCGAGCGCCGGCGAGAGGGGGATGCCCTGTTCGACGCGCTGCGCTGACGTCGCAAGTTCGTCGAGGCTCGCGCTCTCCCGGTCTCGGGACACGTAGTCACTGGCGGAGCGCTGGAAGTCCAGGGCGCCGACGCGGTCCGAGCCAGACTCAAGAAGCAAAGTGATCAAGCCGAGGTCCGCCGGGTCCGCCGCGGCCGCTGCGGGCCCGATGAGCCCGTTCATGATCACGCGCTGGCCCCACGCATCGGGACGAGCGTCGAGGATGCAGCCGGGGGCGTCGAGCCCGGGGAGCGGCCTTATCCGTTCCTCGCTCAGCGGTAGCTCAGGCGCATAGAGCGAGATCGCACCCGGTCGCCGCAGGTAGCTGCGTCCATAGACAAAGGTGGCTTCGCCGCCCACCTCATCGAGACGTCCTGCCACCACCGGCTCTGATGCACCCGGCAGCCAGATCCAGACGAATGCCTCTCCCGGCGGCTCAGAACTCATTGTCGAGGTCGCCTCGGGGGTGACGCACAGTCCGTGGCAGCAGCGTCGGGCGCCGAAGCCGCGCGGCCTCGTCGGCGAGGCGGGAGCCGTCGGTGTAGAAGAGCGGCACTCCAACCAGCGTCGCCGCGTCGAACGCTGTTCCCAGAGCCACGCTGGGGTCGCCTCGTTCCACCTTCTGCAGGGTGGGCGGGCTGATACCGGCGCGCTCGGCGAGTTCGCGCACGGTCCAGCGCCGCGCGAGTCGAGCCTGGCGGATCTCGGCGCCGAGTAGTTCGGCGGCCTCGTGGACGGTGGGGGGGTAGACGTGCCGGCGCTTGTTGGGCATTTGTACAAATAAAATAGCATTTAAAGGCTTCCGTACAATTTTATTGACCGATCTGGAGTTCTGCAGCGCGGCCACCCAGTCGGCGAGCCGCGCGGCCCAAAGCCAGGCGCGGCTCGCCGTTTGCAGGGCGCTGCGGGTCAGCTCGGGCCGTGATGCCTCGTAGCCGCCCGCGTGTGCTCCCTACGGCCGTGCTTACGCCGACCGTCTGCGCCACCCCGGAAGCCGCTTGAGGGACTCGGGTTCCAGGGCTGCAGGTAAGCGCGGTAGGTGTTGACTCCTGTCGGGAATGACGCGTTGAACGTCAGGTTGCCGTGCCCGTCGAAGGCGGAGAAGTACTGCAGGTTTCCCCAACCCACGACGTAGCCGCCGAGGCCGTCCTCGATCGGCTGGGCGTTGCCCTGAGAGCTCGCCAGCGCGCCGAGCGGCTGGCTGTCCGAGGACACGAGCGTTGCGAGCTTGTTGCGCTGGTTCAGGTGCACGACCACGGCGCGGCTGTAGCCGAAGTCGGGCGCACCGATGGTCGACTCGTCGTCGAAGAACGAGTAGTAGCCGTGGCCCAGCGCCTCGGGGTCGTGCTGCCAGGTGAAGATCTCACCGACGTTGTCGAGGGTCTGGCCGGCGGCCGCCTGCTCTGAGAAGCTCGAGTCCTTGCCGCCCAGCGTCCACTCGACGTCGCCCGACGGCGCCACGTCGTAGGTCGCCCAGGTGTTGCGGGAGTCGATCAGGAAGCCGCCGTGGCCATCCAGGTGGATGGAGTTGACGTGGAACCAGTCCCAGGTCGTGGCGGCCGATGCCGGCAGCGGCTGCTCGCTGGCGCTGTAGGGGACGTGGTCGGCGCTGTTCCACTGCCACAGCACCCTGCCCGTCCTGATGTCGATCTCCTGGACCACGCCGTTGACGACCGCCTGCTCAGACGGGCCGTTGATCGAGCTGAGATCGGCCGTGGCCGGCTGATAGGCCGTGATCAGGGCCGTGCCCCAAGGCGTGATGTAGAACTCGTGGGCGTCGGCCTGCAGGCCGTTTCCGGCGTTGACCGTCGCGATCTGCTGGTAGTGGTCGTTGTAGATGTAGTCGGTTCCGTTGCCGACGCCGCCGTTCTCGGTGCCCTGCCAGAAGGTGAGCACATTCTGTCCCCACAGTTTCTGGGTGCGGAAGTCGGTCGCGGCGAGTCCCGCCGGGACCGCGTGGAACCAGACGACGTTTCCCTTGGCGTCGACGATCTCCGGGCCGTTGGCGTAGGTGGTCGTGTCCCCGGTGGGGGTGAGGAAGAAGTCCTCGCCATTGCCGAAGCCGGGTTGTGAGGTGAGGATCGAGATGGGCGGCGGACTGGTCGGCGCGGCCAGCGCCGAGGCTGCCGGCACAAGCGCAAGCGCTCCCGCGACGGCGATGGCGAAGGCGGCCATCAGCGTCCGTCGGTGCGAGCGGCGCTGGGTGCCTGGATCGTTGAGCTGGGACTGAACCATCTGGGTGCTCCCTTCGGGTGGTGTGGGTTGCGCGCCGGCCGCCCTCGCGACCGATCACGCCGGGGTGGGGGGCACCACTGTAGCCAAATCCCCAGAAAGTCAGTAGCAATTGTGAGGATTCTTCACCGGGGTAGGCTGGGGCATCAGCCGCCGAGTGCGGTAGGCGCTCAGGCGGGCATCTGCGCCAGCGTGACCAGGTACTCCGCGGATGCCGCCCAGGTGCCGTCGGTGCTTTCGTTGCCGTCGGCATACATGGCGGTCAGCTCCGCCTTCAGATCCTCCCAGCGACCCTGCGGCTCGAGCGCCGTCTTGGCCATGATGGCCGGGCCGAGCACGCGCTCGTTGTATGCGACCCAGCTCTCCGGTGAGTCGTGCGTGAAGGTGACCATGCGGCGCTCGAAGCTGAGCTCGGCGCCGCTGCCTGAGAACAGGGAGCGCACGTGGTCCTCCTCGCCCCAGCGCACGGGCGACTGGAACTCCGCGGGCGGCGGGGGCATGTAGGAGCCGATCGTGCGGAACATTTGGCCGTTGAGGCCCTCCGGCGTCCAGGACGCGAGCGCGACCGTGGCGCCCGGGCGGGCGACCCGCGCCAGCTCGCTCGCGGCCAGCGCCTGGCGGGGGGCAAAGATGACGCCGAAGCAGGAGGTGACACGATCGAAAGAGTCGTCCTCGAACGGGAGCTCCTCGGCGTCTCCCTCGATGAACTTCACATCGACGCCCGCATCGCTCGCCCGGCGGCGGGCGACCTCGAGCAGCTCGGGGGTGATGTCCAGGCCGGTGACGCTCGCCCCGGTGAGCGCCGCGGGGATCGCGACGTTGCCGGTGCCGGTGGCCACATCGAGTAGATCCTCACCGGGCGCGGCGCCGACCCGCTCGACGAGCACCTCCGCGGCGCCCTCGATGTTGCGGGCGAGATCGGGGTAGTCGCCCATCGACCACATCATCTTCTGGCCCTGCTTGATTGCGCCGGCGTCGATGCTCATCGCTGTTGCTCCCTCATTCCCTCATTGGTTGACGGTCGTGACCTCGTGCTTGACCAGGGCGCGCCCGGGGTCTATGCCCCAGCGGGCGGCGACGGCCGACAGGTCGTCGTCCATCCCCCAGCGGTCCGGTTGTGGTGAGCCCTCGTGTTCGGGGCTTGCGCCCTTGAGCTTCATGGAGCCCGTGTTGTCGCCGATCTCGCGTATCGAGCGCAGCTCCTCGTCGCTCAGCAGTGCGCCGAGGTCCGCGCCCGCCGGTCCGGCCGCGAGCGCAGCTAGCTCCTTTCGCTTCTCCTCGATCGGGCGCGCGTCCGGCCCGCTCTCCTGGATGAGCGTGGGCGCCACGCTCATGACCGCGGGATGGGCGAGGTTCCAGACGCAGGCCAGCTGGAGCATGGTCAGCCCGTGGCGCTCGGCGTAGGGGCGCATCCGCTCGAGCCGCTGACGGCCCCTTTCCACCCAGCCGTCGGGACGGAAGCGGCGGTGGTCTGCTTCGGCGAAGGTGTGCCCCTCGAGGACGTCGTCGTGGAAGACCCCGCCGTAGTCCACCACCCGGGTGATGACGCTCACATCGTGGGCGTTGGCGGCGTCGAGCACGAGCTCGCCGGGCCAGGGCTCCAGCGGGTTGAGGATGATCATCGCCCAGTCGATGTCCTTGCGAGTACCGCTCCAGGCAGTCGATCAGATCGAGGGTGAAGCCGTTGGCCGGGCCGGGCGCGACGCCGAGCATGCGCGTGAGGCCCGCCTCGCGGAGCGCCCGCATGCCGTCCCATACGGCCGGGCTCGAGTAGCCCGTGCGGTCCGGGTTGTGGAGCATCAGCAGATCGAAGCGCTCGGCCCCCAGGCGCTCGAGGCTCCGCTCGGTGGCCATGCGGATGTAGGCGGCGTACTCGCCGGGCTCGCGCAGTCCGGGGTCGGTGAAGCGGGGAAAGCCCTTGGCGCCGTCGCGCTGGCCGGCATAGAAGTCGTGCCCGATCGCCCCGATCAGGCAGTAGCTGTCGCGGTCCACTCCCTCAAGCGCGCGGCCCAGCAGCCGGTCGGCCTCGCCGGCGCCGTAGGCGTCGGCGGTGATGACGGTGTCGATGCCCTCGCCGGGGCGCAACAGCGAGGTCAGGCGCTCCTCGGAGATGGGCTCGCCGAAGTGCATGAAGCGCCCGCCGCTCCAGGTGCCGATGGCTGTGGTGGTGGGGTTCATCAACAGCTCAGCCTAGACCCGCCGCGGTGCGCGCGCGGAGCGCCGCTTCAAGGCGCTCGAGCGTATGGCGCACGATCTCCTCGTCAGGCCTGCCCTCGCGGTCGGGCATGGCGGCGCTCGCCTGCTGGGCGACCCCCGAGCGCAGCTGCTCGAGCTCGTCGATGCGCAGGGCCAGGTCCTGGCGGCGCTCGCCGCGCAGCTCGGGCAGCGCGAGCGTCAGCGCCCGGTCGAGCTCGATGGCGGCGTGGGCGCTGCGGCCCTGGTCGAGGTCCAGTCGCGCTCTGAGCGTCAGCTCCTCACACAGCAGGGGTGCGCCCCGCGCCGCGAGCATCTCCGCGAGGCGCTCTTCGGGGCGAAGCGCAGCCGTGCGGCGGGCGCCGGGGAGTCTCCTTCGCCCGCCCGTCCCGGCGGCCGCTCTCGCCGACGTGATGGCGCCGGGCAGCTCGCGGGCGTGCAGCCAGCGCCCGTAGGCGACCTGCTCGCCCTCCCCCCAGCCGGCCCTGACCACCAGCGCCTGGGCGGGGGAGACCTCGTGTATGTAGGGGTCGGCCGAGGCGATGCGATGGCTGTGCAGCAGGCGGTTGATCACCGCGGTGGCGGCGCCCACGTCGCGGACGGGGTCTAGGTCTGACAGCCATGCCTGTGCCTGGCGCTCGGCCGAGACGGAGATCGGATCGACCACCGTCGCCCGAGCTGTGGCCACGGTGGCGGGCTCGGGCGTGGTGGGTGCGCGGGCGGCGGGCCGGTTCAACAGCCTGGGCCCGCGCCGGCTCGAGGAGGGGCGCCGCGCGCTCGAGGATCGCTGTGCGCCGAGGGTGTTGAGCACCAGGACGTGCTCGGGCTCGGCGTCCAGCGGCGCGCGCAGCAGATAGCGCCCGTCCGGTGGGCCGAGCGCCCAGGGAAACTCCATCTGGATGAAGAGGAACAGCTGCTCGGCCACCTCTGCACCGTATCCTTCAGCCGATGTCCGACGCGAGCAATATGGCAAGGAACCTGCGCGACCGTCTGAGCCCCAACACCGAGGACCGGCTGGGCAGGGCGCTGACCGATCTGCTGGAGAACCCTCTGCTCACCGGCGCCATCGGGCGGGCGTTCGAGGCGCGCGAGAGGGCCGCCCAGGCCCAGGAGGTGGCGATGGGGGCACTCAACATCCCCTCCGCCGCCGACATCGAACGGCTGACCCGGCGGCTGCGGGCGGTCTCCCACCGCCTGGAGGGCATCGAGGACGGCGTGCAGCGACTGGACCGCGCGCTGTCGCCCAGTGCACTGTCACCGAGCGCGGTGGAGGCCCGGCTGGCGGCGATCGAGGAGCAGCTGGGTGCGCTCAGCAGGCGGCTGAGCGAGCAGCTGAGCAAGCCCGCCGCGGGCCAGGGCGCCAAAGCCAAAGCAAAAGCCGCGGGACGCCGGCCGGCCGGCAGATCCAAGGCCAAGAAGCACTGAGGCCTCAGAGGGCGAGCGCGGCAACGGCCGCGGCGCCCATGGCCTCCGCGGCCTCGAGCAGGGCCTCGTCGCCGATGCGGTGGCGTGTGCCGCTCGGCTCGAAGGTGTCCGATACGGCCAGCAGGCAGGCCACCGGCACCTCGGCCGCGCTGCCGACGGCGAACAGGGCGGCGGCCTCCATCTCGACAGCCAGGGCGTCGTGGGCGGAGCGCTGATCGCTCGTCTCATAGAACAGGTCGACGCTCACGATCGTGCCGGCCCGGGCCGCGGGCGCGGCGTCGGTGAGCTTCTCGGTGAGGGAGGGATCGGCGCCCACGCGGTCTGAGCCCGAAATGGCGCGAGAGGTCCCGTCGGCGCAGATGGACTCGCGGGCCACCACCAGCGAGCCCAGCTCCAGACCGGGGGCCAGGGCGCCGCAGGTGCCGACGCGGATGGCGCGCCTCACGCCCAGGGCGATCAGCTCGGTGAGGATGATGGCGGCCGAGGGCCCGCCCATGCCGGTGGCCTGGATCGTGAGCGGCTCGCCGTCGCCGGCGGCTCCGGTGTAGCCCCACAGGCCGCGGTGGTGGTTGAACATGAGCGGGCTCTCCAGAAGCGACTGGGCCAGGGCCAGGGCGCGCCCGGGGTCGCCCGGCAACAGCACCCGCTCTGCCAGCTCGGCCGTCGGGCGCAGGTGCAGGGGGGCGCTGTGCGACACCGGCTGCGACTTTAGACTGCGATCCATGGGAAAGCCCTTCTCCTCGCCCGCCTGCTGAGTGGCCAAGCCCGGAGATGACCCGGTGAGCACGCCGGGCGAGCCGACGCTCGCGCAGGTGGCCGCGCGCGTGGGGGTGTCGCCGGGGACGGTCAAACGGTGGGTTCAGATGGGCCTCGTGCCCGGCTTTCAGGGGCGCTGGACGCCCTCCGCCGTGGCCTACGTGCGCGTCGTGGCCAGGCTGCGCGCGCGGGGGCACACGCTCAAAGAGATCAAGCAGGCCAGCGACTCCGGGCGCCTCGCGGTGGGCCCGATCGAGAACCTCCTGAGCGGCTCCGAGGGCCGCTACACGCTCGAGGAGGCGGCCGATGAGGTGGGGCTGAAGCCGGAGATGATCGAACGCATCTACACCGCGATGGGGCTGAGCGCGCTGTCGCTGGACGCCGTCTCAGACGAAGACCTCGAGATCATGAAGTACGCCGCCGCGATGCTCGAGGCCGGGTTTCCGGTCGGGGCCTACCTGCAGATCCTGCGCGTGTACGGCCAGGCGCTGGCCCAGATCGCCGACGCCGAGGTGCGGCTGTTCCACCTCTACGTTCATGAGCCGCTGATGCGCGAGGGCGTGCCCGGGGCCGAGATCGGCGAGGAGATGGAGGGCCTCACGCGCGAGGTGCTCCCGTTCGCGGCTCCCCTGATGACCTATCTGCACGGGCGCTTCCTCGCGCATTTCGTCGAGCAGGACGTGGTCGGGCACATGGAGGCCGACCAGGGACAGCACCCGGACGGCGCGGTCGAGGCCGGGCGCCTGCGTGTGGCGATCGCGTTCGCCGACCTGGCCGGCTATACGCGGCTGACGGTCGAGCGGGGCGATGAGGTGGCGGTCGGCGCGGTGGAGCGGTTCGTGGAGGCCGTCGAGCAGAGCCTGCCGCTCGACGCGCGCGTGATCAAGACGCTGGGCGATGAGGTGATGGTGGTGGGCGCCGATCCGGCCGCGCTGGCCGGCTGGGCCGTCAACCTGCAGACGCAGATCGAAAGCGGCGAGCCGCCGCCGCGCATCGGCATCCACTACGGGCATGCTCTCTACCGCGACGGCGACTACTACGGGCGCGACGTCAACCAGGCGGCGCGGGTGGTCGCCCGCGCCGGCGGGGGCGAGGTGCTGGTGACCCGCCCCGTGGTCGATGTGGCCGGCGGGGTGGACGGCCTGCAGTTCGACCGCATCGGCGAGGTCGGGCTGAAGGGCTTCTCCGAGCCGACCGAGCTGTTCATCGCCTCGGCCCGCAAGCGATAGGCGGCCGATGGGCGCGCGGGAGGTTCGCGAGGCGGTCCGTGCCGGAGGCCTCCTGGCCCAGGACCGCCCGCTGGTGGCGATGCTCTCCGGCGGCCGCGACTCGGTCTGCCTGCTGGACGTGGCGGTGGCGCTGTGCGAGCCCGGCGATGTGAGCGCGCTGCACGTCAACTACGGGCTGCGCGAGCAGGCGGATGTCGAGGAGCGCCACTGCGTGGCGCTGTGCGGGCAGCTCGGTGTGCCCCTCGAGGTGGTGCGCGAGCAGCGGCCCGCGCCGAGCGAGCGCTCGGCCGCCGGGGTCTCGGGAAACCTGCAGGCCTGGGCGCGCGATGTGCGCTATCGCGCCGCCGGGCGGATGGCCGAGGGCACCGACGCGCTGATCGCCACCGGGCACACGGCCTCAGACCAGGTGGAGACGATCCTCTATCGCCTGGCGGCCTCGCCGGGCCGGCGGGCGCTTCAGGGAATGGTGGCCAGCGAGGGACGGCTGATCCGCCCGCTCTTGGGCGTCACCCGCGAAGAGACGCGGGCCTACTGCGAAGAGCGGGGGCTCGGCTGGTGTGAGGATGAGAGCAACGACTCAGAGCTTTACGCACGCGCCCGCGTGCGCCACGGCCTCGTGGGGGCGCTGCGGGCCGTGCATCCGGCGGCCGAGGCCAACGTGCTGAGGACCGCCTCGCTGCTGCGCGAGGAGACCGAGCTCCTGGACGGGCTCGTCTCAGCCGAGCTGGGCGGCCGCGACAGCGTGGCGATCGCCCGCCTGGAGAAGATGCCGGCGGCGTTGGCCCGCCTCGTGGTGGTGCGCCTGGCCGAGGACGCCACCGGCTCCTACGTGCCCCAGGCCGGCGACCGGGTGCAGGAGATCCTCGCGCTCCACCATCGCGGCGGCTCGGCCGAGCTGCACGTGGGCGGGCAGGCGGGAGCGATCATCCGGGGAGGCGTGCTTTCGATGCGCAGGCTTCCGCCTCGCTCGGACTAGACTCAACCCGTGTTGCGCCTTGAAAGCTGGATCAGGCCGGCCGGTGAGAGTCCGGTCCGGGTAGACGCCGGAGTGCCCGGTAGCAGGCCCCGGTTCGTCGCCGAGAGGGGGCGGGCTGAGCGGGGCGTCAAAAGCCTCTTTGGAGGGAGCAAGCGCGCGGGCTGCGACTGCAGCCTCGTCAGAGTCACAATGGAGGAGCCGAGCCGCTCACTTCGCGGTGAAGGCCATGTCCGCCAGTCCTTGATCCGGATCGGGTGCGGCGGGTCCTCTCGGGGTACGGGAAGTTGCACGCGCGCAAGGTCTGATCACGGAACAAGGGAGACCCGTCTGGCCAGCCTCGTCAGCAAAGACCGAACGTATAAGCCGATGGCGAAATCGAACGGAGGCCAGCGGGAGTCCGAGGGGGTCGTAGTAGTGCGGATCGGCGTGCAGAACAACGCGCCAGGAGCGAAGGACCCCTGCTTTGATCGCGCTTGCGCAAGAGGTAAGCGTTAGGGCATGGTCGAGACGCTTCGATCCAATCCCCCCGGCGGGCATGAGCCCGTCGCTCCGTCCAGCGAAATGGCGCTATCTGCCACTGGCGGGGACGTGCGAGAACTCCAGCGCAAGCTATGGGCATCAGCCAAGCGGTCCCCGGATCGCCGTTTCCACGCTCTGTATGACCGAATCTGGAGAAGTGACGTCCTCCGGGAGGCGTGGAGGCGGGTGCGAAAGAACCGGGGTGCGGCCGGCGTCGATTCTCAGACGCTGGCGATGATCGAGGAGTACGGCGTCGAGCGAATGCTCGGCGAGCTTCAATGTGCTCTTCGAGCGGGCTCCTATCGTCCCGCGCCTCTGCGGCGTGTGGCGATCGGCAAGCCCGATGGTGGTGTGCGGCCGTTGGGTATCCCCACGGTCCGCGACAGGGTTCTCCAGCAGGCCGCTCGCCTCGTGCTGGAACCGATTTTCGAGGCCGACTTCCTAGAGGTCTCCTATGGGTTCCGCCCGGGCCGCTCGGCCACGGAGGCCGCTGAGCGCATCCGGGTCGCGTTTCCCCGCGGTCGGGTGTGGGTCGTGGACGCCGACATCCGAGACTACTTCTCCTCGATCGATCACGAGCGCCTGCTTGCGATGGTCGGGAAGAGGGTCTCTGATCGGCGGGTGCTCAAGCTGCTGGGATTGTGGCTGAGGGCAGGTGTGATGGACGACGGGGTGCTCTCCGAGACGGTCACGGGGACACCCCAGGGCGGCGTGATCTCGCCGCTGCTGTCGAACATCTACCTGCACGCCTTCGATCGCGCGATGAATGAACGGAGCGTTGGCGCAGTCGTCCGCTATGCGGATGACTGGGTCGTTCTCTGTCGTTCAGAGCGCGAGGCGCGGGCAGCCCTTCAGACGGCCAAGGAGATCCTGGCCGATCTGGGGCTTCAGCTGCATCCGGAGAAGACGCGGATAGTGGACCTCAGGGAGGGTCGGGAAGGCTTTGACTTCCTGGGCTGGCATTTCAGAGCCCGAGTGTCTGGTCGGCTGCTGGAACGTGGCGTTCGCCGCTACTACCTGCACCGTTGGCCAAGCCGACGGGCGATGAAGCGCATCCGTCAGAAGGTCAAGGCAAGGACCGGCCGCAACCGCACCGGGATCAGGGATATTCAGGTCGTGATCAACGAGCTGAACCCGATCCTGCGTGGCTGGGGCAACTACTTCCGCACCGGCAACGCCGCCGACCAGTTCATCGAGATCGACCGCTACGCCGCATGGCGGCTCAGACGCCTGATGGTCAAGCGCCGGGGTCGCAATCTGCGGGCCGGGCAGGCCGAACGATGGACTCGCCCATGGTTTGTGAGCATGGGCCTTCACCAGCTCATGGGCACCACCCGCTATCCGAGGACCGCGTAGAGATGCCAGGAAGATCATCGGTAAGCCGTGTGCGGGAAAACCGCACGCACGGATTGAAAGGGGGATGGGGAAACGGGCCTTTACCGGCACCGCGCCCCTGACTACCAGTGGCCACTCCCGCGCGCGTCGCAGCCGAGCCCGCCGTCGGAGAGGTGCTCGTCGCAGCCGATGACCTCCAGCGCCGGGTGGTCGAGCTGGGCGCGGAGATCTCGAGCGACTACGCCGGGCGGACGCTGTTGCTGGTGGGGGTGCTGAAGGGGGCGGTGTTCTTTCTGAGCGACCTGATGCGCTTCATCGACATCCCGGTGGAGGTCGATTTCATGGCTGTTGCCTCATACGGCTCGGCCACCGACTCCTCGGGCGTGGTGCGGATCCTCAAGGACCTCGACGTCTCGATCGAAGGCCGCGACGTGCTGATCGTCGAGGACATCGTGGACTCGGGGCTGACGCTCCAGTACCTGATGCGAAACCTGGGCTCGCGCAATCCGCGCACGCTCGAGGTGTGCGCCCTGCTGACCAAGCCCGAGCGGCGCAAGGTCGATCTGCCCACCCGCTACGTGGGCTTTGAGATTCCCGATCGCTTCGTCGTCGGCTACGGCCTCGACTACGCCGAGCGCCACCGCAACCTGCCCTTCGTGGCGGTGCTCGACCGCTGATTGAGGGGTCTGCGCCCTGCTCGCAGGCGGCTCCTCACCGGTCGTGATGAGCGAGTACCCATGGTACGCTAGGGGCCTGGTGGCCATAACCTCAGAGGGTGCCAGGAGCCCCAGGATCTCGCTATGAGTCGTTTCTTCAAGAGCGCCGCGTTCCCGATCCTCATCGTAGTGGTGCTGGCGTTTCTCGCTGTCAAACTGGTGAACCCCGGTTCGAGCACCCACCGCTCGCACAGCTATCAGACGCTCACCTCCTCGGAGATCCCCAAGGGCGAAGTCAAATCGGTCGAGCTCAAGAACAAGGGCAAAGCCCTCGAAGTCAAACTGAAGAACAAGGAAGACTACGAAGTCGGCTACACCGATCAGACGACGCCGGAACTGTTCAAGGAGCTGCGCACCTACGGGGTGCCCTTCAACGTCGAATCGGAAAAGAGCTCAGCGCTTCTCAGCCTGCTGACCTACATCCTGCCGTTCGTCATCTTCCTGGGCTTCTGGATCTTCCTGATGAACCAGGTCCAGGGCGGCGGCTCGAAAGTGATGTCGTTCGGCAAGTCCCGCGCCAAGCGCATGTCCGCGGACTCGCCGAAGATCACCTTCCGCGACGTGGCCGGCGTGGACGAGGCGGTGGAGGAGCTCCACGAGATCAAGGAATTCCTCGAGAATCCAAAGAAGTTCCAGGCGCTCGGAGCGAGGATCCCGACGGGGGTCCTGTTGTATGGGCCGCCGGGCACCGGCAAGACGCTGCTCGCGCGGGCCGTCGCCGGCGAGGCGGGCGTGCCCTTCTTCTCGATCTCCGGCTCTGACTTCGTCGAGATGTTCGTGGGCGTGGGCGCCTCGCGCGTGCGTGACCTGTTCGAGCAGGCCAAGCAGAACAGCCCCTGCATCATCTTCATGGACGAGATCGACGCCGTCGGGCGCCACCGCGGCGCCGGCCTGGGCGGCGGCCACGACGAGCGCGAGCAGACGCTCAACCAGCTGCTCGTCGAGATGGACGGCTTCGAGGCGAAGGACAACATCATCATGATCGCGGCCACCAACCGGCCCGACATCCTCGACCCCGCGCTGCTGCGCCCCGGGCGCTTCGACCGCCAGATCGCCGTCGACCGGCCCGACCGCAAGGGGCGGGCCAAGATCCTCGAGGTGCACACGCGCGGCAAGCCCCTGGCCAAGGTGATCGACATCGACGCCCTGGCGGGGCAGACCCCCGGCTTCACAGGCGCCGATCTGTCGAACCTGATCAACGAGGCCGCCCTGCTGTCGGCGCGTACGGGCAAGCGCGAGATCGGGCAGGACGAGCTCGAGGAGGGGATCATGCGCGTGATCGCCGGCCCCGAGAAGAAGACCCGCGTGATGAGCGAAAAGGAGCGCCTGATCACCGCCTACCACGAGATGGGCCACGCGCTCGTGGGCCACTTCCTCGAGCACTCCGACCCCGTGCACAAGATCTCCGTGATCTCCCGCGGCCAGGCGCTCGGCTACACGATCTCGATGCCCCAGGAGGACCGCTTCCTGACGACTCGGGCGGAGCTCAAAGACACGATGGCGATGACCCTCGGGGGACGCGCCGCCGAGGAACTCGTGTTCAGTGAGATCACGACCGGCGCCTCCAACGACATCGAGAAGGTGACCGCTACCGCCAAGCAGATGGTGATGCGCTTCGGCATGAGCGACAAGCTCGGCCCGCGCGTGTTCGGCCACGACCACGGCCAGCCCTTCCTCGGGCGGGAGTTCTCCACCGAGCCCGACTACTCGGATGAGATCGCCCGCGAGATCGACGACGAGGTGCGGCGCATCATCGAGTCCGCCCACCTCCGCGCCCGCGAGATCCTGACCGAACACCAGCACGACCTGACCAAGATCTCCGAGATCCTCGTCAAGCGCGAGACGATCGAGAAGGATGAGTTCCTGGCGCTGCTCGCCGGCAAGTCCGAGGAGGAGGTGTTCGGCATCGAGGAGAAGACCGAGCCCGGTCCCGAGCTGCCCGCGCCGCCCGCTCCCGCCGAGCGCGCCGAGCGCGAAACGCCGCGCACGATTCCCCGCCCGGGCCTGGCCGGCGGTACCGCCGAGCTGAGGGGCTCAGACCCCGAGCGCCCCGAGCTGGCCTGAGCACAGCCTGAAGGTCCGTCATCGCTCACACCGCCTTCCGGCTGATGGGCATCGTGAACGTGACGCCGGACTCGTTCTCTGACGGCGGGCGCTACCTGGACGCGGCCGCCGCCGTCGCCCACGCCGAGCAGCTTGCGCGCGAGGGGGCGGACATCCTCGACGTCGGCGGCGAGTCCACCCGCCCCGGCGCTGAGCCCGTGTCGGCAGAGGAGGAGCTCCGCCGCGTGCTGCCCGTCCTCGAAGGGATCGCCGCGATCGATTCGCCCGCCCGCCCGCAGATATCGATAGACACCTCAAAGGCGAGCGTCGCGAGCGCCGCCCTTCAGGCGGGGGCGAGCCTCGTCAACGACGTGAGCGCCCTGCGCGCCGATCCGCAGATGGCGGAGGTGGTGGCGGACTCGGGCGCCGAATGCTGCCTGATGCACATGCTCGGGGAGCCGCGCACGATGCAGCGCGGCCCGCGCTACTCCGATGTGGTGGACGAGGTGATGGCGTTCCTCACAGAGCGCCTGCAGGCGGCCGTCGGCGAGGGCATCTCAGAGCAGCGGATCATGCTCGACCCGGGCATCGGCTTCGGAAAGACGGTGGCCCACAACCTGGAGCTGCTCGACCGCCTGGATGAGCTCACCGCGCTGGGGCGACCGATCGTGGTTGGCACCTCGCGCAAGAGCTTTCTGGCCCGGGTGCTCGAGGGCGCCGGCGGCCCGTCCGCCGCCGATGCGCCCGAGGGCCGGCTGGCCGGGACGATCGCCACCAACGTGCTCGCGCTCGAGCGCGGCGCGAGCGTCTTCCGCGTCCACGAGGTCGCCCCCGTTCGCGACGCTCTGGCGGTGGCTGCTGCTACGTTGCAGGGAGATGGACGGCGAGGAGAAGGGGGATGACTCCGAGGAGCTGGACGGCGATGACCGGGACTCCGATGAGGACCGCGATGAGACCGTCGAGTCGGTCACCGTCGAGATCACCGGCCTGTCGCTGTACACCCACCACGGGGTCAGTCAGGCCGAGCGCGAGGTGGGGCAGCGCCTGGTGCTGGACCTGCGCCTGGACGTCGGCGAGACCGACGCCACGGTCACGGACTCGATCGAGGACACGGTCGACTACGCGGAGGTCTGCCAGCTGGTCGCGCTGGTCGCCCAGCAGCGCTCCCACAACACGCTCGAGCGGCTGTGCAGCACGATCGCCGACCGGCTGCTGGCCGACTACGCCCTGGAGGGGGTGTGGGTGAAGGCCTCAAAGCCCGAGCCACCGATCGCCCTGACGGTGGACGAGGTGTCCGTCGAGGTATGGCGGGAAGCGGAGAACTGATGAGCGCCGTGGCCCGGTTCCGCGAGGCGGTCGAACGCAAGGACGTGGATGCGGTCGATCAGCTGCTCGCCCCCGACATCGTCTTCCACAGCCCCGTCACCTTTCATCCCTTCATCGGCCGCGACACGGTCGCGCGCCTGTTGGCGGAGGTCGAGCAGGTGTTCAGCGACTTCCGCTACACCGATGAGCTCGAGGCCGACGGCGCCCATGGGCTGATCTTCCGGGCCTCGGTCGCCGGCAAGGAGATCGAGGGCATCGACCTGCTGCGCCTCGACGCGGACGGGCTGATCGCAGACTTCACCGTGATGCTGCGCCCGCTGTCCGCGCTCGTGCCGTTCGCGCAGGCGATGGGCGAGAGGGCGCTCGCCGCGGGTCTCGAGACCACCCGTCAGTGAACACCGGCCTCTTGGGGCTGGGCTCAAACCTCGGTGATCGCCGCGCCCAGCTGCAGGCGGCCGTGGACGCCCTGCCCGCCGCGGGGGTCATCCCGACCGCCTGCTCCTCCACCTACGACACCGATCCGGTCGGCGAGGTGCCTGACCAGCCGAGCTTTCTGAACGCCTGCGTGCTGGTGCAGACGGCGCTTCAGCCGCTCGAGCTGCTCGGCGAGGTCAAGCGCATCGAGCGCGAGCTCGGCCGCCGCGAGGGCGGCCCCCGCCACGGCCCGCGGGGAATCGACATCGACGTCCTGCTGCTCGGGGAGCTCGAGCTCGACGATGAGCGCATGCGCCTGCCCCACGAGCAGCTGTTGAGCCGCCGCTTCGTGCTGATCCCCGCGCTGGAGCTCGACTTCGCCCTGCGCGCGCCCTCCGGCGAGAGCCTCGCCGACGCGCTGGCGGCGCTCCCGGTCGGCGAGGGGGTGCGCTGGGCGGGGCCGCCGCTGGCGCTCGCGCCCGAGGAGCCGCCCGCTCAGGAGGCGACGTAGCGGCTGTCCGCCCAGCTGGCCAGGCGCAGCAGCGTGGCGCTGTCGACGCCGCGGGCTGCCACCACGCACAGGTGACCGTTTCTAAGCCAGGTGATGATGTGTGTTTCGCCGTTTGAGATCAGCCGGTAGGGGACGCCGGCGCGCCAGGCCACCACGCCGCCGCTGAGGCGGGGGGCGGGGGTGCCGGAGACGATCGCGTAGCCCAGCCGCCGCCCGCCGTTCTCGTAGAAGACCGTCGTCACCGATCGCCCGGCCAGGCGGCCGCTGCGCGCTCCGCTTGAGCGCCAGCCGAAGTGATCTTCCCAGTAGGGGAAGGCCACGCCATCCACGGCGGCCGCGAGGTGCCCGCGGTCGCTCTGGCTCTCGGCCGGGGCCGGTGCGGTGGCGGCGCTGAGCGTGAGCGCCGAGGCCTGGCGCGGTGTGAGGGTGGGGGCGCCGCCGCCGCTGCCGCCGCTCAGCCCGACGGCGAGCGCGACCGCCACGGCCGCCACCGCCAGCGCACCCGCGAGGCCGAAGCCGAGCCTCGATCGCCCGGCGCGAGCGCCTCCGGACGGCGTCCGGCGGGCGCCCTCTGCATGGGCGTTTATCAGTAAGCCCACCCGGCGGTGCAGCTCCTCGGGCGCGCGCGCGTCGATCGAGCGCACATGCTCGATCAGCTCCGATTCGGTGCGTGGACGGGACTCGCTCATTATGTTCGCCTACCCGGTAGGACTCCGCTGGAACCGCTTCTCTTCCCGTCGGCGGATCCGATCGCGGCGGGCTCGAGGGCTGCGAGTCTCGCAGGCTCGGGGGTCCCGCTCGCCTCTGCCTCGGGCAACAGCCGCCCGGCGACCTGCTTGCGCGCGCGGAACAGCCGGGTGGTGATGGTGGCCTCGCGCACCCGCAGCGCCCGGGCCGCCTCGCGGTAGGACAGGCCCAGCACGTCCACCGCGACGAGCGCCATGCGGAAGTCCTCGGGCAGCTCGGCGATCGTCGAGTACACCTCCTGCATCTCGAGCGCCCGCTCCGGCTGGCCCATCGGCCTGGGGTCCGCCGCGACCACATCCTCGAGCGCGGCCACCGTCTGCGGGCGCCGTGAGGCGGTGCGGCGGCTGGTCAGGAACGTGTTGCGCAGCACCCGCATCAGGTAGTAGAGGTCGTCGTCCCCGGTCACCACCCGCGTGCGTGCGAGCACGCGGGCGAAGGTCTCCTGGACGAGGTCCTCGGCGTCCTCGCGGGAACCGCACAGCGCCCACGCGGCGCGATACAGGCGGTCCACGTGCTGGCCCAGCGACTTGGGGTCCAGGGTGTGCATAGGCTGCTCCGAGCATAATGCGCGGAATGCTGCTGGTGGTAGATGTGGGGAACACGCAGACCCACTTCGGCGTGTATCGCGGGGAGGAGCTGCTCGAGCACTGGCGCTTTGCCACCGTGCGCCAGTCAACGGCCGACCAGCTGGGCGCGGCGCTGCGCAACCTTCTGGAGCTGCGCGGATACGGCTTCATGGACGTCGAGGCCTCGATCGTCTCCTCCACGGTGCCCCAGCTCGAGCCCGAGTGGACGGCGATGGCCAGCCGCTATCTGGCCCAGGAGATGCACGCCGTGGGACCCGGAACGAAGACCGGAATGGCCATCCGCTATGACAACCCCCGCGAGATCGGCGCCGACCGGCTGGTCAACGCGGTCGCCATCCGCGAGCGCTTCGGTGGCCCCGCGGTGTGCGTGGACTTCGGCACCGCGACCACCTTCGACGTCGTCTCAGGCGACGGCGAGTACGTCGGCGGGGCGCTCATGACGGGCATCGAGATCTCACTGGAAGCGCTCTCCGAGCGGGGCGCGAGGCTTCCCAAGGTGGACCTCGCTCCGCCCAAGAGCGTGATCGGCAAGAACACCATCGACGCGATCCGCTCCGGCGTGGTGTTCGGCTACGCGGGCGCCATCGATGCCATCCTGCGCCGGCTGTATGAGGAGATCGGCCGCCGCGCCGATGTGATCGCGACCGGCGGTCTGGCTGGGCTGGTGGTCCCCTACACCGAGGAGATCGATGAGGTCGACGACCTGCTGACGCTCACGGGCCTGCGCCTCTTGCACGAACGCAACGCCTAGCTTCGCGGCTGACCGTGGCCATAATTGGGGAATGTCTGAAGAACGCTCTCTGACCGACGCCTGGAGGCTCGGCCCGCTTCAGGTTCCCAACCGCGTGATGCTCGCCCCCCTGGCGGGCATCGGCAACTGGTTCGTGCGCCTGCAGGCCAAGCGCTACGGCGCGGGCATGACCGTCTCTGAGATGGTCTCCTCCCACGCCGTCCACTACGGCAACCCCAAGACCTGCTCGGAGATGCTGCGCATAGATCCGCGCGAGCGCGCCGGTGGGCCGGTGTCGATCCAGCTGTTCGGCGAGGACCCCGAGATGATGCGCTCGGCCGCCGCCCATGTGGCGCGGGTGGGAGCGGACGCAATCGACATCAACATGGGCTGCCCTGTCGCGAAGGTGCAGAAGACCGGCGCCGGCGCCGCGCTGCTCGATGATCCCGGCCGGGCGGTCGAGGTGGCGCGCGCAGCCGTCGAGGGGGCGGACAGCGAGGGGGGCGGGCTGCCGGTGACGGTCAAGCTGCGCTCGGGCGTTCGCCGCGGCGAGAGCAGCGGCTTTGAGCTGGCCCACCGGCTGGTGGCCGAGGCGGGCGTGGCCGCGATCGCCTTTCACCCCCGCTCGGCGGCCGTGCAGCACTCAGGCGTCCCGGACTATGAGCTCGCTGCGGCGCTCGTGCAGTCGCTGCCCGCCCCGGTGATCCTGACCGGCGGGCTGAACGACGCGGCCAGCGCCCGCGAGGCGTTCGAGCAGACCGGTGCGGCGGCGCTGATGCTGGCGCGGGGGGCCCTCGGCAACCCCTGGCTGTTCACAGAGCTCCTGGGCGGCGAGGAGCGCTCCCCGACCCGCTCGGAGGTGCTGGCAGAGCTCGACTGGACGATCTCGCGCGCCGTCGAGCATCTGGGCCCGGAGCGCGCGGCGCGTTACCTGCGCAAGTTCTACCCGTGGTATCTGGAGCGCCTCGAGCTCGACCCCCCGGCCGCCAGGGGACTGCAGGCCTCGCTTCAGTCGGCGGAGAGCGTGGCCGAGGCAAGGCGCCTGCTCGATGCCGGCCGATGGCCGGTCGCGGTGGCCGTCTGAGACACCCCGTGAGCGCGGCCGGAGGGCGCCGGGGCCCCGCTATACTGCTGCGCTCGCTGAAGCCCCACCGGGCCGCGGCATTCCCCGCCTGAAGGCGGGGTTTCCTGTCGCCGGCCGAACCGACAACCCCCGATCGAGGGTCACATGCCGAAGGACGTAATCCTCACCCCCGAAGGCCTGACCAAGCTCAAGGCCGAGTTAGAGCTGCTGTCCACCGAGAAGCGCCGTGAGGTGGCCCAACGCATCAAGGAGGCCAGGGAGTTCGGGGACATCACCGAGAACTCCGAGTACGACGACGCCAAGAACGAGCAGGCGATGCTCGAGAGCCGCATAGCCATGCTCCAGGAGAAGCTCCGCATGGCGACCGTGATCCAGACGGAGGACCTGTCAACCGACGTGGTCCAGGTCGGCTCGGTGGTGCACGTCAAAGACGAAAAGACCGGCAAGTCGGTCAAGTACACGATCGTCGGCTCGGCGGAGGCCCGCCCGGAAGAGCACAAGCTCTCAAACGAGTCGCCCGTGGGCCGCGCCCTGCTCGGGCGCAAGCGCAACGAGACGGTCGCGGTGAAGGTCCCGCGCGGTCCCGCCCGCAAGCTCAAGATCACGAAGATCGACGTCGGCCTCAAGTAGTCTCGCCTGCATGGGCGGGAGCGCAACGCAGGAGCCGGACGAGGGCGGGCACGGCCTGCCCCAGCTGATCGCCGAACGCCGCGCCAAGGGCGAGCGCCTGCGCGAGTCCGACCCCGGCGCGTTCCCTTACTCCTTCCCCGGCGCCGAGCCGATCTCCTCGATCCTCGAGGCCTACTCGCATCTGAAGGACGGCGAGGAGACCGATGAGGCCCACCGCGTGGCCGGGCGCCTCGCGGCCCGGCGCGGGGGCGGCAGGGCGGCCTTTCTGGATCTCGTCGACCGCACGGGCAGGATCCAGCTGCACGCGCGCCTCGACGTTCTCGGAAAGGAGCCGTTCGAGCGCCTGACCTCGCTCGACCTTGGTGACCTGATCGGCGTGGACGGCGCCCCGCTGCGCAGCCGCCACGGAGAGCTCACGTTGCGGGTGGACGGCTTTCAGATACTGGCCAAGGCCCTGCGCCCGCCACCGGACAAGCACCACGGCCTGACCGACGTGGAGACCCGCCACCGCCGGCGCGAGCTCGACCTGATCGCCAACGAGGAGACCCGCAGGCTGTTCACAGACCGGGCCCGCATCATCTCCTCCGTGCGCGCCTACCTCGACGAGCAGGGCTTCATCGAGGTCGAGACGCCGGTGCTGCAGCCGCTCTACGGCGGCGCCCTGGCACGTCCCTTCAGCACCCACCACAACGAGCTGGAGCGCGACCTGTACCTGCGGATCGCCACCGAGCTGTACCTCAAGCGCCTGATCGTGGGGGGCCTTGAGCGGGTGTACGAGCTGGGCAAGGACTACCGCAACGAGGGCGTCTCGACCAAGCACAACCCGGAGTTCACGATGGTCGAGTTCTACGAGGCCTACGCCGACTACAACGACGAGGCCGCGCGCCTTGAAGAGCTCGTTCGCCGGGCCGCGCGCGCGGTCTCCTACTCCGGCGAGCTCGACTTCGAGAGCCCCTGGCGGCGGGTCAGCTTCCGCGAGGCCATCCTCGAGCAGACGGGGATCGACGTGCTCGCCGTGCGCGACGTGTCCGAGCTGAAGGCGGAGATCTCCCGCCGGCTGCCCGGCAAGCACATCGCCGGGGACAGCTGGTTCGAGCTCGCCGACGATCTGCTGTCGAAGGCGGTGGAGCCCAATCTGCGCCAGCCGACGTTCGTCTTCGACTACCCGGTCGAGCTGTCCCCGCTGGCGCGCGAGCACCGCTCGGAGCCCGGTCTGGTCGAGCGCTGGGAGGCCTTCATCGGGGGCATGGAGGTTGCCAACGCCTTTTCAGAGCTGATCGACCCCGACGTCCAGCGCCTGCGCTTCGAGGAGCAGGGGCGCCTGGATGTGGCCGGTGTGCCCGAGACGATGCCCTTCGATGAGCCCTTCATCGAGGCGCTCGAGCAGGGCATGCCCCCGGCCGGAGGGGTGGGCCTGGGCATCGACCGGCTCGTCATGCTGCTCACCGGAAGCGACTCGATTCGCGAGGTCGTGCTGTTCCCGGCGATGCGCGATTGACGTCCCGCACGGCTCTCCAGCTGCCAAAACGACGGTGCCGGGCCGTCCGCTATCAAGCCGGAGGCCCCGGATGACGATGAGCTCCTCGGGCCCCGTTGGCCTGTTGGTAGACTGCCCACAAGGCCGGAACACCACCACATAAAGCAGGCACCGTCCTCGCAGGAAGGAACTAAACGATGTTCGAGCGATTTACAGAACGGGCCCGGCAGGTGGTCGTTCTCGCGCAGGAGGAGGCGCGGACGCTCAAGCACAACTACATCGGCACGGAGCACATCCTCCTGGGACTGTTGCGCGAGGAGGAGGGCCTGGCCGCTCGGGTGCTCGAGAGCCTGGACATAACCGTTGAGCGCGTGCGCGCGCAGGTGGTGCGCATCGTCGGCTCCGGCGAGGAGGTCACCTCGGGACAGATCCCCTTCACGCCGCGCGCGAAGAAGGTGCTTGAGCTCGCCCTGCGCGAGGCGCTGAGCCTTGGGCACAACTACATCGGCACGGAGCACATCCTGCTCGGCCTGGTGCGCGAGAACGAGGGCGTAGCGGCCCGCATCCTGCTCGACTTCGATGCCGACTCCGAGAAGATCCGCAATGAGGTCATCCGCATGCTGTCCGGCCCCGGCGGGCGCCGCCAGGGGCAGTCCGGCGGCTCGGGCTCTGGCTCGGGATCGGCTCCGGGCGAGGGCAAGAAGTCCTCGAAGCTGCTCGACCAGTTCGGCAGGAACCTCACGAAGCTTGCAGCCGAAGGGAAGCTCGACCCATGCGTGGGCCGCGAGACCGAGATCGAGCGGATCATGCAGATCCTGTCGCGGCGTACCAAGAACAACCCCGTGCTGGTGGGCGAGCCGGGAGTGGGCAAGACCGCGGTGGTCGAGGGCCTGGCCCAGCGCATCACCAACTCCGACGTGCCCGAGCTTCTCAAGAACAAGCAGATCTACACGCTCGACCTGGCCGCGCTGGTCGCCGGCTCCAAGTACCGGGGCGAGTTCGAGGAGCGCCTGAAGAAGGTGATGAAGGAGATCACCCAGCGGGGCGACATCATCCTGTTCATCGACGAGCTCCACAACCTGGTGGGCGCCGGCGCCGCCGAGGGCGCGATCGACGCGGCCTCGATCCTCAAGCCCGCGCTGGCCAGGGGCGAGCTGCAGACGATCGGCGCGACGACGCTCGACGAGTACCGCAAGTACCTGGAGCGCGACTCGGCGCTCGAGCGGCGCTTCCAGCAGATCCGCGTGGAGGAGCCCTCGATCGACCAGACCGTGGAAATCCTGCGTGGGCTGCGCGACCGCTACGAGCAGCACCACAAGGTGCAGATCACCGATGAGGCGCTGCGCGCCGCCGGCGAACTCGCCAGCCGCTACATATCCGACCGTTTCCTGCCCGACAAGGCCATCGACCTGATCGACGAGGCCGCCTCGCGCATGCGCATCAAGTCGATGAGCTCCCCGCCGGCCAACCGCGAGCTCGAGGACGAAGTCGAG
The DNA here is from genome assembly GCA_963826995.1 of uncultured Solirubrobacteraceae bacterium. Lineage (GTDB taxonomy): Bacteria > Actinomycetota > Thermoleophilia > Solirubrobacterales > Solirubrobacteraceae > Palsa-744. Next base: position 324,255 of record CAWGYZ010000002.1, on the reverse strand, counting down.
ACCACGCGCCGCGAGAAGGAGGCCGCGATCGAGGCCCAGGAGTTCGAGAAGGCCGCGGCCCTGCGCGACAAGGAGCGCAAGCTCACGAACAAGAAACGCCAGCTCGAGCAGGAGTGGGAATCCGGCGAGTCCGGAGAGCGCCCGTCGATCGGCGAAGAGGAGATCGCGGACATCGTCTCCATGTGGACCGGCATCCCCGTGTTCAAGCTGACCGAGGCCGAGACCCAGAAGCTCGTGCGCATGGAGGACGAACTGCACAAGCGCGTGATCGGCCAGCACCCGGCGATCGAGGTCATATCGAAGGCCATCAGGCGCTCGCGCGCCGGCCTGAAGGACCCCAAGCGCCCGACCGGCTCCTTCATCTTCCTCGGCCCCTCAGGCGTGGGCAAGACCGAGCTCGCGCGCACGCTGGCCGAGTTCCTGTTCGGCGATGACGACGCGATGATCAGGATCGACATGTCCGAGTACATGGAGAAGCACGCCGTCTCGCGACTGGTCGGCTCTCCGCCCGGATACGTGGGCTACGACGAGGGCGGCCAGCTGACCGAGGCCGTTCGCCGCAAGCCCTACAGCGTGCTGCTGCTCGACGAGATCGAGAAGGCGCACCCGGACGTGTTCAACATCCTCCTGCAGATCCTCGAGGACGGACGCCTGACCGACGCCCAGGGGCGGACGGTGGACTTCCGCCACGCCATCGTGATCATGACCTCGAACATCGGCGCCGCGGAGATCGCGCGCAACACGCCGCTCGGGTTCGCCGTCTCAGACGACGAGACGGGCATCACCTACGAGGACATGAAGAACCGGATCATGGGCGAGCTGAAGAAGGTCTTCCGCCCCGAGTTCCTCAACCGCATCGATGACGTGATCGTCTTCCACAAGCTGCAGAAGGAGGAGATCAAGCAGATCGTCGAGCTCCTCCTGCTGCGCATCCGCGAGTCGATGGCCGAGCGCGAGCTCCAGCTCGAGCTGACCGACGACGCCAAGGACCTGCTGGTCGAGAAGGGCTGGGACCCGTCCATGGGCGCCCGCCCGCTGCGCCGCGCGATCCAGCGCTACATCGAGGACCCGCTTGCGGACTTCGTGCTGCGCGAGCAGCTCGTCCCCGGCGCCACCGTCGTGGTCGACCCCTCCAAGGACGAGGAGGGCGAGGTACGCCTGACGATCGTGAAGCCCAAGAAGCAGAAGACCCCGGTGGGCGTGGGCGCCGAAGGCCCCGGCCCCGAGGAGCTCGCCGAGGGCGAGGGCACTCCCGGGGACCCGCCGGAGATCTCACAGCCCGACGAGGAGTAGGTGCCGGCGCCGGCGGCGGGTCCCCCGTGGGCCGGCTCGGCGGGTGCCGCAACGGGGCTCCGAGGCGCGCCGATCCCGGCCGATCAGGTCACCGTCGCGGACCTGTCAGCCGAGGACTGGCCCGAGGCAGCGCGCATCTATGAGGCGGGCATCGCCTCGGGCAACGCCACGCTCGAGCCCAGGGCGCCGAGCTGGGAGGAGTTCTCCCCCGCGCGCGAGGGCTGCCCCGCCCTGATCGCGCGCGACTCCCAGGGAGCCGTGCTCGGGTGGGCGGCGCTGAGCCGCAGCTCGGCTGACGAGGTCTACCGCGGGGTGGGCATCGTGAGCATCTACGTCGACCCCGCGGTGTCCCGACGCGGCGTCGGAAGCCGGCTTCTGGGCGAGCTCATCGAGGCCTCCGAGCGCGCCGGCTTCTGGACCGTGGAGGCGGGCATCTTCCCGGAGAACATCGCCTCCATCAAGCTCCACAAGCGACTCGGCTTCAGGCTCGTGGGGATGCGCAGGCACTTCGGGCGGATGCCGGACGGGCGCTGGCGCGATGAGCTCCTGTATGAGCGCCGCAGCCTCGTCGTGGGCTACGACTGAGTGGCGCAGGGACACGAGCGGCGCTCCTGAGCGCCGTCCCCTGCGCCCCGTAGGCTCAGGGGCCGATGGCTCCCCGTGACACCATTCACAGCTGCTCTGAGTGCGGCTTTCAGTCCGCCCAGTGGCACGGGCAGTGCCCGGGCTGTGAAGCCTGGAACACGCTGGTCGAGGAACGCGTGCAGGGCAGTAAGGGCGCAGGGCGGGCCGGCGCTCGCTCGCGGCGGCGCAGCGGCGGCTCGGGCGCCGGAAGGGGCCCGGGCGTTCCGGTCAGGCTCGGGCCGCGGCCGCTCAGAGAGGTGGGGCTGACCGCTGTTGAGCGGCTGTCCACGGGGATCGGCGAGCTCGATCGCGTGCTAGGCGGGGGCCTTGTGCCGGGGTCGCTCGTGCTGCTGGGCGGCTCGCCGGGGATCGGCAAGTCGACGCTCACCAACATGGCGCTGGGGCATCTGCTCGAGAACGGCCACAGGACGCTGTATGTGAGCGGGGAGGAGTCGGCCGAGCAGGTGCGGCTGCGCGCCGAGCGGCTCGGATCCGGGCCCTCGCCGCCGGCCCTGAGGGTCCCGATCCTGGCCGAGACCGACCTCGACACGATCCTAGACACGCTCGAGGCCGAGGCGCCGGAGGTGTGTGTGATCGACTCCGTGCAGACGCTCAACGCCGCCGACTGCACGGGCGCCCCGGGCTCGGTGGGGCAGGTTCGCGAGGTGGCGGCCCGGATCATGGCGCTGGCCAAGGCCCGCGGGGTGGCTGTGATCCTGGTGGGGCACGTGACCAAGGACGGCGCGCTCGCGGGGCCGCGGGTGCTCGAGCACCTGGTGGACTGCGTGCTGCAGTTCGAGGGCGAGCGCGAGCGCCCCTACCGCGAGCTGCGCGCGCTGAAGAACCGCTTCGGATCGACCAACGAGGCCGGGCTGTTCGAGATGCGCCAGGGTGGCCTCGTGGAGGTGCTGGACGCCTCGGCGAGGTTCGTGGCCGAGGCCACCCGCGCCCCCGGGAGCGTGGTGCTGGCGGCGATGGAGGGCTCGCGGCCGCTGTTGGTGGAGGTCCAGGCCCTGGTGGCGCCCTCAGAGCTCGAGCAGCCGCGCAGGGTGGTGTCCGGCCTCGACCGCAATCGCCTGGCGCTGGTGCTCGCGATCCTGCATCGCCACGGCGGCGTTCGCACCGGCGGCGCGGACGTGTTCGTGAACGTCGTGGGGGGCGTGCGCGTGGACGAGCCCGGCTGCGATCTGGCGGTCGCCCTGGCGGTCGCCAGCGCCAGCCTGGGCGTCGCGCTGAGGGGCTCTCCGCGGGCCTGTTTCGGCGAGCTCGGGCTGACCGGGGAGCTCCGCTGGGTGGGGCATCCCGAGCGCCGGCTTGAAGAGGCCGCCAAACATGGCCTCGAGGGCGTGATCGCGCCCAGGGACAGCGGCGCAGCGGCCTGCGAGGTCACCACGCTGGGACAGGCCCTGATGGCCGCGATGCCCGCGGACACTGGCCGTCCGGCCAAGGCGGCCGCCTGAGGCCCGGTGCAGGCGCCCGCCCGGGCGCCGCGACGGGACTAAGGAAAAGCTAAATGTCCTAGAATGGAAGATCGTGGCCCTGCGATCCGGTGAAGATTTCGACAATGAGCTAAGACCGGAGCCGGGGTTGATGAAGGCCCTCGAGATGATCGCCCCGGGGACCGCGCTGCGGGAGGGAATCGAGAGCATTCTGCACGCTCGCACGGGCGGTTTGATCGTGATCGGCGAGCCCGATGACCTCAGCTTTCTGAACTCCGGCGGGATCAAGCTGGAGATCGACTACACCCCCGCCTTCCTCTACCAGGTGGCCAAGATGGACGGGGCCATCATCCTCAACGCGAACGCCACCAAGATCACGATGGCCAACGTCCAGCTGATGCCCGACCCGACGATCCTCTCCCACGAGACCGGCACCCGTCACCGCACCGCCGAGCGCGTCTCCAAGCAGACCGACGCCCTGGTGATCGCCATCTCCCAGCGCCGGGAGGTCGTCTCGGTGTACGTGGAAGGGATGAAATACATCCTCGAGGACATCCCCGTGGTGCTGGCCAAGGCCAATCAGGCGCTCGCGACCCTCGACAAGTACCGCACGCGCCTGGACCAGGTCTCAACCAGGCTGACGGCGCTCGAGTTCGAGGGCGGGGCGACGCTTCACGACGTGCTCACGGTGCTGCAGCGCTCCGAGCTCGTGACGCGCATGGCGGTCGAGATCGAGCGCTACATCGTCGAGCTCGGCAGCGAGGGGCGGCTGATCGAGATGCAGCTCGAGGAGACGATGGTGGGCACCGCCGCCGAGAAGGCCGCGCTTGTTCGCGACTACCTGTCCGGCGACGCCGATGAGGCATTCGCCTCCGGGCTCGAGGAAATCGGGCGGCTCGCACACCAGGACCTGCTCGACTTCGGCCGCCTGGCCGAGCTGTTGGGCTACGACCGCAAGCTGAACACGCTCGACTACCCGGTGTCGCCACGCGGCTACCGGGTGCTGGGCCGCATCCCCAGGCTTCCGAAGCTGGTGGTCGCTCAGATCGTCGGCGAATTCGGCGGGCTGGACGAGCTCCTGGCGGCGACCGACGCAGAGCTCGAGGTGGTGGAGGGGGTTGGGGAGATCCGGGCGAAGGACATCCGCGAGGGCCTGCGCCGGTTGCAGGAGATCAACCTCGTGGACCGCTACTTGCAGACTTGAACCACGGGCCGCCAAACGGCCGGCCGTAACGAAGGAGACGACACCATTCCGCCACAGACAACTGATGAGGCAGCGCTGATAGATCAGCTCGAAGCGACCCGTGAGGTCGAGTACATCGAGTTTGAGCTCGGCGACCACGTCGTATACCCGCATCACGGCGCGGGGAAGGTGCTGAAGAAGGAGGAGATGGAGATGCTCGGCGAGCGCCGCGAGTACCTCACCATCAAGATCCTCCACAACGACATGACCGTGAGGGTTCCCACCGAGAACGCCGCTCTGGCCGGCCTGCGCCGGGTGATCGACGAGGAAACCGTCAAGAAGGTGCTGGACGTGTTGCGCGACGAGGTGTCCGAGATGCCGAAGAACTGGAACCGGCGCTTCAAGCACAACCGCGACAAGATCAAGACGGGCGACATCTACGAGCTCGCCGAGGTCGTGCGCAATCTCTCCCTGCGCGAGTCCGAGAAGGGCCTGTCCACAGGCGAGAAGCAGATGTTCACCCGCACCAAGAAGATCCTCGCCTCCGAGCTGATGTATGCGCTCGACAAGGACGAGGAGGAGGCCGAGAACTACCTCGACGACTTACTCGCCGACTCGGCCACCTCGCAGATGGCCGGGGCCGCGGCCGAGTAGCCAGACGTCCGGAGACGTTCGCGCGCGCGAACCGACAGCAGCCCGTGGTCTGACCGGCGCGTGCGCGAACGTCCCTGATAGATGATCATCGCCCTGATCGTGGCCGCCGGTCGCGGCGAGCGCCTGGGCGCGGGACGCCCCAAGGCGCTCGTGGAGCTGGCCGGGCGCCCGCTTCTGCAGTGGAGCATCGAGGCCCTCTCGGGCGTCGAGGGGATGGGGCCGATCGTCCTTGCGCTTCCGCCCGGGACGCCCGCTCCTGAGGGCGTCATCGGCGTGGACGGCGGAGCTGTGCGCTCTGACTCGGTGCGCAGGGCGCTTGAGGCGGTCGAGCCGGAGGGCCCGGGCGATGTGGTGGTGGTCCACGACGCCGCCAGGCCGCTCGTGACCGGCGCGCTCGTCGAACAGGTGCTGGCGCTGCTCGCCGGCGATGCGAGCCTTGACGCGGCGATTGCGGCCGCGCCGGTGGCCGACACGATCAAGCGCGTGGCCCCCGCGCAGGAGGGCGCCGGGACCGTGATCGAGACGCTCGATCGCGCGGGGCTGTGGGCTGTGCAGACGCCGCAGATCTTCCGCCGCCCGGCGCTCGAACGTGCCCTGGATGCGCCCGCCGAGGTGCTCGCACGCGCCACCGACGACGCCTGGCTCGTGGAGCGCATGGGCGGCCGCGTCGCGGTCGTCGCGTCCGGCGCGGAGAACCTGAAGGTGACCACCTCGCTTGACCTGGAGCTCGCCGAGCTGTTGCTGAGGGCTCGCCAACGGCCATAGGCCTGCCGGTGCCCCGAAGCCTCTGCTTGAATCGCGCCGGTAGATGCTGACCGACTATCACCTGCACCTGCGCACCGATGATGTGGATGCGACCGCGGCCGAGCACTTCAGCGAGGCCAACGCCGAGCGCTACCGCGCCGTGGCCGATGAGCGGGGGATCGCCGAGCTCGGGGTCTCTGAACACATCTACCGCTTCGAGCAGGCGCTCGATGTGTGGCGCCATCCGTTCTGGCTTCCCTACGCGCGCGATGACATCGACGAGTACTGCTCGTTCGTGCGCGAGCAGACCGACCTGCGCCTGGGCATCGAGGCCGACTTCGTGCAAGGCGCCGAGGACCGCATGGCCAACCTGCTCGAGGCCCGTCCCTTCGACTACGTGATCGGGTCTGTGCACTTCGTGCGCGAGGGGGCTGTGGACATGGACGACTACAGCGTCTGGGACACCGGCAAGAGCGCCGAGGAGATCTGGCGGCGCTACTTTCAGACGCTCGGAGAGTCCGCGCGCAGCGGCCTGTTCGACGTCCTGGCGCACCCCGACCTGGTGAAGATGTGGGGGGGCGAGCGCCCTCGCCCCGACGGCGACCTGCGCCGCTACTACGAGCTGGCGATGGACGGGATCGTCGAGTCGCAGATCGCCGTCGAGCTGTCGACGGCGGGCCTCAGGAAGCGGGCCGCAGAGATGTATCCGGCGCCCGCCTTCCTCGCCATGTGCGTGGAAGCGGGTGCGGCGGTGGCGCTGTCGAGCGACGCCCACAGACCCGAGGACGTGGGCGCGGACTACGATCAGGCGCTCGAGCTGCTCGACAGCCTGGGCGTGGGCGAGCTGTGCGTGTTCGAGGGGCGTGTCCGGCGACTCGAGCCGATCGGGGCCGGCGAGCGATGACGCTGAGCGGGATCGGCTATGACTCGCATCGCTTCGCGGCTGGCCGCAGGCTGATCCTGGGGGGTGTGGAGATCCCCCACGAGCTGGGCCTCGAGGGGCACTCCGACGCCGACGTGCTGGCCCACGCGGTCACCGACGCGCTGCTCGGCGCCGCCGGGCTGGGCGACATCGGCGAGCACTTCCCCGACACCGATGAGCGCTTCAGGAACGCCGATTCGATGCAGCTGCTCGCCACGGTCGTGACGAGCGTGATCGCAGCGGGGCTCCAGATCGTGAACGTCGACTGCACCGTCCTGATGGAGGCGCCCAAGCTCGGTGCCCATCGGGCGGTGATCCGCGAGCGCCTGGCCGGCGAGCTGGGGCTCGAGCTCCAGCGCGTCAACGTCAAGGCCAGCACCGGCGAGGGCATCGGCTTCGTCGGCCGCGGCGAGGGCGCGGCCGCCCTTGCGATCGTCAGCCTGCGCCAGCGCGACTAGGGTTGCCCGCGGGATGCGACCGATCACCCTTCACGACACCCGCAGCGGCGAACTGCTGGAGCTGACGCCGCACGAAGACGGTCGCCCGATCGGCATCTACGCCTGCGGCCCGACCGTCTACAGCCGCATCCACATCGGCAACGCGCGGCCGTATGTGATCTTCAGCCTGCTCAAGCGCTTTCTCGAGCATGAGGGGCTGGCGGTGAAGCTGGTGGTGAACATCACCGACGTGAACGACAAGATCTATGACGCCGCCCGCGCCCAGGGCCGCCCCAGCGCCGAGCTGGCGGCGGAGATGTCAGAGCTCTACCGGCTCGACACCGCCGGCCTCGGCATCGGCCGCCCCGACGATGAGCCGCTGGCCTCGGAGACGATCGGGCCGATCATCGACTACATAGCCGCGCTGGTCGACTCCGGTCACGCCTACCCGGCCGGCGGCGACGTGTACTTCCGCGTGCGCTCGGATCCCGACTACGGCACCCTCTCCCACCGCCATCTCGAGGACATGGAGCAGGGGGAAGAGGCGGAGGGCTCAGAGCGCAAGCAGGACGCCCTTGACTTCGCGCTGTGGAAGGCGCACAAGCCGGGCGAGGACACGGTCTGGGAGTCGCCCTGGGGAGCCGGGCGGCCGGGCTGGCACATCGAGTGCTCGGCGATGGCCGAGGGCCTGCTCGGCGTGGGCTTCGACATCCACGGCGGCGGCTCTGACCTGTTGTTTCCCCACCACGAGAACGAGGCGGCCCAGACGCGCTCGGCGCGCGGGGCGGAGCTCGCCCGGCTGTGGATGCACAACGGCATGATCCAGTTCACGGGCGAGAAGATGGCCAAGTCGGTGGGCAACATCGCCCTCCTGCACGAGGTGCTCGAGCGCTACGGGGCCGAGACGGTCGTGATGTACCTGATCTCCGGGCACTATCGCCAGCCGCTCGCCTTCTCCGAGGCGGCGCTCGAGCAGGCGCAGTCCAACGTGAGCCGAATCCGCGAGGCCGCCCGGCGGTTGGGTCCAGGCGCCTCGCACGTCGACCTGGCTCCGCTGCGCGAGCGGTTCTTCGAGGCGCTGGCGGAGGACTTCAACACGCCGAGGGCGCTGGCGGCGCTGAACGAGTGGATCCGCGAGGCCACGTCGCCGCCGTTCGACGTCAGCGGCTCACAGGATCTGAAAGAGATGCTGGCCGTCGTGGGGCTCGAGGGCCTGCTCGCCCCGGCCGAAGCGGCGCCCGAGGCGGTGCATGACCTGGCAGAGCAGCGCGAGCGCGCCCGCTCAGAGCGCGATTTCGCGGCCGCCGATCGCCTGCGCGATGAGATCGCCGCGCTCGGCTGGGAGGTCCGCGACCGGCCAGGCGGCTTCGAGCTCTTGCCGCTGTGATCCTGTACGGGCGAAACCCCGTGCGCGAGGCCCTGCGCGGGCGCCGCGCAGACAGCGTGCGGGAGCTGTGGGCGACCTCCGGTGCGGCGCAGGAGCCGTGGCTCGAGGGTCTGCGGGTGACGGTGACCTCGGCGCCTGAGATCGAGCGTCGCTGCGGCTCGGGCGCCCATCAGGGCATCTGCGCGCAGGCGGGCGACTATCCCTACGCGAGCCCCGATCAGCTCCTGTCCGGGGCAGACCCGCTGGTGGTGGCGCTCGATCAGGTGCAGGACCCCCAGAACCTGGGATCGATCTGCCGCACGGCCGAGTGCGTGGCCGCCAGCGGTGTGGTGATCCCCGAGCGCAGGGCCGCCGAGGTCACCCCGGCGGTCTGCAAGGCCTCCGCCGGGGCCGTGGAGCACCTGGCGGTGGCGCGCGTGCGCAACATGGCCGACTTCCTCACCGAAGCCCGCAGCGCCGGCTGCTGGTGCTATGGGGCGAGCGCGGCTCACTCCTCGGGCTCAAGGACGCCCGTTCCCTACGACTCCCCGTCCTATTCCGGCGCGGGCGTGGTGCTCGTGCTCGGCAGCGAGGGCTCGGGCCTTCGCCCGCGCGTGGCCAAGGCCTGTGATGAGCTGATAGCCCTGCCGCTGCTGGGCCGGATCGAGTCGCTCGGGGTCAGCGCCGCGGCTTCCGCCGTTCTGTATGAGATCTTGCAGAACCGCGGAGGAAACCCTTGACAAAGCTCCGCAGACCTGCGAGGGTCGCCCCAACATAACGCTGAACCTAAGGTTGAAGAAGCCTAGGAAATGACAGCTTTGGCGCCGGGGGAGGAGTGCGCCACTGAGCAAATTTGGGGCTGCCCGCAGGGTGGTCCCCAAGAAAGGACCTGCTCGTGGCACGAATCTCCCATAACCCTCACTCTGAACCTAGGGTTGAAGATGGTTTTCTGATCGCCCTTGCAAAGCAGGGGGATCGCGTTGCATATGACCGGCTCGTCAGGCGCTATCACGGTTTCGTGCGCCTGAAGGCCTCCTCCTACTTCCTGGCGGGCGGGGACTCCGAAGATCTCATCCAGGAGGGGCTCGTGGGCCTGTACAAGGCCATTCGCGACTTCCGCACCGACCGTGAGTCGAGCTTTCGCAACTTCGCCGAGCTCTGCATCACGCGCCAGATCATCACCGCGGTGAAGACGGCGACGCGCAACAAGCACACGCCGCTGAACCAGTACATCTCGTTCGCCTCCACGCCCGCCGGCTCGGGCGAGGACGCGCCGACGCTCGAGCAGATGCTGCCCGGCCCGACGGTGCACGACCCCGTCAACCAGGCCATCTCCTCCGAGGAGCTGCGCTCGCTGGTGGGCTGCCTCTCGAGCGCCCTGTCAGAGCTCGAGGGCCGGGTGCTGTCGCTGTATCTCGACGGCTGCTCCTATGAGCAGGTGGGCGAGCACCTGGGCTGCGACACAAAGACGGTCGACAACGCGCTGCAGAGGGTCAAGCGCAAGGTCGGCACGCACCTGCAGTCCCGCGCCGTCGCCGCCTGAGGGACCTCTTTAGCCGCCGACTCCGGCGCGGCGGTTATCCGCCGCGCCGGTGTCTTTGGGGGGGAGAGACTAGGTCTGGCCCACGGCGGGCTGTGAGGAATTGCCCGGCGCTTCGGGTACCAGGGTGTCGAGCGGCGCCGGATTCACCACGATCGTGAACGGCGCGCTCGCGGCGCCCTCGTTCTCGGGACCTCCGGGGATCTTCACCCGGAAGACCTTCGTGCCGGCGTCATACACCCTGTGCACCAGCGAGTAGGTCGAGCCCGAGGCCACGAAGCCGACCTTCACCACGTGGAAGCCCGTGCCGGAGGCGTTCTGGCGTTCCAGGTAGATGATGTGGCCGGAGTGATCGGGAGCCACCGTGCCCGAGAACGTCAGCGCCTGGCCGGCCTGGATCGTGCTCGGCGAGACTTCGGCGGTGAGCACGTCTTTGACGCCCTCATACAGGACGGCGGAGCTTTTACCCCCGCCCTTCACCTTGTAGTAGGTGCTGTTGACCGGTGACTGCGGCAGGAACGTGTAGTTGCCGGAGCCATCGGTCGAGATTTCGGCCACCGGTGCGAACCCGTGCTGGCGCGCGGTGTGCGCCAACAGCGTGACCGGTCCTTTGACGAGGCCGGCTGCGGTCCCCGAGATCGTGACCGACTGTCCGTATGGGATCGGATCGGCAGAGGCCTCGATGGTGAAGTTCGGGTTCTCGGCCTGTGAGATCTCGTAGTTGTTCACGTTCGAGACGCTCGGAACGTTGCGCCTGCGGCTTCGCACCAGCACGCGGATGTTGGCATCGCCCGGAACGCGGAACGTGTGCGTGATCGAATAGGTCCCGCCGGCCACGACGCGGCCCGAGTCGATCCGGCGCCATTCGTTGCCGGTGACGGCGTTCTGACGCTGCAGCACGACGAGCGCACCGACGTTGGCCGGGCTCACCGTTCCGGTGAAGGTGACCTTGTTCGCCGTGCCGGTGAACAGCTGGGTGCCGTCCGCCGGTTCATTGAGGGTCACCTCTGCGGCGACGGGAACCGTCCTTCGCCCGCTCGCGGCGCCGTGGGAGCGCACGAAGAAGGTGCTGGTGTTCTGCACCGAGGCGACATTGAACTCGTAGAACCCGTGAGCGTCGGTGGGGGTGGTCTGGGCCACCCCGAAGCCGCCCGATGAGGCCGTGCGCTGCAACAGCGTCACGGTCTTGGCGCCCACGCTTGAACCTCGCCCGTGACAGCGAAGCTGTCCCCACACGAGGACGAAGTCGCCTGCGGTGATCTGCCCCGCGGGGGCCACGTTGATATTGACCGCACAGCGCCCGTTGGGGCTCGGGTGCTTGTGGGCGCGGCCGATGGCCGACGCTCCGGCGGGTGTCAGCGCAAGCAGCATCGCGGCGGCTGCCAGGCTGGGAATCAGCTTGACTGAGCGCATCTGTGCCTCTCCTTGTCAGATGGGTGATGAGCGAGATGGACCCGTCGCGCCTTGCGCCACCGCCAACCGCTTAACTGGCCCTTTAACCGCGCAACGTGTCCAACGATGCGGTCGCGCACGCGATGCAATGCCGCTGGCGTACTTCCGAGGCGGGATGAACCGCTCCGCGACCCTGCGCCCGCGGCGCTACGCCTCCTTGTTGGCTATCGGAGCCGGTGGTGGGGCCGGCGGGTGCTCGGCGGCGGGCGTCTTGGTATGGAAGATGACATGGCGGAGCACCACGAAGTTCACCACCGGAAGCGCCACCACCATCACCAGGTATACGGCCTCTGTGGGAACACCCAGCACGCCGGGTAGCACGGCGGTGGCCGCGGCGGTCAGGCCATAGTTCGCGCCGGCCGCCGTCAGGTAGCGCCCCACCTGGTGGCTCACCGGCAGCGCGAACTCCTCGTGATGGACCCACACGAACACCCGGTAGAGGTTGAACTGGACCAGCAGGCCAACGGCGAAGCCGATCGCGAGCGCCACCTGGAAGTGCAGGCCCACGACGTCGGCGAGCACGATTGTGGTGGTCACGTAGACCACCACCACGACGCCCCCGGCGAACAGGAAGCGCACGCCCTGGCCGAGCACGCCCGAGTCGGGCGAGCGCAGGGTGTGCACCGCCGCGACCACGCGCTCGCGGCGGCTCAGAGCCGCTGGCTGGGGATCCGTCACGTGCCTATTCTCGGCAGCTCGCGGTCGCCCAGCTCGCGGGCGCGTTCGACGAGCGGCCCCGCCCCGCCGCCGCCCGCGATCAGGGCCTCGAGGCTCCGCAGCGTGACGCCGCGGCGCGTGTGCAGGATGAGGCTCGTGAGCCGGTTGGCGTGGGGCATGACAAAGAACGGCTCGTCCGGATCGATGTCATAGGGGTGAGAGTAGCTCCACGCAATCGCCTGCTCGCCGAGACCCGCGAGCAGGCGCCGTTTCAGCGCCACGGGCACATAGCGCAGGTAGATGCCGCCCAGGAACGGGATCGACAGCCGGCCCGCTCCCCACACCGGGCAGGGCAGCTCGATCAGGCCGTTGCCCCAGCGGCACGGCTCGCGGGGCGCCCCGGGCCAGCCGTGCAGCGGATTGGCGGCGGGCAGGACGCTCGAGGAGTAGAGGAATCCGGCCTCGGCTATCTGCTCGACGGCCCACTCGGTCGCCGGGGTCAGCGAGAAGATGGGCGCGCGAAAGCCCGGCACGGGAACCTGCGCGGCGTCCTCCAGCAGCGCCAGTCCCTCCCTCAGCTCCTCCGGCAGACGGGCCGGCCCGACGTCGCCGAGCGTGACGTGGCGCAGCCCGTGCAGGCCGATCTCGTGCCCGCCCTCGGCGACGCGGCGCACGACGCCGGGGTGGCTTCGGGCGACCTCGCCGACGATGAACACGGTGGCGGTGATCCCGCGCTCCTCCATGAACTCCAGAAAGCGATGGCTCATGGCCACGAAGCGCTCCTCCTGAGCGGATGAGCTGCGGCTGTCCTCGAGGTCGAATGTGATGGTGATGGACATGGCTGATCTATTCTCCTTCACCAATATGATCAACCGAGTGCTAGTGATCAACCCGGTTCGAGGATCCGCGGGCGCGCGCAGAGCCCAGTCAAGCAGCGTGCGCGGTCGGAGGCGCCCGTGAGCGATGCCGGGCCGTGCGTCGTGATCGGCGCCGGCCCGACCGCGACGGCGGCCGCAAAGGCGCTCCTGGCGGCCGGCCAGCGCGTTCTCGTGGTGGACACCGGGCTCGCGCTCGAGCCCGAGCGCGAGGCGGCCCGCCGGCGCATGGCGGCCACCACCCCCGAGAACTGGCAGCCCTCGGACATCGCCCTCACCCGCTTCACCGCAGCCGGGACGAGCGTGCGCGGCTACAAGCGGCTGTTCGGCTCAGATCTCACGTTTCGCGACGACGGCGTGCTCGAGCTGTCGGTCGACCCCGGCGTGGGAGCGCGGCCGTCGTATGCGCTCGGGGGCCTCTCGAACGTGTGGGGGTCCGGTCTTCTTCGCTACACCGACAGAGACCTCGGAGGCTGGCCGATCGCCGCGAGCGAGCTCGACGACGGCTACCGGGCGGTGCTCGACTTCGTGCCCTACTCGGGCGAGGAGGACGAGTTCGCCGAGCGCTATCCGCTGATGCGCACACCCGACGGGCCGCTGATCCGCACCCAGGCCGGCGAGGCCGTGCTGAGCAGGCTGCGCCGTCACCGCCCGGCCCTGGCCGCGGCCGGCTACTCCTTCGGCGCCTCGCGCCTGGCGGTACGCGTCGGGCATCCTGCCCCCGCAAACGGCTGCGTGTACTGCGGGCACTGCCTGGACGGCTGCCCCTACGGGCACATCTACAGCGCGGCCCAGACGATCGAGGAGCTTCGCCGCGAGGGGCTGATCGAGTATCGCTCGGGCCTGCACGTCGACCGGGTCTCAGAGCAGGATGAGGAGGTGCTCGTGGAGGCCACGGCGCTCGCCGACGGGGCGCCCGTCAGCATCCGCGCGCCACGGGCGTTCCTCGGCGCAGGCGTCATCTCGACCACGATCATCCTGCAGCGCTCGGGCCTCTTGCCGGCGCGCGCGGAGATCGCCGACAGCCAGGCGCTGTATCTGCCCTTCGCCTGGATCGGGCGCACGGGGCAGACCGGCCGCGAGCCCGGCCACACGCTGGCGCAGAGCTCGATCGTGCTCGATGACCCCGCCGTGAGCGCCAATCCGATCCACATCACCCTCTACACCTACAACGACGGGCTGACCGAGCGTGCACGGGAGGCCCGCCCCCGCCTCAGCTCCCTGCTCGGTCCGGCCCTGGACTCGATCACCCGCCATCTCGTGGTGGGGATCTGCTTCTTCCACAGCGACGACTCCGACCACGTCGCGAGCAGCTGGCAGAAGAGCAGCGATTCGGTCCGGCTCGAGCCGGTGCCCAACGCGGCTATGAGGGCCACCGCGCGGCGCTTTCAGCGCGCGCTTCTGCGCTCCCTGGGGCCGATCGGGCTGATCCCGCTGGCGCCGCTGGCGGAGATAGCTCCGCCCGGCGGCGGCTATCACTACGGCTCCTCGATCCCGATGTCCGAGAGGCCCGTGTTCGGCCAGTCCGACACCCTCGGGCGACCGAGCTCCACGCGGCGTATCCACGTCGTCGACGGCTCGTGCTTTCCATCGGTTCCCGGCGGGGCGATCACGTTCTCGGGGATGGCGAACTCCTACCGGATCGCAACGGCGGCGGCGCGCGAAGATCCGCGATGATCGGCGTCACCGGCGCGAACGGATACGTCGGCGGGCGCATCATCGCCCACCTGCGCTCAAGCGGAATCGACGCGATCGCGCTGGTGCGTCGCCCGCCCCCGGGCGACGCGCTCGCTCGTCGTTATGGGCTCGGTGAGCCGCTCGAGCGCTCGCTCCTGGACGGCATCGACACCGTCGTCCATGCCGCCTACGATGCCTCTGCGCGGGGTCCGGACATCAGTGCGCGCAACGTGACCGGAAGCCTTCCGCTGCTGGAAGGCCTGCACGAGCGAGGAGGGCGAATGCTGATGGTCTCCTCGATGTCGGCGTTTGAGGGCACCCGCTCGCAGTACGGCCGCGCGAAGCTTGAGCTCGAGCGTGCCGTGCTCGAGCGTGATGGCATCGTGTTCCGTCCCGGCCTGGTGTTCGGCGCAGGCGCAGGCGGCCTGTTCGGCGCGATGGTCAGGGCCCTGTCAAGGCGCGCGCTGGTGCCGGTGATCGGCGGCGGAGCTCAGCGGCTGTTCGTCACCCACGACGAGCACCTGTCCGAGCTCGTCGCCGCCCTGATCGCCGCAGGAACCGGCGGCGCCGGTCCGATCTTCGCCGCGCACGAGGCTCCCACCACGCTGCGTGCGATCGCCGAGCAGATCGCCCGTGCCGGCGGGCACCGCCTCGTCGTGATCCCGCTGCCGACGGCGCTCGTCGCACTCGGCCTGCGCAGCGGCGAGATGGCGGGCATTCCGCTGCCCTTTCGCAGCGACAGCCTGCGCTCCCTGATGCACCCGATGGGGCTCGACCAGGTCTCCTCGCTGGCTCGCTCTTCGATCGCCTTTCCGGCGCTTGAGCCGGAGCTGTGGCGCAGCTGAGATGGCGCCGTCAGCCACGATCGCCGCCTTCGACTTCGATGGAACACTGACAACGCGGGACAGTCTCTTCCGCTTCATCTCCTGGAGGAGAGGACGCGCCGAGGTGGTTGGCGATCTCCTCAGGACCCTGCCGCTGCTGGCGCTGTACGGTGCCCGCCTGGTGGGCAACGAGAGCCACAAGATGGCCCTGTTCGCCCGGGCATTTCAGGACATGCCGGCGGATGCCTTCGAACGCCGGGCCGGTGATTTCGCGCGCAGCGAGATCCCACCGATGGTTCGCGCCGAGGCCCTCGAGCGCGTCAGGTTCCATCAGCAGCGAGGCGACCGCGTCGTCATCGTCAGCGCGTCTCCGACCGACTGGATCGCGCCCTGGGCCGCGAGCGAGGGCATCACAGAGGTGATCGGCAACTCCGCAGAGGTGATCGATGGAAGGGTCACCGGACGCTTGGCCGGTGTGAATTGCTACGGGCCGGAGAAGGTTCGCCGGCTGCTCGCGCTCAACCCGGAGCGCGACAGCTACACCCTGTTTGCCTATGGCGACGGGCGCGGGGACAGGGAGCTTTTGGCAGCCGCCGACCACCCCTACTACCGTTGCTTTGAGTGAGCCGTCCCATCGCCATCGTGACCGACGCGCTCTGGCGTAAGAGCGTCTCTGCGATCCGCGCTCTGGGCGCATCGGGTTACTCGGTGTTCGCCCTCGGGGACGGCAGGCTGACCACCGGCTTCTACTCCCGTTACACCGACAGGCGATTCATCGGCCCGGTTGCCGGCGAGGATCCAGACGGGTTCGGCGAGACCCTGGGGCGGGCAATCGAGGCGACGGGCGGTGAGCCGGCGGCCCTGCTGGCAATGGAGGACGCGACGTGTGAGTGGCTCCTGGCACACGGCGGGAAGCTCCCGGAGAACATCGAGTGGCTCCTGCCACCGGCGGAGTCGTTCGCGCTGGCCCGCGACAAGGCCCGCACATTCTCACTGGCCGAGGAGCTTGGGATTCCTGCTCCGCGCACGTATGCGCCCGCTTCTGTCCGCGAGCTCGCTGATCTCGTGAAGGAGCATCCGGTGGAGGAGTTCGTGGTCAAGCCACGCACCGGCTCAGGCTCCGCGGGCGTGATCTACGGGTCCGACATTCGTGCCACATCGCTCGAGAAGCATTGGCAGCTTCATGGGCCGCTCCTGCTACAGGAGCGGATACCTCGGGACGGGGTGGCCTACGGCGTGAGCCTTCTGTTCGACAGGGCGGGCCGCGAGCGCGCCGCCTTCGGCCATCGGCGGCTTCGCGAGTATCCGGTCAGTGGCGGGCCGAGCACGCAGCGAGTCAGCACCGAGCTCGGTGAGTTGCACTCCTACAGTCAGCGGCTTCTGTCCTCCCTGGACTGGGCCGGGGTGGCGATGGTGGAGTGGAAGGTTCACCCCGACGGAGACCGTCCCATGCTGCTCGAGATCAATCCCCGATTCTGGGGGAGCCTCGCGCTGGCCGTCGGTGCCGGCGTGGACTTCCCGACGCTGTATGCCGACGCCGCGCTTGATCGGCCGCTTCCATCGGCGCTACCCACATACCGCGCCGGGATCGTCTCCCGCTGGATGCTGCCGGGTGACATCCTCCGATACGCCACTTCACCGGCCGATCAGAGAGAGCCCATGCGGGAGTTCCTGCGAGGCTCGCTGCGCGACTCGGAGGAGTTCGACGCCCACGACATCCGGGGAAGCATCGCCTGCGGTCTATGCCAGGCGCTTCTCGCCGCCAATCCCAAGTACTGGCGATACGTGCGGCGCGCCTAGCGAGATGAAAGCGCCGCTCAGGCGGGATCGGTGGGCCCGCTGAGCGCGCCCGCCGTGCCCGCCGGCTCTTGCGCTGGGCCGTGGCCGTTGGCGCCCGGCTGCTCGGCTTCCAGGCGCTGCTGCAGCAGCGCGACGCGCTGGGCGAGCGCCGTGTTCTGATCGGACAGGCGCGAGATCGTCATCGAGAACTGCACCAGCATCACGAGCACGAACAGGAACGCGATCGCGAACAGCGCCGAGGGGGCGTAGGTGACGCCCGCGTCCTGCGCCAGGTTCTGTATTGCCCCCTGCGCCAGCGACAGCACGAGCACCGTCGCGCCCGCCACCAGCCACAGGATCGCGTAGCGCTCCATCAGGCGCTTGCGCCTGACCAGCTCGAAGATCGCCACGCAGATCACAACCGCGACCGCGATCTCCTCAAGCTCCAGCTGCACCGCTCCCGGCCTGCTGGCCGCGGTGAGCGCCCATGCCGCGGTGAACGAGTGGTAGGCCGCGAGCAGCGTCATGACCCGCGCTCCACGACCGCTGCCGGCGGCTTCTCGCCCCGTGTGCCGGGCGCTCCCGCCTCCGACTGCTCCGGCGCCGCCTTCGGGCGCGCGCGGAAGAGCGCCACGAACACCGCCAGCAGCACCTTGATCATGTAGTAGACCGACTGCGTGGAGGAGATCGCCGAGGTGCCGCTCGTGCGCGGGCGCATCACCACGGGGATCTCGCAGCTGTTCAAACGGTGCGCGTGCATCAGCAGGATCGCCTCGATCTCGGGGTAGTCGTGAGGATAGTCGCGCGCGAACAGCTCGATGCCGCGGCGATCGGTCATGCGAAAGCCCGACGTCGGGTCACTCACGCGCTGGCGTGTGATCAGCGAGACCACGCGCGAGAATAAGCGGATGCCCACGCGCCGGGCGGCGGAGGAGCGGAATCCCTCGCTCGAGGGGTCGAGGAAGCGCGAGCCCGTCACCATGTTCAGGCCCGGCTCGCCGCACAGTCGCGCGAGCAGCTCGTGCATGAAGCGCGGGTCGTGCTGACCGTCGCCGTCGACCTGCACCGCCACCTCATAGCCGTTCTCGCGTGCATATATGTACCCAGCCTGCATCGCGCCGCCGATGCCCAGGTTGAACGGCAGGCGCAGTACCGTGGCGCCCGCCGACCGGGCGCGCTCGCTGGTCGCATCAGATGAGCCGTCGTCCACCACGAGCACGTCGAAGTCGGGCGCACAGCGCCGGATTCCCTCCACCGTCGCCCCCACGGCCCCCGCCTCGTTGTAGGCCGGGACTATTGCGAGTCTCCGTTCCATGCAAGTAAGATATCGGCAAGTGAGCGGATTCACCGTAGGTATCGAGGCGGCCGAACCGTGTCACTGATCCTTCCCTGGGTGTTGTTCCCGCTGGTGCTGGCGGCGCTCGGCCTCGGCTGGGGGAGGCTCGTGGAGCTGGCCAGCGGCGCCCGCCTGGACGGTGCGCTGCTGATCCCGGTTGGGCTCGCCACGGCGCTCGTCGTCGCGGGCACCGTCACGGGGTTCTCCACGATCGCGCCCGCGGCCGTGACGCTCACGGCGCTCGGCGGCGC
The DNA here is from genome assembly GCA_963826995.1 of uncultured Solirubrobacteraceae bacterium. Classification (GTDB taxonomy): domain Bacteria; phylum Actinomycetota; class Thermoleophilia; order Solirubrobacterales; family Solirubrobacteraceae; genus Palsa-744. The sequence goes on along the minus strand of CAWGYZ010000002.1, from coordinate 305,202 downwards.
GGTGGGGCTGGTGCTCGCTGTACGCGGGCGCCGCTGGCCCGGCGGCTGGCCGCTGCTGGCGGCGTTCGGCGCGCTGCTCGTCTACGGCGCGCCGGTGCTGCTGTCCGGACAGGCGACCTTCCTGGGCTACATCAAGCTCGACGACACGGCGACCTGGTTCAACATCATCGACAACGTCATGTCCCATGGGCGCTCGACGGCGGGTCTGGCGGCGTCGACCTACAAGCTGCAGATAGAACAGCCCGGCCCCGCCTACCCGCTCGGCGCGTTCATGCTGCCGGGCGTCGCACGCGCGCTGACCGGCATCGACATCGCCTGGGTCTTCCAGCCCTACCTGGCGTGCTGCGGGGCCGCCGTGGCGCTCAGCCTGTACGCGCTGATCAAACCGCTCGTCCCTGGTCCGCGCCTGCGCGCGCTGCTCGCCTTCCTCGGCGCCCAGCCGGCGCTGCTGTACGGCTACAGCCTGTGGGGCGGGGTCAAGGAGCTAACGGCGGCCTTCCTGCTGGCGCTCGGCGGCGCGCTCGGCGCCGCGCTGTTGGCGCGCCGCCCGGGGAGCTGGCGGGGGCTGATCCCTCTCGGCATCGCCGCCGGCGCGCTCATCCAGACGCTCGGTGCCGGCGCCGCCGTGTGGGTGGCACCGGCGCTGGCGTTCCTCCTCGGCGTGTGGGTGTTCAGAGAGCACGGCGAGCACCGAGCGCGCGCCGTGGCGGTGTCGGGCGGGTGGCTGGCCGCGATCACGGCCGTGTGCGTGGTGCCCGTGTGGATCGTGCTGTCGGACTTCTTCGACAACAAGGGGAAAGTGCTCGACGAACTCTTCTCGAGCGGACAGTCGGCTCACACGAAACTCGGAAACCTGATCCAGCCCCTGAGCGCGTGGCAGCTCGCCGGCATCTGGCCCACCGGCGACTTCCGCCTGACCGCCCCCACCGTGCAGAGCGCGCTGTGGATCGGTCTGACGCTGATCTCGGCGCTGTTCGCGCTGTTCCTGGCCCTGCGCCGCCGCAGCTTCGGCCTGCCCTTCTACGTCGCCGTCACCTTGATCGGCACCGGCATCGTCTATTTCTCCGGGGGCACGCCCTGGGTGACGGGCAAGTCGCTCGCGTTCTCATCGCCCGCGGTGCTGATCGCGGCGCTGGCGGGCGCCGGCATGCTGTGGGGGGCGCGGCGGGCAGCCGGACCGGGCGGCCTTGCCCGGCGCATCGGCGCCGGGCTCGTGATCGCTGCACTGGGCGGCGGCGTGCTGTACTCGAACGCGCTCGCCTATCACGACGTGACGCTCGCACCACGAGCGTCGATGCTCGAGCTGCAGCATCTCGGAAAGCTCGTGGCGGGCAAGGGCCCCACCTTCATGAACGCCTATGACGTCTACGCCGACCGGCATTTCCTGCGCGAAGGCGCTCCGGTCGAGCCGGCCGAGTACCGCACGGTGACGCTGGCGCTGACCGACGGCGCGATCCTGACCGAGGGCGCGTGGGCGGACCTCGACTCGTTCCCGCTGTCGACGATCGAATCGTATCGCTCGATCATCACCGAGCGCTCGCCCGCGGAAAGCCGCCCATCTTCCATCTATCGCCTGGTCTGGCAGGGTCGCTACTACCAGCTCTGGCAGCGTCCCGTGGTCCCTGAAACGACGGTCCTCGAACACGTGCCCCTGGGCGAATCGAACAAGCTGGCCTACTGCGGCCAGGCGTCCAACGCCGCCACCGAACCGCTCTGCTCGGTCAACCCTGTGGCGACCCCTCCCTGCACGCAGGTTCATGCCCTCGCCCGCCGGGCGCTGAGCGAGCACGCCGAGCTCGTCGCCTATCAGCGCTCGGAGCCGATCGTCGCGCGCGGGGACCAGACCTTGTGGCCCGCGGCGTGGTATCACGAAACCGCAGCGCGCACGTTGACGCCGACGACCCCCGGGCAGGCGACCTCCCACATCGCCGTCGCCAGCTCGGAGAGCTATGAACTGTGGCTGGGCGGGGACTTCTCACGCGGGTTTGAAGTGAGCGTGGACGGCCGCCGCGTGGGGACGGTCAAGAACGAGCTGAACAGCTACAACGGATACATCTTCATCGGGCATCTGTTCTTGGGTGCCGGCGTGCATACGATCGTGCTCACCTACCCCCACCCCAACCTCTCGCCGGGCAACGGCTTGGGCGAATTCACCACCCTGGACGCGATCACGCTCGTGCCGCACAACCCGCCGAGCGAATTGATCGAAGTCACTCCCCAGCAGGCCACGCAACTGTGCGGCCGTCCGCTCGACTGGATCGAGCTCGTGAAGCCGTCGAGCTGACGCCTCGCGCATCGACCTGACGTGCTCCGCCGCCTTCTCGCTCACCCTGAGGTCGAGGTCGAGGTCGACCGTCTCGCGGCCTGGACTTCCGTCAGCTGCTGCCGGGCCTCACCGAGCCCGCGCTACTCGCGCTCGAGTCGGCCCTGGCGCCGGCGCGGCACCTGATGGCGCTGCACCACGTCGTCCTGCGCCGGCGCGCCCGACCCTATTCCCCGATATAGGTCGTGTAGCCCTTGCTGTTCTGGATCGTGACTTTGAACGGCGTTTTGGTGACCGTGATGGGCGGCTTGGTGGTTTTGCCCGTGGCCATGCACACAAACGTCTTTCCGGCTTCCTGCGGCACCCCGGTGGGGCAGACGACGGTTACGTGGAGATGGCGCTCGCTGAGGACGCTCTGTTCGATGGAGGCCGCGACGCGCGCGGTGTCCAATATCGTCGCCGTGGTCGACGTGGACGTGGACGACGAGGATCCGCAGGCGCTTAGCAGAGCTGTACATGCGAGCGCGGCGACGGCGACGAAAACTCCACGGCGCGCTCGAACGATGGGAAGTGTTCTTGGGGTGGATGGTTTGATGTGCATGCGCGCATACTAATCGTTCTCAACCCCGGGCGGTGCGCTGGGCGGGCGTTCCCACGAACCTTCCCCGCCGGGCGCCTCGCGCGCGTGTGCGGGTATAAGGGTCCCCAGAGGGCCGCAGCAGCGCCGAGCAGGCGCGCGCAGCGAGAGCGAAAAGCGCACACATGCCGCCCCAGGTCAAGGTCGGGATCCTCGGCAGTTGCCGCTCGCGATCAGGTTGCCCCGGCGCGGGGAGGGGCGCGGCGCCGGCGGTGGCTTCAGGCGGCTGGCGCGCCCGCCAGCGCCCGCGTCCACGGGGTTCTACGGGTGTGGAGCGCCGGCCTGGGCGGCTTGACAGGAAGAGCCAAATCCAGTAGCGTTCCGGCGCTAGAAGGGCCTACGTCCCGAATTTCAGCGGGCGGTAGGAGGACCTACGTCCATCATTCACGTATTCCAGGAGGAGACCTTATGCGTAAGCGCAGGGAAGCCATGCAGGGCACCAAGGCCGAACCGCGGGCACGGCGATTTACGAGGCGTATGAGCCTCGTCGTCGGCACGATCGGCCTTTTGGTGTTCCTGGGCAGCGCCCAGGCTGCATCAGCGTGGCACCTAACATCAGTTTCCCCGACGACGGGTTGCCCAAACACCACGATCAAATTCACGGGCACCAGTTTCAGCGGAAAAGAAACACTTGCAGAATGGACGGACCCGGAAGCGTTCTTGTACACGAGCGCGACCACAAAAGCCAAAGTGCTCAGCAGCACGTCCGCTGAAGCGCCGGCGCCTCTGTTCTTGTCGCTCAGGGCCGGTACCGGTACTGTGGCGATTGACCACAGCAACACCGTGACGTTCACGGTCCCAGCCTTCACCAGCTGCTTCGGCGCTGGCGGCGGCGGAGGAACCGGAGCGACGGGAGCAACGGGAGCGACCGGCGCAGCCGGAGCAACCGGAGCGACCGGCCCGGCCGGAGCAACTGGTCCTGCCGGAGCAGCCGGAGCACCCGGAGCAACCGGTCCTGCCGGAGCAGCCGGAGCAACCGGTAAAGAAGGACCAGCCGGTAAAGAAGGACCTCAGGGCGCGAAAGGCGCTACCGGAGCAGCCGGTGAAAAAGGCGCGACCGGCACAGCCGGAGCAGCTGGCGCAACCGGAGCAACCGGCCCTGCCGGAGCAACCGGTCCTGCCGGAGCAGCCGGAGCAACCGGTCCTGCAGGAGTAGCCGGAGCAACCGGTCCTGCTGGAGCAACCGGAGCAACCGGTCCTGCTGGATCAGGAGCAACCGGAGCAACCGGTCCTGCTGGTGCAGCTGGAGCAACCGGTCCTGCCGGTAGCAACGGAGCAACCGGAGCAACTGGTCCTGCTGGATCAGGCGCAACGGGAGCAACCGGAGCAGCTGGCGCAACCGGAGCAACCGGTCCTGCCGGAGCAACCGGAGCAACTGGTCCTGCTGGATCAGGCGCAACCGGAGCAACCGGAGCAGCTGGCGCAACCGGTCCTGCCGGTAGCAACGGAGCAACCGGAGCAACTGGTCCTGCTGGATCAGGCGCAACCGGAGCAACCGGAGCAGCTGGCGCAACCGGAGCAACCGGTCCTGCCGGAGCAACCGGAGCAACTGGTCCTGCTGGATCAGGCGCAACCGGAGCAACCGGAGCAGCTGGCGCAACCGGAGCAACCGGTCCTGCCGGAGCAACCGGAGCAACTGGTCCTGCTGGATCAGGCGCAACGGGAGCAACCGGAGCAACCGGAGCCGCTGGTAGCAACGGCGCAACCGGAGCAACCGGTCCTGCCGGAAGCAACGGAGCAACGGGAGCAGCCGGAGCAACCGGAGCTGCTGGAAGCAACGGCGCAACCGGAGCAACGGGAGCAGTCGGAGCAACCGGTGCCGCTGGAAGCAACGGAGCAACCGGACTCAGCCGGAGCAACCGGAGCAACCGGAGCCCAGGGCGTAACCGGAGCAACCGGAGCCAACGGAGCAACCGGAGCAGCCGGAGCAACCGGTGCTGCCGGAAGCAACGGTGCAACCGGTCCTGCCGGAGCAACCGGAGCAGCCGGAGCAACCGGAGCAGCCGGAGCAACCGGTCCTGCCGGAGCAACCGGAGCAGCCGGAACAGCCGGAGCAACCGGTCCTGCCGGAAGCAACGGAGCAACCGGAGCAACCGGACCGCAGGGTGAACCAGGTCCTCCTGGCAGCGGTGGTAGCACCATCCTGCAGCCGGGTGAAGAAATGTGGGGCACATGGCAGGCGAGTGCCAGCCAGCCCACCAAAGGACCGCAGGTGCAGACGTCTGGCGTCATTTCGTACGGCACCAAAGAGTTGCCTGAAGCCAGCGTGTACAAACTCAACTATGTGCCTGCCTCTCTCGCTGAGGCACCTGGCACAGTCGAAGGATGCCCCGGCGAAGTCCAAGAACCGTCTTCGCTGCCTGAAAACGTCTGCGCGTTCCGAGGCGAACAGCAGGGATCCCTCGAAACACAGGACAAAGGCGTGAAATTCGTCCAGTACATGAACCAGAAGGGCGAAAACAACGCAACCGGCCGGAACGGACAGCTGCTTGAGTTCAGGAGCACTGAATTCAATGGCTCGACGCCGATCGAAGAACTCAAAACCGCAATTAGGTTTGAGGCCATCGGAAGCTGGTCGGTAACCGGCTAGCTGGATTCTCTTCCCAAGTGCCGCCCCTATAAAGGGTGGCGCTCGGGGGAGAGCCCGATGTGAAGCGCACCCGGCCCCCTTCTCGTGAAGGGGGCCGGGTCATTTTAACGGCCCGGTCTAACAGCGGAAACGAGCGTCCGCTCACGTAGCCGCGCCGGTCATGCGTGTGAGACCCCGAGGGCGCGATCTGCGACGGTCCCGGGCGGCATGCAGGTGAAGACCCCCGCCGTCTCCCGCGAATGGCTCGCGCGCGGCTGTGGGACCCTCCAGGCAGGCGACCCTGAGTCCGATGTCAAGGCCGACTGAGAATTCACCTTCGCGCCGGTTTGGAATTGACCTCCCTGAAGTGCGATGTCAGTCCGCTGGAGTGGGCTCGGCGGCCAGGTCGTCGTCGTTCGGGCGATCGCTAGATGCGTCTTGCTCGTGATCTCGCCTGTCAAGGCCGGTTGAAAAGTCACCCCCTTTCGGCGGTTGAAAAAGGGACCCCCTCTCCCTCGGAGGCTGAACAAACACAGCGTGCGGTGAGGGAGCTGGAGCTCAGCCCTGGCCGGGAGGGCGCCCGAGGTCCTTGTCGCGCAGGCGGTAGCTGTCGCCCTTCAGCGAGAGGATCTCGGCGTGGTGCACGAGCCGGTCGATCATCGCCGCCGCGACGACGTCATCGCCGAAGATCTCGCCCCTGGCGGAGGCGTCCGGGGTCTGGTTGAGCCTGGCTCGGTCGCTGTCGCCGAGACCGGGAGAAGGAGCGTGCTGGACGTGGAGCGCTGGGCCGAGCTGCGCAGGGAGCACTTCGTTCGCGGGGTATCGATCAAGGAGCTGATGCGCCGCACCGGGCTTGCGCGCAACACGATCAGGGTCGCGCTGCGCTCTGAGGCGCCACCGGGCTTTCGCTGCCCTCAGCGCCCGTCGAAGCTCGACCCGTTCAAGCAGGAGATCCACGAGCTCCTGCGCTCAGACCCCAAGCTGCCGAACGTCAGGGTCAGGGAGCTGATCGAGCCACTCGGCTTCGACGGGGGCAAGTCGATCGTCGATGACTATCTGCGTGAGATACGTCCGCTGTTCGTGCAGACGCGCACCCACCAGCGGACCGTCTATCGCCCGGGGGAGATCTGCCAGTGGGATCTGTGGGAGACCTCACACCCGGTCCCGGTCGGCCACGGGCAGGTCCGCCGTGCCTGGGTCGTGGTCTGCTGTCTGGGCTATTCGCGCGCCGGCGCCGGGGCGCTGATCTTCAGCAAGCAGGCGCAAGACGTGCTGTGGGGCATGGGCCGTTGCCTGTGGTCGATCGGCGCGCTGCCGCGGGTGATGGTGTGGGATCGCGAGGGGTGCGTGCACGCAGGCGGTGGGCACCCCACCGACGCCTATGCCGCGTTCTGCGGGCAGCTTCGGATCGACTGGTACTTCTGCGCGCCGGCCGACCCCCAGGCCAAGGGCGCCGTCGAGCGCCTGCAGGGGTATCTGGAGACCAACTTCGAGCCCGGCCGGCGCTTTGCCAACCATCTCGACTTCCAGCTGCAGCTCGACGCCTGGTTCGCCAAGGCGAACGCAAGGACGCACAGGACGCTCGGCGAGCGCCCGGTGGATCGGTTGGCAAGGGAGAAGGGATCGATGCGCACGCTGCCCGAGCGCTCACCTGACGTCGACCGCCGCTGGGTGACGCGTGTGCCGGCCGATCCCTATCTGCGCTTCGACACAAACGACTACTCACTGCACCCCGCGCTCGTCGGCCGGCGCGTGGAGATTCGAGCAAGTCAGCAGAAGATCACAGCGGAGGCACTCGGCACAGGAGAGCTCGCGTGCTCTCACGAGCGGAGCTTCGCCAAGAACCGCACGATCACGGCCCTCGAGCATGCCCGGGCGCTGCGCAAGGGCCGTGAGGAGGACGAGGGAGAGGGAGAGATGTTCGTCGAGCAGCGCCCCCTGGCCGTCTATGACCGGTTGATCGCATGAGCTCGAGCTCCGAGCTAACCCACCTCTTCCGGGCCATGAAGGCGCCGGCGGCCGCACGTGCGCTCGGAAAACTCGCTGAGCGCGCACGCTCTGAGGAGTGGAGCTATGAGCGCTTCACCGAAGCGCTGCTGTCCACCGAGATCGCCTCGCGGGACGCCTCCGGCGGATCGCTGCGGATCAAAGCCGCACGGTTCCCGGCACCGAAGACACTCGAGGAGTTCGACTTCACCTTTCAGCGCTCGATCAAGAAGCAGGTGATCGAGCATCTCCGCCAGCTCGACTTCCTGCACGCCCGCGAGAACGTGTGACGGCGGCCATGCGAATCTCCCCATAGGCGGCCGTCGAAACTCCCCGGTGATGGCCATCGGATCTCCCCATGCGTGGCCATCGGATCTCCCCACTGTCCTGTCCTGAGCGAGGTGTACCTCGGGGTGCCTTATCAATGAGGCGCGTCGAGGAGGCTCGCTTGAAGAGCTCGGAGGAAGTCATGGAGATTCTGGAGGCATTCGATCTGGCTGGTTCGCTGCGTGGCGCAGCGGAGCTCGCCGGTTGTGATCACAAGACGGTCGCCCATTGGGTCGCGGCCAGAGAGGCTGCGGGCGGTGGGTTGCCGCTCCCCGAACGCCCGCGACCGCGGGTGGACGCGTTCGCGGAGAAGGTCGAGGAGTGGGTCGAGCGCTCGCGCGGGAAGATCCGCGCCGATAAGGCACACGAGCGGCTGGTGGCAATGGGCTATATGGGCTCCGAGCGCACGACCCGCCGCGCGGTCGCCCGGGCCAAGCGCGCCTGGCGCTCAGAGCATGGGCGGCGTACCCGCCCGTGGGTAACGGAGCCGGGGCTGTGGATGCAGTGGGACTACGGCGACGGGCCGCTCATCGAAGGCCGCCCGACGGTGCTGTTCTGCGCGTGGCTTGCGTGGTCGCGCTTCCGCGTCGTGTTGCCGTTGCGCGACCGCACGATGGCGAGCGTCGTGATGGCGCTGGATCGGACGCTCAGGCGGTTCGGCGGTGCGCCGACGTATGCGCTGACCGACAACGAGCGCACCGTCTCGATCGACCAGGTGTGCGGGATCGCGGTGCGCAACCCGCAGATCGTCTCTGTCGGGCGTCACTACGGGCTGACGGTCGCCTCCTGCGTGCCGGCCGACCCCCAGAGCAAGGGTGGCTCAGAGGCGACAGTCCGGGTCGCCAAGGCCGACATCGTCCCGACCGATCACAACCTGAGGGCGGCCTACGCGGATTTCGCAGAGCTCGAGCGCGAGTGCGAGGCCTTCTGCGAGAAGGTGAACACACGCGAGCATCGGGTAACCCGTCGTGCACCCGCGGTGATGTTGGTCGAGGAGCGCGAGCGGCTGCATCCGTTGGCGAAGGTGCCGCACACGCTGTGCTTCGGACAGACCCGGCGGGTCAGCTGGCAGTCGACGATCTCGGTGGCCGGCGCGCTCTACTCGGTTCCCTCGACGCTCATCGACGAGCGCGTGTGGGCGCGGGTGGATGGCTCTGAGCTCGTCGTCGTGCACGCCGATGACCCGAACGGGCCGCGCGAGGTGGCCCGTCATGAGCTGACCACACCGGGGCGCCCTGCCATCAGCGATCAGCACTATCCGCCCCGCCCGCCCGGGGCGCTTGAGCGCCGCCCCAGAGCGCGTAGTCGCCAGGAGGCGGCGTTTCTCGCGCTCGGGCCCGGCGCCGAGGCGTGGCTGAGCGCCGCCGCGGCGGCCGGCTCAGGCCGGGTGCGGCGCAAGATGGCCGAGGCGGTGGATCTCGCAAAGCTCCACGGCGAGAGAGAGGTCGATCACGCCCTGGCGGTGTGCGCCGAGGCCGCTCGCTTCGGCGACGGCGACCTGGCCGCAATCCTCGCCCATGAGGCGGGTACCGTGATCGCGTTTCCGAAGAGGATCTCTGAGGAGCAGACGCTTCAGCGCTCCACGCAGGCATGGGAGGGATTCGGAGGATGAGCCACTACGCCGATGTGCCTTGGGAGCGGGAGCTATGAGCGTCAAGGGACCAGCCCCGCCACCCCTGCCCACCGAACTCGAGGGGCTCCTGCGTCGGCTGCGACTGCCCTACCTCCGTCGCGCCGCCCCGGAGGTGATCGCGACCGCCGCATCACAGCGCTGGGATCCCGCGGAGGTCCTGCGCGTCCTCCTCACCGAGGAGGCGGCTGGCCGAGACCGGGCGACGATCCAGATACGCCGGCGGGCCTCAGCGCTCCCGGCCGGCAAGACGCTCGAGGCGTGGGATGAGCAGATGAGCGCGATTCCCAAGGCCACCCAGCAGGCGCTCTGCACGCTTGAGTGGATCACACGCGCGGAGAATCTCTGCGTGTGCGGGCCGAGCGGCACCGGGAAGAGTCACTGGGTCGAGGCGCTCGGCCACCATGCGATCGATCAGGGAAAGACCGTCGCCTGGCACACGCTCGAGTCCCTCGCGGCGCTCCTGCGCCGTCACCGCGCCGATGACAGCGTCGCCAAGGCGGTCACCAAACTCATCAGAGCGGACCTGATCATCATCGACGACGTCGGGCTGCTGCCCGTCTCACCCGAGGCCGCCGAGGCGCTGTTCCGCGTCGTCGACGCCGCCTATGAGCGCCGCTCGATCGCGCTGACCTCGAACATCCACCCCGCCGGATTTGACGAGCTGATGCCAAAGACACTCGCCGCCGCGACCGTCGACCGCCTGCTCCATCACGCCCACGTGCTGCTCACCGAAGGTACCGAGAGCTATCGCTTCACGCAGGCGACCGCGGGTGAGGGGGTGACGCCCCTGGTCGGCTGAACGCGATCCCACGTCATGGGGAGAACCCATGGCCATCAGTGGGGAGAAAACATGGCCGCCGGCGGGGAGAACCGATGGCCGTACTTGGGGAGAAGCCGATGACCGTTGACAAACGTGATCCTGCTCGGGCCACCTGGCACCGGCAAGACACATCTGGCGATTGCCCTGGGCATCCGCGCCCGCCTGACCGGACAGCGCGTCCTGTTTCGAACCGCCACCGAGTGGGTCGCCCTGCTCACAGACGCCCAACGCCAGGGCCGTCTGGAGGAGGAGCTGCGTCGCCTCGAGCGCTACCCGCTGTTGGTCTGCGATGAGGTCGGCTATATCCCCTTCGACCCGCAAGCCGCGAACCTGATGTTCATGCTCGTCTCCCGCCGCTATGAGCGTGCCAGCTTGATCGTCACCTCCAACAAGCCGTTCTCAGCGTGGGGTGAGATCTTCGGCGACGACGCTACTGCCGCGGCGATGATCGACCGCCTGGTCCACCACGCAGAGATCCTCTCTCTGAAGGGCGACAGCTATCGCCTGAAGAACCACGACCTCGCTGTTCCGCCGGTGGTCCAGCCTGCGCCGGCGGACTGACCCTCCCCTCTGGGGGGGGTCAATTCTCAACCGGCGCCAAAGGGTCAATTCTCAGTCGGCCTTGACACGCCGAACGTGTTTACGCAGCGTCTCGCTCTCGATGCCGAGATCCCTCGCGACGTGCGCGACCGGACGACCGGACTCGAACACCAGACGCGCACCACGGTCCAGCAGCTCCCTTGAATACTTCCTCGCATGTGGCATGGCTCGAGACTTCTCCCTCCGCCAGGCAAACCCTGGCTTCGAAGTCTCCGTCAAACGCAGGATGGCTCAGCGGCCGCGTTGTCGGATACCTCAGGGTAAGAAAACGACATCGCCGACGTCGGGAGGCGAGGTGAGCCAGCGCGACACGAGCTGGCTTCTCCCCGCTCATCCATGAGCTGACGTGGGGTCCCAGCCGCACTCGCGAGCCGTTCGGCGCAGGTTGGACCGACCGGCGTAAACACCCGGGCCGGCGACGGCGCCGTGGGACCTGGGCGCGAATCGGGTTTGGGCGGACGGCGCTTGAGCGCGAGTAGCCGACTCATTAAGCGCTACGGCCCCGGGTCACCAGACTTCTGGCGACCCGGGGCCGTAAGACCTCACATGTCGGGGTTCCCTACTGGAGTGGGGTTCAGTGGGAAGTCCCCATAGCTGGGAAGTCTAGTTCGTGGCAGTCACCGACCAGCTTCCGATTGCGTTCAGTGATGCCGCTGTGGTCAATAGCGCTTCTGAGTTGTGTTTGACCGTAATGCTGAATGGTTCGGTCCTAAACACGATCAGCGCGCCATTCCTTCCCGTGATTACCCCGCCCTGCGAGGGCGGTGACGGGGTTTCGCCCTTCTGATTCTCGAACCCGAAGAAGCTGGCGTGTTCGTCGCCTGTTTCCAGGTTCCCTTGCTGTTCGCCTCTGTACACACAGAGGTTGCCGACTTCTGAGGACGGTTCTTGGGTTTCCCCAGGGCACCCCGGTACTCCACCGGGCTCCTCGGCCTTGGAAGCCGGTACGTAGAACACTTTTATCTGTTCTGCTTCACACAACTGGAGCGGGTAGGACACTACGCCCTGAACCTGTTCCTGCTGCCCGCCTTTGGAAACGTTGATCGTGGCCGACCAGACGCCCTGCTCTTCCCCGTTGGCCGGGAGGCAAGTGGGCGAACCGGTCGTGCCAGTTCCGCCGCCTGCCGGGCCCGTTGGGCCCGCGGGGCCGGTTGCTCCGGTTGCTCCATTGGCTCCGGTTGCTCCGGTTGCTCCGGCTGGACCGGTCGGTCCGGTCCCGCCTGCGCCAGTGGTGCCGCCGCCTGCCGGGCCGGTCGGGCCGATTTTGCCTTCGGCTCCGGTCGCTCCGGTTGCTCCGGTGGCTCCGGCTCCGGTTGCTCCAGTGGCTCCGGCTGGCCCGGTCGGGCCGGTCGGTCCGGCTACGCCGCCTCCGCCCGTGCTGCCGCCTGCTGGGCCGGTCGGGCCTGCTGGGCCGGTCGGGCCTGCTGGGCCGGTTGCGCCGGTTACGCCCTGGGGGCCGGTTGCGCCGCCGCCTCCGCCGCCTCCGCCTTCAGGTCCGGTTGGGCCAGTTTCGCCTTTTTCGCCTTTTTCGCCCTGGGGGCCGGTCGCGCCGGTGGCGCCGCCGCCTCCGCCGCCTCCACCTTCAGGTCCGGTCGGGCCGGCTGGCCCTTCTTTACCTTCAGGGCCTGCGGGGCCGGTCGCACCGGTCACGCCTTGGGGTCCGGTTGCGCCCGTGGCTCCTCCGCCACCTCCGCCACCTCCAGCTGGGCCGGTCGGGCCGGTTGCGCCGGTTGCGCCTTTGGGTCCCGTTGCGCCGGTCACGCCTTTAGGTCCGGTCGGGCCCTTCGGTCCGGTGGGACCCCTGGGTCCGGTCGGGCCGGTGCAGTAGCGTCCGTAGTAGCAATTATTTGAGCTTGAACTGCTCTTGTGCGAAGCGTTGGCCTGAGCACTGCTGGCGAACGCGAGTCCCAGCGTCATCATGGCGCCGACATAGCCGAAGCGCCTGACGAGTCTAAAAAGCATCCCTGAAAACATCAAAGCTCCTCCAAATTTTTCGATCGATCGAATGCGCCCGTTCGATGCCGCTTTCATGCGGCCTAGGACCCACACGCAAGTAAACACGGTCCTCGAACTCATCAGACTGACAGCCTTCCTTGGCTTGCGGCTGTAGCAGAGAGAACGTATTACCGATGGGCGACTTTACCAGTTGTTTGCGGGGCCTGTCAAGCTGGTAGGTGCCTGCTGTCCACCCTATATGGGCGGTCCTGCAGCCCCACCCAGCTCGGGGTTCTACTACCCGATTCGGCTGGGCCGAAACAATGCTTGCAAAGGCGTAGCGCGGAGCAGCGATCGGCGATACGCCGGACGCTCGTCCCCGACGGCAAACGCGTGCGGAGCCGAGTGTGGGGGCTGGAGGGACGCCTGGGCTGGACTGTACGGTGCGATCCAGGAACGGCCGTGTGGAGCTCATCGGCGCCCGGCTCGATCGCATCGGTGCTGGGCTCGATCGCCGCTCAGAATCGCCAGGCTCGGGTGGCTGAACGGCCCGCGATTCCGGGCCAAAACCGAAGCCGGCAAACGCAACACAGGCCGCTAATGCTGTGCTAAACTCCCGCCGTAGCCCCGGTAAACGGGGTGGTTGAGGTCGAGCAGAGCAGGGGGAGGAGGAAGCCAAAGCGCGCATAGACACAGACTTCTCAGCAGGTCCGCCACGTGGTTTCTCAAGGGCGGGGTGCTGAGGCCCCATGCGCGTCGGCGCCCAAAGGCGGCTCGGCGGCAGCTCGGGGAACCGGTTTAGTTGCCCTGGACGAACAGGGCAGGTGTAAAGCACGAACACGGCGACGGAGCGCCATTCGCAAGAAAGCGCCCCCGAAGCTGCGAAAGCAAATCGTCACGGCCCGCTGGGCCGAGACCTCATATCACAGGAGGAGACACACACTATGAGTAAGAAGCTCTTTAGCCTGGCGCCGCTTCTGGCGATCCTCGCATTTGCGGTGGTCCCGGCAGCGTCACAGGCAGCCACTCCGCACTGGTTCAAAGCCGGCAAACGCCAGGCAGAAGGCACGAAGGTGCCGGTCATGACCTGGGGCGGCGCTGTCGACCTGGCGCAGGAAAGCCCGGCCGGCTTCATTCAGTGTAAGTCGGTCGGTGCCGGTTACATCGAAAACCCCAAAGGCACGTCGCCGAACACTGGAGAAAAAGGGCCCGCCGGATCAGGCGCGACCTTGTCATCCAACTTCTACGAATGCAACGGCGGCACGCCGAAAGCGTGTGAAGAAGGCGTCAAATCGAAACTGGGTGCCCTTGGTTACGTAGGGGTTCCGTTTGCGATTGCGTACAACTTCCCGTGGAAGAACGAACTCACCGGCACGGAAACGTTCGAAGAGAAGATTGGCACGACACCACACGCTCTCACAGGGGGCCAGGCCTTTGGGTTGAGCATTCCTGCCCTAGGCTCGGAAGCCTACGCTGAGGGATTCCCGGCGAAATACCAAGCACCGGGTGGCCACGGCGCCGCTTGGGGTGCAACGGGAGCGATCGGGGCCGTCGTTGGCTGCGAAATCTTCCCGAACCCTGAAGGCGCAGCAGCACTTGGTGGCGTCACAGGACAGCCCGAACGAGTCGGCTCAGAATCAGAGCTCCCGTTCGAAGGCGAACTCCACCCGCTGATCGGTGGAAGCCTCAACAACGCGGCGAGCGCCGCGTCGCCAGCAGTCACCGAATTCACCGGAGCGTCTTCAGGAGCACTTGAAGACCCGCTTGGACCGGGCGAGGGTGGCTCGAACAAAGGCCAGATCAAGTACCTGGGTTACGAAAGCCAGGCTTCGATCTCGGTTGCCCCATAGTCAGTAAGCCGAGAAGCAAGCCCGCGGGTATGTAACCCCGCGAGTGCGTAAGGGAGGGTGGGGCCGCGGATGTTCTCGCGGCCCCACCTTTTTGTCTGCTCGGCGGGCCGCACCGGTCGATCGCGCGGTGGCCCAATGACCCGAGGCGAGTACCTCCGTGCGTCGCTGCTTAGGTTGCTGGTCCCGGATGCGTGCCCAACGGGTCCGCCAAATCATCCGGCTAGGTCGCGTGACGAGCTTCTGGGCGAAAGAAATCCTTCAGCTGCGGAACTTTGTTGCGCCTGAGGGGTCTCATGAGTATCATCGAAAGCCATGGGCCGGCGGTGAGGCGGCCCCGGGAGAGGAAGAAAGATCGCGCATGGGGTCAGAGCAATGACGGACGGACGGGCGGATGACGCTGGTTGGTGCTCGTCGCTGCGCGCCCGCGTCGCGGCGCTGGGCATTTTGGCGTGCGCCGTCGTGGCGCTCGCGCTGAGCGCGAGTCCGGCCGCCGCCGCCGAATGTTCCAACGAACAGCTGCGCAATGAAAGCGCTCCGAACCCGGCGAACAGCCACCCATTCTCCACCGAACTCCCGGAATGCCGGGCCTATGAGATGGTCAGCCCGATCGAAAAGCAGTCTGATGGCGCGGGCATAAACGTGCCCGGCGAGGGGACTCCCGTGTCGGCCAACGGCGAAACGGTCGGCTACGCCTCGGAAGGGGACTTCGCGGACCCCGAAAACTTCAAGGCCAACAATTTCAACGCGTCGAACTTCTATCTCGCGCACCGGACCCCGTCGGGCTGGTTAAGCGCGTCGATATTTGCCCCACGTCGACTCGTGGACAATCCATCTCAGGTCGGGCTCGATAGCGACCTGTCGCCGGATCTCCGCTCAAAGCAGGTGGGCTGTGGCTCCACCTCGACCGCACAGGGCGAAGGCACGCTGTCAGACGTGAACCTCGTGTGCGCCACGCGCAAAGCTGAAGGCGAATGCTTTGCACCGCTGCCGATCCCGCTCAACTGTTGGTCTTCGACGCTGATCAACCCCATCAGCGACAACGTGGTCGGGGGCGTAACGAACGGCTACCTGGGTGGCTCCGAAGACCTGTCGCGTGTGTTCGATGACCCCGCCGGGGTGCTGCCGGTGAGCGAAGGCACTGTCCCGAACCCCACATACAAGAGCCGCGCGATCTATGAATTCGAAGGGGTGGGTACGCCGTCGGCAAAGGTGCGGCTCGTGAACGTCGACAAGAACGGCAAACAGCTCGTCGGCAACAACAACGGCTACACCGAAGACGCTGCTCCGAGGTTCGGCGACGTCTCAGTCACGGAAGGATCGACCGGCACCAGCTATCACGCGGTCTCGGCAAACGGCGAAAAGGTGTTCTTCGCGGCTCTGGCCAACGAAGACGAACTCCCGGACATGAACATGGCCGGCCCGACGCTTCAGTTCTTCCAGACACTGTACGCGCGCGTCAAACACTCGGAAACCATCACGATCTCCGCGCCGGAGTGCACGACCACCGAGATCGCAGGGGTTGCCGTGTCGTGCGACATCCCGGGCGAAGAATCTCGCGGCGCGTGG
Source organism: uncultured Solirubrobacteraceae bacterium (assembly GCA_963826995.1). Classification (GTDB taxonomy): domain Bacteria; phylum Actinomycetota; class Thermoleophilia; order Solirubrobacterales; family Solirubrobacteraceae; genus Palsa-744. Next base: position 289,016 of record CAWGYZ010000002.1, on the reverse strand, counting down.
TATGAGGGCGCCTCGGTCGACGGCTCGAAGGTGTTCTTTGAGACCGACCAGCCGCTGGTGGAAGGCGACAAAGACGAAACCGAGGACCTGTACGAGTACGACTTCGAACTGCCCGAAGGACACAGGCTGATCCAGATCTCCCACGGCGAATCCTCAGATCCGACACCGGGAGAAGGCGGGGACGTCGGAGGCGTCCCCGGGCAGGTGGCTTTGCACGGAGGTGGTGTCGTTCAGGTGTCCTCGGACGGCAGCCACGTCTACTACGTCGCGCAGGGCGAGTTGACCACCGAAGCCAACGCCAACGGCGAAAAAGCCGTCGCGGGCGAGGACAATCTTTATGGCTATGACACCGACACGGGCGAAACGAAGTTCGTCGCCATCCTGACCTTCCCCCAAGACGAACCGTTGTCGGAAAGACTGGACACCAACAGCCAGGCGCAGACGACCCCCGACGGCGACTACCTCGTGTTCTCGAGCTATTCGCAACTGGCGGGAGACACAAACCCCGGGGCGCAGGCGGCCTATCGCTACGACTTCGCAACGGGCGAACTGACCTGGATCTCGCACGCCGCGCCCGGCACCCCCCAGCCGAACGAAAAACACAACGCCATGATCAACCTGTCTCCACGCTCGAGAGGCGGAGCCATGGCCGACATCAACGACTTCGGCAGGGCGGTCAGCGGCGAGGGCGAACAGGAGGGCGAAACCAAAGGGCTCGCCGACGGTGAATACATCATCTTCAGCTCGGAAGAAAAGCTGCAGAGTGGCGCTCCGACTGAAGTGGGGACCACGTCCTCGGGCGCATTGTTCCTGTGGCACAACGGCACGGTGCACTGGATTGCGGGCAATGCGGGGACATCGTCGGCCATTTCAGGGTCCGGCTCGGACATCTTCTTCCCGACCCAATCCGAGCTCGTGGGGCAGGACACGGACAACCTGCTCGACGTCTACGACGCTCGCATCGGCGGAGGGTTCCCGGCGCCGCCTCCACGTGTCTGTCCGCCGGAATCCGAAGGAGGGTGCCAGCCGCGGACCCCGGCACCGCAGCAGGGAGGATCCGCGTTGAGTTCGACGTTCCCCGCCGGCGGCAATCTCACCCCCGGGTCAGGTGGTGTCGCGGCGGTTCACGTCGTGGTGAAACCGAAACCCCTGACACGGGCGCAGAAGCTAGCGAAAGCGCTCAAGGCGTGCACGACAAAGCCCAAGAAGAAGCGGGCTGCGTGTAAGGCGCAGGCGAAGAAGAAATACGGACCGAAACCGAAGCCCAAGGCCAAGAAGAGCACGCGGAGGGGGCGGTGATGCTCCGCGCGATCGAGAAGCTGCCGGCCCGGCGCTATCTGCTGGCCGCGCTCGCCGCCGTCTGCGCAATGGGGCTGTTCGCCGGCAAGGCGGCGGCTCTCACGCCTCCGACGCTGGGCATCACGATGACCCACCTGAACGCCTACGGTGCCGAGGCCAGCGAATGTGGGCCAGAAGGAGCGCTCAAAAAAGGCAAAGCCGAACCGCTGGCGGAACCGGCCTGCGGCGTCGATCCCCTCACCGAAACGGAAGCTTCCGACAAAGGCGAAACCTTCGCGCGCGAATCCGGCAGCAACATCTACACGATCACGGTCACCAACCACGGGGAAGAAGCGACGAAAGGCACCGTGACCGTTGAAGATCAGCTGCCGAAGGAAATACTCTTGGGCGCCGAACAGGAACAGCTCGAGTTCTCCGCCCCTGGCTGGAGCTGCAAACCGCAGCCCACTGCGTCCACGGCGGTGTGCACGACGAGCGAAACGAAGGCCGCCGGTCAGTCCTTCAACCCGATCAAGCTGTACGTGTCCGTCAAACCAGAAGCGGAAAGCCTGTCGGTGAACCGCCCGACCGTGACCTGGGAGACCAAAGCGACAGCGCCGGTTGAAACCGGGAAAGCGCAAGTCGCGGCCAACGAAGGCGAAACCACGGTTACGGCGCCCGTCCCGTTCGGGATCAAGACCTTCAGCACGAATGTCGTCGAATCGCTCGGCAATCCGTTCAGCCAGGCTGCGGGGCACCCGTTCTCCACCACCACCGTGCTCGTTCTCAACCCCAGCCCGATCGCTCCCCAGGGTGGCGGGTCAGAACTCGTGGGTCCAGCCAACGATGGAGCGAAGGAAATCCACGCCGAACTGCCCGCCGGCTTCAGCGGCAACCCACAGAACATCCCACAGTGCCCGCTGGCGGTCTTCGAGGGCGGAGTGCCGTGTCCGGCGAACACGGCCGTCGGTTACACGAATACACTGGTCGCCGGAGGCCGCATCGAAAAAGGTGAGGTCACGGCGAAGGGCCTCTTCTCATACGCCTCGACGGCAGTGACCAACAGCTTGGTTTGGAACCTGGAACCGGCCTACGGTCATCCGGCGGCGTTCGGGTTCAAAGCCCTCCTGCACTTCGACTTGGAAGCGGACGTGAGAAGCGGCGGAGACTTCGGTGTCAACGTGGGCGACGGCGCCGTGGGCGAGAAGCCAGTGGCAACGACGATCACGATTTGTGCGTACGGTGCGGAAGGTGTGCCCCCGGTCTTTAAATGCAAGCCCCAACCGGCCAGTGGAGCGAAACCCTTCCTGAGAAACATCACACAGTGCTCGGAACCCGCTGGCACGGCGCCGTTATGGACCGTGCGGGCCGATTCGTGGCGGGAACCCAACCACTACGTGACGGCTACGGCCAACACCGCACCGGTGACTGGATGCAACCTGCTTCAGTTCAACCCGGAAATCGAATTCACGCCAAGCCCGCCCTCGGAAGGGGGCACAAACCAGGCGGACGAGCCCACGGGCATGACGGTGAACCTCAAGGTTCCCCAGCCCAACGGACCGGAACCGGGAACACCGGACGTCAGGGACGTCGTGACCCAGCTGCCGCTGGGGATGACGGTATCTCCTGCCGGGGGTCACGGGCTCCAAGCTTGCAGCCCCGCGGAATTCTGGCCAAGCGTTGCAAGGGAACAGGAAGAATCGGAAGGCAAGGCGCCGCAGAACAACGAAGTGGCCGAACACCGTGAACCTGCTGTGGAGGCCAAATGCCCCTACAACCCGGACACGAAGCAGCGGCCCGCGGAGATCGGCACCGTCGAAGTGGTCACGCCGCTGCTAAAAAATCACCTTCAAGGGCAGTTGTTCCTCGCCGAACCAGAATGCGGCACAGCAACCTATCCCGAACCATGCAACGAAGCGTATGCCGAAGGGAAGGGTGGTCCAAGCGGCAAAGGCAGGCTCTACGGCCTCTACCTGCAGATAGACGACCCCCAAGAAGGAATAGTCATCAAGCTGCGCGGATACAACGATGTCAATCCAGCGACCGGCCAAATAACCTCGTACTTCGAACATCAGCCGCAGCAGCCGTTCGAACTTCTCAACCTCAAGCTCAAGGGCGGGGCAGACGCGCCGCTGGCCAACTCACAGACCTGTGGTCCCGCGAAGACGACGGCCACCCTCACGCCTTGGAGCGCGAAAGAAAACCCGGAAACCAGCGAAATCAAAGAAATCACCTCGTCCTTCGAAGTGGAAGGGTGCCCATCGACGACACCGTTCAGCCCGTCATTCAACGCCGGCACCGTCGGGCCCAACGCGGTCGCCGCCGATGCAAGCCCGGACTTCTCGCTCAAGCTCGGCCGCGAAGACCGCGAACAGGACATGTCGGTCGTCCAGGTGCACATGCCGCTCGGCCTGACCGGGAAGATCGCCGGCATTCCCCGCTGCGGTGACGCGCAGGCGAATGCGGGCACGTGCGGCCCCGAAAGCCTGATCGGCACCGCTGAAGCCGCAGCCGGCTCCGGCCCGGATCCCTACTGGGTCACAACCGGGAGGGTCTACCTCACCGGTCCCACCACACTGAAAAACGGGCTTCACGGACCCTTCGGTCTGTCGGTCGTGACCCCGGCGGAAGCGGGACCGTTCCACCTCGGCAACGTCGTGGTCCGCTCGGTGATCAACATCGATCCGCATACCGCGGCTGTGACGGTCACCTCCGATCCGATACCCCAGTACGTGGACGGCGTGCAGCTGAGGGTGCGCAGGATCAACGTCAACGTCAACCGGCAAGGGTTCATGCTGAACCCGACCAACTGCGCTGCCCAGCAGGTCGGCGCGACGCTCACCTCGACCTCGGGCGCCACCGCCCAGCTCGCCTCGCCGTACGGCGTGACGGGCTGCACGAGCCTGCCGTTCAAACCGACCTTCACGGCGACGACCGACGGACACACGAGCAAAGAAGGCGGCGCGAGCCTCGATGTCAAGATCACCTACCCGCCGGGGGCCTACGCGAACATCGGCAAAAGCTTCACCGAACTGCCGATCGCGCTGCCCTCGCGCCTGACGACGATCCAGAAAGCCTGCGTCGACACGGTCTTCGAAGCCAACCCCGCCGCGTGTGACGAAGGCTCGGTTATCGGGATCGCCACCGCGCACACACCGCTGCTCGAAAACCCGCTGACCGGCCCAGCGTATCTCGTCTCCCACGGTAACCGGGCCTTCCCCGACATCGAGATCGTGCTTCAGGGCGAAGGCATCACGCTCGACCTCGACGGCCTGACGGACATCAAAAAAGGCATCACCAAGACCAACTTCGAATCGCTGCCCGACGCGCCGGTCTCGAGCTTTGAACTGAACCTGCCCGAGGGGCCGCACTCGGCCCTGGCTGCGCCGGCGAGCCTGTGCGAAAAAACTCCGCTGCTCCTGCCCACCACCCTCACCGGACAGAACGGCGCCGTGCTCAAACAGAACACGAACATCGCGGTCACGGGCTGTCCCCCGATCGTCACGCTGACGAAGGCGAAGCTGTCGGGAAACAGCCTGCTCGTGACGGTCAAGACGAACGACACCGGCACCGTCAAGATCAGCGGAAGCGGCCTGAAGACCACCAGGAAGAACCTGAAGGCCGGCACCTACGAGATCCGCGTGGAGCTCACCAAGGCCGGCCGGTCGATGCGCGAGCATCACAAGAAGGTGAAGCTGCGGGTCAACCTGACGGCTGCTGGGAAACAGGCGGTAGCGAAGTCGACCAGCGTGCGGTTGTAGCACCCAATCAGTTCGGTCCAGCCGCCGCATCAAGATGTCTCCGTCCGATATCATTTCTGCCGTGCGCAGACCACTCAATCTGGCTGTCTGTGTACTCGTCGCACCTGCCGCCATCGCGGCTGGCTGCGGTTCCAGCGAAACAGCGAGCACGATCACACAGGCGAGCGCGCCCGCACCTACGACGGCAGCGACGACAACTCCTCAGGCCGCTACCGCGAGTACCGGCGCCACAGCCGCGAGCACAGGTGCCAAAGCTCGGAGCACGGGCGCCACAGGGGCTACGAAAGCAAAGAAGGCGCTGACTCCGGTGCCGATTCTGACGCCCAAACCGCATGAATCGACGTCCGAGGCAGAACGAAAGCGAAAAGTGAAAGCGGCGCTGGAAGCCACACTGAAGAACCCCAAGCGGCTTGCCGAAGCGAAGCGAGAAGTCGAACGCAGGGCAAAGGAAGAACTGGAAGCAAGAGAAACGGCAGGCCGGAACGGCCCCGGATTCAACAAAGCCGTCTCGCTGAAGCGCCGATTTCCACCCGAAATCACTCAACCGTTCTACCGTCAATGCGAAACGTCCAAAGGCACGGTTGCCGTGTGCGAATGCATCATTGTGAAGCTCGAGCTCGCCAAGGGTGAAAGGGAAAAATCGATCGCCGAACTGGTGGCCGTTGAAGTGGCCCTGAAACAAGGGGTCTCGCTGAAAAAGCTCCGTAGCGCGCTGCTGCCGCCCAACGCTCGGGGTGCCGTCAGGGCGTGCGTGAGCTGAGCAGGTATCATCCTCGCCGTGATTGCGTTCAGGCGCAACTTGTGTCTCGGTAAGGGTTTGAGGGAGTGATGGCACCCCAGTCGTACGGAGTCTCTGAGCATGTCGGCGCGGCGCGCTGGAGCGTTTGCGGCCGCAGCGCGGTTCGCGCGCTCGCCGTGTGCGTCTCTGCGGTGGCCGCGCTCGTCTGTACTCAGGACGCCCTGGCCGCCGGGGTGGGCACGTTCGGCGCTTTTCCGGCCGGAGCCGTCCCCGCTGCCATCACGACGGGTCCGGATGGCAACCTGTGGTTCACCGAGCCGTCTGCCGGGGCGATCGGCCGAGCCACGCCCAGGGGTCAGGTCAGCACTTTCCGGTTGCCCACAGCCGCTGGGGTGGGCGGGATCACAGCCGGCCCAGAAGGCGCCCTGTGGTTCACGGTAACGAGGCCGGGCGCCGACGCGGTCGGGCGCGTGACGACGAGCGGAGCCATCACCGAGTACCCGCTGCCCTCGGTAAATTCCTTCCCGGGCGCGATCACTATGGGCTCAGACGGCAACCTGTGGTTCACCGAGGGCGCAGCCAACGCAATCGCGAAGATGACTCCGGGTGGAGCGGTCACCGAATTCCCACTTCCCACGCCGGCAGCCGCCATCAACGGCTTCGGCGTGCCGCAGGGCGGGCCTGTCGGGATCACCAAGGGTGCGGACGGCAACGTCTGGTTCACCCAGCCGACGAACGGCCTGATCGGGCGAATAACTCCCAGCGGGGCGATCACGGAGTTTCCGCTTCCCTCGGGAACGACGCCGATCGGGATCACACCGGGTCCCGGCGGCGATGTCTGGTTCTACACCGGCGGCGGTTCGGCATCGAAGATCGGGCGGATCACGCCGACCGGTGGAGTCAGCGAGTTCGCAATTCCCTCCTCGGGAAGCTTCCCGTACGGGATGACCGAGGGTCCGGACGGCGATCTGTGGTTCACAGAGGGGGCGGTCAACTCGATTGCTCGGATGACGCCGACCGGCAAGTTCTCCCAGTCTCACCTCACCTCACACGAAGGCCTGCCAAGTGGGATCACGTCCGGCCCGCGCGGGGAGCTCTGGTTCACCGAAGAGAAAGCCGAAGCGATCGGATCGGTCAAGCCCGCTCCACCGGAAAAGTGCGTGGTCCCGAAGCTCAAGGGTAAGACGCTCACACAGGCCAAGCGGCTGCTCAGTCGCGCCCACTGTAGGCTGGGAAGGGTCACCAAGGGTGCCGCACACGGGGCCAAGTCGGTCGTGGTCACCCAGAAGCCGGCCGCCAAGAAGGCTCTACCTGTCGGAACGAAGGTCAGCCTGCGGCTGGGCTGACGGTCTCGTCAGGGTTTCGTCGGATTCAGTTTCGTGGGATTCGTTGGCTTACCCGTCCCCACGAGCGGACCGAGCACGGCGGCTTCGGGGTACTTGGCTGTGTGGATGGTGATGAAGATTTTTTCCGGCTTGTGCTCGATCTCCTGGAACGCGAGTTTATTCTCGTGGGTGCAGCCCTGTGACTCGTAGTGGCTGCCGAGCAGCAGCCCGTTTCTGACGGTCGCTCCGTTGAAGTCGCGGAACAGCTTCGCGACGGTCGGCCGGTCGACATTCTTCAGTTCCGAGAACCGCCAGCAGAGTTCGAGTCTCGGGGCGATGATGGTGATTTCCGCTCGCCCAGATCCGTTGGGCGCCCCGCCTTCGCCAAGCCGTCAAGTTTGACGGTGTAGCTCGCCGATTCGGGCGGCGGTAGGGGTTTGTATTCTTTTTCGTTTCCTGTCGCGCCAGTCGAAGCCGTGGATGCCGTGGTGGTCGCCGTCGAGGTCGCCTTGCCGCAGCCCGCCCATACGAGCGCGAGCAGAGCCAACGAAACGACGACAACTGTGCTGCGCATGCATTCCTCCCGGTCGCAAGTTACGGGGAACCCCGGCCGCCCATATGCGGCGCCTCAGCCAAACTCTACAGAGAGCGCACGAAGCTTTGCTGCAGACGCGACCCGTGCGGCCGAGATCGTCTGGACGGGTTTTCGAAGGCCGGAGAGGGGACTCGAACCCCTGACCCCCTGTTTACAAGACAGGCGCTCTACCAGCTGAGCTACTCCGGCACGATCGGCGGTAGGCCTCAGCCAACTGTAACGGCGCCGTCGGGGACGGTGTATCTGAGGGCATGGAGCACCCGCACACCGAGCAGCAACCCCCGGACCTCGAGGGATTCCGCGAGCGCAGCCTCAACCACGGCGTGAACCCCTTCATGTACTGGACCCTGCGCGCGATCTTCGTGCCCTTCTTCCTCGTCTACCTGCGCATGCAGCGCATCGGCCGCGAGCATCTGCCCCGCCGCGGCGGGCTGATCCTGGCATCCAACCACCGCAGCTTCCTCGACCCCTTCGTGATCGGCACGCTCGTGCGGCGGCCCGTCTACTACATGGCCAAGCGCGAGCTGTTCGAGAAGCGCTGGCAGGCCTGGGCGCTCAACGCCCTCGGCGCCTTCCCGGTCGATCGCGGCGCGGGCGATGAGGCCGCCATGGACACCGCCCTTGCGATCCTCGCCCGCGGCGACTGCGTGGTGGTCTTCCCCGAGGGCACCCGTAAGCGCTCCGGCGGGCTCGGCGAGCCCCGTCGCGGGGTCGGGCGCCTGGCTCTGCAGAGCGGCGCGCCGGTGTGTCCCATCGCCGTCCTCGGCACCGACCAGGTGCGCCGCGGCTGGCGCATACGCCCGCGCAAGGTCCGCCTGCGGGTCGGTGCTCCATTGCTCTTCCCGAGCATGAAGCAATCCTCACCGGCCCGCGCCTCTGCGGTCACCGAGCGCGTGTGGGCCTGCGTCAGCCTCCAGTGGGCCTCGCTCGGCGGCCGGCCCGCCGTGGTTGCGCCCGAGCAGGTCGAGCGCCCACGCGAGCAGCCCCCGCGCCGCAGGCGCGTCCATCAACGGCTGTTCACCCAGAGGGGGATCCCGGCGCACGAGGAGGCTCCCGCGCGTGAGGAGATCCGCGCCGCCTGAACGGCGCGGTGAAACCGTGCTCGCGGCCGGGTCGGGCGAAGGCCGGTGGGTAGTGTGTGCGATGAGTGAGCGGGCAACCATCTCAGAAGTCAAAGGCAGAGCTCGACGCGGAGTTCTCAGAGCTCTACCGCGCGCATCTGCGCGACGTCTACAGCTATGCCTACTATCGCGTGGGAGACCACCACGATGCCGAGGACTTGACCGAGCAGACCTTCCTTCAGGCCTACCGCCACTTCGAGCGCGCCCAGCGCGAGTCAGACGGGAGGCCTCTGCGACCATGGCTGATTCGCATAGCCCACAACCTTGCGGCCAACCTCTACCGCGACCGCTCGCGCAAGCCGTCCTGGCCGATCGACGAGACCACCACGCTCGCGGCGCCACACACCACCGAGCAGCTCGTGGAGGGCCGCGACGAGCTGAGCCGGGTGCTCGACGGGGTCGGCCTGCTCCCGGACGACCGCCGCGAGGCCCTGATCATGCGCTTTGCGCTCGGCATGGACAACCGCGAGATCGCCCGCGCCCTCGGCCGCTCCGACGGGGCCACCAAGGTTCTCATCCACCGCGCCATCAAGCAGCTACAGGAGATCGTGGGCGACCCGGTCGCCGAGGAGGAGCAGCATGACTGAAGCGCTCCCCAACTTCGAGGGCCTCCTGCGCGAAGCGCTCGCGCCGGTCGAGCCGCCCGAGGATCTGATCGTGCGGCTCGAGGACACCCTCACCTCTATCACCGAGCTGGCCGCCGGCGAGCTCGAGGCGTGGGAGCTCTCCACCATGCGCGATCCCCGCAACTGGGCCCGCCCCGCCGTGGCCCTGGTGGCCGGCGGCGCCGCCGGAACGGCGCTCGTGCTGCTGCGCGCCCGCCGCAAAGGCCGCAGCTCCCACGGCGCCCTCGGCGGCGTGCATCTGCCGGGCTTCGATGGCTCCGCCGCCGAGCGCGCGCTGCGCGATCTCGGCCGCGAGACGCGCAGGCTGTTCGGCGACCGCTGAGCCCCGCCACCGGCGATTGGGCGCGACCCGAGCCGGTAGGGTCCCTGCCCCTCATGGCCACCTGCTACCGGCATCCCTCCCGCGAGACCGGCGTCGCCTGCTCGAACTGCGGCCGGCCCATCTGTCCCGACTGCATGACCACCACGCCCGTCGGCATGCGCTGCCCGGAGTGTTCGAAGCAGGGGACCAAGGTGGTGCGCATGCGCGACATGGCGAAGGTACCGCGCGTCACCTACGCCCTGATCGCGATCAACGTCATCGCCTTCCTCACCGAGCAGGGGCAGTTCACGCTGTACGGCTCGACGATCCACGGCACGGTCATCAACGAAGGCGTGCTCTACCGCGGCGGGATCGTCGAAGGGCAGTACTGGCGGCTCGTCTCAAGCGCCTTCCTGCACGAGAACCTCCTCCACATCGGCTTCAACATGTATCTGCTCTACCTGCTCGGCATGATGCTCGAGCCCGCCATCGGCTCGCTCAGGTTCTTCGCCATCTACTTCACGGCGATGCTGGCCGGCGCCTTCGGCGCCCTGTTCGCCACCGCCTCGCCCACCCTGGGGGCCTCCGGGGCGATCTTCGGGCTGATGGGGGCGGCGGTCGTGGAGCTCCGCTCGCGCCGCGTGAGCGTGATGGAGTCGGGCATCGGCGGCCTCATTGTGCTCAACCTCATCCTCAGCTTCAGCCTCTCGAACATCTCGGTGGGCGATCACATCGGGGGGCTGATCGGCGGCGCCGTGGCCGCCCTGGCGATCCGCACGGCCGACAACCGCAAGCTACCGGCGCTCGGGCTGATCGCCTGCCTGCTGATATCAGCCGGCTGCGTGGCCGGCTCGATCGCCGTTGCGGGCGCCTCCGGCAGCGGCCTCGCCTGAGCGGGCGCGGACCGCCAACGCGTCGGCGCCGTCGGGCGCCTCGGGCAGGCGCTCAGGGTGCAGGATGTGCCCCAAGAGCTCGAGGCCGTCTATCAGCCGCGGGCCCGGGCGCGAGAAGTAGGCCGATCCGTTCACCGCCACGATCTGGGCGGCCCCGAGGCCCGCGAGCTCGCCGACATGGGCCTCGGCCTCCACCAGCGCCCGCGGCGCGTCATAGCCGCAGGGCATCACCACCACGACCTCGGGCTCGGCGGCCGCCACGGCCTCCCAGGTGACGGTCTGCGATGGCTCACCGGCCCGGCCGAGCACGTCCCGGCCCCCGGCCAGCTCGATCAGCTGGGGCGTCCAGTGGCCCGCCACATACACCGGGTCAAGCCACTCGAGTGCCGCCACCCGTGGCCGCGGCGGGGGGGCGGGCATCCGAACCGCTTCAACGACGCGCGCGATGCGCGCTTCGGCGTCTTCGAGCAGCTCGGCGGCCTGTTCCAGGTGCCCGGTGGCGGCGGCCACCGCGGTGACGTCTGACAGCGTCTCATCGAGCGTGCTGGGGTCAAGCGCGATCACCCGCGGGGACCCGGGCAGCCGCTGGGCCAGCTCGGCCACATCCTCGTAGGAGACCGCGCACACCGGGCACAGCGCCTGGGTGACGATCAGCTCGGGCTCGAGCGCCGAGAGCGCGTCGCGGTCGAGCTCATAGATCGCTGCACCCTCCAGGGTGCGCTCGCGCACGGCGCGATCGATCTCGGCGGCGCCGAGCCCGGCGGGCAGCACGTCCCGCGTCACGCGGGGTAGCTCGAGCGCCGCCGGCGGGTGGTCGCACTCGTGGGTCACGGCCACCACCTCGTCGCCCGCGTCGAGGGCGAACAGGAGCTCGGTGGCATGGGGAACGAGGCTCACGATTCGCATCAGTTCTCCCATGAGACTGTACGCGCAACGCGGCCGCGGTAATCTCGGCGGTGGAGATGGCAGTCCTCCCCGACGCGGATATCGAGCAGCGGCTCACCGAGATCGGTGGCTGGCGCAGGGGCGAGGGCTCATCGATCGTTCGCGAGCTGAAGTTCGCGGACTTCGCCGCGGCGATCGCTTTCGTCAACAGCGTCGCCGAGCTGGCCGAGGCGGCCAACCATCACCCCGACATCCTCGTGCACGGCTACAACATGGTGCGCCTCACCCTCTCCACCCACTCCGAGGGCGGGCTCACGGGCGCCGACTTCAGGCTGGCCGCCAGCATCGACCAGCTGGCGTGAACGGCCTGAAGCTCATCATCGCGGCCGTTCTGGTCGCGATCAATGCCTTCTTCGTGATCGCCGAGTATGCGCTCGTGCGCTCGCGGCGGGCGCGCCTTGAGCTGATGCGCGAGGAAGGCGCGCGAGGCTCGGCGCTGGCGCTCGATCAGCTCGGCAACATCAACGAGTACATCTCCGCCGTCCAGATCGGCGTCACCATGACCTCGATCGGCATCGGCGCCCTGGCCCAGCCCGCGCTCGCGGACATCCTCAAGAGCGCCCTCGGCGGCCCCCTCTCAAACGGCGTGGCGGTGGCCGTCTCGGCGGTGCTCGCCTTTCTGATCATCGCCTCGACGCAGCTCGTGGCGGGCGAGATGGTTCCCAAGTTCTACGCGATCAACCGCGCCGAGGCCGTGGCCCGGCGGGTGGCGCGTCCGCTGCAGATGTTCAGCGTGCTGTTCCATCCGCTGATCGTGGTGCTGACCGCGGTCGCCGATCGCATCCTGCGGCTGCTCGGCGTGGACATGAGCGCAGAGCGCCGCGGCGGCTCTCCTGATGAGCTGAAGCGGCTGATCGCCGAGTCCTACGCCGGCGGGCACATCGACCCCGGCGAGGCGGGCATGCTGCGGGGCGTCTTTCACCTGCACGAACAGGAGGCGCGCCAGGTGATGACCCCGATCCCGGCCGTCGTCACGATCGACATCTCCCAGGATGTCGAGACCGCGCTTCGGCTGTGCGTCTCAAGCGGCCACACCCGCCTCGTGGTCACCGAGGGCGAAGACCGAGATCGCGTGCGCGGGCTCGTGCACGTCTCAGAGCTCGCGCGACAGCTGATGCAGGAGGGGCCGCACGCCTCGGTGCAGCCGATCGTCCACGACGCCCTGATCGTGCCCGAGACCAAGCCCCTGGACGACCTGCTCGCCGATCTGCAGCGCCAGCGCGCCTCCCTGGCGGTGGTCGTCGACGAGTACGGCCGTGTCGTCGGCATCGTCACGGTCGAGGACATCATCGAGGAGGTCGTGGGGGAGATCGCCGATGAGACCGATCCGGCCGCCGGCGAGGTCCGCCGGCTGGCCGACGGCGACTGGTTCGTGCGCGGGCACGTGCCGGTCACAGACCTCGTCGACTACGGCCTGGATCTGCCGGTCGACACCGACGCCTACAACTCGGTGGGCGGATTCGTGTTCGCCGAGCTCGGCCGGCTGCCCCGGCGCGGGGATACGGTCAACGCAGACGGCTACTCCATCCGCGTCGAGTCCGTGCGCGAGAACCGCGTGGAGGCGGTGCGCATCCGCGAGCGCCGCCCGTCGTCTTCCTCGCCACCGCCGGCCGGGCCTTAAAGACCTCCGGCCCGCGGGGGGAGCGGGCCGGAGATGTCGTGCACTGAGGAGGAGGCAGTGTGCGTGTGCGACCTACGTCGCATACACAATTATTGCCAGCTCGATCAATTTGCCCTAAAAGTCGGCGAAGTCTTCCTAAAGCCCTATCGAGCGCTCTCAGCCCCTCAGTAGGTGTGGAAGCCGCGGCCGCTCTTTCGCCCGAGGGCGCCCTCTGAGATGAGCAGCTCGACCTGCGGTGGGATTGTCTCGCCGATCGTCTCGCCGATCGCCTTCGAGACGTCGAGGCCCACGAGATCGAGCAGGGCCAGCGGGCCCAGCGGGTGCCCCGCGCCGAGCTTCATGCAGGTGTCCACGTCGGCCGGGTCCATTCCCGTCTCTTCCACCAGGCGCACGGCGCTGAACAGGTAGGGGAACAGCAGCCGGTTGACCACGAACCCGGGCACGTCGGGAACTTCGACAGGAGTCTTCTCGAAGGCCTCGCACACCGCGAGCGCCCGGCTGCGGGTGTCCTCGGTGGCCGCCTCAGGGAAGATCAGCTCGATCAGCTTCATCCGCGTGACGGGGTTGAACACGTGCAGCCCGAGGAACCGCTCGGGGCGCCCGCTCTCCTCTGCCAGGCGCTCGATCGACAGCGAGGAGGTGGTGCTGGCGAGGATGGCCTCCGGGCCGACGATGGAGCCGAGCTCTGACAGCAGGCCCGCCTTCACGTCGTGGTCCTCCACAACCGCCTCCACCACGAACGTCGCCCCGGCCAGGGCCTGGGCGTCGGTCACGATCTGCACGTGCGCGGGATCCACCTCGGCCTCCAGGCGGCTGAGGGTCTTCTCCACGGTGGCGCGCGCGCGCTCGCCCGAGTCCGTTGACCGGGCGAGCAGCAGTACCGGGCCGTGGTGGGCAGCGGTTGCGGCCAGGCCGCAGGCGATCGCGCCGCTCCCGGCTATCGCGAGATGCTCGTTCACGTGCTCTCCTCTCTAGGCGATTTGACTGACAGTCGGCGATTGACTGACCAGTCAATCTATGAACTGTGACCGCGATAGAGTAAGGGGTACGGGCAATAAAACTTAGGAGGACTCCTGAAATGAGGCAACCAGAGGGCCGTGAGGTCGTGATCGTGGAGGCGGTGCGCACGCCGATCGGACGCGGACACCGCGAAAAGGGTTACTACAAGGACACCCACCCCAACGAGCTTCTGGGCAAGTGTTACACCGAGATCATCGAGCGCGCCGGCATCGACGCCTCGGAGGTCGAGGATGTGATCGCGGGCTGCGTCTCGCAGTTCGGCGAGCAGGGGCTGAACGTGGCCCGCAACGCCTGGCTTCAGGAGGGACTCCCGATCGAGACCCCCGGCACCACCGTCGACCGCCAGTGCGGATCGGCCCAGCAGGCCGTCAACTTCGCCGCCGGCCTGATCGCCGCCGGCGTGCACGACGCGATGATCGGCTCAGGCGTCGAGCACATGGGCCACCTGCCCTTCGCGGCCGTGATGCAGACCCAGCAGGAGTTCGGCGGGGCCTTCACCCCCGAGCTGATGGCCAAGCACAACATCGTCGGGCAGGGGCTGGGCGCCGAGATGATCGCCGACCAGTGGGAGATCCCCCGCTCAGAGCTCGACGAGCTCGCGGTGCGCTCGCACAGGCTCGCCCACCAGGCCACCGAGGAGGGCCGCTTCGAGCGGGAGATCGTGCCCATGACCGTCAACGGCGACACCTTCGTCACCGACCAGGGCATCCGCCCGGACACCAACCTCGAGGCCCTGTCGCAGCTGAAGCCGGCCTTCAAGCCCGACGGCAAGATCACCGCCGGCAACGCCTCGCAGATCTCAGACGGGGCGGCCGCCGTGCTGCTGATGGCCGCTGAGAAGGCCAAGGAGCTCGGCCTGACCCCCCGCGCGCGGATCGTCGACCAGACGACCGTCGGCTGTGACCCGGTGAAAATGCTCGAGGGCCCGATCCCGGCCACCCGCAAAATCCTCGACCGCAACGGCATGAGCATCGATGACATCGACCTGTTCGAGATCAACGAGGCCTTCGCCCCGGTGGTCGCGGCCTGGCGGCGCGAGCACAACCCGGACATGGACCGCGTCAACGTCAACGGCGGCGCGATGGCGCTCGGGCACCCGCTCGGCTCAACCGGCGCGCGCCTGATCACGACGCTCCTGCACGAGCTCGAGCGCTCGGACAAGGAGATCGGCTTCGTGACGATGTGCTGCGGCGGCGGCCTCGGCACCGGCACGCTGATCCAGCGCGTCTGAGGGGCTTAAAGGCAGGCAGCGAGGCTTCCCGTATCGGCAGGGCGCGCGCGCAGAACGGACCGAAATTTGGCTGGGTGTCCGCGCGCCCTGCTCGCCGGGCGCTGACAGGAGATCTTGGGGCACATCGGGCAGCCGTGGAGCCGGTGCGAAGATGCTCAAGAATGCAGCACGCGCAACCGATGGAGCCTGAATGGATACAGGTGTTGGTCTTGAGTCGGCTACAGCGGATGCCGATCGGCAGATCTGCTGCACGCTGACCAACGTTGCACTGGGGCTCATACGCGGCGCAGGCGGCGAGCCAGCAGTCGCCGCGCTGCTCGAGCGCGCGGGCACAAAACGCAAGGCGTCCTACCTGGAAGACATCGAGAACTGGATCTCGCTCGACGAGGCGTGCGCGTTGCTCGAGGCCGGCGTGGAGCAGGCCGATGATCCAGGATTCGCGCGGCGGGTGGGCGAGCAGACGCTGCACCGACACGTGGGCACACAGATCGCGACCCTGCTGCGCTCCCTCGGCTCACCCGAGGCGGTGCTGGGGGTCGTGGCACAGACCGCGGCCAAGTTCAGCACGGTCACGGAGCTTGAGGCGATCGAGGCCGGTCCCGGACGTGCCGTCCTCAGGGCGGTGGCGCGCGAGGGCTTCACGCGCCGTCCTCTCATGTGCGACTGGACCGCCGGCCTGCTCGCTGGGAATCCTCTGCTGTTCGGGCTCCCCCTCGCCGACGTCGAGGAGAGCGAATGCCAGGCGCGCGGCGGCGCCCAGTGCCTCTACACGGTGTCCTGGGACGCGCAGCTGGCGACCGCGGCGGCCGACCCTCAGCAGCGTGTCACCGCGCTCGAGGCCCAGCTCGCAGCTGTGTCTGAGCGCTTGCGCAACGCCTATGCCACGGCCGGTGATCTGGTCTCCACCGAGGACCTCGACACCGTCCTCCATCGCATCGTCGAACGAGCGGCTGATGCCGTGCGCGCCCCGGGCTTCGTGCTGGCGGTGTGTCCGGAGCCGGGCGACGAGCTGCAGGTCTATGGGCACGGAATCGAGAATCGAGACGCTCAGGCGCTCGCGCGCGCGACGCGAGGGGGCACCACACCGATGACCGACTCGATGCTGGTGGTCGATGTCACCTCCAGCCGGCGTCAGTATGGGCAGCTGATCGCACGCTACCCCGGTGCAGCGCAGTTCTTCCCCCAGGATGAGGAAATGCTTGGCCTCTATGCCAAGCACGCGGCGGCGGTTCTCGACATGGCCACAGCGCTTCAAGAGTCCGCGCGCCGCCACGAGCAGGTGAGCTCGCTGCTGTCACTCTCCCACGGGCTGCTGTCGCTCTCTCACGCACTGGCACAGGCCGGGACGAGCGTGGAGGTCGCCGAGCGGCTTGCCGTGGCGGTTCCCGAGGTGGTGGACTGCGATCGGATCGGGGTTTGGTTGTGGGACGAGGCCGAGGAGCATCTGAGATCCCTCGCGGTATGGGGACAGAGGCCCGAGCACGCCGAGTATGTGCTCGGCCTGACTATCTCCCCTGACGACACGCCACACCTGAGTCGCATGATCACAGAGCCGCAACCCGTGTTCTTCGACCGGACGACGGAGGATCCATTCCTGTCCGGCCTGATGTCTGCGCTTGATGTGGCGGTGCTGGCGGTTGTCCCGATAGTCGCCCGTGGCGTGTTCCTGGGCGCCCTCACCGTTGCCGTCAGCGACCGTCCCGAGCGGCTGCGGCCCGACGGCGAGCTGCTCGAGCGTCTCACCGGCGTGGCCGCGCTTGCGGCGCCGGCGATCCAGAACGGGCGGCTTGTCGACAAACTGCGTCACAGGGCCAGCCATGACGGACTCACAGGGCTGCTGAACCGGGTCGGCTTCAGGCAGCAGATCGATCTCGTGCTGGAGGCCGCGACCCCCCGCCACGAGCACGTGGGCCTCCTGTTTGTCGATCTCAACGACTTCAAGGATGTGAACGACCTCTACGGCCACGAGGTCGGCGACGAGCTTCTCAATGAGACCGGGGAGCGCCTCGCGGCGATCAGTCGCGAAAGCGATGCGGTCGCACGTCTCGGTGGAGACGAGTTCGCGATCATCCTGGCCGATATCGAGCGCGACGATCAGGTTCGCGCTGCCGCGCAGCGCATCCGCGACGCCTTCCTCGAGCCGTTCCTGGTCGGCGACGGTCCGATCTCCATCAGCGCAAGTGTCGGAGAAGGGATCTGGCCCGACCACGGTCGCACCGTGAACGCACTCATAAAGTACGCCGACGCAGCGATGTACGACGACAAGGCCGGACGCAAGCGTCCAGGCTCCTCGGAGCGCCTATGTGGGCATGGGGAACCCGGTTGAGGCGAGTTCGGGGGCGAGCAGGGCACGGAACTCGCTGCGCTGAGGAAATGCGGCCGCTCGCGTCAGCTTGCCGCGACCGGCCGGCTAACCGCCGCTCGGTCCCCCGCCGGTCCAGCTGACTGCGATCGGCGGGAGGGCCAGGAGCGCCGCCCAGGTGGCGGCGTCCGTCACGCCGCTTGCGGCGATGCCGTGGGCGGTCTGGAAGCTCTTCAGGTTGGCGGCGGTCTGGGCGCTGAAGGTTCCCGTGGTTTCCTGGGCCGGGATCGCGCTGGCCAGGTGCTCCTGCATCCACAACACCTGATCGCCCTTGCTGCCGCTGCCCAGTTCGGGGTAGCTGCTGTTGGGCGTGACGCTCGTCAGCGGCGCCAGCGGCGCCGCCAGCGTGCTCCACAGGGCCGCCGGGGTTTCCTGCCAGTCCCAGAAGGACACGCCCGTGGCGCCGTAGTCAACAGCCTCCTCGCGGAAGCGCAGCACTTCGGCGGCTGAGACCTTGCCGTAGGTCTGCCCGAGCGGGAACAGCGGACGCCCGTAGATGCGATTGGCGATGTAGGTGTTGGCATACACGGTGTCCACCGAGGTACCGATGTCCTTCCAGTACATCTGCGGCGCGTTGTACTGGGCGCCGTTGGGCCCCAGGAAGACCGAGTAGGGGAAGGAGGGGTGGTAGGAGACGTAGGGGAAGGAGGCGAGGCCCAGCGGGTAGTTGAGGCCCACCTTGGCGCGCAGGTCGTCGATGTAGGTCTGCGCGGCGGCGTAGTGGCCTTCGTACTCGGACTCGGCGTCGATCACGAGGCAGTCGGCTCCTGCGGCCACCGCTTTGGCGCCCAGTTCTGCCTCGCCGGCCGGGTTGGTGCCATAGACGTACTGCCAGGCGCACACCTTCAGGCCGTTGGCGTGCAGTTCGGCCACCAGCTGGGAGGAGAACTGGCTCCAGTAGTTGCTGGCGCCGTCTGAGCTCTTGATGAACAGCGTGCTGACCTGGGCGGCGTGCGCCTGGGCGACGATCGCGGCGACGCTGCCGGCCTCGGAGTCCTTCATGTACCAGATCCACATGCCCTGTCCGGAGAAGGCGGTACCGCCCGCTGCGCCGGCGTTGTAGGGGGGCAACGCGATCGGGGGTGGGTGCAGGGCGTGGCGGTATACGTAGATCGGCCCGTAGGAGCTCGTATGCCGGCCCCCTCCGAGCATCACCATGATGTGCCCGGAGTGCGCGTTGGCGGGCACCGTCGCGACAAGGCCCTCCGCGGCCATATGCAGGTGGGAGGCCGGCGAGGAGCTCGAGATGCGCGCGCCGGGGGTCTTGGGGTAGGCCACCGTCATTCCGCTCTTCAGCCCTTTGCCCTTGAACAGGAGTGTGCCGTGCGTGGACACCTGGCGCGGATTGCCGCTGCACTTGGAGTAGGGAACGCAGCTGACCGTCAGGATGCGAACCGAGGTCACGTGCAGGCTCGAGCTGCCGGTGACGGCGCCCGCCGGCGCTGTGCCGCCGGAGGCGGCGGCGGCCGGGCCGGGATTCGCCGCGCACGCGGACAGCAGCAACCCCATGAGTGCGGCCGTGCGGAACTTCGATCGCCTGTGGGCGCCTGTGCTCGGCAAGAGAACTCCCTTCGCCACCTGATCCTGCCCTATTAGGGGCGTTTGTGCGGCGGATCGGCCCTGGGCCGACGTACCGACCTTAGTGGCTATGCATGCGAAAACAGAGCAGCGATAGGGAAGTTGCGATCGCCGTTGCTGGGTCAGCCCCAGCGGAACCCCTGCGCTGAGGGCGCAGGCGCGAGCGGGCTGGTGGGCAGGTCAACCGGCGTCTCGGGCAGGTTGAAGCCGGTGGGCGCCACGTCGTTGGGGGCGTCGCCGTGGAACAGTGAGGCCAGGTACTGGATCTGGCCCCGCCCCACGCCCAGCTCGAACTGCCCGCCGCCGTAGGCGCCGATGCCGCGGGCCGCACAGTAGTCGTAGGCGTCCAGCAGGCTGCGCAGCCCGCCCAGGCGCGAGGGCTTGATGTTGACCATGCTCGGCGGGTAGGGCAGGGCCTCGATGTCGGCGATCGAGTGGATCGGGGCATCCCAGGAGAAGCGCTCGCGGTAGGGGGCGAGCACCTCGTCGGTCTCGGGCGTCAGCTTGGGATCCTCGATCCAGGCCTCGGGGAACGCCTCCACCACCCGCCGGTAGAGCACCGGGTCGGCCGGCTGGTCGACGATCGATCCGACATACAGGCCCTTGAAGTCCACCGAATCCACAGCGCCGGTGCTCTTCAAGGCCGCGATCAGCGGCTCATCCCAGGAGCTCGTGGGGTCGAGCTTGAAGCGCAGCGCCGGGTACAGGTCGAGTCGCCCCCGGACCGGCTCGAAGCTCGGGGGCTCGCCCAGGCGAAGCGAGACCACGAAGCGAACGGGCTGCGGATCGCGCCCGAGCGCGGCGTGCAGCGTGGTGTTCGCCTGGCGCAGGGCCAGGTCCAGGGCCGCGGACTCATAGGCCCAGGTGCGATAGAGCTGTGAGACCTCCCGCTGGGGAGGCTCCTGAAACAGGGACAGCCCGGCGAGGTGCTCGGAGAAGGAGCCGAGCGTGAAGCGCCCCGACAGCGGCAGCAGCGGCCCCGCCGCCTGCAGGATGTCGTGGTCCACGGCCTCGTAGGTGACGTCCTCGCCGGCGCCCTCCTCGCCGGCGCCGCGCAGGTGGATGACGGTGCTCTTGCGGACGAAATCGCTCGACACCGTGGCGATCAGCGGCTCGAGCGAGTAATCCTCGATCTGAACCGGCAGCTCGGCGAGCAGATCCCAGGTGCTCACGCCGAGGCCTCTCCTTCCAGGCGGGCCACCAGCTCGTCGAGGCGGAGCTCCTCGAGCGCGTCGCCGACCGCCGCGAGCTCCTTGGCGCACAGCTCGATCAGCGCCTTGCCCTCCTTCACCAGCTCGAGCGTCTCGTTCAGGGACGCCTCGCCGGAGTCCAGGCGGCGGATGATCTCCTCGACCCGGGCCGCGGCCGCCTCGTAGGTCTGGGCCGGCGCGGTCATCGCTCGCCGCCCGCCGCCGCGGGGTCCTCGCGGTCGAGGATCCTCGCCGGGACGGTGTCCTCGGCGAAGCGCAGCCCCACCTGTTTGGCCGCACGCGCCTCAGCGGCGCTCGACAGCGGCTCTCCCTGCGATGACTGGACCAGGACGTAGCCGCGCTCCAGCGTGCGCTGGGGATCGTGGCCCGCCAGCGCGAGCGCCAGCCCCTCGAGCTCCTGGGGCCTTCGCCGGCGGCAGTCGATCAGCGAGGAGTCGGTCTTGCGTTTGAGCACCAGCGCGCGCTGGTGGGTGAGGCGGCGCTCGGACTCGATCCGCCGTCGATGAGCCGCCCGGATCTCGCGCAGGTGCTGGTGAAGACGCGCACGCTGGCGCTCGACGTGGTTGGCGGGGGCGCGGGAGAGTGTCGCCAGCATGCGGGCGCGGGACAGGACGGCCTGGCGGCCGTGGTCGCGCAGGCGGGCTGCGGCGGCTGCCTGCTGGCGGCGGGCGCTCGCGCAGTCCACGCCCACAGCGGCCTCGGCGGCGTGGGTCGGCGTGGAGCAGCTGACCGCGGCGACGTCGTCGAGCAGGGTGCGGTCGGTGTGGTGGCCGACGGAGGCGATCACCGGAACCCCCAGCAGGGCCACGGTGCGGCAGAGCGTCTCATCGCAGAAGCACAACAGGTCGGCCAGCGAGCCGCCGCCGCGGGCCACGATCACGACCTCCACCTCCGCCACGGCCAGCAGATCTGACAGCGCCCTTGAGATCGCGGGCGCCGCGTGGCGGTCCTGCACGGGCGCGAAGCCCCACACCAGGCGACCGGCCCAGCCCCGCCTTCTGAGCGCCGCGAGCACGTCGTCGCGGGCCTTGCCGCCCTCGCCGGTGATCACGCCGATCGTGCGCGGGAGCAGCGGGAGCTCGAGGCGCTTCTGGCGCTCGAGCAGCCCCTCGGCGTCGAGCTGCTTGCGCAGGCGGTCGATGCGGGCCAGCAGGTCTCCCTCGCCGGCCACGCGCAGGTCGGTGACCGCGAAGGAGAATCCGGGCGAGGAGGTGGTGCTTCCGGGGTAGTAGTCACAGCCGCCGGCAACGACGACCTCCATGCCCTCCGCGGGCGGCCCGCCGGCGCGGGCGCTCATCGCCTCCCAGTCCCTCCGCCAGGCGGCGCAGGGAACCGCGCCGGTCGAGTCGCGCAGCTCGAAGTACACCCGCGCCTTTGAGGGGCGCAGGTTCACCAGCTCGCCCACCAGCTGCACCCGTGTCATCGAGCGGAGCTTCTTCTGCAGCGCGGCCGCATACTCCCCCACGGGGAACGGTCCCGCCAGAGCGCTGTCAGGTATGCCGGCACGGGCCGTTTCGGCCGGGGAAGGCGGTGTGGACATCGGCTCCAGCATAGGCGCTCATATGGCGGTAGCATCGACGTCGATGTGGCGCAGCGGACCTCGGCAGGACTGCTGACGCCGTGGCCAAACCCAGCAAGGGCGCTCGCGCGCGCTCACGCAAGCGGCGTCCCTCGAAGGGCGCTGCGCGGCAGGGTGCGGCCGCGAAGCAGCGCTCCTCCGAGCAGCAGCCGAAACGCGGCGAGCCCGCCGGCAGGCGCTCGCCCCCGCGACCCGGGAGCGTTCTGACGGACCGCCTGGCGGTCGGTGAGCGCCCGCGCGCGCCCTGGCATCCGCTGCCGCTGTCAGAGCTCCTGATCCTGATCGGCGCGATCGGAACCGTGGTCGGCCTGCTGAGAGGCGAATCGGGCCTCGTGCTCATGATCGCCGGGCTCGGAGCGGTGCTGATCGGCACGGTGGAGGTGACGCTGCGCGAGCACCTGAGCGGCTACCGCTCGCAGACGCTCATCCTCACGCTGCTACCGGCGATCGTTCTGTACACGGGGATCGTCCTGATCCTGCGGCCACCGGCCGCGGTCAACCTCGGGCTGCTCGTACTCGACGCCGCGCTCGCCGTGGTGCTCTTCAAACGGCTGCGCGCGCGCTTTCTGCGGGCGCGGCGCGAGCGGACGTTCGCCGCCAAACGGTGAGGCTCAGACCGGTTCGGGGTCGCGGCCGACCTCGGAGGCGTCGAGCGAGGGCAGTGCCGGCAGCGGATGCTCGCCCGGCTCGCCGAGCTCGCCGCGGGTCTCGCCGCTGAAGCCGAGGCGCTCGAGCCGCGCGATCTCGCGCTCGCCTTCCAGGCGCGCCGGATCAGACGGCCCGAGGCCCGCGATCAGGTTGGCGATGCGATTGCGAAGCTGGAGCGCGAAGTGGGGGGTCGAGGCGCCCATCAGCCGGCGCACGTCCTCGACGGTCACCTCGTTCGAGACCTGCTTGCGAAGCAGGCGGCTGGGATCCTCGGCTTGGCTCAAGTTCGGGTTCCTGGCGGTGTGGTCATTCGGTGGTCGAGGCGGAGGGTTCTTCTTCTGCTGACAGGTGGCGGGGGGTGATCGCGAGCATGGAGTCGATTTCCGCCTGGGTGCGCAGCGAGATCGCGCGTTCGTCTCCGATCAGCCAGCCGTGATTGTACGTGCCGCGGACCGGCTGGTACTGGGGCGCGGAGCCGTAGGCGGGCTGGATGTCCGACAGGTAGCCGGCCAGGGCCGAGGGAACGCCCACCGGGCCTTCGAGCAGCAGCAGTGGCGCGTAGTCGCCCGTGGCGGAGAGCAGCGCGCTGGCGGGGGCGTCGAACGGGCGTCCGGCGTTCGCGAACGCGAGGCCGTGGCCGGGTTCTTTGACCCCCCAGCCGAAGGTTCCGTCGGTGAAGCGGGACACGGCGATGGCGTTCGCCACCGGGCCCGACGGCGCCGTGGGCGCCGTCGGCGCGGCGGGCGCCACGGGCGTTGAGCTGTCGAGTATCGGCGTCACGTGGCCGAGGCCGGCGAGGGCGCTGAGCGCCTGCTTGCCAACGTCGGCGGGGTTGACGACGTAGATCGCCGGATGGTGAAGGCTCTTCAGCGCCGTGGCGGTCGCAGCGGGGACGCTGTCGGCGCTCAGCATCAGGATCGGCGCGCCCGACTCGGCCGCGAGGCCGGCCGCGGGCATCTGAAGTGAAAGCGGGGCATCGGCCGACAGCACGATCACGGGCCCGTGCGAGTTGCCGTGGGCGAGATCGAGCAGCCGCTGCACCGCCACGGCCACTTCAGCGGGGCCGCCGCTCGCGGACACATCGCGCGTGCGCAATCCTTCGGGCACCGGCGCCTGGGTGCCGATGCGGATGACCTGGGCGCCGCCCAGGGCCGCCGCGCCGGTTGGCTGCATCGCCCGCAGCGCGTCGACGCTCGCCCCGGGCAGGGTGTCGCCTTCGCTGTATAGAAGCGGCGCGCTGAGCGGCGCGCTCGCGAGCACGGACGCCGCCAGGGATGCCGCCCAGTCTCCCTTGTCGACGAGCACCACCGCCTGCGGGCGGGTGGTGCTCGTCAGGCCGGGGTACACGGCGCGGGCCACGGCCGCGGCATCGCTGACCGGATCGTCTCCGCCCAGCCTGGTCGTGTTGGCCGTCGCCACGCCGACCGCGCTTGCGGCGCCCACCGGGGGAATCGTTCCCTCGGGCCCTCCTTCGGGCTTGCTGGACTTGCCGCAACCGGCCAGCAATGCGCCCAGCACCAGGAGGATGAGCCCGGCCGCGAGCAGCCTGGGCAGGGGGGCGGCGCGCATCGGATCGGACAGTAGCGGGCGCATCAGAGGGGACGGTCCGGCGGAACGGCGGCGCCGGGCCGCGTGGTGGGGCGGCGCCGGACTAGGTGGGGCTGAGCTTGAGGGTCGTGTGCGTCGTGGTGTTGTGCAGGTTGACCGCCGTGAGGAGCACCGACAGCGTCTTTACCTTTTTGCTCTTGACCTGTTTGGAGAGCGTCTTTGAGACCGCGATCTCGGGGCTCGAGATCGTGAACTGATCGCTCGAGCCAGACGTCTTCAGCGTGATCGCGAGCTTGCCGTGACTCACCTTGGCGGTGAATTTGAGCCGCGTGGCGCCTGCTTTGACGACGATCCCCCTCGCGAGGCTCTTGTGCGAGCTCGAGAAGGTGAGGCCCTTGGGGAGGGCGATCGTGACCGTCTTCAGCGCCGGGTTTTTGCCCGTGCTCAGCGTGAAGGAGAGCTTCGGCTTGCCCTTGGCCAGGCCCGACAGCGAGAGGTGCGAGGCCGATTGCGAGGCGGTGGCCGAGTGCAGGCCGCTCACCACGATCGGTGTGCCGATCACCGGCACCGAGGTCTGAGGCGAGGCCGAGTTGAAGGTCACCTCCTGACCCCTGTTGTCGACGGCCGTGCACTCCGTCGCGCTGGGGCAGGCGATCGCTTCAAGGCCCGCGTTGTCCACCACCGTCGGGGCGGCGCCGCTCGGCGAAGCGGGGTTGAACGTCACCGCTCGCCCCCTGTAGTCCACAGCGGTGCACTGGCTCACCGATGGACAGGCGATGGCGCGCGGGAAGTTGGTGCCGGCGTCGATCGTGGTGATGGCGGGGCTACCCGGCGAGGTCGGGTTGAACGTCAGCTCGTGACCGTCGTGGTCGACCGCCGTGCATTGGCTGACGGAGGGACAGGCGACGCCGCGGAAGTGGCTGCCCGGGTCGATCGTGATGGGGGCGGGGCTGCCCGGGTTCAGGGGGTTGAAGGTCACCTCGCCGCCTGAGTTGTCAACCGCCGTGCATTGGTTCACCGACGGGCAGGCGAGTCCTTCGGGAAGTACGGGGTCGACGGCGGTCGCGACGGGGCTGCCCGGAGAGGCCGGGTTGAACGTCACCTCGTTACCGGAGTAGTCGACGGCGGTGCACTGGCTCGCGGCCGGGCATGCGATGGCGCGCAGGGCGGTGCTCCCGTCGACCGCGATGGGGGTCGGGCTGCCCGGGTTCAGGGGGTTGAAGGTCAGGTCCTTGCCGTAGTTGTCGACGATCGTGCATTCGCTCAGCGACAGGCAGGCGACGCCGCGCAGGTACAGACCGTTCTCGATCATGACCGGCGTCGCCCCCTGAGGCGCCGTCGGGTTGAACGTCACCTCGTGGGTGTCGTTGTCGATCGCGGTGCACTGGCTTTCGGACGGGCACGCGATTCCGTACAGGCCGTTGTTGTCGTCGATGCGGACCGGGCCGGCCAGCGCTGCACGGGCGCCCGCCGGACACAGCAGCATCAGCATCACAGTCAGCAGGGCGCCCGACGCCACGAAGGCCCCGAGACGCGTCCGACCGCCATCAACCCAATCCATGAAAGCCCCTCAGTTCGCTCACACAAGCCCGAACACCGAATCTAGCAATTCGATGTGGTCCGCTGCGCCGCATGTCCGCGGGCGCCGCCCGTATGCGCGAGGGCCTGCAGACCGTGCAAGCATCCTTGCACTCTGCTAGCCTGCCGCGGAATGCCGAGTCCCTGATCAGATGTCAGGGAACGGGGGACCCAGATTGTTGGGGCGAATCCCACGGTAAAGCCGTGTGAAGCGCAGTCTCTTTCAGCGCTAGCCCGTCAGCTAACCCCGCAGGCCGACGAAAGAGGTCGTATTGCAGGTGCGAACCCTCAGGGCGTTGCTGTGCAGCCTGACGTTGTTGGCCATCTCGGCCAGCCCCGCCTTCGCGGTCGCCACCGGCGGTGTGGCGGCGGGTGGCAGCCCGGCGAGCCCGGCCCCGAAACCCGCGGCCAAACCGGCGAAACCGCTCCACACGGCTCCGATCACGGCTCGCACCCCCAACATCGCCTACAACGGACCGGTCTATGAGAAGAGCGTGACCGGCCAGATCGTCCCCTACACGCCGGCCACGCCGGGCGGCGCCGCGGGCGGCATCACCGGCGGAAGCCCCGTGGGCACGGTCGCCGACACCAAGCCCGAGCTGCTCGTCCCCGGATCCACGGCCCGCTACGTCGGAGGCCTCGCGGCGGCGCCCATGTCGGCGCCCGCGGCGGTGCAGGAGATCATCTGGGCCGGAGATGACATCGTCGGGCTGCCCTACATCTACGGCGGAGGCCACGCCTCGTTTGAATCGCCCGGCTACGACTGCTCCGGGACGGTGTCCTTCGCCCTGCACGGCGCAAGCCTCCTGGCGGCGCCCGAGGACTCCTCGGAATTCGAAGTCTGGGGCTCGCACGGGGTGGGGCGCTGGGTGACGATCTTCTCCAACCCCGGCCACGCCTACATGACCGTCGCCGGCCTGCGCCTCGACACGAGCTCGGCCGATGACCCGTCGAACCAGCAGGGACCGCGCTGGCGCCCGCTGCGCCCGGCCAACTCGGGCTTCACGGTACGTCACCCGCTCGGGCTCTGACAGTCGCCCTTGCCATCTCGGCTGCCCGCCTGACGGCGGCCACGCGGTCCCGCGTCGGCTAGGCTTGAACCTGCTGGCCGATCTCCGATCGGTGCCCTGAAGAAAAGCAATAGGAGGACCAGATGGCCGGCTTGACCGGGCGCATGTCAACTGTGGTGAAGGCGAAGGTCTCGAAACTGCTGGATCGGGCCGAAGACCCGGCCGAGACGCTGGACTACAGCTACCAGAAGCAGGTGGAACAGCTTCAGAACGTCAAGAAGGGCATCGCCGACGTTGTGACCGCCAAGAAGCGGCTGCAGATGCAGGAGTCCTCGCTGCAGCAGAGCGTGGTAAAGCTCGACACGCAGGCCCGCCAGGCCGTGTCCGCCGGTCAGGAGGACCTGGCACGGACGGCGCTCGAACGCAAGAACGTCGCACAGACCGAGCTGCAGGGTCTTGACGGGCAGGTCACCGAACTCGAAGCCCAGCAGCAGAAGCTGACGGACTCAGAGCAGAAACTGCGCGCCAAGATCGAGGCCTTCCGCACCAAGAAGGAGGTCATCAAGGCGCAGTACTCGGCCGCCGAGGCCCAGGTGCGGATCTCCGAGGCCGCGACCGGGGTCGGCGAGCAGATGGCCGACGTGGGCCTCGCGATGCAGCGGGCCGTGGATAAGACCGAAAACATGAAAGCCCGGGCCGACGCCGTGTCCGAGCTCGAAGCCGCCGGAACCTTCGACGACATCACGGCGCTCGGCTCCGGCGAAGACGACATCGATCGCCAGCTCAAGCAGCTCTCAAACCAGCCGGCCGTGGATGACGAGCTGGCCAAGCTGAAGGGCGAAGTCGGCAGCGGTGATGCGGCCGGCGCTCCCCAGATCCCCGCTCAGAGCCAGGCCCCGCCAGACCCCCAGCAGGCGCCCTCCGCGGACGGCCAGACATGATCGTCCGCATCTCCGGCGAGGACCAGTACGAGCTGCCGGACAGCGAGGCCGCACAGTTGAACGAGTTGGAGAAGGGCGTCGCGGCCCACGTCGAAGGTGGCCGCGAGGATGGCTTCGACGGCGCATACGCCGGGCTTCTCGAGTTCGTCCGGACGCACGGCAAGCGCGTCGGCGACGATGACCTGGCGACATCCGATGTGATCCTGCCGCCGTCGGATCTCACCTTCGAGGAGGCCGGCAGGGAATTCACCGGCGAGGGCCTGATTCCCGACTGAGCCTCAGATGGGGATCCCCCACAGGGGGAACCAGCGCTCGAGTTCGGGCTCCATCGGCAGTTCTGAGGCCATCTGGGCCTTGATCTGAAGCTCGCGCTCGGTCGAGCGCTGTTGCGCGGCGGCGTCGTCGCTGGCCGGGGGGTGGGCGGGGTCCGATTCGGGCACGAACGGGTACCAGAAGCCGCGCTTGTAGTTGTAGATGAAGTAGATGCGGTTCTTCTTGGCATCGACGAAGGCGAACACCGCGCACAGCAGCCGCTCGCCATGGCCGGCCGTCTCGATCGAGCTCGACACGGCGTTGATGCCGACGGCGAGGTCTTCGACGCTGGGGGCGCCCTCGGGGCTGCGCAGGATCATCCAGCGGTAGCCGTAGCTGTCGTCCTCGGTGGAGACGCTGGTGGCGCTGTCTCCGCCGGTGGCCCTGACGACGTCTTCCATGTCCCTGAGGGTCGCTTCGAACTCGCTCGTGGCGAGCGCCTGAAACACGATCGCGGCGCTGCCGACCGGGTCGATCTGATGCTCTGCCTGGAGCGTGACGTAGGCGGTCGAGATCGCGAACAAGCGGTCGGGCGCGGGACCCTTGACGGCGTGGCGGCCGATGAGGATGTCGCGCAGGCCCACGCTCAGGCGGCGCTCTGCAGCTGGGACTCCAGCCGCTCGAGTGCGGCCAGGCGCTGCTCGAGCGGCGGGTGGTCGGCGAAGATGTTCATCAGCGACTTCTTGGTCCTGGCGGGGATGATGAAGAAGGCGCTCATCCCCTCGACCTTGCGCAGGTCCTGGCTTGGCACCTGCTCCATGGTGCCGCTGATCTTCAAAAGCGCAGAGGCCAGTGCGCTGGGGCGCCCGGTGAGCACAGCCGAGCCGCGGTCGGCGGCGAACTCCCGGTAGCGCGACAGCGCCCGCAGCAACAGGAACGAGATCGCGTACACGAGCACCGATACGAGCAGGACGAGCACGATGCCCTCCTCCTCTTCGTTGTTGCGACCGTAGCCGCCGCCGAAGCCACCCCCGAAGAAGAGCGCGAACTGGGCGATCAGCGAGGCCAGGGTGGCGAAGAAGCTCGCGAGCGTCATCACCATCACGTCGCGGTTGATGACGTGGGTCAGCTCATGCGCCATCACGCCTTCGAGCTCGGCCGGGTTGAGCAGCTCGAGGATCCCGCGTGTCGCGCACACGGTCGTCGACTTCTTGCTGCGGCCCATCGCAAAGGCGTTGGGCATCGGCGTCTCCATCACGCACACCCGCGGCTTGGGCAGATCGGCCTGCACGCACAGGCGTTCGACGATCCCATGCAGCTCGGGCTCCTCGGCCGGCGTGACCTCCTTGACGCCCATCGTGGCCATCGCGATTTTGTCGGAGGTGAACAGCTGCACGAGCAGCAGCACCAGCGCGATCGCCACAACCGAGATGGCCGCCGCGCCGACGGCGAGCAGGACCCCCACGAAGACCACGTAGACCAGCCCGAGCAGGAACATGGTCAGCAGCATGCGGGCCTGCAGGCCGTTGTCCTTTCCGAAGCTCTGGTGTCTGCTCGCCATCGATTTCATTGTCGCAGACGCAATCAGCCCCGCCTCCCGTATACCCTCATGGAGGAGAACGCGTTGAAGCCCGAAATCGAAATCCTGGGCATCTCGATCAAGACGTTCGGCGTGTGTTTCGCGCTGGGCTTCCTTGCCTGCGGTGCGGTCGTGGCTCGCCGGCTGCGCGAGTTCGGCAAGCCGGTCGACTGGGCCTATGAGATCACCTTCGCGGCACTGGTCGGCGGCGTGGTGGGCGCGCGCGTCTACTACCTCGCACAGAACTTCGAACACGTCAAGCACAACCTAGGCTCGAGCATCTTCTCGGGATCGGGGCTCGTCTGGTACGGCGGCGCGATCGGCGGCGCGATCGGAGTGGTGCTGTGGATGCGCTGGCGAAACGCGCTGGAACTGAGGATGTTCGACATGTGCGCCACGGCGCTCGCGCTCGGCTACGCGATCGGGCGCATCGGCTGCCAGGTCTCAGGCGACGGCGACTACGGGATCCGCTCCAGCCTGCCGTGGGCGATGGGCTACCCGCACGGCACCGTGCCCACCCCCGCGGGCGTGAGGGTGCAGCCCACGCCGATCTATGAGACGGTCACGATGTGCCTCTTGGCCTATGTGCTGTGGTCGCTTCGCGACCGCGTGCGCCCGGGCGTGATCTTCGCCCTGTACCTGCTGCTGAGCGGGCTGGAGCGGTTCCTGGTCGAGTTCATCCGCCGCAACAGCGAGGTGTTCGTCGGGCTGACCGCGCCTCAGCTCGAGAGCGCCGCGCTGATGGTGATCGGCGGGACCTGGCTTCTGATGATGGTGCGCCGGGACGGCTTCTCCTCGCTGCGCCCGAGCACCGCCTGACCGTCACCGCCCGACGGGGTCTTTCGCCGGCAAGCCATAATCAGCGGCGATGGCCATCGGCACGAGTCTCTCGAGCGTCTTTCCCCTCGCCAGCAGGCTGAACGAGCGTGGGCGCCTGGAGGTGGGCGGCTGCGACACGATCGAGCTGGCCCGGGAGTTCGGGACGCCGGCCTACGTCGTGGCCGAGGATGACCTGCGCCTGCGCGCCCGCGCCTTCGTGCAGGCCGGGCAGGAAACCGGCCAGGAGCACTTCCATGTGGTGTTCGCCTCCAAGGCCTTTCCCTGCACGGCGGTCCTGCGCGTGTTCGCGGAGGAGGGCCTGTGGTGCGACGTCGCCTCCGGTGGCGAGCTTCATCTGGCGCTCGAGGCGGGCTTTCTCCCGAAGCGGATCGTGTTCCACGGCAACGCCAAGTCCGAGACCGAGCTCGGCATGGCCCTCGGCGTCGGCGTGAAGCTGCTGGTGGTGGACAACTTCGACGAGATCGACCGCCTCGAGGGGCTGCTCGCCGAGCGCGGTGGCGCCGCCCAGCGGGTGCTCGTGCGGGTGACCCCGGACGTCCGGGGTCAGACGCACGAGAAGATCTCAACCGGCCAGGCCGACTCGAAGTTCGGCTTCTCCGTGGCCCAGGTGCCGGAGGCGATCGCGCGCGTGCGGGCGATCGACGGGCTGGTGCTCAAGGGCGTGCACGCGCACATCGGCTCACAGCTGTTGGACCTCGATCCGTTTCTGGACGAGGTCAGCGAGGTGGCCGGCCTCGGCGACTTCCCGGTCTGGAACCTGGGAGGGGGGCTGGGCGTGCGCTACACCGAGGATCAGCCCGAGCCCCCGGCGATCGAGGAGTACGTCAGCGCGATCGTGAAGGCCGCGCAGGCGCACGGAATGGGCGCCGAGCGACGCCTGCTGATCGAGCCGGGAAGATCGCTCAGCGCGAACGCCTGCGTGACGCTGTACACGGTCGAGAGCGTCAAGCACAACGTCTCGCGATGGGTTGCCGTCGACGGTGGGATGTCCGACAACCTCAGGCCGATGATGTACGGGGCGAGCTATGAGGCCCATGTGGCCGACCGCTTCGGCGGCGATACGGGGTGCGTGCTCGCAGGCAAGCACTGCGAGTCCGGCGACGTGATCGTGCGCGATGCGCTGCTGGCGGACCCGAAGCCGGGCGACGTGATCGTGACCCCCGCGACGGGCGCATACGGTTACGCGATGGCCAACAACTACAACGGCGTCCCGCGCCCGCCGGTGATCTTCTGCTCCGGGGGCAACGCGCGTGTGGTTCTCCGGCGTGAGAGCTTCGACGATCTCACCGCCCGGGACGTCCCCGCAGAGGAGCTCGCCGCGGATGCCGGCTGAGGGAAACGGCTCGGCCCCGGACTTCAAGGTCGGCCTGCTGGGGCACGGCACGGTGGGCGCCGCCTTCTCGGCCCTGCTCGAGGAGAGGGCCGGGGAGATCGCGCGCTTCAACGGCCGCAGGCCGGTGATCAGCGGCGTGCTGACGCGCTCGCGAGGGAACTTCGAGGAGATCCTCGCCGACGCCGACCTGGTGGTCGAGCTGATGGGCGGGATCGAGCCCGCCCGCGAACACCTGCTGAGCGCGATGCGCGCCGGCAAGGACGTGGTCAGCGCCAACAAGCAGCTGCTCTCCCAGTACGGCGAGGAGCTGTTCGAGACCGCCCGCGAGCACGGCGTGCGGCTGCGCTTCGAGGCCGCAGTGGCCGGGGCCGTGCCCGTGGTGCGCGTGCTCGAGGAATCGCTGTCGGCCACGCCGATCGAGCGCATCCACGGGATCGTCAACGGCACCACCAACTTCATCCTCACCGAGATGACCGGCGGCTCGAGCTACGCCGAGGCGCTCGCCGAGGCACAGCGCTGCGGCTACGCCGAGGCCGACCCGAGCGACGATGTGAGCGGCCGCGATGCCGCGGCGAAGATGGCGATCCTCGCGCGGCTTGCGTTCGGCACCCCCGTTCACCTGGACGACGTGCGCTACGAGGGGATCGATCATCTGCACGGCGACGACCTGCAGTACGCGCGCGAGCTCGGCCTGGGGCTGAAGCTTGTGGGCACGGCCGAGCGCCGCGATGGCGGCCTGTCGGTGCACGTGCATCCCACGTTCCTGTACTCCGGACACCCCCTCTCGTCGGTGTCGGGCTCGTTCAACGCCGTCACCGTCGAGTCCGGGACGATCACCGAGATCACGATGTCGGGACCCGGCGCCGGGGGCCTGCAGACCGCAAGCGCGGTTTTGGGCGACGTCGTCAGCGTGATGACCGGCGGCGCGCGGCCGCCCGCCCCGCCGCTGCCGCTGCGCCTGATCGAGGACGTCGAGAGCGCCTACTACCTGCACCTCGACGTGGTCGACCGTCCGGGCGTCCTCGCCAGCGTCATGCGGGTGCTCGGCGAGCAGGAGGTGTCCATCAGATCGGTCGTCCAGCAGGGACTCGGCGAGCATGCCCGGCTTGTGATGGTCACCCATCCGGTCCTCGATTCGCGCCTGCGCGTGGCGATCGGGCAGATCGGCGAGTTCGACTTCGTGCGCTCCGCCCCGCGCACGATCAGGGTGATCGAAGAGGAGTACGCGTGAGCGATCCGACCGACATCGAGGAGCGTCTGCGGGTGACGCCGCCGGTGCCGCTGCCGCTCGTGGAAGGGGCGGCCTTCATGGGCACGCATGTGCCGCTGATCGAGCGCTACCACGAGCGCCTGCCGTTCGAGGTCGGCGACAAACTGGTGAGCCTGCAGGAGGGCTCCACGCCGCTGCTGCGAGCGCCTGTGCTGTCAGCGATGGTCGGCGCGACGGTGCGCCTGAAGCTCGAGGGGGCGAACCCGACGGGCTCGTTCAAGGACCGCGGCATGACCTGCGCGGTCTCGGCCGCCGCACGCGACGGCGCCAAGGCGGTGATCTGCGCCTCGACGGGCAACACGGCGGCGAGCGCGGCGGCCTACGCCGCGCGGGCGGGCATCACCTGTGCGGTGATCGTCCCGGACGGCAAGATCGCGCAGGGCAAGATGGCCCAGACGCTCGTGCACGGGGCGCGGGTCATCTCGCTTGCCGGCAACTTCGACCAGGCGCTGACGCTCGTGCGCGAGCTGACGGCGACGCACCCGATCGTGCTCGTGAACTCGGTCAACGAATTCCGCATCGAAGGCCAGAAGACGGCGGCCTTCGAGATCCACGAGGCGCTCGACGGCGGCTGCGAAGCGCTCTGCATCCCGGTGGGCAACGCCGGCAACATCACCTCCTACTGGCGCGGCTTCCGCGAGCTGGGGGCCTCGCCGAGGATGCTCGGCTTCCAGGCCGAGGGCGCGGCGCCGCTGGTCGAGGGGAGGGTGATCGAGCATCCCGAAACCGTCGCCTCAGCGATCCGGATCGGCAACCCGGTGCGCTGGGAGGACGCGATGGCGGCCGCGACCGACTCGCGCGGCGCGATCCGGGTAGTCAGCGACAGGGAGATCCTGACCGCCTACAAGCTGCTCGCCTCGCGCGAAGGGATGTTCTGCGAGCCGGCCTCGGCGGCATCGGTGGCGGGGCTGCTCAAGTACGGCGCCGATGGGGCGGAGCAGATCGTATGCGTGCTGACCGGACGCGGCCTGAAGGACCCGGAGACGGCGATGGCAAACAACGACGGCAAAGTGATCCAGTGCGTGGCCGAGATCGCGGCGATCGAGGAAGCGGTGCTGGGTGATCCGTAGGCGGGTCGTGCGCGTGCCCGCCTCCTCCGCGAACCTCGGCCCAGGGTTCGACTGCATGGCCGCCGCACTTTCCCTGCATCTGGAGCTGGAGGTGGAGGAGACCGGCGAGTTCGCCGTGGAGTGTGAGCTGCCGGTCGCCAAGGGACGCGAAAACCTGTGCGTGCAGGCGTTCGAGCGGCTGCATCCGGCCGATGGGTTCGCCTTCAGGATTCACTCGGAGATCCCGCTCGCGGGCGGGCTGGGATCGAGCGCCGCCGCGATCGTCGCCGGGCTGATGGCCGCCGACCACCTGTTCGAGCTGGACGCCGACGTGCTGTCGGTGGCGGGCGAGCTCGAGGGTCACTCAGACAACGTGGCGGCCGCGCTGCTGGGCGGCTTCATCGTCTGCGCCGACGGCCGCGCGACCCGGTTCGACCCCCCGACGGGACTGGAGGCGCTCGCGGTGGTACCCGAGCAGGCGGTGCGCACGCGCGCCGCACGGGAGGCCCTGCCCGCGGAGGTCCCGCTCTCTGATGCCGTGTTCAACGTTGCCCATGGGGCGCTGTTGACGCTGGGCCTGGCCAGGGGCGACTGGGATCTGGTCGCGCGCGGGCTTCACGATCGCCTGCACGAGCAGCACCGGGCGCACCTGTTCCCACGCTCGTTCGAGCTGGCCTCCCGCGCACGCGAGATGGGAGCGCTCGGGGCGACGATCTCCGGAGCGGGCCCGACGGTGCTGGTGTGGTGCTTCTATGAGCAGACGGGCGTCGTCGCGCGGGCGCTGGGGCCGGAGATCGAGGGCTGGGCGACCCTGCTGCGGGCGCCGTTCGAGTCCCAGGGCGCCTACGTCGGGGCGCTCTGAGCGAGCGGCGAGAGCCGCTTGCTCGTAGCGTCGAACCCGTCCAGGCGTCCGAGCACTTCGCCTGCCAGCGCGACGTAGTCGGTGCCCAGGTCGGGGCGGTGGTCGAGAATCGAGGTCGCCCGCTCGGCCGACTCGGCATATGCGATCGAGGCGCGCACGACCGTGTCGAACACCACCTTCTCGCCGAAGCGCTCCTTCAGCGAGGCCAGCGCCTCGCGCGAGTGGACGGTGCGCATGTCGGCCAGGTTGAGCAGCACGCCCAGCAGCGACAGGTCCGGGTTGAGGCTGTCGCGCGCGAGCTCGACCACCTCCATCGCCTGCTCGACGCCCTGCAGCGCGAAGTACTGGGCCTCGGCGGTGATCAGCGCGTAGTCGGCGGCGACAAGGGCGTTGACGGTCAACAGGCCGAGCGAGGGAGGGCAGTCGATCAGCACCAGCTCGTAGTCGTCGGGCAGCTTCGCCAGCGCCCGCTTGAGCGTCAGCTCGCGGCCGATCTTGCCGCCCAGCATCAGCTCCGCCTCGGCCAGCGTCAGGTTCGCGGGGATCATGTCGGCCTGGATCGCCTTGGCGGCGGTCGAGCGTCCTGACAGCACGTCGGCGGTCGTCGGCTTGGCGTCGGTGGGCAGGTCGAAGTAGTCGGACAGGTTGCCCTGGGGGTCGAGGTCGACTGCCAGCGTGCGCACGCCGCTGCGGCGGAAGACGTCGGTCAGGGTGCGAACCGTGGTGGTCTTGCCGGTGCCTCCCTTCTGCGAGAGCACGGCGATCGTGTGAGCCATAGCGCGATACTACGTGGCGCGCCCACCCGGGCGCTGCGAGACGTTCAGCCCGCGTCGCTCAGCGAGGTCTGTCCGGGGATCTCGGTGCTCGCCTCAGAGGTTGGCGCCACGTCCATGAAGCTCAGCCGGTAGCGGCCCACGATGATCTCATCGCCGTCGATGAGCACCCTTCCCTCGACTCGCGAGCCGTTCACGAACACGCCGTTCAGGCTGCGGTCGTCGAGCACCCGCACGCCATCGGGCTGGCGCACGATGAGGGCGTGGCGACGCGAGACGGTGGGGTCGTCGAAGCGCACGTCGGCGGCGAGGCTCCGCCCGATCCTGGTCCACTCGCGCGTCAGCGCCACGGTGCGCAGCTCATCGCCCTCGGAGTAGCAGAGATACTGGCCGGGCTGCTCGATCCTCGCCCGGACCTCATCGAGCTGCGCCTGCTGGTCGGCGGGTGCGGGCTCTGACAGCGTCCCCTCGCGCCCGGTGCGCGTGCGCCCGTCGCTGAGGCGCTCGGTGCTGAACAGCGATGCGCGCACGAAGTCTTCGCCGGCGCAGCCCGGGCAGGCCGTCAGCGCCTCGGAGCCCTCGAGGGTTAATACGTACCCGCAGCGCCTGCAACGGAAGGACCCCGCCCCCACGAATGTGCCCGAAGCAAGTGTCTCCATGTTGTGCCCCTCCCCTTTCTTCTCGGTGCGGCCCAGGGACGGGCCAGCGCTGAGGGAGCTCGTGGCGATCATTATAAGACCGCCGCTGCCGACATGGACGGAAGTTCTAATTAGCGAAATCAAGCAGAGCTCACAAACTCTGCAGGAGGTGGGGGCGGCGCGGCGAAATCCTTCAGGAACATGGCCACGCCGGGCACAAACGTCGAGCAGCTCCAGCGCCTGTTGATGCGCCACGGCGTCGGCACCCTCGAGGCGGACCGCCACCGCTGCGCCGACTGCGGGCGCTCGCCGCTGATCGGCGAGGTGGTCCACCTGTATGAGGGGCGAGCTGGCGGCGTGATCTGCGAGCTCTGCCGCCAGCTGCGCCCTGAGGCGCCGGTGGCGACGGCCAGCGTGCGCCACTCGGTGCATGGCCACGCGGTGCGCCTCACCGCTCGCGCCGCGTAGCTCGCACTAGACTCACGGGCGCCGTGGACCCCATGACCGTCTCGATCGTCGTCTCCGCTCCGCGCGAGCAGGTGTTCGACTATCTGCAGGACATCGCCAACCACCCCGAGTTCACCGACCACTACCTGGTCGACTGGCATCTCACCCGGATCGACTCGGTGGGTCGCGGGGCGGGCGCGCGGTTTCGCGTCAAGGCGCCCGGCAACCGCTTCAGCTGGGGCGATGTCACGTTCGCCGAGGTCGAGCGCCCGCACCGCATCGTGGAGGTGGGCCGCAGCGGCAAGAACAACCGCGTTCGCACGCTCGGCGTGTACGACCTCTCGACCGCCTCAGCCGGCACCACGCGCGTGCAGTTCACCCTCCAGACCACGCCGGCGACGCTGGCCGACCGCCTGCTGGAGGGGCTCGGGGCGCGCGGCTGGCTGAAACGCAAGAACGAGCGGGCGCTGCGCCGGCTGCGCGCCAATCTCGAGCGGGGTGAGGGGCGCGGAGGGCGCGTGACCGTCGCCGGCGGATAGACTGCCGCGTCGCATGTCCAGTCCTCTGCGCAAGCTCCCGCTCGCCGCGTTGGCCCTGCTCGCAGCCCTCGCGCTGGGCGCCTGCGGGGATTCCCACACCAGGGTAACCACCGGCACCTATGCCGGAGAGTCCGGCGCCAACGCCCCCTATCTGGACGTCGGGCCGCTCATCTACCAGGTCCAGCTGTCCCGCGAGCTCAGCCCCTACGACGTCGAAGACTCCGGCTATCTGCAGGGGCTCACCCCGGCGCAGCGCGCGCTGAAACCGGGAGAAGAGTGGTTCGGGGTGTTCATGCAGGTCTTCAACAACAGCTCCACGCCGCATCTGGCCTCCGACAACCTCACGATCAGCGACACGCAGAACAACGTCTATACGCCCACGGTGCCCGCACCGACCAACTCGTTCGCCTATCGCGCGGGGACGATCGTCCCGCCGGGCGGCCGCCTGCCGGAACTCAGCTCGGTCGCGGCCAACGGGCCCACGCAGGGGGTGGTTCTGCTGTACAAGATCCAGATCGTCTCGCTCGACAACCGGCCGCTCGAGCTGAAGATCGTGGATCCCTTCAACCCCACCCAGACCGCCTCCGCCGAGCTCGACGTCTGAGGTCCAGGGCTCGCGGCCCGCTGGGCCTGGCCCTAGTGGCCGCTGTGCAGGCCGGCCTCCAGCACTTCGCGGGCGACGGGGGCCGCCGTGTCTCCGCCGGCGCCGTCTTTGACGAGCAGAACGGCGACGTCGATGCGCGGGTGAAGCGCAGGCGCGAACGACGCGAACCAGGCGTCGGTGTTGCTCGATTCGTTCGCCGCCTGACAGCCGCCGGATTCGCCTGAGCCCGATTCACTGGCGGAGCCCGATTCGCTCGCGCTGCTCGCCGATGGCGTGCAGGCCGTCTTCAGTTCCGCGGTGCCGGTCTTGCCGGCCACGGTCACCCCGGGAATCGCCGCGGAGGTGCCGGTTCCGAAGCGAACCACCCCGATCATCAGATGGCGCACGGTGCGCGCCACGGCGGCGCTGATCTGCGCCGGGTTCGCGGGCGTCGGGGCGTCCGGGTCGAAGGTCGGGGTTGGCCGGTGTCCGGCCTCGGCGATGGTGGCGGCGACGATGGCCATCTGAAGAGCGCTGGCGTCGACCTGTCCCTGGCCGATGGCCGTCGATCCGACGTCCAGTTCGCCCTGTATCTTAGAGGCCGCCGGCAGCGTGCTTTCGACTGCCCCCGCGACACCCGGCGGCTGGTTGAAGCCGAAGCGTTCCGCGGTGGCGACGAGGCGCGTGGCTCCGAGCTTGACGCCGAGCGGGGCGAACACCGAGTTGCAGGACACCGCGAAGGCCAGTTCCAGCGTGCCCCCGCATTCCTCGCCGTTGGCGTTGTTCAGCTTGACGCCGTCGAGGGTGGCGTAGGTCGCATACGGGAACACGGTGTGGGGGGTGGCGAGGTGGGCGCCGAGCACGCCGGTGAGGGTGACCATCTTGAAGGTCGACCCCGGCGGCTGCACGCTGTCCAGGCCGATACCGGCAACCGCCAGGATCTGGCCGTTCGAGGGCTGCATCGCGACGATGCCGCCGAGCTGTCCGCCGAGGGCCGTGACCGCCGCCCGCTGCACGCTGGGAGAGATGGTGCTTCGGACGGCCCGTGCCTGGCGAGGGGCGACCGATGCCAGCACGCGCCGGCCGGCCAGAAGCTCGCCCCCGGGCGTGCCCCGCAGACGGTCATCGAGCGCCCGCTCGAGGCCGCTCACGCCGACGATCGCCGTCGCCGGCACCCCTTCGGCCTCCAGTTCTTCCCGCCGTGCTGCCGGGATCGCCCCGACTTCCCCGACCACGGCGGTCGCCAGTTCCCCCAGCGGCGAGGTCCTGTCGAGCCCCGAGGGCTGGCTGTCACCGGGGCCGGCTTCGGGGCTTTCGGCAAGGACGCTGCCGTCGCGCGCAAGCAGCGTGGCACGTCGCGGAAGCGTGGTGTGGCGGCTCAGCCGCTCGCCCGGGCGCAGTCCCGGGAAGGCCAGCGAGCTCGACCAGGCGATGCGGGTGCCGCCGCTTTCCGAGACGGTCCTCAGGGAGAAGGGAAGCTCGAGCGTCCCGAACAGGCGGGTGTGGACGCTGACGGGAACGACGACCACCCCACCTGAGGCGTTGTGCCCGCTGCCGGCGAGGCGCAGGCTCGTTGCGGTGGCCGTGGCCAGGGCCCCGCGGTAGATGTCGGCAAAGGCGCTCAGCGAGGTCGCCTGCTGGGAGGAGGCGTCGATGTCCGAGTACATGCGCGCGTAGTCGCCCTTGGCCCAGGACTGGACGAAGCTCTGGGCGAGCGCGCGCGCCGAGGAGGAGGTGTGATTGGCGCCGACGATCGCGCCGATGGCAAACGCCACGCATGCCATGGCGATCACGGGGCGCGCGCGGCGCAGGCGTCGGCTGTGATCTTCAGTCGGAGAGCGGTAGAACATGACGGGTGACGGTGCTCGACTGGCTCATTGTCGCGTTCGCGGTCGTCCTTGCGTGTTTCGGCTTCTGGCAGGGCTTCATCGTGGGCGTTCTCTCATTCACCGGATTTGCGCTCGGGGCCTTCCTCGGCACCCGCCTGGGGCCGCTGCTGCTCGCGCGGGGATCCTCCTCGCCCTACGCGCCCGCGTTCGGCCTGATCGGCGCCCTGCTGGCGGGTGCGATCCTCGCGAGCGGGCTCGAGGGTCTCGGGTTCAGGCTGCGCCGCACGCTGATCATCCCTGGAATCGGCCTGCTCGACGGCCTGCTCGGCGCCGCGCTGGGGGCGGCGCTGGGCCTTGCCATCGTGTGGATCCTGGCCGCCGTGGCGGCCCAGACGCCGGGTCAGAACGCGCTGCGCGCGGATATCCAGCACTCGGTGATCCTGCGCGATCTGAACCAGGCGCTGCCGCCGTCGGGGCCGATCCTGAACGCGCTCGCGCGGCTGGATCCCCTACCGTCGATCACCGGCCCCTCGCCTGACGTCGCGGCGCCCCTGCCCGCGATCGCCCACGATCCGGGCGTGCGGGCCGCGGGGCTGAGCGTCGTGCGCGTGCTCGGCACCGCCTGCGGCCTGGCGATCGAGGGCTCCGGGTGGGTGGCGGAGCCGGGGGTGGTGGTCACCAACGCCCACGTTGTGGCGGGCGAGCAGGACACCACCGTGGAGGTCGGTGGGCATTCCCCCGGCCTGAGTGCGCGGGCGATCGTGTTTGACCGGCGCAACGACATCGCGCTGCTGCGCGTCGAAGGCCTCGAGCAGCCCGCACTGCGGCTCGTCGATGACCCCGCCTCGGGACGCCCTGGGGCGATACTGGGCTACCCCGAGAACGGCCCGTTCGACGTTCAGCCCGGGCGGATCGGGCGCACTCAGAGCGTGATCACGCAGAACGCCTACGGGGAAGGCCCGGTGTCGCGCCTGTTGACGCCACTGCGCGGGCTGGTGCGTCCCGGCAACTCCGGCGGGCCGGTCGTGGACGCCGACGGGGGCGTGCTTGCAACGGTGTTCGCGAGCACCGTCGGAGGCTCCTCGCCGGGCGGCTACGGGGTCGCGAATGCGACGGTTGCCGCCGAGCTCGCCGAGGCAAACAGCTCGTCACAGCGCGACCGTGAGGTGAGCACGGAAGGGTGTGCGGCGGGGTGACACCCGCTAGGCTGACCGCGATGTCAAAGACGCTGGTGATAGCCGAGAAGCCCTCGGTGGGGCAGGACCTGGCGCGTGTGCTGACGGGACCGTTCAAGAAGGGCGAGGGGTTCCTGGAGGGTCCCGAGGAGGTCATCACCTGGGCGGTGGGTCATCTCGTGCAGCTGGCCGAGCCCGACGCCTACGACCCCAAGTACAAGAGCTGGCGGATGCCCGATCTGCCGATCGTGCCGGACCATTTCAAGCTGATAGTGCGCGACGAGCGCTCGCGCAAGCAGATGTCTGTGGTCACCAAACAGATCGGCCGCGACGACGTCGGGGACGTGGTCAACGCCTGCGACGCCGGTCGCGAGGGCGAGCTGATCTTCGCCTACCTGTATGAGAAGGCGAAGGGCAAGAAGCCCGTCAGACGGCTGTGGCTGAACTCGATGACCAGCGCCGCGATGAAGGAGGCCTTCGCGGGGCTGCGCCCGGCGGAGGAGTTCGCGCTGCTCGAGGATGCGGCCAGGTCGCGCTCGGAGGCCGACTGGATCGTGGGCATGAACGCCACCCGCGCCGCCACGATCCGGCTGCGCAGCTCCTTCGACGGCGCGGTCTCGCTGGGGCGCGTGCAGACGCCGACGCTCGCGATCATCGCCCGCCGCGAGGAGGAGATCAGGGCCTTCAAACCGGAGCCCTACTGGCTGGTGGACGCCACCTTCGTCGCGCCTGCGCTCGACGGGGGCCAGGCCGAGCGCACCTACATCGGGCACTTCCAGGCTCCGGCCGGGAGCCCGGGCAACACCAAGGGCCCGCGCATCGCCACAGAGCCCGAGGCGGTCGCGATCGTGGAGGCATGCCGGGGCGAGCCGGGCACGATCACCAAGCTCGAGAAGAAAGAGCAGCGCGAGAAAGCGCCGATGCTCTACGACCTGACGACACTGCAGCGGGAGGCCAACAACCGCTACGGGTTCTCGGCCAAGCGCACGCTCGCCGCGGCGCAGAGGCTGTATGAGGAGCACAAGGCGCTCACCTATCCGCGCACGAACTCGCGCTATCTGACGAGCGACATGGTCGAGGAGATAAAGCCGATCGCCGAGCTCGTCGGCACAGATCCGGACTACAGGAAGGGCGCTGAATACGTCACCGGGCTCGATGTCCTGCCGCTCGGGCGGGTGGTCAACGACGAGAAGGTCACCGACCACCACGCGATCATCCCCACCCGCGCGGAGCACAAGCTCGAGAAGATGGGCTCGGACGACAGGCGCATCTACGACATGGCCGTTCGGCGCTTCCTGGCCGTGTTCCACCCCGAGGCGGTGTTCGAGAACACGCGCGTGGAGACCACCGTCGAGGCCGCCGGGGATTCGTTCGTGTTCCGCACGCGCGGCAAGCTGCTGCTCGTGCCCGGCTGGCGCGGGGTGTATGACGAGGTGGCCAGCGACACGAAGGCCGCGGGCGAGGAGGACGACGACGTCGACCAGCAGCTGCCGCGCCTTGAGAAGGACGAGCTGGTGCAGACGCGCGAGATCGAGAGCATGCGCAAGGAGACCAAACCGCCCCGCCGCTACAGCGACGCCTCGCTGTTGGGAGCGATGGAGACGGCCGGCAAGCTCGTCGACGACGAAGAGCTGCGCGAGGCGATGAAGGACTCCGGGATCGGCACGCCGGCGACCCGCGCGGCGATCATCGAGCGCCTGATCGCCGTCGGCTACGTCGAGCGCGACGGGCGGGCGCTGGTGGCCAGCGAGAAGGGCCTGAACGTCATCAGGCTGTTGAACGAGCACGCGCTGACGTCTCCGGAACTGACGGGCAGCTGGGAGCACCGGCTGGGCAAGATCGAGCGGGGCGAGGACTCGCGCAAGGACTTCATGAGCGACATTGCCGGCTTTGCCGAGGAGACCGTGAAGGAGCTCGACGAGACCCTCAAAGACGTGCGCATCCCGCGCGCCAGGCTGGGGCCGTGCCCGGTCTGCGGCCATGACATCGTCGAGAACCGCAAGGGCTACTCCTGCTGGGCGCGCGAGGATCCGGGCTGCGGCTTCGTGATCTGGAAGTCCAAGGCCGGCAAGCAGCTGCCGATCGCGGTGGCGCGCGAGCTGATCAAGACGGGCTACACCGAGCGCCCGGTGACGGGCTTTCGCGGGCGCAGCGGGCGCACCTTCAGGGCGCACCTCGCGATGAGCCAGACCGAGGACGGCAAATGGCGGGTGGAGTTCAACGAGCCGTGGGCGCGCGAGGGCGTGAAGCCCCCCGAGGTCGATGCCGAGGCCGCGGCGGAGACCGACGCGACGGCGGAGGCGGTCGCGGCGCGCAGCGCCGCATAGCCGAGCCGCCGGGCACCTCCGACGGGTGCGCAAGGATGGCCGGCAGTGCCCATCACGCTGATCACCGGGCCCGCCAACGCGGGTAAGGCGCAGGTCGTGCTCGATGCCGTGCGGCGCGAGATCGCGCACGGCGAGGAGCCGCTGCTGATCGTTCCGACGCGGGCGGACGCCGAGGCCTACATGCGCGAGCTCGCCGGGCAGGGCGTGGCGATGGGCATCCGCGTGCAGCGCTTCGACGGGCTGATCGAGGAGATGGTCCGCCGCGCCGGCGTGCGCGAGGCCTCTTTCGGCGGGCTGGGGCGCGAACGGCTGATCGCCTCGCTTCTGGAGGGCAGGAGCGCGCTGGCGTTCTCGCCGGGGCTGGTCCACGCCGTGGGAGCGCTGCTCGGCGAACTGCAGGTGCAGCGTGTGAGCCCCGCGCGGCTCTCGCAGGCCTTCAGGAGATGGTCCGCCGAGGACGGCCCGGCGCCCCTGCGCGATGAGATCGCTCAGCTGTTCGGGGACTACAGCCGGGCGCTCGAGCGCCTGGGGCGCCTGGACGCAGAGCAGCGAGCCGTGCGCGCTCTGGACGGTCTGCGGAGCACCCCCGCGCTATGGGCGGGCACACCCGTCGCCTTCTACGGCTTCGACGACCTCGCCCCGTTGCAGATCGATGCGATCGAGACACTCGGCCGGGTGGTGGGAACGGCGGTGACCGTGTCGCTGACCTATGAGCCCGGACGGGTCGCCTTCGCCGGCCGCGCCTCCACCTTCGCCCAGCTTCAGCCTCTGGCCGACGAGCACCGCCAGCTCGAGGCCCGCGCGGACTACTACTCGCCGATCGCCCGTGCTCCGCTTGCCCATCTCGAGCGCCTGCTGTTCGAGACCGGCGGCGGCCGAGTGGATCCGGGGGAGGCGGTGCGCCTGCTCGAGGGGGGCGGCGAGCGCGCCGAGCTCGAGCTGATCG
Organism: uncultured Solirubrobacteraceae bacterium; assembly: GCA_963826995.1. GTDB lineage: Bacteria > Actinomycetota > Thermoleophilia > Solirubrobacterales > Solirubrobacteraceae > Palsa-744. The sequence goes on along the minus strand of CAWGYZ010000002.1, from coordinate 244,663 downwards.
CGCGGGAGATCTCAGAGCTCCTGCGCGAGGGCATGGCGGCGGACGAGGTGGCGGTGGTCATGCGCTCCCCCGGCGCCAGCGCCGAGCTGTTGGAGGAGGTGTTCGCGGCCGCCGGCATCCCGTTCGCGCTCGAGCGCCGCCGCCAGCTCGGCGACACGGCGATCGGGCGCGCCCTGGTCGGCCTGCTGCGCTGCCTCCCGGGGGCCGGCGGCGAGGTCGCTGCGGGGGAGATCGGCGATCTGCTCGCCTGGCTGCGCGCGCCGGGTCTGCTCGAGCGCCCCGGGTTCGCCGACTCGCTCGAGATCAGAGCGCGGCGCGCGGGCGCCGTCAGCGCCGCGCAGGCGCGCGTGCTGTGGGAGGAGCGCCACTGGCGGCTGGATACGATCGACCAGCTCTCCCGGGCCGCCGAGCGAGGCCCGACGGCGCTGATCGAGCGGGCGATGCGCGAGCTCGAGTGGCTGTTCGCGGCGCCGCGGCGCTCCGCGGCCGAGGTGCTGTCAGAGGCCGAGCTCGATGAGGCCCGCGCCCTGTCCGCGGGACTCGGCGCCCTGGCCGAGCTGCGCGAGCTGGCGGGGGCCGCACCGGAGTTCGCCCCGGCGGACGGGCCGGCGCTCGCGCAATCGCTCGAGCGCGTGGAGGTGTTCAGCGGGCAGCGGCCCGGCCAGGGGGCTGTGGCGGTGCTCGACCCGCTCGCTCTGCGCGCCCGCCGCGTCAAGGCCCTGTTCGTGTGCGCCCTGCAGGAGGGCTCCTTCCCGATGCGCGCGCATCCGCAGCCGCTCCTCAGCGAGGACGAGCGCCGCAGGCTTGCTGAAACCTCCGGGCTGCTCCTCGGCGGGCACGAGGACCGCTCACCGAGCGGCCAGCTCGCGCGGGAGCGCTATCTGCTCTACGCCGCCGTCTCGCGCCCGGAGGATCTGCTCGTGCTGAGCTGGCACGTGGCAGACGATGAAGGCGATCCCTCGGCGCGGTCGCTGTTCGTGGACGACGTGTGTGACCTGTTCGATGAGCGGCTCTCGCAGGAGCGCCTGCGCCGGCCGCTCGGGGCGGTTGAGCCGGTGAGCGCCCCTGAGCCGGCGGGCTCCGGCGATCGCCGGGCGGGGCGGCGATATCGGCTGAACGTGTGCTGAGGGACGGGCGGGTGCTCGAGTCCCTGCGGGAGCGGCCGTGGTCGGCCTCCTCGCTCGAGGGCTGGATCGGCTGCCCGATGCGCTGGTACGTCATGAACGTGCTCGCGCCCGGGGCCTTCGATCCCGAGCCCGAGCCGCTGGCCAAGGGCGGGCTGGCTCACGCCGCGCTGGCCGACACGCTGGAGGGGCTGCGCGCTGAGACGGGCTCGGCACGCCTCAGCACCGCAAGGCTGAAGCTCGCACGGGAGCTGCTCGGAGCGGCGCTCGAGCGCAACGAGCCCGACCATCCGCTGTCGGTCTCCCCCGAGCGGCGCCCGGGCGTGCGCAGGCGCCTGCGGGCCGATCTCGAGCGCTATCTCGAACGGGCCGCCGAGGTCGAGGATCCCCTCGAGCCCAGGTTTCTCGAGGTCGGCTTCGGGATCGACGCGGACGCCGGCAGGGGACAGGCGAGTGCCCTGCCGGCGTTCGAGTTCGGCCCCGGCTCGAGGCTCCGCGGCCGCATCGACCGGGTTGACGTCAGCCCCGCAGGCGAGGCGGTGGTCTACGACTACAAGAGCAGCTTCGCGCCCGCGCCGGCGAAGTGGCTGGCCGAGGGCAAGCTGCAGGTCGCGCTGTACATGCGCGCGGTGCAGGAGCTGCTCGGCCTGGAGGTGGTGGGCGGCTTCTACCAGCCGCTCAGCGGCGCGGACCTGCGAGCGCGCGGCCTGCTGGACAGCGACGGCGCCGTGCAGCTTCAGTGCGTCAGGGGCGACGCGCGCGATCACGGCGAGGTGCAGGAGCTCTTGGACGGGGCGCTCGCGATGGCGAGTGCGGCCGTGGCCGAGGCGCGACGCGGGGAGATCGAGGCCAGGCCAAGGACCTGCGCGTTTCCGAAGGGCGGCTGCGAATTCCCCACCATCTGCCGCTGCGAGCGCTGATGGGAACGCCGCTTAACGAGCCGCCGGCCGAGCTGGTCCTGACCGACGAGCAGGAGCAGCCGGTGACGCGCCGCGCAGAGCCGCTGCTGCTGTCAGCGGCTGCCGGGAGCGGCAAGACCTCGGTGCTCGTCGAGCGCTTCGTCAGAGCCATCCGCGAGGACGGGGTCGCGCCCGGGAGGATCCTCGCGATCACGTTCACCGATCGAGCCGCCGGTGAGCTGCGCGAGCGCGTGCGCGAGCGGCTGCTGTCGCTGGGCGAGCGCGAGGCCGCCCGCGACGCCGAGGCGGCGTCGGTTGGGACCTTCCACGCCTTCTGCGCGCGGCTGTTGCGCGCCCACCCGCTGGCGGCCGGGCTTGACCCGGAGTTCACGATCCTCGACGAGGGCCTCGCCGCGCGCCTGCGCGAGCGCGCGTTCCGGGCGGCGTTGCGGGTGTTCCTCGATGAGGAGCGCAGCGACGCCGTCGACCTCGTGGCCGCCTACGGGGTCGACCGCGTGCAGGTCATGGTCGAAGGGGTCCATGCCCGGCTGCGAAGCCGCGGGCAGCGGCGCCCGCGCCTGCCGCCCGGCCCGGTGACGGACCCGGCCGATGCCGATGCCCGCGATGCGCTCGCCGCCTGCGTCCTCCTGGACGAGCTGCTCGCGGGTTTCACCCACGCCTATGAGCGCCTCAAGGAGGAGCGCCGGGTGGTCGACTTCGACGACCTCGAGCTGCTCACCCGCGAGGTGCTCGAGGACCACGAGGGCCTGCGGGCGGCATGGTCCGAGCGCTTCGAGCTGTTGATGGTCGACGAGTTCCAGGACACCAACCCGCGCCAGCTCGGGATCCTCAGGGCGCTCGAGCGCAGCAACCTGTTCACGGTCGGAGACGAGTTCCAGTCGATCTACGGATTCCGCCACGCCGAGGTGGAGCTGTTCCGCGACCGCCGTGCCGCGCTCGCCGAGCTCGGGGGAAGCCTCGAGCTGACCGGCAACTTCCGCAGTGTCGCGCCGCTGCTCGAGGTGGTCAACGCGGTCTTCTTCGATCGCTTCACGGGATTCTCAAGGCTCCGCGCCGGTCGACCGGTGTCCGACAGCCCAGAGCCGCTGGTCGAGCTGCTGCTGACGGCGAGGAGCGGCTGGGAGGAGGACGGGGAGCTCGCCGCGGACATCGCCCGCGGTCTGCCGCCCGCGACGCTTTGGCGCCAGGCCGAGGCGCGCCTGCTCGCGCAGCGCGTTTCAGAGCTCGTGGAGAGCGGAAGCGTGCGCGCCGGCGAGGTCGCCGTGCTGCTGCGCGCCGGCGGCGATCTCGAGGTCTACGAGCGGGCCCTTCAGCTGCGCGGCCTGCGCACACTGGCCGCGGCCGGTGGGTTCTGGGCCCACCAGCAGATCGGCGACCTGCTCGCCTACCTGCGCGCGCTGGCCAACCCGCTCGATGAGCTGGCGCTGTACGGGACGCTGGCCTCGCCGCTTGCCGGGGTTTCGCGCGACGGCCTGGCGCTGCTCTCGCGCGCGGCCGGGCGGGCCGGACGGGGGGTGTGGGAGACCTGCTTGAGCTCGCCGCCCGAGGGTCTCCTCGAGGAGCTCTCAGACACCGACAGGGCTGCCCTCAACACGTTCTGCGGGCGCCTTGGAAGCGAGCGCGCCACGGCTTCCGAGCACACGCTGTCGCAGCTGATCGAGCGCGCGATCGCCGACAGCGGCTATCGCGAGCACGTGCTCGGCCTCGAGTGGGGCGAGCGCCGCCTCGCAAACGTCCACAAGCTGCTGCGCCTGGCGCGGGCCTACGAAGCGGCCGAGGGCCGGGACCTGCGCGGCTTCCTGGATCACGCCCAGCGCCTGCAGGAGACGGCCGGCGCACGCGAGTCGGACGCGCCCGTCGAAGGCGTGGAGCCCGACGCCGTGCGGCTGATGAGCATCCACGCGGCCAAGGGTCTCGAGTTCCCGGTGGTCTGTGTGGCCGACCTGGGGCGAGCGCCAAACGTGCGACAGCCCGATCTGCTCGTCGACGGCGAGCGCCTCGGCATCTCGCTCGTGCGCCTGGACGGCGAGAGGGCCGTGCCGGCGCTCGACTACGAGGAGCTCGCCGCCGAGCGCAAGCAGGCCGAGTCCGCGGAGGAGGATCGGATCCTGTATGTCGCCATGACCCGCGCCCGCGAGCGCCTGCTGCTGAGCGGGGCGGTGGAGTTCGAGCGCTGGCCCGAGCAACGCCAGGGCGCGACGATGATCTCCTGGCTCGGGCCGGCGCTGGCGGCCGACGTGGCCGCGCTCGCGGCGGCGGGGAAGCCGCTCGACGAGCTGGCGGTCGCGGGGGCCCGCATGCGGCTGTGGCTGAGCTCGGCCCAGAGCGCCGGAGAGGTGCTCGATCGCGGCCGCATGTCCACCGGCGCGCCACCGGTCCCGTCGTATATACGGGGCGCGTCGAAGCTCGATCGGGCGCTCCCCCGGGCGGCGCAGATGAGCCTGTTCGACGAGGACGCCCACGCGGGCGGGCGCGCCTCGGCGCTCAGCTACACCTCGCTGTCAGAGCTCGAGCGCTGCGGCTACCGGTACTACCTGGAACGCGAACTGGGGATGAGCGAGGAGCGCGCGGCGGTGCGCTCCGCCTCCACCGGCGGGGCCCTCGAGGCGCGGGCACGCGGGACGCTCGTGCACGCGCTGCTCGAGACCGCCGATTTCCGCGCGCCCCGGCCGCCCGCGCCCGAGCAGGTGGCGGCGCGCGCCCGCGAGCTGGGCATCCGCACCAGCAACGATGAGCGCGAGCTCCTCGCCGCGCTCATCGCCGGAGCGCTCGCCGCGGCGCCGGCGGAGCGGCTGGCCGGGGCGGTGCGGGTTCGCCGCGAGTACCCGTTCGCATTCGCGCTCGGCGGGGTTGGGCCGCAGGCGGGGGCGGGGACCCTCATGAACGGGGTCATCGACCTGCTGGCCGACGAGGCCGACGGCACGCGCCTGGTCATCGACTACAAGAGCGATCGGGTGGGAGATGAGCAGGACCTCGCCGAGCTGGTCGAGCGCGACTACGGGGTTCAGCGGCTCGTCTACGCGCTCGCGGTGCTGCGCGACGGCGCGCCGGTCGTGGAGGTGGTCCACTGGTTTCTGGAGCGGCCCGCGGAGTGGGTCTCGGCCCGCTTCACCGCGGCCGATCGGGGCGAGCTCGAAGGGCTTCTCGCCGGGCGGATCGAGCGCGCCCGCGCAGGCGGGTTCGCGGTCAGCCAACATCCTCACCGGGGCCTCTGCGAGACGTGTCCGGGACGGGCGGCGCTGTGCTCGTGGAGCGAGGCCGAGACGCTGCGCGAAACACCCGTCGCCTGAGGGGGCGGCGGCTGGTTTCTGGCCGCTCAGCGCTGCTACGCTTTGCTTCACCGCCTCGTGTGCCCGCCTGCCTGCGCACCGGTGGGCGTGCCCGCACAGGGTCTCCAGGCCCCGTGGGGGATGCACCACCCCAATCGAGCACTTCATGACTACGCAAATCAAGCAGCCGCCAAAGGCCGTCGGTCTCTACGACCCCCGCTTCGAGCACGATGCCTGCGGCGTGGGCATGGTCGCCCGCCTGGACAACCGCCCCACCCACGAGGTGCTCTCGCGGGCGATCGCGGCGCTCGAGAACCTCGAGCATCGCGGTGCCTCCGGCGCGGACCCGTGCACCGGGGATGGCGCGGGGATCCTGATGCAGATGCCTGACGAGCTGCTGCGCGCGGTGGTCGAGTTCGAGCTGCCCGCGGTGGGCGCCTACGGGGTGCTGATGTGCTTCCTGCCGACCGACGACGATGTGCGCTCACGGCTCGAGGACCTGCTCGAGCGGACCGTCCGCGCGGAGGGTCAGGAGCTGCTCGGCTGGCGCGACGTGCCGGTTCGCCCCGAGCACTCCGGGGAGGTGGCCGGCGCCTGCCGCCCGGTCATCCGCCAGCTGTTCGTGGGAGCGGCCGGCGAGCTGGACGGCGACCAGGACGCGTTCGAGCGAAAGCTGTATGTGATCCGCCGCGTGTGCGAGCTCACCGCCGCGGAGCCGGGCCTGTATGTGACCTCGAGCTCCTCGCGCACGATCAACTACAAGGGCATGCTGATCTCCTACCAGCTGGCGGAGTTCTACCCCGACCTGCGTGATCCGCGCACCAAGAGCGCGATGGCGCTCGTGCACTCGCGCTTCTCCACCAACACCTTCCCCAGCTGGGAGCTCGCGCACCCCTACCGGGTGATCTGCCACAACGGCGAGATCAACACGCTGCACGGCAACATCAACTGGATGCGCGCCCGCGAGTCGGAGCTCCGCTCGGAGCTGTTCGGCGATGACCTCGAGAAGATCCTTCCCGTCGTCAGCCCCGGCAACTCGGACTCGGCGACGTTCGACAACGTGATCGAGATGCTGATGCTCGGCGGGCGCTCGCTGCCCCACGCGGCGATGATGATGATCCCCGAGGCCTACCGCAACCGCGAGGACCTGCCCGGCTACCTGAAGGGCTTCTACGCCTTCCACTCCTGCCTGATGGAGCCCTGGGACGGGCCCGCGGCGGTGGCGTTCACCGACGGCCGCGTGGTCGGCGCGACGCTCGACCGCAACGGCCTGCGTCCCGGCCGCTGGGTGGAGACCACCGACGGGCATGTCGTGCTCGGCTCCGAGGCTGGCCTGCTTGACATCCCCAACGACCAGATCCTGCGTCTCGGGCGCCTGCAGCCGGGCAAGCTGTTCCTCGTCGACCTCGAGCGGGGCAGGATCGTGGAGGACGAGGAGGTCAAGCGCGAGGTCTCCACGCGCCACCCCTACGGCGAGTGGTACGAGCGCCACGCCGTGCAGTTCTCAGAGCTTCCGCCCTCGAGCGAAGTGACGCTGTCGAACCAGCCCCTGCGCCTGCGCCTGCGCGCCTTCGGCTACAGCCAGGAGGACCTGCGGGTGCTGCTCGCACCGATGGCCACCGAGGGTGCCGAGCCGGTGGGGTCGATGGGCAACGACCTCTCGCTGGCGGTGCTCTCAGACCAGGCGCCGCCGCTGTTCTCCTACTTCAAGCAGCTGTTCGCCCAGGTCACCAACCCGCCGATCGACCCGATCCGCGAGGAAATAGTGATGAGCCTCACGACCAGTCTGGGCAACGAGCGCAACCTGTTCGAGGAGACGCCCGAGCACGCGCACAAGCTGCACCTCGAACAGCCGATCCTGCTGAACGGCGAGCTCGAGACCCTGCGCCACGTCTCACACCCCGTCTACGCCGCCCGCACGATCGACATCACCTGGCCGGTGGCCGAGGGGCCCGCGGGCATGGAGGGGGCGATCGACCGCATCTGCACCCAGGCCAGGGAGGCGATCGCCGACGGCGTCAACATCATCATCCTGTCCGACCGCCAGGTGGGCCCGCGCCGCGCCCCGGTGCCGTCGCTGTTGGCCGTGGCCGCCGTCCACCACCATCTGGTGCTCGAGGGCACGCGCCTGCGCGCAGGCATCATCGTGGAGTCCGGCGAGCCGCGGGAGGTGCACCACTTCGCGACGCTGATCGGCTACGGCGCGAGCGCCATCAACCCCTACCTGCTGCTCGAGACGCTCGAGACGCAGGTCGCCGAAGGGCGCATCGTGAAGGCCGGCGCGGACGGCGAGCAGGTTCAGCTCAGCTCCGTCGAGGCCGCTCAGAACCTCGTCAAGGCGATCGGCAAAGGGCTCCTGAAGACGATCTCGAAGATGGGGATCTCGACAATCCAGTCATATCGCGGCGCCCAGATCTTCGAGGCCGTGGGCCTCGAGAGGGAGCTGATCGACCTGCACTTCACCGGCACCGCCTCGCGTATCGGCGGGGTCGGCGCCGAGGTGCTCGCGACAGAGGCGCTCGAGCGCCACGCGCGCGCCTACCCCGTCCGCCACGACGATCTGCTGCCCGTGGGCGGCGTCTACGCATGGCGCCGCGACGGCGAGCACCACATGTGGAACCCGGAGACCGTGGCGCTCGTGCAGCAGTCCGTGCGGGCCGCCAACGGCGATGTGAAGGCGGCGCTGGGCGGCGATCACGAGGCCTACACCGCCGTGCGCGACAGCGAGGCATTCGCCAAGTACCTCGAGTATGCGCGCACCGTCAACGAGCACGCCGCGCGCACGGCCACGCTGCGCGGGCTGCTTGAAATCGGCACGGCCGGCTCCGGTGGGCGCCAGTCGACGGACGGCGATGCGATCGGGCCCGAGGCGATCTCGATCGACGAGGTCGAGCCCGCCTCGGAGATCGTCAAGCGATTCTGCACGGGCGCGATGAGCCTTGGCTCGATCTCGCGCGAGGCTCACGAGACGCTGGCGATCGCCATGAACCGGCTGGGCGGGCGCTCGAACACCGGCGAGGGCGGGGAGGACCCCTCGCGCTTTCAGCCCGACGCCAACGGGGACCGGCGGCGCTCGGCGATCAAGCAGGTGGCCTCCGGGCGCTTCGGCGTGACGATCCACTACCTGGTGAACGCCGATGAGCTGCAGATCAAGATGGCCCAGGGCGCCAAGCCCGGCGAGGGCGGCCAGCTGCCCGGGCACAAGGTGGACTCCTACATCGGCTCGATCCGCCACACGACGCCGGGCGTGGGCCTGATCTCCCCGCCGCCCCACCACGACATCTACTCGATCGAGGACCTCAAGCAGCTGATCTACGACCTGCGCTGCGCCAACCCCCAGGCCCAGGTGTCGGTCAAGCTGGTGTCCGAGGTGGGGGTGGGGACGGTGGCCGCCGGGGTGTCCAAGGCGAACGCCGACCGCGTGCTGATCTCAGGCCACGACGGCGGCACCGGCGCCTCGCCGCTGTCCTCGATCCAGGCCGCGGGGGTTCCCTGGGAGATAGGCCTGGCCGAGACTCAGCAGACGCTGCTGCTCAACGACCTGCGCTCGCGCATCGTGGTGCAGACCGACGGGCAGCTGAAGACCGGCCGCGACGTGGTCATCGCCGCGATGCTGGGCGCCGATGAGATGGGCTTCTCGACAGGCCCGCTGATCGCCACCGGCTGCATCATGATGCGGGCCTGCCACCTGAACACGTGCCCGGTGGGCATCGCCACCCAGGACCCGGTGCTGCGCAAACGCTTCAAGGGCACCCCCGAGCATGTGGTCAACTTCTTCTTCTTCGTGGCCGAGGAGGTGCGCGAAATCCTGGCCTCGGTGGGCCTTCGCTCGCTCGATGAGGCGATCGGCCGGGTCGACCTGCTGGGCTCACAGCGGGCGATCGAGCACTGGAAGGCGAGGGGAGTCGATCTGACCCACATCCTCACCCACATCGAGCTCCCCCGGGGGATGCCCCGCCGGCGCGTGGAAGCGCCGCCCGAGGTGCTCAAGGACGCGCTCGACTGGGAGCTCGTGGAGCAGTCGCGGGCGGTGCTGGACGGGCCGCAGAACGGCGCGCAGGCCCCGGCGCCGGTGGCGATCGAGCTGCCCATCCGCAACCGCAACCGCTGCGTGGGGGGCATCCTCTCGAGCCACATCGCCCGCGAGCACGGCGCCGTGGGGCTGGCGGAGGACTCGATCGTGGTCGACTTCCACGGCTCGGCCGGCCAGAGCTTCGGCGGATGGCTGGCGCCGGGGGTCAGGTTCACGCTGCACGGCGACGCCAACGACTACGCCGGCAAGGGGCTGTCCGGCGGCGTGTTCGCGATTCGCCCGCCGGCGGACATGGGCCCGCACTTCAGGGCCGAGCACAACGTGGTGGTGGGAAACACGGTCCTGTACGGGGCCACCGACGGGCGGGCCTTCTTCCGCGGCCTGGCCGGCGAGCGCTTCGCGGTGCGCAACAGCGGTGCGCGGGCGGTGGTGGAGGGCATCGGCGACCACGGCTGCGAGTACATGACCGGCGGCTGCGTGGTGGTGCTCGGCCCCACCGGACGGAACTTCGCCGCGGGCATGAGCGGCGGAGTGGCCTACGTGCTGGACCCCGACGAGCGGCTCGCCAAGCTCTGCAACATGGGCACGGTCGGCTTCGAAGCGCCCTCGCTCAAGGACGCCGTCGAGCTGCGTGCGCTGATCGAGGAGCACCTGCTGCGCACCGACTCCCCGGTGGCCGCCCAGGTGCTCTCGGAGTGGGAGGCGCTGCTTGAGGCCGGAGCGTTCGTGAAGGTGATGCCCCACGACTACAAGCGGGTGCTGGCAGAACGGGCCGAGGCGCAGGGGGCCCTCGCCGCACGGGCGGCCAAGAACGGCGCGGTGGCCCCGTCCCGGCGGCTCGACGCGGTCGGGAAATAGGCAAGCCGATGGGCAAGCTGGGCGGCTTCCTTCAGATCGAGCGCCACGGGGTTCCCCAGCGCGATCCGCGTGAGCGGGCGCATGACTATCGCGAGTTCCTGCTCACCCGGCCGGTGGAGGATCTGCGCGAGCAGGGCGCCCGCTGCATGGACTGCGGCATCCCCTTCTGTCACAACGGCTGCCCGCTCGGGAACCTGATTCCCGACTGGAACGATCTCGTCTACCGAGACCGCTTCGCCGATGCCATCTCACAGCTGCACGCGACCAACAACTTCCCCGAGTTCACGGGCCGTCTGTGCCCCGCGCCGTGCGAGGCGGCGTGCGTGCTGGAGATAGAAGAAGGCGACGCGGTCACGATCAAGCAGATCGAGAACGCGATCATCAACCGGGCGTTCGAGGAGGGCTGGGTTGTGCCCGAGCCGCCGCGAACGGAGACCGGTCAGGGGGTGGCCGTGGTCGGCTCCGGTCCGGCCGGGATGGCGGCGGCTCAGCAGCTGCGCCGGGCCGGCCACCGGGTGACGCTGTTCGAGCGCGACGAGGCCATCGGCGGGCTGGTGCGCTTCGGGGTTCCGGACTTCAAGATCGAGAAGACGGTGGTGCAGCGCCGCGTCGAGCAGCTGATCGCCGAGGGCGTGGAGATGCGCTGCGGCATCGACGTGGGACGTGATGTGACCGTGGCCGAGCTGCGGGCGAACTTCGACGCGGTGGTCCTCGCGACCGGCTCGCGCATACCTCGCGACCTGCCGGTACCCGGCAGGGATCTCGCCGGCGTGCACTTCGCGATGGACTACCTCTACCAGCGCAACCGCTTCGTGGCGCGCGAGCTGGGCCCCGAGCCGACCGTGCCCGCGCCCGCGGCCGGCGCGGAGATCACGGCCAGGGACGCGGACGTGATCGTGATCGGGGGCGGCGACACCGGTGCGGACTGCGTCGGCAACGCCCTGCGCGAGGGAGCCCGCTCGATCACCCAGCTCGAGCTGCTGCCCGAGCCGCCGGCGCATCGGCCCGACAGCGTCACACCGTGGCCGCAGTGGCCACTGAAGTACCGGCTGAGCTACGCCATGGAGGAGGCCAAGGAGCTCGCCGTGGGCGAGCAGGATTACTCCGTCACAACGACGCACTTCTCAGACGACGGCAGCGGCGCGGTGGCGGCCGTGCACATCGCCCGCGCAGAGCCCGCGCCGCCGTTCGGCCCCGTGCCGGGCTCCGAGCGCGAGCTGCCGGCCCAGCTCGTGCTCCTGGCGATGGGCTTCCTGGGCCCCGAGCGGCAGCTGCTGTCAGAGCTCGGCGTGGAGCTCGACCCGCGCGGCAACGTGCGGGCGGTGAAGCCGTACACCACCTCGGTCGACGGCGTGTTCGCCGCGGGAGACGCCCGTCGCGGGCAGTCGCTGATCGTATGGGCGATCAACGAGGGCCGCCAGTGCGCGCGCATGGTCGACCGCCACCTCACCGCCGCCCGCAACGGCAGCGCCCCCGGGGCGGCGCTGCCCGAGGATCAGGGGCTTTTGGGGCATGCCGACGCCGATGACGGCCCGGAGGGCCCGCCCCCGAACTCGCAGGGCCCGCAGGGCTGGGCCGGACCAGGGATCGGCGCCGGGTAGCCGCGGCCGGCGGGCCAGCTGCTCACCCCACGGCCTCCATGCCGACCTTCTGCAGGCACAATCGCTTCATAGAGCGCTGTCCCATCTGCTCAAAGACGCTGCCCGGCCATTCGGACACCGGACGGACCTCGCGCAGCGCACGGCTCGCACGAGCGCCACGGGACCCCTCTGCGCCGCGGAGCGCCCGCACGGGGCGCTCGCGAGGGGAGGGCCTGCGGGTGCGCCGGGAGGGCCGCTCCGAGGATGACGGCTACCGCTCGGCGCTTCTGCCGGGGCTGCGGGCCTCGGCGGATGCCGCCCGGCTGGCGGAGGAGATCGCCTTCGCCGCCGGCAGGCTGACCGCCCTGCGCGAGTCGCCCCCGGGGCTCTATGGACAGGCGCGGGCGCTTTCCGAGAGCGATCCCGGGCAGGCGAACTGGATCTGCTTCCTGACCTCCTACCTGTGTCCCCTGGAGGGAGAGGACCCGTTCGCGGGCGTCCGCCTGGCCCTGGCCGGCGGGCCGCTGCCCGATCTCGAGGGCGTGCCGCTCGGCCCGCGCAGCTCCCATGATCCGGCTCGGGGGAGCGACACGCTGCGGGCCTACCGCCAGCTTGTGGAGCAGCGGGCGGGGACGCTCCCGGACGATCCCGGCTGGAGCCCGTCGCGGCGCTTCGAGCGGCTGTTCGAGCGGCTCGCGCTGCCCGGCTTCGGGCGGATGGGCCGCTATGACCTGCTGGTGACGCTGGGAGGTCTTGGTCTGTATGAGATGCAGGCCGACTCCCTGCACCTGGCGGGCGTGGGCGGGCTGTCCTCGAGCGAGGAGACCACGCTCGCGGCCAAGCGGCTGTTCGCGATCGGCGATCCGATCCATCTCGAGCGCCGCGCGGCGGCGCTCGTGGAGGCGCTCCAGGTGCCGATCGAGACGCTCGACCTGGCGCTTGCCAACTGGACGGCGCCGGAGCGGGCCACGCTCGGATTTCCGGCGGAAACCCGCGATCAGCCTGCGCTCGAGCGGGCTCGGGAGGCGCTGGGGCTCTGAGCAGAAAGTGCCGTCCACACGGCCGCCTACAGTCACGGTTGTCAGTCGTTTCCCCTACGGTCCGGGAGTCGTGATGCCACTCTGCTTCATCGAGCCTCAGGATGCCATTCGAGTCATTGCCGAGTCTGTCGGGCGCGAGGCGCGCCGTCAGCTGGTGGGGGAGGTGGTGCGCGCATGGGTGGATGACATCCCCGACCAGGAGCTGTCGGTCCACTACGCCAAGGCGATCGCCGACCTGGACGAGGACGATCTGCACCTGCTGGCGGCCTGGCACGCTTCGCTCGAGGTGGGACAGCCGATCCCCAACACCGACTTCCTGGTGGGGGTGTTCCCGAGCCTCGGGGACAACCGCCGCGAGGCCCTCAAGATCGCCGCAGGGTTCCGCGGCGAGGAAGCCTTCCAGGCCGGCGTCTCCGAGGAGCAGGCCCTGGACACGGTGCTCCCCCGCCTGTCCTCCGAGCGGGCGATCGAGCTGGCCAACGAATGCATCCAGCTGTATATGTGGGACCGCCTGGGCACGGACAACTAGCGCCCCACGGGTGCGAGCTAGACTCGTCGTATGACTGAGCTTGGCGTGGTTCCCACCGAGGACGAAGTGATGGAGGCTCTGGCCAACGTGATCGACCCGGAGCTGGGGCTCGATTTCGTCGAGCTGGGGCTGATCTACGGCGTGGAGGTCGACGAGGGCAACGTGCGCGTGACCTTCACCCTGACCACCCCCGGCTGTCCGATCGGCCCGCAGGTGACCGAGCAGATCGAGGAGTTCGTGGGCGAACTCGACGGCGTGAGGACGGTGGCCTCCGAGATGGTCTTCACACCCCCCTGGTCGCCCGAGAAGATGAGCGAGGACGCCAAGTTCGCGCTCGGGTATTGATTCTGATCAGCTGCAATCGGGTAGCGCTGGCTTGCGATCGAGAGGCGACGGTCGATCCTCTCGGCGCCAGGCCCCCGGCGAACGGATCTCGCGCGGGGGCGCTTCTTCGCCCGGGTCGAGAAGCATCGGACGGTGGAGGCTGGCACTACACTCCAGTCATGGGCTCACTGCACGGCAAAATCGCGCTCGGCCACTGAGCCGCGAGAGTGAGTGACGTGACACGTGAGCACCAGCGCGGCCGTCATCATCAGGCTGTCGCTGGGCTTGGCCATCCTGTACGGACTGGTCATCATCGTCTGGTACGAGCTGCTCAGAAAATTGTTGGCGCGACGGCGCGAGAGCAGGCCGAACGCGCGCACGCGGGCCCCCGAGGCGGCGCCGGCTGAGCACGGCGAAGGCGTGGCCGGCGTGGGCCAGGACCACGCGCACACGGCGACGATGGAATCCGAGCTCGAGCGGGCGCGCAGGCACTACCGGCTGGCGCGCGAGCAGGCGAGGACCGAGCGGGACGCGGCGATCGCGGCGGCCGGCCAGGCCGCCGATCAGGCGATCGAGCGGATCGAAGGACGCTACCGCGAGATAGACGCGGCCTTCAGCGACGAGGAGACCGAGCGAATACTGGACCTGCTGCGTCGTCCCTCAGGCGATGAGAGGCCATGGCCGGCCGACGGCGGCAGGCTCTAGCCGGGCGACAGATCCACCCCGGGCGCAGGCGAACCGACCGCAAAGGGCTGCGGATGGGCCGCGGAGGGTGCGGCCCATCACGCATCTCCTCCTCACAGGCTTCCAGGTACCTGTGTGCTGATGTGCCCCGCCGGTCGCCCATTCCGTGACGGTGAGGATTTCCTATGTGTGTTGGAGGGCACTCATCAATTGGATCAGCAATCGTCCTGCCCGTGGGGTGCCAATGTGGCGCTGCGAGCCCTGCGGAATGGGCCACATCGGCCCGTCGCGCCGAAGTCGGGGCTTTGTCTGCGCTGTTGGGACTAGGCGCGGCCGTTGGTGATGCTGTTGCCGGCCCCGTTGCTCGCGCTGGTGTCCGAGCCGTTGCTGGCGGCCGCCACCGGCTCTGAGGCGAGCGCCACGAGCGTGGCAAGCTCTTCTTCGATTCCCTTGCCGATCAGGTCGATGTCGGGCACAGCGTCGAAGTCCCCGAGCAGGCCGAAGTTCATCTGGCCGTTGTAGGACATGATCGCGATCGCCAAGGCGTGGTTTTCGGGCAGGAAGGCGACCGGGTAGGCCTCGAGTATCTCGCGGCCCAGCACGTACAACGGGAACTGCGGGCCCGGCACGTTGGTGACGATCAGGTTGTACAGGCGGGTTGAGAAGTTCAGGCGCGAGGCCTGCGCGAGGATCGTGGGCGGGGCGAAGTTCTGGGCGCCCGCTATGACCTCGGCGCCGAGGGCCTGCTTTGACTCCTTCAGGCCGTCCATCGCCTGGGAGACGAAGCGCAGCCGCTGCACCGGGTCGGCGATGTAGACGGGCAGCGGCCCGCGCATCACGACGATGCGGTTGCCAGCCTGGTTGTGCTCGCCCTCGGTGCGGACCGAGACCGGAACCAGCGCGCGCAGCTCGACGCCCTCGGTGCGCCCGCCGCGGGAGATCAGGAAGGAGCGCAGGGCGCCGGCGACGACGGCGAGCACCGCGTCGTTGACGGTGCCGCCGAAGGCGTTCTTGACGATCTTGAAGTCCTCCAGCGAGTCGCCGATGCCGAGAAAGCGCCGGTGGGGGCCGATGTGCACGTTCAGCGGTGTCTCCGGGGCGGGATTGAGGCCGGCCCAGATGATCTCGCCGATTCCCTCGGCGCCTTCGCGCGCGCGGGCGAGCGCGTGGTCGGGGTGGGTGATCGCGTCGACCGCTCCCTCGGCCAGCGCCACCGCGGCGCGCACCGCTCCGCGCACTCCCGCTGCGACCAGCTCCACGGTGCCCGGCTCGCGGTGCGGCTGCCAGGCGCGCCCGGAGTGCTTGATCGGCGGCGGTTCGCGCGAGAGGTCGAACAGCACCGTCGCCAGGTCCACCCCGGCGATGCCGTCGATCAGCGAGTGATGGGTCTTCGTGATCAGCGCGAAGCGGTCGTCCTTCAGACCCTCGATCAGCCACATCTCCCATAGCGGCTTTGAGCGGTCGAGCTGTTGGGAGAAGATGCGGGCGGCCAGGCTCTGCAGCTGAACCCAGGTCCCGGGCGTCGGCAGCGCCGTGTGGCGGACGTGGTACTCGAGGCTGAAGTTGGGGTCGTCCACCCACACCGGGCGCCCCGAGTCGAGCGCTGTGGAGGCGAGCTTGTGGCGGTAGCGCGGAACGAGGTGCAGGCGCTCGCGGATCTGTTCGAGAAATTCGTCCATCGCCGGCGGAGGACCCTCGGCGATCGTCAGCCCGCCGATGTGCATGTGGGAATCGGGGCCCTCCTGGTGCAGGAAGGATGCGTCGATCGGCGTCAGCCTGTCGAGGTGGCGTTGCGGCATCAGCGCCTAGGGTACACCCGAGCGCAAGCTCAGGCGGCCCCTACAATGGTGTCATGCACAACGGCGTGCACAAGCTGCTGCTGGCTGCGCCGCGCGGGTACTGCGCGGGCGTGGATCGCGCGGTGCAGACGGTCGAACGCGCTCTGGAGATACACGGCGCGCCGGTGTACGTGCGCAAGGAGATCGTGCACAACAAGCACGTCGTCGAGCAGCTGCGCCAGCGCGGGGCGATCTTCGTGGAGGAGGAGACGGAGGTGCCCGAGGGTGCCGTCTGCGTGTTCTCCGCCCACGGCGTCGCCCCCAGCGTTCGCGCCGGCGCCGAGCAGCGCGGCCTGCACACGATCGACGCCACCTGCCCGCTCGTCACCAAGGTCCACCGCGAGGCCGTGCGCTTCGCCGGCGAGGGCTACACGATCGTCCTCGTCGGCCACGACGGCCACGAGGAGGTCGAAGGCACGATGGGCGAGGCGCCCGAGCGGATCGTGCTCGTGCAGAGCGAGGACGACGTCGATGCGCTCGAGGTCGAGAACCCCGAGCGCATGGCCTACATCACCCAGACCACGCTCGCCGTGGACGAAACCAGCTCGATCCTGGCCCGTCTGCGCGAGCGCTTCCCGAGCATCGTCGGTCCCCGCACCGATGACATCTGCTACGCCACCACCAACCGCCAGGCGGCCGTCAAGCAGATGGCCGGCAGCTGCGATCTGATGTTAGTGATCGGCTCGCGCAACTCATCGAACTCGGTCCGGCTCGTGGAGGTGGCGCGCGACTGCGGCACAGAGGCGCACCTGATCGACAAAGCCGGCGAGGTGCGCGAGGAGTGGCTCGAGGACAAGCGCGTGGTCGGCATCACCTCCGGAGCGAGCGCACCCGAGAACCTCGTTCAGGAGCTCGTGGACTTCTTCAGGGCGCGCGGCGTGAGCGACATCTCCGAGTTCCACGTGATCCGCGAGGACGTCCGCTTCATGCTGCCCAAGCCCGTCCGGCCCGCGCCGCAGACCGCCGCCAACCCCGCCTGAGCTATTCGGCGACCGAGACCGGGGACTGGGTTTCGTAGCCCAGGTACCTCAGGCTGCCCGCGTCGACGCCGCCGAGGCCCGGTCCGGAGGGGTCTTCGAGTTCTCCAGAGGCCTTGCCCGTGAATTCGACCATCGCCGGATCTCCCGCCGAGGGGATGCTGTTGAGCGGCCCTCCGATGAGGGGGTGCAGTTCGCCTTCGAACGGAGTCTCATACCGCACCCTCGCCGGCTCCCCGGGGTGCAACGCCGGACCTGGTTCCGTGGCCACCTGGCCTTCGGGGTTCGGGAAGATTTCACAGCCTGTGACCATCCCGATCGCCCCTCCCGCGCCCCAGGAGCCGCCGAGACCGCTTGGCGGCTGGGATATGGCGGGGAACCCCTCGGGGAATCCAGCTCCGAGGTTGCCGTCGGGTCTGGCTCCGATCCTCTCTTCGTAGGGGGCCGAGGCGTTCAACAGTTCGGCAGCCCAGGGGAGGTTGTATGCCACGGCGAAGCCGACCCCCCTGTAGCCGAGGGCGGCCAGCGATGACGCCGCGATTTCCGCTTCGCACTGCGGCGCCCCGCATTCGTAGTAGGACGACGCCTCGGTGGCGCCGGCGCCGGCGGGGCCCTCCTCGCCGGTGCGGCTGATGGCTCCGAGCGGGTTTTCGACATAGCCCGCCGAGACGGTCTTGCAGCTGATTTCACCGTTCGGGCCGTTCTGGGTGACGTTCACGGCGCTGCCCCAGCTCACGACCGCCAGGCGCGTGCCTTCTTTGACGCGTGTGCCGCCTTTGAACCAGTGCGGGGCGGTCGCGGCGTCCGGGGCTCCGTAGGGGCTACCCAGGCCGGTCGGCCCGTCGTAGCCGGTCTGGGCGTTGCACAGATAGGTGCCGCATTTGCCGTTGCTCCCGGATGTCACGTCATCGAGGACGCCGGTGCCGTTCTGGGCGGCCTGCTTGTACAGGGCCTCAGCCCCGGGCAGTGATTTGGTGTAGGTGTTGGACAGGGCCATGATCCCGGCCATCAGCGGGCTGGCGACGCTCGTGCCCGCCACGAGGGTCCACCCCGCCGCCGGTTTGGAGAATTCTTTGGGAAGCTCGTATGAGTCGGCGACCGACACCGGTGTTTCCGGGCTCGCGACCGCGGCGACGTCGTTGTTGGTCCGCTTGGAGCATCCCGAATCGGTCTGCCAGGCGGGCTTCGGCTCATACAGGCTGCAGCCGCTGCCGGTGCCGCTCCAAGCGGTCTCTGACCAGCCGCGCGAGTTCGACGCCGGCAGAAGGCGGGTCCCGCCGACGGCGATCACGTCGGGCGAGGCCGCCGGATACTCGACTTCATAGCCCGCATCGCCCGCGGCTGCCGTGATCTGCACGCCCGGGTGGTTGAAGTACTGGTCCTCAGATGTCTCGCCCGAGGCCTCGCTGCCTCCGAAGCTGTTGCTGATCTGGGTCGCTCCCAGCGCGACCGCCTCGTCCTCGGCGTCATACAGGTTGACGTTTTCGTTGTTGTTGGCCTCCACCAGCAGGATGTGACAGTTGGGGCACGCCGCCGAGGCCATGTCCAGGTCCAGGGAGATCTCGACGGACCATTCGTTGTTGGCGGTCGGATAGCTCGTTCCCCCGCTCTGGTTGACCTTCCTGAAGCAGCCGTTGGCCGTGGTGCAGGCGCCGATCCCGTACTCCGAGCGGTACGTCTTGAGGTCCGATTCGGCGTTCGGATCGTCAAAGGCGTCGACGATCGCCACCGTCTCACCGGAGCCCGCCGACGCCGACGGCAGCGCATAGGCCGCGCGAAGATCCGCCGGTGAGTAGCCGCCTCCGATCCCGCTGCCCGAGAAGGCGGAGGGGGTCGCGAGGGCCGGCGCCGGCGTTCCCGGCGTGGCGGGCTTGGGCGCGGCGCTCGGAACGAGGATCGCCAGGCAGGCCGAGTGATGCGCCTTCGGGCGACCACACGCGGCGTACGGTTCGGTCTTGGATTTCGTGAACGAGAATCCCCGGCCATGGGCGCGGGCCGCCGCCGGGGGGGCGGCCACCAGCGCGACAGCGACAAGCGTCAGCCATCCCACAAGGCCGATCCGTAAGCGGTCCATCGCTGATCCAGGGTAGCTGCACCGGTTTCTGCGCGCAACCGGTGAGGAGCCCGCTGCAGGGCCCTCACAGGCCGCGGGCGAGGGCGCCCGGGGCGGGGCAGCGCACGTCTCTATCGTCAGCGGTTGCCATGCGCACGCTGATCGTCTCCGACCTGCATCTCGGCAGCCTGACGGGCTCGGATGTGCTGCGCCACGCCGAGCTTCGCACGCCGCTGCTCGAGGCCGTGGCAGACGCCGACCGCCTGGTGCTGCTCGGCGATGTGCTCGAGCTGCGCCACGGACCGCCGCGCAACGCGATGGCGGCGGCGCGGCCCGTCTTCGAAGATCTCGGCCAAGCGCTCGGCGAACGCGAGCTCGTGATGGTGGCCGGCAACCACGATCACGCCCTGATCGAACCCTGGCTCATGCGCCGCGGGGAGAGCGGCGAGCCGCCGCCGCTCGAGGTCGAGCAGCTGATGGAGCCGGCCGAGGTCTCCCGGACGCTCGAGCAGATCGCCGCCTGGGCGGCCCCGGCGCGCGTTCGTATGGCCTACCCTGGTCTGTGGGTGCGCCCCGACGTGTATGCCACCCACGGTCACTACCTGGACTGCCATCTGACCATCCCCACCCTCGAGCGCCTGAGCATGGGCCTGATGAGCCGCGTGCTGGGGCGTCCGGCCGAGGGCTTCACCGGCGCCGGCGACTACGAGGCGGTCGAGTCTCCGGCATTCGCCTGGAGGGATGCCGTCGCCAGGAGCGGGCCCACCGGCGGCCTGCTGAACGGGGCGACGACCGACGGCGCCTGGCGCGCGCTCAGAAGCGACGCCCGTCGCAGGGGCGCCGGGCTCGCGTCCAAGCTCCGCCGGCGCGCCCTGGGGGTCGCCTTCCCGCTGGCGGTGGCGGCGCTCAACCGCGCCGGGCTCGGCCCGCTGCACGCCAACATCTCAGGCCGAGAGCTGCGCCGGGCGGGCCTCGACGCGATGGGCGAGGTGGCGGCGAGGCTCGAGCTGGGAGACGCCTACGTGGTCTTCGGCCACACCCACCGCGCCGGGCCGCTCCCGGATGATGATCCGGCCGAGTGGCGACCCGGGAGCTCGCTTCAAGCGCCCGGGTCCGGCGCCCGGCTCGTCAACACCGGCAGCTGGACCTATGCCCGCGTCTTTCTGACCCCCACCCCCGGGGAGAGCCCCTACTGGCCGGGTGGCTGCGTGATCGTGGAGGACTCCGGTCCTCCGCTCGTCGAGCGGCTGCTGCTCGACCACCAGCTCACAGAGCTCAGCCGACTCCCGGCGTAAAGCAGGTCGCCAGGCACTCAACGCCGGCGCTGCAGCGCAGGTCGAGCACACCCGCGGTATAGCGCTCGTGCTCGATCAGCGGATAGGCGCCCGGGTGCGAGACCGCGAGCTCCGAGCCGCCGGCCGCGGGGCCGCCGTTGACCTGGACGGTTCCGCTGCCATCGAGCACCGCCCATACGCCCCCCGCCTCATACGGGCCCGAGTAGGGGCCAGGCTGATCCTCTGTCTGGGCGAGCAGCCGCGCACCGGGGGCGTCCTCGGGTCGCAGCGGGGCGATCGGCTCGCGCTCGACTCCCACGAGCTCCTGGATCGCCAGCTCGGTTTCCCCGTAGCCGCCCTCGCCGGTGTGGTAGTCGACGAGCCGCGCGCGGCCGTCGAACAGATACCGCGCCGGCCAGCCCTCGTTGCCGTAGTCCTGCCACACCTCGAACTCGCTGTCGATCAATACCGGGTAGGGGATCTGGAGGCGAGCGACCGCCTCCCTGACCGCCTGCTCGGCCCGCGATGGCTCAAAGCCCGGGCAGTGCACCCCGATCGTGCGCAGGCCGGCCGGCTCATAGCGCTCATGCCAGCCCTTCAGGTAGGGCAGCGTGCGCAGCGAGTTGGGCCGGCAGAAGTCCCAGAACTCCACCAGCATCGGCCGCCCGCGCTGGATGATGCTCGCCTGGCGTGAGCCGCCGTCCGCGTTGACCCACGGAAGCCCCGTGGGGAACAGCGGCGCGACGATCGTGTCCACCGGGGCGCGCAGGGCACGCCTCCTAGCCGATGCTGCCGACCATCTCCAGCTGTATCAGGCGGTTGAGCTCGACCGCGTACTCCATCGGCAGCTCCTTGGTCACCGGCTCGATGAAGCCGTTGACGATCATCGCCGCCGCCTCGTCCTCGGTGAAGCCGCGCGAGCCCATGTAGAACAGCTGGTCGTCAGAGATCCGCCCGACGGTGGCCTCGTGGGCGACCGTCACATGCGGGTTCTGGATCTGGATGTCCGGCCACGTGTCGGATTTCGATTCGCCGTCCATCATCAGCCCGTCGCACTGCACGCGGGACTTCGAGCCCTGCGAGTGCGAACCCATCTTGACCAGGCCCCGGTAGCCCATGATGCCGCCGTCCTTGGAGATCGACTTGGCCAGGATGTTGGAGGTCGTGTTCGGCGCCAGGTGCACGACCTTCGCGCCGGTGTCCTTGTGCACGCCTTTGCCGGCCACGCCCACGTTCAGATGGTCGGCGCGAGCGCCTTCGCCCATCAGGAACGAGCCCGGGTAGAGCATCACGTACTTGGCGCCCATCGAACCGCCGACCCACTCGACCGTTCCCTCGGCGTCGACGATGGCGCGCTTGGTGTTGAGGTTGTAGACGTCCTTGGACCAGTTCTGCACGGTTGTGTAGCGGGCCTTGGCGCCCTCGTGCACGAAGATCTCGACGACCGCGGAGTGCATCGAGTTGACGCTGTAGGTCTGTGCCGTGCAGCCCTCGATGTAGTTCACCTCAGAGCCCTCGTCGGCGACGATCAGGGTGTGCTCGAAGGTGCCCTCACCGGCGCCCTCCATGCGGAAGTAGGACTGCAGCGGCAGGTCGCACTTGACGCCCTTGGGGACGTAGCAGAAGGCCCCGCCCGACCACACGGCGCCATGCAGCGCCGAGAACTTGTTGTCCTGCGGCGGCACGCACTTGTTCATGAAGTATTTCTGCACCAGCTCCGGGTACTCGGTGATCGCCGTGTCCATGGAGCAGAACAGGATGCCCTGCTTTGAGTACTCCTCCTTGAGGCCCTCATACACCGGCTCCTGGCGCCACACCCCGACCACGCCCGCGAGGTGCTCGCGCTCGGCCTGGGGGATGCCCAGATCCTCATAGGTCTGCTTCATCTCGGCGGGCACGTCGTCCCAGCTGTTGAAGCGCCCCGCCGTCGGCGGCGAGTACAGGACGAGGTCGTCGAGGTTCAGGCCACTCAGGTCCGGTCCCCATGTGGGGACGGGCTTGCGTTCGAAGATCTCAAGCGACTTCAGCCGTTTCTCGGCCATCCAGTCGGGCTCGCCCTTGATCTTCGACAGCTCGCTCACGACATCGCGCGAGATGCCCTGGCGCGCGCGCAGCTGTCCCTGATCGTCCTCGACGATCGGGCTGGGCTTGGCGATCCTGGTGCTCTCAATCGTGGCCATCTGGCTCCTCGTTCCTGGTGCCTTGGAGAATCCTGTGCTCTGCAGTAGGGATTGTATCGTGGCCGTCCGACTTCACCGCGGCGTCCTGTCCGGGCCGAACATGCGGATCGTGCTCAGACCGGCCAGGCGTGGTCGCCGGTGACGGCGCCGCGCACGACCTTGAGGTTCAAAAGGGCGCACTTGCGCCGGGTCGCCGACACCGGGATGCCGAGCAGCTCGATCATCCAGTCGGCGCCCAGGCGGCCCACCTCATCGAGCTCCATGCCCTTCAGCTCCTCGGAGGCGATCGAGGCCGAGGCCTGCGAGATCGCGCAGCCGTGACCGTGGAAGCGCAGCTCCTCGATGCGCCCGTCCTTCACGCGGATGTGCACCCCCAGCTCGTCCCCGCACAGGGGGTTGTGCTCGAGCGCCTCCAGATCGTGGGGCTCCAGCTCCCCGAAGTTCCGGGGCTGCTTGTAGTGGTCGAGGATGTAGTCGCGGTAGAGGTCGTCCATGCCGGAGCCAAACCTAGAGGCCGAACACCTCGCGCCCGCGGATCAGGCACTCCACGAGGGCGTCGATGTCGGCCGGTTCGTTGTAGACGCCCACGCTCGCCCGGGCGGTGGCGTTGACCCCCAGGCAGCGCATCAGCGGCTGCGCGCAGTGGTGGCCGGCGCGAATGCACACCCCGCCGCGGTCGGCGAGCTCGGCGATGTCGTGGGGGTGCATGCCCTCGATCGTGAACGAGGCCAGGCCTCCCCGCGCCTCAGCCTCCTCGGGGCCGACCACGCTCAGGCCGGGAACCTGCGACAGGCGCTCGAGCATGTAGGCGGTCAGCGCCCGCTCGTGCTCGCGCACGTGGTCCATGCCGAGCTTCGCCAGGTAGTCCACGGCCACACCCAGCCCGACGGCCTCGGCCACCATCGGGGTTCCGGCCTCGAACTTGGCCGGCAGCTCGTTCCAGGTGGCCGACTGGAAGTCGACCGAGGCGATCATGTCCCCGCCCGTCAGGAAGGGTTCCATCCTCTCGAGGATCTCACGGCGGCCGTGCAGCACGCCGATGCCGGTCGGGCCGAGCGCCTTGTGGCCGGTCCAGCCATAGAAGTCGGCGCCGATCGCCTCGACGTCCACCGCCATGTGGGGAACGGCCTGGGCGCCGTCGATCAGCGACACGGCCCCGCCGTCTCGAATGCGCGCCACCATCTCTGCGACGGGGTTGATCGTGCCGAGCACGTTGGAGACATGCGTGAAGGCCACCATGCGGACATCGCCGCGGGCGAGCTCTGCGTCGAGGGCGTCGAGCGAGAGCCGTCCCTGCTCGTCCACCTCGAGGTAGCGCAGGCTGGCGCCCCGCTCGCGGCACAGCACCTGCCAGGGGACGATGTTGGCGTGGTGCTCGGCCTGGGTGATCAGAACCGCGTCTCCGGGACCGACGTTGGCGCGGCCCCAGGAGTAGGCGACGAGGTTGATCGCCTCGGTCACGTTCTTGGTGAAGATGGTGGTGTCCGGCTCGCCGTGAGCGAAGGCCGCCACCCGCCGGCGCGCTCCGTCGTAGGCCGCGTCGGCCTCCTGGGCGAGCGCGTAGACGCCGCGGTGGACGTTGGCGTTGTGGTTGCGCAGGTGATCGGCGACGGCCTCGATCACCACCGCCGGCTTCTGGGAGGTGGCCGCCGAGTCGAGATAGATGAGGGGCCGGCCGTCGAACTCGCGCGCGAAGATCGGGAAGTCGGCCTTGACCCCCATCAGCGGGATCGTCTCAGCGGCTGGTGGCATAGGCCTCGATGTCATCGCGCGCCGCGGCCAGCTTGCCGGCCACCTTCTCGCGCACCAGCGCTTCCAGCGGCTCATCGGCCAGCTCTGAGATGAGCGGCTCGAAGAAGCCCTCGACGATCACGCGCACGGCGGCGGGACGGTCAAGGCCCCGCGTCTGCATGTAGAAGATGGCCGCCTCGTCGAGCTCGCCCACGGTGCCGCCGTGCGAGGCCGAGACGTCGTCCGCGGACACCAGCACCGAGGGGATCGCATCGACGCGCGCCTTCGGGGAGAGCATCATCGAGTGGATCTGCAGGTAGGTGTGGGTCTGCTGGGCGCCCGGATCGATCTGGATCAGACCCTCGAAGCTCGCCCGGCTCTCGCCGCTGGCGGCTCCCCGCCAGTGCACGTCCCCGCCGGATGGCCCGGTCTCGTGCAGGTCCACAGCGAACACGTCCAGGTGCTCGTGCTCCTCGGTGAAGAACAGCCCGCGGAAGGCCATGTCCGCGCCGGGCTCTGAGATCGCGAGCTCCAGATGCTGGCGGACGAGGTGGCCGCCGAGCAATGCCGGCAGCCAGTGGCAGTAGGCGTCGCGGCCGACGCCCACGAACCGGGTGGAGACGTCGAACACCTCTCCCGAGCCCCAGTCCTGCACCTGGGACAGGTGACAGCGCGCGCCGTCCAGCAGGTACATCTCGAACGCGCCCGCGTGGAGCGCCTGGCCCTCGAAGTCCTGGGCCAGGTCGTACTCGGTCAGGCGGAACTCGCTCGTCTTTCCGCCCAGCACCAGCGTGCGCCCGTACTGCGCCACACCGGGCCCGTCGATCGCGTACACGATCTCGAACGGGTCCTCGACCACGACGCCGTCGGGCACGTACAGGAAGGCCCCGCCGGTCCAGAAGGCGGCGTTGGCGGCCTCGAGCTTGTTGCGGTCGAGCGTCAGCCGCTTGGAGTACCACGGCTCCACCAGCTCGGCGTGGTCGCGGAAGGCGTCCTGGAGCGAGCACAGGATCACGCCCTGCTCCTCAAGCGCCGGGTCCAGGTCGATGTGAACCACTGCGCCGGCGCTCTGCACGAGGCGCCCGGCGCGCGGACGCTCCGGGAGCGTGCGGGTGACGACCTCCGGGATCTCCCCGGCCGCCGGCGATCCGGGCGCGCCCACTCCCGGCTCGCTCTCGCCGGCCTCGTCCATGAGCGCGTCCAGGTCGAGGGCCTCGAGGCTCGTCGCCCAGAAGCCCGAGCGCCGCCACACGGGCAGCTCGGCGGTGTAGTAGTGGGCGAGGGCGACCTCGCGCAGCTGGGCGAGCGTTCGCCCGTCGCCCGCGCCGGCGCCGCCCAGCGCGTGGTAGAGGGTTGCCTCGCGGTGGCGACCGGGCTTGACCGCCACCTCAGACACCGACGCCGAACTCCTGGCGGATCTGGTCATAGCCCTCGCGCTCGAGCCGCTCCACCAGCTCCACGCCGCCCTGCAGCACGATCCGCCCGTCCATCATGATGTGCACGAACTCGGGCTTCACGTAGTGGAGGATCCGCTGGTAGTGAGTGATGATCAGCGCGCCCAGCCCCTGCTCATCATGGAGCTTCTGCACGCCCTCGGCGACGGTACGGAGGGCGTCGATGTCGAGCCCCGAGTCGGTCTCGTCGAGGATCGCCACGTCGGGGGCCAGCATCGCCATCTGAAGGATCTCCGCGCGCTTCTTCTCGCCGCCTGAGAAGCCGTCGTTGAGGTGGCGGGAGGTGAACGCTTTGTCGACGTCGAGCAGCTCGATCGCGTGCTGGAGCTGGGTGCGGAACTCTTTGACGCCGATCGGGTCCTCGCGCTTGGCGTTGATGGCCATTCGCAGGAAGTTGGCGACCGACACCCCGGGGATCGAGACCGGGTACTGGAAGGCCAGGAACAGCCCGGCCTTGGCGCGCTCGTGCGGTTCGGCCTCGGTTATGTCCTCGCCCTTGAAGGTGATCGAGCCCTGCGTGATCTCATATGTGGGGTGCCCCAGCAGGGTGTTCGCGAGGGTGGACTTGCCCGATCCGTTGGGCCCCATCAGGGCGTGGATCTCTCCGCGGCTGATGTCGAGGTCGACGCCCCTGAGGATCTCGCGCTCCTCGATGCGCACGTGCAGGTCTCTGATCTCTAGGTCGGCCATGTTCGCTTTTCAGGCTCCAGTCGTGAGGGGTTGTGGTTGCTGCTCGATCGCGACGAGCGAGGGGTCGGCGGCGAGCGCCGGGGCGCCGGGCAGGGCCGGGGCCAGAAGCAGGTCTGACAGGGTCGTCTCCTGCAGCGTGCGCACGATCGAGAACCGCACCCTGGTCCACAGCAGCTTGGTCGGGCAGACGTGGCCGGGCTGGCCGGGGTCGGCGGACTCGCGGGCGCACACGATCGAGCCATCAGAGCTCTGGGAGATGCACTCGATCGGGGCGATCGACCCCTCCAGGGCCTCCACCACCTCGGCCATCGTGATCTCCCCGGGCGGGCGGGCCAGCAGGTAGCCGCCGCGCGAGCCGCGCCGGGAATCGACGAGGCCCGCCTTGCGCAGCCGCGCGACCAGGTGCTCGAGGTAGGCGAGCGGAAGGCCGTCGTGCTCGGCGATCTCGGTCAGCGGTATCGGATCCTCGCCGGCGCGCCGCGCCAGCTCGACCATCACGCGTACGCCGTACTCGGCCTTGGTTGAGAACATCATCTCTGAATACCTACCTGGGCGCTAGGGTATCAACGCAACGCCCCCGCCCCGGGATATCCGCCGCCCCCGGGGCCGGGATCGGGGCTGCGCCTAGGGTTCCGAGCGCAGGCGGCCGATGTCATGAGCGAGCGATTCGGGGGTCAGCTGTTCCAGCGGGAACAGCACCCGCTCAAAGCCGCGCTGATCGACGAGCACGGCCGCCGCGGAGCTGTCGAGCACGGCCGTCGAGGAGCCGGCCGGAGCGGCGCGGTAGGCGTGCCACAGCGCTTGCAGCTGCGCGGGTGGGCCGGTCAGGTAGCGCACCCGCCCGCTGAGCGATGCCTGTGCCAGGAAGCGGTTGATCCGCGCCCGGGTGTCGCGGGCGGGATCGACGCTC
Organism: uncultured Solirubrobacteraceae bacterium; assembly: GCA_963826995.1. Classification (GTDB taxonomy): domain Bacteria; phylum Actinomycetota; class Thermoleophilia; order Solirubrobacterales; family Solirubrobacteraceae; genus Palsa-744. The sequence goes on along the minus strand of CAWGYZ010000002.1, from coordinate 217,195 downwards.
ACGATCAGCACGGGCACCGGCCGCGGCTGCAGTTCATCCAGGGCGCCACGGATCTGCTGGGCTATGAGGATGCAGGTGGGGCCGCAGGTCGAGTCAAGGAACGCGATCAGCACGACCTGGCCGCGGTAGCCGGCCAGGGAGACGGCCCGTCCGGACTGGTCGGTGAGCGTGAACCCCGGGGCAGGCACGCCCGCGGGCAGGGCAGCGCCGTCGAAGCCCGAGGCGGAGGGGGAGCCGGCCGACGGGGAGCCCGACGGGGATGAGGCTGCCGGGGGGCGCCCGGCGGGCCGGTGCAGGAGCGCCACCAGCCCCAGGGCCAGGACGGTTGCGGCGGTGGCGGCGAGCAGGCCGGTGCGCAGGCGGGCGGGCATCGGACATCATGGTGTCGGACCTCGCTCTCGAGCGGCGGCGAAGGCGCTATACTTTATGAAGCAACAATGAAACCTGACCTTGATTTAGGAGTTTCAATATGAGCCCGTCAGGAGCGGAGCTGCTCCGCCAAGTCAAGAGCAAGATCGCCGAGGTCGACCCCGCCGAGGTCAAGGAGCTGATCTCAGAGGGCGTGACCATCGTCGATGTGCGCGGCTCAGAAGAGTTCGCCACCGGACATCTCCCCGGCGCCAAGAGCATCCCCCGGGGCCATCTGGAGTCGCGCATCGAGAGCGCGGCGCCGGACCGCTCGGCCGAGCTGATCCTGTACTGCCAGTCGGGCGCCCGCTCGGCCTACGCCGCCCGCACGCTGCAGGAGGACCTCGGCTACGAGCACGTGCGATCGATGACCGGCGGCATAACCCTGTGGAAGGACCGCGGCTACGAGGTCGACATCCCGCGCGCGCTCACCGCCGAGCAGCGCGACCGCTACTCGCGCCACATGCTCGTACCCGAGATCGGCGCCGAGGGCCAGCAGAAGCTGCTCGACGCCAAGGTGCTGCTGCTCGGCGCGGGCGGCCTGGGCTCGCCCACCGCCCTGTACCTCGCCGCCGCCGGCGTGGGCACACTCGGGATCGTCGACGACGACGTCGTCGATCTGTCAAATCTCCAGCGCCAGGTGATCCACACCACGGCCGGGGTGGGCACGCGCAAGGTCGACTCCGCCGAGGAGGCGATCCACGACCTCAACCCCGACGTGAAGGTCGTCAAGTACCCGGTGCGCATCGACGCGTCCAACATCATGGAGATCATCGAGGGCTACGACGTGATCGTCGACGGCGTGGACAACTTCCCCACGCGCTACCTGCTCAACGACGCCACCGTGCGCCTGAAGATCCCCGTCGTGTCGGCCTCGATCCTCGGCTTCGACGGCCAGCTGTCGGTGTTCGCCCCCTACGAGGGCCCCTGCTACCGCTGCCTGTTCCGCGAGCCGCCGCCGGCCGAGCTGGCGCCCTCCTGCGGCGCCAACGGCGTGCTCGGCGTGCTGCCCGGGACGATGGGACTTTTGCAGGCCACCGAGGTGGTCAAGCTGATCCTCGGCATCGGTGAACCCGCGATCGGCCGGCTGCTCCTGTACGACGCGCTGGCGGCCACGCTGACCGAGGTCAAAGTCCACCGCGACCCGGACTGCCCGATCTGCTCGCGCGAGCCCGATGAGATAACCGATGAGGAGATGGGCTCCTTCCCCGACTACGAGGCATTCTGCGCTGCGGCCGGGTAGGTTTCTCAGACCGTGGCCACGATCAAGATCCCCCCGGTACTGCGCGCCTCGGTCGGCGGCGAGCGAGAGGTGGACGCCTCCGGCGATAACGTCGGCGAGGTGCTGCACTCGCTGTCGGTCAGCCACCCGGCCACCCAGAGCCAGCTGTTCTCAGCCGACGGTGAGCTCAACCGCTACGTGAACGTCTACCTAAACGACGAGGACGTGCGCGTGCTCGACGGCCTGCAGACGATCGTGGGCAGCGGCGACACGCTGGTCATCCTGCCGGCCATGGCCGGCGGCGCCATCCCCGCCTGAGCGTCTCCCGCCGAGCGCCTCTGCGACATCGTCCGTCCAAGGGACGCGAGCGAGCGCGGGTCATCTGCGCTGCCTGCCGATGGGCGGGTATGGGAGGAACACGTAGTCTGCGGCGCTCAGCGCTGCTTCTCTGTCTGACCGGCGCCCTCGTGCTGGGCGCCTGTGCCGTCGCGGCTGCCATGGCCAACCACGAAGGCTGGCCCGTGATCGGCCATCACCAGGGGCACCCCCGCAACGAAAGCGGCGTCATGCGCGGCGAGCTCGGCGTGCACAACATGCTGCTGGGCGGTGACGGCAACGACACCATCTGGGCCGGTAACGAGGGCGACGTGATCTGGGGCGATTCCCATCCGGGCAACCAGCCCACCGACCAGCGCGACTTCCTGCACGGCGGCCCCGGCGAAGACTGGATCTACTCGAGTCACGGCTACAACGTCATCTGGACGGGCGCCGGCAACGACCACATCGCCCTCGTGTACGGCTACGGCACCGTCTACTGCAACGGTCCCGGCTTGAAGACCTTCGTGATGCGCTTCCTTCAGGCCAACCGCCACTTTCACCTCGTGGGCTGCACCCACAAGGTGATCGATCCCTATCGCGCCTAGGCGGCTGTCACGACCTCGATCCAGTCAAGCGGCCGTCCGCACAGCCGCGCTGCCTGGGCAGGGGCGACTTCGATCAGTTCGCTCGGCGGGCGCTTCGGCTGCAACCCGATCGCGCTCAGGAGGGTGAGGCTGCTCTCGGCGCTCCCGGGCGTGAGGTTGGCATGGGGGTAGGTCAGGGTGAACGTGTGGCTTCGGGCCGCCAGGAACACGTTGCCGACCCTGACCCAGGAGATGAACCCGGACAGCTGGTCCTTGACCGTACCCAGGTGGCGGCCGTCGAGGCTCACTTCAAAGCCGCGGGAGAATTGCCCGTCCAGCCATAGTTCATAGGCTTCGGCGGTGGGCTGGGAGAACTGCAGGACCGCCTTCCCGGGGCTTGTGGGAATCAGTATGTGTGCTGCCGCGTCATCGGTCCAGCTGCCCGGCGCATGGCCTTCATCGGCGCGCGCCACGAGCGGTTCCGGGCGCTGATAGGCGACGAGTTGTGCGTGCTCGCGCAGCGCCTGCGCCGCGATGCCCTGCACCTGCTTGCACGACGGGGTCGCCACGGGGTCGACCGAGCACAGGGGTTGCTCTGATCCCACCGCCGAGCCGCAGTAGGCCAGCGTGTTCGATTCACCGAGCGGGACGTGCTCGAGGATGCGCCTCACAGGATGCGCCGGGCGTTGCCAAAGCTGGTAGTAGCGGCCCTGCCAGATCAGCCGGTAGATCGAAGGTGGGCGGCTTTCCGCGGGCGACCGGCGTGTCACGATCGACCGGTACGGTTCAAGCGTGGACAGGGGGAAGGAGTCGAGGTCCGCCCAGGCGGCTTCGGTCCTGTCGGTCAACTCCACGCCGCTTTTCAACGGCAACGGCGCCTTGCGGTAATCAGCCGGACCAACCGGGGCGCCGCTGCGCAGGAAATGCTCGTCGGCATAGACTTCGTATTCGTTCAGGAACGTGGGTCCCTTGCCCGCGACCAGGCCGCCGATGTGTTGCAGCTCGGCGAGCCGTGGGCGCGGCGCAAGCGTAACGGCGCGATATGCCAGCACATTGGACCACAGGACCCCGCCGGTGATGACGGCGATCACGACGGCGCCCGCAACGCGGCTGCGTCCCCACAGCAGGATCGCGCCCATCATTGCGGCCAGCGGTATGGCGGGCGAGGAGATCGCCAGGGTCTTGGCGACCACCCACGGCGTGGCGCCGGCGAGGTATCCGGCGGCGCACGCGAATACCGCGAGGCCCACATACAGGGCCACGCCCGGACGTCGCCGTCGATAGCTCCATACCAGGGCGCCCACGGCGGCTGCAGCCACCACGATCAGCAGCAGAACGGTCGGCACCGTCGCCGGCGTGAGGCGGAAGTCATGGACCGGCCAGATGCCACCGAGCTGAAATGCGCTCAGCGGGTGAAGGAGGGTGCCGAGCAGAGCCTGACGGGTGGGATGGGCCCCGGTGAACTGCGTGTCGTAGGACAGCGCTTCGCTCGCGATCAGCAGGATCGGCAGCGCGAACACGAGCGTCAGTCCCGCGAGCGTGGCCACGCGGATCAGGCCCAGGCGCAGGGTGCCCGCCACGCGCGATCGCCACAGCCACACCCCGGCGACCAGGCCGAGCAGCGGTATGACATAGACGGCGCCCCCAGGCCCCAGGACGTCGGTAAGCGCTCCGGCCGTCAGCGCGAGGGGCAGGCCCCCCCGCGGCCGAACGTCCCGAGACTTGAGCGCATCGACCGCTGTTGCCACGGTGAGCACAAGCAGGAAGGCGAGCGTCAGCTCCTTGATCCCTCCCCACTGGCCGTATCCGTACAGCAGCGCCGACTGGGCAGCGACGAACCCGGCCAGCGCACGCATTCGCGGCGACGCGATGATCGGTGCGAGCAGCGCGTAGCCGCATAGCGCCACCATCGCGGCACAGACGGCGAGGTACGGCTGAAAGACCCACGCGGCGTCCATATCGACGAGCGCCCGCCCCACGCCGAGCAGGAGAAAGGAGCCCAGCGGATAGCCCCTGCCGATATTCGCTTCCAGGACCAGGGCGTAGGTCGATGCGGGCAGGCTTGCCAGGCTGCGCCCGTGTGACATCACCTGATCGGTGATCCCGAGCCACGTGGCCGTGTCGTCGAGCACGTGGAAGCCCGCGAAGGTGGCTTCGCCGGAGAGCAGTACCGGCGCTCCGAACACCAGCAGCACCCCCACCGCCGCCGAACATGCCCACGGATCGACCCGGCGCGAACGCCCGTGGCGCACCAGGCCCACCACCGCCAGGACTGCAACCAGCGGCACCACCACGGGGGCCGCCGCCGTCCAGGAGGTGATGCCGCCGAGCACGATCACGGCGGCGAGCCCGGTGGGTATCACCAGCGCTCCCGCCATCCTGCGGCCGGAGGCCTCCTCCACGAGCAGGCCCAGGCCGTAACCAGCCAGGGCGAGTGCCGCCGGGAACAGGAGCCAGGCGTGCAGCAGGGTGAGCAAGCGCTAGCCGGGCGGCGTCGTCAGCACGGTGACCGCCCCCCGCTGCGATGGCGGCGCGGTGGGATCGGAGCCGAGGTTCTGCTTGCCCTCGACCGCCGCCGGCACGTGGCTCATCGCGTGCTCGGCCAGGGCGGTGATCGTGAGCGAGGGATTGACCCCCACGTTGGCGGGGATGGCCGAGCCGTCGCAGACGAGCAGGTTCTGATAGCCGAACACCCGCTGGTGCGCGTCGACGACCCCCTGATCGGGGCCCGGCGCGATCACCGCGCCGCCCAGGATGTGGGCGGTGGTGGGGATGTTGAACAGCGCCTCGGTGACCGAGCTCTGCGCGATTCCGCCGGTGCGCTTGGCAAACCATTCGGCGGTCCGGTTGGCGATCGGGATGAAGGTGGGGTTGGGCCGCTCGGGGTCCTGTTCGGTCTTCAGCCAGAAGGACCCGAACGGGCCGCTGTGCGGGCGAAGGGCGATCGCGTTGTCGAGCGTCTGCATCACGAGGATGATGATCGTGCGCCGCGACCAGTGCTTGGGGAACATCACCTGGGCCAGCCGCCTGGGGTGCAGCAGCACCTGCAAAAGCAGCTTCAGCGGTCGCGTCACCCGCGTGCCGTCGCCCACCAGCAGCGTGTTCAGGCGGTGCATCGAGTCGCCGTCGTCGCCGTAGGTGACCGTCTCGATGTGGGTGTTGGGGTCGGGGTAGATGGAGGAGGTGATGGCCACGCGTTTGATCAGGTCCTCGGGGTAGTCCTCGGGCACCGTCACCGCCAGGATCGACTCCGAGTTGGTGCGCACCAGCTCGCCCAGGCGATGGGAGACACGCGGCAGCGACCCCTTCATGCGGCAGCTGGCGAGCAGCTTGTTCGTGCCCAGCGGCCCGGCGGCCACCACCACGCCGCGTGCGCGCTGCACGCGGCGTTCCTTTCTAAGCCACGCGCCCGAGCGCTCGGATTCGACTTCAAAGCCCTCGCTGCCGTCGCCCGAGCCGAGCGGGCGGATGTCGATGACGGTGCGTTCGGGCATCACCTGTGCGCCCCGGCGCTCGGCCAGGTAGAGGTAGTTCTTGACAAGCGTGTTCTTGGACCCGTGCGGGCAGCCGACCATGCAGCGCCCGCACAGCCGGCAACCTGTGCGGTCGGGTCCCTCGCCGCCGAAGTAGGGATCCGGGACGGTCTTGCCGGGCTCGCCGAAGAACACGCCGACCGGGGTCTTTTTGTAGCTGTCGCCGACGCCCAGCTCCTCGCCGAGCTCGCGCAGCAGCTGATCGGCGGGATCATCATGCGGGTACTGGACGACGCCGAGCATCCGCTGCGCCTCGGCGTAGTGGGGGGCCAGCGCGGTCTCCCAGTCCTCCATGTCCGCCCACTGGCGGTCCTTGAAGAACTTCTCCGGCGGAACGTACAGGGTGTTCGCGTAGCCCAGGCTGCCGCCGCCCACGCCGCAGCCCGACACCACCGAGACGTCCTTGAAGATGGTCATGCGGAAGATGCCCTTCATGCCGAGCCTGGGGCGCCAGAAGTAGCGCTTGAGATCCGCGGTCGCGCTCGGCAGCTCGTGGTCGGCGAACCGCCGCCCGCACTCGAGCACGCCCACCGAGTGGCCCTTCTCGGACAGCCGCAGCGCCGAGACGCTGCCGCCGAAGCCGGAGCCGATGACCAGCCAGTCGAAGTCGAAGTCGGCGTCCATCAGGGGAGTCATGGTAAGGCCTGAGCTCGTCCTGGTGGTTTATGTCCGCTGATATCGCCTGTGGTAAAAGGGGAAAGTGATCAGAGCGCTGTCCACATGGCTCGTCCTGGGTGTCGCCGGGGCGGGGCTGATATGCGGTTGCGGGTCGAGCGCGACGTCGACCACCACGGTCAGCGCGGCCGGCGCGGCCGCAGCCACCGGCGCGGCCGGCGCGGCCGTGGCCGCCACCGGCCCGGCGTCGGCCGCTGGCGCCAACGGAAGCGCCTCGGCCTCGAGCGGCCAGGCGGCCGGCTCGGCCACCAGCACCGAAGCGAGCGCCGGCAGCGCGTCGGGGCACGTGTGGAACGCCATCCAGTGCGGCGCCGGCCTGCGCCAGCTGATCAAGAGCAACGGGGCGAGCACCGCCGCGCAGCTGCGCGCCTACAAACACACGCTGCGCCAGGCCCATGGTTGCTACACCTATCAGTCGCGCATCCCCACCCCGAAGACGTCGGCCAACATCTGGGGCGCCGTGCAGTGCGGCGCCGCGCTTGACCAGTACGTCAAGAGCACCAAACCGAGCGCCGCGGGGCTGCGCGCCTACAAAGTGGCGCTGCGCACGCAGCACGGCTGCTTCACGTCCGCCTCCCTGATTCCCGAAGGCAAGCCGGCCAAGGCCAAGCACCACGGCTGACCGCTATATTCAGTGAAGTAATGGCGGTTGAGAGGCTGAGGAGCCGGCCCTGCGGGGGCCGCTACGGGGACATCGTGCAGTCGATCGGCAACACGCCGCTGGTCGAGCTGCCCAACCTGTCTCCCAAGGCGGGCGTGCGCATCTGGGCCAAGCTCGAGTCGCGCAACCCCACGGGATCTGTCAAGGACAGGGTGGCCCGCGCCCTGATCGAGGACGCCGAGGAGAAGGGCGCGATTTCCGACGGCCACACCATCCTCGAACCGACCTCGGGAAACACCGGCATCTCGCTGGCCATGATCTGCTCGCGCAAGGGCTATCCGCTGAAGGTGGTGATGCCCGAGAACGTGACGCCCGAGCGCACCCAGCTGCTGCGGATGTACGGCGCGGAGATCGTCTACTCGGAGGGCTCTAAGGGCTCGAACGGAGCCGTCGAGAAGGCGCTCGCGATGGCCGCCGAGGACTCCTCCTACTACATGCCCTACCAGTACGGAAACCAGGCCAACCCCAACGCCCACTACAACGGCACGGCGGTGGAGATCCTCGAAGAGCTCGACGAGGTCACCGCGTTCGTGGCGGGCCTCGGCACGGGGGGGACCCTGATGGGCAACGGCCGCCGCCTGAAGGAGACCTTCGGCGACGCCGTCAAGATCGTCGCGGCGGAGCCCATGCAGGGCGAGCCCGTGCAGGGACTGCGCTCGCTGGACGACGGCTTCATCCCGCCGATAATCGATCTCTCCCTGCTCGACCGGAAGATCTTCGTGACCAACCGCGACGCCATCTCCTGGACGCGCCGGCTGCTCGACGAGGAGGGCGTCTTCGCGGGCGTCTCCAGCGGGGCGATCGCCAGCATCGCCGTGCGCATCGCCGGCGAGCTCGAAGAGGGCAACGTCGTGTTCGTGGTGGCCGACGACGGCTGGAAGTATCTGTCCAGCGGCATCTACACGCTGCCGGTGGAGGAGATCGAGAACCTCGACTCCACCGTGTGGTGGTAGGCCCCGCCGGGACCCGCAGGGACCCTCAACCGGCATGAACATCTCCGCGGACCTTCTCGGCGAGCTGGTGGAGCATGCGCTCGAGGATCCCCGCAACGAGGTCTGCGGTGTGGTGGCCGTCGAGCCGGGCCCGCCCGCGCTGGCGGTGCGCGTATACCGCGCGGTCAACATCCACAGAAGCCCGCTGAAGTTCGAGATCGACCCCAAGGAACTGCTCGAGCTGTGGAACGCGTGCCAAGAGGGCGGCTCAGAGCTCGGGGCCATCTACCACTCGCACGTGCGCAGCGAGCCCTACCCGTCCCAGACCGACGTCAACTTCGCCGCCAACTGGCCAGGTGTGGAGTGGATCATCGTGGGACTGGCGAGCGGGGATGAGCCGCTCGTGCGGACCTATGAGATCGAGGGCGCCGACATCACAGAGGCGCCCATCACGGAGACGGCGATGTGAACGACGGCGATACGAGCGATCAGCCGCTCGTGTGCCCGGGCTGTGCCCGCTCCCATCCTCGCAGCGAGCGCTTCTGTGAGGCCTGCGGCATGCCCCTCGTGAACGCCGGGGGAGCAGAGCGACCGCCCTCCGAGCGCCAGCGCTGGGCGCGCAAGATCAAGCCGCAGTACGCCGAAGGCGATCTGGTCAAGGTCGCCCGGGCCGAGAACCAGATCCAGGCCGAGTTCATCGAGGGCATGCTGCTGGAGGAGGGCATCCCCTGCGTGCTCAGCGCCCTGATCGGCGGGTACGCGCCGCTGGTCGGTCCGCGCGACATCCTGGTTCCGCAGTCGGGAGCCGAGGCGGCCCGCGAAGCGCTCGCCTGGGAGCAGGGCTGATGGGCCGCGAGGACGTCCGCGGCCCCATCTCAGCCGTTTGCAGACTCAGCCGGCCGGCTACGGTGCCACCGAGATCGGCGCCTGGGTTTCGTAGCCCAGGTACTTGAGCTGGCCTTTCAGCATGCCCCAGAGACCGTCACGCGACCCATCCAGTTCTCCCGAAGCAGACCCCGTGAATTCGTCCACCGCCGGGCTCGAGGCGCTCGGGCCGTTGTCGAGGCTTCCGCCGATCAACGGGTGCAGTTCGCCTTCATAGGGCACCTCATATTCTGGCCCCACGCGTTCGGGCTGTCCGGTGACTCCACCGAGGGCCGCCGCACCTTCGGGGTTCGGGAAGATTTCGCAGCCTTCGATCAGTCCGATCGCTCCCGCTGCTCCCCACGCGGCGCCATGTCCGCCCGGAGCCTGGGATCTGGCGTGGAATCCCTCGGCGTAGGCTTCCGACTGGCCGGGGATGGCTTCCCCCCAACTCTGCCCGACGCCGTCGTTCGGTTTGGCTCCGATCTTCTCTTCGAAAGTTTCGCTGCCCTGCAGTTTGACCGACCACGGGAAGTTGTAGGCGGCGAGGAATGCGACACCCTTGTAGCCCAGGGTGCCGTATTTCGATGCGATTCCTTCTTCGCATGACTTCCCCTGGCATTCATAGGAGTTGAATGAAAGGATCCGTCCTGCTCCGGCAGGTCCTTTTTCTCCGACTTCCATGCCGGTGCCTTTGGGGTTTTCGATGTAACCCGCGCCGACTGTCTTGCACTGGCTGAAGACGATGCCTTCGAATGAGAGGTCCACGGCGCCGCCCCAGGTCATGGCCGGCACCTTGGTGCCTTCCGCCTGGCGTTTGCCCCCTTTGAACCAGTGCGGGGTGGCGGCTGCCGAGATCGCGGGAATCAGGCCAAGCGCGACGATCGCCAGCGGCGTTGCGAGGATTGACAGCTTCTTACTCATGGCGGTCTCCTCCTGCCAAATGAGGTTTCGGCCCGTACCGCGACGCTCCACTGCCCTCCCGGATCCCTGCCTGCCCCCGTCGAGCGGCACGAAGGACGTGCCTGTTCTTCGCAGAACCCTACTCTCGCCGGTGAGTGCCCGCCGTGTGACTCAGGTCAGGCCAGGGCTGCTAGGCCAGGACGGGCTGGCCGGCGGCAGCTTCGCTCGTGATCGCGCGGATCTCCTCGGAGGCGCGCTCGAACTCGGCGTCTGAGAGGACGGGGGTGCCCTCGAAGGGAAGCTCGCGCTGGAGCTCGACCCAGGCGTGCGAGGCGGTGTACTCGTCCTTGACCTTCACGGTGACCGGGCGGGGAATGCGGTAGGTGCGAAGCAGCAGCACGTGCAGCGGCTCGTGCCGGCGCCAGCCAAGGCGCTTTTCGGCGTAGTCGGGGGTCCACACGTAGAAGGGGGACAGCGCGTCCACGCAGCGGGGGTCGGCGATCGTGAAGTGGCCGGCCACCTGGGCCCAGGCGCGAATGCGCACGCGATCGGGCTGCTGGACCGGTGCGCCGGAGGCGAAGGCGGGGAGGGCCGGCTCGCCTTCGCTCCAGACGCCCTCCTCGAGCGCGCGCCGCAGCTCCGGCTGGTGGGACTCGCGTACGAGATCGCCGGGCTGGTGATCGAAGGTGGGATACAAGAAGAAGCGCTCGTGGGCAAGCTGAAAGGACTTGCCGGGCTCGCGAATGCCCCCCTTGCGAAGTGTTATGAGCTGCTCACCTTCCGCCAGGGCGCGGACGGTGACGGCCCATTCTTTGAAAGCAATTGGCATAAAAAGACGAAAACCTGTAAGGAAACGACTGCTTCTTAGAACCTGCGTTTCGCCCCGGGAGAGCGACCGCTGGTCCGTTAAAGATACGAACTCCGGGCGAAAATCCCAAATCCCCTGCAAATAGCGACATTATTTGCCATCTCTCGCTGATCCAGCACGAAACAGGGCGTTCACAAACGCCATCCGGCCAGTCCCTCGGCGGCCTCGATGATGGCGGCGTAGTCATCATCGCCGTGGCCGCGGCCCATCGTGGCGACCAGCAGGTTGCGGGCGTGGGCTGCAGAGGGGAAGGGCACGCCCGCGGTCTGGGATTCCTCAAGGCACAGGCGCACGTCCTTGAGCATGTGGGCGGTCTTGAACAGCGTTGTGTAGTCGTGCTCGCGCATGGGGGTGGACTTGGCGGTCATCTGGACCGAGCCGCCCGACCCGGCCGAGGTCACCTGCACGAGCGCGTCGAGGTCCACGCCGGTGGCCCGCGCGAGCAGCAGGGCCTCGGCGAGGGCCGCGGCGTTGGCGGCACCGAGGGAGTTGTTGATGAGCTTGAGCATCTCCCCCTGACCGAGCTCGCCGACGTGCACGATCAGGCTGCCGATGGATTCGAGCAGCGGCTTTGCGCGGGCAAAATCCCCGGCCGCGCCGCCCACCATGATCGTGAGGCTGCCGTCCTCGGCCCGGGGCGAGGAGCCCGTGACGGGGGCGTCCAGCATCGCGACGCCGCCGCCGCCCAGGGCGGCGGCGATGCGGCGGCTGTCGGCGGGGGCGATGGTGGAGGAGTCCACGCACAGAAGCCCGTCGTGGGCGCCCTCGAGGACTCCGTTCGGGCCCAGCAGGATGTCTGACACCTGCTCGCCGTCCACGACCATGCTGACCACGATGTCGCTCGCCCGCGCCACCTCGGCGGGCGTGGCGAAGGCCTTCCCATCGTGCTCTGAGGCCCAGGTCTCGGCCTTGCCGGGGGTGTGGGTCCAGACCGCGAGGGGAAAGCCGGCGCGGGCCACGTTGGCGGCCATGCGCGAGCCCATGATGCCCAGGCCGAGAAAGCCGATGCGCTCAGACATGGCCGAATCCTCCACCACCGGGCGTTTCGATGCGTAGCCGCCCCCCCTGCTCGAGCGTGCCCGTGATCTTTCCGGGCAGCGGGCGCCCGTCGAGCTCGTCGCGGCCGCGCTCGCCGGGCTGCCCGCCGCCGGCCCCCGGCGGAGGATGGCGGCGGCGCTCGGCGATCAGGGAGAAGGTCATTCCCTCGAGCGCCTGAATCTCGCGTACCACGCCGTCGCCGCCGCGATGGCGCCCTGAGCCGCCGGAGCCTCGGCGCAGGGCGTACTCGATCAGGCGCAGCGGGAATTCGCGCTCGAGGGCCTCGATGGGCGTGTTGAGGGTGTTGCTCATGGCGACGTGAACGCCGCTGGGGCCGTCGGCGCCTGCGCAGGCGCCCTGACCCCCGCCGAGGGTCTCGTAGTAGGAGAAGCCCTCGTTACCCAGGGTGAGGTTGTTCATGGTCCCCTGACCAAGCGCCCGCCCGAAGGCGGCGAGCACGAGATCCGCGACGCGGGAGGATGTCTCGACGTTGCCCGCCGCCACGGCGGCGCCCGGGCGGGCGTTCAGGATGGTGCCCTCGGGCGCGCGCACCTCGATCGGGCGTTGGGCTCCGGCCGATGAGGGGATGTCCGCGTCGGTGAGCGCCCGCACGGCGAACAGGCAGGCCGAGCGGGTGACGGCCAGCGGGCAGTTGAGGTTGCCCGCATGCTGGGGCGCCGAGCCCTCGAAGTCGAGGGTCAGGCGATCGCCCGCGAGCACCGCGCGCAGGCGCAGCTCGAGGTCGCCCTCGGGGGCCTCGAGCACGTCGGCCGCGGTGAAGGTGCCGTCCGGCAGGGCGGTCAGGCAGGCGCGGGTGCGGCGCTCTGAGTAGTCGAGCACCGCGCCTGTGGCCTCGCGCAGGCGCGCGACGCCGAGGCGCTGGGCGAGCTCTGACAGGCGCACGGCGCCGGTGTGGTTGGCGGCGAGCTGGGCGCGCAGGTCGGCCCGGCGCTCGGCCGGCTGGCGCATCTGCGCGACGAGCTCCTCGATCGCCTGCTCATCCAGCGGGCGGGCGGAGATCACGACTCCCTCCTCGCCCAGGCTGCGGCTGTCGGCGGGCATCGACCCGGGCACGTGCCCGCCCACGTCGGCGTGATGGGCGCGGCTGGCGGCGAAGCCGAGCAGCTCGGCGCCTGCGAATACGGGGGTGATGACGGTGATGTCGGGCAGGTGGGTGCCGCCGGCGAAGGGGTCGTTGAGGATCCAGGAGACGCCCGGAGAGTGGCGCTCGTGCAGGACCGCGGCGACGGCGGCGGGCATGGCGCCGAGGTGCACCGGGATGTGCTCGGCCTGCATGACCATCTCGCCGGCGGGATCGAACAGGGCGGTGGAGGCATCGCGGCGCTCCTTGATGTTGGACGAGTGCGCCGAGCGGGTCAGCACGACGCCCATCTCCTCGCAGGCCGCCCGCAGGCCGCCCGTGATGACCTGTAGTTCGATCGGGTCAAGCATGGTGAAGGTGGACGGTGCCGTGGGGATCGACCTCGCCCGCCCAGCCGGGCGGCACGAGCAGGGTGGCCTCTGACAGCGCGCACAGCGCCGGCCCCTGAAGGCGGGTTCCGCCCGGCAGCTCGCCGCGATGGACGGTGGCCTCGAGAGGCTCGCCGTCGAAGACGATGGGGTGGGTGCCCGCTGTGGCCGCGGGAGCGCTCGAGCCGAGCGCCTGCAGATCGGGCGGGCGGCCCCACACCGACACGCGGATGCTGACCAGCTCGACCTCGGCCTCCCCGTCGCGGTAGCCGTAGCGGAGCTCGTGGGCGCGCGCGAAGGCCTCGCTGAGGACCTCGGGATCGGCCGACCGGGACTGCTCGACCGACAGCTCGAAGGACTGGCCGCGGTAGCGGAGCTCGTGGCGCACGCGGGTGCGCGCCGCTGCGCCGTCCAATCCGCGGCTGGCCTCGGCCAGCAGGGCGTCGCGCTCGGCTGCCACGCGCTCGGCCGTGAACGAGTCCCCGCGCAGCAGGACGGTGCGAGAGACGTCGCGGCGTGGAGCGGCGGCGGCGAGGCCGAGCGCGCAGAGCACGCCGGAGGCGCGGGGGCAGAGGATGCGCTCGATGCCCAGCTCGTCCGCCAGGGCGGCGGCGTGCAGGGGCCCGGCGCCGCCGAAGGCCAGCAGGGCGAAGCCGCGCGGGTCGATGCCCCGCTCGACGGTCATCAGGCGCAGGGCGCCCAGCATCTCTGACTCGGCCACGCGGACGATTCCCTGCGCGCACTCGACGACGTCCATGTCAAGCTCACCCGCCAGGCGCGAGACGGCCCGCTCGGCGGCGGCGCGGTCGAGTGACAGCTCACCCGCCAGGGGCGCCTCCTCGAGCAGGCGCCCGAGCAGCAGGTTGGCGTCGGTGACCGTCGGCTCGGTGCCTCCGCGCCCGTAGCAGGCGGGTCCGGGGACCGCGCCCGCCGAGGCCGGCCCCACGCGCAGGGCCCCTCCGGGGTCAAGCCAGGCGATCGAGCCGCCGCCGGCGCCGACGGTGTGGATGTCGAGCGCCGGAAGCGACAGCGGCCGCCCGGCGATCTCACGGTCGGCGGTCTCTGCGACCTGTGAGCCTGAGATCAGGCAGACGTCGCAGGAGGTGCCGCCCATGTCGAAGCAGAGCACGTCGGGCTCGCCCGCCAGCTCCGCCAGCAGGAGCGCCCCGCCGACGCCGCCCGCGGGACCGGACAGTACGGTGAGCGCGGCGTGGGAGGCGGCGCGGTCTGAGTCGGTGAGGCCGCCGGAGGACTGCATGATGAGCGGCTCGGGCAGCCCGCGGTCGAGTGCCTCGGCGGACAGGCTGCGCAGATAGCCGCCCAGCAGGGGGGACAGGGCGGCGTCGAGAACGGTGGTGGCCGTCCGCTCGTACTCGCGGAAGGTGCCGACGAGATCGCAGGAGAGCGACACGTGGACGCCCTCGAGGAGATCTTCCACCAGGGCGCCCAGCAGGAGCTCGTGGGAGGGGTGGGCATAGGAGTGAAGCAGCGATACCGCGATCGCCCGCGGGCTGGCGCGGCCAACCTCCTCGACGAGCGCCTCGGCTCCGGTCGGATCGAGCTCGCGCAGCGGGCCGCCCGGGCCGGTGCGCTCCGGCGCTCCGAAGCGGAGCTCCGCCGCCACCAGCGGAGCGGGCCCCGAGCGGCACAGGTCGTACAGGTCCGCGCGGGCCTGGCGGCCCAGCTCGATCACGTCGGTGAAGCCGTCCGTGGCGATCAGGGCCGTGCGCGCCGTGCGGCCCTCGAGCAGGGCGTTGGTGGCGACGGTCATGCCGTGGGCGAAGCGCTCCACCTGAGCGGCCTCGGCGCCGGCGCGGGCGAGCACCAGGGCGACCGCCTCGAGCACGCCGGCGGACTGCTCGCCGGGGGTGGAGGGGACCTTGGCGGTGTACAGGCCGTCATCCCCGGCGATGAGAACGGCGTCGGTGAAGGTCCCTCCGACATCGACTCCCAGGAGCACTCCTGGGAGCCTACGCGAGTGTCAGGCCGCCTCCAGCTCGCGATCCTCGGTTTCGGCAAGATGCTGGTGGGAGGGGCAGTAGCCGTTGCGGGGCAGGGGCACGCGCTGGCAGGGGGTGCCCTTGCGGGTGGTGGCGCGGCACTGGGGGTTGGCGCCGCTGACGGCGGTGTAGCCCTCGTGGGGGTGCTCGTCGAGGAACTGTTGGGCGTAGCCGATGTAGAGGGCGATCACCTCGTGGACATGCTCCTGGGCGGACATCGGGAAGTAACCGCGGATGTCGCAGAACAGGGTGCGGCCGGGACGTGCGAAGTGATGGCGGTCCGTGGCCATCCGCGTGACGACCGCCTCACAGGCGCGGAGGACTAATTCATGGTTGCTGTGAGCCGCGGCTCCGGGCTGGGGAGCCACGATCTGGGGCGAAAGCTCTCTGTAGATGGCGCGACTGAACTGATACATGGCGTTACCGCTCACCTCTCTGACTGCGATCTGGTGTTGGCAGCACGCCTGCCTTCCTCAAGTGCTCTGACTCCGCTACCTACCAAACCTTGCATCGATCAGAACACGCCCCTGAACGTAAAGGATCGAGGTAAAGACCGGATGACCGTTTTTTTAGGCTTCTTTAGAAACGGCCCCGATGCGAGAGCGCGTGCGTCAGGTCCAGGTCTGCCAGGCGACCGCGTCATCGCCCGAGATCACGGCGTGGCGATGGTCGAGCCCGGGATCTCGCTCGGGGTGATCGATGCGCTGGTGCGCCCCGCGGCTCTCGGTGCGGGCCAGGGCGCAGCTCGCGATCAGCCCGGCGAGCGGATAGGGATCCGACAAAAGCCTTTCAAGGCCCTCGGCCGAGCGGACGATGCCCGCGTCGCGCCATAGCGCCGCGCGTGTGGAGGCATCGGCGCGGGCGGGCGCCGGCAGCGAGCGCAGCGCCTCGATCTCGCCCGGCTGGGGCCGGGTGGGCCCCGATGAGGTCTCAGACAGCGCGTCGACGATGGCCCGGCGGGCGAACACGAAGCACTCGCTGAGCGAGTTGGAGGCGAGCCTGTTGGCGCCGTGCAGACCCGTGCAGGATGACTCGCCCACGGCATACAGGCCGGGGAGCGTGGAGCGCGCGTGCAGGTCGGCGACGATGCCACCCATCGTGTAGTGGGCCGCCGGCGCGACCGGGATCAGCTCGCGCACGGGGTCGAGCCCCGCCTCGCGCAGGGCGGCGACCACGTTGGGGAAATGGGCGGGGTCGATCGCGCGCATGTCGAGGCCCACGGATTGCTCCCCGGACTCCTCGAGGCGAGTCTGGATCGCTCGCGAGACCTCGTCGCGGGGAGCGAGCTCATCGACGAAGCGCTCGCCGTGGGCGTCGTGCAGGGTGGCCCCCTCGCCGCGG
Source organism: uncultured Solirubrobacteraceae bacterium (assembly GCA_963826995.1). GTDB lineage: Bacteria > Actinomycetota > Thermoleophilia > Solirubrobacterales > Solirubrobacteraceae > Palsa-744. The sequence goes on along the minus strand of CAWGYZ010000002.1, from coordinate 200,378 downwards.
ATGGCCTCGGTGACGAGGAAGCCCTCGCGCCCGGCCACGCCGATGACCGCCGTGGGGTGGAACTGGAGCAGCTCGAGGTCGGCCAGCGCGGCGCCGGCGGCGTGGGCGAGCAGCAGCCCGACGCCCTGGGAGCCCGGCGGGTTGGTGGTGCGCGACCACAGCGCGGCGGCTCCTCCGGTCCCGAGCACGACGGCGCGGGCGGTGACGATCTCATCGTCTTCGCAGATCAGCCCGCGGCAGCGGCCCTCTGAATGCCACAACGCGCGGGCGCGGGCGCCCTCGAGCACCGTGATCAGCGGCTCCTCGGCGGCCAGCGCTGAGAGCTGGCGCACCAGTCGCCTACCCGTGGCGCTGCCGCCGGCGTGGACGACTCGCCTGACCGAGTGGCCGCCCTCCAGGCCCAGCGCGAGCCGCCCGAAGCGGTCGGCGTCGAAGCGCACGCCCAGGGCCTGCAGGTCGCGCACGCAGTCGGGCGCCTCGTGCACCAGCACCTCGGCGGCCGAGTGCCTGACGAGGGCGCGCCCGGCGAGCTCGGTGTCTGACAGGTGAAGGTCGAAGCTGTCGTCGGCGGCCAGGGCCGCGGCCAGGCCGCCCTGGGCCCAGTAGCTGGCGGTCTGGGCCAGTGGCGTGGCCGAGATCAGCACGACGCTGGCGCGCTCGCGGGCGGCGCAGAGCGCGGCGTACAGCCCGGCCGCACCCGCGCCCACCACTACGACGTCGGCCTCGCGGGAGGCCGCCAGAGGGGAGGCGGGCATCGCGGGAACCGTATCTGGCCCGCGGAGCGGTCAGACTTTGAGCAGGTCGACCACGAACACGAGCGCCGCGTTCGGCGGGATTGGGACGGGCCTTGTTTCGAGGCCTTTGGCCCCGTAGGCGAAGGAGGCGGGCACGATCAGCTCGCGGCGGCCGCCCACTTTCATGCCCGCGACCCCCTCGTTCCAGCCGGTGATCACCTGGCCGGTGCCCATGGTGAAGGTGAAGCGCGCGCCGCGTCTCCAGGATGAGTCGAATTCGGCGCCCCCGTTGTAGAGGACGCCCACGTAGTTGACGGTCACCCTGGCCGGAGCTTTGGCTTCTGGGCCGGTTCCCACGATGATTTCTTTGATCTGCACCGTCGTCGGCGGCGGGCCCGAGGGCACCGTCACCACGGGCTTGGTCGACAGCGGACCGCTGGCCGTGCCCGGGGACCCCGCCGTGCTCGGGGTGGAGGCCGTTGCCCCGGTGGTGGAGGCCGTCGCCCCGGGGGTGGTTGCGCTCGGACTGCTCGTCCCCGCTGCCGGGGTCGAGGTGGTGGGCGCGACGCCCGGCGAGGTGGTGATGGTCCTGCGTATGACGACGGCCGAGCCCGAGCTGCCCGACAGCGACACGAGCGAGGCGGCGAGCACGCCGAGCGACGCGACGACAACCACCGCGATGGCGATGACGGGGCCCTTCCAGTTGGAGGAGGTGGCAAGGCGCGTGCGGGCGGCGGCTCCGCAGTGCAGACACCACTCCTGCTCGGGTGCGAGCGGAGCCCCGCACAGCGGGCAGGCTTCAGCTCCGGGCGCCTCGGGGCCGGCACCCGGGGCCGGCGCGGCTCCCTCAGAGCCGGTTGTCGCGGGCGGCGGAGGCGGAGAGGTGGCGGCGCTCACGCGCCCGTCTTCTTGGGTGGACGCAGGATCTCGGTCGTTTCCCCAGCCTCGTCCGGCACCGGCGCCGGCGAGGCCTGATCGGAGGCGTTGGGCGCGGAGTCGGCGGCGGGGGGTGGGGAGGCGGCCGGTGGCGGGGTCGGGGATCGGCCGGCCCGTGGCTTGGCGGGCGCCGGCTTGGCGGGCGCCGGCGGGTCGGTGGGCGCAGGGCCGGCGGGAGGCGAGCTCGGGGAACGCCCGCCCTCCGGTTTCTGCGCCGGCGCGCGGATGGCCGGTTTCCTAGCCGGCGCGCGGGCGGGGGTCTTGGTCGCCGGCGCAGCTGCCGGAGCCGGCGGGACGCCCCCAGCTGGGGTGTGCACGGCGGTCGGCGGCTGCTCAGAGGCGGTGTGAGCAGCGGTCGTGGGCGCGGCGCCGGCAGGGGCCGGCCTGGGGGTGGGGACGGAGGGCGAGGAGGCCGGTGCGGGCGCGGCCGGCCTGGCGGCGCCGGGTGCGCCTGCGACGGCGGCGGCCCCCGCGGCTACGGCGGCGGCTCCCGCGGCGGCGGCGCCGGGGGCAGCCGTGGTGGGAGCGCCCGCGGCCGCGCTGGGAGCGCCGGCGATGGGCAGGTCGACGCGGCGGCTGACAGGCAGCCCGCAGTTGGGGCAGAAGTGGTCCTCACCGCTGTGCAGCGCCGCGCAGCGCGGGCACGCGGTGATGCCGGCCTCGTGCAGCACTGTCGTCGGCTGATGCTCACCCAGGGCGTTCTCGAGCGAGCGGAGCTCGGCGTCGATGTGTCCGAGCGTGCTCAGCTTGGCGATGACCAGCGGGTCGTTGCGCTGTCCGAAGCGGTGCAGATTGAAGACCAGGCCGCCGAGGTCTCGGTAGGCGAGCTCGCGGGCCTTGCGCAGGAAACGCGCACGGCGGCGGGCACGGCCACGCGTGCGGAAGCCGGATTGCTCGACGTCGGGGGCGGGCTTGGCCGGCTGGCCGTCGTCCGGCGCCGGTGCTGGCGCCGGTGCGGGAGCGGGTGCGGGAGCGGTCTCGGGAGTCGTGGCAGATGGCTGGTCCACGGCCGACCCATGTTAGCCGGACGGCTGGAGCGCCGTGCCCCATGCTGCGACGACCCGCTCGGCCATCTCCCGCGCCGAGAAGCGCGTGGCGCTGGCACGGCCGGCGACGCGCGGATCGGAGGCACGCAGATGCGGTTCCAGAGCCGTCCGCCAGCGGCCGAGCTCGAACGGAGCGCACAGCGTGCCGGAGACGCCGCGCAGGGCCTCGGCGTGGATGCCGACGGGGGTGGCGAGCACGGGCACGTCGCAGGCCAGCGCCTCGAGCACCGCCAGCCCGAAGCCCTCGCGCTCGGACGGCACGAGCACGGCGTTTGCGGCGTTGATCCACAGCGGGACGCGGGCCGGGTCGACCGCCCCGAGGGTGAGCAGCTCGACGTCCACGGCGCGGGCCAGGGCCAGCGCGCGGTCGTGACGCTTCTCCGCGCGCGAGGGGTCGGCCGCGAACAGCAGGTACGGCATACCGGGGTCCAGGCCGAGCTCGGCCCGCGCCGGACCCCGTGCGAGCGGGGAGAAGCGGTCGATATCAACGCCGCAGGGAAGCACCTGCGCCCGCCGCCGCGCCGCGCGGCCGGGCAGCTCCTGCGCCAGCGGGGCCGAGACGGCGGCGAGAAGATCGATCAGGGGCAGCGCCGCGCGGGTGGCCAGGCGCGTGCGCGGGTGGCGCAGATCGGTGCCGTGCACGGTCAGTGCTCTGACGCGGGCCGGCACGGCGAGAGCGGGCCAGGCGGTGAGGCCGAAGTGGGCGTGGACGACGTCCAGGCGCCGGTGGCGGCCATGACCGAGGCCGAACCGCGCGCGCAGGTCACGGGCCGCAGCCGCCAGTGCCCTGGCGCCCTGGCCGAACTCATACAGCTCGACCTCCAGATCGGGCAGCGCTCGGAGCGCCGCCACCTGATCGCGCACGAAGCTCCCGCGCTCGGGGTGAGCGGCGTCGGGCCGCATGTTGGAGACCACGAGCGCGCGCACCATGGCCCCGACCGTAGCGCTCTGGAATGATGGCGGGCATGGACGGCGCAGCCACGGCATCGGACCCCCGCGCGCGGCCGATCGCCGTGTTCGACTCGGGCGTGGGTGGCCTGACGGTCCTGCATGAGCTGCTTGTGCGGCTGCCGCGCGAGGACTTCATCTACCTCGGGGACACCGCCCGGTTCCCCTACGGCGAACGCTCACCGCAGGAGCTGGAGCGCTTCGCGGCGGAGATCGCCGAGGAGCTGTTGCGCCGGCGCGCCAAGCTGTTGGTGGTTGCCTGCAACTCGGTTGCCTCCTCAGCGCTGCCCAGCCTGAGCGCGCGCATGCAGCAGACGACGCTTGGGCTCGACGTGCTGGGGGTGGTGCGCCCGGAGGCGATCCGGGCGGTGGCCGCGACGCGCAGCGGGCGCATCGGTCTGCTGGCCACGCCCGCGACGGTGGCCAGCGGCGCGTATGAGCTGGCGGTTGCGACGGTCGATCCGCATGTGACGCTCCACGCCGTGGCGTGTCCCGGCCTGGCGGCGATCATCCAGGCCGGCGAGCAGTTCGACGAGGAGGCGGTGGCGGCCGTGCGGGTGGCGTGTGAGCCGCTGCGGGTGGCCGATGTCGACACGGTGATACTCGGCTGCACCCACTACCCGCTGATCAGCCCGCTGCTGCAGCGGATGCTGGGACCGCAGGTGGCGCTGATCACCTCCGGTGCGGCGCTGGCGCGTCAGGTCGAGCACGCGCTGAGCACGCGAGAGCTCGAGAACCCGCGCAGCGAGGGGGAGGGCGACTACATGTTCCTGTGCACCGGCGACGTGGATTCGTTCCGCGAGGCCGGGACGCGCTTTCTGCAGATGCCCCTGGGCACGGTCGAGCACGTGCGGCTGGCCGAGGTCGAGGTGCTCGCGTGAGTGATCGCAGCGGCGGGCGCGGGCCCGGCGAGCTGCGCCCGACCACGATCGAGCCGGGGTTCATGCGCACCGCGACCGGCTCGGCGCTGATCTCGGTCGGTGAGACCCGCGTCATCTGCACGGCCTCCGCGCAGGAGAGCGTGCCCCGCTGGATGGCCGGGCGGGGAACCGGCTGGGTGACGGCCGAGTACGGCATGCTCCCGGCCTCCACAGGCGAACGAAAGCAGCGCGATGCGACACGCGGGCGCCAGGACGGGCGCACGGTGGAGATACAGCGCCTGATCGGCCGGTCCCTGCGCGGGGTGCTCGACTTCGGGGCCCTGGGCGAACGCACGATCTACCTGGACTGCGACGTGCTCCAGGCCGACGGAGGCACGCGATGCGCGTCGATCACCGGCGCCTACGTGGCGCTGGCCCTGGCCTGCGCCCGTCTGTCCGGCGAGGGGCGCCTCGAGCACTCCCCCCTGACGGGGTCGGTCGCGGCGGTGTCTTGCGGGATGGTGGACGGCGCGGCGCTCTTGGATCTCGACTACTCCGAGGACTCGACCGCTGAGGTGGACGCGAACGTGGTCATGACGGGCGAGGGCGGGCTGATCGAGGTGCAGGCGACGGCCGAGCGCACGCCGCTGTCACGCGCGCATCTGGATGAGCTGCTGGCGCTCGCCGGCGAGGGCATCGAGAGCCTGCGTGTGACCCAGGAGCAGGCGATCGCCGGGGCGGCGGGGTAGGTCAAGCACCGTTCGCGTTCAGGTCACTGAACGCGAAGATGGTACGCCTGCCCCCTTTGCAGCCGTGGGTCAGCCGAGCACACTCCATCGTCAAGCGAGGCAACGCAAACCCGAGACACGGAGGTCTACGGATGAGGACGATCAGGGTCGGACGAGCAGTGGCTGTGGCAGCAAGCATGTCGATCATCCTGCTGCTGACGGCGGCAACCGCAGCGTTGGCCTCGCCGACGATCTACCTGTGCATGCCCAAGGGGCAGAACAAGCCGATCCTGACCGTTGGAAAGAAAGGCTGTCAGCCGAACTACACACTGGTCGCAGTGAACCTGGAGGGCAAGGAAGGCAAGCCGGGACCGGCCGGCCCCGCCGGACCCGCCGGCGAGAGCGGCGAAAAAGGCGCAACGGGAGTGGCCGGCCCGACGGGAGCGGCCGGATCAGAAGGCGCGACGGGAGCGACCGGAGCGACCGGCCCGGCCGGAGAAGCCGGAACCGGAGCAACCGGAGCAACCGGAGCGACGGGCCCGACCGGTCAAGCCGGCGAAAAAGGTGCCGAAGGACAGCCCGGGGAAAAGGGCAAGAACGGCCAGGCCGGAACGAGAGGCGCGACCGGAGCGACGGGCCCGACCGGCCCCGCAGGTCAGGGTGGGACAGGGAACGGCATTACGGGCCCGACCGGCCCCGAAGGCAAAGGCGGAGCGACCGGCCCGACCGGCCCGACCGGCCCATCGGGTCAAGGTGTGACCGGAGCGACCGGCCCGACCGGCCCCGAAGGTCCAGGTGGGACAGGGAACGGCGTTACGGGCCCGACCGGCCCTGAAGGTAAAGACGGAGCGACCGGCCCGACCGGCCCCTCAGGTGAAGGTGTGACCGGAGCGACGGGTCCGACCGGCCCCGAAGGTCCGACCGGCCCCGAAGGTCCGACCGGCCCCTCAGGTGAAGGTGTGACCGGAGCGACGGGTCCGACCGGCCCCGAAGGTCTCGACCGGGCCGACCGGCCCCGAAGGCCCGACCGGACCGGCGGGTGATATCAACCTCCCGTAGGATCCGCCACGGCCAAGGTCCCCGAGAGGCCTTGAAGGAGGTAGCCCGTAAAATCAACGACGGGCTACCTCAGCGCGGAGCTGGGCCCCGCAGCTGGGCCGGAGAGCTGGGAGATGGTGGCGCTGCCGGCGTAGGCCTGCTCAGCCGCTGTTCTCGGAGCCATCCGTTCTACTTCGCCAGCGCGCCAGGGTCGCGTCCACATCGAGATCGATGCGCCCGCGAATCAACCGATGATCGGCTGTGAACTCCGCGACCAGCACGTTCGCCTGATCAAACTCGATACCGCTGCCACGTCCCTTTCCGTGGATGCCGCCGATGGTGATCACCGTGTCTCCGGCCCCGCGCACGTCGTCGAGGTGGATCCGCCAGAGGGAGAACTGCTCGTCGACGTCGAGGAGCCAGCGCTCGATACCCGCGTAACCTCGATATGGCTCGCCGGACACCGATGAGAACGGCGTCTCCAGCTCGATTCCGGGATCGAGATACTCGGTGGGAACCTCGCGGACACCTGCGTTCCAGAGCTCCACGAGCGCTCGCACAACCTCGACATTCTCCTTCGACATTGCCCGCTTAGTATGAGCATTGTTCAGCCATGAGCTCCCGCTCGCGACATCTACTGCTGGCCACGCACAACGAGCACAAGCGCAGGGAGTTCGCGCGGCTGCTCGCCGGCCCGGATGCAGGCGCGCCCTGGGAGCTCGGAATGCTGCCCGCGGAGGTGGTGCTGCCGCCCGAGGACGGGGAGACGTTTGCCGAGAACGCGCTCGGCAAGGCCCGGGCCGCGGCGCAGGCGACGGGGGAGCCGAGCATCGCCGACGATTCGGGAATCGAGGCGGCCGCGCTCGGCGGGGCGCCCGGGGTGCGCTCGGCCCGATATGCCGGCGAGAGCGCCAGCGACGGGGAGAACCTCGCCAAGCTGATTCGCGAGGCGCCGGCGGGAAGCGGCCTTGAGTACGTGTGCGTGATCGCCTACGTCGACCCCGCCGGGCGCTCCGAGCACCTGTTCGAAGGGCGCTGTCGCGGCCGCATGGCCGGCGACCCCCGGGGCGAGCGCGGGTTCGGCTATGACCCCGTGTTCCTGCCCGAGGAGAGACCGCCGGCGAATGGGCTCGTGCCGGGGGATAACGGCCCGCCTGACGCGACGATGGCCGAGCTGTCCGATCAGCAGAAGGATGCCATCAGCCACCGCGGCAAGGCGGCGCGGGCGCTGCTGGCCTTCCTAGAATAGATTGATCGCGGCTGAGGCCGCGACGGCGAGGCTGAGCCCGGCGTAGCCGGTGTAGTCCGACAGCAGCAGCAGCAGGGCGGTGAGCAGCGAGATGAGCACCGTCACTATCCAGGCGAAGCGGGTGATCGTCATGGGGGCATTGTGGCGGATGCGCCCGTCCGCAAACGGTGTTAGCGTCGGGCGACTGTTTTACGAACGAGGAGGACAGAGTGACGAAGTCCGAGCTGGTCGATCAGGTGGCCGACCGCACCGAGCTGACCAAGCAGGATGCTGCGCGGGCGGTGGAGGCCGTGCTGGCCACCGTGGAGGACGCCCTGCGCCGCGGCAGCGAGGTCACCGTGTCGGGATTCGGCAAGTTCCACGTGAGCGAGCGCGGCGCGCGGATGGGGGTCAATCCGCGCACCGGTGAGCGCATCCAGATCGCAGCCTCGCGCGTGCCGCGCTTTACGGCGGGCAGTGGGCTGAAGAGCGCTGTGAAGGGTCGCTGATCGCGGGACCGATGTTCGGCGACATCCTGGCCACCCGCGTGGCTGAGCGCGAGTCGCAGATCGTGCTCGGGCTCGACCCCGATCCGGCCGCGCTGTGGCCGGCTGACGCGGGAGAGCTCGCGCAGGGGTCGGCGGCGGAGCGGGCCGGCCGGGCCGTGCTCGCCCATTGCCGGGCGCTGATCGACGCCACCGCGCCGGCATGCGTGGCCGTCAAGCTGCAGCTGGCCTGCTTCGAGCGCCTCGGGGCGCCGGGGTGGAGCGCCCTCGAGACGGTTGCCGCACACGCCCGGGGCCAGGGCCTGTTGGTGATCGCGGACGGCAAGCGGGGCGACATCTCGGTGAGTGCCGCCGCCTATGCCGAGGGCCTCCTGGGCGGCGTTCAGACGCCGTTCGGAGACCTGCCCGGGCTCGGCGCCGATCTGCTGACGGTCAACCCGCTGATGGGCACGGACGCGATCGAGCCGTTCGTGTCCGCCGCTCGCGCCGCCGGGGCGGGGGTGCTGGTGCTCGTGCGGACGTCGAACCCGGGCGCCGCGGATGTCGAGGATCTCGAGTTGCGGGCCGGAGGAACCGTGTGGGAGCGGGTGGCCGCGATCGTTGAGGAGCTGGGCGCCCCCGGGATCGGTGAGGCCGGTCTGAGCGACGTGGGGGCCGTGATGGGAGCGACGGCCCCCGGCCATCTCGCCCGCGCGAGGGAGCTGATGGGGAACGCGACCTTCCTGCTCCCCGGCGTCGGCGCCCAGGGGGGCCGAGTGGAGGACCTCGCCCCGGCGTTCGTTCCCGGCCGCGCCGGCGGCCTGATCACGGCGTCGCGCAGCATCGCCAACGCCCATCTGCAGAGCGGCGGAGAGCCCGCCGGTGCGGCTCGCGCCGAGGCCGAGCGGCTCCGCGAGAGCGCCTGGACGCTGTCGGATCGGCTGCTCACGGCGTAGGCGCCTCGGCGCTGCGGGCCCGTTCCGCTAGCCTTGGAGACGCGCTGCGGCAGCGTCTGCCGTGCAGGTGCACCGGAAGATGGGTACAGAGCCAGGATGATCATCACGGTCACGCTCAACGCGGCGATCGACAAGTCGCTCTCGGTGCCGAACTTCCGGCTTGGCCGGCGCCACCGCACGGTCGAGCAGCGGACGATCGCCGGCGGTAAGGGCGTCAACATCGCGCGCACCCTGAAGGCTCTCGGCCAGCCGGTGATTGCGACCGGGTTCGCCGGCGGCCCGACCGGAACACGGATCGTCGAGCAGCTGACCGAGGAGTCGATCCTCAACGACTTCGTGCGTATTCGCGAGGAGTCGCGGACGAACACCTCGGTGCTGGATCCGACGACCGGCCAGCAGACCGAGATCAATGAACGCGGTCCCTCGGTGTCAGAGAGGGAGGTGGAGCTGTTTCGCGACAAGCTCCTGTATCTCGGCCGCGGTGCGGCGATCGTGGTGTTCGCCGGATCGCTTCCGCCCGGGGTCGACCCCGACATCTATGCCTCGCTGATCGGCGATCTCGAGCGGATGGAGGTGACGACCGTGGTCGACACCGACGGCGAGCCGCTGCGCCAGGCCGTGCGCGCCGAACCCGACGTGGTCTCGCCGAACGTGCTCGAGGCGGAGGAGCTCGTGGGCCACGAGTTCGCAGGCGAAGAGGAGCGCTCGCTGGTCGTGCGCGAGATCGCGGCGCTGGGGCCGCGCGAGGCGATCATGACCCTTCCCGACGGGTGCTTTGCCCAGGTGCTCGTCGATGGCCAGCCGCGCCTGAAGCGGGCGCGCATCGAGCCGCGCGAGCCGATCGCCAAGAGCGGCTCGGGAGACGCCTTCCTGGCCGGCTACCTGGCCGCGCGCTACGAAAGCCGCCCGCCCGACCAGTGCCTGCGCTTCGGTGTGGCCTGCGGGGCCGAGTCCACCGGACGGCTCGGGGCGGCGCTGATCGACCCGCGCGAGGCCAGGCGGCTGATGGGCGACGTCGAGCTGTCGGTGGTCGAGCTGGGCGCCGAGATCGGCGAGACCGCCTGAGGGGCCCTACCCTCCCGCGACATCCCGTCTGAGGAAGATCAGATAGGCGGCGAGGAGCGAGGGGACGAGGTACAGCGCGCAGACCCAGGCCGAGTGCCCGATCGGGGCCCAGTCGGTCGGGGTGCGCAGCAGCCCGTGCCAGTTCTCGAACTGTTCTGTCACCAGGTAGGGGCGGATGCCCTCGAGCCCCGGGATCTGGGCGATGATGAACAGCAGGATCACGCCGCCGATCGTGCCGACCACGGCCGCGGCGCTGTTGCGCGTTGCCGTCGACAGCAGCACGCCGAAGGCGGCCACCGTGAGCAGCGGAATCAGGTAGATGGCGTTTGAGGCGAACACCAGCAGCAGCGCTTCCGGCGCCGAGACGACGGTTCCGGAGAAGGTCCGCACGGAGTGAAAGCCCCACGAGGCGATGCCGGCGATGGTCGCCACGGCGGCCGAGGCGAACACCGCGACCGCCGCGTAGGTCATTGCGGCCATGGTCTTGGCCGCGAACACCTGTCCGCGGTTGACCGAGCGCGTGAGGATCGTCTTCAGGGTCCCGTGCCCGTCCTCGGTGGCCACGATGTCGCCGGCCACCAGCGAGGCGGCCAGGGGCAGCATGAACACGGACAGGAACAGGAGCATCAGCACCGGCGTGGCCAGCCCGGACTGGGTGATCTGCGAGGCGAAGATGTTGTCAGCGCCGTGGTCGTGGCGCTGGTGGACGTTCTGGAACACGACGAAGAACAACGGCAGGATGACCACGAGCGCGAGGCCCAGGTAGGTGCGCTTCTGGGATAGGAGCTTGCGCAGCTCCCAGCGGTAGACGACCAGGGTCGAGGGGCGCCGCATGCGTGCGGGCCGCCCTGCCGCGGCGGCCGGTGCAGAGCTGACCGCGGCGCTGCTCATCCGATCTCGACCGCCTGCTGGGGAACTCCGTTGCCCTCGGTCAGCCGGAAGAACAGATCCTCGAGCGTCGCGAGCTCCGGCGTCAGCGCGAGAATGCCCACCGAGGCGCCGGCGAGGGTCAGCGTCAGCTCGCCCACATCGCGCTCCTGGGCCTGGAACCGGATGCCGTCGCCGGCGCCGGTCACGTGCTCGATTCCGGTCTGGCCGCGTGCCAATCCGAGCGCGCGCTCGTCATCGGTCGTTCGCATGCGGTAGCCGGCGCCGCCCTGGCGGCGCAGGTCGGCGAGCGCGCCCTCGTAGACCACGCGGCCGGAGTCGACAATGGCCACGCGGTCGCACAGCTCCTGCACCTCCGGGAGCTGGTGGCTTGAGAGCAGGACCGTGATGCCCTCCCCGGCGAGGCGCCGGATCAGCTGTCGCATGTCGCGCATCCCGGCCGGATCCAGGCCGGTCGCGGGCTCATCGAGGATCAACAGGCGGGGACGGCGCAGCAGCGCCGCGGCGATCCCCAGGCGCTGGCGCATCCCGTGCGAGTAGCCACCGACCCTGTGCCTGGCACGGGGACCCAGCTCCACGATCTCGAGCACCTCGTCGATTCGCCCGGCCGCCCCGTCGCCGTCGAGCGCGGCAAGCAGTTCGAGGTTCTTGCGAGCGCTCAGGTAGGGGTAGAAGCGCGGCGCCTCCACGAACCCGGCCACGCCCTGCAGGGCGCGTGCGCCCTCGCGCAGCGGGTCTCGCCCGAACAGCTCGACGGTGCCCTCGGTGGGGGTGATCAGGCCGAGGGCCATGCGCAGCGTGGTGGTCTTGCCGGCGCCGTTGGGCCCGAGGAACCCGTACACGTCGCCGGCGCGCACGTTCAGGTCGATGTGATCGACCGCCAGCACCTCGTCGTAGCGCTTGACGAGCCCGCGGGCGCGGACCGGCGGGGCCGCGTCGCCCACGCTAGAGGCCTCGAGCGAGTGCCTCGATCGTCCCCGGCGTGACCGAGCCGGCCAACACGTAGCGCACGCCGGAGCGCTCGAAGCTGAGCAGCGTGCCGAGCTCTGTGCGCAGCTCCGTTGCGCTTGAGCCGTTGATCGTTACCTTGGGCAGCCCTTCAAGCGGTTCGTCTTCGCTCTGCCCCGCGCCCGCCTGACTCTTGCTTTCGATCACGGCGATCGTCGTGACGCCGTGACCGTGGGTGGTGACCGTGGGCTTCTGTGCGCCGCCGGCCTGCGGCTCATCAGCGCTGCCGTGGTCGGAGAAGGTGATCTGCTTGATCTTGGCGCCCGGAGGCGGTGAGAAGGCGAACACCGAGTCGGCCACCGGGCCGTAGGAGACTTCGGTGGCCGCCAGTTCGATCACCGGCGAGCTGGTCGTGGAGGAGTAGATCGCCGCGCGCAGCGGCACTCCGGTGACGGCGTCGAAGGACAGCTCGGCCCCGCCGAGGAGGCTGCCGCCTTCCTTGGGCGAGACCCGCACCGTATAGGCGGCCTGGCCCGCCACGTCGCTGGGCGTCGCGCCTGAGACGTCCGCGTGGTCGCTCAGGTGGGAGAGGGCTTCTTCGATCTTCGCGATGGTGGGGACTTCGTGCTGATGGACGGGAGCGTCCGGCACCGCGGCGTCTTCCTTGGCCGGGGGGGTGTAGCGGTAGAGGGTGTTGGAGGCGGCGTCGTAGACCGACAGGGTGTGTCCGTCGGAGTAGATCTCGGTGTCGCCTTTTTCGGCCTGCAGCTCAATGCGCGCATTCCCGTTCTGGCCGATCCACAACCGCCCCGATGCCCCGGAGATCAGGGGGCTCTGCGCGAGTTCGCCCGCCGAGCCGCCGCCGCTGGCCAGGTTGGCGCCTTCTAGCAGGTGGTTGGTGAACTGGATGTTGGCGCTCACGCCCTGCACGGGAGCGGCGCCGAGCGCGTCGTGAATGGCCTCGGCCAGAGGCTTGGGCGGGGGCGTGGGGCCCGTGTCCAGGGCGAACGCGAGCGCCGTGGCCGACACGCCGACCGCGATCACGACGCCGCACAGCAGGAGCAGGCGGTAGAGGGGGAGACGGCGGAGGATGTTCACTGCGTGCGTCCAGCTCCTTCGGGTTGCCTTGCCGCTTCCAGCGTAGCGCCAAGCCTTCGGCGCACCTAAACCTAAGAGAGCTCTCACGGGCGCAGGCGAGGCTCAGGATGAGAGCCGCCGAGCCGGCCCGCGGCCGCCGGCCGGGCGGCGGCTGGCGGGCCCGATCGACCGCTCGACGTCCCCAGCCGATATGTTCTCGCCTCCATGGTCATTGCCGTTGTGATCTTCTGGCTGGTGGCGGGCATCGGCGTCTTCTTCGTCGCGATGCACGGCGGCCCGCGCGGCGCGCGCCAGTCGCTGCACACCGAATCTAAGCTCAGCCAGCGCGCCATCACCCTTGGCGTGGTGCTGGCATTCGCCTTCGGCCTGGCCGTGCCGGCGCTCGTGCTGGCGTTCAACGGGAACGACAAGTCACGGGTGGCGGTGGGTGGGCTGCACCTGACCGCCGAACAGGCCAAGGGCCGCGAACTGTTCGCGCATGCCTGCACCGTCTGTCACACCCTGGACGCCGTGAAGTCGGTTGGCCGCACCGGCCCCGACCTCGATATCCGTGTCGGCGATGACATCGCCACCCCCGCCGGGCGCAAGGCGCTCGTGCTGAACGCGATCGCCGAAGGCCGCGCGAGGGGGCTGGGGCAGATGCCGGCACTGCTCTACCAGGGCAAGGAAGCCGAAGAGGTCGCGAGCTTCGTCGCGGCCGTCGCCGGTCACTGAGCATCGCCGCCGGCGGTTTGGCCATCCGTCGATAGCCGCCGGTGGCGGGCATCGTCTAAGGTCCGCCGGGATGGCCGATACTGCCCTCACAGCGGAGGATGTCAAGGCGCTCGTGGCCGAGCGCGAGATCCGCTTCATCCGCTTCTGGTTCACGGACATCCTCGGTCAGCTGAAGTCGTTCTCGATCAACGTCGCCGAGCTCGACGACGCGTTTGAAGCGGGGATGGGCTTCGATGGGTCCTCGATCACGGGCTTCAACGCGATCGAGGAGTCCGACATGATCGCGATGCCGGATCCCTCCACCTTCCGGGTGCTCCCCTGGCGCCCGGAGGAGCAGGGCGTGGGGCGCATGTTCTGCGACATCATCACCCCCGAGCGCACGCCGTATGAGGGCGATCCCCGCCATGTCCTGCGGCGGGCCGTCGAACGCGCCCGGGCGATGGGCTTCGATACGTTCAACGTGGGGCCCGAGCTCGAGTACTTCCTGTTTCGCGACTCCCGCTCCACCGAGGTGCTCGACGAGGGCGGCTACTTCGACCTGACCACCCTCGACGCCGGCTCGGACGTCCGCCGCGAGACGGTGCTGGCACTCGAGCAGCTGGGCATCCACGTCGAGTACACCCACCACGAGGTGGGGCCCTCCCAGCACGAGATAGACATGCGCTACGCAGATGCCATGAAGATGGCCGACGACTGCATGACCTACAGGATCACGGTCAAGGAGTACGCGATGAAGTACGGCTGGCACGCCACCTTCATGCCCAAGCCCCTGTTCGGCGAGAACGGCTCCGGGATGCACACCCACCAATCGCTGTTCAAGGACGGCAAGAACGCGTTCTATGACCCTGACGACCAGTACTTCCTGTCCGACGTCGCCAAGGCGTTCATCGCCGGCCAGCTCAAGCACGCCAGGGAGATCTGCTCGATCTTCGCGCAGTGGGTCAACTCCTACAAGCGCCTGGTGCCGGGCTTTGAGGCGCCGGTGTATGTCGCCTGGTCGCGGCGCAACCGCTCGGCGCTGGTGCGCGTGCCGCTGTATCACCCGGGCAACGAGAAGGCCACGCGCATGGAGCTGCGCTGCCCGGACCCGGCCTGCAACCCGTATCTGACGTTCGCGGCCCTGCTGCAGGCGGGCCTCGAGGGGATCGAGAAGGGCTATGAGCTGCCGGAGCCGATGGAGAAGAACCTCTACCACCTGTCCGGGGAGGAGCACCGCCGCCTGGGCGTCGAGCAGCTCCCGGCGAGCCTCGGCGAGGCGATCGAGATCACCGCCGAGTCAGAGCTCGCGCTGCGCACGCTGGGCGAGCACATGTTCAACCGTTACATCGAGATCAAGCGCCAGGAGTGGGAGGACTACCGCGTGCAGGTGACGCAGTGGGAGCTTGACCGCTACCTGTCGATCCTCTGATCAGGACGGCGGGCGCGGCGCACGGGCCTGCGGGACCGGGCAGGAGATCGGGCGCATCGGCGACAGCCGCCAGTGCATCGCCTGAAGCGCGTGTCCGAACGCGCTGGGATAGCGCGGGGCGATGTCTCGCAGGAGCGCGAGCGCGGACAGCGCCTGGCGCTCGTACTCGGGCTCGCCCGTCAGGTCGGCCAGCCGCAGCAGCCCGGCCGCGGCGCTCGAGCCTCCCGAGGGGATCGGCGTGTCCTCCAGATCCTTGCGCCGGGTGATCAGCGCTTCACCGTCGGAGGAGGTCGAGAAGAAGCCGCCCTGCTCGGGGTCCTGGAAGCGGGCGATCATCTCCTCGGCGAGCTCTGAGGCGGCCTGGAACCAGCGCTCCTCGCAGCTCGCTTCGAACAGGACGATCAGCGCCTCAAGCAGAAAGGCGTGGTCCTCGAGATAGGCGTCGATCTTGGCGTGGCCGTCGTTGTAGGTGCGCAGCAGTCGCCCCCGCTGATCGCGCAGATCGCGCAGGACGAACTCGGCACAGGCGATCGCGGCGTCGAGGTAGACGGGCTCATCGAGCGCGGCGCCGGCGTCGGCCAGGGCGCTGATCATGAGGGCGTTCCAGCTGGTCAGGCGCTTGTCGTCGAGCATCGGGCGCTCGCGCCGTTCGCGCGCGGCGAACAGGCGCTCGCGAATGCTCTCACTCGAGCCGCCGGCCTCATCGGGGCGAGGACCGCGGCCGGTGAGGACGTTCAGACCCGGCTGGGGATGGTGCGGGTCGATGAAGTTTCCCTCCTCGGAGGCTCCCAACCAGGCGATCCCCGCATCGGCATCAGCCCCGAGGACCTCGGAGAGCTCGGCCACGGTCCACAGGTAGTAGCGCCCCTCCATGCCCTCGGAGTCGGCGTCCAGAGCCGAGTAGAAGCCGCCCTCCGGGCCGCGCATCTCGCGCAGCGCCCAGTCCAGGGTGTCGCGGCAGACGTCCCGCAGAGCGCTCTCGCCGGAGGCGTTGAAGCCGTGCAGGTAGGCGCGGGCGAGCAGTGCGTTGTCGTACAGCATCTTCTCGAAGTGCGGGACCGTCCAGGTGTCATCGACGCTGTAGCGGGCGAAGCCGCCGCCGATCTGGTCGTGTATGCCCCCGCGCGCCATCGCGCGAAGCGTCGAGGTCGCCATCTCGCGCTCCTCGGGGTTCTCCCTCAGCAGCAGGAACTCGATCGTGGAGGCCTGCGGGAACTTGGGGGCGCCTCCGAACCCGCCGTTGCGGGCGTCGTAGCTCGCCGCCAGGTTGGCGACGGCCAGGTCAAGCGCGCCCGCGTCGATCGGCTCCCGCGATGCCCTCAGGCGGGCCCCGCCTGAGAGCTCCTCGCGAAGGTTCTCCCCGCCGGCGCGGATCTGCTCGCGGTTCTCACTCCAGGACTCCGCGATCGCGTTCAGAACCTGCGTCCAGGCGGGCATGCCGTGGCGCGGCTCGGGCGGGAAGTAGGTTCCGCCGTAGAAGGGCAGCTGCTCGGGCGTGAGGAACACGTTCAGGGGCCAGCCGCCGCGGCCGGTCATCCCCTGGACGGCCTCCATGTAGAGCGCGTCCACGTCGGGGCGCTCCTCGCGGTCCACCTTCACGCACACGAAGCTCTCGTTCATCAGCTCGGCGGTGCGCGGATCCTCGAAGGACTCGCGCTCCATCACGTGGCACCAGTGACAGGAGGAGTAGCCGATCGACACCAAGAGCGGCTTGTCCTCGGCACGGGCGCGCTCGAGCGCGGCGGGTCCCCACGGCAGCCAGTCGACCGGGTTCTGAGCGTGCTGGCGCAGGTAGGGGGAGGTCTCGGCGGCGAGCGTGTTTCCCATTCTCAGCGGCGAGCTTCGATCAGCCCGGGATGGGGCAGGGTGACGGGGTGGGAGGGCCATTCACCGGCGCCCGAGACGCGTGAGAGTTTGACCTGTGTGAGGTTCAGGTTGAAGCGCTTTGCGCCCAGTGTTCCGGTGACGCGGGTGCCGGAGCCGATCCTCACCGTGCCCCGCGAGGCGTCGCCGCCGGAGATGCGGATGGTGGCCGCCTGCAGCCGGCCGTTTTTGACCGGGAACGTCCCGCTGAGCTCGACGCCCGGCACGAACGTGAAGTCGTGGAGGCTCACGGTGGTGCTCGTGAGCCTCGCGTAGCCGCCGTGCAGGCCGCCGAAGCTCGAGCCGCTGGGCAGCGACTCATCGGCCTCGAGCGTTGCCGCGGTGACGAGCCGGTTCAGGTCCACGAGCGCGTCCAGCACGGTGGTGAGCGTTCTGCCGGGCTTGCCGGCCAGCCCGCGCGGGGCGTGCACGTAGGCGAGCTGTGAGGGGGTGATCGGGGTGGGGGCGAACATGTTGGTCGTGGAGGTGCAGGGCTGCACCGGGGCGTCTGCGAAGAAGGCCGCCAGGGCGCCCTCGGCGCAGCCTGAGAAGTCGCTGCCGAGGACCGAGTGGCCCGTGAACGGGACGATCTCGAGCTGCGCGTCGGGAATCAGGGCGGCGACCGCGCGAGCGTTCGACGTCGGCGTGCGCAGATCCTGGGCGCCGGACAGGATCAGGGTCGGCACGTCAGGCGGCGGAGCGAGGGCGGGCGGCGGTGGGGATGCGTCGGGCCACCCCGCGCAGTCGGGCACGAGGCTGTTGCCCAGCGCGGTGCTCGCGTCGAAGGGGTAGAACACCGAACGCTGCTGGGCGCGCAGGAAGGCGTCCGCTTCCGCGAGCCGCGTCGCCGGCGAGCCCGCGCGCTGCCAGGGAAACGGCGTCTCCTCACAGGTGGTGGTGACGAACAGCGCTTCGTCGATGTCCCCGGAGCTTTCTTCGGCGCGCGGGTTGATGGGCACAGACGGGATCAGCCCCTCTGACAGCAGGTGCAGGCGCAGCAGCGGATCGGGGTCGTGGCGCAGAGCCGACTGCACGGCGCCCGGCAGCAGCGCGCGCAGCGCCGGGTTCAGGTCGCCCGCCTCGAGGATGTCGAGCAGCCCGACCTCGTTCAGCGTGACCGAGTGTCGCCGGCCCGAGCCGTCGTAGGCCGAGCCGCCGAGGGCGTGCTTGCGAAGCTCAGCCGTCAGCCGGGCGATGTCCGTGACCGGGTTGGAGGTGATCCCGGTGCAGGCGCCCGACGAGCAGAGCTCGGACAGCACCGGGGCGATCGCCTGGAAGGAGGGGATCGCGAAGGGTTCCGGCCCGTTTGTGGGCACCACCGAGTCGAGCACCAGGGCTTCGACATGCTGGGGATAGCGCTCGGCGTACTCGAGGGCGACCTTGGTGCCGTATGAGGTCCCGTACAGGACCAGCTTTTCATAGCCGGTGGCGCGCCGCAGCGTCTCGATGTCTTCGACCGATTCCTGGGTGGTGTAGGCGCCCCGCGCGGGGCCGATCTGAAGCGCGCACTGTTCGAACAGCTGACTGGCGCCGGCGCTTGCGAAGCCCGACAGCGCGGGGCAGCTGAGGGGGTCCGAGCTGCCCGTGCCGCGCTGGTCGAAGATCAGCAGGTCGCGGTTCGTGAGCGCCGGCGCGAGCGCCTGGGCGATGAATTCACCCAGCGGAAGCGTGGCCTGTCCGGGACCGCCGGCGAGCGCGAGCACGGCGTCGCGGCTCTCACCGGCGCCCGCTGAGCGGCGCTCGACGCTGAGGGAGACCGTCCCGGCGATGCCACCGCTGCGATCGAGCGGGACGGGCAGGCTGGCGCAGGTGAAGGCGGGGCTGTTGGCGCAGGCTCCGAAGGGAAGCGCCTCGGCCGCGGGCAGCACCAGCGCCGCGGAGCCTCCGCTCAGAAGCGCTGTCGCAAGCGCGACGCGCAGGCTGCCTTTGAACACCCCCGAGACGTTAGCGCCAAGCGCGCTCCTCGGAGCCTGGCAACCGCCGCATGCGCGCCGAACGCGCCCACGGCGGCGCTCGCCGCGCTCACCTGCTGGCCTTCCAGAAATCCGGTCAGCCGGTGGCCTGACCCCAGCCGCAGCGGGCCCGGCGCCGCCGAGGCGCCTCCCACGCTCAGCTCGGCGTTCGCCGAGGAGATCACTCCCGAGACGGTCACGCCCGGCACGTAGGAGTAGCCGTGAAGGATGAGCTTGCCGGGCGTGAACTGCGCCCAGCCGGAGCGCAGGCCGCCGACGTCGATCGAGGACAGCGAGGTGATGCTGCCGGACCCCAGCTGTGCGAGCGCCTGCAGGGCGAGCTGGCGCTCGAAGTCCGCCAGCGTGAGCAGGACGGCGGCGAGCGTCCTGCCGGCCTTCCCGCGGTTGCCCGGGAGAGAGCGCACGTCCGCCAGGCGGGCCGGCGCAAGCGGTGCGGGGCGAAACAGGGCAGGGGTCGCGGTCGCACAGGGTCTGATGGGCCGGCCCGTGAACAGGTCCTGGAGGGCGGCGCTCGAGCAGCTGGTGGGATCGGAGTCGAGCACGGAGTGGCCCGTGTTGGGCACCACCAGCAGCTTGGATCCGGGAATCTGCGCCGCCACTTCGCGAGCATTCGCCGTCGGCGTGCGCAGGTCGTCGGCGCCGCTGAGAATCAGCGTGGGGACCCTCGGGAAGGGGGCGTCGGCGACGGCCGGCGCCGGGGTGGCAAAGGGCCAGAAGGCGCACGCCGGGATGTCTGAGAGGTCGAGCACGTCGGCGGTGGTGAAGGGCGCGAACGCGCGCGGCCCGAGGCCGGCGATCTGAGCCCTCGCTTCGGCGAGCCGGGCGGCCGGGGTGGCCGCCCGGTTCCAGGGGAAGAGACCCTCTTCGCAGGTCGTGGCGTAATAGAGGGCGGTGTCGAAGCCCTCGGGCGGGCCTTCCGATTCGCCTTCTTCGCTCACTTCCGTGCGCTCCAGCATGCGTGCCAGCGCGGCGTAGTCGCCGTGCTCGGCGGAGCGGACCGCCGCGGGGAATTCCGAGCGCAGGGTGGGTTCCAGATCACCCTGGATGAGGCTGTCCAGGAGCGAGTAGGAGGAGATCGCGATCGCGTGTGCGCGACCGTGGCCGTCGATCCAGCGCGCGCGCCGGCCTCTGCTGCCGAGCCGTGAGATGAGGTTTGCGAGGTCGGCGTTGGGATGCCGGGTGATGTGGGCGCAGGCCCCCCTGGCGCAGAGCTGGCGCAGGATGCGGGGGATGGCGGCGAAGCTGGCGCGGCTGAGCGGATCGGGCCCGTTGGGCGGCACCACCGAGTCGAGCACGAGGGCTTCGACGTGGCTCGGGTAGGTCTGGGCGTACTCCTCGGCGAGCTTGGTGCCGTAGGAGGTTCCGTACAGGACGAGCTTTTCATAGCCCCCCGCCACGCGGATCGCCTCGAGGTCCGCGACGCTGTCGGCGGTGGTGTAGAAGCGGCGGGTCGGCCCGAGCTGCTGGGCGCAGCGGCTGATCGCCGGGCCGGGGGAGTCCTCGCCGCCAGCGGATTCAAGGCCGCGGCAGGACAGTGCGTGTGAGGATCCGGTGCCGCGGGTGTCAAACACGATCAGGTCGCGGGTGGCGACGATCTGACCCAGCAGGCTGAGCGACTGTTCGGCGAACGGGAGCCCGGCCTGTCCGGGCCCGCCGGCGAGAGCGATCACGGCGGTCCTGTCATCTCCCGCGGGAGCGCGGTGGCGGCGGATCGCGAGGGTGATGTCCCCGGGGGAGGCTCCGCTCGGATCGAGCGCGACGGTCAGATGACCGCAGCCGAATTCGGTGCTGTGAGCGCAGGGAACGAAGCTGATCGCGGCGCCGGCGCCGGCGGCGGCCGCCCAGCCGCAGATGGTCGCCGCCAGGAGCACGGCTGCGGTCTTGCCGGCGGAACGGCGCACCAATCGGAATCTAGCCCCTTCTCGCGCGCGATGCTCCGCACGGGTGCGGCGCGCCGGAGCACCGTGCGGCGAGGTTCCCGGTAGGCTCGCGCCCAGGATGAGCAGCGACCGCGAAACCGTGAATGCGCCGTCGGCACCTGCGGCGATCGGCCCCTACAGCCATGCGGTGCGGGCGGGCGGCCTGCTGTTCTGCTCAGGGCAGATTCCGCTCGACCCGGCCACGGGCGAGCTCGTCGGGCAGACGCCCGCCGAGCAGGCGCGGCGGTGCCTTCAGAATCTGAGCGAGGTGTGCGCCGCCGCGGGCACGACGCTCGAGCGGGCGGTTCGCGTGACCGTCTACATGACCGACCTTGACGCCTTCGGCGCGGTCAACGAGGTGTACAGCTCGTTCTTCGAAGTGGAGCCGCCCGCGAGGGCGGCTGTCGGCGTGGCGCAGCTGCCGAAGGGCGCCTACGTCGAGATCGACGCGGTCGTGGCGCTGTAGTCCTCGTCGTCGACCGGCTCTGCGCCATGTAGGGCGCGTGTGAGCAGTCGCCACAGCGTCGCGCGTTCCTCGGCGTCCAGCAGCTGCAGGACCTCGTCCTCGATCGTTTCCTGCGCCTGCTCGGCGCTCAGAAGCGCGCGCACTCCCTGCTTGGTCAGCTCGACTCGGTGGCGGCGGCGATCGATGGGGTCGCGCACGCGGGCGGTGTACCCCAGGTCCTCGAGCTCGTTGAGCAGCAGCACCACGTTGTTGGCGTCCATGCACAGCACCTCGGCCAGCTCCTGCTGGGGGCATCCGTCATGGTCGCGAAGGTAGCTGAGCGCCATCAGCAGGCGCAGGTGCATGCCCAACAGCTCCTCGCTGCTGCGCCGGTAGACCTGCTTGGCCAACCGCGTCAGCAGGATCATTGATCCGAGATCTCGCCGGCGGGTTTCCTGATTCATAGCGCCGCATATTCTACCACAATGTAACGATCATCATGTGACAAAAGATAATACCTGCTCCAGTGATAGTCCTTGCTATGGTGTGTCCTTCGCCCAGATCGGAAGGAGCAACATGAGCACCGTCGCCGCCACCACAGCAGATGTCCAGCAGCCGACCGCCGCCGGCGAGGCCGAGCGCAAGCGCGAGCGCCGCCGCTGGATCGCGCTCGCCGTTCTGTGCCTGGGCCAGCTGATGATGGTGCTCGACGCGACGATCGTGAACGTCGCGCTGCCCTCGATTCAGCGCGACCTGCACTTCAGCCAGGGAAACCTCACATGGGTGATCGACGGCTACCTGATCACCTTCGGCGGGTTCCTGCTGCTGGCCGGCCGCGTGGGCGATCTGATCGGGCGCAAGCGCGTGTTCCTGGCCGGGCTCGTCCTGTTCACGGCCGCATCGGTGCTGTGCGGGGTGGCCGACAGCCAGGGGCTCCTGATCGGCGCGCGCCTGCTCCAGGGCGTCGGCGGGGCGGTGGCATCGAGCGTGATCCTCGCGATCATCGTGACCGAGTTCCCGCAGGCCAGGGAGCAGGCCAAAGCGATGGGCCTGTACGCCTTCGTGTCCGCCGGCGGCGGCTCGATCGGGCTGCTCGCCGGTGGCGCGCTGACGCAGTCGCTGGACTGGCACTGGATCTTCTTCGTGAACGTGCCGATCGGCGTGTTCGCGTTCCTGATGGGCTCGGCCCTGATCGAGGAGAACGAGGGCATCGGCCTGGACGGCGGCGTCGACTGGCTCGGCTCGATCCTGATCACGCTGGCGACGATGGCCGGCGCCTTCGCAATCGTCAAGTCGACCGAATACGGCCTGCTGTCCGCCCGCACGCTCGGCGTCGCCGCCGTCTCGGTGGCGCTGCTCGGCGCGTTCGTGTGGCTCGAGGCGCGCATCGAGAACCCGATCATGCCCCTGCGGATCCTGCGCCTGCGCATGCTGATGGGCTCGAGCCTCGTGCGTGGCCTGCTCGTCACGGGCATGTTCTCGGCCTTCTTCCTCGGGGCGCTGTACCTCGAGCGCGTGCTCGGCTACGACGCGATCGACACGGGCCTCGCGTTCCTGCCCCTGACCGCCTCGATCGCCGTCATGTCGCTGGGGGTCTCCGCCAGAGCGATGGCGCGATTCGGCTCGCTGCAGACGCTCAGCGCCGGGCTCGCCGGGATCGCGGGCGGGCTTTTGCTGCTCGCCGCGGCCGGCGTGCATGCGAGCTACTTCCCGGGCCTGTTCTTCGCCTTCCTGTTGCTGGGACTCGGCGCCGGCGCCTCCTTCCTGCCGCTGCTGACGATCGGAATGGCGGATGCGCCCAAGCAGGACGCAGGGCTCGCCTCGGGCATCGTCAACGTGTCGGTGCAGCTGTTCGGGGCGATCGGCCTGGCCGCCCTGGGGACGATCGCGACCGATCACACCAAGGCCCTCACGGCCAGCGGGCACGCGCTGAACAGCGCGCTGACCGGCGGCTACCACCTCGCCTACGTGGTCGCGGCCGTGTGCGTCTCGTTCGGAGTGCTCGCGACCTGGCTGTTCCTGCGCCCGCCCGCCGGGCCGGTGCAGCAGGAGGTCGACGAGCTCGAGCGGGACTTCGAGCGGGCGTGCGCTAGCGCTCAGCTCGCAGAGCAGCTCGTCTGACCTTGCCGCTGGAGGTCTTGGGGAGCTCAGAGACGAAGTCGATGATGCGGGGGTACTTGTAGGGCGCCGTCTCGCGCCTGACGTGCTCCTGCAGCTCGCGTGCCAGCTCGGGCGAGGCGGTGTAGCCGCCGTCGCGCAGCACGACCACGGCGCGCACCACGGCGCCCCGCTCCTCGTCGGGGGAGGCCACGGCCGCCGCCTCGGCCACAGCCGGATGGGCGACGAGGGCCGACTCGACCTCGAAGGGCCCGATCCGATAGCCGGCCGAGACGATCACATCGTCGTTGCGGCCCTGGAAGTGAAGCCAGCCCTGCTCGTCCTCGCTTACGAGATCGCCCGTGTGCCACGCTCCGCCGCCGCGGCGATCATCGATCCTCCAGCTTCCGTCGGGGTCGCGTTCGACGCCCTCGCCGAGATAGCCGAGGAAAAAGGTGGGCACGGTCTCGGGGTCGGCGATCAGCTCCTCGGCCTGGATCGACAGGCGCACCCCCGGCAGGGCCCGGCCCATCGAGCCGGGCCTGGCCGGCTCGCCCGGCGGGGTCCCGGTCATCTGCCCGGTCTCGGTCTGGCCGTAGCCGTCACGGATCTCGAGGCCCGTGGCCTCCTTGAAGGCGCGCAGCACCTCGGGGTTGAGCGCCTCGCCGGCGGCCACCAGGCCGCGCAGATGGGGCAGCGCCCCGAGCGTTGTGCGCTTGGCGATCACGCGGTACTCGGTGGGCGCCATGCACAGGATGCTCACGCGCTCGGAGTCCACCAGCTCGAGGCGCTCGCGGGGATCGAAGCGTGCGTCGTGCAGCAGTGCTCCGGCGCCTGACAGCCATGGCGCGATGAACACGTTGCGCGCGGACTTCGACCAGCCCGAGGCGGCCGTGCACCACACGAGCTCGCCCGCGCGTGCGTCCAGCCAGTGCCTGGACTGCAGACGCTGGCCGTGGAGGTAGCGCTGGCCGTGGAGGACCGCCTTGGGTTCACCGGAGGTCCCGCTGGTGAACGTGATCAGGCAGGGATCCCCGTCGGTGAGCTCGATCGCCGTCGCCGGCTCGGCGGCGAACAGGGCCTCGTCGGGAACCAGCACCACGGTGCACTGCGGATCGGCGGCCTCGAGCTCGGCCCGGTTTCGCTCATCGGCGACGATCAGCGAGGGCCTCGCCACCGCCAGGCGCAGGCGCAGGTCCTTGGCCCGCAGCTGCTCGGTGCAGGGCAGCACCACGGCGCCCAGCCGAAAGCAGGCGCACATGCTCTGAACCCACTCCGGGCGGTTGCCGATCAGGGTCATCACGACGTCGCCTCTGCCCACCCCGCACGCCGCCAGCGCGCCGGCCAGGCGCGCACTTCGCTCGGCCATCTCGCCGAATGTCCACTCCCGCCGGTTCCCGTCGCGCGCGAGCTCGATCAGGGCCAGACCGTCCGGCGCCTGGCGGTCGAGGACGTCGCGGGCGAAGTTCACGCCGGTATTCTCCCCTGAGGAGCCGAAAACCATATGGACAACGAACCTGGAGCGCTGAGCGAATGGCCGTGGCAGCCGAGCCCTATAACGAGATGACCGACGAGCAGAAGGCGATCACCGAGATGGTGCATCAGTTCGCCGACGAGCAGATCCTGCCCAACGCCGAGCACTTCGACCACGAGGACGCCTTCCCCGAGGCGATCGTGGACCAGATGAAGGAGCTCGGCCTGTTCGGGGTGACGATCCCCGAAGAGTACGGCGGCATGGGTCTCGATCTGAGCACCTACGCGATGATCGTCGAGGAGCTCTCGCGCGGGTGGATCTCCATCTCGGGCGTGATCAACACCCACTTCATCGGCTCCTATCTGCTGATGAAGTTCGGCTCAGAGGAGCAGAAGCAGAAGTACCTGCCGCGCATGGCCACCGGCGAGATCCGCGCCGCCTTCTCGCTGTCAGAGCCCGAGCTCGGGTCCGATGTGCAGGCCATCAAAACCTCGGCCAAGAAGGGCGAGGACGGCCTGTATGAGATCAACGGCCAGAAGATGTGGGTGACCAACGGCCTGCGCTCGGACCTCGTGTTCGTGCTCGTCAGGACCGACCCCGACGCCGAGAAGCCCTACCTCGGCATGACCTGCTTCATCGCCGAGAAGGAAGCTGGCGTGTCGGAGAACACCGGTCCCTATGCGGGTCTCACCGTGCCTCCTCAGCTGCGCAAGATGGGCTACAAGGGGGTCGAGTCCACCGAGCTCGTGTTCGACGGCTACCGCTGCCCTGCCGAGAACATCCTGGGCGGCGAGGACGCGGGCCTGAACAAGGGCTTCTCGCAGATGATGGACGCGCTTGAGGTCGGACGTGTGAACGTCGCCGCGCGCGGCGTCGGCATCGCCCAGCGCGCGCTCGAGCTGGCCCTGCGCTACTCGCAGGAGCGCAAGACCTTCGGCAAGCCGATCGCCGAGCATCAGGCGATCCAGTTCAAGCTCGCGGACATGGCCACACAGGTCGAAGCGGCCCGTCTGCTCACGCAGCGCGCCGCACGGCTGAAGGACGCCGGCGCGCGCTCGGACCTCGAGGCCGGCATGGCCAAGCTGTTCGCTTCAGAGGCCGGCCGCTTCTGCGTGGAGGAGTCCTTCCGCATCCACGGCGGCTATGGCTACTCCAAGGAGTATGAGATCGAGCGCCTCTACCGTGACGCCCCGCTGCTTTTGATCGGCGAGGGCACCTCTGAGATCCAGCGCATGGTGATCGGGCGCAAGCTCCTGCAGCGGCATAAGATCTGATGGCCGAGGACGCCAAGGCGCTGATCGAGCTTGCCACGCGCAGGTTCCTCGAGGAAGTGCCGGCGCTCGCGCCGATGAAGCTGGTGGTCTCCGTCGAGCTGCGTGGACGCGGGGACGTGCAGCAGTTCCGCCTGCAGATGCCGGAGGTGGCGGTCTCCAAGGCCTCGGCCGCCGACGCTCACATGCGGGTCGAAATGCGCCGCGAGTTCTTCAACGTGATGGCCAAGGAAGGCAAGGTGCCCGATTGGATCGAGGCCTTCACCTACGGACAGGCCAAGGCCACCGGCCCGGAGCAGTTCCTGAAACTGATCACCAAAGTCGTGGAGGCCCAGCAGGAACGCGAGCGCACGCGCAAAGTGCGAAAGCCGTCCTGACGGCGGAGGCTGAGCGCCCGGCTCAGTGGTAGGCCGTCAACTGCTGGGCCAGGAACGCAAGCGAGCCGAGCAGAAACAGGCACATCACGATGAGGGATACGTTCTCGTTCATTGTTGTCTGCGTGGGCGAGGCTACTGCCCAACAGGATAGGGGGTGAGGCCGCTGGACGCCAGACCGGGCGCGGGGCGCCCTGCGCTCATTCCAGCAGCGCGTTCCCGTCGTAGAGCTTGATGATCTTGACCACGCCGGCGGGAGAGGCGTCCAGGCACAGGCGGCAGAGCACGCACTCATCGACGTTCTTCTCGACGATCTGAAGGGCGCCATCGCCGGCCTGGGCGAAGATGTCGACCGGACAGGCGTCGGTCAGGGCGCGCGCGAGATCGGTGTCTGAGACCGAGCCGTCGTCGACCTCGACGGCGATGAACACGCCGTCCTTTCTCATGCCGCGCTCCGCTCGGCGATCCTCGTCCTGATCATCTCCGGTATGTCCTCGATCCGCTCTGCGACGGTGATCCCGGCCTGGGCGAGGCGCGCGATCTTCTCGCTGGCGGTGTCCTCCTTGCCTTCCACGATGGTGCCGGCGTGGCCGAAGCTCATGCCGGGCATCTCGTCCATGAATCGCCCGGCCATGAAGGCCACGATCGGCAGACGCGAGCTGTTGTCGACGATCCAGCGCGCGAGCTCGGCCTCCATGCGGCCGCCGGGCTCGGTGTAGATGACGATGCCCTGGGTCTGCTCGTCGGCCTCGAACAGCGGCATCAGCTCGGCGTAGCTCTGGCCGATGATCGCGTCGCCGCCGATCGACACGGCGGTCGACTGGCCGAGCCCGGCCGCGCTGAGGGTGGAGGACATCTCCGTGGTCATGCCGCCGGAGCGTGAGATCACGCCGATCGGCCCGGGCGTGTAGGCCTGCGCCGCGTTCTTCGCCGGGCCGCCGATGCCGCCCATCTTGATCACGTCGGGAACGATGATTCCCAGGCAGTTGGGGCCGATGATACGGGCCCCGCGCAGGTTCGCAAGCTCGACCATCTGGGCCACGTCGCGGCGCGGGATGCGCTCGGTGACGATCACGATCAGCTCGACGCCGTTCTCGATGGCCTCGAACACGGCGTCCTTGGTGAAGGCGGGGGGGACGGTGACGACCGAGCCGTAGATCGGCTCGCCGTGGTGGGCGACCGCCTGGGCGACCGTGTCGAACACGGGCACACCGTGGACCTCCCGGCCGAGGCGCCCCGGGGTCACTCCGCCGACCACCTTGGCGCCGGCGCCGTAGTCCAGGCACTCCCGCGTGAGGTTGACGGCCTCACGCCCGGTGATGCCCTGGACGATGAAGGTGGTGTCCGCGTCGATCAGGATCGACATCAGGCGGCGACTCCCTGGATCTTCTCCACAGCCCGCCTTGCGGCCTCGTTCAGCGAGACGCTGCGATCGGCGTAGTCGACCCCGTAGGCCTCGAGGATCTTGAAGCCCTCCTCCTCCCAGGCGCCGGGGATGCGGAAGATGGCGATCTTCTCCGAGGGGTCGTGGCCGAGCTCAAGACAGGCTTTGATGACGCCGCGCGCGACGATGTCGACACGGGTGTTGGACACGATCGACATCATCACCGCGATCTTGTCGACTCCGGGCTTTCCCAACACGAGCTTGGCCAGCCCGCAGGCCTTGGCAACCGAGGGGTTGCCCCCGATCTCGCAGTAGTTGGCGGGCCGCCCGCCGTGAGCGCGGACCGCGTCGAACAGGGTCAGCGAGCCTCCGCCCGCGCCGATCACGAGGCCCAGGTTTCCGTCGAACTCGGTCACGTTGCCGGCCACGCCACGGTGGTCGGTGGCGTCGACGGCCTCGCCTGCGAGCTCGAACGGGGTGGCCTCACGGGCCTGGCGGGTCTCCTCCTCGCCCACGCCGAGGTCTCTGAGCAGCTGCTTGTGGCGTCCACGGGCCTCGTTCTCCATGTCCATGTGGGCGTCCAGGGCGACGAAGGATCCGTCGGCGAGGCGCCCCAGCGGGTTGATCTCGGCGAGCACCATGTCGTTCTCGACGAACAGCCGTGCCAGGCGCGTGACGATCGGGACCAGCCTGTTGAGCGCGGATCCGGTGACCCCGGTCGAGGCGATCACCTCCTTGGCCTGGAAGTCCGACAGCGGCAGGATGTTGGAGAAGTGCCGGCGGCCCACCGCCTCGGGCTGCTCCTCGGCGACCTGCTCGATGTCGATGCCTCCGACCGGGGAGAAGATCATCACCGGCTGCTTGCGGATGCCGTCCCAGACCACCCCCGCGTAGTACTCCTGCTCGACCTCGGCCTTCGGATCGACGAGCACTCCGCGCGGCAGCTGTCCGCCGATCTCGAGCTTGAGGATGTCCGCGGCATACTCCTGCGCCTGCTCGGGGGTGTCCGCGAACTTGACCCCGCCGGCCTTCATGCGCCCACCGGACAGCACCTGCGACTTGATCACGGTGGGCCCGCCGATGCGCCGCGCGATGGCGGCTGCCTCCGCCGGATCGGTGGTGAAGCCGTAGTCGGTGACGGGGATGCCGGCGCGCTTGACGATCTCGCGCGCCTCGTACTCGTAGAATCTCATGGTCAGGTTTCCAGTGTCCGGATGGGCGTCGGAACCCTATACGGACTAACCAAGCAGCGTGAAGCCGGGGTGCTGGGAGGCCGTCGTCCTGCCGGCGGCGCCTGTGGCCAGCAGTGAGATCCGATAGGTGCCGGGTGACAGGCTCCCGCCGCCGTCCAGCACGCCGTCGAAGGTGATCCTGTTCGCGCCCGCGTGGGCGCCGCGTGAGACGCCCCGGGAGACCGGCACGTAGCGAGTGCAGCGCCTGGCGCTGCGGTGGATCTTGGATTTCGCGTCGCACTTCCGGCCGACGCGAACACCCTGCTGTGAGGCTTCGAAGCTGAGCTTCACCGTCGCGGTCTGGGAGATCACGAATGAGATCGTGGTAGCGCTGGGCATGGCCTTGGCCTTCGTCCGTGCGATCGTGGCGGCGTGCCTGCCGCGCCGGAAGCGCGGGCTGCTGAGCTTCAGGTTCGTGACGGTGAGAGCATCGCCGAAGCCCGCCGCCGACGGCGCGGAGGTCGTGAAGGTCACGCCCGAGCCGCTGTTTGAGCCCTGGGCGCTCGAGGCGGCGAGCGTGACGGTGTAGGCCGTCGCGGGCGAGAGCCCGGTGAGCGGTGCGCTCACGCCGACGGGTGTCCCAGCGGCGCCCACCTGCTGCGCGCAGCTGACGGTGGGCCCCGAGGGGGGAGCGGGGGAGATCGTGAACTGGCAGGCGGTGATCTGAGAGTCGTTCGGGTTGACGGTGCCGGTCAGCGTGGCGCTCGAGCTCGTGACAGCGCTCGGGCTCCCGGTGAGGACGGCGGGCGCCGGTCGCGTCCAAGCGAAGGTCACGCGCGGTTCGGCGTTTTCGCCGGTCGGTAGCAGGGAGAACCCTGACACGCCCGATCCGCTCAGCGGCGCCTCGGTCGATGAGCCGCCACCGCCGCCGCCACCACCGGAGCCGTTGCCGGTGCCGGTGTTGCCGAGGCCGCCACCACCGCCACCACCGCCGTAGATGCCGCCACCGCCGCCACCGCCGCCACCGCCGACGAAGGCTGTCAGCGCTCCTTCGCCGCCCGCGCCCAGCGTGCCTGCGCCTCCGCTGACGCCCGTCCCGCCGGTGCCCGCGGCAGAGGACGTTGCGCGGCCGCCACCGGTTCCGGGGGCGTCTCCGGTGCCGTCGTTGGCGCCGTTGTTGCCGGATATATCGGCCGAGCCGCCCGGGCCGCCGGCAACATGAGCGGCTCCGTCGTAGCCACCACCACCACCGCCGCCGCCGCCCGCGGCGACGATGAGGCGCGAGGAGAGCGACTGGCAGCCGGTGGCGGCCGTCGAGCAGGTGCGAACGTCTGAAGCGCCACCACCACCGCCGCCGGAGGCCGCGCCGCTGAACAGCGCATAGACCTCGCCCCCGATGTTGCCGCCGCCGTAGCCGCCGAGGCCTTCGCCGCTCGCGGTCGCGGGTGCGCCGTTGCCTGCGACCTCCGCATACAGGGTCTCACCCGGCGTCACCGCGATGGTCGCCGTCGCCGTCGCCGCGACGCCGCCGGCCTGACCTTGATTTCCAGCGCCGCCGTGGCCGCCAACCAGCGTCACCTGAACGCTCATCACTCCGGGAGGGACCACGAATGCGTGCTCGCCCGCCTGCGTATAGGACTGAGAGGCGACTTCGCCCGCCTGGGCGCCGGCAGGGTGCAGCAGGGCGGCGGCGCACAGCGCGACCGTTACGGGAACCCGGGCTGCTCGGGTCCACCGGCAGCGCTGCGTGGGCCAGGTCAGCCTCATCGGCTAGGAATCGGCAGACAACGCCGGCGGCTTAATTCGAAAGATGCGCGCTGGACGCACGCGGATATGGCGATCGCGGCGATGGAGCAGCCGCCCGTGCGGCCCCGCTCAGACGGCCGCCGGCTGCAGCCCGTAGGCCTCTGCCAGCTCGGGGTCCTTCTTGGCCAGCATTTCTGCGAGGTTCACCATCACCTTGCACTGCTTCCAGGTGGCGTCGTCCTGCATCTTGCCGTCGATCATGTGCACGCCGCGGCCGTCTGGGATTGCCTCGATGACCTTTTTGGCGAAGGCGACCTCGGCGGGCTCGGGCGAGAAGACGCGCTTGGCGATTGCGATCTGCGACGGGTGCAGCGACCAGGCGCCCACGCAGCCCAGCAGAAAGGAGGCGCGGAACTGGGTTTCGCAGCCGAGCTCGTCTGAGATGTCGCCGTATGGGCCGTAGAAGGGCAGGGCGCCGACGGCCGTGCAGGCGTCGACCATGCGCGCGATCGAGTAGTGCCACGGGTCCTGCTGGTAGCTCGGGCGCGGTGCCTCGGGATCGTCGGGGTCGGGGTCTGCGATGGTGCGATAGCCGGGGTGCCCGCCGCCGACGCGGGTGGTCTTCATGCGCCGGGAGGCGGCCAGGTCGGCGGGCCCGAAGCTCATGCCCTGGATGCGCGGGCTGGCGCTCGCGATCTCCTCGAGGTTGGCCACCCCCTGTGAGGTCTCGAGCACCGCGTGCACGAGGATCGGCCGCTCAAGGCCCGCCTTGGCCTCGAGCTGGGCGAGCAGGCGGTCGACGTAGTGGATGTCCCACGGGCCCTCGATCTTGGGGACCATGATGACCTCGAGCTTGTGGCCGATCTGGCTGACCAGTTCGGTCAGGTCGTCGAGCACGTAGGGCGAGGCAAGCTCGTTGACGCGCGTCCACAGGGCGGTGTCGCCGAGGTCCATCTCGCGTCCCACCCTGATCAGCCCGGCGCGCGCGGCCTCCTTCTTTTCGAGCGGCACGGCGTCCTCGAGGTTGCCGAGCAGGATGTCGACCTTGGGCGCCAGATCCGGCGTCTTGTCGACCATTTTCGGGTTGGAGAAGTCCATGAAGTGGATCATCCGGGACGGCTTGAAGGGGATCTCCCGGGCGGGCTCCGGTGCGTCGATGGCCAGTGGCTTGAAGAAGTCGCGGGGGTTGCGCATGCATACGATCGTATTGTTTTTCGCCCGAGCGCTTCGCCCTGCGGACCGGAGGCGGCTCACAAGCGACCATCTAGAGTTGGCCCCGGACACCGGCCAAAAGGAGACCTTGAGAGACCCATGAACGAGACCCCGTCCGTCGAGACCGATCAGGCTGCACGCGAGGCAAGCGGCGCTCACCCCTACGGCCGCTACCTGGAGGAGTTCGAGGTTGGCGACGTGTACAAGCACTGGCCCGCCAAGACCGTGACCGAGTCAGACGACCACCTGTTCTGCCTGATCACGATGAACCACCATCCACTGCATCTGAACGACGTCTACGCCTCCAAATCCCAGCAGGGGCGCAACGTGGTGGTGGGCCCGCTGGTGTACTCGCTGGCCCTGGGGATGTCGGTCAGCGATGTGAGCGGCAAGGCGATCGCCAATCTCGCCACCGAAGAGCTGATGCACCCGGCGCCGGTGTTTCACGGCGACACGCTGTACTGCGAGTCCGAGGTGCTGGAGAAGAAGGAGTCGAAATCCAAGCCCGACCGCGGCACCGTGAAGGTGCACACGCGCGTGCTGAACCAGGACGGGGTGCTGGTGGCCGAGTTCAAGCGCCTGGTGCTGGTTCCGCGCAAGAACCCCGGCGCGGCGGCCGAGGGAAACGTCGACTAGGCGTAGCCGAGGCCTTGCGATAGGCTCTTCAGATCGCCCCAGGAGGGCGTTTTTCCGTTCGCCGGCCATTGCGGCCGGCGCCCGGCAGCCCCAGACGGGGCGCTGAAAGCACGACCGCGACACGAGGGAGCCGCTCCGACGTCATGAATACCACCGTCCCCGCCCCCACCAAGAACGACCGACTTTTGGCCTGGGTCGAGGAGTTGGCGTCGTTGACCGAACCCGATCAGATCCACTGGTGCGACGGGTCCGCCGAGGAGTACGACAGCCTCTGCCAGGAGCTCGTCAGCGCCGGCACCTTCGAGCGCCTGTCGGACGCCAAGCGACCGAACTCCTATCTCGCCCTGTCCGATCCGGGAGACGTGGCGCGGGTCGAGGATCGGACCTTCATCTGCTCAGCGACCGAGGAGCAGGCCGGTCCGACGAACAACTGGTGCGACCCGGAGGAGATGCGCGAGACGCTGACCGAGCTGTTCGAGGGCTCGATGAAGGGCCGCACGATGTACGTGGTGCCCTTCTCGATGGGCCCGATCGGCTCTGACAAGAGCCATGTGGGCGTGCAGCTGACGGACTCCCCCTACGTGGCCGTGAGCATGAGGATCATGACCCGCATGGGCCAGGGCGCTCTGGATGCGCTGGGCAGTGAAGGTGACTTTGTTCCCTGCCTGCACTCGGTTGGCATGCCGCTGAACCCGGGTGTGGCAGATGTTCCGTGGCCATGCAACGCCGAGAACAAGTACATAGTCCACTTCCCGGAGACGCGCGAGATCTGGTCCTACGGCTCCGGCTACGGCGGCAATGCGCTGCTCGGCAAGAAGTGCTTCGCCCTGCGCATCGCCTCGGTGATGGCCAGGGACGAGGGCTGGATGGCTGAGCACATGCTGATCCTCAAGCTGACCTCGCCCGAGGGCGAGGTCAAGTACATAACGGGTGCCTTTCCGAGCGCCTGCGGCAAGACAAACCTGGCCATGCTGATCCCCACCCTCGAGGGCTGGACGGTCGAGACGATCGGCGACGACATCGCCTGGATGAAGTTCGGCGAGGACGGGCGGCTGTACGCGATCAATCCCGAGTACGGCTTCTTCGGGGTCGCGCCGGGCACCGGTGAGGACACCAACCCGAACGCCATCCGCACGATCGAGAGCAACTCGATCTTCACCAACTGCGCGAAGACCGACGACGGGGACATCTGGTGGGAGGGCCTGACCAAGGAGCCGCCGGAGCATCTGACCGACTGGCATGGAGAGGACTGGACGCCCGAGTCCCAGACACCGGCCGCGCACCCCAATGCCCGCTTCACGACCCCGGCCGCGCAGGACCCGGCGATTGCGCCGGAGTGGGAGGACCCGACGGGCGTGCCGATAGACGCGATCCTGTTCGGCGGGCGGCGCTCGACCGTGGTGCCGCTGGTGACCGAGGCCTTCGACTGGGAGCACGGCGTGTTCCTCGGCTCGGTGATGAGCTCGGAGAAGACCGCCGCCGCCGCCGGCACGGTGGGCGAGCTGCGCTTCGACCCCTTCGCGATGCTTCCCTTCTGCGGCTACGACATGGGCGACTACTTCGCCCACTGGCTGGAGATTGGGCGCCGCGAGGGAGTGGAGCTGCCGAAGATCTTCTACGTCAACTGGTTTCGAAAGGACGAGGACGGCCGCTTTCTGTGGCCCGGCTTCGGCGAGAACTCGCGCATCCTGTCCTGGGTGTTCGCGCGCTGCGCCGGCCACGGCGCCGCGCGGGAGACGCCGATCGGTCTCATCCCGCCGGTGGGTGGCGAGGGCATCGACACGGGCGGGCTGGACGTCTCTGAAGCGGACGTGGCCGAGCTGTTGCGTGTCGACGTCGAGGAGTGGCGCGCCCAGCTGCCGCAGTTCCGCGAGCACCTGAGCAAATTCGACCGCCTGCCGCCCGAGCTGGACGCCCAGCTCGCGGCGCTCGAGGAGCGCCTGGGCTAGCGGATCCGGCCGCGGCTCGAGCTAGTCGTGGCCGTGGGTCTCGCCGGCGGCAGCCGGCGGGCGTGACTCCTCGGCCAGCGAGGTGATGGTCAGCGCGCCGCGCGCGGCCGTCTCGAGCACCTCTGTGGCCTCCTCCAGCGAGCGTGCGTACAGCTCGACAAGCAGGTGCACGATGATGCGGGAGTCGTCCTCGTGCTTGTGGAAGCGCACGTGGGTGAAGAACTCGCGGACGCCGTGGTCTCCGAAGGCCGCGTAGGAGAGGGCATCGCCGGCCTCCGGGCCCGAGCAGCTCTCGACGTCGTCGGCGTCCACCGCGACCGTGCATGAGGCCACCCAGGGAGTGCCCGCGATCATGCGCTCCCAGCGATCCTCGATCGGCTCCACACGGCCGTTGGCGAAGCCGAGGTGGGGCTGATCGTGCATGCAGTCAAGGCACTGGACCACGGCCTCCTGCAGCTCGTCGACGACTTCCGCACGCTCACCGGTTTCGGGATCGATCTTGTGGATCCCCTCGTAGTGGACCTGCACCTCGAGGTCCTGGGACCAGCAGCGGTAGCAGCGCAGCCAGCTGCGGGCACTCGTCTCGGACATTGAGCCCTCCATCGGAAGCATTGTATGCGTCCGCCCGCCACTTCCGTGTGGGCGGGCGCTCGTTTGCGCGCCGCTCAGACCGGGCGGGCGTGCACGTCTGGGGAATCCGCCCGGCCCGCACCGAAGAGCCGCCAGGCCGGCGCCTCGGCGCCGGGACCGGCCCCGACCCGAAGGGTCGAGGGCCGAACGTGCGGCGGCCGGCTATAGCGGCCTATTTTTTGCCTTTTTTGGCGTGTTTCTTCTTGGGCTTGTAGTGCACCGTCACATAGGAGACGCGAGTGATATGTGGAGCGCCGTTGGCGGGGGCGAACACCAGCGTCAGCTTGACATGCACGGTCTTGACTTTCTTCAGCGCGCTGAGAACC
This sequence comes from uncultured Solirubrobacteraceae bacterium, assembly GCA_963826995.1. Classification (GTDB taxonomy): domain Bacteria; phylum Actinomycetota; class Thermoleophilia; order Solirubrobacterales; family Solirubrobacteraceae; genus Palsa-744. The sequence continues at coordinate 164,827 of CAWGYZ010000002.1, read as the reverse complement.
GTCCTGCTGGGCTTGATGTGGAGCTTGTAGCGCCCCGGTTTCGTGATGTTGAGCGCCGCGCGTCCGTATTTCACCGGCTTGTTGCTGACGCACTTCTTGCCCTTCCTGACGTAGCCTTTTTTGCACTTCTTGGCTTTGGCCACGTAGGCTGAGGGTGCGTTGAGGAACGCCTGGCTGTTGGGGTCAAAGCGCGCCAGGCTCGCGCCTTCGTCGACGTAGCCTTCGTCGTCGGCGCTCCCCGGTTCGTCGAATTCGTCTTCGACTTCCAGTTCGCCTTCTTCGAGGACCACCGTTTTCTTTGGAATCGGAGCGCTGCCGGTGAGTACGTGGGAGGTTGAGATCACCGTCACCGGCGGTGTGACCGGGATGCGCACGCAGGGCAAACCCGGACTGCGGCTGTATCCAGGGGGACAGGGAGGTATGCCTTCGGCGCTTTCTTTGATGACCTGGCCGAGCTTCGAGTCGAGCGATTTGGCGCCTTCTTCGGCGGTTATGGCCTGTCCGCCGGCGGCCGCGGCCCAGTATTCCCAGTAGTGGATGTAGTTCGAGCTTTCCGACTGGCCGGTGTGGAAGTAGTCGACCATCGCCAGCGGCTTTTCTTCGGCGCTCAGTCTCTGAAGGGTTTTATGGAACTCAAGCGATTCGCCCGCTTTCCACTGGGTGTCGGGGATGCCCCATTTGCCTTCGAGTTCTTCGCCCGTGTCCGGCCACGTCGGAAACTCGTCGTTGAACGCTTCCGTGAGCTGCAATTCGCTCGGAATCCCTTCGTTGACGTTGGGCGTGTGCGGCACGTTGTCACCGATCATGACGATCTCGTGACGGGCACCCGCTCGCCAGCCGACGCGTGGGTTGGTCGCGGTCTCATACAGGGCGCGACCGTAGGTTTCCGGACCGTCGCCGCCGAAATGTGCCACCTCGGCGCCCGACAGGTTGGCGATCGCTGTTTCGACCAGGGTCTCGTTGCTCGTCAGCGCCTGCCACAACCCCCATGGTTTTTCGATGTCTGTTTCGTATTCGGTTTCGGAGAGCGTGCCTTCGAGGGCGCCGTCCTCATATCCCGGAATGTCTTCGACGCTCGCGACGCCGAACTCGGCATTTGGAAGGCTGGCCTCCGTGTTGGCGATAAGCGTTTTGATTTCTTCTATTGCTTCCTGCTGCACTCCCTGCATCGATCCGCTGGTGTCGAAGATGAACATCACGTCGGTTTTCGCCGGCACCGCGGCCGCGGCGGGCGCGAGCGACGGCCCAAACCCGATCGCAGCGAGCATGATGATGGCTCCCAGCAGACAGTGCGCACGCCGCGAAGCGCCAGACGCAGGTCCCCGTCCTTGCCTTTGCATCGCACAACCCCCTAAGCCCCGATTTCGTGCCGATTGGCCGGTGAAAATGTTACGACATCGGCGGCGGAGATGGGCTCATCCGAACGTGAACGCGTAGCCGGTCACGCCTGGGGCGAAGCGCAGAGACAGGTGGTGCTGCTGGTCGCCGGGAAGCGACACGAGGCTGTACAGGCGCTGGCGCCGGACGGTGACCACGCCGCCCTTCACGTCGGCCCCGGCGTCCCTGGCGGAGATAGGGCGCCCGTCGAGCAACACGCTCACCCCGAGCGGGCGTTCACCGGGCGAGCTCAGCACGAGGTAGACGTTCTTGGCGTAGAACTCCAGATCGATCCCCCCGCTGGCGACCGCTTCCGCCGGCTGGCTGGAGATGTTCCAGGTGCCGCTGAAGGCGAACTCGTTGAGCCTCAAGCCCGCGGATGGAGCCGGCCCGTAGTCGTGCAGCCCGGACTTGGGAGGAACGATCCATCCTTCGGCGCGGTTGGTGCCCAGGTAGGTCTCCGGCGTGGCCACTTCGGAGGGCACGACCACGTCGGTCGGGTGGCTCTTGCCGCCGACGTTGTGGCCGGCTTCGGCGAGCAGGGCGCGAATCGCGGTTTCCGTCTGTGCGTAGTCGCCCTCGCCGACGGCCATGTAGCGCACCTGGCCGTTCGCGTCGATCAGGTAGTCGGCCGGCCAGTCCTCGTTGGCATAGGCGTTCCAGGTGCCCATGTTGTTGTCCTGGACGACCGGGTAGTGCAGGCCGAACTGATCGATGGCGTTGGACACGTTGGACGCCTCGTGCTCGAAGGCGAACTCCGGCGTCTCGACGCCGACGATCGTGAGGCCGTCGTTTCGATAGGCGGCGTCCCATGCCTTCAGGTAGGGCAGGGTGCGGATGCAGTTGATGCAGGTGTAGGTCCAGAAATCGACGAGCACCACCCTTCCGTGCAACGAGGCCAGCGACAGGGGGCGGTTCCCGGGCGTGTTGAACCAGTCCTGGGTTTCGGTGAATTCCGGTGCGGCGCCGAGGTGGGGGAGCTGTTCGGCGTCGGCCAGCAGGGTCGCCTGGCTCGCGTCGGGCGCCGCCGCATGCAGTTTGCTCGAGGAGCCTTCGCAGGCCGAGGACCCGTTGGCCGGCGCGAACTTCTGCTTGCGGCCGGTGATTTCATGGAGCCGCCCGGTGACGCTGCTCGAGCACTCAAGCGACGCCGTCAGGTTGACGTTGGGAATGTGCCGGGCGATGAACTGGTCGAATTTGACGTCCTCGTTGGTAAGGATCGCGAGTGCCGTGAGGATCATGATCGTGCCCAGCACACGCTGGAGCAGCGGGCCCCGGCCCGCCCGGCGGGCGCGGTCGAACAGCTGCCTGCCGCCGAGCGTGATCGCGAGCAGCACGACCGCCGAGCCGAACGCGTAGGCCAGCGCGATCAGGATCGTTTTGCCCGAGGCGGCGCTCACCGAGATGACCGCCGCGAGAATCGGGCTGGCGCAGGGGGTGTAGACGAAGCCGAGCGCGCCGCCCACGAGCATGCCCGACCAGAAGCCGTCGCCGCTTGAACGCGGGCCAAAGCGCGCCAGGCGAGACAGGGGGGCCTCGATTCGATCGGCCAGACCGGGCATCAAGAGCACCACGCCGAACACCAGCAGCACGACGATCGCCACGTCGCGCAGCGGGTCACTTCCCAGCCCCACCCCGTCGACCACCTTGGCCAGGCCCACGATCGTGACCGTGAAGGTGATCGACAGCCCGAGCACGATGCCGAGCGGCCGGCGCCTGCCTCCGACCCCGCCCGCGGACAGGAGCGCGGGCAGCACCGGCAGCACGCACGGCGACAGGGCCGTGCCGGCTCCGGCGAGGATGGCGAAGGCAAGCAGGATGATCATCGGGAAAAGGCTACGTGCGTAGGTGCGGCCCCGAGCCGGTTTCGTTACACGGCAGAGCGCACCTCAGCGCCTGAGGATCACGTAGACGGTCGTTGCGGCGAAGGCGATCTGCCCGAACGCCAGCGCCGTGCCGAGGTTGGCGGCGCCCAGCGCGCCGGCGATGGCGCTTGCGAGGATGAACGCGCCGAACATCATCGCCAGGTCCCGTCTCATGCTCAGCCCATCGCCTGCTCTAGGACGGCGAGCAGCGCCGGCGTCTCGAGGTCCGGCTGCTGTCCGTCAAGCAGCGACTCCGCAGCATGGCGGCCGCCGACGCTGCGCAGGCCGTGCTCGCCGTGCTCGGCCACGAAGTCGGTGAGCGCCCCGGCCCTGCGCGCCCGCAGCCGCCGCGCGGGGATGTCGAGCCCTGAGCGGTGCTCGGCGAGCGACTGCACGAGCTCCTCGATGCCGCGCGTGGGCGACAGCGAGGAGACGGCCAGCACGGGCGTCGAGCTCGAGCCGAGCGAGCGCAGCGCGGCGCTCACGTCGCGCATGGTGCGCGTCGCGATCGCCGGTAGGTCGGCCTTGGTGACCACCAGCACGTCGGGTATCTCGGTGATACCGGACTTCAGGAACTGCAGCACATCCCCGCTGCCAGGCTGCACCACGACCACCACCGTGTCGGCCACGTCGGCGATCTCCGTCTCGCCCTGGCCCACCCCGACCGTCTCGACCACGACCACATCGAAGGCCGCCGCCAGCGCATGCGCCGCGGCACGGGTGGCCGAGGCCAGGCCCCCCAGCCGCTCCCCGGCGGCGGTGGAGCGGATCAGAACCCCGCGGTCGGCGGGGTCGAACTCGATCCGGGCGCGATCACCGAGCAGCGAGCCGCCCGAGCGGCGCGAGCTGGGGTCGACCGCCAGGATCGCCACCGTGCGCCCCTGCGAGCGCCAGGCCCTCAGCAGGGCTGACAGCAGCGTCGACTTGCCCGCGCCCGGCGGACCGGTGACCCCGACCACGTGCCCCGGGGCCTCTCCGCCGAGGGCGGCGGGCGACAGCTCGGCAAGGAGCCTTGCCGATTGCTCGCGGTCGGCGCCGGCGCTGCTCTCCAGCAGGTTCAGGGCGGCGGGCGCGGCGCTCAGATCCCGTTCGCGCAGGCGCGCGCCGAGGGCGGCTCCGTCAGTGCTCACGCCGAGCCGTTGGTGGACAGGCCGTGGCCGTTGCTCGCGGCCGTCGGTGCGCCGGCGCCCACCAGCTCGACGATGTCCCGCATGATGCGGGTGATATCGAAGTCCTTCGGCGTGTACACCGCCGCCACCCCCGCCCGCTGGAGCAGGGCGACATCCTGCTCGGGGATGATGCCCCCCACGACCACCGGCGCGGTCACGCCCTCCTTGCGCAGCGCCTCGATCACCGCCGGGATCAGCTCGCGGTGTGAGCCTGAGAGGATCGACAGGCCGATCACGTGCACCCCCTCCTGAAGCGCCGAGGCGGCGATCTGGGTGGGGGTCATGCGGATCCCCTCATACACCACGTCCATGCCCGAGTCCCGCGCGCGCACCGCGATCTGCTCGGCGCCGTTTGAGTGCCCGTCGAGGCCGGGCTTGCCGACGAGGATCTTGGGCCGGCGCCCGAGCCTCTCCTGCAGGCGCGAGACCTCCATGCGCAGCTCGCTCAGATCTCCATCGCTGGAGGCCGCCGCGGCCTCGCCGACGCCGGTGGGTGCGCGGTAGCCGCCGAACACCTCGCGCAGGGTCTGCGCCCACTCCCCTGTGGTGGCGCCCGCGCGGGCGGCGGCGATCGTCGCCACCATCAGGTTCTGGCCGCTGTCCGGATCGCGGGCGACGGCCGCCAGCGAGGCAAGCGCGGCGTCAACGGCGGCCTGGTCGCGTTCCGAGCGCCAGCGGCGCACGGCCTCGATCTGCTCGGCTTCCAGGGCCGGGTCCACGACCAGGATGCCCCCCTCGGCGTCGTCGGTGAGCGGTGAGACCTCGGACTCCGTGAAGCGGTTCTGGCCGACCACCACCTGGGTTCCGGCCTCGATCCGGCGGATGCGCTCGCGGTGGGAGTCGACGAGGGCGCCCTTCATGTAGGGCACGGCCTCGACGGCCCCGCCATGCTCGGCGACCACGGCCATCTCGGCGCGCGATCCCTCGAGCATCTCGGCCACCAGGCCGTCCATCACCTTCGAGCCGTTGAAGATGTCCGGGTACTCGAGGATGTCGGTCTCGTAGGCGAGCACCTGCTGGATGCGCAGCGACCACTGCTGGTCCCAGGGCCGGGGCAGCCCGAGGGCCTCGTTCCAGGCCGGCAGCTGCATTGCTCGCGCGCGGGCGTCCCGTCCGAGCGTGACCGCCAGCGCCTCGAGCACGATCCGCTGGACGTTGTTCTCGGGCTGCGCCTCGGTGAGTCCCAGCGAGTTGACCTGCACGCCATAGCGAAAGCGCAGATGGCGCGGATCCTTGACCCCGTAGCGCTCGCGCCCGAGCTCTTCCCACAGGATCGACATGGCCCGCAGCTTGGCGTGCTCCTCGATGAAGCGGACGCCGGCGTTGACGAAGAAGGAGATACGCCCGAACACCTCCTCGATGCGCTCGGCGGGGACCTTCTCGCGGACGGCGTCAAGCACCGCGATGGCGTCGCTCATCGCGTAGGCGATCTCCTGCACCGGCGTCGCTCCGGCCTCCTGCAGGTGGTAGGAGCAGATGTTGATCGGGTTCCACTTCGGCACATGCTCGACCGTGTAGGCGATCATGTCCGCGATCAGGCGCATCGAGGGGGCGGGCGGGAACGCGTAGGCCCCCCGCGCGAGGAACTCCTTGAGGATGTCGTTCTGGGTGGTGCCCTGCAGCTGGCTCTGGTCCACACCCTCGTCCTCGGCGGCCACGATGTACAGGGCAAGCAGCCAGGCCGCGGTCGCGTTGATCGTCATCGAGGTGTTCATCTCCCCGAGCGGGATGCCGTCCATCAGCGTGGCCATGTCGCCGCGGTGGGAGATCGATACTCCGACCTTTCCCACCTCTCCGCGGGCGAGCTCGTCGTCGGGGTCATAGCCGGTCTGGGTCGGCAGGTCAAAGGCCACGGACAGGCCGGTCTGGCCCTTTTCCAGGTTGCGCCGGTACAGCTCGTTGGAGGCCTTCGCCGTGGAGTGCCCGGCGTAGGTGCGGATCATCCATGGCCGGTCGGGCTCGGGCAGCCGCGGGGACAGATCGTCGCTCATGCCACAATTGTACGGTCGCATCACGCGCTTTATCCTTTCTCGCGTGAGCCAGACGGTTGAGTCACCGCGTATTCGCGAGCCGGGGAGCGGTGAAGGGGGCGCCTGGAAGGTGATCGTGCGCAACGACGATCACAACACCTTCGACCATGTCGCCCGCACGCTGGCGCGCTTCATCCCCGGCATCAGCCTCGAGCGCGGCCATCAGATCGCCCACACGGTCCACACCGCGGGCCTGGCGCTCGTGTATGCGGGCCACCAGGAGGCGGCCGAGCACTACTGGGAGCAGCTCAAGGGCGCGGGCCTGACGATGGCGCCCCTGGAACAGGCCTAGGCTCAGCCGCTGTCGCCCTCGAGCGCGTGTGAGCCGTGGCCGTTGCCGTGGCCGTTGGCCCTGAGCGGGACCTCCGCGACCACCGCGCCTGCGGCGGTACGGTCCCACCAGCCGTACAGCACGGGCACCTGGTACCAGCTCGAGTGCCGCACCCTGAATCCGGTCATCTCCGGGCCTTCCCAGTAGCGTTCCCAGTCGAGGTGCTCGGCGAAGGTGGCGAGCTGCTGGAACTTGTAGCGGTCGTCTCGCGCACGGTAGACGGCATAGGAGTCGGCCCCGTAGCGCAGCGCCGTGGCGGCGACCTCGTTCAGCGCCACCTCGAAGTCGTTTCCGCGAAAGCCGGTCGCATACCAGGGGACGATCACGGTGCCGGACATCAGGCGCCCACCTCCGCGTGGATGGCCGAGGGCCCCTCGGCGGTCCTGCCCTCACCCTCGGACTGGGCGCCGACCAGGATCGCGATCTTGCCGAGATGCTTGTTTTCGAGCATCAGCTGGTGGGCTTCTGCGACACCCTCGAAGCCGAGCGTGCGCCACAGCACGGGCCGGATCTGGCCGCTCTCGATCAGCTCGTTGGCCTTGGTGCACTCGTATGCGTTGGCGAAGTGCGAGCCGAGTATCTCCTTCTGGCGCATCCACAGGTAGGCGACGTTGAAGTCGACGTCGATGCCGGTGGTGCCGGCACAGATCACCACTTTGCCGAACGTCTTGACGGTGAACACGGACGTCGGGAAGGTCGCTTTGCCGACGTGCTCAAAGACGATGTCGGGTGCGTCGCCGAGCACCTCCTTGACGCGCTTTGCGAATGCCCGGGAGACCTTGAAGCGCTCGCTCTCCTCGGCCTCGGTCTCGCCGCCGGTCCGCATCATGCCGGCGAACTCGCCGCGGTCGATGTAGTCGACGGCGCCCAGGCGCTTGACCAGCTCGCCCTTCTCGGCCGAGGAGACGACGCCGACGGAGTGGGCACCGGCGATGGCGCATATCTGCGTGGCGAACACGCCGAGGCCGCCGGCGGCTCCCCAGATCAGCACGCGCTGGCCGGCCTGGAGTTTGCAGCGCGTGATCAGCATGCGATAGGCGGTGAAGTAGACGAGGCCATAGGAGGCCGCCTCCTCCCAGGTCAGCGCCTTGGGCTTGGGCAGGAGCTGCTGGGCCTGGACCTTCGCGAACTGCGCGAACGAGCCCCAGCTCGTCTCATAGCCCCAGATCTTCTGCGAGGGGGCGGCCAGGGGGTCGAGCCCGTGCACCTCGGGATCCTCGTAAGAGGCCTGATTGCAATGCACCACGACCTCATCGCCCGGCTTCCAGCGGGTGACGCCGGCGCCCACCTTCCACACGACCCCGGAGGCGTCCGAGCCGCCGATGTGATGATCCTCCTCGGGGTGGTAGCGGAACACCGACACGGGCTTGCCGAGCGCCGCCCACACGTTGTTGTAGTTGACGCCTGCGGCCATCACCCGCACGATCACCTCGAAGGCGCCGGGCTGTGGAACCTCGATCTCCTCGACCTGGAAGGCGTCGCGCGGTTCACCCTCGCGCTCCTGGCGGATGACCCAGGCGGCCATCGTGCGGGGCAGCTCCCCGGGCTCGACGTCCACCTCGGAAACTTGTTGAAGATCGATTGCCACGTGCTCTTTTACCTCGCCGGTCGGGGACGGATGCGCCCGCAATGCTAGCGGCGCCTCAGCTCGCAGGCTCAGACGTGGATGGCCTCGGCCGCGGGGCGCTCGAGGTCGGCCTGCTCGAGCTGGAGCTTCAGGTGCTGGACGAGCTCGAGGGTCTGCTGGCCGAGGGCCAGCAGCCGCTCACGCTCTTCCACCGGGAGGTCGCGATGGCGTGCGCCGTGCTCGACCTGGGCCAATCCGCCGTTCAGAGCGTCGAGGGACCTGTCGAGAAACGCCAGATCGGACGTCTCGAGCTCTGCCTTCTGGATCTCGCCCGCCGGCGCGCGGGCCGGGCGGCGGGCCACCAGAACCCAGGCCAGGAGCGCGCCGAGCAGCGCGACCGCTGCACTCAGGCGCAGGCCGTATTGAAGCGCGTAGACGAAGGCGCTCTGACTCGCATCGACGATCTGGGCGGGTACGCCGTGAAGTACGCCCCCGGAACCCAGCCCACTCGCCAGGCGCGCGCGGTCTGAGGCGGGCAGGGCGGGCAGAAGCTTGTCGAGCTGGGAGCGCCCCAGCGTGCTGACCATGGCCCCGAGGACGGCCACGCCGAAGGTGCCGCCCACCATCCGGTTCATCGACAGGATTCCTGAGGCCACGCCCGCCTTGGCCTGGTCGACGGAGTTCATCGCCGCAAGGCTCATGGGCGACATCACGAAGCCCATGCCGATGCCCATCAGGATGAAGCCCGGCAGCAGGGTGCCGTAGCCGCTGGAGACCGTGAGGTGCGACTGCCAGAACAGCGATGCCGAGACCGACAGCAGCCCGAAGGTCATCAGCGGGCGCGAGCCGACGCGGTCGGCGAGCCGTCCGGCCAGGGGAGCCACGACGATGATCATCATCGTCGCGGGGAGGAAGCGGATGCCGGCCTCCAGCGGCGAGTAGCCGAGGACGTTCTGCATGTACAGCGCCAGGAAGAAGAACATCGCGAGCATGGCGAAGCTGACGATGAAGGCCACGATGTTGGCGCCGGCGAAGGTGCGCGAGCGGAAGAAGCCGAAGTCGACCATGGGCACCCGCCGGCGCAGCTCGACCACGACGAAGCTCGTCAGGCCGACGGCGGCGACCGCGAACATGGACAGCTCCCGCGCGGAGCCCCAGCCCCATTCGTTGCCCTCCACCAGCGCCAGCACGAGCGCAGCCAGCCCGATGGTCAGGGTGAGCACGCCGGGCACATCGACCGTCCGCGCGACGGTTTCATCGCGCGACTCGCGCACGGCGAACAGGGTGATCACGATCGCGCCGATGGCAACCGGGACGTTGAGGAAGAAGATCGACTGCCAGCTGACGCTCTCGACCAAAAAGCCCCCCACCACCGGGCCGATCGCCAGCGCCAGCGCCGACACTCCGGCCCACGTGCCGATCGCCTTGCCGCGCTCGTGTGGAGGAAAGGCGTTGGTGATGATCGACAGCGTGGCCGGCATCATCAGCGCCGAGCCCGAGCCCTGGATCGCGCGCCAGACGACGAGCCAGGTGTCGCTGGGTGAGAAGCCGATGGCGGCGCTCGAGCAGCCGAAGATGATCACGCCGGTCAGGAAGATTTTGCGGCGGCCGAAGAGATCTCCCAGGCGCCCACCGGTGACCAGCAGGACGGCGAAGGTGAGCGTGTAGGCGTTGACCGTCCACTCGAGCGTCGAGGTGGTCGAGTGCAGGCTGCGCTGGATCGACGGCAGCGCCACGTTGACCACCGTGTTGTCGAGCATGATCATGAACAGCGCAAAGCACATCGCCGCGAGGGCCCACCAGCGGCGGTTCTCCTCGGTCATGCGCAGGGCTGAGATCCTCCTGCTCATGCCCGGCCTCCGCCCGGCTGGGGCCTCAGATCGGCGATCTCGCCGCGGTTCTCGAGGATCAGGTCGAGCGCCCGGGTGAGCGCCTGCGCCTCCTCATCGCTGAGCGATGTCAGGAACTCCTGCATGGTGGCGAGCCGGGTCTCGTTGAGAGAGCTGGTGATGGCGCGTCCGGACTCGGTTAGGCGCAAACGCTTCATGCGCCGGTCCACGGGGTCCTCCTGGCGATCCACCAGGCCGCGCTCGTACAGGCCGTCGATCGCCCGGCTCATCGCCGGGAGCGACACCTGCATCGAGTCCGCCAGCGCCTTCACCGAGCGGTCCTCGCCGTCGGCGTCCATCGCGCACAGGGCCTTGATCTGGGTGAACGACAGCTCGAGCGCGGCGATCGAGTTGAAGGCACCGAGGTTGGTGCTGCGCATCAGATAGCTGGCGAGCGCATACATGTCCCGCGTGAGCGCCAGCCGGTCCACCTTCGCGGCGGGAGAAGTTAGTTGCATGGGCGCAAGTATATCTGCGCTGCAACCATTGCCTATGTGATGTGCATCACACTTGGCGCAGGGGCCCGATCAGGGCGTCTCATCCTGAGCCGCCCGGCCCGCTTCATCGCTCAGGCGCGCGAGTTCCTCATCGCTGAAGCCTTCGTCGACCGCAAGCGCGGCCTGCGCTCGATCGAGGTCCTGCCCATCGACATACACGTCGCGCCCGGCCGCGGCGCCGAGCCGTATGCCGCCGCCTGCCAGCCGAACGGTGAAGGCGATACCCGCCTCCGACAGCCGCTCGCCGACCATTTCGGCCTCCGCCTCGTTGCCGACCGTGGTTATGAGCCGAAGATCCTCAGCCATCCAGGAAGGGTAGCTCGGTGACCTCCGCGGTGGCGCCGTGCTCGCCCACCGCGACGCTCGTGCCCGGCTCTGCCTCGCGGCGCACCAGCGCGAGCGCGATCGGGCCGAGCTGCGGCGATTCCACAGAGCTCGCGACGCGCCCCACGATCCGCTCGGACAGGTGCAGCTCATCGCCGGCGGCGGCGGGCGCCGTGAGGCGCAGGCCGCGCAGATGGCGGTTGGGCTTGCCCTTGTAGTACAGCCGCGCCACCGTCTCCTGTCCTACGTAGCAGCCCTTGGTGAAGCTCACGGCGCGCCTGTTCAGGCCGGCCTCCTGGGGGATGACGCTGTCGTCGATATCCACGCCGTAGCGCGGGCGGCCGTGCTCGACCCTGACGATCTCCCCGGCCGCCTCGCTCACCGGCTGTGCGCCCGCGTCTTCGAGCGCGCCGCGCACGATGTCGGTGTCCTCGGCCTCACACAGCAGATCGACGCCCGGGGGTTCTGCGGTGCGTATCAGCCTCACGCTGCGAGCCGCGATCGAGGCAAGGCGGTGGGAGTGCTCGGCTGCCCCGGGCGCATCGCCGCTGGCGCGCGTGGCGACGGCCTGCGCCTGCGGGCCGACGAGCGACAGCAGGCCGCTCTGCAGCGTTCGCTTGTCTAGCTCCACGTCGTAGCCGACCTTGAAGCGGCGGATCATGTCGAACAGCTCCTGCAGGGCGACGCGCTCTGTGTCGAGCAGAAGCGCAGCGGGCTCCTTGACCCCGGGCTCGCCCGCCGCCAGCACGCGCAGGTCTCCGAGCATCTTGCCCTTGTGTGTCAGAAACGCCGCGTAGCAACCCTCGCCGGGGCGCAGAGAGCTGAGCTCGTTGGTCACCTGGCCGTTCAGAAACTCGACGGCGCCCGGACCGCTGAGGGCGAGCTTGCCGCGCTCGGAGCGGTCGATCAGCCCGCAGCCCTGGGTGAGCGCGAGGTACTGCGCGTGCAGCGCGGGGGTGTCGGCCGGGTGGGTGGCGCCGGTGGCGGACATGATTCGAGCATAGAGCGCATTCGCGGGTCAGACCGGCCCGCTAGGCTTGCGGTCGATGGCACTGGCGGACACCTTCCAGAGCATCGTGGATTCGCTCCCGGACGACTGGACCGATCTCGAGCTCGACCTGCGCATAGCCGAGGAGTCGCGGTACGTGGAAGCCGCCGTCTACCTGGTCACCTGCAACGCGCGCCCCTACTCCCACCACGACTGGCACTGGCGCCTGCTCGTCGCCCATCGCTTCGGGCACGCCGCCTCGGCGCCGACGGTGCACGGCACGCTGGGCCTGCTCGACGACGTGGGCATCGAGGGCGAGCTCGCGGTCCGCGAGACTCGCAGCGGGCGGGCGGAGGTCGTTCAGATGTGGGGCCGGCCGGAGTCGGCTCGCGAGGAGTTCCGCCGCCTGCGCTCGCAGTAGCGATGGCCCGGGTGCTCGCCCTCGTCCCGGACCTGCTGTTCGGATCCCGCGTGCAGGGCTCGCTCCTGGCCGCCGGTCACGAGGTCGAGCTGATCGGCGGCGAGGCCGCGCTGCGCGGCCGGCTCGAGGACACCGCGGAGCCGCCGGCCGCCGTGCTCGTCGTGGACCTGACGGACGAGGATCTCGACGGGGCGAGCATCGTCGAGTCGCTCAACGGCGATGGACTGCTCCCGCAGACGCGCACGCTCGGCTTCTACTCGCACGTGGACGCGCCCGCGCGCGCGAGAGCTGAGCAGGCCGGCTTCGACCTCGTGGTGCCCCGCTCGCGTATGGCTCGCGAAGGCGCCGAGCTCGTCGAGCGCCTGAGCTGAGGTCGCGGGCACTGCTGCTGCGAATAGGATCCCCCGCCGCCGGCCCGGGCGATGGTCGCCGCGGGATCGACCGGCGCGGCCTCGATCAAAACCTGGGTGACCTCCCAGACAGCCAAAGGAGCATTCATGAATTACTCCCTAGACAGGAAGCTCGCAGTCGAGTTCATCGGGATGTTCCTGTTCGTGTTCACGGTCGGGATGGCCACCGAGTCGGCCAACAAATCGGGCACCGTGCTCGCACCCCTGGCGATCGGCTCGCTGCTGATGGTGATCGTGTTCGCCGGCGGCCACGTGTCCGGAGGCCACTACAACCCGGCCGTCAGCACGGCGGTCTTTCTGAGGGGCAAGATCAAGTCCCACGAATTCCTGGCCTACGTGGTGACCCAGTTCATCGCGGCCGCTCTGGCGGGCCTCCTGGTCAACGCCGTCGGCGGCAAACAGACCCCCGGCGCGACCGCCTCGACCGGCAAGATGCTGGTGGCCGAGTTCCTGTTCACGTTCGCCCTGGCGTACATCGTGCTGAACGTGGCCACGGCCAAGGGCACCGAGGGGAACTCCTTCTACGGGCTTGCCATCGGCTTCACCGTCGTGGTCGGTGCAATCTCCGTGGGCTGGATCTCCGGTGGCGCCTTCAACCCGGCGATCGCCCTCGGGGCGAGCGTGCTGGGAGCGTTCAAGTGGGCGAACATCTGGATCTACCTGGTGGCCGACTTCCTCGGCGGGGCGGCCGCGGCCGGGACGTTCCTGTACATACAGGGGGACTACGCGAAGGCGGAGTAGGGATGGCGGCGGCGCGGCCGCCGTGTCGCGGCCGAACAGGGCTCAGGCTGCCGACTGCTGCTGGGCGCGGCGCAGGAGAGGGTGATCGGGACCGGCGCCCGGCCCGGCGAGCGCGCGCGCTTCGCGAACCGTCAGGCGAGCACCGCAGCGCTCGCAGGTGCGGTGCTCATCCACCGCGCCGCCGCAGCCACGGTGTTCCAGCAGCACCGGGGGCCCCGCGGCGGGGGCCGTGTAGCGGTCGCCCCACTGCATCAGCGCCACCACGGTCGGCCACAGGTCAAGGCCCTTCTCGGTGAGCCGGTATTCATAGCGCGGGGGGCGCTCCTCATACAGGCGCCGCTCGAGCACGCCCTCGTCGATCAGCTTGGTGAGGCGCGCCTGCAGCACGTTGCGGGCGATGCCTAGGTGGTTCTGCATCTGATCGAAGCGCCGCAGGCCGAGGAATACATCGCGCACGATCAGAAGCGACCAGCGCTCACCGACCACCTCGAGGGCGCCCGCGATGCTGCAGATTTGGGTTCTGTAGTCGTTTCCGAGCATGTCCTTGCGATCAGGATAGCGGTTTGAGTTGCATGATGCAACTTTCCTGTGCTAGGGTCGGTTGCATCATGCAACGAAGGAGGTGGGCAATGCAGCGGAAGTGGCGGGTGTCCCTGATCGTGTGCGTCGGGGTGTTCATGTCGAGCCTCGACCTGTTCATCGTCAACATCGCATTCCCGGCGATCGGCAAGCACTTCGGCGGAGCCTCGCTCGGCTCGCTGTCCTGGATCCTGAGCGGTTACGCCATCGTGTTCGCCGCGCTGCTCGTGCCCGCCGGGCGCTGGGCCGACGCCTTCGGGCGAAAGCGCGCGTTCCTGCTCGGACTCGGCATCTTCGTCGCCGCCAGCGCCGCCTGCGCGCTGGCCCCGTCGGTCGGCTTCCTGGTCGGCGCGCGCATCGTGCAGGCGGCAGGGGGCGCGCTGATGCTGCCCACATCGCTCGGACTGATGCTTCCCGAGTTCGGCCCGCATGAGCGCCACGTGGCGATCGGCGCCTGGGCCGCGACCGGAGGCATCGCGGCCGCCGCGGGACCGCCGCTCGGGGGCCTGCTCGTGCAGGCCGACTGGCGGTGGGTGTTCCTCGTGAACGTGCCCGTTGGCCTGATCGGTCTGGTGCTCGGCCTGCGCACCCTCACCGAGCGGCGCGAGAAGGACGCCGTGCGACCGGACGTGCTCGGCGCCCTCGGCCTGATGGTGGCGATCGGCTCGCTGGTCGTGGCGATCGTCAAGGGCGAGGAATGGGGCTGGACCTCGCCCGTGATTCTCGGTCTGCTCGTGCTCACAGCCGTGCTGCTGCCGGCGATCTGGCGGCGCTCGGAGCACCAGCCCGCGCCGATCGTCGACCCGGCGATGCTGCGCGTGCGCAGCTTCGGCCTGGCGGTGGGGGCCTCCGTGCTGTTCTTCGCGGGCTTCGGCGCGATGCTGCTCGCCGGTGTTCTGTTTCTGACCTCGGTGTGGCACGAGGACGTGCTGACGGCCGGCCTGATGCTGTTTCCCGGTCCGGCGATGGCGACCGCCTTCAGCATCCCCTCTGCGAGACTGGGCGGTCGTGTGGGCTATCGCATCCCGGGCGTGGTCGGCGCCCTGCTGTTCTGCGCCGGGCAGCTCTTCTACATCACCCAGACCGGCAACACGCCCGCCTACCTGTCGGAGTACCTGCCGGGAATCCTCATCGGCGGAGCCGGGGTCGGCCTGATGATCCCCACACTGACGGGTGCCGGGGCCTCCTCGCTGCCGCCTGAGCGCTTCGCCACGGGCGCCGCCGTCCTGACCATGGGCCGCCAGATCGGGGCCGCGCTCGGCGTCGCGGTGCTCGTGGCGGTGCTCGGAACGGCCACGAGGAACGCCGCGGACTTCCACTCGGCCTGGCTGATATCGGTCATCGGAGGACTGTCGGCCGGTCTGGCGCTCGCCGCCCTGGGACCCCCGGTGCGAGGCCTCGGCCAGAAGCCCGTGATCGCCGAGCCGGTTTCCGATCCCCTGATCGCCGAGCCGCTGATGGCGGAGCACGCGGCATGAGTAGCGTCACAGAGACGGGCACGCGGACACGCAGCTTCAGCTGGGAGGACCCGGCCGCGACGGCCGCCACCGGGCTGAAGCTGGCGGGCCTCGAGTACATGCGGGCGATCGCGCAGGGGACGATGCCGGCGCCGCCGGTGGCGCGGCTGCTCGGCTTCGAGCTCGTCGAGGCCGATCCGGGCCGGGCGCTGTTCGCCCTGGAGCCGGCGGAGTGGATGTACAACCCGATCGGCTCGGTCCATGGCGGCATCGCCGCGACGATGCTCGACTCGTGCATGGGCTGCGCGGTGCACACGACGCTCGAGGCCGGCGTCGGCTACACGACGACCGATCTGCAGGTCCGCTACATCCGCGGGATGAGCGTCGCGACCGGGCGCGTGCTGGCCGAAGGCCGGGTGGTGCACGCCGGCAAGCGCAGCGCCACCGCCGAAGGGCGCCTGTTCGCCGAGTCCGATGAGACCCTGATCGCCCACGGGACCACGGGCTGCATGATCCTGCGCTGAGCGGCCCGCGGAGAGCGGCCCGCGAGGCCGGGCCGGGCGGTCAGCTGACCTCGCGCAGGCGCCCGTCCTCCACCTGGTAGACGAAGCCGCGAACGTTCTTGTGCGGGATGAACGGGCTGGCCTTGATCCGCGCGATCGACTGGCGCACGTCCTCGTCGAGGTCTGCAAACGCCTCGGCGGCCCACTCGGGCTTGATGCCGGTGTCCTCGAGGACCGAGCGCTTGAAGTCATCATCGGTGAACGTCAGCATGCCGCAGTCGGTGTGGTGGATGAGGATGATCTCCTCGGTCCCCAGCAGCCGCTGGGAGATGGCCAGCGAGCGGATCTCATCAGAGGTGATGACGCCGCCGGCGTTGCGGATCACGTGGGCATCGCCCTCCTTCAGCCCAAGCAGGCCGTAGGGATTGAGGCGCGCATCCATGCACGCGACGATCGCCACCCTGGCGCCCGGGGGCATGGGCAGGGCCCCCTTGTCGAAGCCGGCGGCGTATGACTCGGCGTTGCGCAGAAGCTCATCGGTGACGGTCACGTGCTCTCCTTGGTCGCAGTCGGGGTGTACGGGTAAAAGTCTACAAAGCTGACTGGAAAAGCCGGGAAATGCTCTGCGCCCGCTCAGCTGGCCTCGATCGCCGCGTCGACGCCGAACCCCTCGCGGGCGGCCTCGACGGGGTCGAGCGGCACGAGAGCGCCGTTGGGCACCCGCTGCCCGCTGGGGAGCCAATGACCGGCTCGCACCGACAGGGCGGCGCGGATGACCATCCCATGGCAGACAACGAGCGCCGGCAGCTCCCCCGCCTCGACGTCCTCGAGCGCGGCACCCACACGGACCTCCTGCTCGGCGAAGGACTCCCCGCCCGGGAAGGCGAAGCCCGGGTCTCCGGCGAGGAACGCCGCGAACAGCTGCGGCGCATCCAACTGCACCTCGGCAAAGCTCCGATCGGTCCAATCGCCGGCATCGGTCTCCATCAGGCGGGGGTCCTCGCGTGGGCTGAGGCCGATCCGCTCAGCGACGATCAGCGCTGTTTCCTTCGCCCGCAGCAGCGGGCTGCTCCACAGCGCGCTGAAGCCGTGGGCGGCCGCTCGCTCAGCCAGTTCCACCGCCTGATCGCGGCCTGTTGCGTCCAGCGGAACGGGCAGCTGGCCCTGGAAGCGGCCCTCCAGGTTGTAGGCCGTCTGGCCGTGGCGGGCCAGGTAGACGCTGACGGGCATTGAGCCGATCCTAGCCCGCCATCGCGCAGCCCGCACCCGCGCGGCTCTCGGCCCGGGCGCGAGCAGGGGAGGTCATACACTGCTCCCATGCGTCGCAGGGTCACCTTCTCGCGCAACCTGACGCTGTCGCTGTCGCGGACGTGCCGCTGCTACTGCAAGTACTGCGCCTTCGCCACCCACGCGGCCCACCTGTACTCGCCCGAGGAGGTGCTCGAGATCCTCGACGGGGCGGCCAGGCGGCAGGTCAAGGAGCTGCTGGTGCTGACCGGCGAGCGCCCCGAGGTCAATCCCCAGGTGCGCGAGCGCCTCGGCGAGTATGGCCATGAGGACTTCACCGCATACGTCGTGTGGGTATGCGAGCAGGCGCTCGAGCGGGGACTTCTGCCGCACACCAACCTCGGCGTGCTGGACCGCGCCGACCTGGCGCGGTTGCGCGAGGTGACGGCCTCGCAGGGGCTGATGCTGGAGTCCGTGTCCGAGCGGCTGATGCAGACCGTGCACGCGGGCTCGCCCACCAAGCACCCGGCGCGGCGCCTGGAGACGATCCGGGCGGCCGGAGAGCTGCGGATCCCCTTCACCAGCGGCATCCTCGTGGGAATCGGCGAGTCAGAGCAGGAGCGCATCGAATCGCTCGAGGCGCTCGCCGCGGTGCAGGCCGAGCACGGGCACATCCAGGAGGTGATCCTGCAGAACTTCGTGCCCCACCAGCGCTACTACGGAGAAGAGCCCGCGGAGATCGCCGACGCGGCCGCGCGCGAGTACTGGCGCACCGGCGTGGCCGATGGGCGCCCGCATCTGGATCTGCCCGAGTGGGCCTGCCCGGTCACCATCGAGGACATGAAGCGCCTGATCTCAGAGACCCGGCGGCTGATGCCGGAGGTGGGTATTCAGATCCCGCCCAATCTGGCGGACTGGTGGGGTGAGCTCGTCGCCGCGGGGGCGACCGATCTCGGCGGGCTGAGCGCCAACGGCGACCACATCTCGCCAGAGCATCCATTCCCCTCGCCGCATCAGGTGCGCAAGGAGCTCCAGCGCGACGGCTACGCGCTGACCGAGCGGCTGTGCGTGTACCCGCCGTACATCGACCCCGAATGGGTGGCGCCCGCGGTGATGGACACGATCAAGGTGAAGTACTGGAGCTTCATCCCCCGCAGGGGCTCGGGCCGCACCGATCCGGCGGCGCCGATCCGGCCTGATCTCGTGGCCGCGGCCATCGAGAAGGGCCGCGAGGGGCTGGCGCTGAGCCCGGATGAGCTGACGGCGATGTTCGCCGAGACGCGCCCGGAGGTCGTCGAGGAGATCCGCCAGGCCGCTGACGAGCTGCGCGAGGAGCTCGCGGGGGAGACGGTGACGTTCGTGGTCAACCGCAACATCAACGTCTCCAACGTGTGCGTCGTGGGGTGCGCGTTCTGCGGATTCGGCCAGGGCAAGCGCTCGCCCGAGGCCTACGAACACGACAGCGAGGAGTTCGTGCGGCGGGTGCAGGAAGCCGTGGACTACGGCGCCAGCGAGCTGTGCATCCAGTCGGGCATACACCCGGACTGGACGCTCGAGGACTACCTCGGCTGGCTCGAGCTGGCCAAGCGGACCGCTCCGCAGCTGCACCTGCACGCCTACAGCCCGATGGAGATCGCGCATATGTGCGACATCTCGGGCCTGCCGGCGGGCGAGGTGTTCGCCCGGCTAAGGGACGCCGGCCTGGGCTCGACGCCCGGGACCGCGGCGGAGGTGCTGCACGATGGCGTTCGCGAGCGCATCTCGCCCAACAAGCTTCCGGTGGCGCGCTGGGTGCAGATCATCGAGGCCTCCCACAACGCCGGGCTGCGCTCGACCGCGACGGTGATGTTCGGCCACATCGAGGAGCCATGGGAGCTGGCCGAGCACATGCGGGTGGTGCGCGAGCTGCAGCTGCGCACGGGCGGGATCACCGAGTTCGTGCCGCTGTCGTTCATCCCCTTCCAGACGCTTCTGGGCCGCACCCACGGCGTCGAGGAGATCTCGCGCGAGGAGAACCTCAAGCACACGGCCGTGTTCCGGCTGGCGCTGGGCCGTACGGTGAGGAGCCTGCAGGCCAGCTGGGTGAAGATGGGCATCGACGCCGCCGGCGAGGCGCTGCGATGGGGTGTCAACGATCTGGGCGGGACGCTGATGGAGGAGTCGATCAGCCGCCTGGCGGGCAGCTATCACGGCACGAGGCTCGACCCCCACGAACTTGTCGCAGCGGCCCACGAGGCGGGCCGCCCGGCGGCCGAGCGGACCACCCTGTACGACATTCGCCGCCGCTACCAGCTGCCGGTCGCGGCCTAGCGGAACAGGTCCTCATCCAGAGGCCGCAGAAGCTCCGCCGCCCCGGGTCCGTCCTCAGCGGTGGCGAACCGCTCGAGGCCCTCGATGATCACCACGGGCTCGCGCGAGTCCTTGGCGCGGGCGAGGTCGGCGGCGGCGGCGGCGGCGTCGGCCACGGCCAGCCACGTGGCCCTGAGCTCGAGCCCGGCCGAGTCGGTTCGCCCGCGCCAGTCCTCCAGCGGGCTCATGCCGGCGAGGCCGATGGCGGAGTCGAGCTGTCCGTGGCGCCAGGCGCGCCCGAAGCTGTCGGTGATCAGCACGGCGACGCTCGCCCCGGTGAGCTCGCGCAGGCGCGCGCGCAGGCGCCGAGCCGAGCCGTCGGGGTCGCGAGGCAGCAGGATCACCGTGTCCGGCTCGGAGGCGTTGGAGGTGTCAACCCCCGCGTTGGCGCAGACGAAGCCATGGCGGGTGCGGCAGATGAGGATCCCTCGCTCGGCGCGCAGCACCTCGACGGCCTCATCGAGCACCACCTGGACCGCGCGTGGATCCCGCTCGGATTCGATCGCCAGCTCGCGCGCGCGGTCGCTGGGGTCGACCTCGGCGAGCGATACCACCGCGCCCTCGGCCTTGGAGACGGCCTTGTGCGCGATCGCCACGAGCTGGCCGTCGCGCAGGCCAGCGCCCGTCAGCGGCGCGGCGATGAGCGCCCCCAGATCATCTCCGGCCCGCACCTCGGGCAGGCCGCTAACGGCACGGGCGGAGAGGGTCGCCACGGCGCGCGGACCGTCAGCCGGTGCTTGTGACGGAGGGCAGGTCCGTGCGCTCGGGCTCGCCGAGCACCGCGCGCGTGCGTGAGGCCCGCGCGCCGCCGCCGGCCAGTCGCTGCCGCAGCGCCGCGAGATCGGCGCCGGTGTCGATGTCGAGCAGCAGCGATGAGGGCTCCTCCAGCCGGCAGGAGACGCCCGCGGCAATCGCCAGCGCGCGGTGGCGCTCGCAGCTGCCCGGCCCGAAGCTCGGGGCGATGGCGTCGGGGGGCGTGAGCAGCAGGCCGTTGGTGCCGGTGCCGTGGCGGTCGGGCACGATCACCACCCCGGGCTCGCGCTCGGCGCCTCCAAGCAGCGCTTCGAGCTCGGCCGGGTCGAGCGCCGGGCAGTCGCCCGGGATGCACAGGACGCGTTCGATCCCCTCCTCCAGCGCGCGCCGCACCCCGAGCCCCACGGCGGCCGACTGGCCGCCCTCGGCCGCGTCGTCGACGACGAGCGCTCCCTGGCGGTGCGCAGCGCCGGCGACGGAGTCCTCGCGTGTGACCACGATCGTGCGGGCGATGGCCTCGGTTTCTGAGAGCGCCAGCAGCACGTCGGCGACCATCGCCCGCGCCAGCCGGGCGCGCAGCGTCTCGGCAACGCTTCCGCCGAGTCGCGTCTTGGCCAGCGCGAAGCTCTTGACGGGCAGGATCGCGGCGGTGCGCATCTGATCGCAGACGATAGTGGCCGCCCGTGCCTGTGCCGGCATGCGCCGAGCGCATCCGCCGGTCGGCGTCGTGCTCTCAGCCCGTCAGGGCCTCGGCGAAGTGGAGAGTCTGCTCGGCGACCGAGGCGCGGCTCGTGGCGTCGTGCATGCGGGTATCCGTCTGCAGGGTCGCGAGCCGGCCCACGTTTTCGTCGGCCACGATCCCGTCGAGCAGCTCGCCGTAGAAGTCGGCCACGCCGTCGGCGCTCAGATCCAGGGCGGCGAACGCCATGAACGATGCGGTCGGGCCCTTCAGGGTCTCGCCGCCGACTATCGGGCTGACGGCGACCACGGGGGCGCCGGCCGCGAGCAGCGCGTCGTGGATGCCGGGCACGGCGAGTATCGGGGCGATCGAGGCCAGGGGGTTGGAGGGGCCGATCACGATCACCTTGGCCCCGGCGATGGCGGCCAGTGCCGGCTCGCTCGGCGCAGCCTGCTCGGCGCCGCGGAACTCGAGGCCCTCGACGACCCCCTCGGCGCGCTCGCGGATCATGAACTCCTGGAAGGGGTGCCATCCGGTGGGGTTTCGCACCCATGTGCGCACCTGGTCATCGCTCATCGGAAGCACCCGCGATCGCACGCCGATCGCGGCGTTGAGGCGCTCCAGCGCCAGCGTCGGGGAGAGACCCTCGGCGAGCATCCTCGAGCGCTGCAAACACCAGGCCAGGTCGCGGTCGCCCAGGTTGAACCACACCTCCTCGCCGAGCCCCCGCAGGGCGTCCATCACGGCGAAGGTGTCTCCCCGTAGGCCCCATCCGCGCTCGTCGATCTGATCGGCCAGCCAGAAGGACACGAGGTCCGGGTCCGGGGAGACGTGCGCGCCGTAGATCTCGATGTCATCGCCCGTGTTGACGATCGCGGCCACACGCTCGGGGCCCGCCGCGTCGGCCATCCCCCGCACGAGCTTGGCACCGCCGGTGCCTCCGGAGAGCACGACGACGTCGGCTTGAGTCACTGCCACGAGGGGTCGGGCAGGCCCGTCAGGCGTATGCCCGCGTGGGCCTTGTAGCGGGCGTTGACGGCGATCAGCAGGGCGGTCAGCGACTCGGTTATGCGCGCCATCTCAAGTCTTCCGCAGTCGACGCAGCGCAGACCGTCGATGCGCTCGATCAGGCGCGCGGCCTCTGCCTTGTCCTCCCTGGAGTCGCCGCACAGCAGCACGTCCTGATCGAGCGGATTGCTGAGATCGGCCAGCGAGGCCGCGCTGACCGTGTGAAGAGCAGAGACCACCCGCACCCCCTCGGGCGCCATCTCGAGCGCCTGCTGGCCGGCCGAGCCCTGCCACACGCCGAGCATGCGAGTGGCCTTTCCGCCCACGGCGGCGGCCAGCGGGACGGTGGCGTCGATCAGGAGCTGTCCCGGGCGGAACGCGTCCTTGAGGTTGTTCAGCGTCTCCGCGTGGTTGCGGAACGGAACGCTCAGGATCACGATGCCCCCGGCTCGCACCGCGTCTGCGTTGCTCTGGCCCGAGCAGGAGCTTCCGGGAACGGCCTCGGTGGCACGCGCGGCGGCCTCGCTGGCCCGCCCGGCCTCGCGCGAGCCGATCACCACCGGCACCCCGGCCTGGCCGAATCTCACCGCAAGGCCGAAGCCGAGCGCGCCTGAGGCGCCGATGATCGCGACCGGCTCGGTGGGCGACGGTGGCACGGCGGCCGAGTATATGGTCAAGCGGAGTGCTCGCCGTGCTGCCGCAGCGCCGCGGTCGGCGATGCTCGATTATGGTGGCGGCATGGATCCCGAGGGGAAGGTCATCGTCGTCACGGGTGCGGCCGGCGGTATCGGCGGGGCGCTCGTGCGCGCTCTGCTTGAGCGGGACGCGCGGAGCGTCATCGCGGCGGACCTCGACGGCGACGGCGTCGAGCGCCTCAGCGAGGAGCTTGGGGCCGGGCGCGTGCTGCCGCGCGTGCTCGACGTGTCTGATGAGCAGGCCACGCGGGCGCTGGTCGACGACATCGAGGCCAGCGTCGGCGCGATCGACGTGTGGTTCGCGAACGCGGGGCTGGCCACGGGCAGC
Source organism: uncultured Solirubrobacteraceae bacterium (assembly GCA_963826995.1). Taxonomy (GTDB): domain Bacteria; phylum Actinomycetota; class Thermoleophilia; order Solirubrobacterales; family Solirubrobacteraceae; genus Palsa-744. The sequence goes on along the minus strand of CAWGYZ010000002.1, from coordinate 141,640 downwards.
GGCCCAGACGCGCCTGATGAGGAGTGGAACAGCCAGTGGCGCATCAACGTGATGTCCCACGTGTACGCCGCCCGCGTCCTGTTGCCGGGATGGATCGAGCGCGGCGAGGGGCACCTCGTGACGACGGCCTCGATGGCCGGCCTGCTCACCACCGTCGGCGACGCCGCCTACTCGGCGACCAAGCACGCGGCCGTGGGGTTCGCCGAGTGGCTGGCGTTCACCTACGCCGGGCGCGGGGTGCGCGTGTCATGCATCTGCCCGGGCGCGGTCGACACGGCGATGCTGAGGGCCGGCGGCGAAGGAGACGCCGCCACGGCGAGCGCCGTGATCGGCGGCGGCGAGGTGCTCGACCCGGAGCAGGCCGCCGAGCGCATCCTCGAGGACCTCCAACAGGACCTGTTCCTGATCCTCACGCATCCGCAGATGCAGGAGTTCGTGGTCGGCAAGGCGCAGGACCCGCAGCGCTGGATCCGCGGCATGACCAAGCTGTGGTCGCGCGCCCAGGCGCTCCTCGCAGGCGAGTGAGCGCGCCAGCACTGCCCCCCGCCGTGCGCATCAGGGAGGTCGGCCCGCGCGACGGCTTTCAGAACGAGCCCGAGGTGATCGCGACCGCGCGCAAGGTCGAGCTGATCGACGGGCTCGCGCGCACGGGCCTGAGACGCATCGAGGTCACGAGCTTCGTCCGCCCCGACGTGATCCCGCAACTCGCCGACGCCGCGGAGGTGCTCGCCGGGATCGATGTTCCGAAGGAGGTGAGCGTGTCGGTCCTCGTCCCCAACGAGCGTGGCCTCGACGCCGCGCTTGAGCTGCGCGACGGCGACGGTGGTGGCCGTCCGGTCTTCGACGAGGTCAACGTGTTCCTGTCGGCCTCAGAGACCCACAACCGCAAGAACGTCAACCGCTCGATCGCCGACTCGCTCGCCGGCGTGGAGGCCGTGCTCGCACGGGCTCGCGCGGCGGGCCTGCGCTGCGAGGGGGTGATCTCCACGTCGTTCGGCTGCCCCTACGAGGGCCGCGTGCCCGTAGACAAGGTGCTCGACATCGCCGCCCGCCTGCACGCTGCCGGCGCGCAGGAGGTGGGCTTCGGGGACACCACCGGCATGGCCAACCCGCGCGGAGTGCGGGAGTTCTTCACCGCCGCCCGCGCCTCGCTGGGGGCCGAGGTCGAGCTGACCGCGCACTTCCACAACACCCGCGGCCAGGGCCTCGCCAACGTGCTCGCCGCGCTCGAGGTGGGGGTCGACAGCTTCGAGTCGAGCTTCGGCGAGCTGGGCGGCTGCCCGGTTCCGGCAGGCGCCACCGGCAACATCGCCACCGAGGACCTCGTCTCGATGCTCGAGGAGATGGGCATCTCGACAGGCGTCGAGCTGCCCGCGCTGCTTCGGTGCGCAGACAGCGTCAGGGCGCTGTTGGGTCGTCCTCTCGGCAGCCACACGCTGCTGGCCGGACCGATCGACTGGCACGAGGGCTGAGCTCATCGGCCCCGGCCGGCCCTCGGCCGGCCCCCTCAGCGTTCGCCCGAATGCTTCCAACGAAGGCCGGGAGTGAGGAACGGCGGCGAGGAGGTGAGGGTGGGCGGACGGGCGAGTAGGGGCACCCGCCCGTCCGCCCACCCTCGTGCCTCAGTGCAGGAGGTCCAGCGTGTTTTCGGTGTCGTTGACGAAGTAGATCCCCGGGCGGCCCGTGGAGAGCGTCAGCCCGAACAGCCCGCCTCCGCCCGCGCCGGTGTCGAACGGCTGGAACTCGGCGCCGAACGGCGTCGTCTCGACGATGTTCCCGTCGCCGGCGTTGGCCGCGAGGATGTCCCCGTTCGGTGCGAGTTCGAGCCCCAGCGGGTTGTTCAGGTAGCCGCCCTTGGCGATCGTGATCCCACCTCCGCCCAGGGGCGAGTGCCGGAACAGGGCATTGGGAACGGCGGCGATGCGGTTGCCCTGGGTGTCGGCGACATACAGGCTGCCTTCATCGCCCAGGACGACGCCCGTCGGTCCGACCACCAGAGCGGCCGGATCGGTGCGCTCGGGGAAGCCGTTCGCGATCACCTGCTCGGAGGTGACCGACGGCGGATGGCTCTTGTCGGTGCGCAGGCCGATGCGCACGACGGTGCCTTCATTGATCGGCGTTTCCCCCGACGCGACCGTGCCGTTGAGGACGTTGGTGACGAACAGCGTCGTGTTCTGCTGATCGCCGACGGCGGTCATATCCCACGGCCCGTTGATCAGCGGCCCGGAGATGGTCTTGACCACGTGGCCCCTGCTGTCGAGCACGATCAGACAGCCCGCCTGGGCGGTGGCCGACATGCCGTTGGACGTGGGCAGGCTCCCCACGACCACGTAACCGCTCGGCAGCACAGCCAGCGCTGTGGTCAGGCCCACGCCTCCCTGACACGGGCCCGGAAGGGTTTTCGGGTTGATCTGGGCGAACAGCGAGCGCGTGCCGGCGGGCGTGATCTGCACGATCGTGGTGCCGGTGCCCTGCAGGTTTTCCGAGTTGTTGAAGTTGCTGATCAGTAGGGCGCCGCGGGTGAGCGAGCCAACACTCGCGGGAACGGTGACGATCCCGTATGGGTTCTCATCACCGTTGGACGGCACCGTGGAAGCGACCGATGTGACGGTGCTGAACCTCCCGATGAAGGGATGGTCGAACGCCAGCGCGATTCCCTGCGAGAGGGTCGCGCAGGTGAGCAGGGCCGCAATTGCACCCAGCAGCGGCGTCCGCGGAATTGACCTGGGCATGACTGCCTCCTCCAGTTGTGGACGGCTTTCATGCGGACAGACTCCGAGCTGTGCAGAACCTTCCCGGCGCGCTCGCCGGCGACGCCTCAGCTGAGGTCGAGCACCGTCTGCGGGGCGGGGATGACGTGATCCTCGATCCCCTCGGAGGGGATGATCGCCGTGCCGATGGCGAAGAACTCGATCACGTGGCTGCCCCAGCCGTGGGACTTCTCTTCGATGTGCACGCCGACGATGCCCTCGGCCTTGGCCTGCAGCGCCTCGGACTGCATGCGCTCCATCGCGAGCTCGCGCGCGTCATACAGCGCCTGGGTGAAGTTCGGAAGCTCCACGTTGCGCCCGGTGTTGCCGATCGACTGGCGCCAGCTCTGGTGCGCCACGTGGTAGACGCAGGAGCCCATAACCATCCCCACCGGGCGGTGGCCGGTCTGCAGGAGCGTCCAGAACTCCTGACCTGACAGGTCGCTCGTGAAGGGGCGCCCGGAGGGTGCGCGGTGGAGCTCGCCGCCGCGGTGCTTGACGGCCGTGCCCATGGCGATGAACTCGGCCATGCTCTCGCCCCAGTCATAGCGGCCGATGGTCAACCGCACCCCGACGATGCCGTCGGCTCCGAGCTGCTCGGCCTCCTCCTCCATGCGGGTCATGGCGAGCTCGCGCGCCTCATACATCGCCTGGGAGAGCACGTTCATCTCCTGGCTCTTTTTCCACTGGGCCTGCTGGTAGCCGATGTGGTAGATCGAGCTGCCGATGACGAGCCCGAGGGGCTGAAACCCGGCCTGGCGGACGAGCAGGAACTCATTCACGGACAGGTCGCTGGTGAACAGGCCCGAGCGGTTCTGCTGAAGGCGCGCGGTGCCCGCCTCCGGTACGCCCTCGGTGCTGGTTGGGTCATATGCCATGTCTGGGGTCCTTTGTCGCTTGGCCGGGGCTCACCGCAGTGAGACGATCTGAATCGGTGGGGGCTGAGCTGCCCTGGTGGCGAGTGCCGGGTCCTCGCGGATCACGGTGCCCATCACGTGAAAGGTCACCTCCAGGTCACGGCTCTCGTACATGCCGCGGCGCACCTGGTGGGTACGGCCGCGCTGTGAGATCTCCACGCCGATCACGCCATCCCCTGAAAGCGCCCGCACCTGCTCGGCGACGAAGTACATGGCCTTCTCGCGCGCTTCATAGACGCCCTGGCTGAAGTCCACGAGCTCCTGGTTGGCCCATGCGCCGCCGCCGGGGCCGCCGAAGGGGCCCCCGAAGGAGCTCTGTGCCTGTTGTGTCTGGGGGGATGCGGGGATGTAGTGCACGCTGGTGTGGGCGGCGATTCCCACCGGGCGCAGGCCGGCTTCGCACAGCTGGGCGAACTCCTGTCCGGACAGATCGGTGAGCAGCGCTCCCGTCCCTGCGTGGCGAAGCTCCTCGGGCAGGTGCACCGCCGTGCCGACGGCGATGAACTCCACCGCCCCGGCCGCCCAGTCGTGCGCGCCCTCATCGATACGCACCGCGACCACGGCATCGGCACCGCAGGTGTCGGCCTCCTCGAGCAGCCGGCCCAGAGCGAGCCGGCGGCACTCGTTGTATGCCTCAGACAGCACCCGCACCTCGGTTGGCACGTTGTAGTACACCGGCTGCCAGCCGACCTGGTAGATGGAGGAGCCCATCACCTGCGTGATCGGCGTGATGCCGAGCCGCGCCAGAGCGCTCCATTCGCTGACCGTCAGATCGCTGCTGAACGGAGCGGGTCCCGCGCCGGTCTGCGCGAGCTGTGCCAGGCGCTCGGAGGCGGCGAGCGGGATCTGTCCCTGTTCGATCCGCGCGAGCGAGGCCTCGGCCCGCTCCTGCGAGCGCCTGGCATCCTCGGCGCGCGCCTGCGAGGCGGCCTTCTCGGCGGCCCTCTCCTCCTCGGAGCGACGATGGAAAAGCGGACTCACGAGAGCAGCTTCCCGAGCGCGAGCCGGTCCTTCTCTGAGACCTCGGCGCTGCGCGCGACCGCGCCGCTGAGCTCGTCGATCCAATCGGCCATGGATATCTCCTGGCGGCTGAGGGTGATGCCGCGCACGACCCTGTGTCGCGTGCAGCGAACGCCTGCGCCGGCGCGAAGGAGCTCGAACTGCTCCTCGCCGAGGCTCACCGCGATCCGCTGCACCTCCCGGTTCTTCGAGCGAAAGCCGCCGACCCTGTGGCGCTCGACGAGGGCGAGTCCGGGCAGAGCCTGCTCGAGCCGCGAGGCCAGCACCTCGACCGACATCGCCAGCTCTGCGCCGTCGGCGCGCAGCGAGGCTGCCGGGAGATCGAAGGCCTCGTCAGAGGACACGCAGGGGAGGCTACCGCTGATGTGCGCGCAGGCACATATCCTCTCTGCGATGAGCGATTCCTCAAGCCTCCGCGTGGCCGACGCCGACCGCGAGCAGCTCGCCGATGAGCTGCGCGAGCACGTTGTGGCGGGCACACTCACGCCCGAGGAGTTCGAGGAGCGCGTCGGCCGCGCTTATGAGGCCTCGACCCGGGGCGAGCTCGACGCGCTGAAGGCGGATCTGCCGATGAGCCCGGCGGCCCTCCAGCGGGCGCAGCAGGCCCGCCGGGCGCACCTGCGCCGGCGCATCCTGCAGGAGGGCGGCGGTGGCCTGGGCATCTCGGCCGTATGCGTCGCGATCTGGGTCGCCAACGGTGCCAGCGGCAGCTTCTGGCCGGTTTGGGTGATCCTGTTTACGCTACTGCCGCTGGTGCGCAACGCCTGGCGGCTACTCGGGCCCGCACCCGATCTGGAGTCGGTCGAACGTCATCTGAACGCCGGCGGCGGGCGCCGTGGACGTGGGCGCCACCATCATCACCGCAGGCTCGAACGATGAGCTCGCTGCGCGAGGCCGGCGAGCGCGCGCTGGCCGGGGGCCCCGAGCACCACCGCCAGAAGGCGCGCGAGCAGGGCAAGCTCGCGGTGCGCGAGCGCGTGGCGCTGCTGCTCGACGAGGACAGCTTCGCCGAGGAAGCGCTGCTGGCCAACTGGGGAGAGGACGGGCTCGGCGCCGACGGCGTGGTGACCGGAGTGGGGATGAGCGATGGGCGGCCGGTCGCGCTGATGGCCAACGATCCCACCGTCAAGGCCGGCTCGTGGGGGGCGAGGACGGTGGAGAAGATCCTGCGCATCCAGGAGCGTGCCCTGGAGCTCGTCATCCCGATGGTCTACCTGGTCGATTCGGCCGGAGCCCGGATCACCGAACAGGTGCAGATGTTCCCGGGCCGGCGCGGCGCCGGGAGGATCTTCCATAACCAGGTGAAGCTGTCCGGCGTGGTGCCCCAGGTGTGCGTGCTGTTCGGGCCGAGCGCCGCCGGCGGCGCCTACATACCGGCCTTCTGCGACCTCGTGATCATGCGCGAGGGGAACGCCTCGATGTACCTGGGATCGCCCCGCATGGCGGAGATGGTGATCGGCGAGAAGGTCAGCCTCGAGGAGATGGGCGGCGCGCGCATGCACACCGGGGTCTCAGGGTGTGGGCACCAGCTGGTCAAGAGCGACGAGGAGGGGATCGCCACAGCGCGGCGCTATCTCTCCTATCTGCCGAGGAACTGGGAAGAGGAGCCCCCGCCGCGCGTGCCCGCCGCGCCGCTTGCGCCGCCTGAGGGCATGAGCATCGCCGAGCTGATCCCGGCCGATGAGAACAAGCCGTTCGACATGAAGACCCTGATTGACGCCCTCATCGACGAGGACTCGCTGCTCGAGATACACCCGCGCTGGGCCAAGGAGCTGTTCGTGGGCTACGCGCGCCTGGACGGACGGGCGCTCGGCATCGTGGCCAGCCAGCCCAAGCACAAGGGCGGGGTGCTGTTCTCGGACTCGGCCGACAAGGCCGCGCGGTTCATCTGGACGTGCAATGCCTTCAACGTCCCGCTGCTGTTCCTGGCGGATGTCCCGGGCTTCATGATCGGCACGCAGGTCGAGCGCGAGGGCATCATCCGCCACGGCGCCAAGATGATCAGCGCGGTCAGCGAAGCGACGGTGCCGAAGATCTCGGTGATCGTGCGCAAGGCCTACGGGGCGGGGCTGTACGCGATGGCCGGACCGGCGTTCGACCCGGACTGCTGCCTGGCGCTGCCGGGCGCCCAGATCGCCGTGATGGGGCCCCAGGCGGCGATCAACGCCGTCTACTACAACCAGTTGCAGGCGATCGAGGACGAGGCCGAGCGAGCCCGCCGCACCGAGGAGCTGCGGCGCGAGTACGCCGAGGACATCGATGTCCTGCACCTTGCCTCAGAGCTCGTGATCGATGCCGTCATCGAGCCCCATGAGCTGCGCTCGGAGCTCGTCCGCCGGTTCGCCCACGCCGAGGGCAAGCGCAGGGACTGGCCGGCCAAGCGCAATCCGGTGACACCGGTCTAGCGTCAGGAGGCAGGCGGATACGCGGGGGGCGCCGGTGGGGTCGCGGTCCCGGCCGCGCGCGTCTGCTCGTCCTGGAAAGGGGGGTAGGTCTCGCTCAGCAGCAGCAGATAGGCGTCGCTGCGGGCGGTGTAGGAGTTGGCCAGCACCATCAGGTCGAACAGCCCGCGCGGCATCCTGCCCGTGAACAGGATCACGATCCAGGCGGCCACCGCGCCGACCTCGAGCAGCAGCCCCATGATGTAGCGCAGGATCAGCAGGGGAATCGCGAGGATCAGACGGAACAGGGTCTTCAGCCGGCTGTAGTGCTCGAGCGGGCCGGCGAAGTCCATGCGCACCGGGTAGGAGTCGTCAGGCGCGCCGCTGAACGCAGGGTACGGATCGCACAGCAGGGCGGCATAGGCGGTGACGCGGGTGGCGAAGCGCAGGAAACCCGAGACGAAGTCGTACAGGCCGCGTGGATAGTGGGCGGTGAACACGATCGCAAACCACGCGATCACGATCGCGAACCAGGCCACGATCGCGTACACGTACAACACGATCGCGAGGGGAATGGCGAGGATCAGCCTGAAGAACGCGGTGAGCCGGTTGCGCTCCTCTGCGTAGTCGGCCTGGAAGGTGACTGGATAGGACACGAGGTGCTCCCCCACTTGGTTGACGGGGATCGAGCCTAGAGCGGCATGCGGCGGATCTGTCGCGGCGTTCACTAGATTGCCTCCAAGAGATGGACGCCACCGACCTCGCCTATGCCGGGATCTCGCAACAGGCCGAGCTGATCGCAGGCGGGGAGATCACCTCTCGGGAGCTGGTCGAGCTGTATCTGGAGCGGATCGCGCGGTTGGACCCCCAGCTGAACGCCTTCCGCGTCGTCCTCGGCGAGCGGGCGCTGTTGGAGGCCGACCAGGCCGACGCGCGGCGAGGGGCCGGCGGGCAGCGGCCCCTGTTGGGCGTGCCGATCGCGGTCAAGGACGACATCGACGTCGCCGGCGAGGTGACGGGCTTCGGCACTAGCGCCTACGGCGAGCCCGCGCCCAGGGACGCCGAGATAGTGCGACGAGCGCGGGCGGCCGGGGCGGTGGTGATCGGAAAGACCAATGTGCCCGAGCTGTGCGCGGTTCCCTGGACCGAGTCGCCGACGCGGGGCGCGACCTGCAATCCGTGGGCGCTCGAGCGCACGCCGGGAGGCTCGAGCGGCGGCACGGCGGCGGCCGTGGCCGCGGGCCTCGTCGGCGCCGGGCTGGGCTCTGACGCGGGCGGCTCGATCCGTTGCCCGGCGGCCTACTGCGGGCTGTTCGGGCTGAAGACCCAGCGCGGGCGGGTGCCGCTGGCGCCGAGCGTGGACGCCTGGCTCGGCCTGTCGGTGGACGGCGTGCTGACGCGCTCGGTCGCGGACAGCGCCCTGTTCTACGACGCCATCGCCGATGGTCCGGCGGACCCCGGCGCACCGTCGGTGCCGCACAGCTCGCTCCTCGAGGCCGTGGGGCCGCGGGCGAGCTCCTCACCCGCTCGGCGGGCGCTTCGGATTGCGCTCGCAAGCCGGCTGCCGCCGTCGCCGCTCAGCCGGTTGCACGATGACAACCGTGCAGCGCTCGCGGAGACGGCCACGCTGCTGCGGGGCCTCGGCCATGAGGTGAACGAGCGCGAGCTGGACTACGGCCCGCTGATGCCCCCGCCGGAGTTCACGGTGCGCTTTCTGCGCAGCCGCCACGAAGATGCGGCGGCGCTCGCCCACCCGGAGCGGTTGGAACGGCGGATGCGCGCAATCGCCCGTCTCGGCGGTCTGATCACCCCCGGCATGGTCGCGTGGGCACGCCGGCGAGAGGCCGCATACGCGGCACGGCTGAACGAGCCGCTGCTGGACCACGACGTGCTGCTGATGCCCGTGACGCCCGCGCCCCCGCCGAGGATCGGCGCCCGCGACGGCCGCGGCTGGCTGTCGACGACGCTCGTGGCGGGCGGGACCGTGTCCTACCTGCTGAGCTGGAACGTGACCGGCCAGCCCGCCTGCTCGGTCCCGGCCGGGTTCGCCCCGGACGGGCTGCCGCGGGCGGTGCAGCTGGTGGGACGGCCGAACGACGAGGCCACCCTGTGCTCGCTGGCTGCCCAGCTCGAGGCGGAGCGCCCGTGGGCGCAGTCCCGCCCCCCCGGCTTCGCATGAGCGGATCCCCTGCGCCCAGCGGGGAGCTGCTCGAGGTTGCGGTCGAAGCCGCCAGGATGGCGGGCGCCCTGTTGCTGGAACGCGCACGCCGGGGCCTCGAGAAGGAGGTGGCCAGCAAGAGCACGCCGACAGATCTCGTCTCAGAGGCCGACCTCGCCGCCGAGCGGGCCCTGCGAGAGCTGCTCTCGAGCAGACGGCCCGAGGACGGGTTCCTGGGGGAGGAGGGCGGCGCGACGGAGGGTGCCAGCGGCCTGCACTGGGTGGTGGACCCGCTCGACGGCACCGTCAACTTCCTGTTCGGGATACCGCAATGGTGCGTGAGCGTGGCCGTGCGCGACGGCGAGGGCACGGTTGCGGGCGCCGTGTTTGACCCGAACCGCGACGAGCTGTTCACCGCCACCAGGGAGAGCCCGCCCCTTCTGCGCGGTCCCGAGGGCACCGTGGAGCTCGCGGCAGGCTCGGGGAGGAGGTCCGGCACGGAGTCCGAGGCTCCCGACGGGGTCGCGCCGGCGAGGCCCGGGGCCGGGGGCCTCGCGGGCGCGATGGTCGCCACGGGCCTGGCCTATGACGCGGACGTGCGCGAGGCGCAGGCGAGGGTGCTCGCGCGGCTGGCCCCGCGCGTGCGCGACATCCGTCGCTTCGGCAGCGCCGCCCTTGATCTGTGCTGGACCGCGGCGGGCCGCTATGACGCCTACTTCGAGCGCTCGGTGAAGCAGTGGGATATCGCCGCCGGGGCGCTGATATGCGAACGCGCGGGCCTCGAGGTGCGGGAGCTTGCGGTGTTCGAGAACCTGCCGTGGGGGATCCTCGCGGCGCCGCCGGAGCTGGCGCCGTCGCTGCAGGAGTTGGTCGGGGGACCGTAGGAGGGGTGGGCTCCAGCTGGAGATCGACGTCTCCGCCAGCTTGGCCGCGGGGCAACAAGGTGCGGCGGGTGGGAGTCGAACCCACACACCCTTTCGGATAAGGCCTTTTGAGGGCCTCGCGTCTACCGTTCCGCCACCGCCGCAGGCGATGCCCAAGTGTATGTCAGCCCGCCGTCACGGCCTGTACGGCGGGCGAGGAATCCTCGCCGGGGTCGCGGCGCTCGACCTCCACATTCCAGCCCTGGGAGAAACCGCGCATGGCGAAGGTGATGAGCAGTATCTGCACGGGGAGGATCAGCAGCGTGAGCACGCCCAAGAGTCCCGCGCTGAGATAGTCAGGTGCGGCGAAGCCGGAGCTTTCTCGATTGAACCAGGCCGGCCCGGCCAGCAGGGCGAAGATCCCCAGGATGACCGCGAGCACCGCGGCCACCGGCAGCACTCCGCGGTTCCAGCGCGCGGCGTAGAACGCGAACGCAAGGTAGACGCCGATGTAGACGATCTGGATCACCACGGCGCTCTCGAGGACGTTCCAGCCGGCCACCGTGATGATGAAGACGAGCGCGGCGCTCACGAGCAGCAGCAATACCACGGTTGCGCGGGTGGCCTGCACAACCGGCTTGTCGCGGTTGGGGTGCGTGATGACCACACCGGATCTGGCCTGACGCTCGACGGGTGAGGGCGTCGCGGATGACATCGCTGCTGCTGACCATACAATCTCGCGCGGCCCCGTGTGCGTCGCTCGCGCGGGCGTGGTGGAACTGGTAGACACGCCGGCCTTAGGAGCCGGTGGGCGAAAGCCCTTGGAGGTTCGAGTCCTCTCGCCCGCATTGACGGAAAAAGCCTGCTAATCCCGATGTTTTGAAAGTATCAGGGAAGCCGGCGGATCGGAAGGGATGCCGGTTGGGTAACATGATTGGGTAACATGCCGCCCAGTCTCCCCACCTACTCGCTACAGCTCCGTGCGCAGGGCACGCGGGCCTTCTACGAGGTCATGTTTCGCATCGACGGCCGGCAGGTCAAGCGCCGCGTCGGACCGGCATGGGTCACGCCCGACGGCAAGCCGCGGCGCGGTGCTCCGCAGGACGGCTTCCTGGACGTGGCCGGCGCGCATGATCGCGCCCGCGAGATCGTCGCCGAGCAGGCCGTCAGGGCGGCCGGCCCGCAGGCGGCCGGTCCGACGTTCCGCGAGGTCGCCCGCGACTACATGAGCTGGCTCGAGCGGGTCAAGGGTGCCAAGCCCTCGACGCTTGCCGACCACGGCTATGCGCTCGCCGAGTCGAACGGCACGACAAGCGGACAGGTCATGCTCGCGCTCGGCGGCCGGCCCGCGGCGGAGGTCACGCCCCGCGACGTCGAGAACCTGCTCGACACGCTCGCCGCGTCGGGCGCGTCGCCCCGGACGATCAACAAGCGTCGCGCGCTGCTCGGCGCGGTGTTCACCTATGGCGTCAAGCGCGCCGGCGTGCCTGGAAACCCGGTGCGCGCGACGGACAAGCGCCGCGAACCGCAGCGGGCGGCGCTCGACACCTACAGCGTCGCGGAGGTCGAGCGGCTCGCATCGGCGCTTGCCGAGGGCAGGCACCGCGATCGGCGCGCCGCCAGCGACGCGACTCAGGCCGAGAACGCCCAGGACGCCGAGCTCGTGCGCGTCGCCGCCTACACGGGACTGCGCCAAGGCGAGCTGCGCGCCTTGCGCTGGCGTGACGTGGGCGAGGACGTCATCACCGTCTCGCGGGCGCTGTCGGCCGGCGTCGAGTCCGGGACCAAGGGCGGCCGCGTCCGGCACGTCCCGCTCGTCCCGCAGGCGGCCGAGGCGCTCGAGCGCCTGCACGCGCGCGAGAATTTCACCGCGCCTGAGGAGCTGGTGTTCTGCAACTGGCGCGGGCGCGCGCTTGACCCGAGCGCGCTGGTCACGAGGTTCAAGCGCGCGCGCGACGCAGCCGGGCTGCGCCCGCTCCGCTTTCACGACCTCAGACACACCTACGGCTCGCTGCTGGCGACCGGCGGGGTGCCGGTCACCGAGATACAGGCGGCCATGGGACACGCGGACCTCCAAACGACGGCGCGCTACCTGCACGCCCGCCAGGCGAGTGAGCAGGTCGATCGCTTCGCGCGGGCGTTCGCTGAGGGCGGGGACTGACGTCCATCACCGATTCGAGGGCCGCCCGGCTGAACCGGCGGTGCCGGCCGATTCGCACGGAGGGCAACTCGTCGCGGGCGGCATAGTCGTGCACCGAGCGCACGGGTATCTGCAGATGGTCGGCGACCTCGGCCGCCGTCATCACGTCGTGCTGTTCGGCACTCATGCCGCGGCCTCTGCTCGCTTCGCACCCTGGGCGGTCGTGGTGCTCATCACTCAGAAAGCCGATCAAGGGGCTCGGGGCGCGAGCGGATTTCCACCGACGGCGCGGGCGTCGGCGCCATCCGTGTGCTCCTCGAAGCTATCCAGAGCATCATGACCGAACGCCCCGACCCGTTCGCAGCACTCGACCGCTATTTCGCAGCGGCGACGATCGCGCACGAGTACCTCGCCGGGCTCCATCGCGAGCTCGGCGCGCTCGGCGCGGACAGTGCTCACACGCGGGCGCTGCTCGGTGAGTCGGCCGCGGTGGTCACCAAACGGATGCCGGGGCTGGCGCGCGAGCTAGGCCAGCTGAGAGAGGAGTGGGAGACACAGAAGCTGCTCGACCCGCTCCGGGCGACGCGCACGCTGGAGCGCGCCGAGACTCGCCTCATCGAAACCGAGCCCGACCTATCGGTGCTGCGAGCGCACCAGGACGAGATCGTCGCGGAGATGCGCGGGCTACTTGAGCGAGCGCGAGAAAGCTAGCGCTCAGCGAGCAGCCAGACGGGCGGCCGCAGCATCCTCGTAGCGCCCGGCGAGCGCCAAGCTCGCGTCGCGGACGCCCTTGATATCGCTCTGCTCCGCCTGGGCGCGCAGCTCAACGGCCCGAGCCTGCAGCTGCTCTTGGCTCTGCGTGCTGTCGCGGAGCTGATCCTCCATCGCGGCGATCAGCCAACGATCCTCGTCACGCAACGACGGCCAAGGCGAAGTCGACACACCGTGATTGTACCGGCGTGTAGGTCGAACTCTTGGGGGCGAGACGGCGAGGTTCGCCGACGGGGCCGGCACCTCGAGCCGGTGCTCCGCCGATTTGACGCCCAGCGGGAGCGACGCTCTCCTCCGCGGAGTGGATTGCCCAAACGAGCGACCCAACAGCCATGAAGGAATCACCAAAACCGCTCCCCTCGATGCCGCCGTCGACGCTTCGTCTGACATGCCGGCCCACCGATACCGCGCTGCCCGCCCGATCCGGCCACCCGCCGTCTCCACGACCTCTCCTCCGTTCTTCTCGCTTCTCTAACCGCCGGGCAATCCGCCGCCTTGCACCCCCGCCACGTGCCTCCATGTCCGAATCGGTGCTGTCTTGTTTGCTGTTCTTGATTCTCAACTTTCCTGCTGCCCGCTCGCTCCCGCTCAGCGCTCTGCATCTGGCCTCGCCATAAACATCTGTGATGTGTTGGTCGAGGAAGGGGGTCCCCGGATTGAAGCGAAGCGGAGAGATGGCATGAACTGAAGGGACCTCCGTCCGCTCATCGGGCGACGCTGCGCTCGCAATCAATCAGGAGCCAGAAGGAGGTCCCTATGAGCATCGTATTTGCAGGCCTTGACGTCCATCGCAGCCAGATCACCTTCGATGCGCTCGACACCGAGACGGGCGAGATCGCGACCGGCAGGATCAGCGCGACGCCGGAGGCGGTCGAGAAGTGGACGGAGCGCTTCTCAGGGCGCGAGCTGCACGTCGCGCTCGAGGCGTGCACGGGCTGGTACTTCGTCGTGCGCGCACTTCAGCGCGTCGGCGCCGTCGCGCACCTGGCCGAGGTCACCGAGACGCGCGCGCTGCGAGGGCGCAAGCGCCGCGCCAAGACCGATCGCGCCGATGCGCGCTGGCTGCGCACGCTGCTCGCGGAGGGCAGGTTGCCGGAAGCGTGGATCGCGCCCGACCACATCTGCTGGCTGCGCATACGCACGCGCCTGCGCAAGACCCTCTCTGATGAGTCGACATCGTGGCGCCAGCGCCTGCAGGCGACCTTGTTCCATCTGGGGCTGCCTTCGCTGCCCGAAAGGCTCAAGGGCGAGCCGGCGAGACGCTGGCTGGCCGAGCTCGAGCTGCCGGCGGCCGCCGCCGAGCGGGTCGAGGTGTGCCTGGCGATGATGCAGGCGATCGAGGCGCAGCTGGCTCCGATCGATGCCGAGCTGCGCGCCTATTCTCGCCGCCAGCCAGGCTGCCGCGCGCTGTGCCGCCATTTCGGGATCGCCGGAGCGACGGCGCCGACGATCCTCGCCGAGCTCGGGGACGTATCCCGCCTGCGCCGCTCGCGCCAGGCGGTCCGCCTCGCGGGCATCGACATCGGCGTCGATCGCTCTGATCGCAGAAGCCGCGTGGGCAAGCTCACCAAGCAGGGCTCGCCGGAGCTGCGCTGGGCGCTGTATGAGGCCGCCCAGTCGGCGTGCCGGTCAACGAGCCCCGACCACGCCCAGTACCTGGAGCTCAAGGAGCGCGGCCTCTCGCACACCCGTGCCTCGCTGACGATCTCCCGCAAGCTCGCGCGGCGCTGCTATCACACCCTGCGCGAACTCGGCCCCGCGGCGCTTCAGGAGGCCGCGTGAAGCAACGCTATTTCAGGCTTCCCATGGCGGCGCCGTCGCCCTCCAGGATCTTGCTCTGCATATGCATGTGCTGCCTTCCCGTGGTCGTTGAGGTGAGCACCCCGGTCTCCGCGCTGGTCATCTCGGTGGTCGTGTTGTCTGTGTCCACTGCTCTCCCTGCTGCCCGCTCGCTTTCGCTGAGCACTCTGCACTGGCCAGGCCACAAAACATCTGTAGATGTTGTGGTCGAGGAAGGGGGTCCCCGGATCGGAGCGAAGCGAAGGGGCGGGGACCCCCTTCCTCGAGGCCAGTGCCAGAGCCAATTCTCGACAGCGAGCGGGCAGCAGGGTGGTCCGCTGGGTGGTCCGCTTATAGGGGACCACCCCAGACGACCACCCTTGGCGCGTCCGATGCCCTTCACCAAACGACGGCGCCGAGTGATCCTCCGCCCAAGCCCACTCATTCCCAGATGAACCATCTTCCGGCCAGCTCCCGAAACCCCGCAGGCTCCCGCGTCCGCGCGGCGGCCCACGAGAGACTGAGCGGCCGGAGTCGCTCCTTGCGAGTCGACCGATCAACCATCAAGTCGCCGACCCCGCGTCCGGGGCCGTGCACCCAGATAAGGCAGGGCGTTCGCGGAGCTATCACCATCGGCAGCCGGCCGACCCGCAACCACTCACCACCAAGGGCGCAGTCACCGTTGGCGAGACGGAGGCACGATGTTCAGATAAGGCGGGGACCCCCTTCATTGATGCCAGCTGCAGAGCCAAAATCCGTAGAGCGAGCGGGCAGCAGCCTGGTCCCCTGGGTGGTCCGCTTATAGGGGACCACCCGGCGGGGGTGTCCGGTTCATATCCGGACAGCCAACCGGACACCCGAGACGATATGAAGGGCGCCGGGGGCGACTGCTCGACCGTGTCGGACAGGTCGAAATCATCGCTCCAGCACCGGTGGTCCAACGGGCCAGGTGGCAGGGCGCTGAGGGGTGCGCGGGACGGTGTTCAGCCCGGTCCCCGTTGGCCGGCTTGTGAGGCAACTGCCTATCGGCGTACTCCGGCGCCGGCGCTGGGCGCACGCTGTTTCCGATGTTACGTTTAGCCCGGTGACACGAGCCGAGCTGCACCGCCTTGTCGACGAGCTACCCGACGAGAACGTGGATGCTGCCGGCATCCTGCTCACGCGTGCCCAGGATGCGATGGTGGAAGCCCTCGAGGCAGCTCCGCTTGACGATGCGCCTTGCACCGAGGACGACTGCGCAAGGTCCGACGCGGGCTGGGCGGCGTACGAGCTGGGCGATGCGATCAAGGTAGGCGAGCTGCTTGTGGAGCCGAACCCTGACGCGTGAGCTGCCCCCGGTGATCGCGTCCGCGGAGTACCGTCCCGGCGTGGGTGTCGAGCACAGCAGCCGCCAAGAGGAACGCGCCGGACGTCAGAAGGCGAGAGCGCTCATCGCCGACTATCACGAGCAGCAGCTGCTCGCGCTACTCGATCACGTCCGCGACGGGTTGATGCGGCTTGACCGCGGCGAGATCGATGCGTTTGAGCTCGACGAGCTGATCCATCGCTACAAGCGCTCGGCGCGCGAGCTCTGGAAGTTCTGCGGACAGACCGGCGGCGGCTCGGAGCGCGCAGCGCGTACGCTCGAGTGGCTCCGCGAGGAGGGCGACGAGCCCGATTGGTGGCAAGCTGGCGATACCCCGTCGACGATCGTAGTAATGCCCCCCGTGGCGCCCAAGGGAGCAACGCGAGGAGAGCGACGGGCAACGCGCTCGCAATCGGGAACAAAGCAGCAGCCAGCCGCGTGCTGCCGGGCGCTGCTACTAATCGTCCATCTCGACACTCTCGATCGCAGCGACGGACACGCCCGCTCGGCCGGCGAAGCAGCTGAGGGCCGGGCCGCGCGACGGACCGGACACCTGCTCTTCCGTCGAATGCGGAAGCGCACTCGCGTAGCGCCAATCGCGCCCGCGAAGACCACGCGACGCTCCTCCCAACGCACCCCGGCAGAAAACTGATCCGCCGCGCACATCGTCCCGCGCGAACACTCCTGCATCACAAGATCTGCCGCGGCCGCGGCAGAGGCAGCGGCAGGCGGCCCGACCACAAGGGCCGGGCCGCCGTGCTGCTCAGAGTCGTTTACGGAATGGCCTCGTAGTTTGTCGCGGCGACTTCACCTTTGCCTCCAAAAATCGAGGCGTACTTACCTTCCAATCCCGGGAGGAGGAAGTTGTCCACGCGGTTTTCAAAACCGCCTCCGATCCACGAGTGTTCGGCTAGGATCCCGATTTCGTTCTTTTCACCGCCGCTGATCGAGGAGTCGGAGTCCGGCATGGACCCCAACTTGATGGCGTTCGCGTAGCCGCCACTGATCGACGCGCCCCAGGAGTCTTCGATGAGGTTGTCTTCGCCGCCACTGATCGACACGCCTTGGCTCAAAACGCCCTCGATGTGGTTCGTTGCGCCGCCGCTGATCGAGGACCATAGCCCCTGTGCTTCGTTGCCCAGGCCGCCGCCGACCGACGCGCCTTCACCGCTGGCAGCGTTGCCGATGCCGCCGCTGACCGACGCCGATTCGCCACCGGCGGTGTTGCTGCGGCCCCCGCTGACCGTCCCGTACTTGCCGGTTACGGTGACGTTGCCAAGCCCGCCGAGGATCGAGCTGAAGTTGGCGGTGGCTTTGTTTTCTTTGCCGCCGCTGATGGCCGCGTAGCTGGCCGAGGCGGTGTTTTCAATGCCGCCGCCGACCCAGCTCTGGAATTCGCCGGATGCCGTGTTCAGCGTGCCGCCGCTGACGGAGTCGGCTTCCGTGCCCTCGGCCTTGTTCACCCAGCCGCCGCTGATGGAATCCCAGTGGCCGGTGGTTTCACCTGCGAAGCCACCGCTGATCGATGACTCAAGACCGACGGATGTGTTGCTCTGGCCGCCGCTGACCGACGCGGCCCCGCCGCTTGCGGTGTTGCCGTAGCCACCGCCGACCGACGCACCGACGTTAGTCGCCGTGTTGAGCTGGCCGCCGCTGACGGAGGCAGCTATGCCGCTAGCCGTGTTGCCGCTACCGCCGCTGACTGCGGCACCTTCGCTGCTAGCCGCGTTGTGACCGCCACCGCTGACGGAGGCAACTTCGCCCTTGGCGGTGTTGTTGTTGCCCCCGCTGACCGATGCAACGAACCCTTCGGCTTTGTTGGCTTCGCCGCCGCTGACGGACGCGACCTCGCCGCTGGCGCTGTTGTCAAAGCCGCCGCTGATCGACGCGACGAGGTTGCTGGCTTCGTTGCCCTGGCCGCCGCTGACCGACGCGGCTTCCGCGCTGGCGGTGTTCAGGAACCCGCCGCTGACGGAGGCAACTTCGCCCTTGGCGGTGTTGAAAGCGCCGCCGCTGGCCGACGCCCACTGACCGGTCGCGGTGTTGCCGTAGCCAGCGACGATTCCTCCAAAGCTCGTGTATTCCTGGTCTTCACCCAGGATGAGGTCGTGCGAGCCGGTCTGGGTCCTCGCTGCTTCGTCATAGCCGATCACGAGGTTGCCCAGGCCGTTGACGGTGGCGGTCTTGTGCATGCCGTTGACGATCTGCACGTTGCAGCCGGAGAACTGAATCGTGGGCTGTCCGCCGATTCCGCTGGAGGTGTAGCTCATGCAGGGCAGGTCGGGTCCGGTCGCTCCGGTCGCGCCCTGTGACCCGGTTGGACCCTGTGAGCCGGTCGCGCCCTGTGAGCCGGTCGGACCCTGCGGGCCCGTCGGTCCTGTCGCGCCGGTCGCTCCGCCGGGTCCGGTTGGACCCTGCGGCCCGGTCGGGCCTTGTGACCCTGTCGGTCCCGTTGCGCCCGTCGCTCCACCCGGTCCCTGTGGGCCGGTTGGACCGGTCGCGCCCTGTTTCCCGGTTGGACCCGACGGACCGGTTGGACCGGTCGCTCCGATACCCGTTGGACCAGTCGGCCCGGTCGGCCCGCGTGGTGGTTCGGCGCATTTGACGAACAGCCACTTGGCCGTGGCAACGACCTGGCTGCCGCGCTTGACGGTGATCGTCGTCAGACCGTTTGCGTAGATGCCGCCGACGGTGACGTTCTCGTTTGATTCGGTGGTTGTGAAGCTGCCGCTGGCGCTCCCGGCCGTGTAGCTGTATTCGCCAGGCTGTCCAACCACGGCATCCAACTGGCCGCACGATGCCACCACGATGGTGAACGGGTAGCCGTTTGCCGACGCGCCTTGCGCGCCCAGCGCAACCAGCATCGCCGCTGCGAGCCCGCCGAGCAGTAGCGCCCGCAGGCTCCTTCTCCCAATAGACATGCTTGCCTCCGTTGTCGCGATCCGTCGCGGCACGCTCCCGCACGCAGGCCCCCCCGGGGTCGCGGTGGTTGGCACCGCGTTTGTGGGCGGAGCATAAACGGCTGATCGCTCTGGTGTCCGGCCGTCCGGCTGCGCCGCCGTCGGCTTCCGATGACCCGCGCGCCCCTATGAAACGCCCGCAGGTGTACCGCTTGAGCCTCGAAAGGAGCAGCGCCCTGGCGCCATCGCTCGAGCGGCAGAGCGGGCGCGCCGAGGATGTCGGTCACGGCTATCGAGATGGACGAGCCGCGGGCGTCTCGCCGAGCACTCGCGAGACGCCCGCTTCGCCATGGCGAAAGCAGTAGCCGGTGCCGCGGACGCGCGGACTTCTGTTGGTCGTCCTACGCGAGCGTCTGCTCGCGCCCGACGTGGACGCTCGCTCGGCTTCGCGCAGCAGCGCTGATGGGCAGTCGGGATACTTGCCTGCGGGATGCCCGAGGAGTCCACGACGCCCGACCTGGTCGAGCTTGTGCGCAAGCAGGCTGAGGCTGCGAATCGCCGCGATCTCGACGCGTTCACGAACGCGTTCGCTGAGGACGCGACCATTGACGGGCAGGCGGTGGGAGGGTTTTTGTATGAGGGCCGCGCGGCGATCAATAGATTCGTTGAGGATTGGTTCGACGCCCTCGAGGAATTGCACGTCGAGCTTGAGGAGGTGAGCCACCTCGGCAATGGCGTTGTGTTCGCCGTGGTGATCCAGGACGCGCGTCCGGTCGCCAGCGCCGGTCACATTCGACAACGCGAGGGGTGGGTCGTCCTCTGGGCGCGAGACTTGATCACTCGCGTCACGACGTACCACGTCGACGAGGGCCGCGCTGCCGCCGAACGGCTGGCCGAGCAACGGGGGTAGGCGATGTCGCAGGTCACTGTCATCGTTGGCTGACCGGGCGGCGACGTCCGACCGGTCAGGTTGGTTCTCGGGCTGGCGACGGGCTGACTCATGTCGCAGGTGTCGACCAACTGGTCTGACCGACGTTCGTAGTGTCGCCCGCCGCCGCCCGAGGATCACCGGCGTGACTTGATAGGAGCGTGGCATCGCCCCCAGTGAGCTTTGTCCGCCGGTGGTCCGCTTCAGCGGCTATCGATGAAGGGACACAGCTAATGATCGTGATCGGAGCGGATACGCACAAGAGGACCCACATGCTCGTGGGAGTCGACGCGGGCACTGGGCAGCTATTGGGAGACCGGCAGATCGCCGCCTCAGACGACGGCCACCGTATTGCGGTGCGCTGGGCACGGGAGCTTGACTCAGAGCGCGTGTGGGCGATCGAGGACTGCCGACACGTCTCAAGGCACCTTGAGGAGGCCCTGATCGCCGCCGGCGAGCGGGTTGTTCGGGTGCCACCGAAGATGATGGGTCAGAGCCGGCGCGGTGAGCGACAGGCGGGCAAGTCCGATGAGATCGATGCCCTGGCGGTCGCACGTGCGGTCGTCAAGGATGGCGTGGAGCGCTTCCCTGCCGCCTATCTGGATGAGCGTGCGATGGAGATCCGGCTGCTCTCAGACCACCGCGATGACCTGGTGGCCGAGCGCACGAGGATCCAGAACCGGCTGCGCTGGCATCTGCTTCAGCTCTGCCCCGAGCTCGAGGCAGAGCTGCCCAAGGGGGGCCTCGATCGCCGCGTCGTGCTCGATCGGATAGCACGGCGGCTGCGAACCTTCAGAGGTGATCAGCGGGCACGCGTGGCCAGCGAACAGGTGCATCGCATCCGCACGCTCACCCGTCAGTCCAACGAGCTCGAGCGTGAGCTCCATCGACTCGTGCAGGCCCACCGCCCGGCGCTGTTGGCCGAGCAGGGATGCGGCACGTTGACGGCAGCAACGTTGATCGGCCGCACCGCCGGCGCCGAGCGCTTCCCCACCGACGCGCACTTCGCTCGTCAAGCCGGCGTGGCACCGATTCCGGCCTCCTCGGGGCGGGTTGTTCGTCATCGCCTGCACCGCGGCGGGGACCGACAGCTGAACCGTGCCCTCTACATGATCGCGATCACCAAGGCGCGGCTCGATCCGGAGACCAAGGCCTATCTGGAGCGAAAGCGCGCCGAAGGCAAGACCAAGCGTGAGGCCCTACGCTGCCTGAAGCGTCACCTCGCACGACGCATACATCGCCTTCTCGCAATGCCAGCAATCGACCCCGATCTGCTTACCCTCAATGCCGCAATTTCCGGGGGGTGCTTGACATAGGAGCTACGAACGTGGAGATCGTGCGTCGCGCTATCGAGGTGTTCAACCGCGATGGACCGGAGGCCGCGACGACGTTCCTCGATCCCGAGATCGAATGGCACGACCTCCCTGAGCAGCCCGACGCGAGTGTGCACCATGGCCACGAAGGCTTCCTAGCGTCGGGGGAGTTCTCCGGAAGCTTTGAGGACTTCCGAGTCCTCGTTGATGAGATCTTCGATCACGGTGACCAGGTCATTACCCACGTCCGTTTCGTCGGTCGAGGCAGGGGCAGCGGCGCGACGCTCGAGCAGCGACTGGCAGGCGTCTTCACCTTGCGAAATGGATCCATCGTTCGCGTGGAATTCTTCGGGACGCAGGCAGAGGCCCTCAAAGCCGTTGGACTGGCGGAGTAACGGTCAGGAGCGGGTGTCCCGTGAGAGGGCGACGTCGGCGAACGCCCGACACGAGTGCTTCGTCATGGATGCGAGCGTGTCGGTGAGGACCGCCAAGACTGCTGAGATGGACGAATCTCAGGCAACGCGCAGACTGCTGCTTTGCCCTGGCGAAGGAGGCATCTCGGGCGAGGTGCCTGGGACTGCTCGTGTTCGTCCTGAGCGACAGCGCGACCCCCAGGCTGAGACACGCTCGCCCAGCTCCGAGGCTGTTTCGCAAACATTCGCGCGTCCGTCAGCGCGGGCGTTCGCGGTGGGTTTCGCGCTCTGAGGGGCGTGGTGGTCTTGGCAGCGGTGAGACAGATGGGCCCGACCGGGCGTTCCCGGGCCCCTTTCAGGCCCCGGCGGTCGCTATTTGGCGGCTGTGGAGCTTCAGCAGATTGTGCGTAGCGGTGATTAGTCGCCATTCCGACCTGGCGGCGGCTCTGCCACGGCGTTGGAAGCGATCCATCCGGCGGTTGAACTTCGTATGTCCGAACACCGGCTCGATTATCGCCTGGCGTTTTCGGTAGAGCGCGTGTCCGAGCTCGGTGGAGAGCACTCGTCGCATGTGTGCGTAGGCGCCGCCATCCCACCCTGGACGGGTGCCCTTGCGGTGGCCGGCGTCGGGCGGGATCAGTACCTGGATCCCACGGTCGATGGCGTTCTCCATTTGCTCCCTGTGCCAGTAGCCGGCGTCGGCGAGCAGCACCCCCGGCGTCTCTGTGACACCCGCCGCCTGAAGCTCGCTCTGGGTCGCGTCGAGCATCGGCTGCAGATGCCCGAAATCTGGTGAGTCGACCGTGACCTCGGCGGCGATCACGACCTGGTTCTCGTTGACGGCGGCTTGGGCGTTGTAGCCCTGAACGTAGCCGCGCGCGACCTTCAACATGCGCGAGTCCGGGTCAGTCAGGTTGATCTTCCCCGCGGGAGTCTCGGGTGGTGAGTAGGGGGTTGGTGAGGCCCCGAGGCGGCGACCTCTGCTGTCCCGTGCATGCACGCGGTAGTGCTCGTAGGCGGCGTTCGCGCGGGACTCCGCCCACAGCTCCTCCTGCAGACGGCGCTTGGCCTCTTTCAAGCGAGCCGGGCGAGAACGCGGGATCGGCTTGGCTTCCTTGGCGCGTTCCTCATCGAGCTGGCGTTTGGCCTCGCGCAGCCAGCCGCGACGGCCCTGGCTGGTCGAGAGATGCTCCGGCAGCTCATCGCCGCGCTTATCGCCATAGAGCTCGTCCTCGGCTGCGTCGACTTCGGCGGCCTCTTTGAGGATCTCCCGCGCGATCTGATCGAAGTCCGCGTTCTGCTCGCGGCTCGCGTTGGCGTGGACCTTGGTGCCGTCGACGGCGATCGTGCCGACCTTGACCATCCCCGCTCGCGCGCACAGCGTGAGCACGCTGGTAAAGAGTCCGGCCAGAGCGTCTGAGTGCTCTGAACGAAAGCGATTGATCGTCACGTGATCGGGCGCGAGGTTCGACGCGATCACCCGGTAGGCGACGTCCTCCAGGCACGCGCGCTCGATACCTCGCGATGAGCGCTGTCCCTTCGCATAGGCGTAGAGCACGATCGCGACCATCATCGCCGGGTCATAGGCCGCGCGACCCCAACCGTCCTCGCGATATCGCGCGTAGAACGGCGACAGATCCATGTCCTTGACCGCGTCGATCACAAACCACGCCAGATGGTTCTCCGGCAGCCACTCGCGCAGCGAGGGCGACATCAACAACAACTGCTCACGATCACATTCGATGAAGTTCTGGGGCATCCCAGAAGTGTCTTAACGACACCGGACAGACCGGGGGGTTTACGAAACAGCCTCCTCCGAAAGCAGCGGTCGGGGATACTCGCCGCACGATGCCTGAGGAGTCCACGACCCCCGATCCGCTGGAGACGACCCGTCGCAGCGTTGAGGCTGGCAATCACCGCGACTTCGATGCCGCGCTCGCCATGTGGGCACCGGACGCGGTCTGGGAGTTGTCCCCGGCCAGGTTGGGCTTGTTTGAGATGAGCCCGCCTACCGGCCACGCGGCTATACGGAAACTCATGGAAGAGTATGCGGGAGCGTTCGAGGACTTCGAGACCGCCATCGAGGAGGCCCACGATCTCGGCAACGGCGTGACCTTCCACGCAATGGCTGAGCGCGCCAGGCCGCACGGCAGCAGCGGCTTCCTCGAAAGGCGCTACGGGTTCGTCTCGACCTGGGCAGATGGGCGAATCGCACGCGCTCAGAACTACCTCGACATCGACGAGGCCCGCGCTGGCGCCGAACGCCTCGCAGAGGAGCGGGGCTAGCCTATATCGCAGTCTCCGGTGGCAAAGCGGTAGTCCCAACCGGAGGCTCGACACTGTCGTAGCGGACGACCAACAGCAGTTCGCGCGTCCGCACCACGGGCTACTGCATTCGCCATGGCGAAGCAGGCGTCTCGCGAGTGCCGGCCCAGATGCTCGCGGCTCGTCCGATCCAAGCGTCAGTGCGGCCCGTACTCGGACTCTCGCTCGCGGCTGAAACCGGCAGTGTCGGGGGTCTGTCGCTTTAGGTCCTCGCTCAGAGTGAGCGCAGCATCGGAGGGACCGACCCGTCGGGCTCCTGAGAACTGCTTTACGCTCTGTTGCTCGGGTGTCTTTGTCCTATGGGGGCCGTGGTGTCGGAGTCAGTTGAACTTGCGACGATCCTGCTGACCGACCTGGTCGGCTCGACTCGGCTTGCTACGTCGGTCGGACCCGTGCGAGCCGATGAGCTGCGCGAGGAGCATTTCGGCCTGTTGCGCCAGGCGATCACCTCAAGCGGCGGGGAGGAGGTGAAGAACCTGGGCGACGGCCTGATGGTCGCCTTCGGGTCGGCCTCTGCCGCGGTCACCTGTGCGGTGGCGATGCAGCAGCTGTTCGTGCGCCGCTACGGGGATGCGGAGCAGGGCTTGCATGTGCGGATCGGGGTGGGCGCCGGCGAGTCGACCGTCAAGGACGGGGATTACTTCGGGATGCCCACGGTCGAGGCGGCGCGGTTGTGCGCGCAGGCCCCCGCGGACGGGATTCTGATCTCGGCGCTCGTCAAAACCCTCGCGGGCCGCTGTGAGGGCGTGGAGTTCGAGTCGGCCGGCATGTTCGAGTTGAAGGGCTTCCCCGAGCCGGTGGAGGCATTCTCGGTTTCGTGGGCGCCGCTTGGCGAGGAGGCGTCCGGGGCCGGCGGCTGGCCCCTGCCGGCGCTGCTGCGGTCGGTGCCGCCCGTCTCCTACGTCGGACGGGTCGAGGCGCGCGCCGCGCTCGAGGAGGCGCTGGTGCTCGCCCGCGACGGGGCGCGCCAGGTGGTGCTGCTCTCCGGTGAGCCGGGGATCGGCAAGACGAGGCTTTCGAGCTTTGCGGCGCATCGCGCCCACGCCGAGGGCTTTGCCGTCTGCTGGGGCGCCTGCTCTGAGGAGTTCGCGGTCCCCTACGAGCCCTGGATCGAGGTCTGCTCGCAGATAGTCGAGCACGCTCCGGAAGAGGTGCTGAACCGCCTCGTAGAGCGGCACAAGGGCGAGCTCGGCCGACTGGCTCGAAACCTGGAGCGGCGCGTGGCGGACTTGCCCGCGCCCCAGACATCTGACCCCGAGACGGAGCGCTACCTGCTGTTCTCGGCCGTCGCGGGACTGCTCCAGGAGGTAGCTCAGAGCGTGCCGGTGTGTCTCGTGTTAGACGACCTGCATTGGGCCGACGGCCAGTCGGTGGCGCTTCTGAAGCACATCGTGCGAACCGTCGAGCACGGTGCGCTTCAGGTGATCGCGACCTACCGCGACTCTGACCTCGGCAAGGATCATCCGCTGGGAGCCGTGCTCGCAGACCTGCGATCGGTCGACGGGGCTCAGCGTCTCGCCCTGCACGGCCTCGGCGCCGACGAGGTCGCGGAGATCATGACCGCCGTGGCCGGGCATGAGCTCGAACCGGATGGCGTCGAGCTCGCCGTTCAGATCGCAAACGAGACGGACGGCAACCCGTTCTTCGTTGGTGAGATCCTGCGTGGGCTGTCTGAGTCCGGGGCGCTTATCTTCGACGAGGCCACGGGACGCTGGAGCGTGGATAGCTCCGCTGAGATTGCGCTGCCGGAGAGCGTGCGCGAGGTGATCGAGCGCCGCGTCGAGCGCTTGGGCGATGAGGCGCTCGAGGTCCTGACCCAGGCGGCGGTGATCGGTCGCGTGTTCGAGGTGGAGCTGCTTGAGTCCATACTCGACATCGATGAAAGCCAGCTGCTCGACCATCTTGAGGCGGCGGTCGCCGCCTCGCTGCTGGCAGAGTCCGACGAGCTGGTCGGGCGGTTTCGCTTCGCCCATGCGCTCATCAACCAGACGCTGTATGAGGGCCTCGGCGCCACCCGCCGCGCGCGCATGCACGGGCGGGTTGCCCAAGCGCTCGAGGACCTCTACGGCGAGGACCCCGGCGATCGCCTGTCAGAGCTCGCGCTTCACTGGCGCCTCGCCGCAGTCGCGGTCGACAAGGCCAAGGCTGCGAACTACGCCCTCAGGGCCGGTCAGCGCGCGCTCGAGAGCCTCGCGCCGGCCGAGGCCGTGAAGCTGTTCGCCGACGCCGTCGAGCTGATCGGCGATGTCGACGGCGCCGAGCGTTGTGAGGCGCTGATCGGCCTCGGTGAAGCGCAGCTACAAAGTGGGGAGGCCGCCTACCGCGAGACGCTGCTCGAGGCCTCGCGGATCGCCTCGGCCCTCGCGGACGCCGAGCTCGCCGCGCGTGCGGCGCTGGCGAACAACCGCGGAGGGCTCTCAAGCACGTTCGGCGAGGTCGACGCAGAGCGGCTTGCAGCGATCGATAGGGCGATCGAGCTCGATGACCCGCCAAATCACCTGCGCCGCGCACGACTGTTCGCGCTCAAGGCGCTGGAACTCGAGTGGCACCCCGACTCTGACATGCGTCGCGCGCTCGCCGAGGAGGCGATCTCGCTGGCTCGTGCCACCGATGACACGAGGACGCTCGCCGAAGTTCTCCGGAACGTAGCTGAAACGCTCCGAGCACCGGATACGCTCGCCTGGCGAACCGGTCTTGCCGGGGAGCTCGTTGGCTGCGCTGCGGAAGTGGGTGATCCTGCCCTCCGATTCTCGGCGCACAACTTCGAGATGCAAACTTGCGTCGAACGGGGAGACCTCGTGCGCGCGAAGCTCGCACTCGAGCAGATCGAGTTGATCGCGCGCGAGCTCGATCGGCCCACACTGAACTGGTTTGTCACTTACACCACAGCCGGCTGGGAGATCATGCATGGAGATCTGGTCGATGGCGAGCGCCTATTCGAGAGCGCGTTCCAGATCGGGCAGGAGGCCGGGGAGCCTGACGCCGCGCTCGCCTACGGCGCCGCGCTCGCCTCAGCGCGTAGCTATCAAGGCCGAGCACAAGAGATCATCGAGATGCTGGAGCAGGGCGTGAGCGCTTACCCCGCCATCTCGGCCTGGCGAGCCGGACTGGCGTCGACCCTCTGCTGGCTCGATCGAGGAGTCGAGGCCGCGAAGATCCTCGAGCAGGCCGCAAGTGACCGCTTCGAGCACATCGAGCCGAACGCGGCCACGTTGAGCGCGCTGGCGCTGTATGCGGAGGCCGCCGTGCTGACCGACAGCTCAGGCCCCGACTCGATCCTGTACGAGCTCATCGAGCCGTTTGCCGACCAGATCGTCTGGAGCGGCGTAGTCGGCTGGGGACACGCGCGCATGTACCTGGGTCTGCTCGCCGCCTGCATGGGAGAGCACGAGCAGGCCGATCAGCACTTGGCGTTCGCGTGCGATTTCCAGGAGACCCACGGCCTGCTTCTGTTTGCAGCCCGCGCCCATTTGGGATGGGCCGAGGCGCTCGCCGGGCGAGGCGACGCTGCTCGAGCACACGAGCACGCCGCCCGCGTGCTCGAGCTCTCGCGCGAGCACGGCTTCGTCCTCTTTGAGGAGCGCGCGGCCGCGCTCGTCGAGGCGCAG
This sequence comes from uncultured Solirubrobacteraceae bacterium, assembly GCA_963826995.1. Taxonomy (GTDB): domain Bacteria; phylum Actinomycetota; class Thermoleophilia; order Solirubrobacterales; family Solirubrobacteraceae; genus Palsa-744. The sequence goes on along the minus strand of CAWGYZ010000002.1, from coordinate 114,029 downwards.
TCTGCGGCGTAGATGTCACCGGGCGATGCGGCGCTCTGCTGTCGCCCGGCTGATGCTTACATGGCATTGCGAGCGTGCGGCGAACGGCGTGTGGCGCTGTCGCTCGGGACGAGGACGGGCGCTCTCGGCCTGGCCCGTCCAGATACCTCCTTACCGTGGCGAAGCAGTCGTGATCGCATTGTCGGTCTCGGTGCTTGCGCAGCGTCTGTAGTGGCACCGCCGCGTCTCCATTCGGACCGCTCGCATAGCGGCCAGGTGCACATGGCGCTCGACGTCGTGGGTAACAGATTGGGTAACAACGGACCCGCAGAGGCCGCCTGAACGCGCTCCAACCGCGCGAAGTGGCCAGTAGCTGCGGGACCCGCGCACCGGTGGTGTGACTTAGGAGCCGGTGGGCGCTAAGCCCTTGGGGGTTCGAGTCCCTCCGCCCGCATCGCCCCGCGCGCCTCCGCCAGCCGCACGGGTTGACCGGATGGCACCCGCTTGTCTCGATGAGAGAGTGGTGCTACTGTTCGCGCCTCGGGCGAGGAGCCACCGCGGAGGGCGGTGCGCCCAAGTCATGCAGGGGAGGAGGAGGAAGGTCCATGGAGGGTGGAGGAGAGGTGTCCGTGGAGAGAACGGCGTCGCGCCGCGGTGCAATGGCGGCTGGAGCGACCGTTCCCAGGCGCGCCCTGATGGCGGCTGCGCTGCTGTCGCTTCTCGTGGGCGTCGCGCTGTGGCAGGGCCTCGCCGCCAGACACTCCTCGGTCGCACCCGCCGCGCACTTCCGCGCCTCCGCCCATCTGCGCTCGCACGCCTCCGCGCAGCAGAGCAAGAAGGGTCTCTCGAGCCTGCCCCTCGCGGCGCAGGGTCCGATCTCCCAAGCGCTGGGCGCTCAGAACCCGGCCTACCGGGTACGCGGCTCGGCGGGCACCTTCCAGGCGACGAGCCCGACACAGCGCTTCAGCATCGGCTTCGGCCGCTCGGGTGTGACGCTCAGCTCGCGAGCGGTCCGTGCCGGCCTCAGCCTCACCGGCGTCGGTTTCGGTGCCTCGCTGAACCCGGTCGGCCAGGTCGCCCCGCGCGCGAGTGCCAACCGCGTCTTCTATGACCACCCCGGCCTCAGCGAGTGGTATGCGAACGGGCCGGTGGGCCTCGAGCAGGGCTTCACGATCGCGAGGGCCCCGGCCGGCGATGCAACCGCACCGCTGACCCTGTCGATGGCACTGTCGGGCAATGTGCGTGCCTCGCTTGCGGCGGGGGGGAAGAGCATCGCCCTCAGCCACGCCGGGAAGACCGCGCTGCGCTACAGCGGCCTCAGCGCCACCGACGCGCGCGGCCACAGTCTGCACAGCTGGCTTCAGCTGCAGGGCGGGCACGTACTGCTCCGCGTTGACACGACCGGCGCGCGCTACCCACTGCGGATCGACCCGTTCGTCCAGCAGGGCGAAAAGCTCACAGGGACAGGCGAGCGAGGCGAAGAAGGCGGCTTCGGCTACAGCGTCGCGGTATCTTCAGAAAAAGGCGAATACGCCCTGATCGGCGGCCCCAGCGACAACGGCAGGCTCGGTGCCGCGTGGGTTTTCCTGCGCTCGGGCACGACCTGGACCCAGCAGGGGCCGAAGCTGGTCGGCAAAGAAGAGGGCGGTGCAGGTGAATTCGGCACGAGTGTGGCGCTGTCCGCAACCGGGGAATACGCCCTGATCGGGGCCCCCGGCGACAACGAACACGTCGGCGCGGCGTTCGTGTTCCTGCGCACCGGCACGACCTGGGCCCAGCAGGCGAAGCTGACGGCCAAAGTCGGCGAAGAGATCGGCGCGGGCGAATTCGGAAAGAGCGTGTCGATCTCCGAAAAAGGCGAATACGCCCTGATCGGCGCCCCCGGCGACAACGCCGGCGTCGGGGCGGCATGGGTCTCCCTGCGCACGACCACGACCTGGGCGCAGCAGGGTGCGAAGCTGGTCGCGAAAAGCGGTGAAGAGACCGGCGCAGGCTCGTTCGGCTACAGCGTGTCGATCGCCGCCAAAGAAGGCCTGTACGCCCTGATCGGCGGCTTCAGCGACAAAGAAGGCATCGGCGCCGCCTGGGTGTTCCTGCGCTCGGGCACGACCTGGACCCAGCAGGGAGCGAAACTCGTCGCGAAAAGCGGTGAAGAGACCGGCTCGGGCTCGTTCGGCAAGAGCGTGTCGATCTCCGCCGCGGGCGAATACGCGCTGATCGGCGCACCTGATGACAACAGCGGCATCGGCGCGGTGTGGGTGTTCCTGCGCTCGGGCACGACCTGGACCCAGCAGGGCGCCAAACTGGTCGCGAAAAGCGGAGAAGAGACGGGCAACGGCGAATTCGGCTACAGCGTGTCGGTGGCCTCCAAAGAAGGCCTATACGCCATGATCGGCGCACCCGGTGACAAAGAAGACACCGGCGCTGCCTGGGTGTTCCTGCGCTCGGGCACGACCTGGACCCAGCAGGGGGCGAAGCTGACCGGCACCGGCGAGACCGGGCTGGCCCAGTTCGGCGACAGCGTGTCGATCTCCGCCGCGGGCGAATACTCGCTGATGGGCGGCTTTGAGGACAACGTTGAAACGGGTGCGTCGTGGGTCTTCCTGAGGAGCGGCACCACCTGGACCCAGCAGGGCGAAAAGCTCATCGGCAAAGAAGAGGTGCGCGAAGGCGAATCCGCCGGCAGGGGAGAAGCCGGCTTCAGCGTGGCGGTCGCTCCAGGAGGGGAATATGCGCTGATCGGCGGCCCCAGTGACAACGGCACCGCGGGGGCCGCCTGGGTGTTCCTGCGCACGGGCACGACCTGGGCACAGCAGGCAACGCTGACGCCGAAAACAGGCGAACCGGTCGGTGCACCGGAATTCGGCCAGAGCGTGGCGATCTCAGAAAAAGGCGAAACCGCGCTCGTCGGAGCCCCTGCCGACAACGCCGGCATCGGCGCCGCCTGGGTGTTCGTGCGCTCGGGCACGACCTGGGCCCAGCAGGGGGCGAAGCTGGTCGCGAAAAGCGGGGAAGAGACCGGCGCGGGCTCATTCGGCAAAAGCGTGTCGATCTCAGAAAAAGGGGAATACGCGCTGATCGGCGAGCCCGGCGACAAAGAAGGGATCGGCGCCGCGTTCGTGTTCCTGCGCACCGGCACGACCTGGGCCCAGCAGGGAGCGAAACTCGTCGCGAAAAGCGGCGAAGAGACCGGTGCAGGCGAATTCGGCTACAGCGTGTCGATCGCCGGCAAAGAAGGGCTGTACGCCCTGATCGGCGCCTTCAATGACAAAGAAGGCATCGGCGCGGCATGGGTGTTCCTGCGCTCGGGCACGACCTGGACCCAGCAGGGAGCCAAACTGGTCGCGAAAAGCGGTGAAGAGACCGGCGCTGGTTTATTCGGTGCGAGCGTGTCGATCTCGGCTGCGGGCGAATACGCCCTGATCGGCGCCCCCGGCGACACGACCGGTACCGGCGCGGCCTGGGTGTTCCTGCGCTCGGGTACGACCTGGACGCAGCAGGGAGCGAAACTGGTCGCGAAAAGCGGTGAAGAGACGGGCTTCGGCGAATTCGGCTACAGCGTGTCGATCGCCGCCAAAGAAGGCCTCTATGCGCTGATCGGGGCGGCCAACGACAACACCGGTGTCGGCGCCGCATGGGTGTTCCTGCGCTCGGGCACGACCTGGACCCAGCAGGGCGCAAAGCTCACAGGCAGCGGTCAGAACGGCCCCGCCCAGTTCGGCGACAGCGTGGCAATCTCGGCCGCGGGCGAATACTCGCTGATGGGCGGTCGCAGAGATGGCCAGCGCATAGGCGCAACCTGGGTGTTCCTGCGCACGAGCACGACATGGGCGCAGCAGGGTGAAAAGCTCAGCGCCAAAGAAGAGCTCGGCGAAGGCGAAGCCATCCCGGGCAGGGGCGACCTCGGCTACAGCGTGGCGATCTCCTCCGAAGGCAACACGGCCCTGATCGGCGGGTTCGGCTACGACGGCAACAACGGCGCCGCCTGGGTGTTCACACGAACGGGCTCCACCTGGACCCAGCAGGGTCCGAAACTCACTGCGAAAACCGGGGAAGAGAGCGCAGGAGGCGAATTCGGCGACGCCGTGGCGCTCTCGTCGAACGGCAGCACGGCGCTCATCGGCGCCTATCGCGACGGCGAAGCGGCGGGCTCCGCGTGGGTGTTCACGCGCACGGGGACGACCTGGTCTCAGCAGGGCGCGAAGCTTGTCGCGAAAAGCGGCGAAGAGATCGGTCCCGGCGAATTCGGCGCTAGCGTGGCGCTCTCCTCGGAAGGCAACACGGCGGTGATCGGCAGCCCCGGTGAAGGCTACGGCGTCAGCAACCGCTATGGCTCGGCATGGGTGTTCACGCGCTCGGGCTCGACCTGGTCCCAGCAGGGCCCGAAGCTTCAGAACCCCACCGGCGAGATCGGCGAAGGCGAATTCGGCTGGAGCGTCGCGCTGTCCGGCGAAGGCAGCACCGCTCTGATCAGCGGTCCAGGCGACAACAAAAACGTCGGCGCGATGTGGGTGTACACGCGCTCGGGCTCGACCTGGTCTCAGCAGGGCGCGAAGCTCACGGGCACCGAAGAGGTCGGCGAAGGCCAGTTCGGCTTCAGCGTGGCGCTCTCATCGAGCGGCTCGACGGCTGTGATCGGCGGCCCCAACGACAACAAAAACGTCGGCACTGCGTGGATCTTCACGCGCTCTGGCTCGACCTGGACCCAGCAGGGCACGAAGCTCACCGGCACCGGTGAGACCGGCGAAGGGCAGTTCGGCTACGACGTGGCGATCTCCTCGAGCGGCAACACCGTCCTCATCGGCGGCCCATACGACAACCTGAACGTCGGCGCGGCCTGGATCTTCACGCACTCGGGCCCGACCTGGAGCCAGCTGGGCACGAAGCTGACGGGCACCGGCGAGGCCGGCGAAGGCCAGTTCGGCTACAGCGTGGCGCTGTCGGCCGAAGGCAACACCGCGCTGATCGGGGGGTTCGGCGACAACCGGGACGTGGGCGCCGGCTGGGTGTTCGTGAACACCTCCCCGACCGTCGAAACGAAACCGGCCTCGCCGATCGCACAGACGACGGCCACGCTCACGGCGAGCGTGAACCCGGACGGCGGCGAAGTCACCAAATGCGAATTCGAATACGGCACGACGACCTCCTACGGATCGACCGTGGCCTGTTCCGCGCTGCCGGGATCCGGGTCAAGCCCGGTCGCCGTGTCCGCTGCGATCGCCTCTCTGACGGCCAACACCACCTACCACTTCAGGATCTCGGCGACCAACGCGGCCGGCGTCAGCAAAGGGGCCGACGAAACCCTGCTGACGCTCCCCAACGCCCCGACCGTCGTGACCAAAGCCGCGTCGCCGATCGGGCAGAGCACTGCGACCCTCACCGGCACGGTCAATCCCAACGGCGGCGAAGTGACCAAATGCGAATTCGAATACGGCACCACCGTCTCCTACGGCTCGACCGCGCCGTGCTCCCCCGCACCCGGCTCGGGCACGAGCGCCGTCGCGGTGTCCGCGGCGATCACGGGTCTCAGCGCGAACACCACCTACCACTTCAGGATCTCTGCGACCAACGCGGGCGGCACGAGCAAAGGCTCTGACGAAACGCTCAAAACCACCGCCAACGCCCCGACCGTCGTGACCAAAGCCGCGTCGCCGATCGCCCAGACCACGGCGACCCTGAACGCGACCGTGAACCCGAACGGCGCGGAAGTGACCAAATGCGAATTCGAATACGGCACGACGATCTCCTACGGATCGATCGCGAACTGCTCCGCTCTGCCGGGATCGGGGTCCAGTGCCGTCGCGGTGTCCGCGGCGGTCACGGGCCTGGCCGCCGACACCACCTACCACTTCAGGATCTCGGCCTCCAACGCCGGCGCCACGAGCAAGGGCTCTGACGAAACGTTCACGACGCTGCCCAGCGCGCCAACGGTCGCAATATGCCCTGCGTTCGCCAACCGCACCGAAGCGGCGCTGTGCGCGAAAGTCAACCCCAACGGCGGCGAAGTCAGCGAATGCAAGTTCGAATACGGCCCAACGAACTCCTACGGATCAAGCGTCCCGTGCGAACCGAAACCGGGATCGGGGACCAACCCGATCGAAGTGGAGGGAGAAATCAGCGGCCTGACCGTGAACACCACCTACCACTACCGGATCGTGGCGACGAACCCCGGAGGCACCACCAAAGGAACTGACGAAACCTTCAAAACGCTGCCCAACCCGCCGACGGTCGTGACGGGCTCCGCGTCACCGTTCGCGCAGACGACGGCGACGCTGAATGGGACCGTGAACCCCAACGGCGCGGAAGTCACCGAATGCAAGCTCGAATGGGGCACCACGAACTCCTACGGCTCGACCCAGCCGTGCTCACCGGCACCCGGGTCGGGCACGAGCCCCGTCGCGGTGTCCGCGGCGATCACGGGCCTCGCGCCGAACACCACCTACCGCTTCAGGGTCGTGGCGACCAACGCCGGCGGCGTCGGCGAAGGCAGCGAAGGCGTCTTCAAAACGCTGCCCAACCCGCCGACCGTTGTGACCAAAGCGGCGACGTCGGTCAAATCGACCACCGCGACCGCAACAGCAACAGTCAACCCCAACAGCGGCGAAGTCAGCAAATGCGAATTCGAATACGGCACGAGCATCTCCTACGGTCAGACCGCCTCCTGCGCCGCGCTGCCCGGTGGCGGTAGCAGCCCCGTCGAAGTGACCGCGGCGCTGTCAGGCCTCACGGCCAACACCACCTACCACTACAGGATCTCAGCGACCAACGCCGGCGGAACGAGCAAAGGCTCTGATGAAACGTTCAAAACACTGCCCAACGCCCCGGCGGTCGTGACCAAAGCCGCCACCTCGATCAAACAGACCACAGCGACGGCAACCGCCACGGTCAACCCCAACAGCGGCGAAGTGAGCGAATGCAAATTCGAATACGGCACGAGCATCTCCTACGGCTCAACGGCCTCCTGCGCCTCCCTGCCGGGGTCGGGCTCGAGCCCCGTCGAAGTGACGGCGGCCCTGTCAGGCCTCACCGCCAACACCACCTACCACTACAGGATCTCAGCGACCAACGCCGGCGGCACGAGCAAAGGCTCTGACGAAACGTTCAAAACGCTGCCCAACCCGCCGGCGGTCGTGACCAAAGCCGCCACCTCGATCGCCCAGACCACAGCAACAGCCACCGCCACGGTCAACCCCAACAGCGGCGAAGTCAGCAAATGCGAATTCGAATACGGCACGAGCATCTCCTACGGCTCAACGGCCTCCTGCGCGTCGCTTCCCGGATCGGGCTCGAGCCCCGTCGAAGTGACCGCCGCCCTGTCGGGCCTCACCGCCAACACCACCTACCACTACAGGATCTCAGCGACCAACGCCGGCGGAACGAGCAAAGGCTCTGATGAAACGTTCAAAACACTGCCGAGCCTTCAGATCACGACCGCCAGCCTGCCCGGAGGCTTCCTCGGAGCCCCCTACTCCCAGACCCTTCAGGCCAGCGGCGGCATAACCCCCTACACCTGGTCCATCACCTCGGGCACCCTGCCGACAGGGCTGACCCTCAACCCGCTGACCGGGGCGATCACGGGAACGCCAACCGCTGCAGGCCTTCAGAGCTTCACGGTCAAGGTGACCGACTCGAGCCTGCCGACAGCCCAGACGGCCAGCGCCAACCTGTCGATCGACATCGCTGAACCCACCTACACGACAGCCATCGCCAGCTACCAAGAACCGGAAGCCAGGTTCTCAGAACCGAATGCCGTGGCCGTCGACCCCAGCGGCAACATCTGGGTGGCCGACAACGGCCGTGACCGGGTCGTGGAGCTCAACTCATCGCGCCAGTTCGTAAGGCAGTTCGGCGAAGCGGGCACAGGGCAGGGCCAGTTCAATGGGATCGGCGGGATCGCAACCAACTCCTCAGGCGACGTCTACGTGACCGACACCGGCAACTCCCGCGTGGAGGAGTTCGGTCCCTCCGGTGAATACCTGAGGAGCTTCGGCGCCGCCACCTACCCGACCCCGGGCCCGCTGTCTAACCCGGGAGCGATCGCGGTCGACTCCTCAGGCAACGTGTGGGTCCTGAACGCCTACGGCAATCCCGAAGGCGGGCGCATCGCCGAGTTCTCAGCCACCGGCACCCTGATCACCAAATTCGGATCGACCGGGACAACCGAAGGAAAGATCGGCATCGCCTCCTTCGGCCTGGCCATCTCCGGCGGCAACCTGTATGTGGCCGAATACGGAAACCAGAGGGTGCAGGAGTTCTCAACCGCCGGGGCATACCTCGGAACATTCGACCCGGCGGGCTCGGGCACCGGCAAATCGAACCAACCGTGGGGCATCGCCACAGACCCCACGAGCGGCAACCTGTATGTGACCGAAGTCGGCAACGACCGTGTGCAGGAGTTCAGCCCGGCGGGCGCGTTCGTCACGACCTTCGGCTCTCAGGGCTCGGGCTCAGGGCAGCTCTCGGCTCCGAAGGGGGTGGCCGTGGGCCCGACCGGGCAGGTCTTCATCGCCGACAGCGGCAACCTCCGCGTCGAGCAGTGGGCACCGGGAGCACCCCCCACCTACACGACAGCAATCGCCAGCTATGAAAACCCCGAAGCCCGGTTCGCAGAACCGAATGCCGTGGCCGTCGACCCCAGCGGAACATCTGGGTGGCCGATTCGGGCCATGACCGCATCGTCGAGCTCAACTCATCGCGCCAGTTCGTAAGGCAGTTCGGCGAAGCCGGCACAGGGCAGGGCCAGTTCAATGGGATCGGCGGCATCGCAACCAACTCCTCAGGCGACGTCTATGTGACCGACTTCGGCAACTCCCGTGTGGAGGAGTTCGGTCCCTCCGGTGAATACCTGAGGACATTCGGCGCCGCCACCTACCCGACCCCTGGCCCGCTGTCTAACCCGGGAGCGATCGCGGTCGACTCCTCAGGCAACGTGTGGGTCCTGAACGCCTACGGCAACCCCGAAGGCGGGCGCATCGCCGAGTTCTCGGCCACCGGCACCCTGATCACCAAATTGGGATCGACCGGGACAACCGAAGGAAAGATCGGCATCGCCTCCTTCGGCCTGGCCGTCGCCGGCGGGAACCTGTACGTCTCTGAATACGGAAACCAGCGGGTGCAGGAGTTCTCGACCTTGGGGATCCTCCTCGCAAGCTTCGACCCGGCCGGCTCAGGCACCGGCAAATCAAACGAGCCCTGGGGCATAGCGACAGACCCCTCGAGCGGCAACCTGTATGTCTCTGAATACGGTAACGGCCGCGTGCAGGAGTTCTCCCCCGCAGGGGCCTTCATCACGGCCTTCGGCTCTCAGGGCTCGGGGGCAGGGCAGCTCCAGAGCCCGAGGGGCATCGCGGTGGGAGCAACCGGTCAGATCTTCATCGCCGACACGGGCAACCTCCGTGTCGAGCAGTGGGCGCCGTAGCCCGGTGGCCCGCTCTCAGCCCGCGGTGGGTGCGGTCTCGCGGGACACTTTCCAGCCGGTCTTGAGCGGCGAGAGATAGTAGGGCGGCTCCTCGCTAGCAAGGCGCTGGTCATAGATATATTCCTTGGTGTAGCCGTGACTTCCGACCTGGCCGACGGGACCGCGGAACTTCTGCGCGATCGCGCCATAGACATTAAGGTTACTCAGCTGCGCCCCGCACTTATAGTTGTCGACCACGAAGGAGTGGTCGGTCGACAGGATCGCGGCGTAGATCCACGGTTCCTGCATATAGCCGGTCTGGTTGCCCCCGCCGAAGCCACCCGTGCAGGGGTGGTAGACGCGCACGAAGTTGGTGGCGATCAGTCCAAGGGTCTGGGTTCCGGTCGGCGCGCTTCCGAGTTTGCCTGCCACGCTCGTCGGGTAGATGTTGCCGTTGATGACGACGTCGTCGGTGCCCGCGATCGTGAGTGATTTGCTGTAGGTGCCTTCGACGTAGACGGTGCCGCATTTTTCCTCTTCACCAAGCTCGCTCGAGGTGTCGGAGCTTTCGACTTTGTATTCGTATGTGCACGCGCCGTTGGATTCGACGTACAGAAGGCCGTTTTTCGGCCATGGAATTTTCGTTTCGGTTTTGACTTTGCTTTTCCAGTTCGCGACCGTGATTTCGTTGGTCGTGCCGTTCAGCGTGACTTCGGTCACGCCCGTGAACTTGTTCGCCGATTCGACATACGCACCGAGGCTTTCGTCGCTTTCAGGAGCAACGAGTTCGGTGCCTTTGGAGTAGGTTTTGGATTCGGTGTAGTAGGTGGGTTCATTGCCGGTCGTGCAAGCCGGCCAGGTGCCGCCGCCGATTTCGACGGTATCCGGTGGCGTGTGACTTTTGCGACCGAAGTTCAGTTCTTTGCTGCAGGTCACGTTGGCGGCGTCGTCGGTATGCATCGGCCCGTTGACGCTGTCTTCCTTCGAGAAGATGAGGGTCTGGCATTCCGACGCGCGTTTGGTTTTGGACGGGCCTTCTTCGTAGTATTTCGTGCAGTTGGTCGCATTCGTGCCGTTGAGCAGGGGGTCGATGTCTTCGTATTGGGTGAAGAAGACGTAGTCCAGGAAGCCTGTCAGTTTGAACGTCGCCACGATCGACCGCGTCGAGACGTTCGACTTGTTCTGCCCGGAGCAGCTCGTGATGGTGCTGCTACCGGCGCAGCCGACGGACAGGATGCGGAACGTGTTGGCCGCGGCGCCGCTCGTTTCGATCTCCGTTTCGAACGGGTTTGAGGAGCTGCAGGTGGTGCCTTTGGGCTCGTCTTCGGCCGCGAGCAGGGTGACTTCGTAGCGCTCGCCGCCTTCCTCATTGCTGACGAGGGGTTCGCAGTTCTCCCAGTAGCTGGAGTTGGCCTCGAGCTTGTACTCATACTCCTGCACCCCCGAGAGGGCGGCATAGTAGGCCTGCTGGTGGGTCACGTTCTCGTGGGAGGTGTTGATGTCTCCGTTGACGGCCGTGAACGCCGCCAGAAGCAGGAGGCTCGTCACGAACATCACGCCGAGAGCGATGATCATCGTGAATCCGTCCCGCTCACGTGCGCGCAGGCGGAGCCGCTGCCAGGCCGCGATCACTGGCATGGCCCGTCTTCGATCGTTTTTTCGGGGTTGGGGGCGGTGAATGCCAGCGTCACCTGGTTTGAGAAGTCGGCGACGCCGCCCTTGGTCGTGTATAGGCCGTCGGTGGCTCCCGCTCGGATGCTTATGAGAACCGCCGCCACTTCCGGGGCCTTGGTTTTAAGTTCTTCTTTGGATCCGAGTTCGATCGGGGTCAGCGTGCCGACCGGAAGATTGGTGTCTTCTTCGACGTTGCCGGCTTTGGTCGCGTACTTGTAGTAGCGGAAGATGGGAGTCGGAATCGTTTCCGATTTGCCTTCTTTATTTTTGACGGTGGTCGTGCCCTGAGCCGCGATGTGTTCGCCGATCTGCGTCCCGCCGGCGGGGCTTTCGGTGGTGGAGTAGGTGAAGTTCGGCCACAAGCCGCCCGTGGAGGGATACGTGTAGTCCGTGAGCACGCCCGTTTTTTCGTTCCAGGAGATCTTGTGTTCCGAGGCACTCGTGGGAACGGCCTTTTCGCTGTAGCTGTTTCGGAAGTACAGTTCGGTGTTCGAGCTTTTTTCCTGTATCGGGGTGAATTCCGAGGCCAGGCATGATGAGCGGAGCTCGTCGACCATGTGGGTCATCGTCGCTCGGCCGAGCTGGCTTGCCTGGACGACGTCGGCGGCCCTGGCCGACTGGTGCAGCGAAACTTCGAGGATCGCGAACAGCGCTGCCGTGACGACGATACCGGTGAGAATCGCCACGAGCGTCTCGATCAGGGTGAAGCCCCGGGCGTCACGGGCTCTTTCCCGGACCCTCGCGCGCCGGGAGGCGATGACGGCGGGAATCAGCATGCCGACACGTTCGATTCAACGGTGACTTTGGTCGTGGTCGCTTCTTCAGTTTCTTCCGTTTCCGCTTTTTCGCGGGCTTTTTTGGTGGTTTCTTCTTCGCCCAGCTTTTTGGTTTTGAGGGTGGCTTCTTCTGTTTCCCGTTTTTCTTTTGATTCTTTTTCGGCTTTTTCCGCGGCTTTCTGTGTGGCTTCCTGGGCTTCGCGGTTGGTTTTTGTGGTTTTTTCGGCGTTTTCGCGGGCGGTGTTGGCCGTTTTTTCTTCAGTTTCTTTGGTTTTCCTATTGGTTTCCTGCGTTTTTTCTTTTTCTTTTCGTTGTGCGCTGGTGATTTCGACTTTGCCGGCTTTTTCGCAGGTGGCTTTGTTTTTGGTGGTCTTGCATTCTTCCTCCCATTTCCACAGTTCGACTTCGCTTTTTTCGGTCGCAAGACGTTTCGTTTTGGTTTCTTCTTCTTTGACTTTGGTTTCCGCGTTTTTGGTGACTTCTTTTTCCCAGGCTTTTTTGGTCGGTTCTTCTTCGCCCACGCGTTTGGCCTTGGCCGTGGCTTCTTCGGATTCGCGAGTGGATTTGGCCGCCGCTTCGGCCGTTTCGCGCGTGGTTTTGACGGTTTTTTCTTCGCCTTCCTTTTTGCTCTTGAGTTCGGCTTTTTCGGTCGACGATTTTGCGCCGAGATAGATGGCCGGCGCTGTGCCTTCTTCGGTCGTGTTGCTGCCGAGGTATTTGTAACGCTTTTTGGTGGTTGTGTTGGCGACGCAGAGTTCGTAGGAGCCGAACGGCTGGAACGGGAATTCGAGTTTGCCTTCGCCCGTCGTTTTCTGTTTGTGCGTGAGGTTGAGCGCGGAGGCGTTGTTCGGCGTTGCCGATGAGCTGCAGGCTGTGTTGGTGATCTTGGCTTCCAGGCCGCTGGGAGCCGTCGATGAGCTGCTTTTGGTCCCTTCGCGAACCAGCAGGTTGGTCTTGCTGATCGGGACGCTGACTTCCGTCGTGGCCCCGGGTTTGACGAGGCCTTCGGGTTCCGCGATTGCGGCATTGACGGTGTGGGGGTCGTTGGCCACGCAGTCGCCGGCGTACACGGCCCAGGCATTTGTGAGGAAGGGGAAGAGGTCGCCGGTTGAGTAGCGGGTGCCTTTGGCCGTCGTCGCCGAGGAGGCGTATTTGCCCGTTTCGGCGGCGTAGTGTTCTTCGCCGGTGCCTTCGTATGAGAAGAGGTTCGAGCCTACCTCGAATTTCGGCGCCGGGAGCGAGCCGTTGACCACCGCGGAGGTATCGCCGTTGACCGATTCGCCTTTCCAGGTGAAGTTGGCCTTGATCGCTCCGCCCTGGTCGAAGGTGACGGGATAGTGGACCGTGATGTTCGGCGCGAGGGTGACACCTTTTGTCGGGACTTTCAGGGTGCCGCTGGTTGTGACGAACCCCGATTTTTCCTTGATTTCGACGGAGGCGGACGTCGATTCGATGTCGCCGAAGACGATGCAGCCGGCGTTGTTGGTGGTTCCTTCGCGGGTTTCGGTGCTCGTCGAGTTGGTCGGGGTGAAGGTCACGACCGCCGTGACGCCGGGCACTCCTTCGGTGGGGCTCGGGTTGTTGCCGACGTCCACCTCGAGGCCTGCGCCCGTCGGCGGCGTGATGATGCTCGACAGCTTGACTTCGGGGCGTTTTGCGGCCCCGAGTGACGCCCAGGTCACCCTCGATGTGATTTCGACGTTGGCGCCCGTCTGCTTGGTTGTTTCGACGGCACTGCAGCCGGTCGTGTTCGCCGAGCCGTTGCTGGGCGCCGCTTCCTGGGTGATTTCGTAGCTCGTGCCGTTGACGGTCTGCGTGTAGGTGTGCGGTGTCGTCTCGAGGGCCTGCAGCGTGCTGACGGGGTCGGTGCGCATCTGCTCCTGGGACTCGGCGGCGAGGATCACCGCCTGGTCGTGGGCGCGGTCCTCGGCCTGGGCGCGGTTGACGACGTCGAAGCCGTTGAAGGTGGCGATCACGATCAGGGCCACGAGCAGCGCGCTGACGATCACCTCCACGAGCAGGAACCCCTCCTGGGCGGTCGGGTTCAGGCGCATGGACACGCGCACGCGGCAGGCGCGGAGGACCGCTCGTGTGCGAGCGATCACAGGGTGGGGCCGGGGCAGCCGAGGCCGCTGTCCGGACAGGAGGTTGTCGAAGAAAGTGCGCATTGCTACATGGATGTACCTGACTACATACGCTTCGGCACGGGTAGGACCTCGGCTTTAGCTGGACGGGCGTCGATAAACACGAGGACGGGGGCCGCATGGGAGTGCTCCAGGCGCGCTTTCCGTCCGCCGAGGCTCGGAATCGGGCCATGCTGGCGTCAGCCGGCGTGATCCGGCGATGGGCCGGTTCCACCGGGGAGACGCCGTACAATCGGCGATCCCGGGGGACTGGTGTATCGGTAACACGGCGGTCTCCAAAACCGCAACGCGAGGTTCGACTCCTCGGTTCCCCGCTGAGGCGACTCCCACGCTGGCAGTGGATCTTCGGCCGATCGTCCGCGTGCCGAGCTGCACCGTCTGCTAATCTGCATAAAACGGATCGACAATCCCGACAATACGCGCCGATACCCCACCACCACTGCCCTGACCAACCAGCCATGACCAGGATCGACGTACATCAGCACATCTGGACCGAGCCGCTCGTGGAGGCGCTGGCCGAGCGTGAGGAGCTGCCCTTCGTCCGCCGCGAGCATGGGCTGACGGTGCTGTTCATGGCCAGCGAGCGCCCCTACGTGATCGACCTGCCGGCCGAGGCGCCGGCCCACCGTGCAGCGCTGGTGGAGCAGGACGGCCTCGATCGGGCCCTGCTGTGCCTGTCGAGCCCGCTCGGCATCGAGTCGCTTCCCCGCGAGCAGTCGATCCCCCTGATCGACGCCTACCACGAGGGGGCGCTTTCGCTGGGCGGTCCCTTCGGGGTGTGGGGAGCGGTCGCGCTCGACCGTGTCGATCCCGACGATGTCAACCGGGCGCTGGCTCGCGGCTGTGTGGGGCTGTCGCTTCCCGCCGGCGCGCTCGGCGGCGTCGAGCCCATCTCGCGCCTGCGACCGCTGCTCGGGCGACTGGAGCACCTTGGAGCGCCCCTGTTGGTGCATCCGGGGCCCGGGTCTCGCGGGAGCGCCTCAGCGGCCGTGGCGGAGGCCTCGCTGGGCGACCCCCTGTGGTGGCCGGCGCTGACTCGCTACGTGGCCGAGATGCACGCCTCATGGCTGGCGTTTGTGACGTTCGGCCGGGCCAATCACCCGCAGCTGCGGGTCGTCTTCTCGATGCTCGCCGGCCTGGCTCCGCTGCACGCCGAGCGCCTGTCCTCGCGCGGGGGCCCGTCGCTGAGCCCGGCCGACCCCCTGGTCTTCTACGACACCTCCTCCTACGGGGCCTCCGCGGTGCGGACGCTCGAGCAGCTCGTCGGAGGAGAGCAGCTGCTGTACGGCTCCGATCGCCCGGTCGTGGAGCCCGGTGAGCTGGGGATGCCACAGGTGCTCGACTGGGATCCGATCGCGGATGGGACGCGGCGGGCGCTCGGCGAGACGGCAACGGTGCGCGCATGAACCCCCGAACCAACTCCCCTCTGAGCCTTCAGGCGGACCCCACGCCGCTCCTCCCGGCCGCTCCCGGCCGTGATCCCGGGCCGGTCTCCTGGGTGCCGCGCCCGCGCGGGCGCGACCTGTCCGGCCCCGAGCTCGAAACCTTCGTCGCCGAGCTCGCCGACCGGCCGGAGCTGTGGATCCACCTGGTCAAGCACGACTCAAGCCAGCGGGTCTACGAGGAGCTGTTGAGCGACGATCACGTGACCGCGTGGCTGATCTGCTGGATGGACGATCACGACACGGGCTTTCACGACCACGACGTCTCGGCCGGCGCCGTGGCGGTCGTGAGCGGGGCGGTGTGCGAGCAGCGACTGACGATCGACGGCCCCCCGCGCGATCGCAGATTCGCAACCGGCGACACCTTCCACTTCACGCCGGCCGACATCCACCGCGTGCGCCATGGGGGCGGTGATCCCGCGGTCACGCTCCACGTGTACTCGCCGCCGCTCGACCGCATGGGCGCCTACGTGGTCGGTGACGACGGCGTGCTCGCCCGCCAGTCGGTGTCCTCGACCGAGGAGCTGCGCCCGCTCGAGCCGGCGCCCCGGGTCGTGGCTAGTTGAGCTAGTCGTTCTGCTTGAGCCCGCTGCGCTGTTCCACGCCGCCGTGTGAGGCGATCAGGATCAGGCTGACCATCTCCGGCGGAAACAACCCGTGATCGACCACACCCGGGGTGGCGCTCAGCCGGGCGGCAAGCTCACGGGGGTCGGCGAACCTGGCCAGGTAGTTGGCCAGCAGCCCTCCGTCGGGGCTGAGCCGCGCGGCCGGATCGCTCGACTGCGGCTGACCCGCGGTCGCGGGTCGCAGATCCGCATCGGCGAGGGCTCTGAGCGTGCTCTGCCAGCCGAAGCGAAGTAGCTCCAGCGGCACCGGCGGGGTCAGCTGCTCAACCGCCTTCTCGGCCGAGGCGATGACCACGAAGCGGCGTGCCGCCGCGGCCACGATCTTCTCGCGCGTATGCGCTCCGCCGCCGCCCTTGACCAACCATCCGCTCGGGTCGATCTGGTCGGCGCCGTCTATCGCCAGGTCGAGCTCGTCCACCTCCTCGGACGCCCGCAGGGTCAACCCGAGTGAGCGCGCGGCTCGCTCGGTGCCCGGCGAGGTCGCGACGCAGCTCACATCCTTCAGCTCGCGTTCTGAAAGCGCCTCGAGCAGATAGGCGACGGTCGAGCCCGTGCCCAGGCCGACGCGCATTCCATCCTCGACGAGCTCGGCAGAGGCCCGCGCGGCGGCGCGCTTCTGCTGAGCGATGACCTCCTCGCTCAGCCCCGAACTCGCACGAGGGGACGCCATGGCAGGGACGTTACAGCCCCGGAGGTCTCCCTGAACCGCAGCCGCTCCGGCGGCTCGGGCGGATGCAGCAGGTTGCCCTGCCCCACCGCGCACTCCAGTTCGCGGGCCACGGCCAGCTGGCGGTTGGTCTCGATGCCCACGGCCACAGCCGTGAGCCCGGCCTCGTGGGCCAGGGCGATCATCCCGGCGACCATCGCCCGCCTGTTGCGATCGTGCTCAAAGCCCTGGATCAGGGCGCGGTCGAGCTTGAGTATGTCCAGCGGGAGGTTCCTCGGCAGGCTGAGCGAGGACTGTCCGGCGCCGAAGTTGTCCAGGGCGATCACCACGCCGAGTTTCTTGACGGCGTTCAGAGCGGCCCGGGCGCGCTCGGGGTCGCGCTGGACGGCCTCCTCGCTGACCTCCAGGCACAGCGAGCGCGCCGGAAGTCGCGAGGCCCTCAGCTCGTTCTGCACCCTCTGGGCGAGGTCGAGCTCGGTCAGCTCGCGTGCGGAGATGTTCACGAACACGGAGACCTGGGTGCCGTTGCGGTGCCAGCTGGCCGCCTGAGCGCAGGCGTTGTGGAGCACCCAATCGCCGATCTCGACGATCAGCGGGCTCTCCGCGGCCCTTGCAAGGAAGGTGGAGGGAAGCAGCTGGCCGGTCCTGGCCTGGTTGGCCCCGCGCGGATTCCAGCGCACCAGCGCCTCACAGCCGACCGCATATCCACCCGCGAGTGGGAGGATCGGCTGGTAGGCGAGCACGAGCTCGTCCCGCGGCAGTGCGTGGCGGAGCCTGCCCTCGATCTCCATGTGCGCGCTGACTTCGCGCCTGAGCTTCTCGTCGAACAGTTCGAGACGGCTTCCGCCGGCTCCCTTTGCGCGGTACATGGCCACGTCGGCCTCGCGCAGCATGCTCTCGGGGTCGCTGTCGGGATCGTGTGACACCGACACGCCGACGCTGGCGAGCAGTGAGACCTCGGCCGTACCCAGCTGGAATGGGTCCTCCATCGCGTGCAGGACCCGCTCGGCCAGTGCCAGGGCTTCGCCGTCCGAGACGATCTCCTCAGCCAGGATCACGAACTCGTCGCCGCCGAGGCGGGCGACCGTGTCGCTGTCGCGCATCAGATCTTCAAGGCGCTTGGAGACGGAGATCAGAAGCATGTCGCCGACCTCGTGCCCGAGGTTGTCGTTGACCGCCTTGAACCGGTCGAGGTCGATGAACAGCAGCGCCACCACGCCGGGGCTGCGATGCAGGCGGGCCACCGCCTGGCGTGTGCGGTCCATCAGAAGGCTGCGGTTGGGCAGGTGCGTAAGAGGGTCGTGCAGGGCCTTGTGCTCGAGGTCGTTCAGAGCCTCGTGCTCATCTCCGCTGTGGTCGGTCACATCCTTGGCGGAGGCGTACCAGAGCTCGCCGTCACAGCGGGCGTTCCACAGCAGCGCGTGCCAGGAGCCGTCCCGGTGGCGAACCCGGTTGCTGAAGATGTCGGGACGGCCGGGCTCTCCGTCGGCAGCAAGGATGAGCGCCATCGTCTGCTCGACATCATCGGGGTGGATCAGCTCGCGCAGGTTCTGAGTCTGAAGTTCCTCGCGAGTCCAGCCGAGGACCTGCTCCCAGGCGGGGTTGACGAGCTTGAATCGGCCGTCAAGCGAGATCGTCGCGAGCAGATCGCCGGTCATCTCGAACAGCCGCGCGATCGCCGCCTCGCCCGGCTCGCTCGATGCTCCGGCTGCCACGGCAGCGTCGGGCTCGACCGGAGCGGCCGCCTCGATCGTCAACTCTGGATTGGTGCTCGTCGCGGGGGCGTGCATGTGCTTGTCCACCCCGTCGGTGCACGGGCGCCCTAACTGCGGCCCAGCAAGCGCCCACTGGACGGATTGACTAGAACATGCTTCAGGACTGCGCGGCGCCGACGGGCGATGCCTGCTCGGGCTGGAGCCCCTCGCCGACAGGCGAGGATCGGCCCCCCGAGGGCGGGACGTCGCCCCGCAGGAATCGCCAGATCGAGAGGATCATGAGCACCGTCACGATCACGGCGCTTGAAACACACCACTCGCAGATTTTGTGGAGCGTGAACAGCTCGCGATAGGTCAGGTAGGCGCTGAACCCGAAGCCGCCGAGGGTCAGAACCACCGTGGCGAACCTGGTCCGCTCGCTTTCTGGAACGAGCAGCGAGCCGAGAATGAGGATGTAGCCGATCAGGCCCATCAGCGCCACGGGAACGCCGGCGAGCTTCGAGTACACCGATTTCTGAACCTCGCTGCAGGGGTTGCCCTTGCTGGAGCAGACCGGTACAGCCCCGGAGTAGTGGACATAGGTGAGGTAGGCGGCCACGCCCAGGCCGATCGTCGCCAGCACGATCATCGTGGTCCTGAGGGCTCGCCCGCTCATCGCCGTCTAGGACTTCAGCAGCTTTTCGATCTGGGCGTTGTAGGGGCCCGGTTCGGTGTAGGTGCCCGGTTCGAAGGTTTGCAGATCTCCGCCGGTCTTGCCCATCTGGAACGACGGGGTGCTGGTGAACCCGGCGTTGTTGGCCGCTTCGGTGTCGGCCGTGACCTGCTTGGACAGCGCCGGGTCGTTGCGGTCGCTTGTCCACTGCGGGAGGTTTAGTCCCGGAACCTGCTGGGCCAGGGCCTGAAGATAGCTTTCGGTGACGTAGCCGGAGTCCTCTTCTCCCTGCTCGTGGTAGAAGAGCTCGAGGAAGTCCCACATCTTCTTCTGCTTGCCCGCCGCGAGCGCCGCGACCTGCTGGGTTTTGAAGACTTCCGGTTCGCGCGTCGCGGTCTCCAGTGCGCGGTATTCGATCTTCACCTTGCCGGTGCGAACCCACTGCTGAACGATCGAGGGCAGCGCCCCCAGCGTGAACTCCTTGCAGATCGGGCACTCCAGGTCGCCGAAGTACACGAGCGTCACCGGGGCGTTGGGGTCGCCGAGCACATTGCCGTTCTGGGGGACCCCACCCACCAGAGAACTGACTTCGCTGACCGTCGCGGTCTTCGCCGAGGAGGTCGGGGGGATGCCTTTTTTGGAGCCGCCTCCGGTCGCGATGAGGATCACGACGATGGCCGCCACGACGACGGCAACGACGATCCCGAGCCGTGTCAGGCGGGTCCGCCGGACGGCGCTCGCCGCCTCGGCCTCCTCGAGTTCCTTGCGCTGGGCGCGGGCCTGCTCGCGCCGCTGCTTGCGCGTCAGATCGCCCTCGTCGTCCTCCGGGTCGGCATCGCGCGAGTCGCTCACAGACGCAACTTTTACAGGTTTATGCTCAACGATGCCTAAGTACGTGCGACGATGAAACCGGCCCGGTCGAGCTCGGCTGTCGTGGGCGCGCCGGTCTGAGCATGGTCTGGCCCCCGTAGCTCAACTGGATAGAGCACCGGCCTTCTAAGCCGGATGTTGCTGGTTCGAGTCCAGCCGGGGGTATCCATAAATCGCCTGCATATCTACACCGGGATAGGCTCGCGCGAGACTCCTGCGGCGGTGCTCGAGTCGATGAGGATGGCCGCAACGCGCCTGGCGCGGGCGGGTTGGACATTGCGCACGGGCCTATCGCCGGGCGCCGATCAGGCATTTTATGAAGGCGCCCTCGCCGGGCGCGGTGGGGTGGAGCTGTATCTGCCCTGTGCGGGCTTCGAAACGCAGGCCCGGTCTCAGAAGGAGGGCCCCGAGGTGGCCGTGCTGGAAGAGCCGACGGAGGCCGCGTACTCGCTCGCGGAGCGCTTTCATCCGGGCTGGCCCGGGCTGTCCCCGCCCGTGCGCCGGCTGCGTACCCGCGACGTCCATGAGGTGCTGGGCCGCGATCTGCGCGTGGCGGCCGCGCTGGTGGTCTGCTGGACGGCGGATGGAAGCCTTGACGGCGGCGGCCCGGGGGCCGGCGGGACCGGTCAGGCGCTGCGCGTCGCCGATCGCCATGGCGTGCCGGTGCTGAACCTGGCGCGGCCCGAGCACCTGCGGGCGCTGTGGCGCCGGTCCTAGCGGCTCAGCGGCTGTGACGGCCGGGCCCCGGCAGCTGGGATGATGCATCGATGCTCGGGGAAGATCGACCGCCGGCCGTGTCCCTTCGAGATGCCCGGCCGTTGTGCCCGGTGAGCTCGCGCCTGCTCTAGATGTTCGTCCTCACCACGTTGGTCTACCCGATGGTGCTTGCGGCGCTCTGCATCGGCGCGGGCCTGCTGGTCGACCGATGCAGCGGCGGCTGGCTGCCCGGCCTGCTTCTCCCCTCGGTGGGCGCGGCGGCCCTGATCGGGCTCTCCCAGCTGAGCACCTACGTGACACCATTCGCCCGGGCGACCCCGTACCTGATGGCCGCGGCCGCGATCGCCGGCTTCGCCGTCGCCTGGCCGAGGGCGCGAGTGCTCGCCGGCCGCCTGCGGGAATGTCCCTGGCAGCCCGTGGCGCCGGTGCTGGCCTACCTGCTGGCGCTGGCGCCGGTGCTGCTCGCGGGCCGGCCCAGCTTCTCCTCCTACCTGACCCTGTCGGACTCCGCCGTGCACATGACGGGTGCGGATTATCTGTTGCACCACGGCCAGTCCTACGCGCATCTGGATCTGCGCAACTCCTACGGGCAGTACATCAACAACTACTACAACACCAGCTACCCCTCGGGCGCGGACACCCTGTTCGGCGGCAGCGCCTTCCTGCTGGGCCTTCCGCTGATCTGGGCCTTTGAGCCCTTCAACGCATTCATGCTGGCCCTGGCCGCGGGCCCGGCCTGGCTGCTGGTTCGCCGGATCGGCCTGAACGGCCCCTGGGCGGCGCTCGCGGCGCTGACCGCCACGGTGCCCGCACTGGTCTACGGCTACGTGCTGATCGGCTCGGTCAAGGAGATCACAGCGCTCGCCATGATCCTCACGCTCGGCACCCTCGTCGTTTCGTATCCGCGCTGGCTGCGGGGCCGTGCGACGGGCGCCATCCCGTTCGCCCTGGCGGCGGCCGCGGGGGTGTCGGCGCTGGGAGCCGGATTCGGCGCCTGGGTGCTGGCGGCGGCGGCGATCCTCGCCGCGGTGATGATCGTGGACGCCGCCGGCGGTCTGCACAGGGGGGCGGCCGATCTCCCCGCCGCCTGGCGCTCTCTGCGCCTGATCGGGGTCGGGCTCATCGTCCTGCTGGTCGGCGCCCTGCCGACCTGGACCGAGCTCTCCCAGTCGCTGCAGGTGGCCCAGAACATCACGACCACGGGCAATCCGGGCAACCTGCGCGCGCCGCTTGAGACCCTGCAGGTGTTCGGCGTGTGGGTGTGGGGCACCTATAAGCACCCGCCCGCGGGTGTCGATCTGGCGATCACCGACGCGCTCATCGCCGTGGTGTTCGCCGCGGTCCTGCTGGGCGTGCTTCGCCTGATGCAAAGGCGCGACTATCCGCTGGCGGGGTGGTTCGCGTTGACGCTGATCGTGTGGCTCGTCCTGAGCGAGTACAGCACCACCTGGGTGGACGCAAAGACGCTGATGCTCACGACACCCCTGCTCGTGATTCTGGCGTGGGGGGGAGTTGCCGCCCTGCTGTCATCCCCGCTGCGCCATGTGGCGCCGCTGCTCGCGGTCGCGTTGACGGGGGGTGTGCTCGCCTCCGACGCGCTTCAGTACCACAGCTCGAATCTCGCACCCACGGCGCGCTACGAGGAGCTCGCCTCGATCGGCCACCGCTTCGCCGGCAGGGGTCCCACGCTGTTCACCGACTTCGATGAATACGCGCTGTATGAGCTGCGTGACCTCGACGTGGGCGGACCGAACTTCGAGTACTCGCCGCCCGCGCTCAGGGGCGCCGGGGCCGATTACCGTTACCCGGTCGAACTGGATCGGGTGCCGCCCGCGGCGCTGCGCCCCTACCCGCTGATCGTCACGCGCCGCGACCCCTCGGCCGATCGCCCCCCGTCGGTCTACCACCTGCTCTGGCAGGGCACCTACTACCAGGTGTGGGCTCGCCAACGCGGCGCTCGGGCGGCCATCGCCGACGTACCCCTGTCCGGCTCCCCGCCCGAACAGTGCGCTCGTATCGGGCGGCTGGCCTTCGCCGCGAAGGTTGACGGCGAGCGCCTCCTCGCCGCGCCCTCGCCCGAAGTGGTCACGATCCCGCTGGCAGGGGCCTCTCGTCCCGCAGCTTGGACGCGCCTGCGCCAGGGGTTCGGGATGACCTCAGCGGGCCGGCTCTCGGCTGAATTCGCGGTGCCCGTCTCAGGCGTCTGGGACGTGTGGCTGCAGGGGCAGCTGATGCCCACCGTCGCGCTCGGCGTGGATGGGCATGCGGTCGGGTCGATCGGGGCCCAGCTCGGAGGCAACTCCGTTGTCCGCAACACCACAAGCCCTGTGACGGTCTCGCTCACCGCGGGCCGCCATCGCCTGTCCGTCACCCGCGGCGGCTTCAGCCTTGCCCCGGGCGACGGCGGCTCGGCTGACCTCTACGGCGTGTTCCTGACCCCGGCCGAGACCCCTGCCCAGCAGTCACTCCGCGCGGTTGCACCAACAGACTGGCGAGCGCTGTGCGGTCGGAGCTATCAGTGGATCGAACTCGTCCCCGCCTGAGCAAGGGCTCGGAAGCGGCTCGGCGGCGCTCAGATAGTCTTTGCTCGCAGATGCCCGGCAGCCTCGGACGGCGACGCGACTGATGCGCAGCGTGCGGGTCGCCCTTGCTGTCGGACTGGTGGCCCTGGTGGCGGTGCTCGTCGTGGTGCTGTCGCAGTCGCGCCTGTCCGTCGCCGGGAGCAACTCGGTTGCTGCACAGCATGAACTGACGTCTCTGCCGGGCGGCAGCAAAGGATGCGAGGAAGCCGGAACACTGCCGGCGGGCACCACGGCGATACGCGTCTCCCTGGGGGCCAACGTCGGTCCCACGGTAAACCTCCAGGCGCTGTCGGGTCCGGTGGTGGTGGCCCAGGGCAAACGAGGCGCCGGCTGGGGATTTGCCGCGAGCACCACCGTGCCCGTCAAGCGCGTCTCGCAGACGATCAACACCGACCGCGTGTGCGTGGCGCTCGGAGCTGACAGCTACAGGATCATCTTCTATGGGTCGAGCGGCTACGTGACCACGGTCACCGGTCAGCGCGGCGTGGCTCGGAGGTTTCGCGTCGAATATCTGCGCCCCGGTCACAGGTCATGGTGGTCGCTGGCCTCGTATGTGGCACATCGCATGGGCTTCGGTCACGCCCCCAGCGGCACATGGGTCGTGTACCTCCTGATCGCGCTCATGATCACGATCGCGACCCTCGCCTCGCGACTGATCCTCCGCGAGCTGCAATGAGCCGGCGGCTCGGCAGAGAGGCCATGAGATCGCTGCGGCGGATTCCGCGGGCGGCCTGGATCTGCGCTCTGATCGCCGTCCTGAACGCGGTCTGCTGGTCGATCATCACGCCGCCCTTCCAGGCGCCGGATGAGCCTTCGCACTTCGCCTACGTCCAGCAGCTCGCCGAGACCCGGACGCTGCCGACGAACAGCAACGAAGAATTCTCCGAAGAGGAGGAAGTCGCGCGCCGGGATCTTCATCAGCCGGAAGTTCGCTGGCATCCGGAAATCCAGCCCATCATCTCAGCGGCCGAACAGAGACGCCTGCAGCACGACCTGGCCCAGCCGCTGAATCGCACCGGGGAAGGAGGCGCCGGCGTGGCGACCTCCGAGCCGCCGCTGTACTACGCGCTGCAAACGATCCCCTATGCCATCGGCTCCGGCGGCTCGCTGCTCGACCGCCTGGAGCTCATGAGGCTGCTGTCCGCGCTGATGGCCGGCCTCACGGCGCTTTTTGTCTACCTGTTCGTGCGCGAGGCCGTTCCCGGAACCCGCTGGGCCTGGACCGTCGGCGGGCTCAGCGTCGCATTGGCGCCGCTGCTCGGGTTCATGTCGGGCGCCGTCAACCCGGACGCGATGCTGTACGCCGTCTCAGCCGCGGTCTTCTACCTTCTCGCGCGAGCGTTCAGCCGCGGGCTGACGCCAGGGCTCGCGATCGCGATCGGGAGCGCGACCGCCATAGGCCTGCTCACCAAGGTCAACTTCATAGGGTTTCTCCCGGGAATAATGCTCGGCCTGGTCGTGCTCGCCGTCCGCGCAGCCAGGACCGACAAGCGCACCGCCTACCGCTCGCTGGCGCTTGCCGTGGCGATCGCCGCCAGCCCGGCCTGCCTGTACATCGTCGTCAATCTGTTCTCCAACCATGCCGGGCTGGGAGTGGTCTCAAGCGCGCTGAACCTGACGAGCGAACGAGGGTCGCTGTTCAGCGAGATCAGCTACATCTGGCAGTTCTACCTGCCGAGGCTGCCGGGGATGACAAATCACTTCCCGGGCATCTCCACAACGCGTGATATCTGGTTCGACAGATCGGTGGGGGTGTACGGCTGGCTGGATACGCCCTTTCCGGCGTGGGTCGACAACCTCGCCCTCATCCCGGCCGCGGCCCTCGCGATCCTGGGCATCCGCTCGCTCATCACGGTTCGCGCCACGGTGCGGCGCCGGCTGGTTGAGCTGGCCGTCTATGGCGTCATGAGCGTGGGTGTGATGGCGCTCGTCGCGGCCTCCGCCTACGCGAGCATCGAACAGGCCGGAACCTACGGGGAGCCCCGCTACCTGCTTCCCATGCTGGCTCTGCTCGGCGCCGCCCTGGTCCTCAGTGCGCGCGGTGCCGGCCGGCGCTGGGGGCCGCCCGTCGGCGCGCTGATCGTGGTGCTGTTTCTGGCCCACGACGTGTTCAGCCAGCTGCAGGTCATCGCGCGCTACTACGGCTAGGGCTTCCATCGGGGGGCCAACGTAACCTCCTCGGAAGTGCCCAGCACGAGTGAATCCGCTCCCGTCGACCGGATTCTGCTCGGCGAGAATCTCGAGATCCTGCCCGGGCTCGCCGGGGGGTCCTTCCAGCTGATCTACATCGACCCCCCGTTCAACACCGGCAACGTGCAGTCGCGGCAGACGCTCGAGGCGGTGGCGGACGAGGACGGCGAGCGCACGGGCTTTCAGGGTCGCCGCTACAAGACCAGGCTGCTCGGGGAGTCATCCTATCGGGACTCCTTTGAGGACTATCTGGGCTTCCTGGCCCCCCGACTGGAGCAGGCCCGCAGGCTGCTGAACGGGCAGGGCACGCTCTACTTCCACATCGACTACCGCGAGGCCCATCACTGCAAGCTGCTGCTCGATGAGATCTTCGGACGCGACTCCTTCCTCAACGAGATCGTCTGGGCCTATGACTACGGGGCCCGCTCCAGGCGCCGCTGGCCCGCCAAGCACGACACGATCCTCGTCTATGTCAAGGACCCCTCCGCCTACCATTTCGATTCCGAGTACGTCGACCGCGAGCCCTACATGGCTCCGGGCCTGGTCACCCCCGAGAAGGCGGCCAGGGGCAAGCTTCCCACGGACGTGTGGTGGCACACGATCGTCCCCACCAGGGGACTGGAGAAGACGGGCTATCCCACCCAGAAGCCGGAGGGCATCGTCCGCCGCATGGTCCAGGCGTCCACCCGTCCCGGCGACTGGTGCCTTGACTTCTTCGCCGGCAGCGGCACCCTGGGGGCCGTTGCCGCCAAGCTTGGACGCCACTACGTGCTGATCGACTCCAACCCGGAGGCGGTCCGCGTGATGCGCGAGCGCCTGGAGTCTCTGAGGCGGCCGGCCGCCGGCGTTTCGACGTCGCCGGCGCCCGCATAGCGCCCCGCCGGTGGGCGCCAGGCGCCGACGGCGGGGACATGCGAGCCTTTGAGCCGTGTACCACGTCGAGTTCCGCGAATCCTTCCACAACCTGTGCCACTTCAACCTCGACGAGGGCGCCCTGGGGGCGATCGTCAAGGCTTGGACCACCGACCCCTGGGTGGAGATAGAAGGGCGCAAGTGGAATCCGGACCGAGCCAAACTCAGGATCATTGAAGGTCCCGAGCTGCCGCTCGACCAGCTCACGATGGGCCGTGGGTGGCGCGCCGCCGAACGCCACGGCACCGATGTCTCAGACCGCATCCTCGGAGCGGCCACGGAAGCGGCGCGCGCCGCCACCCAGGTGGCTCCCGAGGGGGGCGCTGGGAAGGGGGCCGTACCCGATGGCGCCCTGGAGGCCGACTCGCTGGGCCTCGAGCTCCTGTCTCTGCTGGCTGACGGGCCCGCGCCGCTCTACTACGCGTGGCGGCTGGCCGCCAAACGCTTCCCCGATCGCTCCCCGGGCGAAGCCCTGATGCTGGCCGAGCGCTCGGTTCAGTCGCTGCTCAACACGCGCCTCATCGCGCTGCTCATGCCGGCCGCCGACGCTGAGGGCGCTCATGGCGACCCCGGTTCCGACGGGGTCCCCGTGGCCGAGCAGGAGCTCCAGGAGGTGCTCAACGCGCAGGACAGCTGGGCGCGGCCCGAGCACTCGACAGCGGTGCGCATGCGCCGGGCCTGAGCTCATCCACGGCCGCTAAACTCCCGTTCCTTCCCCGTGGTGGGCGTAGCTCAGTTGGTAGAGCTCCTGGTTGTGGTCCAGGCGGTCGGGGGTTCGAGTCCCCTCGCTCACCCTTTGTGAGAGGCGTGCAAATCGCGCTTCGCGCATGACGCGATGGCATGCGGCAACCGAGAGCGGGGAGATCCACGATGGCGATCGTGCAACGCAACGTCCAGATCAAGGCCTCGCCAGAGGAGACCATGGCACTGTTGAGCGATGCCAGCCGCTGGCCGGACTGGTACCCGGGTATGACGGAGATCGACATCGCCGCGCCCTTCCCCGACAAAGGGGGCAAGGTTGTCTTCAAGGTGAAGTCGGCGGGTATATCCATGTCGATCACCGAGACGGTCCTCGACTACCAGCCGGGCAAGCTGCAGCTTCTCCAAATGGACGGCATGTTGTCGGGGCGCGCTCGCTGGGAGCTCGCCGCGGAAGGCGATGGAACACGCCTGACCACTACGTTCGACTACGTGCTGCCCGGCGGCGTGTTCGGCAAGATCGCTGACGCGCTCATGGTCAAGCGCATGAATGCCAAGAGTCTCGGAGAAGCTCTTGACAACTTCAAAGCGCTGGTCGAACGGCAATCGCTCGTTACGTGACGGGCGGGGCATTGAGATCAGGGCGCTGATGCCCAGGGGGAGAGAGGGGGACTAACCGATGCTCACCCTCTACGAGCACCCCTTCGCGCTCTACTGCCAGAAGGTCCTGGTCGCGCTCAACGAGCAGGGCGTGGCTTACGAGGTTCTGGAGGAGCAGCGTGACTTCGACCGCGCGCAGCTGGCCGAGCTGTGGCCGCCGGCGTCGATCCCGGTGCTGCGCGACGGCGACCAGATCATCGGCGAGACCTCGATCATCATCGAGCACGTCGCCGGCGCGGAGCTGGTGCCGTCGCTGGAAGCCCGCAAGTGGGACCGCCTCTGCGATCAGTACATCTCAGACGCTGTTCAGGCGATCGTGGTGGACACGATCGAAGAGCGCTTTGACCAGCGCGCCGTGGCCCACGCGCAGGGCCGGCTCGACATGGTCTACGGCATGCTTGAGACACAGCTCACCCAGCATGAGTTCCTGGCGGGCGATACGTTCACGATCGCCGACTGCGCTGCTGCGCCGGGCCTGTTCTACGCACTGGCGATTCACCCGTGGAGTGAGGGCACACACCCGCAGCTGACGCGCTACTACCGGGCGCTGGCGCACCGGCCGTCCTTCGCCACGGTGATCGCCGAGGCGCGGCCCTACCGGCATCTGTTCCCACTGCCTTGGCCGGCCGACTTCGACCGCTACCACTGACGTTCCCGGACGGGCAAGCCGAAGGTGAGGGGGCTGCATCCGCCGGTCATCAAAGGTTGGCGTCCTTGGACCGCTGGTCTCTGTGTTGATCTACTCCACGTCGATCTCGGGCTCGCCTGTGCGCAGGAGCTCGGGCAGCATTGGAGTCGATGGCGCCTGCGCCGCGGAGTCTTCTAGGGGCTTCTGGATGTCAGGCCGGCTGAGAGCGAGATAGGAGACAAGGATGAAGACGGCGACGGCAAACACGAGTGCTGTGGGGCCGTCGCCGAAGCCCAGCCCGCCCGTGTTCTTGGGCTTGCTGATGTAGTCGGCGAAGGACGCACCGAGCGGCCGGGTGACGACGTAGGACATCCAGAACGCGGCGATGCCGTTCAGGCCAAGTTGCCAGCGCGCGAGGGCGGGGATCAGGATGACGACGCCGAAGAGGATGCCCGAGTCCAGGTAGCCGAGGTTCAGCGAGATCGCGGTGAAGTCTCCAAGCGCCGTGCCGAGGGCAAAGGTCGCGAACACCGTTGCCCAGTAGTACGCCTCACGTCGTTGGGTCGTGACGCTGTGGATCGACAGCGTGCCCTCGCTGCGTTGCCAAACCCAGAAGATCGCGGCCAGAACCACCGCCCACAAGAGGGTCGTTCCTGCGTAGGGGATGTGCACATCGAGATGTAGGAAATCCGAGACGCCGGTCCCGGTGATCGCGATGGCAAAGGCCAGGGACCAGTAGGCAAATGCCTGGTAGCGGCGCGTGCCGAACTGCAGCAGGAGCCCGACGACGATCACGAGCACCTCGATCCCACCGCCAACGAAGTTGCCGTATGTCTTTAGGTAGTCCGACGTGGCCTCCCCGCCGGCAGTCGTCAAGATCTTCACCACCCAAAAGACAAAGATGACCTCAGGCACCTTCGCCGCTATAGGAGCGGGAAAGAAGCGGCCGACCAGCGGAATCAGACCGTCCCCGACGCCCGCTCGGCGGTCAGGGCTCTGCGAATGTCGACGACGATGGCGAAAGGATTCCACGGGCGGGACCTCCCCTTCGGGCGGACAGGACGACCATAGCAAGCAGCTTTCTCCTCAAACCGCGGATCGAGATATACCAGTAGCGCCAGATCCAGTCACCTGCAAAATCGAGCTTCCTCATCCCGATTCACCTATCGAGCGAGCCACGCCGTACGAAGCTTTTCGGGAGCCGCACCGCACTCTGGACGTCACGCTCACCCGTCCTGCCGGTCTCCGTTCAACGGGTGGCGCCTACACATAGATTTACCGCGTCGACGGGGCCCAGGGTCCGACCCCGCCGACATGCTCCACCGAGTAGCGCAGCACATAGCCGGGAGCTCTCTGACCGGGGAACTCGGCGACGGGAGACAGGTAGACCTTCGCGAGGCGGTTGAGCAGGTCCCAAGCTGCCTCTCCCGGCTCCACCGTGGCGCGCGCACGCAGCACCGCATACGGGTTGAGGAAGGCGTTGCGGTCCCGGGGCGTCTCGAAGGAGAGCACGACGCGCGGGTCACGTTCGACGTTGCGCACCTTCAAATACCGTCCCATGTGACCGCTCAGGACGTCGTCGCCGTCAAGACCGATCCAGATGACGGTGACCTGCGGACTGCCGTCGGCGTTGATCGTGGTCAGGTGGGCCAACGGACCCGACTCGATCAGCTCCCGCAGCTCGCTGGGAAGGCCGTTCATGGCGTTTGTCCTCTCGACTGTGTTACCTGCCACCACCCGGCAGCCGTCTTCCGCGATTATCGTCCATCCGCCTGACCTTGGCGCTTGTCTACGCGATTGCGCCTGCGCTCTTCCGCGTGACCAGGATGACACTGCTCGCCAGCACAAAGACCAGGAGGAGCAGGAACCCGATGAGGTCGAGGACCAGGCCGAAC
The DNA here is from genome assembly GCA_963826995.1 of uncultured Solirubrobacteraceae bacterium. Lineage (GTDB taxonomy): Bacteria > Actinomycetota > Thermoleophilia > Solirubrobacterales > Solirubrobacteraceae > Palsa-744. Next base: position 83,804 of record CAWGYZ010000002.1, on the reverse strand, counting down.
GAGGCGATGACGCCGCCGAGGCCGAAGCCCTGGAGGAAGAGCATGCTCCCGGCGAGGACCGACACCCAGCCAAGCCAGCGCGGCAAGACCCCGCTCCTGAGCACAAGCGCGCCTGTAGCGAAAGCAAACAGGCTGCCGAAGACATCGCCCACGCTCTCCAGTGCGAACGTCATCAGGTACAGCGAATAGGACAGGCCCGGGTCGTGTTGGGCCCCGTATGAGGCCAGCTTTGCTCCGACCAATCCGGTGATTCCGATGTCGCTGACGGCATGGAGGGTCACGAAGAGCACCCCTCCAATCAGCACCAACGAACCAAGGACCCGCGTGCGATGGGTATCCCCGCGCAGCAGGTTGTGCAGCGTGCTCAGGTAGATCACGAACATGACCGCATAGACGACGGACAGGCATGCGATCACGATCAGTCGCGTTTCGTGCGCGTGAAGACCGTTCGCGATCTTGGCCGCCGAGTCGTTCTGGCTCAGTTCGACTCCAACAGCCACGACGATCTCGGCCACCAGCGCAATGACGAACAGGATCCCCGCGGCCCAGGCATACCGCTCCCACGCGCTAGAGCAACCGTCACTACCGCCGTGCCCTGCGCCCACCTGCGCGATCTCCACGCTCAGGACACTACTCGCCATGTCCCCGTCAGGCTGTCCCTGCCACCAGGCGGCACGTCTTTTGGGGGGCGGTTCCTCCGGGTTCACCTCTCGTCACCAACGGGCGTCAGCGCGGCCTCTGCTCAGTTCTGACACCGCAAAACTGGTAGCCTCGCTGAACGGTTTAGCCCTTTCAGGGGGGATGCAGGTGGCGGAGTCGGTCGAGCTCGCGACGATCCTTTTGACCGACCTGGTCGGGTCGACAGGCCTGGCCACCTCGGTCGGCCCGGCGCGGGCCGACGAGCTCCGCGAACAGCACTTTGAGCTGTTGCGCGAGGCGATCTCCGCCTGCGAGGGGCGCGAGGTGAAAAACACCGGCGACGGGCTGATGGTCGCCTTCTCCTCCGCCTCTGCGGCCGTGAAGTGCGCGGTCACGATGCAGCAGCTGTTCGAGCGCCGCTACCGCGACGCCGAGCAGGGGCTGCACGTGCGCATCGGGCTCGGGGCGGGCGAGTCGACGGTCAACGACGGCGACTACTTCGGCATGCCTTCGATCGAAGCCGCGCGGCTGTGCGAGAAGGCTCCGACAGACGGGATCCTCGCCTCCGCGGCGGTGAGGATGCTCGCCGGGCGCTCGGAGGGCGTCGAGTTCGAGTCCGCAGGTGAGCTCGAGCTGAAGGGCATTCCAGAGCCCGTCGAGGCGTTCTCGGTCTCGTGGGCGCCGCTCGCCGAGGAGACCGGGGGCGACGCAGAAGCCGGGCGCTGGCCGCTGCCCGCGGTGCTTCGCTCTGTGCCCGCCGTCTCCTATGTCGGGCGCAGTCCCGAGCGCGCGGCGCTCGAGGAGGCGCTCGTGCTCGCCCGCGAGGGCTCCCGCCAGGTCGTCCTTCTGAGCGGCGAGCCGGGGATCGGAAAGTCGCGGCTGGCCGGCTACGCCGCCCACCGCGCCCATGCCCAGGGTGCCGCGGTCTGCTGGGGCACCTGCTCTGAAGAGCTTGCTGCACCGTATGAGCCGTGGATCGAGTCCTGCTCACAGCTCGTCGAGCATTCCCCCGCGGAGCTGCTGGCCCAACACGTGGAGCGCCACGGCGGCCAGCTTGCCCGGCTGGCGCGCAACCTCGCCCGCCGAGTCGAGAACCTGCCGCAGCCGCAGCCCTCCGACCCCGAGACCGAACGCTACCTGCTGTTCAGTACGGTCGCGGCCTTCCTCTCAGAAGTCGCCCACAGCGTGCCGGTGTGTCTCGTGCTCGACGATTTCCACTGGGCCGACGCGCAGTCTGTGGCGCTCTTCAAGCACGTGGTGCGCACGGTCGAGCAGGGGGCCCTGCAGGTGATCGTCACCTACCGCGATTCGGATCTCGGCAAGGAGCATCCGTTGAGTAGTGTCCTCGCCGACCTGCGGCGCATCGCAGGCGTCCAGCGGATCGCACTGCACGGCTTCGGCGCAGACGAGGTGATGCAGATCATGAGCGCCGCGGCCGGGCATGAGCTCGACGAGGACGGAGTCGAGCTGGCCGGAGAAATCGCACAGGAGACCGACGGCAACCCCTTCTTCGTGGCTGAGGTCCTGCGCGGCCTGCGCGAGTCCGGCGCCCTGGTCTTCGACGAGACCAGCGCCCGCTGGAGCGTCGATCGCTCCTCGGCGATCGCGCTGCCCGAGAGTGTGCGCGAGGTGATCGAGCGCCGCGTGGAGCGCCTGGGCGAGGGCGCACGCGAGGCGCTGACCCTGGCCGCGGTGATCGGGCGCTCCTTTGACCTCGAGCTGCTGGGCACGCTGCTCGACACCGAGGAGAGCGCGCTGCTCGACCACCTGGAGGCGGCGGTCGCCGCCTCGCTGCTGGCCGAGTCAGAGGAACGCGTCGGGCAGTTCCATTTCGCCCACGCACTGGTCAACCAGACGCTCTATGAGGGCCTCGGAGCCACCCGGCGCGCACGCCTTCACCACCGTGTCGCACAGGCGCTCGAGCAGCTCTACGGCGCCGACCCCGGCGAGCACCTGGCCGAGCTGGCCAACCACTGGGCGAAGGCGACAACGCCGGCTGACCTCCCGAAGGCGGTTGACTATGCGCGCCTGGCCGGTCAGCGCGCCCTCTCAGAGCTCGCCCCCGATGAGGCGCTGCGCTGGTTCTCGCAGGCGCTCGAGCTGATGGGCGCCGGCGGAGATGACGCCGGACGCTGCGAGCTGTTGATCGGTCTCGGCGAGGCTCAGCGCCAGAGCGGAGATGCCGGCTACCGCAAGACGCTGCTGGCCGCCTCGCAGATCGCCTCAGAGCTCGGCGACGGCGACCGCGCGGCGCGCGCGGCGCTCGCCAACAGCCGCGGAACGCCGAGCGCCTTCGGTCAGATTGACGAAGAGCGCGTGGCGGCGATCGGGCGCGCGCTCGACCTCCAGGGCAGCGACCCCGCCAGCCGGGCTCTCCTGCTTTCGCTGCAGTCGCTGGAACTCACGTTCGAGCTTGACCCTCGACACCGCCGCGAGCTGGCACAGCAGGCGCTCGAGCTCGCCCGCGAGATCGGCGACGCGCGCACGCTCACCAGCGTCCTCGTCAACGCCTTGTACGCGATGTGGGCTCCCGACACGCTCGAGCTGCGCCGCGAGCTGCTACCCGAGCTGCTCGATAGTGCCGCCAGGGCCGGCGACCCCGCGCTCGAGTTCTGGGCAGCCACCAGAGAGCTGGACACGCGCCTGGAAGCGTGTGAATTCGAGCGTGCCGCGGCGGCCGCCGAGCGGGTGGTCGTCCTGTCGGAGCAGGGCGAGCCGAGCCTGCGCTGGGACGCGACGTTCCACGGAGGTGCCGCGCAAGCACTGCTGCGCGGCGATCTCGCGCGGGCGGAGGAGCTCGCCGGGGAGGCGCTCAGGATCGGAAGCGAGGCCGACGAGCATGACGCTCGCCTGATCTATGGCGCCCAGCTGACGCGAATCCGGCTCTACCAGGGTCGCGGGGCGGAGCTCGTCGAGCTACAGGAGCAGAGGGTGGCCGCCAACCCCACCATCCCGGCGTTGCGCGCGGGATTGGCGCAGGTCCTGTGCTGGCTCGATCGCACCGAGGACGCCACGCCGATCATCACCGATGCAGCACGCGACGGCTTCGAGCACGTCGGGTGGGACACTCCCCGGTTGTCGACGCTCGCGCTGTATGCCGAGGCCGCCGCGATGGCCGGCGTGAGAGAGGCAGCGGGCGTGCTGTATGAGCTGCTCGAGCCGTGGGCAGGGCAGTTCGTGTGCAACGGGCTGGTTCCCTACGGCCATGTGCGCAGCTACCTCGGACTGCTCGCCGCCGCACTCGGCTGGGACGAGCGCGCCGATGAGCACTTCGCGCTGTCACTCGAGTTCCACGAGTCCAACGCGCTGTGGCTTTGGGCGGCTCGCGCCCGCCTCGGCTGGGCTGAGGCGCTGGCAACGAGGGGCGACCTTGCCGGCGCGCGCGCTCAAGCCACGCGGACGCTCGAGCTCTCACGCGAGCACGGGTACGGCCTCTTTGAAGATCGAGCTGTCGCGCTTGTTGCAGCGGAGTCCCCGGCCAGGGACTGACGCGCCGCCGTATCGTTCGACTCCGATGAGCCGTCTTCCAGATCCCCGCCTGAGGCAGGTCTACCGGCTGGAGGCGACCCTCGGAGCACCACAGGATCTGGGTGAGGTTGCCCAGGGACACCGACGGATCGTTCCCCTGACCGGAGGGACATTCTCCGGCCCTCAGATCAGCGGCAAGCTGCTCGCAGGCGCAAGCGCCGACTGGCAGATCCTGCTGGCGGACGGCACCGCAGTCGGAGATATCCGCTACACGCTGCAGACTGACCGCGGCGATCTGCTGTATGTCCAATCGCGCAGCGTTCGACACGGCAGCGCCGAGGTTCTCGCACGTCTCGGCCGCGGGGAGGACGTCGACGCCGGCGAGTACACCTTCCGCACCTCGACTCAGATCGAGACCGCCGCCCCCGATCTCGACTGGCTGAACAAGGGGGTCTTCATCAGCGTCGGTGGCCGCCAGGCCGCGGGCGTGATCTACGAGACCTACCTGGTGGAATGATCTCGCCGTCTGAGGACGACACCGCGAAGGTCGCGATCATCACCGGCGCCTCGCAGGGGATCGGCGCCGGTCTCACCGAGGCCTACCGCGACCACCGGTATGGCGTGATCGCGGCCGCTCGATCGATCGGGCCGTCAGCGGACTCCGGCATCGTGACCGTCGGGGGCGACATCGCCGATCCTAACACCGCGCAGCGCATCGTGGACGCGGCCCTCGAGCGCTTCGGCCGGATCGACACGCTGATCAACAACGCCGGGATCTACATCGGCAAGCCCTTCACCGAGTACACGCTCGAGGACCTCAACGCCCTGATCGCCGTCAACCTCGCCGGCTTCTTCCACATCACGACGCGCGCGATCACGCACATGCTCGAACATGGCCGTGGGCACGTGGTCAATGTCTCGACGGCGCTCGTTGACGATGCCGACAGCGGCCGGCCGGCCGCCCTGTCGGTTCTCACCAAGGGGGGCCTTGTGGCGGTCACCAAATCGCTTGCGATCGAGTACGCCTCGCGTGGCGTCCGGGTGAACGCCGTCTCCCTGGGCGTGATCAAAACGCCGGTTCACGACGACAGCTCCTACGCGGGGATGGGCGCGCTGCACCCCATCGGCCGGGTGGGCGAGATCGACGATGTGGTCGGTGGCGTCCTGTATCTCGAGTCGGCGTCCTTCGTGACCGGCGAGATCCTGCACATCGACGGCGGCCAGAGCGCCGGACACTGACATGCAGCGACCATCCACTCAATCTCAACAACGGAGGCCGGCATGAGCACGATCGACGAGCAGATGGTCCTGGCCCACTTCATCGTTTCCGACGATGTCGAGCGTTCCCGGCGCTTCTACAGCGAGGTGCTGGGGGGCAGGACGGTCATCTCGGGCGAGGCGGGTGACGAGGTGACCTACGTGGCGCTCGCCAACAGCTGGATCATCATCAACGAGGGCGGAGGTCCGACCGACGACAAGCCGACCGTCACGCTCGAGACGCCGCCCGACCCGGATCGCGTGAGCAGCTTCCTCAATATCCGGGTTGCCGACATCCAGGCCGTGTACAGCGAGTGGAGCGCCCGGGGCGCCCAGTTCCTGACGCCGCCCAAGCAGCACGAGACCGAGATTCGCTGCTACATCCGCGACCCCGACGGCTACCTGATCGAGGTCGGTCAGACGACGCTGGCCAGAGGTTGGCGGCCACCCGCGATGTGATGGCCGAGGAGTCCGCGACCTTCGACCTCGCCGAGCTTGCCGGCCGCTTCTGCGACCGCCTTGAACGGCGCGACTATGACGCTGCGCTCGGCTTCTTCGATCTCAATCCCGTGTGGGACATGTCGGAGATGGGCATGGGCGTCTTCGAGGGTCTCGGGCCGGTCCGCGGTCTGCTTGAAGACTGGAACGGCTCCTACGATGAGTGGGAGATCGAGTTGGAGACCCTCCTCGACCTCGGCCACGGGGTCGTCTATGCGGTGTTGATGGAACGGGCTCGTCCGGCCGGCAGCACCGGTCGCGTCCAGCTGCGATACGCCGCCGTGATCGTGTTCGCGGGGAATCTGATCGCCCGCGCCAACACCTATCCCGACATCGATGATGCCCGTGCTGCCGCCGAACTGCTCGCCCGAGAGCGGGCCGGTCACTGATCCGGCTACAGGGTCAGGAAGCGCTTCAGCTTGCCGGTGGCCAGGGTCGGGATGCTCTCAACCACGCTCACGCTGACCGCCGGCTCAGGGATCCCCGAGCCGATGAGCGCCTCCTCCAGCTTGCGGGTGAGGCGTGCGAGATCGAGTGGGCCGTCGGCGCACACGACGATCGCCGCTCCGGTCCGGGTCTGCTGCAGCTGATACTGGGAGACCGCCGGCTCGCGCCCGAGGATCGAACGGAACAGATGCGGGTGGACGCTCACTCCGTTCGGGTAGGAGAAGGTATCGTCGTTGCGCCCCTCGATGTCGGCGATGCGCCGGTGGACCGAGCCGCACCCGCAGGGCTCGTCGAACAGGGTGACTTCGTCTGAGATCTCATAGCGGATCAGCGGCATCAGGGGATTGAAGAGATTCGTCACATACACCTTGTGCGAGCGAACGCCGGCCGGCACGGGCCTGCCGTCCGCATCGACCGGCTCGACGATCAGCAGGTCGTCCGTGAGATGCATCCCCGTGCCCTTGAAGCATCCGATGGCGGTGACGCCCGCCTCGGAGGTTCCCCACATGTTGGCCACCGGCGCCTGCCAGGTCTGTTCGGCGGCCAGGCGGGTCTCGCCCGGCAGCGGCTCTGCCATCGTCAGGATCCGCCGTGGGCGGATCTGAAGCCGTCCCGTGCGCGCCTCGCCGAGCAGGCGGGCAAGCATCGAGGGATAGGTGGCGAGACTGTCTCCGCCGACCGCGTTCAGCCCCGCAACGACATCCTCCAGCGGCAGGCCAACCCTGAACCTGTGTGTCTCAACGGCACCGGTGGCGAATGTCTCTGCGACCGCACTCGTGAAATGGGTCGCGTTTTCCGCCGCGACGATCATCGCCACCGGAGGCCGCGACGCCAGCTCCGGATCGCTGAGACGGTCCAGCAGCGCCCGGCGTATCGCGGTCAGCTGGACCGTCGCCCAGGCATCCCAGCCCCACACGAAGACCCCCCGCACGCCGCTTGAGCCGCCCGAGGCGACGGCGTGCAGCCCGTCGCGGAAATAGGCATCCCCGTCAAGCGTGGCGATGTGAGCGTTGGCATCGGCCAGGCGAACCGCGGGGTCGGTCACGATCTCGTCGAAGTTGCCCATCAGATCGTCCTTCGTCATCACCGGCAGCTCCGGCAGGGAATCCTCATCGAGCGTGCTCAGATCGACGTCGGTGAGCCGGCCGCGGTGCCAGGGGGAGCGCTCGAGCGCCGACCCCACGAGCTCGCGCAGCCGCGCCGTCCGCTCGGCGCGGAGCCTCTCCGCAGACCACCCCACGCGCTCGAAATGCTCGCCGATCTGGGCCAGCAGTTGTTCGACGTGGCGCTGTCGCGCAGCCTCGTAGGCCTCCACTCGATCGCACCCTATAAGAAGCACCCCGCAGGCCTCCGCCGAGCTCGGCTTGGAACCGGGTTGCCCGGCGCCGGGCATGGGCTACGCTGTCGGCGGCCGCGTTTCGGGTTTCTTTGGGGGAGCGCAGCCGGAACCAACTTGATGCTCTAGAGAGGGAGAGGAACATGCAAGTACTACGCAATGGACGGCGCGCCGGCCGCGATCGGCGAGGACGTCGTCATCTGCACCTGAATGTCATGCTCGTCCTGGTCGCGGCGGCGCTCGCCCTGCCGTCGGTCGCCAACGCCACGGGACTTCCCTATGTGGCGCTGGGGGACTCCTACACCGCGGGCCCGGGGCTCACCCCGGTCTCGCCCACCGCGCCGGCGGTATGCGGTCAGTCAACGGCCAACTATCCCCATCTCGTGGCCTCGGTCCTGGGGCTGTCGCTCACGGATGTGAGTTGTAGCGGCGCCAAGACCGAAAACCTCACCAACGAACAGTACCCGGGAGTCACTCCGCCGCAGGACAACGCCCTCACTCCGGCAACAAAGGTGGTGACGCTGGGCATGGGCGGCAACGACGGCAACCTGTTCGGGACTCTGGTTGAGGGCTGCACCGCGCTCGATTACGGGCAACCGAACGTCGGCGCCCCGTGTCAGGCAGCCTACGAAGGCTTCGTGACAAGCACGTTCGCAGCGAACCAGGCCCCGGCCGAAGCGGCGCTCAGGGAGATTCACGCGCTGGCTCCCAAAGCGAAGGTGTTCGTCGTGGGTTACCCCGAAATCACGCCGCTGAACGGCTACTGCCCCACCGCGATCCCCTGGACGACCGGTGATCTGCGGTGGTTCAACCTCGACGTCCAGCGCCGAGGCAACGCGCTGTTGCAGCACGAGGCGGCCGCCAACAACGCCACATACGTCGACACGTTCACGTTGAGCATGGGTCACAACGCATGTGAACCCGTGGGCAAGCGCTGGATCGAACCGCTGTTCAATTCGCTCACCGGCGTCGCGGTTCACCCGAACGCCCTCGGGCAGAAGGCCGACGCGGTTGACGTCGGGGTGTCGCTGCTGCTTCACGGGGTGCTCTAGCCGGATCGCCCTTCGACCATAGGCAATAGACGTCGCTCTGCGCCCCATCGTGTGGGCGCCGGGCGACGTCGAACGCCCTAGCCGGCCTCCTCGAGCAGTGCCCCGGCTATCCGCTCAGCCGCCGCCGAGGTGGCGGGGTGCGCACGCATCGCCGTCAGGAAGGGGTCGCGCCCGATGCTGAGGAGGGTGGTCTGACTGGTCGCGGTGACGGTGGCGGTGCGCCTGACCGGGTGAAGCAGCGCGATCTCCCCGAAGCCGTCTCCGCGGTCGAGCCGCCTGATCTCGCGCTCGCCTTTGCTGACACGGACGGCCCCGTCCGTGATCGCGTAGTAGTCGTTCCCCTCCTCGCCCTCGCGGATGATGGCGGTGCCGGCGGCGACGCTCACATAGTGCGCTTCGCGGGCGAGCGTCTCAAGCGGGGCAGCGGGAAGACCCGAGAAGATCCGCATGTTGCGCAGCATCCCCATCTCGACGACCGGAATCGATGCCTCGGCGTCGATCCGGCGGATCCGCCGCGCGGTCAGGAGCAGGGCGAGGAGGGCGAAGCAAGCCGTCCCGACGAAGGCGGTCTTGGCGCCGCTGAGGCCGATGAGCAGCGGAACGAGCAACGCGCTGAAGGCCATGCCCAGGTCGCGCATCGACTCGATCAGGGCGAATGCGCAGACCATCACGTCCAGCGGCGTGGAGCGCTGCAGCAGCGTCTGGGCGGCGACGCTCTGCACGGTGCGGGCAGCGCCCACGAGCGCCAGCAGCAGCACCGCGACGAGCACCGTGGAGACCAACGCCAGAGCGCCGAGAGCCAGACCGCCGATGAGGGTGGCGGCGGCCAGCGGCAGTGCCAGCCGCCGGCCCGCGAACAGCACAGCCACGCCGGCGCCCAGCAGGCCGCCTGCGCCGAAGGCGGCGCTCAGGTAGCCGGCGCCACCGGCTCCGATCGCGAGGATCTGCACGGCGAGTACCACGACCAGCAGGTCGATCGCCCCCTCGATCACAGCCGTGCCGGCAGGAAAGGCAATCAGCGCCCGGGTGTTGGGCCGGGAGAGGATGGCGCGAGCGGCAGCGAGCAGATCGGCGATACCGCCCTCGTCCTCTCCGGGCTCCTGAGCTCCCGCGCGCAGCGGGTGCACTGCGGCCAGCAGCGGGGTGGAGACACACAGGGCCGCGAGCGCCGTGCAGGCGAGACCGGGACCGTCGGCGCTGATCAGCACGCCGGCCAGCGCAGGGCCGACCAGGGCGCCCACGCCCTCGCTCCAGCTCGTGGCGATGTTGGCCGAGGTCAGCTCATCCGGGTGGCGCACCACGAGGGGCATGAGCACGTGGTGCAGAGGCCGGCTGACCCCGAGCGACAGGCAGAACGCGATGGCGGCGAGGTACACGACGTACACGGGCGCACCCGTCAGTATCGCCACGCCACAGCACCCCAGAGCCGCCGTCCCCGCGGCATAGGCGCCGGCGAGCAGTCTGGCGACCCCGAGGTGTGCGAGGTGAGCGCTGATCAGCGGGGCCAGGAGCATCGATGGGAGCAGCTGCAGGATCACCACCAGGCCCGACGCGGAGGCGCCACCGCGGAGGTACGCGTAGACGATCACGGCGAGCCACTCGCCGAACTCGGCCACCACCATCGCCAGGTAGGCGAGCAGCAGGCGGCTCAGAGCGTGGTTGCCCGCCACAACCCTGATCACCCGGCCGAACCTGCTCCCAGCCTGCATACTTGCCCCCGTGTCCTCGGCTGAGCTTGACCTCGTCCGCTCGATCTTCTCGGCCTGGGAGCGCGGAGATTACAGCTCGGTCGAGTGGGCACATCCGGACATCGAATTCGTGATCGCCGACGGGCCCACGGCCGGTCGCTGGACCGGGTTGGCGGGGATGGAGGAAGGCTTCCGTGATTTCCTGAGCGCCTGGGAGGAGCACCGTGCAGGCGCGGAGGAGTTCCGCGAGGTCGGCGAGGATCGCGTGCTCGTGCTCGTTCGCGTGGTCGCCCGTGGCAAGGCCAGCGGACTGGAGCTCGGGCAGGTGCAGGCCAGGGGGGCGAGCATGTTCCACCTGCGTGAGGGAAGGGTGGCTCGGCTGGTCTGCTACTTCGACCGCAACCGCGCGCTGGCGGACCTCGGCCCGGCTCCATCACGCGATGGCTAGGCTGACCGTCGATGGCGCCCTTGAGCGACATCCGGGTCCTGGTCAGCGGCGGCACGAGCGGCCTTGGGCAGGCGATGGCGCGGGCGCTTGCGCAGGCGGGCGCGCGGGTGGTGGTGACCAGCCGCCAGCGAGCCCGGGCGGAGGCCTCCGCCTCAGAGCTGGGCGCGCGAGCGCTGGGGGTCGAGCTCGACGTCCGCCACGTTGAGTCGGTGTCGATGGCCGTGGACAGCGTCTACGGGCTGCTCGGCGGCCTGGACGTGCTGGTCAACAACGCGGGGATTGGAATGCGGAGCGTCAACCCCCGGTTCATGACCGAGCCGCAGCCGTTTTGGGAGGTGCCGCCGGCCGGCTTCCGCGACGTGCTTGAGACCAAGGTGACCGGGGTCTTCCTGCTCGCCCGGGCGGTGGTGCCGCGAATGCTGAGCAGCGGCGGCGGCCGGGTGGTCACGGTCTCGATGAACGAGCAGACGATGACCCGCGCCGGCTTCGTCCCCTACGGGCCCTCGGGGGCCGCCGTGGAGGCCCTGGCCAGGGTGATGGCGGCCGACCTCACCGACACGCCGGTCAACGCCAACATCCTGCTGCCCGGCGGGGCAACCGCCACAGGGATGATCCCCGAGGAGATCTCAGCGCAGATGCGCGCCAACCTGCTCGACCCGGCGATCATGGGACCGCCGATCGTCTGGCTGGCCTCCGCTGATGCCGCTTCAGTTCACGACGAGCGGATCGTGGCCCGCGACTTCGAGGAGTGGCTCAAGGCGCGCGGCTGACTGCGCGGTTCACGCTCGCGCGGGTTTGTGCCGATGACTGGGATAGTCAGCATCAGCCCGATGCGGTGCGCTGCATCAGAGAGAGACAGAAGTGAGCACCACGCCAACAGCAGGCGCCCCGTCGCTGAAACCGTTGCCGGCGCTCGAGCGCCAGGCAGGCACGGACATTGCCAACAGGACGATCCTGGTGGTGGATGACGACGCTCGCAACATCTTTGCGGTCTCGGCGCTTCTCAGGCGCTTCAACGTGCATGTGCTGTCGGCGGAACGGGGCGCGCTGGCCATCGAACTGCTGGAGCACACCCCTGATGTGGATCTCGCGCTGGTAGACATCATGATGCCGGAGATGGATGGGTACGCGACGATGCGAGCGATGCGTTCTCTGCCCTCGGGCGAACGCGTTCCACTGATCGCATACACGGCCAAGGTGGACGGCGGCGAGCGCCAGCGCTGCACGGATGCGGGGGCCTCTGGTTATGTCAGCAAGCCAGTCGACACCGTCCAGCTTCTGCGGGTTCTGGGCGAATGGCTTCCCGCCGCGCCGGTTTCCTCAGGCTGAGACCCGGCCGGCCTACGCGCTCGGCGCAGCGCGCAGCCAATCACCGGGGAGCGTGCCCGCCTGCACCTCGCCGACCATCGGCGGGAAGTAGCGGGTGAGCCGAGCGGCCGGATGACCCTCGATGAGGGGACGTACATCTCCGATGCTCATCAGCAGGCGGATGGTGCTGCCGATCTGCAGGTCCGCGGCGTTCGGCTGATCGCCGCCCAGCAGACCATCGGCGATCCAGCGCTCGATGCGGTCCAGCTGTCCCGGCAGCGCGTCGAGATCGGCTCGCGCGGACTCGTCGCTGGCCTTGTTCCAGCTCGCCATCATGCGGGCCGTGAGGGGCATGGCTGGGCGCAGGAACGCACGCGGCAGGGGCAGCTTGGCGTCTCCGGCATAGCTCTCCATCGCCGCCGGGCGGCGCAGGAAGGCCACATCGATGATCCGTCTGGGCACGCCCTGGAAGACCTCGTCGCCCCACCGCTCCGCCTCGAGCAGCTGCTCATAGGAGGGATCGCCGGCCGCGGGCAGCAGCGCCGGCTCTGCGATCAGCTGATCGAGACGGCGCATGATGGCGCGCGATCCGACGATGCGCTCGCCGTCGATGCGCATCCCGGGCACTCTGCTCCCGCCGTACCTCAGCGGGCCGATCAGCACCTGGCTCAGCGGCAGCAGGTTGACGCGGTCGTAGTCGATCCCCTTCAGCGCCAGCCCGGCTTCGACGGCGGCGCAGGGGTGCGAGCCGGGCTGCGAGTACAGCTTCAGGGCCATCGGGCCGGGGCTCTGAGCGCCATCGCCTCGAGCATAAACGATGACCTCAGCGGCGAGCGCGGGAGGGGCGCCTGTCCTGCTCGCGGGCGAGGTAGCGAACCACGTCGCGGGCGTCGGCGGCGAGCGCCTCGGCGTCCCGCGGTGTGAGCTCGGTGAAGGGCTCGAGCTCCACCTCCTGCCCGCGCATGCTCCAGGTGGCAACCGCGCGGCCATCGACGAGCGCGAACGGGCGGAAGATCCCGTTGACGGTGACGATGGACCGGTTCGCGCCGAGGATCGCCTCGCGCGAGCACCAGCCGAGCAGCAGCGGATCGAAGGCGCCGAGCAGCCGTGGCGGCGGCAGGGCCGCGAGGGATGGGCGGGCGGCCAGGTCGAGGAGTCCGTCCCGGCGTTCGATCAGCTCTCCTGCGATCGCCCGCAGTCCGGCACGGACATCGCGAAGCGGGAGCCCAGACCATCTGGCAAGGTCACGCTCATCGGCCGGGCCGTGCCCGCGCAGGTAGCGACGCGCGAGCTCCGCCAGGGCCAGGTCGCGATTCACCGGCGGCTGCTGGCCCAGCCAGTCGCGCACCAGCACGTAGGCCTGTTGGCCACCGGTCATCGGCCCCCGTACGACCAGGCCCCGATGCGAGGCGAGCCCAAGCAGGTGGGCGAGCGCCTGTCCCTCGGTGCGCACGCCGACGGCTGCAATCCGCTCGGCCAACTGCCGGCGTGTGAGCGGACCCTCCTCGGCCAGCGACCGCTCGAGGACCTCAACGGCACGCTCAGCCGCGTTCGGCGGGACGCCCTCCTGGGCCAGCCTGCGCGCGTTGCCGGTGAAATGGCCGGGCGCGGTCAGGGCATGCAGCCACGGGTAGTCCTCACTGCGCACGAGGTGCAGCGTGCCCCGGTTCAGCCAGGTGACCACAAGCGTGCGCTCCTCGCCCAGCGCGCGATCGACGTCGGCAGCCGACAGGCCCGCCGTCCGCGAGCGGATCGCCAGGCGCATCCCGCGAGCGTCCTGGCCCTGGACGGCCAGCAGCCGCTGCGCGACGGCAACCGGGTCGCGCGCCGGCGCACCCGCGAGCAGCTGCGCTGTGAGGCGCTCGGCGATCATCGACGACCGCCAGTATGGCGAGGAACGGCCGGCGGAATGCGGGAGCACAGGCGGCGTCCGCGATACTGCAAGCGCGATGTCGAAGCCCAGCGGGGTCTACTTCATGCATCCGGCGTGCCTGGAGCACGACCCGCGGGTGCTGATGCCCGAGCACCCCGATACGCCGGAGCGGCTGGAAGCGATCGAACGGGCGCTCGCCGCGGAGGACTGGCTCGGTTTCGAGCGGCGCGAGGCCCCGTCGGCGCCGGAGGCCCAACTCGAGCTCATCCACAGCAGAGCCCACATCGAGAGGATCAGGGAGCTGTCCATGGCGGGCGGCGGAGCGGTGGACGCGGACACGATCGTCGGAGAGCCCTCCTACCGGGCCGCACTGCATGCCGCCGGCGGCGCCTGCGAGATGACACGGGCACTGCTGGGCGGCGAGGCACAGCTGGGCTTCTGCGGCGTGCGTCCCTCGGGCCATCACGCCGAACCGGACCGCGCCATGGGCTTCTGTCTGTTCAACAACGTCGCCCTGGCGGCGGAGCTCGCGATTCGCGAGCTCGGGGCCCGGCGGGTGTTCATCCTCGATTGGGATGTCCACCACGGCAACGGCACCGCCGAGGCGTTCCGCCGTCGTGAGGATGTGCTGTTCGCGAGCATCCACCAGTCCGGCATCTACCCGGGCACGGGCGCGCTGAGCGACATGGGCTCGGGGTCCGGTCTGGGCTACACGATCAACCTTCCCGTGCCGAGCGGCTCTGAGGAGGATCTGTGGCTGTCGCTGTTGGAGCACATCGCTCTTCCCGTGGCGCGGGCGTTCGAGCCCGACCTCGTGCTGATCTCGGCCGGCTTCGATGCTCACCGCGAGGACCCGCTGGCGGGCTGTCTGCTGGAGACGGCCTCCTTCGCTGAGATGGCCCGCCACGTGCGCGAGCTCGCCGAGCAGCTGGGCGTGCCGCTCGGGGTGGTCCTCGAGGGGGGCTATGACCCTCCCACCCTGGCAGAGTGCGTGCGCGAGACACTCGCGGCGCTTGCAGGTGATGAGGCGCCGCTATCGGCGGCGCCGGAGGCGCTCTTGACCTCGCGCGCCGCCGCTCATGTTGGTCATTACTGGCCCCTGTAGCGCCGTCGTCATGAGAGCCGATGCCGCCAATCCCCCCGACCGCGTCCCCGGCGGTGGCGATTCCGGCCGACCGGAGCTCGTGCGGTTGCGAGACCGCTCCTTGGTGACCGTGCGTCCCGTAAACGCGCGAGATGAGGCGGCGCTCGGGGCATTCCTGTCCGGGCTGTGCCTCGAGGCCCGGCGCCTGCGCTTCTTCTCGGGAGGGGCCGACATGACCCTCGCAGCGCACCTGGTGGCGGCCGCGGGGCCGGACCGCTTCGGTCTCGTGGTCCACGACGAGGCGGGTGTGCTGGTTGGGCACGCTGTCTGCATACAGATGGATGATGGGCGCGCGGAAGTGGCGGTCGAGGTCGCCGACCGCATGCACGGTCTCGGTCTCGGCACGATCCTCATCGAGCGGCTTGCGGCGGTGGCCGAGCAGCGCGGTGTCACGCGCTTCGTCGCGCAGGTACTGCCGGACAACCGGGCGATGCTGGACGTGTTCCGCGATGGCTTCGATGCGGAGCTCAGCTTCCACGATGGAACTGAGATGGTCGAGTTTCCGACGGCGTCCTGGCGGCTTGCTCGTGAGCGCTTCGGCGAAAGTTGAAGAGCTCGGGCGTCGCGTCCTAAATATAAGAACTGTCTCATCAACGTGACCCGTTTTTCGCACATGGGCCGACCGCCCGGACGTAGGATGCCTGCATCGCGTCTCCTTCCAGATGGGCGGCTGCATGAGCGTGCTAGCGGCGGTCTTCAATCTGAATCACCCCGCCCATACGGTGGACTGGAACTTCATCCACCTGTCGGTGGCGAACGTGGTGGTGATCGGCCTGATGCTCATCGTGTTTGCGCTTGCGATCCTGCTGCCGTTCCCGGGCGCCGCAGGGCGAGACGCTGCCCGCCGTAGCGGAAACGCACCATGAGCGCCGCCCCGGTGAGCTCGTCGAAGTCCTGGACGGTCAAAGTCCGCCAGAAAGGCGTCGAGGCGCTCCCGCCGGAGAAGCTCCTGCCCGACGGCCAGCCGACCTACGTGGCCTCCTGGATCTACGTGTTCGGGGTGGCCAGCATCGCCTCGCTGATCGTAATCATCGGCTCGGGTTCGATCCTCGCGTTGAAGGGACCGGCCTGGTGGCATGAGACCGGAGTCGGGCACTTCTTCAACAGCATCCACCTGTGGAGCGTGGAGCTGTTCTTCTTCGTGATGGTGGTGCACCTGTGGGGGAAGTACTGGATGGCCGCCTGGCGTGGAGGCCGCGGGCGCGTGTGGGTCACAGGTGCCATCACCTTCCTGGTCGCGGTGCCGTGCGCGCTCACCGGGTACGTCTCCCAGCAGAACTTCGACGCGCAATGGATCTCCACTCAGGCCAAGGACGCGATGAACTCGGTCGGCGTGGGCGCGTTCTTCAACCTCACCAACTTCGGCCAGATGTACAGCTACCACATCCTTCTGCTGCCGATAGCGATCGTCGTGCTCGTGAGCCTGCACGTGCTGCTCGTTCGCCGCAACGGGGTCGTGCCGCCGTTCGAGCTCGACAGGAGGTTGCCTGCCGCAGGGGCCGGAGGTCCGGATGACGGCCCACCCCAAACCTCGGCGCAGGGGCAGTCGTGAGCTTTCTGCGTCCCAAGGACGACACGCACCCCTGGAAAGGGCCCTACGCGCCCTACGACCTGATCAAAGAGCTGTGTATCGCCGTAGGCGTCATCGCCCTGCTGTCGGTGTTGCTCACCGTCCTGCTGTCCTCGCCCGATGACAAGCCCAGCACGATTGCCCAGTGGTCGCACGAACTGCCGGCCGACTTCGCCACCACGGCCGCCAGGGAGCTCGCCGGAACGAGCGACACCGCTGAATACGGGCCCCCCTACAACCACGCTTCAGGCAGCGTGCAGCACTTCCTGTTGCTGCACCCGCAGAGGTGGCTCGGCGTCAGCCATCCGATCAACACAGCCCAGGACTATGTGATCAATCCGCTGGGGACGATTCCCAACGACCCGTCATTGCAGAGTGCGCTCGCCGAATACAAGGCGGCGCCCGAAAAGCAGAAAGCCGAATGGTCGGGCGCCTACGCCAAGCCTCTTGAAGAATATTCGGACGCGGCGGAAGAAAAGAAGCCACTGCCGGCCACGGTGTCGGTCGACCAGAACACGGGCACGGTGATGGTCAAGGCCAGCGGCGCCGGGCCGGTGCCGGTGATGATGGCCAGCCTGCAGAGCCTCGCCCAGAGCGGTGGTCTCGAAGGAGGCCTCGTCTCCAGCAACCAGTTCTTCCAGACCGACTACACCAAGCCGCTGCTGTTCATGGCCGACGGCGGGCTGCTGGGCGAACGCGCCGAAGCGCAGCACCTGCTGGGCGAGCAGTGGGGCTTGATGAACGAGACGGGCAGCTACCCCGGCCAGCCCTGGCTGTGGCTGTACGCCCTCTGGTACCAGGTCGAACCGATCAAGTCATCCCCCAACGCCGACATTCAGGTACTGCTCATCATGGGCCTGCTGAGCATCGTGTTCGTCTGCATACCGTTCATTCCCGGCATCAACATCCTGCCCCGCAAGATCCCGATCTACAGGCTGATCTGGAAGGAGCACTACCGCTCCCTGCGGGACGACCCGAGCTGAGCGAACCAGCGATCAGCTGCTCTGCTCGCCGTCCGTATCGAGCAGCCCGCGCCGCATGGCGTAGCCCACGAGGTCCGCGCGGGTGGAGAGCCGCAGCTTCTGCTGGATGTGCGATCGGTGAGTCTCGACCGTGCGTACGGAGAGGTAGAGCTGCCCGGCGATCTCGGCGTTCGTGTGGCCCAGCGCGATCAACCGCAGCACGTCGACCTCTCTCTGGGAGAGATCGTCGGGCGGCCCCGGCGGGGGCTCTGAGGCAAGGCGGGCGCCGAGCATGGGGTTCAGGTAGCTCTGGCCGATGGCAGCGCGGTGCACCGCCTCCACGAGCTCATCGTCGGCGGCCTCCTTGAGCACGTATCCGAGCGCCCCGCTGGCGAGCGCCTGGCGCGCGAACGCCGGCTCCTGTTGCATCGTGAGCACGACGATCTGTGTCTCCGGCGTCTCCTCGCGGATCACCGGAATCGCCTCCAGACTTGAGCCGCCCGGCATGTTCAGATCGAGCAGCAGCACGTCCGGGCGGTGCCCGCGCACGAAGCGCCCAGCGCTCTCAACGTCGCTGGCCTCGGCGACGACCTCGAAGTCGGACTCTGAGTCGAGCAGCATCCGCAGGCCGCTGCGCACGACCGCATGGTCGTCGGCGAGGACGATCCGGATGATGTCCGGCGAGCGGACGACGTCGCTGTCATCGCCGCCCGGGGATTTTCCCGCCTGGCTGCTCACGTCTCGACCGTTGCGCCCTGGCTCGCCTCGCCCGGATGGCCGTCGGCGTCACGCGGAAGCACGAGCAGCGAGCAGCGTGCGTGGCGCTCCAGGTAGTCGGAGGTGCTGCCGAGTACCAGCCGCCGCACGGGCCCGTAGCTTCGCGAGCCCACGAGCAGGATGTCCAGCTCATCGCCGAAGGCTGCCAGCTCCTCTCCGGCCAGGCCATACACCGCCTTGGCGGCCACACCGTCCAGCTTCTTCAGCTCGTCGTTGGCTTCCTTCACGAGGTCTTCGATCGTTTCGGCAAGATCCGGCACGACGATTCCCGAGTAGGCGTAGCTCGTTATCGCCACCACCTGCAGCGCATACACACCGGCGTCGGTCTGCGCCGCCAGCTTCCTGGCCACTGCGATCGCCGCCATGCTCTCCGGCGAGGCGTTGTATGCCACTCCGATCTTGGCGATCGGCGCTGCGTGCCCGGAGTAGCCGTGCGCGGCGATCGCCACCGCGCAGGGGGCTCCATTGAGCGCGGCGCGGGTATCGTCGCCGAGCATCGCCCGACCCAGGGTGCTGCGGCGGGTGGATCCGACCACCAGCAGCTCGGCGTTCTGCTCTTCGGCCTGCATGTGCAGGCCGCCGCCGGCGTTCTCCGCCGCGATGCTCACGAGCTCCGCACTCAGCTCTGCGGCGGCACGCTCCTGCTCGAGCAGCTCCTCCGAGGCCGCGCGCTCCTCCCTGACCAGGCCGGGGCTTATCCGGTGCGATGGACGCAGCTCGCCGCCGTGCACGTGGGCCAGGGTCAACTTGCCCTCAGAAGCGATCAGACGGGAGGCGAGCGCGATGGCGTCGCGGCCACCGGGCCGGCCATCCACCCCCACGAGCACGTTCTTGAACATCACGGGTCTCCTTGTTGGGATCGAGGACACTCTAGATCGCGACCGTCGGGAAGTCCTGCGAGCGGGTAGCCGGCGGAGCGTACGATGATGCCACGGTGGCGGATCGCATCAGTCCCCTCTCAGGCGAGGAACAGCGCGCGCTGCACGCCTACTGGCGGGCCGCCAACTATCTCTCGGTTGGGCAGATCTACCTGCTGGACAATCCTCTGCTGCGAGAGCCCCTGAAGATCGAGCACATCAAGCCGCGCCTGCTTGGTCACTGGGGCACCACACCTGGCTTGAACTTCATCTACGCGCACCTGAACCGGGTGATCAGGGCGCGCCGGCTGAACGTGCTCTACGTGACGGGCCCCGGCCACGGCGGACCGGGCCTCGTGGCCAACACCTACCTGGAGGGCACCTACAGCGAGGTGTACCCGCACATCGGCCAGGACGAGGAGGGCCTGCGGCGCCTGTTCCGCCAGTTCTCCTTCCCGGGCGGCATTCCCAGCCATGTCGCACCGGAGACGCCGGGTTCGATCCACGAGGGAGGGGAGCTCGGCTACGCGCTGGTGCACGCCTACGGCGCCGCCTTTGACAATCCGGACCTGCTGGTCTGCTGTGTCGTGGGCGACGGTGAGGCTGAGACGGGTCCGCTTGCAGCGAGCTGGCACTCGAACAAGTTCCTGAACCCGGCGCGCGACGGCGCCGTGCTCCCGGTGCTGCATCTGAACGGCTACAAGATCGCGAACCCGACGGTGCTTGCAAGGATCCCCAAGGACGAGTTGCGCTCGCTGCTCGAGGGCTACGGGTACGCGCCCCGCTTCGTCGAGGGATCGGACCCGCCGCAGATGCACCAGCTGATGGCAGCGACGCTCGATGAGGTCAGCGAGGAGATCGCGGCGATCCAGCGGCGTGCTCGGGTGGAGGGCGATCTCACTCGTCCCCGCTGGCCGATGATCGTCCTGCGTACGCCAAAGGGCTGGACCGGGCCCAAGGAGGTCGACGGGCTGCCTGCGGAGGGATCGTTCCGCTCCCATCAGGTTCCGCTGTCAGACCTCGCGTCAAAGCCCGAGCACCTGGCGCAGCTCGAGCAGTGGCTTCGCTCCTATGAGCCCGAGGAGCTGTTCGATGCGGGCGGGGCCCTTCACCGGGAGCTGGCGGCGCTGGCGCCGCAGGGCCAGCTGCGGATGGGGGCCAACCCGCATGCCAACGGCGGCCTTCTGCTGCGCGCGCTCGAGATGCCGGACTTTCGCGATCACGCCGTCGAGGTCCCCCGCCCCGCTGCCAGCTCGAGCGAGGCCACCCGCGTGCTTGGAGGTCTGCTGCGCGAGGTGATCAGGCGCAACCGCGAGAACTTCCGCATCATGGGTCCGGACGAGACGGTCTCCAACCGGCTGGGGGCTGTGTTCGAGGCCACCGACCGCGTGTGGGAGGCGGAGATGCTCGCGAGCGATGACCACCTGGCGGTCGACGGGCGGGTGATGGAGGTCCTCTCCGAGCACCTCTGCCAGGGGTGGCTCGAGGGCTACCTGCTCACCGGTCGTCACGGGATGTTCAACTGCTATGAGGCCTTCATCCACATCGTGGACTCGATGTTCAACCAGCACGCGAAGTGGCTGAAGGTGACGCGCGGCATACCGTGGCGCCGGCCGATCGCCTCACTGAACTACCTGCTCTCCTCACACGTGTGGCGCCAGGACAACAACGGGTTCTCCCACCAGGACCCCGGCTTCATCGACCACGTGGTCAACAAGAAGGCGGAGATCGTCCGCGTGTACCTCCCTCCGGACGCAAACTGCCTGCTGTCCGTCGCAGACCACTGCCTGCGAAGCTGCGACTACGTGAACGTGATCGTGGCCGGCAAGCAGCCCGCGCTCAACTATCTCGACATCGACGCGGCGATCGCGCACTGCACTCGCGGCATCGGGGTGTGGGACTGGGCGAGCAGCGACGAAGGCTCGGAGCCCGACGTGGTGTTGGCCTGCGCCGGGGACATCCCGACGCTCGAGACCATCGCGGCCACCGCGATCCTCGCGCGCGAATTGCCCGAGTTGAAGGTCCGGGTGGTGAACGTCGTAGACCTCATGCGTCTTGAGCCTGAGAGCGAGCACCCCCATGGATTGCCGGAGGATGAGTTCGACGCCCTGTTCACCACCCGGCGACCGGTGATCTTCGCCTACCACGGCTACCCCCTGTTGATTCATCGCCTGACCTACCGCCGCGCCAACCATCCCAACATCCATGTGCGCGGCTACAAGGAGGAGGGCACCACCACGACGCCCTTCGACATGGTGATGCTCAACGACCTCGACCGCTTTCATCTGGTCATGGACGTCATCGATCGGGTCCCCGGTCTGACCGAGCGTGCCGCGCACCTGCGCCAGCACATGATCGATGAGCGACTGCGCCACCGTGCCTATACGCGAGAGCACGGAGACGACCCGCCGGAGCTTCGCAACTGGACCTGGCCGGCGGATCTCGCAAACGGGTCCTCACGGGCGGAGGTCTCCGCTCCCCAGCCTCTCCGATAGCTCGTATGCGGGTGCTCGTCGTCAACGCGGGCTCGAGCACCCTCAAGCTGCGTCTGCTGGACGTGGGGGATGCCGTCCTTGCCGAGCAGGAGCTGGTCGGCTCTGCAGAGGAGCTTGACTCCGGCGTTCTGAGAGAAGCGCTCGACTCCCCCCTCGGTGAGGCAGACGCGATTGGTCATCGCATCGTCCACGGCGGCGAGCGCTTCCGCTCGGCCGTGAAGATCGACGCTGGTGTCGAGGTCGCCCTGCGGGAGCTGGTCGACCTGGCGCCGCTGCACCAGCCAAAGTCCCTGGCCGCAATGGACGCGGTGACGGCGCAGCTGCCAGAGCTGCCGGCTGTGGCCTGCTTCGACACCGCATTTCACGCGACGCTGCCGCCGGCGGCGGCGACGTATGCGCTGCCTGCCCAGTGGCGCGATCGCTGGGGGCTGCGGCGCTACGGCTTTCACGGCCTCTCACATGCCTGGGTCGCGCGACGCGCACCCGAGCTGCTCGGCCGAGCCGGAGAGGGCCTGCGGATCGTGAGCTGCCATCTCGGCGCCGGCGCCTCGCTGTGTGCGATCAGGGACGGCTCCTCGCTGGACACCACGATGGGGTTCACGCCCCTGGAGGGGCTCGTGATGGCGACCCGCTCTGGAAGCGTCGACCCCGGGATGCTGCTGTGGCTGCTCGAGCGAGAGGGGGTGCCGGCGTCGGAGCTGGCCGAGACCCTCGAGTATCGCTCTGGGCTGCTCGGGCTGTGCGGGACGGGCGATATGCGGGAGGTCCTCACACGCGCGAAGGGCGAGGATCAGCGGGCGAGGCTTGCTCTGGAGGTGTATCTCCACAGCCTGCGCGCCGGGATCGCGGGGATGGCAGCGGCCCTCGGGGGTCTCGACGCGCTCGCGTTCACCGGTGGGGTGGGGGAGCACTCGGCCATCGTGCGGGAGCTGGCCACCGACGGGCTCGGCTTCCTGGGCGTGGCAATCGACAATCAGCGCAACCGCGCGATGACCGGGGATTGCGAGATATCGGCCCCGCATGCGTCCGCGGGCACGATCGTGCTCGCCGCCCGGGAGGACCTCGAGATCGCCCGACAGGTCAGAGCAGTGCTGGGAGGAGCCCGGCCGGTCAGCGGCACAGCTCCGACAGCAGCCTGAGCTCCTCCATCAACAGGCGCGGCAGCAGGAAGTGCTCGCGCACATGGGCACGGCCCGACGCTCCGAGCTGCTCAGCCAGCTCGTTGTCCTTCAGCAGTTTCTGCAACGCCGTGGCGCATTCCTCGACGGAGTCGACGAGCACGCCGCCGACCCCGTCGGGCATCTGCATCGGGATGCCGCCGGCTCGTCCGGCCACGACGGGCGTGCCCTTCCACAGGGACTCTGACACCACCAGGCCGAAGCCCTCACGGATGGACTTCTGCACCACCACGTCCGAGGAGCGCTGGAAGGCGTTCACCTCGACGTTGCTCGCGCCGGTCAGGTTGGTGTAGATGTGAATCTTCGGGTCGCTCTGGGCGTGGGCGTTGAGCTGTGCATAGACCTCCCAGCCCTCGGGGTCGTCGAGCGCCATCGAACCGACCAGCGCGAGCTGCAGCTCGGGAATCTCCTCACGTACGAGCTGGTAGGCGGCGATCACGCCGAACGGGTCCTTCCAGGGATCGAAGCGTGAGACCTGCGTGACCAGCCGTCCGGGGAGGTCGATGCCGATCCAGTCGAGGATCTGGCCGGCCGTGCGATCCGGGATGTCGAGGTTCTTCGGGCTGAGCGGGTCGATCGCCGGTGCGATCGTACGGACGCGAGCCACGGGCAGATCCGGAGGGACGAACTCCGGCATGGTGAACACGGCTGCGTCGTAGTCTGCGAGGAAGGGTCGCAGAAAGCGCCATGCGTCGGCATTGGGCTCGGAGGTATCGATGTGGCATCGCCACACCCAACGGGAGTCCCCCTTGCCGTGAACGCTCAGCAGGGCAGCCGGTTGAGGGTCGTGCACGACCACGAAGTCATAGGAGCCGTCGAGCAGCGGCGCGTTCTCCTGCGTGCAGTCCAGGTAGGCCTTGCGCTCCGCCTCGCTGAGGGTCCTCGATGAGCCCTGCAGTGCGTTGTGCAGGGCCTTGGTCGCGCGGAAGAAGTCCGGACTTCCGGCGATCACCTCCCAGTCGACGGTCAATCCGAGGTCGCGCAGCAGCGGCACCGAGGAGCGCAGGAGCTCCGACACACCGCCCCCGTAAGCGGTCGCGTTGATGTAAAGGATGCGAGCACCGCGCAATGCCCGCGCCTCGTCGCGAAGCCCATCGAGGATGGAGTCCGGGACGACGCCCTGGTAGGCGTCCAGCGACCAGCGTCCGACGGCGACCTTCTGGAGCACGAGCTAGCGCTCGATCTCGCCCGCTGCTCGGCGCATATGCGGTGCGAGTCTGGCCGGGGATTTGCGGGCGGGCACGTTGCTGGCCACGCTATACCCCCGCCAGGTCGCGCCGGCGGAATGCCCACACCGCGGATAGCGAAGCGAGCCCCGCGAGCGCGAGCATGATGAGCGCCGCCGTCGCCCGGAACGGCTCGGCCGGCACGAGGCCCACGTGCGCGAACGGCGTCAGTTCGACAAGCCACTTCGGCGCGCCGAGCAGCGAGCCGAACAGATCCCACAAAAACGCAACCGTGACCAGACCGTAGGCGATGCCGGCGCTCGCCCGGGGCACCAGCGCGTAGGTCAGCGCCGCGATCCCGAGGAACAGAAGAGCGACGGGCAGGCAGTTCGCACCGGCCTCGAGCATCCGTGCCAACGAGATGCTGACGCCCCCGGACTCCGCGCCCGCCCAGCTGAAGAGGCCCGCCACCAGCGAGATCGCGATCGCGCCGCATGCAGCCAGGAGGAGCCGCCCGCCGAGCCAGCCGCGCCGGCCAACCGGCAGCGAGAGCAGCGTCTCGAGCCGCTCCTCGGCTTCCTCATGCCGCGCGGCGCCGATCTGCGCGCACACGAACAGGCTGACGGCCAGGACGTAGAAGATGAACACGAACGCGAGATACCCGGTGGGCGTCACGATCGAGCCCGAGCCGAGCTTTGCCGCCTCCCGCTGAACGCTCTTGGAGATCCCTGCGGATGAGGTGCTCTTCGCGATCACGCCGTCGATGTAGGCGAACGCGCCAACGCTTGAAAGCCACACGATCAGGCTGCCGCGCTCGCTGCGCAGCGCCTGGGCGGTGGGGGAGGAGAGCAGATACAGACGCGGCTCGGCCGTGTCGCGCGCCGGCAGCAGCCCGGTGCCGATGTCGCGGCCGGCGGCGATCCGCGCGGCCGAGATAAGCAGCAGCAGGCTGGCCGCCGCCGGGAGCAGCAGCACAAGCGGATGGGCGCCGGTGAACGGCCGCATCTCCTCTGCCCACCCCAGCGGCGTGGCCCAGCGCAGCCAGCCGGCGCCGTTCGAGGTGTCGGCGATGACTCGCAGCAGCAGAAATAGCCCCGCCGCGGCGCCGCCCAGCTCGAGTGCCATCCTGCGGGTGGGTGCGAGCTGGCTCACGACGGCTCCCACGCCCACGAACACCGCCATCACCGAGACGGTCGAGAGGGCGAGATACGCCGAGGCGCCCGCGGGAAGGCTCCCCGCGAGAAGGCCCGCGAACTCTGCCAGGCCAAGGGCCAGAACGCTCGCCGCGATCGCGGCGAGAGCCGAGCGATAGGCTGTCCCTCGCCCCACGGTACCCGCCAACACGAGCTCCATCCGGCCCGTGTCCTCCTCGGCCCGCAGTGCTCGCACGGCGGCCAGAAGTCCGAACACCGCGGCGAAGATTGCCAACGTCCCCCCGACGCGCCAAGCGGTGTAGCCGCCCACTGTGAGCAGGTTGTGCGGCACGCCATAGAACAGGCGGATCGCCCTGTTGTCGGCAAAGCTGTGGGCGAACGCGAGACGACTTGCCTGTGTCGGGTAGGCGTGGCGGTATGCGGCCGGCTGGATATAGGCGATCAGCGCGAACAGACATGCGAACGAGACGGTGCGGACCCGGCTGTCCCGAAATGCCCGTCGCGCCAGCGCGCGCGCGGGCTCAAGGCCCGAGCCGGACGCTGCTGCGGGCACCGCCCGCACCGTTCGGCTAGCCGCCGCCATCGCCGTCTGAGCCCTCGTAGTGGTGCAGGAATATCTCCTCGAGCGACGGCTCTCGGCTCGTGAGGGTGGCAACCGGATACTGCGCGAGCTCGGCGATCAACGGACCGACGCTGCCCGAGACCTCGAATCTCAGCGCATTGGGACCGGCGCTCGACACCCGGACTCCCGCCAGCGGCGGCAGCCTCGGCGCGGGTTCGGTGAACGTGACCTCGACCGTCTGCACGCTGAGGTGACGCAGCTCCTCGAGGGTTCCCTGATCCACCAGCCTGCCGTCCCTGAGGATGCCTACGCGGTCGCAGAGCGCCTCCACCTCGCTCAGGATGTGCGACGACAGAAAGACTGTCTGACCGCGCTCCTTGGCCTCCTTGATGCAGTCGCGGAAGGCCACCTCCATCAGCGGGTCGAGCCCGCTCGTCGGCTCGTCGAGCAACAGCAGCTCCGCGCGTGTGGCGAGCGCCGCGATCAACTGCACCTTCTGGCGATTGCCCTTCGACAGCGCGCGGATCAACTTGTCGGCGTCGAGGCGAAAGCGCTGCACGAGGACGTCGCGATAGACGACGTCGGTACCGCCGTGAAGGTAGGCGAGGAACTCGAATGTCTCGGCGCTCGTCAACGCCGGCCACAGGGATGGCTCCCCGGCAACGTACGCGACCCGCCGGTGCGCGCTCACCGGATCGCTCCAGGCGTCAAGGCCGAAGAGCTTCGCCCGGCCGCTGCTCGGTCGGTGCAGGCCCAGCAGCAGGCGGATGGTGGTGGTCTTGCCGGCGCCGTTGGGCCCCAGGTAGCCGTACACCTCACCCCGTTCAACGCTCAGGTCGAGCCGGTCGAGCGCCAGCGTACTCCCGTAACGCTTGGAGAGCGCCTGCGTCTGGATCACGGACTGCATCGACGGATCTTCCATCACTCACCCAACGCGGCGTCGGCATTCGTTCCCGGTCGCTGACCGAGGCTACGCAGCACGTCGGTCAGGAGCAGTTGCGATCATGCCTGCGGTGCCGGCGACTGTGGATCTCAGCAGCAAGCAGTATGAGAAGGAGCTGCTTCGGCTGCAGACCGAGCTCGTGTACATGCAGGAGTGGATCGTCGCCAACGGGCGACGGCTCGTGGTGCTGTTCGAGGGCCGCGATACCGCCGGCAAGGATGGCGTGATCAAGCGCGTCATGGCCTTTCTGAACCCGCGTACGTGTCGCGTGGTGGCGGTACCCACCCCGGGCGAGCGGGAACGCACGCAGTGGTACTTCCAGCGCTACGTCGCGCACCTGCCCTCCGCCGGCGAGATCGTCCTGTTCGATCGCAGCTGGTACAACCGCGCGGGCGTCGAGCGGGTGCTGGGCTTCTGCACGGAGTCCGAGTATGAGGAGTTTCTGCGCTTCTGTCCGCTGTTCGAGGAGGCCCTGCAGAACGACGGAATCACGCTGGTCAAGTACTGGCTGTCGGTCAGCGACGAGGAGCAGGAGCGCCGTTTCAAGAAGCGGCTTTCAGATCCACGCAAGCGCTGGAAGTTCAGTACGGCCGATCTGCAGGCGCGTTCGCGCTGGGTCGACTACGCCGAGGCCAAGGACCGGATGTTCGCCTACACCGATACGGAGGAGAGCCCCTGGCATGTCGTCGAGGGAGACGACAAGCGCGCCGCGCGCCTGAACCTCATAAGCCACCTGCTGTCGCTGGTTCCCTACGAGCACCTGGACAAGGCCAAGCCGGTGAAGCTCCCACCCCGCCAGCAGCGCGCCTACCTGCGCCCCGCCAAGGGCACCGAGCGCCTCGTTCCGGTGCGCTACTCGGTCCACTCCGGCTGAGCCGCGAGGCGGTGAGCGCGATAGCGTTCGCCTGATGCAGGAGGTCCTCCCGGACGTCTTCCACTGGGCCACGATGCACCCCAGGATTCACATGGAGGTGTCCTCCTACTGGCTACAGGACGGCGGTGTCCTGATCGACCCGCTGATCCCGCCCGGCGTGGGGCTCGAGTGGTTTGAGCAACGCTCGACCGCGCCTGCGGAGATCCTGCTCTCGAACCGCCACCACTATCGCGACAGTGCGGCCTTCCAGGAGGTGTACGGCTGTCCGGTCTACTGCAACCGGGCCGGCCTGCACGAGTTCACGGGCGGCGAGCGCATCGTCGCGTTCGACCCGGGCGACACCCTACCGGGCGGAGTGATCGCCCACGAGGTGGGAGGGCTGTGTTCCGACGAGACCGCCCTGTATCTGCCCTCCAGGCGCGCGGTGGTGCTCGCCGACGGCGTCGTCCGCGTTGGCCCGCAGGGACAGACCGGCCCGCTGGGCTTCGTGCCGGATGTGCTGATGGACGATCCGCCGCGAACCAAGCAGCACCTGCTCGACGCCTTCTCCCGCCTGCTGGACGATCTCGAGTTCGACCATCTCCTGTTGGCTCACGGGGGCCCCGTCATCGGCACGGGCCGAGCCCAGCTCGAGGAGTTCGTGGAAGGCGGCGGGCGCACGGCGTTCCAGCCGTAATCGCGGCCCGTCCGATGGGTGCCCGCAGGGCCCGGGCGCCATGCCGGGTACAAAAGGCCTACCGGGTTGGGGGGAACTACGGATGTGCGAGCGCAGGGCGACGTCTAGGTTGAATTGTGAGGGACGCCGCGACTGTGAACCTCGGGGAAAACACCATGTCAACCATCGATTGCACACCGACAGACGCCGGCCACCAGCCCTCGCGGGAGAGTGGCCGCGCGTTCGCAATCATCACGGGCCGCCCGCGGCTCGCGCCGGAGTTCGTCGAGGCGGGCCTGATGGACTCCGCGCGGTCGGCCATCCGTGTCGTGCTGGCCGACGATCACGAGCTGATGCGCCGCAGCCTGCGGCTGCTTCTCGATGGGGAGGGTGGACTGGAGGTGGTCGCGGAAGCCAAGGATCTGGCCTCGGCGGTCCGCGCGGTCCGCACCCAGAAGCCTGACGTGCTCGTGCTCGACCTTCGCCTGCCGGGCGATCCCGGCAACGACACGATCGCGACGCTGCGCGAGCAGGCGCCGGACACCCAGATAGTGGTCGCCACGATGCATGAGAGCCCCGTCTATGCCCAGCACGCGCTCGCCTGCGGAGCGCTGGGTTTAGTGCACAAGGATCTCGCCGACCGGGAGCTGGCCCAGGCCATTCGCGCGGCCGCGCAGGGTTTGAAGTTCGTCAGTCCAAGCGTGGCCGGCAGGGTCTGACTCCACCCCGCACGCCCCTCGACCGGCGGCTGAGATCGGCGCAGGGCTAGGAGCTGGACGCAGCCTGCGGGGAGTCTGAGGGGGCCTCTGAATCGCCGCTGTTGCGGCGGGCGGGAACCCATGCGCAGACGAGCGTGCCGTGCTCACCAGAGCTGATACTGAGCGTTCCGCCGGCGAGACCCACGCGCTCCTGCATCCCGAGAAGCCCGAACCCGCGGCTCGAATCATCGGTGTCGAATCCCATGCCATCGTCCTTGACTTCGACGAGCAGTTCTCCGTTCGCCTCACCGATGGCCACTCGGACCTTGTCCGCCTTGGAGTGCTTGACGATGTTCGTGAGCGCCTCCTGCACCAGCCGGTAGACGGTGCTCTCGATCTCTGAGTCAAGACGCTCGCTCGTTGCCGCCGGTCCGGGCAGGGTGAGCGCTTCCTCGATCTGAAGCCCGTTCTGCGCTCGGTGGCGGTCAAGCAGAGCTTCGATCGCGGTGCGCAGCCCCAGCTCATCAAGTGCGGCAGGGCGCAGCTCGGAGATGATCGCCCGCAGGTTCTCGATCTCGCGCTCGATGTGCACGACGGCCTCTTCCATCGCCTGTTTACCCTGCTCAGGCTCGCCTCGGCGCAGCGCCGAGGACAGCAACAACCGCAGGCCGCCGAGGCCCTGCAGGGTCTCGTCGTGCAGCTCGCGAGCCCAGCGGCTGCGTTCGACCTCGCCGGCGACTAGCGAACTATGCAGCCGGTCTGCCTGCACGCTCTGGGCCAGCGCCACAGCGGTTGCGGCGCTCGCGGCGAAGGTACGCAGCATCTCCTCGTCATCGGCGGTGAAGCTGTCGCGTTCCTGACCGCGATCGAAGGCTGCGAGGATCCCCACCGCCCTGCCGCGGTAGACCAGCGGTACCAGCAACGCGGTCTGCGGGTTGGTGACGCCGAACTCCCTTGGGTCGATCCGCAGTCGCGATGTGACGTCGGAGATCCGCTCCGGGCGCTGGCGTTCCAGCACCTCCCCGGACGTCGATTCGGAGATCGGCAGGCGGGCACCGGGCAGGTCCTTCACGTGGCCGGCGCTGGTATGCACGACGAGCTCTGCGCCATCGCGGAGCATGATCACGAGGCTCTGTGCGCTGACGAGTGCGCGCCCGCGCTTGACGACGATCTCCAGCACGTGCTCGAGCGTGATCTCCTTGCCGATTGCGACGGACACGTCGCGGATTGCCTCAAGGCCGAGGAGGGCTTTCTCAAGCTCTTGGCGGGCGCGCTGGCTGGCCTCATACAGGCGGGCGTTCTCGATGGCGATCGCTGCCCACCCCGCAAGGATCACCGCGGCCTCCTCGTCGGCCTCGGTGAACTCCTCGTGGGCCTTCTCGGTGACATACAGGTTGCCCCACACGCGCCCTCCGATCACGACGGGCACACCCAGGAAGCTGTGCATCGCCGGATGCCCGGCCGGAAATCCGTAGCTGCTGGGGTGCTGGCCGATATCGCTCAGGCGTAGCGCGCGCGGATTCTCGATCAGCTCGCCCAGCACGCCCCGCCCCCGGGGCAGATCACCCATCGAGCTGCGGACGGCCTCATCGATGCCCGACGTGAGGAACTGCTCGAGCTCGGTCTTCTCATCGTTGAGGACACCGAGGGCGGCGTATCGCGCCCCCGTGATCGAGCGCGCCCCCTCGAGCAGCCGCTCCAGCACGACCGCGGTATCGAGCTCGGCCGTCAGCGCTCGACCGACATCCAGCAGGCGGCGAACCCACTCCGCCTCGGACGATTCCGCCATCTTCAGAGCTTAGAGGACGGTATGACGGCCCCTTTTATCTGCTCCTGCATGGCGTCGATCCCGCTCCCGGGCGTAGTCTTCCCAACATGACTCCGGCAGACTCCTCCACCGACAGACTCCGCGTGATCGTGGCCGGCGCGGGCGTTGCGGCGCTTGAGACGCTGCTGGCCCTGGCCGACCTGGCACCCGAGCAGACCGATGTGACGGTGCTCGCGCCGAGCAGCGAGTTCGTCTACCGGCCGATGACCGTCGCTGAGCCGTTCGCCTATGGGCCCGCGCGGCGATATCCGCTGGCGCCGATCGTGGCTGACGCCGGCGGCAGGCTGCTGGCCGATGAGCTCGTGCGGGTGGACCCCTCGAGCCGGACGATCCACACCAAGAGCGATCAGCCGATCCCCTACGACGCGCTGATGCTGGCATTGGGGGCCACGGCCACCGAGCGTTACAAGCACGCCCTCACGATCGACGACCGCCGCATGGACGAGACCCTGCACGGGCTGATCCAGGACGTCGAGGGAGGCTACGTCCGCAGCCTGGCGTTCGTCTCACCCGGGCGGATGGCCTGGCCGCTGCCGTTGTATGAGCTCGCGTTGATGACCGCCGCGCGCGCCTATGACATGGGCATGGAGCTGTCGGTGACCATCGCCACGCCCGAGGACGCGCCCCTTGCGATCTTCGGGTCGGCCGTCAGCAACGCCGTCAGCGAGCGGCTGGAGCGGGCCGGGATCCAGACGATCAGCTCCGCCTATGCCGAGGTTCCGGCTCAGGGTGAAGTCGTGATCAATCCCGGTGACCGCCGGCTGCGGGTCGACCGAGTGATCGCCCTGCCAGAGCTCTACGGGCCGTCGATACGGGGCATTCCGCTGGGAGAACACGGCTTCATCCGCATCGACGCCTATGGACAGGTACCCGACGCGGGGCCAATATACGCCGCCGGCGACGCCACCGAGTTCGCTGTCAAGTACGGCGGAATCGCCGCCCAGCAGGCGGACGTCGCCGCACAGGCGATCGCGGCGCTGGCCGGAGCTGCGGTCACGCCTGAGCAGTTCCACCCGGTGATCCACGGCATGCTCCTGACCGGCGCCAAGCCTCTCTATCTGACCGCACAGCTCACGGGCGGGCACGGTTTCAGCTCTGAGATCGCGGATGCTCCGTCCTGGTCTCCCGCGACCAAGATCGCTGCAAAGTACCTCGCGCCGTGCCTTGCCGAATACGATCGCGGGGCGGCTTCGGGCGGCTGAGCGAGCCCCTCCGGCCCCTCACCATAGGACTGCCCTCGCGCCTGCGCGACGGCGACGGGAGCATGGCATCCCGTTGGAGACGACGTGGCTGGTCCTCAAAAGGACGACATAGCGTCGTCCCTTTCGGGCATATGTCCAGAGTGCCGACAGTCATATCAAGACTTCCCTCCCAGCAGCCGAATCGCCTGTATGAGCATGGTGGCCGTCACGGGGGCGCGGTTGCGAAAGGCGCGGCACGCAGCCGGCTGGCTCTGTGTCGGTCTGATCGCCGCTGCTTGCTTCGCCCAGGCCGCCAACGGCTACACCGCCTACGTCTCGAACCTGACAGAACAGACGCTCAGCCCGATCAATACCGCCACCGGCGTCCTCTCGTCAGCGATCAAAGTCGAAAGCCCGCCGTTCCTTGCGATCACCCCCGACGCCAGCACCGCCTGGGTGACCAACGCAACGCAGGGCACCGTGACCCCGGTCACCCTCTCCACGGGCGCGGTCGGCACGCCGATAAAAGTGGGCGCCAACCCGTATCAGATAGCGATCTCACCCGACGGCACGAAGGCCTACGTCGCCGACCACGGCTCGGAATCGGTGACCCCGATAAACCTCACCACGAGGACCGCGGGCCCGGCGATCGCGGTCGGCAAAGAACCGTGGGCGATCGCGATCTCCCCCGACGGAGCGAAGGCGTATGTGACCAATTACGCCTCTAGCAGTGTCACTGCGATCACCGTCTCCTCGAACACGCCGGGCACGCCCATTACCGTCGGGGGAGGGCCGCAGTCGATCGCCATCACTCCCGACGGAGCGACGGCCTGGGTCGCGAGCTTCACTGCGAACACGATCACGCCGATCACCCTCGCAAGCGGCGCCGCCGGTGCGCCGATCACGGTCAAAGAACCGAACTCCATAGCCATCACCCCCGATGGCAGCACGGCCTATGTGACCAACTACCAGCAGAATACGGTCACTCCGGTCAACCTGCTCACAAGAACGGCAGGCTCCGCCATCGCGGTGGGGAGCATCCCCTACCAGGTGGCGATCAGCCCGGACGGTCAGAGCGCCTACGTGACCGACAACTCCTCAAACGCGGTCACTGCGGTCAACCTCGCCTCCCAGACGGCCGGAGCGCCGATCAAAGTGGGGACCGGGCCCGACGGCGTCGCGTTCACCCCCGACCAGGCGCCGGTGGCCTCGTTCAGCGTCAGCGCGGCGCCGGCCGGGGCGCCCTCCTCCTTCAACGCCTCGGCCTCGAGCGTCGCCTACGGTGCGATCACCTCCTACGCCTGGAAATTCGGTGACGGCTCCTCGGCCACCACCTCGACTCCCACGACCACCCACACATACGCCTCGCCCGGGAGCTATACGGCCACGCTGACTGAGACCGACTCCGCGGGGACATCGACCACCCAGGTGTTCACCGGGCAGACCGTCAGCCGAAACGGAGGGCCGAGCGCCCAGACGACGCGCTCTGTGACGGTTCCAGCGGCGCCGGTGACGCTCCTCTCCACGCTCCCCGGCGATCCCCGGCCTGCGCGCGTCCTGATCTCCATCAGATCAATCACGATCAACCGCCATGGCGTCGGTGTGATCCCGATCCGATGCCCGCCGAGCGCTGTCGCGGGCTGCCGCGGGCGGGTCACGATCACCGTCCACGTCGCCGAGCCGCGCGCCCGCCATGCCGGCGCCGCGCGCTGTGCACGCGGCTGCCGCCCGCTCGCCTCAACCAACTACGAAGCCCGCGCCGGGCAGAAGATCCGCGTGCGTGTCCACATCGCCTCGTTCGGGCGCAAGCTCTTGAGGACCCACTCATCCGTGCGGGTCGTCCTCACGGCCACGTCGGTCGCCGCAGGCCAGACCGCGACGCTCACCCGCTCGATCGCGATGAGGGCTTAGTCCTACTCGGCTCAGCCCTGCTCGGCTCTAGGGTGCACCGATGACCGAGCGCGCCGCGCCACCGATGCGCTGCCTGGCAATCCAGCTGTCATCGAGGATCCGGCGCATCACGCCGACACCCGCCACGTTGAAGCGCCTCGCCGCCCGCTGCGGGTCCGCGAGGTCGCGGCGCAGGCGCTCGGTGTGTCCACGGCGAACCTGACCTGCTGCCCGGCGCAGGCTCAAGCCCTTCTCGGCGGGCAGGTGCCACAGTCCCGGCAGACGGGAGTCGTCGCGCGGGACGGCGCTGTGACGGGGACCGGTGTGGACTCGGCCGGCCACCGCGGAGAGCTCCCGGAAGCGCACCCGACCAAGCGCTCCGGCCAGGGTCAGCACCTGCTCCTCGGTCAGCAGCGCCTCACCGCGCTCGGCAAGCCGTGCGTCGATGTCCTCACAGCTCGCGACCAGCTCTCGCAGCGCGCTCGCCGTACCGCTCAGCAGCTCTCCTCCGATCCACGGCGGCTCCGGATCAGAGCCGCCATCGATGCTTCTCGCCAGCTCGCCGATGGATCCGCGTGTCACGGCTAAATCGCCCGTTCCGACCCCGTCCCAATCGAGCGGGTACCCGATCTGGATACATCCGATCTCATCGGCCGGGGGGGATGCTGCAAAGACCCGCTCGGCATCGAGCCACACGCAGTCGAGGTCGGTGAGCCACAGCTGCCGGTCCTCGGACTGGCCCTCGGCGGCCGCAAGGATCGCGTCGAGCACGTAGCGCGAGGAGACGTAGAACTCGTTGTCGTCACCGGGCCGGTGGCGATACTCGGCGGAGATGACCGAGACGCCCAGTGACTCGATCCGCTCCAGAAGCTCGATGCCGTTGCGCCCGAGCACATCCCGGTCGCTGACGTTGGTGACGAGCACCTGCTCACAGTCAACGTCGCGCAGGCTCAGCGAGGCAGCCTGCACCAGCGCGCACTCCAGATAACGTGCCGCGACCCGAGCAACCGAGGAGCCGGAGCGAGCGGTTGGATAGGAGAACCCTTCACCCGGCTCGTGGACGTATAGGTACTGGACTATGAGTGGGGTTGCTTGCTTGTACATGGGATTTCTTTCCCTCGTTGCCCTCCGTGGAGCGGTCAACCGCGTGGTGGCGACGTGGGCCGGAGATGGGACCGCGGCGGCAAGGCCACACCGGCGTTTGCCCATCGGGCCGACGATAGAGCGCCAAGCGAAAGGATTGATTAATTGCTGGGCGTTCTGCCGCGGTGGTTGTTGACCAGGAGTTAAAATTTCTGTAAGAGTCTCCGAATTCCGTGCGATGTCGCCGCCGGTCTCAACATGTGCTGATGAGGCTCGTTGACGAGGTGTTCACAAGTTTGGCCGGGTAGGCCCCGGTGCAGCGGCAGGTCAGCTATCGGCAGGTCGGGTCTCCGAGTCAATCGCTCGACGAACGGTACCGGCGCGTATCGGCTCGAGCCATCCCTCGCATGGGCCATATGGCGTTCAGGAAATGAACGCCATATCGCCAGAAGGGCTTTGGCGACGGTCGGCGAATTGATCGGTGTGCTGGTTCTGACTCGTAAGCCAAAACAGCGCATCATGATCGGCGATGACGTCGAGATAATCCTGCTCTCTGCCGCCGGGGGGAAGGTGCGCCTTGGGATCCAGGCGCCATCTGACGTTCCCGTGTACCGAACGGAGATCTACACGGAGATCCGCGAGGAACACGGGGCCGCGACGAGCGGGAGCGCACGGACTCGGGGGTAGCGAACCTCGGGAGGCCCTGACGGGGACAGGCGCCTGCGCGGCGTCCTGGTTGTAGATCCCGCTCCGGGTTGCCTGGCATCTCCTGCGCCGGCGGGCACTTGAAGGCGGGCGCCAGACGCGGGCGAACCCTCGACTCGTATTGTCCTGAGCGATGCTGCGCTTCGCACCGAGCGAGCTGACCGACGCCGAGCTCGCGCTTCAGGAACAGGTGCGGGAGTTCCTCACCGCCGAGCTGCCGCGGGGGACCTTCGCTCCGGGGCTGGGGATGGCGGGCGGTCGCGACGAGGCCTTCTCCCGCGCGCTTGCAGCGCGAGGCTGGCTCGGCATGGCCCTGCCCCGCCGATATGGAGGGGCGGAGCGAGGTGTGGTGGAGCGTTTCATCGTCGTCGAGGAGCTCCTGCGGTGGGGGGCGCCGGTTCGCTACCACTGGGTCGCCGACCGCCAGACCGGACCGCTGATCCTCCGCTACGGCAGCGCGGGCCTTTGCGAGCGGTTCCTGCCGGCGATCTGCCGTGGCGAGGTGTCGTTCTCGATTGGGATGAGCGAGCCCGGCGCCGGCAGCGATCTGGCTGCCGTTGAGACGCGCGCCGAACGCACAGCGGGCGGATGGAGGGTGACCGGCACGAAGCTTTGGACCGGCGGCGCGCACGAGAACGACTGGTTCGTGGTGCTGTGCCGCACGAGCGATGACGATGATCGCCACGAGGGCCTCACACAGCTGATCGTGGACCTGCACGCCAGCGGGGTCACGGTGCGGCCGATCGCCTACCTGGACGGCAGCGAGTTCTTCAACGAGGTCGTCCTCGACGACGTGTTCGTTGCGGATGAGTTCGTCGTGGGCGACGTTGGCGCGGGCTGGGCTCAGAACACCTCTGAGCTGGCTCTCGAGCGCGCCGGCCCCGAGCGCTGGCTGTCGACCTACCTGGTCCTCGAGCAGTACCTTCGCGAGCACGGCGCCGTCGATGAGCGCGCCCGGGCGGTGCTGGGCGAGGCCGTCGCCGGCTGGTGGGGCATTCGCGCGCTGTCGCTGTCGGTGGCGCGGCTGCTCGACGCCGGCCAGGCGCCCGTCGCCGAGTCGGCGCTCGTCAAGGAGCTGGGCACGCGCTTCGAGCAGGATGTCCTCGACGCGGTGTGGCAGCTCGTGCCCGAGGACCCGGACCCGGGCGCCGAGTCGCTGTTCGAGCGGCTGCTTGCGACGGCGATCCTCGGCGCCCCGTCCTTCACGATCCGCGGCGGGACCAACGAGATCCTGCGAACCCTCGCCGCCAGGGCGCTGCGGCCATGACCGTCGCCGATGGGCTGGCCGCGCTGCGCGAGCGAGGGCCCGACCGGGCCACCGAGAGTGCGCTTCTGGGGGAGTGGCTGCTCGCCCGGGCCGGGCTCGGAGGGGAGACCGGACAGGTGACCGTGGCACCCGGGAGCGCGCGTGACAGCGTGGTTCTCGCGGACGGCCGCGTGAGCGGCAGCGCGCACCGGGTGCCGTGGGCGCGCGACGCGGCCCGGGTCGCCCTGCTCGCCGGGGGCCGCGTCGTGGTGGTGGACCGCGCCGCTGCCACGATCCAGGCGCATGTCAACCTGGCGGGCGATGCGCGCGACACCGTGCTGCTCGACGGAGTGGGCGCCCGCCTGGGAGGCGCGGTGGACCGCGACGAGCTGTTCATGCGCGGCGCGCTGACACGCATAGCCCTCATGGCGGGAGCACTCGATCGCCTGTATGAGATCGCGGTCCGCTATGCCAGCGATCGCCGCCAGTTCGGGCGCCCGATCGCCTCCTTCCAGGCTGTCCAGCAGCATCTGGTGACCATCGCCCAGCAGGTCGCTCTCGCAGGCGTGGCCGCCGAGGCGACCGTCCGGTGCCCCGGCGGATTCGAGATCGCCGCGGGCAAGCTGCTGGCCAATCGCGCGGCGCTGAGCGCGGGGCGCTCAGCTCATCAGGTGCTGGGCGCGCGGGGCACGACACGCGACCATCCGCTGGGGCAGCTGACGTGCCGGCTGTGGGCCTGGCGCTCGGAGTACGGTGACGAGCACCACTGGAGCACGCGGCTCGGCACGGCCTTGGCGAGTGCCGGTGCCGACAGCGTCTACCCCGCGATCACCGGGGGCTCCAAGGTCGTGAGCGTCTGATGCCCGACATCTCCTACACAATTCACGGCCCGCCCACCCCCCGGGCGCCCGTGCTGTTGACCCACGGGTTCGGCGCGAGCCAGGCGATGTGGGAGCCCAACCTCGAGGCCCTCGGCGCCGATCGCCGGATCCTCACCTGGGATCTGCCGGGCCACGGATCAAGCATGGTGAGCGGTGAGCTCACACATGAGCGCTGCGTCGAGGACATGCTCGAGCTTCTCGACACTCTGGGGGCGTCCCGTGCGGTCGTCGGAGGGATGTCGCTGGGCGGCTTCCTCTCGTTGCTCTTCTGCGCGCGTCATCCCGAGCGGGTGGCCGCGCTGCTGCTTGTGGACACCGGTCCCGGCTTCCGCGATGACGCGGCGCGTGAAGCATGGAACCTGTGGGTCGGAGCCCTGGCGGACGATCTGGACGCGCGTGGCCTCGCGGCGCTGTCGGGCGGCCCGGAGTCCGCGGTCGCGCGGCATGTGGAGGGCGCTGCCGGTCTGGCAACCGCGGCGCGCGCCATTCTGACCCAGCGAGATGGAGAGGTCTTCGAGTCGCTTGGCCGAATTTCCGTGCCCGCGTTGATCGTTGTCGGCGCCGAGGACGAGCGGTTCCTGGCAGCGGCGGACGCCATGGCTCGCCGCATTGCGGGCGCGGACAAGGTCATCGTCGAGGGTGCGGGCCATGCGGCGAACATGGACCGGCCCGCGGAGTTCAATCGCTCGGTGCTCGAGTTTCTCGGGGATATGTGATGGACGGGCTCGATGTGAGCGTGGGCGCCGATCATGTCGCGACGGTCGAGTTCGAGCGCCCTCCACACAATCACTTCGACGTCGAGCTCATCGCCGCGCTCGCCGACGTCTACGAGAACCTCGATGAGGATCCGGCGTGCCGGGCGATCGTGCTGTGCTCATCCGGCCGTCACTTCTGCGCCGGAGCGAACTTCGCCGGCGGTGGCGACGCCGGAGGCGAGGCGCTCTACGCCGGCGCGGTGCGACTGTTCGCCGCCACAACGCCGGTCGTCGCGGCCGTCCAGGGCGCGGCGATCGGCGGCGGCCTCGGTCTCGCCCTGTCGACGGACCTCCGCGTGGCGAGTCCGTCGTCGCGCTTCGCGGCGAACTTCGCGCGACTGGGCATTCACCATGGCTTCGGCCTGACGGTGACGCTACCAGCGGCAGTCGGGCCTCAGGCCGCACTCGAGCTGCTGTACACGGGGCGGCGAGTCGGTGGCGAGGAGGCGCACGCGCTCGGGCTCTGCGATCGCCTGGCCAGCGATGATGAGCTACGCGCCGCCGCACACGCGCTCGCGGGCGAGATCGCGATCTCTGCGCCGCTGGCCGTGAGGTCGATCCGCCGGACGATGCGCGGAGATCTGGCCGGTCGCGTGCGCGCGGCAACCCGGCGCGAGGGCGCCGAGCAGGCCGTGCTGTTCGCCACCGAGGACTTCAAGGAGGGCGTTCGTGCGACCGCCGAGCGCCGGACACCGCGCTTCAGCGGCCGCTGAGCTCGCGCTGCGTTGCGGCTCTCTCGCCGAAGCCGCTGATCCTGATTGCGCCGGCCCCGGCTCAGCTGCGTGAGATCGTCACGGGTGCTCCCGGGGGTATGCGCCGGCTGAGCCAGTCGATGCTCGCATTCGCGAGGCGAATGCATCCGAAGGAGGCGGCGGTCCCGAGGGGAGCGTCGAGGCCGACGCTCCCGTGTATCGCCACCTGACCCGGGCCCCCTTCGAATTCCTGGAGGACGTTTGAGCGTGCGCTCAGAGCCAGGGCATAGGGGCCGCCCGGCTGGCCGGCGGGCATCCTGACGGACTCTTCGACGAAGAATTGGCCCGAGGGCGTGGGCGTCGAGGGCTTGCCGATCACCGCCTTAAAGGTTCTCGCGACCCGGCCGTCGCGATAGACCGTCACCCCGCGGCTGTCCAGGTCGACCCTGATGCGCCACGGGGTGAGGAGCGGGCGGGTGTCCTGTTCGGCGATCCAACCGGTCGATCCGTTGGGTCGGCCGGGAAGCATCACGAGCAGCCAGCGCATTCTGTGCGGGCCGATCGAGCGTGACAGCACTGGCAGCGTGGTCGGCTGGCCGGTGATCGGCCGTCGGGCCGCCACCACCGCCATCCGCGGCGACGAGACGCCGGGCGCCCGATGCGCATGGTGCGCCGTGAGCAGGACGACGAGTTCCTGGGTTGCCTGGGCACGAATGGGGTCCTGGGTCGCAGCCGCTGGCTGGGCGCCAGCCCCGAGCAGGCAGATGCCGGCCAGCGCGACGGTCATGCGGCCCGCGGTTGCGGTGGCCGTTGCGCGCAGCGCACGGGTCATGCGTGTGCTCCTTGCTGCGGCGTGAGCCACCGCGATAGAGGGCCAAGGGCTCCCCGATGTCCCTTCCACCCGTCTCTACCAGCGGCAGCTGACCGCTCGAGCGCGAGCCTGGGTGCGCCAGATAGACGCATATCTCGATGGCTCGGGCCATGCCCTGGGATGAGGGCGGGACAGAGTATGACTCCAGAGTGTTACTCTGTTGTCGTGTCCGGGGACACCCGCCAGCGAATTCTCGACGCGGCCCTCGCATGCTTTCTCGAGGATGGCTATGAGCAGGCGACGATCGCCCGGATCCGCGAGCGCAGCGGTGTCTCAAACGGAGCGCTGTTCCATCATTTTCCGAGCAAGGAGGCCGTCTCAGACGCCCTCTACGTCCAGGCCATCGAGTCCTTCCAGTCGGGTCTCTGGGCGATGCTCCGGCGGCGTCCGCGATCGCTGCATGTCGCCGTCCGCGGCACGATCGCCCATCAGCTGAGCTGGGTGGAGCTCAATCGCGATCTCGCCACGTTCGTGTACGCACGGGGACACCTCGACTGGGAGTCCGAGGGGGCCGCAGAGGTGTCCGCTCTGAACGCCGAGCTGAGCGCCGCCTTCCGTGCCTGGATGGCACCGCTGATCGAGCGCCGCGAGCTGCGGGTGGGCTCGATGCTGCTGATCTCCGCGATCGTCAACGGACCCGCGCACGCGATCGCGCGGCGCTGGCTTTCCGGACAGCTCGAGAGCCGGCCGTCCACCTACGTAGAGGTGCTGGCCGACGCCGCGCACGCGGCCCTGCAGGGGCGACCCGTGGAAGCCGCGCCGTTGCCGGCCGCCGCCACCCACGGCCGCGTGAGCGTCGAGCTCCTCGATGAGGACGGCACCGTGACCGCGCGGGGCGAACAAAACATCGCACTGAAACCCCAACCCTCCACGACGCCACCGCGGAGGATCCGAAAGGAAACGTCATGAGCACCGCGACCACGGAGGCCATTGAGCCCTTCACCCTTCCCAGCCGACACCTCGAGATGCAGACACAGGCCAGAGAGGTGGCCGAGCGCTTCGCATCACGCCGCCGGGAGGTGCGCCTCAGCGGCCTCGAGCGGAGTGAGCTGCATCCGGCGTTGTGGTCTGAGATCGCCTCGCGGGGGTGGCCCGGCCTGCTCATTCCCGCCGCCTACGGAGGTTCCGAGGGAGGGCTGCTCGCCTACGCCGTGGTCCTCGAGGAGCTGGCCGCGGCCAACCTGGTGCTGTGGCCCCCCGTCCTGGATTCGGCGATCGCCCACGCGATCATCGAGGTCGGCCCTGACGAGGCGCGCGGCCGGTGGCTCGAACAGATCGCGTCGGGTGACTGTCACCTCGGTTTGGCCGTCACCGAGCCGGTGTGCGGGCACAACGTCTTCCGAAGCGCCACCACTGTGCAGCGCGACGGCGACGACTACCTCCTGAATGGCGTCAAGGCCGTCACCTCCGCCACCGACCTCGTGAAGCGGGTGCTCGTGTTCGGACGAGTTCCGCACGCTGAGGGCTCCGACGGCCGGCCGCAGTTCACAACGGTGCTGGCGGACCCTCGCGGCGAGGGGGTCACGATCACCGAGATCCCGATGCGGGGGCGCGAGGGAGTGAGGCAGTTCCAGCTCGACTTCGACGACGCACCCGTGCCCGGCGACGCCCTCGTCGGAGTGGAGGGTCAGGGACTTTTGGCCCTCTGGCCGAGCACCCACATCGAGCGCCTGCTGATGGCGGCGCTCGCGATCGGAAACGCCCGCTACTGCATCGACCGCGCGCTACGGCGAGCCGGTGAGCGTGGCGTGTTCGGGGCCAAGCCGATCGGCGCCGAGCAGGCGATCCAACACCCGATCGCCCACCTGCACGCGCGTCTACAGGCGGTGGCCCTGTTCGTTCATCGCACGGCCGCACGATTCGACGCGGGAGTCGACAGCTTCCAGATCGCGGGTGAGGCGAACATGGCGAAGATCCTCAGCGCCGAGCTCCTCTTCGACGCGGCCGATCATGCGGTGCAGACGCTCGGCGGGAAGGCGTGGGATGAGCGTGAGGGCGTCATGGACCTGTTCCTGGATGCACGCTGTGCCCGATCGGCCCCTATCTCCCAGGAGCTCGCGCTCAACTTCGTGGCCCAGCACGTCCTCGGGCTGTCGAGCCACCGCTGAGGCTGTCAGCCGCGTGCGATGCGGTAGACGGGCCCGCTCAGCGCCAGCCGGCGACGGAGTCGCCGCAGGTCGAGGTCGGAGAGTCCGTTGGCCGTGAGCCAGGCCAGGGAACCGCCGTGGCGCTCGTCTATGAGCTCAAGGACGCGCTCCATGGTGCCGGGGGCCGGCGCATGCCGGCCGGGGTCGTGACCCTTGAGGTCGTCGCGATACAGCGGGGAGGTGACCAGGCGCGCGACGATCGCGTCAATGCGCTCTGCAGTTGCGAGGTAATCGGCAACGATTGTGTCTCGCTCGACGCCGGCCGCATCGAGCGCGAGCGCCACGACCACTCCGGTGCGGTCCTTGCCAGCCGCACAGTGCACGAGGACCGCGCCCTGAGCGCACGCGATTGCGCGTACGGCGGCGACGACCGAGTCGGGACGGAGTCGCAGGTAGCTCATGTAGGCGCGCACCACGGGCGGCTCGTCCAGGGACTCATCCTCGTGGTGTGCATCCCACGGCTTGATCGGACTGCTGTCGAGATCAATGAGGCCGCCGGAGTCCGGATGCAACGAGCGACGCTCGATGCGCACGGCGGCTTCGGCGGACATCGGCCCTGGTCCTTCTAGCTCCGCCTCGACGTCGGTGCGCAGGTCGATTACCGTTTCGAGCCCGTGCTCGTCCACCAGCCGACGGACGTCGCGGGCGCTCAGCGACTGGAGGTTGTCGGCTCGCAGCAGCGCACCCGGGACGACCGCGCGGGCATTGACCGCCCCGTCCAGTGCGATCCAGCGGGGGGTGTGGTTCGTGACGGCTATGTCTAGATCGTCGCAGGCCGTGCGCAGGAGTCTGCGACCGACTTGTTACGACGCCAGGCCGCCACCGTGCCTTACACAACTTCGACGGGTTGCCGATGTCTTAGCTGCGATGAGAAAAGCTCCCGGTGGTCCACCCAGACGCCGCTTCCGCCTCAGGTCGGTCCGCTTGCGTGTGCGTCCCGGCACGCGCCGAGTGACCGTGATCGCCGTCGGAGCTGCCCTTGCCACGGTGTCACTCACGGGGACCAGCTGGTTTGGCGATCCAACCGCCTCAGCAGAAGTACGGGCGCCGGCGATCGTCCAGGGGAGCGGCTATTCAAAGGCGTACCGATACGACAGCCGCCTCCTCTCCGACAAGCCGCCGTACTTCGCCGGCGCAACGTCGACGCCGATCCCCGACGCGCGCGTGACCAACTATCTGTTCTTTACGAACTTCGAAACCCTGGACCCAGGGCTCACCACCGAGCCATCGGGATGCGCGGGCAGGTACTACAGCGAATGGGAGGGCAAGTACTCGTGCGAGAGCATCGTCTTCTTTGGCGGTGACCGGATTGAAGGTCCGTTCCACACCAACGACGCGGCGATGGTCGTGGGCAACGCGCAATTCGGACGGGAAGGCGCGGACCCGCCCGATGTGGTCGAAATCGACGGCGGCACGTACCCGGAAGACCGCGAAGGGCACTGTACGGGGGCGCCGATCTTTCACACCGCCACGCACTGCTATGTCGAGGGCGAACGGATTGCCCTGCCCGAGGGCAGCACCGGCGTCGCCAAGTTCGTCGAAGGCGGAGGTGCATTCTCAGGCGAGACGCGGCTGGAACTCAAAGGGGCCACAAACACGATCCGTGTGGTCAATTTCAACGCCGGCGGCGCGGAGTCCGCGAAGACGATCAAGTGGCCGAGGAACGGCCTCATCTATGTGCGCTCTGGATCCTGCGGCTGGCCCACGGCGACCTCGGGCGTGGCGTTCAACGCCGACGGCCCCGAAGAGGCTCGCAGCGAAAGGGGATGCGGCAACGTCTACGTGCGCGGCACCTACAGCCGGCCGCTGACGATCGCCGCCCAGGAAGATCTGATCATCGACGGCAGCATCTACCCGACGTCCGTGGCGGGCCAGCTCGGCGCCGCGCCCAGCGGCGCAGCGACGCTGGGGCTGATCGCCGGCGACTACGTGCGGGTTTACCACCCGACGCGCAGCGGCGCCAACCAGGCGCCTGGGTGCGTCGAAAACGTTGGCGCCTCTGAGGACCCAAATGGCTGGGGCGCGCAGCCTGACATCTGGATCTACGCCGCGATCCTGGCTGCCGATCACTCGTTCGTCGTCGACAACTGGGCATGTGGCTCCGGGCTCGGCGACCTCAA
The DNA here is from genome assembly GCA_963826995.1 of uncultured Solirubrobacteraceae bacterium. Classification (GTDB taxonomy): domain Bacteria; phylum Actinomycetota; class Thermoleophilia; order Solirubrobacterales; family Solirubrobacteraceae; genus Palsa-744. The sequence continues at coordinate 39,356 of CAWGYZ010000002.1, read as the reverse complement.
CGTATACGGCTCGATCGCGGAGAACTACCGCGGACCCGTCGGCATCATCGGCGGAAGTGGTGGTGGCGTGATCAGCTCGCCGCCGCGCAGCGTGTGCGAGAGCCGGCGCCATTTCATTGTCCACGTCCTCCAGATCCCCGGCCGTGGGTACCGGCGCGTCAACGTCCTGTTGAACGGTCACCGCGTCGTGACGAAAAGCACGAAGCGTGGGGTTACCGCCGCGGTCGACCTGCGGGGCCTGCCAAAGGGCACATACGTCCTGCGCATGATGCTCGAAACCACCCATGGGCGGAGGATCACCGCAACCCGCACCTACCACACCTGCGCAGCCGCGCCGATCCGCCCAAAACGCGCCCCGACGCGCTGACGGAGGGCCAGTCCGCCCGAGTGGACTCGAACCACCACGGAGAAAATTCTCCACAAGGCCCCAAACCTAGTCGGCGTCTTTGTCCCGGAGTGGGTATATGCCCATCGCGAGCGGTCAGCCCGTGGTCTCGCGAGATCTCTCACTTCCGGGCGATCCCGGTAGACTGCGGGTTAGGAAAGGTGGGAGGGAGTCATGGCGGACAGATACGGGGGGCGCGGCTTCGCGCTGCCGGGCGGTCGCTGGGCGTCGGGGAGTCGCTGGATGGGCCGCGTGGCCTGTTTCGCGGTTGTCGCGGTCGCCCTGCCGGGCTCGGTTCTTGCCGGGACGGCGGGTGCCTCTGGGCGCGGGTTCTCGTGGACTCCGTCGAAGACCGAACCGTATTCCGTGTGTGGTCGTCCCGAGCCTGGCCAGGCCGCGTGTCTCGCAATCGCCGTTCCGAGCGCCTCGGCGCTGTCCTCATCCAGCCTGCTGCGCCCGGTGAGCCCGGTAGCGGTGAACCCGACCTACACCGGCACCGGTGTGGGCGGAGGCTACGGCCCGTCGGACCTTCGCTCCGCATACAACCTTCCCTCGTCGACGGCGGGGTCCGGCCAGACGGTGGGAATCGTCGACGCCTACAACGATCCTGACGCGGAATCCGATCTTGCGGCGTATCGCTCGCAGTACGGCCTGTCGGCGTGCACGACCGCAAACGGGTGCTTCAAGAAGGTCAACCAGACCGGAGGCACCACCTACCCGGCGAACGAAGCCAGCTGGTCGGTCGAGATCTCACTTGACGTGGACATGGTCTCGGCGGCCTGTCCCAACTGCCACATTCTGCTCGTCGAGGCTACCTCGGCCACGAGTGCCAACCTGTACGCGTCCGAGGACGAGGCGGCGGCGCTCGGGGCAACCGAGATCAGCAACAGCTGGGTCGGCGGAGAGGAATCGGGCGAGACATCTGAGGACAAATACTTCGATCACCCTGGCGTACCGATAACGGCCGGAGCCGGTGACTCGGGCTACCAGGTGAACTATCCTGCGTCGTCACAGTATGTGATCGCCGTCGGCGGCACGAAGCTCACCCAAGCATCAAACTCGCGAGGGTGGTCTGAGACGGTTTGGAGTGAAAAACCGACCCAGGGAACGGGCAGCGGCTGCAGCGCCTATGAGCCGAAGCCAAGTTGGCAGACCGATAAAGGCTGCACGCACAAGACCAACAACGACGTAGCTGCCGACGCCTCGGTGGAAACGCCTTTGTCCGTAGCGGATTCATATGAACTTCCGACCAAGTTCGCCGAACGATCGCCCCAGCCGGGATGGACACTGGTGGGGGGAACGAGCGCGGCGACCCCACTCGTCGCGGGGGCGATGGCGCTGGCCAGTCCCTACACGCGATCGCTTGTCGGCGGTCACGCGTTCTACCTTGAGCAGGCGAGCGGCGGCGGCATCAACGATGTGGTGTCCGGAAGCGACGGAAAATGCACGCCGCCCGCCGAACACGAATACCTCTGCACCGCTGGGGTCGGCTACGACGGCCCGACAGGCGTGGGCACACCATGGGGCGCCCCACAGGCACCCCCGACGGTCGTGACGAAAGCCGGGTCATCGATCACGGCGATGTCGGCGACCATTAGCGCGACCGTCAACCCCAACGGCGGATCGGTAAGCGAATGCCTGCTCGAATACGGCACCACCACGTCCTACGGATCAAGTGCGCCGTGCACGCCGTCCCCCGGAGCGGGCGAAAGCGCGGTGGCGGTTTCGGCGGCCCTCTCGGGCCTCGTTGCCAACACGAGCTACCACTTCAGGATCTCGGCCACGAACACGGGCGGGACGAGCAAAGGCGCTGACGAAACATTCAAAACGACGGAAGCGCCCACAGTCGCCCCGACCGTTGTGACCAAAGCGGCGACGTCGGTCAAATCGACCACCGCGACCGCAACCGCCACGGTCAACCCCAACAGCGGCGAAGTAAGCAAATGCGAATTCGAATACGGCACGAGCATCTCCTACGGTCAGACCGCGTCCTGCGCCGCGCTGCCCGGTGGCGGTAGCAGCGCTGTCGAAGTGACCGCGGCGCTGTCAGGCCTCGCGGCCAACACCACCTATCACTTCAGGATCTCTGCAACCAACGCCGGCGGCACGAGCAAAGGCTCTGATGAAACGTTCAAAACGCTGCCCAACGCCCCGACGGTGGTGACCAAAGCGGCCACCTCGATCAAACAGACGACAGCGACCGCGACCGCCACGGTCAACCCCAACAGCGGCGAAGTCAGCGAATGCAAATTCGAATACGGCACGAGCATCTCCTACGGTCAGGTCGCCTCCTGCGCCTCGCTTCCCGGATCGGGCTCCAGCCCTGTCGAAGTGACCGCTGCCCTGTCGGGCCTCACCGCCAACACCACCTACCACTTCAGGATCTCGGCGACCAACGCGGCCGGCGTCAGCAAAGGCGCCGACGAAACCCTGCTGACGCTCCCCAACGCCCCGACCGTCGTGACCAAAGCCGCGTCGCCGATCGGGCAGAGCACTGCGACCCTCACCGGCACGGTCAATCCCAACGGCGGCGAAGTGACCAAATGCGAATTCGAATACGGCACCACCGTCTCCTACGGCTCGACCGCGCCGTGCTCCCCCGCACCCGGCTCGGGCACGAGCGCCGTCGCGGTGTCCGCGGCGATCACGGGTCTCAGCGCGAACACCACCTACCACTTCAGGATCTCTGCGACCAACGCGGGCGGCACGAGCAAAGGCTCTGACGAAACGCTCAAAACCACCGCCAACGCCCCGACCGTCGTGACCAAAGCCGCGTCGCCGATCGCCCAGACCACGGCGACCCTGAACGCGACCGTGAACCCGAACGGCGCGGAAGTGACCAAATGCGAATTCGAATACGGCACGACGATCTCCTACGGATCGATCGCGAACTGCTCCGCTCTGCCGGGATCGGGGTCCAGTGCCGTCGCGGTGTCCGCGGCGGTCACGGGCCTGGCCGCCGACACCACCTACCACTTCAGGATCTCGGCCTCCAACGCCGGCGCCACGAGCAAGGGCTCTGACGAAACGTTCACGACGCTGCCCAGCGCGCCAACGGTCGCAATATGCCCTGCGTTCGCCAACCGCACCGAAGCGGCGCTGTGCGCGAAAGTCAACCCCAACGGCGGCGAAGTCAGCGAATGCAAGTTCGAATACGGCCCAACGAACTCCTACGGATCAAGCGTCCCGTGCGAACCGAAACCGGGATCGGGGACCAACCCGATCGAAGTGGAGGGAGAAATCAGCGGCCTGACCGTGAACACCACCTACCACTACCGGATCGTGGCGACGAACCCCGGAGGCACCACCAAAGGAACTGACGAAACCTTCAAAACGCTGCCCAACCCGCCGACGGTCGTGACGGGCTCCGCGTCACCGTTCGCGCAGACGACGGCGACGCTGAATGGGACCGTGAACCCCAACGGCGCGGAAGTCACCGAATGCAAGCTCGAATGGGGCACCACGAACTCCTACGGCTCGACCCAGCCGTGCTCACCGGCACCCGGGTCGGGCACGAGCCCCGTCGCGGTGTCCGCGGCGATCACGGGCCTCGCGCCGAACACCACCTACCGCTTCAGGGTCGTGGCGACCAACGCCGGCGGCGTCGGCGAAGGCAGCGAAGGCGTCTTCAAAACGCTGCCCAACCCGCCGACCGTTGTGACCAAAGCGGCGACGTCGGTCAAATCGACCACCGCGACCGCAACAGCAACAGTCAACCCCAACAGCGGCGAAGTCAGCAAATGCGAATTCGAATACGGCACGAGCATCTCCTACGGTCAGACCGCCTCCTGCGCCGCGCTGCCCGGTGGCGGTAGCAGCCCCGTCGAAGTGACCGCGGCGCTGTCAGGCCTCACGGCCAACACCACCTACCACTACAGGATCTCAGCGACCAACGCCGGCGGAACGAGCAAAGGCTCTGATGAAACGTTCAAAACACTGCCCAACGCCCCGGCGGTCGTGACCAAAGCCGCCACCTCGATCAAACAGACCACAGCGACGGCAACCGCCACGGTCAACCCCAACAGCGGCGAAGTGAGCGAATGCAAATTCGAATACGGCACGAGCATCTCCTACGGCTCAACGGCCTCCTGCGCCTCCCTGCCGGGGTCGGGCTCGAGCCCCGTCGAAGTGACGGCGGCCCTGTCAGGCCTCACCGCCAACACCACCTACCACTACAGGATCTCAGCGACCAACGCCGGCGGCACGAGCAAAGGCTCTGACGAAACGTTCAAAACGCTGCCCAACCCGCCGGCGGTCGTGACCAAAGCCGCCACCTCGATCGCCCAGACCACAGCAACAGCCACCGCCACGGTCAACCCCAACAGCGGCGAAGTCAGCAAATGCGAATTCGAATACGGCACGAGCATCTCCTACGGCTCAACGGCCTCCTGCGCGTCGCTTCCCGGATCGGGCTCGAGCCCCGTCGAAGTGACCGCCGCGCTGTCGGGCCTCACCGCCAACACCACCTACCACTACAGGATCTCAGCGACCAACGCCGGCGGAACGAGCAAAGGCTCTGATGAAACGTTCAAAACACTGCCGAGCCTTCAGATCACGACCGCCAGCCTGCCCGGAGGCTTCCTCGGAGCCCCCTACTCCCAGACCCTTCAGGCCAGCGGCGGCATAACCCCCTACACCTGGTCCATCACCTCGGGCACCCTGCCGACAGGGCTGACCCTCAACCCGCTGACCGGGGCGATCACGGGAACGCCAACCGCTGCAGGCCTTCAGAGCTTCACGGTCAAGGTGACCGACTCGAGCCTGCCGACAGCCCAGACGGCCAGCGCCAACCTGTCGATCGACATCGCTGAACCCACCTACACGACAGCCATCGCCAGCTACCAAGAACCGGAAGCCAGGTTCTCAGAACCGAATGCCGTGGCGATCGATCCGAGCGGGGACATATTCATCGCTGATTCGGGCCATGACCGCATCGTCGAGCTCAACTCAGAACGCAAGTTCCTGCGGCAGTGGGGCGAAGCGGGGTCAGGCGAAGGCCAGTTCAACGGGATCGGCGGCATCGCCACCAACTCATCCGGAGATCTGTACGTCTCTGATGAGGGCAACAACCGCATCCAGGAGTTCGGCCCCTCCGGTGAATACCTGAGGAGCTTCGGTGGAGGAACGATCCTCACTCCCGGCCCCCTGTCCCTGCCCGCGGCTATCGCGGTCGACTCCTCAGGCAACGTGTGGGTCCTGAACGCCTACGGCTCCCCCGAAGGCGGGCGCATCGCCGAGTTCTCAGCCACCGGCACCCTGATCACCAAATTCGGCTCCACAGGCTCAACCGAAGGGAAGATCGGCATCGCCTCCTTCGGCCTGGCCATCTCCGGCGGCAATCTGTATGTCGCTGAATACGGAAACCAGAGGGTGCAGGAGTTCTCAACCTCGGGGACCTTCCTCGCCACCTTCGACCCCGCGGGCTCGGGCACCGGCGAATCGAACGAGCCCTGGGGCATCGCCACAGACCCCTCGAGCGGCAATCTGTATGTCTCTGAAGTCGGCAACGACCGTGTGCAGGAGTTCAGCTCGGAGGGCGCGTTCGTCACGGCCTTCGGCTCTGCGGGCTCGGGCTCGGGGCAGTTTTCCGCGCCGAGGGGAGTGGCCGTGGGCCCGACCGGGCAGGTCTTCATCGCCGACAGCGGCAACCTCCGGGTCGAGCAGTGGGCACCGGGAGCACCCCCCACCTACACCACAGCAATCGCCAGCTATGAAAACCCCGAAGCCAGGTTCTCAGAACCGAATGCCGTGGCGATCGATCCGAGCGGGGACATATTCATCGCTGATTCGGGCCATGACCGCATCGTCGAGCTCAACTCAGAACGCAAGTTCCTGCGGCAGTGGGGCGAAGCGGGGTCAGGCGAAGGCCAGTTCAACGGGATCGGCGGCATCGCCACCAACTCATCCGGAGATCTGTACGTCTCTGATGAGGGCAACAACCGCATCCAGGAGTTCGGCCCCTCCGGTGAATACCTGAGGAGCTTCGGTGGAGGAACGATCCTCACTCCCGGCCCCCTGTCCCTGCCCGCGGCTATCGCGGTCGACTCCTCAGGCAACGTGTGGGTCCTGAACGCCTACGGCTCCCCCGAAGGCGGGCGCATCGCCGAGTTCTCAGCCACCGGCACCCTGATCACCAAATTCGGCTCCACAGGCTCAACCGAAGGGAAGATCGGCATCGCCTCCTTCGGCCTGGCGATCTCCGGCGGCAACCTCTATGTCGCCGAATACGGAAACCAGCGGGTGCAGGAGTTCTCGACCTCGGGGACCTTCCTCGCCACCTTCGACCCCGCGGGCTCGGGCACCGGCGAATCGAACGAGCCCTGGAGCATCGCCACAGACCCGACGAGCGGCAATCTGTATGTCTCTGAACTGGGTGCAGACCGCGTGCAGGAGTTCTCAGCGGCAGGGGCCTTCATCTCGGCCTTCGGCTCTCAGGGCTCGGGGGCAGGACAGCTCCAGAGCCCCAGGGGCCTTGCCGTCTCCTCAAGCGGGCAGATCTTCATCGCCGACACGGGCAACGCCCGCGTTGAGGAGTGGGGGCCGCCGTAGCGGCGAGGCCTTTCCTAGGTTCCGGCCTCCAGAAATGGCCGCCGGTTTCGTACTCACAGATCCGATCGATTCGATCTCGCAGATCGGCCCAGCAACCGGAAAGGCCCCGCCAGCAGGGCCTTCGAGTGCGCCCGAGTGGACTCGAACCACCACGGAGAAAATTCTCCACAAGGCCCTCAACCTCGCCGGGGCCTGTCCCATGTGTCCCCACCCGTCCACAGCAAGCGATTTGCGCGCGTTCCTGTCGCTGCCGGACACATCTGACGGGGCATTTGTTCTCACGCTGTTCTCATGGCACCGCAAGCGACGGGCTCGAGTGACCGGCTGGCAGCGTTGGCGATCGTCGACGCGAGAAGCTCCGGAGAAGTTTGGACTCCAGGTAGCCGTGGCGGCTCTACACCGGCTCCCGTCCATGCAACCACAGCGAGGAACCCGGGATAGAGACGGCGTCAGTGGGACCTTCTGCCACAGATTCCCGACCGCGTCCCACCGATGGGAGTTCTCGAACATCGGTCCATTAGGTATTGACGGCGTACTCGCGCCCCAGTAGGAATCGCTGTCGGAAGGAACGCCTCGGGAATCACGAGGTGAACGCGCTTCGGAGCCATGGCTCCGGACAAATATGCGGAGTGGGAGGCGGAGCCATGAGGCTCGGGTTGCTGTCGCGCGCGGTGTGCCGTTTGAGTTCGGTGTCAGTTGGGGTACTGGCGTCCGCTTTGCCTGCAAGGGTAGGTCGCGCCGCACGCGCCACGGGCAGCGCCGGATGGGAGGGTCATTCCCTCTCGCATGCGCGCGCTGTGCGCGCCATCGTGATGACCGGCCTGCTGGCCGGACTGCTCACGACGGCGCTCGCGCTCGCCCCGGCTCGTGCTTCGGCCGAACCGTTGTGCACCAATACCTGGGAAGGCCCTAGCGGCGGCGCATGGCAGACCGAATCCGACTGGTCGGCCAAACACCAGCCGACGTCCTCAGAAATCGCCTGCATCAGCTCCGGCAACACGGTTGTCGTGAGCTCGGGCTCAGATGAAGCTGGCATCGTCCAGGGCGAAGGGACGGTGCGAATCACGGGCGGGTCGCTCAACCTTACGAGTCTTACCGAACACTCAGTCATCCGGGCGGTGGAGCTCACGGGTGGCGCCCTCACGGGTCCGGGTACGCTCGAAATCAAGCACACTTTCGAATGGGATGAAGCTGGGACGATGTCGGGCGCCGGGGAGACGATCCTTGCGTCGGGTGCGTCGGGAGGTATGGAAGGTGCGAGTTGTGCGACGCTCACCTTGACGGAACGCACGCTCCTCAATAGGGGCACCCTGACCTTAAGCGGTGGCGCCGTCTCGATGTCCGAAGGTGCACGACTGGAGAATGAAGGCACCTTCAGGGCCGACTCAGAAGCGAGATGCGCTGGCCCGGAAGGCTCGTCGTTCTTTGAAGCCTCGAGCAGCAAAGCGCGGCCCCTGATGGTCAATGACGGGGTCTTCGAGAAGATCGCGCCCGCAGGTGGCACCGGTACCACGGTCATCCTCGTGCCCTTCGAAAATCGAGAAGTCGTGACCGCTCAAGGAGCCGAGCTGGCATTCCGTGCGGGTGGTTCGTCCACGGCCACGGCTGAATGGAGCGCGTCGGCGGGCGGCCTGATCGCCTTCTCGGAAGGCTCGGTTCCGGCTGCGTTCTCGTTCGATGGAGGGGCTTGGTCGGGCGCGATCGAGTTCATGGGTGGAAGCATCACCGCGGAAGCCGTGAACGCCAGCGCCGCGCAGGTGGCGCTCACGCTCGGGACGCTCAGCGTAGCGACCGGTACGACGACCGTCGAAAGCCTCTCGTTGACTGGCGGCGTCTTGACCGGTGCGGGGACGCTGAAGGTGAGCAAATCCTTCTCCTCGAACCCGTCACCGGGGGACTCCAACATGTCTGGATCGGGCAAGACGATCGTGGGCCCGGCAGCGTCGGGGACGATCCAAGGAGGCGAATGCAATGCCCTGGAGCTGCATGAACGGGCGCTCATCAACGAAGGAACGCTGACATTTACTGAAGCAATGCTTCGAATGTACGAAGGTGCACGGCTGGAAAACAAAGGGACCTTCAAGGCGAACTCCGAATCCAAATGTCTGGGATACGCCATCCTGGAAGAAAGCGGCGGCGCGCCCGACATAATAAACACGGGCACCTTTGAGAAGACGGAAGGAATCGGCACCACACGCGTCGAGGTCAGATTTGAAAATCTCGGGCTTATTAACGAACTCAGTGGCAAATTCGAATTCGTCAAACTCGTGTCTCCTGAACCCTCGACTTTGTGGGGAGGCGAAAACCCATCTGCGCCCGGCGAGATTCAAGCAACCTGCGGGACAAAACCAGTGAGCTGCGCTACGGGCAACGAGGCAACGACGCAGGCGGACTTCGCCGTGGGCGGCCGCGGTGTTGGTCTGGATCTCGCTCGCACCTATAACTCACAAGCGGCTGCCGAAGGGATCAAAGGCCCCTTCGGCTACGGTTGGAGCAGCTCGTTCAGCGATCACCTCGTCGTCAACAAAGCCAGCCATAAAACCACGCTCTATCAAGCCAACGGAAGCAGTGTACCCTTCACCGAAGAAGCAGGCGAATCCTTCAAGTCGCCGGCATGGACGCAGGATGTTCTGAGCGGAAGCGAAGGCGTTGGCTACACCCTTCTGCTGGCCGACCAAACCACATACCGCTTCAACGGGACGAACGGCCGCCTGGAAAGCGTGACCGACCGTAATGGAAACGCAACGACGTTCAGCTACGGCGCCTCGGGACTCGAAGCGATCACCGATCCCGCAGGCCGCAAAATCACGCTCAAATACAGTGGAGGACTGGTCGAAAGCGCGACCGATCCGATGGGCAACGTCGTGAGATACACGTACGAAGGCGGGAATCTCGCGACCGTGACTCAGCCCGGCGAATCGAGCGTGCGCTGGCAGTTCGCATACAACGCCGAACACGAGCTGGAAACGTTGACCGATGGACGCGGACACACGACGACCATCAAATACAACGGCTCACATCAGGTGGTGCTAGAGAAAGACCCATTGAGCCGCGAACTGAGCTTCAGCTATGAACCGCTCCATACGGTCATCACGAACAAAGCCACAGGCGCCATCACCGACGAGCAATTCGCAAGCACTGGGGAGCCGGTAGCGATCACTCGTGGGTTCGAAACCGAAAGTGCCACGACTGAATCCTTTTCCTATAACCCCGAGGGGCTGCCGCTCAGCATTACCGACGGCAACGGCCACATCACGAAATACACCTACGACGGCGAAGCCAACCGCACGAGCATGGTCGATCCCGACGAAGACGAAACGAAATGGACCTACGACACGACGCACGATGTTCTCACCACGACGTCGCCCAAGGGCGAGACCACGACGGTCAAACGCGACGAACACGGCAATGCGACCGAAATCTCCCGTCCTGCTCCGGAAAGCACGACGCAAAAGACCAAATACACCTACGACTCGCACGGAGACCTCGAAAGCGTCGAAGACCCTCTCAAACGGACCTGGAAATACGAATACGACGCCTACGGCGATCGCGAAAGCGAAACTGATCCCGAAAAAGACAAGCGCACCTGGAAATACAACGAAGACTCCCAGCAGACCTCAAATGTGGCTCCCCGTGGCAACGTCGAAGGCGGCGAACCGTCCCGATACACGACGACGATCGAACGCGACGCCCAAGGACGGCCGCTGAAGCTGACCGAACCTCCGGGCGAATTCGCCTACTCCACCTCGATCCCGTTCTACGAAAACCCCGAAATCAACTTCGCAGAAGCAAATGCCGTGGCCGTCGATTCGAGCGGCAACATCTTCATCGCCGATGCCGGCCACGACCGCATCGTCGAGTTCAACTCAGAACGCAAATACGTCAGGCAGTTTGGCGAAGAAGGTAGCGGCCCGGCGGCCTTCAAAGGCATCGGCGGCATCGCCACCAACAAAGCGGGCGACATCTATGCCACCGACCCAGGAGACGCCCGCGTACAGGAGTTCGAACCGGACGGCACACACCTGAGGAGTTTTGGCGGTCCGGGCTCCGGGACCAACGAAGGCAAACTGAGCTACCCGACGGGCATCGCGGTCGACTCCTCCGGAAACGTCTGGCTCGTCAACGCCTACGGCTCCCCCGAAGGCGGACGCATCACGGAGTTCTCGGAAACAGAACATGGCGAAAAAACTCTGGGGTCCAAATTCGGATCAACGGGGACGACCGAAGGAAAAATCGGCATCTCCTCCTTCGGCCTAGCCATCTCAGGCGGGAATCTGTACGTCACTGAATACGGCAACTCGCGGGTGCAGGAGTTCTCAACAAGCGGCGAATACCGCAATACCTTCGACCCTGCCGGCTCCGGGACCGGCAAATCAAATAAACCCTACGGCATCGCGACGGACTCGAGCGGCAACCTCTACGTCGCGGAACTCGGCAACAGCCGCGTCCAGGAGTTCAGCGCCGCAGGAGCCTTCATCACGGCCTTCGGCTCCGCCGGCTCCGGCAGCAGCGACTTCTCGAGCCCGAGAGGCATCGCGGTCGCGCCTTCGGGCCCCATCCTCGTCGCCGACACCGGCAACAGCCGGGTGCAGGTGTGGGAACCGGCCAAAGGCTCAGAACCTCCGGCTTACGCGGCGTCGATCACCTACTACGAAAACCCCGAAATCAACTTCGCAGAAGCAAATGCCGTGGCCGTCGATTCGAGCGGCAACATCTTCATCGCCGATGCCGGCCACGACCGCATCGTCGAGTTCAACTCAGAACGCAAATACGTCAGGCAGTTTGGCGAAGAAGGTAGCGGCCCGGCGGCCTTCAAAGGCATCGGCGGCATCGCCACCAACAAAGCGGGCGACATCTATGCCACCGACCCAGGAGACGCCCGCGTACAGGAGTTCGAACCGGACGGCACACACCTGAGGAGTTTTGGCGGTCCGGGCTCCGGGACCAACGAAGGCAAACTGAGCTACCCGACGGGCATCGCGGTCGACTCCTCCGGAAACGTCTGGCTCGTCAACGCCTACGGCTCCCCCGAAGGCGGACGCATCACGGAGTTCTCGGAAACAGAACATGGCGAAAAAACTCTGGGGTCCAAATTCGGATCAACGGGGACGACCGAAGGAAAAATCGGCATCTCCTCCTTCGGCCTAGCCATCTCAGGCGGGAATCTGTACGTCACTGAATACGGCAACTCGCGGGTGCAGGAGTTCTCAACAAGCGGCGAATACCGCAATACCTTCGACCCTGCCGGCTCCGGGACCGGCAAATCAAATAAACCCTACGGCATCGCGACGGACTCGAGCGGCAACCTCTACGTCGCGGAACTCGGCAACAGCCGCGTCCAGGAGTTCAGCGCCGCAGGAGCCTTCATCACGGCCTTCGGCTCCGCCGGCTCCGGCAGCAGCGACTTCTCGAGCCCGAGAGGCATCGCGGTCGCGCCTTCGGGCCCCATCCTCGTCGCCGACACCGGCAATAGCCGGGTGCAGGTGTGGGCGGCACCGACTCGGATTACGAAATATGCCTACGACGGTGATGGCAATCTGGCGACCATGACAGATCCCAATGGCCACACGACGACCTATACCTACGACGCGGACAACGAGCCGACGAAAGTCAAAGAAGCAAACGGAACCGTGACCGAAACGGCCTATGACGGCACGGGCCAGGTCGAAAGCCAGACCGACGGCAACAAACACACCACGACCTACAAACGTAACGTCCTCGGCGAGATCAGCGAAGTGATCGATCCATTGTCTCGCACCACCATCAAGAAATACGACGGGGCCGGGAACCTCACGAAGCTCACAGACGCTAAAGGACGAGAAACGACGTACACCTACGACCCCGCCAATAGGCTGACCAAGGTCAGCTACTCGGATGGAAAAACACCGACGGTCGAATACGAATACGACAAAGACGGCGACCGGACAAAGATGATCGACGGGACAGGACAAACGACGTACAGGTACGATGAACTCGATCGACTGATCGAATCCGAAGACGGCCATGAAGAAAAGGTCAAATACAAATACGACTCCGCCAACGAGCAGACGAAGATCGTCTACCCCAATGGCAAAGAAGTCACCCGCGAATACGATAGCGACGGGCGGCTAAAGGACGTCACGGATTGGCTCGGGAACACGACCAAATTCGCCTATGATCCCGACAGCGACCTTACGACGACGACCTTCCCAAGCGGCACCGGCAACAAGGACGAATACGCCTACAGCAACGCCGACCAGATGAGTGGCGTCAGGATGGCCAACGGCTCCGAAACCTTGGCGTCGCTCGGGTACGGACGTGACGGGGACGGACAGGTTATCGGCACGGTCAGCGAAAAACTGCCCGGTGATCCGGCCAGCGGCTACGTATACGACGAAGACAACCGACTCGTCAACGCGGGGAGTGTTGCCTACAAATATGATGCCGCCAACAACCCGACGACGACGCCGGGGAGCACCAACACCTACAACGAAGCCGACGAGCTGGAAAAAGCGAGCGGAGTGAGCTACGCATACGACAAAGTGGGGGAGCGAACGAACACGACGCCTTCAAGCGGCCCCGCGACGAGCTACGGCTACGACGAGGCTGGGAATCTGATCTCGGTCGAACGACCGAAAGAAGGCGCGACCCCGGAAATCAAAGACTCGTACGGCTACGACGGCAATGGACTGCGCGCCTCGCAGACGACCTCAGGGGGCACGAGCTATCTGACATGGGATTCGACCGAAGACCTCCCGCTGCTGCTCAGCGACGGGAGCAACAGCTACCTGTATGGGCCGAGCAACCTTCCGGTCGAGCAGATCAGCAACGGCACTGGCGCGGTTCTCTATCTGCACCACGACCAACAAGGCTCCACCCGGCTGCTGACAGGGGAAAGCGGGAAAGCCGAAGCAACCTTCACTTACAGTTCATACGGCGAACCCACGGGCCACACCGGCACCGTTGCCAGCCCACTTGGCTACGACGGTCAGTACACGAACTCCGACACGGGTATGGTCTATCTAAGGGCAAGGGAGTACGATCCGGCGACCGCGCAGTTCCTTAGCTCTGATCCGATCGCGTCGATGACACGGGCACCGTACAGCTACACCTACGACAACCCCGTCACTGGAGTCGATCCGACAGGTCTCTGCAGCCTCAACCCGTTTTCATCTAGCGGCTGCGTCGCTGAAGGCGGCCAGCTCGTGGCCGGCGGGGCGTCCGAAGCTGGCGACGTACTTGCCAACGCAGTCCCAGCGGGAGTTAACAGGGTGGGCAAATTCGTCGCGGAAGCAGCGCCAATTGCTGGCCCGGTGGTAGATGTCGTGGCTGGCGTCGCATGCGCGGCCTCCGAGGGTCTCGGGTGCGTCCCGATTCTGGCGATCAATACGCTCGTACAGGAGGCACTGGTGAGCGATCAAGCCGCCTACCAGCGAAATTTTACGCTCCGCGATGCTCTACTCGACCAGGCTGGGATAGTTACTGGTGATGCGCTTGGCGGCTTGGGAGCTCTAGCCGCGGCAAACTCCGAGCTGGCTCAATTTGCATCGCGGCTCGCTCTCGGGCTCGCAGTTGGGACCCCGCAATTCTTGCTAGACGCCGTCGAGGAGGCTCAGGCGGCTGAGGTATGCGAAACGTGAGAGCGGCCGTCAGGGTTGACGACTCTCCGACATTTACCTGGGGGGTACCCATGAGGCGATTAGAACCGCCGGCTGAGCCGCTACGTGTCTATCATGACAGGCTTATTGCCCTCCTGATTCGATGCGGGGCGGCACTCGCGACGCTTCTCATCCTAACAGTCGGAGTCGCGCCCTCCCTCTCGACCGCTGCGCGCGTATTGGCGTTACTTGTTGCAGTTGCGGCCATCTGGATCGGCTATCGAGGTGGAAGGATGCGCGTGGCGGTCACACCTGCCGGTCTTTGGCTTGACAACGGCCTCTTTGCTCGATGGCTGCCTTGGGCGGCTGTTGAGAAGTTTACGGCTGTGCCGTGGGGCTTTAACGCTGAAATTAGAGTGAAGACGCGAGGCCGATCAAAGCCGTACCGGGCGGCATTGGTCCAGGGACGCAAGATGCGTTGGGGGCATGGTTGTACAGTGGATATTCTAGGAACACTCACCGCCGACTTGGCAGCAGCGCGCGACGGCAGCCTTGGTAGCGGGTCGAGTCGCGGTGCCAAATCTGGTGCACAGGATTAGGATCACGTGGGCAGGCTCCTCCGAGGCGCGTCCGCCCTAACAAAGCGCGAAAGGTCACGCCCGATGCGCTGCCATGTGCCTTCGTCATGGAACCGTCCCGAGAATTCTCGCTGACTCATGCAGATCGAAGCCGTCGGTTGCTACTTCGCAACGGCACAGCGGGCGCGCCTTTCTGCGACCGTGGAGGGGGGCCTACGGTCAGCAGCCGTGCGATTGGCAGCCCGAGTCTCCTCCCGACGTGGACTCCGGAGCGAGAGGCAAACCACGCGGCACTCGCGATGTAGGCGCCGATTGCTCTCGCAACCTCGGCAATTGCCTGCAGCCCGCCACCCGTGGTGACGATGTCGTTGACGATCAGGGTCCGAGTAGCCGGCGCCCGTGACTTCCCGATGACGCTGTGGACGCGGCGCCTCGACCATCGACGCTGGAAGGGTGAAGTGCGAGCCCCAGTGCTTCGCGAACTCGCGGGCCAGTGACACCCCAGCCGTCCACGGCGCAAGCACAGATTCGGGCTGCCACACTGGCGACGGTCGGCGCGAGCGCCGCGACGAGACCCGTGCGCGCCTGCGCGTCGGTGGCGATGCAGGAGAGCCGCAAGAAGCTGCCCCTTTTATCTTGCTCCCTGCACGACGGCGAGCACTGCGGACCGTTTCCGAGCGATTACGCGATGCGCCGTGATCGGGCGACCATGTCGATCGCAGTTCCCAGGCATCGAGCTCCACGATCTCGGCTATGAGTCGGCTAACGCCGTGCGTTTTGAGAGTGGTCACCCGCACTGGCCCCGGCGCGGACGCTTCAACTGGCCCCACCCGCCGTCGGGTTTTGTGTGTAGTTGATCTTCCCTGATCGGCTCCTTGAGAGCTTCGCCGGTTGAAAACTGACCCCCCCTCTCGCTCGGTTGCTGATCAACACAGCGTTGAGTCAGGCGGCGGCTCCCTGCTTCTTGTTGGCACGCGCGAGCCCGTGGCGAAAGCGCCAGGACTCCTGACCGGTGTCGATGATGTGGGCGCGGTGGGTGATGCGATCGACGACTGCCTTCGCCAGACGGGCATCGGGGAAGACCTTCGTCCACTCGCCGAAGGGGAGGTTCGTGGTGACGATCAGCGACGCCCGCTCGTTCCGCTCTGAGATCACCTGAAAGACGAGCTCCGCGGCTCCCTCGGGCAGCGCGAGATAGCCCAACTCGTCGAGTACCACAAGCTCGGTGCGGGCATAGCGGGCGACAACCCGCCCGAGCTCGCGTTTGCTCTCGGCCGCCTGCAGCTCGTTGGCAAGGGCGGCGAGGGTCGTGAAGCGCACCCGCCGCCCCTGCTGGCAGGCGAGAATCGCCAGTGAGATCGCAAGGTGGGTCTTGCCGGTGCCCGAGTCCCCGAGCAGGATCACCGACTCGCGGTCATCGATCCACGACCCCTGGGCGAGAGCTGCGATCGTCGCCTGGGGGATCTTCGGGTTATCAGCGAAGCGGAACTCCGAGAGCTGCTTCATCAGCGGAAAGCGGGCATCGATCAGCCTCCGTCGTTCCCTGCGCTCTGCCCGCTCAGAGACCTCGGCCTCGAGCAGCTCGGCCAGGTAGGCGGTCGGGGTCTGCTGATCGCGTGTTGCCTCCTCGGCCAGCGCACGAAAGCGCCGGCGAACGGTCGGGAGCTTCAGCTCGACAGCGTGGGCCTCGATCAGCGCCTCCATCGCCTGGACCTTCGCCGGGGCACTCATGAAGAGACCCCGACGAGCAGCCGGTCATAGTCACACAGCGTCGGCTCGGCGCGTTCGTGGACTGCGAGGTGCTCGGGCAGATCCTCGATCACAGCGACCGCGGGGCGCTCTGTCTGCCTGACGAGCAAACCGACGGCACGACCGTCGTGGGCGCCGGCGGCGAGTGCTCCCCGCACGGCCAGCTCAAGGCGGGCGGGGCTGTGCTCGCGGGCGAGCAACAGCACGTCGACCATCTGCCGTGCCGCCTCTGAAGGGCCATAGCGCTCGGTGAGCTTCCCCCACAGCTCATCAAGACACTTCGGCCAGTGCCCGCGCCGGCGCTCCTGATGCAGTGCGAGCGATCCGGCCAGGGCTCCCGGCTTCTGAACCAGCAGATCGAGGTAGTGGTCGAGCTGGGCTGAGACCCCGAAGCGCCCGGGGAGGCGATCGTGGCTGGCGAGGATCTCCCCGCCATGGGAGACGGTGATCGTGCGTGCGCCGATCTTCGCGAGCACCCGGCTTCCGACGAGTGAGACCGGTACCGAGTAGCGGTTCTGGCGAACAGTGACCATCGCCTTTGCGTCGACCCTCGGCGTCGCCTCTTCATCGGTAGGCGCCGCTTCGAAGGGCAGGGCGTGAAGGAGCGCCCTCTCTGAGGCGAGAGCTTCCCCGACCGTCCGCTCCTGACCGGCGATGCGGCGGTCGAGGTCGGCCTCACAGCCCGCACGCAGGTGAGCGTTCAGCTCTTTGAGGCTCTCGACCCTCGGCACCGGCACGAGGTGGCGACGGCGAAAGCGCCCGACCTCGTTCTCGATGCCGCCCTTTTCATGGGCGCCGTCTATCCCGACGATCGTGAACTGCGACTCGAACAGGTAGTGCGAGCGCAGCGCGACGAAGCGGTCTGACTCGATGCGCCGACGGCCCTTGAGCACTTTCTTGACAGCCGAGCTCAGATTGTCATAGCGGACGAGCTCAGGGACTCCGCCGAGAAACTCGAAGGCCTCTGCGTGACCCTCGAGGAACGCCTGCTGGGTCTCGTTCTGAAAGGCCACGGCGAACGCGGCGCCCGAGTGACAGAGACGCAGCTGGAAGAGGTGGACCTTCACGCGCTGGCCGCCGATCGTCGCCCACGCTTCGCCCCAGTCGACCTCGGCCTCCTTCCCGGGCTCGTGGTGCTGGGGTACGAATGCCTCGCCCAGATCGCCGAGCTCGCGCCGGCGGGCGTGCACATAGCGGCGGACCTGGCGCTCAGAGATGTTCGCGCCCTGCTCCTCGATCAGGCGCTGGTAGATCCGCCTTGCGGTGTGGCGTTGCTTTCGCGGCGCTTGGCGGTCGGCTTCAAGCCACGCGTCGATCAGCGCGTGATAGCTGCCGAGCGCCGGCGCCGGGCGCGATGCCGGTGGACGCTTCGGTGGCGGCACGGGCGATGCGAGCGCTTGGCGCACAGCCCTTCTGTGGACACCGTGACGGACGGCCAGCGCCCGCACTGAGAGCCCTTCGCGGTCGCGGTCCCTTCTGATCTGCTCGAACGTCTCCATGCGTGATCCCATTCCCTCCGCCGCCTTCCGCTCGAGCTGCGTGAGCTTCGAACGGTGGGCGTCTGGTCGGACGGAGGTGGGGCCACTTCAAGCGTCCGCAGTGGGGCCAGTTCGGATGTCCACACTCACGTTTGGGCCGCTTGGACGGAAGATGGACTTTGCCTAGTGAGCGACACCTCCCATCGCGGTGCTCAGCCTGTTCGCTCCCAAAATGTGGCTGTGCAACTGACCCGAGGAAGGGGGTCCCCGCCTTATCTGAACATCGTGCCTCCGTCTCACCAAGGGCGAGTGCGCTTGGGGCGGTGAATGGTTGCGGGTCGGCCGGCTGCCGATGGTGATAGCTCCGCGAACGCCCTGCCTTATCTGGGTGCACGGCCCCGGACGCGGGGTCGGCGACTTGATGGTTGATCGGTCGACTCGCAAGGAGCGACTCCGGCCGCTCAGTCTCTCGTGGGCCGCCGCGCGGACGCGGGAGCCTGCGGGGTTTCGGGAGCTGGCCGGAAGATGGTTCATCTGGGAATGAGTGGGCTTGGGCGGAGGATCACTCGGCGTCGTCGTTTGGTGAAGGGAGTCGGACGCGCCAAGGGTGGTCGTCTGGGGTGGTCCCCTATAAGCGGACCACCCAACGGACCACCCTGCTGCCCGCTCGCTGTCGAGGATTGGCTCTGGCACTGGCCTCGAGGAAGGGGGTCCCCGCCCCTTCGCTTCGCTCCGATCCGGGGACCCCCTTCCTCGACCACCACATCTACAGATGTTTTGTGGCCCGGCCAGTGCAGAGTGCTCAGCGAGAGCGAGCGGGCAGCAGGGAGAGCAGCGGACACAGACAACACGACCACCGAGACGACCAGCACGGAGACCGGGATGCTCACCTCAACGACCACGACGAGGCAGCACATGCAGATGCAGAGCAAGATCCTGGAGGGCGACGGCGCCGCCTTGGGAGGCCTGAAATCGCGTTGCCTCACGTAGCCTCCTGAAGCGCCGCGGGGCCGAGCTCGCGCAGCGTGTGATAGCAACGCCGCGCGAGCTTGCGGGAGATCGTCAGCGAGGCACGGGTGTGCGAGAGGCCGCGCTCCTTGAGCTCCAGGTACTGGGCGTGGTCGGGGCTCGTTGACCGGCACGCCGACTGGGCGGCCTCATACAGAGCCCAGCGCAGCTCCGGGGAGCCCTGCTTGGTGAGCTTGCCCACGCGGCTTCTGCGATCGGAGCGATCGACGCCGATGTCGATGCCAGCGAGGCGGACCGCCTGGCGCGAGCGGCGCAGGCGAGATACGTCCCCGAGCTCGGCGAGGATCGTCGGCGCCGTCGCTCCGGCGATCCCGAAATGGCGGCACAGCGCGCGGCAGCCTGGCTGGCGGCGAGAATAGGCGCGCAGCTCGGCATCGATCGGAGCCAGCTGCGCCTCGATCGCCTGCATCATCGCCAGGCACACCTCGACCCGCTCGGCAGCGGCCGCCGGCAGCTCAAGCTCGGCCAGCCAGAGTCTCGCCGGCTCGCCCTTGAGCCTTTCCGGCAGCGAAGGCAGCCCCAGATGGAACAAGGTCGCCTGCAGGCGCTGGCGCCACGATGTCGACTCATCAGAGAGCGTCTTGCGCAGGCGCGTGCGTATTCGCAGCCAGCAGATGTGATCAGGCGCGATCCACGCTTCCGGCAGCCTGCCCTCCGCGAGCAGCGTGCGCAGCCAGCGCGCATCGGCGCGATCGGTCTTGGCGCGGCGCTTGCGCCCTCGCAGCGCACGCGTCTCGGTGACCTCGGCCAGGTGCGCGACGGCCCCGGCGCGCTCAAGCGCGCGCACGACGAAGTACCAGCCCGTGCACGCCTCCAGCGCGACGTGGAGCTCGCGCCCTGAAAAGCGCTCCGTCCACTTCTCGACGGCCTGACCGCGGCCACGAGAAACTCCCCACTGGTGGCCACTTAATTCCCCACCCGTCCGGTTCGGGCTCGACGGTGCGGTGCTCATGCACCCTCGACCGTCGGGAGGACGCCCATGAAGAGCGGAAGGACACAGGTGGAGATCATCGCGTTGTATGAGGAGCTCGGGAGCTATCGGGCGGTGGGGGCGCTCCTGGGCTGCGATCACAAGACGGTCAAGCGCTATGTGCACGCGGCCGGCGAGGCCGGGCAGCTCGCACCCGCACTGAGGCGCGCTCGGGTGACTGACGACTTCGCAGGCCTGATCGCCGGGCGAGTCGAACAGAGCGCCGGGCGGATCACGGGGCGCCGACTCATACGGATCATGCGCGCTGCGGGCTATGAGGGCTCAGAGCGCTCCCTGCGCCGGGCACTCGCCGAGGCAAAGGCGGCCTGGCGGTCAAGGCAGGCGCTCGAGGGTCGGGTCTTCAGGCCATGGGTCTCAGAGCCGGGCGAGTGGATGATCTGTGACTGGGGCGCGGCGGGGACGGTCCCGACGCCGGCCGGCCCACGCAAGCTGTCGTTCTTCTCCTCGGTGCTGGGCTGGTCTCGCTATCGGACGGTGAGCTTCTCCTGCTCAGAGCGCTTCGGCGCGGTCGCGGTGGGCCTCGCGCACAGCTTCGAGGCGGCTGGCGGGGTCCCGGCGCGGGTCTTGTTCGACAACCCGAAGACGGTCGCCACGGGGCATCTGGCCGGGGCCGCGGTGCTGAACCCGGACCTCGTGCGCCTGGCGGCCCACTATCGCTTCTCGCCACGCACGACCGAGCGCCAAGACCCGCAGTCGAAAGGAAAGGTCGAGGCGGTCGTTCGCTTCACGAAGTCAGACCTCATCCCTTATGAGGGCTTCTCCTCGCTTGACGAGGCAAACCAGGCGGCCGGCGCGTGGTGTGAGGAGGTCAACGGCGAGGTCCACTATGAGACCCGCGCACGGCCGGCCGAGCGCCTTGAGGTCGAGCGCCGGCTGTTCCGCTCACTGCCGGCAGAGCGCCCGGCGCTGGCGTGCGGTGAGGAGCGCAAGGTCGATCGCCTGGCGACGGTGCGCTTTCTCTCCGCGCGCTATTCGGTGCCCCACCGTCTGCTCGGCGAGACCGTGCAGGTCACCGCCTCAGACCGCGACGTCGTGATCATGCACCTCGGCGTCCCGGTCGCCCAGCATCAGCTGCTCGCGCCCGGGGAGGCGTCGATCTCAGACGCCCACTACCCGACGCCGGCGCCCTCAGGTGTGCGCCCCTTGCGCCCGCGCACGCCTTCAGAGCACGCGTTCCTTGCTCTCGGCTCAGAGGCCGAGGGCTACCTGCGCAGCGCCGCGGCGGCCGGCACCCCCCGCCTTTATGAGCGCCTGGATGAAGCGCTCTCGCTCGCGCGCACGCGTGGAGAGGATGAGGCGCGGGCGGCGCTGTCTCGCGCGAGCACGTTCTCTCGCTTCGGGAACGGCGATCTGGCCTCGATCGCCGACGGCCTGGGCGGCATGGCGCCGGCGAGCGTCCCAGAGGCAGAGCCGCTTCGGCTCGAGGGTCTGCCGAAGGTGGCGGTCCGCTCTCTGAGCGACTACCGCCGGGCGCGGGCATGAGCGAGCTTGATTCAGAGCTCGAGGCGGGGCTTCGCCGACTGCGCCTGCGCGGCATGCGCGAGGTCGCACCCGATCTGCTGCAGACCGCCAAGACTCAGCGCTGGGCGCCGGCGGAACTCCTGTCCACGCTCGTGCGCGAGGAGATCAGAGCGCGCGAGGCCTCAAACGAGCGCGCGCGTCTGAAGGCGGCCGGGTTCCCCGCTCAGAAGACGCTCGAGGGCTTTGACATCAGTCTCTCGGAGCTTCCGCGCGCCACGTTCGACTTCCTCGCTCACCTGGAGTGGCTTGATCGCAAGGAAAATCTCTGTCTGGCCGGTCCGAGCGGTGTCGGCAAGAGCCATCTCGCCCAGGGTCTCGGGCGCGCCGCGATTGCCACCGGCAGGAAGGTCCGCTTCTTTGCAGCCGACCAGCTGATCGAGGCGCTCTACCGCGGCCTCGCCGACAACACCGTCGGCAAGCTCATCGAGCGCCTGTTGCGCAACGACTTCATCGTGATCGATGACCTTGGCTTCACCGCCCTTGACCGTGTCGCCGCTGAGCACCTCTTCCGCTTCATCGCCGCCGCCTATGAGCAGCGCTCGGTGGCGATCACGACCAACGTCGACTTCGAGCGCTGGACCCAATTCCTGCCCGACGCAGCCACTGCCACGGCGATCCTCGACCGATTCCTCCACCACTGCCATGTCGTCACGCTCGAGGGCGAGAGCTTCCGCCTGCGCGAGGCGCGCAAGCTGGTCACGCCGGCATGAGAAGGACGAAAACAGCCATCCGATCACAAGCGCGACCGCCGCACAGGGCCGCAGAACGCCTGAGAACGCGCCGATCCTCCTCGCCGCCTGGTGAACCGGGCCGAAAAGCACCCGCTGGGCCCGCTCGGCGACCGCGCCGCCGATCTCTCACTCCACTCGCGCTACGCGCTTCGCTCCGTGAGACATCGGCGGGATCCCTGCGCAGCGGTCCTTCCAGCGTGGGGAATTATCTGGCCACCAGTGGGGATTCTTGTTGGCCCTTGACAACGGCCTCGGGCGTCGCGCTGATCCTGCCGGTCGCGATCTCGCCCGTCTCGGTGTCGAGCGCATCGAAGGTGATCTGGCTGCGATGGACGTCAAGGCCTGCGAATACGATGCTCATAGGGACCTCCTTCTGGCTCCTGATTGATTGCGAGCGCAGCGTCGCCCGATGAGCGGACGGAGGTCCCTTCAGTTCATGCCATCTCTCCGCTTCGCTTCGACCCGGGGACCCCCTTCCTCGACCAACACATCACAGATGTTTATGGCGAGGCCAGATGCAGAGTGGTGAGCGGGAGCGAGCGGGCAGCAGCAAGCTGATAGCTGAACTCGAACTAGGAGACCGGCCCTCGGGAAGTCGAGTACGTAGCGGAGATGGTGGGGCGCGGACTGTCGGGGCGGTGAAAGGCGGGCGGGTCATGGCGATGATCGTGGGAGTGCCGAGGTCGGGCAGTAGACGGTTGGACATCAGACGTCCGTGTCCCGGCAGGTGAGACGAAGCGCCTACGACTGCGTTGAGGGTGAGTGTGATGGCGATCCCCTCCATTGCCGTTGGGTCGCTCGTTCAGGCGATCCACTCCGTGGAGGGGAGCGTCGCTCCCGTCGGGCGCCGGCCGCGATCGCCTCATCGATTCTCCGAGTTCAACGATGGCCGGCTCGGTGGGAGGCGCCCATCCGTTTGCCGCGGGCGGACCTTGCCCGGCTTTATGACCGAAGGCCACGTGAAACCTCTGAACGAAACAGCTCGCGACCCTGGTCCTCTCTCGACTCAGCAGACCCCCGAGCAATCCGGGAGCGACGCGGCGATGCCCTTCGCCGGCGTCGCACAGAGAATGGCCCTATCGGGCGAGAACCTCAGCTCCGGCAGTGTTCAGTGGGGAAACCGGGCGGGCTCGGCGCCGGCGGTCGGGCTCACCGACCGAGACCTCCGTCTCATGGCCCTGACTCACGACGTCAACTTCCTCTCATCAAGCCAGCTCGTGATGCTCGGATGGGGCGCGTCGGCCGAGCGGGCAGGACAGAAGCGACTGAAGCGACTACACGACGGCGGCTACCTGGACCGCTTTCGCCCGATAAACGAACATGGCAGCGCTGAGTGGAATTACAGACTGAGCTCCCTTGGTTGGTCCGCGCTCGTCGAGCAGGGGCGCGCATCGGGCAATCGTGCCTACACGCCCACGGCTATCACCAGCATCAGCTACACCGAACACGACCTGCAGATCGCATCGCTCGTCCTGCAGATAGCCCAGGAGGCCGCGGGTGGTCATCAGGGAGCACTCCTTGACAGGATGCCGTTCACGTGGAAGGGGCCCCGCAGCGGGCGAATCGACACCGACAGCGACGAGGAGTTCGAGTGCTCGAAAGCTGCCGAGCTACCCGTGGGGACCCGCCTTCACCCGGAGGGCAGCCGTCAGGGCTATCTGGAGCCCGACGCCACGCTCATTGGCCGATCGGGCGAGGACACCTGGGCGGTCCTGATCGAGTACGACCGAACCGAACGCCCGCACAAGCAGATCGACCGCCTGCGCCGGTACGACCACTGGCTGCTCACCGACTGGCGCTGGGGTCGCTTTGCCGAACACTCGATCCCTCCGTCGGTGATCTTCCTGACGGCACGCGAGCGGCCGTTGCGCCGCCTGATCGAGACCGCCGATCGGACCTTCGAGGCGTGGCACGGTCGCGAGCATGCCGGCCCGCGCGAAGGGACGCACCCCGCGAGGCAGCGGGTCGTGTTCACGAGCCGCGAGCGCGTGCTTGCCGAGGACTGGACGATGGAACGGACGCCGAGCCTGCCGCCTGAGTTGCGCGAGGACTTCCGCGTCTGCTCGCCACGAACCATCGATTACAACGTCCCCGCGCTGTTCGCCGGCTCTGACGTTCGCACGCGAACCGCCGAGAACGCCGCGTCCTGATGAACAACGACTATCCACGACCCGAACTGATCCTGATCAAGCCAACGGCCTTGGCCGCGCAGCTCGGCGTTTCTCGGACATGGATTTACGACGCCGCGAGGGATGGGCGCATCCCATCCGTGCGCATCGGCGGCCCCGAGGGGCCTTTGCGCTTCGTCCCAGAGGACATCGAGGCCTGGATCGACACGGCGCGTGCCGCCTGGCGGCCCGGAGGGAGCGTCGGTGCGACGCTCCGCGGCGCGGCCCGCAACGGACGCTGAGCTCAGCCGGGGACCGTCCGCGGCTCCGGTGCACCCCAAATCGCGACCTCTGTCTCCGCGGCTGCGGTCTTGAGGAAGCTCGTCTCGAGATGGCCGTAGCACTGCTCGGTCGTTGTGATGGAAGCATGGCCGAGCTGGCGCTGAACGTACATCAGCGGCTTGCCGGTCGTCAGCCAGGCTGCGGCTGCCGTATGACGCAGGCTGTGAAGTGGCATGTCGCGCAGGCCGGCGTCCTCGAGCGCTGCCTTGTGCCAGCTGCGGGTTACTGTGTTGCGGTCCATGCGCTTTGGCGGTGCGCTCGCCCTCCCGCCGACGGTCCTCGCGAATACAGGCCCATGCTCAGCTGCCCCATCGTGCTCCTGTTGGCGAGCCTTGAGGTCCCGAAGGACTCCGCCAGCCCGCGGCCCGAAGTCCACGGAGCGATAGCGGTCGCCCTTGGTCGAGCCATCGCCGTTGGGCTTTCCCGAGCGCAACACGCGCACTGCCGAGTTCTCGAAGTCGACGTCATACCAGGTGAGTGCGATCGCCTCGCTGATTCGCATGCCGGTGGCGATTAGGAGCTCCGCGAGCGGCCGATAGATCGGGACGCATGCGTCGAGATAGCGGGGGATCTCATCGAGGCGAAGGTAGTCGCGCTCGACATGGGCGGCCGGGAGGCGCTGCACACCGGCTGCGGGGTTCCGGGCGAGCTTCCCTTTCCGGCACGCATCGTTCAGGCAAGCCACGAGTGCAGCGAGCGCGTTGTTGATCGTCTTCGGCGCGTAGCGCGCCTCATCCACGGAGCGTGCCAGCCAGGCTTCCACCGCGGGCGTCGACAGCTTGGTCAGCTTGATGGGTCGGAAGCTCGCTAGGCGCTTACGTCCGTGGACCTCGTAGTCGCTGTGGGTTCCGGGCTCCAGATATGGCCGCCGATTTCGCAACCAGATGTCGAAGAACTCGCCGAAGGTCTCGGTGCTAGACGTCTGTCCGCCCATCGCTGCGGAGACGACAACTCGCTCACGCTCACGCCGTGCCGCTCGTGGGCTCGAGAACCCGCGCCTAGTTGCGCTCTTTCCGTCTGACTTGCGGTACTTGAAGTAGTAGCGGGTGCCCTCGCGCGTCTCGTACGCGTAGATGCCCTCACCGGACCTCGATTTGTGCCGTTCTGGCGCCATTTGTTCTCAAATGTTCTCACAGATCCCGGATTGAATCAATCTCGCCGATCGGCCCAGGAACGAAAAAAGCCCCGCTAGCAGGGCTTTCTCAGTGCGCCCGAATGGACTCGAACCATCACGGGGAAATTTCCCCACAAGGCCCTCAACCTTGCGCGTCTACCAATTCCGCCACGGGCGCAGAGTGGGCGAGTATAGCCCCGGCCGCAAAGGCGGATCGCGGGACGTCGGAGGCGGGACTTGTATCCGTCCCCATGCGGCGCTACAGTGCGAACACATGTTCGTTTAGGACCGCAGGCCATCGGAACAGGGAGTCAAACGTGGATCTGACCAAGCGCCAGCAGGAGATATTCGACTTCATCCGCAAGTACTCCGCCAGGTACGGCTATCCACCGACGGTACGCGACATCGGCAAAGCCGTCGGCCTGGCGTCCTCCTCGACCGTTCACGCGCATCTGGCCAACCTGGAGAAGATCGGGCTGCTCCGCCGCGACCCGTCCAAGCCGCGCGCGATCGAGCTGCTCGACCGTGCGGTGGAGAGCGTACGGGGGATCGTGCGCTCAGAGGGACTGCCGCTGGTGGGGTCGGTGGCCGCCGGACAGCCGATGCTCGCCGAGGAGAACGTCGAGGAGTACGTCGCAGTCCCCGAGATCGCGGGCGGGGAAGACGGCGAGTACCTGTTGAGGATTCGCGGGGACTCGATGAAGGAAGCCGGCATTCTCGAGGGCGACTTCGTGGTCGTGCATTCTCAGGAGACCGCCAAGGACGGCGACGTCGTGGTCGCGCTGTTGGGGGAGGAGGCAACGGTCAAGCGCTTCTTCCGGGAGGCCGACCACATTCGGCTGCAGCCGGAGAATGACGCTTTGGAGCCGATTCGAAGCAAGGAGGTCAAGGTGCTCGGGCGCGTCGTGGGCCTGTTGAGGACCATCTGAGCCGCGCCCGGCGGAAGCCGCGCTCTGCACGACAGCGCTCGGGCCTTCACAGGGGTCAGCCCAGGCGCTAGGTTGGGAGGTGCAGGTCAGACAGCCGCGGAGGCGAAGTGCCTTCGAGGAAAGTCCGGACATCACAGGGCAGGGTGGTCGAGGGATCGACCCGGGGAAACCCGCGGGAAAGTGCCACAGAAACAAACCGCCGATGGCCGCCGTCCCACGTGAACGGCGGGCAGGCAAGGGTGAAATGGTGCGGTAAGAGCGCACCAGCGTCGCGGTGACGCGGCGGCTGGGCAAACCCCACTCGATGCAAGGCCAAACAGGACCGTTTGCAGGTAGCCCGCCAAGGTCCAGGTAGGCCGCTCAGATGGATGGCTGTTCAACGACAGAATCCGGCTTATCGATCTGCTAAGGAAAAGCCCCGCTCCGGCGGGGTTTTTCTATACGTCGAGTCGCTGGGTTCTCGACGGGGTAAGGGTTGCCGGCATCGTCGGAGGCGATTTCTATGGAATCGCTCGGCGCGGGCGCTCGGAACCTGTCTCCGACGACGATCCGTGCCGCGGGAGCATTTCTAGCAGGTGCTGCGGATGCCCGCAACCGATCACTCCCAGGCGGTGAGCTGCCCGGGGTGGATCCCGAGGTCTCGCCCGGATGCGCCGCTCGGAGTCCGGGGCGAGGATGGCGATCGGTCCTCGCCGGGGCCGTCGGCGAGCGCCTGGGTGGCGGCGTGCAGCTCCTCGCTTGCGACGTGGGCATAGCGGCTGACGGTCGAGAGGTCTGCGTGGCCGAGGTACTCGGCGACCAGGCGGGCGTCGCCGGTGGCCTGGCGCAGCCACGTCGCGGCGGTGTGGCGCAGCGTGTGCGCGGTCACGTGCTTTGAGATCCCGGCGCGCGTGCTCGCCCGGCGGATGATGTCGGCGAGGATCGCCGGCTGAAGCCGAGCGCCGCGAAGGCCGCAGAAGACGGGGTCAGAAGGCGATGCGTCGCGCTGGGCGCGTAGGCGTTCGAGTCTTCCGACGAGCTGGGTCGGCAGCGGCTGGCGACGCGGCTTGCCACCCTTTCCGCAGCGCACGAGCAGCGACGGCCGCGGCGCCGTCGAGCGTCACATCGCCCCAGTCCAGCGCGATCAGCTCCGAGCGGCGCAGGCCGGTCATCGCCAGGGTCGAGCAGCACGAGCTGGTCACGCTCGGCCAGGCCGGGACGACGGCGCGGGGGGTGTCCGGCGGCGTGCAGCAGCTTGACGAACTCCTCGCGGGTGAGCCAGTCGCTCTCCTGCCTGGGCTTCGGAGGGGCCTGGAGCTCGAGGAAGGGGTCGGGCAGGCCGTTGCGATGGCTCACCCACCGCATGAAGCAGCGCAACAGCAGGAAGCGGCGATGGTAGGTGGCCGGCGCCGGCTCACAGCGCTCGCGGTAGTCGTCGAGATAGTCGACGATCGTGTGCTCCTCGAACAGCTCGCGCGGCGCGCTCGCGGCGCTCCGCCCAGGAGAGGAGGTCCTCGATCGCGTGGCGGTAGGCGCTGATCGAGCTCGCGCTGCGTCCGGCGCTTCGCAGTCGCATGAGCCACGCGTCGCGGTCACGGGCCAGCAGCCGTGCTGAGCGCGCTCACGACCGCCGGCCGCACGCCCATCTCTGCGAGCGAGCCGGCGAGGACCTCGAGCGCTGGCCGGTCCTCGCCGGCTTCGCGCGCGAGCACGAGCGCGGCGTCGAGCGCGCCGAGCGCGATCCGGTCGGCGGGACTCGCGGCCACTAACGCCTCCCTCGTGTGCCGCGCATTTGTCCCATGCTCATAAAGCCGAGCAGCGTCGGTTCTAAGCGAGCAGATTTGCGCCGGCGCCGGTTTCACGCCGAGCTCTGGGTGGACGTAGCGATCCCGGCTGGGCGGTCGGCCTCCACGACGTGGAGCGTGCCGGCCTCGTCCATGGCGGGACGGTGCGCGTGCTCGCCGTCCCTCCACCCATCGCGGCGCCGAGCGGGAGCGACGCTCTCCTCCACGGAGTGGATCGCCTGAACGAGCGACCCAACAGCCATGAAGGAAACGCCACCGCCGCTCCCCTCGATGCGGCCGTAGACCGGTCTCGGTCTGATGCCGGGGGTGGTCAGCGAGACCCGGTTGGAGGCTGGCACACCCAGTTGGCGGCAGATGCCGCGTGCGGTCGGCGGCTTGATCTCCTTGTGGCGCGGCACCGTTGTGCGCTGGCCCGTCGCCGTGTTGCGCCAGACCTCGTGGTTAGCCGCCTGGCGAGCGAGGACGCAACCGTTGGCGCTGAGATGGCGTTCGAGGTCGCGCTTCTTCACGCAGCGATCTCGACGGACTCGACCAGAGCCCATCCAGTCGCCGGAATGGCGTCGCCGCGCTCGCGGCGATCCTCGAGCACGAGCTCGATCGCCTCTCGCACCATGACGCGCGCCTCGTCGAGTCCCTCGCCCTGCGTGTGTACCTCAGGAAGCTCAGGGACGTGTGCGTACACCCAGCCATCGCCCGCATCCTCGAAGACCACGTTGAACGTGAGCGCGCTCATCTTAAGAACGGTAGCGCTTCTCTGGACCTGACCGAGAACGCCGACGTGCGAGCGACTCCTCCCCACCTGCCTTCACAGCCTGTCCTTGACAGTTTGAACCGACACCCTCACATTCCTGCATTGGCTCTTCTTCCTCCTGCTGCCCGCTCGCTCCCGCCCCACCACTCTGCATCTGGCCTCGCCATAAACATCTGTGATGTGTTGGTCGAGGAAGGGGGTCCCCGGGTCGAAGCGAAGCGGAGAGGCGGGGACCCCCTTCCTCGGGCCAGCTGCAGAGCCAAATTTCGAGAGCGAGCGGGCAGCAGGGTCTTCGGATAGGGGGCCGTCTCATGAACGAAGACCCAGCGGACCCCCCATCCGAAGACCCCCAGGGGGAGGACCGGCGATCACACCAACGTCTTTGCGCCGCGCTTTCAGTCGGTCGACGCCGCGAGACGAGCAGCCGCTGCAAAGAGCGACGGCAGCTCGTACTTGATCAGGCGCGGCTCACAGACGCCCGGCTCCTCGCGAAGCACCGCCGGCAGGCTCGGCGCTCGCCGCATCATCCAGTCACCGGCGAAGATCTGCTCGCGGCTGGCGAACAGCACCCGCTCCCTGGCCGGGTAGGTGTCTTCGTGAGGGCTCGTGTGCTCGCCCGGGGCGTAGTAGGCCGAGAAGGTCTCATCAGCCGTCTCGATCAGGCGATTCAGCGGAACCTCGCGTGAGGTCAGGAAGATCACCGCCGGTGCGATGGCGTGGGAGGCGAAGGATCCTTTTCGCCAGCCGTCGAGCAGCCAGCGGTCATAGCGGCGCAGGCGGTCGATCTGCTTATGCGGACGTTCGGTGCGGTCGTACTCGATCAGCACCGCGAAGAGATCCTCGCCCGCTCCTGCGATGAGGGTGGCGTCGGGCTCGAGGTAGCCCGTGCGACTTGCTACGGGATAGAGGGATGTGCCGGGCGGCAGCTGGGCCGCCGGTGAGCGCTCGGTCTCGCCGTCCCCGTCGATCTCGATGTGCCCGTTGCGCGGACCCAGCCAGCGAAACGGCATCTGCGCGATCAGTGCCGCCTTGCCATCGCCGGCCGCTTCTTGAGCGATGCGAAGCACGACCGATGCGAGCTGCAGGTCGTGCTCTGCATAGCTGATGCTGGTGAGCGGCACGGGCGTGAAGCGGCGCTCGTCCGGGACCATCTCGCGCTTTTGAGCGCCGAGAAGCCAAGAGACGTGAGCCGGTAGTTCCACTCGGCGCGGCCGTAGGCGGATGCCGGTCGGAAGTGGTCCACGTACCCGGCGTCGTGCAGGCGCTTCAGGCGCATCTGCGCCGCGCGCTCCTGGGAGACGCGCCAGCCGAGCGCGGTGAGGTGGCTGGTGGAGAGGAAGTTCGCTCCGTAGAGCAGCGCCATCAGGCGCAGGTCCCGGTCGGTGAGGGCAAACCGAGGCGGTGGTTCCGGTCGCCGTCCCCATGCGATCGTTGCGGCGCCCAGGTCCTCGCCCGAGAGGAGCGCCCTTTGCGCGATGGTGAGGCCGATGTTGGTCATGGGTCCGCTGCCGGCGCACACCGCCGGTCGGCGAGAAGGCTGGCGCTGTATAAGCCGCGCCCGGGCGGACTCGCGCAAGCGAACTCGGGCTGGGCAAAGGCGACGCTAGGGGTGCGCAGGACGGTGTTCAGCCCGGGCCCTGTTGGCCGGCTTGTGAGGCAACCGCCTGTCGGCGTAGTCCGGCGCCGGCGCCAGGCGCTACTCGGCTAGTAGCCGCGGCTTCAAAGAGACCACGCCCTCGCTCAGGCGAGTGACTCACCCGAGGAAGATCCCGACAGCACGGCGTTGGGGCCAGCCGTACGGTCGACCACGATCGAGACCGTTTCCCCGGCCGCCACCGAGATCGGGAACGTGACCCAGGCGCCCTGGTTGAATTCGCTTGAGAGGGCAGCGGTCGACCGTCCACGCTGATCAGCTCCCGCCGCGCCGTGGAATCCCAGTCGAGCGCGTAGAGGCGCAGGTTGCCGGTGTACGCGCTAGCGAAGCTCAAGCTTCAGCTTGATCTCGTTCGGGTCGTAGTAGGTGGCGGCCTCGCGGGTCGTCTTTTCGGGGCTCTGTAGCGCCCGCGGGTCCTCGGTCGATGAGGCCCACACGTAGCGACTGCCCTGCGCGAGTGTCACCGGGCGCTCGGCATGCGGAGGCTAGGTCGCTTTCGCCGTTCCAGCCGGCGAGGTCATAGCCCGCGGAACCGTAGCTGCCGACCCAACTGCCCTGCGGGGCGCTGGACACGGTGGGATTCGCGGGAGCGCCGGGCACGGTGTTCATGAACACACCCGAGAGCACGGCGTTTGAGCCGGCGGTCCGATCGACCGTGATCGTCACCGTTCCCCCGGCGGCCACGTCGATCGAGAAGCGGGCCCACTTGCCTTCGCTGAATTTGCCGAGCACGGCACTCTGACCACTGACTGTCATGATCTCCCGGCGCCCGCCGTGATCCCAGTCCACCGCATACAGCTCTAGGCCGCCGCTGTAGGCGACCGGGAAGCTCAGCTGCAGGCGAATCTGGTTCGGGTCGTAGTAGGCGCCCGCGTTGCGCATCAGCCCGCTCGGATCGGTCAGCGCGCGAGGATCGGTGGTGTTAGCCGCCCACTGATAGCGACTGCCCTGCAAGAGGCCCACCGACGCATGGGCAGATCGAGACGTCTCCCGTGGGGCCGTCCCAGCCGGCGAGCAGGTAGCCGTCGTGGCCCACTTCGCCACCGGTCCAGCTGCCCTGGCGTGTGCTGGACGTGTAAGGGCCTGGAGGAGCGCCAGCTTCGCCCAGGAAGATGCCTGACAGAACGGCGTTTGAGCCGGCGGTCCGATCGACCGTGATCGTCACCGTTCCCCCCGGCCACGGAGACCGGGAAGCTCACCCAGGCGCCTTCGCTGAATTCGCTCAGCGCCGCGCTCTGACCATCGACTGTGATGATCTCCCGGCGCCCGCCGTGATCGAAGTCCACCGCATAGAGATGCACGATGCCGCTGTAGGCCCCCGCGAAGTGCAGGTTCACCTGGATCTGATTCGGGTCGTAGTAGGTCGAGGCGTTGCGTGTCAACTGGCCGGGTTCTGAGAGAGCGCGCGCATCGGTGGTGTTCTGAGCCCACTGATAGCGGCTGCCCTGCACGAGGCTGACCGAGCCAGCCCCGAGAGATTCGGTATGTAGGAGACGTCGCCGGTGGGGCCATCCCAACCGGCGAGGTCATAGCCTTCCGAGCCCACCTTGCCCACCCAGCTGCCCTGCGGAGCGCTGGTCACCGCGGGGGCGGGGGAGTGCCGGCTTCGCCCAGGAAGACGCCCGAGAGCACTGCGTTTGCGCTTGCGGTCCGGTGACGTTGATCATGACGGTTCCCCCGCGGCCACGCTTGACGGGAAACGACAGCCACGCGCCCTGGTTGAAGCTGCTCGACAGCGCCTGCGCCGAAGGTTCACCGCGACCGTCTCGCGGCGCGCCGTGGAGTCCCAGTCGACCGCGTAGAGGTGTAGGTTCCCGCTGTAGGCCGTCGAGAAGCTCAGCCTCATTTCGATCTGGCGGGGTCGTAGTAGGTCGATGCGTTGCGGGTCAGGCTGTCGGGTCCCTGCAGCGCACGGGCGTCGGTGGTGTTCTGAGCCCACTGGAAGCGGCTTCCCTGCTCGAGCGTCGTGGTCACGTTCGGGTTGTCAGAGACGTCCTGGGCGCCGTCCCAGCCGGCCAGCAGATAGCCCGCGGAGCCAACCTTGCCGACCCAGCTGCCCTGCGGTTCCTGCTGCGGCGGTTCCTGCTGGAAGGTCGGGAGCACTTCCGGAGCACCGTAGGGGCTGCCAAGTCCCGTCGGCCCGTTGTAGCCGGGACCGGCTTCGCAGAGATAGTTGCCGCAGGTTCCGTCGTGCCCAGATATGACGTTGTCCAGAACCCCGCTGGCGTTCTGGGCGGCCTCGCGGTAGAGGGCTTCGGCACCCGGGAACGATTTGGTGTATTCGTCTGCCAGCGCCATGATCCCGGACATGATCGCGCTGCTGGCGCTCGTCCCAGCGGAGAGCGTCCAGCCGGGATCTTCCGCCGGGTAAGTTTCATTCGCGCTGTCTTCGTATGAATCAAGGGTCCACACCGGCGTTCCCGGGCTCCCGACTGCGGCGACATCGTTGTCGGTTCGTTTTGCACAGGCCGTGTCGGTCTGCCAGGCCGGCTTGGGCTCATACAGGCTGCAGCCGCTGCCTGTGCCTTCTTTGCCTTCGCCCCCCCAAACGGTTTCAGTCCATCCCCGCCCGTTCTTTGCGCGTTCCAGTCCTGTTCCCCGACAGAGATCACAGACGGCGTCGCTGCCGGATAGGTGACGACGTCGCCGGTGTCGCCGCTAGCCACCGTGATCGGGACACCGGGGTGATCAAAGTACGGGTCCAATGCGGTCTCGCCTGAGAACTCCGCCCACCCCCAGCTGTCGTTAACCACGGTGGCCCCCAGTCCACCCGCCTCGTTCTCAGCCGCATCCAGGTTGGCATATCCTTCGGCATTGGTCGCCTCGACCAGGAGGATGTGGCATTTGGGGCACACCGCTGAGACCATGTCCACGTCGAGGGAGATCTCGCGCGCCCAGGCGATGGAGGTGGAGTTCGGGAAGCTGTGGTGCCCCCCGTCTGGTTGACCTTCCTGAAGCAGCCGTTGGCGGTCGTGCACGCCGACAGTCCGAAGTAGGCGCGATATTTGGCGAGGTCCGATTCCGCGTCGGGGTCGTTGAAGGCATCGACGATGCCCACGGTCTGCCCGGAGCCTGCGGATTCTGATGGCAGGTCATATGCTTCGCGAAGACCGGTCGGAGTGTAGGGGCCGCCGTTGAGTTTGTTTCCCCGATGCTGCTTGTCGCGGACCGGCCGACGGCGAGGAGCAGCCTGACCCGTCGAGCCTTCGGTGGAGATGATCGAGCCCGGCGGATCGATGATCGCGGTGCAGGCGGCGTGCCCAGCGGTCGGACGGCCGCATGCCGAATAAGGTTCGGTCTTCGAGGGGGTCCAGGAGAACCGACCGCCGTTCCGGATGCGCCAGTGTGCGCTGCCAGGCAGGCGAGTGGGCGCGGGCTTGTTCGCCGCGGCGGCACTCGGTGTCAGAATGCACAGCGCCACGACCGCGATGCACAGGCGCCGGTACATGCCTCGCAAAGCCCTGACACGGTCCTTGGGCGCGCGCGCAACCGGTGCATGCTGGAAAGGCACTGCGACGACCGTATCGGGGCATGTAGGCCCTAGCCATCCGCCGCACGGCTCATCTGGCGTTCAGGTGCTCGAACGCGATACCACCTCCGCCCGCAAGTAGAACGTGCCGCGCACACATTGGTAGCGTTCGGTCCGGATGGACGCGAGTACTGCGGCGCATGGCTTGGTCAGTCGGCCCAATCGCTAGCACAGGCAAACCATGGGGCGGACAGGCTCCCTAGCTCTGGGTCCTTCGCACTACCCGTCTTCGCCGATTCATAGTCGGCGCAGACGTGGCGCTTGGCGGACGGCCAGCGATGGCGGCTCACCTGACTCAGCAATCGGCAATCTCTTCTCGAAGAAGTATTCTGGGAGCTTGCCGATCGACTGGGTACAGAGGTTTCTTTCCCCCAATTAGTTACGAACACCGCTCCTGCATTGTCTACCGCTGCGGTATTGCAAACTGACCCAAGCGCCGACGCATTGTGAACGATGATGGCGATTTCGCTTGGTTTAGCCGCTAGTACCCAGGCATCCGGTACGTATTTTTCGAAGCCTTTGACTTCTTTGGTAGCAGTCAGAGGAGCCTCGGACACTACCACCTGGTTAGCGACGTTAAGCTGCCAGTTGGACGAGGCCGTTTCACCCGGATTCGCCACAATGTAGTCGTTGGTTTCGCCTCCGTCCGTTCGGACCTGTTCCTTAAGAGCCGCGTAGAATGATTCCGTCGAAGCTTCTGGTGAATATTGATCAAAGAAAATGCCGTTGATCGCAGGGTCGATGTTATACCACTGAGCAATCTCAGCTTTGATGACCATTTTAGTAAGAACTGCCGGTTCGCCGCTTTCACCCGCAGGTGCTTTTTCTTCTTCCTTCGCGTAGCCCGTAGGTACGTACCCAATCACTCTGTAACCCTCGGCCTGGCATGTTTCGATTGCTTTCGCGAAGCCCACTAGTTCAAAGTACGCTTTGGTGTAGGGGCCACTGTCGGGGTTGACGACAATCGTGGAATTGGCCGGGGCGGAGTTTTCGCACATCGAAGCCCACTCTGCTTTTCCTGGTTCTTCTCCAGGATTGAAATACGCAGGAATGAGAAGGGCCGGAGCGGGTGGTGCGCCGGCCCCTCCCAGGAACACTCCAGATAGTACGGCGTTTGCGCCGGCCGTGTGCTGGACCGTGATCGTCACCGTACCGCCACTCGAGACTTCGATGGGGAAGGATGCCCACGCGCCGTTGTGGAAGCTTTCATCCAGCAGGGCTGTCTGCGCACCGACGCTGATCGTCTCACGACGGGCTTCGGAGTCCCAGTCGACCGCGTAGAGGTGGAGCTCTCCCGTGTAGGCTTCTTTGAAGGTCAGCCGCAAGCTGAGCTCGCTCGAGTCATAATAGGTTGCGGCCTCGCGTGCCGAGCCATGGGCGGCCTCGAGCGCACGTTCTTCGATGGTGCTCGAGGTCCACACGTAGCGGCTGCCCTGCGTCATGTTGAGGGAGACGCCGGGCGTGTCCACGAGGTCGGCTCGAGCCGTTCCACGCCGCCAGGTCATAGCCTTCATGGCCAACTTCGCCAACCCATTTGCCTTTGTGCGAGCGTGAAACGGGTTCCGACGGTGGAGGTTCCGAGCCGCCCAGGAAAACCCCTGATAGCACGGCGTTTGTGCCGGCCGTGCGCTGAACGGTTATCGTCACGGTGCCTTTGGTAGAGACTTTGATCGGGAAGGACACCCACGCGCCTTCGTGGAAGTTTGAGGACAAGATGGCTTCCTGCCCGTTTACGGTGATCGTCTCCCGGCGGGCTTCACCGTCCCAATCGACCGCGTAGAGGTGGAGCTGCCCTGCGTAGGCTTCTTTGAACTTCAGCTGGAGGGTCAGTTCGCTTGGGTCGTAGAAGGTCGCGGCTTCCCGCGTGGAGGCTTCTTCGGGACTCTCAAGGGCGCGTTTATCGGTCGTTTCCGGCGTCCACACGTAGCGCGCGCCGTGCGTGAGGGTGAGAGAGGCGTCCGGGATCTCCGCGAGGTCGCTTGAGCCGTTCCACGCACCCAGGTCGTAGCCTTCGTGGCCGTAGGTGCCGACCCAGTTCCCCTGAGGCGCGGTTTCGACTTCAGGGTGGTTCACAAAGCTCCACGCCGCGCCCTGATTGGTATTGTCCCTGGGACCACCGATCAGCGCGGTGTTGCCTTCGGAGGACAGCGCGACGCTGTAGCCGAACTGCGCCGCTGCCGCTCTCGCCGCTGCCGGTGAGCTTTTCGCCCTGCTGGGTCCATGTCGCGCCCGAGCGCGTGAACACCCAGGCGGCGCCGTGGGCTGTTGTCTTCGGGCCGCCGATCAGCGCGGTGTTGCCTCCGCCGACAGCGCCACGCTCCAGCCGAACTGGCCGTTGCCGCTCTCGCCCGCTGCCGGTGAGCTTTTCGCCCTGCTGGGTCCAGGTCGAGCCCGAGCGCGTGAACACCCATGCGGCACCGACGTCGCTGTTGTCGCTGGGAGCCGCCGATCAGCGCGGTGTTGCCGTCGGCGGACAGCGCCACGCTCTAGCCGAATTCGCCGTCCGCCGACTCTCGCCGCCGCCGGTGAGCTTTGCGCCCTGCTGGGTCCAGGTCGCGCCCGAGCGGGTGAACACCCACGCCGCGCCGACGCCGCGTTGTCGCCGCGGCGCCCCGATCAGCGCCGTGTTGCCTTCAGAGGACAGCGCGACGCTGTCGCCGAACTCGCCCGCGCCGACTCTCGCCGCTGCCGGTGAGCTTTGCGCCCTGCTGGGTCCAGGTCGAGCCCGAGCGCGTGAACACCCAGGCCGCGCCGACTTCGCCGTTGTCGCTGAGAGCCGCCGATCAGCGCCGTGTTGCCGTCAGAGGACGAGCGCGACGCTCGAGCCGAATTCGCCGGCGCCGCTCTCCCCGCTGCCGGTGAGCTTTGCGCCCTGCTGGGTCCAGGTCGAGCCCGAGCGCGTGAACACCCACGCCGCGCCGTGCTCGCTGTTGTCGCCGGTGCCGCCGATCAGCGCGGTGTTGCCGTCGGCGGACAGCGCCACGCTCGAGCCGAACTCGCCCGTCGCCGCTCTCGCCCGCTGCCGGTGAGCTTTGCGCCCTGCTGGGTCCAGGTCGTCCCGGACCGGGTGAAGACCCACGCCGCGCCGGCGGCCGTGTTGTCGCTGATAGCCGCCGATCAGCGCGGTGTTTCCGTCGGAGGACAGCGCCACGCTGCAGCCGAATTCGCCTTCTCCGCTCTCCCCGCCGCCGGTGAGCTTTTCACCCTGCTGGATGAATGGGTCGATCCGGAGCGGATAGCGCGCACCTGCGTGTCGACGCGCAGAAGCACATTGGCGTCCTCCTGAAGCCAGCTGTGAAGTGCCCGCCCACGGCATCGGTCATCGCCAACCCTCCATAGCGGAGCGTTGGCCGCCTGCTGAGCGAGCGTGAGGCTCTGGGCGCCGGGGGCAAGCGCGATCTGCGCGTCACCCGACAGGGCCATCGAGAGCGTCAGCGGACCAGTCGCATGTCCGTGGGACGCCCGGGATCGTGAATCCCTGCTCGACACCGAGCGGACCGTTTGCATACCACTCGGTCAGCCCCTTGCGGGCGTAGACAACCCGGCCAGAGCTCATGTGTGGCGCGACTGCGCCGACCGCGTGTAGCGAGGCCCCGTAGCCGAACGCGCGGAGGCTCAGTCCCACCTGCGTCGCACCGGCACCTACCAGCACGCCTGAGCGGTCAAAGTGCGCGTGAAGGCGTTGCCTGGGGTTGACCGCGTCGAAGGCTCCTCGCGAGGCGGTGATCCGGTAGGCCGGGGCACCGGCAGCCAGGGCTCGCGAGACCGGCCCCTGCGCACTCATGGGCAGACGGGAGAGTCCCGCGCGCGGCAAGCTGTGAGATCGCGTGACGATGGGCGCCGAGGAGTGCCCGCCGGGGAAGGCCTTCGACAACCCAGCCGCGAGCAGCAGCAATAACAACGCAAGTGCGAGTAGGGAGCGCCGAGGGAGTCCGACTTTGACGGTAACGATGACTCCTGCCGCAACCGAGTTATCCGTCGCGGCCTGCAGAGCAGGTTGACACCGGTGCCTCCAATCAGCCCGTGAAAGACCCAATGGATGCACGTTCTCCATCCCGATTCGCATGACGCAACCTCGCTATGTGTGGAGCCGAAGCCCCTATTGCCTCCGGTCGGCGGAGGCGCCCTGTCCGAGCACATTCCGGTCTATATGACGGCGGCCCGCCTGTCAACGGCAACTGGACGGATGGACGACCAGGTCGATGGTCGCCATCGCGCCGGCCCGCGAATCCGAAGATGGCACTCGGCCTCGCGCTGCTGCTCGAGGCAGCCGTGGAGGCCCGTACCGGACAGGGCAAGAGGCCTCAGGCTCGGCCGAGTGCCGGCTCAGACCCTAACCATTGCCTCAGACCGCAAGTAAGCCCCACGCGCTCGGCGAGCGCGTCGTGTGCGGTCAAGACGCCGTCCCGTGTGCGGCTCGTGTGCAGTCCGAACCTGAGCCGAGCATTTCGCAGGAGCCGCGCCGTTGGCGTTGATGGCCCTGAACCCTCTCCCATGGCGAAATTTGAGGCGCTCGGCGGGTCGCAGCGGCCTCCTGCATCCAACAACCAATCAGTC
>CAWGYZ010000001.1:0-462210 GCA_963826995.1 uncultured Solirubrobacteraceae bacterium | reverse complement strand
CCTGAACGAGCGACCCAACGGCAATGGAGGGGATCGCCATCACACTCACCCTCAACGCAGTCGTAGGCGCTTCGTCTCACCTGCCGGGACACGGACGTCTGATGTCCAACCGTCTACTGCCCGACCTCGGCACTCCCACGATCATCGCCATGACCCGCCCGCCTTTCACCGCCCCGACAGTCCGCGCCCCACCATCTCCGCTACGTACTCGACTTCCCGAGGGCCGGTCTCCTAGTTCGAGTTCAGCTATCAGCTTGCTGCTGCCCGCTCGCTCCCGCTCACCACTCTGCATCTGGCCTCGCCATAAACATCTGTGATGTGTTGGTCGAGGAAGGGGGTCCCCGGGTCGAAGCGA
This sequence comes from uncultured Solirubrobacteraceae bacterium, assembly GCA_963826995.1. Lineage (GTDB taxonomy): Bacteria > Actinomycetota > Thermoleophilia > Solirubrobacterales > Solirubrobacteraceae > Palsa-744. Next base: position 461,855 of record CAWGYZ010000001.1, on the reverse strand, counting down.
AGCGGAGAGATGGCATGAACTGAAGGGACCTCCGTCCGCTCATCGGGCGACGCTGCGCTCGCAATCAATCAGGAGCCAGAAGGAGGTCCCTATGAGCATCGTATTCGCAGGCCTTGACGTCCATCGCAGCCAGATCACCTTCGATGCGCTCGACACCGAGACGGGCGAGATCGCGACCGGCAGGATCAGCGCGACGCCCGAGGCCGTTGTCAAGGGCCAACAAGAATCCCCACTGGTGGCCAGATAATTCCCCACGCTGAAAGGACCGCTGCGCAGGGATCCCGCCGATGTCTCACGGAGCGAAGCGCGTAGCGCGAGTGGAGTGAGAGATCGGCGGCGCGGTCGCCGAGCGGGCCCAGCGGGTGCTTTTCGGCCCGGTTCACCAGGCGGCGAGGAGGATCGGCGCGTTCTCAGGCGTTCTGCGGCCCTGTGCGGCGGTCGCGCTTGTGATCGGATGGCTGTTTTCGTCCTTCTCATGCCGGCGTGACCAGCTTGCGCGCCTCGCGCAGGCGGAAGCTCTCGCCCTCGAGCGTGACGACATGGCAGTGGTGGAGGAATCGGTCGAGGATCGCCGTGGCAGTGGCTGCGTCGGGCAGGAATTGGGTCCAGCGCTCGAAGTCGACGTTGGTCGTGATCGCCACCGAGCGCTGCTCATAGGCGGCGGCGATGAAGCGGAAGAGGTGCTCAGCGGCGACACGGTCAAGGGCGGTGAAGCCAAGGTCATCGATCACGATGAAGTCGTTGCGCAACAGGCGCTCGATGAGCTTGCCGACGGTGTTGTCGGCGAGGCCGCGGTAGAGCGCCTCGATCAGCTGGTCGGCTGCAAAGAAGCGGACCTTCCTGCCGGTGGCAATCGCGGCGCGCCCGAGGCCCTGGGCGAGATGGCTCTTGCCGACACCGCTCGGGCCGGCCAGGCAGAGATTTTCCTTGCGATCAAGCCACTCCAGGTGAGCGAGGAAGTCGAACGTGGCGCGCGGAAGCTCCGAGAGACTGATGTCAAAGCCCTCGAGCGTCTTCTGAGCGGGGAACCCGGCCGCCTTCAGACGCGCGCGCTCGTTTGAGGCCTCGCGCGCTCTGATCTCCTCGCGCACGAGCGTGGACAGGAGTTCCGCCGGCGCCCAGCGCTGAGTCTTGGCGGTCTGCAGCAGATCGGGTGCGACCTCGCGCATGCCGCGCAGGCGCAGTCGGCGAAGCCCCGCCTCGAGCTCTGAATCAAGCTCGCTCATGCCCGCGCCCGGCGGTAGTCGCTCAGAGAGCGGACCGCCACCTTCGGCAGACCCTCGAGCCGAAGCGGCTCTGCCTCTGGGACGCTCGCCGGCGCCATGCCGCCCAGGCCGTCGGCGATCGAGGCCAGATCGCCGTTCCCGAAGCGAGAGAACGTGCTCGCGCGAGACAGCGCCGCCCGCGCCTCATCCTCTCCACGCGTGCGCGCGAGCGAGAGCGCTTCATCCAGGCGCTCATAAAGGCGGGGGGTGCCGGCCGCCGCGGCGCTGCGCAGGTAGCCCTCGGCCTCTGAGCCGAGAGCAAGGAACGCGTGCTCTGAAGGCGTGCGCGGGCGCAAGGGGCGCACACCTGAGGGCGCCGGCGTCGGGTAGTGGGCGTCTGAGATCGACGCCTCCCCGGGCGCGAGCAGCTGATGCTGGGCGACCGGGACGCCGAGGTGCATGATCACGACGTCGCGGTCTGAGGCGGTGACCTGCACGGTCTCGCCGAGCAGACGATGGGGCACCGAATAGCGCGCGGAGAGAAAGCGCACCGTCGCCAGGCGATCGACCTTGCGCTCCTCGCCGCACGCCAGCGCCGGGCGCTCTGCCGGCAGCGAACCGAACAGCGGGCGCTCGACCTCAAGGCGCTCGGCTGGCCGTGCGCGGGTCTCATAGTGGACCTCGCCGTTGACCTCCTCACACCACGCGCCGGCCGCCTGGTTGGCTTCATCGAGCGAGGAGAAGCCCTCATAGGGGATGAGGTCTGACTTCGTGAAGCGAACGACCGCCTCGACCTTTCCTTTCGACTGCGGGTCTTGGCGCTCGGTCGTGCGTGGTGAGAAGCGGTAGTGGGCCGCCAGGCGCACGAGGTCCGGGTTCAGCACCGCGGCCCCGGCCAGATGCCCCGTGGCGACCGTCTTCGGGTTGTCGAACAAGACCCGCGCCGGGACCCCGCCAGCCGCCTCGAAGCTGTGCGCGAGGCCCACCGCGACCGCGCCGAAGCGCTCTGAGCAGGAGAAGCTCACCGTCCGATAGCGAGACCAGCCCAGCACCGAGGAGAAGAACGACAGCTTGCGTGGGCCGGCCGGCGTCGGGACCGTCCCCGCCGCGCCCCAGTCACAGATCATCCACTCGCCCGGCTCTGAGACCCATGGCCTGAAGACCCGACCCTCGAGCGCCTGCCTTGACCGCCAGGCCGCCTTTGCCTCGGCGAGTGCCCGGCGCAGGGAGCGCTCTGAGCCCTCATAGCCCGCAGCGCGCATGATCCGTATGAGTCGGCGCCCCGTGATCCGCCCGGCGCTCTGTTCGACTCGCCCGGCGATCAGGCCTGCGAAGTCGTCAGTCACCCGAGCGCGCCTCAGTGCGGGTGCGAGCTGCCCGGCCTCGCCGGCCGCGTGCACATAGCGCTTGACCGTCTTGTGATCGCAGCCCAGGAGCGCCCCCACCGCCCGATAGCTCCCGAGCTCCTCATACAACGCGATGATCTCCACCTGTGTCCTTCCGCTCTTCATGGGCGTCCTCCCGACGGTCGAGGGTGCATGAGCACCGCACCGTCGAGCCCGAACCGGACGGGTGGGAATTAGTGGCCACCAGTGGGGAGTTTCTCGTGGCCGCGGTCAAAACCCGATGGCCCGACGAAGGTCTGCTCTGAACGGATGCCTCGCCGCTTTCGCTAGACCCTCCAGGCAGAGCGCCACGACCTCAAGGGACATTCCCGCACACTGGCGCATGCGACGGTGCCTTGCCCGGTTATCGCTCTTCGCCCGAGCAAGCGCGAGGGCGACGGGTGCTTAGACGCCCGCTGAGTGGGGCCAAGCGAACGTTAGCGGCCCACCGTTCCACGCTCCCTAAAACGCTAGCCGGCTGAAGCTCCGGCCTAGAGTCTGCCGTTTTCCGCCAGCGGCTGATTCGGACCGCCGGCCGCGACCTCGGCCTCCCCGACCGAGAAGCAAGTTGGTCCCCACTGGGAGTGCACGCAAGAGATACCGCTGAGCAATGCGTTGCCGCCGGTAATGCTCGGGCTTTGGATCGTGGACCACGTGCTGCCCGTAGACCCCTCAACCAGGGTCTGAACCTCACCCTGGGTTTCATCGCCTCCCACCGCCGTGCACGAATTCCGCGAGTCGCACGACACCCCGAGCAGAGCGGAGCTTCCGGCAAGGGTTGGAGTTTCGTGGACCGACCAGTTGCTGCCGTCCCAAAACTCGGCCAAGGCACCATGTTCATCGAAGCCCACGGCCACACAACGCTTCACGCTCGTGCAGGAGACACCGTCGAGAACGGATTCGTGAGTCCCCAGATCGGCGCCGGGCACGACGGACGACGCCGTGCCGTTCCAAGACTCGATCGTCGCTCCGCCCCCTCGATACGTTCTTCCGACAGCCACGCAGAACGTGGTTGAGACGCAGGACGCACCCTCTAGTTCACCTTCGGCTTCACCCCCGGGTTCGCCTTCAGGGCTTTCGACGCGCGACCACGTTTCGCCGTTCCAGTGCTTCACAACTGTTCCGAGGAGCCCTTTTCCTATGGGGGCGTATCTCGCGCCGACGGCCATACAGAAGCTGGACGACACGCAGGACACTCCGTGGAGTTCGCTCTGGGCGTCCTGATCGCCGACGGGCACGGATGCTTGCGACCAGGCCACACCGTTCCAGGCGTCGATGAACGGAAGGGGCCCGTACTGTCGAATGTTGGCGTTTTGTCTATCAGGCTTCCCACGGCGACGCAGAAGCTCGCATACGTGCATGAGACACCGCTAGCTGCGCGTCCACGATTTCGTGGTTCCTTTCGCTCTTCGGTGTCGGCGGGGCCGAAACCGTCGACCATCCGGTCCGTTCCAGCCCTCTATAAGCGCTTCGCCGCCAGGAATGCCCGCATGGCCCACCGCCACGCAGACGCCGAGCGAGATGCATGAGATCCCATTTAGGTGGCCGCTGCTTCCGAGTTCCGGATCGCCTGGTCGCGAACTGCCCGCGAATCGCATACGCGAAAAGATCGCCGGTACCCGCTGCACTCGTGCCGCCCGGGGCGCTCACGGTCAATGGACGGTGCCCGTCCCCGCCGGTGCTACCGCCCTGATCGTGCTCGGCGACTCGACCACGAACCTCTTGGCCGGGTTCGATCCGAAGCTGACCGCGCTGACACGGGCGAAGTTGGTGCCGACGATCGTGACAACGCTGCCGCCAGCCGGGCGGCCGAAATCGGCCCGCACATCGGTGACGGTCGGCTGATAACTGAACCGATCGGACGGGCCGATCGCGCTCGTGCCTCCAGGAGTCGTCACGGTCACGTCGACGACGCCGGTCCCGGCGGGAGCGACCGCCGCGAGCGATCCGCGTGAATGGACAAAGACTCGGGTCGCGGGCTTCGAACCAAACATCACCCCCGTGGTCCCGGACAGACCTCTGCCGATGATCCTGACCTCCGTCCCCCCGCTCGGCCGACCGAAGTTCGGTTGCAGTTCAGCGATACTCGGTTCATAGCTGAAGCGGTCGGCAGGGACGGTTTCGCTCGTCCCTGCCGGATTCGTCACGGTCACATCGACCACGCCGCTGCCGGCCGGGGAGAGCGCGGTGATCGAGGTCGGCGACTGCACCTTGACCCTGGTGGCCGGTCTGGATCCGAACGTGACCTCCGTGGCACCGGTGAGGTTAACCCCGTTGATCCTCACCGAGGTCCCTCCCTGAAACGGGCCGCCGTTGGGCTCAACGTCTTCGACGCGCGGCAACGAGCTGAGGGCGAGGTTGTGTGCGAAGCCGGCGGAGATGGCCGTGACGCCGCCCAGGTTGCTGACGGCGACCGGCACGTCCGCGTTCGTATCTTCCCCTTCCTTGCCGTCGCCGAGCTGTCCATTTCCGTTGGCACCCCAGGCAGTGACGGTGCCGTTGCCGAGAAGGGCGAGGTTGTGGAAGCCGCCGGCCGAGACGGCGGTGACGCCGGTTAGGCCGCTGACAGCGGTGGGCACGTCGCTTCCAGCTGAGCTTCTCGTGCCGTTGCCGAGCTGTCCTTCTTCGTTTTCACCCAGGCCATGACTGTGCCAGCGCTCAGCAGAGCGAGGGTGTCTTGATCGCCGGCCGAGACGGCCGTGACCCCACTCAGGCCAATGACCGGGACCGGCACGACGCTGTTCGTTTCGCGGCCCTTCTGGCCGTCGCCGAGCTGCCCAGAACCATTGAAACCCCAGGCCATGACTGTGTCGTTTTCCAGCACGGCGAAGCTATCTTCGTCGCCAGCTGCGATGCTCGCGACGCCGCTCAGCGCGCTCACGGCGACCGGCACGTCGCTCTCCGACTTGGTGCCGTCGCCAAGCTCGCCGCCGAAGTTTTCACCCCAGGCCATGACGGTTCCGTTGCTCAGCAGGGCAAGGCTATGCGAGCCGCCGGCTGCGATGGCCGTGACCCCGCTCAGTTCGCTCACCGGAACGGGCACGTCGCTGCTGGCTGATTCGCCGTTCTCCCCGTCGCCCAGCTGGTCGTCTAGGTTTGAACCCCACGCCATGACCGTGCCGTTGCTCAGCAGGGCGAGGCCGTGGTCGGCGCCGGCCGCGATCGTCGTGACGCCGGTCAGCCCGCTGACCGGGACCGGCACGTCGCTGCTCGTTCTGGTGCCATCTCCCAGCTCCCCGTCTTGGTTCTTACCCCAAGCCATGACCGTCCCGTTGCTCAACAGGGCGAGGCTGAATTCGCCCCCGTTGCTGGCTGCGACGGCCGTGACGCCGCTCAGTCCATTGACTTGGACCGGTAAATCGCTGGCGTGCTGGGTGCCATGGCCAAGCTGTCCGGATTTGTTGTTGCCCCAGGCCAGAATGTTTGAGGATGGCGCGAGCGTCGCTGTCGGCGAGGCAGCGTTCAGGCTGGGGCTGAAGACCCCGCCAGGGGACGCAGCCCATGCGGGCCCCGCTATCGCCATCGTCACGGCGGCGAGCATGACCATGCAGGCCAGTACCGCGCCTCCGCGGTGCCTATCGTCGTTCTGATGCACGGCGCTCCTTGCCTTCTACCCTCTCGGACTAAGGATCGTACATGCCACGCGCGACCCCGTGGTCCGCAGAAAGCGCCAGATCGCGCTATGCGGATAAGAGGACTGGAACCTCCACGGGTTCGCGAGACACGGACCTGAACGCTGCAGACTCCCCGCAGATGGGCTCCGACGAAGCGCCTACGACCGCGTTGAGGCTGCGTGCGATGGCGCTCTCTTTCATGGCCGTCGGGTCGCTCGTTTAGGCGATCCACTCCGTGGAGGGGAGCGTCGCTCCCGTCGGGCGTCGGCCGCGATCGCCTCACCGGTTCTCCGAGCTCGAACGATGGCCGGCTCGGTCCGAGACGCCATCCGTTTGCCGCGGACGGACCTGGCCCGGCTTTATGACCGAAGGCCACGTGAAACCTCTGAACGAAACAGCTCGCGACCCTGGTCCTCTCTCGGCTCAGCAGACCCGCGAGCAATCCGGGAGCGACGCGGCGATGGCGGCCCTCGCCGGAGTTGCACAGAGAATGGCCCTGTCGGGCGAGAACCTCAGCTCCGGCAGTGTTATGGAGGGGAGCGTCGCTCCCGTCGGGCGCCGGCCGCGATCGCCTCATCGATTCTCCGAGTTCAACGATGGCCGGCTCGGTGGGAGGCGCCCATCCGTTTGCCGCGGGCGGACCTTGCCCGGCTTTATGACCGAAGGCCACGTGAAACCTCTGAACGAAACAGCTCGCGACCCTGGTCCTCTCTCGACTCAGCAGACCCCCGAGCAATCCGGGAGCGACGCGGCGATGCCCTTCGCCGGCGTCGCACAGAGAATGGCCCTATCGGGCGAGAACCTCAGCTCCGGCAGTGTTCAGTGGGGAAACCGGGCGGGCTCGGCGCCGGCGGTCGGGCTCACCGACCGAGACCTCCGTCTCATGGCCCTGACTCACGACGTCAACTTCCTCTCATCAAGCCAGCTCGTGATGCTCGGATGGGGCGCGTCGGCCGAGCGGGCAGGACAGAAGCGACTGAAGCGACTACACGACGGCGGCTACCTGGACCGCTTTCGCCCGATAAACGAACATGGCAGCGCTGAGTGGAATTACAGACTGAGCTCCCTTGGTTGGTCCGCGCTCGTCGAGCAGGGGCGCGCATCGGGCAATCGTGCCTACACGCCCACGGCTATCACCAGCATCAGCTACACCGAACACGACCTGCAGATCGCATCGCTCGTCCTGCAGATAGCCCAGGAGGCCGCGGGTGGTCATCAGGGAGCACTCCTTGACAGGATGCCGTTCACGTGGAAGGGGCCCCGCAGCGGGCGAATCGACACCGACAGCGACGAGGAGTTCGAGTGCTCGAAAGCTGCCGAGCTACCCGTGGGGACCCGCCTTCACCCGGAGGGCAGCCGTCAGGGCTATCTGGAGCCCGACGCCACGCTCATTGGCCGATCGGGCGAGGACACCTGGGCGGTCCTGATCGAGTACGACCGAACCGAACGCCCGCACAAGCAGATCGACCGCCTGCGCCGGTACGACCACTGGCTGCTCACTGACTGGCGCTGGGGTCGCTTTGCCGAACACTCGATCCCTCCGTCGGTGATCTTCCTGACGGCACGCGAGCGGCCGTTGCGCCGCCTGATCGAGACCGCCGATCGGACCTTCGAGGCGTGGCACGGTCGCGAGCATGCCGGCCCGCGCGAAGGGACGCACCCCGCGAGGCAGCGGGTCGTGTTCACGAGCCGCGAGCGCGTGCTTGCCGAGGACTGGACGATGGAACGGACGCCGAGCCTGCCGCCTGAGTTGCGCGAGGACTTCCGCGTCTGCTCGCCACGAACCATCGATTACAACGTCCCCGCGCTGTTCGCCGGCTCTGACGTTCGCACGCGAACCGCCGAGAACGCCGCGTCCTGATGAACAACGACTATCCACGACCCGAACTGATCCTGATCAAGCCAACGGCCTTGGCCGCGCAGCTCGGCGTTTCTCGGACATGGATTTACGACGCCGCGAGGGATGGGCGCATCCCATCCGTGCGCATCGGCGGCCCCGAGGGGCCTTTGCGCTTCGTCCCAGAGGACATCGAGGCCTGGATCGACACGGCGCGTGCCGCCTGGCGGCCCGGAGGGAGCGTCGGTGCGACGCTCCGCGGCGCGGCCCGCAACGGACGCTGAGCTCAGCCGGGGACCGTCCGCGGCTCCGGTGCACCCCAAATCGCGACCTCTGTCTCCGCGGCTGCGGTCTTGAGGAAGCTCGTCTCGAGATGGCCGTAGCACTGCTCGGTCGTTGTGATGGAAGCATGGCCGAGCTGGCGCTGAACGTACATCAGCGGCTTGCCGGTCGTCAGCCAGGCTGCGGCTGCCGTATGACGCAGGCTGTGAAGTGGCATGTCGCGCAGGCCGGCGTCCTCGAGCGCTGCCTTGTGCCAGCTGCGGGTTACTGTGTTGCGGTCCATGCGCTTTGGCGGTGCGCTCGCCCTCCCGCCGACGGTCCTCGCGAATACAGGCCCATGCTCAGCTGCCCCATCGTGCTCCTGTTGGCGAGCCTTGAGGTCCCGAAGGACTCCGCCAGCCCGCGGCCCGAAGTCCACGGAGCGATAGCGGTCGCCCTTGGTCGAGCCATCGCCGTTGGGCTTTCCCGAGCGCAACACGCGCACTGCCGAGTTCTCGAAGTCGACGTCATACCAGGTGAGTGCGATCGCCTCGCTGATTCGCATGCCGGTGGCGATTAGGAGCTCCGCGAGTGGCCGATAGATCGGGACGCATGCGTCGAGATAGCGGGGGATCTCATCGAGGCGAAGGTAGTCGCGCTCGACATGGGCGGCCGGGAGGCGCTGCACACCGGCTGCGGGGTTCCGGGCGAGCTTCCCTTTCCGGCACGCATCGTTCAGGCAAGCCACGAGTGCAGCGAGCGCGTTGTTGATCGTCTTCGGCGCGTAGCGCGCCTCATCCACGGAGCGTGCCAGCCAGGCTTCCACCGCGGGCGTCGACAGCTTGGTCAGCTTGATGGGTCGGAAGCTCGCTAGGCGCTTACGTCCGTGGACCTCGTAGTCGCTGTGGGTTCCGGGCTCCAGATATGGCCGCCGATTTCGCAACCAGATGTCGAAGAACTCGCCGAAGGTCTCGGTGCTAGACGTCTGTCCGCCGATCGCTGCGGAGACGACAACTCGCTCACGCTCACGCCGTGCCGCTCGTGGGCTCGAGAACCCGCGCCTAGTTGCGCTCTTTCCGTCTGACTTGCGGTACTTGAAGTAGTAGCGGGTGCCCTCGCGCGTCTCGTACGCGTAGATGCCCTCACCGGACCTCGATTTGTGCCGTTCTGGCGCCATTTGTTCTCAAATGTTCTCACAGATCCCGGATTGAATCAATCTCGCCGATCGGCCCAGGAACGAAAAAAGCCCCGCTAGCAGGGCTTTCTCAGTGCGCCCGAATGGACTCGAACCATCACGGGGAAATTTCCCCACAAGGCCCTCAACCTTGCGCGTCTACCAATTCCGCCACGGGCGCAGAGTGGGCGAGTATAGCCCCGGCCGCAAAGGCGGATCGCGGGACGTCGGAGGCGGGACTTGTATCCGTCCCCATGCGGCGCTACAGTGCGAACACATGTTCGTTTAGGACCGCAGGCCATCGGAACAGGGAGTCAAACGTGGATCTGACCAAGCGCCAGCAGGAGATATTCGACTTCATCCGCAAGTACTCCGCCAGGTACGGCTATCCACCGACGGTACGCGACATCGGCAAAGCCGTCGGCCTGGCCTCCTCCTCGACCGTTCACGCGCATCTGGCCAACCTGGAGAAGATCGGGCTGCTCCGCCGCGACCCGTCCAAGCCGCGCGCGATCGAGCTGCTCGACCGTGCGGTGGAGAGCGTACGGGGGATCGTGCGCTCAGAGGGACTGCCGCTGGTGGGGTCGGTGGCCGCCGGACAGCCGATGCTCGCCGAGGAGAACGTCGAGGAGTACGTCGCAGTCCCCGAGATCGCGGGCGGGGAAGACGGCGAGTACCTGTTGAGGATTCGCGGGGACTCGATGAAGGAAGCCGGCATTCTCGAGGGCGACTTCGTGGTCGTGCATTCTCAGGAGACCGCCAAGGACGGCGACGTCGTGGTCGCGCTGTTGGGGGAGGAGGCAACGGTCAAGCGCTTCTTCCGGGAGGCCGACCACATTCGGCTGCAGCCGGAGAATGACGCTTTGGAGCCGATTCGAAGCAAGGAGGTCAAGGTGCTCGGGCGCGTCGTGGGCCTGTTGAGGACCATCTGAGCCGCGCCCGGCGGAAGCCGCGCTCTGCACGACAGCGCTCGGGCCTTCACAGGGGTCAGCCCAGGCGCTAGGTTGGGAGGTGCAGGTCAGACAGCCGCGGAGGCGAAGTGCCTTCGAGGAAAGTCCGGACATCACAGGGCAGGGTGGTCGAGGGATCGACCCGGGGAAACCCGCGGGAAAGTGCCACAGAAACAAACCGCCGATGGCCGCCGTCCCACGTGAACGGCGGGCAGGCAAGGGTGAAATGGTGCGGTAAGAGCGCACCAGCGTCGCGGTGACGCGGCGGCTGGGCAAACCCCACTCGATGCAAGGCCAAACAGGACCGTTTGCAGGTAGCCCGCCAAGGTCCAGGTAGGCCGCTCAGATGGATGGCTGTTCAACGACAGAATCCGGCTTATCGACCTGCTACGGAAAGACCCCGCAAATGCGGGGTCTTTCTATATGTCGAGTCGCTGGGTTCTCGTCACAGGAGGCTCCGCAGTCGTCAGCGGGCGATCCCCATGGAATCGCTCGGCGTGGGCGCCCGGAGAGTCTCCCGGAGACGCGTCCCCGCCCAAAGGCCGGTAGGGTTCCTACATGACATGGTGGGGAGGCACCTCAGCTATGCGGCGACCTGGCTTGATGCATTGGCGGCGTTGCGCGCTCTCCGTGGTCGTGACGCTGCTCGGGGTTCCCGCCGTCGCGCAGGCAACGACCTGGCAGGTCACAAACAACGCTGACCCGGGTAGCGGTGGCTGCAGCCCCGGCGACTGCTCGTTGCGTGCCGCCATCACGGCGGCAGACGGCGACGTGGGCGTCGATGTCGTCCAGGTACCGGCGGGCCTCTATACCTTGACCGCCGGCGCGCTGCCGATCACCAACGGTATGCAGATCGTGGGCACCGCCGGCGCCGGCGCTACGGTCATCAACGCTCATGAAGCATCACAGATCTTCTCGATCTCTTCAGCCGCCGGATCCGTTGCGATCAGCGGGCTGACACTCGAACACGGCCGTCTCGCCGGTGGCGGCAGCGCGATCAGGAGTGCGGCTCCGCAGCCGCTGACGCTGTCGGGGGATGTCTTCTTTCAGAACACGACCGGAGGCGCCGGCACGAGCGGTAATGGCGCCGTGAGCGTTCTGGCCAGCGGCTCAGCTGTGCTCACGGTGACGAGCAGCACGTTCACCGAGAACGCGGCAGGGGGAGCCGGCACCAGCGCAACGTCCAGCGGCCAGGGTTCAGGCGGCGGCATCGACTTCTCGCCCACCTCGGGCACGCTGAGCGTGTCGGGGAGCAGCTTGTTAAGGAACACGGCCGGCGGTAACGGCGGCAAAGGGGTCTCAAGCGCACAGGGCGAGGGCGGCGCCATAGCGGCCTTCGGTGATGTCAATGCCACGATCGCCAACAGCAGCTTCGGTGCCAACCGGGCGGGGGGCAACGGTGGCGAAGGCACCTCCAGCGCAGAGGGTGATGGTGGCGCGGTTGAGTTCTTCGGCGAGTCGCCGGCCGATTCGCTGAGCGTCAGCGGCAGTACTTTTGAAAGCAATGAAGCGGGCGGTAGTGCCGGCGCGGGATCGGGCAGCGGCGCGGGCGACGGGGGCGGAGTCGAAGCCGGCGGGGAAGGCTCGGCGACGCTGCTGAACGACACCTTCCGCGAAAGTAACGCAAACCACGGCGAGGGTGGCGGCTTCGCGAGCGCCGTCCCGGCCACGCTTGTGAACGACACGCTGTCTGGCAATGCGGCCACGGGTGGCATGGGCGGAAACCTCGCCGTCTTCGGCGCCACGACCAGCCTGAGGAACACGATCATCGTGGGCGGCGCGGCGATCAGCGGCTCCAACTGCTTTGTGCTCAGCGGGTCGCTGACGTCGGCGGGTCACAACCTCGAGGACACTGCGCCGAGCCAGTGCCGACTTGGCGCGACCGGCGACAAAGTCGGCGTCAACCCGCTGCTTGGAGAATTGCAGAGCAACGGCGGACCGACCGAGACCCAGGCGCTGTTGCCCGGCAGCCCGGCGATCGACGCGGGCGACGACAGCGGCTGTCCCGGGACCGACCAACGAGGTGTGCTGCGTCCGGCCGGCGCGGCGTGCGACATAGGCGCCTTCGAGATCGCAACGCCGGCTGCGACCACTGGCCAGGCGACTGGGACCGCGAGCTCATCGGCGACGCTCAACGGCACGTTCACCAACCCCGACATCGCTTCCGGCAGCGTCTTCTACCAGTATGGCCCAACGACCGGGTATGGCTCGGAGACACCTGCACAGCCGATTGGAGCGGACACTTCGCAAGCGCCCTTCAGTGCGATCGTCGCGGGCCTTGCGCCGGGAACCATGTACCATTTTCGCGCGGTCGTTGCAAACGCGGTCGGTACGGTGTTGGGCAAGGACCAGACGTTCGAGAGCGGCACGAAGAGCGCTACGACGTCCACGGCCGCCGGGGTGGCGCCCGTGTTGATGGCGCTGGCGGTGCGTCCCTCGAAGGTGCGTCCGTATCTCAACAAGGGCGCCAGCCTGATCGCGAAGAGCAAGCCACGGGGTGCGACCATCGGCTACCGAGACAGCGAGCAGGCCACGACGACGCTCGTCGTGCAGCGCCAGGTGCGCGGCTATCTTGCCGGGCGCCGTTGCCTCGGGCATCGGCCCACCAAGCACCGCGGGAGGTTGAAGCCTTGCACGCTCTTTGTGAGCGCCGGGAGTTTCGCGCACGCCGACTCGGTGGGAGCCAATCACCTGCGCTTCACCGGACGCGTCGGGGGCAAGCCGCTGCGGGTGGGACGCTACCGGTTGCGTGCAGTGGCGCACAATGCCTCGGGCCAAACCAGTCGGGCCGTCACAGCCAGCTTCAGCATCGTGCGCTGAAGGCGCCCGCGGCTCTTGTGCACGACGACCGTGCTAGGGCTGAAACGGCGGCGCCTCGCCCCATAGCCAGCTCAGGAGCGATGCGCGCTGCGGGTAGCGAGTCGTGCCGCGCGAGTCGTGTCCGCACTCGAGGTAGGCGACAGACGCCGAACGGAACTCCGCCCCCGCTTCGGTGGGGCTCTTCTATTGGTCGGGCAGACTCTCCTCGTCGGCTTCCCCATACACCGATGATGCGGGCTCCTCCTGGGGCCCGGCATCGCGGATGATGCGGGACGGTGTGTGATCGTCGCCGTGGGAAGCGTGCTCGATCAGCTCCTGCTCGGCGAGCTCGAAGCCCTCGGACTCGCCGCCGCCGGCTTCTTCGACGGCCAACCGCTCAAGACGCCGACGCTCCTCGAGCGGGAGGATGTGCCCTGCGTCGTCCATACCCCAACTGTACTCGGCCGCGACCGAGTGCCTCGCCGTGCATGGGCGCCCTCATGTGGGGCGGCTGCCGGCGCCGCTCTCGACTGCTCTACGCGTGCAGTTGATCGCGCGCGCTGTCGATCAGCGTGCCGCCGCTCTTCAGCTCGCTGAGCGCTACGAGCATGGCGTCGAGCTCGCAGTCGATCTTGTCCGGCCAGGGCTTCTGAGGGTGATCATCCAGCGTCTTCAGGCCGTTGCCGGTGATGATGGCCACGACGGTGTCGTCAGGGGCGAACCGTCCTGCGGCGGCGAGTTTCTCGAGCACGGCGATCGTTGTTCCGCCGGCCGGCTCGGTCAGAAGCCCCTCGCTGGCAGCCAGCAGGTCGATGCCGGCGAAGATCTCGGGGTCGCTTGCGAAACCGCCGGTGCCACCACGTTTGCGGACCGCGTCGACCACCAGGTAGCCGTCGCCCGGTGCTCCGATGGCGAGAGAGTGAGCGGCGGTCTCCGGGGTCACGGGATGAACCTCGGCCTCCTCGGCGAGGATCGCGCTGGCGATGGGGTTACAGCCTGAGGGCTGGGCGATGTGCAGGCACGTGGCGTCCGTCTCGGAGAGCCCCAGCAGCTGCAGCTCGCCCAAGCCCTTGTGTAGGCGCGAGGACAGGGTGCCGCCTGCGGCGGCGGTGACGATGTGGTCTGGCGCCTTCCAGTCGAGTTGCTCGACGATCTCAAAGGCCGCCGTCTTGGCTCCCTCGGCGTAGAAGGGTCGCAGCGTGATGTTGGCGAAGTCCATGCCCGTCGTTTCGGCCACTTCGCGGCAGCGGCGGTTGGCTTCGTCGTAGTTCCCCTCCACCTGACAGACCTTCGCGCCGAGGGCCATGCACGCTCGGGCCTTCGTGTCCTCGAGGCGGTTGGGATAGAAGACATAGGCGTCGACTCCGGCCTTGGCCGCATAGGAGGCCACGGCCGTGCCGACGTTACCGGTCGAGACGCAGCCGATCTCGGTCTTGCCGAGCTCGAGCAGCCTGGCGACCGACATCGCGACGACGCGATCCTTGTAGGACAGACTCGGCCGCGAGGTGGAATCGTCCTTCAGGTACAGGTTGCTCAGCCCAAGCTCAGCACCGAGCCGGTCGGCACGTATGAGCGGCGTGTATCCGGCAAATCGCCCGACGCGCGCCTGGGCGGCGGCCTCGACGATCGGCAGGAGCTCCTCGAAGTGCCAGATGTTCTGTGGGCGCTCGGAGCCGGGGACGTCTCTGAAGTGGCTGGCGGCCCTCTCATAGTCGTAGACGACGTCGAGACCCTTGCCGCAGTCGGGGCAGGAGAAGACGGTCGACTCGAGCGGGTAGTGGCGATCGCAGCGGTGACATGTCAGGCCCGTCGCGCAGGAGCGCGTCCGCTGCCCGGCGCCGGGGGTGGTGCTCTGCGCCGTCGGGGTGCTCATGCGGGCACCTGCAGCGAGACGGACGGCCACGGCGTCTGCGCGGCCCGCCCCTCGTGGCCAAACGCGATCCACAGCTCCTCGGCTAGGTGGGGTGTGAAGGGACCGAGCATCTGCACGAGCAGCGAGAGGGCGTCGATGAGCGCGTCGCGGTTGGCTCGGCTGAGCTCGCCCTCGCGGGCCCGCACGCGCTTCTCGAAGTCCTTGATCCGGTCGAACAGGCGCATTACGTTGCGCACGGCGCTGTGCATCTCGAGATTCTCCATATCCTCGGTGATCTTCTCAACAGCAGTCTCGCACCATTGCGAACGCAGTTTCAGCCTGAGGTGCTCGGTGGTGTCTCTCATCGGCTCGGCGTCGTCTGAAGGATCGCTGCTCGCACCCGCGCGCTCTGGATCGGCAGCCGCCTCGGCCAGCTTTAGCTGGGAGAACTCCCACACCTGCGTGAGGAACCTGTGGCAGCGGAGCACCGCTGAGTCACTCCAGTTGAGTGATCGCTGCGGCCGCGCCGCGTAGAGGACCGCCAGGCGCACGGTGTCGGCGCCATAGCGGGCGACGAGCGCATCGGGGTCGACGACGTTGCCCAGGTGCTTGCTCATCTTGCGCCCGTCGCTGATGACCATCTCATGAAACAGGCAGCCGGCAAACGGCTCGCCGTCGGCGAGGAACGCCAGCGGGCCGATGTCGCGCAGCGCCTTGGTGACGATTCGCTGGTCGAACACGAAGTTACCGCTGTCCGAACCGGCCACGACCCGCTCCGTGGGAAGCCAGTAGCGCAGGTCTGTCAGCGCCAGGATGTCCTCGAGCGTCTCGGCCCGCGCATCCGCGGGCACGCAGACGGGCACCCACAGCCACAGGGCATCGAAGTGGCAGTCGAGCGTGTCGGTCTCGCGGCGAGCCGGCCCCTCGCAGCGCGGGCAGGTCGTCTCGACGAACTCCGCCGACTCGGCGAGGGGGTTGCCCGTCCCGGTCGGCGTGATGTCCAGCGGCAGCAGCACCGGCAGCTGCTCGCGGGGTACCGGCACGGCGCCGCAGTCCTCGCAGTAGACGATCGGGATGGGCGTTCCCCAGGAGCGCTGGCGCGAGACCGAGAAGTCATCGGCCTTGTAGCGAACGGCCGGGCGGGGCGCCGAGGGCGCGGACCCCGGCGAAAATCCAGTCTGCGCCTTTGCGCCCGGCACGACGCCGCCGGCCTGCCCGGCGAGTCGCTCGGAGATCATGCTGTCCGTGCGATCGTGCTCGGGGATCCCGAGCACGGCGGTCTCTCCGAAGCGGCCATCGACCACCGGCGAGATGAGCACCGGCAGCAGCCCGCCTCCGCTGGGGGCGCCCACCGACTGACCGGTGTCGAGCAAAGGGATCGCCTCGGCGTCACGGGAGCTGCGCTCGAGCCCCCCCGAGCGGAGCTCCTCTAGACGCTCGCGAACGTCTGGATCTGCGGCCCAGTCGTCGATCTCGGGGTGCTTGGGGGAGATCAGCACGAAGCGCGCCAGCTCCAGGGCCTCTGCGTGGGGCGTGAAGACCGTGAGCTTGCGATCGCCGGGTGCCGGCAGGTCCATCTCCACCCCGTCGACCCGCCCGAGCACGAAGCGCTGGCTCGCCAGCGAATTCTCATCCCAGTTCTCGAGCTCCTCGAGGCGCCGGTCGTTCTCCTCGACGTAGGCGCTCACGCGGAAGTTCCATTGCGGCCGTTGGATCAGGCGGACGGGGTTGTGGCAGCGCCAGCACAGGCCGTTCTCGACCTGAATCGTGGCGAGGGTCGTCTGGCAGGTGTCGCACCAGTCGACGTTGCCGGTGCCGCGGTAGACCAGGCCGGCCTCGAGCAGGGTCAGAAACAGCCACTGCGACCAGCGGTACATGATCGGATCAGAGCTGAGAAAGGTGCGCTCCCAGTCGAAGGAGAAGCCAAGGCGATCGAGCTGCCCCGTCATGTGGCGGGCACAGCGGTTGACCCACTCGCTGGGAGGCTCTCCGCTGGCGATCGCGCCAAGCTCGGCGGGCAGGCCGAACGCGTCGAAGCCGAAGGCGAACAACACGGCATCGCCGCGGGCCCGCCAGAAACGCGCGTAGGCGTCGCCGATCGAGTAGCTGCGGACATGGCCGATGTGAATGTTTCCCGAGGTGAAGGGGGCCGAGGGCTTGATGTATCGATGCGGCTGCTCCTCGGCGATTGCGGGCGTCCTGAACGCGTCCCGCTCGCGCCAGGCCGCCTGGCGGCGAGCCTCGATCGCATGCGGGTCATAGCTCTTGTGCGTTCCGTCGCTCATGGTCAAATGAGCATAGCCAAGGGCCCCGATCCCCACATGACCATTGCTATGCTCAGATTCACTTGGCTTTTGTCTTCGACAGGGTCCCAACGGAGCTCCGCCGGCCCCTCTTTGGCCCCGCCTCGCGCGGGGTTTTCTTGTCCGCATCGACTGCGAGGATTCAACGATGGAAGTAGAGATCGGACGCGGCAAGAAGGCGCGTCAGGCATATGGCTTCGACGACATCGCGATCGTGCCGTCGAGGCGCACCCGCGACCCCGACGACATCGATATCTCCTGGAAGCTCGGGCCCTATCAGTTCGAGCTGCCGATGATGGCCGCGGCGATGGACGGCGTCACATCCCCCCGGACCGCCGGGATAATCGGCGACCTCGGAGGGCTGGCCGTGCTCAACCTCGAGGGCATCTTCACCCGCTACGAGGACGCCGAGGAGCAGCTCGAGCGGATCGCTGAGCTGCCCAAGGAGGCGGCTACGCGCGAGATGCAGGAGATCTATCGCGAGCCGGTCAAGCCGGAGCTGATCGCGCAGCGGATACGCGAGATCAAGGAGCAGAAGGTCGTGGTGGCCGCCTCGCTCACGCCGCAGCGCGTCCTTGCCTACTACGAGATCGCCATGGAGGCCGGGCTGGACGTGCTGATCATCCAGGGAACGGTCGTCTCCGGGGAGCACGTCTCGACGGTCACCGAGCCTCTGAACCTGAAGGAGTTCATACCGACGCTCGACGTGCCGGTGGTGGTGGGCGGCTGTGCCTCCTATCACACGGGCCTGCACCTGATGCGCACGGGAGCGGCGGGAGTGCTCGTCGGGGTCGGTCCCGGCGCCGCCTGCACGACGCGCGGTGTGCTCGGCATCGGTGTGCCGCAGGCGACGGCGATCGCGGACGTTGCGAGCGCACGATCCACGCACATGCTGGAGACCGGCGAGTACTGCCAGGTGATCGCCGACGGCGGGATGCGC
This sequence comes from uncultured Solirubrobacteraceae bacterium, assembly GCA_963826995.1. Taxonomy (GTDB): domain Bacteria; phylum Actinomycetota; class Thermoleophilia; order Solirubrobacterales; family Solirubrobacteraceae; genus Palsa-744. The sequence continues at coordinate 443,535 of CAWGYZ010000001.1, read as the reverse complement.
AACGGGGGCGACGTGTCCAAGGCGATCGCGCTCGGCGCCGACGCCGTGATGATCGGGTCGCCGCTGGCCCGCGCCTACGAGGCGCCGGGACGTGGCTTCCACTGGGGTATGGCCACATTTCATCCGACCCTTCCCCGCGGGGCGCGGGTCGCGACCACGCAGAACGGCACGCTCGAGGAGATCCTGGTGGGGCCCGCCCGCGAGAACGACGGCACGTTCAACCTGTTTGGCGGGTTGCGCACCTCGATGGCCACCTGCGGGCACAAGGACCTCGCCGAGTTCAACCGAGCCGAGGTCGTGATCGCGCCCGCCCTGCAGACAGAGGGCAAGGCGTTGCAGCGTGACCAGGGCGTGGGCATGGGCGCCACCAACGGGAAGGCTGCCGCCCTCGTCAATGACTGACCCGTCGGAGTCGGTCCCGGCTTCCTCCGGCGGCGTCCTCGATCGCCCTGCTGCCGACGCTGCCACGCTGACCGCGCCCCTGCCGGGCGCACCACTGACGCCGCTGGCGCCGGAGAGTCTCGAAGAGGTCGTCGTGCTCGACTACGGCGGGCAGTACTCGCAGCTGATCGCGCGCAGGATTCGCGACTGTGGAGTGTTCTCAGAGATGCTTCCACACGATGTGCCTCTCGAGGAGATCGCCAGGCGGAAACCGCGCGGGATCATCCTGTCCGGTGGCCCGGCGTCGGTGTATGCGCCCGGAGCTCCTCGCCTGGAGCTGGGCCTGTTGGAGCTGGGCGTCCCGGTGATGGGCATCTGCTACGGGATGCAGCTGCTGATGCACGAACTCGGAGGACGCGTCGAGCAGGCCGACGTCGGCGAGTTCGGGCGCTCGGAGCTGCATGTCGGCACGCCCGGAGTGCTGCTGAGGGAAACCCCACGCGAGCAGACGTGCTGGATGTCTCACCGCGACACCGTGTTCGAGCCGCCGGAGGGGTTCACGGCGCTGGCGTCCTCGACTGCATCTCCGGTGGCCGCCGTGGAGGACTCCGAGCGGGGTATCTACGGCATCCAGTTTCACCCCGAGGTGGTGCACACCCCATACGGCCAGGAGATCCTGACGAGGTTCCTGACCGACGTGTGCGGCTGCGAGCGGACGTGGACGGCGGCCTCGATCGTCGAGGACCAGGTGCGGCGCATTCGCGAGCAGGTTGGCGACGGCAGCGTGATCTGCGGGCTGTCGGGCGGGGTGGATTCCTCGGTGGCGGCGCTGCTCGTTCATCGCGCTGTGGGGGAGCAGCTGACGTGCGTGTTCGTCGATCACGGGCTGATGCGCAAGGACGAGGGCGAGCAGGTGGTGAGCGCGTTTCGCGACACCTTCAAAGTGCCGCTGGTCGCCGTTGACGCGGAGACGCGGTTCCTCGAGAAGCTCAAAGGGGTGACCGAGCCCGAGGCCAAGCGCAAGGCGATCGGAGCGGAGTTCATACGAGTCTTCGAGGAGGAGGCGGAGAAGCTCGCCGGCCCGGACGGCGGCGCCGGTGCGCAGTACCTGGTGCAGGGGACCCTGTATTCGGACGTGATCGAGTCGGGCGGAGGGACGGGCACGGCGACCATCAAGTCCCACCACAATGTGGGCGGCCTGCCGGATGATCTGCAGTTTGAGCTGGTTGAGCCCCTGAGGGCGCTGTTCAAGGACGAGGTGCGCGCCGTGGGCGCCGAGCTGGGCCTGCCCGAGCGGCTGGTCTGGCGCCAGCCGTTTCCCGGGCCCGGCCTCGCGATCAGGATCGTGGGTGGCGAGGCAACCAAGGAGCGCCTGGACGTGCTGCGCGAGGCCGATCACATCCTGCAGGAGGAGATCCGCAAGGCGGGGCTCTATCGCGAGCTGTGGCAGTCCTTCTGTGTCCTGCCCGATGTGCGCACGGTCGGGGTGCAGGGCGACGAGCGCACCTACGGATATGTGGTCGTGCTGAGGGCCGTCACGAGCGACGATGCCATGACGGCGGACTGGGCAAGGCTCCCATACGACCTGTTGGAGACGATCGCCTCGCGGATGATCAATGAGCTGCGGGAGGTCAACCGGGTGGTGCTCGACATAACTTCCAAGCCGCCGGGCACCATCGAGTGGGAGTAATCGCCTATGATGGTCTTCGCGCCGCGCGCTACCGCGTGGCTTTTTTTACGTGATGGCCCCCTCGACTAGAACCTACGTAGCGAAGCCGACCGACCGCGAGCGCAATTGGCTCGTGGTGGACGCCAACGGCAAGACGCTGGGTCGCATGGCGACGCAGATCGCCGACGTGCTGCGGGGCAAGCGCAAGCCCGAGTACACGCCGCACATCGACACCGGCGATTTCGTCGTGGTGGTGAATGCGGAGAAGGTGCATGTGACGGGGAACAAGCGCAAAGACAAGCGCTACTACCGTCACTCGGGCTACCCGGGAGGGTTGCGCTCGCGGACCTTCGAGGAGATGCAGGCCCGCCGACCGGAGGAGATCATCAGGCTGGCGGTGAAAGGCATGCTGCCGCGCAACCGGCTGGCGAGAAAGCAGATCACGAAGCTCAAGATCTACGCCGGGCCCGAGCATCCGCATGTCGCGCAGAAGCCGCAGCCCATGGAGATCGAGGGATGATGGCCGACGAGCAGACGGACGAGACCCCGGAGGAGACGCCCGACGTGGCCGCCGAGCCCACTGCCGACGAGCAGGCCGAGGCTGTCGCCGAGGAGATCGTGGCCGAGGAGGTCGCCGAGGAGGTAGTGGCTGAGGAGGTCGCCGAGGAGGTCGCCGAGGAGGTAGTGGCCGAGGCTGTAGCTGAGGCTGTCGCCGAGGAGGTAGTGGCCGAGGCTGTAGCTGAGGCTGTCGCCGAGGAGGTCGTGGCCGAGGCCGCAGAGCAGGCCGAGCAGCCAACGTCCGCGGGAGCTGAGGAGGAGGGCGAGGAGGAGCAGGCGCCGCGGGGGAAGCCTTCGGTGCCCGGGGCGCATCTGGAAGTGGACATCGTCCCGGAGGGCGTTGATCCGCTCGGGCGAAGCGAGACCTATGAGGACCCCTACGCGATCGAGGGTGAGGAGACCGAGGCTTCTGAGAAGAGCGAGGAGGACGAGGAGGAGGGTCTGGTCGAGCCGATTTCAACGGCGGCCATCGACCTTGCCTCAGGCGCGCGCTACCGCGCCACCGGCAAGCGCAAGACGGCGATCGCGCGGGTCACCCTGCGACCGGGCACGGGTACCTATCTCGTCAACGGGCGTGTACTCGAGGAGCATTTCCCGCGGATCACACTGCAGCGGAACATTCGCCAGCCGCTCGAGGCCGTGGGCTACCAGGAGCGGATGGACGTTGTCGCGCGACTACACGGCGGCGGCATCTCCGCCCAGGCCGGGGCGCTGCGGCACGGCGTTTCACGCGCTCTGCTCGAGGCGGACCCGAATCTGCGTGGCGAGCTGAAGCGGAGAGGCTTCCTGACGCGTGATTCACGTGCGAAGGAGCGCAAGAAGGCCGGCCTGAAGAAGGCGCGCAAGCGTCCGCAGTTCTCCAAGCGCTAGTGCCCCGGTCCCAAGCGAGAGCATGACCCGGAAGCTGTTCGGGACCGACGGCGTTCGCGGTGTGGCCGGAGAGTTCCTGAGCGCAGAGCTTGCGTTGGCGCTCGCCCAGGCAGCCACCCGTCAGAGCGGGGCCGAGCGTCCACAGGTGCTGATCGTGCGTGACACGCGCGAGTCGGGCGAGATGCTGCAGGCGGCGGTTGCGGCCGGTGTGAGCGCAGCCGGCGGAGATGCGCTGCTGGGCGGCGTGCTGCCGACCCCGGCGGCGCCCTTGCTGGTGGGGCGCTACGGGTTCGACCTCGCCGCCGTGCTGTCGGCTTCGCACAACGCCTATCAGGACAACGGGATCAAGTTCTTCGCGAGCGACGGCTTCAAGCTCTCTGATGATGCCGAGCTGAGGATCGAGCAAGACCTCGAGCAGGCTGAGCAGGCACCGTCGGACCGGTCCGGCGGATCGGCGCAGATTGGACGGGTACGTGAGCTGAGGGGGGCCTCAGAGGACTACCTGCGCGAGCTGCACACGCGGTTCTCAGAGCTTGACCTCGGCGGGCTTGACGTGATTCTGGACTGCGCCAATGGCGCCACCTATCAGGTGGCGCCGGAGATCTTCCGGCGGCTGGGTGCCAAGGTGACCGTCGTTGCCGACTCTCCCGACGGGCGCAACATCAACGCCGACTGTGGCTCCACCCATGTCGATCGACTGGCGGAGCGGGTGCTGGAGGGTGCTCACAGCGTGGGATTCGCATTCGACGGGGACGGCGACCGGGTGCTGGCGGTGGACCGCCGGGGACAGGTGGTGGACGGGGATGAGCTGATGGCGCTGGCTGCGCTCCAGCTGCAGGAGGCCGGGCGCCTGACCGGTAACGGCGTGGTGGTGACGGTGATGACCAACTACGGCTTCCATGCCGCCATGGAGCGGGCCGGCGTGGCGGTGGCGACGACGAACGTCGGAGACCGCTACGTGCTGGAGGAACTGCGCGCACGGGGATGGGTGCTGGGCGGTGAGCAGTCCGGGCACCTGATCGATATGAGCTTCAACCGCACCGGAGACGGCATCGCCGGTGCGCTGCTTACCCTTGAGTCGCTGGCGGGGCGGGATCTGAGTGAGCGCGATGCCATGGCCAAGCTGCCCCAGCGACTCGTGAACGTCCGCGTGCGCGATCGCGGCGCGCTTGAGGGGGCACGGGAGGTTCACGACGCGGTGAGCGCGGCGGACGATGCGCTGAAGGGCCGGGGGCGGGTGCTGGTGCGCCCCAGCGGGACGGAGCCGCTCGTGCGGGTGATGGTCGAGGCGCCGACCGACGAGGAGGCCAGCGAGGTATGCACGCGGTTGGTTGAGCTCGTCGGGCGCGAGCTGGGCCAGTAGTCCGGGGCCGCGGCGGCGGGCGTTTTCGCAGTCGCCTCGAAGCCCGCTGGTATCTTCGATGCGATGTGCGGCATCGTTGGTTATGTGGGTGGGCGCCCGGCACGTGAGCTGCTGCTCGCGGGTCTCTCCAAGCTCGAGTACCGCGGCTATGACTCCGCGGGCATCTCGGTGATCGCCGGCGACCGAATCGAGGCCGTGCGCGCCGTCGGCAACCTCGGTGCGCTGCGCGCCAAGCTCGATGAGCAGGCGCGTGAGGGCGCGGGCGCCGTCGTGGCGGTGGCCGCACCGCCGGCGAGCATCGGCATCGGCCACACCCGCTGGGCGACCCATGGGCGTGTCAGCGAGGAGAACGCACATCCCCACTACGACAGCGCCGACCGCCTGCATGTGGTCGTCAACGGGATCGTCGAGAACTACATGGCGCTGAAGGAGCGCCTGACGGCAGATGGCAACACGTTCACCTCTGAGACGGACGCCGAGGTGATCGCACACCTGATCGCCTCCCACCATCACGGCGACCTGGCCGAAGCCGTGCGCTCAGCCTATGCCGAGCTCGAGGGACACTATGCGTTCGTGGCCATGAGCCTGGACGAGCCGGACGTTCTCGTGGGAGCCCGCAAAGAGTGCCCACTGGTCGTCGGCCGCGGCGACGGCGAGCAGTTCATCGCCTCGGCCGTTCCTGCCTTCCTGGCGCAGACCCGGCGGGTTCAGTACGTGGAGAACGGCGAGATCGTGGTTCTGCGCGCGCAGGAGGTCACCGTCATGACGCCTGCGGGGGAGGTGCTCGAGCGAGCGGTGCAGACGGTGGACTGGGACGAGGAGACCGCCGAGAAGGGCGGCTATGAGACGTTCATGCTCAAGGAGATCAACGAACAGGCCGACGCGGTCGCCGATGCGATCTCCGACCGTACCGCGCGCGGCGACGGAGTCGATCTGGACGAGCAGGGTGCACTTGACGAGGCGATGCTCGCAAACGTCAAACGGGTAGTGGTGGTGGCCTGCGGCACGTCCTATCACGCCGGCCTGATCGGCCGCTACGCAATCGAGGAGTGGGCGCGGCTGCCCGTCGAGATGGATATCGCCTCCGAGTACCGCTACCGCAATCCTGTGGTTGGCGAGGGGGATCTCGTGATCGGGATATCCCAGTCGGGCGAGACGGCTGACACGCTCGCGGCGATGCGCCTCGCGCGCGAGCGCGGGGCGACCGTTCTGGCGATCACCAACGTGGTGGGCTCGCAGGCCACGCGCGAGGCCGACGGCGTGCTGTTCACGCGCGCCGGTCTCGAGATCGGCGTGGCGGCGACCAAGACGTTCCTGTGCCAGGTGGCCGTTGTGTACCTGCTGGGACTTCGCCTGGCCGAGCTGCGGGGCACGATCGATCAGGCGCAGCTTGCCGAGCTGGTGAGCGAGATCAAGCGCCTGCCGCACCGCATCACCGAGGTGCTGGCATCGGTGGGCGAGCAGATAGGCGCCATCGCGGACACCTACTGGCAGAGCGAGTTCTTCCTGTACATCGGCCGCCATGTCGGACTGCCGGTGGCGCTGGAGGGTGCGCTCAAGCTGAAGGAGATCTCCTACATCGCCACCGACGCCTACGCCGCCGGTGAGATGAAGCACGGCCCGATCGCCCTGCTGGACGACTCGACGCCCGTGGTATGCGTGGCGACGGACTCGCCCGTGCTCGAGAAGCTGGAGTCGAACATCCAGGAGGTGCGTGCGCGCGGAGCGAGGGTGATCGCGATAACCACCGCCGGCAACGAGCGGATCGCGGCCAACGCCGACGCGGTCGTGAGGCTACCCGCGGTGGACTGGATGCTGCAGCCGATTCTGGCCGTCATCCCGCTGCAGCTGCTCGCCTACGAGATCGCGCGCCGGCGCGGGTTGAACGTCGATCAGCCGCGCAACCTGGCAAAGACCGTCACCGTCGAGTAGAGCGCCTGCGCTCGATCCGGATGCTGCCCGACTGGCTCACCCCGCTGCCGGATGCCGAGACGATGCGGGCGGTGGACCGCTGGGCGATAGACGAGCGCGGGGTGCCGTCGCTGGACCTGATGGAGCGCGCGGGGGCCGCCGTCGCGCGAACGCTCGAGCGCATCTCCGCCGATGGCCCGGTGGCCGTGGTCTGCGGGAAGGGCAATAACGGCGGTGATGGGCTGGTCGCGGCGCGCCTGTTGCGCGATGCCGGGCGGCAGGTCTCGGTGCTGTGTCTTGCACCGCCGCAGGAGTTCTCCGGCGACGCGCGCAAGAACCTCGACCGCCTGAGGGGCGATGCACCCGAGCTGCTTGCGAATGGGAGCGGGGACGGAATCGAGGAGACAGGCGCGGGCGCGATCGCAGCTGCCGCGGCGATCGTGGATGCCCTGCTCGGCACGGGATTCGAGGGGGAGCCGCGTGGCGCGATGGTGGCCGCGATCGACGCCATCAATACCTCGCACGGGGTGGTCGTGAGCGTCGACGTGCCCAGCGGCGTGGCCGCATCGAGTGGCGTCGTGCGCGGGCGGGCCGTGCGGGCCACCGCGACGGTCACCTTCCACGCGGCCAAGCCGGGTCTGTGGATCAGGCCGGGCAAGGCACATGCTGGGGCGCTTGAGGCGGTCGACATAGGCATTCCCCGCGGCGCCCCCGAACAGGCCTCGATCGGGTTGCTGGGAGCGTCGGTGCTCGACGAGCTCCCGCGCCGAGGGGCCTCCTCGACGAAGTTCACGAGCGGCCACGTCCTCATCGTGGGCGGCTCGCGCGGGCTGACCGGCGCACCGCAGATGGCCGGGCACGCGAGCATGCGCACGGGAGCCGGCTATGTGACGGCGTGTGTGCCGTCCTCGCTGCAGGCGATCCTCGCCGGCGCAGCCCCTCCGGAGATGATGAGCCGCGGACTGGCCGACGAGCAGGGTTCGTTCACGACGGAGGCTTTGGATAGCGTGCTGAACGAGACCGCGCGCGGCGGGTCGCTGGCCCTCGGGCCGGGTCTTGGACGCCGCGACGGGGCGGTGGCGTTCGCCCGCGCTCTCGCGCGGGCGGCGACGGTTGCACTGGTGCTCGACGCCGACGGCCTGAACGCGCACGCGGGACATCTCGGCGAGCTGACCGAGCGCCAAGCGCCAACGGTGCTCACCCCGCACGCCGGTGAGCTGGGGCGGCTGCTCGAGATGGACAGCTCGGCGATCGACGCCGAGCGCCTTCGCCATGTGCGCGCCGCAGCCGAGCTGTCCGGCGCTGTCGTGGTGCTGAAGGGCGACGACTCGCTGATCGCCGATCCGAGCGGCCTGGTCGCCGTCAGCCCGGGCGGAGCGCCGGCGCTCGCCACGGCCGGGACCGGTGACGTGCTCACGGGCGTGATCGCTGCGCTGCTCGCGCAGGGCATGGACCCCTTCGACGGTGCCGCGGCCGGCGTCTGGCTGCACGCCGCCGCCGGCAGGGAGGCCGCCCGCCGCCTGGGTGCGCCGGAGGCCGTCGTGGCCTCCGATGTGATCGAGGCGCTGCCGGCGGCGCGGCTGTCGGCATGAGCGTCACGCGCACACAGGCGAGGGTGAATCTGGCGGCGATCGAGCGCAACTGCGTGCGCCTGCGCAGGGCGCTGCGCGACGGAGTGGTGCTGTGCGTGGTGGTGAAGGCCGACGGATATGGCCACGGCTCGGTGCCGAGCGCCCGCGCGGCGCTCGCGGGCGGCGCCGGCTGGCTGGCCGTGGCGGGCTCGCAGGAGGCGCTCGAGCTGCGCGAGGCGGGCATCACCGATACGCGCGTGCTGGTGATGGGCGCGCTCAGCCCGGCCGAGCTCGAGCAGGCACTCGCGGCCGCTGCAGACGTGGTCGTGTGGCACGAGCGCGATGTCGATGCGGTCGCGGCGCTTGGCGGCGGAAGGGTGCACGTCAAGTTCGACTCCGGCATGGGGCGCCTCGGCACGCGCGACCCGGACGAGGCGCTGCGGGTCCTGATCGCGGCCCGCGACACTCCCGGCGTGGAGCTGGCCGGGGCGATGACGCATTTCGCCACGGCCGACGATCTGGACGACGATGGTTTCTTCGAACGGCAGCTCGCGGCCTTCTCGAGCTGGGTGCAGCGGGCGAAGGCCGAGCAGCCGGAGCTGCTCCTGCACGCCGCCAACAGCGCGGCGAGCCTGCGTGAGCCGCGGGCCCAGTTCGACATGGTCCGCTGCGGCATCGCCGTCTACGGCATGGATCCCTTCGGCGAGGATCCGTCCGCCCGCGAACTGCAGCCCGCATTGGAGCTCGGCTCATACGTCGCCGAGGTCAAGTCCTGTGCGGCGGGGGAGAGCGCGGGATACGGGCGACGGTTCATCGCCGAGCGCGACACGCACCTGGGGGTGCTCCCGATCGGCTACGGCGACGGCTGGCGTCGCGGGCTCTCGGACAATGCCGAGGTGCTCATCTGTGGCAGCCGCCATCGGCTGGTGGGGACCGTGAGCATGGACAACATCACCGTCGATCTCGGCCCCGATCACCAGGCCGAGCGACTGCGCGGTGAGCCCGCGATCCTGATCGGCGAGCAGCAGGGCCAGCGGATCACAGCCGAGCAGGTGGCTGAGCGATTGCAGACCATCAACTACGAGGTGACCTGCCTGCTCACCCCGAGGGTGCCGAGGCTCTATCACCGCGACGGCGAGCAGATCGAGGGGAGCGGGGCGGGGACGAGCATCCGGTGGGCGGACGCGACCAGCAGATGAGCGACGGATTGAATGCCGCCCGCGCGGCGCTGGCGGGCGAGCCGGCGTGGCTGGTGGGCGGTGCGATACGCGATCGCGCGCTCGGTCGTGGGACCCTCGACCTGGATGTCGTCGTCGACGGCGACCCGGCCGAGGCGGCGCGCGCGGTCGCCAGGGCCGCCGGGCGGGCGGCGTGCTTCCTGCTGTCCGAGGACTTCGGGGCCTGGCGGGTGGTGCCGCGCGACGCCTCGTGGCAGCTGGATCTGGAGCCCCTGCGCGGCGGCTCGCTGGAGGCCGACCTCGCGCTGCGCGATTTCACCGTCAACGCGATCGCCGAGCCGCTCGAGGGCGGGGCTCCGATAGACCCGCTCGGGGGTTTGGCCGACCTGTCGGCCCGCCGGCTGCGGATGACAGGATCCGGGGCCTTCGCCGAGGATCCGCTGAGAGTGTTGCGGCTGGTGCGGCTTGCGGCGGAGCTGGACCTGCAAGCCGACGAGCAGACGCTGCGCTCCGCGCGCGAAGAGGCCGGCGCGCTCGAGGGAGTCTCGCCCGAGCGCGTGTTCAGCGAGCTGCGCCGCATCATCGCCGCTCCGCGGGCGCCATGGGGCCTGCAGATGATGAGCGAGCTGGGCGCAACCGCCGTGGTGCTGCCGGAGCTCGAGGCGCTTCGCGGTGTCGAGCAGAACCGCTTTCACCACCGTGACGTCTACGGGCACACGCTGGAGGTGTTCGAGCGCACGATCGCCCTGACGGCGTCGGGCGCCGGCGGGTTGAGCGCGCAGTTTGACCAGGATGAGCAGGACACCCTGCTGGGGGAGCACCGGGCGGAGGTGCAGGCTCTGCTGGCCGAGCCGCTCGCCGATCAGCTGACGCGGGGAGATGCGCTGCGCTGGGGGGCGCTCCTGCACGACGCGGCGAAGCCCCTGACGCGCGAAATCCGCCCGGCCGACGGGCGTGTGACGTTCATCGGCCACGACGTGCGCGGCGCAGAGCTGGCGCGGGCGATACTCGAGCGACTGCGCGCCTCAGAGCGGCTGCGGGCCCACGTCGCGGCACTGGTGCGCAACCATCTGAGGCTGGGCTTTCTCGTCCACGAGCCCCAGCCCCTGTCGCGGCGAACGGCGTTCGGCTACCTGCGCGCCTGTTCACCGGTTGAGGTGGATGTGACGCTTCTGTCGGCGGCCGATCGGCTGGCCACACGTGGGGACCGCGCACAGGAGTCGATCGACGCCCACCTGCGGGTGGCGCGAGGACTTCTCGGTGACGCGCTGCGCTGGCGGGCCGAGGGTCCTCCGGCGCCCCTGATTCGCGGTGACGAGCTGGCCGAGGAGCTCGGCATCGCACTCGGCCCGCGCGTGGGCGAGCTGCTTGTGGCGCTGGCGGAGGCGCAGTATGCCGGGGAGCTCTCGACGCGAGAGCAGTCGCTCTCCTACGGCCGCAGCCTGGTTGAAGAAGGGGACCGCCCGCCCTCGCGGTGACCATCTAGGCTTCTGGGGTGTTCGATCCCGATTGCATCTTCTGCAAGATCGTTGCCGGCGATCTGCCCGCCACGATCGTCGATCAGGACGAGCGCACGATCGCCTTCATGGATATCGCTCCCGCCACGCGCGGGCACGCGCTCGTGATCCCGCGGGCGCACGCACGGGATCTCCTCAGCGTTGACAGCCAGGATCTGCAGGCGGTTGCCCTGGCCAGCCAGCGGCTGGCGGCGCGCGCGAAGGAGCGCCTGCGGGCCGACGGCGTGAACCTGATCAACGCCTGCGGCGCCGCGGCCTGGCAGACGGTATTTCACTTCCACGTCCACGTCGTTCCGCGCTACGAGGGCGATCCGCTGCGCCTTCCCTGGGTTCCCGAGCCGGGCGATCCGGATGCCATCGCGGCCGCCGCGCAGGAGCTTGGGCGGAAGTAGAGAACTAGTTCCACCGCTACCTCTAGCCCGAAGTCGTGTTGAATGAGAAACATGAAACGCATATCCACGGCGATCCTTGGGAGCATTCTGCTCGCGCTCGTGCTTCCAGCCGGCTCGCCGGCGAAGCTCACTGAAGTGGGCGTGATCCCTCCGACGACCCCGGAAACGGTGCCCAGCTGCCCCGCCACCCCCTGTCTGGCCGTCAGCCGCACGACCGGTTTTCAGGTCAAGGTGGCCACGGCCAACAACCCGCTGGGGGCGCCTCGGAACGGCACCATCGTCGCCTGGACGATCATGCTGGGCAAGCCCAACGCGACCCAGATCAAGTACTTCAACGCCAACGAGGGAGGGGCAGCCGAAGCGGGCATCGCGATCCTTCGCCCCCAGAAGAAACCGAATCTCACATACAAGCTGATCGCGCAGAGCCCTCTGGTAAAGCTCCAGCCCTACTTCGGCAAGACGGCACAGTTCCCCCTGGAAACGACGCTGGCGGTCAAAAAGGGCGATGTCGTGGCGCTGACCGTGCCCTCCTGGGCGCCGGCGCTGGCGCTCGGCTTCGGCAAGGACACCTCGTGGCGTGCCAGTCGCCAGAAGAGCCAGTGCACGAGCACCAGCACCCAGACCGCCCACACGCAGATCGGCACCGCCGTGCAGTACTACTGCCTGTACCAGACCGCGCGTCTGACCTACAGCAGCACGCTCATCTCAACGCCGTAGAGGGCCGGCGGGAGCGGGGCGCGGCCTAAGGGGCGCTGGCGCCGCCGCTGGGGCTTGCTTGGCTTTCGCCTTTGGTGGCTTCTTTGGAGGCCGCTTTTTCTTTTTCTCCAGCGGAGGTGCCGCCCGCCGCGCCACCGCTCGGCGATTCGCTTGAGCCTTCCGAGCTGGATGGTTCCCCGCTCGATTCGCTGCCGCTGCCTTCTTCGCCCGTGGATCCCGTTGAGCCGGTGCCGGTGGCGCCTTTGGACGTCGTCGAGGTCGAGGTCGTCTGCGCGGAGGCCTTTTCGGCCGAGGTGTTGGTGGGGGGGATGATGTCGGGCGTGCTCTTGGGCACGGCTTCGGCACTGTCGCTGCCACCTCCGCAGGCAGCCAGGGTCAGGCTGGCGAACAGCATCACGGCGAGGAGGATGGCCAGTTGTGGTGAGTGACGGGAGCGGTTCATGCCTCGGGGCGTGGACTGCAGCAAGCTCTCAGCCGGTTCTGGCCTGCTGCGGAAGCGGGCCCATTCGCCTGCCGCAGGTCGGGCAGTCATTGAGGTCCTTCTGCGCCAGCTGGCCGCAGTGCGGGCAGAAGCGCAGGTTCTCGACCGCCCAGGGCAGCCGCGAGGGGGAGGGCGCGAGCGGCAGAACCTTGCCCACGACCTCCAGCCGATCGCCGGATTCGCGGTCCAGATAGACCTCCCCGGGCTCGGCCTCGATCAGCATCTCTCGGCCGCTTGCCGGGCTGCGCAGGCGGTAGCGCTGGCTGGTGCTCACCCGCGGAACTCTACCTGAGCGAGTGGCCGGGAATACGCACCGGCATCGGATATGGCCCCGCGTGCTCTCAGGGCTGGCCGGCGATCGGCCACAGGTAGGGTGGCGGTCGGTGCGCGTCCTGATCTTCCACGGCTATCTGCTCGGCGGGACCGGATCGAACGTCTACAACGCACGCCTTGCCGGGGCGCTTGTGCGGCTCGGCCACGAGGTGCACCTGCTCAGCCAGGATCGCCACCCGGAGGAGCACCCGTTCATCGACGCGGCGGGCGACTGGGATGAGGGGGCGCTCCGCGTCCGCTCACTGCGTGCGGCGGATCCGGGCCAGCCCGTGCGCTGCACCGTCTACAGGCCCGACATCGGGGGTCTGCTGCCGGTATATGTGGCCGATCGCTATGAGGGCATCGAAGCCCGCACCTTCGCCGACTGCAGCGATCAGGAGGTTGCGCGCTACATCCAGGCCAACGTCGCCGCGGTGGCCGAGCTCCGCGACCTTGTGGAGCCCGAGGTGGCGCTCGCCAACCACCTGGTGATGGGCCCGGTGATTCTCGCTCGCGCGCTGGCAGGCGAGGTGCCCTACGCGGTCAAGATCCACGGCAGCGCGCTGGAGTACACGGTCAAGCCGCAACCGCAGCGCTTTCTGGGAGCTGCCAGCGAGGGGTTGCGCGGTGCCCGCGCGATCCTGGTCGGCTCACGCCACACCGCGGAGAGCCTGTGGCGGGCGTTGCCGCCCGAGGCAGGGGCCGTTCGCGAGCGGACCCGCCTGGGCCCGCCCGGTGTCGATGTCGAGCGTTTCTCACCCCGTGAGCAGCCGGCTGCCGCGGCCGCTGTGGGTGCCCTGGCCAGACGCCTGGCCTCAAGCCAGGCGCAGTCCGAGCCGGCCAGCGCGTTCGCCCGCGATGAGGCGGCGGCGGCGCTTGCGCTCGGGCGTCTGAACCCCGGCCAGGACCGGCTCGTGGCGTTCGTCGGCAAGCTGATCGTGAGCAAGGGCGTCGACCTGCTGATGGCGGCCTGGCCCCTGGTCCTCGAGGAGGTGCCCCGGGCCCGCCTCGTGGTGGTCGGCTTCGGCGCCTACAGACAGGGACTCGAACGCCTGATCGCCGCGCTGTCCGGTGGCGACATCGAGCAGGCGCGCGAGATAGCGCTCGCCGGCAGGACGCTCGAGGTGCCGGCGTCTGAGGCCGATCGGCATCCTGCTCGCCCGGCTCATCCGCTCGAGCATCTGCTGGCGTTCCTCGACGGCCTCCACGGACAGGCCCTCGAGCGCTACCTTCGGGCGGCCGGCGGATTGGGCGAGGCCGTGGTGCTGACGGGCCGCCTTGACCATGATGAGCTGGCCGAGCTCTTGCCGGGGTGTGAGGCGCTGGTCATGCCGAGCACCTTCCCCGAGTCCTTTGGGATGGTGGCCGCGGAGGCGGCTGCCTGCGGGGTCCTGCCGGTCAGCGCGGCCCACTCGGGGCTGGCCGACGTGAGCGATGCGCTGTCCCGCGCAATACCCGCGCAGGCCGCATCCTGGCTTTCCTTCCCAATCGACGAGCACGCCGTGAGCGCCCTTGCCGCATGTGTGCTGGGATGGCTCACGGCCGAGCCGGCGCTGCGGTCGAGCACGCGCGCCGGGTTGGTCTCGACGGTGCGCGAGCGCTGGTCATGGGATGGCGTGGCGCGCGGCGTGATCGCCGCGGCGAGCGGGGAATTGGACCGTCTGGATAAGCCGTGAGGGGGAGCGCCGGGGCCCCGAGGGGCGCGCCGAGGCACCCGGCCTCTCAGATAGTGTTTCGCGCGCTCATGAGGCCCGTGCACCCTTTTCACGCCGGCGGCGTTCCCGCCGAGTCGAGCCCCCGCGGCCGTCGTCCTCTCGCCGGGGTCTGCGGGCTGCTGCTCGTGCTTGCGCTGGTCACGGCCGGCTGCGGAGTCAAGGGCGCCGATAACGCCAACCTGATCGAGGGCAAGCAGGACTTCGTCGCCAAGTGCGGGTCCTGCCACACGCTCGCGCGGGCCAACACGAAGGGCATCGTCGGCCCCAACCTCGATGAAGCCTTCCGCGCCAGCGTCGCCGAAGGCCTCGAGCGCAACACGATCCGCGGCGTGGTCGAACACCAGGTCGAATTCCCCAACCGCGAAGGGGTCATGCCGGCAGGTCTGATTCACGGGGCGGCCGTGAGCGACGTGGCGGCGTATGTCGCCCAGGCGGTCGATCGCACGACCCCCGACACGGGTCTGTTGGCCAGTGCGGTGGCGGCGCCCGGCGCCGGCAAGCCGGCCGTGGAGAAGGCGGGCAAGCTTGAAATCCCCGCCAACCCGACGGGCCAGCTCGCGTACGCCACGAACAAGGCCACGGCCACTCCCGGTGCGGTCACGATCACGATGGCCAACATGTCCGGCGTGTCGCACAACATCGCGCTCGAAGCGGGCACCGGCGGCGAAAAGCCGACGACGGGGACGGTGCTGGGCGCGAGCAGCTTCATCAGCAAGGGCTCGACCTCGGTCACGGTCACCCTGAAGCCGGGGACCTACACCTACTTCTGCCAGGCCCCCGGCCACCGCGCGGCCGGGATGTTCGGCACCCTTACCGTCAAATAGCCGGGTGCGCCTCAGAGGATGGCGCGCAGGATCAGGATCACCGCGACGATGACCACGGTCACCACGATCGCGTAGAGCAGCAGCCGGAAGGCCTCCTCCTCGGAGCGCATCGGGTTCAGCACGGTCCTGCTCCTACCCTCTGTGGCCCGTCGGCACGTCTCGGCGAGACGCCCGGCTAAAGGACGTACACGGTCGTGTAGACGACGAGCCACATGATGTCCACGAAGTGCCAGTAGATGCCCGGAACCTCCACGCCGCGATAGGACTCCGGGCTGTAGTGGCCGCGGAACGAGCGGATCGTGACGCTCAGCAGCAGCAGCAGCCCGATGAACACGTGGGCGCCGTGCAGCCCGGTCAGCGAGTAGAAGATCGTCTGCTGGGCATGGTCCTGAGGCGCGAAGCCGATGTTCGCGTACTCGTTGATCTGGATGAACAGGAACGTGCATCCCAACAGGAAGGTGAGCATGATGCCGGCCTTCAACCCGAAGCGGTTGCCCCGCTTGATCGAGGTCTCGGCCCAGTGCAGCGTGAACGACGACGACACCAGGATCAGCGTGTTCACACCCGCCACCAGCTCCGGAATGTGGGTGCCCGGAGCCGGCCACTGCGCTCCCTGCGCGATGCGGATGAAGAAGTAGGCCGTGAAGAAGGCCCCGAAGACCATCACCTCGGAGATGATGAAAAGCAGCATTCCCAAAAGCGGCGCTTCCACCCGCGAGCTCTTGTTGGCCGCTGGCGGATGGGCGGCGTGGCCCTCGTGGCCGGCTGCGTGCGAGATGCTGGCGGCCTCCATCGTCGCTATGCGGCCGGCGCCGCGGTCGCGGTTGCCTGCTCGTCGACGACCACATGCTCGACCTGCGCGCCGGTGGCGTTGCGCACGCGATCGATCAGGTCCGCGCGCAGCCATCCGGACCGCTCGTGCGGCAGCGTCGAAATCACCACGTCGTCGACCGTGAACAGCTCAAAAGCGTTGATGGTCGCCGCGTAGGGGTCGGGGTCACCGATCATCCCCGCGCCGATCAGCCCGGCCGACTGCAGCCGGTCGAGCATCCTGGCCAGGCGCGCTCGCGCCTCGCGAGGAGCCGTTCCGCTGCCGTCCTGCTGGGGCACCACCGCGATGAACAGGCGCCGTCCGTCCTGTGCGGCCTTCTCCCGCAGGCGCTCGAGGAGCTCCTCGCCGCTCGAGGTCTTGCTGGCGACCACCAGCGTGACGTTGAACACGAGGCCCTCACGGCCGAGGTCGGTGACGATGTGCTCGACCGGGAGCCCGGACGCGTTCTGGATGCGCTCGATCAGATCTCGCCGCAGCCAGCCGGAGTGAATGGCGGGATAGGTCGACAGGATGATCTCGTCCGGGCGGTTGACGGCGACGGCATCCATGGTGGCCAGAAACGGGTCGGAGTCGCCGATTTCGCCACTGGCCCGGATCCCCTCCGCGGTGACCGCCGAGACGGCCAGATCCACGCGCACCTGGGCGGATTCGCGGACGGCCTCGTCGTAGATCACGAGCCCCGCCGAGGGCTTGGTCTGGGGCACGACCAGACGGAAGCTCACGTCGCCCGAGCTCGCGCGCTCGCGCACGGCGGCGAGCAGCTTGGCGCCCCCCAGCGTCCGGTTGGCGACCACCAGGACCTCCTTCACCGGATCCCCCGCCGTGTCATTGGCTTGGCGTCCCGATGCTGCTCGAGCCGGCGCCGACCGTCGCAGGCGTCGGCGGCGGAGCGAAGATGCCGTGGACCGCGCCTGGCACGCCGTACTCGTATGGGCCGCCCACCACGGTTGGCAGGCGGTCGAAGTTGAACACCGGCGGCGGCGAGGACACCTGCCACTCGAGCGTCATCCCGCGCCACGGGTTGGCCACGCTGAGCGGGCCTCCACGCCAGCTGGTGACCATGTTGTAGATGAAGAACAGAGTGCTCAGGCCGAGGCCAAAGCTCATGATCGAGATGATCAGGTTCAGGTCGGCGAACTTGGCGGCATAGGTCGCCACGCGCCGGGGCATGCCCTGCAGGCCGAGGACGTGCATCGGCCCGAACGTGGCGTTGAAGAAGATGAAGGTGGTCCAGAAGTGCCACTTGCCCAGGCGCTCGTCGTACATGCGGCCCGTCATCTTCGGGAACCAGTAGTAGACGCCGGCGAAGATCGTCATCAGCGACCCGCCGAACAGCACGTAGTGGATATGGGCCACGATGAAGTAGGTGGCGCTGACGTGGATGTCGAAGGGGATCATCGCGAGCATCACGCCGCTGATCCCGCCCAGCGTGAACGTCGTCAGGAAGCCGAGAGCGAACAGCATCGGGGTATCCAGCCTCAGCACACCTCGCCATAGCGTGGCCAGCCAGGAGAACACCTTGATTCCCGTCGGCACGGCGATGATGGCCGTCGTGATGGCCATCGGAATGCGAATCCAGGCGGCCATCCCCGAGGTGAACATGTGGTGCGCCCAGACCGTGAAGCCCAGGCCCACGATCGCCAGCAGCGAGAAGGCCATCATGCGGTAGCCAAAGATGGGCTTTCGGGACTTGACGGCGATGATTTCCGAGATGATCCCGAACCCGGGCAGGATCATGATGTAGACGGCCGGGTGCGAATAGAACCAGAAGACGTGCTGATACATCAGCACGTCCCCTCCCTTGCCGGCGTTGAAGAAGTTGAACTGCAGCGCCCGGTCCAGCAGGATGAAGAACTGCGAGGCCGCGATGAAGGGCGTGGCGATGACCACCAAGAGCGAGGTGGCGAAGTTGGCCCACACCAGCAGCGGCAAGCGGAAGAAGCTCATTCCCGGCGCCCGCATGGTGATGATCGTGACCAGGAAGTTGAGCGCCGTCATGATCGAGGACGCGCCCGCGAACTGCACCGCGACCGAGAAGAAGGTCTGTCCGATCGGCGCATTGGTCGACAGCGGGGTGTACGCGGTCCAGCCGTCGGCAAAGGCGCCGCCGGGCACCAGGAAGCTTGCGAGCATCATCACGCCTGCGATCGGCAGCAGCCAGTAGGAGAGCGCGTTCAGGCGCGGGAAGGCCATGTCCGGGGCGCCGATCATCAGCGGGATCACGAAGTTCCCGAGCCCGGCGAACACGGGTATCACGAACAGGAAGATCAGCAGCGACGCGTGTACCGAGAACAGCCCGTTGTAGGTGTTGGCAGACACGAACTGCGAGCCGGGCTGAGCGAGCTGCGCGCGCATCAGCATGCCGAGCAGGCCCCCCACGAGCAGGAAGAAGAAGGACGTGACCGTGTACTGGATCCCGATCACCTTGTGGTCGGTGTTGATGCGGAAGTAGTCCCTCCAGCTGTAGGCGCCATGGCCGGAGTGGTCCTCGGGCAGCGTCGGTCGTCCGCTCGCCCAGTGGAACCAGTAGTCGAAGCCGCCGATCCCGGCGAGGAACGCGAGCGAGACCGTGAACAGGGAGACCGTCAGGATCGCGTCGGTGTTCAGATAGTGGGCGTAGGTCTGATGCCCGTTGGCCATCCGAACCAGCCAGGTCAGCCCCAGCGCGAGCCCGACGCCCAGCACCATCCAGACCGAGGCGCGGTAGAAACCCGGCGCGCGGAATCTTGCAACCATCAGCGTGGTCCCATGGAGGTCATATGGCTCGGAGACATTATCCCGTAGACCCCCCGGAGGCGATGCCCGGCCCCGTCGACGCCGTCGCGCTGCCCGCGCCGCTTGAGGCCGTGCTCTGCTGGCTCTTCAGCCAGGTCTGGAACCGGGCCGGTGCCACGACGTGGACGGTTGAGCGCATCAGCGAGTGTCCGACCCCGCACAGCAGGTTGCAGACCACGGGGTAGCTGCCAAGCCGATCGGGCGTCACGCGCCAGTGCGTGGTGATCCCGGGCACCACGTCCTCCTGCAGGCGGAAGGCGGGGACCCAGAACGCATGGATCACGTCCTTGGAGCGCAGGTTGAAGAGGACCGTGTAGTTCTCGGGGATGTACAGGTGCGTGCTTTTCAGCGGCGCCCCGCCGGTGACCGAGCGCGGGTATTCATAAGACCAGAAGAACTGCTGGCCGGTCACGTTGATCTGGACTTCCGGCACTCCCTTCGGTTTTTCCTCGTTTTTGTGCAGGATCACGAAGGAGTAGCCCACCATCCCGAGCAGCAGCACCGCCGGCAGTGCCGTCCAGAAGACCTCAAGACGCGTGTTGCCGTGAATCGGCGGCCCGTCCTTGAGCTCCTCGCCGGGCTTCATCCGGAACTGCCATACGCAGTACAGGATCACCGTCGTCACCAGCACGAAGATCGGGATCGTGGCGATCACCAGGACGTGGTAGAGCGTGTCCGTGTTGTGGGCCTGGGTCGAGGCCTGGACCGGGAACCACTGGATCACATAGCTCAGCGCGATGCCGATCGCCGTGGCGATGACGGCCAGCACGGCTGCCAGCGTGATGGAGGCCCGCCTAGACATGGTCTTCGGCGCCGGCTCCTGCCAGGGGGGTCTCTTCGGCGATCCTCTCCATCGGGAGGCGTGATCCTAATGCCTTCCTCCCCCGAACGGCCCGGACCTTGACGCCGCCGCCTCCCCGGAGTAGATTGAGGCAATCGTTGCAAATATGTGGCCGAGGCGTCTGCCACGAGGCCGCCAGGGAAAGGAGCCGGGAATGCAGGTTCGGGAAGGCATGACCCCGACGGTGCTCACGGTCGGCCCCGGCCATACCCTTCGCGCCGTCGCCCGGCTGATGTCCGATCGCGGGGTGGGCGCTGCCGTCGTCATCGATCCCGAAGGACACGGCCCGGGGATCATCACCGAGCGCGACATCCTGCAGTCGCTGGCGCGGGGGCAGGATGTGGATGTCGAGCCGGTCGCCGAGCACCTCACCCGCGACGTGGTGTTCGCCGCTCCCGACTGGTCTCTGGAGGAGGCCGCGGTGGCGATGGTCAACGGCGGCTTCCGCCACCTGATCGTGCTCGAGCGGGGGGAGACCGCCGGCATCTTGTCCGTTCGCGACGTCGTGCGCTGCTGGACCGGGGATGGGGCCATCTGCCCCGTGCCGGCAAGCGCAGCGGTGGGGTGAGGGGACACCCGCGACGGAAGGGACCAGAGGTGTCGCGCGCGGTGGGGGCAACGTGCGCGACGCCCCTTGGTCAGTCGAGGGGGAGCTCGTCGATGTCGTGACGGGTGTCTTTGATCCAGCGGATCACGCAGCCGAGCGTCAACAACACGCCCACGACGGTGAGCTCGATGAAGGTCGTCACTCCCACGAGCGCCAGCGTGATGCCGACCGCCGTCAGCACGGGCACCACGCTCGGTCCCGGCAGGTGGATCTCCTCGCCGACGGGCGGGATCTCGGGGTCCAGCGGGCTCATGCGACGTAGACCGCCGCCACCACGAAGGTGATGCCGAACATGAACATGCAGATCGCGGCCACGATCAGCCCCGTGCGGATGTTCTTGTTCGCCAGGCGCCTGTTCATCGCGGGCGCAAACAATACCCCGCGCGGGGGGGTCTACAGGTGGACATCCGCGACCATCGCGCAGAACAGCAGCGCCAGGTAGGCCAGCGAGTACAGGTAAAGCCTCAGCGCCGAGCGGCGGTCGGCGCGGCGGTACAGGAGCACCGCTCCCGCCACGAAGCCCAGTCCCAGGGCCACCGAGGCGACGAGGTAGATCGTGCCCAGCCCGCCGGCGCAGAACGGCAGCTGCGTGACCGCGTACAGCAGCGCCGAGTACAGCAGGATCTGCCGCCGCGTCTCGGTCTCTCCGCGCACAACCGGGAGCATCGGCACGCCGACCTTCGCGTAGTCGTCCTTCATCAACAGCGACAGCGCCCAGAAGTGGGGCGGCGTCCAGAAGAACACGATGAAGAACAACAGCACGGCGGTGCCGCTGACCGACCCCGTCACGGCCGCCCAGCCGACCAGCGGGGGCACCGCCCCGGCCGCCCCGCCGATCACGATGTTCTGGGGAGTCCGCCGCTTCAGCCACACCGTGTACACGAACACGTAGCCGAGGAAACCGGCGAACGACAGGCCCGCGGCCAGGGGGTTGACGGCCAGCGAGAGCTCAAGCAGCGAAAGGCCTGCGAGCGTCAGGCCGAAGGCCAGCGCTGCGCGCGGGGAGATGCGCCCGGCGGGAACCGGCCGCGATGCCGTCCGCCCCATGCGCGCATCGATGTCACGGTCGAACCAGTGGTTGACGGCTCCGGCGCCGCCGGCCGACAGATATCCGCCCAGGCACGTCAGCGCGACCAGCATCGGCGAGGGGTCTCCGGCCACGTACATGGTCGCGATCGTCGTCAGCAGCAGCAGCGACTGGACCTTCGGCTTGGTCAGCTCCACGTAGTCTGAGATCAGCTGCAGCGTGCGCGGCGCCAGCCCGGGCGCGCACACCGCCGAGCCCGACGACGATGCATCGAGCGCCGGCGCCACGCCCGTTGGCGGGGTCGCTGCCATCAAAGTCCGACCTGCGTGGCCCCGGCGGGAACGGTGACGCCGTCGTGGGAGCGCCCGGCGCCACCTCGGCCGCTGCTGCGCTGCTCGACCTCCCGGCGGATGTCCTTCATCGGTTCGGCCGAGCGAACGAGCGGGATCACGTCGAAGTTGTTGGCCGGTGGCGGCGAGGTGGTGAACCACTCGAGCGTGTTGGCCTTCCAGGGGTCGGGGCCGGCGATGACGCCGACCTTGAGGCTGCGCACGACGTTGATGATCGTCACCAGCACGCCGGCGGCGAGGATGAACGAGCCGACCGTCGAGATCGCGTTGTACAGGGCCAGATGCCCGACGTTGTCGTACTCGTACACGCGCCGGGGCATGCCGTCGAGGCCCATCACGTGCTGGATCAGGAAGGTGGCAAGGAAGCCGAAGAACATCAGGTAGAAGCTCAGCTTGCCGAGGTTTTCGTTGAGCATCCGCCCCGTGATCTTCGGGAACCAGTAGTAGATCGCGGCGAAGATCGTGAACACCGCCCCGCCCACCAGCACGAAATGCAGATGGGCGACGACGAAGTAGGTTTCGTTGAGCTGCCAGTCAACGGGGAAGACGGCGAGGAATACGCCCGAGATGCCGCCGATCAAAAACAGCGCGATGAAGCCGACGCAGAACAGGAGGGGCGTCTTGAATTCGATCGTCCCCCGCCACAGGGTGGCGATCCAGTTGAGCATCTTCACGCCCGTGGGCACCGCGATCAAAAACGAGCTGAGCATCACGAACACCAGGATCGCCTCCGGGATCGGTGCCGTGAACATGTGGTGTGCCCAGGTGAGGAAGCCCAGGAAGGCGATCGCAACAGTCGAGGCTGCGATCGCCTTGTAGCCGAAGATCGGCTTTCGCGCGAATACGGGCAGGATCTCTGACACCAGGCCGAATCCCGGCAGCACCATGATGTAGACCTCGGGGTGCCCGAAGAACCAGAACAGGTTCTGCCACAACAGCGGCGATCCGCCCGCGCTGGGGTCGAAGAAGTGGGTGCCGAAGTGGCGGTCGGTGAGCAGCATGGTCACCGCCGCGGCGATCACCGGCATCGCGAAGATGATCAGAACCGAGTAGGTAAGGATCGCCCACACGAACAGAGGCAGCCGTCCCCAGCTCATTCCACGCGCCCGCATGTTGGCCGTGGTCGCGTAGAAGTTGATCGCGCCGAGGATCGAGGACAGCCCGGTCAGGTGGATCAGATAGATCCAGGCGTCCTGGCCGCCGCTCGGGGAGTAGATCGCGTTGGACAGCGGCGCATAGCTCGTCCAGCCGGCTTCCGGCGGGTTCCAGAAGATCGAGGCGTAGAAGACGATGCCGCCCGCCAGCAACAGCCAGAAGGACAGCGCGTTCAGACGCGGGTAGGCCATGTCGCGGGCGCCGATCATCAACGGCAGGAAGTAGTTGGCAAGCCCCGCCATCATCGGCACGACGAACAGGAAGATCATCGTGGTGCCGTGCATCGTGAACAGCTGGTTGTAGGTCTCGGGGGTGACCAGCGTGTTGTTGGGCGCGCCGAGCTGAAGGCGGATCATCAGCGCCTCGACGCCGCCGAGGCAGAAGAACACGAACGTCGTGACCATGTACATGATCCCGATGCGCTTGTGATCGGTGGTGGTGATCCAGCTCGCCCAGCCGCTCGCCTCACGCTCCACGCGGTGGGCGCTGACCTGGGGGATGGGGGCTACGTAGGTGGCCATGTCGTGCGCTGGTCTCCTCGGTTTCCTATGGGTTTTCTACCTGTCCGGCGCCGATCTGGGCGCCCAGTTTGGCGCGCGCCACCTTCGCCGCGGCGTTGGCCTGGGCGATCAGCTGCTTCTGGTAGGCGAGCCAGGCTTCGAATTGGGCCGGCGGAACGGCCTTCACGGTGGCGATCATGCGCGCGTGACCGCGGCCGCAGAGCAGCGCGCACTGCCCGGTGAAGACGCCGGGTTTGGAGATCTTGAACCAGGTGTAGTTGTGGTAGCCGGGCACCGCCTGGAACTTGCCGCCCAGCTGGGGGATCCACCAGGAGTGCACGACATCCTCCGAGACGATGTCGAGGGTCACGGTGGTGTTGGTGGGAACGACCATTTCCTCGTAGGAGTAGGGAGCGCCGAGCCCGTCCGGTTCGTTGGCTCCCGGGTAGATGTACTGCCAGATGTACTGGCGCCCGATCACCTGGATGTTCAGCGATTTGCCGTTGGGAGGCAGCTTGCGCTCGGCGCTGGCATACAGCAGGCCGTTGCTGTCGCCGAACAGCTGATCACCTCCGGGGCCCGAGTTCGGCGGGTCCTGGATGGAGGACAGCTTGGCGAAGGTCAGAACCGCCAGCGCCACCAGGATCACCGCCGCGGCGACCGTCCAGCCGACCTCCAGGCGGGTGTTGCCGCGGATCTGCGCCGGCACCGCGCCCTTGCGCGCGCGGAACCTGATGAGCGTGTAGGCGAGGCCGCCCTCGACCAGGACGAAGATCACGAGCGCGATATACAGCGTGATCTTGTACAGGCTGTTGATGTTGTTCGCGTTGGGCGACCCCCCCGACTGCGGGGTGAAGAAGGCGAGCGTTGCGGTGAGGAGATGGCCCAAGGCGGCGGGGATTCTATTCAGCCCCGGGCGGGAGGCGCTTGATGACTTTTGCCACGAGTCCGGGGCTACCTGCCCGAGAAGCGCGCCGGGCGCTTCTCCACGAACGCCAGCGCCCCCTCGAGGAAGTCCTCGTTGCCGGACATCTCCTGTTGGATCCGCGCCTCCAGGTCCAGCTGCTCGGGCATGCGCGCATACATCCAGTTGTTGACCAGCCGCTTGGTGCCGGCGTAGGAGCGGGTCGGACCGGCAGCCAATCTGCTGGCCAGGGTGGCCACCTCATCGGCCAGAGCCGCGTCGGCGACGACGCGGTTGACGAGCCCCCATTCAAGCGCCTGCGCCGCCGGAACGCGTTCGCCCAGCATCGCCATCTCGGTCGCCCGGGCCATCCCCACGCGCGTCGGCACGAACACCGAGGAGCCGC
Organism: uncultured Solirubrobacteraceae bacterium; assembly: GCA_963826995.1. Lineage (GTDB taxonomy): Bacteria > Actinomycetota > Thermoleophilia > Solirubrobacterales > Solirubrobacteraceae > Palsa-744. The sequence goes on along the minus strand of CAWGYZ010000001.1, from coordinate 418,679 downwards.
CGTCGGGGACGAGCCCGATGTTCACGAACGCGAGCAGGAAGTAGGCGCTCTCCGCCGCCACGATCAGATCGCAGCACAGCGCCAGCGAGCAGCCGATGCCGGCGGCGGCGCCGTTGACGGCCGCGACAACGGGCTTGGGCATCTCGCGGATGGCCTCCATGATCGGGTGGTAGCGCTCGGTGAGCATCGTGTAGACGTCCGGGCGCCCCTCCGCCGTGGTGCTCCCTCCGCTGATGTCCTTCAGGTCGGCGCCCGAGGAGAAGGCGCGACCGGCGCCGGTGATGACCACCGCACGCACCGCGTCATCGCCGGCCACATCGCGCAGCGCCGCAAGCAGATCGGAACCGAACTGCGCGTTCCAGGCGTTCAGCACCTCGGGTCGATTGAGCTCGACGGTGGCGTAACCGTCGGCCAGGTGCACGTTGACCGTCTCAAGCTTGGTCTCAGACGCGGTCATGGTCTCCTCTCCTGTCAGCGGGCATGGATGTCCTGCCGGCGCGGCGGAGGCCTGCCGGGGGGGTTGATCCTATGGTGTAGGGCATGAGGCGGCCCGTCATCGGCATCTGCACCGCGGTCGAGCAGGCGCGCTGGAGCGTGTGGGACCAGCCGGCGCTGCTGTTGCCGCGCAACTACGTCGATGCCATCCAGCGCGCCGGCGGGTTCGCGCTGATGCTCCCTCCGGACCCCAGCCTGGTGGAGGATCCGGGGGAGGCGCTCGATCTGATCGACGGGCTGATGCTGGCGGGAGGCGCCGACATCGATCCCGGCTCATACGGACAGCCCGCGCATCCGCAGACCGTGGGCACGGTGGCCGAGCGCGACGCCTTCGAGATCGCGCTCACGCGGCGGGCGATCGAGATCGACCTGCCGGTGCTCGGCATATGCCGCGGCATGCAGCTGATCAACGTCGCCCTCGGCGGAACGCTGCTTCAGCATCTGCCAGAGCAGGTCGGCCATCTCGAGCACCGCCGCGTGCCCGGCACCTTCGACGGCGCCGACCACGATGTCAGCGTGGCCGAGGACACCCTGGCCATGCGCACGCTGGGCGAGGCCCGTCATTCGACGAAGTCCCACCACCATCAGGGCGTCGACCGCCTGGGCGAGGGCCTGTCCGTCAGCGCAAGCGCCCTGATGGACGATCTTCCGGAGGCGATCGAGGTTCCGGGCAGGCAGTTCGTGCTGGGCGTGCAGTGGCACCCCGAGGCCGACGCGATGAGCCCCGTCGTGGAGGCCCTCGTGCAGGCGGCGAGCCGCCATGCAGAGGGGCAGTTGAGCGAGTCGCTGGGCCACGGTCGCTGACGCTGCGCCCGTCGCAGCCCGGCATATACTTCGGCCGAGTGCGGCGGCTGAGCATGGCGAGGACCCTCCGAGCAGCCGCCTGGGGAGTGGTAGCCGCCGGTGTCGCCGCGCCCCTGCTTCGCCGGCGGGTGCCCGGCCCCCCGATCGTTGCGCAGGCGGTCGCCTTCGCCGCCCCGTTCGGGCTGTGCGTCGCCGTGCCGCGCTCGCGAACCCGCGATCTGGCCACATGCGGCCTTCAGATGTGGGCCTACGTGGCCGCCTACAAGTCGCCTCACGATGATCCGGCGGCCCAGGAGCGCAGGGTGCACATCGACTACCCGATCGCCGCCGACCGCCTGCTCGGCCTGGGCCAGCTGCCGTCCCTGCGCCTGCAGCGCGCGCTGGCCCGGGAGGGGCCGCAGGGCGCCGAATGGAGCGCGCTGGACCGCGGGCTGGTGTGGGCGCACTGGATGTGGTTCATGGTGCCGCACGGCACGCTCGTGTACATCCTGGCGCGCCATCCGCAGCGCTTTGCCCGCGCGGCCGTGATGACCTATGCGGTGTTCGACATCGGCGCCGGCGTGTACTGGTTGGCGCCCACCGCACCGCCGTGGTATGCGTCCTCAGCGGCCGCCGAGGGGGCTGAGGAGAAGCCCCAGGTGCGGCGCATGATGGTCGAGTACGGAGAGCTGTTCTGGAGAGACGGCTGGGGCTCGCTCTACAGTGTGTTCGGAGGTAACCCCCTGGCCGCGATGCCCTCGCTGCACTTCGCCACAACTGTTATGGCTGCGCTCCTGCTAGCCGAGGTGGGGTCCCTCGCGGGCGCGATCGGCTTCTCCTACGCCGTCGTGCTCGGGTTCGCGCTCGTGTACCTCGGCGAGCACTACGTGGTGGATCTTCTCGCGGGAGCGGCTCTCGCGGGAGCCGTACGGCGGCTCGAGCGGCCCGCGGGAGCGGTGCTTGCGCGTGTGGGGCGCGCCGTGGCGGCGTTGGAGGCGATGGCACACGAGGCGATCTGAACCGGGGGAGTGAGCGCGACACGATGGCGCAGGACGATCGGCCCGAGACGGTGTGCGAAGCGCATCCGCTGATGGATGACCGGCGCGAGCTGATCGGCGAGGAGCGCCGGCCGGCGGCCGGCGGGCGTGACCCGGCGGGGGGCGAACGCGGGCTCGCCGGGGATGTACGCGGGCCGGTGGGTGAGGGCGTGCCCGCCGTCGCAGCCTCAGCACAGCATCACGACGAGGAGATGCCCCGCGTGACCGTGACGCGGCGGCGGGCCATCGGTTTTGCCGTGTTCGTCCTGGCCGTGGTGGGGTTCCTGTATTTCGTGCTGCCCAAGCTGGCCGGGGTGGGGACCGCGGTGCACCACATCGAGCACGGGGACAAGTGGTGGATAGCGATCGGGGTGCTGCTCGAGCTGCTCTCGTTCGCCGGCTACGTGGTGCTGTTTCGCGCCGTGTTCGTTACCGGGCCTAGTCGCATCGGCTGGCTCGAGAGCTATCAGATCACGATGGCCGGTGTTGCCGCCACCCGCCTGTTCGCGGCAGCCGGCGCGGGCGGCGTGGCGCTGACCGCCTGGGCGCTGCGGCGCTCGGGCATGGAGCCCCGTCTGGTCGCCACGCGCATGATCGCCTTCCTCGCGCTGCTCTATTCGGTCTACATGGGATCGCTTTTGATCGACGGCATCGGGCTGGCGAGCGGCCTGTTCCCCGGGGGCGGCTCGTTTGCGATCACCGCCGTACCCGCGATCGTGGCGGCGGCCGCGTTCGCCCTGGCCGGCGCGGTCACGATGCTGCCGGGCGATGCCGAGCGGCGCCTGCACAGATGGGCATCCGGCTCGGGCCGCCTGGCCCGGTGGGTGGCCATGGGGGTGACGGTGCCCGCGCTCGCGGCGAGCGGCATTCGCAGCGCGATCGAGCTGATCCGCACGCGCGACATGCGGCTGCTCGGAGCGGTGGCATGGTGGGGGTTTGATATCTCGGTGCTGTGGGCCATGTTCCATGCGTTCGGCTCACCGCCGCCGTTCACGGTGATCGTGATGGCCTACTTCGTCGGCACGCTCGGCAATCTGCTGCCGCTGCCCGGAGGGCTGGGAGGCGTCGAGGGAGGCATGATCGGCGCATTTGCCGCCTTCGGCGTGGACTTCAACCTGGCGGTGCTCGCGGTGCTGTCCTATCGCGCCATCTCCTTCTGGCTGCCCACGCCGCTCGGCGCGGTCGCCTACCTGCAGCTGCGCCGGACCGTCGCCCGCTGGCGCGACGAACAGAGCGCGAGCCCGGCGCCGCAGGGCCAGGACGGGCCGACCGCAGCCGCCGGGCCGGCCGGAGCCACAGGAGCGCTGCAGGGTTCGTGATAGAAAAAGCGTGACCCAGGCGCTATACTTTACAAAGTAAAGTGACCCCGCGGAGGCAGTCGGGGCGAGAATGGAGATGAGATGGACGACATCGAGAATGTGATCGTGATCGGAAGCGGTCCGGCCGGGTACACGGCGGCTCTGTACACCGCGCGCGCCAATCTCAATCCGCTCGTCATCGAGGGCTTCGCATGGGGAGGGCTCCTGCAGCAGACCACCGACGTCGAGAACTATCCCGGCTTCCCCGACGGGGTGATGGGACCGGACATGATGCAGAAGTTCCGCGACCAGGCCGAGCGCTTCGGGGCCCGCCTGGTGACCGAGCAGGCCGACCGCGTGGAGCTCGCGACGAGCCCCGGCGGTGTCCACAGCGTGTGGGTCGGAGACACCGAGCACAGGGCTCGCACCGTCATCCTCGCGATGGGCGCCGAGCACAAGAAACTGTGCGTCCCGGGCGAGACGGAGCTGAGCGGCCGCGGCGTCAGCTACTGCGCGACCTGCGACGCCGCCTTCTTCCGCAAGGCCGAGACGGTGATCGTCGGGGGCGGGGACTCGGCCATGGAGGAGGCCATCTTCCTGTCGAAGTTCGCCAGCAAGGTCACCATCGTGCACCGGCGGGCGGACTTCAGAGCCTCCAAGATCATGCTCGAGCGCGCCCGCGCGCAGGAGAACATCGAGCTGTTGACGCCCTACACCGTGGCGCGCTTCGTCGCCGGCGAGAACGGCGCGCTCGGCCATGCCGAGCTGAGGAACACCGAGACCGGCGAGGAGCGCCAGATCCCCGTCTCAGGAGCGTTCATCGCGATCGGCCACGAGCCGCAATCCGGGCTCGTGAAGGATCTCGTGGAGCTCGACGAGAACGGCTATGTGGTCACCGAGGGCAAGTCCACCCGCACCAAGCTGCCCGGGGTGTTTGCCGCCGGCGATCTGGTCGATCACACCTACCGGCAGGCGATCACCGCCGCCGGCTCGGGCTGTGAGGCGGCGCTCGACGCCGAGTGGTACCTGCGCGACACGCCCGAGGTGCCGACACCGGCCGGCATGCCCGAGGGGGATCTGGCCGAGGCGCAGTGGGCGCCTCCGAGTGCGGCCGGGCAGCCCGCTGCCACCTAGTCTTCGGGGGCGATGGCGCCCTCGAGCTCGAGCAGCCAGCGCTTGCGCTCGAGGCCTCCGCCGTAGCCGCCCAGTGCGCCGCCGGTCCGCAGCACGCGATGGCACGGTATGACGATCGGAATCGGGTTCGAGCCGAGGGCGTTGCCGGCGGCGCGCGAGCCGCGCGGGCTGCCGGCGTCGGCCGCCACCTCGCCGTAGCTCTGCACGCCCCCGTAGGGGATCTCAGAGGTCACCCGCAGCACCCGGCGCCCGAACGGGCCCACGAGCGTCCAGTCGAGGTCGAGCTCGAACTCGCGCCGGCGCCCTGAGAAGTACTCGTCGAGCTCCCGCCGCACGGGGTCAAGCGGCGCGGGCGCCTCGACGATCCGCGGCGAGACCCGTCGAGCGAGCCGTTCCAGCACGGAGTCCACGTCCTCCTCTGGAAAGGCCACCCGCATGAGGCCCCGCCTGCTGGCGGCGAGGAGCAGCGGGCCGAACGGCGACTCGGCGGTCGCATAGCTCACGTCCGCGAGTCCTTCGGCGCCCATCCGGTCGGCCAGGCGGCGGGCGGCCTCAGCGGCCTCTCCGACGGTCGCCTCCTGCGCCGTGCTCGCGGCGTCACCGAGGCTGTCCGCGCCCGGCCGTTGACCGCGCCTCAGCGCCTCCTCGATCGTCCCGGTCTGGTTCATCGTGCGAGCGCTCATGCTGCCACCACCTTTCTCAATCGGGTCAGTCCCTCGTGCAGGGAGCGGCGGGCCGCCTCCTCTGAACATCCGATCGCGGCCGCGATGTCACGGTGGGGGAGATCTCCGACGTAGCGCAGCACGACCGCCGAGCGCTGGCGCGCGGGCAGCTCGCCGACGGCGTCCCACAGGGCCTCATCCGGTGCGTGCCGCGACCGCGCCGAGCGCTCGTCGAGGGCCGCGGGATCCGCCACCGGGAGGGCCCGCCGGGCGCGGCCGCGATGGGCGTCGAGAGCCTTGCGATGGGCGATCGTAAGCACCCAGGCGCGCAGGTTTGAATCGGGACGCAGCCGCGGGTAGGCGCGCAGCGCGGCGATGAACGTCTCCTGGAAGCAGTCCTCCGCATCGCTGCGGGGAACCGAGGACAGCAGAAAGCGCCACACGACATCGCGGTGGCCGTCGAGGAAGCTCTGGAAGGGTGGCAGTGCGGCGCTCACGCTGATAGGAACGCGGGGCGCTGCAGATACGTGAGATTCCCCGTCAGCTGTCGGTGGCGTGGTCGAAGAAGCCGGCCCCGGCCGCCCGCCCGAGCCGGCCCGAGTTGGCCAGCCGGCGCAGTTCCGGTGCCGGGCGATAGCGCTCCTCGCGGTACTCCTCCCACAGCGCGCCCAGCACCGCCAGCACATGGTCCAGCCCGATCTCATCGGCCCATGCCAGCGGGCCGCGGGGGTGGCTCAGCCCCAGCACCATCCCCGTGTCTATGTCCTCCGCGCCGCCGACGCCTTCCCCGAGCGCGAAGGCCGACTCGTTGATCACCTGGCAGACGATCCTGCCGAGCACGAGGCCCGGCGCGTCGCCCACCCAGCTGACGTGCTTGCCGAGCGCCTCAAAGAAGCGCTCCGCGCGCGCCGCCGCCACCGGTGAGGAGCTGTCGCTGCGGGTCAGCTCGACGAGCTCGGCCTGCTCCAGCGGCGGAAGCACGTGGAAGCCGACGGCGCTGCCCCCCGGATCAAGCGCACCCAGCGATCCCCTCGCGCACAGCAGCAGGCGTGCGCCGCCCTGGGGCTGCACGGCGCCCCGGCGGTCGGGCCTCTGCGAGCGGGAGCTGCGCGTGTCCGCCGGCGCGGGCCGCTCGCCGCCGCAGTCCACGATCAGCGCAGGCAGCACCCCTCCGGTGGGGGCGTGGGGCGGGCGCACCTCATAGCCCGCCTGCACCGCGGCGGCGCGCAGTTCGTCGGCCAGCACGCCCTCCCCGGCGATCACGAGCACGCCCTCGCCATGCCCCGGCGGGCCACTCTGCAGTGGCGCGGGATCCTCGGCCCGGTAGGGGCCGCCCCCTCCCGAATAGTCGTAGTAGCCGCGCCCGCTCTTGCGACCGTGCAGGCCGGCGGCGACGTAGCGGGCCGCGATCGGCGAGGGGCGCCAGCGCGGCTCGCCGAAGCTCTGCTCGAAGAAGCTCTTTGAGACCTCAAAGCCGGTGTCGACCCCCACCAGGTCCATCAGCTCGAATGGGCCCATGCGGAAGCCGCCCTGCATGCGGCACACGCGGTCGATCGTCTCGACGTCGGCAATCCGCTCTGTCAGCAGTCGCAGCGCCTCCAGCCCGAACGGGCGGTTGCAGCGGTTGACGATGAAGCCCGGCCCGTCCCGGGCCTCGATGACGGTCTTGCCCATGGCCTCGCCGGTGGCGCGGGCGACCGCCAGAGCCTCCTGCGAGGACTCGACTCCGGCGACGATCTCAAGCAGCCGCATCACCGGCGCGGGGTTGAAGAAGTGCATTCCCACCACCCGCTCGGGGCGGCTGGCGGCCGCAGCGATCGCCGTCACCAGCAGTGAGGAGGTGTTGGTCGCAAGCACGCACTCCTCGGTCACGATCTCAGACAGCGCCCGGTAGATCTCGTGCTTCAGATCGATCCGCTCCGGCACCGCCTCGATCACGAGCTCACAGGCGCCGAGCGCGCCCAGATCGTCCACCGGCTGAAGGCGCTCGGAGGCCGCCTGCGCCTCGGCGTCCTTCAGGCGGCCGCGCGCCACTTCTTTCTGAAGGCCCGCCCGCGCGCTCTCGATGCCGCGCTCCAGAGCCTCGGCGATCGGGTCATAGAGAAACGTATGTGCTCCCGATCGGCACGCCAGCTGGGCGATCCCGGCACCCATCGTGCCCGCGCCCAGCACCCCTATCACGGCAGCGGCCTCGCCGGCCGGGCCGGCGGAGCCGTCCTCCTCATCCTGCATCAGGCGGGCACGAGCGCGTTGATGCCGGTCATTGCACGTCCGATGATCAGCTTCTGGATCTGTGAGGTGCCCTCGTACAGGGTCGTCACCCGGGCATCGCGGAAGTAGCGCTCGACGGGGTGGTCATCGACGTAGCCGGCGCCTCCATGGATCTGGATCGCGAGGTTCGCGCACTCGAGCGAGGCCTCGGTGGCATGAAGCTTGGCGATCGAGGTCTCGGTGGTGTTGGGTCGGCCCCGGTCCTTCAGCCATCCGGCCCGCCACACGAGCATCCGCGAGGCGTCGGTCTTCAGGACCATCTCGGCGATCATCGCCTGCACGAGCTGAAAGCTGGCGATCGGTTTGCCGAACTGCTCGCGCTCCTTGGAGTAGCTGACCGACTCCTCCACGCAGCCTTGGCAGATGCCCACGCATCCCGCCGCAACCGAGTAGCGGCCGGAGTCGAGGTTGGACATCGCGATTTTGAAGCCGTCGCCGACCTCGCCGAGGACGTCATCGTCTGAGACCTCCACGTCTTCCAGCGAGATCGAGCCCGTGTCGGATGCGTGCAACCCCATCTTGTGCTCGATCGTCTGCGCCGTGTAGCCGGGCTGATCGGTGTCCACCAGAAAGCATGCGATCCCTTTGTGCCCCAGCTCCGGGTCGGTCTGGGCGAATATCAGCGCCAGCTTGGCGTGGTTGGCCATCGAGATCCACATCTTGGCGCCGTTCAGCACCCAGCCGGAGTCGGTCCTGCGCGCGCGCGTCTTCTGGTTGGCGGCGTCTGAGCCGGTGTCCGGCTCGGTCAGCCCGAAGCAGCCGAGCCACTCGCCCGAGCAGAGCTTCGGCAGGTACTTCTGCTTCTGCTGCTCTGTGCCGAACTTGACGATGCCCGAGCACACCAGCGAGGTCTGCACCGAGATCACCGTGCGAACCGCGGAGTCCCCGCGCCCGATCTCCTCGACCACCAGGCCGTAGTCGAAGTAGCCGAGACCGGCGCCGCCGTACTCCTGGGGGACGATCGCGCCGAGATATCCCTGGTCGGCGACCTTCCTGACCATGTCCAGGTCGAAGTGGTGGTTGCGCGCGTTTTCGCGCGACTGCAGCACGATCTCGTTGTCGGTGAACTCGCGCGCGGTCTGTTTGATCAGACGCTGCTCGTCGGTCAGGTCGAAGTCCATGTCTCTCCTTCTCAGGTCCTGTATTTATCAATAACTCCCAAACCGGACCGGAGAAGGCATGATGCCTTACGCGGGCTGCACACGCGTCTGAAGGCGAAGGCGACCGCTGGAGAAGCCGCGACCCCTAGCGGGGGGCGTGGCCGGCGCCGGCGGCCAGGGCGTGGTGCCAGCTGTAGACGAACGCCGGCGTCCTGCCGGTGACCGAGGCGAAGATGGCGGTCCAGTTTCCCTGGGGGCCGTCGCCGTCGGGCTGCAGTGAGCCGGCGCCCATGACGGGAACCGCAACACGCTGTGACACAGTCGAGAGCGAGGAGGCCGAAGTTCTTGAGATGAAGCGGGTGTGCGTCGGGTAGTCGCCGAGGATGTTGTCGCGGTGTCCCCAGCAGCCCTGCGCTTCAGGGGTCTGGCAGTCCGAGTTCGATCCGCCGTAGCCATCGTCGTACATCCACTCGTAGTCGGCGTCGAGGGCGCTGATCTCTCCGCCGGCGGCGATCGAGGCGCCGGGGTTGCCGGAGCCGTCGCAGGTGTCGCTGCCGATGTCGTTGGCGTGGCAGTTGTAGGCGAAGGCCGTGCCCGAGCCGACGCTGAAGGGGGCAGGTAAGCTCGGGTCTTCGAAGGTTCCCGCCGGCTGCCCGTAGACCTGGGTGCTCTTCTGCGCGACGGTGTCAGGCGAAGCGACGATCCCCGCGAACGGCGCGAGGCCGCGGCCGACGCGCTCGAGGTCGATCACGACGAGCAGCTGCTCGTCGCCGCTCAGCGAGTTGAAGCCGCTCGGCAGGTACATCGGGCCGACGCCTTCCTTGGCGCGAGCGTTGTCGATCGCCTGGAGCTCGTCCTGCTCGCATGCCGGCGAGGAGAAGGCCGGTGTGTAGTTGGCCGTGTAGCAGGGCTGGCCCTCGCCGCACTCGCCGTTTGCCGAGCAGTCATCGTAGTTCGGGTTGGCCACCACGTTGGCGGCCGGGTTCGCCGCCACCGTGCTGCGGATCTGCGTGGCGGGCGCAGCGGAGGCGGTCAGCGGCGCGAGTGCCAGGGCCAGGGCGGCCGCCGTGAGAGCGGCTGCTTGCTTGGCGATTGCGGTTGTTGCGAAGTCCATAGGAACAGACTCGCAATAACGCCCCCCAGCGCCATCCGGGGAACAACGACGGCTCGTTCAGTAGGAACTACGGTCTCGATCAGCCCAGCTTCGGCGTCTCCCAGGGCGCGTTCACACGCCGCTCGATCTCCTCGGCGATGCCCTCGATCGGCAGGCGCTCCTGTGCCAGCGAGTCGCGGTCGCGCAATGTGACCGTGTTGTCCTCGATGCTCTGATGGTCGATCGTCAGGCAGAACGGCGTGCCGATCTCATCCTGGCGGCGGTAGCGCTTGCCGATCGCTCCCGCCGCGTCGTACTCGGCCTGCACGCGACCACGCAGCATGTGATGGACCTCGTGCGCCAGCTCCGGCTGGCCGTCCTTGTTCACCAGCGGCAGCACGGCGGCCTTCACGGGGGACAGGCGCGGGTGCAGGCGCAGGACCGTGCGCGTCTCGCCCGAGCCCGTGCCCTCGCGCTCGACCAGTTCCTCCTCGTAGGAGTCGACGAGGAACGCGAGCGTCGCTCGGTCGGCTCCCGCCGCGGGCTCGATCACATGGGGCACGTAGCGCTCGCCGGTGCCCTGGTCGAAGTACTCGAGCTTTTCGCCGGAGAACTTGGCGTGCTGGGTGAGGTCGAAGTCGCCCCGGTTGGCGATCCCCTCGAGCTCTGACCAGCCGATCGGGAACAGGTATTCCACGTCTGAGGTGCCCGAGGAGTAGTGGGAAAGCTCGTCGGGGTCGTGGGCGCGCAGGCGCAGATGGTCGGGGCGGATACCCAGCTCGACGTACCAGCGCTCGCGCTCTGTGAGCCAATGCTCGAACCATTTCTGTGCGTCGTGGGGGGGCACGAAGAACTCCATCTCCATCTGCTCGAACTCCCGCGTCCGGAAGATGAAGTTGCCCGGCGTGATCTCGTTGCGGAAGGACTTCCCCACCTGGGCGATCCCGAAGGGGGGTTTCTTGCGCGAGAACTGCAGCACGTTCTTGAAGTTGATGAAGATCCCCTGCGCCGTCTCCGGGCGCAGGTAGGCGGTCGCCCCGGACTCCTTCACGGGGCCGATGGTCGTTTCGAACATGAGGTTGAAGTCCCGCGCCTCGGTCAGATCGCACTCCTCGGTTTCGCCTGGATGCTTCGAGGGTTTGCGACCGCAAGCGAGGTCCTGGAGGTGGTCGGCGCGGAAGCGCTGGCCGCACGTCTTGCAATCCACCAGTGGGTCGGTGAAGCCGGCCAAATGGCCGGACGCCTCCCACACACGCGGGTGCTGCAGGATGGCCGAGTCGATCGCCACGATGTCGTCGCGCTCCTGCAGCATCGCCCGCCACCACTCGTTCTTCACGTTCGTCTTCAGCAGCACCCCGTAGTGGCCGTAGTCGTAGGTGGAGCCGACCCCGCCGTAGATCTCCGAGGACGGGAAGATGAAGCCTCGCCGCTTGGACAGCGCGACGATCTTGTCCATCGTCACCACATCGTCTGTAAGAGGCTCGGTCATGGCGGGCAGCGGATGGTAGTGCAGGCATCGCGGCCCCGAAGCCTGGCCGCGTAAGATCCGCCGCCGTGGCGCGGATCCTGATGCTCGGAGGCGGCTGCAAGACCAGGGCGCTGGCCACCTCGATGGTGCACGACGGTTATGCGGTGCGGGCGACCACCCGCACAGAGGCCGGCCGCCCCGCCATCGAGGCCACCGGGGCGGAGTGCTGGATTGGCACCCCCGATCGCCTGGCCACGCTGCGAGGGGCGCTCGAGAACGTGACCATCGCCTGCTGGCTGCTCGGCTCAGCCACCGGCCCAGCGGCTCAGCTGCGCGACCTGCACACCCACCGACTCCGGTTCTTCCTCGGCGGGGCCATCGACACCACGGTGAGGGGATTCGTCTATGAGGCCTCGGGCGCCACGGTGCCGGCAGAGGTGCTCGCCGAGGGCGAGCGCATCGCCCGGGAGGTGGGCGAGCAGAATGCCATGCCGATCGCCTTTCTGAGGGCCGGCACGGACGATCGCGAGGGCTGGCTGGTGCAGGCGCGCGCGGCCGTCGAGCAGCTCTTGGAGGTCTAGGCTCCCGCCGGGGGAGGCGCCGCGGAGCCGAGGTCGGCGTCCTTCAGGCGCTCCAGCAGGTGGTCGAGGATTCGTGCGGTGGCTCCCCAGATGAGCTGGCCCTCCACGAGGAAGGCGTCGGTCTCGAAGGTGATTCCGCGACGCGTCAGGCGGGTGCGGGTCCTACCGGATCGCAGGGCCGGCACTGAAAGCTCGAGTACCTCCTCGACCTCATCCTCAGAGGGCAGCCAGGCAAGCCCCGCGGGTATCAGCCCGACGAATGGATGGATCAGGTAGTTGGTCACGAACGTCGAGGTCGGCGGAAGCTCCCACAGCAGGCTCACCTGCATGCGGGGCAGCCCGATCTCCTCCTCAGCCTCGCGCAGGGCCGTCTCGGCGAGATCGGCGTCCTCCGGATCCCGCCGCCCGCCGGGAAATGAGATCTCGCCGGCGTGGCGGCGCAGATCGCCGCGCCGCTTGGTGAGGACCACGTGAGGCTCCACGGCCTGCGCGGTCAGGAACAGCGGCACGAGCACTGCCGCCTGGGTCGGATCTGCCGTCGCTATATCTGAGGCGGGGTGGGGAGGGGGCGCCTCAGGCGGCCATGTTGACGCGCTCGAGGCGCTCCTGGAACATGACCTCGCCGTCGAGCACGCGATGGACGGGGCACTTTGCCGCGATCACCCGCAACCGCTCGACCTGCTCCTCGGGAACGTCATCGGCTAGGCGCATCACCAGCTCGAACTTGGTCGGGCAGCCACGCTCGGCGGGGGTGTACTCGACATCGACCTCCACGCGGCCGATGTCCCAGCCCTTGCGTGCCGCGTACATCTCCATCGTGATGGCCGTACAGGATGCGAGACTCACGGCGAGCAGCTCCTGCGGATCCGGCCCTGTGTCGTTTCCGCCCAGGTCCAGCGGCTCGTCCACCGTCAGCTGGTGCTCGCGCACCTGCACGGTATGTCTCAACGTTCCGTCGTCCCGTCGCGCTGTGGCTCTCATCCTTGTCAGCCCTCCCGATTCGGTCATCTATCTCCCCTGGTTGGATAGGTGTCAGACATGGTACTCCCCGGAGCACAACCCTCTCACTGCAGGGGGTTGAACAGCAGCCCGGTGAGCAGCTTGGGGAAGAAGTACGTGGACTTGGGCGGCATGTTCTCGCCCGCTGCCGCCACATCGCGCACCTGAGCGACGGGGGTGGGGCGCATCAGGAAGGCGGCGTCGTACTCGCCGGATCGGACCATCTCGAGCGCCTCGGCGGTGTCGCGCGCGTAGAACAGCCCGTTGAAGTGCGCGATGTCATCGTCTGAGAGCCCCAGCGCGCCCTTCAGAACCAGCGCCTCCAACACGCCCGTGTCGAGATGGCGGTAGGCCTCGGAGTATCCGGGCAGTGCCGCGTCGGCGATCGCCTGATCCTTCAGCCGCAGGCGGAATGCCCGCCCGTCGCGGGAGTTGATGTAGCCGAGCTCGAGCAACGTCGGGTGCTCGACGGCCGCCGGAGCGATCTCTGCAACGTCGATCTCGGATATCTCGAAGTCTCGCTGCAGCGAGCGCTCAAGCGCCTCCTGGCGCTCGTCGTTGAGCCCTCTGATGAGCCGGTGGGTCGGGAACACGGTCAGGCCGGGGTCCTCCAGCGCGACCAGGCACATCAGGATGTAGCGATGCTCGCCCTCGCCGCCGATCTCCTGCGCATAGGCCTGCATGGTCTCGTAGCGGTGGTGGCCGTCCGCGATCAACAGCTCTGAACCGGCCGCCGCCGCCTGCACCGCGGCGATCGCCTGCGGATCGCTGACCCGCCACAGGCGATGGACCGTGCCGTCGGAGTCGGTGACCTCGCCCCATGGCGCCTGTCCGGTGGCGGGCGAGAGCGCATTCCAGGCCGCCTGCGATGGGTCGGAGTAGAGCGAGAAGATGGGCGACACGTTCGCGCGGGTGGCACGCGTCAGACGCAGCCGGTCCTCCTTCGGCCCGGGGTGTGTGCGCTCGTGCGGGCGGACGCGACCGGGCCCGTAGTCCTCGATGCGAACCCGGCAGAAGAAGCCACGACGGGTGAGCGTCTCTCCGCCGGGGCCGGAGTAGTCCTGTGTGTGGGCCCACACCGCGGGCTCTGAGTCGCGCACCACCGCCCCCTGCAGCTGCCAGCTCTCGAACAGCTCCCGAGCGGCCGCGTAGGGGTCGGGCTCGCCCCGCGGGAGATCGACCGCCACCACGTTGAACGGCGAGCGCGCGATCAGGGCCGCGCGCTGGGCGTCGTCGATCACGTCATACGGCGGGGCAACCACGTCGGCCAGCGGTCCCACCACCGACTGGTCGTAGTGAAGGGCTCTGAGTGGTTGCACGTCTGCCATGGCGGTGGCGGACCCTACCAGCGGCGAGCCTCTCCATGGCTGCCCCGGGCATGCACGAGCGCCAGCACAAACTGCGCTTGCCGCTGCGGGCTCTACCCTTAGCTCAACGGGGCGTGGCGCAGCTTGGTAGCGCACCTGCTTTGGGAGCAGGGGGTCGCCGGTTCAAATCCGGCCGCCCCGATTGATTGGTTGTTGGATGCAGGAGGCCGCTGCGACCCGCGGAGCGCCTCAAATTCCGCCCTGGGAGAGGGGTTCAGGGCCATCAACGCCAACGGTGCGGGCTCCTGCGAAATGCTCGGCTCGGGTTCGGACTGCACACGAACCGCACACGGGACGGCGTCTTGACCGCACACGACGCGCTCGCCGAGCGCGTGGGGCTTACTTGCGGTCTGAGGCAATGGTTAGGGTCTGAGCCGGCACTCGGCCGAGCCTGAGGCCTCTTTGCCCTGTCCGGTACGGGCCTCCACGGCTGCCTCGAGCAGTAGCGCGAGGCCGAGTGCCACCCTCCCATTCACGGCCGGCGCGATGGGCGACTATCGGCGCGCTCATCTATCCGTCCAGTTGCCGTTGACAGGCGCGTGGCCTTCATATAGACCGACATGTGCCTGGACAGGGCGCCTCCGCCGACCGGAGGCAATAGGGGGCTTCGGCTCCGCACATAGGGAGGTCGCGTCATGCGAATCGGGATGGAGAACGTGCGTCCAATGGGTTCTTCACGGGCTAGTTGGAGGCAGCGGTGTCAACCTGCTCTGCAATTGGCGACGGATGACTCGGTTACGGCTGGAGTCATCCCTACCGTCATAGTTGGGCTCCCTCGCCGCGCCCTACTCGCACTCGCATTGCTGTCGTTGCTGTTGGTCGGGCTATCGAAGGCCGTCCCCGGCGGGCATTCCTCGGCGCCCATCGCCACGCGATCTCACAGCTTGCCGCGCGCCGGACTCTCTCGTCTGCCTATGATTGCGCAGGGGCCGGTCGCGCGAGCGCTCGCTGCTGGTGCGCCGGCTTACCGAATCACCGCCTCGCGAGGAGCATTCGACGCCGTCAACCCGACGCAGCGACTTCATGCGCACTTTGACCGCTCAGGTGTGCTTGTGAGGGCCGGTGCGACGCAGCTGGGATTGAACCTGCGCGCCGTGGGCTACGGGGCCTCGCTGCACGCGGTCGGTCCCGTCGCGCCGCAGATGAGCTCTGGCCGTGTCGTCTACGCGCACGGCGGGCTCACCGAGTGGTACGCGAACGATCCGCTCGGCATCGAGCAGGGCTTCACAGTCCAGCGCATGCCTACCGGCCAGCCGGCCGGTCCGTTGACCCTCTCGATGGCGCTGTCAGGAGACGCCCATGCCACGCTTGCCCCCAATCTTCAGAGCCTCACGCTCGCCCACGCACGCGGACCAGCGCTGCACTACAACGGGTTGGCGGTGAGCGATGCGAGCGGGCGCACGCTACATAGCTGGCTTCAGATGCACGCCGGTCGCCTGCTGCTGCGGGTCGACGCCCACGGTGCGCGCTATCCGCTTCGCATCGACCCGTTCGTCCAGCAGGGTGAAAAGCTCACGGGCAGCGGTGAGAGCGGCGAAGGCGAACTTGGCTTCAGCGTCGCGCTCTCCTCCGATGGCAACACCGCTCTGGTCGGCGGCTACCAGGACAACGAAGGCCACGGCGCAGCCTGGGTGTTCACCCGCTCGGGCACCACCTGGACCCAGCAGGGCTCAAAGCTCACCGGAAGCGGCGAGAGCGGCGCCGGCGAATTCGGCTCAAGCGTCGCGCTGTCCTCCAACGGCAACACCGCGCTGATCGGTGGCATCGGCGACAACAGCGAACACGGCGCAGCCTGGGTGTTCACCCGCTCGGGCACCACCTGGACTCAGCAGGGCTCAAAGCTAACCGGCAGCGGCGAGAGCGGCGCCGGCGAATTCGGCTCAAGCGTCGCACTCGCCTCTGAAGGCAACACGGCATTGATCGGCGGCTCGCAGGACAACGGCGAAATCGGCGCGGCGTGGGTGTTCACCCGCTCGGGCTCGACCTGGACCCAGCAGGGTTCAAAGCTCACCGGCAGCGGCGAGAGCGAAGCCGGCGAATTCGGCACAAGTGTCGCGCTCTCCTCCGAAGGCAACACTGCATTGATCGCGGGTCCCAGCGACAACGCCAGCGTAGGCGCAGCCTGGGTCTTCACCCGCTCAGGCTCCACCTGGACCCAGCAGGGGTCAAAGCTCACCGGCAGCGGTGAGAGCGGCGAAGGCGAATTCGGCACAAGTGCAGCGCTATCCTCCGACGGCAACACTGCGCTGATCGGCGGCTCAAGCGATAACAGCCACGTGGGCGCTGCCTGGGTGTTCACACGCTCGGGCTCGACGTGGAGCCAGCAGGGCTCAAAGCTCACCGGTAGCGGCGAGAGCGGCAGCGCCCGCTTCGGGTCGAGCGTCGCGCTGGCCTCCGAAGGAAACACGGCGCTGATCGGCGGCCCCAGGGACAACAGCAGCAAAGGCGCCGCCTGGGTCTTCACCCGCTCCGGCTCAGCCTGGACCCAGCAGGGCTCGAAGCTCACCGGCAGCGGGGAGAGCGGCAACGGCCGCTTCGGCTCGAGCGTCGCGCTCTCCTCCGACGCAAACACCGCGCTGATCGGCGGGCCACATGACAATGGCAACGAAGGCGCGGCGTGGGCCTTCGTGGCACGCGTCATCCCTGAAAGCTCCCCGCAGGGGAACTGGGTCGGCACCTACGGCCATGACGGCTATGACCTGGCGGCTTGGAACAACACAAGTGACCTCGTCGACACTCCCCACGTCACCGTATCGCTCACGCACGGCAGCCGTTACAGGTGGGCGTCGAACACGACCGAAGAACGTGCCCTTGAAGGCCCCGAAGGCTCCCGCGAAGCCGCTACCTACTACGACTCCAGCGAAGTCAGCGTGCAGCTGACCTTCAAAGAAGCCTACACGGGAGAGCTCCACCTCTACGCGCTCGACTGGGACGGCGAATCGCGGCGTGAGACGGTCACTGTCGCCGGGCAGACCGCCGAACTGAACGAAAACTTCCACAACGGCGCGTGGATGTCTTTCCCGATCAAAGTGGCCGCCGAAGGGTCGGTGACGATAGTCGTCCAGCGAACCGGCGGGCCCAACGCGGTGCTCTCAGGGATCCTTCTCGGTGGCGCCGGTTCTCCCCCGTCGGTTCCGGTCGAAACCTCCCCACAAGGGAACTGGGTGGGCAAATACGGCCATGAAGGCTACGACCTCGCGGCGTGGAACAGCTCGAGCGACCTTGTGGACATCCCGGCCGCTGCCGTGTCGCTGACGCACGGAACCCGCTACAGGTGGGCGTCGGGCACGACCGATAAACGTGCCCTTGAAAGCCCGCAGGGTTCCACGCGTGAAGCGGGCACCTACTACGACTCCAATGAAGTCAGCCTGCAGCTGACCTTCAAAGAAGCCTATACGGGAGAACTGCATCTGTACGCGGTCGACTGGGACAGCGAAGGTCGCCGAGAGACAATCACCGTTGACGGCCAGAGCGCAATCCTGTCTGCCAACTTCCACGAAGGCGCGTGGGCGTCCTTCCCGATCTCAGTCTCCGCAGGGAACTCGGTGACGATAACCGTCGAGCGCCACGCCGGGCTCAACGCAGTGCTTTCTGGGGTGTTCCTCGGCGCCTCCGGCGCACCGCCGACTCCCGGCCTGCTCATCCCAGCGTATTTCAATCCCGGATATGAACCCGGCAAAGCGGCCTGGCCCGCGACGTGTGAAAAATCGGCTCCGGCTGGTTCGATGATCGTCGCCAACCCCTTCAACGGGCCCTACACCAAAGCCTACTTCGAAGAACAGGGTCTGGCGAAAGCCATCGAAAAGTGCCAAGAAAAGGGCTATAGGGTCCTTGGGTATGTACCTACCGATGAAGCCAAAGAAACAGAGGAAGAGCCTGTTGGCGAAGAAGGCGAAAAAGCACTTACGGAGACGGCTATCAAGGCCGATATTGCTCAATGGTACAAAATCTACCCCGCAATCAACGGCATCTTCTTCGATCAGTATTCAAACGAACCGGGGACGGAATCGTTCTATTCGGCCCTTCAGGAAAAGGTCGAGACGGAAGGCGGCGGAAGCAACGACTTTGTGGTTGCCAACCCGGGTGTACCTGCATCGTCGGGCTGGCAGCTCAACGTGGCGAACCTGGTTGTGGCATCCGAGAGCACGCTCGGTGTGTTCGAAGAACGTGTGCTGCCTAGCTGGGTATCCTCGGCTAAACAGAGCCGGATAGCCATCGTCGTTCATAACGCCGCGACGTTGGGGTCGATTTGTAATGCCGCCGCGGCAGAGAACGCAGGAACGGTTTTCGTAACGAATTGGGGACCAGGAACGTCTGAATCCAATGAATACGGGAAGTTGCCGACATACTTCTCAGAAGAGGTAGCCGACTGCTGACCCCAGGCAGGGACGCGCTCGGGCCTCGTGGCCGAGGACAAGGTCACGGGGCATTGAGCGGGGCGCGGGGCGCGCCGTTTGAAAGAGAGTGGCGTTCACCGCCTGAACGCCGAATGAGCCGACCGACGGATGGCTGAGACCGACAGGCGCCGGTACGGTCGCTGCAGTGCCTGCCCAGCTCGCACCGACTCGGCATGGGCCCAACGATCTTGTGAGGGCTTTGCGAAGCACGCGCTGGAGCTTGGCTGTCGCGGTCCTCGCACTCTGTTTCCTGGCCCCGAGTGCCGCCGCCGCTCGTAAGCCGGCAGCACGGGCCCACAGCTCGTCCATCGCAGCCCGCAAGCACCCCGACAGATTCTCCTGGACGCCCTCCTCCACCGAACCCTACGCCGCCTGTGGTCGTCCCAGCCCGCTTCACGCCGAGTGCATGGCGATCCTCGTTCCGGGCTCCTGGCTCGCCTCATCGGAAGCGTCGCCCAGCCGGGCCGCTCCCGCGCTGGCGGCTCCCTACACCGAAAAAGACATCAACGAAAGCACCGCGTACGGTCCGGGCGATCTTCGCGAAGCCTATGATCTGCCCTCGGAATCCGCGGGGTCCGGACAGACGGTCGGGATCGTCGACGCCTTTGACGATCCAAATGCGGAATCCGACCTCGCAAAATATCGCTCCCACTTCGGGCTCCCGTCGTGCACGGCCGCAAACGGCTGCTTCAGGAAGGTCAATCAGAGCGGCGGCACCACCTACCCGGCGTCTAACGCCCAGTGGGCGGTTGAGATCTCCCTCGACCTGGACATGGTCTCGGCGGTATGTCCCAAATGCCACATCTTGCTGGTCGAGGCGACTAGTAACGGCGATATCGAACTGGGTGAAGCCGAGAACGAGGCGGTCGCCCTAGGGGCCACGGAGCTCAGCGACAGCTGGGGAGGCCGCGAGTTCTTCTACGAGGCGGAATACAACTCGTACTTCAATCACCCCGGCGTGCCGATCGCGGTGGCCGCAGGCGATGAAGGCAACGTCGTCACCTACCCGGCGGCGACGCCAACCGTCATCTCCGTCGGCGGAACAGACCTCGAACGCGCAAAAAACGCGCGGGGATGGACTGAAACCGTCTGGGGCGGCGAAGGTAAAGGCGGCACGGGCAGCGGCTGCAGCGCATATGAGGCCAAGCCGGCCTGGCAGACCGACACGAGCTGTACAAAACGGACCGACAACGACGTCGCCGCCGTTGCGGGCACGTCGACGCCCGTGTGGGTCGCCGATTCGTTTGAAGACTCGCATCAAACCTACCCGGTCGAAGACCCGGGCTGGACGCTCGGAAGCGGGACGAGCACAAGCGCCCCGATCGTGGCCGCGACGATGGCCCTCGCAAGCGCATCCACACGATCGTTGCCCGGGGCCGAGGCGTTCTATGAGGAGGCCACGCAGCACAGCAACGGGGCTCTGAACGACGTCCTTACGGGGAACAACGGAACCTGCGCCAGCTATCTCTGCGAAGCCGGTCCGGGCTACGACGGGCCGACGGGCCTCGGAAGCCCCGACGGCCCCCCGGTCGTTCTCCCCGCCGTGCAGCAGGAACCGCAGGGCAGTTGGGTCGGCAAGGTGGGCTCGGCCGGCTACCTACTGGCCGGCTGGAGCGGCGCGCAAGACGCCTCCGACCTCCCAGGAGTGACCGCGAACCTCGTGCAGGGGAGCCGCTGGCGGTGGGCTCAGAACAGCAGCGACGCGCGCGCGCTGCAGGGGCCCGAAGGAACGACACGCAATGCCGCGACCTACTACGACGCCAACGAAATCAAGCTGAACCTGAGCTTCTCGGGGGCCTACAGCGGAAACCTTCACCTGTACGCGGACGACTGGGACTCGCAGGGCCGGCGGGAGACGATCTCGGTCAACGGCCAGCCGATGGCGCTCACGAGCAGCTTCACGCAGGGCGCGTGGCTGACGTTCCCGATCAGCGTCGCTGCCGGCGGCACGGTCTCGATCACGGTCGCGCGGACGGCCGGTGCCAACGCCGTGCTGTCTGGCATCTTCTTGGGCGAAGTTGGCCCGCCGCCGGCTGTGAAGGTCGAAAGCGCTCCGCAGGGCAGCTGGGTCAACGCCGTCGGCTCGGCCGGGTATGCCCTCGCCGCCTTCAACGGAGCAAATGGAGACCTCTCCTACATGCCAAACGCGACCCTCACCCTCACCCAGGGGAGCCGCTGGCAGTGGATTGGGGGCACCTCAGACCCCCGCGCGCTGAGCGATCTGGGCGGGCACATACGCAACGCCGGCACCTACTACGACCCGAACGAAATCCAGATGAAGCTGAGCTTCAACGAAGCGTACGTCGGAAACCTGCATCTCTACGCCTTGGACTGGGACTCGGAGGGCCGGCGGGAGATCATCTCCGTCAACGGCCAGAGCGCTGTCCTCTCAAGCGACTTCAGCCAGGGCGCGTGGGTGTCCTTCCCGATCAGCGTCGCCGCCGGGGGGACAGTCACGATCACAGTCACCCGACTGGCCGGCGGAAACGCTGTCCTGTCAGGCCTCTTCCTGGGGGACGCAGGCGCTCCGCCCGCCCCGACCGTGACGAGCGCTCCCCAGGGCAAATGGGTGGGCGCTGTCGGTTCGGCGGGCTATGCCCTGACCGGCTTCAACGGAACCAGCGTAGACCTATCGTACTTGCCCAACGCGAGCCTCAGTGTGACGCAGGGCAACCGCTACGAGTGGGCTCAGAACACCACAGACGCGCGCGCCCTCACAGACCCTGGCGAACACACGCGCAACGCCGGCACGATCTATGACCCCAACCAGATCCAGATGCAGCTGAGCTTCAGCGAAGCCTACAGCGGGACCTTGCACCTCTACGCCCTTGACTGGGACTCCCAGGGCCGCCGGGAGGTCATCTCCGTCAACGGGCAGAGCGTCGAGCTCTCAAGCGACTTCAGCCAGGGCGCGTGGGCGGCCTTCCCGATCAAAGCGGCCGCCGGCGGCATCGTCTCGATCACCGTCACGCGATTGGCAGGCTCGAACGCCGTGCTGTCAGGAATCTTCCTCGGCGAAGGCGGCCCTCCGCCCGGCGCGACGGTGACGAGCTCACCCCAGGGAAGCTGGGTCGGCACCTACGGATCAGCCGGCTACGCCCTCGCGGCCTGGAACGGATCCACCGACCTCTCAGAACTGCCAAAGGCAACCCTCACCGTCGAACAGGCCAGCCGCTGGGAGTGGACTGGATCCACCACCGACGTCCGGGCCCTTGAGAGCCCCAGCACGACCACACGGGAGGCCGCCGCCTACTACGAACCCAACGAAATCAAGCTCAAACTGACCTTCAAAGAAGCCTTCAGCGGCAACCTTCGGCTCTACGCCGTTGACTGGGACTCCGCAAGTCGCCGGGAGGTGATAACGGTCAACGGCCAGAGTGCCGCGCTCACGAGCGACTTCAGCCAGGGCGTATGGGTCTCCTTCCCGATCAGCGTCCCGGCCGGAGGCACGGTCTCCGTCGTCGTCGAGCGCACGGCCGGCCCCAACGCGGTGGTGTCGGGCATCTTCCTCGGTTGAGACAGAACGCGCTGGAGGCTATTTGCACGCCCGATTGGCAGGCGGACCCGATCAGCCGCCTCCAAGACACCGAGCCGCTGTCACCGTTCCACTCGTCCACTGCGTCGAAGCCTCCTTTGGTGCTGGCCATTGGACTCGCAGCAACTTGTCCACAAAGGCCTCAACCTCGCCGCGGCGCGTCCGATGCGTCCGCGGGCATCCAGAGCAGACGGTTGTGGCGCATTCACGTCGCCGTCGGACACATTTCGCGCGGCGTTTGTTCTCACGATGTTCTCACGGCACCGAGGGCGACTGGTCGATGCGATCGAGTTGCAGCTTGCAATCGTGGACGCGACAGGTGCAGTACGACTTGGCAGCGGTAGGCCGCTGTCCCGGCCCGCCGATGCAGCGTCCCCGACGAGCCCTAGCGGTAGACGATCTCGGTGGCGCCTTCTACCGCAGATTCATGTCTGCGTGCTTTAGCCCAGGTTCTCGAACATCGGTCCACACGGTATTGACGCCTTCCTCTCCCTCCGATAGGTATCGCTGTTGGAAGGAACGCCTTAGTAATTCACGAGGCGAACGCGCTTCGGAGCGCTGGCTCCGGACAAATATGCGAAGTGGGAGATGCGGCCATGAGGCACGGGTTGCTGTCGCGCGCTGTGTGCTGGGTGACTTCGGTGTCACCCTCCGTCGTGGGCCTGTCGGTGGGGGCCTTTGTGGCCTTCGCGAGAGGCCTGACTGTAAGCGGTCGTCGTGCGGCCGGTGCCACGTTATATCCAGAAACGACGGATCATCAGGATCATCATTCACCAAGTGCGCGTAGTGCGCGCCTCATGACGTTGGCAGTCCTGTTGGCCGGACTGCTCATGATGGCCCTCGCGTTCGCTCCTGCCCGTGCTTCGGCCGAACCGCTGTGCACCAACACCTGGGAAGGCCCCGCCGAAGGCAACTGGAATAGCTCAGCGGACTGGTCGGCGGGACATGCGCCCACCTCGACCGATGTCGCGTGCATCGGCGAAGGAAAGACCGTCAACGTCACCGAAGGCGAAGCCCACGCCAGCGTCGTCCAGGGCAAAGGCACCCTCGCGCTCGCCGGGCTCGGTAGCTACTCCTTGGAACTCGTCAATGCCTTCGAAGCCTCAAACGTAAGCCACGTCACGATGGTCGGCGGGACATTGAAGGGGCCAGCGACGCTCGAAGTGTCCGGGTCGCTTTCCTGGACAGGCGGCGTAATGGCGGGGTCGGGCTCGACCGTGGTGGGCTCTGGTGCTACCGGCTCGGTTTCAGGCACCCTTGAAGGACGTACGCTCGTCAACAAAGGCACTACGACGGTGGGGACGGCCGAGCTCTCCATGGGCTTGAACGCCAAGGTCGAAAACCAGGGCACGTTCATCGCGAACACCGAATCGTCCTTCGCGATCGCTACGGGGGAAGAAGAAATCTCGCGAGGGTTCGAGAACACCGGGACGTTCGAGAAGACGGCCAACAGCGGGCTCACCGGGATTCAAGTCAACTTCGTAAACCACGGGACGGTTGAAGCCAGCACAGGCAATCTCAGCTTCAGCAAAGGCGGCTCGGGCAACTCGGAAGCTCACTGGCAAGCCTCCGAAGGTGCGTCGATCGCCTTCAAACAGGGCTCCTATGTCCTCAGCGGCGGCAGCTGGTCGGGCGCGATAAGCATCCTCGGAGCAGCCAGTGTCACAACCGAAGCCACCACGGCGAGCGCTGCGCACGTGATCGCCAATGGCACGTGGAGCGTTGCAGCCGGCTCGATGACCGTTGCCACGCTCTTATTGAACGGAACCCTGACGGGCGCCGGCACGCTCAACATCTCCGGCTCGCTGTCATGGGAAAGCGGTGGCAGCACGATGTCGGGATCAGGCTCAACCGTGGTGCTTTCCGGTGCCTCAGGAACCGTCGGCGGCAGCCTCATCAACCGAACACTGGTCAACGAAGGCACGCTGACGTTGCCGTACTCAGGCACTGAGCTGTTCATGGGCGAAGGCTCTAAGGTAAAGAATCGGGGCACGTTCATCGCCAACTATGAGGCGTCCTATGCCATCGGCGTCGCAACGATCGACACCTCGCGTGGCTTCGTGAATACGGGCACGTTCGAGAAGACCGAAGGGACCGGCACGACCGGCGTCGAACCCAGGTTCGAAAATCTCGGGGTCATCCGCGAACTGACCGGCAAATTCCACTTCGACAAGCTCGTGAGCCCTGAACCGGCCACACAGTGGGGCGGAGAAAGCGGTTCGACGCCCGGACACCTGCACCCAACCTGTGGCGGACCCGTCAGCTGCGCGACCGGCAACTACTTCGACACCGAGACGGACCTGTCCGTCGGCGGCCGCGGCGTGGGGCTCGACCTGGCGCGCACCTACAACTCGCAGGCCGCGGCTGCCGGAATGCATGGGGTCTTTGGCTACGGCTGGTCGAGCTCCTTCAGCGACCACCTCGTGCTCGAACCGACTAATCATCTCGCAACCGTGGTCCAGGCCGAAGGCAACTCCGTACCCTTCACCGAAGGCGGCGGCGGATCCTATAGCGCTCCCGCTTGGACGCCGGACACTCTCAGCGGTAGCTCCGAAGCGGGATACACGCTCACTCTCGCCAATCAGGTCAAATACCACTTCAACGGCACGAACGGCCGCCTCGAAAGCGTGACCGACCGAAACGGCAACGCGACCACCCTCGCCTACAACTCCGAAGGGCACCCGGAAACGATCACCGACCCGGCTGGCCGGAAAATCACGTTCAAATACTCTGGCGGGCTGGTGGAAAGCGCGACGGACCCGATGGGCAATACGGTCAAATACACCTACGAAGGCGAAAACCTGGCGACCGTGACCGAGCCGGGCGAGTCGAGTCCACGCTGGCGGTTCAAATACGACGGCTCGCACGAGATCACGAAGGTCATCGACGGGCGTGGTGGGGAAACCCTCAACGAATACGGCGGCTCCAAAGTGGCCTCGCAGACCGACCCCGAAGGTCGAAAGCTCGTCTTCGCCTACGAAACGCTCCATACCACGATCACCAACGAAGCCACCCACAGCGTCACGGATGAGCGGTTCACCAGCCAGGGCGAGCCGCTCTCGATCACCCACGGCTCTGGCAGCCCTGAAGCGAGCACGCAGAGCTACTCCTATGACGAAGCCGGCGACGTCCTCACCGTGACCGACGGCAACGGCCACACGACGAAATACGGCTACGACGCAGCGAGCAACCGGACGAGCGAAACCAACGCCGACGGCGACGAAGCGAAATGGACCTACGACTCGACCCACGACGTCGTCACGACGACGACGCCCAAGGGCGAGACGACGACGATCAAACGCGACGAACACGGCAATGCCGAATCGGTCTCTCGCCCGGCCCCGGCCAGCGCGACCCAGACCACGAAATACACCTACGACTCCCACGGAAACCTCACGAGCGTTGAAGACTCGCTCAAACGCGTCTGGAAATACGAATACGACGCCAAGGGCGATCGCACGGGCGAAACAGACCCCGAAGGTGACGAACGGAGCTGGAGCTACAACGAAGACTCTCAGGAGACTTCAACCGTAGCCCCGCGCGGCAACGTCAAAGGCGGCGAACCCGCCAAGTACACGACAAGGATCGAACGCGACGCCCAGGGGCGGCCGCTTACCCTCACCGAACCGCTAGGCGAAGCCGCCTACAACCTCCAGTTCGGCTCAGCCGGCACCGCGGCCGGCCAGCTCAACACACCACTGGCGATGGCCACAGACCCGAGCGGGAACCTGTGGGTCGTCGACAGCATGAACAACCGCCTGCAGAAGTTCAGCGCAAACGGCAGCTTTATCGAGGCGATCGGCTTCGGGGTGAGCGATGAAAAACCAGAATACGAGATCTGCACGAGCGGCTGCCATATCGGCATCGCGGGCACCGGCTCCGGTCAATTCCATGCTCCCAGGGGCATCGCCATCAACCAGAGCACGGGCAACATCTACGTCGCCGACAGTGCCAACAACCGCATCGAGGAGTTCTCCTCCTCAGCCTCCTACGTGACGAGCTTCGGGACGCTCGGCAGCGGCCTCGGGAACCTCAAATCCCCCAACGGCATGACGATCGACTCCTCAGGCAACCTGTGGGTCGCCGACAGCCAGAACAACCGTATCGAGGAGTTCAGCGCAACCGGCACCCCCGAATCCGTCTTCGGCAAAGAAGGCTCCGGCAACGGCGAACTCAAATCGCCGCAGGACATCGAGATCTCCGCCGGCAAACTGATCGTGGCGGACTGGGGCAACAACCGCATCGAGGAGTTCTCAACCAAAGGCGAATACCTCGGCCAGTTCGGGACGCCGGGGTCGGCCAACGGGGAGTTCTCAAACCCGGCCAGGATCGCTGTGGATCCGCTCAACGGGGATCTCTACGTCTCCGACAACCTGAACTCCCGGGTGCAGGTGTTCAACTCCGCAGGCGCGTTCCTCGGGAAGTTCGGCTCGCTGGGCAAAGGCGCAGGCCAGTTTGAAAGCCTCAAGTCGGTGGCGATCAGTGCTACCGGCACCGTCTACACCGCCGATGCCGGCAACGAGCGGGTCGAGCAGTGGGTGGGGGTCAGCGGGGCCATGACGAGCTACACCTACGACGCCAACGGGAACCTGGAAACGCAGACCGACCCCAACGGCCACACCACGACATATGTTTACGATCACGACAACGAGCCGACAGAAGTCAAGGAGCCTGACGGGGCGATCACGAAGACGGCCTACGACGGTGCCGGGCAGGTCGAAAGCCAGACCGACGGCAACAAACACACCACCAAATACGTTCGGGACGTTCTCGAGCAGGTCACCGAAGTCGTCGATCCGCTAGGTCGCAAAACGATCAAGAGATACGATCTGGCCGGGAACCTCGCCAAACTGACGGACGCGAAAGGGCGCACCACCACCTACGTCTACGATCCAGCGAACCGTCTCACCGAAGTCAGCTACTCCGACGGCGAAACACCGACCGTCAAATACGAATACGACAAAGACGGCGACCGCACCAAGATGACAGACGGCACGGGCACGACAACGCACACCTACGATCAGCTCGATCGCCTAGAAGAAACTAAAGACGGCCACGGCGATAAAGCGGGCTATGAATACGATCTCGCCAACGAGCAGACCAAGATCACCTATCCCAACGGCAAAGCCGTGACCCGCGCCTACGACAGTACTGGGCGCCTCCACTCCGTCGGCGACTGGCTCGGGCACTCGACGACCTTCTCCTACGATCCCGACTCAGATCTGACGACGACCACGTTCCCAACCGGGACGAGCAACGTCGACGAATACGCCTACAATGATACCGATCAGATGAGCGCCGTCAAGATGATGAATGGCTCGGAAGCATTGGCTTCGCTCGCGTACGGTCGCGACGGCGATGGGCAGGTCACGAACACGATCACTGAGGGGCTGCCGGGCGAAGAAGCGACTGCCTACGGGTACGACGCAAACAGCCGCCTGACGAAAGCGGGAGCTGCGAGCTACGAATACGACGCGGCGAACAACCCGACCAAAACGCCCGGCTCGACCAACACCTACAACGAAGCGGACGAGCTGACAGCCGGCTCGGGCGCCACCTACGCCTACAACGAAGTGGGTGAGCGCACCACCACCACGCCTACGAGCGGACCAGCGACGAGCTACGGTTACGACCAGGCGGGCAACCTGACCTCTGTGTCACGATCAAAAGAAGGCTCAACTCCTGCGATCGAAGACGCCTACGCCTACAACGGCGAAGGGCTGCGTGCCTCGCAAACGATCTCTGGAACGACCAACTACCTGACGTGGGACGTAACCGAAGATCTCCCGCTGATCATGAACGACGGCTCCAACAGCTACATCTATGGGCCAAACGCTATGCCGATCGAGCAAGTCTCAGCTGGGGGGACCGTGACCTACCTCCACCACGACCAAGCCGGGTCAACTAGGCTCGTCACCGGCACCACAGGCACGGTCGAAGGCAAATGCACCTACGGTGCCTACGGAGGCGCAACATGCGAAGGCACCGCCACCACCCCGCTCGAGTACGACGGGCAGTACACGAGTCCAGACACAGGACTCGTCTACCTACGCGCCCGCACATACGACCCCGCCACGGGGCAATTCCTCAGCGTTGATCCCGCTGGGGCGATCACCCGAGCGCCCTACACGTACGCGGGCAACAACCCCCTGAACGGACGGGATAACCGCGGCCTCGACATCGAACTTGGATTCGTCTCAATTCCAACACCGAACCTTGAAGAAATTGGCAACTTCGCCGCCGGCTTCGGCGACACGCTGACGTTCGGCGCTACTCAGTGGGTTCGAGAAGAACTCGGCATCAACAACGTCGACACCTGCTCGGCCGCATACCAGGCTGGCGGATACGGCGGCCTAGCGATAGGGGTGCTTATACCAGGCGAGGGCGAGGCCCTCGGTGCAGGCGATGTAGCGGCGGGACTCATTCGGGAGCAGGACGTTCTCGGAGCCGCAGAGCGTTGGCTCGGCGAGGGCTACCGCGAAATAGCGCCGGGCGTTTTTCGGTCCGCAGACGATGCGCGACAGTTCCGGGCTACGCCAAGTGATCTAGGCGCCGCACATCCCCACGTTCATTTTGAATCGGTGGGGCCGGGCGGCAGAGGCAATACCGAGAACGCTCATGTCTATCTTGGGGAATGGTGAGAAGGTGACGCAGGACGAACGATTGGTCGCGGTGCTCAGGCGTGAGGATGTAAAGCTGCCCTCTCGCAACATCGTAGGTTTGCCACCAACGGAGACAACTGCGCCCGATACACGACGGCGCTTCCCAATCCCGCTCATCATTGTGATATCAACCAAGCCAGATGGTGTCTTTCTCGAGCGCTTCGACGAGACGGGCGCCGAAGCAGGCGATTCTTGGCACCAGTCGATCGAGGAGGCGAAGGAGCAGGCGCGCTCCGAGTACCACCAGAGCATTGGGGTGTGGACGCTGGTTCCAGACGGTGAGGAGGATCCGGTTAGATTTGGGCTACGGCTCGCTGACGTAGACCCTTAGGCCGAAGACGCTCAACGCGAGCCGCTGCGTTCGCGCTGGAGCCGGGTGACCGTGCCCGTCGCGTTCGTCTCGGGTGCTCGTCTGGGTGTTCGTCTATAAGGCGAGCACCCAGACGAACAGGCTGCTGCCCGCTCGCTCCCGAAATTTCGCTCTGCAGCTGGCCCGAGGAAGGGGGTCCCCGCCTTATCTGAACATCGTGCCTCCGTCTCGCCAACGGTGACTGCGCCCTTGGTGGTGAGTGGTTGCGGGTCGGCCGGCTGCCGATGGTGATAGCTCCGCGAACGCCCTGCCTTATCTGGGTGCACGGCCCCGCACGCGGGGTCGGCGACTTGATGGTTGATCGGTCGACTCGCAAGGAGCGACTCCGGCCGCTCAGTCTCTCGTGGGCCGCCACGCGGACGCGGGAGCCTGCGGGGTTTCGGGAGCTGGCCGGAAGATGGTTCATCTGGGAATGAGTGGGCTTGGGCGGAGGATCACTCGGCGCCGTCGTTTGGTGAAGGGCATCGGACGCGCCAAGGGTGGTCGTCTGGGGTGGTCCCCTATAAGCGGACCACCCAGCGGACCACCCTGCTGCCCGCTCGCTGTCGAGAATTGGCTCTGGCACTGGCCTCGAGGAAGGGGGTCCCCACCCCTTCGCTTCGCTCCGATCCGGGGACCCCCTTCCTCGACCACAACATCTACAGATGTTTTGTGGCCTGGCCAGTGCAGAGTGCTCAGCGAAAGCGAGCGGGCAGCAGGGAGAGCAGTGGACACAGACAACACGACCACCGAGATGACCAGCGCGGAGACCGGGGTGCTCACCTCAACGACCACGGGAAGGCAGCACATGCATATGCAGAGCAAGATCCTGGAGGGCGACGGCGCCGCCATGGGAAGCCTGAAATAGCGTTGCTTCACGCGGCCTCCTGAAGCGCCGCGGGGCCGAGTTCGCGCAGGGTGTGATAGCAGCGCCGCGCGAGCTTGCGGGAGATCGTCAGCGAGGCACGGGTGTGCGAGAGGCCGCGCTCCTTGAGCTCCAGGTACTGGGCGTGGTCGGGGCTCGTTGACCGGCACGCCGACTGGGCGGCCTCATACAGCGCCCAGCGCAGCTCCGGCGAGCCCTGCTTGGTGAGCTTGCCCACCCGGCTTCTGCGATCAGAGCGATCGACGCCGATGTCGATGCCCGCGAGGCGGACCGCCTGGCGCGAGCGGCGCAGGCGGGATACGTCCCCGAGCTCGGCGAGGATCGTCGGCGCCGTCGCTCCGGCGATCCCGAAATGGCGGCACAGCGCGCGGCAGCCTGGCTGGCGGCGAGAATAGGCGCGCAGCTCGGCATCGATCGGAGCCAGCTGCGCCTCGATCGCCTGCATCATCGCCAGGCACACCTCGACCCGCTCGGCGGCGGCCGCCGGCAGCTCGAGCTCGGCCAGCCAGAGTCTCGCCGGCTCGCCCTTGAGCCTTTCGGGCAGCGAAGGCAGCCCCAGATGGAACAAGGTCGCCTGCAGGCGCTGGCGCCACGATGTCGACTCGTCAGAGAGGGTCTTGCGCAGGCGCGTGCGTATGCGCAGCCAGCAGATGTGGTCGGGCGCGATCCACGCTTCCGGCAACCTGCCCTCCGCGAGCAGCGTGCGCAGCCAGCGCGCATCGGCGCGATCGGTCTTGGCGCGGCGCTTGCGCCCTCGCAGCGCGCGCGTCTCGGTGACCTCGGCCAGGTGCGCGACGGCGCCGACGCGCTGCAGTGCGCGCACGACGAAGTACCAGCCCGTGCACGCCTCGAGCGCGACGTGCAGCTCGCGCCCTGAGAAGCGCTCCGTCCACTTCTCGACCGCCTCCGGCGTCGCGCTGATCCTGCCGGTCGCGATCTCGCCCGTCTCGGTGTCGAGCGCATCGAAGGTGATCTGGCTGCGATGGACGTCAAGGCCTGCAAATACGATGCTCATAGGGACCTCCTTCTGGCTCCTGATTGATTGCGAGCGCAGCGTCGCCCGATGAGCGGACGGAGGTCCCTTCAGTTCATGCCATCTCTCCGCTTCGCTTCGACCCGGGGACCCCCTTCCTCGACCAACACATCACAGATGTTTATGGCGAGGCCAGATGCAGAGTGGTGAGCGGGAGCGAGCGGGCAGCAGCAAGAAGCGAGACGTAAACGGCAAGAACAACGTGACGAACGAGATCAAGGACTAGGGGCAGGCTCAAGCGAACAAGACGAACAGGATGCAGGAGTGGTGGGCAGCTCCGCCGGATCGATTACGACTTCAGACGGCATGGTGGTCGGCTGACACTCGGTTGACTTCGGGTTCGAGACGCCAGCTTGACGATCAAAGTCCGTGCGACGCGGGATAGCAGTCTGTCTCCGAGGTCGGTGATACGCTCGACCTGCTCGCCCCCAATGCGGGCATCGATACGAAGAGTGGCCCCGGCGACGCGCCAACGCCCCGGGGCCCGGCACAGGAGGTATCAGCTCCCATGCATCACGAACGTAACCACGTTCGCCACCGCCACGATCGCTGCGCCAAGTCGCTTACGCGCCTCGGCGCGCATGTGCCAGAGGGTGCCGCCGCGTCGACCCGATCGCGCTCACGAGCGCGATCGTCCCGTTGCAGGTCGCTCCCCCGCTGTCAAGCAAGTAGAGGCCCCCGCCTGCGGCGGGGTACGGCAAGTCGCATCACTACTTGCTTGACAGCTCCTCCGCGACCTGCGGGGAGGGCGATCAGGTTGGGCTCGCGCCCAACCTGTGTCAGAGAGGCTCGATCCCAGATGAGACACCCATCCGCCATGATCCGCAAGCGCCGGCCCGAAGCTGCGATCGACTTGCGCACGGACGGCCCAGCTCGGCTTTCGAGTGTGCACGCCCTCCGAGCGATTCCCACCACGGCGACCCGCAGGCTCGAGCACAGCCACCCTGAGCGCTACGTCGCGCGCGCTGAGCTCGCGCGCATCATGGGCGTGAGCGTCGCAACGGTCGACCGCATGGTCGTCGAGGGCATGCCGTCGGTCACGTGGGGCCGGCGCACGCGTCGCTTCAAACCGTCGGCGGCGATCGACTGGGCGAAGGCGAGGGGTTCTGCATGAGCGTCTCAAAGCTCCCCTCGGGTCGCTGGCGCGCGCAGGTCTACGATCCGGCCAGCGCCAAGAACCTCAGCGTCTCGAAGGTCATCGGGGGCCCGGGGACGTTCGGGACCAAGACTCAGGCGAAGCATGCACGCACGAAGGCGCGCGAACGACTCGGCGACGTGCGCGCTCGGGACGTCACCGTGCGCGGTTTCTGGGAGCGCTGGATCTCAGACCCGCTGTTCGCACGCCCGAAGGAGTCGAGCGACATCCGCCGGCGCGAGCTGACCAAGGCGTTCGTGGAACGCTACGGCGATCTGCCCATCAGCCAGGTGGGCGATGAGATCGTTGCTGAGTGGCTGGCCGGCGGCGGGCGCGCCGGCACCGTCCGGGGGCTCTCCTCGATGTTCAACGACGCCGCCTCGATCAAGGCGGGGAGACTCCTCGAGCGAAACCCGTTCGCCAAGCTCGGCATCTCGCGCGGGCGCGGCCGGCGCGACCAACAGCCACCCGGCGAGAAGCAGGTGTGGCAACTGATCGCCCACGCCCGGCGTCTGTCCGGGCCGTCGTTCGCCGCGTGGCTGCAGGTCGCCTGCTTCACAGGCCTCCGCCCGGGCGAGCTCGACGCGCTGCGCTGGGGGCGCGTCGACTTCGAGCGCGAGCGCATTGTCGTCGCCGAGCAGTTCAACGCCGCCACGCGGCGTTTCGATACGCCCAAGAACCACCTGCGTCGCGAGGCGCCGCTGACCACGCACGCGCGTTCGGCGCTCATCGGCCTCGCGCGCGAGGGCGAGTTCTGCTTCGTCTCGCTGCGCGGCGCGCACTGGACGCCCAGCTCGCGCGCATACCACTGGAAGGCCGTCAGGGCGGCCGGCGGCTGGGACAAAAGTCTCTACCTGGCTACGCGTCACTTCGCCGGCTGGTACATGGTCAACGTGCTCGAGCTGCCGTGCGAGGACGTGGCGATCGCGCTCGGGCACCAGGACGGCGGCAACCTCGTGCGGCGCCTGTATGGCCACCGCGACCGCGACCTCGCCCTGGATCGTGTGACGGCCGCCTACGGGCGCGCCGCCGGGCGGGCGAAGTTGGAGCTCCTGTAGCGTCGTGGACACGACCGCTGGCGCCGGCGTCGCGGAGAGGGTCCTCTTGGCGGGCACCGATCTCAGCCTTGACTCGCTGCAGTGGGGACGGCGCGACGGCGGCGTCCCCGCAGTTGGCCTGACCAACCGCGATCTCCGCCTTATGGTCCTGCTTTATGACGTCAACTACCTGGCGGCCAGCCAGCTCGTGATGCTCGGCTGGGGTGTCGGTGGCGTGCGCGCCGGGCAGAAACGGCTGAAGCGCCTGCATGACCGCGGCTTTCTCGATCGCTTTCGCCCGGTTCGCGCTATCGGGAGCGCCGAGTGGATATATCGCCTCAGCGCTCAAGGGTGGGAAGCGCTCACCGCCAAGCAGATGGTGGACGGCGGCGCTCGGTTTACCCCGGCGGCGCTCACAAGCATCAGCTACACAGAACACGACCTCCAGCTCTCCGCGCTGATCCTGCGCATCGCGCTCGATGCTGCGGGTGAGCCCAGCCGCGGCCTCATCGACAGCATGCCGTTCACGTGGCGAGGGCCGCGCAGCGGGCGCATCGACCCCGATGGCCACGAAAACGTCGAACCCTCGAAAGCCGCCAAGCTGGACGCGCGCATGCGCCTGCGTCCATGCCAGAGTCGGCGCGGCTACCTCGAGCCCGACGCCACGTTGATCGGAGGATCGGGCGAGGACCGCCGGGCGGTACTGATCGAGTACGACCGCACCGAGCGACCGCACAAGCAGATCGACCGTCTGCGCCGATATGACTGGTGGTTGCTCGACGGTTGGCGCCATACGCACTTCGGGGCACACTCGGTGCCGCCGACGGTGATCTTCCTCACCTCGCGTGAGCGGCCGCTGCGCCGACTGATCCGCACGGCCGATCAGGTGCTGAGTGCCTGGTACGCCCAGCATTACCACGGCCCGCGCGAAGGCTCCCACCCGGCGCGCGAGCAGATCCTGTTCACGAGCCGCGAGCGCATCCTCAAGGGCGACTGGACCATGCAGCGGACTCCGGGCCTTCCGCCGGAACTGCGCAAGGACCCGCGCCAGTTCTGGTCGGGCTCGGTCGTCTGCGACCTTCCGTCGCTGTTCCGTGAAGGGCCGACAGCCCGCTTCGTTGAGTGAGGCCGCTCGAATCATCGTC
Organism: uncultured Solirubrobacteraceae bacterium; assembly: GCA_963826995.1. Taxonomy (GTDB): domain Bacteria; phylum Actinomycetota; class Thermoleophilia; order Solirubrobacterales; family Solirubrobacteraceae; genus Palsa-744. The sequence continues at coordinate 384,212 of CAWGYZ010000001.1, read as the reverse complement.
AACTGCCCACGAAAACGCACACGGCGCCCGAATCAGCAGCGCTCAAGGGGCCTAGCGTCAATCGCCCCGATCACGGAAACGCCATCCGCCCGCAGCCGCGGGCGGATGGCCCGCCCGATGCCCTGCACGAGCCTCCCCGGCGCATCGGGAGGCCTTCGGCGGTCGGTTCTCACGCCGGCCGGGACGGCGACGGCCAATCACCGCGGCGGCTGCGCCGGTGCGTCGAATAATGAATTAGATAAGAAAGTTAATAAGAAGACCTTATAATGGCCGCGAACCGGGACCAGGAGGGTCCGGACAACGTGGGGAGGGGTGGTAGGGGCGATGGCGTCGAATTCGGCGAACCTGGAGGAGGCGTGCCCGAGCGAGCTCGAGGGAGAGGTCGACTCGTTCGTCGTGAATCCCAAGCTGTATGCGCAGCTGAGGCGGTTCTGCTGCGGCTCCAGCGAGCACAGGTCCGAGCGGGAAGTCAACAGAATCGTCCGCGAGTACGCCTGCGGGAGGCACAGGGCCGGCACCTTCCGCGTGACCGTGGAGGGGGGCCGGCTCGTTGGGGTGGCCGCCTTTCAGAAGGTGACGGCTTCGCATCCGGACCTGGGGCGCTACGCCGGCTCGCCCTACATCGCCGTGCTGGGTGTGAGCCAGCGATACCGGGGGCGCGCGATGGCCGGTCGTCGCCTCGGGGATCTGATCCTCGACGACGCGCTGCGGGCGATCAACACGAGCTGGCACGGCACGCCTCACGTTTTTACTCTGGTGAACCCCAACAACACCCATGGCCGGAATCTGTTCGAAAGAAACGGGTTCAAGATGATCGCCCGAGCTCGGCGGGACGGCGAGACCGATGCGCTGTTCCGCCGCAACGGGCGTCAGGTGGGCGGCGAGGGCGCGAGCAACCGAACCCTCGCCGGTGCCGGATAGTTGGACTCGCGCGTCCCGCAAAACCCCGCAAATAGCGGCGAGCAACGTGACGGACGCAACGAGACATGAACGTCGAGCCAGAAGTTGTTAAGCTGGCTGTCCAGCAAGGAATGAGTGGGCGCGCCCCCGGTTCCAAAGCTCCTCCGGCCGGGGACGCGCAAAATTTGTGCATTCCGGGTGCGGGGCGGGTGGCCGAGGTATCGCGCGCCGCCCCTCTCAGCGGCGCATGATCGCGAGCACGGCCTCCAGCAGCTGGGGCTCAGCGGGGAGTTCCGCCAGGCAGCCCGCCAGCTCCGCCGCCGCATCGATCGTCGGCGTCCGGGACTCGCTCAGCCACCGCGCCAGCCAGCGGCAGGCCCATGCGTCGTAGGTGCCCGGCTGGGCCGCGGCCAGCGACACGAGCCTGAGGGCGAGGTCCAGCTGGATCGGTCGTCCGTACTCACGCTCGGCATCCCTGGCCAGAGCGGCGGACATTCCCAGATCGCCGCGGGCGATCGCCTGTTCAAGGTCGCGAATCGGACGCCAGGGGCCCAGTCCCATCATACGAACACATGTTCGCATACGCGACCACCGGCGGGTTTCTCAGGGTGGTAACAGGTCCGTCTCAACGCCGTAACAATCGGCGATCTCAGACGCGACTACCTTGCTGGTTGCAGCGGTTCGGTCGGCACCCTCCTCCCGCACTCGCTGTCGCCCGAACATGGAACTCAGGAGGAGAAGCCCGGACGGCCGTCCGGGCTTCGGGCGTTGTGGGCCCTGCCGTCGCATGAGGGGCGCCGGCGCCGGGGGGCGCGGCCCTTCAGGCTCCAACATTGCATGAGCCGGTGCAAAGCCTGCCGTCTACGCGGGAGCGAGCCCCCCGACAACGCCCGAAGCCCGGACTCGTCCGGGCTTCCTTACGCAATCCCCTGTGCGTGGCCTCCGTACCCCGCGGGCGGCAGCGGCGCGGGGTGGCTGCGCTGCTGCTGTCAACAGAATACGCGCAAAATGCACGGCCGTGTGCTCGGAAACGCTCGCAAAATGCGGGGCCTTATGTCGCGCGGGGTGAGCCGGCGTCCGAAATCGCCTGCCGGTAGGGTCTGCGCATGGCCGACGGGGCTCCAGATCTGAAGGCGCCGGCGTTCGCCGACTTCCAGAACGAGATCTACGCGCGGGGCCTGATGGACGAGGTTCCGAAGCTTCCCGTCGGCTTTCCCGACCTCCAGGAGCGGGCTCGGGAGCTGCTGAGCGCCGAGGCCTTCGGCTACGTGGCGGGGGGAGCCGGCGCCGAGCGGACGATGCAGGCCAACCTGCAGGCCTTCGAGCGCTGGAAGATCGTCCCCAGGATGCTGCGCGACGTGTCCGAGCGCGACCTCGGCACCTCGGTGCTCGGCACGGCGATGCCGGCCCCCGTGATGCTCGCTCCGGTGGGCGTCCAGTCGATCGTCCATCCCGACGCTGAGCTTGCGGCGAGCCGCGCTGCAGCCTCTCAGGGCCTGCCGTTCATCCTCAGCACAGCCGCCTCCCACACCATCGAGCAGGTGGCCGAGGCGATGGGGGAGGCGAGTCGCTGGTATCAGCTCTACTGGCCCAAGGACCGGGACCTCGCCGCGAGCTTCGTCCATCGTGCCGAGCAGGCAGGCTACGGCGCCATCGTCGTCACGCTCGACACCTGGCTGCTCGGCTGGCGCCCGCGCGATCTCGGGCGCGCCTACCTGCCCTTCCTGAAAGGCGAGGGGGTCGCCAACTATTTCTCAGACCCCGTCTTCCGGGCGGCGCTCGAGCGGACACCCGAGGAGGACCCGGGGCCGGCCATCGGCCGCTGGGCCGAACAGTTCGCCAACCCCAGCGTGGCCTGGTCGGAGCTGCCCTGGCTGCGTGAGCAGACGGGGCTGCCGATCGTGCTCAAGGGCATCGTCCACCCGGACGACGCCAGACGGGCGGTGCAGGAGGGGGTGGATGGGCTGATCGTCTCCAACCACGGCGGTCGCCAGGTCGACGGGGCGCTCGGCGCTCTCGAGGCCCTTCCCGAGATCTCAAGGGCCGTCGGCGGCGAGCTGCCCGTCCTGTTCGACAGTGGCATCCGCACCGGCGCCGATGTCTTCAAGGCGCTGGCCCTGGGCGCTGATGCGGTTTGCCTCGGCCGCCCGTACGTATGGGGTCTGGCGGTGGACGGCGAGGAGGGAGTGGGGCAGGTGCTGCGCTGCCTGCTGGCCGAGCTCGACCTGACGCTGGCCCTCAGCGGCTACACGGCGCTCGACCAGCTCGATGCCTCGAGCCTGATCGCGGCGGCCTGATCAATCGACGGTCTCCCCGTTGGCGGTCAGCGACACATCGATGTTGCCGCGCGTCGCGTTCGAGTAGGGGCAGACCTCATGGGCGGCTCGGACGAGCTCCACGGCCTTGGCCGGATCACTGATCGCCGGCAGGCTCACGGCGAGCTCGACCGCCACCGTGAAGCCGCGATCCTCGGTGGTCACCAGCATCACCTTGGAGTCGATCGCCAGCTCGCCGGGGTCTTCCTTCAGCCGCCGGGCCACCGTCCCCAGGGCGCCCTCGAAGCAGGCGGCATAGCCGACCGCGAACAGCTCCTCCGGGTTCGTGCCGTCGCCGTCGCCGCCCATCTCCTTGGGCAGGCGCAGGTCGACCTCCAGAGCGCCGTCGGAGGTGCGGCCGTGACCGTGGGCGCGGCCGCCCGTCACGTGCGCCTCGGCGGTGTACAGGGCCTTCGTCATCGCGTTGCCTCCGATCGGGTTGTTTCGATGTCTCTCAAGCGGGCGGGTTCCCGCGGTGGGCGCAGCGTAGCTACTGGCCAGCGGGCGCAGGGCCCCGCGAGTAGGCTCGCCGCTGCGATGCGAACCCCACGCCCGCATCCCGCCTTCGTCCCGAGCCGCCCATCGCGCCCCGGCGAGGAGCCCGCGGGTGCCCGCCCGCTCGGATGAGCCCGCTCGTGTTTCGCGAGCGCCCCGCCGCGGGAGAGCCGCTGGGCCTGCTGATCCTGCATCACGGTCGCGGCGCCGACGAGCACGACCTGCTCGGGCTCGCCGATGCCCTGGACCCTCAGGCCCGGCTGCACGTGGTGACGCCGCGCGCGCCGCTGTCGGTGCCCGGCTGGCCCGGGCATCACTGGTACCTGGTGCCGCGCGTCGGCTTTCCCGACCCCGCGAGCTTCGAGGCGGCCTACGGCGAGCTGGCCGGCTTCCACGATCAGCTGTGGCAGCGCACCGGGATCGCACCCGAGGCGACCGTCCTCGGCGGCTTCTCGATGGGCTCGGTCATGAGCTACGCGCTCGGCCTCGGATCGGGCCGGCCTTCTGTGGCCGGGATTCTCGCCTTCTCGGGGTTCGTGCCGACGGTCGAGGGCTGGCAGGCGGACCTCGACGGGCGCGCCGGGCTGCGCGTGTTCATCGCTCACGGCCGTCGGGATCCGGTGATCGACGTCGAGTTCGCCCGGGGGGCCCGCGATCTTCTGCGGGGTGCCGGCCTCGAGGTCTCCTACCAGGAGTCCGAAGTGGGCCACGGCATCGACCCGGCTCATGTGCCGCTCGCCGCCGGCTGGCTTCAGAGCATCTTCGCGCCCGACTCCTCCGGGTAGGTGCCCTGGCCGTCAACGGCCGAGCCGCCCCCGTCGCCGAGCGCGAACAGCGGCCAGCTGCCGGGGACGCCCTTGAGGTCGTGAAAGCCGCGGTCCTCGAAGGCGAACGGGCCGCCCACGACGGTCCCGCGCACGGTGCCGGACACGAGCACCTCGCCGGGGCCTGCGAGGCTGTTGACCCGAGAGGCTATGTGGACGGCCATGCCGCCGACATCCTCTCCGATCAGCTCGCACTCGCCGGTATGCATCCCGATGCGAACCTCGACTCCCAGCTCTCGGGCCGCGCCCGTGATCGCCAGGGCACAGCGCAGGGCCCGCGAGGGCGGCCCCGCGAAGGTCGCGAGGAAGCCGTCACCGAAGGTCTTGACCTCGCGGCCGTCGAAGCGGGCGAGGTCCTTGCGCACCTCCTCTTCGTGGCGGGCAAGCAGATCGCGCCAGCGCCCGTCACCGATCTCCGCCGCTCGCGCGGTCGCATCGACGATGTCGGTGAACATGACCGTCAGCAATGCTCGCGCGAGCTCGCCGCTGCCGCGCCCGCCGGTGAGGAACTCCTCGATCTCTTCGAGGATCGCGTCGCCGTCGCCCACGAACGGGAAGGAGTCGATCCCCTCGAGCTCGACGTAGCGGGCGCCCGGGATGTGCTCGGCCAGATACTGGGAGTGACGCACGTCCCACACCATCTCCTTGGGCCGGTGCATGACCAGCGTGGGCACGCGGATGCGCGGCAGCGCCTCGCGCACGTCGAGGTCCACCATCGCCCGCGAGATGATCCGCGCCTCGCTGGGGCTGGCGGCCAGCCGCTGCAGGCGCGCAAACCAGGCGACCAGGGCGGGGTCGTCGGCCATCGACGGCGCCCACGCCGACATCGCCTCGCTGTTCTCCTCTCCCCATGTCGCGAGGGTTCGCTCGCTGAGCTCTTCGCGCTGCTCCCGGGTCATCGCCCAGTCGTAGTCGGGCGCCCACGAGGTACGGGCGATGGATGCGTACATGACCAGCGCCCCGATCCGCTCGGGGTGATCGGCAGCCAGAACCGCTCCGACGAGGCCGCCCTGGGCGTATGTCAGCACAGCGGCGCGTTCGCTGCCCGCGGCGTCCAGCACCGCCAGCGCGTCCTCCGCCTCCTGCTCGACCGCGTAGTTCTCGAGCACACGCTCTGACAGGCCTGTCCCGCGGCTGTCGAACAGGATCAGCCGCCCGACGGACGCAAGTCGCTCGAGGAAGCGACGGTTGGCGGGCGCCTCCCACAGGTGCTCGATCTGCGTGATCCAACCCGTCACGAACAGAATGTCCAGACCGCCCTCGCCGATGACCTGGTAGGCGATGCTCGCCTCGCCGCTGCGCGCGTATCGGGTGACCGGCGCCATCAGACGTCTTCGAGCTCTGCTCGGAAGGAGCTGGCCGGATGCACCGTGGCGCCGGCTGCGTGCACCCGATCGACGAGCCAGCGGTCTGAGGTGACCACGCGGATGGCCCCGGGCTCGGTTTCCGCCGTCAGGCGCCGGACGATCTCATCATCAGCGGAGTCGGCACGCGGCCGCGGGGCGTGCGCCACCTCGATCAGCGTCGAGGTGATCCGCGGTGACGGTGGCTGCTCGAACACCACCGTGACGTCCTCGCCGGTCACGGCAACCCAGCTCTCAAGCTGCAGAACGAGACGCACCATCGCCGCGTGGCGGTCCTTCCACCATGCGTCCGGGCGTGTGCCGATCACATTCATGCCGTCGATTAGCCATCGCACCGACATCAAGCCTACGTCTTCGCCGAGCCCGGACACGGGGCTCGCGTCGCGGCCTCAGACGGTGCTCCGGCTGAAATCGTGCTGGAGTTGGCGTACACATGCGCCTCGAGGGCATCCAAACGGGAGACATCGTCGAGATCGACCGCAACGGCCGGCGCTTCTACGCGGTCGTCACCGGTCCCTCTCCCGGGGGCCTTGCGCTTCAGCCCACCGACCGGCGGATCAACTACTACAGCGCCCGCAGCCGCGAGGTGATCGGCCACTGGGCCAAGCGGGGAAGACCGCGGGAGACGAACGCGCCCCTGAAGCCGTCCCCGCGCCAGCTCGAGATCGACCTCTGACACCATCGGCCGGCGCTCAGCCGGCCAGCTGTGAGCGGTAGGCGGCCGCGGCCTCATCGAGGCGGTCATCGCCCCAGAACAGCTGCTCGCCGATCAGGATCGTCGGCACCCCGAACACGCCGAGCGCCAGCGCCTCGTCGGTGTCGCGCCGCAGGGCGTCCTTGACATCCGCGTCAGACAGCGCCTCGCCGAGCTCCTCGACGTCGAGGCCGGCCCGTCTGCCGGCGTCGAGCACGGCGCCCGCCTCCCCGAGATCGGCGCCATCGAGGAAGGCCAGGCGCATCGCCGCGAGCCCCAGGGCCCTGGTGGCGCCGGGCGCCGGGCTGCGGCGCTCAGCGAAGGTCATCGCCCGGGCGATCAGCAGGTCGTTGGTGGGCCAGGGATCCGGCCAGCGGATCGGACCGAGCCCGTGCGCGGCGGCCCTGGCCTCGCAGTCGGCCAGCTTGTCATCGCGCTCCTCGGTGAACCCCCACGACACGCGCTCGTTGGCCTTGAAGATGGCGCCCGCGAACACGCCGCGCCAGCGGGCGTCGGGCAGAAGCCGCTCGATCCGCTCGGCCGCAAACCACGAGTAGGGGGACATGGCACCGAACAGGAAGAGCGGCGGGTCGGGCTGGGGCGCCATCTGGCGATCATCGCGCATCGTCGGCGGCGGCGGGCCCCACCGGGCCGCCGAGGCGCTCGCGCGCGGTCAACCCGAACAGCGCGGCGAACACGGCCAGGGCAATGATGTTGGCGAACAGCCTGTAGTCCACCGTCACGGGGGTGAAGACCTCCGCGCGCGTGGGCCGCGCGTGTGGGATCAGGCCGGCGGCGCCGAACAGACCGTTCACCACCAGGGCACTGAGCACGATCGTGACGAACATCAGCGCCACGATCCTCACGGCGAACGGCGTGCCGTAGTACTTGCGGTAGATCGCCACGATCGGCAACACGAGCAGATCGGCAAACACGAACGCGATCACCCCCGCGAAGGAGATCCCGCCGGACCACAGCACCGCGGCCAGCGGGATGTTGCCGACCGAGCATACGAAGCTGAGGATGGCGATCAGGGGACCGACCACCACGTTCTCGAGTAGCCGCAGCGGTTCGGGAGCGTGCACGATGAACAGGGCGTTGAAGAAGTCGTTGCCGAGCAGCCCCACGAAACCGGCCAGAAGGAAGCCGATCAGGACCTCCTTGTAGACCATCCGCCAGTCGTGGCGGAAGTTCTCCCCGACCTCCGACCAGGCCGCCGCGGAGGCGAGCCTCTCGCGCAGCGGCATGTCCTGGCCGGAGGAATGGTGCTCGTGGCCGCCGTTCGCCTCCCGCGCGTGCTCGCGCGCCTGGGTCTCCGTGCGCCGCGAGACGAACAGGCGCAGAAGCATGGTCATGACGGCGACCAGCACCAGACCGCCCACGAACTCCGCCAGCGTGAACTGCCAGCCGAGCAGCACCCACATCACGATCCCGAGCTCGAACACGAGGTTGGTGGAGGCGAACTGGAAGGCCAGCGCGCTGGCGGCCGAGGCGCCCTTGGCGAACAGCGACCGCGCGATCGCGATGGCGGCGTAGGAGCATGAGGAGGAGGCCGCTCCCAGCCCGGTCGCGGTGGCCACCGGCCGCCAGCCGCCGGCGCCCAGGGACCGCTGGATCCGCTCCCGTGGCACCCACGCCTGCACGATGGCCGAGGTGGCAAAGCCCAGCACCAGCGCCCACCACACGGTCCACGCCATCAGGAAGGCGTTGGAGATCCCATCCCAGATGGTGTCGGCGACGCTCATGGTGTTCGTGCCCGGCCGGGATCCTGCCCTGCGGCTCAGGCCGCGCGGGCCTCGCTCACGCCTGCACGGTCTCGGGATCGGAGACCGCCGCCGGCACGGCGGCCGGGCGGCGATGGAAGTCCCGCAGGCGCACGAGCGTGACGGCCCCGAGCGCCCCCACCAGCACGAGGCCGGCGCCGATCAGGAGGATCTCATTCAGCCCGTTGGCAAAGGCGCGCATCCCAGCCTCGACGATGCTCTGGCGCCCATGCGCCAGTGCCGCCGCCGCGCGCGTGCCGCCTGAGGCCACGGCCCGTGCGAGCTCCTGCTGGGTCCCGCCCAGCGACGCCTGAAGGCTCGTCGTGATGCGGTGCTCGAAGATCGCCCCCAGCCCCGCCACCCCGACGGCCAGCCCGCCGATGCGAAAGGTGTTGCTGATACCCGATGCCATTCCGCTGCGCTCGGGTGAGACGACGCCCAGGGCGATGTTTGCGATCGCCGGGTTGGCGAGGCCGATCCCCGCTCCCACGAGCAGGAGGCCGGGGAGCAGCTCGGTCCAGCTCGAGGATGCGGTGACGCCATGCATCAGCAACAGTCCGAGCGCGGTCAGCCCGAGCCCCCCTCCGAGCAGCCCGCCCGGCGGCCAGCGGCCGGCCAGGCCGCGGGTCAGCAGCGGCACGATGAAGGTGAGGATGGTGCACGGCAGCAGCCGCAGGCCGCCCTGAAGCGGCGAGTAGCCGAGGGCATTCTGCAGGTAGAACGTCAGATAGGGGAACATCGCGAACATCCCGGCACCCACGGCGAAGGTCGCCAGGGACACCCCGCAGAAGGCCCGGTTGCTGAACAGGGAGAGGTCGAACATCGGGCGCCGCTGACGCAGCTCGACCACCACAAAGGCCGCGAGCAGAACCACCGAGCCGCTCAGCACGGACACGATCAGGGTGCTTCCCCAACCCTCATCGGTGCCGCGCAGGAGCCCGAATATCAGCAAAAACAGCGCCCCCGAGAACGTCACGAGCCCCGCCCAGTCGAGCCGCTCGGCGTCCGGATCGCGCACGTTCACCATCCTTGTGAGCGAGATCGCGATGGTGGCGATGCCGATCGGGATGTTGACGAAGAAGATCCACTGCCAGCCGAGCCCGTCGGTGAGGATGCCGCCGATCAGGGGACCCACCGCGACGGCGCCGCCGACGGTCGCTCCCCAGGCGGCGATCGCCCCCGCCCGCTCGGGTCCACGGAACTCCTGCGCGACAAGCGCCAGCGAAGTCGCGAACATGGCAGCACCTCCAACGCCCTGCAGGGCACGGGCCCCGATCAGCAGGCTGATGTTGCCCGACAGACCGCACAGAAGCGAAGCGAGCGTGAAGATCGCAAGGCCCCCGACGAACACCCGCTTTCGCCCCACCCGGTCGGCCAGTGTCCCGCTCGTGAGGATCAGCGCCGAAAGCGTCAGCGCGTAGGCGTCGATCACCCATTGCAGGTTCGTGAAGCTGGCGTGCAGTTCGCGCTGGATCCGCGGCAGCGCCACCTGCACGATCGTCACGTCGACGAGCAGCATGAACGTGCCGCCGCAGATCGCCACGAGCGCCCACCACTTCCGTGATGCCTCCCGCCTGGAGACGCCATCCAGCGCTGCGCCGCCGGGACTAGAGCCCACGCCGCGCTCCGTTTCCGATTGGTCGCCGGCGCACAAGCACCCGCTCACAGTATCGCCAGGCTAGATAGGGTCCCGTGGATGAGCAATCGCGTGTTGCTTCTCTCCTGGGAGTACCCGCCCGTGATAGAGGGCGGGCTGGCCCGGCACGTGCGCAAGCTCGCCGAGGCGCTGGTGCGCCAGGGGGTGGCCGTGGACGTTCTCACCCGCGGGGTGGCCGAGGAATCGGAGATGGGCCGGCCCGGCGTGCGCGAGCTCGGCGGGGTGACCGTGCACCGCGTCCCCGAGCCGGGCTGGCCACGCGACCTCGACCGCTTCGTGGCCTGGGTGGAGCAGATGAACGAGGACATGCTGGCGGCCGGTGAGCTGCTGGCCGAAGAGCACACCTACGATCTGATCCACGGCCATGACTGGCTGGTGGGACATGCATCGGCCACGCTCGCCGACAGGCTGGGCGTGCCCTACGTGACGACGATCCACGCAACCGAGCACGGGCGCCACCAGGGTTGGGTGCAGGACCCTCCGCAGTCGCACATCCACTCCGTCGAGAGGTGGATGGCCCGGCGCGCGGATGCCGTCGTGGTCTGCTCCTACTACATGCGCGGCCATGTGGCCGACATCTTCGACATCGACGAGCGCCGCATCGCGGTCATTCCCAACGGGGTGGACCCGAGCGAACTGCAGCCCGTGGGCGACCTCCAGGCGCTCCGCCGCGGGTTCGCGACGCCGCGCGAGAAGCTCGTGCTGCTGGTGGGGCGGCTCGTCTATGAGAAGGGCTTCCAGCTGGCGCTCGACGCTCTGCCCGGCGTGATCGAGGGGGTCGGCGACGTGCGCTTCGTGGTCGCCGGCAGCGGCACACACGAACAGGAGCTGAAGGAGCAGGCACGGCGGCTGGGCCTGGACGCGCACGGCAGCTTCCTGGGCTGGATCGGCGACGACGCGCTGCACTCGCTCTACCGCATAGCGGATCTCTGCGTGGTGCCGTCGATCTATGAGCCGTTCGGGCTGGTGGCGCTCGAGGCGATGGCCTCCGGCTGCCCCTGCATCGTCGCCGACACCGGCGGGCTACGGGAGGTCGTCCCACGGGGCGAGCGCGTCGGGCTGCGTTTCAACGGCGGCGACGCCGAGCATCTCGGCGTGATGATCGAGCGCCTGCTGGTGGACAGCGATCTGCGCGACCGGCTGGTTACCGAGGCTTCAGAGCATGTGCTGCGCTTCGACTGGGACGACATCGCCCAGCGCACGCGGGGAATCTACAGCGCGCTGGGTGAGCCGGCGCTGCGCAAGGAAGGAGCACAGGGGGGATGAGCCAGGTTTTGGAGGGGCTTATGCAGGATGACTTTCCACTGACGCTGCAGCATGTGCTGCGCAGGATGCGATCGTGCAGCCCGAACAAGGAGGTGGTGACGCTGACCGCTCCGGGGACCGTCGAGCGAGCCGGCTACGGCGAGGTCGCAGAGCGGGTCGACCGGCTGGCCCGTGCGCTCGCGCAGCTCGGGGTGGAGCCCGGGGATCGCGTGGGCACGTTCGCCTGGAACAACCAGCGCCACCTCGAGCTCTACTTCGCGGTTCCGTGCGTGGGGGCGGTGCTGCACACGCTCAACATCCGGCTGTTCGAGGAGCAGCTCACCTACATCGTCAACCATGCCGAGGACAAGGTGATCTTCGTCGACGACTCGCTGGTGGGAGTGCTCGAGAAACTCGCTCCGAGCTTCGACAGCGTCGCCCACTACGTCGTCATGGGCGATGGGGACGCCGGAACGCTGCCGAACGTGCTGCGCTACGAGGAGCTGCTCGAGCAGGCCGGGCCGGGCGCGTTCGACTACCCCGAGGTGGACGAGCGCCAGGCGGCCGCGCTCTGCTACACGAGCGGCACCACCGGCAATCCCAAGGGGGTGCTCTACTCCCACCGCTCGATCAGCCTTCACTCCTCGGCCACGCTGATGACCGACGGCACCGCCATCTCGCGCTCAGACCGGGTGCTGGCGGTGGTGCCCATGTTCCATGCCAACGCCTGGGGGCTGCCCTACGGAGCGGCGCTCGGCGGCGCCGATCTGATCCTGCCGGACCGCTTTCTCGGGGCTGAGCCCCTGGCCAAGCTGATCGAGGCCGAGCGCCCCACGCTGATGGGCTGCGTCCCCACGATCTTCGCCGACCTGCTGCGCTACGCCGACGCCCACCCGGAGATCGATCTGTCCTCGCTGTCGAACGCTGCCTGCGGAGGCTCGGCGGTGCCGCGACAGCTGATGAAGGATTTCCAGGAGCGCCACGACGTGCGCATCTTCCAGGCCTGGGGGATGACCGAGACGAGCCCGGTGGCCACCTACTCGCGACCGCAGGAGGGGGAGCACGACGACGCCTACTGGGAGGACCGGGCCAAGCAGGGCCGGCCGCTGCCCTGGGTGGAGTTGCGCCTGGTGGGCGACGCCGGCGAGGAGGTGCCCTGGGACGGAGAGTCGACCGGCGAGATAGAGGTGCGCGGGCCCTGGATCGCGGCTCGCTACTTCCGTGACGACTCCGGGGATGAGAAGTTCGACTCCGGCTGGCTGCGCACGGGCGACATCGCCTCGGTGGACGAAAAGGGCTTCGTTCAGATAACCGACCGGGCCAAGGACGTGATCAAGTCCGGGGGCGAGTGGATCTCCTCGGTGGAGCTCGAGAACGAGGTGATGGCCCACCCCGACGTCGTCGAGGCGGCGGTCATCGCCAAGCCTGATGAGCGCTGGGCCGAGCGCCCGCTGTGCTGTGTGGTGCTGCGCGAGGGGGCCAGCACGACCGCCGATGAGCTCGTCGAGCATCTGCACGGGCGGGTCGCCAAATGGTGGCTGCCCGACGAGTTCGCCTTCGTGGCCGAGGTTCCGAAGACGAGCGTGGGCAAGTTCGACAAGAAGGTACTGCGCGCGCGGCTGACCGACGGGACGCTGGAGGGCCGGGTATCCGTGTCGGCGACGCGGGGCGGGGCGGTCGCTCGATAGCGCCGCTGAACCGGTGTTTCTCGCTGGGTGCGGGCAGGACACCGCCTTTCGGCGTGCATTACGACCGGAATAGGTGATAGACCTTCCCCTCAATGAAGCAGGCTACGGGCGTGACACGGCGAACCAGACAGGATGCTGAGACAAGGAATCGCCCGGAAGATCACGAAACAGGCCCCGAAGTGGAGCTTGAGATCACATCACACCATCAACAGGAGGTTGGCATGACTCAGACCGATGTCGTGGCCTCGGTCAGGCCGCAGGCGAACGAAGCAGCATCGACCCGGAGGAGGTCGCCGCGCGCGTCGCGCAGGCTCTTGGCGCTCCCGGTTGCGCTGCTGCTGACCGTCGCGCTTGTCGTGCCGACCACGGCCTTCGCTGCCACCACGGGAACCACCGGCTACAACCAGACACCGCCGACGCCGGCGAGCGGCACTTCGCCGTCCAAAGAAAAAAGCACGCCGAAAAAAGAAACGGCTCCGGCGAAAGCTACGACGACGCCTACGACCACGACCACGACCCCGAAAGCGAGCACGTTGCCTTTCACCGGCTTCGACCTGCGCTGGACGGTCGGTCTCGGCCTGCTCCTGATGGGTGCGGGTTTCTCGATCGTGACGGTACAGCGTCGTCAGCGCCGCGACGGCGGCAGCTGACCTGAGCAATCCCCCGGCCGGCTGGACGATCCAGCCGGTCAGGCGCACAACTACAAAGCGGCCGCTCGGCACCAGCCGGGCGGTCGCTTTTTTTGCGCGCAACCGATCAGGGCTTGATTTCGTTGTGAATCCGAGCCACCATCGGCTCGTTCAACTCGATGCCGGCCGCTGTGAGGATCGGGATCAGCGTTGCCCCGAACGCGTCGAATGCCTCCTGCGACTCCCACACGTCGAAGACCTGGATCTCGCCGTTCGTCTCCATGGCGACGTGGGAGATGCGCCCGTCGGGGGCTCCGACACCCGCCTCCTCCAGCTGGACTGTGGTTGTGTCGTAGCGGTCCTGCGTAAAGCCTTTGGCGGTGATGTAGAACCCGAGGGCCATTCAATCCCGATCCCTTCGCGCGGTCTGCGCCGTAGTTTGCCAGCGATCGGGCGGACTGTACTCGATGGGCCGATGACGACTGCACCGATAATGCGACCACATGCTCACCCGTCCTTCGCTCCTCCTCAGCTTGCAGGCGGAACGCTTCTGTACGTGCAGGAAGCGGAGCCCCTGGGCAGGCGTGACACCGTAATTGTGGAGACGCTGGGGCGCTGATCGTCCCTGGGGACTCAGACCCAGGGACCGTCCAGGCCGGCTAGTCCTTCATCTTCGACCACTCCGCCTTGTGCTGGCGCTTGGCAGCCTGGTAGCTCTCAAGCGCCTCACGGGAGTCGACGTCGCCGAGCGTCGGATGCGACGGCACGAGCTCGCGCGCAACCTCCACGTCAAACCGCTTGGCCAGAACGGAGCCGAGCGCCTTGATCTTCATCTCGCCGTAGCCGGGCAGGGCCGCGAGGTTGGCGCGCAGCGCGTCCGCGTCGGCCGCGTCGGTCCAGACCCGCGCGGCATCGCCGGCGTAGCGGTCGCAGACGTGCACGGCCAGGTCGTGCACGCGGTGGGCCATCGCGCCGGGGAAGCGGTGGATCGCCGGCTTGGCGCGGAAGACGGGCTCGAGGTCGGAGGAGGCGAGGATGGCGGGCTCGAGCGAGCCGAGGCGCTCGCGCAGCACCAGCGGGCCCGCGAACGCCTTCTGCACCGACACCTGCTGGTCGAGCGCAAATCCAACCAGCAGCGCCATCGGGTCCGAGGCGATCAGCTCGTTGGCCTCGTCGGAGTCGGTGAAGTAGAGGCGGTCCGGCACGCTTCGATCCTAGCCCCTCAGGCCGGATTCCCGCCAACCTCAGAGCGAGCGCAGGAACTCAAGCAGGGGCCCGTTGACCTCATCTGGATGAGTGAGGTTGGAGGCGTGGGGAGCGCCCTCGATGCGGACCACGCCCTCGCACCCGGAAAGCCCGCTGCAGAGCTTCTCGGCCAGCTCGATCTCGATCGACTGGTCGGCCGTGCCGTGAAAGACGATGGCCGGGGCCGCGATCTCGCCGAGTCGCTCGGAGATGTCGTCTCGGGTGAACAGGCAGTCGCCAGGCGCGCGCATGCTCTCGCGCGGAAGGGCCTTCCACTTGGCGATCCACACCTCGTTGAGCACCGGATCGCCGATGATGAGGTCGGCGATCGCCTCGGCGAGTTCATCGACGGGACCATTGGCAAGCCAGGTCTGCTGCATATGCAGATAGGCGGGCAGGCGCTCGGGGTCCTCGACGCCGGCCTGGGTGTCGATCAGCACCAGGGCGCGGACCCGCTCCGGGGCCAACAGCGCTGCGCGCAGCGACAGAAAACCCCCCTGCGACATGCCGCCCAGGACGGCGCGGTCGATGTTCAGGTGATCGAGCAGGCCCAGGCAGTCCTTGGCCGAGTCCCAGTAGGTGAACGGCTTCCCGTCGGTCTCGGTCTCCCCGAAGCCGCGCTCGTCCCAGGTGATGACGCGAAACTCGCCGGAGAGCGCGTCGACCTGGTGGACGAACATCTCGCGGTCCATCAGGAAGCCATGCGAGAGGATCACGGCCGGGCCGTCTCCTCCACTGTCGTCGAAACGGATGCGCTGATCGTTGACGTCGGCAAACGGCATTGAGCTCCCACTCCCTCGAGGTGAGCGCGAATATACCTAATGGGCCGCCGCAGCGGCGGCCGTGCCGGTCGCGTGCTGCTGTGCCATGCGGGCGTCCCAGGCACGTTCGATCTGACGCATCAGGGCCGGGTACACGACTCGATGGCGGAACGGCGCGATCAGCGCCATATATGCGGCGCCCAACCTGCCACGCGGCTTGACGTAGACTCCCATCTGCCCCTGATAGCGGCCATCCTGCCGCTCGACCCAGGCCAGGTGCATGACGGCGTGGACCGTGCGATTCGAGAGCTCCGCGGCCCACTCGGTGTCGGTCCGATAGAGGGGGGTGAAGGCGAAATCGCGCGGGTGCAGATGCGGGCCCTCGGCGGTGTTGCGCAGGTCCGCGGGAAGGCGCGCGCTCAGCGTCGTCTCGGTGTTCTGCGGGATGGCCAGGGGCGGTGCGTCATCCCACCCGAGCCAGCGGCCGAGGTGCGCGCGAATACCGAACAGGGCGCGGGTCGCGCGCGACTCCATGTCAGCCGGGTCAAGCGACGCCATGACCTCCAGCAGGCTCGCAAAGTCCTCGGCACCGCCCTGCGCCGGCAGCGCCCAGGCGTCCTCCAGCCTGAAGTCGGGCGCGACCTCGCGAATCCGCCACGCGTGATTCTCGTGATCGCCGTTGGAGAGCCTCATCTCAGGCGAGCGCCTCTCCGGCCTGATCGTGTTCGGCCGCCAGAACCTCGGTCCTCATCGCCTCGGCGAGCGCCAGCATCGCCGAGCGCGGGCGGACCATCACGGTCAGTTCGTCGATCAGCCCGTCCTCAGCCGTATGAAGCAGGTCGCATCCCTGCAGCTGGCGGTCCCCGACTCGCGCACTGAACAGGAGCGCGTGGTCCTCGGCGCCCGGTGCGCCGATTTCGCGCTCGTAGTGGAAGTCCTCGAATACGCGCATGACGCTTCGGAGGATCAGGCCGAGCGCCTCGCGTCCGTGGTAGGGGCGGAACACGACGGGGCTGTTGAACACGACCTCAGGTGAGAACAGCTCAAGCAGCCGGTCGCTGTCGCCCGACTCGATTGCCCTTCGGAAGGGGTGCATGGGACGCGACCTTTCGGTTGGGGTTGCCTGCTGGCGCTTCTGCCTGCAGGCACGATAACATACATGCATGCATGTATCTACGGAGGAGGCTCGGGCCGCCGGGCGGGCCGCGCGCGGCACCGCCGGCGCCCGCCCGACACAGGCCGACCGCAGCGCACGGACCCGTGGCGCTCTGCTCGAAGCGGCCGCCAGGGGCCTATCCCGCCACGGCTACGCCAACCTCATCCTGGAGCGGGTGGCCAGTGACGCTGGCTATACCCGCGGCGCGCTCTATCACCAGTTCAAGGACAAGGAGGATCTCGCTCTGGCGGTGATCGACTGGGTCGATGAGACCTGGAGGCAGGAGGTCGGCCTGCGGGTGGAGCAGGAGCCCGATCCCCTCGCCGCGCTGATGGTCCTGGCGCGCGGCCATGCGATCTACTGCCGCAGGGACGTGGCCCGCGTGGCGATCGCGCTGCGGCTGGAGTTCAGCGGTCAGGATCATCCCGTCGGGCGTCATCTCGATCGCGTCTCAGACAGCCTCGTCAAACGCTGCACCCGGCTCATCGGCGCTGGGCGAAGGCTCGGCACGATCCCGCCGGGCCCGCCCGCCAGAACCGTCGCCCTGGCTCTGATCGGCGCCCTCGAGGGCGCGGTGATCGAGCTTGCCGGTCAGGCGCCCCACGATGAGCTGCTGGCGGCGCGCGCCGTGGCGGGCGTGCTTGGACTGAGCGGCGTACCGGACGCGGACCACAAGCGCTAGCGCGCTAGCCTGCGCGCGATGCCGACCCTGACGCCGCGCAAGCGCCGATGACCTCCGAGATCGTCGGGCGGGCAATTCTGATCGCGGGTGCGTTTCTGCTCGTGCTGGGACCCGGTCTGCAGGCGCGCCTTGAAATGGTGGAATACCACGAGCTTCTGGATGCTCTCATCGAAAGCGATCCCCCGGCGGTCACGCGGGAGTACCTGAGGCTTCTCGCGGTCGGACCGTCGATGGCGCTGCATTCGCCGATCGGCTTTCTCAGGTTCCTGGCGGGGCTGTGGCAGTGGTATCCGCGCTACCGGAACGCGCGGAGGGCCTTCGCGAGCTCAGCGGCCGGGCACGACCAGCGCGTGATGCGCGTGCGCAGGCATCTGATCCGGGCCCGCAACTGGGCGATTGTCGTTCTCGGCTCGGTCCTGATCTTCGCGGGGACCACGGTCGAGCTCGCTCGAACGCTCAGCGAATAGCGTCCGGCGAGGACGTTCTCGTGGCAGCCGGGGCGGCGCGCGCAGGGCGCTCAGGCTGCGCCGCCGGCCGCATCGCAGCCGTACAGGTGTTCGCGCAACTGGTCGCAGCTCTCGGCCGACCACCGCTCGCTCGTCTCCAGCGACTCGATGACGTCCTCGGCCGCCCGCAGCAGCTGCCGGTTCTCGGGCTCTCCGAAGAGCAGCGCATCGGCGGCTTCCAAGAGCTGCTCGCGCTCTCGGGCGTGCAGCTTGGTAGAGCCCTGGTGGTCAATCGCTGCGACCAGCGCCGTGTAGTGGGCGCCACGCGTGGTCATCGGCTCGGCAGTCGTCATCATCGCCTCTCAGGTTAGCCACGCCTTCCGCTGTTACGGTCAGGCGTCTGTGAGCCCCTGTCCTGCGGTCTCCAGAGCGGGCTGCTCGGGAGCCGTCTCGTGCGGCTCTGCGCTGGTCGTGTACAACGGGTCGCCCGGCTCGTGGGGCTCCGCAGGCGGCGCATTCCTGCGCGCCTCCTTCTTGGCCTGCTTGTCCAGCCGGCGCTCGCGAAGCTTGCTTTCACGGGTGAGCTTCGCCATCGTGGTCTTCTTCTTGCCGCTTGACGCCATGTCAGTCCGTCCCTTGTTGTGAGTTGCGAGCGCGACCCAGTCAGCGGCCATCAGCTGTGATGAGCCCGGGGCCACGGTCGTCGTTGACCTATCTCACGATCCCTGCGGACTTGCTCCGCACCGAGATGCTCTGCACCGCCGGACGCGGAGGGTGCTGCGAGGAAATGACTGGGGAACGTGAACGCTGCTCTGGTCGAGCGGCTGCCCGACCGATACCACGACTCTAGCGCCTCGCGGCGTTCAGGCTACGGGCGGCGGCGTCCCTTCGGCGCTTGCGGCGAGTGCCGGATCCCAGCCACACACCAGGCAGGCATGGCGGAAGGCCGAACGCGCGAAGTCCATCCCGGCCGCATATGGGTCGGGGCTTGAGCGAACATCGTCCCAGTCCAGCACGTACTCGCCGAGCGCCGCCTCCCAGTGCGCCGCCGGGGGGGAAAGCGTGGCGGAATCGAACCCCTCGGCGACGGGGTGCGCGTAGGCGTAGAAGGCGGCCTTTCCGTACCGCGCGTCGCCTGGCCACCAGCCGATGGCGACCTCCTGCGCATCCATCGCGTTACGCGTGATGAACCCATCCGAGGGCGGCTCGGCCGGCAGGCCGGAGAAGAGGCTCACGGCCAGGTCGAACGAGCCCCACCACGCGTTGACCGGAGTCGAGCGTCCCCGGTACGGCGCCCGGAAGGCCGCCAGCACGAGCGCGGCATGGGTCGCTGCGGCGAAGTAGGCGGACACCTGACCGGGGTCATAGGACGCGTGTTCCTCATCCTCATCGAGCGGCGCGCTCCACGAGACCTCCTGCGGTGTCGGGTCGATCTCGACGGCGCCCCCAAGCTCTGAAACCGCCGCCACAACCTCGCGAGTGACCTCGCCCACCGGCCGGTCGGGGGCGAGGGCGATGCGCCGTGCGCCTCCCTGGCTGTGCTCGACTAGCGCCTCGTGGCTTCGCAGGTCGAGCGCCACGACGAGCGCCCCCGAGCCGTCGGGTGCCGGCAAAAGGCCCGTCTCCCAGCCCCGCGCGCTCAGACGCAGGGCCGCATGTTGGAGCTCGGGCTCGGGCGCGGCCAGCACCACCGCCAACTTGCCGAGGACCTGGGTGTGGGCGTGGAGCGTGTCACAGGTCGCGCTCCACTCCTCGTAGGAGACGGCGGGCCATGGCGAGGGCATGACGGCACGCTACCGCGTTGGCGCACTGCGCTGCCGCTCCGTCGGTTACCGCTGAGATGGGAGGCCTATCGGGATCGGCGAAGGTCCTCGACCCGGCAAGGCACGTCTCGGTCGAGGATCTCGGGGTCGCCGGTGAGCAGGGTCAAGCCGTGGCTATACGCGGTTGCGATCGCGAAGCAGTCGGCGAGCGCGATAGGCATGGTCGACTTCAGGCGCGCTGTTTCGATCATCAGCGACGTCCCGGGCAGATCGAGCTCAAGGCTCTTGCGAATGCCCGCGAGAACCGTGTCGGCCTCGCCGCGACCGTGATCGCGCTCGACCCTGTAATAGGCCTCGACCGCGTTTACCCAGCTCATCGTCGGGCGGTCCTTCATGATTTCTTCGATGCGGTCCATCGCGGGCTGTTCACCATCGAGCCACGCGAGCACCGCCCACGAGTCAAGGCAGAAGGTCAACGCGGCTCGTGCGAGCGGTCATCGAGCAGTCGCGCGGCCATGCCGCTGCGCGCGAATCGTCCGCCGAGCGCGTCGCGGCTATCGGCAGCCTTGATGCTCACGCTGTTTCCGTCCAGTGCGAACTCGACATCCGCTCCGGGCACTAGCCCGGCGCGTTCGCGCAGGTCCTTCGGGATAACAACCTGGCCCTTTGCTCCAACACGATGAGTCATACCGACTAAGTATAACAACGATCGCGGTCCCGGCGACTTCGCAGGGGCGCCATCAATGCGGATGAGAGGACTCGAACCTCCACCTGGTTGCCCAGACACGGACCTGAACCGTGCGCGTCTACCAATTCCGCCACACCCGCGGGCCGAAGAGCCAGCGAAGATAGCGTACCCGCAAGCGAGGAGCTGCTCGATTGACCGCTGGGCCCGGATGATGGCGACCGCCGTCGGAGAGAGAGTCCGCTCGGGGCGCTTTGCTAGCCTCGTCCCGATCGATTTTGCGCCGCTATCGTCCAGGGGACTAGGACGCCGCCCTCTCATGGCGGAAACCCGGGTTCGAATCCCGGTAGCGGTACTTGCTTGATCGCTGGGGTGGCGCCGTAAACACGGGCTTGCGCGAGATCTGAGCTCGTCGGCTTGGTCCATTCGCGGACCAATTTTGACTCCGGTTCTGTTGGAAGGAGCCGCCAGCCGAGGTCAGGCGCCCCTCCTTCGCCACTCGGTGGAAAGCAGAAGCGAGCCCAGGTACGGTCCGGACGCGTGGTTCTCGTCCACTGGCGCAGCAAGCCGCGTCTGTTGCGGACACCTGGTTTTCGTGCGTTGCAGAACGCCACCTATCTACAATGGCCGGGCCGTTGCGGACCGGCGTGAATCGATCCGGGCCCGAAGAGCGCCTGAACTACACACAGCTTGAAGGAAAGGGCCAGGGCCCCTGCCCGGGAAAGACGAGCGGCTACTCCGGTAGTGAACTCTTGGCAGGTCCCGCACCGGCAGGGGGAGAGACGATCACAGACCTCAACGCCACGACGAGCGCGAACCTGGGCAGTAAAGCGTCGGTGCTCGTGTCGGTGATCGACAACACCACCGGCACAAACCTGCTCTCGTGCACGGTCACCACGACGAGCGACGGCGGCTGCTCGAACAGCTCCGGATCGGGAACGGCCGCCCCCGGGGACTACATCGAGGTCGAGATCAGCGGCAACGGCCCCCACTGGTACCACGGGCAATGGCGGGTGACCTTCCGCTACTGACGCATTCCACGCCGAGCGAGGGTGCGCCCGACGTCGTGGCGAACAGATTGGGTGACAACGTACGGGCGGAGACCGCCTGAACGCGCTCCAACTGCGCCAAACGGCCTGTTGTTACAGCCGGCTGAGGATACGGCCGCGTTGCGCATCACCTAGTAGCTCTCGGCGCGTCCGGCGCTCGTCACGTGGCTCCCTTGGTCTGCCGCGCGGCTTTGCCCTCTAGCGCTGATTTGATGCGCGCACCGATGTCGCGCTCGCGCCCGTTTTCGTCACCTGGGTTGCATGCCAGTCGCGGACCGTGCCGACGACGACCGCGCAAGGCCCGACGCGGGCTGGCATGTCGTGTGTTCTGATCCCATGGGAGGAGCACCCTCGCGCGGCCTCTCGACATTGCGGGGCCGCTTCCCCAAAGGCAAATCGTGGCACGTTGCAGCCCCGTGTTGGTGAGCTGTGACGAGGCCCAGCAAAGATTGGCGACACTTGGTAGGCTGGTCGGCTCTTACCGGTCCGAAGCAGCACTTGGCGCACTTACGCAGGGAAAGGAGTCCTGATGCGAGTTCGGAATTGTTTCTTCGGTTGCGGTGTCGTCCTAGTGGCGGCGTCCGCGGGGGCGCTTGGCTTCAGCGCGAGCGCCTTTGCGGAAACGATGACGACGCTCACGCCCGGCGCCGGCGCCGAACAGCCCTTCGAAGTGCCCGCGGGCGTGACCCAGATCAAGGTGACCGCGATCGGCGCCGGCGGTGCGGGAGCGTGCGGGTTGGCAGGCGCTCCGGGGTCGGGCGCCAAGGTCACCGCGACGCTCGCGGTGACACCGGGCGAAAAACTTACCGTCGATTTCGGCGGCGGTGCCGCCGGCGAAGGCGGCTGCACCGGATCCACCGCTGGGGGTGGCGCCTCCGGCGTACGCAGTGAATCGGCCGAGCTCGTTGTCGCCGGTGGCGGCGGCGGCGCCGGTCCATATGGCGGAGCGGGTGGAAGCGCGTCTGGAACGACCGGCGAAGCCGGCGAAGCTGCGCCGGCTGAGCCGTACGCTGGTGGGGGTGGCGGCGGCGGTGGCACCAGCAGCCACGGCGGGGCAGCCGGCTCCGCGCAGCCCGGGGGCAGCCCCGGCTCGGAAGGGAAACTCGGTCAAGGGGGGGCCGGCGCCCCGGGCAAGGAAGTCGCCCTCGGCGAATTCTACGTCGGCGGGGGTGGCGGTGGCGGTGGCTACTACGGCGGGGGCGGGGGTGGAGGCTCAGCCTCCACCCACGGACAAGCCGGTGGTGGCGGTGGCGCGGGCTCAAGCTACGTCACCTCTGCGGCCAGTGGGACGAGCTTCGCCTCAGGGAAAGGCGACCCGCAGGAAGTGATGATCACCTATACGGCTCCGCCCGCTGGCCCCACCGGACCCACGGGACCCGAAGGCCCGACCGGGCCCACAGGACCGACCGGCCCCACAGGACCGCAGGGCGTGACCGGGGCGACCGGAGCCCAGGGGGCAACCGGCCCGACCGGACCACAAGGCCCAACCGGACCCCAGGGGGTCACCGGAGCGACCGGAGCCACCGGCCCGACCGGACCACAGGGAGCGACCGGCCCGGCCGGAAACGCCGCGGTTGCGACGTTCGCAAGCTCACAGAGCGTGCCCAACGGCAACTGCCTGAACTACACGATGCTGGCGGGCCAGGGCAACGGGTATTGCCCGGCCAAAACGACGGGCTTCTCGCTCAGCCCGCTGCTGGCAGGTATGCCTGAGAACGGCGGGCAGGTATCGAACCTGTACGCCGAAACGAACGCGTCGGTGAGCGGGAGTGACACAGCGACCGTCACCGTCATAGACAACACGAGCGGCGCCGTGCTGCTGTCGTGCACGGTCACATCGACGAGCAAAGGGGTCTGCTCGAACGCCGCGACAGCGACGACTCAAGCGGCGCCTGGCGACAGGATCGAGGTGCAGGTGACCAACACGAGCCCCAAGAAGTCCTGGTCCTGCAACAACAAAGAGTGGTCGGTGAGGTTCCGCTACTGAACCGATAGACCGATGACAAGCCACGGTCATGGCCTGTGCCTCACAGTGCGGGCCATTACTCGGCGCGCTTGTGCTTTGCCGGGCTGAGCGAGCGTCCGACGGAGGTCCCCGCTCACGCTCGCGACGAAAACCACGCGTCAGGCTGGCTCCTCGGCTCGCTTCTGCTTCCGCGCGCCGAAGCGGGCGTGGCAGCCCGCTCGAAAGCCTCAGCTGATTGCGCCTGGCGCCGGCGCCGGACTCTGCCGATAGGCGATTGCCTCGCAAGCCGGCCAACAGGGACGAGGCTGAGCGCCGTCGCTCCGCTTATTACGGCATTCTCGTCGTCTGCGGGCGTCAGTCCGCCAGCACGTCCACGCCCGCAGTGCGGGTGGCGCCCGTCAAGGCGCTCTCGTCGCGGCGTAAGGATGGGTGAATCTGTCCTCAGCAGACCCACTCAGGCAATCGACATATCGTTCTAGCTGGAACGTTGGTTAGGACGTCCCCGTTCACGAACCGGACGCCTAGGCACGATGCGACGGATGCGCTGCAGGACGATCCAGCTGTCATCGCGGACGCTGCGCGGCAGCCCGGCACCGGCGACGTTGAACCGACGGGCCATGCGCACTGGGTCTGAGAGGTCCCTGCGAAGGCGCCGGGTGCGGTCGCGACGGATCTCCCGTGCCGCTCGGCGCAGGCTCAGTCCCTTCTCGGCAGGCAGGTGCCACAGGCCGAGTGACAGCGGGTCTGCTACCGGCGTGGCACGGTGACGGCCGCCCGTCGCCACGCGTTGCGCCACACCGGAGAGGTCCTGGAAGCGCGCTTGGCCGACCGCCCCGGCAAGGCTCAGGATCTGCTCCTCGGTCGGGAGGAACCGACCCTGTCGGGCAAGCTGTGCGTCAAGCTTCTCGACTGCCGCCACCAACTCGCGCAGCGTTCCGCAGGTGCCGCTCAAGAGCTCTCCGCCGACCCACGCCGGTAGTCCGCGCGAACCCCCGATGCTGGCCGCCAGATTGCCGATGGCTTGGCGCGTCACTGCGTACTCGCCGAAACCGACTGCATCCCAGTCAGGCGGATAGTCGATGAACACGCACCCGACGTTCTCGGGGGAAGGCGTCGCCGAGAACACCTTGTTCGCGTCTACCCACACGCAGTCGAGGTCGGTCAGCCACATCACGCGCTCCTCACTCTGCCCGTCGGCGGCCGCAAGGATGGCGTCGAGCACGTATCTCGAAGACATGTAGGTCGAGCTGCCGTCACCGGGGCGATGATCGTAGGCGGTGGGCAGGATCGCGATATCGAGCGCCTCGATTCGATCCATCAGCTCGCAGCCGGTGCGGCCGAGAGCCTTGCGGTCGCCGATGTTCGTTGCCAGCGCCAAGTCGCACTCGGCCGCCCGAAGGCGCAACGAGGCGAACTGAACCAGCGCGCACTCCAGGTATCGGCCGGCCACCTGCGCCGCGGAGTGTCGAGATCGAGCTGAGGGGTAGGCGAATGCCTCCCCTGGCTCATGGACATACAGATACAGAACGACCAGGGGTGTAGAGCGTGGGTTCTGCCGGTCTATGGGCCCAACTTGTTGGTCGGGAATAACGTGCTCCTTCGACGTGTTGAAGCGCCCCGTAAGGGCAGGGGCGCACGAGCAGACTCATGCGCGGCAAAAGGCCGCGGGGTCAGCTCTCAACGTCGAAGGACGAACGGTACGGCGGGGCCGGCACGAGCGTTGGAACTCGTGGTGTCGGCCGCGATTCGGCTCTCGAGGTGGGGAAGGGGAATCTGGCTCATCAACGTCGACGGGGCCAGCAGGCACTTCGCCACCAGAGCAACCGCCGCAAGGATGGCGATCGACAACGCACCAGGGCACATCGTCACACCGCCGGGCGTGTCGTGATGCTCGGGCAAGGCGGCGTGAGCATTCAGACCGACGACGCCAAGGACAATGATTGTTCCGAGCAACGCCGTGGTGCGACGATGGCGCACCAAAAACCGGTTGACACTCCGCGCCCGCAGCATGTTCTGGATCGTAGACGTTGGTTGGCTCGACGGCTGCTGAATGCCCCGAGCCAGGCCTACCCACCCCAGCCGGCGTATGGGCTGGGGTACCCCTCCACTTCAAGCCAATATTGGCGAAAATGGGTGCATCGCCCCGTCGTCGGGTTGAGCTGGGCGATGAAACACCCAATGAGCGTCCCCCCGGCCTCCCCCTCACGATTGCTCATCGTGGTCCACATCTCGGCCACGACTTGGTTGCCTTCGACTATCGGTCTGCCCATACGGACGCTGACCGTGCCTGCTTCAGCCTGCTCTCTGCGGATGTAGCGTCCGATCGCGTCCCGCCCGACAACCGTCTCATCAACGGGATGCTCCACGTAGACGACGTCGTCGCTGAACAGGTCGACGAAGCCGTCGAAATCCCAGTTCTCCCACGTTCGCCTGTAGCCCTCAACGAACCCGGTCGCCATCTCCCGACTAATTGGCATGGCACCTCATTCGGCATCGCAGGTACCGGGTCGTGGACTCCTCGGTCATCAGACAGCCAAGTATCACGCGCGATGATCGCCGCCGCTTGCGACGACGAACACCCATCTGCGCTCCGGCCCGCCGGACGCTCGCTTCGCACATCGCGAAGGGGGGTCACGCGAGCATTGGGCGAGACGCTCATGCGTCGTCCGTTCCAGGCGTCTCGCAGTGGCGCGCCGATACACCGCCTTACGTCCGTACGCGATCGTGCGAAAGCCACTCGCGACGAATGAGCGGACTACGACTCTGCGTCTATCGCGGCTGCAAGTGCTGTGACCCGACGCGCGATGTCGTCCCGGGTGTCCCTCACCTCGGAAATGGGTCGGCCCTTGGGGTCGGGCAGGTCCCAGTTGACGTAGCGCTTGCCGGGGATGTAGGGGCAGGCATCGCCGCATCCCATCGTCACGACCACATCGGCCCCTTCGGCAAGCTCGCGTGTGAGCAGTTGCGGGCGCCGATCGGCCAGTTCGATGCCGAGCTCACGCATGACCTCGACGACCTCGGGATGGACGTTCTCGGCCGGGGTGGTGCCGGCGGAGAGAGCGGTATGGCGCCCGTTCGCCGCGCGCTCGAACAGCGCTTGACTCATCTGCGAGCGCCCGGCGTTGTGCAGACACACGAACAGGACGCTGGCCATCAGCCGCCGGCCTCCTGGTGGTGTGGCAGCAGGATCTCTTCTGCCTCGGCCGCTGTCACGTCGGGGTAGAGGGCTGCCAGCAGAGCAAGAGCTGCGAGTCCTCCGGCGAGCTGTGCGATCACGTACCCGGGCACGGATGCGGGGGCGATGCCGGCGAACGTGTTGGAGAACATGCGCCCGATCGTGATCGCGGGGTTGGCGAAGCTGGCTGAGCTCGTGAAGAAGTAGGCGGCGCCGATGTATGCGCCGACCGCGGCGGGAATCGTGTTTGCGCGTTTGGTGCGTGCGAGCGAGAAGATGACGAGGAGCAGCCCTGCGGTGGCGATCACCTCGGCGAACAGGTGCGCGGGCGAGGCGCGGTGATGCGTGGAGATGCTGATGGCGGCCAGGGAGAACATGCCGTTCGCGATTACGGCGCCGAGCACGCAGCCGGCCACCTGTGCCGGTATGTAGGCGAGCGCGTGGCGCCAGCGGATACCGCCGAAGGTCGCATCTGCGAGCGAGACCACGGGGTTGAAGTGCCCGCCGGAGACAGGACCGAACATGAGGATGATGGTGTAGAGCCCCGCGGCCGTGGCGGCCGCGTTCTCGAACAGCTCGAGACCGACGTCGTTCGGGGAGAGCGTCTGCGCTGCGATGCCCGAGCCGATCACGACCGCCGCGAGGAACGCAGACCCCAACAGCTCGGCGAGCAGACGGCGAGCAATCGGAGGCGTGTCCACGGCGCCGATCGTATTACATAGACACCTGTGAGTGTTATTGATATAAGTAGATCGATGGCCGTCGATTTGGAGCTGTCCCCCAAGCAGAAGCGCGCCAACGGCTCGCCCTGCTGCGAGCCCGTCGTCTATCCGGATGTTCAGCGCGAGGAGGCGCTGCGGATGGCCGAGGTCGCCAAGGCCCTCGGCGACCCGATCCGGCTGCAGCTCGTGGACGTGCTGCGCAAGCACGCCGGCAAGGTCTGTGTCTGTGAGCTCGTGCCGCTGTTCGACATCTCCCAGCCCACGCTCTCCCACCATCTGAAGAAGCTCCGCGACGCGGGGATCGTGGACTCCGAGCGCCAGGGGCTGTGGGCCTACTACTACGTAATCCCCGACGCCCTGGAGGAGCTATCGTCATGGCTGAGCTGACCACCACCACGGAGACGACGGTCAGTTCCTGTTGCGCAGCCGAGGCGCAGGCCACCTGCTGCGAGCCGAGCGCCAAGGCGAGGTGCTGTGACCCGAATCACGACGAGGGGTGCGAGTGCTCCGCCGGCAAGGGCGCCGAGACGATCGTGCGTGCCCGCAAGCCGGGGCAGCGGACGGCATGAGCGAAGCCGCGCACGAGGTCCATCTGCACGACCCGCAGACGCTCTACCGCCATTGGGAGGAGAGCCAGTGGAGCCCCTGGGACGTCGACCTGTCCACCGACCGCGAGCAGTGGAAGACGATGGATGACCGCTCTCTGGTGTCATTCGTCCTCGGCTCTCTGATGGTCGCTGAGGAGCGGATCACCACGAAGTTCTCCGGGCTGGTCGGAGCGGACGGCAGCGAGGAGGAGGTCACCTTTCTCGCTACTCAGCAGGTCGATGAGGCAAGGCACATGCAGTTCTACGCACGCTTTCAGGACGAGGTCGTCTCAGAGCCCGCGCTCATCGCCGCGCACGTCAGGCGCGCCCGCGAGCAGGTCTCACCTGCGTTCCAGACGATCTTCGACGACAAGCTCGTCGCAGCCCACCACCGGCTCCTCGCAAACCCGGGCGATATTGCCGCGAAGGTCGCGTTCGTAACGGTCTACCACCTCGTTCTCGAGGCCACACTCGGACTGACCACCTTCGAGTTCTCGACCCGCTTCATGGAGCGCGAGAGCGTGCTTCCGGGGTTCGTGGCGGGCTACACCAAGATCCACCACGACGAGCACCGCCACATCGGCTACGGCATCTGGTTCCTGCGCCAAGCCGTCTCTGAAACCGCCGGCATGGATGATGTCCTACGCGAGACGCTGCGCGACCTGCTTCCCGCCGTCGCGGCGTCACTGACGCCACCGACGGGAGCCGACACCTCAGTCCTGGGTGCCTCGACCGAGGATCTGCGCGCTTTCGCACTCGACGGGCTGGCGCGCAGGCTGAGCATCATCGGCGTGCCTCTCGACAGCCTCTGAGTCCATGTCGCCCTGGCCGACCTGCGGCCTGACGTTGAGGGATGCTGCCCGCAAGCTGACCGATCAAAAGAGAAGGCCGCCGACCTTGACGACCCTCTCAAAGCACACCTAGTTGGCGACAGGTTCATCTAGTGGCACTCCCGACGACCGTAGCGCGAATCGGGAGCCTCGGTCCGCGAGTGCCCATTTTGCGGCTTTTCGGTGGACGAGAACGAAAAACGACCGCCCCTGTACGGGCGGTCGCTCTCCTGAGCCCTGAAGCACGAAGACGCATCGAGCCATTCAACGCGTCCAGCCCTTCGTCCCCGTAAAGCGGGGTGAACCGTGAGCCCATCGACCACGCTACTCGGGATTTCGCGAGGTAGGCGGACTACTGGACGGATGGCGCGGACGAACCATGCGGCCGTAGTTCAGATGGACACCCCTATTAGGTCAGACGAGCCGTACGGAAAGCGTCACTTTGCGGCGCTTTCTGCTGAGTGAGAGTGGTCACCCGCACTGGCCCCGGCGCGGACGCTTCAACTGGCCCCACCCGCCGTCGGGTTTTGTGTGTAGTTGATCTTCCCTGATCGGCTCCTTGAGAGCTTCGCCGGTTGAAAACTGACCCCCCCTCTCGCTCGGTTGCTGATCAACACAGCGTTGAGTCAGGCGGCGGCTCCCTGCTTCTTGTTGGCACGCGCGAGCCCGTGGCGAAAGCGCCAGGACTCCTGACCGGTGTCGATGATGTGGGCGCGGTGGGTGATGCGATCGACGACTGCCTTCGCCAGACGGGCATCGGGGAAGACCTTCGTCCACTCGCCGAAGGGGAGGTTCGTGGTGACGATCAGCGACGCCCGCTCGTTCCGCTCTGAGATCACCTGAAAGACGAGCTCCGCGGCTCCCTCGGGCAGCGCGAGATAGCCCAACTCGTCGAGTACCACAAGCTCGGTGCGGGCATAGCGGGCGACAACCCGCCCGAGCTCGCGTTTGCTCTCGGCCGCCTGCAGCTCGTTGGCAAGGGCGGCGAGGGTCGTGAAGCGCACCCGCCGCCCCTGCTGGCAGGCGAGAATCGCCAGTGAGATCGCAAGGTGGGTCTTGCCGGTGCCCGAGTCCCCGAGCAGGATCACCGACTCGCGGTCATCGATCCACGACCCCTGGGCGAGAGCTGCGATCGTCGCCTGGGGGATCTTCGGGTTATCAGCGAAGCGGAACTCCGAGAGCTGCTTCATCAGCGGAAAGCGGGCATCGATCAGCCTCCGTCGTTCCCTGCGCTCTGCCCGCTCAGAGACCTCGGCCTCGAGCAGCTCGGCCAGGTAGGCGGTCGGGGTCTGCTGATCGCGTGTTGCCTCCTCGGCCAGCGCACGAAAGCGCCGGCGAACGGTCGGGAGCTTCAGCTCGACAGCGTGGGCCTCGATCAGCGCCTCCATCGCCTGGACCTTCGCCGGGGCACTCATGAAGAGACCCCGACGAGCAGCCGGTCATAGTCACACAGCGTCGGCTCGGCGCGTTCGTGGACTGCGAGGTGCTCGGGCAGATCCTCGATCACAGCGACCGCGGGGCGCTCTGTCTGCCTGACGAGCAAACCGACGGCACGACCGTCGTGGGCGCCGGCGGCGAGTGCTCCCCGCACGGCCAGCTCAAGGCGGGCGGGGCTGTGCTCGCGGGCGAGCAACAGCACGTCGACCATCTGCCGTGCCGCCTCTGAAGGGCCATAGCGCTCGGTGAGCTTCCCCCACAGCTCATCAAGACACTTCGGCCAGTGCCCGCGCCGGCGCTCCTGATGCAGTGCGAGCGATCCGGCCAGGGCTCCCGGCTTCTGAACCAGCAGATCGAGGTAGTGGTCGAGCTGGGCTGAGACCCCGAAGCGCCCGGGGAGGCGATCGTGGCTGGCGAGGATCCCCCCGCCATGGGAGACGGTGATCGTGCGTGCGCCGATCTTCGCGAGCACCCGGCTTCCGACGAGTGAGACCGGTACCGAGTAGCGGTTCTGGCGAACAGTGACCATCGCCTTTGCGTCGACCCTCGGCGTCGCCTCTTCATCGGTAGGCGCCGCTTCGAAGGGCAGGGCGTGAAGGAGCGCCCTCTCTGAGGCGAGAGCTTCCCCGACCGTCCGCTCCTGACCGGCGATGCGGCGGTCGAGGTCGGCCTCACAGCCCGCACGCAGGTGAGCGTTCAGCTCTTTGAGGCTCTCGACCCTCGGCACCGGCACGAGGTGGCGACGGCGAAAGCGCCCGACCTCGTTCAGAGAGGTGTCGAAAAGGCTGAAAAACTCGAAAAAGAAGGCAAGAGCAAGCAGGCCGAAGCAGCGTGGTCCGCTGCCGGAAGGACGCTGGGTCTCTTCAGCGATAGCGGGTGCATATCGCCCACGCTCGTCAAAGCCGCGCCCTCGAAAGTCGTCGCGCCTTCCTCCGCGACGCGCTAGCCGCCCGTGTCTTTCCACACGATAAGGGACCTACGAGGCCCCCGCCCATGCGGGGGCTCTCGGCCGTCACGGGAGGGCCGCGAGTACGCGGCCGGGATATGCAGGAGCTCGTGGCCCCTGACGCTGGTCACGATGTAGCCGGGCGTGGGAGTCTGAGTGCGCTGGCGCTCTTTCAGCGGCCTCGTAGATGCGCCTCGCCGGCCCATGCCGTCGGTGCCCTGGGGTAATCTGCCCGTCGGCGATGAGTGACGCTGTCGATAGCTTTCTAGCGGACGCGAGTCCGGCCAGTGGTGTGGGCTTTGTGCCGCGCGCGCTCAGACAGCCCATCGTCGTCCTTGTGGTGGACGACTCGCAGGATCCAGCGCTCGCCTCCCTGCTTGCGGGTGGGGACGGCGTCGCGGCCACCGACTATGAGGGCTCATGGAGCGCGCAGATCGATCGCGCTGAGCTGGTGGTCAAGTTCCTCCTGGCCAGGCGTGATGGCGGGTGGCAGCGGCGATGGACGTATACAGACCCCGGCGGCAGCGTTCTCAACGCCATCACCGCGGGTGTTCATCACGTCGCGATCGTGCCGCTCATCGGCGATCTCAGCGACTTCGTTCGTGAGGGGCTGCGCGGTGCCATCGTGGTCGATGTCCAGGCGTCGGAGTCCATCGCCTCGGCGCGGCACCGCGTTGAGCAGCCGGCGGCGGCCGGCTGAGATCTGCTGGAGGCTGGGCGAGCTCGCCACCCAGCCTCGCGGCGTTGATTCAGCCCGTGAACGCGGCTCGCTTGTTGGGGAGCGGTGACCGCGCGAGCGAGCGAGCGGTGGTCTCGCCCGACCTCGGGTGGTGCTTGCGTGTGCTCCTCTTGGTGGTCCTCTTGGTCGTCCTCTTCTCGGCCTTCTTCGGCGTCGTGCTCGCTTTGACGGTTGGCCGCGGAGCTGCCGGTAGTACGGCCGGTACGGCTGCGGGGACAGCGGCAGGGGCGGCTACGCTCGGCGTACTCGCACCGCCGACGGCCGTTTCCTTCGCGTCGCTGGGCGTTTCTTTCACAACGGCGGGCGTTTCTTTGGCGCCACCGCTTTCGTTGCCGCCGCCGCTGCTGTGACCCATGCAGCCGGCTTGGCCGCTGCTTGAACGGGAGCTGGGGTGGGTGGCGGGCCCCGTGCGCCCGGCCGCGGTCTCGCCCAGGGCGCTGCTGGCGAACGTGAGTGCGTATACGGACCCGAGCACGGGAAGTGCTGCTCGAAACGTGTTGCCGGTTACCCGCAAGAAGGGACGCTGGCTTACTGCGAGGCGGTCGCCCGGAAGCGACTTGCGCATCTGTGGGACGCCACGGTTCATGGGCGTCTCCTAACTGCGGTGTCAAGCACCGCGATAGATGGGGAATGGCTCCCCGGTCTCGTCGACCTGGCGTCATTACCGGCAGTTGGCCCTTCCAGCCAGAGCTAACCGCCCCCAACTCAACATATGTCCAGTCCGCCATGCGTTGCGCTCGCTCGGTCTGCTAGGCACGCCTACGCGCGGGCAGCGCAACGAAACTCCGCTAAATGCGTCCTCTGGAGCGATCGCGGGCGCCCTCATCTCCTGGGTCGGAGTAGCGTTCCAATAGACGGAAAGGAGAGCTGGGGTGACCGCGGCTCAGTACGCACGCCTAGATCGCATGTCGGCCAACGCGCGGGTCGTCGGCGTCGACCGAGAGTGTCCGCTTGTACGCCAGCCGAACGGCAGGCTCGTGCGGATCCAGCCCAACGGCCGCCTCGTCGCGGCGACCGTGCTGGCGAGCCGGAACCTGGGGGTGCGACACAAGCGCGCAGCCATCGCTGCTACGAAATCGTATAGGGACGTATGGTCCTGAACGGCAGATGCCGGTCGTCTCCCGCAGCCATCACGGTCGTTCAGGTGTTCAGAGGAGAAAGTGGGAGACGGGTCTCGACATCAGGGCTCGGAACCATAAACATCTTGTAAGCGCCTGAGAAGGCCCTCGCCCGTGCGTGCGCCGAGCCCGCCGGGCGCAGGTCCTGAGAGAGCACAACGTCCCGTTGGTCGAACACGAGGATCCCCCAGACAGCGATGGCCTCCGTTTACAAGACACGCACAGCGACCACGCGGTTGCGCCCCGGTCCGAGTGGGCTTCCGCGGGTTCAGGTCACAGAGATCCAGCGCACGCGCATGCTCGCTGCGGCGATGGAGGCCGTCGAGGAGGTGGGCTACGCCCGCATGACCGTGGCGCAGGTGATCGGCCGGGCAAAAGTGTCGCGCAAGACCTTCTACGACGTTTTCGCCGACCGCGAGGACTGCTTCGTGGCGGCATTCGACCAGGCGGTCGCCCACGGCCGCGCGGTGGTGATGGAGGCCTACATGCAGCAGTCGGGGTGGCGAGACGGCATCCGCGCAGGCCTTGACAGGCTGTTGGTGCTCCTGGACGACGAGCCGGCGATCGCAAAGGTGTGCGTCGTCGAGGCGCTGGGGGCCGGATCGAAGGTCCTCGAACATCGAGCTGCCGCGCTCGAGGAGGCGGCGGAAGCGATCGATCGGGGACGTTCCCTGGCCAGCAACCCCGACGACCTGCCGGAGGTGACGGCCGAAGGCGTCGTTGGCGCAATCTTCGCCGTGCTGCACACGCGGCTGCTCGAGGACGGCCGTGAGCCGCTCGCAGATCTGCGCGGTTCGCTTATGAGCATGATCGTGCTGCCCTATCTCGGAGCGAGCGCGGCGAGCAGTGAGTTGCACATGCCCGCGCTCGAGTCCCGCCCCGACAGCCTTCGCTCTCGCGGCTCGAGAAACACGGACCCGCTCGACGGCCTGAACATGCGCCTCACCCACCGCACCGTGCGAGTGCTGATGGTGATCGCCGAGCACCCGGGGGCGAGCAACCGAGAGATCGCTGAAGGCTCCGGTATCGCCGATCAGGGCCAGATCTCAAAGCTCCTGACCCGGCTGGCGCGCCTGAAGCTGGTCGAGAACACGGGCGATGGCCAGGAGAAGGGCGCATCGAACGCGTGGCACCTGACGGCGCGGGGCGAGCAGGTCGAGCGGGCTACCCGCCCGCATTGATCTCCTGACAGCGCCCGCGGCGCGCTGTCCCGCGGAGGCCCCGGGGTCGGAGGAGTGGTGGGTGCTTCGCTTCCTGCTGTGGCGACTGCTTGGCGTGCTCGCCGTGTTGGCGGGCCTCGCGCTGAGCGCGTGGTGTCTGCAGGGCGGGCCGGGAAGGGCGCTGCGGGGCTCCGCGACGGAAAGTCCGTTCGCCCTCGCGGGCTCCGCGCTGGCCGCCCTCGAGGGTCCACTGCGACTGGGTGTCCGCGCAACTCTGCGCTGGTCGCCTGTCGCCGGGGTCTCGACCGCGATGCTGCTCCTCGCACTCGGGCTGGTGCCGGCGCTCGCGCTCACGCTGGTGCGCGCGAGGGCGAGAGGACGTCGGCGCTACGTGCGTCTTGGAGTCGAGGTCTACCGCACCGATCGAGCAAGCGCCGAGGCTGTGGTGGCAATGTTCGAGGTTCTCCACAAGCGTCTGCTGCGCCGCTGGTGGCGGCGTCTGCTGCTTGGTCAGCCGGCCGTTTCGCTCGAGGTGCACCACGCCGGCGCCGGGCTCGACGGCGGCGGCGGGCAGGAGGTTCATCCGACGGCGTGGCTTGCGGTCACCTGCCCCGAGGGGGATGAGGAAATGGTCCAGGCCGCACTCCAGAGCGCCTACCCGAATTGCCGGGTGGGCCCAGCCCGCGGGCTGCCCGGCGTGCCTCCCGCGGTGTTGCGGCTGAAGAAGCATGCCGAGTTCATCAAGCGCGTCAAGCTGCTGGACCGCTTCGAGCATGAGCGCGAGCCGCCGGTGAATCGGCTTATCACCATCATGGGCGCCTGTGGCGAGCCGTCGTTCGTGCAGCTTGCGATGACGCCCACGCCGGCTTTCTTCGAGCGCTTTGCCAAGCGTCTGTACAAGCGCCACGAGGCCCGTCTCTCGCGCGAGCGCAGAGCGCATTCGCGCGTACGCGATCGATCGATGGTCGAGGACGCCGAGCTTCGTGGCGCTCTCGAGCTCCAGCACAGGCCGCTGTTCTTCGTCGATCTACGGGTGGTCGCGCCCAGCCGTCGCATCTGCGAGCGGATCGCCTCAGAGCTGCGCGCCGAAGGAAGAGAGAACCGTCTGATCGAGCGCGGAACAGTCGTGCGCCACGGCCTGCTGGGCCTCTACACGCGCCGGGTACAGCGGGGGGAGGGCAATCCGTTGCCGTCCTTTCGCCGCGGAGTGTTTGCCTCGACCGAGCTCGCCGCCATCTGGCAGCTCCCATCGATCGACTACATGACCGTGCCGTTCGCGCGGACCGGGCTCCCTCTCGCACCGGCCTCGCCTTCGATCCACCGGCCCGGTCGGGGAGCCGGCACCCTGCGCGACGCACTGGGTCCGGTCTCGATCCATCCTCAGCTTCGCCGGCAGAACACGGCTGTGCCGGGCGCCGTGGAACAGGGCAAGTCAAGCTACCTGGTGGCGACCATCGCCGAGGACCTGCTGCGCGAGCGCTGCGCGGTGATCGTGCTCGACCCCAAGGGAGATGCAGCCGAGGCCGCGCTGAGCCTCGTCTCGCCCGAGCGGACATGCACGCTGCTCGACTTCTCCCATCCCACCTGCGGATTCAATCCGCTTGCCGTGGACGCTCCCGCCGACGTGATCGCCGACTACGTGGTGGCGGCACTGAAGAACCTGTTCACCGATGCGGACATCCGTGCCTCCTCGGACCGCTATCTGCGCAACGCGATCATCGCGGTGCTGGCCTACGACCGCGAATCGACCCTGTGGGATGCGGCGCGCCTGCTGTCCGTGGGGGAGGAGGGCTATTCGTATCGGACAAGCGTTGGCGCTCGCGTCCGGGCGCTGCCTGAGATCAAGGAGATCTCTCAGTTTTTCACCGCGGAGCTGACGGCCCAGCTTGCGGACGCCCGCAGCATGACGACGGCAAAGCTCGATGCTCCGGTCAACAAGCTCGCACGGCTGCTCAATTCGCCGTCGATCAAGCGCGTGCTGCTCAACGACTCCCTGCGGGTCGACTTCGACCGCGTCATCGCCGGCGGGGAGGTGCTGGTGGTCAAGGGAGCGCTGGGAGCGATGGGCGCCGGGAACACGTCTGTCCTGATGCAGCTGCTCGTGGGCATGCTCGATGCGGCCCTCGGCCGCCAGCAGGATCTCGTCCCGGCTGAGGAGCGGGTGGCCGTGGCCTTGAAGGTCGACGAGGCGCCGCTCGTGCTCAACCGCGGCTTTGCCGAGACGATGGCGCTGAAGCGCTCGGCGGGGCTCGAGACGGTTGCCTGCTGGCAGACCGACGCGCAGTGGACCGACCGAGAGGTGCGCGACCAGCTGGACGCCCTGTTCGCACACCGAGTGTACTTCGCGACGGCATCCACCCGCGAGGCCAGGGCAGCGTCAGAGCTGACCATGGCCGAGTTCTCGGACACGGTGCGCCCGGGGCTGGGCCAGCTCTCCACGCTCGGCCACCCCGATGTCCGCCTGCATCTGCCCAAGCACCACGCGATCGCCAGCTGGAGCACTCCGGACGGGCGCCAGGCTCCCTTCATCGCCGAGACGATTCCGCTGCGGGTCGACCAGGAGCGCCTCGCCCTCCACGCCGCGCGCCAGCTCCAGCGGGGCGGGCGTCATCGGAGCGACCTTCGCCAACCGCACTGGGACCAGCGCCACCGCGCGACCCAGGGTGCACTTGGCCCCGGCGAGCCCGCGGGTGAGACCGGGCGCCTCGCCGATCGGTCCCCGCGAGGGACCATGCCGCCGACTTCGGCGGACGAGATGAGGAGTCTCCCCGCGAG
The DNA here is from genome assembly GCA_963826995.1 of uncultured Solirubrobacteraceae bacterium. GTDB lineage: Bacteria > Actinomycetota > Thermoleophilia > Solirubrobacterales > Solirubrobacteraceae > Palsa-744. The sequence goes on along the minus strand of CAWGYZ010000001.1, from coordinate 347,396 downwards.
TCCGTCGGACAGCTATCGCGAGCTGGTTGAACTGGACGGCGCGCACAGCGTGCGGTGGGCCACACGGGTCGAGTCGCCGCGCTCGCTCGAGCCAGACGCGCTGGATCTCGAGATTCTCGTCCTCGTTGCCTGCATGAGGCACGTGTTGACCAGCCAGCTGCACCGCCGGTTCAACGCGGGCAGGGCGGCGACGACCACTCAGAGGCGACTCAAGCGACTGTCTGACGCCGGGCTGGTGGACCGTTTTCAGTTCCACCGGCGCGACGGGGGAGGGGTGCCCATGTGCTACGTGATCACTCCGGCAGGAATCGAGCTGCTGCGTGCCCGCGAGCGCCTGACGCCCCGCGCGCAGGAGGCGGGCGCCGGGAGTGTTTCCTCCAGAGCCGCTCCGCGCACCGAGGGTCTCCTTCGCCAGGCGTGCCATGAGGTTCATGTGACCGCATGGGCGCTCGCGCTTGAGCGGATCGTCGCCGACGGCCGGCCGGCGCTGCGCGGCCCTGCGGAATCCGTGCTCTCGCCGCCGAGGCTGTCGAGGCCCGAGGGCCGGGTTGGGCTTGCTCCCGGCGATCTGCGACTGCCCGGAGGCCGCGCCGCCCACGATTTCCTGTGCACCGGCGCGACCGGCGAGAGCGTGGAGGTCGAGCGCTTTGAGACCGTGCGCCCGGACGCAATCGTCGAGGTTCGGGTGCCGGCCGCCATCGACAGTCATGCGGGCGTGGATACAACGCCTGCGCTGCCGCAGCCGGGCGTGGATCTGATCGTCGAGTTCGACGACCGTCTCCCCGTCGGCGTCGCCGCGGCCAAGCTCCAGCGCTATGACCATTTCCTCGGGGGGTGGTCGGCGCACCTGAGTCGCTACGGACGCCGCATGGAGGCGGTGGCCGTTGTGATCTTCGTCTGTCGTGATCGAGCGCGGGCACGGGAGTTCGCAAGGCGCGCAGATCCGGTGCTGAGAGCCTGCCGCGCCTATGCCGGCGAGTATCCGTTCGATTGGGAGTACCCCGGCAGGGAACGGATTCTGTTCGCCTCAGAGCGTGACCTGCACGAGGGCCTGCTGCGCGCCTATGGGGTCCCCCGGCTGCCGCCACAGGTGCGCGTGTCCGCGTCTCATGGCGATCCTCGCGCCGGCGAGGCGACCGCCGAGCCGAGCCAAATCCCTGTGCACGGGATCCCCGTTGCGGCGGGGGCTTAAACGCAAAAAGACCCCCCGGGCCGACAGCGGGGATGCTCGCGCTGAACATCCCCGCTGTCGTGTGCGCCCGGGCGGGGTCCTGCGGCCTCCCGCTTGTACCGTTGCGGGCCCTAGAAGACGAGCTCCTCCCCGGAACCGGCGCCGACCGTGAGCAGCTCGCCGCCCTGCTCCTTGCCGGCCCCGTCGCCCGGGCCACCCGCACCCTCCTCGCCCGTCTCCGAGCGCTCGCCGGGGCTGTCCAGGAACTGGACGGTGTCGGCGACCACGCTCACCGCCTGACGTTTCTGCTGGTCGGCGGTTTCCCACTCGCGCCACTCCAGCCGGCCATCGACGGCGACGCGACTGCCCTTGCGCATGTAGTGGCTCACGCTCTCAGCCGAGGCGCCGTAGATGCTCACGTCGAAGAAGTTCGGCTTCTCCGCGTAGCCGTCTCCATCGCGCCGGCTGGAGTTGCAGGCGATGCGCACGCTGCAGACGCTGACCCCGGAGGGCAGTCCCCGCAGCTCGGGGTCCCGCGTGAGGCGCCCGACGAGAACGACGCGGTTGATGCTGAAATTGGACATTCAGGGCTTCCTTTACTGGGTGGTTGGCCCCCCTGGCAACAAACGTACGCAGCGCCTGGGACGGTTCTCACGATCGCTCGGATCGCCTGCCGCCGCCGACGCCGGGCAGCACGGCCAATGGGACGACAGCGATCCGCTCAGCGGCCTGAGCTGCCTCGATCGCCCGCCCGAGCGCAGGCTCGACCTCGGGCGCCACGAGATACAGCGCGCCGGCCACGCAGCGGCACCTTGCCCAGGCCTTGCAGATGCCCGCCAGTCGCCGGGGGGCCTTGACCGTCAACTCCACCTCGACCGCGACCGGGAGCTCCTGCTCGGAGGGGGCCGGTCGCAGAACGAGGTCCGGGCGATGCAGCAACGGCCCGTCGGCACGCGGACCGGGTAGGCGGGCGCTCGCGAGCGGATGGCCACACTCGCGCTCGTCGCGGCGCAGCTCGCGCTCGCCGAGCACCTCATGATCGGGGTAGCTGCGCTCCAGGGCCGCCGCCACTTCGGCGCAGACGACCAGATGCTGAGCGTTCGACGCGCTCACGCGACCCGGATCGAGCCCGCGCGGCCCGCAGGTGCGCAGGCCCGCCTGGGTGACCGTGTAGAGCGCCGGTGCGCCGCTCAGCGGGCGCCGGCGTGCGAGCAGCCCGGCACGCTCCGCGCCGAGCAGCCGTGCGCGGGCCGAGGCGACCGAGATGTCGTGGCGATGAGCCAGGGCTTCGGCGGTTATGGCGCCCATGCGCGCCGTCCAGCGGATGATTGCCTCCCGCTCAGGCGGGAGCGTCTGATCTGCGGTCATGTCTTCTCCGTTTCTCGTGTTGGCAGGCCCGGTCGGGCCCACCTCGGTTGGTGCTCCAGGCAGAGCCGGCAGGGGCCCGGGCGCCCGCTCTGCGCGCTCAGCGCCGCGCCGGGGCGGAGAGGACGCGCGCGAAGCGCACGTCGCCACCGTCGCTCAGCACGATCACCGCGGCCCATCCCGTCCCCAGCCTCACGACGGCGGTGGGATCGAGCACGTCCTCGCGAACGCGGGTGCGCGTCACCCCGCCGTCGCTGTGGCGCGAGGTTCTCCAGGCGCCCTGCCTCCCTGCCAGGCTCGCGATCAGCCGGGCCGACTCGGGTACAACCTGGCGGTGTGCGATCAGCACGGAGAGGTTGCCCATGACCTGCTCGAGCAGCCTCTCACGGCCCGGCAGCCGCAGGTCGGCGAGCTCCTGGGCGCTCAGCAGGAGGCTGAAGCCCGCCGATCGCGCACGGCCGAACAGGCGCACGACCTGCGCCGCGGCGACTGCGGCGAACTCGTCGATCACCACCAGCGTGGGCAGCGGCCGTCCCTGCAGCGCCGCCACGGTTGTCTGCAGGTCCTGCACGATCGCCGCGCCCAGCATCTGGGTGAGCAGCGGCCGGCGATCGGACTCGAGGCTGAAGTACACGACAGCCCGGGCCCGCACGGCATCCAGCAGGTCGAATCGCTCGGCACCCGGAGTCTGGGGGTCAAGCCAGGTTCCCACGTCTGACTCCGACAGGATCGCCAGGCGGTCGCGCACGCCCGCCAGCTCGCTCTGCTGACGAGCGCTCAGGGCGTCCAGGTAATCCTGTGTCACGGAGGCCTCGCCCTCGGGAAGGCGACGAGCGAGGCACTCCAGCTGCGCGGGATCCATGTGCTCCACGATCCTCTGCAGGCTGACCTCCAGATCGGCTCTGCGCAGCGAGCGCACGACATGGCCGAGGTAACGCTGTGCCTGGCGCAGGTAATGGGGCTCGGTGAAGTGCTCACCCGCGAGCGCCTTGTCGGCCACCTCGGTCTCGCTTCCCCTCGCGAGGGGGTTGTAGACCGCCGAGCCCTCTGGAGTCCACTCGATGAACGCCTTTCCCGCCGCGTGGGCCGCCTGGCGCAGCTCGCCACGCATTGCCCGGTCACCCTTTGGATCGACCACGACGGAGCCCATGCCGCGCTCGATCGCCGTGACCGCGATCGAGGTCTGGGTGACCGTCTTGCCCGAGCCGGTCGCGCCCACCACGAGCGTGTGGGTGCCGCCCGTCGAGCCCCCGAAGGGGATTGAGACCTCACGCCGGCTCTCGTCGGATCCGAGCGTCAGCCGCTCGCCGTGGGAGCGCCCAGATGCGCCCAGGAAGCCCGGGCGAGCCACGCGCAGGCCGCGAGCGGCCACGCGCAGTGTCTCCAACGGTCCCCGGCGGCCGGCAGCGATCTCGGCCAGGTCACCGCCCGCGTCGAGGTCCCGACGATGCCAGCGACGACTCCACGCTGTGGCGCTGAGGGCCGCGATGGCGGTCGGCGAGGTCGGGCTGGCAAGCCCGCGCCCGAGCAGCACAACGAACGCCAGTGCTGCTGCGGCCCAGCTCCAGTGCAGGTGTCTGCTGCGCATGAGCCTTGCCGCCAGCATGCCGATCAGAAGGCCGAGCACCACATGGGTCGTGGTGCTGAGCAGCCAGTGGGCGAGTCCCTGCAGGGGCGCCAGCGGGTCGGCGCCTGGTTCAAACGCCGAGTTTGATGGACGCATGATGTGACTCCTTTCAGCGGACCGGCGCTCAAGCGCGGATCCATGGGCCGGCGTCAGCCGGCGGTTGTGGTCGGCGCCCGACGCCGGGCCCATGCCCGCCGTCGCTCGCCGCTCTGCTCGCCGGGCCGTTCGGGCCCGCCAAGATCTGGGTTGGGTGGCCGGGGCACCCGAAGAGGTCGTCGAACGGCCTCGGCTCAGCTCAGCCGGTAACCGACTCCCCACACGTTCTTCACCCAGCGCTGGCCGTCCTGCGCGCCGAGCTTGCGGCGCAGGCGACTGGCGTGGCTGTCAAGGGTGCGCGTGGAGCCGTTGGAGCGGTACCCCCATACCGCTCGCAGCAGCTCCTCGCGGGCGAACACGCGCTCGGGCTCCCGGGCCAGGTGCACGAGCAGCTGGAACTCCTGTCGGCGCAGGTTCACGGCGTGCCCGTCGAGGCACACCGAGTGAGCGCCCAGGTCGATCGACAGCGGCCCGACCTGAAGCGAGCGCCCATCCCCGGGGATGCTCGAGGCGCGGCGGAGGACGGCCCGCAGGCGGGCACGCAGCTCGAGGTAGGCGGGGGGCCGGTCGAGGTAGTCATCGGCCCCCGCCTCGAAGGCTCGCAGCAGGTCGAGCACATGTGCCCGTGGGCCGATCACGATGACTGGCGTCTCCCGCGTCCAGGGCGTGCCCGCGCGAGCGCCCTCGCGTATCTCTTCCAGCAGCTCAAGGGCGCCGCGCCCGGAGCCCAGATCTCCGAGCAGGACGATGCTCGGCGGGCTGGTGGCGGCCCGGATACGGGCATGCTCCGCGCTCCGGGCCAGCTGCGCCCGGTAGGCATCGGCCGTCAGCTGCTCGACGATCGCCCCTCCCAGTTCTGCATCGGACTCGACGACGAGGACCAGTGCGCCTCGCGGGGGCGATACGGCCGTTGGCGCCTCGGCGGTCACTGCAGTTCCACCTCGCGTGGACTGACGCCCAGCCCACGACGGGCGATCAGGGCGAGGACGTCACTGTGTATCCAGGGCGTGGGCGTGTCTCGTCCACCCTCCGGGAGCATCCCCAGGCGTCGGGCCAGCCAGCTCGTCTCTCCGCTGACGTTGCCCCTGAGGTCGCGCTTGACACGCCCGCAGCGGATGGCGATCTCGCTGAGACTCAATTCCTCACGCTGGATCGTTTCGAGGGCCGTCTCCCGAAGTGCGCGATTGAGGACGATGGGACTCAAAAGAACCCGGCGCAGCTCGGCGCCCAGCACCGTGACCGACACGCCGGGGTCCTCGCGATGGGATGCGAGCGCGCCGAGGGTGATCTCCCGCACGGGCTCATAGGCCTGCAGTCCGGCGATCGCATCCCGGACGCTCTCGCAGCGGGGGCCGCCCTCCGCCGGCGTTTGCGGATCGCGGCGCCAGCGAAGCTCCGGTATGGACATGCCGCTGTGGACGCGCTCGAGTCGATGGCGTCCACTCCGCTCATCGAGCTGGTCCGCGTCGCCGGCCGATGCCGGCCAGCGGCCCTCGGCGGCGCTCTCGTCGAAGGGCGCGGTGCGCAGATCGGCGGCGCTGAGCAGCCGGCAGCGAGCGCTGCCGCTGAGGGCATCCTGCAGATAGCGCTCGCATTCAAGCCCGGCGTTCACGGTGGGCTCATCGGCTGCGAGATGGGCCACGAGCCGGCGGTCCTCTCCAGAGGCGAGCTCGCTGTCCACCACGAGAAGGCTTCCGCCATATCCCTGCTGGGCAACGATCTCCCGATCGCGGCCCAGCGCGTCGGTGTAGCGAGCCAGCGTTCGTTGCTGGCGGTGTGCGCCGCGTGGCCGGCGTTGGCGCGAGCGAGCGTGCCCGGCACGCGGCGATGGGCCGGGGTCACGGCGGGCGGAACGCCGCGCGAGCGGCTTGGGGGGCGAGACGGTGGAGGTCATGGCGGTCTCCTGGCGGGTCTGGGTGGGCACCGCGCTTGGGGCGGTGCTGGGCCTTGGCCGCGCTGCTTCTAGGAGCAGATCGAGCCGCCGTCAAGCCCGCAGATCGACCGCCGCTCGCTCCGAGGACGTGCTCCGAGAACCCCCTAAGGGGGGTCTCGGAAATGTCGGTTTCGCCTGACCTCGCCAGAGCAACTTGGCGCGAAAACGCCCGTTGTCGATCGATCGGGGATCGGCTCGGGACGGGCCGGGAGAGGGCTCCTCGGAGTGTCTGAGGGCCGCAGGATGTTGAGCTGTGAAGGGTCGGCGGGTGCCGTTTGGCTCAGGGAGGGGAAAAGGTGAAGGCGGCCAGCCTAGAGGCTCGAGGGGAGATGGATGGGCCCGCCCGGGCGTGCCGTTCGCAGGTGGCGCCGTTGCCCGGCGTCGAGCGAGATGATCTGGCTCTGGAATGCGGGAATGCGGGGTCACCCTGTGCAGTCGCGCCCCCGGCGCACAGGAGGGCGACTGCGGCCGCTCCTCTCGACCGGCGGCGGCGACTGCATCGATTGGGCATGCGACGGCGCTTTCCCCGGCGCAGATGCATGAGCGTTTGCACGCCAGATCGGCGGGTGCCCGCGCGATCATGCACGGCTGCCCGCCGGCCCCGTAGACTGCCGCGCCAGAGCAAGCCCCCGACAGCCCGCCCCGCAAGGAGCCCTCAGATGCCAGTCAACACCCAAGCGGTCGGCAAGACCTATGAGCCCACGCTGTATGCGGCGGGTAGGGAGAAGATCAAGGAGTACGCTCGCGCGGTCGGCGAGACGAACCCCGTGTATCTGGACGAGCAGGCGGCCCGTGCGGCCGGCTACGCCGATGTCGTTGCGCCGCCGATGTTCACCGTCGTCTACTCCAGCCCGGCGCTCGGCCCGGCGATCCTGGACCCCGAGATCGAGATCAACTTCGCGATGATGGTCCACGGCGGGCAGGAGTTCGAGTGGGGCCCACTGGTGGTGGCCGGAGACGAGATCACGACCACCGTGAGCGTCAAGAACATCACCGAGGGCGCCGGTCTCGGCTACTACGCCTTTGAGTCGATCTCCACCAATCAGCGCGGCGAGCAGGTCTGCCGCGGCATCTGGACCCAGATAGTGCGAGGAGTGTGAGTGCAATGACAGATCTACAGGCCGGATCGGAGATTCCCGAGGTGAGGGTCGTCCCTGACAAGTACGTGACCGTGCGCTACGCGGGCGCCTCAGGCGATTTCAATCCGATTCACATCGACGAGGAGTTCGCCAAATCGGTTGGGCTGCCCGGGCGGATTCTGCACGGGCTGTGGACGATGGCCCAGGTGGCCCGCGCGCAGACCGAGGCGGCCGGGGGCCCCGAGCACCTGAAGCGGATGTCGGTTCAGTTTCGTGGAATGGGCAGGCCCGAGGAGGAGCTCGTGGTGAGCGGAACCGTGCGCCAGGCCGGCGACGGGCGCGTGGTCATCGACACCGTCGCTGAGCAGGGCGGCAAGCAGATCGTGCGCAACGCCGAGGCCGAGCTCGAGATCTAGCGGCCCGAGGGGCTTGCGGGCGCGAGCTCTGAGGGGCGCGAGCACGCCCCTACAATCAATGCCATGCCCAGGGGCCGTGCCAACAAACCAGGCGGGCTTGCGAAGCCTGTAGATCTGTCTTGAGAGAAACACTCACCTCCCGGCAGGAGCTGATCCTGTGCAAGGTGGTGGAGGACTACCTGCGAACGGGGCAGCCGGTGGCCTCGAGGGCCATCGCCGCCGACCCGGACCTCGATTGCGGGCCATCCACCGTGCGCAACGAACTGGCCCTGCTCGAGGAGATCGGCCTGCTGGCCCATCCCCACGTCTCCGCCGGTCGCCTGCCCACCGACGCGGGCCACCGCTACGTCGTCGATCGCATGCTCACCTCCGGGCAGGGGCTCGAGCCGGAGCGGCGGATGGAGCTGTCGCTGATCCGCCGTGAGGTGGAGGAGGCGATGCGCGCCACCACCGAAACCCTGTCCAAGATGACGAACCTGCTGGCGGTGGTCTCGGCGCCGTCACTGAACACGGCGACGATCAGGCACATCGAGGTTCTGGCCCTTCAGCCGCAGGTGGTGATGGTGGTGATCATCACCTCCACGGGCGGAGTCTCGAAGATGCTGACCACCTTTGACAGAACCGTCGACCAGGGTCTCGTGGCGTGGGCCGGCGAGTATCTCAACGAGCGGCTGGTGGGCCTCGGCATGGGCTCGCGGGTGCTCCACCAGCGCCTCAGCGAGCCGAGCCTGTCCGGCGTCGAGTCGGCCTTCCTCGAGCACCTCATCCCGGCCTTCGACAACGTCTCCTACGGAGCCGAGGATTCGCTGTATGTGGAGGGGACCGGACGGCTGCTGTCGGGAGGGAAGATCGAGGACACGAGTCAGATCAACGAGCTGATGAGCATGCTCGAGCGCCGAGTGGCGCTGCTGCAGGTGCTGCGGGCCGCGCTCGGCGAGCCCGGCGTGTACGTGCGGATTGGTCACGAGAACGAGATTCCGGCGATGCACTCGTTCGCCATGGTCGCCACCAGCTACGGAGTCCCGCGGCGCAAGCTCGGAACCGTGTCGGTGATAGGACCCGTGCGCATGGACTACGCCGGCGCGATCGTCACCGTGCGCGAGGCCGCCAGCGAGCTTTCGCGCTTCGTCGAAGACGCCTACTCGGAAAGCTGATGAGCACGACCTCCACCCCGCGTGACCCCTACGAGGTGCTCGGCGTCGATCGCACGGCCTCTGAGGATCAGATCAAGAAGGCGTTCCGGGGGCTGGCCAGGGAGCTTCACCCCGACGTCAACGCCCACGATCCCGACGCCGAGGAGAAGTTCAAGGAGGCTGCCGAGGCCTACGAGATCCTGTCTGACTCCGAGCGGCGCGCGACCTACGATCGCTACGGCCACGATGGCCTGCGGTCCGGCGGGTACGCCTCCAACTTCGATGGATTCTCCTCGATCGGAGATCTGTTCGATGCGTTCTTCGGGGGCGCGGGATTCGGCGGACGCTCGGGCCCGGCGCCGGGCGCGGACGTCGCCGTCGCGGTGGAGGTGGATCTGCTGGAAGCCGCCCACGGCGCGAAGCTGGAGGTGAGCTATGAGGCGGTCGACCGCTGCGAGCACTGTCATGGCAACGGCGCCGAGCCCGGGACTCCGATCGAGACCTGCGAGCGCTGCGGCGGTGCCGGTCAGCTGCAGGCGGCGACGCGCACCCCGTTTGGCCAGATGGTGCGGACGATGGTGTGCGACGTCTGCCAGGGCGATGGCCGCGTGCCCAAGGAGCCCTGCCATGAGTGCCGGGGCCGTGGCCGGCTGGCGAGCACCCGAGAGCTCGAGGTCGAGGTGCCGGCCGGGATCTCAGACGGCCAGCGCATCAGGCTGACGGGCCGCGGGCACGCCGGCGAGATGGGTGCCGGAGCCGGGGATCTGTACGTGCTCGTGCGTGTGCGAGAGGACGAGCGTTTCGTGCGTGAAGGCGATCACCTGATCACGGCGCTCGACGTGGCCGCTCCGCTTGCCGCGCTGGGGGCGACGCTTCAGATCTCCGCTCTCGAGGGCGACGTGCCGGTCGAGATACCCGCGGGTACTCAGCCCGGCGATGCCATAACACTGCGCGGTGAGGGCATGCCGTCGCTCACCCGCGGACGGCGCGGGGATCTGCGGGTCGTGGTCAACGTCGTGATCCCGCGTCGGCTGAGCGAGGAGCAGCGAGGGCTGCTGGAGCAGCTGAACGAGACGCTCACCGAGGAGAACATGCGCTCGGAGGACTCGCTGTTCGCCAAGCTGCGCCGCGCGCTGGGCAGCCAGACCGCGTGATCCGCCTCGCGGTGCGCGTTCGGCGCGAGCAGGCCGAGCTCGTCCTGGCGGAGCTGTTGGAGCTCGCGCCGGCCGGAGTGGAGGAGGTGCAGATCGGAGCCGAGGAGATCGAGTACGCGGTGTATGGAGCCGCGGGAGAGCTGCCCAGCCTGCCCGACCTGAACGCCGCCGCCGGCGAGGCGCTGGTGGAGATCTCGACGAGCGAGACCGAGGACGACTGGCAGGAGCGCTGGAAGCGCTTCCATCGCCCCGTCCTGGTCGAGGCGCCGGCTGAGCGCGCAGGGGCCGTGCACGACGTGCCGGCCCTGTTCGTGAGACCTCCGTGGGAGCCTCCGAGCGCCGGGCGCGATGGGGGGGTGAGGGAGATCGTGATCGACCCCGGGCAGGCGTTTGGCACGGGTGCGCACGCCAGCACCCGTCTGTGCCTTGAGCTTCTTCTGGAGTTGGCCGCGCTTGAGGGCGCGGCGGGGCCGCTCGTGGACGTGGGCACCGGGTCCGGTGTGCTTGCGATAGCGGCGGCGCAACTCGGGTTCGCACCGGTGCTGGGGCTCGATCACGAGCGCGAGAGCGTCGAGGCCGCGGTCGACAACGCGGCCGTCAACGGCGTGAGCATCGAGGTGCGTCGTTTCGATCTTCGCCGCGAGACGCTGCCGTCGATGAAGGCGGCTCCGGCGGCGCCCGTGGTGGTGGCGAACCTGCTGCGCCCGCTGCTTTTGGAGCTGGCGCGCAGCATGCCCCGGGCGCCCTCGCACCTGTTGGCGGGAGGCCTGCTGGGCGAGGAGGTCGAGGAGGTCACAGCCGCATTCGCACAGCGCTTCGCCCTGCGCATGCGCGAGCAGCGCCACAGCGCAGGGTGGGCCGCCGTCTGGCTCAGCCCGGCGTGAGCGCTGCCGCTCAGGCTCCGTCGGGTATCTCTGTGGCAGCGCGCACGATCGAGCGATACACCAGGTCGATCGCCGGGCGGATGCCGTCCTCGTCGTCGAGCAGGCCATCGGCCGCGGCCAGCGCCGCGCCGATCGTGTCGAGCGCCTCCCCGACGGACCCCGGCTCGGGGTCGCGGCAGGCCGCCAGCGCCATGTCCAGCATCGCGCGTGCCTGCTCGCGGGCGCCCGTGAACAGTGCCGGACCGACGAGGCTGGCATAGCCGTACACGCGCGCGAGCCGGCCCGACAGCGTGATCAGGTCCTGTCTGCGCGGCGGCGAGATCGCGGGCAGCGGCTCACCATCGAGGAGCCTTGCCATCGTGCCGCCGAGCATGGCTCGCGTCGCGGTCTCGTCGAGGCCGGCGTGCCGCGCCACGCGCAGAACCATGTACAGCGAGGTGGCGGGCAGGCCGTACGGCGGATCGGAGGCGAACACGATCCGCTCGGCCGGCACCCGTGCGAGCAGCTCGATGACGTCGAGCGGAAAGAAGCAGGAGGTGTCATACAGGATGCCGGGGTGCTCGGCCAGGCGAGTCGTGAGGATCCCCTGGTCGCAGATGGCGCCGTGGGCGAGGATCAGGACCGCGCCGGGGTGGCGCAGGGCGAGATCGACGAGGCCCTCGGCGAGCGGGGGCAGACCCCGGCCGGCGTGGATCAGGATGGGCACGCCCGCGGATTCGGCGAGGCCGAACACATCGTCCATCTCCGGCCCGTCGAACACGAAGTCCTGGGCCCGGGGATGGAGCTTGATGCCGCGCGCACCCGCCGCCAGGCAGCGTTCGCACTCGGCCAGCGGGCCTTCGGCGGGATCCAGCCGGCAGAAGGCGGCGAGTCGCCCTTCGCTTTCGCCGGCCCAGCCGATCACACGATCGTTGGGCAGGCTGTAGGCCGGACGGCGCTCCGGGTCGTGCAGGGGGAACACGCACGCCCTGCGTGCGTCGGCATCGTCGAGCTGTGAGAGCAGTGCTGCCAGGGTCAGCGATCGCCCGTCCTCGTCGAGGCCGAGATGGGTGTGTGCGTCGATCACTTCGGCGTCCGCCGGACGCAGGCGCCGCACCTCCTCGAGGAACGGGGCCAGGGCTTGTGTATAGAGAGATGAGCTCATTCCCCGGCACCCTATTGTGTCCCGGTCGCCCGACAGGTCGCGATCGGCGGCGGCGGCTTCGGCGGGTTCTGCGCGCCGCGCTCACCAAAGATCGTTCTGAAATCGCCGGACCGGCGTATCCTAATTCGAGGATGGCGATACTCGAGGAGATCAGGGACGACCTGAAGGGGGCGATGCGCGCGGGCGAGAAGGACAAGGTCGGCGCGCTGCGGCTGGTGCTCTCAGAGTTGCAGAAGGCCGCCAAGGAGGGCTCCGATGACGAGCTGGCGGTGCTTCGCCGCGAGCGCAAGCGCCGGCTCGAGGCCGCCAGGGCCTACCGGGAGGCCGGGCGCGACGATCTCGCAAGTGGCGAGGAGGCCGAGGGGGAGCTGATCAGCAGCTACCTGCCGAGTGAAATCTCAGACGAGGATCTCCAGGCGATCGTCGAGCAGGCCGTCCGCGACAGCGGCGCCGAGTCGGCGAAGGACATGGGCAGGGTCATGAAGCAGGCGATGGCCGCTGTCGACGGCCGCGCCGACGGCAGCCGGGTATCCGGGCTCGTGCGGGCGTCGCTGAGCGGATGAGGACTCAGGTAGAGCTTCCCAACGATGTCGCCGTCGAGCTGGCGGGCAGCCAGGACGCTGTTCTGCGGGCGCTTGAGGCACATCTGGAGTGCAAGGTGTTCCTGCGCGGGAACCTGCTGACCTTCGACGGCGAGGAGTCCGAGACCAACGCCGGGGAGCGCGTCGTGCGCGAGCTCTCAGAGCTGATCTCGCGGGGCCATCAGATCGGACCCGGCACGATCGCCGCGGTGACCGGCGCCCTGGATGCGCACGAGTCTCCCGCGCGTGTGCTGGAGGACGTCGTCTGGCGCCATCGCGGGTTGCGTGTCGCCCCAAAGACCGTCAACCAGAAGGCCTACGTCGACTCCGTCCGCATGAACACGGTCACCTTCGGCGTGGGTCCGGCGGGCACCGGCAAGACCTTCCTGGCGGTCGCCATGGCGTCCGCCGCGCTCGCGCGCCACGAGGTGAACCGCATCATCCTCACGCGGCCCGCGGTCGAGGCGGGGGAGCGCCTGGGATTCCTGCCGGGCGACCTGATGGCCAAGGTCGACCCCTATCTTCGCCCCCTGTTCGACGCGCTCCACGACATGCTCGATCCGGAGAAGGTCTCCCAGTACATCGACCGCGGCGTCATCGAGATCGCTCCGCTGGCCTTCATGCGGGGGCGCACCCTGAACGATTCGTTCGTGATTCTGGACGAGGCCCAGAACACGACACCCGAGCAGATGAAGATGTTCCTCACGCGCCTCGGCTTCGGATCGAGGATGGTGGTGACCGGGGATATCACCCAGGTGGATCTTCCTCGCGAGCAGCAGTCGGGCCTGATCGTGGTGGGGGACGTGCTGGGAGAGATCGAGGGAATCGAGTTCGTGCGCTTCGGCGCCGAGGACGTGGTTCGCCACAAGCTCGTGCAGCGGATCGTCGAGGCCTACGACGTGCACTCGCAGCGCGACGAGAGCGACCGCGCGCACGACGGGCGCTCACCCGCCGACCCTCGCACCTGAGCCCGATGATCGAGGTCGAGGTGTTCGGTGCGGAGCTCGCACGCGGTGAGCCGCCGCTGTCCGAGGTGCGGCGCCTGTGCGAGCTCGCGGCGGGCGCCGCCGGAGTGCACGACGGGCACGTTGCCATCGAGTTCGTCGGCTCCGAGCGGATCACGGAGCTGAACGGCAGGCATCGCGGCAAGGCGTCCGCCACCGACGTGCTCTCGTTCCCGATCGACGGCGCCGAGCCGCTTGCGGTGGCTCGCGAGCTGGGCGACGTGATCATCTGCCCCGAGCACACCGCCGACCTGCGCGAGGCCATCGTGCACGGGGTCCTGCATCTGGCGGGCATGGATCACGAGGCCGACGACGGTGAGATGCTCGCGCTCCAACGCCGGCTGCTCGCACAGGAGGGTGCATGAGCAGCAGCGGCTTCGTGGCGATGGCGGGCAGACCCAATGTGGGCAAGTCCACGCTCGTCAATCTGATCGTGGGCGAGAAGGTCGCGATCGTCTCGGACAGGCCACAGACGACGCGCCGGGCGATCCGCGGAGTGCATTCAACGAGCGACTGCCAGATGGTTCTCGTGGACCTGCCCGGTGTCCAGCGCCCCCGCGATGAGCTCACCTCGCGCATGGCCAAACGCGTCCAGCAGGAGCTCGAGGACTCAGACGTTGCTCTGCTCATCCTCAACGGTGAGCAGGGGGCCGGACCCGGCGACCGCTTCATCGCAGCGACCCTTCAGAGTGCCAACACACCGGTCACGATCGCGGTCAACAAGGTCGACCGGCTGTCGCGCGCTGCGACGATTGCCGTGCTGGGAGAGGCTGTCGAGCTCGGGGTCAGCGAGGAGGTGTTCCCGATCTCCGCCCGCACCGGCGAGGGAGTGCCTGCGCTCGTCGAGCACCTGCTGGCACAGATGCCCGAGGGAGCGTTCATGTTTCCCCAGACCACGACCTCGGACCAGCCGCTCGAGCTGCGCCTGGCGGAGCTGGTGCGCGAGGCGGTGATCAGGCGAACGTTCCAGGAGGTGCCGCATGCGGTCGATGTCATCGTCGAGGAGGTCGAACGGCCACGCGACGGGCTCGTACGCGTGCGGGCCCTGATCTGGGTGGAGAGCGAGTCCCAGAAGGGGATCCTGGTCGGCGCCCACGGGCGCATGATCAAGGCGATCGGGACGGCCGCGCGGCGTGAGTCCGAGCGCGAGCTCGGCTGCCAGGTCTACCTCGACCTATCCGTCCGCGTCCGCCGTGACTGGCGCGCCGACGAGGGCCTGCTCGACCGCCTCGGCATCACCTAGAGATCACAGCTTGCGCCCCAGCTGCTCGGCGATCCGTCGCACGGCCGGCAGATCGAGTTCCGCGGCGAATACGAACGGCACGCCGAGCACCTCGAAGCCGCGCCGCCGCAGGCGTGCCAGCTGGTTGTGCTGAAAGCGCGCACGGTCGTGCACGGCGCGGGCGGCCTGGGCCGCCGAGCGCACGACCGCGTCCTTCCGCGAGGAGCCGTTCAGCCGCGCGATCCGTTCCAGCTCCGCCGCCGTGAACCGTTGCGGCAGGATCCCGTTGACGACGACCGTCTCAAGGTCTCGGTCGATGTGCTCGTGCAGATCGTGCTTGAGCTCGAGCGTCTCTGAGACGGCCATGTCCGTTGCCTGCGCCACGGCCATGAAGCCGGAACGGGCCGGATCCGCGAGGAGCTCTCGCACCTGCTCTGACTGCCCGGCGATCGGCCCGACGCGCGCGATCGCGCCGAATGTCGAAGGCGAGCGGAGCATGCCGAGCGCGTGGCCGGTCGCCGGACCGTCGATCACCACCAGGTCGTAGGCGGCCGCGCCCCTGCGCCAGCGCTGGCCCTGCGTGAGCTCCCAGATCTTGACCATGCTCACGAGCTCCTTGGCCCCCGGGGCCGCGGCGGCAAAGTACTGGAAGGTGCTGCTGGACGCGAGCACGCGGCCCGACATTCGACCGCCCAGTTTCTGCAGCCACTCGAGCAGGGCGCGGTCCGGGTCGATCGAGATGCTCCACAGGCGCCGTTCGAGCTCGATCTCCACGCCACCGCCGGCCGGCCCCATTCCGAACAGCTCCGGCAGCCGGGCCTGGTCTCCCACCTCGACGACGATCGTCCGCGCTCCGCGCTCGGCCGCGAGCAGTCCCACCGCGGCGGCCACGGTGCTCTTGCCTACGCCCCCCTTGCCGGTCACAACCAGCAGCTTGCGTTCGAGCAGGGATGTCATCTTCGCCGGGAGTCTGTCTGAAACCGCTCCCGGCGGGGCTCGACCTACAATCGAGCGAATGAGCACACAGGATGGCGGGCCGATCGACGCACAGGTCGCATACGACGAGCGAGGTCTCGTTCCCTGCGTCGTGCAGGACTGGAGCACCGGCGAGGTGCTGATGCTCGCCTACATGGACGAGCAGGCCCTGGGCCGCACCCGCGAGACCGGCGAGCTTCACCTGTGGAGCCGCTCGCGCCAGGAGCCGTGGCACAAGGGCATGACCAGCGGGAACGTGCAGAAGGTTAAGTCGCTGCGCATCGACTGCGACGGCGACACGCTGCTGGCGCTGGTGGAGCCCGCCGGCCCCGCCTGCCACACAGGCGAGCGAACCTGCTTTCACCGCGGCGAGTTCGAGCCGGGGGCTCCGTATGAGACGCTGCCGACCCTCGAGCGGACGCTGGCCGAGCGCGCGAGCGAGCGACCCCAGGGGTCCTACACCGTCGAACTGCTCGACGATCCCGCTCGCATCGGCGAAAAGGTGATGGAGGAGGCCGAGGAGGTCGCGCGGGCGGCGCGTGAGGAGTCAGAGCAGCGGGTCGATGAAGAGACGGCCGACGTGCTCTACCACCTGCTCGTGCTCCTGCGCAGCCGGGGACGCTCGCTCACCGACGCTGAGCGGGTGCTCGATGGCCGTCGCGCCTAAGACGGATGACGACGGAGCGCAGGAGGCGACGGCCCTGGCGATCGAGCCCGGCCTCGAGGGGGCACGCGCGATCGCCGGCCCCCATAGCCTGATCCCGCTGAGGCACAGCTTCGTGGACGATTGCGAGACGCCGGTCTCTGCGTTTCTGAAGTTGCGCGCGCTGGCCCCGGGGGAGCCGTCGTTCCTGCTGGAGTCCGCCGAGCAGGGCCAGAGGGTGGGGCGCTGGTCCTTCATCGGCTTCCGCCCGCGGGCGGTGCTGCGCTGGTCGCTCACCGACGGCGGCGATCCGTATGCGCTGGCGGCCGAGCACGTCACTCGATTCAGCCAGGCGCCGATCGACGGGGGGCCGCCGTTCACCGGCGGAGCCGTGGGGTTCTTCGGCTACGACCTGGTGCGGGCCGTCGAGCCGCTGGGAGATCCCGGGCCCGATCCGGTGGGACTGCCCGACATGGCGCTGATGCTGTCCGACACGCTGGTCGTGTTCGACCATCTGAAGCACATGGTCACGATCCTCGCCAACGCGGATCTGCACGCGGAGCCCGACCTCGAGCGGGCCTATGAGACGGCAGCGCGCACGATCGCCGAGGTGCGCGGCGTGCTCGCCGGTCCTGTCCCGCGCGGCCGAGCGGACGGAGCCGGCGCCCGCCAGATGCCGAGCTTTCAGTCGAACATGCCGAGGGCTCAGTTCGAGGGCATGGTCGAGCGGGTGGTCGAGTACATCTACGCGGGTGACGCCTTCCAGGTGGTGCCCTCTCAGCGCTGGTCGGCCCCGGTCCCGGTCGAGGCCTTCTCGATCTACCGCGGCCTGCGCGCGGTGAACCCGAGCCCCTACATGTACTTCCTGGATTTCGGGGACTTCCAGGTGGCGGGCGCGAGCCCGGAGCCGCTGCTGACCGTGAGCGGCCGCCACGTGAGCACCAAGCCGATCGCGGGAACCCGCCCCCGGGGAGCCAGCCCCGAGGAGGATCGCCGGATCGCACGGGAGCTCTTGGAGGACGAGAAGGAGCGCGCCGAGCACGTGATGCTCGTCGATCTCGGCCGCAACGACCTCGGACGGGTGTGCGAGTACGGAACCGTCACCGTCGATGAGCTGATGGAGATCGAGTTCTACAGCCACGTCATGCACATCGTCTCCTCGGTCTCGGGCACGCTGCGGGCAGAGGTGGATGCGATGGATGCGCTGCGCTCGGTGCTTCCGGCCGGCACCCTGTCCGGAGCGCCGAAGGTGAGGGCGATGCAGATCATCGACGAGCTCGAGCCTGTCAAGCGCGGCGGCTACGGCGGGGCCGTCGGCTATCTGAGCTACGCGGGCGACCTCGACACCGCGATCCACATTCGCACGGTCGTCGTCAAGGATGGCGTGGGCTACGTGCAGGCGGGCGGCGGCACCGTGGCCGACGCCAAGCCGGAGTATGAGTACGAGGAGTCCGTGGCAAAGTCCGCGGCGGTGATGCGCGCCATCGAGCTTGCCTGCGAACAGCCGGACTGGTCATGAGCGGGGGCGATCAGCTAGACGGGCGCGGAGCCGTCCGCGTCCTCGTGGTAGACAACTACGACTCGTTCACCTACAACCTGGTTCAGTACCTGGGCGAGCTCGGCGCCGAGATGCACGTCGTGCGCAACGATCGCGCCACGGTCGAGGAGCTCCTGTCCGGCGGCTATGAGCGCTGTGTGATCTCACCGGGCCCGTGCACTCCCGTGCAGGCCGGCATCACGCTGGAGGTCGCGCGGCGGATGCCGGAGGCCGGGATACCGACGCTCGGCGTGTGTCTCGGCCATCAGGCGCTGGCCCAGGTGTTCGGTGGGCGCTGGAGGCTGAACGAGCCGGTGCACGGAAAGGCGACCAGCATCGAGCACGACGGGCGCACGATCTTCCGCGGCCTGTCATCGCCGCTGACCGTGGGCCGCTACCACTCGCTGGTGGTCGACTCCGAGCTCCCCGACTGCCTGGAGGAGACCGCGCGCGGCGGCGGCGTGCTGATGGGACTGCGCCATCGCGAGCTGCCGGCCGAGGGCGTGCAATTCCACCCCGAGTCGGTGCTCACCGACGAGGGCAAGAGGCTGCTGAGCAACTTCCTGGGGTCCGGCTGATGGCAAACCCAGTCCTCACCCGGGCAATCGACGAGGTCGCATCCGGCGGCGACCTGAGCGCCGAGCAGGCGGCGGAGGTGCTCGCCGAGATCATGCACGGTGAGGTCTCCGAGATCCAGATCGCCGGCTTCCTGATCGCGCTGAGAACCAAGGGCGAGACGGTGGAGGAGCTGACCGGGCTGGCGGGCACGATGCGGGCGCTGGCCGCGCACGTACCGACCGAGCGCCACGATCTGCTCGATACGGCCGGCACGGGGGGCGGGCGAAGCACGTTCAACGTCTCCACGACCGCCGCGCTGATCGCCGCCGGCGCGGGCTGCGCCGTCGCCAAGCATGGCAATCGCTCGGCCACGAGCTCCTCGGGGTCGGCGGACCTGCTCGAGGCGCTGGGCGCCCGCATCGACCTTGATCCGCAGGGGGTGGCCGGCTGCATCGACGAGGCGGGCTTCGGCTTCATGTTCGCGCCCGCCCATCACCAGGCCACCCGCTTCGTCGTGCCCGTCCGTCGCGAGCTCGCGGTCCGCACGATCTTCAACCTGATCGGGCCGCTCACCAATCCGGCCGGGGCGCGGCGGCAGCTGATAGGCGTCTCCGACGCGTGCTTCCTCGAGAGGATCGCGGGCGCGCTGGCCGGGCTCGGCGTGGACCGGGCCCTGGTCGTGGCGGGGGAGGACTCCCTCGATGAGATCTCAATCGCCGCGTCGACCAAGGTGGTGGAGGTGAACGGGCAGGACATCACTCGCTACACGCTCGATCCGAGCGACGTCGGCGTCGAGCTTTCAAGCGATGAGGTGTTCCGGCGCGACTGCAGCGGCGGCACACCGCAGCAGAATGCGGCGCTCACGCGCGCGATCCTCGACGGCGGGGGCGAGAGCGCGGAGCGACCGGCCGCCGTTGAGCTGGCCGTGATCAACGCCGGGGCGGCGATCTACGTCGCCGGGCGAGCGGACACCATCGCCGCCGGCGTACAGGCGGCTCGCGCCGCGCTGGCGGACGGCAGCGCCGCGAAGGCGCTGGAGCGCTACGTGCAGGCGAGCCGCACCCATGGGCCTGCGCAGGTGGCTCGGTGAGCACTCAGAGTCCCACCATGCTGGACCGGATTCTGGCGCAGACCCGCGAGGATCTGGAGCGCCGAAAGCGCGAGCTGCCGCTCGAGGAGCTCATGCGGGAGGACCGGGCCCGGCAGAGGCCCGCGCGACGCTTCAAGGACGCACTGACAGGGCCCGCCATCGGAGTGATCGCGGAGTTCAAGCGCCGCTCTCCGTCGGCGGGGGCACTGCGCGATGGCGCCGAGGTGCCAGAGATCGTGGGCGCGTATGCGCAGGGCGGCGCCGTCGCCCTGTCGGTGTTGACCGAGGGTCCCAACTTCGGCGGCTCGCTGGAGGACCTTCGCCTGGCGCGAGCCGCCTGTGGGCTCCCGATCCTGCGCAAGGACTTCATCCTGGACCCCTACCAGCTGCACGAGGCCCGCGCCGCCGGCGCCGACGCGGTGCTGCTGATCGTGGCGGCGCTGTCATCGGCCGAGCTGGAATCCCTCAACGATCAGGCGCTTGCGATCGGCCTCGAGGTGCTGGTCGAGGTTCACGACGGCGATGAGCTTCAGAGCGCGCTCGCCCACGGGGCGGAGATCATCGGGATCAACAACCGCGACCTGAAAGACTTCAGCGTGGACATGGAGCGCACCGCGCGGCTCATGAGCAGGATCCCGGAGTCGGTGACGGTCGTCTCGGAGTCCGGGATCTCGACCCCCGAGCAGCTCGACCGGCTCAAGGCGGCCGGTGTGCAGGCCGTGCTGGTGGGCGAGAAGCTCATGCGCGCGCCCGATCCGGCCGCGGCGCTGAGGGCGCTGACGGCTCCCGGAAACCGTGCCCGTGCATTTTAGATCGTCTGATATTGCACTTTAGACCGCCTTCATAGCGGCCGATCATCATCACTGAACATGAGGCGCACATTCACCATCCCGTTCATCTCAGCCCTCCTCGGCGGCGCCGTGGTCGTGGCCGTGATCGCGGCGTTCGGCGACCTGGGCGGTAGCAACCAGACCGTCACCACGATCCAGGCGGCCCCGCTGGCGCCGTCGAACGCATCGCAGCAGAGCCCGGGGCTGACGCCTCACGACATCTACGTCCGCGACGCACCCGGTGTGGTGTTCGTGACCTCGACCGTCGTTCAGAAGACGGAATCGCCCTTCAACCTGTTCGGCGGCGGCGAAACCCAGCGACAGGGCCAGGCGACCGGGTCGGGAATCGTGATCAACAGCGACGGCACGATCCTCACCAACTACCACGTCATCGAGAACGCAATCAAGGTCACCGTGAGCTTTGAAAAAGGGCAGACGGTCGACGCCCAGGTGGTGGGCAAGGATCCCTCCAACGATCTCGCGATTCTGCGCATCCCCACTGACGGTCTGACGCTGCACCCGCTCACGCTCGGTGACTCGAGCACGGTCCAGGTCGGCGATCCGGTGCTCGCGATCGGCAATCCCTTCGACCTGGAGCGAACCCTCACGACCGGCGTCATCTCCGCCCTGCAGCGCCAGATAACGGCGCCCAACGGCTTCACCATCGACAACGTGATCCAGACCGATGCGCCGATCAACCCCGGCAACTCGGGCGGTCCGCTTCTCAACGCCGCCGGGCAGGTGATCGGGATCAACTCCCAGATCGAGACCGGAGGCAGCGGCGACGGCAGCGTGGGCATCGGCTTCGCGGTGCCGATCAACACCGCCAAGTCGGAGATCTCCGAGCTCGAGAAGGGCGGCACCGTGCGCGGCGCCTACCTCGGCCTGACCTCTCTGACGATCGACGGGTCGCTGTCGGCGCTCAACCTGCCTGTCAAGAGCGGCGCGCTCGTGCAGAGCGTGCAGAAGGGCACGGCCGCCGAAAAGGCGGGCATTCGCGGCGGGAACCTGACCGGATCCACCGAAGGCGGCCAGGTGGCCGTCGGCGGAGACATCATCACCTCGATCGACGGCAAAACGGTCGGCGGCTCCGAAGAACTCGCCAACGACATCGAGGCGAAGAAGCCCGGGGATACGATCACGATAGGATTGCTGCGCGGGAACGGTCACGGCGGCTACGAACACAAGACGGTGCAGGTGACGCTCGGCACCCGGCCCAACTCGGTGCCGAACGCAAACACGCCTGAAGGCTAGGCTGAGCGCCCGCTACCGTTGGGGCATGCCATCGACGAATCCCGCCGCTGCCGAGTCCTCCGTCTCGGGGCAGGCGCCCAGCCACGCGCAGGCCCCGCGGCGCGCCGATGTCGCCATGCACCCGAGGGTCAAGATCTGCGGGATCACCAACCTCGACGATGCCGAAATGGCGGTCGAGCTCGGGGCCTGGGCGTTGGGGATGATCTTCTTCGCGGGCAGCCCGCGCAGCTGCTCGCTGGCGGAGGCGCAGCGGATCGCGGCCGTACTGCGCCGCCGGGTGGAGCTGTGCGGCGTGTTCGTCAACGCGCCGCTCGAGGAGGTCGTTCACAGGAGCGAGGACCTGGGGCTGAGCATGCTGCAGCTGCACGGGGACGAGGGACCTTCATTCTGTGCCGAGGCCTCGCGGCGCAACGGCGCGAGGGTGATCAAGGCGGCCCAGGTCTCAGGTCCCGGCGACGTCCGCGACCTGGAGCGTTTCCATGTCGACTTCCATCTGCTCGACGCACGCGCAAGCGCACCTGAGCGGGCGGGGCTGCGTGGGGGAACCGGGGAGACGTTCGACTGGACCCTGTTGGGGCAGCGGCGATCGAAGGTTCCCCTGATTCTGAGCGGGGGCCTCGCTCCGGAGAACGTGGCCGAGGCGATCGCCGTGGCCCGCCCCTACGCAGTGGATACGGCCAGCGGCACCGAGGCTGCGCCGGGACGCAAGGACCCGGCCAGACTGCGCGCCTTCTTCGATGCGGTCCAACCGGCCGTCCCCGTCCTGGCACCCGGGAGCCCGGCGTGAACGCGGGCCCATCAGCTTCGCTTGCCGAGCACCGCTTCGGGCCCTACGGCGGCCAGTATGTCCCCGAGACGCTGATGCCGGCGCTGCAGGAGCTCGAGGAGGCGTGGAGGAGTGCGCGCGAGGATCAGGGCTACTGGGCTGAGCTCCGCGGGCTGCTGGCGGATTTCGGCGGTCGCCCGACGCCCCTGTATCGCGCCAGGAGGTTCTCCGAGCGCCTCGGGCGTCCGGTGTATCTGAAGCGCGAGGACCTGAACCACACCGGATCGCACAAGCTCAACAACGCCCTCGGCCAGGTGCTGCTGGCCAAGCGGATGGGCAAGCGGCGGATCATCGCCGAGACCGGCGCCGGTCAGCACGGGGTCGCGACCGCGACCGTGTGCGCCCTGCTGGGGTTCGAGTGTGTCGTCTACATGGGAGTCGAGGACACCCGCCGCCAGCGCCCCAACGTGCAGCGGATGGAGCTGTTGGGAGCGACGGTGAGCCCTGTGGACGCGGGCGCGAGGACGTTGAAGGAGGCAACCTCGGCAGCGATCCGCGATTGGGTCACGAACGTCCAGAGCACCCACTACGTGATCGGATCGGTCGTCGGCCCGGCTCCCTACCCGGCGCTCGTGCGTGATCTGCAGCGGGTGATCGGAGATGAGGCGCGCGAGCAGATCCTGGAGCACGAGGGAAGGCTGCCGGCGAGGGTGGTGGCCTGCGTGGGAGGCGGCTCAAACGCGATGGGAACGTTCGCCGCGTTTCTGGCCGACGAGCAGGTGGAGCTGATCGGCGTCGAGGCCGGCGGCGAGGGCATCGACACGAGTCGCCACGGCGCCCCGCTGACCGTCGGCGGCCGCGCCGGCATCCTGCACGGCTCCCGCTCGGCGGTGATGCAGGACGAGGAGGGGCAGATCGTGGAAGCGCACTCGGTTTCGGCGGGCCTGGACTATCCCGGCGCGGGACCCCAGCATGCGTTCCTGCGCGACTCAGGCCGCGCGCGCTACGTGGCCGTAACCGACCGCGAGGCGATCGACGCATTCAAGCTGCTCGCGCGCCTGGAGGGGATCATCCCGGCGCTCGAGACGGCGCATGCCCTCGCCTGGGTGCTCGCCGAACCGGCGGGCGAGCTGGACCTCGTGTGCCTGTCCGGTCGCGGAGACAAGGATCTCGCCGAGGTGCTCGGGCAGCCGTGAGCGCAGCCGGGAGAAGTGGGGTCGAGCGGATAGCCGAGGCCTTTGCGAACACGCATAGGCGGGCGGCGCTCATGCCCTACCTGATGGGGGGCTTTCCCACGCTCGAGGAGTCGGTGCGGATCGGCCAGGCGTATGTGGCGGCGGGCGCGGATCTGATCGAGCTCGGCGTGCCCTACTCCGACCCCCTCGCCGACGGCCCGGTGATCCACGCGGCGGGCACGCGGGCGCTCGCCGCCGGGAGCAGCATCGCCGGGGTGTTGGAGGTCGCGCGCGCACTGGCCGTCGAGGTCCCGGTCGTGCTGATGTGCTACGCGAACATGGTGTTCGCGCCCGGGGCCGAGGCGTTCGTGGAGCGTCTCGCGAGAACCGGTGCGTGCGGTCTGATCGTGCCCGATCTGCCCGTGGGGGAAGGGCCCGAGGTGCTTCAGGCATGCGATGCGCACGGCATCGCCCCGATACCGCTCGTCGCGCCCACGACCACGCCGGAGCGGATGCGAGAGATCGGGGCGCAGGCCAAGGGGTTCCTCTACACCGTGTCGGTCGTCGGCACCACGGGCGAGCGCGAGGCGCTGGCCGGCCACTTCGCCGAGATCGTCGCCCGTGCGAAGGCCAGCACGAGCGTCCCGGTTGCGCTCGGCTTCGGGATCGGCACGCCCGAGCAGGCACGGTTGGCGGCCGATGCGGGCGCGGACGGCGTGATCGTGGGGACGAGGCTGGTGCGCGCGGTTGATGAGGCGCCCGAGGATCCGGCGGCGGCGGCCGGAGCGGTCGTTGCCGGACTGGCCGCCGCGCTTGAGATGTGACGAGGCCTGCTCCGCTAGGATTGCGCCCGCATGGGACTGATCCTCACCGTCACCGCGGGCCTGATCATCTGGGTCGTGCTGTGGGCCCTCGGGGCCAAGGGCTTCGATGCCTTTCTGCTTGCCACGGTGATCATCCTGGTCGGCGCCTCGCTGAAGATCCTCGCCGGCTATCTGCCCGGTCGGCGCAGCTAGCCGCCCCGTGCGCACGCGCTGGCTGTGCACCGGGCCGCGACCGGCGGCGCTCACGGCCGTACTCGCCGCGATGGCGGGGCTCCCGGTCGCACTGGCCGGCTGCGGCGGCGTGGGCGTCTCCGGTGCGGCCACCACCGCCGTCGGCAGCCAGATGACGATCTATTCGAGCCTGCCGCTGCAGGGGCCCTCGGGAGCCGCTTCCCAGCAGATCGTCAACGGGGAGAAGCTGGCGCTGGCGGACGCCGCCGGCCGCGTGGGCGCTTTCAAGGTCAGCTACGTCTCTGAGGATGACTCGAGCCCCACGAGCGGGAAGTGGACTCCGGGCGTCACCGCCTCGAATGCCAAGACGGCCGCCGACGACACGACCACGATCGCCTATCTGGGCGACTATGACTCGGCCGCCACGGCGGTGTCGCTGCCGCTGATCAACGCTGCCGGGATCCTGCAGGTCTCACCGGCCAGCCCCTACGTCGGGCTGACGTCGTCGCGGGACGCCGGACAAGACGAGCCCGAACGCTTCTACCCGACCGGCCGGCGTACGTTCGGGCGCCTGCAGCCGGGCGATCCTGGGCAGGCAGCGGCCCAGGCGAAGCTGATGACCGGGCTGGGGGTGCACAGCGTCTACGTGCTCAACGACCAGGATCCGTTTCAGGTCCCGCTTTCAGAGATCGTCGCCGGGGACGCCGAACGGACCGGCATCAGCGTGGCGGGCGACGATGGCCTGGACGTGACCGACAGCACGACATTCACGGGCGAGGTCGAAAAGATCTCAAAGAGCGGCGCGCAGGCGGTGTTCTTCTCCGGCGGAACCGAGGCCGGCACGGTGGCGCTGTGGCGCCAGCTGCACAGCGCTGATCCGAGCCTTCTGCTGCTGGGATCGAGCACGCTGGCGAACGGGTCCTTCACCTCCCAGCTGGGTGCAGCCGCCGCGAGCACCTACATCACGACCCCGGTCCTCCCGCCAAGCCTGTATCCGCCATCCTCGGCCCACGTGCTCGCCGATTACCGACGCATCTTCGGAGGCGAACCCGGCGCCGATGCGCTGTACGGCTACGAGGCCATGAGCGTGGTCCTCGACGCCATCCGCAGCGCCGGCTCGCGGGGGAACGACCGGCAGAGCGTGATCGACCAATTCTTTGCCGTCAGAAACCGCGATTCGGTGCTGGGTCGCTACTCGATTGAAGCCGACGGTGAAACCACGCTGGGGCGCTACGGGGTCGATCGGGTCGTGAACGGCCAGCCGGCCTTCTACCGCGCGATCGACATCGGCTGATCCCTATTCGGTGTGCTGCAGCCCGGCCACGATCCGCAGGCGCTGAACGCCTGCCGCCGGGCTGCTCCCGCCGCCGGCGAGCGTGGTCAGGTTGCGCAGATACGGCACGAGCTTTGAGATGCTCGGTTCTTCGCTCAGGCCCAGGCCTTCGAGCAGGCCGAGGAACGTGGGGAAGTCGACGGTGATGCTCGGCCGGATGCCTTCGCCCAGAGCGGTGCTCGCCGCGCTGTAGGGGGCCGAGGAGGCCAGCGTGCTGGAGGGGTTCAGCGCCGCCGACACGGAGGCTTCGCTCAGACCGATCACGAACTTTGTCTGGCCGTTCGCGGCACGCGCGTCGACGACGTCGAGCGTGACGGGCAGGCCGCTCAGCTCCACCGACACCGCCGCCTGTGCGCCCGTGATCGAGACGGGCTGCGCCGAGGCGCCGGACTTGCGCAGAAGTTCGCCGAGCCTGGCGACAGCGGCGCGGGACAGGCTCGGGTTCTTGGAGGAGATGACGATCCCCGCCTTCAGGTCGACCAGGCCGCTGCCGCTCGCGAAGATCCCGGCCGAGCCCATCCAGCTCGCGAAGGCGTGCCGTGCTTCGGCGCTGTCGGCGCCCAGCACGCTGAGCGGCTTGAGGATCGCTTCGAGCAGGCCGTTCAGGCTGAGCGCTCCCGAGGCGGGAGCTTCCGCGCCCGAGCCGCCGAGCGAGCCCGCCAGAGAGACGATCGCGCGCAGCCCCTGCACATCACCTCCCAGCGAGGCGCCGACGTTTCCAAGACCGACGGCAAGCCAGGATTCGCTCGGCAGTTCGCCGGCGGCCTGGGCGCCTTCGGCGGCGGACGCCAGAAGCCCGCCCGAGGTCCCGGGGACCGCGAGATCGTCGAAGTCGAGCCCGATCGAGCTGGCGGATGGCACGAACGAGATGTTCGTCTGACGCTCGCCGGCGAGCAGCGCCAGTGATCCGGCGCTACCCCGCGACGCGCCGGTCACCCCGGATGCGGTCGGGTTCACATAGACATGCGCCAGGGTGCCCGATGGAGCGACGGACAGGAGCTTTGCGTAGCCGCCGGCGTGGGCGAGCGACGGGCCCCCGAGCGTCGTATCTATCACGCCCTGCAGGCCCTCGACCGTTCCGATCACGGCCAGGCCATGGACGACGGCGAAGGCCGTGCCTTCGGGCGTCGCCTGATACGCCACGCCCCGGTAGCTGGAAGCGTGCGCGCCGGCCAACTTGGCCTGAGATTCAAGAAATGAGCTGGCCTTGCCGGTGTTGCTGGTGTCCAGCACGATCGCACCCTGAACGCCTCCTGCTGCGAATGGGAAGGCGCTCGCGCTCGAGGATCCGCCCAGCAGATCCTTCGCGAGCCCCGACAGCAACCCGCCGATCTTCGATTCTTCGGCGGAGGTCAGCGAGCTGAGGA
Source organism: uncultured Solirubrobacteraceae bacterium (assembly GCA_963826995.1). Taxonomy (GTDB): domain Bacteria; phylum Actinomycetota; class Thermoleophilia; order Solirubrobacterales; family Solirubrobacteraceae; genus Palsa-744. Next base: position 320,064 of record CAWGYZ010000001.1, on the reverse strand, counting down.
AGATCCCGGCGTTCGGTCCCAGCCACGGCGCCACATCGCGGCTGTAGTCCAGCGGCTGGCTGCCGGGCGTCTCAAGCGCGCTCAGCAGGTGCAGGTAGGGATCGGCCTGGCGCGTCAACGCCTTCCCGGCGCCCGACGCGGCTGCCTTCTGCGATCCGGTGGGACGCACGATCGCTCCGGCGAAGAGCGGGGACGATGCGGGGACCGCGGCGGCGGGGTCGGTCGCGGTGCCGCTCGAGTGCGAGGAACCGCAGCCCACCATCGCCGCTGAGGCCGTGAGGATCAGCAGCGCCGTGGCCAAGCGCGATCGGCTGTCCGGCCTCGGATCGGAGTGGACCGGCATGGCAGCCGATCGTAGCGGCTGCCGGGGCGCCCGGCGGCACACGCCGCCCCGCCCAACCGGGACCCCGGGGACTGCAAGGGAAATCCCAGCCGGCCCCTCTGCACGCGCCCTTGCATCCGCGCGCCGGCCGATGCCCAGGGCGCCCGCCCCGGAAAGCGGCTTGGTATCGCGGATTCCGGTCGTGGGAGCGCGTTTGGAAGGAATAGTGGGAGAAAATGTGCATGCGGGGTTGCATTGTGGGATGAAGTGGGGTAAGTTCGCGACAGCGAGCCGGGGTGGAGGGGCTCCTCCCACTCCTCCACCTCGGCTCGGTAAACAAGCTTTGGAGCTCAACAGTGGTTCCCTTTCGCGGCACCTTCGACCATACGCTCGACGCAAAGAACCGCCTCACGGTGCCCGCGCGCTACCGCGCGGCACTCGCCGAGGGCGTGGTGCTGGCGATGCCGATCGACCAGGAGCCCTGCGTGGGTGTGTGGCGCCCGGAGGACTACGAGCACTACTCCCAGCGCGCGCTCGCAGACCTGCCGCCCCTGTCTCCCCGCCTGACCGAGCTCGAGCGCTTCTTCTACGGGAGCTCCCATGACGCGGACCTCGACGCGGCGGGACGGATCATGGTGCCCGGCTTTCTCGGCGAACACGCCGGCCTTGAGAAGGACGTCGTCGTCGTCGGGGTGGGGGACCGCCTCGAGCTCTGGGACAGGGGACGCTGGAAGGAGCACCGCCCGACGCTGCTCGGCGGCGTGGCCGCGATCACTGCGAGTGTCGATGACCCTGCTTGAGATGAAACGAGCGCGCGGACGCATCCCGCGCGGGCGCGATTCGGCCCGCTCACGCATGACCGCGAGGATCGATCCGCGCGGCGAGGCCCATGGCCACGTGCCCGTGCTCGCCGCCGAGCTGCTCGAGCTGCTCGACCTGAGGCCCGGTCAGACGGCAATCGACTGCACCTTCGGCGACGGCGGCCACGCTCGCCTCGTGGCCGAGCGTCTCGGCTCCGGTGGCACGCTGGTGGCGATCGACCGCGATCCGCTCGCCGAGGAGCGCTTCGCGGCGCTCGAGCCGGAGCTGGCCTGCGCCGTGCGCTTCATCCGCGCCGGCTACGCCGAGGGCCTCGAGCTGCTTCTCAGCGAGGGGGTGCGCGCTGAGGCCGCCTATTTCGATCTCGGCATGTCCTCGATGCAGGTGGACACCCGCGAGCGTGGCTTCTCCTACTCCTATGAGGCGCCGCTTGACATGCGCATGGACACCGCGCAGCAGTTGACTGCGCGCGAGATCGTGGCCGACTGGGATGAGCGCCAGCTGGCCCGGGCACTGCGCGACTTCGGCGAGGAGCGCCACTCGGGCGCAATCGCCCGGGCGATCGTGCGCCGGCGCGCACAGGCGCCGATCGAGACCACGCTCGAGCTGGTGGACACGATCAACTCTGCGATTCCTGCTCCCGCCCGCTTCGCCGGAGGTCACCCCGCCAAGCGGGTCTTCCAGGCGTTGCGGATCGCGGTCAACGACGAGCTGTCACAGCTCGACCGCGCACTCCCGCTGGCCTGGGAGCTCCTGCGCGAAGGAGGCGTGCTCGCCGGGATCGCATTCCACTCGCTCGAGGATCGCCGCGTCAAGCGCTTTCTCGCCGAGCGCGCCCGCGGCTGCATCTGCCCACCTGATCTGCCCGTGTGCGCCTGCGGTCGCGAGCCGCAGGCGGCGCTGATCGCGCGTCGTTCGATCGTACCCTCCGCCGAGGAGATCGCAGCCAATCCGCGCGCAGCCTCGGCACGGCTGCGGGCGGCCAAGAAGCTGACCGGCGACGGAGATCCGGCGTGAGCGGACAGGCGACCGCCGCCGCCACGGGCGTCCGTGCCTCGGGCGCGGCCGCCCCGGCTCGTCCGCTGAGCCTTCCGCCGAGGCCGCGGCGCGTATCCGGCCCGGCGCGGCGCACAGCCAAGGACCAACCGGCTCGCCGGCGTTCGACCGAGCACGAGGGGATCGCCCGCGGGCTGCTGGCCGCGCTCGACGGCCTGTCGCGCCACCGGGTGCTCGGCGGGCGCACCTGGATCGGTCTGGTGGCGTTCGCCCTGATCGGGATCGTGACGCTGCAGCTCGGGCTGCTCAAGCTGAACGCGGGCATCGGTCGTGCACTCGAGCAGGAGGCTGCCCTGCAACGCCAGAACGCCGCCCTCAGCATCGAAAACTCCGAACTCGGCACGGGCACTCGCATCACCTCGTGGGCGGCTCGGCGCGGCATGGAACCGGTTCCGATGGGAGCGCTGCGCTTTCTGACGGTCCGCCCGCGAATCGACGTCAGGCGCGGCGCGGCGGCCCTCAGCGGCGCTCACGCCCTCGCGGCCGGCTCCGGCGTTGCTCCGGTGGCCGACTCCTCGAGCGGCTCGGCTGCCGCGACGACGGCGGAACAGCCCGCGAGCGCGAGCTCGACCCCGACGGAAACGTCAGGCACCGGATCCTCGCCCACCACGGAATCCGCCGCGGCGGCCTCGGCGCCGGCGCCGTCGGGCGAATCCTCCACGAGGACATCGGAAGGACAGGCGACGGCGCCGCCGGCATCCGCACAGGCGCCCGCCACCGGGCCTTCCACGAGTGAAGCGGCACCGGCGGGCCCGACCGAAGAGGCTCCGGGCGGCGGCACCCGAGCGAGCCCCTCGGGTTAGACGGTGGACCTCGTCCAACGCCGCATAGGCGTGATCTTCGGGGCGTTCTTCCTCCTGCTCGTGCTGGCCGCCGGGCGAACCTTCTATCTGGGCGTGGTGCACGGCGCGGCCCTGCGTTCGGCGGCGCGCACCCAGCAGCTGACAGAGGAACCGGTGCCCGCGCAGCGGGGCGCGATCACGGACCGAAACGGGGTTGACCTGGCGGTGTCCGAGCCCGCCCAGGACATCTCCGCGACGCCGTATCTGCTGACCGATCCCCTGGGCGCCGCGCAGCGGCTTGCTCCGCTGTTGGGTCAATCCCAGGCTGTGGTGCTGAGGAAGCTGTCCGAGCGAACCGGCTTCGTGTTCCTCGCGCGTGCCCTACCGGCGAAACAGGCCCAGGCGGTCCTGGCGCTAAAGATCCCCGGCGTCTCGGGTGCGCCGGTCATGCGCCGCGTCTACCCGCGAGGCACGCTGGCGGCGCAGGTGCTCGGCGTGGTGGGCACAGAAGGCAACGGCCTGGCGGGACTCGAGTATTCGCGCAACTCACTTCTGCGCGGCCGTTCCGGGCAGCGGCGCGTCGTCAGCGATGCGCTCGGCCAGCCCGTGTCGATCACCGAAGCCCATCACGAGGTGCCTGGCGCGTCGTTGTCGCTGACGCTCGACGCCAACATCCAGCAGCACGCCGAAGAAGTGCTGAGCGCCGTGGGCCGGGTGTTCAACCCGAAAGACGCCACCGCGATCGTGATGGACCCCAACAGCGGATCGATCCTCGCGATGGCCAACTGGCCCGAGGTGAATCCTAACGACCCCGGAGCGTCTCCCCCCGCCGACATGGAGAACCGCGCGGTCGGTTTCGCCTACGAACCGGGCTCGACATTCAAGGCCATCACGGTGTCCGGCGCGCTCCAGCAGGGCCTCGTGACGCCGGAAACGCCGTTTGACATTCCCGATCAGATCCAGGTCGCCGACAGAACGATCCATGACGACACCGAACACCCCGAGGAGACGCTCACGACGTCTCAGATCCTGGCCCAGTCGAGCAACGTCGGTGCGATCAAGATCGGGATGCTCGAGGGCGCTTCCGCCTTCAACGGCTGGGTGCACAGGTTCGGGTTCGGAGTCCCGACCGGCGTGGAGCTGCCCGGCGAGGAAGGCGGCGCGGTGCTCGAACTCGACCATTACTCCGGCTCCTCGATGGGCAACCTGCCGATCGGTCAAGGCGAGCTCGTCACGCCGATCCAGATGGCGAGCGCATATTCGGCGATCGCCAACGGCGGCATCCTGCGTGCACCGCACATCGTGGGAGCCGTGGGGGGCCGCGCCCAGCCTGAGCCGGCTGGCCACCGCGTGATCTCGGCCGCCACCGCGGCGGCACTGCGGCGGATGCTGCAGGGCGTCCTGGCCCCGGGCGGGACCGCCAGCGAGGTCTCGATCCCGGGCTACCAGCTGGCGGGCAAGACGGGCACGGCCCAGAAGGTCGATCCCGCCACCGGGCAGTACTCCGAACACGCCTATGTCGCCTCGTTCATCGGCTTCGCTCCCGCGTCCGATCCGAAGCTCCTGTGCGCGGTGATCGTCGATGAACCGCAGGCCGGATCGATCTACGGCGGCACGGTCGCGGCGCCCGCCTTCGGTCAGATCATGTCCTTCGCGCTGCCATACCTGGGCATCCCGCCGGGATAGCATCAGCCCATGCGGCTCGACGAGTTGGTACCCACAGACGCCTCCCCTGCGGGTGCTGCGGTGGAGATCACGGGCCTCACCTACGACAGTCGCGCGGTCAAGCCCGGAGATCTCCTGTTCTGCGTGAGCGGCTTTCGCCAAGACGGCCACGAGTTCGCCGCCGACGGCGTGGAGCGGGGCGCGGCGGCGCTGGTTCTCGAGCGGCCCCTCGGCCTGGGCGTCCCCGAGGTCCTCGTCGAGTCGGTCCGCGCGGCGATGGGTCCGGTCGCAGCTCGCTTCTACGGCGATCCAAGCGCCGAGCTGCGAGTTGTGGGCGTGACCGGGACGAACGGCAAGACGACCACCGCCTACCTGGTGCGCGCGCTGCTGGAGGCGATCGGCGAGCAGTGCGGGCTGCTGGGCACCGTCAAGTCGGTCGTGGGGACCGTCGAGCGGCCGGTCACCCGCACCACCCCCGAGGCGATCGATCTGCAGGCCGACCTACGCGCGATGCTCGACGGGGGTGACCGGGCCTGTGCGATGGAGGTGTCCTCCCACGCGCTGGCACTCGGGCGCGCCGATGCGATTCACTTCGCGGCCGCCGTCTTCACGAACATCAGCCGCGACCACCTCGACTTCCACGACACGATGGAGGACTACTTCCAGGCCAAGCGGCGGCTGTTCGCCGCCGGGCCCGGCGTGAGCGTCGTGAACGTCGGCGACCCCTACGGCCGCCGGCTTGCCGCCGAGCTCGACGAGGTGTGCACGTTCGCGGTCGGGCAGGAGGGGGCGGACTACCGCGCGACCGCGCTGCGCTGCGGCTTCGACGGCTGCAGCTTCCAGTTGCACACTCCGGCGGGGACGCGCCCGGTCGCGCTCAGAATGCCGGGGCGGTTCAACGTCGCCAACGCGCTGGGGGCCCTGGCCGCGGTGCACGCGCTCGGTGGCGACCTCGACGCGCTCGTGGCCACGCTCGAGCGCGGCGTGCACGTCCCGGGGCGCTTCGAGCCCGTGGACGAGGGCCAGGACTTCGCGGTGCTCGTCGACTACGCCCACACGCCAGACTCGCTTGAGAACGTGCTGCGCGCGGCGCGCGAGCTCGTGGGGACCGATCCCAATGCGCCGGGGCGGGTGATCTGCGTGTTCGGTGCGGGTGGCGATCGCGATCGTGGCAAGCGGCCGCTGATGGGCGAGATCGCAGCGCGCCTGGCGGACGTGGCGGTTGTCACCTCTGACAACCCCCGCTCGGAGGATCCTGAGCAGATCATCGGCGAGATCATGGCCGGAGTGGCGCGGGTCGATCGCTTGCAGGACGACCCCAGGCGCCGCCCGCAGGCGCCGCCCGTTCGCTCGATCGCAGATCGCGCCGCCGCCATCACCGAGGCCGTCGCCTGCGCCGCAGCGGGCGATGTGCTGGTCATCGCCGGCAAGGGCCACGAGCAGGGGCAGGAGCTGGCCGGGGGGCGGAAGGTGCCCTTCGACGACGTCGCGGTCGCCAGAGACGCGCTGCGCGCCCGCCCGGCGATCGCCGCGGGGACCACCGCGTGAGAGGATGGGACGCCCAGCGCGTCGCTCGCGCCGCCGGAGCGGAGCTGGTGGGCGGGCCCTCGCTGAGCACCGCCGATGCGGGTCCGCTCCGCGCGAGCATCGACTCGCGCACGCTCACCGAGGGCGATCTGTTCGTTGGCCTGCGCGGCGAGCATTCAGATGGCGGCGAGAACGCGGTTGATGCGCTGCGAGCCGGCGCCTGGGGGGTGCTGCTCGCGCCGGAGCACGCGCAGGCCGCGCTCGGGCAGGGCACCACCGGCGCTGTGCTTGCGCACCCCGATCCCTTGGCGGGCCTGCAGGCGCTGGCCCGAGCCTGGCGCCGGGAGCTCGGCCTGGGGGGGACGAGGGTCGTTGCGATCACCGGCTCGACCGGCAAGACCTCGACCAAGGACATCCTCGCCGCGATTCTCGCACCGAGCATGCGCACCGTGGCGAGCCCCGAGAACTTCAACACCGAGATCGGCCTGCCGCTGGCGATACTCGCCGCGCCGAGCGACACCCAGGCGCTGGTGGTTGAGATGGCGATGCGCGGTGCAGGGCAGATCGCCGAGCTGACGGAGATCGCCGAACCCGACGTCGGAGTGATCGTGAACGTCGGCCCGGTGCACCTCGAGCTGCTCGGCACGCTCGAGGCCGTCGCCGCGGCGAAGGCGGAGCTGATAGCCCACCTGGCGCCGGGCAGAGTGGCGGTGATCCCCGTCGATGAGCCGCTGCTGGCGCGCCACCTGCGTGAGGACGTTCAGACCGTGACGTTCGGCGACGGGGGAGACTTCTCGCTCGCCGGCGGCGCGGGCGGGGAGGAGATCGTGATCCGCGAGCGCTCGGGCGCCGGGGACGCGGCCGCGATCACGTTGCGGCCGTCCTTCCGCCAGGCCCACAACCTGCGCAACCTGCTGGCGGCGGTCGCCGCGGCACGCTCGCTCGGAGTCACTCCCGAAGGCAGCGTGGACGTACGCTTCTCGGCGCTGCGCGGGGAACGGCTCGAGCTTGCCAACGGGGTGATTCTGATCAACGACTGCTACAACGCCAACCCAATGTCCATGCGCGCGGCGATCGACGATCTGGCGGAGACGGCCCCGGCGCGGCGGGTGGCCGTGCTGGGTGACATGCTCGAGCTCGGCCCCGGGTCGCCCGGTCTGCACCGCGAGATCGGCGAGTACGCCAGGGCACGCGGGGTCGATCTGCTCGTGACCGTCGGTCCGCTTTCAGCCGAGATCGCCGTGGCCTTCGCCGGCGAGGCTCATTCGGTGGCGGATGCGCCGGCGGCCGCGGCGATGCTTCGCACGCTTCTGCGCGACCGCGACACCGTGCTCGTCAAGGGCTCTCGCGGTGTCGGCCTCGAGCGTGTGGCCGACGCGCTCCGCCGTGCGGAGGAGCCGCGAGGCGGAGCCGTGAGCGGGGCCTCCGTGCTCGAGCCCAGCGCCGGGCCGGGGCGGCCCTGATGGGCCGGATTCTCATCGGTGGCACCGCCTCGCTGCTCATCTGCATCTTCCTGAGCCCGAAGTTCATCGAGTTTCTGCGCCGACGGGAGTTCGGCCAGCACATCCGCGAGGACGGGCCCGAGGGCCACCACCAGAAGGCCGGCACGCCGACCATGGGCGGCGTCATCATCTTCCTGGCCGTCTCGGTTGCGTTCCTCATCCTGACGAACTACGAATGGCGCTCGGTGGGGGTGTTCGGCGCCGCGATCGCATGCGCGCTGCTTGGTTTCGCCGACGACTACACGAAGCTGGTCAAGCGCCGCTCGCTGGGGCTGCGCGCGCGCACGAAGCTCGTGGTGACGATCGCGATCTCCGTGGGCCTGTGGCTGATCGCCAAGGATCAGGCGCATCTGGCCAGCACACTGCGACTGCGGTTCGTCGACTATCAGATCGATCTGGGGCCGTTCTATCCGCTGCTCATCTATCTGGTCGTCGCGGGAACGACCAGCGCGGTCAACCTCACCGACGGGCTCGACGGCCTGGCGGCGGGCTGTGCGGCGATCGTGCTGCTGGCGTACATCGGCATCACCTTCATAACGGGCGAGTACGACCTGGCGATGCTCGCCGGCTGCCTGGTGGGGGGGTGCATCGGCTTTCTGTGGTTCAACGCCTTTCCGGCGACCATCTTCATGGGAGATACCGGCTCGCTCGGGCTCGGCGGCGCGATCGCCGGGCTGGCGGTGATGACCAAGACCGAGCTCCTGTTGGTGCTGCTCGGGGGGATCTTCGTGATCGAGGCGCTGTCGGTCGTGATCCAGGTGATCTCATTTCAGACCACCCGCAAACGAGTCTTCCTGATGGCGCCCATCCACCACCATTTCGAGTTGCGGGCGTGGTCTGAGACGAAGATCATCCTTCGCTTCTGGATCGTCGCCGCGATCTGCTGCGCGATCGGCTTCACGATCTACCGCCAGAGCATCGGCTGATCGAGAAGAGCGGCGGTGGAGTTCAAGCTGCGACCGCAGATCCCGGCTGGTCCCTACCTGGTGGTGGGCCTGGCGCGCTCGGGGGCTTCTGCTGCGCTCGCCCTGCGGGCGAGGGGCGAGGAGGTCCTCGGCGTGGACGCGGGGGCGCCCGGCGGAAGCGATGCGCTGAGCGAGGCCGGCGTGGAGGTGCATCTCGGCGAGCCCGGTGTGGACCTGCTCGACCGCGCGCGGGCGGTGATCAAGAGCCCCGGGGTCCCCGCCGGGGCCCCAGCGATCCTCGCAGCGCGCGAGCGCGGGCTGCCCGTGCTGGGCGAGCTCGAGCTGGGGTGGCGGATGCTGCCGAACCAGTTCATAGCCGTGACCGGCACGAACGGCAAGACGACCACGGTCGAGCTGATCGGGCACATCCACCGCGAGGCCGGGCTGCCCGTGGCGGTCGCCGGCAACGTGGGGACGGCCGTGAGCTCGCTCGTCGGCTCGCTCGAGCCCGAGGTGACGGTCGTCTGCGAGGCCTCCTCCTTCCAGCTCGAGGACACCCTGGAGTTCGCGCCCGAGGCCGCCGTGCTGCTCAACCTGTCTCCCGACCACCTGGACCGCCACCAGACATACGAGGCCTATCTGCAGGCCAAGCTTCGCGTGTTCGCCAACCAGGGCAACTACGACGTCGCCGTGGCTCCGCTCGGGCTCGGGGTCGAGGATCTCGGGGGTTGCGCGCGGCGTGTCACCTTCGGCGCGCGGGCGGGCGCCGAGCTGTCAGAGCGCGCCGGGCAGCTGTGGTGGGATGAGCGCCCGCTGCTGGCGGTGGGCGAGCTGCGCCTGCCGGGCGCCCACAACGTCCAGAACGCGATGGCCGCCGCCGCCGTCTGCCTGGCGCGCGGAGTGGACGCGGATGCGGTCCGGGCGGGCCTGCGCTCCTTCGCGGGGGTGGCGCACCGGCTGCAGGAGGTGGCCGTTCGCGACGGCGTTCGCTACGTGAACGACTCCAAGGCGACGAACATCGCGAGCACCCAGGTCGCGCTGGATGCCTTCGCCGACGTGGGCCCGATCCACCTGATCCTCGGCGGCCAGGGCAAGGACCAGGACTTCACGGCGCTGCGCGGTCCGGTGGGGCGCAGCTGCAGGGCCGTGTATCTGATCGGGGAAGCGGCCGCGGAGATCGCCGAAGCCCTCGCCGGCGGGCAGGAGGCGGTGCATCGATGCGGCGAGCTCGAGCGGGCCGTGGCCTCAGCGGCTGAGAACGCCGTCAGCGGGGAGGTGGTGCTGCTCTCGCCGGCATGTGCGAGCTTCGACCAGTTCGCCGACTTCGAAGCCCGCGGCGAGCGCTTCTCCGAGCTTGTACGGGGATAGAGGCTTCGGCGGGCCCGCGTCGAAGTGAGAACAGATGCCAGCAGGCGCAGCACGGCGCGTCCGCGCCTCAGGAGCCCCTGGGCAGCAGGGCTCCCCCAAGCGCGAGCGCTCGGCCGCGGCCGCCGCCGGGCACCAGTCGCTGGAGCACCGCATCCTTCTGACCGCGACGCTGTGCCTGCTCGCTTTCGGCGCGGTGATGGTCTACAGCGCCTCCTCGGCCACGACGCTGCTGCAGGGCCAGGGCAACGGCAGCTCCTACCTGATCAAGTACATCGCCTACGGGGCCGTGGGTCTGATCCTGATGCGCGTGCTCGCCCGCGACGGGGTCGCCAAAGTGCAGAGCATCACCGCTCCGCTGCTCATCGTGTCGTTTGTGCTCGTGCTGGCCGTGCACGTTCCGCACGTCGGCGTGAGCGTCAACGGCGCCCGCCGTTGGATCGGCCCGGGCTCGCTCCAGTTCCAGCCCTCGGAGCTCCTGAAGCTCGCGCTGGTGCTGTATTCGGCCACGCTCCTGGCCCGGCGCCCGCAGCGGGTGCACGACCTGCGCGCGCTTATGAACCCGCTGCTGCTCGTCGTCGGCGCGGCCTGCCTGCTGGTCGGCACCCAGCCCGACCTCGGCAGCGCGATGGTGATCGCGTTCACGACGGCGGCGCTGCTGGTGGCGACCGGGATCCCGCTGCGCAAGCTGGCGATCGTGGCGGGAGCGGTGCTGGGGCTGGTGTTCCTCTACGCGCTCGCCCGGCCATATGCGCGGGCGCGCCTGACCTCGTTCATGGACCCCTGGGCTCACGCCGCGGGCAGCGGCTTTCAGGCGGTCCAGGGGCAGATCGCGATCGGCTCGGGCGGGCTGTTGGGGGTCGGCCCCGGCCAGTCGGTACAGAAGATCTTCTACCTGCCCGAGGCCCCCACCGACTTCATCCTCGCCGTGATCGCCGAGGAGCTGGGCGTGGTCGGCGTATGCGCGCTGCTGTTCCTGTACGGGCTGATCGCCTATGCGGGCCTGCGTGCGGCCAAGGCGGCCCGCAGCCTCTACAGCGCCCTGCTGGCGGTCGGTATGACGGCGCTGATCGTCTCCCAGGCGCTCCTGAACGTGTTTGCCGTGCTCGGCCTGGCGCCGCTCACCGGCGTGACGCTGCCGTTCGTCTCCTACGGTTCAAGCAGCCTGATCGTGATGCTCGCGGCGATGGGCCTTTTGCTGAACGTCGCCGCCGGGGGAACCGCCCACGTGCGCGCCGTTGCGCCCTCGCGCACGCGTTCTGGCGACGCCCCCGGGCGCGAACCGGCACGATGGAGCGGTGACGAGGATCGTGATCGCCGCGGGCGGGACCGCCGGGCACGTCGTGCCCGCGCTGGCGGTGGCGGAGGCGCTGCGGGCTGAGGGCGCGGAGGTCGCGTTCATCGGCGGTGAGCGCGCCGAGGTGGAGCTCGTGCGCGAGGCGGGCTTCCCGCTGCACACGATATCCGTCGAAGGGCTCGACCGCTCGAATCCGCTGCGGGCCATGCGGGCGCTCCTGCTCGCCGCCGCGGCCCTGCCGCGGGCACGGAGGCTGCTGGCCGGAATCGCCCCGGACGCCGTCATGGGCGGCGGCGGCTATGTGGCCGGGCCGGTCGGCCTGGCGGCGCTCACGATGCGCCTGCCGCTGGTCCTGACCGAGGCCGACAGCAGGCTGGGGTTGACCAACCGCATGCTGGCTCCGTTCGCCCGGCGCGTGTGCCTGGCGTTTCCGCTCGCCGGGCGCGGCGGCGGGCGCTACCGCGTGACGGGCCGCCCGATTCCCGCCCTCGGAGGCGACCGGCGTGCCGCCCGCGAGCGCCTGGGCATCGCCCCCGAGGAGACCGCCGTGCTGGTGTTCGGCGGCTCGCTCGGCGCGCGCTCGATCAACCTGGCCGCGTTCGAGGCCTTCGCGGGCGCGGCGTTCCGGGTACTGCATGTGTCCGGGCGCCGCGACTACGCGGAGCTGGCCGGCCGGTCGCCCGATGCTGGATACGACCTGCGCGAGTATCTCGATCTGGCGGACTTCGCAGACGCTCTGTCCGCCGCCGATCTGGTGATCGCCCGCTCCGGTGGCTCGGTGTTCGAGATCGCCGCGCACGGGCTGCCCGCGATCCTCGTGCCCTACCCGCACGCCTCAGCAGACCATCAGAGCCGCAACGCGCTCTGGATGTCGGAGGGGGGCGCCGCCGTGGTGATTCCGGACCGCGAGCTGACCGCGGAGCGGCTCCTCGCGGAGACCGCCCGGCTGCTCGCCGACCCACCGCGCCTGGCCGCGATGGCGTCCGCCTCGCTCGGCCTGGCGCGGCCGCAGGCCGCCTCGGAGGTGGCCCGCGAGCTGTTGGACGCGTCCGCATGAGCCCGCCCTCCGACGGGCACGCAGCCGCCCCCTGGAACGGGCGTCGTCTGCACTTCGTCGGCGTCGGCGGGGCCGGGATGAGCGGCTATGCGCGCGTCGCCAGGACGCTCGGCGCCGAGGTCAGCGGCTCGGACGCCGCGAGCAGCCCCTACCTCGATGCCCTGCAGGCCGATTCGGTGCTGCGTGCCGGCATCGGCCACGCTGCCGAGAACCTGCCGCCGGGGGACGGGCTGGAGGTGATCTACTCCTCGGCCGTGCCGGCCGAGAACCCGGAGCGCGTGGCTGCCCGGGAGCGTGGCCTGTCAGAGCGCCCCCGCGCCGAGCTCCTGGCCGAACTGAGCGCCCTGAAGAGGACGATCGCGGTTGCGGGCACGCACGGCAAGACGACGACCTCCTCGATGCTCGTCCACGCCCTGCGGGCGGCCGGCCTCGAGCCGAGCTGGCTGGTGGGGGGGCCGATCGGAGGCGATCTTCGCAACGCCGGGTGGGGGACCGGTGAGTGGCTGGTGGTGGAGGCCGACGAGTCCGACCGCTCGATGCTCAGCCTGCAGGTCGAGATCGCCGTGCTCACCAACGTGGAGCTGGACCACCACGCGAGCTTCGCCTCGCTGGCCGAACTGCGTGAGGCGTTCCGCCAGTTCCTGTCGGGCCCGCGGCAGGCGGTCATCTGGGACAGGCCCGAGCTGCTCGAGCTGCGGGCCGGGGAGGTGGACCCCTACGACGCCGAGGGACTGACGCTGACCCCAGGGGGCTCTCGCTTTCAGTGGCGCGGGCAGGAGGTGCGCCTGCAGGTTCCAGGTGCCCACAACGCCGTGAACGCAGCCGGCGCGCTGCATGCCGCCCGGCTGGCCGGCGCCGAGGCGGCGTCCGCGGTCGCCGGCCTCGTCGCCTTCCACGGGGCCGGGCGGCGCTTTCAGCCGCTCGGCCGCAGCCCCCGCGGCGCACTGCTCTACGACGACTACGCCCATCACCCGACCGAGATCGCCGCGACCCTCAAGGCGGCGCGCACGCTCGAGCACCGGCGCCTCGTGGCGGTGTTCCAGCCCCATCTCTACTCGCGCACGGCGCTGCTCGCGCGCGAGTTCGGCGAGGCCCTCGCACAGGCCGACGTTGTGGCGCTGCTGGACGTGTATGCCGCGCGGGAGCGGGCGGCGGATCATCCGGGGGTCAGCGGCCTCAGGATCGCCGAGGCGACGGCGGACGCCGCCGGTGGGCGCCCGGTCTACTGGCTGCCGACGTTCGCCGACGCTCAGCCTGTGCTGGTGGGTCTGCTCGAGCAGGGCGATCTGTGCGTGCTGATGGGCGCCGGTGACATCGACGCGCTGGGCAGGCGGCTGGTGGCGGCGTGAGCGGCCCGGCCGTGCCCCCGATCGTGCGGGCCGACGCTCCGCTTGCCCGGCTCACGACGGTGCGCACCGGCGGAGCGGCGGAGTTCTTCGCACGAGCCGGCAGCGAGGCGGAGCTCTTGGAGCTGCTCGCCTGGGCGCAGAGGGCCGCCGTGACCGTGAGCGTGGTCGGGTCCGGCTCGAATCTGCTGATCGCCGACGAGGGGGTCCGGGGTCTCGTCGTGAAGCTCGACCGCGAGCTGGCGGCTATCGCCGTCGAGGGGCCCCGCATGGTCTGCGGCGGCGGCGCGCGCCTGCCCGCGGTGGCCGCGCGCTCGGCCCGTGAGGGGCTTTCGGGCATCGAGTTCGGCGTCAACATCCCGGGCACCATCGGCGGGGCCGTGCGGATGAACGCGAACGCCTACGGCGGGGAGCTCGAGCGGGCGCTCGAGTGGGTGGAGATCGCCACCGCCGGGGGGGTCGAGCGCCGCTTGCCGTCAGAGCTCGGCTTCGCCTACCGGCGCTCGAGCCTGGCCGAGGGGGAGATCGTCACCCGCGCCGGCCTGCTGCTTGCGAGCTCAGGCGGCGAGATGGTGCGCGCGGAGATCGCCTCGATGCGTGCCCGTCGCCACGAGGCCCAGCCGCAGGGGATCAAGACCTTCGGCTCCACCTTCAAGAACCCCGAGGATCCCCGCGCCGAGGGGCGCTCGGCCGGTCTGCTGCTGAGCGAGGCCGGCTGCAACGGCGTGGCGGTGGGCGCGGCCCGCTTCGCCCCCAAGCACGCCAACTTCATCGAGAACACGGGATCGGCCACCACCGCGGATGTGATCGCCGTCATGGCCGAGGGCCGCCGCCGCGTGCTGGAGCGCTTCGGCGTCGAGCTCGAGCCGGAGGTGCAGACGCTCGGCGATGTCCGATTCCCCTGGTTGTAGGGGTTTCCGCGCAGAGGTCGAACAGATGGGCGATGGATCGCTCTGTTGCCGGCCGTCTCGTGATCGGCCGCTCGTTTGACCCCGCGGCGCCGTTCGCGAAGGCCCTGGGCCTCGGGCGCGCCGGGTTCTCGGCCCTGGCTCGCCGCCGGCGGCTGCGCCTCGGGCTGCTCGCAGCGCTGCTCGTGGCGGGGGCGCTCGCGGGCGGGTGGCTGTTGCTTCGCAACTCCTCGCTCGTGTCGGTGCGGCGGGTGGGCATCAGCGGCGTGCATGGCCCCGAGGCGGCGGAAATCGAAGCGGCCCTCGGCCGGGCCGCGCGGGGCATGAGCACGCTGGACGTCCGCACCGGTGCCCTCGAGGCGGCGGTCGCGCCCTACCGCGTGGTGAGGGGGGTGCGGGCGACGGCGAGCTTCCCCCACGGCCTGCACATCGACGTCCTCGAGCAGCTGCCGGTGGCCGCGCTCACCGTGGCAGGCGGGCGAACGGCCGTGGCCGCCGACGGCGTGGTGCTCGGTCCAGCGCTTCTGTCGAGCTCGCTGCCGCTGCTGAAGGAGGCAGCCGTCGGCTCGGCCGCCCCGGTCCCCGTGGGCCGGCGCGTGCAGGGCTCCTCGCTGCTCGCCTCGCTGACCCTGCTGGGCGCGGCGCCCGCTGCGCTGGCGAGGGAGGTGGCGCGCGTCTACACCGGCCCGCAGGGCGTGACGGCGGCGATGCACAACGGCCTGGTCGTCTATTTCGGCAACGCCACCCGCCCGCACGCGAAGTGGCTGTCGCTGGCACGGGTTCTCGCCGACCCCAGCTCGGCGGGCGCGGTCTACGTGGATGTGCGTGTGCCGGGCCGCCCGGCCGCGGGCTTCGGTGCCTCAGGCCCCCCCGAAGCCGGCACAGCGGCGACGCCGACGAGCGCCGCGGAGCCGGCCACGGCGGCCGAACTGGCCGCGGGCCTGACCTCCGCGCTCGGCCTGTCGCCCGGGGAACAGGCCGCTCCGCTTGAAGAATCCTCGACCGCGGCGGCGCCCTCGGAAGCGACCTCCGGCACCCCCCAGCAGGCGGGCGCCGCGACACAGCCCGCCGCCTCAGGCTCCTCCGAAGGCGCATCGGCCCAGGCCCCGGAAGCGTCGGCGACGGCCCCGGCCGCCGGAGGTTGAACCGATCTCAACCTCGACTGGAGGTTGAGGGCTGCGTAGGGTCAATCCTAAGGCGGTGGTCGAGAGTTCCGGGATCTGCAACGAACGTTGCGGGAGTGGACGTTGTCGTTGACAGGGCGAAGTTCCCTGCATAACGTGCGCATCTCGGCGGTTCGGTGAGGAGTATGCTCCGAACCCTAACTTCTTACTGAAGGGTTCGGACAGAACCATCATGGAGAGCAGCGGAAGCTATCTGGCGGTCATCAAGGTCGTGGGGGTCGGCGGCGGCGGCACCAACGCGGTCAGCCGCATGGTCGACGCGGGATTACGCGGCGTCGAGTTCATCGCCGCCAACACCGACGCCCAGGCGCTCGCCATGTGCGACGCCGACATCAAGCTGAACATCGGCCACGAATCGACCAAGGGCCTTGGCGCCGGGGCGGACCCCGACGTCGGCCTGGCCGCCGCCTCGGAGTCGCGCGACGACATCAAGGAGGCCCTGAAGGGGGCCGACATGGTGTTCGTGACCGCCGGCGAGGGCGGGGGCACCGGCACCGGCGCGGCTCCCGTGATCGCCGAGATCGCCAAGAACGAGATCGGCGCGCTGACCGTCGGCGTGGTCACCCGCCCATTCGACTTCGAGGGATCCCAGCGCGCGCGTCAGGCCGCCGAGGGCATCGACCGCCTGCGCGAGGTCGTCGACACGCTGATCGTGATCCCCAACGAGAAGCTTCTGGCCGTGGTCGAGCGCCGCACCTCGATGCTGGACGCCTTCCGCGAGGCCGACGACGTGCTGCGCCAGGGCGTGCAGGGAATCACCGACCTGATCACCATCCCCGGCCTGATCAACCTCGACTTCGCCGACGTGCGCACGATCATGCAGGACGCGGGCTCGGCGCTGATGGGCATCGGCACCGCGAGCGGGGAGACCCGCTGCGGAGACGCCGCCAAGGCGGCGATCTCCTCGCCGCTCCTGGAAGAGTCCGTGGACGGCGCCACCGGCATCCTCCTGAACATCACCGGGGGCAAGGACCTGGGCCTGTTCGAGGTCAACGACGCCGCGGAGATCATCCAGAACGCGGCCGACCCGAACGCCAACATCATCTTCGGCGCGGTGATCGACGAGAGCATGGGCGACGACGTCCGCGTGACGGTCATCGGCACCGGCTTCGACCATCGCCCGGGCCGCTCGGCCCGCCGAGACAGCCGCGCGAGCCGTCCCGACCGGGGGCCTCGAATCGACGATCGCCAGCGCTCGTCGCTTGAGATCTCAGACGACGACATCGACGTTCCCCCGTTTCTGCGCTGAGCACGCCCGCCGCGCCCTGAACGGCCGAGGCAGCGGCGGTGAGCTTCGCTAGCCTGCGGGCCGTGAGCACGCACGCCCCGCCGACGCTCAAACGAACGCCCCTGTTCGACCGCCATGTCGCGGCCGGGGCCAAGCTCGTGGACTTCGCCGGCTGGGAGATGCCGGTGCAGTACCGCGACAGCGGCATCCGCTCCGAGCACATGGCCGTGCGCGAGGGCTGCGGCATCTTCGACGTCTCCCACATGGGGGAGATCGAGACGCGCGGGCCCGATGCGCTCGCCCTGCTTCAGCGGCTCATCTCAAACGATGTCTCGGCGATCGGCGTGGGAGCGCCCGGCGGAGCGGACGGCGGCGCCCAGTACGGCCTGTTGTGCCGCGAGGACGGCGGAGTGCTCGACGATCTGTTCACCTACCGTCTCGAGCATGATCGCTACCTGACGGTCACCAACGCGGCCAACCACGCCCGGGATCTCGAGTGGTTTCAGGCCCAGGCGGCGGATTTCGCGGCGGTGGAGGTCCTCGACGCGATCGAGGACCACGCGATGCTCGCCGTGCAGGGCCCGAGGGCCAGGGAAATCGTCCAGGCGCTGTCCGACGCTCCGCTGCCGGCCCGGATGACCGCCGGGAACCGCCGGCTGGCGGGCGCGGAGGTGCTGGTCTGCGGCACCGGCTACACCGGCGAGGACGGCGTCGAGCTGCTGTGCGCTCCCGGGGACGCCGGCGCGCTGTGGGATGAGATCGTGCGCCGGGGCGCGGTTCCGGCGGGGCTCGCTGCGCGCGACACGCTGCGCCTGGAGGCCTGCTTTCACCTGTATGGCAACGATCTGACGGTCGATCGCGGCCCGATCGAAGCCGGCCTCGGGTGGTGCTGCAAGGAGGACACCGGCTTCATCGGCTCGGACGCGGTGCGCGCCACGCGCGCGGCCGGCGCCACCGAGAAGCTCATCGCCTTCGTCATCGACGGACCCGGCATCGCCCGTCAGGGCAACCCGGTGCTGGGCGGCGGCGAGGTCACCAGCGGCACGCTCTCCCCGAGCCTTGAGGTGGGCATCGGCCTCGCCTACGTGCCCGCCGCCCGCGCCGCCACCGGCACCCATCTTGAGATCGACGTTCGTGGAAAGATCCGGCCCGCCGTGGTCAGGGACAAGCCGCTCTACCGAAAGGGCACGTGAATGACCGAGGCAAGCTATCCAGCTGAGCTCCTGTATCACCCGGAACACGACTGGGCGCGCATCGACGAGTCCGACCCCACCCTGGCCACGCTCGGCATCACCTGGTATGCCCAGGACGCCCTCGGGGAGGTCGTGTTCCTCGAGCTCCCGGCGGTGGGAACGACGACGTCCAAGGACGCCTCCTACGCCGAGGTCGAGTCGGTCAAGGCGGTCTCGGACGTCGTGGCACCGCTGTCGGGCGAGATCGTGGAGATCAACGAGGCTCTCGCCGAGAACCCGCAGGCCGTCAACGAGGACCCCTACGGAGAGGGATGGCTCGTGAAGGTGCGGCTCACCGACGCCTCCGAGCGCGAGGCGCTGATGGATGCCGCCTCCTATTCGGCGAGCCTGGATGGCTAGGCTGACGGCAGGCACTTGAGTCGCTACACCGCCATCACCGAAGCCAACCTCGACGCGATGCTCGCCGCGATCGGGGTCGGATCCGTGCGCGAGCTCTTCGACCGCCAGATCCCCGAGGGCGTGCGCCTCGGGCGCCCGCTCGATCTCCCCGACGGGCTGGGGGAGCAGGAGGTGTACGCGCATCTGCGGGACCTGGCCGCGCGCAACTCGAGCGTGGAGGACGAGCTGAGCTTCCTGGGGGCCGGCATGTATGACCACTACGTGCCGGCGCTGATCGACATGCTGACCGAGCGCTCGGAGTTTCTGACCCCCTACACCCCCTACCAGCCTGAGATCTCCCAGGGGGGCCTGCAGGTGATGTTCGAGTATCAGACGGCCATCTCCGAGCTCACCGGCCTGCCGGTGTCGAACGCCTCGGTGTATGAGGGACCCTCGGCCGTGGCCGCGGCCGGTTATCTGGCCAAGCTGCACAACGGCCGCGGGCGGTTCGTGGTCAGCGCCGGCCTGCATCCCCACTCGATCGAGACGCTCAGGACCCACGCCCACGGCTACGGGATGGTCCTCGTCGAGGTTCCGCTCACAGACGGCGCCACGGACCCCGAGGAGTGGGCGCGGGCGATCGACGGCGACACGAGCGCGGCGATCTTCGCCCAACCCAACTTCTACGGTGCCGTGGAGGATGGGGAGGCCCTCAGCGCCGCGGCCAAGGACGCGGGCTCGGCCGCCGGTGGGGACGGCGGGCGCCCGCTGGTCATCTGCCAGGTCGATCCGATCCCGCTCGGAATCCTGAAGCCGCCGGGCGAGTGCGGTGTCGATGTGGCCGTGGGGGAGGGGCAGCCGCTCGGCAATCGCCTCGACTTCGGAGGGCCGTCCTTCGGCCTGTTCGCGGCCCGCGAGGAGTTTCTGCGGCGCATGCCGGGCCGGATCGCCGGCGAGACGGTGGACGTGGACGGACGGCGGGGGTTCGTGCTGACGCTGCAGACCCGCGAGCAGCACATCCGCCGCGAGAAGGCGACGTCGAACATCTGCACGGCGCAGGCCCTCAACGCCCTGGCGGGGGTCGTCTACCTGGCGTGGCTGGGACGGGCCGGCATCGTCGAGCTCGGCGAGCTGCTGCTGGCCCGGACCCACTACGCGCGCGAGACGCTGGCCGGGCTGGACGGCGTGGAGAAGATGCATGAGCGGCCGGTGATCCGCGAGTTCGCCGTTCGCCTGGACGCCGACGTCGGAGCGGTGATCCGCCGCTGCCTCAAGCTCGGAGTCAACCCGGGGGTTGACCTGCAGGCGCTCACCGGGCGGGCAGAGGACGCGGGCGGGCTGCTGGTGGCGATCACCGAGCGCCGCTCGCGGGCCGACATCGACCGGCTGGCCGAAGTGCTGGGAGCCGCCGTGGCCGCCGAGCGCGATCCGGCCGTCGCGGACGAGGCGGTGACGGCGTGAGCGCCGGCGCCGTGGCCGAGGTCCCAGCGATCCCTCCCCGGGGCGGGGAGGCGAGAACGATCTTCGAGAAGGGCGCGCCGGGGCGGCGCGCGTTCGTGTGTCCTCCACTGGACGTGCCGGATACGGACGCCGAGGAGCTGTTGCCGGCGCGCTTTCGCCGCGCCCAGCCGCCGCGCCTGCCGGAGGTCTCAGAGCCCGAGATCGTGCGCCACTACGTGGGCATCTCCAAGCGCAACTTCGATCTGGACTCGGGCTTCTATCCGCTGGGCTCCTGCACGATGAAGCACAACCCGCGCATGCACGAGCGGGTGGCGGCGCTTGCAGGCCACTCCCGCCTTCACCCGCTGCAGCGCCCCGAGCGCGCTCAGGGCGCGCTCGAGCTGATGTGGAATCTGCAGAGCGCGCTGTCTGAGATCTCGGGGCTGCCCTACGTGTCGCTGCAGCCATCGGCCGGCTCCCACGGCGAGCTCGCGGGCGTGCTGCTTACCCGCGCCTACCACGAGGATCGTGGCGAGAAACGGCTCAAGGTGCTGATCCCCGACACGGCGCACGGCACGAACCCGGCAACGGTGACGATGGCGGGGATGGAGGTCGTAAAGCTCGCGACCGACGCGGCGGGAGGCGTGGACGTCGAGGACCTGCGCGCGAAGTGCGGCCCCGACGTGGCCTGCCTGATGCTCACCAACCCCAACACGCTCGGCCTGTTCGACCCCAACATCGAGGAGATTGCCGCGATCGTGCACGGGGTGGGCGCCACGCTCTACTACGACGGCGCCAACCTCAACGCCGTCATGGGGCTGTCGCGGCCCGGCGACATGGGCTTCGACATCGTCCACTTCAACCTGCACAAGTCGTTCACCCAGCCGCACGGCGGGGGCGGCCCGGGATCCGGGCCGATCGCCGTGTCCGAGCGGATCGCGCCGTTCCTGCCGCGTCCGCTCGTCGTCCGCCGCGAGCGGCCTCACCGCAACGATGGCAACGGCCACTCGCCGGCCAGCCTGTCGAGGGAGTTCGTCTATGACCTCGAGTACGACCGGCCCAAGTCGATCGGGCGGCTGCGTGGGTTCCAGGGCAACTACGGCTGCCTGGTGCGCGCCTACGCCTACATCTGCTCGCTCGGCGCCGACGGGTTGAAGGACGCCTCCGAGGTGGCCGTGCTGAACGCGAACTACCTGCTCGCCCGGCTCTCAGAGAAAGGGGTGGCCGAGCACCTGCCGCTCGCCTACGGACAGCTGTGCATGCACGAGTTCGTGCTGTCCGGAGGCCCGATGAAGCGCGGGCTGGGCCTGAAGACGCTCGATCTCGCCAAGCGGCTGCTCGACTTCGGCTATCACCCGCCCACCGTCTACTTCCCCCTGCTGGTGGACGAGGCGCTGATGATCGAGCCGACCGAGACCGAGACCAAGGAGACGCTCGACGGCTTCGCCGATGCGATCGCGGCGATCCTCTCCGAGGCGGCGGAGGATCCGGAGATAGCGCGCAACGCCCCCTATTCGACACCTGTGCGGCGCCTGGACGAGGTCGCCGCCGCCAAGCGGCCGATCATTCGCCAGGCGCTGGACTAGGCCGGCGTCAATGGCAATCGAGTACCGCAAACTCGGCAGCACCGGGGTCACGGTCAGCCCACTGTGCCTGGGCGCCATGATGTTCGGCGCCTGGGGGAACACCGATCACGAGGACTCGGTGAGAATCATCCATCGGGCGCTCGACGCCGGCATCAACTTCATCGACACCGCTGACGTCTACTCGCGCGGCGAGTCCGAGGAGATCGTCGGGGAGGCGCTCGCCGGCGGACGCCGCGACTCGGTGGTGCTCGCCACAAAGGTGCACGGCACGATGGGTGATGACCCCAACCAGTTCGGGAACTCCAGGCGCTGGATCGTCCAGGAGCTCGAGAACAGCCTGCGGCGCCTGAAAACCGACTGGATCGACCTGTACCAGATCCACCGTCCCGAGCCCGACACCGACATCGATGAGACGCTTGGCGCCCTGACCGATCTGGTGCGCGCGGGCAAGGTGCGCTACATCGGGAGCTCGACCTTTCCGGCCGGACAGATCGTCGAGGCTCAGTGGGTGGCGCAGAAGCGCGGTCGTGAGCGGTTCGTATGCGAGCAGCCTCCCTACTCGCTGCTGATACGGGCGATCGAGGCCGAGGTGCTGCCCGTCTGTGAGCGCTACGGCATGGGGGTGATCCCGTGGAGCCCGCTGGCCGGCGGCTGGCTGTCGGGCAGGTACGGCAAGGACGGCGATTCGCCCGGCTCGAGCAGGCGCGCGCAGATGATCCCGTCGCGCTATGACATGTCGATTCCCGGCAACCAGGCAAAGCTCGCGGCTGCGCAGGCGCTCGGCGAGCTCGCCGACGGCGCCGGCATCTCGCTGATCGAGATGGCTCTGGCGTTCGTGATGCGCCATCCGGCCGTCACCGCACCGATCATCGGGCCGCGCACGATGGAGCAGCTCGACAGCCAGCTCCCGGCGCTCGAGACATCGCTCAGCCCGGACGTGCTGGACGCGATCGACGAGATCGTCCCGCCAGGGTCGAACGTCAACCCGAACGACCGCGGCTGGGACCCGCCCTGGCTCACCGACAGCTCGCTGCGGCGCCGCTAGACGTGCGCATCTTCTCCGGCATTCAGCCCACCGGGCGCAAGCACCTGGGCAACTACATCGGCGCGATCGCCCAGTACGTCTCCAGCCAGGAGCGCGGCGAGGGCATCTTCTGCATCGTCGACCTGCACGCGATCACGGTCGACTACGAGCCGGCTGAGCTCCGCCAGCGCGTCCACGACACGGCCGCGATTCTGCTCGCGGCGGGGCTGGACCCGCAGCGATGCGTGCTGTTTCGCCAGAGCGATGTCGCCGAGCACACCGAGCTGACCTGGCTCTTGTCCAGCGTGACCGAGCTCGGGCGCCTGCAGCGGATGCACCAGTTCCGCGACAAGTCGCTCGCTCAGCGCGAGCTCGTCTCGGCGGGGCTTCTGATGTATCCCGTGCTGCAGGCCGCCGACGTGCTCGCATATCGCGCCGAGGAGGTGCCCGTCGGTGAGGACCAGCGCGAGCATCTGGAGCTGATGCGCGACGTGGCGCGGCGTTTCAATGCCCGCTTCGGCGACGGCGAGGAGGTGCTGGTCGTGCCCGAGCACCGCATACCGGAGGTCGGGGCGCGGATCATGGACCTGCAGGATCCGGCGCGCAAGATGTCGACCAGCGGCGACTCCGAGCAGGGCACCGTGTTCGTGCTCGACGAGCCCAGGGTGATCGAGAAGAAGCTCAAGAGTGCCGTCACGGACTCCGGCAGCGATGTCCGCCGGGCGCCCGAGAAGCCCGGCATCTCAAACCTCATCGAAATCCTCGCCGCGGTGCGGGGGGTCGATCCGGCTGCGATCGAGTCCGCGTTCGCAGAGGTGCGCTACGGCGACTTCAAGATGGCGGTGGCGGCGGCGGTGGTCGACTACCTCGCCCCGGTTCGCGAGCGCTACACGGACCTGCGTGCCGATGAGCAGGCGCTCGAGCAGGTGTTGCGCTTCGGCAGAGATCAGGCGCGGGCGATCGCCGAGGAGACGCTGATCGACGTGCGAGAGCGCATGGGCCTGGGGGCGGGCGCAGCGTGAGGAGGCACCCCGTCGGGGTCGCTCGATACGGTGCGCGCATGGGCGAGCTGCCGAGATCGCTGCCGCGGTGAGCGGATGAGCCTGGGGGCGCTTGAGCTCGACCTCGACCTGTTCAGCGGGCCGTTCGACCTGCTGCTCACGCTTGTGCTGCGCGAAGAGGTGGACCTGCTCGAGCTGCAGCTCGCCGAGGTGGTGCTGGCCTACCTCGACCATCTCGAGGAGCGCGGCGAGCTGGACCTCGAGACGGCGACCGAGTTCATCGTGCTGATCGCCGCCCTGCTCGAGCTGAAGTCGCGGCTGATGCTGACCGGCGAGGACGACGAGCTGCTTGACATCGAGCCGGATGAGGCCGCCGAGGAGCTGTTGGCGCGCATGCTCGACGCGCGGCGCTACCGCGCCGCCGCGGCCCACCTGTCAGAGCTGTTCGAGGCGGAGGCCGGCGTCCGCTTCCGCTGGGCACAGCTGCCTGCGAACCTGCGCCGCACGATCGTCCAGCCGGCCGAGGGCTCGCAGGATCCGGCCCTGCTGGGCTCCTCGATCGGCCGGCTGCTGCTGCGGCCTCCCGCCATCGACCTGCGCCACATCGCCGTCAACCGAGTTACGGTGGCCGAGCGCCTGGCCCACCTGCGGGGGCTGCTGCGCCGCGGCGCCTTCAGCTTCGATGAGGCCGTGCGCGGCGCCGACAGGGTCACGGTCGCCGTCACCCTGTTCGCGCTGCTCGAGCTCTACAAGCAGGGCGAGGCCGACTGGGAGCAGGGGGAGAGCTTCGGCGAGATCGCGATTCGCGCTCTGTCGGCGAATCCGCCGCTCGCCGGCGTCGCGCGCGCCGGAGGGACGGCGGGGTGAGCGAGCTCGCGGACGCTTCCCCGCCCGCCGCTGCGCCGCCGATCCTGCCGCTGGCCCAGACGATCGAGGCCCTGCTGTTCCTGTCCAACGATCCGCTCAGCGTCGGCGAGCTGGCCGACGCCACCCAGGCCGGCGAGGGAGCCGTGCTGGCCGCGCTCGAGCTCCTGGCCGAGCAGTACACCCCCGGCCGGCGGGGCATCAGGCTGCGCGAGCTTGGCGGCGGCTTCACGCTGGCAAGCGACCCCGCCGCCGAGGACGCCGCCCGGCGGCTGTTCAGCCGGGCGCGGGCCTCGACGCTGACACCGGCCCAGGCCGAGACCCTGGCGATCGTCGCCTACCTGCAGCCCGTGTCGCGCCCGGAGATCACCCGCATCCGCGGCGTGAGCGCCGACTCGGCGGTCGCCACCCTGCTCGACCGGGGCCTCATCGAGGAGGCCGGCCACTCCCAGTTCGGCGCCATCCTGTATCGGACGAGCACCCAGTTCCTCAAGCTGTTCGGGCTGCGCACCCTGCAGGAGCTGCCGGACGTCGCCCGCTGGGATCCGACGCCCGAGGAGCAGTCCGAGCTGCGCGAGCGCCTGCTGCGCGCCGGCGAGGCCCGCGCCGGGACGGGCCCCGAGGGCCCCTAACCGGACTGGGCGGCGAGCTGGCCGCAGGCGGCGTCGATGTCGCGGCCGCGGGTGAGGCGGATGGTCGCCGGGATCCCGCGCGATTCCAGGGCGCTGAGGAACGCGCGGATGGACTCGCGCGTGGATCCCCGATACGGTCCGGCGGCCGTCGGGTTGTAGGGGATCAGGTTGACCTTGAAGACCGCCGGCGCGTCCTCGCGCCCGCCCGACAGCGCCCTGGCCAGGGCCAGCGCCTGGGCGTAGTGGTCATTGACCCCCGCCAGCATCACGTACTCGACGAACACCCGCCGGCGCTTTCGCTCGTAGAACTCGCGGCAGGCCTCGATCACATCGGCGAGCGGGAAGCGCTCGTTCACCGGCATCAGCTGCGAGCGCAGCGCTTCATCGGCGGCGTGCAGCGACAGCGCCAGTCGCAGCGGCATGTCCTGTTCGCCCAGCCGTTCGATCCCGGGGATCCAGCCGACGGTGGAGATCGCAGTGCGGCGGTGGGTGATGCCCACGTCGGGCAGCCGCTCGCAGGCGGCGAGCACGTTGTCGAGGTTCATCAGCGGTTCGCCCATGCCCATGAACACGCAGTGGTCGATCGCTTCGATCCGCCGGAAGTGAAGGGCCTGATCGACGATCTCAGAGGCGGTCAGGTTGCGGGCGAACCTCATCGCCCCCGTCGCGCAGAAGGTGCACGTCAACGGGCATCCGGACTGCGAGGAGACGCAGATCGAGCGCCGGCCGTCGCGGTATCGCATCAGCACCGCCTCCAGTGGCCGGCCGTCGCCGGTTGCGAACAGGGCCTTGATGGTGCCGTCGCTGGAGTGGGCCTCCTCCTGGAGTGCGAGGCTCGAAAAGGGGAGCTCGTGTGCGAGCGCATCGCGCAGAGCCGTGGGCAGATTGGTCATCTCCCCGTAGGAGCCCACGCCCTTCGCCGCCCATGCCCACACCTGGCGGGAGCGGAAGGAGGGCTCCCCGCGGCCGGCGAGGGTCTGCTCGAGCAGGTTGAGGTCCATGTTCCTATGGTTGCAACAGATGAGCCCCTTCACCGACCCGGATCTCTAGCGATGCGCCTGGCCAAGTATCTGGCCCATGCCGGCGTGGCCTCAAGGCGCGCGGCCGAGACCCTGATCGCGGCCGGGCGGGTGAGCGTCGGCGGCGAGGTGGTGACCGATCCGGCCAGGGACGTCGAGGACTCGAGCGGCGTGAGCGTGGACGGCCGTTCGCTCGGGGGGGCTGAGCCCCGCATCTCCTATGCCCTGAACAAGCCGGTCGGCGTGATCTCGAGCGCCCGCGACACCCATGGCCGCCCCACCGTCGTGGAGCTCGTGCCCGCACAGGGCCTACGCCTCTACCCGGTCGGGCGCCTGGACGCCGACTCGAGCGGCCTGATCCTGCTCACCAACGACGGCGAGCTCGCCAACCGGCTGACCCACCCGAGCTTCCAGGTGGAGAAGATCTACCGTGCGCGGCTGGGCGGTGGGCCGGTCTCCGAGGAGGCCCTTGATCGCCTACGCGGCGGCGTCGAGCTGGAGGATGGGCCGACCGCGCCCGCGCGGGTGGAACGCGTGCGGGGCAACCTGATCGAGGTCAGCATCCGCGAAGGGCGCAATCGCCAGGTGCGGCGCATGTGCCTGGCCGTTCGCCATCCGGTGCTCGAGCTGCGGCGCACCGGCTTCGGCCCGCTGCGGCTGGAGGGCCTGAGGGATGGCGAGTACCGGCGGCTCAGCGCCTCGGAGGCCGAGCGCCTTCGCGCGCTCTGACACAATCGCCCACGATGCCCAAGCAACTCTTCGCCCTGCGCGGCGCCATCAGCGTGAACCGCAACGACGCCAAGGACATCCTCGCCGCGACGACGGACCTGATGAAGGCGATCATGGAGCGCAACGCGCTGGCGCCCGCCCAGGTGGTCAGCTGCATCTTCACCGCCACGAACGACCTCAACGCCGAGTTCCCCGCCGTCGCTGCGCGCGCGCTGGGCTTTGAGAACGTTCCGCTCCTGTGCGCCCGGGAGATCGCGGTGCCCCGCTCGATGCCGCGCGTGATCAGGGTGCTGATCCACTACCACGCCGAGGAGGGCCACGAGCCCAGGCACGTCTACCTGCAGGAGGCGACGGCGCTGCGGGCGGACCTCCAATCCGCTCAGTAGCGGCACAATAGGCGCGTGGCCCTCGAGTTCTCAGAGCGCATCAGGCGCATCCCCTCCTACCCCGTCGCCGGCGGCTATGCCGACGAGGGGTCGCTGGTGCGCCTGGCGAGCAACGAGTCGCCGTTTCCGCCGCTGGCGTCCGTGCGGGAGGCGATCGCGGGCGCCTCTGCGGAGCTCAACCGCTACCCGGACCCCTCCAACACGCGCCTGCGCGAGCGGCTGTCGGACCGCTACGAAGTCCCCGTCTCGCGGATCGCCGTCGGCAACGGCTCCTGCGACATCCTGTTGGCCGCCGGCGAGGCGCTGCTCGAGCCCGGGGCGGAGATCGTGTACTCATGGCCCTCCTTCTCGGTCTACCCGCACCTCAGCGCCGCCTCCGGCGCGCGCGCGATCACGGTGGCGCTCGACGATCAGCACCGCCACGATCTCCAGGCGATGCTCGCGGGGGTAACGGTCGCCACGCGCCTTGTGATCGTGTGCAATCCCAACAACCCCACGAGCACCGCGATTCCCCTCGACGCCATCGCGAGCTTTCTCGCCGAGGTCCCCAGGCATGTGTGCGTGATCGTCGATGAGGCCTACTGCGAGTTCAACCTGCTGGAGGACCCCGACTCCTCGATCGGGCTGCTCGCGCACCACCCCAACCTCGTGCTGCTGCGCACCTTCTCCAAGGTCCACGGCCTGTGCGGACTGCGCGTCGGCTTCGCGCTGTGCGGCTCTGAGGATCTTCCGCGGGCGCTCGACCAGGTTCGCCAGCCGTTCTTCTGCAACGCCCTCGCGCAGGCCGCGGCCGTCGAGGCGCTGGCCCATGAGGATGAGGTCGAAGACCGGGTGGCAAGGACGGTCGCCGAGCGAATCTCGGTCGATGAGCGGCTGCGCGCGCTGGGGCTCGAGCCGGCCGACTCGCAGGCCAACTTCTGCTGGTTCGAGCTCGGCTCCGAGCGCGACGAGGAGGAGGTCATGGCGGGTCTTCTGGCGCGCGGCGTGCTCGTGCGCGGCGGCCGGGCCCTCGGATCTCAGACGCCCGCGCTGCGCGTCACCTACGGGACAGCGCAGGAGAACGCGCGCTTCCTGGACGCTCTCGCCGAGGTGCTCGCGCTGCCCTCCTCACCCTGAGCGGCCGCGGGCCGGGTGGCTGCTGACGGCGAGCCAGAGGGGACCGAGGGACGCCAAATTGCCTGTCAGCGCTCGACCCGGGCCGGTTTGTCTGCTACAAACCAGTGAGACGACCAATGCACGCATCCGTTCCCACATCCGCTTGCACCTGGTCGTCCTGCCGTACCTATTTCGCCTGGCGATTTATCTAGGCGCTTCGGCCCGAACCCGCGCGTGAGCGGGCATCGCGGCTCGCGGAGGGTCCCTGATGGGACCGAGCGCCACCCCCCGAGGGTGCCCAGGAGCGCCCTCTCACGCGCCGCCGCCGACAGAGGCGGTTATCAGCATCTCTACCATTCCCCAGGCGTCAGTGAAAGGATGAATCGATGATGATCGTGATGAAGGAGACCGCGACCGACGAGGAGGTCGAGGCCGTCGTTGAGAAGATCGAGCGCGCCGGCGCGCTCGCCCACCGCAGCACGGGCGCGCGCGTGACGGTGATCGGCGCGATCGGCGACGTCGAGCAGGATGTGACGGTCGAGGGCCTCGGCCTTGAGGGCCAGCCGGGCGTGGACCGGGTGGTGCCGATCCTCAAGCCCTACAAGCTCGCCTCCGCGCAGATCACCCACGGCGAGCGCACCGTGCTGGATATAGAGGGCCGCAAGATCGGAGGCGAGAACTTCGCCATGATCGCGGGACCGTGCACGGTCGAGTCGCGCGAGCAGACGCTCGAGACGGCGCGGGTGGTCCGCGACGCGGGCGCAACCCTGTTGCGCGGCGGCGCCTACAAGCCGCGCACCTCGCCCTACGCATTCCAGGGGCTCGGCCAGGAGGGTCTGCGGCTGCTTGCGGAGGCCAAGGCCGAGACGGGTCTGCCGATCGTCACCGAGCTGATGGACATGCGCGATCTGGATCCCGTGCTGGAGGTTGCCGATGTCGTGCAGATCGGGGCCCGCAACATGCAGAACTACCCGCTGCTGGCGGAGATCGGGCGCTCCGGGCGCCCGGCGCTCCTGAAGCGCGGGCTGTCCTCGACGCTCGATGAGCTGTTGATGGCGGCGGAGTACATCCTCAAGGAAGGCAACCCCAACGTGATGCTGTGCGAGCGCGGCATCCGCACGTTCGAGACGGCCTACCGCTTCACGCTTGACCTGATGGCCGTGCCGGTGCTCAAGGAGCTCTCCCACCTACCGGTGATCGTCGATCCCAGCCACGCCGCGGGCCGCCGCGACCTGGTGCTGCCGCTGTCTCTGGCCGCTGCGGCGGTGGGCGCCGACGGGATCATCGTGGAGGTGCATCCGAACCCGGATGAGGCCATCTGCGACGGCCCCCAGGCTCTCAGGGCCGAGGAGTTCGCCGAGTACGTGGCCGCGGTCGAGCGGGCGACGGCGCTCGCGGGCAAGGCGCTCAGCGTCGTCTGATGGAGACCGGATCGGTGGCCCCCGCGGCCATTCTCGCCACCGATCCTGAGGCGGTCGGCGCGCGGCCCGGCCGCGCGCGAGGGCCTGCTCATTGAAGGTGGCGATCCTGGGGGTCGGCCTGATCGGTGGCTCCATCGGCATGGCGGCTCGCCGTCTGCAGGGCGCGGAGGTGCACGGATATGACTCCGATCCCAGCGTCCTTCAGACGGCGCTCTCGCTCGGTGCAATCGACGCGGCGGCGCCCGATGCGGGCGCGGCCGTGCAGGGAGCGGATGTCGTGTTCGTAGCCGGCCCGGTGGGCGCCCTGGAGGAGTTGGTGGCGGTCGCGCTCGACGGCGCTCCGGCGGACTGCGTGGTCAGCGATGTGGGCTCGACAAAGCGCGCGCTGGCCGGCGCCGGCTCTGACGAGCGCTTCATCGGCGGGCATCCGCTGGCGGGCGCCGAGACGGCGGGCGTGGAGCACGCGCGCGAGGACCTGTTCGAGGGCGCCACCTGGTATCTGACCCCCGCCCGCGGCAGCACCGCCGGGGTGCTGTATGAGCGCCTGCACCGCCTGCTGACGAGCTTCGGGGCCCTGCCCACGGCGATCGACCCCGACGCGCATGACCGCCTGATGGCCTGCGTGTCGCACCTGCCGCATGTGCTCGCCAACCTGTTGGTCGCCCAGGCGAGCGGGCTGGTCGGTGAAGAGGGCTCACCGCGCCTGCCGGCGGTCGGGCCGAGCTTCCGCGACGCCACCCGGGTGGCCGGTGCCAACAGCGCCATCTGGACGGACATCTACATCTCAAACGCAGACGCGCTGATCGCCGGCATGGATGAGCTCGCCGCCCGCCTGGCCGAGGTGCGCGCGGCGCTCGCCGGCGGCGATGCCCCGGCGGTCACCGCCTGGAACGAGCGTGCCCGTGCTGACCGCGAGGCGCTGCTCGGTACGGGCCTCACCGGGGGTCCGCTGCATGAGCTGCGCGCCTCGGTCCCCAACCGCCCGGGGGTGGTGGCCGACATCGCCCTCGCGCTCGGGGGCGAGGGCGTGAACATCGCCGACATGGCGCTGTCTCCCTCCGAGGACAATCGCCAGGGGGTCGTGGCCCTGTGGATCGGCGGCGACGAGCTTGCCGAGCGTGCCCAGCAGCTGATCGCATCGCTGGGATTTCCGGTGGTACGGGCGTGAGGTGCGATCGATGAACATGCGCTTCGAGCCCGTGCGCGCCCTCTCCGGCCGCCTGCGCGTGCCGCCTGACAAGTCGATCTCCCACCGCGCCATGCTGATCGGGGCGATGGCCTCGGAGCCCGTGCGCATTGAGCGCTACCTGCACGCCGCGGACACGTCCTCAACGCTCGAGGCGATCCGCACGCTGGGTGCGCTCGTCGAGGTGCGCGGCGAGGAGATCGTCGTGCGCGGGACCGGCCTGCGCGAGGCCCGCGAACCCGATGGCCCGATAGACGTCGGCAACGCCGGCACCCTGCTGCGCCTGTTGCCGGGCTGGCTGGCTGCGCAGGAGGGACGCTCGTTCACACTCGACGGCGACGACTCGATTCGCCGCCGGCCGGTCGACCGGATCGCCGAGCCGCTGCGGCTGATGGGAGCGGAGATCGAGGCCACCAACAGACGCCTGCCGCCGCTGGTGGTGCACGGCGCGAGGCTCAGGGCGATCTCCTACGAGCTGGCCGTGGCCAGCGCCCAGGTCAAGTCCTGCGTGCTGCTGGCAGCGCTCGCGGCCGACGGCGCCACCACCGTGGGCGAGCCCGCGCGCAGCCGCGACCACACTGAGCGGATGCTGCTGCGGGCGGGTGTTGGGATCCACCGCAACGGCCGTCATGTCACCGTCGTCAACACCGACGAGCTGCTGCTCGAGAGCGTGAGGGTCCCGGGCGATCTCAGCTCGGCGGCGTTCCTCGTAGCGGCCGGTGTGCTCGTGCCCGGCTCGCGCCTGTTGCTCGAGGACGTGGGCGTCAACTGGACGCGCACGGGCTTCCTGCGCATCCTGCGCCGCATGCAGGGCATCGTGCTGGGAGATCTCGAGGACGAGACCGGCGAGCTCGAGGCCGAGGAGCCCGTCTCAGACCTCGACGTCGCCGCGGGCGCTCTGGAGGGCACGGTGGTGGAGGCCGAGGAGGTCCCGCTCGCCATCGACGAGCTCCCGCTGGTGGCCCTGCTCGGCTGCTTCGCCGAGGGTGAGACGGTCGTGCACGGCGCCCAGGAGCTGCGCGTCAAGGAGTCCGATCGCATCGCCGGCGTCGTCGAGGGGCTGCGCGGCCTCGGGGCCGATATCGAGGCCAGCGAGGACGGCTTCAAGGTGCGCGGGACCGGCGGCCTTCGCGGAGGGACGCTCGACGCACACGGAGACCATCGGCTCGCGATGCTCGGCGCCGTCGCGGGGTTGGCCTCGGCCGACGGGGTCGAGGTATTGGGCATGGAGGCGGCCACCGTCTCCTACCCGGCGTTCGTCGAGGACCTCCAGAGCCTGTGCTGATCGCCATCGACGGACCCGCCGGCGCGGGCAAGTCGACCGTCGCCCGCAGGGTCGCCGAGGCGCTTGGCTTCACCTATCTGGACAGCGGCGCCATGTATCGCTGTGTGGCCCTGCTGTGGCTCGAGTCTCCGACCCGGGAGCCGGCCGCGCTGGCCCGCGCCGCGAAGATCGAGCTGGGCGGCTCTCCACAGCCGTCCGGCGCCGAGCGCGTGCTGCTCGACGGTCGCGACGTGACCGCGCAGATCCGTACCCCCGAGGTTTCCGAGGCGGCCTCGCTGCTGGCGGCCGACCCGGGCGTGCGCGAGGCGCTCGTGGCAAACCAGCGCAGGCTCATGGCGGAGGGCGACTGGGTGGCCGAGGGCCGCGACATCGGCACCGTCGTTGCGCCTGAGGCGGCGATCAAGGTGTTCCTGACTGCGACTCCCGCGGAGCGGGCCCGCCGCCGGGCGGCCGAGCTGGGCGCCGAGCAGGCCCTGGTTCTCGCCGAGCAGACCCTGCGCGACGAGCGCGATTCAGAGCGCGAGCACAGTCCCCTGCGAGCAGCCCCGGGCGCGGTCACGCTGGACAGCAGCTCTCTCAGCACCGAGCAGGTGGTCGAGCGCATCGTCGAGCTCGCCCGATCGCGCGAGTCATACTGGCCCTCATGAAGGTTGCCGTCGTCGGCTATCCAAACGTGGGCAAGTCCTCACTCATCAACCGTCTCACGGGAAGCCGCGAGGCGGTGGTGCACGAGCGGCCCGGTGTGACCCGCGACCGCAAGGAGCTCGACTGCGAGTGGAACGGGCGCCAGTTCAAGCTGATCGACACCGGCGGGATCGACTTCCGCGACGAGGACCCGCTGGCGGGCTCGATCCGCGACCAGGCGCGGGCAGGGCTCGCTGACGCGCAGGTGGCGGTGCTGGTCGTCGATGCCCGCGCCGGCGTGCGGCCCGGGGACGAGGAGATGGCCGATCTGCTGCGGCGCTCTCCGCTTCCAAGCATCGTCGCGGCCAACAAGTGCGACGGCATCGCCGAGGTGCCGCTCGCGAGCGAGTTTCACCGGCTCGGCCTGGGCGAGCCGCTGGCCGTGTCCGCGACTCAGGGGCTCGGCTCGGGAGACCTCCTCGACAGGATCGTCGAGCTGCTGCCGGAGGGTGAGGATGAGGTGGACTCCGATGCCGTGCGCCTGGCGGTGATCGGCCGCCCCAACGTGGGCAAGTCCTCCCTGGTCAACAGCTTCCTCGGCGAGGAGCGCGTGATCGTCTCAGAGCTCGCCGGCACCACCCGCGACGCGATCGACATGCCGCTGATGGTCGGTGATCGCCGGCTGATCCTGGTCGACACCGCCGGCATGCGCCGCCAGTCCAAGGTGGCGGACTCGGTCGAGTACTACACGGCCCTGCGCTCCCGCCGCGCCGCCGAACGCGCCGATGTCGCGCTCGTGGTGTGCGACGCCACCGACGGGGTCACCGCCCAGGACCTGCGCATCGCAGAGCTGGCGATGAAGGCCGGCTGCGCGACCGCCATCGTCCTGAACAAGTGGGATCTGCTGGCCGATGCGCACGCTCTGGAGGAGGGCCTCGATCACGAGCGCGGCCGTGTGGCCGAGAAGCTGCGGCTGCGTCCCCGGCTGCTCACCGCCAGCGCCAAGACTGGCCGGCACGTCTCGCGCCTGTTGACCGAGGCGATCGCGCTCGGCGACCGCATGGCCGGACGCATTCCCACCCCCGAGCTGAACCGCTTTCTGGCGGAGGCAGTGCAGGCCCGCCAGCCGCCGGTGGGCACCCGCCGCGGCTCGGGCCAGCACCGTCTCAAGCTGATCTACATGACCCAGATCGGTCAGCGCCCGCCGCGCTTTGCCATCCAGGTCAACTCGCGCGAGCGGGTGACCCGCAACTACGCCTACTTCCTGGAGAACCGCCTGCGCGCCCGTTACGGGATGGACGGGGTGCCCCTGATCATCGACTTCGTCGAGCGCGGCCAACGCGGCCGCGAGCGGGCCGCGTAGACTTCTGCGACTTTGCCAACCCGGCCCGCGCTGAGCGCGGGCGCCCCGCCCGGGGCACTACAGATACGAGCGAACCAACAAGCCATGAGTGAGCCTTCAGACAACGAGTTCCTGTTCACCTCCGAGTCGGTCACCGAGGGGCACCCCGACAAGATCGCCGACCAGATCTCCGACGGCGTCCTCGACGCCGTTCTGACCGACGACCCCTATGGGCGCGTGGCCTGCGAGACGCTCGTCAACACGGGCCTGATCGTGGTCTCCGGTGAGATCTCGACCGACACCTACGTCGACATCCAGGAAGTGGCACGCGAGACGGTGCGCAAAATCGGCTACACCGATGCGGAGCTCGGCTTCTCGGCGGACTCCTGCGCCGTGCTCAATGCGATCGACAAGCAGTCGCCCGACATCGCCCAGGGAGTCGACAAGGCCTATGAGGCCCGCACCGACGCAACCGACGACGACGAGCTCGACGTCGCCGGGGCCGGCGACCAGGGCATGATGTTCGGGTACGCAAGCAACGAGACCGACACGCTGATGCCGCTGCCGATCTCGCTGGCGCATCGTCTCGCCGAACGTTTGGCGGAGGTCCGCAGGGACCGCACGCTCGACTACCTGCGGCCCGACGGCAAGACGCAGGTGAGCGTGCGCTACATCGACGGCCGGCCGGTCGCGATCGAGAAGCTGCTGATCTCGACCCAGCACGCCGAGGGTGTCGAGTCGCGGATCGCGGATGACCTGTGGGAGCAGGTCGTCAAACCGATCCTGCCCTCCGGCCTGTACGACGCGGACGGCCTGCGCAGGAACTTCCTGGTCAACCCCACCGGGCGCTTCGTCATCGGCGGGCCGGTGGGCGACGCGGGCCTGACAGGGCGGAAGATCATCGTCGACACCTACGGCGGCATGGCCCGGCACGGCGGCGGCGCATTCTCCGGGAAGGACCCCTCCAAGGTGGACCGCTCGGCGGCCTACGCCGCGCGCTGGGTTGCCAAGAACATCGTCGCCGCGGGTCTCGCGGACCGTGCCGAAGTGCAGGTCGCCTACGCGATCGGAGTCGCCCATCCCGTGTCCGTGATGGTCGAGACCTTCGGCACCGAGAAAGAGGACCGCACCCGCGGGCAGATCGTGCGGGCCGTCGATGAGGTCTTCGACCTTCGCCCCGGCTCATTTCGCGAGGAGCTCAACCTGCACCGGCCGATCTACCAGAAGACGGCCGCCTACGGGCATTTCGGCCGCGACGACCCCGACTTCACCTGGGAGAGGACCGACAAGGCCCAGGCGCTGCGCGCCGCCGCCGGCCTCTGATCGGGGGCCGGCCCGGCGGCGGGGTCCGCACCCCGCTCTAGGCTGACGCGGTGCCCTGCATCGCTCAGGTCGAGCCGATGACGACGGCTCGCGCTCTGCGCGGGCCGTTCGATTACCTGCTGCCCGAGGAGCTGAGCGAGGGCGTGGACGTGGGGTCGATGCTGGTGGTGCCATTCGGCAGCCGCAAGGTGCTCGGAGTGGTCGTGGGCCTGGCCGACTCGAGCGAGGTCGCCGATGAGAAGCTGCTCGCCCCGCTGCGGGCCCTGGAGCTCGGCGTGCCCGCCGACCTGGTCGCGCTGGCGGAATGGATCGCGGCCGAGTACTGCTCCACGATCGCCCGTGCGCTGGGCCTCGTGCTGCCCCCCGGAGCGGCCCGGCGGCTCAGCGGGCGCCGGCGCCGAGCGGTTGCCCGCCCAACCCATCTGAGCGTGGGCAGCCGCAGCCCGCATGCGCCCGAGCTGACGGCCGACCAGCGGGCCGTCATGGAGCCGCTGATCGCGGCTCTGGCGGCGCGGCGCTCAGAGCAACGGCTGCTGCACGGTGTGACCGGGTCGGGTAAGACAGAGATCTATCTGCGCGCGGCCGCCGCCGCGCTCGAGCAGGGCCGCGGCGCGATCGTGCTGGTCCCGGAGATCGCACTCACTCCCCAGATCGTCGGGCGCTTCATCGAACGCTTCGGCGACACCGTCGCGGTGCTGCATTCGCAACTGCGACCCGGCGAGCGCTACGCCGAGTGGCGCCGGCTGCGCGAGGGCGAGGCCAGGGTGTGCGTGGGCCCCCGCTCGGCCGTGTTCGCGCCGATCGACGACCTCGGCCTGATCGTGGTGGACGAGGAGCACGACGCCTCCTACAAGCATGAGGGCGATCCGCGCTACGACGCCCGCGACGTGGCTGCCGAGCGGGCGGCGCGCAGTCAGGCGCTGCTGCTCCTGGGCAGCGCGACGCCGCGGCCGGAGAGCGTGCAGCGCCTGCCCGCCTCGCGCCTGTCCCGCCGCGTGGACGGCCGTCCCCTGCCCGGCGTCCAGGTGCTGGACATGCGCGGAGAGAGGAACGGTCTGCACCCCATCACCGCGCAGGCGCTCGCCGACGTGCGGGCGGCACGGGGGAAGGCGATCGTGCTGCTCAACCGCCGCGGCTGGTCGAACTTCCTCTCCTGCCGCTCCTGCGGTCGCGTGTGGAGCTGCCCGCACTGCGACGTGGCGCTCGTCCTTCACCGCGGCGACGGATACCTGGCCTGCCACCACTGCGGCCACCGCGAGCGCGCGCCCACCCGCTGCGGCGACTGCTCCTCGACCTCGGTCGCACGCCACGGCGCCGGCACCGAGCGCCTGCAGCACGAGCTCCAGAGCGTGCTCGACGACGGCGCGTTCCCGGTCTTCCGGCTCGACGCCGACGTCGTGGCGGCGGAGGGCACCGGCGAGATGCTTCGTCGTTTCGAGGCCGCCGATGCGGGGGTGCTGATCGGCACCCAGATGGTCGCCAAGGGACACGACTTCCCCGACGTCACCCTCGGGGTCGTGCTCGACGCCGACGCCACCCTGCGCTTTCCCGACTTCCGCGCGGAGGAGCGCACGTTCGCGCTGATCGCCCAGCTCGCCGGGCGGGTGGGACGCGGAAGCGACGGACGCGTGCTCGTGCAGACGATCGCCCCCGAGGCGCGATCGATCGTCCATGCCGCCCGCCACGACTCGGACGGATTCATCGCGGGCGAGCTCGAACGCCGCCATGCGCTCGGCTACCCGCCCTTCTCCCACCTGATCAGGATCGTCTGCTCCGCCGTGGAGCCGCAGCCCGCCCGCGTGGCCGCCAGCGCGGTGCGCCACGCCCTGTCGGAGTGCCTGCCTGCCGAGGGTCCGCTCGGCGGCGCGGGAGCGGACGTCCTCGGCCCCGCCACGCTGTTTCGCCTGCGCGGGCGCGAGCGCTCGGTGCTCGTGGTCAAGGCCCCCGAGCGCCGCGCCGCCGTGGAGGCCGTGGACGCCGCCGTGCGGCGAGTCACCGACAGCCGCGAACATCCAGGCGTCAACTTCAGCGTGGATGTCGATCCGCAGTAGCGGGGCGCTCCCAGCTCGCAACTGAAATCGCCGGGCAGCGGCGGCCGTTCGTGTAGGCTCCCGTCGGCGCGGCGATAACGGCGCAGCTTGCGGGGGAAACGGAAGGCGGGGTGGCGAGGATGGGACGCTGGCATTCGGATGTCGTCGGTACGGGCGTCCGATCCGAGCAGACGGCCGACACGGCTCCGGCCGGTGCATCTTGCCGCTGCTGCGATGGTGTTGGCCGGCGCGTTCGGATGTGTATCCCAGGCGGGCGCAGCCCCTGCATCGGCCTCCTGGCGCGCCTCCACGCCGGCGTCCTCTCGGGCCGGCTGGGCTCCCTCGCCTCCCCGGACCGGCCGGCTCCGGTCGCCGGCAGCCAGGAGGGCCCTGTCGCGTGACGCTGTTGGCGCGAACGCCATCTCGCCGGCCTTGGGCGGCGCCGGCAGTCAGATCTCGGGCAAGGTCACCTCCGCGGCGACCGAAACCGCGATCGCCGGGATCGAAGTCTGCGCCTGGGGCGCCGAAGAAACGCTGCTACCACCCTGCGCAATAACCGGCGCCGACGGCGAATACACGATCTCGGGCCTTGAACCGGGCACCTACATCGTGGAATTCGACGGCTCGGTCGAAACCAAGCTCGGCTACGCGAGGCAGTACTACAACGACGAGACCTCAGAATCGAAAGCCAACCCCGTGGAAGTGGGCGAGGCACCCGTCTCGGGGATCAACGCCGCGCTCCAGCCCGGGGGAGAAGTCACGGGCACGGTGACGAACACCAAAGAGGAACCACTACAGAAGGTCGAAGTCTGCGCCCTGGATGCGGAAGAGTTCCCCGAACGCTGCACACTCACGAACGCGCAGGGCCAGTACACGATCGTGGGCGTCGCCGCGGGAGAGCACGATGTGGAATTCGCCACGGCGCCCGCAGACGCGGAAAACTACGCGACCCAGTACTACAACGGCAAGGAATCACTGTCGCAGGCAGACGCCGTGATGGTGAGCGCGACACCCCCGCGACCGGCATCAACGCCGCGCTCCTGGCCGGCGGCCAGATCACCGGGACGGTGACCAGCGCCGCGACCCACGCCGGCATTGCCGATGTGTTGGTGTGCGCGTTCTCCACCTCCTCAGAACCCAGCGGTCGCTGTACGACGACGGGACCGGGCGGCACCTACGACCTCACTTCGCTCAACGAGCGACTACAAGGTCGGGTTTCTCGCATCGGGTGGCGAATACGCCGTTCAGTACTACGACAACAATCGTCGCTTGCCGCCGCGGCCGAGCTGCCCGTCACGGCTGGGAGCACCCGCACGGCGATCGACGCAGCCCTCAAGCCGGCGGCGCCCAGGAATCTCCTTGTTCCGGCGATCTCGGGGAGCCCGGTCGCGGGCCAGACGTTGCGGCTCCTCCACGGCTCCTGGACGAATGCGCCGACGAGCTATGAAGACAAATGGGGGCGCTGCACGAGCTCGGCGATCGAATCCTGCCACACGGTCGGGGTGGGCGACAGCTATACGCTGAGCGCCGCTGACGTTGGCGATGAGATCCGCGTGGCGGAGTTTGCCTCCAACACCGGAGGCACGGGAGAACCCGCCTTTTCCGCGCCCACCGCGATCGTGACCGAGCCCATCGGGACCGCGACCGGCCCTCGGGTGGACTCCGTGCCTCCCCTGCCGGCGATCACCACCGTGCCGGCCCCCACCGGCGGCGTCCTCGGCGCGACCACGAGCAGTCCCAGCGCCGCGCAGAGCAGAGCGCTGCTGGTCAGGCTGCTACCGCCCGCGGGCAACAACGCAAAGATCGGCGCGCTGCTCAAACGCGGCGGCTACTTCATCTCCTTCGACGCGCTCTCGGCCGGGCGACTCGTGGTGTCGTGGTACGAGGTGCCGAAGGGCGCTCATCTGGCAAACGCGAAACCGCTGCTCCTGGCCGTCGGGCGTGTCAGCGTCGCAAGACCGGGCGTGGCCAAGCTGTCGATCAAATTGACCGCCACCGGCAGGAGCCTGCTCGCGCATGCCGGGCAGCTGAAGGTCACGGCCCAGGGCGTGCTCACGCCCAGCGGCCACGGCGCCGTCAAGGTGACCAGGTCGTTCACGCTCAGGCGTTGAAGATCGTGGTTGGGCTCCGACGATCGCGTGGCGGGGTCTGGGCTTCGCGGAGATGGTGGGTCGGCCTGACCGTGCTGCTGATCGGAAGCCTGATGGGCAGATCGGTGGCATCGGGTGAAACGCTTGATCCGGCCGGCCGTGGGTTTGCCCGGATTCATCGAGCGTGCCCGGCCCCGACGCCCGGGCACGCGACCTGCTTCGCGCTGGTCCGGATTCCAGTGGCCTCGAGCACTCCCGCGAGCGCGGGGGTGGTCCCGTATGTGGTCGACAGCGGGGCCTCCTCACCGGGCCCGGCGGGTGGACTCACTCCCGAACAGCTGGCCGGCGCCTACGGATATGAACCTTCGGCCGGTAGCGCCGGGCAGAAGGTCGGGATCGTCGACGCCTACGACGATCCGAGCATCGAAGAAGACCTCCGCACCTTCGACACTCACTACGGGCTTCCGGCCTGCACGGCCGAGGATGGGTGCCTCACCAAGGTCGGCCAGACGGGGAGCACCACGTTGCTTCCGGAAGCGGACGAGACCGGATGGTCCGAGGAGATCTCCCTCGATGTGGAGACCGTGCATTCGGTGTGCCCCAACTGCAAGATCCTTCTGGTTGAGGCCAACAGCTCCCGCGAGACGGATCTCGCGGCGGCCGTCAACGAGGCGGTCGCGCTCGGGGCGACCGAGGTGTCAAATTCCTACGGTGCGCGTGAGCTGGGCACCGGGTCGTTTGAAGTGAACGCATACAACCATCCCGGGGTCGCAATCACCGCCGCCAGCGGCGATGACGGCTATTTCGGCTGGACCGCCGTAAACGGTCTGGAACCCGCCCCCGAAATGCCAAACGCCCCCGCGTCCCTACCAAGCGTGGTCGCCGTCGGCGGGACCTCGTTGAGCCTCAACCCGGACGGAACCCGTGCCCGCGAGACGGTGTGGAACGAAGACGGGCCCGGGGACGACCTTGGCGAGCCGGGACGCGGCGCGACGGGTGGCGGCTGCAGCAGGCTGTTCAGCGCCGAGCCGTGGCAGCGCGGCGTTGCTGGCTACGCCGAAACCGGATGCGGCAACGCGCGTGCTGTCGCCGATGTCTCCGCGGTCGGCGACCCCGCCACCGGATTCGACATCTATGACAGCTACAAATGCCCGGATTGCGAATTCAAGCGAGTCGACGGAGGCTGGGGGACGTTCGGCGGGACCTCGCTCTCGGCGCAGCTGATCGGCGCCCTGTACGGACTCGCTGGCGGGGGCGGCGGGGTGAGATACCCGGCGCTCACGCTCTACGGTGATGCAGCCGACGCCTCCTCGAGCTATGACGTTGTCACCGGCGGTAACGGCTTCTGCGGCGGCGAGTCGGTCGCGCTGTGCGGTGACCCCAACCTGGAACTGGGAGCCGCCGTCGACTGCGAAGGGACCACCGCCTGCAACGCGGCCCCCGGCTTCGATGGCCCCTCCGGCGTTGGCACGCCGAACGGGCTCGGGCTGTTCAAGCCCCTGGCGCCGACGGCGGCGATCGCCGCGCCCGGCCACCTTGAGGCGGGGATTCCGGGTTCGTTCAGCTCCGCCTCAAGCGACCCGTATCCCGGAGCTCTGTTCTCGAGCTACTCATGGAGCTGGGGCGATGGCAGCCCCGGAAGCGGTGGGGCCTCGCCGCTCCACGCGTACAGCGCGCCCGGCACCTATGTCGTGACGCTGACGGTCACTGACAGCTATCGCCTGACGAGCTCCACGAGCACCTCGGTCAGCGTGGCTCCGATCCCCGCCGGGGACGTGGCGGGCTTTCAGGCGGGCGCACCGGCACCGGTGCCAGACGCCAAGCTCGCGAGCACGGCGCTCGCGGCGAGCGCATCGGGTGCCGTGAGGATCACGGTCAGCTGCCCGGCCGCTGAGAGCAGCTGCGCGGGTAGGGTGACGCTGCGTACGCTGGAGGCCGTCAGCACCGGCGCCAGGAGAAGCAGGAAGTCGGTCCTCGTTCTTGCGAGCGGCTCGTTCACCGTTGCGGGCGGCAGGGTCAAGATCATCACGCTGCATCTGTCCGCCAAGGGGCGCACCCTGCTGTCGCGTTCTCGCCTGCTGCGCGTGCGCGCGACGATCGTCGCGCACGACCCCGCGGGGGCGACGCACACCACACAGACGGTTACCACGCTGAGGGCGCCGAAGTCCAAACGCGGCAAGGGCTGAGCGCTCGCGCTCGCGTCCCGCGGCGAGCAGTGATCGCGCCGAGACGCGGAAGGCCCGCCCGGCCTCATAAACTCAGCGGACGGTGCCCGCAGAGGACAACACAGTCGAAGAGGAGGAGCTTCAGGAGCTCCCCCCTCCGGCCTCCGAGGAGGCCGACGTCGAGGTCGAGCGCGAGGAGGACGCGCCGGCCGCCGCCGAGCTCGACCCCGAGACGCGGGCACGACGCGATGCCGCGCTGCGCCACGTGCGCAAGCTGGGTGACCCGGTGCTGCGCGCGAGCGCGCTGCCCGTGGAGCGTTTCGATGAGACCCTCGAGCAGGAGGTCGAGCGGATGGGGGAGCTGATGCACGACGCGCTCGGCGTTGGGCTGGCCGCCACCCAGCTGGGTGTGCTTCATCGCGTGCTCGTGTTCCGCGCCTACACCGAGGACCCGGTCACGGCGCTCGTCAACCCCGTGCTCGAGTGGACCAGCGATGAGCTCGAGGTCGCCGAAGAGGGGTGCCTGAGCCTGCCCGGCGTGCACGTCGACGTGGAGCGCCCCGCGCAGGTCAGGGTGCGCGCGCAGGACCCCGCTGGCAGGCATCTGCAGATCGAGGCCGAGGGCCTCGAGGCACGGGTGATCCAGCACGAGATCGATCACCTCAACGGGGTGCTGATCCTCGACCGCATCTCGCGTCAGGAGCGCAAGGAGGCGATGCGCGCGATGCGCGAGGCGCAGGAGACCGCGAGCGCCGCCTAGCGGCCCGCCGCGGGTCGCCGATCTTGAGCATCGTCTTTCTCGGCACGTCCGAGTTCGCCGCGCAAGTCCTGGCGCGCCTGGCGAGCAGCGACGCCCACCGCCCCGCGCTTGTGCTGACCCGCCCGGACCGTCCGCGCGGACGCGGACGGCGGCTGGCCTCCCCGCCGGTCGCCACCCGCGCACGTGAGCTTGAGATACCGCTCGAGCAGCCGGCGAGCGTCAACGATCCCGGCACCGGGGAGCTGATCGCCCGGGCCGGGCGATCGGGGCCCGACATCCTGATCGTGTGCGCCTTCGGTGCCCTCATCAAGGAGCCGCTGCTGTCAGAGCACGAGATCCTGAACGTCCATCCCTCGCTGCTTCCCCGCTGGCGCGGGGCGGCGCCGGTGGAGCGGGCGATCATGGCCGGCGACGCCCAGACCGGCGTCTCGATCATGCGCCTGACAGCGGGCCTCGACAGCGGGCCCGTGTGCCTTGCCGCGCCCGAGGCGATCAGTTCCGACGACAGCTACGGCTCGCTCGCGCCGCGCCTTGCCCACATCGGCGGCGAGCTCCTGCTGCGGGCGCTCGATGAGGCTCCCCCCTTCGTCGAGCAGCCGGAGGAGGGTGTGACCTACGCGGAGAAGATCGCCTCCGAGGATCGGCTGCTCGATCCGGCCCGGCCTGCGGCCGAGCTCGAGCGGGTGGTACGTGCGCTGCACCCGCACATCGGAGCCCGTGTGGCGCTGGCCGACGGGACGCTCCTCGGTGTCCACCGGGCCGCGCTGGTCGATGCTGGGCCTCCCGTGGAGGACGCGAGCGGCGGTTCAGTGGCCGCGCCCGCGGAGTCGATCGGCGCTGGGGTGGTGGTGCGCGACGGGCGCCTGCTGCTCGACTGCAGCCCCGGGGTGCTCGAACTGATCGAGGTGCAGCCCCCGGGCGGGCGCGCGATGGACGCCGCCTCGTTCCTGCGCGGTCACGCCCCGCCCGGGCGCCGGTAGCCGCTCACGTACTCCGGCACGCCGATTCCCACACGCAGCCTCGGGTCGGGTTCGGGCTCGAGCGCGGTCGCGCTGAGCGGGATCACGCCCGACCAGGCATCCAGCGCGTAGTCCTCCTCGTCGTCCAGCGGGGGCCCGGTGCGGACCTTGGCGGAAGCTTCGTCGATGGGGATCGCGAGAACGGCCGTCGCCTTCAGCTCGTTGTCGCTCGGCGGGCGCACGTCGCGCCAGCGCCGCGGCACGATGTGCTCGACGATCGCCTCGAAGGCCGCCAGCTTCTCGGCCGGGTCGGTCACGCTCCGTGCCGTTCCCAGGAGCATCACCGAGCGATAGTTGGCCGAGTGGTGCATCGCCGATCGAGCCAGCACCAGCCCGTCGATCAGCGACACCGTCAGGCATGCCGGCGCACCGGCGGCGAGCGCGCGAAGGGTACGGCCCGCCACCGACCCGTGTAGGTACACGACGTCTCCGCTGCGGGCGTGAAGCGTTGGGATCACGAGCGGCTGCGAGTCCTCGCCGGTGATCCCGAGATGCGCGATCAGCGCCTCGTCGAGGATCGCGTCGATCACGGCGCGGTCATGGCTTCCGCGC
Organism: uncultured Solirubrobacteraceae bacterium; assembly: GCA_963826995.1. Lineage (GTDB taxonomy): Bacteria > Actinomycetota > Thermoleophilia > Solirubrobacterales > Solirubrobacteraceae > Palsa-744. The sequence continues at coordinate 275,957 of CAWGYZ010000001.1, read as the reverse complement.
TCGCGCTTGCGCCGCAGCCGGACGCGGTCAGACGCCGGGCCGGGGGGTGTCTCCGATCGGCTGGGAGGTGCGAACGCCACAGCCATCTCCTCTCTCTGTCATAGTACAGAACAGTGAATGATCTAACACAGTATCGAATTCAGGCCGGCAGTGCGGCGGAGCTGGTGGCGAACATCGAGGCGGCCGTGGCCAGCGGAGCGCTATCCGCCGGGCAACGGCTTCCCTCCGTGCGCCGTCTGGCGCTCGAGGTCGGTCTGAGCCCGGCCACCGTGGCCGCCGGGCTCTCCGAGCTGCGCCGGCGTGGGGTGGTGGTGACCGAGCAGAGGCGCCACACCCGCATCGGCGAGAAGCCGCCGGTCGGATCCGCTCGGGCGCTGCTGCCGGTCCCGCCCGGCGCTCGCGATCTCTCGCGCGGAAACCCCGACCCGGCGCTGCTTCCCGATCTCGAGCGTGCCCTGTCCCGGCTGGCGCTGCCTGCACGCCTGTATGGGGAGCCGGCGGCACTCGCGGAGCTGACGGCTCTTGCGGGCGCGCAGCTCAGCGCCGACGGCATCCCAGGCGAGCCGCTGTGCGTGGTCAGTGGTGCCCTGGATGGCATCGAGCGCGTGCTCGAAGCCCACCTGCGCCCCGGCGATCGGGTGGCCGTCGAGAACCCGGGCTATGCGGCGATGTTCGATCTGCTGCGCGCGCGCGGACTCGCGCTCGAGCCCGTCGCGGTCGACGAGCGCGGGATGCGCCCATCATCGCTCGAGCAGGCCCTCGCGCGGGGGGCCAGCGCGGCCATCATCACGCCCCGCGGGCAGAACCCGACCGGCGCGGCCCTGGACGAGGGCCGGGCGCTTGAGCTCCGTTCGGTGCTGGCCGGCGCTCCGCACACGCTGGTGATCGAGGACGACCACCTCGGAGCGGTCGCCGGAGGCGAGCTGCACACCACCGTCACCGGGCGCGAGCGCTGGGCGGCCAGCCGCTCGGTGGCCAAGGCGCTCGGTCCCGACCTGCGCCTGGCGATCCTTGCCGGGGACCCCCAGACGATCGCCCGGGTGCAGGGCCGCCAGCAGACGGGGCCCGGATGGGTGAGCCATATCCTGCAGCGCCTGGTTCTCGCCCTGTGGACCGACCCCGCGACGCAGCAGCTCGTCCAGCGTGCGGGCGTCACCTACGCCGAGCGTCGCGGGGGCTTCCTCGAGCGCCTCGCCGAGCGAGGCGTGCGGGCGAGCGGGGCCTCGGGTCTGAACGTATGGGTGCCGGTGGGCGATGAGACGGGCGTGGTCGGCGCGCTGCTCCAGCGGGGCTGGGTGGTGGCCCCGGGAGTCCCCTACCGGCTGTCTGGGAGCTCGCCGGCGATTCGCGTAACGATCTCCACGCTGCTCGAGCAGGAGGCGGCACGACTGGCCGGCGATCTCGCCGACGTCCTCGCCCCGGCCGGCGCCGCCCGCAGCGGATAGCCCATCATGCTCGGATGCCGGCCACCCAGAGGTTGACGATCGCGCCCGCACGGCTCTGCGCCTACGCGGTGCTGCGCCGGGTGTTCGAGCGCGGCGCCTACGCCGATGAGGCGCTGCGGGCCGAGGCCAAGGATCTCGACGCCCGCGACAGGGCGCTGGCGATGCGACTCGCCTACGGCGCCGTCCAGCGCCGCGGCACGCTCGACCACGTGATCGAGCGCTTCGCCGAGCGCCCGCCCGATCGGCTGGACCCGCCGGTGCTCGCAGCGCTGCGCCTCGGGCTCTACGAGCTGCTCTATCTGGGCGGCTCACCCGACTACGCGGTCGTGGCCGACGCGGTCGAGCTCGCCAAGGCGCAGGGGCGCCGAGGCCACGGCCTCGTCAATGCCGTGCTGCGTCGCGCCACGCGCGAGGGGCGGGCGCTGCTCGATTCACTCACAGATGAGACGCCCGAGCAGGCCGCCATCAAGCACTCCCACCCGCTATGGATCGCTCGCCTGTGGTGGGAGGAGCTCGGGGCCGACGTCGCCCGCGCCCTGATGGCCTTCGACAACGAGCCCGGCGAGCTGGCGCTGCGCGCCAACACCCTCGTCACCGACGTCCCCGCGCTGCTGGCGGAGCTTCCGGTGAGGGCGCACCTGGACCCCGTCGTCCCTGAGGCGGTGGTGCTCGACGGCCCCCTCGACGTCCACGGCTCGCCCGCCTGGCGTGGGGGCGCGTTCATCGCTCAGTCGCGCGCGGCGATGCTCGTGGCCCGCTGTCTGGCGCCCCTGCCCGGCGAGCGCGTGCTTGACCTGTGCGCCGCGCCGGGTGGCAAGAGCACCCATCTGGCAGCGCTGATGCAGGGCGATGGCGAGATCCTCGCGGTCGAGCGCAACTCCCACCGCGCCGGCGAGCTCGTGCGCACTGCCCAGCGGCTCAGAGCGGCGAACGTGCGCGTCGAGGTCGGCGACGCAGCGCTCGCACGGCCGGAGGGCCGCGTGTTCGACCGTGTGCTCGTCGACCCACCCTGCTCGGGCCTCGGCACGCTGCAGGCGCGGGCCGATCTGCGCTGGCGGGTGACTGCGGAGAAAGTGCCGGAGATGGCGCGTGCGCAGGCCGCCATTCTCGCCGCCGGTGCGGGTGCGCTACGTCCGGGCGGCGTGCTTGTCTACTCTACCTGCACGATCTCCCCCACCGAGAACGAGCGTCTGATCGCAGCCTTTCTTGATTCCCACCCCGGCTTCGTCCTTGAGGATCTGTCCGCCGAGTTGCCCGCGTTTCGCCTCGGGCCCTCGAGCGACCTCGTCCTGACGCTGCCCCATCGCGACCACACGGCGGGGTTCTTCATCGCGCGCCTGCGCCGGAGCTGAGCGATGGAGGAGCCGGAGGCATCCGTCAGGGCTCCGGTCGATCTGGGGCCGAAATGCCCGCAGTGCGGCGAGCCCTGGCTGCGCCCGACCAACCTGCCGGGCCGCTATCGCTGTGTCTACTGCCTGCACCGCTTCGAGCTGACCTCGGTCTGCCCCAACTGTGGCGAGCACTCGACGATCGTGAGGATGTCCTCGACGGCGATCATGAAGTGCAACAGCTGCGGCGACTCCATGCTCCAACCCATATGAGTGGGCTGCCCGGCGGTGTGCACGTGGCGCCTTCGATCCTGTCGGCGGACTTCGCGCGGCTTCGCGAGCAGGTGGGGGAGGTCCTGGATGCGGGGGCCAGGGTGATCCACGTCGACGTCATGGACGGGCACTTCGTTCCTCCGATCACGGTTGGCCCGCTGGTCGTGGGCGCGCTGCGCGAGCAGGCACACGCGGCCGGCGCCGCGCTCGACGTGCACCTGATGATCGAGCGACCCGAGCGCCACGTCGGCGAGTTCGTCAAGGCGGGCGCGGACTCCGTCACGTTTCACGCCGAGGCGACGCCACACGTCTCCTACACCGCCGGCCTGTTGCGCGAGCTCGGGGCCGGCGTGGGTCTGGCGATCAACCCCGCCACCGAGGTCGGTGCCCTGGCCGAGGTGGTGGCCGCCATCGACATGGCGCTGTGCATGACCGTCAACCCCGGCTGGGGAGGTCAGCCGTTCATCGCCCACTCGCTGGACAAGCTGCGGCGCGTCGCGGCGATCGTCGGCTCCGAGGTGGCGGTGCAGGTGGACGGCGGAATCGACCCCGAGACGGCGCCGGAATGCAGGCAGGCCGGCGCCAGCGTGTTCGTCGCCGGCTCGGCGATCTTCGGGCGCGAGGATCCGGGCGAGGCCTACCGGGCGATCGCACGCGCCGTCGGCGCGGACTGAGCAGCGTCGCTGCCGATCGTCCGCGAACCCTGGCGATAAAGCGTCCACAGCAGCACGGCCAGCAGTCCGGTTGCGCCGGCGTAGCCGATCTCGGTGCGCGTCAGCTGGTTGGACACCGCCGGTGACAGCATCCATGCCAGGAACACCGCGGCAGCGATCAGCCAGCAGATCGCCGCGCCGCGCGCCCGGTCGCGCGCGAGGGCGGCCTGGTTGAGTGCCCCGGAGGCCAGGTGCAGTCCCATGCCCACCCCTACCAGCGCCAGCCCCACGCGGCTGTAGGAGTAGTGCTGCCCGAACAGGTGCCCCATCACGAACGGGCCGATCGCCAGCAGCCCGAGTGCCACGGCGGCGGCGAAGGCGGTGATCGCGAGCACGGTCACGCGGATCGCGCGGGCGAACGCAGCGTGGCCCGCCGTCGTCTCAAGGCCCGTCAGGTGGGGCAGCAGCGAGGTCTGGATCGCCTGGAACAGCTGCAGGGGAGCGCGCGCGATCAAGAGCACATCGAACACGATCCCCACCAGCGCTTTGTTCGACGCGGTGGCGGCCACGGTCAGCACGGCGGCGTTCAGGAGCGTCTGCTCGGAGAGCATGATGCCCGAAACCCAGCCCGCGAAGCCCGTGCCGCGGCGCAGCGAGAGCTCGTCGTCGTGGGCCGCGGCCTCCTGCACGCCCTCGGTCCCCGGCCCGGCCAGCGCCGCATCCGCCTCATCGGCGGTGATCGGACTCGTCAGCGCCGCGTCGGCGCCGTGAGGGGTCGCTCCTCCGCCGGCCGGAGCCGGTTCGAGGGCTTCGCGCTGCTCCTCGCCTCGTCGCGCGAACGCGGCCGGCACCACGATCAGAGATACGAGCGGCGCCGCGGCGATGCCCAGGGCCACGGCGGTCTGGCCGCTGGCTATCCCCACGGCCACCGCCAGCGCGAAGCACAGGCGGGTCACCGACTCCATCAGGACCAGGCCACCGAACAGCGCGAAGTACTCGTGCCCGGCCAGCCAGCCGCGAGCGAAGTAGCTGGCGGCGTAGGCGAGCGTGCCGACCACGAGCACGTCGTAGAGGGCGCGATAGTGGTCGAAGACCTTGTCGATCAGCTGTTCTTTGAAGACGAGCGCAACGATCAGGAAGGCGAGCGCGACACACACCTGGATCGCTATCGGCACGCGCACGGAATGCTCGGCGTGTCCGCGCGCTCGGCGCTCGGCGATCGTGCGCGAGAGCAGCTGTTCAATCGGCCGGTAGATGACCGAGATGATCACGAACATGATCGACCACAACAGCGCTATCCGCGACGCCGCCTGTTCGCCCAGGACGTGACTGGAGATCGAGAAGTAGGCGAGCGTCAGAAGGCCCGTGCAGGCGATTCCGACGGACAGGATCCGCGCGCCGCTGCCGTAGGAGCGCTGGCGCGAGCCGTTAGAGGCGGACAAGCAGCATCGTCCAGGGAAACGGCGAGCGGACCTCGACCACCTCGCCGTGGCGCGAGAGCAGCTGAACGAACGAGCGCCTGGACCAGTGGTTGAGGTGGCCCGGCGTGTTGCCGAGCTCTGACCAGTAGGCGCCACGTGCCATGTTGAGCATCCGCCAGAGGGGCTCGCGCGGAACCGAGACGAGCAGGTGACGCTCGGCGCAGCGGGCCATCTCCGAGACGGTGTGCGCCGGGTCCGGGACGTGCTCGAGGACCTCGATCGCGGTCGCAACATCGAACTCGTTCGCCGCAAACGGCAGGTTCTCGGCCTCCATCACGCGGTATTCCAGGTTGGGCGCTCCCCGCTGGGCCCAACCGGCCTGGATCGACTCCTCCTCGAGGTCGATGCCCACCACGCGCGCTCCGCCCAGCCGCTGTGCCCAGCGCTGCACGAGCACCCCCTCTCCGCAGCCCACGTCCAGCAGCGAGCTGGGCTCGGCCCGGTCGAACAGCTCGTCGAGGCTGCGCTCAAAGGCGCTCATCAGACGGCGCACGACCGGGTTTCCGGAGCCGTACTTGTCGAACGTGTTGCCGGTGACGATCCCGTCCTCGGAGACGGTCACCCCGCTCACAGTCGCACCGCCTCCTGCTCGTGGTCATGGCCCTCGGGCTCAGGGGAGGCGGCCGCCGGGGCCGGGGTGCCCGGTTCGTAGTGGGACGGGGCCACCCCCAGCTCGAGCTCGATGCGTCGCACGCGCTCGAAGGTCTTCTGGGTCATCACGCGCTGCGCGGCCAGCAGGTCGCCGATCACGCCGAGCGCCCACAGCACCACGGCCGCGATGAACAGCACCGCACCGAGGATCAGCGACTGCACGTGCCCCTTGCCGTTGCCGTCGGCGTAGGCCACCGCAAAGCGGATCCACACCGCGATGGAGACGATGCCGATCAGCGCGGCCAGGCTCCAGAACACGCGCAGCGGCTCGTACTGCGCGTATATGCGGAAGATCGAGACCGCGTTGCGCCGCACGTATGCGCCCATCGAGGGGAACAGCCGGGACTCGCGCGTCTTGGGGTTGGTGCGAACCGGCACGTGGTCGACCGCCACGAGCAGCTTGCCGGCCTGGATGATCGTCTCCAGGGTGTAGGTGAACTTGGAGACCACCAGCATCTGGATCGCCGCCTCGCGGTTGTAGGCGCGGAACCCCGATGTGGTGTCCGGCACCGAGGTCGAGGACGCCTGGCGCACCACCCACGAGCCGACCCGCTGCAGCCCCTTCTTCAGCGCGGAGAAGTGCTCGATGCCCGTCACCTCGCGGTCGCCGATCACCATGTCAGCGCGTCCGTCGAGAATCGGGCCGACCAGCCGCAGGACGTCCGCGCCGTAGTACTGGTTGTCGGCGTCGGTGTTGACTATCACGTCCGCGCCCAGCTTCAGCGCGGTGTCTATGCCCGCCTGGAAGCCGGCGGCAAGGCCCTTGTTGTTGGTCAGGCGCACCAGATGGTCGACGCCGTGGGCCCGCGCGACGGCGACCGTGTCGTCGGTCGAGCCGTCGTCGACCACGAGCCACTCGACGACGTCGAAGCCCGCCACCTCGCGCGGCAGGTCAGCGAGCGTCTGCGGTAGCTGGTCGGCCTCGTTGAAGCAGGGGATCTGGATGATGAGCTTCATCGGCGAGAGATTGCCTAGACTTGGCTTCCGCCAGTATCCCAAAGCGCGAGACGGGGTTTGGCGCCAAGCGCGTGGGCGGCGCCGGTGCCTGCCCACGACAGCCAAGGCTCGATGGAAAGCGCGACGCACACCCGGCTCAGACCGGGCCCGGTTCGGCTGGCGAGGCTTCGTGCCGCGGGACCGGGTGCGTGGGCGGCGCTGGGCCTGGCGCTGCTGTCCGTGGCCGCGCTGATCGGATACTTCGCATTCCCGACCTATCCCACCTACGACTCCTTCTACGCGCTGCTGTGGGGCCGCGACCTGCTGCACCTGCACCTGCCGGACTTCCGGGTCTATCGCGCGCCGACCGAGCACCCCCTGGCAATCGCCTTCGGGATGTTCTGCTCGATCTTCGGCCAGGGCGGAGCCCGCCTGATGGTGCTTGGCTCGATCGCCTCCTTCGTGGCCGTGGTCGCCGGCGTCTACCGGGTGGGGCGCCTGTGTTTCGGCCCGGTCGTCGGGCTGCTGGCGGGCCTTCTCGTGCTCAGCCGCTTCTTCGTCGAGAACCTCGCCGCGCAGGGCTACCTCGACATCTCCTACGTGGCGCTGATCGTGTGGGCCGTCGCCCTGGAGATCGAACGGCCCCGGCGCGGCACGCCGGTCTTCCTGACGCTCGCGGCCGCCGGGCTGTTGCGCCCCGACGCCTGGGTGCTGAGCGGCGCCTACTGGCTGTGGTGCTCCTGGCCCGCCGACAACCGCACGCGGCTGCGCTACCTCGCGCTGGCGGCGATCGCGCCGGTGGTGTGGGCGCTGGTGGACGGCGTGGTGACGGGCAACCCGCTGTATTCGCTGAGCTCCACGGCCGGGCTGGCACAGGAACTCGAACGCACGCAGGGGCTCTCCGACGTGGTGGGCTCGGTATGGACCTACGGCGTGCGCATCGACAAGCTGCCGGTGATCCTCGGCGCACTCGCAGGCCTGCCGCTGGCCATCTGGCTGGCGCCGAGACGCGTGCTCGTGCCGTTGGCCACGCTGGTTCTGCTGGTGGGAGTGTTCGTGGCCGAGGGAGCCGTCGGCGCGTCGGTGATCGACCGCTACCTGATGGGGGCGGCGGTCGTGCTGCTGTTGTTCTGTGCCGTCGCGATCGGGGGCTGGGCGATGCTCGAGCCGGGCTCGACGCTGCGCCGGGTGTGGATGGCCGGGGCCGCCGTGCTCGTGCTGTACGGCGCCGCCGACGTCGCCACGACCCTCAACCTGTCAAGCCTCAGGACGACGCTGGCCTACCACGAGGACTTCCACAAGGGCCTCGCGGTGGCCCTGGCGAATCCCCGCGTCAAGCGCGTGCTGAAGCGCTGTCCGCTCGTGTCGCTGCCGAACAACAAGCTGATCCCCGACGCCCGCTGGATCCTCGATACCGTCGGCCAGCACGACATCGTCGCCCGCAGCCAGGCGCGCGCCGACGTCGCCAAGCGCTCGCATGTGCTGGAGGATCGACTGCAGCGGGGCAGCGTGGCGGTGTACCCGCTGGGCAGCGCGGTCTTCGTCGAGGCGATCGTCGACGTCGGCGATGATCCCCGCGACCAGATCCCGCAGAGCGGCTTCAGACGCATCTACACGAGCCGTTACTACGCGGTCTATGCCAACTGCTGAGATCCCCCGCCGCTGGGCCTGGCCGGCTCTGGCGGTGGTGCTGATCGGTGCTCTCGGCCTTCGCCTGTGGGGCCTTCGCCAGGGACTGCCTTACGCCTACAACACCGATGAGGCCGACCATTTCGTGCCGCACGCGGTCGCGATGTTCGCCCAGCACAACCTCAACCCGCACTACTTCGCGAACCCGCCCGCGTTCACCTACCTGCTGCACTACCTGTTCGCGCTCGCCTACGGCGGAGGCGCCGGTGCACGCCACGAGCTCGAACGTCACCCGGGCGACGTGTATGCATTGGCGCGCGTGGCCGCCGCGGTGCTCGGCGCCGCCGCGATCTGGTTGCTGTACGCGACGGGCGCCCGCCTGTTCAACCGCGCGGTCGGCCTGCTCGCGGCGGGCATCGAGGCTGTCGCGTTCCTGCCGGTGTTCTATGCCCACCTCGCGCTCAACGACGCACCCACGCTCGCACCGCTGACGCTGTCGCTGCTGGGCACGGCGGGCGTCCTGCGCAAAGGCCGGGCTCGCGACTACCTGGTTGCGGGCGTCGGTCTGGGGCTGGCGTGCGCGAGCAAGTACACCGCAGGAATCGTGATCGTGCCGCTCATCGCCGCGATCGCGACCCGCTTTTTGGGGGGCGAGACCGGCGCGGGCAAACGCGCCCTCGTCGGGATCGCGCTCGCCGGAGTGACGGCCCTTGTGGGCTTCCTGATCGCGAATCCCTATTCCGTGCTCCACTACCGGGAATTCCACGCAGAACTCGTGCACCAGTCGACCCTCTCGGCGGAAGCCCAGGGAAAGCTGGGCGCGCCCAAACAGGGCGGGATCGTCTACTACCTGTGGTCGCTGACCTGGGGGCTCGGCTGGGTGCCGGCGCTGGCGGCGCTGGGAGGCGCCGTCACGATCTGGCGCTGGCAGCCAAGGCTCGGCTGGCTGCTCGTGCCCGCTCCCGTGCTGTTCCTCGCATTCATGGGAGTTCAGGGCCGCTACTTCGGCCGCTGGCTGCTGCCGATCTTCCCGATCCTGTGCCTGCTCGCCGCGTTCTTCGCCCTCCAGCTCGCCGGCACGATCATCAGACGCGGCCGTGACCTGCTGGATGGCCGGAGCATGGCTACCGCGAAGGCCGCCGTGATCACGCTGGTTGTGTTGGCGCTGTTGGCGCAGGGTCTCGTCTACAGCGTCCATTCAGACCGAGTGCTCGCACGAGCCGACACGCGCAGACTGACGCGGGCCTGGATGGTCGCTCACATCCCAGCTGGAGCGCCGATCGTGGTCGAGCCGGTCGCGCCCGACAGCTGGGGCACGCGCTGGAACAAGTACGCCTCGACCGTGTCCAGGATCACTCCCTCAGGCGGGCTCGCGCCGAAGGCCACGCATGTCGTCGGGATTGAGGACTACGTGCGCACTCTCAGCCCGGCGCTGATCGGTTACTACCAGACGCACGGCTACTGCTGGGTCGTGAGCGGCTCAACCCAGTCCGGGCGGGCGTTCGCCGATCCGAAGGCGGTGCCGCTGGCGGTCGCCTACTACCGCGCCCTGCAGCGGCAGGGCGAAGTCGTCTTCGAAGCCTCCCCCTACGGCCGCTCAGCGCGCCCGGTGGCGTTCGGCTTCGACTGGAGCTTCGACTACTACCCGCTCGCCTATGAGCGGCCGGGGCCCACGATGACCATCTACCGGCTGCGGGGCGGGCGCTGCGCCTCGTGAGCGAATCCCGGAAATTCCGGAAGAGTTCTGTACGGGGATATTCTGGTCAGACATGTCCGTCTGCACCGACACCGACAACGTTCACCTGTCACGGGCGATCGAGCTCGCCGGCAGGGGCCTCGGCGCCGTCAAGCCCAACCCCGTCGTGGGCGCGGTCGTGGCGCGTGACGGCGAGACCCTGGGCGAGGGTTGGCACGAAGAGTTCGGCGGGCTGCACGCCGAGGTCAACGCGATCGAGGCCTGCGGCCTTGAGGATCTGAGCGGAGCCACCCTCTACGTCTCGCTGGAGCCGTGCTGCCATGAGGGCAAGACGCCACCCTGCACGGAGGCCATCCTGCAGGCCGGCATCGGCCGCGTGGTGATCGCCTCCGATGACCCCACCGAGAAGGCTTCCGGCCGCGGCCTGGGCATCCTGCGCGACGAGGGCGTCGAGGTGGTCATCGCCGACGGCGAGCTCGCGGCTACCGCGCGGCTGCTCAACCAGGCCTTCCGCAAGCACGCCCGCGTCGGGCGCCCGTGGGTGCTGTTCAAGTCGGCGATGACGCTCGACGGCAAGGTCGCCACCCGCACCGGGGACTCCAAGTGGATCTCGGGCGAGGACAGCCGCGAGCTGGCCCATCGCTGGCGCGCCTCCGTCGACGCCGTGGTCGTCGGCATCGGCACGGCGCTGGCGGACGATCCCCAGCTGACGGCCCGCCCGGATACCCCGCCCGAGCAGCTCGCCGCTCAGCCCCGGCGGGTCGTGTTCGACTCGCTCGCACGCCTGCCGCCGACATCCCAGCTTGTCGTCGCCGCCGCGGAGATCCCACTCACGCTGATCGTCTCGAGGGCCGCCGCGCGCGCCGACACCGACGCTCTCGAGGCCGCTGGTGTGCAGGTGGTCGTGGCCACCGGCGAAAACGAGCCCGCGCGCGTGCGCTCGGGGCTCGACCAGCTCGGCGCCCAGGCCGTCACCTCGGTGCTGCTCGAGGGCGGCCCCCACCTCGCCGGCGCATTCCTCGATGCCGGTGAGATCGACGAGATCCGGCTGTTCCTCGCGCCGCTCCTGCTCGGCGGCAGCGCCGCCCGCGACCCGCTCGAGGGCAAGGGCGTCGAGCGCATCTCAGAGGCGCTCCATGCGCTCACGTTCGAGAGCTCGAACGTCGGCGAGGATCTGCTGGTCTCCGCCCGCCTGCGCGAGTGGTGAGGGTGTTCACAGGACTGATAGCGGAGGTCGGCAGCGTCAGCGCGCTCGAGCAGAACGGGGCGGGCGCGACGCTCGAGATCAGCGCAGAGCTGGCGGGGGAGCTCAGCGAGGGCGATTCGGTCGCGGTCAACGGCGTGTGCCTGACGGCCACGGACGTCCGTGGCCAGGGCTTCCGCGCGGAGGCGATGACAGAGACGCTCGAGCGCTCCTCTCTCGGTGGCCTTGAGGTCGGGGCGCGGGTGAACCTGGAGCTGCCGCTGCGCGCCTCAGAGCGCCTCGGCGGGCACATCGTGCAGGGCCACGTGGACGGGACCGGCACGGTCTCGGCGATCCGCGAGGAGGGCTTCGCGCGGGTCCTGGAGATCCGGATCGAGCCTCAGCTCGAGCGCTATCTGGTCGAGAAGGGCTCGGTGGCGCTGGACGGCGTTAGCCTTACGGTGAGCGCGCTGCTTCAAGGAGGCTTTGCCGTGTCGCTGATTCCCGAGACGCTCAAGCGCACCAACCTGGGAGGGATTGGAGAAGGTGCCCTGCTCAACATCGAGGTCGACATCCTCGCCAAGCAGGTGGAGAGGCTGATGGAGGCAAGATCATGAGCGAGCCCAGAACAACCACCACCGTATTCGCCACCATCGAGGAGGCGATAGACGAGATCCGGCAGGGCAGGATGGTCGTCGTCTGCGACGACGAGGACCGCGAGAACGAGGGCGACCTGACGCTCGCGGCGCAGTTCGCCACGCCCGAGGCGATCAACTTCATGGCCAAGGAGGGGCGCGGGCTGATCTGCCTGTCGCTGACCCCCGAGCGCTGCGACGAGCTCTCACTCGACCTGATGGCGGCCAAGAACGAGTCGGCCTTCGAGACCCCCTTCACCGTCTCGGTCGAGGCACGCGAGGGCGTCACCACCGGCATCTCCGCCCACGACCGGGCCCACACCATCCAGGTCGCCATCGATCCCGAGAGCAGGCCCTTCGACCTGGTCCAGCCGGGCCACGTCTTTCCCCTCAAGAGTCGTTCCGGCGGCGTCCTCGAGCGCGCCGGCCAGACCGAGGCGGCCGTCGATCTGGCCCGCCTGGCGGGTCTGAATCCGGCGGGCGTCATCTGCGAGGTCATGAACGACGACGGCACCATGGCCCGCGTGCCCGACCTGGTCGACTACTGCCGGCGCCACGAGCTGCGCATGATCACCGTCGCGGACCTGATCGCCTACCGCCGCCGCCACGACAAGCTCGTCGAGCGCGTCGTCTCGACGGCGCTGCCCACCGGCTACGGGGAGTTCCAGGCGGTGGGCTACCGCTCGCTGGTCGACGACAAGCACCATGTGGCGCTCGTCAAGGGGGACGTCTCCGGCCAGGCCGACGTGCTCGTGAGGGTCCACTCGGAGTGCCTCACCGGCGATGTGTTCCACTCGCTGCGCTGCGACTGCGGCGAGCAGCTGTCCTCGGCGCTCGCGATGATCGAGCGCGAGGGCGAGGGGGTGCTCCTGTACCTCTCCCAGGAGGGTCGCGGGATCGGCCTGTTGAACAAGCTGCGCGCCTACCGCCTGCAGGAGGACGGCCTCGACACCGTCGAAGCCAACGAGCGGCTCGGTCTGCCGGCCGACCTGCGCGACTACGGAATCGGCGCCCAGATCCTGGCGGACCTGGGTCTCAGCTCGATCCGCATCCTCACCAACAACCCCAAGAAGATCAAGGGACTGGAGGGCTATGGATTGTCGGTCACCGCCCAGATCCCGATCGAGCACGCCCCCAACGTCCACAACGAGGGGTATCTGCGTACCAAGGCGCAGAGGATGGGACACACGCTTCACCATCAGGGCCTGAACCTGGACGAGGAGATGCTGCAGTCCGAGCGTCGCGAGGACGGCCCCGAGGAGCGCCACAAGCAGTGAGCGATTCGTACGCGATCGCCGTCGGCCGCTTCTATGAGGACCTCGCCGAGCGGTTGCTGCGAGGAGCGAACGCGGCCTTCGCCGAGGCCGGCGTGCCCGAAATCGAGGTGTTCGACGTGCCCGGCGCGTTCGAGCTGCCGCTGGCGGCCCGCTATGCCGCCGGCTCGGGGCGCTTCTCCGGCGTCGCCTGCCTGGGGGCCGTCATCCGAGGTGAGACCGACCACTACGACATCGTCTGCGCGCAGGCTGCCAACGGGATCATGCAGGTGCAGCTCGACACGGGCGTTCCCTGCGCCTTCGGCGTGCTCACCTGCGAGACGATGGAGCAGGCGCTCGCCCGCTCGGGGGGCGACAAGCGCGATCAGGGGCGCCACGCGGCCGAGGCCGTGCTGGCGATGTCGGCCCTGCGGCGCCGCCTGCAGGCGTGAGGCTCACACCCACCGACCACGCCGGACCCCGGAGGGGTCCCATCAACAGATCATCTAGACTGCTGCGACCATGGCCAAGGTATGTCACAGCTGCGGCAAGGGACCGGCGTTCGGTAACAGCCGCAGCCACTCGATGGTTGCGACCAAGCGGCGCTTCGATCCGAACCTGCAGAAGGTCAGGATCCTCGTGGGCAAGGCGCCCCGGCGGGTGTACGTGTGCACGCGCTGCCTGAAAGCGGGAAAGGTCACAAAGGCTCTCTGAGCCGCTTCTACGTGTCGTCGTGACCGATACCAACCTCCTGCGCTTTCGCGTCGCCGTGGCGGGGGCGCTCGCGCATCTGGAATCGCGGCGAGAGGAGGTCAACGACCTCAACGTGTTTCCGGTGGCCGACGGAGACACGGGCGACAACATGGCGCTCACGCTGCGCGCCGTGCTCGATGAGCTCGATCGCCTGCAGGGCGCCGACGGTCAGCGCACGATCGATGACATCGGCCGCGAGGAGATCGTGCAGTCGGTCGCGCGCGCCGCGCTGCTGGGCGCCAGGGGCAACTCCGGTGTGATCCTCTCGCAGCTGATCCGCGGCGCTGCCGAGGAGCTCGTGTCGAGGCCGGGCCAGCTGATCGATGCCACCCTCATCGGCGCGGCGCTCGCGAACGCGGCCGACCGCGCCTACTCCTCCGTGCGCGATCCGGCCGAGGGGACGATCCTGACGGTGGCACGCGAGATGGCCCACAAGATCGTGACCGACGTGGCACACAGCCCGGAGAATCCGCGCCTCGGCCCGGCCACCGAGCAGAGCGTGCAGGACGCGGCCATCGCCGAGGCGCTCGCGAGCGCGGTCGATGCCGGCCAGGACTCGGTCAAGCGCGGCCCCGAGCTGCTGGCAGCCTTGCGCGATGCCGGCGTCGTGGACGCGGGCGGCTATGGCCTGACGATCATCTTCGCCGGCGTCGTCGCCGCCCTGCGCGGCGATGATCCGCCCGAGCTCGACCATCACGCCCCGGCGCAGATCCACCACCCTGAGCACAGCTCGAGCACCTATCGCTTCTGCACCAACTTCGCGGTCACCGGCAGCGGATTGAGCGCCGGCCGCTTCATCGCACCGCTCGAGTCGCTCGGCGACTCGGTGCTGGTTGTCGGCGACACCACCACCCTGAAGGTGCACCTGCACACCGATGAGCCCGAGCACGCGACAGCGGTGTTCGCCGGGGCCGGCGAGGTCTCGCGCCTGGATGTCGCGGACATGCACCTGCAGCTGGCGCAGCGCAACGAGCGCCTGGGCTACACCGGCGACGGCGATGGCGCCGCGGCCCCTGGCGGCGAGCGTGCAGGCCGCGAGCCCGCCGCCGCCATTCCCGTCCCCGGCGGTGCGCGCCTGCGCTGCGGCGCGGTCGCCGTGGTCAGCGGCGACGGCTTGGCCGAGATGTACCGCGAGCTCGGCGTCCACACCATCGACGGCGGTCCCACGCTCAACCCCTCGACCTACGACCTGTTGGCCGGCATCCACGAGGTCCCGGCCGAGGAGGTGGTGGTGTTGCCCAACAGCGCCAACGTGATCATGGCCGCCGAGCGCGCGGCCGAGCTCTCAGACAAGCAGGTGCATGTGTCACCCACCACCAGCCAGCAGGCCGGCCTTCTCGCTGCCGTGGCGCTCGCCCCAGAGCGCTCGGTGGAGGAGAACGCGCGCGCGCTCAACGAGGCCCTGGCACGCGTTCGCACCGGCGCCGTGGCGCCGGCCGCGCGCGACGACAGCCAGGGGCGCTTCCGGCGCGGGGAGGCCGTGGGGTTCGTGGACGACCGGGTGCTGGCCTGGGGTGAGCCCGCGGAGACCCTGCAGGCGGTCCTCGAGGCGCTCCTGCGGGGCGCCAACGGCTCGGGTGCGCCGGAGCTGATCTCGGTGCTCGCGGGCCATGAGGCTCCCGTCCGCCTGGGAGACATCGAGGCGATGGTCGACGACGACGATCGAGCTCGAGCTGCGCCACGGCGGCCAGCCGGCCTACTGGTGGCTGTTGAGCGCCGAGTAGGGCCCTGCCCGGAATCCGGCGGTTACGACCGCCCCTCCGATCATGATGGCTCGCGAATGCCCGCGACAGAGACCCACGCGCCGCCCCCGGCGCGTTCCTCAGCGGGTCAGCGTCCAGCCGCGGCGGCGCATGTCTTCGCCTCGCGCCAGGGCCTGAGCAGAAGCGAGCTGATCGCGGCGCCCGTGCACTGGCCGCGACCATCGCGCCTGGAGGCCCCGCTGCCGGTGACCTCGGCAAAGACGCTCGACGCCCTGGCCGCGCTCGGTCTGCACACCGTCGGGGAGCTGCTCGGGCATCTGCCGAGCGCCAGCCGCGAGACACGCACGGTGGCCGCGCTGCTGCCCGGCGAGCAGGCGACCGTGGCGGTGCAGGTCGGCGCCATCGCGATGAGGCCGGTGCGCCGGCGCGGGATGCGCCCGCTGGTCGAGGCGACCGTTCTCGATCACACGGGCAGCATGCGCGCGACCTTCTTCAACCAGCCCTGGCTGTTGAAGCGCTATCCGCCCGGCACCCGCCTGCTGCTGCACGGCAAGGCGGAGGCCAGGGGCGGCTTCCGCGTCTCACACCACGCGCTCAGCTCGGACCCCGCCGCCGGCTCCATGGCCGCCGCTGATCAGCCCGGCTCTTCCGCGCAGGAGGGGAACGACGACCACGGTGGTCTGGGCGCGAGCGGCGCGGTCGCTCACTACCCCGCGACCGAGGGCGTCTCCTCGACTCAGATCCTGACCCTGGTGCAGCGGCTCCGGGATGCGCTCCGGGACGTCACAGAGACGCTGCCGGCCGCCATGCGGGTGACCGAGGGGCTGCCCGACAGGGCCGGAGCGCTGGCGGCCATGCACTTCCCCCGGGATCAGAGCGACCCGGAGGCCGGACGCGGCAGGCTCGCCTTCGAGGAGCTCCTGCTGACGCAGCTCGTGTTCCTGCGCCGCCGTGCCGCGCGCAGGGCGCGCCGCGGAGCCCATGCGCTCGACGCCGAGCCGTCGCTCAGCGCCCGCTGGCTGGAGGGTGGGCTCCCGTTCACCCTGACGGGCGACCAGCGCAGCGCGATCGAGGTGATCGCCACCGATCTGGCGCAGCCGCGCGCCATGCAGCGTCTGCTGATGGGCGAGGTCGGCAGCGGCAAGACCGTGGTCGCGCTGTACGCGATGCTGCGCGCCGTCGAGCACGGCCATCAGGCGGCGCTGATGGCCCCCACCGAGACGCTCGCCGAGCAGCACTTCGCGACGCTTCAGCGGCTGATCGGCGCCGAGCCCGTGAGCCTCGCGCTGCTCACCGGCTCGACGCCCGCCGCCCGCCGCGAGGACACCCTCGGCAAGCTTCAGAGCGGCGAGCTGTCCCTGATCGTGGGGACGCACGCCCTGATCGAGCCGGACGTCCGCTTTCAGTCGCTGGCG
The DNA here is from genome assembly GCA_963826995.1 of uncultured Solirubrobacteraceae bacterium. Classification (GTDB taxonomy): domain Bacteria; phylum Actinomycetota; class Thermoleophilia; order Solirubrobacterales; family Solirubrobacteraceae; genus Palsa-744. Next base: position 258,923 of record CAWGYZ010000001.1, on the reverse strand, counting down.
GTCGCGGTCGTCGACGAGCAACACCGCTTCGGGGTGCGCCAGCGGGCCGCGCTGGCAGAACAGCAGCCGGCCCACCCGCCGCACATGCTGCACATGACCGCCACCCCGATCCCGCGCACACTCGCGCTGGCGGGGTACGGGGATCTCGACTCGAGCAGCCTGCGCGAGCTGCCGTCGGGCAGGCAGCCGATCGACACGCGTCTCGTCGAGGGGCAGGGCGGGCGCGAGCGTGCCTATGAGGAGCTGCGCGGGCAGCTCAAGGCGGGCCGGCAGGCCTATGTCGTCTGCCCGCTGGTGGAGGAGCCGTCGGGCTCGCAGGAGCCCGGCGAGCAGGCGGCGGGCGCGGGCGGAGAGGTGCAGCGGGCGGCCACGGCCGAGCTCGAGCGTCTGCGTGCCGGCGAGCTCCGCGGGTATGAGCTGGTTCTGCTCCACGGCGGCATGCGCCCGCGCGAGAAGCAGCAGGCGATGTCGGCATTTGCCTCCGGCAAGGCCGACGTGCTGGTGGCAACGACCGTGGTCGAGGTCGGCATCGACGTCCCCAATGCGACGGTGATGATGGTTGAGAACGCCGAGCGCTTCGGGATCTCCCAGCTGCACCAGCTGCGCGGGCGGGTCGGGCGCGGAGAGCATCGCGCCAGCTGCTTTCTGGTCAAAGGCACCTCCTCCGCGGATTCCGTGAAGCTGCGTGCCCTGGTGGAGCACGCCGACGGCTTCCGCCTGGCCGAGATCGACCTCGGGCTGCGCAAGGAGGGCGAGCTGGTGGGAACCCGCCAGTCTGGGCTTGGCCAGTTCAATGTGGCCAGCCTGCCCGAGGACGCCGAGCTGCTCGAGCGGGCGCGCGGGCAGGCGGAGGCCATCGTCGCGGCCGACCCCGATCTTCGGGCACCCGAGCACGCTCTGCTCGGGGACGAGCTCGAGCGCAGGTTCGGCGCCCAGGCGCTCGCGCCGATCCCGGCCTAACGCCGCGGGCCCGCCCCGACGCGGCGGAACCCCCTACGGTGGTGGGTATGCGGGTGATCGCGGGCCGTCTCGGCGGAAGGCGCCTGAAGGCGCCGAGGGGAACGGTCACGAGGCCCACCTCAGACCGGGTGAGGGAGGCGTTGTTCGCAATGCTCGGGGATGTGCAGGCGGCAAAGGTTCTGGACCTGTTCGCCGGCAGCGGCGCGCTTGGCCTCGAGGGACTTTCAAGGGGCGCCGCGCACGTCGTCTTCGTCGAGCGCGACGCCGGCGCGTTGAGGGCGCTGAGGGACAATCTGTCCGCCCTGTCGATCGAGCCGGTCGCGGCCGAGGTGCGCCGAACCGAGGCGCTCAGGGCGCTGCGGAGTGCACGGACTCGCGAAGAGACATACGATCTCGTCTTCATCGATCCTCCCTACGGGCGGGCGCACGAATTGGGACCCGAGCTGTCGCTCCTGCTCCCGTCGCTGCTCTCGCCCGCCGCGCGCGTCGTCGTCGAGAGCGATCGGCGGGCGCCGCTGGAGCTCCAGATGGAGGTCGAACAGGACAGGCGCTATGGCGACACTTCGATCCGAATCCACCGGCATCAATGACCCAATCTGAGAAGTCGATAGTCGTATGCCCGGGCTCTTATGACCCGATCACCAACGGACACCTGGACGTGATCCGCCGTGCAGCCAACCTGTACGACGAAGTTGTGGTCGCGGTCGTCAACCGCTCCGTGCGCAAGGACAAGGCGCTGTTCGGGATCGAGGAGCGCATGGGCTTCATCGAGCGCTCGATCGCCGAGCTCGACAGGGTGCGCGCGGAGCCCTTCTCGACGCTGGTGGTGGAGTTCGCGAAGAAGGTCGGCGCCAAGGCGATCGTCAAGGGGCTGCGGGCGATCTCGGACTTCGAGTACGAGCTCGAGATGAATCAGCTCAACCGCCGCCAGGATCCCCAGATAGAGTCCGTGTATCTGATGGCAAGCCCGCAGTACAGTTTTCTATCCTCCAGCGGCGTCAAGGAGCTCGCGACGTTCGGGGGAAGGATCGACGATCTGGTCCCCGACGAGGTGGCCGTGCGCTTGCAGGAAGAGCTCAGGCGCTGACGAAATGGATCGCTAGATGGATGTCCTCGTACTCATAGACAAGCTCGACGATTTGGTGCACAACGCCAAATCCGTACCCATGACCGACCAGGTGCGGGTCGACAAGGAGGAGATCTACGACATCCTCGATCAGATGCGCGCCACCATCCCCGAGGAGATCAAGCAGGCCCGCTGGATCGTCAAGGAGCGCCAGGAGATGCTCGCCGAGGCCAAGAAGGAGGCCGAGCGGATCATCAAGGATGCGCGCGAGCGCCAGGAGCGGCTGGTCGGCGAGGAGGAGGTCACCAAGCAGGCCGAGCGCGCCGCCGAGGACATCGTCGAGGACGCCCGCGCGCGTGAGCGCGAGATCCGGCTGGGCGCCGAGGACTACGCCGATGAGATCCTCAACACGCTCGAGGTGAACCTGTCGAAGTTCATCGCCGCCGTCCAGCGCGGTCGCGAGCGCCTGCAGGGCAAGGACGAACCGGCCGAAGTCGGTTAGCGCACCGCTCGGGCCGGGCGGCGGGCTGAGTCCATCACCTCGCGGGGTTTGGGGTAGGGTCAGCGCAGCGATGGACGCCAGAGAGGCCAGGCAGAGGCTCAAGGTCGCAAAGACGCTGCTGGACACCGGCATGTTCCGCCCGGGCCGCCCTGACAGGGTGGCGCGCTCGCTGGGACAGCTGCGCAGCTGGGGCGCGACGTCGGCGGGCGCATACGCCGGAGCGGCGATCAGCCGACCGCAGCGGACCGCCATCGTGGACGAGCGCGGGACCCTGACGTTCGAGGAGGTGCACAGGCGAACGAACGCGCTCGCGCGTGAACTCGGCAGAGCCGGGATCAAGGAAAAGGACGGCGTCGCGATCATGTGCCGCAACCACCGCGGCTTCATCGAGGCGACCGTCGCCTGCTCCAAGCTGGGGGCCGGCCAGCTGTACCTGAACACGGCTTTTGCCGGCCCCCAGATCACCGACGTGATCGAACGCGAAGCCCCCGTTGCCGTGATCTACGACGAGGATTTCGCCGAGCTGGTGAGCGATGGCGCCGCCGACAAGCTGCGCTTCGTGGCCTGGAGCGAGGGACAGGCGCCGCTCAAAGGAGCAAAGGGGGCACCCGATCCTCTGCTGGAGGCGCTGATCGCACGCGGAGACGACTCCGATCTGACCCCGCCGCTCGAGCGCGGGCGCGTGGTGGTGCTGACCTCGGGCACCACCGGTAAGCCCAAGGGCGCGCCGCGCACACCGTCTGATTCGCTGGAACCGGCCGCGGGGCTGTTCTCGAAGATCCCGCTGAGGGCGGACGAGACGACGATGATCGCCGCGCCGATGTTCCACTCGTGGGGCTTGGCCCACTTCAACCTGTCCCTGCTGCTGGGCTCGACGGTCGTGCTACGCAGGAGGTTCGACCCCGAGGAGACGATCGCAGCTGTCGCCCAGCATCGTGCCAGCACGCTGGTCCTCGTGCCCGTGATGCTGCAGCGGATCATGGACCTGGGCGAGCCTACGATCGCACGCTATGACCTGCACGCGCTTCGCGTCGTCGCCCTCAGCGGGTCGGTCCTTCCCGGAGACCTCGCGACGCGAGCCATGGACACGCTCGGCGACGTGCTCTACAACCTGTACGGCTCGACCGAGGTGGCCTGGGCGACGATCGCGACGCCCGAGGAAATGCGCGCCGCGCCGGGCACCGCCGGGCGCCCGCCGCTGGGGACCGTGGTCAAGCTTCTGGACGCGGACGGTCACGAGGTCAGGCCCGGCGAGCGAGGAAGGATCTTCGTCGGCAACTCGCTGGTCTTCGAGGGCTACACCGACGGCGCGAACAAGGAGATCGTCGGGGGCCTGATGAGCAGTGGCGACATGGGTCACTTCGACGGGCAGGGGCGGCTGTTCGTTGACGGGCGCGACGACGAGATGATCGTCAGCGGCGGCGAGAACGTGTTCCCGCGCGAGGTCGAGGACCTGCTGGCGAACCACCCCAAGATCGAAGAGGCCGCTGTCGTTGGCGTCAGCGACGAGGAGTTCGGCCAGCGCCTGAGGGCCTTCGTGGTCATGCGCAACGGCGCCGAGCTGTCAGAGCGCGCGGTGCAGGACTATGTGAAAAAGAACCTCGCCCGCTACAAGGTTCCCCGCGAGGTGGTGTTCCTGGAGCGGCTTCCGCGCAACTCGACGGGCAAGGTGCTCAAGCGCGAGCTGAAGGACTAAAGGCTCGGCCATTCGCTCGCTAGCCTGAGGAGGATGGCGCCAGAGACCCACGATTTCGATCTCGCCGGGCTGCGGCTCAGCGCCGGCGAGGGACGCCGGCTCGACCTCTACGTGCCCATCGAGCCGCTGCTGTTGGGCGGCGAGCCATACGCGGCCTCGCCGGCGCGTGTCCCGGTCGAGCTGCAGGTCTCGCGGATGATGGGCGGGGGCTATGCGCTGTCGCTGCGCTTCACCGCGGCGCTCGCGGGCCCCTGCATGCGCTGTCTGAACGACGCGGCGCCGAGCGTCGAGGTGGAGAGCCGTGAGGTCGACAGGCCCGGCGGCGGCGAGGAGCTGCAATCCCCCTACGTCCGCGACGAGGTGCTCGACCTGGCGACATGGGCGCGCGACGCGTTCGCCCTGGCGGCGCCGGTGAAGGTGCTCTGCGGAGAGGACTGCCAGGGGCTGTGCCCGGTGTGCGCGGCCGATCTGAATGAGGCGCCGCCGGGGCACCACCACGCCTCCGAGCCCGACAGCCGCTGGGCGAAGCTGAGCGAGCTGAAGCTCGAGTAGGGGCTCGGCGGGCTGGTAGCCTTCTGCTCGGAATGGCAGTCCCCAAGAAAAAGCAATCCCACAGCCGTACCGCCAAGCGCCGCGCGCAGCACAAGATCGGCACGCCCGCGCTCAACGCGTGCCCTCAGTGCCACAGCCCCCGTCGCCCCCATCGGGTATGCCCGGTGTGCGGCACCTACGCGGGCCGGGAGGTCGTGGCGCCGCACGCGCACGGCCACGAGCACGAGCACGACGACGAGTAGCGGCGACGTGTCTGAAGCGGGCACCTTCTCGCCCGTCGGCACCGAGGCCCAGGAACGGCCGGTGGTCGCGGTCGACTGCAACGGCTCGGACCTGGGTCCGGCCGAGGTCGCGGCGGGTGCGGCGATAGCGGCGGGCCGGGGAGTGCGCGTGATCCTGTTCGGGCCCGCCGAGCAGCTGGGCAAGGCGGCCGAGGGCGTTGAGATCGTTGACGCACCCGTGTCGATCGCCAAGAGCCCCGATCCCGTGAGCGCGGCGCGGACGACCCCGCATGCATCGATCGTGCAGGCCGCGAGCGCCGTCGCGGCCGGCAGGGCGCAGGCGCTCGTGTGCGCGGGCGGAACCGGCGCCGCCCTCGCCGCCGGCACCTTCAACATCAAGCGTGCCCGCGGGATCTACCGCCCGGCGCTGGCGATCCCGCTGCCCATTCCCCGCTGGCCGGTGACGCTGCTGGACGTCGGCGCAAGCGCGGAGGCCAGGCGCGAGCACCTCGTGCAGTTCGCGTTCATGGGGGCGGCGCTGTCACGGGTCGTGCTCGGAGTCGAGCGTCCCCGCGTCGGGCTGCTGTCGAACGGCGCCGAGTCCGACCGCGGCAACACGCTCGTGATGGACGCTCACGCCGAGCTGCTCGAGCGCTCGAGGACGCAGTCCGGCGCCTTCCAGTTCGTCGGCAACGTCGAGGGTGGCGATGTCGTCGAGGGGGTCGCGGACGTGATCGTGACCGACGGCTTCACCGGCAACATCGCGTTGAAGCTGATGGAGGGGGTCTCCCAGACGATGCTCGGCGCCGTCAGGGCCGCCGCGATGTCCTCGACCCGCGCGAAGCTCGGCGGTGCGCTTCTGCGCCCGGCCCTCAGGGGCTTTCGCGAGGAGATCGATCCCGAAGCCAACGGGGGCGCCTATCTGCTGGGGCTGCGCAGCCTGGGGGTGGTTCCCCACGGGCGCTTCACGCGGGCCGGTTTCGCCCAGGCGATCGTGCGTGCCGAGCGGGGCGCGCGGGAGGACATCGTGGGACAGACCCACCGCGCCCTCAGCGACGCCGGCGCGCTGCGCAGCGTGCCCGTGTCCGAGCCTGCCGCTAGCCTGCCCCGGACAGAATGAACCGCCAATCTGCGCCCCCCACAGCGTGGCAGTCGCCCGCGCCCCGGACAGCCCGGCTCGCGCGCACGCCCGCGCAGCCAAGCCGATGAGCGCACCCGCCCGCGAGCAGGTGTTCGCCCTGGTGCAGGCCCATCTGGCGGACGAGCTTGACGTTGCCCCCGAGGCCATCGGCTCGGACACCCGCTTCAAGGAGGACCTCGAGGCGGATTCACTGGATCTGTACACGCTCGTGCAGGAGCTCGAGGACACCTACGGCGTGCGCATGTCCGACGATCAGGCGGCGCAGATCCTCACTGTTGGGCAGGCCGTCGAGTTCGTGCTCGCCCACCAGCCGGGGACCGCCGATGTGGAGCGATGAAACTGCTCGGGGAGCTCCTGGAGGACCTGCCGGAGGATCTCGCGCGCCAGGTCTTCACCCACGCCTCCTGGAGCGAGCGGCGCAGCGACTCCTATACGCGGCTGGCGTTCCTGGGGGACAGCGTGCTTGCGCTGGCCGTGACCACGCACCTGTATCCGCGCCTGGAGGCCGAGCGCTTCGGCGCCGGGCGACTGACCAAGATCCGCGCCCAGGCCGTCTCCGGGGTCTCCTGCCGGGCGGTGGCCGAACGCCTTCAGCTGCCCGAGCGCCTGCGTGCCGCCGCACCCGCGGGTGTGGGGGACAGCGTGGCGGCGCTGGTGGGCACCGAGCGCGTGCTCGCCTCGGTGATCGAGGCGGTGATCGGCGCCTGCTATCTGCACGCCGGCTACGAGCGCACCGCCGAGGCGGTGGTGGAGGCGTTCAGGCCGGAGATCGAGCAGGCGCTCGAGCATCCCGTCGACTTCAAGTCCGCTCTGCAGGAGCTGCTGGCTCAGCGCGGCACCGCGGTGAGCTACGAGATCGCCGGCGAGGATGGCCCGCCGCACGAACGCACCTATGTGGTGATCGCGCGCGTCGATGGGCGGGATCTCGGAAGTGGGAGCGGCCGCTCAAAGAAGCACGCCGAGCAGGAGGCCGCGCGCGAAGCGGTCGAGGCACTCGAGACCTGATGTCCGGGCCGAGGACGGGAACGGGAACGGCGTGCACCTGAAGTCGCTCACCCTCAAGGGCTTCAAGTCCTTTCCCGAGCGCACCTGCCTGGACTTCGGCCCGGGTGTGAGCGTGGTCGTGGGCCCCAACGGCTCGGGCAAGTCCAACGTGACCGACGCCGTGCTGTGGGCGATGGGCGAGCAGTCGCCGCTGGCGGTTCGCGGTCAGTCGATGCAGGACGTCATCTTCGGGGGAGGGCACGGTGTGCAGGCGCGCAGCGCCGCCGAGGTTGAGATCGTGCTCGACAACTCCGACGGCACAGTGGGGCTGCCGCTGAGCGAGATATCGATCGTGCGGCGGCTGGACCGCACGGGCGACGGCGGCTACTGGCTGAACGGCGCCCGCTGCCGGCTGACCGACGTGGTCGAGGTGCTCTCGGATACGGGCCTCGGCAAAGAGGCGCACTCGATCATCTCCCAGGGTCGGGTCGAGCAGATCGTGACCTCCAAGCCGCGCGAGCGCCGGCTGCTGATCGAGGAGGCGGCCGGGCTCGGCAAGCACCGCAAGCGCAGGCGCCGCGCGCAGCTGAAGCTCGAGCATACGCAGGAGAACCTGGACCGTGCGCTCGACGTCGAGCGCGAGGCGCGCACCCGCCTGCGCCCGCTCAAGCGCCAGGCTGAAGCCGCGGAGCTGCACGGGCGCCTCGAGCGCCAGACGCTCGAAGCTCGCTGGGAGCTGGCCCGCGAGCAGTCGCGCGAGCGCAGCGAGCAGCTGCGAAAGGCCGAGGGGCATGTGAACCGCGCCCGCCAGGCGCGCGGCGGGATCGAATCCGAGCTGCAGCAGGCCGTCAACAGGAGGGGTCTGGCCGAGCGGGCGCTGCAGGAGCGCGCACAGCGCCACGACGCCCTGGCACGGCGGGTCTATGACGCGCGCTCGGCACGGGACCGCCTGCAGCTGCGCGCCGAGCAGGCGAGCGCGAGCGTGCAGGCGCTCGAGCGTCGCTCCGAGCAGGTGCGGGTTGAGCTCGAGGCGCTGAGCGAGCCGACCGGCCCGCACGGCGGGACAGGCGCCGGCGAGCCCGGGGGCCCACCGGCGCAGGAGCTGAACGAGGCTCGCGCGGCGGCACTCGAAGCCGAGCTGGCCGAAATCGAGGCCAGGCGCGCGCGGGAGGCGCAGGTGCAGACCGCCGAGCTCGACGCGACGCGCGAGCAGGAGTCGGCGCGCGTGGCTGAGCTGGACAGGGAGCTGCTGCTCGCCCGCCAGGCGCGTGAGCGCGCTGAGGAGCTCGTGGAGAAGGCGCGGGAGGGGAGCGTCTGGTCCACCACCTGGGAGGAGGTTCGGCGCGTTCTGGTGGACGGCGTGGAGCGCATCATCGCCGGGCGCGACGAGCGCGAGCGGCTGACCGCTGCGGGAGAGGTTGCCGCTCACGCTGAGCGCGTCGCTCGAGGGGTCGTCGAGTATGCGTTGAAGGGCGTGAGAGCCGCCGAGGAGGTTCGCGAGCAGGCGCAGGTCGCGCTCGGAGAGGCCGAACGCGCTCGCGCCCAGGCCGGCGAGCGCCAGGCGCGCACCGAGTGGCTGATCGAGCAGCGCCGCTCGGCCTCCGACCAGGGGCCGCTGGCCGTGCGCCGGGCCCAGCTGCAGGGTGAGCTGGCCGTCGAGCGCCGCCAGGCCGAGCACATGGCGCGGGAGCAGGCCGAGCGGCTGGATCGTGCTGAGCGGCTGCGCGCACAGCAGTCCGCAGACTCGGCGCTGCTGCCTTCGGCCAGACGTCTGGCCGGTGCGTTGAGCGATGCCGCCGAGGCGGTCGCCGAGCGGATCGCGGCATTTGAGGCGGAGCTCACCGCCGATCGCGCCGCCGGCGAGGAGATCGCCGGTGAGCTGAGCTCCTGCGCCGCTGCGGAGGCGGAGATCCAGACGCGGCTGCGCTCCGCCGGTGAGCTCGTGACCGAAGCCGAGGTCGCGGCGCAGCGCCTGCGCGACCAGGCCGGCGAGGCCGAGCTCGAGGTGGCGAGCATCGCCGGGCGGCTGGGGCTCGACGCCTCGGAGCCGTCCGAGGCGCTGGATGAGGAGCAGACGCGCTCACTGGTCAGCCGCGTTGAGCGGCTGGAGCGCAGGCGCGAGCAGCTCGGCCCCGTCAACCCGCTGGCGCAGGACGAGTACGCCGAGGCCGTCGCCCACGTCGAGGAGATGGAGGGCCGGCGGGCCGACCTGGAGACCGCGCTTCGCGAGCTCCGCGCGCTGATCAGAGACACCGACCGCCAGATCGAGGAGACCTTCGACGAGACCTTCCAGGCGGCGGCGCGCAACTTCGAGGAGCTCGCCGGCGACGTGTTTCCGGGCGGCACGGGGCGGCTGCGGCTGGTGAGCGAACAGCAGTCGCCGCGCGGGGTGCTCGGCGGCCAGCCGCTGCCCGCGGACGCGGCCAGGAACGGCAGCGCGGACGCCCCCGACGGCGATGCCAGCGAGGCGGCCGCCGAGGCCGAGGCCGAGGCCGAGGCGGAGAGCGAGCTCGAGGCGGGCGAGCAGGAGGAGCTGCTTGGAGTCGAGATCGAGATCACGCCCGCCGGCAAGTCGGCCAAGCGCCTGTCGCTTCTCTCAGGCGGCGAGAAGTCGATGACGGCGCTGGCGTTCCTGTTCGCCGTGTTCCTGGCTCGGCCATGTCCGTTCTACCTCCTCGACGAGGTCGAGGCCGCGTTGGACGACCTCAACCTCGACCGCTTCCTGGCATTGCTGCGCCGCTATTCCGATCGTGCCCAGTTCATAGTGATCACCCACCAGAAGCGCACCATGGAGGCCGCGGACTGGTTGTACGGCGTGTCGATGGGCGGCGACGGCGTCTCCAAGGTTCTCTCGCGGCGCCTGCCGGCAGAGCGCCCGGCGGGCTCCGAGGTGGCCGAGGTCGCCGAGGTGGCCTGAGCGGCCCGCTGGTATCGTCGCCCGGCCCGTGGCGCGCGACTGGAGCGATCTGTTCATCACCGCTGAGCCTCGGAGCCTTGGGTCCGCGGCCGAGGCCGGCGGGAGCGATGAGCAGGCGGATGGTGCCCGCCGCGGCGGCTTCTTCCGCCGGCTGCGCGAGAGCATGGCCAAGACCCGCCAGGCGCTCGGCTCAGAGATCCAGGCGACGCTCTTCGGAGAGCTCGACGAGCAGACCTGGGAACGCCTGGAGGAGGCGCTGATCATGGCCGACGTCGGCGCGAGCACGACGGCGTCGGTTGTGGAGACGCTCGAGACCGAAGCCCGCGACGGCGGCATCGAGGGCGGCGAGGCCCTGCGGGAGCGGCTCATCGGGCTGCTCGCCGAGACGGCCACGGTGGGAGACGGGCGCATCGACATCCGGGCCGAGCCGACCGTGATCTTGCTGGTCGGAGTCAACGGAACGGGCAAGACGACCACGATCGGAAAGCTCGCCTGGCATCTTCACAACGAGCTTCAGCGCAGCGTGCTGGTGGGCGCCGCGGACACGTTCAGGGCGGCCGCGAGCGAGCAACTGGAGGGCTGGGCGCAGCGAGCCGGGGCCGAGTTCGTGACCGGGCCCGAGGGCTCGGACCCGGGCGCCGTCGCCTTCGAGGCGATCGCCCAGGCCAGGAGCAGGGGCGTCGACGTGGTCATCATCGACACCGCCGGGCGGCTGCACACCCAGGGCGATCTGATGGGGGAGCTGGGAAAGGTGCGCAGGGTCATCGCCCGCCAGCTGCCGGGCGCTCCACACGAGACCCTGCTCACGCTCGACGCGACGACGGGCCAGAACGGGTTGCGCCAGGCCAGACTGTTCGCCGAGACCGCGCAGGTGACTGGGGTCGTGCTGACCAAGCTTGACGGCACGGCCCGTGGCGGCATCGCGCTGGCGATCGCGCGCGAGCTGGAGCTGCCGGTGAAGCTGATCGGGGTGGGGGAGTCCGTCGAGGACCTGCGTCCCTTCGACGCCGAGGACTTCGCCCGCGCGATGATCGCCGAGGGATAACCTCAGGTTATGAACGTGTGGGTCATCTGGCTTGTGGCGGCCGGCGTCCTGGGTGTCGGCGAGATGCATCAGGGGGGCTTCTACCTGGCCCCCTTCGCCCTCGGCGCAGTGCTCGCCACCGTGCTGAGCCTGCTCGGGGTGAGCGCTCTGCTGAGCGCCGCCGTGTTCATCGCGGCCTCGGCAGTCGTGTTCGCCACGCTCAGGCCCGTAGCACGCCGCCATCGCCGGCTGCCTCCCTCGATTCGCACGGGCGCCGCCGCTCTGATCGGCCGCCCCGCGATCGTGCTCGAGCGGATCGCCAACGACGAGGGCGTAGGCTGCGTGAAGATCGACGGCGGCGAGGTGTGGACAGCCCGCAGCTATGACACGGATGAGGTGATCGACGCCGGCGAGCGTGTCGAGGTGGTCGAAATAAGGGGCGCCACGGCGCTCGTGATGCACTGAGGCTCCGCATGCTCGTGATGCGCTGAGTCAAGCAGGCAAGAGAAAGGAAGCGCCCAAATGGTCGTTCTCATCGTCGTCGCCGTGGTCGTCGTGTTCTTCCTCGTAGCGGCCGCGCGCACGATCCGCGTGATTCCACAGGCCCGGGCGGGAGTGGTCGAGCGGCTGGGCCGCTACAGCCGCACGCTCGAGCCCGGGCTCACGATCATCACGCCCTTCATCGACCGGGTCAAGCCCCTCGTGGACCTGCGCGAGCAGGTCGTCAACTTCGCGCCGCAGTCGGTGATCACCGATGACAACGTGGTGGTAGGCATCGAGACGGTGCTCTACTTCACGATCACCGACCCGCGCTCGGCGACCTATGAAATCGCCAACCCCCTGCAGGCGATCGAGCAGCTCACGGTGACCACCCTGCGCAATGTCATCGGCGGCCTCACCCTGGAGGAGACGCTGACCGCCAGGGAGAACGTCAACACCGAGCTGAGGGTCGTCCTCGACGAGGCCACCGGCAAGTGGGGGATCAGGATCAACCGGGTCGAGATCAAGTCGGTCGATCCGCCGGCGGATATCCGCACAGCGATGGAGAAGCAGATGCGCGCAGAGCGCGACCGACGCGCCGCGATCCTCACGGCCGAAGGCGAGAAGCAGGCCCAGATCCTGACCGCCGAGGGCGAGAAGCAGGCGGCCGTGCTCACCGCGGAGGGCGCCCAGCAGGCCACGGTGCTGAACGCGGAGGGCGCCCGCCAGTCGGCGATCCTGCGCGCGGAGGGCGAAGCGAAGGCGATCGACACGGTCTTCAAAGCGATCCACGAGGGCAAACCGAACCGGGAGCTGCTGAGCTACGAATACCTGCAGATGCTCCCCCAGCTGGCCGAAGGTGACGCCAACAAGGTGTTCGTCGTGCCGTCCGAGTTCGCCGAGGCGTTCGGCGGCATCGGCGAGGCGTTGAGGCGTGGCGCACACGCGGACGACGGCCGGCCGGCCGTTCGACCGCCGGCGCCGCCGCCCGCTCCCGAGGCCTGAGCCCGGTGTTCGACTCGCTCGCCGAGAAGCTCCAGCAGGCGCTGTCCGATGTGCGCAATCGCGGCACCCTGACAGAGCAGGACATCGACGTCGCGATGCGCGAGATCCGCCTGGCGCTGCTCGAGGCGGATGTCAACTTCAAGGTCGTCAGGCAGTTCACCGCCCAGCTGAAGGAGCGCTGCCTCGGCGCCGACATCGTGGGCCGGCTGAACGCCGGCCAGCAGGTCGTGAAGATCGTGGCCGAGGAGCTGACGGCCCTGATGGGTGGCGCCTCGGCCGGACTCAGCTTCTCGCCGCGCCCACCCACCGTGATCCTGATGGCCGGACTGCAGGGGTCGGGCAAGACGACCGCCACGGCCAAGCTCGCCCGACACCTGCGCGAGGAGCACTCCTCGACGGTGGCGCTGGCGGCCTGCGACGTGTATCGCCCGGCGGCTGTTGAGCAGCTCGTGAAGGTGGGAGCCCAGGCTGGCGCCGAGGTCTACGAGCAGGGAACCGAGCGCGACCCGGTGGACATCGCCACCTGGGCGCTGGGACGCGCGCGGGAGGAGGGCAAGGACGTCCTGATCGTGGACACCAGTGGTCGCCTGCACGTCGACGAGGAGCTGATGGCCGAGCTGGTGCGCATTCGCGATGCGGTGAAACCCCACGATGTGCTGCTCGTCGTCGATGCGATGACCGGCCAGGACGCCGTCAATGTCGCCGAGCGATTCGGCGAGGCGGTGCAGTTCGACGGCGTGGTGATGTCAAAGCTCGACGGCGACGCCCGCGGCGGCGCGGCGCTGTCGGTGAAGGCCGTGACGGGCAAGCCGATCCTGTTCGCATCGACAGGCGAGAAGCTCGAGCAGTTCGAGCGCTTTCATCCGGACCGCATGGCCCAGCGGATTCTCGGCATGGGCGACGTGATGAGCCTGATCGAGAAGGCCGAGAGCCAGTTCGACGAGGCCGACGCGGTGGATCTCGAGCGCAAGCTGAGGCGCAACGAGTTCGGGCTCGACGACTTCCTCTCCCAGCTGCGGATGATCCGCAGGATGGGCCCGCTGTCGAGCCTTCTCGGAATGATCCCCGGGGTCAGCGGGGCGCAGCTTCAGAATACGCAGGTGGACGAGCGCGAGCTCGACCGCATCCAGGCGATCATCCTGTCGATGACCCCCGAAGAGCGCCGCCGTCCGGAGCTGATCAAAGGCTCGCGCAGGCTGCGGATCGCCCGCGGCTCGGGCACCAACGTCCAGCACGTGAACCGGCTGGTCAAGCAGTTCGAGCAGATGCGCAAGCTCATGCGCGGGGTCGGGAGGGGCAAGATGCCGGATATCGGTGCGCTGATGCGCGAGGTGCGCTGAGGGCCGCGGCGGCCGTCCTCGAGTGGCTTACCGTCTAAGCTCTCTGATCAGAACAGGCAAGTACCCGGCCGAGAGGAAAACGTGGCAGTGAGGCTCAGGCTCACGCGAGTGGGCGGCAAGAAGCAACCGATGTGGCGCGTGGTCGTCGCCGACCAGCGCTCCCCGCGCGATGGCCGCGTTATCGAGACGATCGGCCACTACAACGCCCAGACAGACCCCTCGACGATCGTGATCGACGAGGAGCGCGCTCGCAGCTGGCTCGCGCGCGGAGCCCAGCCCACGGACACGGTGCGCAAGCTGCTGCGCATACAGGGCATCGAAACTCAGACCGGCTAGGGGCCGCTGAGCCGCGCGATGCCCACCGATACACCGAGGCGGCTGCTCGAGTACCTCGCCGAGGGCCTGGTCGAGGAGCCCGACGAGGTTTCGGTGGAACAGTTCGAGGGCGATGGCGGCACGATCGTGCTGGAGCTGTGCGTCGCCGCTGATGATTACGGCAGAGTGATCGGGCGGGGCGGGCGCACCGCCCACGCTCTGCGGACGGTTGTGAAAGCCGCCGCCACCGGCGATGGCTGCCACGTGCTGGTCGACATCGTCGATTGACGCGCGATGCCGGCTCCCCGGAGACGACTGCGATCGCGAACCCCAGGCGCATGGTGGATGGCGGAGCAGCGAAACTAGAGGCCGGCCGCGTCGGCCGCCCGCATGGGCTGGACGGAAGCTTCTACGTGACCGGCCCGCGGCCGCGCCTGCTGGAGCTCGGCACGAGCGTGTCGGTGGCCGGCCAGACTGTCCCGATCGTGCGCCGGGCGGGGACAGACCAGCGCCCGATCCTGCGCCTGCAGGGCGTCGATGATCGGCTCGCGGCCGAGGCCCTGCGCGGTCAGGCGCTGGCCGTCGAGCAGCGCCAGGCGCCGGAGCTCGCGGAGGGCGAATGGTGGGCGCACCAGCTCGAGGGCTGCGAGGTGGTGGATGGCGAGCATCTGCTCGGAACCGTCAGCCGCCTGGTCGAGCTGCCGTCGTGCGAGGCGCTCGAGGTCGTGGGCGATCAGCGCGCAGATCCGCTGCTCGTGCCCATGGTCAAAGACGCCATCCGGCGGGTCGACCCGTCCGCGGGGCGCATCGAGGTGAATCTGGACTTCCTCGGCCTGTCCGAGCCGCCGCGCGGCGCTGAGCCGGATCCTGAACAGGGAAGACCGTCGTGAGGATCGACGTCTTCACGCTGTTCCCGGAGTGGTTTGAGTGGTTCACCTCCCAGCGCCACGTCAGCAACGCCCTCGCGGGGGGTTCGAATCTGGAGTTTGTGAACTTCCGCGATCACACCCCGCTGAGCGGCGGTCAGGTCGACGACACCCCGTTCGGCGGCGGCGCCGGAATGGTGCTGCGGGTCGACGCGCTCGACAGCGCCCTGCGGGCCCACTACGACACCGACCCCGTCGATCTACGCTCGCGACGGCGCGTGATCGCGCTGGCACCCACCGGGCGTCTGCTCGACGAGGGCCTGGCCGACGAGCTGGCGGCCGAGCCGGCGATCACGCTGCTGTGCGGGCGCTACGAGGGCTTCGACGAGCGCATCATCGAGCACTTCACCACGGACGTGATCTCGATCGGCCGCTACGTCCTCGCCGGCGGCGAGCTCGCGGCGATGGTCCTGTGCGACGTCGTGCTGCGCAAGCTTCCGGGCGCCCTCGGGCACGAGCAGTCTGCGCTCGAGGAGTCCTTCAGCGTCGCGCTCGAGGGAGCTCCGGAGTACCCGCACTACACGCGCCCGGCCGATTACCGCGGCTGGCGCGTGCCGGACGTCCTGCTCTCCGGCAACCATCAGGCGATCGAGGACTGGCGCCGCGAGCGAAGCCGCGAACGGGGCCAGCAGGCGAGCGGGGCAGAGGGCTCCCGCTAGCGCGCCGGGCACCCGCCGTCTCACAGCCGCCGGTCTGGTGAGGCGTACTGCCACGGCCGTCCGCTACCATGGCTCTCCGCGCCGCAACACCGTTCGCGATCCCCCCGGTCGCCAAGGCGCACCCTCCTTCACCATCATGAGCAGCGTCATCGAAACCATCGAGCGTGCGCAGCTGCGCCGCGTTCCCAACTTTGCGCCGGGCGACCGCGTGAAGGTTCACTTCCAGGTGATCGAGGGCTCGCGGCGCCGCGTCCAGGTGTTCGAGGGCGTGGTCATCAAGCGCCAGGGCCACGGCGCGCGCGAGACCTTCACGGTGCGAAAGCAATCCTTCGGCGTGGGCGTCGAGCGCTCCTTTCCCGTGCACTCCCCGAAGATCGAGCGCATCGAGCTCTCAGCTCGAGGCGACGTGCGCCGCGCCAAGCTCTACTACCTGCGCGACAGGGTGGGCAAGCGGGCGCGCGTGCGCGAGCGCCGCTACACCGGTCCCGAGGAGACGGTCCAGCCGGGTCTGCTCCATGAGATCACGGAGGCGACCGACGCAGACGGCATGACCGCGCAGGAGACCCTCGGCGAGGCCGCCGAGCAATCCGAGGCGACCGTCGAGGCGACGGACGCCGTCGCTCAGGCGCCGGATGGCGCCCCCGCGGCGGACGCCGGCGACGCTCAGGCCCCGGATGCGGCGGCACCCGATGATGCCGCCAGCGAGGCCCCCGACGCGACCACGGGCGCAGCCCCGGAGGCGACCGCCGGCTCAGCCCCGGAGACGGACGATGCCGCAGCCGCGGGCACGGATGACACCGCTCCCGCCTCCGATGCCGCTGGCGCTGAGGGAGGCGTCTCCGCCGGCGACGAGCCGGCGTGAAAGCTGCCCCCAAGCGCGCGAAGTCGACGACCAGCTCCATCGTCGAGCTGGTCGTGATCATCGTCGTCGCGCTGGGTCTCGCGTTCGGCATCCAGGCCTTCATCGTCAAGCCCTATCGCATTCCCAGTGGCTCCATGGAGCCCACCCTGTCGATCGGCCAGCGCGTGCTCGTCAATCGCATCGGCACGCAGTTCTCAGAACCTCACGTCGGCGAGATCGCCGTGTTCCACCCGCCCAAGAACGCCACCCAGCAGGTCTGCGGGCCCCAGCCGCACGTGGTCAAGCTCGGAGGAGCCGCCTGCTCGGAACCGGAACTCGAAAAGTCCAGCGTCAACTTCATCAAGCGCATCGTGGCCGGGCCCGGTGACGTGATCTCGATCGTCAACGGGCATGTGATCCGCAACGGCGTCCGTGAGAAGGACTCATACATACGCCAGTGCGGCACGAGCCCGGAGTGCAACTTCCCGGTACCGATCAAGATTCCCGCCGGTCACTGGTTCATGATGGGGGACAACCGTGGCGAATCCGACGACAGCAGGTTCTGGGGACCCGTCCCCACGAGTTGGATCATCGGAGGAGCCTTCGCCACCTACTGGCCACCAGACCGGATCGGCGTCTTCTAGGCCTCTCGCAGTGCCTGCGGCCGTCGGCTCTGAGCAGCGCGCGCCGCGGTCATCGGGATCCTCGGCACGGGCCAGGCGCCGCGCTCGCCGGGACACCAGCGGGCGGCGGCTGTTCGCCTTCGATCGCCGGCTCGGAGTTCGCCTGATCGCGGGCGCCGATGAGGCCGGGCGCGGCTGCCTCGCCGGACCGCTCGTCGCCGCCGGCGTGCTGTTCGACTACGACGCGCTCACCACCCGTGATCTGCGCTCGCTCAGCAAGCTGAACGACTCAAAGCAGCATTCGGCCGAGGCTCGCGAGGAGCTCTACCCGCTGGTGCTGCTCAGCGCAGCCCGCGTCGTGGTGATCTCGCGGTGTGTGAGCGGAATCGACGCCCGCGGCCTGCACAAGACGAACCTCGCGGCCCTGCGCGACGCCATGCTCGGGGTGACCAGAGGCCTCGAGGACGACGTCCTGTGCCTGGTGGACGGCTTCTCGGTGCAGGACTTCGGCCGCCCCCAGCGCGCGATCGTCGACGGAGACGCCACGAGCGCAGCGATCGCCGCAGCATCGATCGTCGCCAAGGTGACGCGCGACCGCTTCATGCGCCACGCCGACGCCGAGCACCCCGGCTGGAGCTTCGCCGAGCACGTCGGCTACTCGACGCCCGTGCACCGGGATGCGATCCTGCGCCAGGGCGTCTCGCCCCTGCACAGGATGTCCTTCCAGTCGCTCGCCTACCAGCAGCTGCCGCTCAAAACAGCGGTTTAGCGCTCACCACGCGCCTTCCACGTGGTCGATGCGCAGGAGCCGGTCGCGGCGGTCGACGGTGACGCCGATCGCATCGAATCGGATCGTGCGGGCGCTGGGGCGGACTCGCCCCTCGTCGCTCAGCCACCCAACCGCAAGGCGTCGAAGTCGCGCTCGCTGTCGCCCTCGGAGGCCGGCCAGCGGTTGTTGATCTGAGCGCCGCGGGTCCCGTGCGCTCGACCGGCGGGTCTTGACCTCGGCGAACGCCAGCACGCTTCCGTCGAACACGATCAGGTCGATCTCGCCGTGGCGGGTGCGCACGTTGCGCGCCAGCACCGAGTAGCCGAGGCGCCTCAGGTGCGCCGCGGCCAGATCCTCGCCAAGGCGCCCCAGCACGCGGCGGGCATCGCGGGGGTGGCTATCCGGGGGCGGGCGGGGCGAGCGTCGTGGACGGTCCTGTGCGTGCATCCGAACGGCAGGCTAGATCGATCGCTGTGACCGAACGGAGCGCTTTGTGCCGAGTCGGTGAACACTTCGTGGCGGGTTTGTGTCCGCAGCGGTCGATGGTGCCGCGCGAGCGCCCGAACGGCCGCTCGCGTAGCCTCTCAGCCGTGAGCGACCCGTCTGCGAGCCCCGACGACAGCACGGGATCGGCGGCGGAGCCGGCCACGGGCTCGGAGGCCGCCGCGGCCCGCGGCCCGGGCGCGATCGACGGGGTCACCGGTTTCATGGGTATGCGCTGGAAGGACCCGCAGACCGTCAGCCTCCAGATCCGCCCGGAGCTGATCAATGCCGGCGGGCTGTTGTCGGGGGTGGTCACCTATGCGCTGGTCGACTACTGCATGGGCTCAACGCTGTGGGCGCAGACGACCAGGGAGGAGCGCATCGCGACGATCGGCATCTCGATCAACTACATCCAGACGGCCACCGAGGGCGAGATCACGTGTACCTCCGAGCTCGACCGCCGCAACCGGACCACCGGAGTGATGAAATCGGCGGTTCACGCCGAGGATGGGCGGCTGCTGGTCACCGCGATCGGGAGCTACTCGATCTTCCCTCGCCGCAAGCGTCCTGTTGGCGACTCCACCTGACTCGCCGAGGAACGGGGTCAGGCGATGTCAGAGGAGAACGCGGCGATCGTGCGCAACGCGTTCCAGGCCTTCGGCAAGGAAGGCATCGACGCTGCGCTCTCGTTCTTTTCACCCGAGGTCGTCTGGTACCCGATCGATAGTTGGTTGGACGGCTCCGCCTACCGTGGGCATGACGGCATGCGAAAGATCTCCGCGGCCTTCACCGAGAACTTCGATGACTTCCGCTACGACGTCCGCGAGATCCGCGTCGGGCAGGATGGCGTTGTCGCGCTCGTCGACATGACGGGACGAATCAAGGACTCAGGTTCCGAGGTCAGTCAGCGACGTGGATTTGTGGTTTCGGGCTTCCACGACGGAACGTTTCGCGAGGTGCGTTCGTTTCCGACTTGGCACGATGCCCTTGATGCCGTGGGCTTGGAGGAGTAGAAGGCTCGCGCCTCGGTCACTCGATGACCATGCAGTTGTCGGTGAGCTGGGCGTAGATCCTGTTGGCGAGCTGGCCGTTCTGTTCCGCGCGTTCCGGGTCTTCTGCGGCGAGGCCTTCTTCGCTTGCGTTGACCGCCGTGTTGTAGTCGTTGGCCAGGGATTGGCAGGTGTCGTCGCCGTAGCCTTTGATGCCAGCGCTTCCCGCTGACTTGACCGCGGCAG
Organism: uncultured Solirubrobacteraceae bacterium; assembly: GCA_963826995.1. GTDB lineage: Bacteria > Actinomycetota > Thermoleophilia > Solirubrobacterales > Solirubrobacteraceae > Palsa-744. The sequence goes on along the minus strand of CAWGYZ010000001.1, from coordinate 239,184 downwards.
CCGTGACCTTGGCGACGGGGCGGACCTGGATCGTGTGTCCGATCTGCCTTACCGGGGCGGCCGCGGCGACGCCGGTCACGGTCGTGGCCGACAGGGCGGCGGCGGCGGTGAGGGCGGTGAGGGTGGTGTGAATCTTTGAGCTGAGCATCTGCTTTGCCTCCTGGGGCGCGTTTGGTTTGTGAGACCATCCTCGCCCCGGACAACCCGCCTGAACACCCACCCTAGGGGTGGAGTTGCCTTACCCTGACCCTCCCGCTTCAGCCTCCCCGAGCGCCACCGATCGAGGATCGGCTCGCACGCGCACGGCGCTGAGCATCGCCGGCTCGGACTCCGGCGGCGGGGCGGGCGTGCAGGCGGACCTGAAGGCGTTCGCGCGCTGCGGTGTGCATGGCATGACCGCGATCACGGCGATCACCGCCCAGAGCACGGTGGGCGTCAGCGCCATCCACCCGCTGCCTGCTGAGGTGGTGATCGCCCAGGTGCGTGCGGTGGTCGAGGACATCGGCGTGGACGCGGTCAAGGTCGGAATGCTCGGCACCAGCGAGGTCACGCTGGCCGTGGCGCGGGCGCTCGATGAGCTGCCCGCGGGCACGCCGGTGGTCGTGGACCCGGTGATGGTCGCCGAGTCGGGCGCGCGGCTGCTTGACGATGACGCCCAGGAGACCCTGGTGCGGGAGATCCTGCCGCGGGCCAGCGTGCTCACGCCGAACCTGCTGGAGGCCCGGGTGTTGGCCGGCCGCGACGGGCCTGCCGGCGAGGAGGAGGACGACGGCGAGGCCGAGGCCCTGGGCCGCGAGCTGCTCGCGCTCGGACCGCGCACGGTCGTCGTGACCGGCGGCCACCGCGTTCGGGCGGTCGACCTGTACCTGGCGGCAGGCGAGGACGAGCGGGCGGTGGAGATAGCCGGCGAGCGTCACCCTGACGGAGCGGCTCATGGCTCCGGGTGCACCCACTCCTCACTTCTGGCCGCCGGGCTCGCGCTCGGCCAGTCACCGCTCGAGGCTGCGCGCAGGGCGCGCGCGCTGACGGGCGAGGCCGTGAGGAACGGCCTGCGCGACCTCGGCCGGGGGGCGGGCCCGGTGGACGTTTTCCCGCTCGGGCGCATGGGCTCGCCGTAGGGGGCGATGGATCGGGGAGCGGCCCAGCGTCGCGACGGGGGCGGCCGCGTTTGTCATAATCCGTGAACGATGAAGCTGCTGCGTCTGAAGCCGGGTCATGGGGAGATCGTGCTAGCGGAGGGCGATGTGGAGTTGCCCGAGCAGGAGCGGGAATTGATCGAGGCCTTTCGCCGCGAGCTCGACGCCGGCATGTGGGCCGCCGTTCCCACAGAGACCAACGGCGGGCGCCGCGAGGCGGAGTTCGTGCGCAGCTTTGCCGAGGTGCCGCGCGACGCGGAGCGCGTGATCTTCTTTCCGCGCGCCGCCGGCGGGGCTTCGCGGACGGCGAAGTAGCAACCGTGGCGCTGGCGCTGGGCACCGCGGCGGTCGTCCTGTTGGCGCTGCTGTGGGAGCTGTCGCGACCCCGGCTCAGTCATGCGCTGGCAGAGCGGCGCCTGCGCTCGGCGGTGCGCCGGCTGGGCGCCGGGCAGACGGGCTATGACCCGGGCCGCGAGCGCCGCGCCGAGCAGCGCGCGCGGGCGCTCCTGAGGACCTGCATCGACGAGGAGGACTGGGCGATGTATCGCGATCTGGGCTTCCTGCGCGTGTGGGGCGGGGCCGGCGCTCAGGTGCCGGCGGCTCGCGCCGTGGCGGGCGCCGATGAGGGGGGCACCGATGAGGGGGGCGCCCCCTACGCCTACCTGATCTACCCGCACAGGCCGATCGTCGCCTATCTGCCGCGGACCGGCGCCCTGCTGAACGAGTACTGCGTGGCCTTCCCCGACCACTCCAAGCCCTACGGAAGCGCGCGCCTGCCCGACTCCGACGACGTGCTGGCCAAGTGGATGGCGCTCAACGCCGACGAGCGCCGGCTGATCGCCGATGCGAACATGCATCTGCCCGGCCGCCAGATCGACCCTGACAGGGTCCGCCGCGATCTCCTGCGCCTCGCCCGCTGGGAGCGCGAGCGCGCCGGCCACGGGTCTGACAGCGTGCGCGCCGCGTGAGCACGCAGCCGGACTTCGACACCAGGCACCGCAGTCGCGCCCTCACCGAAGGGCCCGAGCGGGCCGCCGCGCGTGCCTATCTGCATGGGATCGGCTACTCCCACGAGGATCTCGCCAAGCCGATCGTGGGAGTCGCCCACTCGTGGATCGAGACGATGCCCTGCAACTTCAACAACCGCGTGCTGGCCGCGAAGGTCAAGGAGGGCATTCGCGCGGCCGGGGGAACGCCGATGGAGCTCAACACCATCGCCATATCCGACGGCATCACGATGGGCACCGCCGGCATGCGCGCCTCGCTGGTCTCGCGCGAGGTGATCGCCGACTCGATCGAGCTGGTCGCCTCCGCCCACCACTTCGACGCGCTCGTGACCATCTCGGGCTGCGACAAGACCATCCCCGGAACGGTGATGGCGCTGGCGCGCCTGAACATCCCCGGGCTGATGCTGTACGGGGGGTCGATCAGGCCCGGCCACTACAAGGGTGCCGAGGTGACCATCCAGCAGGTGTTCGAGGCGGTCGGAGAATACGCGTCCGGCAGGATCACCGAGGCCGAGCTGCACGAGCTCGAGGAGGTCGCCTCTCCGGGCGCGGGCGCCTGCGCGGGCCACTTCACGGCCAACACGATGGCGATGGCCTTCGAGGCGCTCGGGATCTCGCCCGCGGGCTCCTCGATGGTCCCGGCCGAGGACGGGCGCAAGCTCGAGGTGGCGGTGCAGTGCGGCGAACTGGTGATGGACGTGCTGCGCAGGGGACAGCGCGCCGGCGACGTGATCACCAAGCCGGCGCTTCAGAATGCGATCGCGACGGTCGCGACCAGCGGCGGCTCGACCAACGGGGTGCTGCACCTGCTGGCGGTCGCCAAGGAAATGGGCGTTCCCCTGGAGATCGACGAGTTCGACGCGATCTCCGACCGCACGCCGCTGCTCTGCGATCTGGCGCCCGGCGGGCAGTACGTGGCGACCGAGCTGTATGAGGCCGGCGGCGTGCCGCTCGTGCTTAAGCGCCTGAAGGACGAGGGCCTGCTCAACGCGGACGCCCCGACGGTGACCGGCAGGACCATCGGAGAACACGCCGAGGAGGCCGAGGAGACCGCCGGGCAGCGGGTCGTGCGTCCCCTCGGGGAACCGCTCAAACCGACCGGCGGCTTTGCGATTCTGCGCGGGAACCTGGCTCCCGACGGCTGTGTGGTCAAGCTGGCCGGCCACGAGCGTCGCCTGCACACCGGTCCGGCGAGGGTGTTCGACGGCGAGGAGGCGGCGATGGCGGCGGTGCTCGCCCACGAAATAGTCGAGGACGACGTGGTGGTGATCCGCAACGAGGGCCCCGCCGGGGGCCCTGGCATGCGCGAGATGCTGTCGGTCACCGCGGCGATCGTCGGAGAGGGACTGGGGGAGACGGTCGTGCTGATCACCGACGGGCGCTTCTCGGGCGCCACCCACGGTTTCATGGCGGCGCACATCGCCCCCGAGGCGGCCCGGGGCGGCCCGATCGGCGCGCTCGCCGAGGGCGATGAGATCACGATCGACGTGGACGAACGCCGCATCGATGTATCGCTGTCGGAGGATCAGATAGTCGAGCGGCTGGCGGCCTATGACCCGCCGCCGCGCGCCGACGAGCACCTGGAGGTGGCGATCCAGAAGTACGCCAAGCTCGTGGGCAGCGCCGCCGAGGGCGCCGTCGCGCGCTGAGCGCCCCGCCGCGGCCGTGAGGCAGGGCAGCAGGGCCGATGCGGCGAAATAGGACGCGATGAAGGACGCCTGGAAGGCCGCAATCGAGCTGTTCGACGAGGATCTCAACCGCCGCGACGCGGCTGAGCGGACCCGGCGCGCCTATGGGATCGACCTCGGGCAGTTCGCTCGCTGGGCGATCGCCCAGGAGCTGTCCCCCGAGAGCGTCGGCCCGAAGGCCGTGCGCCGCTACATCGCCCAGCTGTCGGAGAACAACGCCGCCCCGACCACCACCGCGCGCAAGCTGGCCGCCCTGCGGGCGCTGTTCTCAAGCCAGCGCGAGCACGGGCGGATATCCCAGAATCCAGCCGACCTGGTGTCGACGCCGCGGCGCCCCTCACATCTGCCGCGGGTGCTGAGCGCACGCGAGACGGCCCAGCTCCTTGACGGCATCCCCGCCACAGGCCCGCTGGAGCTGCGCGATCGCGCGCTGTTCGAGCTGGCCTACTCGTGCGGGCTGCGAGCCGAGGAGATCGTCTCGCTGAGGGTGGGCGACCTCGACCACGATGCCGAGCAGCTGCGGGTCGAGGGCAAGGGACGCAAGACACGCCTCCTGCCCGTCGGCGAGCCCGCCCTGGCGGCCGTGGCGCTGTATGCCGACCGAGCCCGCCCGGCGCTCGTGGACTCGCCGGCAGAGGACGCCCTGTTCCTTTCAAAGAGCGGCCGGCCGCTCGGCACGAGCGACGTGCGCCGCCGCCTGCGAAAGTGGACCGAGCGCGTGGGCGTGGGCGGCGGATCCTCGCCCCACGCCCTCAGGCACAGCTACGCCACACACCTGCTCGACGGCGGTGCGGACCTGCGCAGCATCCAGGAGCTGCTCGGGCACGCGAGCGTGTCGAGCACCCAGATTTACACTCGGGTAGAGTCCGCCCGGCTCAAACGCGCATACGCGCGCAGTCACCCTCGGGCCTGAAACAGGGGAGGGAACCTCCTGGAGACGAACGTCAAACCGATCGAGCTGCGCGAACTCTGGCGGCGATACAAGTCCGACGGCGACAGCCGCGTGCGCGAGCGGCTGGTCGTCGCCTATTCGCCGCTGGTCAAGTACGTGGCCGGCCGTACCGCTGCAGGGCTGCCTCCCCACGTGGAGGAGGCGGACCTGATCTCCTATGGGCTGGTCGGGCTGATCTCGGCGATCGAGCGGTTTGACCTGTCGCGGGACATCAAGTTCGAGACCTACGCGATCATGCGCATCAAGGGCGCGATCATCGACGAGCTCCGCTCGATGGACTGGGTGCCGCGCAGCGTGCGCTCGCGGGCGCGTGAGGTCGAGCGCGCCAACGCCAAGCTCGAGAACTCGCTCCAGCGGGCGCCCACCGACGAGGAGATCGCCAAGGAGATGGGCATCTCGGTCGATGAACTGAACGAGTCGCTGATCGCGATCTCGCACTCCTCGATGGTGGCTCTGGACGAGCTGTGGACCGTCTCCGACCTCAGCGGCGATCAGGTCTCGCTGATGGACACGATCGAGGACCCCGGGGCGCCGGACCCGGCCAAGGCACTCGACGTCGGCGATCTGAAGGACAGGATCGCCGAGTCGATCGCGAAGCTGCCCGAGCGCGAGAAGCTTGTGATCGCGCTCTACTACTACGAGAACCTCACCCTCCGCGAGATCGGCGAGGTCCTCGGCGTGACCGAGTCGCGGGTCTCCCAGATGCACACCAAGGCCGTGCTGCGGCTGCGCTCGCGCATGCAGGAGGAGTCCTTCGAAGATTGACGGGGGACCCCTAGCGCTGGCGCTCCGACGGCGGTATGGTGGCATCAGAGCTAAAGAGGAGATCGCATGCGACCCAATGGGGACCGCCCACCGGCGGATCGGATTCGCAACGTCGCCCTTGTCGGCCACCGCGGGGCCGGCAAGACCTCGCTGCACGAGGCGCTCCTGTTCGAGGCCGGCACGATCGGACGGTTGGGCTCGGTGCCGGATGGCACCACGGTCTCCGACGCCGACCCCGATGAGCAATCGCGCCAGATGTCGATCTCGGCCTCGCTGAGCTCGTTCGAGTGGAAGGAGCGGAAGATCAACCTGCTCGACACTCCCGGCGAGCCGAGCTTCGTGGCCGACGCACTGGGGGCGTTGCGGGTGTGCGAGTCGGCCGTGTTCGTGGTCAACGCGGTGATGGGCGTGGAGGTCTCCACCATCCGGCTGTGGGCCAGGGCCGCCGAGCTGGACATCGCGCGGATGCTGTTCGTGAACATGCTCGACCGCGAGCGCGCCGACTTCTTCCGCACGCTCGACCAGCTCAAGCGGGCATTCGGCCCGCACGCCGTGGCGACCGAGATTCCGATCGGCTCAGAGCACGAGATCGAAGGGGTGATCGACCTCGTGGACATGACCGCCTTCCGCCAGGATTCCGCGGAGCGGGGAGGCTGGAGCGAGATCCCGATCCCCGAGCAGCAGGCCGAGCTCGCGGCCGAATACCGCGAGAAGCTGATGGACGAGGTCTGCGAAGTCTCCGATGCGCTGATGGAGCGCTATCTGGAGGGTGAGGAGATATCCCACGCGGAGATCGTGGATGCGCTGAAGGAGGGGACCAACCACGGCAAGATCTTCCCGGTGGTCTGCGGGGTGGCCACCCGCAACCTCGGCACCTCCCGCCTGCTCGACGCGATCGTCGAGGACCTGCCCTCGCCGGTCAAGCACGGCGGCCTACGGGTGGGCGACCTCGAGCTGACCCCGTCGGAGGATGCCCCGCTGTTCGCCTACGTCTTCAAGACGAGGGCCGATCCGTTCGCCGGGAGGCTCAACCTGCTGCGCGTCTACCAGGGCGCGATGGCCGGCGACAGCCACGTGCTCAACACGCGCGCGCATGTCAAGGAGCGCATCGGCCAGCTCGTGGTTTTCGCCGGCAAGGAGGTTCGCCATGTGCATGAGTTCGGCCCCGGCGACATCGGCGCGGTCGCCAAGCTCAAGGAGACTCGCGCCGGGGACTGGTTGGCCGACCGCGACGAGCCGATCGAGATGCCCCGGCTGAAGCTGCCCGCTCCCGTGATGGCGTTTGCGATCGAGCCACGGAACAGGGGCGATGAGGAGAAGGTCTTCACCTCCCTTCGCCGCCTGCAGGAGGAGGACTCGACGATCGATCTGCACCGCGACCAGCAGACGCGCGAGCAGATCGTCGCGGGCCTCTCCCAGGTGCACGTCGAGGTCGTCGTCGACCGCCTGCGCGAGCGCTTCGGCGTCGAGGTGACGCTGAAGCCGCCGCGGGTGCCCTACCAGGAGACGATCCGCCGTCCGGCCATGGCCCACGGCCGTCACAAGAAGCAGTCCGGAGGCCGCGGCCAGTTCGGGGACTGCCACATCGAGATCGAACCGCTCAACAACGGCTCCGAACCCGGGAGCTTCGAGTTCGTGGACCGGATCAAGGGCGGGGTGATACCGAGCTCGTTCATCCCCGCCGTCGAGAAGGGCGTGCGCGAGGCGATGGAAGTCGGCGTGCTCGCCGGCTATCCGGTGAAGGGTGTGCGTGTCAGCCTCGTGGACGGCGCACACCACAGCGTGGATTCCTCGGAGATCGCCTTCAAGCTGGCCGGCATCCAGGCCATGAAAATCGCGCTCGGACAGGCCGATCCGGTGTTGCTCGAGCCGATCATGCTGGTGACCCTGTCCGTGCCCGATAGCGATGTCGGCGAAGTGATCGGCGATCTGAACAGCCGTCGTGGCCGGCCTCAGGGGATGGAGCCGGTCGGGACGATGACCGAGATCCGCGCCGAGGTGCCGATGGCCGAGATGCTCGCCTACGCCCCCGATCTGCGCTCGATCACGGGAGGGCAGGGCGAGTACACGCTCGAGTTCCTGCGCTACGAGGAGGTCCCGGATCATCTCGCTCAGAAGGTCGTCGAGCGGGCATCCGAGGAGGCCGCGGCCAGCCACGCGTGACGCGGGCGCGACGCGCCGTCTCGCTGACCCGGATACCCTCGGTTGATGGCAACGAGGTCAATCGTCACCTCGCAGCCCGATGTCACATGCGATGTGTGCGATCGGCGGCTGCTGCGCGGCGAGCATCCCGAGACGTTTCTGGCAGCCGGTCAGCGCCGGACCGTATGCGAGCTGTGCGCGCCCCGAGCGACGCACGAGGGGTGGCTGCGCGAGAGCGGCTCGCCGGCGGTCAGCGTGGCCCCGCTGCGCCCGCGGCGGGGACGCAACCTGTTCGATCGGCTGCGTCAGGCGGGCAGGCCGAACGAGGCCTCCGCGCGGTCGGCTTCCCGTACTCGCGGCAAGGACACCGAGACCGGTGTCTACGACGTTCTGGACGATGTCTCAGTGGCCTCAGATGACCTGCTCGAGACGCCGCTCCAGGAGCTGGCAGAGGATGACCGCTTGCCCGTGTTCGCAGGAGCCGATCAGGTGGACCATGGCGAGGCGCAGGCCACCCTCGCCGGTCCCCTCAGCCCGGTCGCAGGCGACCCCTTCCTGGACGCCACCTCGATGCATGGCGGCGGACTCCTCGAGCGTGCGATCGACATGTTCAACGCCGGCGAGCATCCCCGGCGCGTTGCCGGCGTCGCACGCTCGCTGGGAGCGCCCAGCGTCAACGTCCGGCCCGACAAGGACTTCGGTTCGCTGGTGTCGATCGTCGTCGCGTGGGAGCTCTGCTGGTATCGCTACGGCGTCGATGTGGAGGACCGCGACGGGGGGGCACGGGTGCTGTCGCAGGGGACCGAGCTGTCAGAGCTCGAGCGCGAGGAGCGCGTCGCAAACGCCGTCGCCGATGACCTCGGCGTGCTGTCGCTGATCGCCGCCTAGCGCCGCACCTTGCAGGCCTTGCTTATCGCGGTACGCGGAGTAAGATCGGTGGGGCGATGATCTACTGCGTGGTACCCAGGCCGTTGGCCGATACGTTGTATCCGAAGCTCCTCGACCATTACGAGAACGAGGACAACGTCACGGTGATCGTCGACCGGCGCGAGTTTGACCGCCGCGCCCGCCGCGGGCAGTCCGGCGCGCGAGCCGTCTCCGCAGAGGAGGCGCAGCGGCGCGTCGTGCGTGATCGCCGCCGGGCCCGCGTGCCCGGCGATCTTCCGCCGCTGGCACGCGCCCTGTAGCCGCACGCGAGCCGCCCGCGCAGGCGTTCGTCGTGACCGGCCTGCATACTCCGACGCCATGAAGCTGATCGTCCACGTCGACGGCGGCGCGCGCGGCAACCCGGGCCCCGCGGCGGCGGCCTGCGTGATCAGCTCGCCGGCGGGCGACATCGTGGGCGAGCACTCGCAGCTGCTCGGCACCGCCACCAACAACGTGGCCGAGTACCGGGCGCTCCTGCTCGGACTGGCGCAGGCGCGCGAGCTCGGTGCCAGCGAGGTCGAGGTGGTCGGGGACTCCGAGCTGATCGCAAAGCAGGTGCGCGGCCTCTACAAGGTCAAGCACGAGGCCATGAAGCCGCTGCATCGGGAGGCGATGGCGGCGCTCAGGGGATTCGACAGCTGGTCGATCCGGACGGTGCCGCGAGCGCAGAACGCGCGTGCCGATGCGCTCGTCAACGCCGCCCTGGATGAGGCGCGCGCGACACCCTCGGGCCGCTAGTCCGGCGCGGGAGGCTCAGTGCAGGGGCTGCGCGGAGCCCGCGATCGCGATCATCTGGGCGTTTGAGAGTTCCTCGAGCAGCGTGTTCGTCAGCCAGTAGAGGACATCGCCCGAGCGCCAGCCGATGACGTGGATGTGCGAGCCGTCGTCCACGAGCCGGTAGCTGCGGCCGCCGATCTGCTGCGTGCGCGCGTGCGCGAACAGGGGCGGGTTCAGCCAGTCGGTGCCCTCGAAGTCGTAGTAGCCGCCCAGCACGTTCTGCTCCCACACGACGACGTAGGCGTGATGGGTTTTGCCCTGCTGATCGGCCAGCGTGTAGGCGCGGACCGTCTGCTGTTCGGCCTGACCGGTCTGCAGGGTGGGATACAGCACCGGGAAGGGCACCGCCAGGGCGGCTTTGACCACTTCGCCCTCGCCGGAGTGGGTCGGGTACAGGTTCAGCGCTCGGGTCGCGCTCGCGCCGGAGAGGTGATGGCTGTGGTGTGAGCTGTGGGGGGGCGGCTTCGGCGTGGAGACGTTCACCTGGCCGTGGCCATGCAGGAATTCGTCGAGCGTGGCCGCGGCGAGTTCCGGAGTCGTCGTCACGTAGGAGCCGCCGTTGAACTGGAAGTTGACGTTCGCGGTCTGGAACTTGACCTGGCGCAGGGGCTTCGTCTGCGAGAAGGCAATCAGCTTGGCCAGTTCGATCAGCTCGCTGGCGGAGGAGTGGAAGGTCGAGCTGATCGCGTGCCCGACCGCTTTGGCGACCGTGTCGATCTGGCCGAGCTCGTTGCCGGGCGAGATCTGCTCGCGCAGGTCGCGCAGGAAGTCCTGCTGGCGCGCGACGCGCACGAAGTCCGAATCGGTGTGGCGGTAGCGCACGTAGTCGAGTGCGTTTTCGTAGCACAGCTTCTGGTAGCCGGGCTGCAGGTTGATGCTCGTGTAGTCCGTTTCGGTCGAGCCGACGTTCTCGTTGTAGTAGTGACGGTCGACGTTGACGTAGGCGCAGCCGAGCGTGTCGACGACCCGGATGAAGCCCTGGAAGCTCACGTCCACGATGCCGTTCAGCTTCAGGCCCGGGAAGACTTCGCGCTCGATCGTTTCCGCCGCCAGCACCATCCCGCCCTTGGTCCCGCCGAGCTTGTTGCCGATCGTGTAGGCGGCGTTGATCTTTTCTTTGGGATAGCTCTCGCCGTTTCTGGTCTCGATGTCCACCATCAGATCGCGCGGTATCGACAGCACCGAGGTCTGGCCCTGTTCGGGGTCGAAGCGCACCAACAGGATCGTGTCCGAGTGCGGCGGGTTCGAGCGGTCGGCCGCGTCCTTGGACCCCACCCGCCTGTCCGAGCCGAGGATCAGGAACGTCTGCGGGCCGCCGTTGTATTCGGCCGTGACCACCCCCTTGGGCGCGTTGATCTCGTTGAGCTTTGGAAACACCTCTTCGGCGATGGTGGTGATCTTGTTGAGCGCGAGCGTGGCGGTGGCGCCGCCGGTGAGCAGCACGATCAGGATGCCCGCGAGCACGAAGCGTTTGAGCATGCTCCAGCCCAGCGAAGGCGGTCGCTCGTCGTCCTGGGGGGTCAGGGGATAGCCGCTCATGTCGCTGGTGAAGGGAGGTGCGGAGGGGTTGCCGCGTGCGCTTCAGGAGCACCCGCGCAGGCCCAAGCCTAGCGGCAGCCCCGGGCGCCCCGCGCCGGGAGGCGAGGTACGCTCGCAGGCGTGCTGAGCCCCCGAAACCGCGAGTTGCTGGGTCTGATCCCCGCCGCCCTGCTGGTCACCACCGGCTTCACGGCGATCTTCATCCAGGCGCAGAACAACTCGCCGTCGGCCTCCACGAACTTCACGCTCAACCACGCCTCCAGCGTGTCGTTCACCTACGGCGCCGTGTTCCTCGGGCTGTGCCTGGCGGCCCACCTGGTCATCCGCTTTGCGCTGCCCTACGCCGATCCCTACCTGTTCCCCCTGGCCGCCGTGCTCGCCAGCGTGGGAATCGTGATGGTCTATCGCATCGATCCGGTCCTCGCGCGCCAGCAGGCGCAGTGGATGGTGGTGGGGCTGGTGCTGTTCTCCCTGTGCATCGTGTGGCTGCGCCACAGGGGCGTGGGGGTGCTCGAGCGCTACCGCTACACCATCGCCCTGGTGGGCATCGGGCTGACCGTGCTGCCGCGGCTCCCGGTGGTCGGCGAGCAGGTCAACGGCGCCTATCTGGACGTGCACGTGGGCGGCGTCTCCTTCCAGCCCGCGGAGCTCGCCAAGATCGCGATCGTGATCTATCTCGCAAGCTACCTGCACGACAACCGCCAGATCCTCGTCACGGCCGGCCGGCGCGTCCTCGGGGTCACGATCCCGCCGATGAAGCAGTTCGGGCCGATGCTGATCGTGTGGGGAGCGGCGATGGCGACTCTCCTCTTGACCCGCGAGCTCGGCACCTCGCTGATGTTCTACGGCGCGTTCCTCGCGCTGCTGTACGTGGCCACAGGGAGGTTCTCGTTTCCGCTGATAGGGCTCGTGCTGTTCGCCGTGGGCGCCTGGTTCGTGGCCGGGCATGTCAGCCACGTCCATGCCCGCGTGCTGGCCTGGGAACACCCCTTCGATCCGGCTCTCTACAACCGCCAGGTGGGGGGCAGCTACCAGCTCGCCCAGTCGCTGTTCGCGCAGGCTGACGGCGGGCTTCTGGGAACGGGCTTCGACCAGTCGCTGCTGCGCCTGCCGCACCAGGGCCAGCCGATCCTGCCGGTGCCGGAAAGCGACACCATCTACGCCGTGATCGTCAACGAGCTGGGTCTCGTGGGTGCCGCCGGCCTGCTGCTCGTGTATCTGCTGTTCGTGGCCCGCGGGCTGAAGACGGCCGTGCTCGCGCGCGACTCCTTCTCAAAGCTTCTGGCCACCGGGCTGTCGTTCATCGTCGCCATCCAGGTGTTCGTGATCGTCGGCGGCGTCACGCGCGTGATCCCCCTGACCGGGGTCACCCTGCCGTTCGTCGCCTACGGAGGATCCTCGGTCGTCATGAACTTCGTGCTGCTGGCGCTGCTGCTCGTCATCTCCGACAAGGCACGACGGCCATTTCGCCGCTCTGAGCGCAACTGAGGCGAGGCCTTTCCGCAGGGGACCGTGGCGGCCCGTCGAAGAAGTGCTCCAGATGGTGACCTCCACGATCGCCGGCGCGTCCACGCGCACATTCCTCGAGCCGACCGTCCCACCGGTGCACAACCGCTACCGCGGCCTGTCCGAGGCGCGCTCGGCGGCGCGCGCGCTCTGCTCCCCCGCGGGCCTTCACCGCAGGCCATGGCTCGCGCGCCTGCGCCGGGCCCTGGCCGAGGATCTGTTCGTGCTGCACTATCAGCCGATCGTCTCGCTGCGCGACGGCCAGGTGTCCCACTATGAGGCGCTCGTGCGCCTGGCCGACGAGCGCGACGGGCGCCTGGTGGCGCCCGGGTGCTTTCTCCCGGCGGCGGAGCGCTATGGCCTTATCCGCGACGTGGACCGGATGGTCATCGGCAAGGTGGCGGCGCTTCTGGGGGGAGAGCACGGCGAGCACGATGTGACCATCGCCGTGAACCTGTCCGCCCTGTCGGTGACCGACCGGGGCATGCTGGCGCACATCGAGCGCTGTCTGGCTCTGCACGACGCCGACCCATCGCGGCTGGTCGTGGAGCTCACCGAGACGGCGGCCATATCCGACATGGAGCGGGCCACCGCCTTCTGTGCCGGCGTGCAGGCGCTGGGCTGTGCGATCTCACTCGACGACTTCGGCGCGGGCTTCGGCTCCTTCCAGTACCTCAAGCGCCTGCCCTTCCGCTACCTGAAGATCGACGGCGACTTCATCCGGGGCCTGCCCGGCTCCCCGACCGACCAGCTGGTCGTGAAGGCGCTGGTCGGAGTCGTCGAGGGAATGGGGGGGCAGACGATCGCCGAGTTCGTGGGCGATGAGCCGACCATGCGCCTGTTGCGCAGCTACGGCGTGGACTACGCCCAGGGCTTCGAGGTCGGCCGCCCGCGCCCGGTCGTGCCGCTGCTGGCTTGAGAGCGCGCGCCGGAGCGACCGTCTCGGCGGACCCCGCCAGGACTACTTCGGCTGCGGGTACTGGCTGCGCATGGCCGCATCCCAGGTCCGGTCTGACAGCAGCCGGCGCGTTGCGATGATGATCTTGGCCGAGGGTGTGACCTTGATGCGCGCCGGCGGCCGCCGGCGTGAGATCGCCCGCTCGATCACCTTCGCGACGCGGTCCGGCCCGCCCCCGAGCAGGCGCATCGGGCCGTCGTAGGCGCCTTTCGTGACGGCGCCGACGGTGGTGTTGAACTCGGTGTAGGGGTCATCGCCATCGACCGCCGGCTCACTCTGGCTCTGGGCCATGCTCGCAACGGCGGCCTCGCCGAACTCGGTCCTGATCAGTCCCGGCTCGAGCAGGATCACGTCGATGCCGAAGCCGCGCAGCTCAAAGCGCAGTGCGTCTGAGATCGCCTCGAGCGCGTGCTTGGTGGCGTGGTAGTGGCCCGCCCCGGGGAACGACAGCCGCCCGCCCATCGAGCCCACGTTGACGATCTTGCCCCAGCGCTGCGCGCGCATCTTCGGAAGCACGAGCTGGGTGAGGCGCACGAGGCCGAACACGTTCGTCTCGAACTGGCGCCGGGCGGCGTCCAGCGACACGGTCTCGATCGCGCCGCTCTGGCTGTAGCCGGCGTTGTTGATCAGCACCCCGACCGCTCCCTCGGCGCGCTCGATCGTATCCACGGCCGCGCGCATCGACTCCTCGTCGGTGACGTCCAGAGCCAGCGTCTCGCAGCCCGCGTCCCTCAGCTCCGACAGCGACTCCGGCCTGCGCGCGGTGGCGTAAACCCTGTAGCCGGCCCGCGACAGCCGCAGAGCGGTTGCGTGGCCGATGCCCGTGGAGCAGCCGGTTATCAGTACCGCCTTCGAGGGCTCGGGCATGGGCGCAGCATAGGGCTTCGCCGCGATCGCGTTGGAGCGCAGTGGCCCTTGGGCGGATCCGCGGAGCGCCGCGGTCGTCTATGGTGGGCGCCCGATGCGCGCCGTCACGTTCCAGGCTCCCGGCGAGGTGCTCGTAGAGGAGGTCCCCGACCCCGAGATCCAGCATCCGCAGGATGCGATCGTGCGAGTCGAGGCGAGCGGCATCTGCGGCTCGGACCTTCACATCTACCACGGCCGCACCCCGGTCGAGCCCGGCTTCACGATCGGCCACGAGTTCGTCGGCACCGTCCTCGAGGTGGGAAGCGACGTCGAGCGCGCCGCCGTCGGCGACCGCGTGCTGGGCTGCTTCCACACGGCCTGCGGCACCTGCGCAGCCTGCATCCGCGGCGACTACCACCGCTGTGTGCTGGGCCGCACCTTCGGGCACGGAGCAAAACTCGGTGATCTTCAGGGAGCCCAGGCCGAGCTGCTGCTCGTGCCGCGCGCGAACCTCACGCTGCGGCGCGTGCCCGAGGGAATGTCCGCGGACGTCGCATTGTTTGCAGGCGATGTGATGGGCACCGGCTACCACGCGATCTCCCACGCCGGCACGCGGGCGGGAGATACGGTCGCCGTGCTCGGCCTCGGGCCCGTGGGACTGTGCGCGGTCCAAGCCGCCCGCGCCTCGGGCGCCACGCAGGTGTTCGCGATCGACACGGTCGCTCCTCGCCTCGCGCTGGCGGAGACGTTCGGGGCCACCCCGGTGCATCTGCTCGAGGAGGAGCCCAAGCGCGTCGTGCGCGCCGCCACCGAAGGCCGGGGGGTCGACGTCGTGGTCGACGCGGTCGGCGACCCCGGGCCACTCGAGCTCGCCATAAGCCTCGCCCGGGACGCCGGTACGATCTCCGGAATCGGCGCCTATGCCGGACGCAGCGAGGTACCGCTCGGGCTTGCCTGGCTGAAGGGGCTGACCATCCGCACGGGCCTGGCCAACGTCATCTCCCACGTCGATCGCGTGCTCGCGATGATGGCCGCGGGGCTGCTTGACCCGAGCGCCATGGTCACCAATCACATGAGCCTCGAGGAGGCCGGAGAGGCCTACGCGATGTATGACCGCCGCGAGGCGTTGAAGATCGTGCTGCGCCCGTGAGTAGGTAGGCTCCGTCCATGAACACCGCCACCGAAGCACCCACCTCTCAGGACCTCCCCGATGCGCTGAGCGCAGGCGCTCGCGCGTTCGTCTCCCAGGCCCACCGTCTCCTGATCGGCTCACAGCGCTCAGAGGCCGCCGACGGGGCCACGTTCGCAACGCTTGACCCTGCCACCGGGCGCGAGATAGCCCAGGTCGCGCAGGCCGGCGAGCAGGATGTCGAGCGCGCCGTCGCCGCCGCCCGAGAGGCGCTGTCCGGCCCGTGGGGCACGATGCCCGCCGCCGGGCGCGAGGCGCTGATGCTCGCCCTGGCGGGAGCGATCGAGGGTCACGCCGAGGAATTTGCCGAGATCGAGTCGCTCGACAACGGCAAGCCGGTGAAGCTGGCCAAGTACGTCGACGTGGCGGGCACCGTTGCCCACCTGCGCTACTTCGCGGGCTGGCCGACCAAGATCGAGGGCGGGGTGCTCCCGGTCGCGGCGCCCAACATGCTCTGCTACACCCGCCGCGAGCCGGTCGGCGTGTGCGCCCAGATCATCCCCTGGAACTTCCCGCTGCTGATGGCCGCCTGGAAGCTCGGCCCGGCCCTGGCGGCGGGATGCACGGTTGTGCTGAAGCCCGCCGAGCAGACGCCGCTGAGCGCGCTGCGCCTCGGTGAGCTTGCACTCGAGATCGGCTTTCCCCCGGGCGTGCTGAACGTGCTGAGCGGCGACGGAGCCACCGGCGCGGCGCTCGTCGATCACCCCGGCGTGGACAAGATCGCCTTCACCGGCTCGACCGAGGTGGGGCGCGAGATCGGGGCCAAGGCAGGGCGTGCGCTCAAGCGGGTGACGCTCGAGCTGGGCGGGAAGTCGCCCAACGTGATTCTCGCCGACGCCGATATCGAGGCCGCGGTCAAGGGCTCCTTTCAGGCGATCTACTTCAACTCCGGCCAGGCCTGCAACGCCGGCTCGCGCCTGTTCGTCCCGGCCGAGCGCTTCGACGAGGTGGTGGGCGCGCTGGCCGAGCAGGCCAATGCGACGCGCCTCGGCCCGGGCCTTGACACCGACAGCCAGCTCGGTCCGCTCGTCTCAGCCGAGCAGCGCGACCGCGTGCTGTCCTACATCGACTCGGGCCGCTCCGAGGGCGCCGAGCTGCTCGCCGGCGGCGAGGCGGCGCTGACCGACAGCGGTGGATGGTTCGTGGCCCCCACGCTGTTCAGCGCCACATCTGATGAGCTGCGGATCACCCGCGAGGAGATCTTCGGCCCGGTGCTGGTCGCATCTCCCTACGACAGCCTCGAGGAGGTCGCCCGCCGCGCCAACGACAACGAGTACGGGCTGGCCGCGGGCGTGTGGACGCGCGACGTGGGCAACGCCCACCGCCTGGCGGCGATGCTGAAGGCGGGCTCGGTCTACATCAACGCCTGGGGGCTGGCCGATCCCTCGGCGCCGTTCGGCGGCTTCAAGGCCTCGGGTATCGGGCGCGAGCACGGCCACGAGGGTCTTGACGCCTACCTCGAGACAAAGACGGTCTGGACGGCGTTGTGAGCCCCGCGACGTTGTGAGTCCCGCGGCGTGAGCGTCGCCGCAGAGGGCGAGCTCGGCTTTGCTCGCACGCGTTCAGAGCAGTGGGCGCCGGTGCTCGTCACCGTGCTCGCGCTGCTGCTGGTGGCAGCCACCGCCGAGATCGTCCTGGATGGCGCGCTCGACCACTCGGCGCTGATCCCCAAATCGCCGGAAATCGCCGGCTGGCTGAAGGGCATCGGCGAGCGTCTGGGCTACCGCGTCTTTCTGATCGCGATCCTGACCTTCACGGGCGCGTACGCCGCACTCGTCGCCCTCGCCGGCCGCGCCGGCGCGATCTCCAAACGCTCGGCCATCATTCTGATCGGCGCGCTTCACGCGATCGTTTTCGCGGGGCCGATCCTGCTCTCCACCGACGTCTTCAGCTACATCGCCTATGCGCGCATGGGCGTGGAGCATGGGATCAACCCGTACCTGCACGGGCCGATCGCGATCGCCCATGACCCCATCTACTACTACGTGGGCCAGGACTGGAAGCACGTCGCCACCGCCTATGGCCCGCTGTACACGCTCCTCTCCTACCCGCTCGCGCCGCTGGGCGTGAAGGGCGCGCTGTGGGGGATGAAGCTCGAGGCGCTGCTCGCCAGCGTCGGTACGCTCGCGCTCACCTGGCGGTGTGCGCGCATACGCGGGCTCGACCCCGTCAAGGCCCTGCTCATCGTCGGCGCCAACCCGCTGTACATCCTGTACGGCCTGGGCGGGGCCCACAACGACCTGATCATGCTCCTGCTGATGATGGCCGCGGTGAGCCTCACCTTCGCCGACAGGCAGGCATCGGCGGCGGCGGCGGTCGTCGCGGGCGCGCTCGTGAAGGCCACGGTCGCGGTGCTGCTTCCGTTCATGATCCTCTCCAAGCGCAGCCTGAGGCCCCTGCTCGGTGCCGCCGCCGCGCTCGCCGTGGGCGCGGTGATCGGTTACGTGGCCTTCGGCATACACGGCATAGACGTCGTGGCGGCGCTCAATCGTGACGCCGCGTTCGTCTCGACCGACAGCTTTGCCACGGAGATCGCGCACCTGTTCGGCAAGCCCGGGGTGTTCCCCGTCGACCACACCCTGCTGAAGGTGGCGCTGGTGGTGATCGTCCTGCACCTTTTGTGGCGCACCTGGCGGGGCTATGACTGGGTGGCGGCCTCCGGTTGGACGCTGTTGGCGATCACGGTCACCAGCACCTGGCTACTGGCCTGGTACATCCTGTGGCCGCTGCCGCTGGCCGTCGTCGCCCGCGATCGCCGCCTGCTCGTGGCGACGCTGTTCGTCCAGGGGCTGTTCATCGTCCATCAGGTCTCACCGCTGTTCGCACCGGTGCAATGAGCGAGGTCTCGACACCCGTTGAGGGATCCGCCCTGGGGCGCCTGCCCCACTGGCTGCGCCCGCGCTCGGCCGAGCGGTCCGGAAGCGGTCGTACGCGGCTCGTCGAGACGACCCTGCTGGTGCTGGCCGGCCTGTTGCTCGCGATCGCCACCGTCAACGACGTGGCCCGCCAGACCCACGTCAACCAGCGCCTGATCGCCGATCTGCGCACCTGGCGCTCCTACACCGGCCACGATTACCACAACCTCTCGATCAGCCAGCAGCTGCTGGGCGAAACCAGCGGGCGAGAGGTGGTCTGCGGCAACACCAGCCCCGGGACGCCGAAAGAAAAGACGCAGCTGTGCCTTGCCATATGGGGACCCGTTGTGGACGGCCGGCGCACCGTGCACGGCGGCTGGTATTTGCCGCCCAAGGCCGAAGACCTGCGTGCCTACCGCTATGGCTGCTTCGGGCCCGCATCGCAGGGGGTGTGCACACGTTGAGCGTCGCTGCCGCAGCCGGCACGGCGCCGCTTGAGCGCGAACACAGCCGGGCCGCGTCCTGGTGGCCGCTCGTGGGCCTCACGGTGCTGGCGGCGGTTCTCCGATTCTCCACGCTCGGCTCGGAGAGCCTGTGGTACGACGAGGCCTTCACCCCGGTGCACGTGCTCCATCCGGGCCTGGGGGCGACCCTGCACTCGGTCGTGCACACCGAGAACACGCCGCCGCTGTGGTACGTGCTCGAGTGGGCGATCACGCGTGTGCTGGGCACGGGCGCGGTTGCGCTGCGGCTGCTGTCGGCCCTCGCGGGCGTCGCGACGGTGCCGGTTGCCTGGGCGATCGGGCGGGAGCTCTCCTCCCGGCGCGCAGCGGTGGCCTGCGCCGCGCTGGTGGCCGTCAACCCCCTGTTCGTGTGGTACTCCCAGGAGGCGCGCGCCTATGCGCTGTTCGTGCTGTTCGCGGCCATGGCGATGGTGTACTTCCTGCGCGCGCTTCGTCGCCAGCGCGAAGGCGATCGCGGGTCCTCGGACCTGGTCGCCTTCGCCCTCAGCGGATCGCTGGCGCTGCTTACGCACTACTTCGCCGTCTTCCTGCTCGCTCCGATGGTGCTGTGGCTGCTGTGGAGCGCTCCGCGCCGGCGCGCCGTGCTCGCGGCGATCGGTTGTGTGGGGGTCGTGTGCCTGGCCCTGCTCCCGCTGATCTCGGCCCAGGGCGGTCATGGCACCCAGTGGATCGGCCAGTGGGCTCTCTCCAGTCGCCTGCAGGCGATCCCCCAGTACTACCTCACGAGCTACTACGGCGCCGCGCTCGGGCATGGGATCGAGCTGCTCGTGGCGCTGCCCATCCTGGCCGGACTCGGATTCGGCCTGTGGCGGGTGCTCACCCCCCGCGAGGAGCGCGGAGCGCTGATCGCGCTGAGCATCGCAGCCGGTGGGATCCTGCTGCCGATCCTGCTGGTCGCATTCGGCGCCGACTATCTGGCCCCCCGCAACCTCGTCGCCGCCATGATTCCCGTGACCGCGCTGATCGCGGTGGTCGTCACCGCGCAGCGGACCGGGCGCACGGGCCCGCTGCTCGCGGGCCTGATCGCGATCGCCTTCCTTGCGATCTCGCTCGACGTCGATCTCAGCCCCCGCCTTCAGCGCGGGGACTGGCGGGGCCTCGCGCGGACGCTGAGCCGGGGCGCCCAGGACCGCGTGATCACGACCGTCGAGCTGGGGGCGGCGCCGCTCGAGTACTACCTGCCACCACTCCACAACCTCCCCCGCGGCGCCTCGGTACGTGTGGTCGAGATCGACGAGGCCGGCTATTCGCCGCTGCGCAGCGACGCCGCCGAGGAACCGGCTCCGGGCTTTCGCCTCACCCAGCGGAGCGACATCAACGGGTTGATCCTCTACAGGTTCGTCTCGCCCGTCGCTCGCACGGTCTCCGAGGCCACGCTGCGCCGGCACGTGATCACGCTGGCCCACCCCGAGGTGCTCGTATCCGGGCTGCAATAGGGTCGCTGCACGCGTGCAGATGTCGTCGTCAATCAAAAGGATCTAGCTTTCCGGCATGGAATCGTCGACCATGGAGACCCAAACCCCGGCAGGGGCGGCGCTCGAGCTCGCGTGCGAGCACCTGCTCTCGCTGCAGGACAGCGAGGGCTTCTGGCAGAGCGAGCTGCAGACCAACGTGACCATGGATGCCGAGGACATGCTCCTGCGGGAGTTCCTGGGCATCCGCAGACCGGAGGAGAGCGCCCGCTCGGCGGCATGGATCCGCTCCCAGCAGCGCGCCGACGGAAGCTGGGCCAACTTCCACGACGGACCGGCCGAGCTGTCGACCACGATCGAGGCCTACTGCGCCCTTCGCCTGGCGGGCGATTCACCCGAGGACGAGCACATGTCCAGAGCCGCGCGCCTCATCCGCGCCGAAGGCGGCATAGAGCGCGCGCGTGTGTTCACGCACCTGTGGCTCGCGCTGTTCGGGCTGTGGTCCTGGGATCGCGTGCCGGCGCTGCCGGCCGAGGTCATCCTGCTGCCGTCGTGGGCGCCGCTGAACGTCTATGACTTCGCCTGCTGGGCGCGCCAGACCATCGTGGCGGTGTCGCTGGTCAAAGCGCACCGCCCGGTGCGCTCGCTGCCGTTCGACCTCGACGAGCTCGACGCCGGCAGACGCGGGCCATCCGCTGGCCGAGGCACGGATGACGGTGCCCCCGCTTCGGCCGCGGGGTCCTCTGGCCGAGGCGCGTGGCTGAGAAGACTCGACCGCGTGCTGCGCCTGTATGAGCGTCATCCGATCGGGCCCCTGCGCCGGCTGGCCCTCGCCCACGGCGAGCGGTGGGTCGTGCGCCGCCAGGAGGCCGACGGCTCATGGGGCGGAATCCAGCCGCCGTGGGTCTATTCGCTGATCGCACTGAGCCTGTGCGGCTATCCGCTCGATCACCCGGTCATGAGGCGCGGGCTGGAGGGTCTCGAGCGCTTCATGATCGAGGACCAGGACGACGCCAACGAGGTGGGTGCTCCGGCCGGCCCGAGCCGCCGCATGGAAGCCTGCCAATCGCCCGTGTGGGACACGGCGATGGCGCTGATCGCGCTCAGCGACGCTGGCCATGACAGCGAGGATCCTGCGCTTGCGCGGGCGGTCGAGTGGCTGCTGGGCATGGAGGTCACGGTGCCGGGCGACTGGTCGATCGCCCGGCCGGGCCTCGCCCCCGGCGGCTGGGCCTTCGAGTTCGCCAACCTCAACTACCCCGACGTCGATGACACCGTCGAGGTCGTGCTCGCGCTGTGCCGCATGGCGGGCGGTGCGGGGGAGGCGGCCTCTCCCGGCGGCGATCCGCGTGTGGAAGCCGCGGTCGGCCGTGCGCTGCGCTGGGTCGAGGGTATGCAGAGCTCCGGCGGCGGGTGGGGGGCGTTCGACGCCGAGAACACCCGCTCGCTGGTGCGCGATATCCCGTTCCTCGACTTCGGCGAGGTGATCGATGAGCCGAGCGCCGACGTCACCGCGCATGCCGTCGAGATGCTCGCCGTGCTGGGGCTCGCCGGTGCTCCCTGGGCGCAGCGCGCCATACGCTGGCTGATCTCAGAGCAGGAGCCCGGCGGATCCTGGTTCGGGCGCTGGGGCGTGAACCACCTGTACGGCACAGGCGCCGCGGTGCCCGCCCTGATCCTTGCCGGGATCGATCCGTCACACGAATGCATACGGCGCGCGGTGCGATGGCTCGAGCAGCATCAGAACGAGGATGGGGGCTGGGGCGAGGACCCGCGCTCCTACGACGAGGAGGCCTGGATCGGTCGCGGCACCAGCACGGCCTCCCAGACCGCCTGGGCGCTGTTGGCGCTGCATGCGGCCGGCGAGCGCTCGCCGGCGCTCGAGCGCGGCGTGGGCTGGCTCGTCGAGACACAGAGGCCGGACGGCGGCTGGGATGAGCCGCAGTACACCGGCACCGGCTTCCCGTCGGACTACTACATCAACTATCACCTCTACCGGATCGCGTTTCCCGTGATGGCGCTGGGTCGCTGTCTCGCCGCCACGGCGGGGGAGGAGCCGCCACCACAGAGGTCTCCGGGCCGCCTGGAGGCCCTGGCCGACGGCCCCTCCGAACGCGTCGCAGCGCGCTGGGTTGAGGCACCCGAGCGACAGGGGTGATGCTCACCGTCGAGGCACCCGTGGGGGCGCCCTCCCCGGGCGCGGTGATGGCGCGTGCCGACAGCGAGAACTTCACGGTTGCAAGCCGGGTGCTCCCCCGGCGCGTGCGCTCTCACCTGCTGGCCATCTACGGCTTCGCGCGCCTGGTCGATGAGCTGGGGGACTCGGCGCCGGGCGATCGCCTGGCCGCTCTGGACTGGCTGGAAGAGGACCTCGACCGGGCATTTGATGCTCGAGCCGAGCACCCTCTGCTGATTCGCCTGCAGCCGACGCTGCGCCAGTGCGCGTTGCCGCGCGGGCCGTTCGTGCGCCTGATCGAGGCCAACCGCGTCGATCAGCGCGTCAGCCGCTATGACACCTGGGAGGAGCTGCGCGGCTACTGCAGCCTTTCCGCCGACCCGGTCGGCGAGCTGGTGCTGGGCGTGCTCGGCCTTGAGACCCCCGAGCGGATCTCCCTGTCAGACTCCATTTGCACGGGGCTTCAGCTCACCGAGCACTGCCAGGATGTGGCCGAGGACTTCGCCGCCGGACGCGTGTATCTGCCCGCCGAGGACCTGCTGCGCTTCGGCTGCACGACCGAGGAACTGTCCCTGGAGCACGCGGGCGGGCCGCTGCGGGCGGTGATCGCCTTCGAGGTCGCGCGGGCTCGGCGGCTGCTCGCCGACGGCGCCCCGCTGAGCAGGCAGCTGCGCGGGCGAGCCGGGCTGGCGGTCGCCTCGTTCGTGGCCGGCGGGCGAGCCGCTCTGGACGCCATCGAGCGTGCCGGCTGCGATGTGCTTTCCGGCGCTCCGCGCGCCGGAACGGGGCGGCGGCTGTGGGCGCTCGCGGGGACGCTCATCGAACGCACGAGGCGGGGGCCGTGACGGGGGCTGACGGCACCGCGGATGCCTACGCCTACTGCGCTTCCATCACGCGGGCCAGGGCTGCCAACTTCTACTACGGCATCCGCCTGCTCCCTCACGATCGGCGCCGGGGGATGTGTGCCGTGTATGCGTTCGCCCGGCGCATCGACGACATCGGCGACGGCACGCTCGAGCCGGCCGAGAAGCTGCGCAGGCTCGATGCCGAGGCTCACACGCTGACCGAGCTCGAGCTGGACGATCGCCGGCCGCTGTGGAGCTCTGACCCCGTGATGCTGGCCCTGGCAGACACCTACCAGCGCTTTGCGCTGCCGCCCGGCGCCCTCGGCGAGCTGATCGAGGGGGTGCGCATGGACGTCAACGGCGTCAGCTACGAGCGGTTCGAGGACCTCGTCCTCTACTGCCGTCGCGTTGCCGGCGCCATCGGACGGGTGTGCCTGCCCGTGTTCGGCTCCCGCGACGAGGTCTCCACCGCCGGTCCCGAGGCTGAAGAGCTGGCGGATGACCTGGGGGTGGCGATGCAGCTGACGAACATCCTGCGCGATGTCCGCGAGGACGCCGAGAATGGCCGCGTGTATCTGCCGGCCGAGGATCTGCGGCGATTCGGCGTGGTCGGCGAGGATGCGATGGGGAGCGCGCCCGCGGTGCTCGCCTCGCTCGCCGGCGGCGCGCAGGGCTCCGCTGCCGGCGCCGCCGATGGCGCGCAGCTCGAGCGGCTGGATTCGCTCGTGCGCTTCCAGGCCGATCGCGCGCATCAGTGGTTCGAACGGGGGATGCAGCTGGCGCCTCTGCTTGACCGGCGCAGTGCCGCCTGCCTGCAGGCCATGGCGGGCATCTATCGCCGGCTTCTGAACCGCATCCAGGCGCACCCCGAGCGGGCGCTCGCCGAGCGCATCTCGCTGCCGGCGCCGGAGAAGGCCTGGGTGGCGGTCCGCAGCATGCTCGGGGGGAGCGGTTGAGCCCGTTGAGCGCCGAGCCCGATGTCGTCGTGGTCGGCGGTGGACTGGCCGGAATCACGGCCGCGCTTGACTGCTCGGCCGCGGGGGCGCAGGTCACGCTGCTCGAGGTGCGCCGCCGGCTGGGAGGGGCCGCCTACTCGTTCGAGCGCGATGGCCTGCAGATGGACAACGGCCAGCACGTGTTCCTGCGCGCCTGCTTCGCCTACCGCGGCCTGCTCGAGCGGCTCGGCAGCTCCGAGCAGGTCCGGGTCCAGCCGCGGCTTGAGATCCCCGTGCTGAAGCCCGGCTCAAAGCCGGCCATGCTTCGGCGGGGGGCGCTGCCGGCGCCGTTTCACCTGGCCGGCGCCCTTGCCCGCTACCCGCATCTGACCCTTCGCCAGCGCGCCAGCGCGGCGCGTGCGGCTCTGGCCCTCGCGCGCCTGGACCCGGCGGATGCGGCCGTGGACGCGGTGCGCTTCGGCGACTGGCTCGAAGATCACGGCCAGGGTGCGGACGCGGTGGATGCGCTGTGGGATCTGATCGCCCTGCCCACGCTGAACCTGCCGGCCTCCCAGGCATCGCTTGCGCTCGGCGCATTCGTGTTCAAGAACGGCCTGCTGTCCGGCGCCGACGCGGGCGACATCGGCTTCCATTCAGCCACCCTGTCAGAGACGATCGGCGAGCCGGCGGCGCGGGAGCTGAGCCGTGCCGGCGTCGATGTCAGGCTCGGCTGGCGGGCAGAGCGCCTGTCTGCGAGCGCGGGCGGCCTGCAGGTCCAGGGCCGGGGGGGCTCGGACGCCGGCGATGGCGAGATCCTCGATGCGCAGTCCGTGATCCTGGCGGTCGGACACACGCGGGCCGCCGGGCTGCTCGAGCCGCTGCTCGGGGAGCCCGCGCGCAGGCTCGAGGGTCTGGGAAGCTCCCCGATAGTGAACCTCCACGTCGTATATGACCGCGTGGTCTGCGATGAGGGCTTCGCCGCCGGCGTGGGCACGCCCGTGCAGTACGTGTTCGACCGCACCGCCGCCGGCGGGGCGCCGCCCGGCTGCCAGTACCTGGCGGTGTCGCTGTCCGGTGCCGAACGGGAGATGCAGATGACCGTGGATGTCCTGCGCGAGCGCTATCTGCCCGCCCTGCGCGAGCTCCTTCCGCGCGCTCGCGAGGCGAAGGTCGAGCTGTTTCTGGCGACCCGCGAGCACGCCGCCACGTTCCGCTCGGCGCCGGGCGTGGGATCCCTGCGTCCGGGGCCGGCCACCTCGCAACCGGGGCTCGTGCTGGCGGGCAACTGGACCGACACCGGCTGGCCGGCGACGCTCGAGGGGGCGGTCCTGAGCGGGCATGCTGCGGCCGCACAAGCGCTGCGGGGGCTCGGCGTCGAGGCGGCCGGGCGATCGGCCGAGGCCGGGGCGCCGGGATCGAGGCTGGCCGGAACGAGCGCTCCGTGAGCGATCTGCTGATCGCCGCGCCGCTGCGGCTCGAGGCGCTGCTGATCGCCTCCGCCGCGCGCGGTGCGCGGGTGCACAGGACCGGGATGGGCCCCGGCCGCTCGCAGGCGGCGGCGCGCTCCCTGACCGCGGCGCCGGGCGATGCCCTGCTCGTGCTGGGCTTCTGCGGGGGCCTGGATGAGCAGTCCCGGCCCGGGGAAGTGATTGTGGCCGAGGAGGTGCTGGCGGCCACAGACGAAGGCCACAGCCCAGTCGAGATCAGCTGCCAGGGTGTCGAGACGCTGACCGGGGCCCTCGAGGGCAGCGGCCTTCGCGTCCGCCGGGGCCGTGTCGTCTGCGTCGGGCGCCTGGCGCTCGGCGAGCGCCGTGCAGAGCTCCTCGCCGGCGGGGCGATGGCGGTGGACATGGAGTCGGCCTGGCTCGCCGCCGGGGCCGCCGAGCGCCCGTTCGGGGTGGTGCGCGTCGTACTCGACAGCCCCAGCCACGAGCTGATGCGCCCGCAGGCCGCGGCGGGGGCCGTGCGGGCGGCGCGCGCATTGCGCAAGGTGGCAGGCGCACTTCACGACTGGGCCCCCGGCGACTAAGGTAGGCCCGATGGCCGTGCGGATCCGACAGAGCACGCGTATGGGGCTCTACCTGATGCGCCAGCGCTTGGCGAAACGTGAGCGATTCCCGTTGATCGTCGAGCTGGAGCCGTTGTTCCAGTGCAATCTGGCCTGCTCGGGCTGCGGAAAGATCCAGCACCCCGAGCACGAGCTGCGCCGGCGCATGCCGGTCGCCCAGGCGATCGCGGCGATCGAGGAGAGCGGCACGCCGATGGTCTCGATCGCCGGCGGCGAGCCCCTCATCCACCCCGAGATCCACGTGATCGCGGCAGAGCTCGTGAAGCGCAAGAAGTTCGTCTACCTGTGCACCAACGCGCTGCTGTTGGAGAAGAAGCTCGAGAACTTCCGGCCGAGCCCGTATTTCGCCTGGGCGATCCACATGGACGGCCTGCGCGAGCGCCATGACGCCTCGGTCGAGCGCGAGGGCGTCTTCGACAAGGCGGTCTCTGCGATCAAGGCGGCCAAGGCGGCCGGCTTCCGGGTGACCACGAACACGACCTTCTTCACGCACGACTCGCCCAAGACCGTTCGCGAGGTGCTCGACTTCCTCAACGACGATCTGGAGGTTGACGAGATGATGATCTCCCCGGCATACGCGTATGAGAAAGCACCCGACCAGGAGCACTTTCTGGGCGTCACCCAGACGCGCCAGCTGTTCTCCGAGGCCTTTGCGGACGGGCGCCGCAAGAAGTGGCGGCTGAACCACAGCCCGCTGTTCCTGGACTTCCTCGAGGGCAAGGCCGAATTCGACTGCACCGCATGGGGGATCCCCAGCTATTCGCTGTTCGGCTGGCAGCGCCCCTGCTATCTGATGTCCGACGGATACACCGAGACCTACAAAGAGCTGCTGGAGACGACCGACTGGAGCGCCTACGGGCGTGGCAAGGACCCGCGCTGCGAGAACTGCATGGCTCACTGCGGATACGAGCCCACCGCGGTGCTGAAGACCACGAGCTCACTGCGCCAGTCGCTGCGCGCGCTGGCCGGCTGAGAACGCCTCAGGCGGCCTCGGCGTCGTCGCCGGGGGCGTCTCTGACGGGCCGGATGTCCTGCCAGGTGAGGCCCTCTCTGAGCAGCGCCGGAATCCCCAGCAGCAGGGCGGTCAGAACCTCGACCGCCTGCAGGATGATGCCGTAGGCCAGGCCAGGCCCGGCGCCAACGCCGTAGGCCGCCAGCACGACCAGGCAGGCGGCCTGGAAGACGCCGACGTTCGAGGGCGTCGCCGGCAGGATCGCCGACAGGTTGACCGCCAGCAGTATCGCTGCCGCCGTCGCCAGGTTCGTGTGCGACTGAAGGCCCAATGCGAGCAGCACCGCGTAGCAGGCCAGCCATTGCAGCGACCAGGCGAGCAGCTGGGCGGCAACCGCCACGACCGCATGGCGCGGACTGGCGAACACGACCAGCCCGCGCCGGGCCAGGTTGAGCGCGCGTGCGACCGCGTCCGCCGCGTGCGCCACCCGCTCATGGCGCGAGCGGCGTCCGAGCGCCAGCAGGCGTGGACCCGCGAGCACGAGCACGAGCACGACGATCGGCACGGCCAGGGCGCCCAGGGCGCCCGCCAGGTGCCCGTGCAGGAGGGGGACGCTGGAGAAGGTGACGCCGGCCAGGATCGCGAGGGCGAGCAGGTTCATGAGCGTCTGGGACACCACCGTGCCGGCGACGATCGCCAGCAGGCGACGGGTCGAGCCCTCGAGCCTGCGTGCCAGCACGAGCACCCGCGTGGGCTCACCCACCCGTCCGGGAACCACCGCCGAGGCCATCACCCCGATCATCGTCGCCCGCACCACGGGGGGCCAGCGGATGGTGGTGTCAGGCAGCGCCGCGCGCAGCACCGCAAGCCAGGAGACCGAGCGCAACAGCAGCGACAGCGCCATCAACACCAGCGCGAGCACGATCCAGCCCGGCGTGGCAGTGATCAGGGCGTGGCCGATGCGATGCAGTTCAAGTCGCGACAGCGCGAACACGACGAGCCCCACGAGCAGGATCACCGCCATCGCGACGGCGACCCTCCTACGGGCGCGCCGGCGGCGTCGGGGCGGCGTCTGCGGTGTGCCCATCGGGCGGGGTCTATCAGAGCGGCTGGCGACGGTGGGGCGAGGGAGTACTCTGCACAGCGTCGATGCGAGCGCCCGCTCGAAGCCAGTCCCCCGCAGGACAACCGACGGATGAGCTCCCGCCCGCTGACGGCCGCGCCGGCGCGATCGATCAGGCGCTGATCGATCAGGTTGCCAACGTGGTGGTCACCGTCGTACCGGTGGGGCTGGTCGGCCTGGCGATGTGGTCAGCGTGGGGCGGCGCGCTGCGCTGGCCGGACCTGGTTGTGCTCGCGATCACCTACCTGCTGACCGGCGTCGGGGTGACGGTGGGCTATCACCGCCTGTTCACCCATCGCAGCTTCAAGACGAGCGCGCCGATGCGGGCGCTGTTCGCGGCGCTCGGCTCAGCCGCGATCGAGGGTCCGGTGATCGAGTGGGTGGCCAACCACCGCAAGCACCATCGCTTCTCCGATCAGCCCGGGGATCCCCACAGTCCCCACCTCGACCATGCCAAGGGCTGGCGGGGCGCGCTGGGCGGCCTTGTGCATGCGCACCTGGGATGGATCTTCAGCGGCGAGGACATGGCCAGCGAGGAGCGCTACGCCAAGGATCTGCTCGCCGACCCGATCGTGCGCTTCGTCGATCGGACGTTTCCGCTGTGGGTGCTGGCGGGGCTCGCGCTCCCCTTCGGCCTGGGGGTCGCCCTGACCGGCTCGATCGCCGGCGGGCTGACGTGCCTGCTGTGGGGAGGCGCGGTGCGAATCTTCTTTCTGCACCACGCCACCTTCTCGATCAACTCCCTGTGCCACTTCTTCGGCCGGCGCCGGTTCGCGACCTCTGACGAGTCGCGCAACCTGCTGTGGCTGTCGCTGCCGACGCTGGGCGAGGCCTGGCACAACAACCACCACGCATTTCCGACCTCGGCGCGCCACGGCCTACGCTGGTGGCAGCTCGATCCCTCGGCCTGGCTGATCGCCGGCATGGAGCGCTGCGGGCTGGTATGGGATGTCGTCCGCATCACGCCCGAGCGCCAGCTGGCGATGGTCTCCCCGGAGCGCCACGGAGCTCGCAGCCGTCACTGATCCAAAAGTATCTTTTGCTACTATATGTGTGCAAAGGTACGCTGTTGCAGAGTGCAGATGACAAGACGCCGGGCATAGATCCACCAGGCAGTCGATCCGCCGCTCACGAGCAACGGGGCGGCGATCAGGACTCCGTCGGGTCTGATCTCCACGACGCCGCTTGGACGGCCGCCGATCGTCAGGACGCGGCTGTGGCCGCGCAGCAGACGGGCTCGGACAACGATCAGACGGCCTCAGACAGCGACCAGACGGCCTCAGACAACGATCAGACGGCCTCAGACGAGGATCAGGCTGCCAGCGACGGCGAATCCTCCGCCGGGGGAACCCAGGCCTCCCGCGACCGGGGCAGCGTCCACCGCGAGCACGCCACCCATCTTCGCGGCAAGCAGGCCCAGGCTCGCCTGCGCACCGCCACCTCGCGCGACATCACCGCGGATGATCGCTCGCAGGTGGCAGCCGCCCGCGATGAGGCCGCCGCGCTCCGCGACGCCAGCGCTCGAGCACGGGATGCGAGCGCCGAGGCCTGGGACCGGGAGATCGACTCGCCGCCAGGGGCGGGCGGGGCAGGCTTCATCCGCGCGGGACGCGGCGGCCATCGCGCGGCCGACGACCGCGCCAGGGCCGCCGACGACCGCGCCAGGGCCGCGGACGACCGCGCCAGGGCCGCCGAGGAACGCGCCGAGTCGGCCCGCGACCGCGCGATTGCCGCCCGCGACCGCGCGCAGGCGGCTGTCGACCGGGAAGCATCCGAGACCGATGAGCTCACGAGCGTTCGCCGCCGGGGCGCGGGCCTGAGGCAGCTTCAACGAGAGGTCGACCGGGCGCATCGCGGCCCCGAAGGGCTCGTGGTGACGTTCATCGACGTCGACGGCCTGAAGCGGGTCAACGACACCCAGGGCCACCTCGCCGGCGACTCGCTGCTGATCGCCGTCGCCGACTCGCTGCGGGGGTGCCTGCGCTCCTACGACCTGATCATGCGCTTCGGCGGCGACGAGTTCGTGTGCGCGCTGCCGAACGTGGATGTGGGGGGCGTTCGCCGGCGGTTTGCCGACGTATCGGCCACTCTGGCGAGCGGCCCGTCCCGGGCTTCGATCACGGTCGGCTTCGCCGAGCTCGGCGATGAGGACTCGGCCGAGGATCTCATCCGCCGTGCCGATGCGGATCTGCTGGCCCACCGCGCTGAGAGTTGACCGGGAACCGCGCCGCCCAGTCCTCTGCTGGCAGCCCCACGCCGTTGCAGACGTAGCCGATCACGTGATACCAGCCGGCGGTGACGATCAGCTCGAGGATCTGGGGCGCATCGAAACGGCTGCTCAGCGACCGCCACAGCTCCTCGGAGACGGTGCTGGTCTCGTGAAGCTCATCGGCGAGGCGGAACACGCTCGACTGCTCGGGGTCCCAGCACGGGTCATCGAAGGAGCCGTGCACGGTCGCGTGGAGCTGCTCTTCGCTCAGGCCGAGCGGCTTGCCGAACGCGACCACGTGCACGCCCCACTCGTACTCGGCGCCGGTCAGCGCGCACGTGCGATGGATCATCACCTCGCGCAGCAGAGCGGGCACCAGCGCTGAGGAGCCGAGGATTCCCGCGCCGAGCGGGCGCATCCGGCTCGCCAGGGTGTCATGGACGACGAGCGTCCGGAACAGCCGCAGCGGCTCGATCGGGCTGCCGGGCGGCATCCACTTCGACAGGGCCACCTCGGTGTCGGGGTCATACGGCGGCGTGAGCGGGGCGATGCGGGATGTGCTCTCTGTCATGACGGCTACACTCCTTTTGTGTTGCTTCGACTTCAGCAGCAGGGACTGTATCGCTTCTATTTCCGAAGCGCAACCGGATGAGCGACATCCCCCTACCGGGCGCTCCGTCGCGCGGATCAGACAGCGGCAGGCCGATCATGGCCCTGCTCGATCTGCTCGGCCGGCGATGGGCGCTGCGCACGATCTGGGAGCTCCGCCATGGCCCGCTCCTGTTCCGCGAGCTGCAGGAGCGCTGCGGCGGAATGTCCTCGAGCGTCCTCAATCAGCGTCTGCGCGAGCTGCGAGCCGCGGGGATCGTCGAGGGCGGTGAAGGCGGCTACCGGCTCACGAGAGAGGGCGAGCGCCTGCTCGACGCGTTCCCGGCGATCAGCGACTGGGCCGAGCGCTGGGCCTCGCGTCTGCAGGAGCCCTAGGCGCGCGGCGCTCGGCCACCACGCGGACCGTATGCAGCAGACGATCGCTTGCGCCGCGCACGCTTCCGCCGAGCTCAAGCGTCTGCTGCACGTAGGCCAGCGTCTCCGCGGTGAGGCGCTCCCCGGGGAGCACGTTCGGTATGCCGGGCGGATAGGTGGCAAGCGACTCGGCCGCGACGCGTCCCACCGCCTGCGCCGCCGGCACAACCTCCTGAACGCCCAGATAGGCCTCGCGCGGGGTCATCGCGAGCTCGCCCCACGGCGGCGGCGCCGCGAAGCTGGCCCCGGCTCCGCCGGGCTCGAGGCCTACGCGGTCGATCGCCTCCTCGAGCGCCATGACGAGCCTCGCGGCCTCGCCCAGCCCGCGCTCGCCCAGGCCGAACACGGCGACCAGCACATTCTGGCCGTACAGCTCGAGGTTGATGTCGTCGATCTCACGCAGCAGCGGCGCGAGCTCATAGCCGCTGGCCGCGACGCCGCGCACGTCGACGGCCAGCCGCAGCGGGTCATAGGCGAACACCCCTGGACGCCCCGCAAGACGGTCGTCGAGCACGTCCAGCCCCGGGATCGCCCGGATCTGCTCACGCGCCCGCGCGACCGCCGTCATCGTGTGCTCGAGCAGCTCACGCCCATGCACCGCGGCCTGGCGCCGGGCGGCGTCCAGCGAGGCGCCGAGCAGTGAGCTCGGGCTGGTCGACTCGGTCAGTGTCACCGCCCGGTCGACGGTGTCCTCGCCGATCAGCTCACCGCC
The DNA here is from genome assembly GCA_963826995.1 of uncultured Solirubrobacteraceae bacterium. Taxonomy (GTDB): domain Bacteria; phylum Actinomycetota; class Thermoleophilia; order Solirubrobacterales; family Solirubrobacteraceae; genus Palsa-744. The sequence continues at coordinate 206,918 of CAWGYZ010000001.1, read as the reverse complement.
CGCCTGGCCGAGGTGGAGCATCGCCGACTGGGTGAGGCTGCCGACGATCTTGTGGGTGCTCGAAACCACGAGGTCGGCGCCCGCCGCGAGCGCGTGCTCGGGGAGCGCCTCATGAAAGGCCAGATGTGCGCCCCAGGCCTCGTCCACGATCAGGGGTACGCCATGCGCGTGGGCCACCGCCGCCAGCGCCCGGACGTCGGCGACCGCCCCGAAGTAGGTCGGCGATACGACCCATGCGCCCACGGCGCGCGGTGCCGCGGCGAGCGCGCCCTCGAGTGTCTCGGGGGTGAGGCAGTGGCCCACGCCCAGCTCGGCGTCGATCTCGGGCGCGGCAAAGGTCGGGCGCATGCCTGACAGAACGAGCGCGTCGATGGTGCTCGAGTGCGCATTGCGCTGGACGACCACCTCATCACCGCGATGCGCGAGCGCGAGCCCGACCGCGAGGTTGCCCTGCGAGGCGCCGTTGATGAGAAACCAGGCGCGCCTGGCTCCCCAGGCCTCGGCCGCCAGTCGCTGGGCACGCTCAAACGGCGTGGGGTGCACACCGAGGTCGACTCCGTATGTCAGGGCCGGGATGTCGAGGCTGAGGGCCTGCTCGCCGATCGCGCGCAGCAACCCCTCATCGGCGCCCTGCCCGCCCTTGTGCCCAGGCACGTGCAGGCGCGCGGGACCCCGCTCGGCGTACTCGACGAGCGCGTCGAGGTAGGGCGCCTCCCACTGTCCGCTGTCCATGTTCTCGGGTTTCCCCGGGCCGGCACGATCCCCTTCGTTGGCATTGCTCTAGCGGCGGGTCACCGTGAATCGCAGCGCGGGGGTCCCGGCCCCGCTCACGGCTCCCTCGCCGATCCACTGTGCGACAAAATCCGTGGTCTGTGAGATGCCGCTCACGGTGATGGCGAATGTGCCACTCGAGCTCACCGTCACATCATGGCTGTGCCAGGAGCCGCCGAGCGTGCGATGAGACACGGTCACCGTCTCGCCGCCGAGCGCGGGGCTGAGGCGACCGACCAGACGCACCCGGTCTCCGCTCTTTCTGAGCCTGCTGGCGCTCAGCCTGCGCGCTCCGGCGACGCCGAGCGTGAGCGTCGAGGGGCTTGCGCTCAACCCCCCGTCGGTCGTCTGGAAGAGCGCATCCGCTGTGCCGTTTTCACCCCCGGCATAGTCGACGAGGCCCGCCGCCGCCACCAGGTTCAGTGCCGCCGGCGTCTCCTCGGGTGTCCAGCTGCGCCCTCCATTTTCGGTGCGCAGAAGGACGTTGGCCGCGCCCGCGGGCCCAAACGGCACGTGCAGGTAGCCCTTCAGCGTGCTGCTGAAGGACATCTGTCCCGGTGCATCGAGGCTCTGCGCGCCGACGGACAGGATTTCCCTCCAGCTGCGGCCGCGGTTATCGGTGAAGAAGGTGCGGCCATCCGAGGTCTCATAGCCGCTCGTGGGAGTGACGAAGGAGATCGCGGATACCGGCTGCTTTGGGAGCGGACGTGGGATCAGCGCCCAGTGGGCCCCGCCGTCGGTGGACTCCAACACATCCTGGCCGTAGGCGAAGATCGCCGTGCCGGCGATCTGAGCTCCTCCGGAGAGGTCGAAGCTCGACAGCTTGATCCTGCGCCTTCTGCCGTGTGCTCGGCCCATCATTACGGTCGCGTTCACCGAGGTGAAGCGCCCGCCCGCGTTGGTGGAGCGGCGCACGCCGCGGGGTCCACTCAGCAGCACCGTGTTGACAGTCGGCGCAAGCAGCGCGGTCGCCGGGCCGCCCGCGGCATTCAGGATCGACCAGCTGAGGCCGGCATCCGCGGTGCGAAAGACGGTACCCGCGCTGTTGAGGACGTAGCCGATTTCGGTGCTGGGAAAGTCGACGTCCGAGAGCTGTCCGGAGCTTGGAACGCGCAACAGGCTCCAGTCTTCGCCGCCGTTGGTCGTGGCGGCGATCGCATTGTCGTCGCCGAGCGCGTATGCGTCGAGCGCGGACTGGCCGATCCTGATCGCTCTCGAGTACAGGCTGCCCAGGCTGTGAGAGATCAACGTGGGGAAGGTCAAACCACCGTCGGAGGACAGCACGGTCGCACCGTTCTGGCCGACGGCCACAACGTTTGAGGAGGTCGAGAAGGAGACCGCGAGCAGGTTCTGACCCGAGGGCGAGACGAGCGATCCCGTCAGTCCTCCGTCGGTCGTGCGCACCAGCTGGTTGGTGTTGGCGCCGGCGGCGGGCGCGGTCGCGATCACGCAATGTGTGACGTCGCTGCATGAGATATGCGTCAGCGCGAGCGCCGGCGTGCCCGCCGGCAGCGACAGTGCGCGCGCCGTCCAGCTGGCGCCCGCGTCGGTGCTCACCAGAAGCGTGCTGCCCGCGCCCACGGCAAACGCCGTCGTCGGGGTTACGAACGTCAGATCCGAGAGCGCCGCCGGCGAGGAGGCGACCTGCGTCCAGGAGTTGGCCCCGTCGGTCGTTCGAAAGATGCGCCCGCCGGCGCCCCCGGTAAGCGCGAAGCCGGTGCTCTGAGAGGTGAAATAGATGCTCGAGGCGCTGCCTCCGTTCAAGGGCACAGGCGTCTTCTGCTGCAGCGTCTGCCCCCCGTTCGTGGTCTCAAGGACGCTGCCGTCGGCCTGCTCGACGAAGCCGCTGCTCGCAGTCAGGAACGAGAACGAGGCAACCTTCGTCGGGCAGCTTGCTTCCGATTCGTTGATGTCCAGGCGCTGAAAGCTTTCACCACCGTTGACCGACTCGCGCACCGTGCACCCGCCACCGACGATGACGGTGTTGGGGTCCACCTCCTGCACGAGGGAGAGGCTGCTCTTGGTTCCACTCGGCAGTCCCGTCCAGCTGCTCCCGCCGTCGGCGGAGCGCAGCACCGTGCCGAATTCGCCGACGGCGAACCCGCGTGCACCGAGAAACGCCACGTTGTTGAGGGTGTTGCCCTGGGGGACCGGATCGCCCCAACTCCAACCGGAGCGGCCGACCGACACCGGGGCCGCGAGCGCGCAGGTGACGGCGATGACCATCGCCACCGCCATGGCCGTCCCGCCGAGTACGCACCGTTCTGCCTTCACCGGATCCCCCGTTTGATTGGCGCGACGGCCGCTCGATTGGCCGGGCGCAGTTCACAGTCGCTCACCTAAACCCGCCGGCCCGGTGTAAGTATCGGAATGCGTCCGAGCGTCACCCGATCACGATCGCGTCTCGCGCCGGAAGTTTCACTCCCGCACAGTAATTATGATTACCCGATCACCTACAAACGGGGAGAACCGATGAGGATGCACGGGGGACTTCACCGATGGTGCGCGGCCGTCGGCGCGCTGCTGTTGCTCACGCTCGCGGGCTGCGGCAGCTCGAGTAAGACGGCGACCGCGACCGGTCCCGCCGCCGGGACGCCGGATACGGGCGGGGTGTCGGCAAAGGCGATCTCCTACAACATCAGGCTCGCGCACGTCGCCGGCGCCAGCGGCTCGGCGAGCGCGTCCGGCGTGGTCGTGCTGATCGTCAAGCCGTCCGGGGGCGGGCTGTGCTGGAGCGTCTCGCCGGTCAAGAGCTTCACCATCTCCCACAGCACGACGACACCGACCATCATCACGATCCAGCCGACCTCCGCGGGCACTCCGTCTACGCCCGGCGTGCCCCTGGGCGGCGCCTACCAATCCTCCGGCTGCGCGAAGGTTCCGGCGGCCTTCCTCTCACGGCTCGAGTCCAACCCGGGGATGTTCTACCTAAGCATCTACAACACCGGGACCGGCGACGCCGCGCGTGGGCGGGTCTGAGCTGGACTAGGGCGTGGGCGACACGGCGGATCCGGCGCCGCCTTCACGGCTGCAGGCGAGCCTGCCGAGCTGTCTGACGTGGAGCGAGGCGCCGGTCCGGAGAGCCTCCATCCTGACGGAGCATGTTTCTCCGGTGAAGGTCCATTCACCCGTGCAGACCGCGCCGTTGCGGTGCACCCGACAGGCGGACACCTGCCAGCTCATCGCTGCGGTCGAGCGACCGGATGCGATCTGGTAGGTGAGCCTTCCCGCGTACCGATCGATCGCCGCCTTGGCCGGGGCCGCACCGACCGCCGGGCCATGGGGCTGGGCCTGGGCCTGAACGGCCACTGTTCCAGCGAGGATCAGGGCGATCAGGGCTCCTGCGAGGCGGCGCTTCATGAGTCCCCGCATCGTTCAGGTTGCGGGCCAGGTTGACCAAAGCCGGCGAAAGTAAGCGTTTTGGCCAGGGGCCGGGCGCATCCGTACTCTGCTAAATGTGGATCAAAGCGCCACCAATCCGCCGCCCTCGGCCAGGCGCCGAGCACCCGCGCTGACCATTGCGCTGGCGCTCCTGGCGAGCGCGGGTGCGGCGGCGGGCTGTGGGGAAGCCGCCGTCGCCGGACATGGCGTCAGGACGCCAACCGCCCGCGCGACCGCAGCCGGCAGCGCTGGGGCGACCGCCCGCGCTGGGGCGACCTCCACCGCATCGGCCGGCGCGACGGTGGCGAAGCGCAACGCGGTCGTGGCCCGGATTGATGCGTCATCGGATGCGATCGTCGCGGAAGGGAAGCTGCACATAGCGTCGGGAGCGCCCTCCGACGCCGAAGTCCGCCACGAGATCGAAGTGGCCCGGAAGGCCGGAATCGTGCTGCCCTCGGGCGACAGCGTCGAATCCTTCGCGCAGGGCTCGAAATACGCCGGCGCCGCCGGGGGCGAACTGCAGACACCGGTGGCGCCCTGGAATCCGCGATCAAAGCCGATCGCCGACTGGATCGTGACGGTGCTTGAGTGGGCCTATGGGCATGGCTGGAGCGGCACCGTCACGAGCGGATACAGGACCTACTACGAACAGGCCCAGCTCAACGCGGCCGGCGCTTTCAGCGCCCCCGCCGGCGTGAGCAACCACGAGACGACCAAATATCCCGGCGGCGCGGTGGATGTCACGGACCCGTCTCGGCTGATCGCCGTGCTGATGAACTATCCGGGACCGGAGAAGCTGATAGGCGGCGTTCTCGGCCCCGTCGACCCCGAGCATTTCTCAGCCACCGGCGACTAGGGCTAGGAGAGCAGCAGGAACGTGATCCGGGCGTACTTGCGAAGGCCCGGAAAGCGCTCCATCAGGCGCTCGTCCAGCGCCCACGCGCGGCGTGCCAGCCGATCCTGAGCACCGCCTGAAAGCAACAGGTTGAGTGGCATCAGCGCGACCGTCGAGAGCTCGCGCTCGACGTGCTCGAAATCGCGAAAGTGGCGGGCGCACAGCGCCCAGTCGAGCTCGGTGAGCGGCCGCCCGGCATCAGAGCGTGCCCCCCGCGTGAGCAGCCGGCCGAGGCGCATCAGCGGGTTGTGGGCGAGGGGCTCGACGAACACGCCGAGCCCGCCGGGCCGCAGCACCCGGCGGATCTCGCCGAGCGCTCTGTCCAGATCGAGGTGGTGAAGGATGCTCGCGCCGATCACGATGTCGAAGGAGTCATCCGCGAAGGGCGTGGCGTAGGGGTCTGCGAGGCGGAAATCGACGCGCTGCTCGACGCCCGCGGCTCTCATCAGCTGACCGACCCGCTCGAGGTCCTCCCGCTTCCACCACAGATCGAAGCCGGCGACGCTTTTGGCTCCGCGCTCGATCAGTGCTATCGCGCGGTCACCGTCGCCGGCCCAGCCGTAGTCGAGGATGTCACGGCCGCTCGGTTCATACAGGGTGTCGAGATCGCCGAAACGCGAGAAGCGCCCGACGGCGCGACGGACGAGCTCGCGTACGCGGGCGTAGCGACGCGCCTGCTGCTTGTTCAGGGAGCCCTCCTCGAGCGCGACAGTCTCGCCCGGCTGGCCTCCGGCGGCGCCAATCGCCATAGCCGCAACCGTAGCGGAGGATCAACCTCGCGAGCTGGGCTAGGCTCCCCGGCGATGTCCCACACGCCGACATGAGCTGAGATGCTCGGTTCTCACGACCACCCAGAGCACGAGCATGCCCCCGGTCACTCTCACGGCCTCGTAGACCCCACCATCAAGCGCTCACAAGCCGGCCTGCGTGCGGTCCTGATCTCCTTCGCCGTGCTCGGCGCAACGGCCGTGATCCAGGTGGCCGTCTACGCGATCAGCGGCAGCGTCGCACTTCTGGCCGACCTGATCCACAACTTCGGCGATGCACTGACGGCCGTACCGCTAGGAGCGGCCTTCCTGCTTCGCTCGGCACCGGCGGAGCGCTACGCGGGCCTGGCGGTGGTGTTTGCGATTTTCGTCAGCGCATGTGTCGCAGGGGCGCTCGCGATCGAGAAGGTCATCAACCCGCAGGCCCCGACGCACCTGCTCGCGCTCGGGATCGCGGGCGCGGTGGGCTTCGCCGGCAACGAGATCGCCGCACAGGTCCGCCTGGCGGCAGGACGCCGGCTCCGCAGCCCGGCACTGGTTGCCGACGGGCTCCACGCTCGAGCGGACGGCTTCGTGAGCCTGGCGGTGGTGCTGAGCGCGGCGCTGGTTGCTCTCGGACTACCGCTGGCGGACCCGGTCATCGCGATAGCCATCACCGCGGTCATCCTGCGTATCACCTGGCAGTCCTGGCTGACGGTCAGCGGTCGCGCCCACACGCGCTGATGGCTCAGCGCCATATGATCGGCCGCAGGTCGAGCGCGTCCCGCGCAGATCAAACAAAAGGGGAGACGGCAATGCCAATGGTTATCGGGTACCACGAGATCGACGACAGGGGGCATTGGCTCGCCTCGCCGAAGCGCGACGAGCTGTTCGGGCCGCTGGGCATCACCCACAAAACGTTCATCGACCCCGAGAACCCGCACCGCGCCGCGGTGCTCGCCGATGTACCCGACATGGCGGCCTTTCAGGCGATGATGGCCTCCCAGCAGGGCGGTGAGGCGATGGCCCATGACGGCGTCCGGGCCGACACATTCGTCCTGCTCGTCGAGGCATAGCCGCCGCGGACAAACGCCCCGTCCCGACGGCTGATCCGACGGTGCCGGGGGGCTGGCTGGTCGCGCCCGACAAGTTCAAGGGAACCCATTCTGCCCGCGAGGTCGCCCTGGCGATCGCTCGCGGCGTGGGCGGCTCAGGGGCCCCCGAGATCTGCCCGGTCGCGGACGGCGGGGAGGGGACGGCGGAGGTTCTCCTCGCCGCTCTCGGCGGGGTGTTCCTGGAGCGAGCCACACACGATCCGCTCGGGCGCTCGATCGACGGCTCGGTGTGCCTGCTCGATGAGCGGGCGCTTGCGATCGTCGAGGTGGCAAGCGCATCCGGGCTGCAGTTGCTCTCGCCCTCTGAGCTGGATGCCGAGGCGGCCTCGACGGCCGGCACGGGAGAGCTGATCGCCGCCGCCGTCGCCGAGGGCGCCCGCACGGTCGTGGTCGCCGCCGGAGGCTCGGCCAGCACCGACGGAGGGGCGGGCGCCATCGACGCGCTCGAGGACGCGGGCGGACTGCGCGGTTCCAGGCTGATCGTGCTGGCAGACGTGAGCACGCCGTTCGAGCGCGCGGCCGAGGTGTTCGCGCCCCAGAAGGGCGCGAATCCGAGCGCCGTCAAGCGACTCACCGAGCGCCTTGAGCGACAGGCGCGGAGACTGCCGCGCGATCCCCGCGGCCTGCCGCTGAGCGGGGCCGCCGGCGGCCTCTCGGGCGGACTGTGGGCCAGGTATGGCGCGACGATCGTCCCGGGCGCGCGCTGGATCCTCGACGCGATCGGCTTTGACGAGCGGCTGGGGAGGGCGCGGGCCGTGATCACGGGCGAGGGGCGCATCGACTCAACCACGCTCGAGGGAAAGGCCGTGTTCGAGATCGCCGCGCGATGCGCCCGGGCGGGCGTGCCCGTCCACGCAGTCGTCGGCCGCTCGGTCCTGACCGAGGGCGAGTCGTCCCTGCTCGCGCTCACCTCGATACGCGAGGCCAGCAGCATCGCCGAGCTTGAAGCGGCCGGCCGGGCGATTGCCGGGCCGCAGGGCTGAGCAGCCTCGATGCGCCTAGCAGGCCTCGTCGAGCCTCAGGCCAACGTCCGCGAGCGCCCGCTCGCGGTCCCAGTAGTAGACGAGGCGGGTCACCTTGCCACCGCTGAGGTGATACAGGGCCGCACCCTTGGTCCGCATCTGCCCGACGACCAGGCCGCCCGCTTTGCCCTGGGCGGTGCTGCGGGTCAGCACGAGCACGCGCTCGTCGTCCAGCTCACGGTACTCGTCAGCCTCGGTGCGGAAGTCCTTCCAGCCGATCAGGTTCTCGCGGAACCCCGCCGCCATGGCTTCGGGACCCGTCCATCTGCCCGGTGAGGGCCCATCGGCGATCACGTAGACGATCTCGGAATCGGCCCACGCGATCGAGCTGAAGTCACCGCGTTCGTGGGCGAGGTTGATCGAGCGCACGAGATCCAGGTTCGCCGAGGACATGAGGCCGGCTCACCGCGCGCGCGATTGACCGTCGTCTGAGCCCCCGCTCGGAGCGTTGAGCTCCTCGAGGCGCAGCGCGACTTCCAGCTCGGCCCGGCAGGTGTGCAGCAGGCGCCCGAGCCGCGTCTCGATCGAATGCAGACGGCGTTCGACCGTGTGCCGGTCGACCCTCAGAGCGGCAGCGGCCGTCGCCGCGTTGCAGCCGGCGGCGAAGTAGGCGCGCAACGTCTCGCGGGACACCGCGCTGTCCCTGTGGCCGTCCAGGGGGGAGAGATGCACCTCGACCAGCGAGCTGGCGAGCTCCTGGTCTCTGAGGACGGCGGCGAGCAGTGACACATCGGCGTAGCGGGTAAGTGGCTGGGGCCGACGCTGTGCGACGAGCATCGCAGCCTGGGCCTGACGGTGGGTGAGGCGCCATCCCTCGATCCCACTGCCGGATCCGCCGATCGCCAACGCCACGCCAGCGGGCTCACTGGCCGACACCAGGCCCGATAGCGCCGAGGTGTCGAGCGCCCGCCGCCCGCCCAGCCACGCCCAGACGGTCTCCTCGCCGGGCGAGACGCTCAGCAGCTCGCGGCCGAGTCCCGCCGCCAGCGCCCGTACGACCTCCTTCGCCCCGGCGCCCGATGCGATCACGCCGAGGTGCTCGGCGTCGAACCGGTAGGCGAACTCGGCGGTGTCGACGGGCGCGCCGGCAAGGAGCTTCTGGACGAGCTCGGTACGGCGCAGCTCAGGTGAGCGGGCCGTCCGCTCGAGCTCCCGCTGGTACTCGTGGGCAAGCAGGGCCGTGAAGTGGTCCAGCAGCGCGCCCAGGGTCCCGAATACCCCCCGCAGCACGATGCTCTGGTTCGTGAGGTCGACCTCCTGCATGACGAAGTCCTCGAGAACCGTGTGGCCGGCGTTGTTGCGCAGCAGCACCTGCTCCAGGGACACGCCGTTGCGCGCGGCCCGGCGCGCCTGCGCCACGGTTGCGGGCGGTATCGAGCCAAACCATTCCTCGCCTCGCTCGATTGCCCCGAGGCCGTAGTCGACCGACTCGGCGATGGCCGCGTGGCATCCCGCCACGTACTCGGCGTTCTCGCCGGCCGCCGGGTCAAAGCCGATGTCGCGGAAGCGGGCGAAGACCGCCTCAGCGATCTCCGAGCGCCGCACCCGCAGGCGCTCGGCCAGGTCCACTCGCAGTCTCTCCAGAGACGCCAGATCACCGCGCGGGTCATCGGACAGCCGCGCCGGCCTGGTGTCTCTCTGTGTCATTACAGCGCTCGATTTCGGTACCGATTTGCCATAGCTAAGGCCTACCACCGCGGGGCTGGCGGATGGTGCGCCAATGTGGCGCGATGCGCCCGGCAAAATGCGCCAGATTGTCCCTTTTCGGGGCCCAGCGCCCCCGTGGAGTGCTCTAGGCGTGCTGGAGGTAGTCGGTACGCAGCCAGGCCAGGGTCGCCTCCAGCCCGGCCGGATAGTCGATGCGCGGTTCCCAGCCGAGCATCTCTCGCGCTTTGCGGCTGCTGAAGTCCTGATCGTTGCCGAGCACCTGAACGGCCTGGCGCGAGAGCAGGGGTGGCATTCTCAGACCGGTGGTGCGGCGCAGGATCCGGTAGCCGTGCTCGAGTGAGAACCCGATCCCGTTCGCCATCCAATAGGGCAGACTCCAGCGGACCTGTGAGCAGCCGAGGCCCTCGGCCAGGCCGTCGGTGAACTCCTTCCAGGTGATGCCGAGGCCGTCGCTGACGTTGAAGGCGTTGCCGGGTGCGTCGTCGTGGCGGAGAGCGAGCATGGCGGCATCCACCAGGTTGTCGACGTAGCAGAGGCCGGCAACGGCACGGCCGCCGTCGACGAGCAGCATGTTGCGGCCACGGATCGCGCGGGCGATCTCGCCGACGACATCGGTCGAGCCCGGCCCGTACACGGTCGCGGGCCGCAGGATCACGGCGTCGAGCGCGCGTTCGTGTTCGGCACGTCGGACCTCGGCCTCGGCGTCCAGCTTCGTCTGCGCGTACCAGTTGCGAAAGCGCCCGGCCGTGTGGGACTCGTCGATCGCCCTTCCCCCGGGATAGCCGTAGATGTCGGTGGTGCTGAAGTGAATGAAGCGCTGCACGGACGCGTCGATGGAGGCTTCGAGCAGGCTCCGTGTGCCCGTGACATTGGTTCGTGAGATCTCCGCTCGCGTGGCCCAATCCGACACCAGCGCGCCGCAGTGCAAGACGTAGTCACAGCCCTCCACGGCGCGGGCCAGCGAGCTCGCGCTGGCAAGGTCGCCGACGGCGATCTGGACGTCGAGCTCATCCAATCGCGACGTGTCGCTGCTCTCGCGGACCAGGCAGCGAACCGAATAGCCGTCCTGCACGAGCCGCTTCGCCAGGCGGCCGCCGATGAAACCGCTCGCACCCGTGATCAAACACACGTCATCGCGCGCGGGATCCACCGGGTTGCCGCGAAACGACGTTCCGTCGCTGGCGTGTGCCTGCTTTGAGGGCGCCGGTCGCCGGGCCCGGCGGGTGAGCGTCGCAGTGGCGATATCGCGCACCACCGACCAGTTCTTGGCGCCCGCGCCGTGGCAGTCGGCAAGCACGGCGTCGAGCGCCTCGAGAAAGCTGTGGGCCTCCTCATCTGAGAGCGTCAACGGCGGCAGCAGCTTGATCACATCGTTCTTGCCGGCCGCCATCGTGATGACGCCGTGGTCGCGATGCAGCGGGATCACGATCAGCTGGGGAAACAGGCCCTCGCTGGCCATGTGAATCAGGCGCCAGTTGAGCCGCGCGACCCTGGATTTCGGCGCGCACAGCTCGATCCCGATCATCAGTCCGCGCCCGCGAACCTCCTTGATCATCTCGTAGCGCTGCTGAAGCTCGGCGAGTCCGTCGAACAGGACGGTGCTCATCTGCGCAACGTGATCGACGAGGCGATCGCGCTCGATGATGCGCATGGTGGCCAGACCGGCAGCCGCCGACAGCCGGTTTCGCCCGAATGTCGACTGATGCACGTAGCTGCGCTCGAGGGTACCCACCGCCCTCTGGTAGATCTCACGGCTCGTGACCATCGCTGCGATCGGCATGTAGCCCCCGCTGAGCGCCTTTCCGACGAGCACGAAGTCCGGCTCAAGCCCCCAGTGCTCGAGCGCGAACCATCGGCCCGTGCGTCCGAGTCCGGTCTGGACCTCGTCGAGGATGAACATCGTGCCGTAGCGGCGACACAGGCTCTGCGCTGCCTGCAGATAGCCCTCGGGCGCGATCGTCACCATCCGGCCCTGGATCGGCTCGACGATGAAGGCCGCGACATCTCCGGCGCGCAGCTCGGCCTCCAGTCGCTCGAGGTCGCCGAAGGGGACGCGCTCGCAGCCGGGCAGCAGCGGGCCGAAGCCCTCCTTGAAGAACTCGTCGCCGACCAGCGACAGCGGCCCGAGAGTGACCCCATGAAAGCTGTCGTCGCAGGAGATGAATCGCGCTCTTCCCGTCGACGCGCGAGCGAACTTCATCGCCGAGTCCACAGCCTCGGCGCCGGTGCTCGCGAAGAACACGGCGTCGAGCCCGCGCGGCAAGCGCTGTGACAGCGCTTCGGCGAGCATGCCGGCCAACACCGAGTAGTGGATCTGCACGCCATCGACGAGGTTCGCCGCGAGCGTCGCCTGCAGGACCTCGCGGACGTCGGGGTTGTTGTGACCCAGGCTTGCGAATCCCTCACCGGTGTGGAAGTCGAGATAGGCGCGACCAGCAGCGTCGTAGAGGTGGGACCCCTCCGCCGAGGTGTACTGCCGATCGAAGCCGAGGATCCGCAGCACGTCGACGAGCGATGGGTCGAGATGGCGCGCCGCCAGCTCCAGGGTTTCGTCCGCCCGCGTGATCGCCTCCGCCACGACGCCGAGCGAATCGACGGCGTGTGCGGGTTGAGGGTCGTTGTTCATGACGGGCCTGAGGACGCGCCGATCCGGTTGACCGGGGATCATAATTGGCGACTCTGGGCGTGTAGGTTGGCCGTCGGTGGATATCGAGAGCTCTGAACGATGATCGAGCGGATCGAGGATATGCCGGCGGGCACGGTCGGGCTGCGGGCATGGGGCAAGCTCAGCAAGGAGGACTATCGCGAGGGGCTCGAGCCGGCGCTGAACGCGGCCGCGGAGTCCGGCGAGCTGCGCCTGCTGTTTGTTCTCAGCGACTTTCAGGGCCTCGAGCCGGGTGCCTGGATCGAGGATGTCAAGGCTGGACTCACGGTCTTGGTGCGTGATCACTCCGCCTGGAAGCGGTTTGCCCTCGTCACGGACGTCGAGTGGGTGGCAAAGGCCCAGCGCATGTTCGCCTGGCTCACCCCTGGCGAGGTGATGATCGGCGACCTGGACAGCCTGCAGGAGGCGAAGAGCTGGGTCGCGGAATAACAGCCCCGCCCGGGCCGGTCCCCGCCTCGTCGGTGTAACGCGAGGATCGTGGAGGTGTAAATCTTTGCGTCAATTGATACTAGGAGGTCACAATGTCCGCGTCCTTTGATGAAGAACTGCACCGCTTTGCAAGCCTTTGGTGGTTGGTCGCCCTGTTCGGCGTGGCCGTGTTGGGCGTAGGTGTCTTCTTCGTCGCCTCGCCACACGAAAGCCTCAGCACATTCACGGTGATCGGCGGGATCTTCCTGCTCCTCGATGGCGTGCTGGCCATCGTCGGCTCCGTGTTCGGGCGGGGTGAAGGACGCGGTCTGCTCGCACTGGTCGGCGTGCTAAGCGCAATCGCCGGTCTGGTGCTGATCAAGAAACCGTTCGGCACACTCACGGTGCTCGTTCTCATATTCGGCGTGTGGTTCGTCGTGGCCGGCGTGGTGCGCTTCGTTGCCGCGGTTGGCGAGCCCGAAGGCCGGGGTGGGAACATCGCCCTCGCACTCCTCGACCTGCTCGCCGGCATCGTGATCCTGTCCTGGCCCGGGCCGAGTCTGGCCACGCTTGCGGTGATCATCGGGATCGTGCTGATCTTCCGCGGCGCCCTGTTGATAGCCGTCGGCTGGGAGCTGCATGGGGTTGGTCGCGAAGTGGATCGCGAGCTCAGGGCGCGGCCGGCAACCTGAGCAGGCGCGCTGCGGAGCGCCGGCGGTGCGGCCTGGCGTCGCGCCGGCCGGCCGTCTGGCGCCGGCTGTCGGATCTCACTCCGGCGGCTGCTCAGCGCGAGTCGCGCGTTCCTCCTCGGACTCAGCCGTCCCCTCCTTATCCGAACGGCGGCGAGCACCCGCTGGGGGGTCGTGCTGCAGGCGCCGTGGATAGAGTAGCCGAGACCTCGTGACGTTCCCGGCGGGATCGAGCAGCTCGGCCTGAACGTAGGTCGAGCCCACATCCCGAAGTCGCACCGTGAGGCTGTTTCCCTGCGGCACGAACAGCGCCAGGACCTCGAACTGGTCGGGCGTCAGCCGGATCTCAGGCTCCGGGGCCACGTCCTCTGGGCCAGTCGGCCGTTCGGGCATGAGTGCATGTTAGGGTCCGCCGGAGCGGCGGGACCCGAACATGGCGAATGGGCGAGGCTCATTGACGAGGGTGATTCGCGCTATGCCGGCTCGGGAGTCGATCCGTCGAGCTGCTTCAGCCGCTCGATCGCCGCGCGGACGTGTGTGAGATATCGCTTGACCGGCTCTTGCACGGACGGCTCCTCCGCGTGGTCGGGAAGCGCACGCAGCAGGTTGAGGCGGCTCTGGGCCACCCACGATGAGATGTCGGGCTCGCTCAACCACCGCCCCTCCGTTCTCCATGTGCGGCTCGCCATGCGCGGCCAGTCCTCGATGCTGCTGGGGTAGGGGTTGGGTGGACACAGCCGGTTCTTGTCCACGTCCTCGTCTCGGTGGGCCTCGATGAAGCCGACGAGGGCTGCGTTGAAACACGGCTGGAGCTGGCGCACCTGCTGGAGCACGATCCGATCGGGCTGGAAGATCGGGGTGGCGGGGGCGTTGCTCAGCCCGAGCGCCGTGCAATCCACGTGCAGGACGTCGGGGCCCGTCTCTGTGTCTCCGCGCTCGAGCACGATCCGATCGGCCTCGATCCGCTGCACCCGGCCGAGCCTCACGACGTCTGCAATCTGCCGGAGGGCCGCGAGCTCAGGGGTGCTGAGCATCGTGCCGCGATACATCCTCGCCGGCCACGACGGGTCGATCCGCACGAGTCGCCCCGAGGCCTCAAAGCGCTCGAAGAGATCGTCGACGTTCGCGGCATCGGCGCCGGCCTCGGCGTCGAGAGCGTTTCCCTCCATGATCGCCCCGACCTGCTCGAGCGGCTGAAAGTGCTTGCGGTCATAGAACCACGCGTCGCGGGGACGAATCCAACGAATCCGATCCGGCTGTACGTCGTTGTCCAAGAGCCAGATGCACGCGTCCACAGCCGTCTTGCCGGACCCGATCACGGCGTAGGAGTCATCCGATTGCGCTGCAGCCGGCAGGTCGTTGATGGGGAGGAGCCGTACCCCCGGCGCGACCTGAAACGGCGCGGTGTGGGTCGCGGGGATCGACCCCTCCAGATAGCGGGCGTCGACGACCTTGCGACGTACAGCGACATCGTGAAGAGCTCCGCTGCTCAGGTCTCTGAGCTGCTCGCCGTCGCTTCCGCCGCCCAGGTACTCGTGGCCGGTGAGGACGCGGGCCCGGCCTGTCCGCGTAAGCCGCCTCGCCGCCTCGGCGAAGTACTCGAAGACCTCATCGCCCGTCGCCCGCTCGTAGTACCCGGCGTTCTCGCCGACGCGGTCCACGCGGTCCTCGCCGAGCGCCTGCGAGTTCACGCCGTAGTAGGCGGAGGGACTGTGAAGGCGAACGAACGGATACGCATCCGCCCAGTGACCTCCCGGGGCGGCTCGACGGTCAACCACCGTAACCTCGACGTCCGCCTCCGCCATCAGCGCGTCGGCGAACGCAAGACCACTCGCACCGGCCCCCACGACCAGATAATCGGTACTAATGAGCATCTTCGTTCCCCTCTGCCGCGCCGAAAGCCCGGTCATCTAGTACTGCAGGGATCATGATGCCGGAGGAGGGACTCGAACCCCCGACACGCGGATTATGATTCCGCTGCTCTAACCAGCTGAGCTACTCCGGCGGGGTGGCGCAGTTTAGCCAGCATCAGATGACGCCCCCAATCCTGCTCGCGGTCCCAAACGTATCGGAGGGCCGCGACCTGCGGACCGTTTCGGCGATCGGGGACGCCCTCGCCGGCGATGGTGGGGCGCGGCTGCTGGACACCCACTCAGACCCTGATCATCATCGTTCGGTGTTCACCCTGTGCGGGCGGCCCGGAGGGTTGGCTGACGCGCTGCTCGCGGGAGCACGGATCGCGGTCGAGCGGATCGACGTCATGAACGCCCGCGCCGGTGATCGGCTCCTGAGAGGTGAGCACCCGCACGTTGGGGCGCTGGACGTGGCTCCGATCGTGTATCTGGACTCACTGGCCCGAGGGGCGGCGTGCGCGGAGGCACTGGTGCTCGCGGATCGCGTCGCCGAGGAGCTGGGCGTGCCGGTGTTTCTGTATGGCGAGCTCACCGCTGACGATCACGAATCGGTGCGGAGCCGGGCGGAGCTGCGCCGCGGCGGGGTGGCCGGCATGGCCCAGAGGATGGCTGCCGCGGGCGGTGCTGACGACGGTCTTCGAGCGGACTTCGGCCCGTCGAGATTGCATCCCACGGCCGGTGCGACGCTGGTCGCGGCGCGGGAGCCGCTGGTGGCGTTCAACGTGCAGCTGGCCGCCCCGGCGACGCTCGAGGATGCCCGCTCGATCGCGGCCCTGATCCGCGAGGGGGGCGCTGAGGGTCTGCCCGGGCTGCGGGCGATGGGGGTGCAGCTGGGCGGAGACGTCGCACAGGTGTCAATGAACATCGAGCGCCCGTTGGATGTCAGCCTGGCCGCAACCGTGGAGGCCGTGAGACGGCACGCGCCGGTGGACGGGGCCGAGCTGGTCGGGTTGGCGCCGCGCGCGGCGATGGAGGGCTTTCCGGATGACATCACGCTGTCAGGCTTCGATCCCGTTCGCCACCTGATCGAGAACGCACTAGGCTTCTAGCCATGGCCCAGACCAAGCGCAAGACCAAGCATCGCGGGAACGCCGCCGGCATTGTCGAGTCGCGAGGCCGCACCGGGCGCAAGCCGACCGCGGCGGAGAAGAGCGGCAAGGCGGGGGACGCTGCGCGGGCGAAGGCGAAGCTGCCCGACCGGCGAGACCGGCCGCCGACGTGGATGAGCGCGTTCTACCGCGCCATGGCCGCCGCCGTGCTGATGCTGCTCGTGAGCCTGTTCCTGATCAACAAGCCGAACGAGGCCATCAAGCTGTTCCCGATCGTGCTGCTGCTGTATGTGCCCATCAGCTACTACACCGACCTTTGGATGTTCAAGCGCCGCATGCGAAACAAGGCCAAGCGAACCGCTGGGGGAAGGACGGCTCCCTGATGAGCGCCCGCCGCACTGGGGGGAGGGCGCCGTCGAGATGACCGTCCCGGATGTCCGCGCCTTCACCGTCGGTCCGGTCCAGGAGAACACCTACATCGTCCGCTCGGCCGCCGATGCGGACCGCGGGGTGATCGTGGATCCGGGCGACGAGGCCGACCGCCTGCTTGCCGCGGCGGACGCGCTCGGGGTGAAGATCGAGGCGATCCTCATCACCCACTGCCACTTCGATCACATCGGCGCCGTCGCCCAGGTTGCCACGAGAGACAGGCGCTCCGGTGTACTGCCCTGAGATCGAGCGCGGCGTGCTGGCGGATGTCATGAGCTGGGTCCCACCCGGCTTCGGGCCATTCGAGAGCTACGAGGCCGACCATACGGTCGCGGGCGGTGAGAGGTTCAGCCTGGCGGGCCTGGACATCGAGGTGCTGTTCACTCCCGGTCACAGCCCAGGGCATGTCACCTATGCGATCTCCCCCTCGAGGAGCGGCGAGGACGCAGCCAGGAGCGGCGAGCCCCGGGATCGGGTGGGGCCGGCGTTGCTGTCCGGGGACGTTCTCTTCCAGGGATCTGTGGGCCGCGTCGATCTGCCGGGCGGCGACTGGGCCACGCTCGAGCGATCGATCGGCACCCTGCTGAGAGGCTTTTCCCCGCAGACCACGGTGTACCCGGGACACATGGGCGTGACGACGCTCGAACGAGAGCGCGACACGAACCCGTTCCTGGCCGAGCTGCGGTCCGCCATGCACGCGACGGCTGCGCCGGGCGCGGCGGCAGCCGGAAGTTGAGCGCCCCCAAGCTCAAAGCTCCGCGCGGCACATTCGACGTGCTGGGCGAGCAGGCCAGTGTCCGCACAGCGCTCGAGGCAAGCGCGCGGGCGATCCTCGAGAGCGCCGGCTATGAGCGGATCGAGACACCGGCCTTCGAGGCCACCGAGCTGTTCGCGCGCGGCGTGGGCGAGTCAACGGACATCGTACGCAAGGAGATGTTCACCTTCACAGACGAGGCCGGACGCTCGCTGACACTGCGTCCGGAGGGGACGGCGCCCGTGTGCCGCGCCTACGTGGAACACGGCATGCACAAGCGCCGCCAGCCGGTCAAGCTGTGGTACCTATCGAGCTTCTTCCGCCACGAGCGCGCCCAGGCAGGACGCTACCGGCAGTTCTGGCAGGTGGGGGCCGAGGCGCTGGGCTCTGACGATCCGGCCCTCGACGCGGAGTCGATAGCGCTGCTCGTCGAGCTTCTCCAGGAGGTGGGCGTCAGCGGCGCCAGGCTGCGCCTGTCGAGCCTCGGCAGCGCCGAGACCAGGGGCGAGTACCGCGAACTTCTCAAGGCCCACCTGCACGCCAACGAGCAGAGCCTCTCAGAGGACGTGCGCAGCAGGATCGAGCTGAACCCGCTGCGCGCGTTCGACTCAGACCACGAGGCCACCAGGCGCGTCATGGAGGGCGCGCCGCGGCTGCTCGAGCACCTGAACGACGACGACGCGGAGCATTTCGCACAGGTGCGGGAGCTGCTGGAGGTGGCGGACATCGCCTACGAGGTCGATTCCACGCTGGTGCGCGGCCTGGATTACTACGCGCGGACGGTGTTCGAGCTCACCTCTGATGCGCTCGGGGCGCAGAGCGGTGTCGGAGGAGGAGGACGATACGACGGCTTGGTGGAGCAGCTGGGTGGCCCTCCGACGCCTGGCGTGGGCTGGGCGGCTGGGGTTGAGCGGATGATGCTTGCAGGCGAGTTGCAGCCCGCCGCCATCGCCGCGGTCGAGCTGTTCGTGGCGTTCGAGGAGCCGGGTAGCCGACGGATTGCGTTCGGCATACTGGCCGAGGCTCGCTCGGCCGGCCTGCGGGTGCAGATGGAGCTGGGCGGCCGGTCGCTGAAAGGTCAGCTCGGCCACGCCAACGCGCTGGGCGCCCACTATGTTGCGATCGTGGAGGCCGAGGCCACCGTGCTGAGGGACATGGAGGGCGGCGGCCAGGAGCGGATCGCCACCGATACGGTCATTCACGCGGTTCTGCGGGGGCTGCGCGACCTATAGCCGGCCAGTAGGGCTTTGTCAGGTGGGCCCGCAGGCCGGCCGGCACAGACTCACAGAGGCGTTGACTTTGCCCGCTGCAGCATCAGCGACACCAGCTGCTTGTCGGTCGCTTCGGGCTCCGGTTGAACGGCGCTCGCCGCCGAGACGGTCACCTCGGCCGGTCCCAGGGTGAACACGAAGAAGTCGATGTAGACCGGAACCGAGGTTTCGCTCTGGGTCGAGCTCACCGTCATCGTGATGCGCAGCCCGGCGCTCCCGCTTGTTCCGGGCGCATGGACAGGCAGGGCCGAGAGCTGAATCTGCCCGATGTGGGCGTCGAAGGCCCGCTTGCCGACGGCGTGGCGCAGATAGCGCCGGCTGAGGTAACGCTCCAGACAGGCTCGGCCCGCGGTGCTGTGCAGAACGGCAAGATCGTGGACCGCGAAGCGTTCGCTTGAGACGACATCGGCGCCAGACTTAATTTCTTCGAGTTCGAGTTCCGATCCGCGCGTCAATGTGGGGGAGCTGGCGGCGGCCAGTTCCTGTCGGCGGCCGGCGAGGCCACACGGCTCCTGTTCGTCGGCTCGGGATTCATGCCTGTGCGACGCCCTGGCTTCCGGCACATCGGCGGCCGTGAGGTTCACTGCACGGGCAAAGGCGAGCGCGCGTGCCTTCGTGACCGGAGCGCCCGTCGGCGACGGAGCCGAGCCGCTCGCACCATCTGTGACCTGAATCGCCGCACTGCCTCCTCCGCTGCTCGGCTTGGGGCTCTGCGTGCCACCGCTCCCGCACCCCGCCACGATGACGGCCGCTGCCGCAAGGACAGGGCCGGTGCCGAGCAGGCGATTCATCGCGTCTCCAGATCGCGAGCCACCATCGGGCGTGGATCGGTGGGCTTGTCCACTCCCCGAGCATCGGCATCCGTTGGCGAACGCTTGATCGCATCGTGGTCAAAGGAGAGTCGCGCGCGTCCATAGCGTTTCGCAGCGTTCAACTCTTCCGTGTGAGATGCCGAAAGAGGGGTAATGACTCAGATCTCTCGCCCGTTCCAGATCGCCCTGCTCGCGATGGTCGTGCTCGCGGGAGTGTGGTTTTTCGCCCTTCACGGGCATTCGAGCAGCGGCAGCTCGGCCTCAACCGCGAGCGCGCCGGCACCCACGCCCAGCTCATCGGCCGCCACGAAAAGTTCCGCGGCTTCTCCGACCCCCGTCTACCACGGAGCTGCTCCCGGTGTCGAAGGCCTCTCACGCGCGATAGCAAATGCACACAAAGCGGTCGCGACGGCGAGGCTCAACGAAAAGCAGCTTGCCGAAAAATCTTCGCAGGCCTCGAGTCCTGCCACGACGGGCGGGGTCGCGGCCTCTTCGCCGGCGAGCACGCAGACCAGTTCGGCGACCGCGCCGACGACGTCAACGACGTCTCATCCCACCGCCGCGAGCACTCCGGCTGCGACCAAGAAGGCGGCCCCGACCAAGGTCAACTCACCGGTAACCGCCCCCAACCGGGTGCCCGCAAAGCAGGCGCTCGTCGAAGTGGAGCTCAAACAGGGCGCGGTGGTGGCAATTCTGTTCTGGAACCCTCGGAGCGCGGTCGATGTCACCGTGCACCGCGAACTTCAGCTTCTGCAGGCCGTGCATCACGGCCTGCGCAAGTACTCCAACAATCCCGTCGTGCGCCGCCTCCTGAAGGCCGTCGGCCTTGAACTGGACAGCAAGATCGCTGTCAACGAAGCACCTGCCAGCCAGGTCGCATCGTTCGGCTCGATCACTCGCGCAGTGGAGGTCTACCAGACGCCGACGATCCTGATCCTCAACAAGAAGGGCCAGACGACGGCGCTGACAGGACTCAACGATGCCTTCTCGATCCAGCAGGCCATCGAAGAAGCTCGCCACCAGTAGTCCCCTAGACTCGACCGCGTGACTTCTGCGGAGAGCCTTGAACTTCATCTTGAACGCCCGCTCGGGCGCGGCCACACGCCCCTGCGGGCGTGTACCGGCGCCGCTGGTGGCGCGGCCTGCGGGGACCTCATACGCATCTCCGTCGCGGTCGACTCCGACAGCGCCGACGGGCGCATCACGGACGCAGGATTCGACGCCAGCGGCTGCGGCGCGACCCTCGCGGCGGGCAGTGCCGCAGTCAGCCTGGTCAGGGGCGCGGCGCTTCTGTCCGCGGCGCGGATAGGCGCCGATCAGATCGCGCAGGAGCTGGGCGGGCTGAGCGTGGCCAAGCGCCACGCGGCCGAGCTGGCTGCCGACGCTCTGCACCGCGCGCTCGGTAGCGCGGCCCGCGAGCAGGCTGCGCTCGAGCACACGCCCGAGCGCAGGCTCGTGGCGATGAGCGGCGGCGTGGACAGCGCCGTGGCGGCGCTCCTCGCCGCGCGCGAGGGCGGGCAGGCCGTCGCGGTCACGCTTGAACTGTGGTCCGACGCCGACAACGACGGCGAGAGCAGCTGCTGCTCGGCACAGGCCGTGCGAGGCGCGCGCGAGCTGGCCCACGGCCTGGGCATGCCTCATCTCTCGATCGATCTGCGCGCCGAGTTTCGCGCCGGCGTCGTCGACCACTGGCTGTCAGACCACGCTGCCGGTGAAACGCCCAACCCCTGTGTCCGTTGCAACGGCAACGTCCGCCTGGACGCCATGCTCGAGCTGGCCGACCGCCTCGGGTCCGAGACGCTCGCGACCGGCCACTACGCGCGGGTATCCGACGGTCCCCTGCTGCGGACGGCCGCCGACCATGCCAAGGACCAGAGCTATGTGCTCTCCGCGCTGGCGCCTGAGTCGCTCGCGCGCATGCGGTTTCCGCTCGGAGACATGTGCAAGGACGAGGTCCGCGAGCTGGCGCTGAGGGAGGGTGTGGCGGTGGCGCGCAAGCCGGACTCCCAGGATCTCTGCTTCCTCGCGGGAACCCGCCAGGGAGCCTTTCTGGAGCGCCACGGCGGCCTCGGCAGAAGGCCGGGCTCGATTCTCGACCTGGAGGGGCGGGTGCTCGGGGAGCACGCCGGCGCACACGTCTTCACCGTGGGTCAGCGCCATGGCCTTGGGATCGGAGGCACGCATCCGCTGTACGTGCTCTCGACCGACACCGAGGCCAACACCGTCACCGTCGGCCCCCGCCAGGACCTGCTCGTTCGCGGGATGGCCGTGCGCGAGGCGACGCTGCACCGCGACGGGGGCTGCGTGGACGCGGTGCGGCTGCGCTCGCACGGCCGCCGCTTGCCCTGCCGTCTGCCGGGCGAGGAGAGCGCCGGTCGCCACGAGCGCATGAGCCTGGAACTCGCCGAGCCGGCGGAGCGCACCGCCCCCGGCCAGCTCGCCTGCATGTACGCCGGCGAGGTGGTCGTCGGCTACGGAACCATCGCTGCCTAGCGCCGCGGGCGCGGCCCAGCCGCGCGTGCGAACCCTAATATGGCTCGCGCCATGACTTCTGATGAAATCCGAGAGCGCTACCTGAGCTTCTTCGAGGATCGCGGGCACAAGCGCATCCCGTCGGGCTCGCTCGTGCCGTCCGCGCACGATCCCTCCGCGCTGCTGACCGTGGCGGGGATGCACCCGCTGAAGCCGTACTTCCTTGGCGAAGAGACGCCGCCCGCGCCGCGTCTGACAAGCTGTCAGAAGGTGTTCCGGACGGTGGACATCGACAACGTCGGCAACACCGCCAGGCACCTCACGTTCTTCGAGATGCTCGGGAACTTCTCGTTTGGCGACTACTTCAAGCGGGAGGCGATCGAATTCGCATGGCAGCTCTCCCGCGAGGTGTTCGGATTCGCCGATGAGGACATCTGGGTGACGGTGTTCGAAGGCGACGAGGCTCTGGGGCTCGGTCCAGACGAGGAGGCGATCGCCTGCTGGCGCGAGCTCGGCGTGGAGTCCGAGCGGATCGTCGAATGCCCGCGCTCTGAGAACTTCTGGCAGGCCGGCCCCACAGGCCCCTGCGGACCATGTTCTGAGCTGTACATCGATCGCGGTGTGGCGTACGGCTCCTCCGAGGATCGCCCGGGCGGTGAGAACGAGCGGTTCCTTGAGTACTGGAACCTCGTGTTCATGCAGTTCGAGCAGGTGCAGGACGCCGTCGCCCAGGCTGGCTCTGAGCGAGCGAACACCGTGCTGAGGCCGCTTCCGGCCAACAACATCGACACCGGCCTCGGGCTCAACCGCATGGCCGCGATCCTGCAGGGGAAGGCCTCGGTGTTCGAGACCGACCAGTTCCAGCCGCTGATCGACCTGGGCGAGGAGCTCTCCGGTAGGCGCTACGGCGAGGACTTTGCCAGTGACCGGGCGTTGCGCATCCTCGCCGACCACGCCAGGGCGATGACGTTCCTGGTGGCCGACGGGGTCGTGCCCGCCAATGAGGATCGCGGCTACGTGCTGCGCCGCGTCATGCGCCGCGCGATCCAGCAGGGCCGCAATCTCGAGCTGGCGCCCGGATTCCTCACGCGCTACGCGGCCAGGGTGATCGAGCTGATGGGAGGCGCCTATCCGGAGCTGGGCGAGCACCGGGCCGCGATCAACGAGTGGCTGTCGGCAGAGGAGGAGGGCTTCGGGCGCACGCTCGCTCAGGGGATGTCGACGCTGCGGGGCCACATCGAGCAGGCGAGGGCCGGCGGCGGCTCCTCGGTGTCGGCCACCGATGTCTTCCGCCTGCACGACACCTACGGCTTCCCGTATGAGATGACGCGCGAGCTGCTCGACGAGGAGGGACTGGCGATCGAGGGCGACTTCGAGACGCTGATGGAGGAACAGCGCGCACGCAGCCGCGCGCATGGCCCGAACAGTCGCGCGGGTGGCGCCGAGGGCGCCGCGCAGGCGCGCGCGGCGGCTGGCACGTTCGCGGAGCTCGCCGGCTTTCAGACGCGCTTCACGGGGTATGAGACCGAGCAGCAGAGGACCACCGTCGGCGCCATCCTCAGCATCGACGGGAACGGCTCGGTCGAGGCCGCCGAGGACGGAGCCGACGCGGTGGCTGTGGCCGGCGAGCGCTATCTGATCAAGCTCGCCGAGTCCCCCTTCTACCCGGCGGGGGGCGGCCAGGTCTCAGACGTGGGCACGATCGCGTGTGAGCTCGACGGCTGCCGCGCCCGCGTGGAGAACGTCGTTCGGCTGGGCGATGACCAGGTGCTGAGCGTTCTCGTCGAGGAGGGCACACTCACGCCCGGAGAGCAGGTCCTTGCTCAGGTCGATCGCGCCTCGCGCCGCGCGACCGAGGCCAACCACACCGCCACGCATCTGCTGCATGCGGCGCTTCGCGAACGGCTCGGCGACCATGTGCATCAGGCCGGCTCATACGTGGGGCCGGACAAGCTGCGCTTCGACTTCAGCCACGGCCAGGCGCTGAGCGAGGAGGAGCTCCGCGACGTCGAGGATCGTGTGAACGAGTGGATCGCCCGCGGTGATCCGGTGCGCCCGATCACCACCACGCTGCCGGAGGCAAAGCGCCTCGGCGCGATGGCGCTGTTCGGGGAGAAGTACGGCGATGTGGTGCGCATGGTGGAGATCGGCGAGGGGGAGTACTCGCGCGAGCTGTGCGGAGGCACACACGTGCGCTCGACCGCCGAGATCGGACCGTTCCACATCCTCAGCGAGACCTCCAGCGCGGCCAACGTCAGGCGCATCGAGGCTGTGACCGGACCGGAGGCGGTGCGGCTGCTGCGACGGCGCGATCGCCTGCTGCGGGAGGTCGCCGCATCGCTTCGCACCACACCCGAGGATGTGCCTGAGGCGGTGCGCACCCGAGAGGCAGAGCGACGGGCCCTCGAGAAGGCGTCGAAGGGCGCGGGTGGCGGCGCCGGCGGCGTGGACGTCGAGGCGCTCACGGCACGGGCTGAGACGATCGCGGGGGCGCAGGTGCTCGCCACGAGCGTCGATGTCGCCGATGCGGGCGCGCTGCTCGAGGTCGCCGACAGGCTCAAGGGACGGCTCAGCGCGGCGGCGATACTCCTCGGCACGGCCGCCGATGGCCGCGTGCATCTCGTTGCCAGCGTCGCGCCGGAGCTGGTCGCACGCGGGGTCAAGGCTGGCGCCGTGGTGAAGCAGGCGGCCGAGATCGTGGGCGGCGGAGGCGGCGGTCGTGACACGATGGCGCAGGCGGGCGGACGCAACCCAGAGAAGCTCGAGGAGGCGATCGGGACGGCCCGCGCGGCGATCGTGGCGACGCTTGAAAGCTGATGCGCGTGCTCGCTCTTGACTACGGGAGCGCGCGCTGCGGGTGTGCCATGAGCGACCCCACCGGCACGATCGTCACCCCGATCCCGGCCGTCCCGCGGGCCGGCACCCGGCGCGGGCTGAGGGCGCTCGAGGAGCTCGTGCGCGAGCGGGAGGTCGAGCGCGTGGTCGTCGGTCTGCCGCTGTCGCTGCGCGGCAGTGACACCGAGCAGACGCGCGAGACGCGGGCGTTCGCCGAGCGCCTGTCGCTCAAGCTGGGCGACGCGATCCCGGTCGAGATGCACGATGAGCGCTTCACCACGCGGATCGCACAGGGGATGCCGGGGCCGTTCACCGAGGGCGAGGACTCCCGTGCGGCCGCGGTTCTTCTGGAGAGCTGGCTGGCCACGCGATCGCGTTAGGGTCTCGACCTTGGCTCGCGAAGACCGATCACAGCTCGCGCGCGAACGCACCGAAGAGGAACGCGCACGCGAGCGCGAAGCACGCGAACGCCGGCGTGCCGGCCTCCCCGATCCTCCGCAGGCGGCCGTCCCGGCCGAGGCCCCGCTGCCCGTCACCGCGGGCCCCGCCGGCCGCCATCCCCGCCGAGCTCCCGCTCCCCCCGGTCCGCCCGGCGAATGCGCTCCCCCCGATACCCCCGGCACCGATGGGCTCTCGACCCGGGCCGCGGCGCTCGCTGTGGGCGCGTGCCGGGGCGCTCCTGGCGCTCGCGGCGGTGATCGTCGTGGCCCTGGTGCTGGTGCACTCGCTGCGCGGCTCGGGCCACGCAAAGACGATCGCTCCTGCGCCGGTCGTCAAGCTGGTCGTCCCCGAGGGCAAGACCCGCCTTCAGATAGCCCAGATCGCAGCGGCCGCCGGTCTGACCGGGAGCTACAGGGCCGCGTCCCGGCGCTCACCACTTCTCGACCCCGCTCACTATGGAGCGCCCGCGGGCACGGACGTGCTCGAAGGTTTCCTGTTTCCGGCGACCTACGACATGGACCCCGGAGCCAACGTGAGCAGGTTGGTCGATGAGCAGCTGCTCGCGTTCGAAGAACGCTTCGGCGCAAGCGAGATCGCCAGCGCGCGCAGGCTGCACGTCACTCCCTATCAGCTGCTGACCGTGGCCTCGATGGTCGAGCGCGAGGCGCTGACGGCGCACGACAGACCCCTGATCGCGGCGGTCATCTACAACCGCTTGCGCCAGGGAATGCCCCTCGGGATCGACGCCACCATCTACTACGCGGTCGAGCAGAAGACGGGGATCGCGACCTACACACACGAACTGACCACGGCTCAGCTGCAGATCGAATCCCCGTACAACACCCGCATCCACACCGGCCTGCCCCCGACGCCCATCTCCAACCCGGGCATGGCCTCGATCGAAGCCGCCGCCCATCCCGCGCGCGTGCCCTACCTCTACTACGTCGCCGGCGCCGACGGCTGCGGCGAGCAGGTGTTCTCGACCACCTTCGCGCAGTTCGAACGCAATGCCGCCGCCTACCAGGCGGCGGTCAGGAACAACGGCGGACATCCGCCGGTCTGCAAGAGCAAATGATGCCCCGGCTGGGCGTCCTCGGCTGGCCGGTCGCGCACAGTCGCTCGCCTGCGATCCACAATGCCGCGCTGCGTTCGCTGGGGATGACCGACTGGCGCTATCAGCGCCTGCCGGTGCCACCGCAGCTGTTCGGCGAGACGACGCGCTCGCTCGGGGCGTCGGGCTTCGTCGGGGCGAATGTGACGATCCCGCACAAGCACGCGGCCCTCGAGCTGGCGGACGAGCCGAGCGAGGCGGCCAGGGCGATCGGCGCGGTGAACACGCTGATGTTCGCCCCCGACGGCACCATCGCCGCGGAGAACACCGATGCCCCGGGCCTGATCGCGGCCCTGGGCGCCTCGCCGAGAGATATGCGCGTGCAGATACTTGGGGCGGGGGGCAGCGCGCGCGCGGCCGCCTGGGCGCTCCGCGAGGCGGGCGCGAGCGAGGTGTCGGTGTGGAATCGCACTCCCCAGCGCGCCGCCGCGCTGGCCCGCGATCTCGGTGTGAGGGCCGTCAGCGATCCCGAGCCGCGCCGATCTGCTCATCAACTGCACCTCGGTCGGCCTGGAACGCTCCCGCTCAGACCCCTCGGCGGGCGACCTCGACACGCTCGGCCAGCTGGGGCTGAGCCCCGAGGTGTTCGACGGCTGCTCCTACGTCGTCGACATGGTCTATCGAGCCGATGGGCCCACCCGGCTGCTCGTGATCGCCGCCGAACACGGCGCACGCACGCTCGGCGGTCTTGAGATCCTGCTCGCCCAGGGCGCCGTCAGCTTCGAGCTCTGGACGGGCCGAGCGGCTCCCCTGGAGGTCATGCGCAGCGCCCTGCGGGACGCGAGCACCGCTTAGCCGCGGCCTCTCTCAGGTCATACGTTCGTCCAGTCCGCAGGAGGGCGACTTTCCCGCGCTAATGCGTGTGCGTCGATCTGTCGATGGGCGAGGCATGGATATTGACTTCGCAGATCTGCTGATGGAGGTCGTCTCCCGCAGGGCCTCTGACCTCCACCTCAGTGCGGCCGCGCATCCGACGGTTCGCGTTCGCGGGCGCCTGACCCCGCTCGAGGACTACCCGAAGCTGTCATCGACCGATACGCGCGAGATCGTCTACTCGATCCTCACAGGCGACCAGCGCCAGCGACTTGAGACCAACTGGCAGCTGGACTTCGCCTACTCGATCCCCGGTCACGCACGCTTCCGTGTCAACGCCTACTACCAGCGGGGCGCGATCGGCGCCGCATTCCGCCTGATCCCGTTCGGATTGACCTCGATCGATGACCTCGGGCTGCCGGCCGCCGTCCATGAGTTCACGCGCAGGCCGAGAGGGTTCGTGCTGGTGACGGGCCCCACCGGCTCGGGCAAGTCCACCTCGCTGGCGGCGATGATCGACGAGATCAACCGCACGCGAGCAGAGCACATCATGACCATCGAGGACCCGATCGAGTTCCTGCACACGCACAAGAAGTGCCTGGTCAACCAGCGCGAGCTCGGCTCCGATGCACACAGCTTCGCCGATGCACTGAAGGCCTCCCTGCGAGAGGACCCCGACGTGATCCTGGTCGGAGAGATGCGCGACCTCGACACGATCTCAACGGCCCTGACCGCCGCTGAGACCGGCCACCTGGTGTTCGCGACCCTGCACACCCAGGACAGCGCCCAGACGATCGACCGTGTGATCGACGTGTTCCCGGCCCACCAACAGGGGCAGGTTCGCGTGCAGCTTTCGGTGGCGCTGCAGGGCATCATGACCCAGCAGCTGCTGCCCACCTCGGACGGCTCGGGCCGCGTGGTGGCCTGCGAGGTGCTCGTGCCGAATCCGGCGATCCGCAATCTCATCCGCGAGGGCAAGACCCACCAGATCTACTCGGTGCTGCAGACGAGCTCCGCCACCGGAATGCAGACGATGGACGCCTCCCTGGCGACGCTCGTGCGCCAGGGCAAGATCACTCGAAAGCTCGCCGAAGCGCGCTCGTCGACGCCGGAGGAGCTGGGACGACTTCTGGGCGCCGCGTCGCTCGCGGCGGCATAGGCACGCGGGAAAATGGGCGCGTACGTCTTCAAAGCCATCGATCTGGCCGGGACCCGGGCCGGCGGTGAAGTCGAGGCCGAGTCCAAGCAGGCTGTCGCCGACCAGCTGAAGTCGCGCGGGCTGATCGTCCTTGATGTCACCGACAAGCACGCCTCGCGCGAGATCGAGCTCGCCTTCCTGAAGAGGGTCAAGGCCGCTGAGCTGGCGGTCTTCTCGCGCCAGCTCTCGACGATGATCTCCTCGGGCATGAGCATCCTGCGCTCGCTCTATGTGCTTGAGGAGCAGACCGAGAGCAAGTTCCTGAAGGAAACGATCGTCGCCGTGCGCAAGGACGTCGAGGCGGGCCTCGCGCTGAGCGACTCGATGGAACGACACCCGAAGGTGTTCAGCACGCTGTTCGTCGCGATGACTCGGGCGGGCGAGGCGGGAGGTGTGCTCGAGGATGCCCTCATGCGCGTCGCCGACCAGCTCCAGAAGGATGCCTCCCTGCGCCGCCAGATCAAATCGGCCATGGTCTATCCGGCACTGGTCATCTTCTTTGCGGTCGGGGTTCTGATGGCCCTCGTCGCCTTCCTGGTTCCGGTCTTCGTGGGCGTCTTCAAGCAGTTCGGCGGAGAACTTCCGGCCCTCACCCAGGTCTCGGTGACCCTCTCCCACCTGGTTGTGGGCTACTGGTGGCTTATGTTCCTCGTGGCCGGCGTTGTCGTTGCGGCCTTTGTGAAGTGGAAGAAAACCACGTGGGGCCGGCGCCAATGGGACCACTTCCGGCTGCGAGTGCCGATGAAGATCGGCGGGATCGTTCAGCAGATAGCCGTTGCGCGCTGGTCGCGCACGCTCTCATCGCTTACGAGCGCCGGCGTGCCGCTGCTGCTGGCGCTTGAGATCACCGGAAAAACCGGTGGAAACGTGGCGGTCGAGGAAGCGATGGACGGTGTGATCGCCTCGGTCAAGCGAGGGGGCACGATCGCGGCGCCGCTCGCCCAGGCGCCCGTGTTCCCGACGATGGTCACCCACATGGTGGGCGTCGGTGAGGAAACCGGTGCGCTCGACGCGATGCTGAACAGGGTCGCCGAGTTCTACGAGGAACAGGTCGAAGCCTCGGTCAAGGCGCTCACCTCCATCCTCGAGCCGATGATGATCCTCGTGATCGGCAGCATCGTGGGTTTCATCGTCATCTCGATGTACCTGCCGCTGTTCGAAGTCTATAACCACATCGAATAGTCAACGCCGCTCTGCGGAGCGCTGAACGGCCCTCGACGATGCGGATCCAGGTAAGGAATCTCTACCCCTAGGGTGCCTTTCCGGTTGCTGTGGCCCGGGCGAGGATGGTCTTACAAACCAACTTCGCCCAGGAGGCACATGAAATGTTCAGCACCAAGACCCGCAACATCATCATCGCCGGACTCGCATCACTCAGCTTCGCGGCCACGACCGCAGCTCCAGCCGTCTCGCAGGCCCAGCCGATCGGTCCCCAGGCCAAAGCGGTGGCGTGCGAAATCCTCAAGTCGGCTGGGAAGGTCTGGCAGGAAGCCGGGGAAGTCGCCGAAGCGAAAGGCGAAACGGACACGGCGGCCTACTACTTCGGCATGAGGGACAAAGTCGAAGGCGAAGCCGGGAACATGGGCTGCCTGTGGGAGATCGAAATCGACGAGGCCAAGAAAGCCGCCCCGAAACTGAAAGTGATCACGGTCCCGGTTGCGATGGCCCCCGTCACGGCCAAGACGACGACATCCGCCTCACTCACGGTGGCTTCCGCCAAATAGCCCAGCAACTGCCGCCGGGCTCCGAGAGCCCCCGCTCACGCGGGGGCTCTCGGTCGCTGCGAGGCGCCTCTGCGGGATACTCGCAGCGTGATGGCCGACGAGTCCACGACCGCCTCGCAGGGGAACGGGGATAGCGGATGCCACAGGAGAGTAACCTTGAGATCGTTCGCAGGGGGTTCGAGCGTTTCCTCGCCACCGGGGAGCCGGCCTGGGACACGATGCACGAGGACGTCGAGGTGTTCGACCACGACATCATGGATGCCGGTGAGAAGGTGATCGTGGTGCTCCGCGTCAAGGCGACGGGACGCGGCAGCGGCGTTGCACTGGAGCGCCAGAACGCGATCGTCCATGCGATGCGCGACGGATTGGTCGCGCGCATGGACTACTACAACAACCGAAAGCAGGCGCTCGAGGCCGTGGGCCTCGTGGAGTAGGTGATGTCGCGGGAGAAGGTTGAGGTGGTTCGCAGCATCTATCGCCTGTGGAGCGAACACGCCTCGGCCCGTCATCTCATCGACCCGGAGCTCGAGTACGTAAACCCACCGTATGCCGTGGAGTCCGGAACCCGCCATGACCGGAGAACACTGGGCAAGATACGTGAGGTGTACCCAGACTTCCTCGTGGAACCGGAACGTTTTGTGGACGCTGGCGAGGACGTGGTCGTGATCGGCATCGCACGTGGCACGTCCGCGAGCGGCATTGAAGCCCACTGGCGGCAAGGCTACGTCTGGACGGTTCGGGACGGCAGGGCCGTGCGCTTTCGCTGGTTCAACGATCCCAACGAAGCCCTCGAAGCCGTTGGGATATCAGAGCAAAGCGATTGAGCTGCCGCGGCGACTGCTGCCATCAAGTGCCCCCGCGCCTGGGGGCAGGCCGGGGGCTTGGCACCGGGATTAATCCAGGGGTTCCGCCCGGCGCGGTAGGAAGGTTACCTACCGCGCCGCGAGCCCGCTGCTCCCACGCCACCTAGCCCGTCGCCGTATAGGTCGTCGACCCGGAGCATCCGGCGCTGGTCACGGTGTGCACGGTGCCCTTGACCGTATGCCCGTTGAACTTTCCCGTGACGATCTGCTTGAGGGGAACGCTCGGTTCCTCGGACAGCTTGTCGAGGATCGTCGCCTGAAAGCTTCCAGTTTTCGAGATGCTTGCGGGCTTGGTGATCTGGCGGATCAGGGCTAGGCCAACGTTGCAATATATGACCGCGCGGTGCGTACCCGCTTCCGGTATGCCCGGGAAGCTGGCCGTCACCGACTTGCCGTTGGCGGACACCTTGAGCACCACCGGGAGCCGCGCTCCGAACGCATAGCTGCCTTCGGAGCCCACCCCCGAAGCGGGCGTTTTCCCGCTGTAGGTCTTGCCCTTCAGCGGTCCTGCCAGCGCCACCACCGACATGGCGAGGGTCAGCACGAACGTCACTGCAACAGTTCTGCGAGTCAGTCTGCGCACGGGTGCTCTCCTCGGGTCGCTTGCGGCGAGGCTATCGAGAAGCGGCGCGGGACGGCAAGAGCGGCTGAGCGGGGCCGGTGGCCCCCGCGGGGGCCTCTTGGGGAAGCGCGACCCAGCTCAGCGGTGTCGAAGCTACTCCGGGCGAACGCTCGATGCGCAGGTTCAGGCGTTCCGGTGAGCTGCCCTCCGTCCGGGCCTGCCCCCCGCCGCCTTCGGTTCGCATCCTGGGGAGCTGAGCGGGGCCCTCCTGGATCGACTGCCTGGAAAACCATCTCCACCGCGCTCAGCACCCGACAGCGAAGCTAGCACCGCGCAGGGTCCCGATGCGCCGGTTCGTATCCCGTCGCACTCGAGGCCCGAGCCTAGCCTTCATCGCGCGCCGGCGCGCCCGGCGCGTCGCGAGCGGCAACCTGCAGGCGCTGGCCATGAACCGACAGCGATACGCGTCCGTCGAGCAGCTCGAGCAGCTCCTCGCCCACGAGCTCGCGCCGCCAGCCGCGCAGGGTGCGCACCTCCGCCAGCGCGTCGGCCACGTCGGCCGGGTCGGTGTGGACCCTCCTGGCGGCGACGATCGCCTGCAGGTCGGCCCGGCTCGCGAGCAGCTCATAGGCGAGCCCGGCTTCGCCGGCGCGTGCGCGCAGGAGCGCCTCGGCGAGGGACACGAGCGGCGCGTCCTCGGGCTTGGGCAACGGTGGGCGGGCCCGCTGCGGCGCCGGGTCGGCCGGGTGGGAACGAGCGCGCTGCACCACATCGAGCAGCTCGTCCGCGCGCCTTCGCATCGCGCCCGCACCGAGTCCGCGGATCCTCTCGAGCTCGTTCCTGGATGACGGCTTGCGCTTGGCGATCTCCATCAGGGCCGCATCGTTCAGGATGCTCTGCACCGGGCGATCCTGGCGCGCCGCGGTCTGCTCGCGCCACTTCACGAGCTCCCGCGCGATCGGACGGGAGGAGGCGCTCAGGCCGCCGACGCGGGGCAGGCGCGCGAAGATCGCCTCCGGGTCGCGCTCATCACTCGAGCGCTCGAGCGCCTCGCACTCCTCGTAGGCCCACTGCAGCCGTCCGAGCTCCTTCAGTCGGCGCTCCAGCTCCGCCGCCAGCTCGAGCAGGTCCACCACATCCTCGCGGGCGTAGGCAAGCTGCTCCGGTGAGAGCGGGCGCGCGTCCCAGCGGGTGAAGCTTGCGCTCTTGGCCAGGCGCACACCCAGCATCTCGGCCATCAGCGACTCATACGAGGATTGCGCTCCCATGCCGGCAAAGCCGGCCGCTATCTGGGTGTCGAACACGTTCCTGACCTCGGTGCCAAAGCGCCTGCGCATCAGGGCGACGTCCTGACGGCCGGCATGCACGACGACCTGCACGGCCGGGTCCTCGAGGATCGCCGCCAGTGGAGCGCCGTCGAGGTCCTCCGCCAGCGGATCCACGATCTCGATGCGCTCGGATCCGTCCGCCCCGTCGGGGATCGCGAGCTGGACGAGGCACAGGAGCGTCCTGTAACGGCCCTCGCCCATGAACTCCGTGTCCAGCGCGATCTTTCCGGCCTGCCGGGCGCCGAGCGCGAGCGCCTCGAGCGTCTCGCCGCTCATGGCCGCGCTCCCGGCAGAAGCCACAGGACCTTGTCGCGGCTGAGGCCCGCCTGTTTGGAGACGTCTGTCGCGTGCGCCCTGATCCATCGCGCCGGTTCAGAGCAGGCGGCGTCCTCGGCCGAGTCGTGGTGGCCGCAGCTGGAGTTCAGGAAGGCGTAGCGCACGTCGCCCTGGGCGATCAACATCTTCAGCTTCGCGACGGTCGTAAAGACGCGAGCACCGTAGCTCGTAAGCACGACGATCGGACGCGCGTCCTTGACGATCAGCGACCCGATGCCGGTGGCGGACTCGGCTGCGACCTCGTCCCGGGCGCCGTCCTGATGGGCGAGCAGATAGGCGCTCAGCTCTTGTTGCTCCTGGCCCGGCAGTGCGCCGACGTAGCCGGCGTCGCTCACGCGGTCGCGGATGGCGCGCGCGTCAACCGTGATCGGTATGGCGAGCACCGCCACGAGCGTCAGCACGAGCACCGCGGTTGCCAGCAGGGAGGGGCGGGGCGGCGGGGATAGCGCCGGAAGGCGCGCCAGCGCGGCGAGCAGGATCGCCCCGACTGCGGCAACAAGAACGATCCACCAGACGGCCGGCCGGCCGTAGAGCAGGCGCTCGGCATAGACCACCACGATGATCAGGGTGCCCACGAGCAACGCGAGGCGCAGGCGCCCCGCGGCTGTGCTTGCCCATGCCACGCCAAAGCCCATCATCGCCGCGACGGCCGGGGTGAGGCCCTCGACATAGCGGGGGTGAAGCCGGGTCATGTAGCTGAACAGCGCGATGCCGGTCAGTGCCCACACGACCAGGCCGGCAGCCACCGCTCGCCGGGTCCGGTCGAGGTCGCCCATCGTCGCCTCCGCGCCATCCGCGTCGGGCTGCGCCTGTGCCTGCGGGTCGAGCCCGGATCTCCCCTTGGCTCGCTCGCGTGCATCCAGCAGCAGAGCCGGTATGCCCAGCAGGAGCGCCACCACGAGCTCGATCCCCAACCGCTCGCCCGACAGCGGGCCGATCCGAGCCAGCAGGCGTGTCGGCGACGGAGGCACTATCGGGATGTGGTCGCGCTCGGACTGGGTCGCCACGGGATAGCGGTGACCAGGTTCATACGAGGTCTGCTGCGGTTCTGGCGATTTGCCGCCCAAGCGGTCGGTGCCGTTGAACACGAACGCCGCATTCCAGGCGCTGCCGTTGGTCGAGCCGATCGCGTATGGCCGTTCGTGCGCCGGAACCAAGAGCGTCGCCGTCAGCCAGGCAAGGGCGACGGCGACATACACCGCAGCCCCCGCGACGAGCTTCAGCATGCGTTGCCGGCGGGGGCCGGGCAGTCCCAGATAGGCGAGCAGGGCGAGGCCCGGAAGGGCAACCAGCGACTCGAGCAGCTTCACGTCGAAGGCGACCCCAAGGGCGGCCGCCGCGGCCAGCAGCCAGACGCTGCGGCCCGTCTCGCATGCGCGTATGACGAGCAGCAGGGCGAGCACGATCAGGGTCATCATCACCGCGTCCATGGTGTCGCTGCGCGAGGTGATCACCTCGATCGGCAGGGCGGCCATGGCGGCCGCCGCGGCGATCGAAGCGGATGCGCTCCACACGCGGCGCAGCGCCGCGAACAGCAGCGGCACGGCGGCGATGCCCGCGAGCGCCTCGGGCAGCTTGAGCGTCATCGAGGTGAACCCGAACAGCTTCACGCTCGCGACCTGAAGCCAGAGGTCCACGGGCGGCTTGTCGATCGACACGCTCCCCCCGGGCTCGAACGCGCCGAAGAAGAAGTTATGAAAGGACAGCGTCATGCTCCGCACGGCGGCGTCATAGAACGGATCCGGCGGCACCTGGCCCAGGTGGAGCAGCCGCAGGATCGCCGCGCCGGTGGTGATCAGCGCCACGACCGCCCACTCCCACGGTGCCGCGCGGCGCTGGCGGGGCCGTCTTCTCATGCGCGGAACGCTAGTCTCATCGCCTCGTGGCAAGCGAGGCAGACGACAGCGAAGATCAGGCGGAGGGGTCCCACGGGCCGCGGGAGTGTATGCCCTGCCGGGGCAGCGGCCAGGTGATCTCAAACCTGGGCGGGACGCCCAGCAGCGTCACGTGCCCCTGGTGCGCCGGTGGCGGGGTGCGCCTCACCGAGGTGGATGCCCAGGCCAAGTGGCTCGAGGCTGAGCCGTCCTCAGACGCGCCCTCAGACGCGCCGGACGACGCTGTCGCCTGAGAGCGGCCCCATCCGTCCAGGCCGCCGCCGTCATTAATGCCCGTTCACGCATGCGCCGATGCACGGACTGACAAAGCCAGTGCCGAGGTGCCGAGGGCAGGCATCCGCAAGGGTGCATAGCAAAGCCGGCGCCTCTCGCAAGAGGGATGCATCGCCGCATGCGGCGACTATCAAGGGCTGGCGCCCTGAATACGAATCCGAGGAGGATTCACATGTTCTATCGACTGCGCCAGCGCGCCTCAGACGAGCGTGGCTTCACCCTGATCGAGCTTCTGGTGGTCATCCTGATCATCGGCATCCTCGCCGCGATCGCAATTCCGTCGTTCCTGAGCCAGAAGAGCAAGGCCACCGACGCCTCGGCGAAGGAGCTTGCTCGTACAGCCCAGACCACCGCCGAGACCTACGCCACCGACCATGGTGGCAACTACGCCGGCTTGAGCGTCGGCCGAACTGCAGGCCTATGAGAAAACAATCATCTCCTGCCCGAACGCAAGCAACGCGTGTCCTAAGACGCGTGACCGTCGCCGGTGCGGGAACGAAGAATACACCGTCACCGCTGAAGCGACCGACGGGCACACGTTCTCGATAAACGCGAAGCCAACGGAAGTACTAAACGGGAATGCACCCCGACAGGTAAGACCGGGTCCGAAGGCGGTGGCTGTCAGAACAGCAGCTGGTAGGCGCCGGTCCTGGCCCTCAGAGCCCGTGTGGGCGGGGGATTCGGGACGACAGGGGTGTTGACGGCAGGGCGCCGAATCTGGCGCCGTGCTGCGCGCTCACGCCCACGCCATCGCCGGGCATGGCCCATATGTCCACGTCACATTCAGCGCTAAAGGCCCCCGGCGTATCGGCCGATGCATCCGCTGACAAAGCCAGTGCCGAGGTGCCAAGGGCAAGCGTCCGCAAGGGTGCGTAGCAAAGCCGGCGGCTCTCGCAAGAGGGACGCATCGCCGCATGAGGCGACTACCAAGGGCTGGCGCCCTGTAAACGAATCCTAGGAGGATTCACATGTTGGACCGTTTGCGCCAGCGCTCCTCGGATGAGGGTGGTTTTACCCTTATCGAGCTTCTGGTGGTTATCCTGATCATCGGCATTCTTGCCGCGATCGCAATTCCGTCATTCCTGAGCCAGAAGAGCAAGGCAACCGACGCCTCGGCGAAGGAGCTTGCTCGTACAGCCCAGACCACCGCCGAGACGTACGCGACCGACCATGGTGGCAACTACCAGGGTATGTCGATCGGCGAACTCCAGGCCTATGAGAAAACGATCATCTCCTGCCCGAGCACGGCCAACGCGTGCCTGAAGACTGTCACGGTGGGAGCCGCTCCCTATGAAGAATACACCGTCACCGCAGAAGCGACCGACGGTCACACGTTCTCTATCAAACGTGAATCGAATGGAAGCACGAAACGTGAATGCACCCCGACAGGTAAGACGGGGTCTGAAGGCGGCGGCTGTCAGAACAGCAGCTGGTAGACGTCTCGCCATCAGTCTGAAGTGGGAGAAGGGCGGCCGATCGGCCGCCCTTCTTCGTATCCGCACTCAAGCGCCGGCCCGCCGGCGCCGATCAGTCCACATGGAGGCCATCACCTTTGCGGGAGTCCTCGGCGCGATCGCCGGCTCGTTCCTGAACGTGGTCACCTACCGTCTGCCCCGCCACGAGTCGCTGGTGATGCCGGCGTCTCACTGCACTCGCTGCGGCACTCCGGTAAAGCCCTACGACAACATCCCGATCCTCTCCTTTCTGCTGCTGCGCGGGCACTGCCGCGCCTGCGGAGCCTCCATCTCGGCCCGCTATCCGCTGGTCGAGGCGCTCACCGCCGCACTCTGCGTGGGCGCCGTGCTGGCGCACAGCTCCCCCGCCGGAATAGCGCTCGGCGTCGGGTTGATCCTGATCATGGTGCCGGCCGCGCTGATCGATCTCGAGTACCGCATCATCCCCAACCGGCTGACGGCGCTCGGCGCGGTGCTCGCGCTTGTCATCGGTCTGGCCCTCGACCCGGCCGGCGAGCCCGAACGGCTGATCGCCGCCGCCGCCGCCGGTGGCTTCCTGCTGGTGGCGGCGCTCGCCTACCCCGGCGGCATGGGCATGGGGGACGTCAAGCTGGCGGCGGTGATGGGACTCTTCCTGGGCCGGACCGTGGCCGCGGCGATCCTCATCGCGCTGGTCGCCGGGGTGCTCCTGGGCGCGGTGATCATCGCTCGCAAGGGGGCCCAGGAGGGGCGCAAGACGGCCGTACCCTTCGGTCCCTTCCTCGCTCTGGGAGCGGTGGTGGCCGTCTATGTGGGCGGGCCGCTCATCGATCTCTACGTCAACCACGTCGTTCACTGACGCGCTCGCGCCGGCGATGCCCGGCGACCTCCGGCGTGCCCTCCTGCCGGGCTCCGCGCCGCGGCTCAGCCGGGGCTCAAGCGCCCGCGGCCTCGTGCCGATAGGACTCGTGTCGGCAAGCCATTGATCCCGGCCGGACCAACTCATGCCCTCATTTTCGAACCTCACCAACCGCCTTCAGCTTCCAGCCTTGAAGCTACCGAGTCCCTCGCTGAAGCTCGGCCTCGGCCACCGCTCGGGCCCCGCCGTCGCGGGCCTCGACATCCAGCCGGGTTTCGTGGGCGCCGTGCAGGCCCGCGTCAACGGCTCGATAGTCGCTGACCGCGCCGCCGTCCTGCCGCTGCCGGCGGATGCGGTGCGCGAGGGCGAGGTGGTCGATGAGGCCGACCTGAGCCGGGTGCTGCGCGAGCTGTTCAGCAGCGAGCGGTTCACCAAGCGCGTTCGGGTCGGCGTCGCCAACCAGCGCACGGTCATGCGCACGCTCGAGCTGCCGCCGATGACGGATCGCAAGGAGCTCGCCGCGGCCGTCCAGTTTCAGGCCCAGGATCAGGTGCCGATGCCGCTCAGCAACGCGGTCCTTGACTTCCACCCGCTTGGCATCGTCGACACTCCGGCCGGTCCGCGCCAGCACGTCGTGCTCGTCGCCGCTCAGCGGGACATGATCGAACATCTGCTGGCCGCGGTGCGCGGCGCGGGTCTGCAGCCCGTCGGCATCGACCTGTCCGCCTTCGCTCTGATCCGCTCGCTGCACCAGCCCGAGCTGGGAGCAGATGCCGAGCACGTCAGCCGCGTGGTCTACCTGAACGTCGACGGCCTCACGAACCTGGCGATCGCCGAGGGCCTCATCTGCCGCTTCACGCGCGTCGTGGGCGGGGGCCTCGAGGGAATGGCGGGCGAGCTTGCCGAGCGCCGTGGCATCCCCCTGACCGACGCCCGCACGCTGCTCGCGGCGGTGGATCTGACGAGACCCGTGGAGGTCGGGCAGATCGCGGTTGCGCCCGAGCCCGCCCTGCCCCAGGACGTGGTGCCCGAGTGGCTGACCTCCGAACAGGGCCTGGACGAGGAGCTGCTCGTCGAGGAGCCCGCGCCCGAGGGCGCCGAGCCCTTCGCCGAGGGCGCCGAGCCGTTTGACGCGGTCGCGCACGAGGAGGGCTCGCCGAGCTCTTCCGAGGATCACGAAGCGATCGAAGGCGCCATGAGCTTCTCGGAGATGTCCTCACTGGGGCCGGCCTCGGACTCGACGCCGGAGCCGCCGCAGCCGCCCGACGTCGACGGCGCCGAGATGGACGCCGATGCGCGCAGGGTGCTTGAGAACGGCGTCCGCGAGATCGCCGGAGAGGTGCGCAACTCACTCGACTTCCATCGCTCGCAGGAGGGCGGGGGAGAGGTCTCGCACGTCGTGCTCAGCGGCTCGGCGCTGGACCTCCCCGGCTTTGCCGAGGCCCTCGAGGCCCACCTGGGCCTCGAGGTGCGCTCAGAGACGATTGGCGCGACCGATGAGGGCCGCGCAGACGCGGTGTCTCTGAACCGCCTGGCGATCGCTGCCGGCCTGGCCACGACCGAGGTGCACTCGTGAGGGCCGTAAACCTCGTACCGGTTGATCAGCGCGGCGGTTCAGGCCCGGCCGCCGGCCGCTCGGAAGGGGGCGCCTATGCGGTTCTCGTCCTGCTGGCCGGTCTGGCGGGATTGGTTCTGCTCTACGGCACCGCCCGTCACGAGATCTCGAGCCGTCGGGCGAAGGCGGCGACACTCGTCGCGGAGACTCAGCAGGCCCAGGCCGAGGCCGCGCAGCTGGCCCCCTACACAAGCTTCCTGGCGATGCGCGAACAGCGCGTGCAGGCCGTCTCTGAGCTCGCACAGTCGCGCTTCGACTGGGCCTACGCCTTTCACGAACTCGGCCGCGTGCTCCCCAAGGACGCCTCGATCTCCTCGCTCAGCGGCACCATCGGGTCCGCGGGCGGCACCTCCTCCTCTACTGCCGCCTCCGCCAGCGCCACGGTGACCTCTGCCACCCCGCCGGGCAGCGTCCCGGTGTTCACCCTCAGCGGGTGTGCCACGAGCCAGGCCGAGGTCGCCCAGACCCTCAACCGGCTGCGCCTCATGAACGGCGTCTCAAGCGTGTCGCTGCAGAGCTCCAGCAAAGCAGCCGGAAGCTCGGGCGCCAGCAACGCAGGCGGTTGCCCAGGCAGCGACCCCGCCTTCAACGTGACGATCGACTTCGACCCGCTTCCGGCCGTGAGCACCCCGACCGCCTCCAGCGCCGCCACACCCACTGGAGCTGCAGGATGACCGGGCGCGATCGCATAGTCGTGATCGGGATCGCGGTCGTCGTGATGCTTGGCGCCGCGTGGCTGATCCTCGTCTCGCCGGAGCGCAAGAAGGCTGCGGCCCTGAACGCGCAGGTCAGCACGGCGACCTCGCAGCTTGCCACGGCGGAGGGTCAGGTCGCCAACGCGCGCAGCGCGCAGACGCAGTATTCGACGGCCTATGCCTCGATCGTGAGGCTCGGCAAAGCGGTGCCGCCGACGGAGGAAGTGCCCGCGCTCGTCTACCAGCTGGCCCACG
Source organism: uncultured Solirubrobacteraceae bacterium (assembly GCA_963826995.1). Classification (GTDB taxonomy): domain Bacteria; phylum Actinomycetota; class Thermoleophilia; order Solirubrobacterales; family Solirubrobacteraceae; genus Palsa-744. Next base: position 166,622 of record CAWGYZ010000001.1, on the reverse strand, counting down.
CCACCAATCAGCGGAACGTCGAATTCGCCTCGATCACCGCCACCGGGGCGGGCGGCGCGAGCACATCGGCCGCCAGCACGCCGGCACCGGCCGCAGCTGCCTCAGCAACCAGCTCAGCCTTCTCGGCGATGCCGTTCACGTTCGTCTTCAACGGAAGCTTCTCCGACCTCTACCACCTGTTCCAGCAGCTCGACGCGGCGACGGTCAGGACCACCAACGGCGCCCTGTTGGTGAACGGCCGTCTGCTCACGATCCAGAGCATCAAGCTCGCGCCCTCGACGAATCCGACTGAAAAGAGCACCGGCAAGGGTGGCTCAGAACAGCTTTCCGGCAATGTCACGGCAACCGCCTACGTGCTTCCCGCAAGCCAGGGCCTGACCGCCGGGGCAACCACCGGCGCTCCCGCCGGTGCCTCGGCGACTCCGTCCGCCACGCCTGCCTCGAGCACCGCCCCGACGAGCTCTCCTACCGCTCCCGCGATCGCAAGGGTGACCCCATGAACGAGTTTCTGAGCTCCGTCAAGGACGACCTCCTGGACGTGCGCCTGCGGCTGCTGCTGATCGCGCTCGTCGTCGCCCTGGTGGCTGCCGTCGCCTACGGGGTACTGGGAGGGGGCTCCTCGAGCGCCACCCCGACGGCCTCCACGGCGCCGGTGTCAGCGAGCGTCGGCGGCATCTCGATCAGCCAGGTCACCACCGACGCCGCGCAGCCGGTGACGGAGACGACCGGCAATGCCGCCCAGAAGCGCGGCGGGCCGCTGCGCGACCCGTTCACCCCGCTGGCCTCGGCGAAGACCGCCACGAGCACGACCACGCCTGCCTCGACCACGCCCGCCTCGACCCCCTCCACCTCGACGAGCGGCTCCTCCACGACCCCGTCCGCCACGCCGGCGCCGGCCCCCAAACCGACCACGCCGGCAAAGCCCAAGGTCACGACCACGTACAAGGTGACGGTCCAGTTCGGCGTCCTGCCGGCACCGTCCATCGTGGGCGCCCCGGCCGAACCGGCGCAGCTGAAAACCTACCCCAACATGGCGCTCAACGAACCGCTCCCGGACAAGACCAACCCCCAGCTGGTGTACTCGGGCGCGGTCAAGCACGCCAAACTGGAAGCGGTGTTCACGCTCACCGGCGAGTCGATCCTGCACGGGAACGCCACCTGCCTGCCGAGCGCCACGCAGTGCCAGGCGATCCGCCTGCAGGTCGGCCAGAGCGAGACACTCGAATCGATCGAATCCGACGGCAGTCCCGTCACCTACGAACTCAGGCTCGTGGGCATCGAGAGGATCACGCGCACCGTCGGCTCCGCGTCCGCGGCGCGGGCCAACACGGCCCTGGCCCATGAATCCAAGGCCGGGGCGCCCACCCGCGCCCACGTTGCCGTGCAGCCGTCGCACCCCGGCCACTGACTTCCGAGCACATAAGCTTGGGGCGTGGCGCTCCGTCTGATAACCGCCGGCGAGTCGCACGGCCCCGGCCTCACGTGCATCGTTGAGGGCCTGCCCGCGGGCCTTGAGGTTCGCCCACAGGATCTGAACGAGGACATGGCCCGTCGCCAGCTCGGCCACGGGCGGGGCGGGCGCATGAAGATCGAGCGCGACACGGCCGAGGTCACCGGGGGCATACGCCACGGGCGCACGCTCGGGGGCCCGATCGCCCTTCAGGTCGCAAACCGCGACTACGCCAACTGGGAGGAGCGCATGAGCCCGTGGCCGGTCGCCGAGGCGGTCGCCGAGGTGCATCTCCCTCGACCCGGCCATGCCGACCTGGTGGGCACCCAGAAGTACAAGCAGTCGGACGTGCGCAACATCCTCGAGCGGGCCTCCGCCCGGGAGACGGCGGCGCGCGTGGCGGGCGGCGCGCTGTGCAAGGCGTTTCTGCGCGCTCTCGGGGTCGTTGTGCATTCGCACGTGCTGCAGATCGCCTCGGTGCGGGCACCGGCGGGCGGGCGGCCGCTGACGGCCGAGGACTTCGCGGAGGTTGACAGCTCGCCGGTGCGCTGCCTGGACGCCGAGGCGAGCAGCGCGATGGTGGGCGAGATCGATGCGCTGCGCAAGGCCAACGAGTCGCTGGGAGGCGTCTTTGAGGTGCAGGCCTTCGGCCTGCTGCCGGGCCTCGGCTCGCACGTCTCCTGGGAGGAGCGCCTCGACGGGCGCCTGGCGATGGCGATCTGCTCGATCCAGGCGATCAAGGGCTTCGCGGTCGGTGACGGGTTCACGATCGCCGGCCTGCCGGGCTCTGAGGCTCATGATGAGATCTTCTTCTCGCCCGACCGCGGCTACTACCGCGAGACGAACCGCGCCGGGGGTCTTGAGGGCGGCATGACGACCGGCTGCCCGCTGATCGTGCGCGGGGCGATGAAGCCGCTGCCGACGCTCACCAAGCCGCTTCGCTCGGTTGACATCGGCACGCACGAGCCGGCACAGGCGCTGCGCGAGCGGACCGACTCCTGCACCGTGCCGGCCGCCGCGGTGGTGGCCGAGGCGATGGTGGCGCTGGTGCTCGCCGATGCCTACCGGAGCAAGTTCGGCGGTGACCACATCGATGATGCCCTGCAGGCCGTCCGCGCCTACGAGGAGCGGATCGGATGGCAGGCCTAGGAGGGGCGCCGCGGCGGGCGCTCGTCCTGATCGGCTTCATGGGCGCGGGCAAGTCGACCGTCGCAGCCGAGCTTTCAGAGGCGCTTGGCGTGGCCGCGGTGGACAGCGACGAGCTGCTCGAGGAACGCCTCGGCCATCCGCCCGCGCGAGCATTCGAGCTCGAAGGCGAGCCGGCCTTCCGGGCGGCCGAGGAGGAGCTCGTGTGCATGCTCCTGAACGACGCCGGGCCCGGCAGTGTGATCGCGCTCGGCGGGGGCAGTGTCTGCTCTGAGCGCGTACGGCGGGCGCTCGAGCCCCACCTGACGGTGCTGCTCGATGTGGACCCGGCGCTCGCGTGGGCTCGGATTCAGGCGCAGGAGGGCGCCGGCGAGCGGCCGCTGGCGCGCGACTGGGAGGCATTCAGGGCGCTTCATTCAAGCCGCGCGGCGGTGTATGAGGAACTGGCCGACGCCGTGCTGCCGGCGATGGCGAGGGGTACGTCCGGGCGGGTGCTGGAGGCCCTGCGCGCGCTGGCGGCGGCGCCGCCGGGAGCGCGCCTTCTGTGGGCGAGCTCTGAGTCGGGAGGCTATCCGGTGCTGATCGGCCCGGGGATGCTCCGCGACGCGGCGCAGCTGCGGGAGCTGTGGCCGCTCGACCGCTCCGTCTCACAGCCCTTCTGCGTGTCTGATGAGACCGTCGCGGCTCTCTACGCCGAGCGCCTGGGAGAGGTGAGGGGGATGCTCGCCATCGCACCCGGGGAGGAGCAGAAGACCTTGCGAGCGCCGAAGCCGTGTGGCGCGCGCTGCTCGCCGCCGGCCTGACGCGGGCCGACCACGTGGTCGCGCTCGGGGGCGGCGTTGTGGGCGACCTGGCGGGATTCTGCGCCGCCACCTACCAGCGCGGCGTGCCCGTCGTTCACATCCCCACCACGCTGCTCGCGCAGGTCGACTCCGCCTACGGCGGCAAGACCGGCGTCGATCTGCCCGAAGCCAAGAACTACGTCGGGGCCTACCACCAGCCGGCGGGTGTGCTGGTCGATCCTGAGGTGCTCTCCACGCTGCCCGGCGGCCGAGCTGGCGGCCGGCTGGGTGGAGGTGCTGAAGACGGCGCTGATCGCCGGCGGGACGCTGTGGGAGCGCGTGGCCGGCGGCGAGGAGGTGGACCGGCATATGATCCTCGCCTGTGCGCGCACCAAGCTGGCGGTCGTCGCCGCGGATGAGCGCGATGCAGGGCGGCGCCAGCTGCTGAACCTCGGGCACACCATCGGGCACGCGATCGAGACCGCAACGGGCTATGCCCGCTACCGCCACGGCGAAGCGGTGGGCCTCGGGCTGCTGGCCACGCTGCGCCTTTCAGGGCTGGACGGCCTGCGCGCGCAGGTGCGCGAGCTGCTTCAGGCGCGCGGTCTGCCCGTCACGCTCGAGGGGGCTGCGGTGGATGAGGTGCTGGAGGCCGCCACACATGACAAGAAGCGCCTCGGATCGCAGGTGCCGTTCGTGCTCGTCGACGGCGCCCGGCGAGCTGAGGATCGGTTGCGAGGTCCCGCCTGATGAGGTGCGGGCGGCCGTTACGGAGCTTCTGCGGTGAGTGGCTCGCGCTACCGGGTGGAGGTCATGCACGGGGTCAACCTGGACCAGCTCGGCCGGCGCGATCCACTGCTGTACGGGACCCTGACGCTGCCGCAGCTCGAGCAGCAGATCGAAGCAGACGCGCGGGAGCTGGGGCTCCAGACCCGCTTCTTTCAGACCAATCACGAGGGTGCGTTCGTCGAGCATCTGCACGCCCTCGACGGGCACGCCGACGCGATCCTTCTCAATCCGGGCTCCTGGACCCACTACGCCTGGGCGATCCGCGACGCGCTCGAGATCGCCGCGCTGCCCGCGCTCGAGATCCACCTCTCCGACGTGCAGGCGCGCGAGCCCTGGCGGCGGGTTTCGGTGATCCGCGACCTCTGCTTCGAGACGATCTCAGGACGCGGGCCCGACGGCTATCGCGAGGCCCTGTCGCGACTGCGCGAGGAGCTCGAGCGAGGCAGCCCGTGATCGCCCCGGGCGGGTCCGCCGCCGCTGAGCGCACCCGGCGCCTGGCGGCGGAGCTCACAGAGCGGGCGGTCGATGTGCTGCTCGTCGGAACCTCTGTCAACCTGCGCTATCTCACGGGCTTCACCGGTACGCATGGGCTGGCGCTGATCGCCGCCGCGGGCGATCGGCGATCGACCGGCGCCTCGCACCGGTTTCTCACCGACTTCCGCTACGCCGCGCAGTCGGCCGAACAGGTGCCCGAGGCGTTCGAGCGGGAGATAGTGGCCGGCAACCTGCTTGAGGCCATCCCCGCCTCGCTGCCGCCGGGCGGCGGGCGGTTCGGCTTCGATGAGGCCAGCCTCACCGTCAGCCTGCACACGCGCCTGGGCGAGCTGTTGGGAGAGGCCTGGGAGCTCGTCCCCTGTGCGGGCGCGGTCGAGCGGTTGCGGGCGATCAAGGACGCCGGGGAGCTGGCGCGCATTCGCGCCGCCTCGGAGCTCGCCGACGAGGCGCTCGGAAGCGTCGTGGAAGACGGTGTCGTCGGACGCAGCGAGCGCGACGTGGCGATCGAGCTCGAGCTGCGCATGCGCCGCCTCGGCGCCGAGGCTCCGAGCTTCCCGTCGATCGTCGCAGCCGGTGCTCACGGCGCTCTGCCGCACGCCGAGCCGCGCGAGGAGACGATCCCGAGCGATGTGCTGCTGACGATCGATTGGGGAGCCCGCCTGGAGGGCTACTGCTCTGACTGCACGCGCACCTACGCCACCGGCGAGGGAATCTCCGCCGAGGCCCGCGAGGTGTATGCGCTCGTCCTCGAGGCCCAGGAACAGGCACTGGCCGCCGTCAGGGAGGGCCCCAACGGCCGCGAGCTGGACGCGGTGGCGCGCGAGGTGATCGAGCGGGCGGGCTTCGGCGAGCACTTCGGCCACGGCCTGGGTCACGGCGTGGGAATGGAGATTCACGAGGCCCCGCGCCTGTCGCGCACGGCCGGTGAGGAGGCGCTCGCGGCTGGAAACGTGGTGACGGTCGAGCCCGGGGTCTACCTGCCGGGTCGCCTCGGCGTGCGCATCGAGGATCTGCTGCTGGTCACCGGGGGCGCCCCGGCGGTCCTGACCAGCCTGTCCAAGGCGCTGACGGTCATCTCCTGACCGCGTTCGCACCACAGCACCCACGATCGCTCCGAGCTCCGCGCGGGATCGGCCCTGAACAGGCTCGCGCCGAGCACGGCCGCCAGCGGCAGGGTCCAGGCCAGGAAGAACGCAGCCTGGGCATCGGGGGAGGCGTGCACTCCCAGCCATTGGAAGCTGATCCACGCGAGCACGCTGCTGCAGAGCGCCAGCACCGGGACCCGGTCGGCGGGGCCGAGGGCCTCCCAGGTGAGCAGTGCGAGCACGAACGGGATGGGGTAGTAGGCGGCGTCCCAGGTGTCGAGCACGCAGCGCAGCAGCAACAAGAGCGCCAGCGCCAGCAGCACATCGCGTCTTGACAGGACCCGCGCGCCCACGCGGGACGGGCGCGATGCGGGCATCGCTGCAGACGGCCGCCGTCGTAGCCACAGGGCCGCCGGCAGGGCCGCTCCCACCAGCAGGATCAGCGGGTGGCTGACGGCGCCCGTCCAGCCGGGGGCGGTGCGATAGCCCGGCTTGGGCACGCCGAACAGCCCGTGCACGAGCGCGCCATGGTGTCCGAAGAACCACCACACCTGCCACGGCTGGAAGATCGCCGAGGGCGCGGAGGCGACCGCGCGCGTGCCCGCCAGGAAGCTGCTGGACCCCACCAGCGCCAGCGGGGCGAGCAGCGCCGCGGCGACGGCGGCGGCGGCGATCAGACACCAGCGCCGGAGGCCCGCCGGAAGGCCCAGCAGCACGGGTCCGATCGCGAGCAGGGCCCACTCCTTGTTGGCGATCGCAAGTCCCAGGATCACACCGGCCCACAGCGCGCGGCGGCGATCGACCGAGGGTCCGGAAGCCAGCAGCGCGGCCGCCACGCACAGGCAGCCGCCCAAGAGCTCCTCGGGATGACCGACTTCGAGGGCCCGCAGGGTGAGCGGGTTCGCCACGCACACTCCGACGGCGACCGCGCGGGCGAGGGTCGAGAAGCCCCGCGAGCGCATCCGCGCGGCAAGCCACACCGCGAGCACGGCCGATGCCAGAAGGCAGGGCACCGCCACCATGCGGTAGACGGCGAGCTCGCCGCCGCCCCACAGCCCGGGGAGGAGTGCAAACGGCGCCCGCTCCACGAGCGTGCCACCGTAGGCGGGGGCGAGTCGCAGGAACTCCAGCACATGGCCCTGCACTAGCGCATCGAAGGCTCCGCGTGCCTCGGTGTCGTAGTCGTTCCAGGCGAACCCGTACAGGCCGAGCCACGCCATCGTCGCGCAGCCGGCGCCCGCCATGAACGCGCACAGGGCGTTCTCGCGTGCAACTCGCCGCATACCGTGGCATCGGCGTTATGGACGGGCTGCTTGAGCAATGGCGGACGGTTGGTTGCCCGGGAGACCGCTACGCTCTCTGAGCATTCAGGGCCACCCCTCGGCGGTGGCCGGAAATCGGACGCGAAGGGCAGCATTTGTGGCGATAACCACAAACCAGTTCAAAAACGGGAATCACATCGAGGTCGAGGGCACCGTCTTCAAGATCCTCGAGTTCCAGCACGTCAAGCCCGGCAAGGGCGGGGCCTTCGTGCGTACCAAGCTGCGCCGGGCAAACGATGGGAACGTGATCGACCGGACGTTCAGGGCGGGGGAGAAGTTTCGCTCCGTGCACACCGAGTCCAGGAAGATGCAGTTCCTCTACGCCGACGGCAGCGACGCCCATTTCATGGACACCGAGTCCTTCGAGCAGATCGCGGTCGCCGAGGGCGCCGTCGAGGACACCCTGCGCTGGTGCAAGCCCAGCAGCGAGGTCGAGGTGCTGTTCATCGATGAGGAGCCCGCAGACGTGCTTCTGCCGAGCGCTGTCGACCTCGAGGTGACCCAGACCGACCCGGGGATGCGCGGCGATTCGGTTTCCAGCGGCGGCACCAAGCCCGCGACGCTCGAGACGGGCGCCGTCGTACAGGTGCCGCTGTTCGTCGAAGAGGGCCAGCGCATCAGGGTTGACACGCGCTCCGGCGACTACGTCGCGCGCGCCTAGGATGCGCCGCTCCGAGCAGCGCAGGGCCGCGGTCATAGCGCTGTATCAGCACGATCTCACCGGACGGCCCATCGCCGATGTGTTCGCCCCGCGCGACTCGCTGTTCGCGCGTGCCCTTGCGATCGCGGCCGCCGAACGCGCGCAGGAGCTCGACGAGGTGATCGATCGTCACGCACACGGCTGGTCGGCCGAGCGGATCCAGCCGCTCGAGCGGAGCATCATGCGCGTGGCCCTGCTCGAGATGCTGTACCCCGACGCGGCGCCCTCAGAGCACCCGATACCTCCCGAGGGGGCGATCGAGGAGGCGGTGGAGAGCGCCAAGAGGTTCTGCGGCGCGGACGCCCCGGGCTTCGTAAACGGCGTGCTTGCTGCAGCGTTGCGCGAGGTGCGCGAGAATGCCCAGATCCCATGAGCAGCCTCGAGCAGTTGGACGATCTGATCGCACGCATGGAGCGTGCGGCCGAGCAGCTCCGCTCGGGCGAGTGCTCGCCCGACGCCGCGGCGACCGTGGTCGAGGACTGCGCGAACCTCGCCGCCCGGGCCGCGGCCGAGCTTGAAGAGCTCAGCCGCGCGGAGGCCTCCGCGCCGGCGCCCGGGCAGGACACACTTCTGTAGGGCAGTCTCGCGGTGAGCGCCACATACCCGGAGAACCTGCGCGAGGAGGTCGAGCGTCACCTGCGCTCGATTCGCTTCTCTGACGAGGCGCTGACGGCGGGTCTTGACGAGGCGATGCGCTATTCGCTGCTGGCCGGCGGCAAGCGCATCCGCCCGGTGCTGGTGCTGGCGACGGCGCGGGCGGTGGGGATGGAGCAGCAGGACGTGCTGGCGCTTGCCGTTGCGATCGAGCTGATCCACACCTACTCGCTGATCCACGACGACCTGCCGGCGATGGACGACGACGAGCTACGCCGCGGGCAGCCGACCTGCCACGTCAAGTTCGGCGAGGGGGTGGCGATCCTGGCCGGCGACGGGCTCTATGCCGAGGCCTTCCGCCACCTGCTGACCGACCGGCGGACGGCGCCCGAGCGGGTGCTGCGGGCGGCCGCGGAGCTGGCGGCCGCCACCGGAGTGAACGGGATGGTGGGCGGGCAGTACGCCGATATCAATCACCCGCTGCCGCCCGGGGGTGCCGCGTTGCGCCGCCTGCACGAGCTCAAGACGGGGCGGCTGATCGGCGCGTCGGTGCTGTGCGTACTACTGTTGGGAGGGATACAGGATGCACCTGCGACAATCCCGCTGCGCCGGTTCGCCGCCGAGTTGGGCGTGCTGTTCCAGATCGTTGACGACATACTGGACGTGACAGGTACCGACGATGAACTTGGAAAGCCCCGAGGCAGCGATGAGCGTCACGGCAAGCGCACGTACGTGAGCGAGTTCGGAATGGACAGGGCGCGCGAGCTGGCGGCGGATTCGCACCGGACGGTGCGGGAGGCCCTGGCCGAGGCTCAGCGCCTCAGATCCGCCCAGGCGCCGCAGCGATCCGGCGGCGAAATGGGGGAGCTGGAGCAGATCGCCGACTTCATCTACACACGCACATCATGAGCCTGCTCGAGCAAATAGACGGTCCACGGGACCTCGAATCCCTGTCGGAGGACGAGCTGGCAGAGCTCGCCCAGGAGGTGCGCGAGCACATCATCGACACGGTCGGGGAGATCGGCGGGCACTTCGGCGCCAACCTCGGCACCTGTGAGCTGGCGGTGGCGCTGCATTCTGTGCTCGAAAGCCCGAAGGACAAGATCCTCTGGGACGTTGGCCACCAGGCCTACCCGCACAAGATCCTCACCGGCCGGCGCGAGGAGCTCGGCACGATCCGCCGCTACGGGGGCCTCGCGCCCTTCTGCTCGATCGCCGAGTCCCCTCACGACATCATGGGCGCCGGCCACGCGTCCACCTCGATCGGCTACGCGGTCGGCATCAAGGAGGGCATGCGCCACATGGGCGCGGAGGATGAAGGGAAGGTCGTCGCCGTGGTGGGCGACGGAGCGATGACCGGTGGTGTGGCGTTCGAGGCGATCGGACAGGCCGGCGGCCTGGGGACGCCGATCGTGGTCGTGCTGAACGACAACGGCATGTCGATCGCCCCCAACGTGGGCGCGCTTTCGCGGTACTTCAACCGGGTCAGGCTGAACCCCAAGCTGTGGCACGCTCGCGCGGGCGTGGAGGGCGGCCTCGTGCGGCTGCCGGGCGGGATCGGCGCCGCGTTCGAGCGGCTGGGCCCGCACCTGAAGGAGTCGATCAAGGCGTTCTGGGCGCCGGGGCTGTGGTGGGAGGAGCTCGACTGGGCCTACATGGGCGTGATCGACGGCCACGACGTCAAGGCGCTGAGGGAGGCGCTGAAAGAGGCGCTCGCGGCCGAACGGCCGGTCGTGGTGCATATCGCGACGGTCAAGGGCAAGGGTTTCGCCCCGGCCGAGGACGGCGGCCTCGAGGGGATGGAGAAGTGGCACGCCGCCAAGCCCAACTCCATCCTGAACGGCTCTCCCACCCGCCCCGTCGCCGGCAAGGACGCCCCAGCCAAGCCGCCGCCCCAGTTCACACAGGTGTTCGGCGAGGCCCTTCTGCGCGAATGCGAACGCGACGATCGCGTGGTCGGGATCACGGCCGCCATGAACTCCGGTACGGGACTGAGCATCCTGCAGAAGGCCATGCCGGACCGCTACTTCGACGTCGGGATCGCCGAGCAGCAGGCGATCCTGTTCGCCGCGGGGCTGGCGCTCGAGGGGGTCAAGCCGGTGGCGGCGATCTACTCGACCTTCCTGCAGCGCGCCTATGACCAGATCGTCCACGACGTCTGCCTGCAGAAGCTGAACGTGGTCTTCGCGATGGACCGAGCCGGTCTGGTCGGCGACGACGGGCCCACCCACCACGGCGCCTTCGACATCGCCTACCTGCGCTGCCTTCCCAACATCGTGCTGATGGCGCCGCGCGACGAGGCCATGCTCGTGCACATGCTGCGCACCGCCCTGTCCTACGACGACGGCCCGATCGCCCTGCGATATCCGCGCGGGGAGGGCACGGGCGTGGCGGTCCCCCGGGAGGGGAAGGCGATCGCGATCGGTACCGGCGAGATCCTCAGGGAGGGCGGCGAGCTCGCCTCGCCCGGCCGGCGGGTGGCGCTGATCGGCTACGGCAGCGGAGTCGGCAAGGCGCTTGAGGCCGCCGATGAGCTGGCCGGCCTGGACATCTCGGTGACGGTCGTGGACGCTCGCTTTGCCAAGCCGATCGACGCGGGCCTGATGGCTCAGCTGGCCGCCGAGCACGATCTGCTCGTGACGATCGAGGAGGGGGTTCTCGCCGGAGGGTTCGGATCGGCCGTGTGGGAGGCGCTGAACGACGCCGGCACGACGGCGGCCGGGGCGGCCGGGATCATCAGGGTCGGGCTGCCCGATCGGTACGTCACCCACGGCAAGCCCGCGCTGCTGCACGAGGAGGTGGGCTTCACCGGAACGCGCATCGCCGAGCGCGTTGCGACGGCGATCTCCGATCGCGAGAACGCGCACCCGGCCCGCGCCGGCGGGCCGAGGATCACCGGGCCGCGCAGCGCCCCGCAGCCGATCGCGCCGATCGCGGGCGGCTGAGCGCCGGGACGGGCGATGGCGCCCGCGGCGCCCGGCGGGCTGGGCTTAAATGGAAACGGCCCGCTTGGGGGAGCGGACCGTTTCCGGGAGGAGGAATGCAGGAGGAGAATGATGCTCTGCTTCCAGTTAATCATGGTGCCCGGGACAGCCCTCCGTCTGTGTGACATCGATCACAGAGCGTCGAAGGCCGCGTCCGCGGTCCCCCGGCGCCGCGCCGACCCCGGATGCCCGGGGTTGGCCAAGACGCCGGGGTCACCCTTGTGCAAGGGTTCGCCGCCGATGGCTAAGGCGGGCTCCAAGCGGCGTCTGGACACTGTGCTGGCCGAGCGGGGCCTGTTCCCCTCGCGCAGCCGGGCGGCCGCCTCGGTGATGGCCGGGGAGGTGCTGCTGGGGTCTGAGGAGCGGCGCGCGCAGAAGCCGGGGGAACTCGTGGACGTGGAGGAGACGGTCACCGTCAAGGGGCCGCCGCAGTTCGTCTCGCGGGGGGGCGTGAAGCTCGCAAACGCCCTGGCTCAGACGGGGCTCTCGGTGCAGGGGCGCCGGGCGCTCGACGTGGGCGCGTCGACCGGTGGCTTCACCGACTGCCTGCTGCAGGCCGGAGCGCGGGAAGTGGTCGCGGTGGACGTCGGCTACGGGACCCTCGCCTGGAGCCTGCGCACCGATCCGCGCGTGGCGCTGATGGAGCGCACCAACGCGCGGGCCCTGTCTGCGGCGCTGCTGCCAACCGCGCGTATCGAACCGGACAGCGCGCCGGACCTCGCGACGATCGACGTGTCGTTCATCTCGCTGGACAAGGTGCTGGCGGCGGTGCTGGGCTGCCTGGGCGAGGGCTATGACGTGCTCGCCCTGGTCAAGCCGCAGTTCGAGGTGGGCCGGGGACGGGTCGGCAAAGGCGGGGTGGTGCGCGAGCCGGCGGATCGGCGGGCCGCCCTGGTGGGGGCAGGTGTTGCGGCGATCGCAGCGGGCGCGGCCGTGCGCGGATACCACTCCTCGGGGCTGCCCGGCCCGAAGGGGAACCGGGAGACGTTCGTGTGGCTGATCGACCCCGCGCGGGCGGACGCCGAGGCCGGCGCGGAGGACCGCGAGCGGCTCGAGCGGCTGGCAGCCGAGGTGGAGCCGTGAGGGAGATCACGGTCCTCACCCACCGTCGCATCGAGGACACGACCGCGGTCCTTCAGCGGCTCGCCGAGCAGGCGGCCGAGGCCGGGGTGACGCTCCGGCTCGATGAGGAGGAGACGCGCAAGCACGGCCTCTCCTCGGGGCCGGGGATCGAGGTGAACGCTCCCATCAAGGACTCGGTCGAGCTGTGCCTGGTGCTCGGCGGCGACGGCACGATCCTCTCAGCGCTGCAGCGCTACGCGGCGACCAGGGTGCCCGTGTTCGCGATCAACTTCGGCGAGATCGGCTTCCTCGCCACCGTCGAGCCCCAGGATCTCGAGGACGGCATCCGCCGCGCGCTGAGCGGAGACTTCGAGCTGTTGCAGTTGCCGGCGATCGTGCTGGACGCCGATGAGTCGCTGCTGCCCAAGCGTCCTGCCTGGATCGCGATCAACGACGTGGCGATCCACCGCAAGGTCGGCGAGCGGGTCGCCGAGCTGGCCTACGCGCTGGAGGGCGAGATCGTCGGCAGCGTCCGCTGCGACGGCCTGGTGGTGGCCACTCCGGCGGGCTCGACCGGTTACAACCTGGCCAACGGCGGACCTGTCATGGCCTGGGGGGTGGAGGGGTTCGTCGTGTCCTTCATCGCGCCCCACTCGCTGACCGCGCGGGCCCTGGTCGTCGCGCCGGGCGACCGGCTGACGATCCACAATCGCTCGCGCGAGCCGCTCGACATCGCGGTCGACGGGCGCCCGGTGGGAGACATCCCGGCGGGCGGAACCATCGACGCGCGGTTCGTGGATGAGATCGGGACGATCGCCCAGCTGCCCGGCTCCTCCTTCTACCGGAGGCTGCGCGAGAAGTTCGGACGACTGGCCAGCTGATCAGGCGACGCTCGCGCTGCGCTCGTGTCCGATCGCCGATCGGACGGTCGGGCCGTCGCGGTGTAGCGACGCGATGAAGTGATCGAGCTGATCACGTGAGAATCGCCGTTGCCCGCCGGGTGTCCGGTAGCAACTGATGTGGCCGGCGTCGGTCCAGCGTCGGACCGTCGCTAGCGATACGCCCAGGTAGCGGGCTGCCTGCGAGCTCGTGAACACAAGCCGCTCGGCGGGAGGGGTGTGTGTGCTGGATACGGGCATGTTCAATGTTTCGGCCGAAAGCTCTGAGAAGTTGAGCCCCGCATCGTTTTGGGATCCATTGGTCCACTGCGACCCAGCGTCATTGGGGCCTGCAATGATGCCTGCGGGCGCGAAAGCAGCGATGCGAAGGGGATGAGAGGATCCGCTTGCAACTGGACAGCAGAGCCGCCGCCGCGCTCGCAGCGGCCGTCTCCGCGATGTCGCTGATCCTCGTGCCGGCATGCGCATCCGCCGTCGCCGCCACGGGCAACACCCTTCCGGGGGGCTGCGGAGCGATGCCGTCGTGGATCGCCGCCGCCACGCTTTCAGACGAGGCCCAGGATCCGCTGCCGAGCTGCTTCTCGGCTCGCTCAAGCCAGGCCGAGGCCGTGCTCAGCGTGGTCAACAACCGTCCATATGCCGAGCTCCTCACCGTGGCCGGCGGCTCTGTAGAGGTCGCGGAATCCTCGTTCGAGGATCCACTTGACGCCTCGCTGTCGGCGCTGCTTGAGAGTCTCAGCCCCGCCGCCGGGCCTTCAGCGTTCGTGCTCGGGCCAGGCCAGAGCGCCGCCCTGGCGATCGATCGCCCCGCGCCCGGCCCGGGCCAGGAGGTTCACATCGATGCCGCCGGCGACAATGCCTTTGCCGTTGCCGGCGTGGCCTACAGGTTCCTGGCCGCCGCGGCCGCCCGGCGGCTGCTGAACGCCGCCACGCGCAGCTGCGTGGCCTCGGTCCTGCATGGAGCCCTGCAGACCCCGCCCCGGCCCGAACGCGCCCTTCGCCGGGTGCACGCATGCGTCAGCGCGGCCGGCCTATCGGCAAGGGCCGAGGCGCTCCTGCGCGGGCTCGCCTCCCGCCTGCTCCGCGATGACTACTTTCAGAGCGTCATCCGCCGGGAGGGCACCGAGCCGCACCCCGCGAGGATCGCCCTGGAGGTCGCGGCGTCTGACCCGGAACTGATCAACCCCGACATCCGCCTCGGCCCGGCCAGCTTCGCGACGGTGACGGCCGGGAGCCGGACGGTGGAGCATCTGAGCGCCAGCGGCGGCGTGCCGCCCTATCGCTTCTACGCGGTTCCCGAACCGGGCGGTCCCGGAGTGCCCGCCTGGCTTCGCCTGACGGCCGCCGGCACGCTGATCCTGGAACCGCCGGCCAGCGTCACGACGCTGACGCTCCCGGTTGAGGTCGTGGACAGCACCGGTCAGCACTCCGTCGTGAGCGATTGACAGCAGCGGGCCCGGCGGGCGCCTCCGCGGGCTCGTGTGAGCCCTGTGTCGCGGCTCGCGGACCCGTGAGATGGGCCATGTTTCCTGCGTTTGCATGCATTCCTGCATAAACCTGCGCAAACTGGACATTTCCGCCGGGAGGTGTACCATTCCTCATCGAACCTACTCATCGGTAGCGGTTGTCCTGTGGATGGAGACAGACGGGTGCCGCTTCGCGTCATGGCCCTCGGGCCTTTGCGAAGGAGACAAACGTGGTCTGGAAACACTAAAGCTGCCGTACCGGCCCAAAGGCCGAGATTTTGAAGGCGTCGCGCGAACGGTCAATTGATCGCTCGGGCGGCGCCTTCGCTCTTTAACGCCCGCCTGCCCCGGCTTCAGATGCGCAGCTTCGGCTGCGCCATCTGGCGAACGCGGCTCTCGAACGCCAGCTCGGCCGCGAAGTCGGCGTCTTCCCCGCGCGCCAGCTCGGCGGGGTCCTCGCGCAGCAGCATCGCGATGAAGGTCTCGACGAGCTCGGCGTCCAGATGGCGCCCGGCAACCCGCCGCAGCTCGGTCATGGCGTCCTGGGGCGTCATCGGCGAGCGGTAGGTGTCGCGCGCGGTCAGCGTGTCGTAGATCGAGCAGATCGCGAGGATGCGGGAGGCCAGGGGTATCTCGTTGCCGATCAGCCCCGCCGGGTAGCCGCTCCCGTCGATGTGCTCATGGTGGTAGAGGATCGCGTCGGCGACCGGGCCGTAGCCGTCCAGCCGGCCGACCAGGGTGGCGCCGTCCTGGGGGTGGCGGCGGATCACCGCCCAGTCATCGTCGGACAGCACCTCGGCATGCAGGATGCTGTCCGGCAGCACGAACTTGCCGATGTCGTGGAGCAGCCCGGCCGTGTGCGCCAGTTCCTGCTCGGACTCGCTGCAACCGGCCTCGCGCGCCAGATTTCCCGCGTAGCGGGCGACCGCGGCGGCGTGGCGGGCGGTCGAGCGGTCTCTGAGCGCGAGCGTCTCGATCAGTGTGCTGAGCACCCCGAGCTGCAGGGTCGCCAGCTGCCTGGAGCGCGCGTCGAGCTGGTCGGCGCGGTCCTCGGAGCGCAGCAGCGCCGCGGTCAGGTACTGGAACAGCACCAGCACCAGGATCAGGCCGAACAGCGCGGGCAGGCCGAGGTTCGTGTAGGCCACCGCCAGCGTCGCCGCGAGCACGCCCATGGCCATCTGGCCCGGCTGCATGGGGATGAACAGGTCGCGCACCTGCCGGGTCAGCGAAAGCCCCCGGTTGACGCGGGACTCCGCGGCGATGATGGCGAAGTTCAGGGCGTTCGTCAGCATGAACACGCCGAATACGACCAGCGCGAACGTGACGCTCTGCATCAGCTGATGAACCTTCGGGTCGTGCACGTTGCCGATCAGCGCCCGCACGGTCAGGGCTCCGATCAGCGGAAAGAAGGCAAAGGCCGACAGGTTGCTCAGCCACAGCGTCGGCGACAGGCGCCGGGAGGCCGAGTTCGGGAGCGTCACCACGATGCCGAGCGCGACGGCCGGGGCCGGTCCGAGCAGGCTCATCGCCAGCACCAGCACCACCAGCGACGCCGACAGGTGCTGCCCGCGGACTTCGAACTCCAGTCGCTCGGCCACCAGCGCCAGCGCCGTCAGCAGGCCGAGCAGGGACAGGGGCTGCCATTCCTGGGCGCTCGACAGCCATGCCGCCGCGGCGATGGTGCCCGCCAGCAGCAGGCCCTCGGCGATCCAGGTGAGACGTCTCGTCAGCTTGGTCGGAGACATGTCGTACTTCCTGGCTTCCTCTCGTACGTGATGGCCGGTCCGGCGCCGGGAACGCGTCCTGCGTCCTGTCGTACTTAACGGCCGATCCGGCGTGGTACTTAAGGTGCAATGTGCAGGTTCGGCATCTGAACGCCGGCGCGGGCGCTCGCTCAGCGCCCGCGCCGCTCAGCCGCGGCCCACAGGCTCGCCCTCGGCGGCTTCGGGCAGGGGCTCCGGCAGGCCCTCGCCGCCCACGGTCGGCTCGGGGCCGGCGGCCATTGCCTGAAGGCCCGGCCCGGCGGCGATGCGCACGAACACGATCGTCATCGCCGCCGCTCCCAGCCCGACCACCAGGAAGGCGGTACGCGAGGAGCTGACCTCGACCAGGACGCCGCCCAGCAGAAGCCCGATCGCGGGGCACAGCGCGCCGATCGATTCGACAGCCCCCATCATGCGGCCCTGCAGTTTCGGCGGCGTGAGCTGCTGCACGGCGCTCAACAGCGACGCCCACTGCACGCCGTTGCCGATTCCCCCGATGAGACCCGCCAGGCATGCGACGGCCAGCGAGGGGGCCAGGGAGAAGCCGATGTATGCAAGTCCCACCGCCAGGGTGCCGGCGCTCAGCATCACACCGAGAGGCCGCCTGACCGCTCGTGCGAACGCCAGGCTGCCCAGCACCACGCCGACTCCCCATGCCGCCAGCAGCAGCCCGTATCCGCGGTCGCCGGCTTCCAGGGCCACCTTCGCGTAGGGAACCTCGATCGATCCGTCGGCCGCGAAGAAAACCAGCGCCACGCCCTCGGCGATCAGCAGCGAGCGCAGCACGGGCATGTCGTTGATGTGCTCCCAGGCCGCCCGCAGGCGGGCCCGCACCGAGGCCTCCCCGTCGACGTGCGGGTGCAGGTCGATCAACATCGCCGCGCAGATCAGGAAGGAGGCGACGTCCACAAGCAGCGCGACCGGTCCGCCTGCGCTCGCAACCAGCACCCCGGCGAGCGCGGGGCCGATCATGAAGGTGACCGAGAAGGCCGTGTTGAGAGCCGCGTTGGCCCTGCGCTCGGCCGTCTGGGCGGCCTCCTCAGGCTCGTGCGCTGACGCTCCGTTTCCCGACCCCTCACCGGCCTGGCCGCGGGCTGCGCGCGCCGCCTCTGCCCGCAGCAGGGCGCTCGCGGCGAGCGCCGCGGTACCGTCGAGGGCCACCAGCACCAGCACCAGGGGCAGCCAGAAATGCAGCAGCAGGAGGGCCAGCGCGGCGGTGGCCAGCGCCTCGAACAGATACAGACCGCTGAGCTTGGCGCGCCTGGGGGAGGCCTCGATCCTGGCCACCAGCGGAGGCACCAGAAACGCGGGCACGGCCTGTCCGGAGACGAGCAGGAAGGCCACGTCCAGCGCGCTGTGGGTGTGTTCGAACACGGCCAGCGACAGCGCCACGTATCCGAACCACGTTCCCAGGCGGTTGACGGTGTAGGCGGTGACGATCCTGGGCAGCAGAGCCAGGGAAAACGGCGGTCGCACGGACGCCACGGTACAGTCTGCCCGCGACAGGGCCGGGCGATCGCTCCCAGGATCGATCCTTCAGAGACGCTACCGTGTGGGCCTGATGGATGCCGGGGCCCCAGGGGTGGATCGACCCATCGATGTGATCATCGCCGACGACCATTCGATCGTCCGGGATGGCATACGCACGGTGCTGGACCGCCAGGACGGCGAGTTTCGCGTGGTGGCGGAAGTGGCGGACGTCCCCGTCATGATCCGCGAAGTCGGCGCCCACAAGCCGGATCTGCTGACGCTCGATCTGACCATGCCGGGCGGCTCGAGCCTGGCTGCACTGCCACAGTGCTTCATCGCCCATCCCACCCTCGCGGTGGCGATCCTCACGATGCGCGAGGACCCCGAGTACGCCCGTCAGGCGCTGCGGGCCGGCGCGCGCAGCTATGTGCTCAAGGAGGCCGAGCCCGAGGAGCTCCTGCAGGCCTTTCGCATGGCGGTCGCCGGAGGCAACTATCTGCATCCGCGGCTGGGGGCCATCATCGCCAGCGGCGAGCCCGCGGGCGCCGATGACGTTCAGCTCTCAGAGCGCGAGCGCGAGGTCGTCAGGCTGATCGCCGCCGGCTACACCAACTCCGAGATCGCCGAGCAGCTGCAGGTGGCCGAGCGCACCGTCAAGACCTATCGTGCCCGCGCGATCGAGAAGCTCGGGTTCTCCTCCCGCGCGGAGATAACCGCCTACGTGCGGCACCTCGGCTTGGGCGAGTAGAGCCGCCGGCCGCGGCCGTCAGGCGGGCGCGCCGCCGACAGGGCTTCCCACCGGGTCGGTGACCGCGGGCCGGCCCGCCAGCGGAACGGCCAGGTGCATGACGGTTCCCTTGCCCGGCGCCGGCGAGAGGTCGAGCTCGCCGCCCACGAGCTCGGCGCGCTCGCGCATGCCCGACATCCCGAACCCGCCCTCCAGGCCGTCGCCCCGCGGGCCCAGACGCCCCGCGTCGGGGAGCCCCTTGCCGTCATCGGTCACCGACGCGTGCACCACGCCTCCGCGCTCGGAGATGTTGACGATCGCCTGGGTGGCCTCGGCATGGCGGCTGACGTTCGTCAGCGCCTCCTGCACGACCCGGTAGATCGTGCTCTCGAGCTCGGCGTCCAGGCGCCGGTTGCCCTCCTCGGCCTCGGCTCCGGGCGATGCGCCCGGCTCGGAGGGGAGGTCGATCTCGATCTTCACGTCCAGCCCGTCGATCGCCTGGGCACGCCTGGCGAGCGCCTGCAGCGCGGCTTCGAGCCCCAGGTCGTCGAGCGCCGCGGGCCGGAGCTCGGTGATCAGGTGGCGCAGGCCGTCGATCTCCCTGCCAAGGCCCTCGAGCACATCGTCGACCGTCGCGTTGATCGCCTCCTGGTCCTGGGCGTCACGCGCGTTGGCCAGCTGCAGGCGCAGCGCTCCCATGCCCTGGATGCTCTCGTCGTGGATCTCCCGCGCCCAGCGGGTGCGCTCGCGCTCGCGCGCCTCCATGCCGTAGCGCAGCCGTTCGATCTCGACCGAGCGCTCCGCCACGAGACGCTGTGAGACGCTCGCCGCAAACGCGCTCAGGGCCTGCTGGTCAGGACCTCGGAAGCCGCCGTCGCTGCGCAGCGCCAGCACCATGCCGCCGCCCTGCCCCTCCATGGTCAGCGGCTCGACCAGCGCGGCCCGGGCCTCCATCCCCAGTTCCTGAAGCCAGGCCGCCTCCTCGCCGCGCGGGCGATCCAGTGCCCGCGCCTGGCCGGTGAGATAGAGCGCGCCGAGGGCGCTGCCCTGCACCGGCATGATCCGCAGACGCGGGGTCCCCTCGCCGCTGGAGGCCGCCACACGCAGCTCGCCGCGCTCCTCGATCACGATCAGGAGGGTGCCGGCGTCGAGCAGCGCCAGGCCCCGATCGGCCATCAGCCGCAGCAGCCACAACTCTGACCCGGAGAGCACAGCCTCTGATTATGAAGGTCGCTGCCGTCCGAACGCCGGTGGTGAGGAGATGTCAAGCGTGGTGGGCGTCCCGGGGTCTGCTGCGCCGTCCTCGGCCTGCTCGCGGCGCGTGGCGGCGCGCGCCTGGGCCATCAGATCCTCGCCGCTGACATCCCGGTCCCAGGTCGCGAGGCCCACCGAGAAGCGCAGCGCACGGCGCATTCCCTCGGCTTCGACCTTGATCGTGCGCAGCCGGTCGAGCACCCTCCTTGCCACCATCTCTCCGCGCGGGCCGTCGGCGCCGGGCAGGAGCAGCAACAGCTCGCCCTCGCTGGGCCTGCCGATCCGGTCGAACCCGCGCAGCTCCGGCGCCAGTGCGGTCGCGATGTAGGCGAACGTCTGCTCCGTCAGCTCGGCTCCGTGCTCGCGGGCGAGCTCAGACAGGTTGTCGATCACCACCAGCAGGCAGCTCAGCGGGGTCCCGTGGCGCCCGGCGCGGTTGATCTCCTCGGAGATGCGCACCGTGAGCGCCCCCGCGCCGAGGCACACGAGCTGCCCCGGGGTATGCGGATTGGAGCGCGGATGAGGGTCGCTGGCAGCCATGCCGTTTGGCGGACGAGTGTATGCGGGACTCAGGTCCTCGGGTAAGGGTCCATCCCTGAACCGGATCGCTGAGATTATGCCCTCTATCGTCATCCCAGTCCAATACCTTCAGCGCGCGAGCACGGACGGCCCCGCCAGGGGCCCCTCTCAAAAGACCCGGCGCCGCCGCTGATCCGTCGGAGCTCGCTGCAACAGTTGGATGGATGCTGAGCGAGCTCCGAGTCGAGAACCTGCTGCTGATCGAGCGGGCCGAGCTGCGCCTGGCCCCGGGGCTGAACGTCCTGACGGGCGAGACCGGCGCGGGAAAGACGGTGCTCGCCGGTGCGCTGGACCTGCTCCTCGGGGGGCGCTCGCGGTCGGGGATCGTCCGTCCCGGAGCCGCCGAGGCATACGTCGAGGGGGTCTTTGACCTGCCCGGGACCCTGCCGGGGGAGCTCTGCGAACGTCTGCCCGCCGATGCCACCGAGGTGGTGCTCGCCCGTCGCGTGGGCGCCGATGGCCGCACCCGTGCCTACCTGAACGGCCGCACGGCCACCGTCGGCGAGCTGCGCGACCTCGGTTCGGCGCTGGTCTCCTTCTACGGACAGCACGAGCACCGCAAGCTCACCCTGGCCGCGGCCCAGCTCCAGATCCTCGACGGCCTGTGCGGCCCCGATCACGCGCTGCACCTGCGCGGCGCCGCGCAGGCGTTCGCCGAGACCGGCCGGCTGCAGGACGAGCTGGACGCGCTGGCGGAGCTCGCCGGCGCCCGCGAGCGGGAGCTTGATCTGCTGGACTACGAGCTCGCGGAGATCGACTCCGCGTCCCTCACAGAGCCCGAGCACGAGGAGCTGCTCGCCGCCCGCGAGCGCCTGCGCCGCCTCGATGCGCTCTGCTCGGCGGCCGCCGCCGGTGCCGAGGCGCTGACCCCGGAGTCCTCAGAGCTTCCCGGCGCCGCCCAGCTCCTGGCCGGCGCGGCCTCGCACCTGGACGCGGTGGCCGGGGTCGACCCGCGCCTGGACGGCCTGGCCGAGCGCCTGCGCGGCCTGCTCATCGAGTCCGAGGATCTGGCGGCCGAGTTTCGCCTCTACGGCGAGCAGGCCCAGGGCGCTGAGATCGGCGGCGAGCAGCGGGGTCTGGAGGAGATCGAAGAGCGCCTCACCGTGATCGAGCGGCTGCTGCGAAAGCACGGCGGCAGCATCCAGGCCGTCCTCGACCACGCCGTCAGCGCCCGTGCCCGCCGCGAGGAGCTCGCCGGCGCGGGGGTCGCCTGCGCCCGCGCCGAGGAGGACCTGAAGAGGGCCCGGCCAGAGCTCGAGGCCCACGTCCTTGAGCTGCACTCCGCGCGGGCCGCCGCCGCGCCGCGCCTCGCGACCCTGGTGCGCGAGCAGCTGGACTCGCTGGCGATGGCCGGAGCCAGCTTCGAGGTGGTCCTGTCCGATCGGCCGGCCGGCCCCGCGGGCGGCGACAGCGTCGAGTTCATGATCGCCCCCAACCCGGGCGTGCCGGCGGGGCCTCTGCGCGAGATCGCCTCCGGCGGAGAGCTCTCTCGGGTGATGCTCGCCATCATGAGCGCCGCAACCACCCCCTCGCCACACAGCACGCTGGTGTTCGATGAGGTCGATGCCGGCATCGGCGGGCATACGGCGCGTGCCGTCGGCGCGCGCCTGCGCCAGCTGGGGGAGGGTACGCAGGTGCTGTGCATCACCCACCTGCCCCAGATAGCCTCGCTCGGCGACCGCCATTTCACGATCGTCAAGGACACCTCCGCGCGCACCACCCGAGCCGAGGTCGTCCAGCTGGGCGAGCCCCAGGTGGTCTCCGAGCTGGTTCGCATGCTCGGCGCCGAGGAGGCCGACTCGGCCGCCCGCCGCCACGCCCGCGATCTGCGCCGCGCCGCCTGAGCCCCTGCAGGCCGTGCGCTCTGCGCCCGCGGGCGTTACTCTCGCTTGTGGATGGCCGCGACGCGAACCAGCAGGCATGCGCCTGCACCCGGCTCTGCCGACCGTTTGCCCGTGGGGCCAGTCCCCGTCCCCGCGCAGGCCGGGCCGGGCTCTGAGCCCAATCCGCCCCCGCCCGCGGTCGGCCGGCTGGGAACATCCGAGCCGGTGCTGCGCAGGGTGGGGGGCCCCGTCCGGCTCGGCCGGCGAACGAAGCTCCTGGTCAAACATCTCACGCGCGGTGACATCGCGCTCATCGACCACCTGGACATAGACAGGGTCTCGGCCGAGGAGCTGATCGCCGCCGGCACCGTCGCCGTGCTCAACTGCAGCCCCTCCTCCGGCGGCAGCTATCCGAACCTGGGCCCCCAGCTGCTCGTGGAAGCGGGCATCCTGCTCGTCGATCTGGCTGATGACTCGCTGTTCCAGACCCTCTCCGACGGCGAGCCCGTCGTGGTGGCGGTCACCACGACGACGGGCGCCCAGGGACACGCGGTGGGCGAGGTCCTGCGCGGCGGTGAGCCGCTCGCCCGCGGCGAGGTGCTCGACCTGGCCCGCATCTGCGCGGAAACCGAGGCCAGGCGAAGCGAGATCGGTGAGGCGCTCGAGCGCTTCGCCCACAACACCATCGAGCACATGCGCGAGGAGCGCGAGCTGCTGGCCGGCAGGATCGAGCTTCCCCGTTTCGCCACAGACTTTCGCGATCGCTCCTCCCTCGTGGTGGTCCGCGGCGTCGGCCACCAGCGCGACCTGCGCGCGCTGCGCCCGTTCATCAGGGACATGCGCCCGGTCATCGTCGCGGTGGACGGCGCCGCCGAGGCTCTGCTCGAGGAGGGCCTCACGCCGAACATGATCGTCGGGGACATGGACTCCGCGGGAGAGGCCGCCCTGCGCTGCGGTGCCGAGCTCGTCGTGCATTCCTATCCGGACGGGCGTGCGCCCGGACGCCAGCGCCTGGAGGAGCTGGGCCTGAACTTCAAGCTGGTGCCGGCGCCCGGAACCAGCCAGGACGTCGCCCTGCTCATCGCCGCCGAGAAGGGCGCCCGGCTGATCGTCTCGGTGGGCTCGCAGTTCAACCTCGTCGAGTTCCTGGACCGCAACCGCAAAGGCATGTCCTCGACCTTCCTCACGCGCCTGCGCATCGGCGAGATCCTGGTGGACGCCAAGGGCGTGAGCCGCCTCTACCAGCCCCGGCCCGGCCTGACGCCCCTCCTGGCGGTGATCGCGGCCGGCCTGGTGGCGCTGATCGCGGTCATCTGGATGACCCCCGCCCTGCGCGACCTGGCCGAATTGCTGTGGCTGAAGCTCCAGCTGCTCCTCTGAGGACCCCGCTCGCCGGCGCAGCATCCCGATGTTCGACTACCGCTACCACGCACTCTCGCTCGCCGCCGTGCTGCTGGCCCTGGCGGTCGGCCTCGTCATCGGCATCGCCATCGGAGACTCGAGCCTCGTGTCCTCGGCCAAGAGCGGCATCGTCCACGACCTGAGCTCTGAACTGAACAGCGCTCACAATCAGGAGAACGAACTGCGCCAGAAGGTGGCCGTCGGGGAAGCCTTCACCAACGACCTCTATCCGATCGCCGTTCACGGCCTGCTGACTGGAAAGGACATCGGCCTGGTGTTCCTGGGGGGCACCTCCGACCGGGTGAACAGCCTCGTCCGCGACGCGGTCACCCAGGCCGGGGGAGATCTGGCGACGGTCGTCGCCGTGCGCCAGCCGCTCGACCTCGCGGGCCTCGCCGGAGAGGCAACGGGGACCCACTATGCGGCATTGGCGGCGGAAGAATCGGCCGCCCAGAAGCAGCTTTTGGAACGGTTCGGCATGCTCGTGGGCAGGCAGCTCGTCAGCGGCGGGCAGCTCGTCAACCAGGAGCTCCTGAGCCGCGTGCGAAACCGCCTGCTGAGCGCATTCGACGGCCAGCTGGGCAAGCTTCAGGGGCTCGTCGTGATGCGCTCACAGCCCACCGAAATGACCCCTCAGCAGACCCAGGCGCTCGCGAGCTTCCAGTCCGGCCTGATCGACGGGGTCACGGCCGTCGGCGTGCCCACGGTGGGGGTCGAGCTGACCAGCACCGAACCCTCCCAGGTCCCCTGGTATCAGAGCCAGGACATCTCGAGCGTCGACAACCTCGAGACGACCGCCGGCCAGGCCGCCCTGGTCTACGCTCTCGACGGCGCCCACGGTGCCTACGGCACCAAGTCCAGCGCCGACTCGCTGCTGCCCAACGTCGGCGGCACGGCCACCCAGCCCTAGAGGTGCCGGCGTCAGGACATGCATGCCCGCCCGCAGCGCTAGCGTCAGGGCATGCATGCCCTGCCGTTCCTGGTGGCGCTGGCGAGCGCCACGGTCCTCGCGCCGGCGGTTCTGCGGGCGCTGAGAACAGGCGGCCACACGAAGCCCAACTACCGCTCGCGCCTGTTGCCCTGCCCGTTCGGCGTGCTCGCGCTGGCGGCGTCGCTTCTGGCCCTGATCCCGCTGATGATGGTCCAGAAGCTCGGCTCCACGCGGCTGTTCCACGCCGAGGCCCTTCCCATCGCCGTCTATGCCCTGGGCGTCATCGGCCTGGGACTGATCGACGACACGCTGGGCTCAAGCGGCCCCGACCGGCCCCTCCAGCGCGGCTGGCGCGGTCACGGGGCAGCGGCGCTGCGCGGGGAACTTTCGACCGGTGCGCTCAAGGCCGCGGGGTCGCTGGGCCTCGCGCTGTTCACGATGAGCTATCTCGAGCTCTCAAACGGGCGCTGGCTTCTGGCGGCGGCCGTGCTGGTGCTGGCCACCAACGTGTTCAACCTGCTCGACCTGCGCCCCGGGCGCTCGACCAAGGCGTTTGTGCTGCTCGCGGCCGGCCTCGGCATCGGCTCCGGCGAGGTGCGCCCGCTGTGGTCGCTCGGGCTGTTCGTCGGCCCGGCGCTCGTCGCCGGCTTCTACGACCTGCGCGAGCGCGCCATGCTGGGGGACACCGGCGCCAACCTGCTGGGAGCGCTCGCCGGCCTGTGGCTGGTGCTGACGCTGTCCGGGACCGGCCAGCTGGTGGCGCTCGTGCTGCTCGCCGCCATCACGGTGTACGGAGAGCTGCGGTCGATCTCGTCGCTCGTGGAACGGGTTCCGGGCCTGCGCCAGCTGGACTCCTGGGGCCGGCCCTAGTCCACGAGCGCCCCTCGCGGCGCCCGGCCTGGGGAGCGCATCCAGGCCGTCAGCTACTCTCAGAGAGACCTCGATGACCCCGCACTATTCCGACCGTCACGCGCAGGCCCCGAGCAAGACCCGGTTCATTTTCGTGACCGGCGGGGTCGTCTCCTCGCTCGGCAAGGGCATCGCCGCATCCTCCATCGGGCGCCTGCTCGTCTCGCGCGGGCTGACCGTCGGGCTGCAGAAGTTCGACCCTTACATCAACGTCGATCCGGGCACCATGTCGCCCTACCAGCACGGCGAGGTGTTCGTGACCGAGGACGGCGCGGAGACCGACCTGGACCTGGGCCACTACGAGCGCTTCACCGACGCCAACACCAGCCGCGCATCGAACGTGACGGCCGGGGGGATCTACGACACCGTGATCCGCCGCGAGCGCCGCGGCGACTACCTGGGGGGCACCGTTCAGGTCGTGCCGCACATCACCGATGAGATCAAGCAGCGCGTGGCCCTGATCGCCGAGTCCTCCGACGTGGACTTCGTCATCACCGAGATCGGCGGCACGGTGGGAGACATCGAGTCGCTCCCCTTCCTCGAGGCCATCCGCCAGTTCCCCGTCGACGTGGGGCGCCGGCGCTGCATGTTCATCCACCTGACCCTGGTCCCCTACATCGGCCATGCGGGCGAGCTGAAGACCAAGCCCACCCAGCATTCGGTCAACGAGCTGCGGCGCATCGGCATCGCCCCGGACATGCTCATGTGCCGCTCGGAGGGCTCGCTGTCGCAGGAGATCCGCAAGAAGATCGCCCTGTTCGCAAGCCTGCCCTCGGAGGCAATCGTCTCGGCCTGCGACGTGGAGGACATCTACCAGGTGCCGCTCACCTTCCGCGACCAGGGGGTGGACGACTTCATCCTGGATCACTTCGGCGTGGAGGCCCCGGCTCCCGAGCTGTCGAGCTGGAAGGAGCCCATCGAACGTGCCGAAAAGGCGACCCGCACGGTGCGCATTGCTCTCGTGGGCAAGTACGTGCAGCTCGCCGACGCCTACCTGTCGGTGTCCGAGGCCCTTCGCCACGCCGGCGCCCTGAAGGATGCGAGCGTCGAGATCGAGTGGATCGACTCCGAGCGCCTGGAGGGTTCAGAGGACGGCGCCGGCGCCGAGGGCGATCCCGGGCCGAGCGCCCGCGAGGTCCTCGCGCGCGCCGATGGGATCCTGATACCCGGCGGCTTCGGCGGCCGGGGCATCGAGGGCAAGATCACGGCGGCCCAGATCGCGCGTGAACGGCGGATCCCCTACCTGGGCATCTGCCTGGGCATGCAGTGCGCCGTGGCGGAGTTCGCCCGCAATGTCGCCGGGATGGAGGGAGCCAACTCGACGGAGTTCGACATCGAGACGCCCTACCCGGTGATCGATCTGCTGCCCGAGCAGAAGGAGGTCGCCGACCTCGGCGGGACGATGCGTCTGGGCGCCGATCCGATCAAGCTGCACGACGGCACGCGGGCGCGGGAGATCTACGGGGAGGCCGTCATCTACGAGCGCCACCGCCACCGCTACGAGGTCAACAACCTGCTGCGCAAGCGCCTGCAGAGCGCCGGGCTGCGGGTGTCCGGCACCTCACCTGACGAGCGCCTGGTCGAGGTGGTCGAGCTCGAGGACCACCCGTTCTTCGTGGCCTCGCAGTTCCACCCCGAGTTCAAGTCGCGCCCGGAGCGGCCCGCTCCCCTGTTTCGCGACTTCGTCACCGCCGCCCTGGAGCGAGCGGCTCAGAGCAACGACGGCCAGGCGGAGCCGCCCAGCCTGCCTGCGCCCGATCGCCCGGTTCGCGAGCGGATCACGACCGGGTCGGACAGCCCGTCCTCGGGCGAGGTCCCGGCGCCCGCCGGCCGGCCGTGAGCAGCACGCTGTCGGAGGATCGCGGACGCGGCGGCCCGCCGCCCGGTGCATCCACCACCCTGACCGTGCAGGCGGTGTTCCGGGATGTCGAGGCCCAGCACGTGCAGACGCTGGCTGCCGAGATGATCGCGCGCGCCCACGAGCTGGCCAATCAGCCCGAGTGTGAGTGCGACGTCGATGTCAGCGTCCAGAGCGCGGCGCCGCCGGCCCAAATCGGCGAGTGCTGAAGCTCCGCCAAGCGACGGTCGTTGAGGCCGGACCACCCGATGGGCCCGAGCAGGACCTCGTCGTGGAGCTTTACGGGCACAGGCGCCCGGCGATCGCCGACGTGGCGCTCACCGGCCATGTCGAGGTGGGCGACGAGGTGATCGTGAACGTGCAGGCGCTCGACCTCGGGCTCGGCTCGGGCGGCTTTGACATCTTGCATGTCAACCTCACGCGCGGGCTTGCCGGCGATGGCGCCGCCCGGGCCAACGTGATGAAGCTCAACTACACGAGCCTGCAGCACACCATCACGCCGGTCGAGGACGAGAAGCTGCAGCTGCCCGTCGAGCGGCCCGTGGCGGTGCTGGCTCTACACGGACAGCTGGCGGCCACGGCATGGGCCTTCGCTCAGGCCGCGCCGGAGCGCAGGCTCGGCTATGTGCAGACCGAGGGGGGAGCGCTCACGGGCGGGCACTCGCGCACCGTGCGCACCCTCCGCGCGAGCGGGCTGCTCGCCGGCCACCTGACGGCCGGAGCGGCTCACGGCGGTGAGGGAGAGGCGATCACCACCGCGGGCGCCCTGCATCACGGCCTGCGCACGCTCGGCTGGGATGCGGCCGTATGCGGCCCGGGGCCCGGGATCGTCGGGTCCGGCTCGCCCCTGGGCCACGGCGGCATGTTCGCCCTCGACTCCGCGCACGCGGCCATGGCGCTCGGCTGCCCGACGCTGCTGGTCGCGCGGATGTCCTCGGGCGATCAGCGCACGCGCCACCGGGGCATCTCCCACCACACCCTGACGGTGCTCGACCTGCTTCTGGAGCCGGTCACGGTCGCCCTGCCGGCAGGGATGCGCTCACCGGTGGGCACCGAGCTGCGCAGCGGCCTGGGCGCGATCTTCGACGGAGTGGTGCCCGGCCGGGCGGGCCTCGCGCTGGACGTCGAGCGGCCCGCGCGCATAGCCCGCCACGACTGGCGCCGGGCGCTCGTCGACCTGCCCTCCTACGCCTCCAGCGGCCTGCCGGCGGAGACGATGGGCCGCAGCCTGACCGAGGATCCGCTGTTCTTCGCGGCGGCCCTGGCCGGAGGCTCGGCGCTGGCCGAACTCGCCGAGCCGGGCCTGAACGACCCGTTGCATTCCCAAGGACCCCTCGCCGCGGACGCGAAGCTAGGGGGGTGAGCCCTCGGGAGATAGCACCGCCGTGAGCGTCGAGGAGGTCGCACCGCCTTCCGCCAGGAGCGGCGTCGAGCATCTGACCCTCGACTTTCTCGCCTACCTGGAGCTGGAGCGCGGCCTGTCGCGCAACACGCTTCAGGCCTATCGATCGGACCTGCTGCAGTTCGGGGTGTTCCTCGACCGCCGTGGGCTGAGCGCGGTGCAGGCGGGGCACGGCGATCTGGCGGCGTTCCTGTCCGAGCTGGCCGCGGCACCGGCGCCGGCCGCGCCCTCCACGCTAGGGCGCAAGGTGGCGTGCCTGCGTTCCTTCTACCGCCACCTGCGGCGCGAAGGCACGATCGAGCACGATCCCACCGCCGAGCTGCGCGGGCCGCGCAAGTCCCAGCGCCTGCCGCGGGTGCTCTCCCGCGACGAGATCGCCCGGCTTCTGAAGGAGCCTCGGGGTACCGACCCCTACGCGCTGCGCGACCGGGCGCTGCTCGAGACCATGTATGCCTGTGGCCTGCGCGCCTCGGAGGCCATCGGGCTGGAGCTCGGAGACGTCGATCTGCAGGAGGGCGTGCTGTGCGCGCGGGGAAAGGGCTCCAAGGAGCGGCTCGTGCCGATCGGTAGGGAGGCGCGGGCGGCGCTCGAGAGCTACTGCCGCAGGGGACGCCCCGCTCTGCTCGCCGCCGGCTTGGGGGAGTCCGATGCCCGCCCAGCGCATGCCCGCGCGGCCGGCGCCGGCGAGGCGAGGGCCCAGGGGCGGCTGTTCCTCAACCGCCGCGGCTCGGGTCTCACCCGCCAGGGTCTCTACAAGATCGTCCAGGGTCATGCGCGCCGCGCTGGGCCTTGAGGAGAAGATGAGCCCCCACACCCTCCGTCACACCTTCGCCACCCACCTGCTCGCCGGAGGATGCGACCTGCGCTCACTTCAGGAGATGCTCGGTCATGCCGATCTGGCGACCACGCAGGTATACACCCATCTGTCGGCCGAGCGGCTCAAGGACGCATATTTCAGCGCCCATCCGCGGGCTTCGCGTTGAACGGGCAGCCGCGGCGCGCGATCGTGCTGGTGGCCGATGCCTGCGGCGTGGGGGCGCTGCCGGACGCGGCCGACTACGGGGACGAGGGCACCAACACGCTGGCCCACGTCGCCGAGGCGCTGGGGGGCCTCGAGCTCCCAACGCTGGCCGCCCTCGGCCTGGGCTCGATCGTCCCCCTACGCGGCGTCCCGGCGGCAGCAGACCCCGTGGTCCACGGCCGCCTGCACCGCCTCGGACCGGGCAAGGACTCCGCGACGGGGCACTGGGAGCTGATGGGCGTGGTGCTCGATCAGCCGCTGCCGACCTACCCGGACGGGTTTCCGGCGGACGTCATCGCCCGTCTTCAGCACGCGATGGGCCGTGAGGTCATCTGCAATCGCCCCAGCGACGGGATCACCGCGATCGAGGAGTTCGGCTCCGAGCATCTGCGCACGGGCGCGCTCATCCTGTACACCTCCCAGGACTCCGTCCTTCAGCTCGCGGCACACGAGCAGCGGGTGCCTGTAGAGGAGCTGTATCGCGCGTGTGCGGCGGCCCGGGAGGCGATGCGCGGCGAGCATGCGGTGGGGCGGGTGATCGCACGACCGTTCACGGGTGCCGAGGGGGCGTTCGAACGCATCCCGGGGCGACACGACTTCGCCGTGCGCCCACCCGGGCGCAGCTATCTGCAGGAGCTCCAGTCGGCCGGGGTGGAGGTGCACGGCGTCGGCAAGATCTCAGACCTGTTCGCCGGCGTGGGAGTCACGCGATCGCACCCCGGCGCCACGAACGCCGAGGCGCTGGAGTCGGTCGAGGAGCTGCTGTCAGAGCTCGACAGCGGCCTGGTGTTCGCCAACCTGATCGAGACCGACCAGGACTACGGCCACCGCAAGGACGTGGCCGGCTTCGCCCGCGCCCTGCAGGAGATCGATTCCGCCGTGGCCCGCCTGCTGGCGCGCATCCGCGCCGGCGACCTTCTCATCGTGACGGCCGATCACGGCGTGGATCCGGCCCATCCCGGCACCGATCACACGCGCGAGTACGTGCCGCTGCTGGCCGCAACGGGGGAGATGCTGCGCGGGCGGGGCGCCGGGGAGCGAGGAGCGGACGCCCGTCACGACGGCCCGCTCGCCGACGTCGGCGCGAGCGCCCTGCGCTGGCTGTCCGGCAAAGACTCGGATGAGCTGCCCGGAGGTTCCTTCATAAGCTAGCCGCATGCCGGAGCTACCCGAGGTCGAGACGATCAGGCGCCAGCTCGCCCCCCTGGTCGAGGGACTGAGGCTCGAGCGCATGGAGATCCTCGACCCGCGCTGGTCGCGCCCTCTGGCTCCAGAGGAACTCTCAGCGGCGCTTGAGAAGCGTCGCGTGGAGAGGCTCGGCCGGCGGGGAAAGTACCTGCTGTGGAGCTTCGAGGGCGATGTTCACCTCGCCCAGCACCTGCGCATGACGGGGGTGGTCCTGTCAGAGCCCGATCCCGAGCCCCCGCACACCCGGGTGCGCCTGCGCTTCGCAGCGGCCGGGTCGAGGCGCGGGGGCGGCGGCCGGAAGGGCGGTGCGGGCGCCCGCGGACGGCGCAACCTCGTGATCGTCGACTCCCGCCGGTTCGGCACGGGCGAGCTCCTGCTCGGCTCGGAGGCGCTCGAGGAGTTCTTCGCCGCGCGCCTCGGCCTCGAGCCCCTGGACGAGGGGTTCACGACCGAGCACCTGCGGGCGCTCGCCCGCAATCGCACCGCCCCGATCAAGGCCCTTCTGCTCGACCAGCGCAGGATCGCCGGCGTGGGCAACATCTACGCAGACGAGGCCCTGCACCGCGCCGGCATCCACCCGCTGCGCCCGGCCGGCCGGCTGACCGCCGGCCAGTATGCGGCTCTGCGTGAGGCCGTGATCGAGGCGCTGCTCGCCGGCATCGACGCGCGCGGGGCAACCATCGAGGACTACCGCCACCTCGACGGCGTCGAGGGCTCCTTTCAGGACCAGTTCCTCATCTACGGGCGGGCGGGCGAGCCCTGCACGAAATGCGGGAACACCATCTCAAAGATGGTTGTGGCAGGGCGCGGCACCTACGTGTGCGAGACCTGCCAGCCGCGGCCACGGCGACCGCGCCGCTAGGCGGCGAGCAACTCGTCGAGTGTGCCGCTGTCGGCGGCCGCCTGCACCTCGGCGTAGCCGCCGAGCAGCCTGTCGCCCACGAGCACCTGGGGAAAGCTCAGCATCCCCGTCCGGCGGGCGAGCTCCGCGCGACCGCTCGGGTCCTTGGCCAGGTTGATCTCTGCGAACTCAACGCCCCGTGACTTCAGAAGGCCCTTGACGCGGGAGCAGAAGGAGCACGGCTCGGTCGTATACACGGTGACAGGGCTCATTACTTCATAAAGTATAGGCGCCCTGCCGCCCCGTTCCCGTCTGCGGCAGCAGTCCGCAAACACGGCGGTTCGGGCGACCACGACGGGGCTGCCATGGGCTCCCCGCCGGGGCACCCGGCTGCGTTCGCTGACATGGCGTTGAGAAGCCGGGCGTCTACAGGCTCGAATCCCAGTGCCCGATACTTAGCAGGTATGTCTGCGCAGCCCACGATGCCCACCAGTCGCCGTTCGAGGATCGCCCTTCGCAGGGGCGACCGGCTCCTGCTCGCCAGATCCGCGGTCATCGACCTTGCGATAGCGACGCTCGCCGTCCTGCTCATCGCCTCGCCGATGTTGCTCACCAGCGATGGGTTTTCACCCGACTTCACCAACGCAATCTGGCTCGTTGCCTACCAGCAGCATCAGATAACCGCGCATCTGCATCCGACGCTGTTCCTTCAGACACAGCAGCTCGGTGTGTTCTATCCGATCTTCGCCTTCTATGGCGGAACGCTGTTCGCGCTCACGGGAGCGCTCGCCGCCCTTCTCGGGGGGTCGACGATCCTGGCGTTCGAACTGGTGACGCTGGCCGCGATCGCGGCGGCCTACGGCGGGCTCTTCTGGCTTGCCCGGCAGTTGGGTGTGAAAGGAGTGCTGGCCCACGCGCCCGCGATCGTGTTCGTGACGAGCGCCTACTACGTCAGCAACCTCTACGGACGGGGAGATTGGTCGGAGTCCATCGCCACCTCGTTGTTGCCGCTGGTGCTGGCGGCATCGCTGCGTCTGATGCGCGGTCGCTTCAGCGTCGGGCCGGCCGCCTGCCTGGTGGCGGCGAGTTTCGTGCTCAGCGGGAGCCACAACATCACGCTGCTGTGGGGCTCGACGGTCGGAGTTGTGGCGCTGGTCGTGTACAGGCTGGCAAGCGGACGTGCGCGGGCGCTGCCGTGGCGGCGGATGCTCGCCGTCGCTGGACTGATCGTGCTCGGCGTCAGCCTGAACGGCTGGTTTCTGCTCCCCGACCTCAGCTACGCACACGACACCATCATCAGCGCCGAACATACCCCGTGGAGCGCGCTCCTCTCCCGCTTCGGGGTGGTCTTCGATCCGCTGCGAACGG
This sequence comes from uncultured Solirubrobacteraceae bacterium, assembly GCA_963826995.1. Taxonomy (GTDB): domain Bacteria; phylum Actinomycetota; class Thermoleophilia; order Solirubrobacterales; family Solirubrobacteraceae; genus Palsa-744. The sequence continues at coordinate 133,313 of CAWGYZ010000001.1, read as the reverse complement.
TGCCAAGCGCATCCTGGCTTCCGGCGCTCTACGTTCAGGCTCCGGTGCTGGCGCTCGTCTGGGGCCTCCTGGCGGCGCCGCTCTCCTGGCGCTATCGGAGTTTGCGTGCCGGCGTGATGACTGCGCTGATCGTGCTCGCCAGCCTGCTCGTGCTGATCATGTCCTCGTCTGCGTGGTATCTGCTTCCGGCCCTGTTTCAGCGGGCCCAGTTCACCTACCGCCTGCAGACCTACGTGACGCTGGCCTGCGCGGGGCTGGTCCTTGTGGGCGCGCTGGCGCTCACCCGACGGGCCCAGAGCGGACGGGCCGCACGCTCAGACCGCGCCCTCGCGCTCGGGTTGGGGTTCGTCGTCGCATTCAGCGTGGCAATCTGCGCCTGGCAGCTGTGGGTTCCGAACACGCACGTAGCCGACCACGAATACTGCCACTGCTCGTCCCTGGCCAACCGAGCCGAGGTCCTACGCGGCCCGCCGACGCTTCTACCCGAATCGTGGAATGCGCCGGCCGGCTATGGCGATCGCAGTCTTCCGCTCCTCGCGGAGACGGTCGTGTCCGAATTCAACCCGACGCAGGTGGAGGACAATCGGTTCGCCGGCTCGGTCTCCTTTCCGGTGGGCCTGCACCCGTTTGCCACGAACATCGACGGTGGTCCCTACCTGGTCCACGTCGGCGGAGGCGTGCGCGTCGTCGGGCGGACCGGAGCGGGCTACCTCGTGCTCCAGCGCAAGACGGACGGATCCCAGCCCGTCCCTGTCGAACTGAGAGCCCAGCGCAGTGCACCTGTCGTGCTGGGTTGGATTACGACCGGGATAGCTGTCCTCATCCTGCTGGTGTTGGCTGCAATGGCCTGCGCACGGCGGTGGCGAGGGCGGACTCACGACGCCGCGGACCGAGCCGGTCCCGCCTAGCTAGGCGCACTTCAGTTCACGCGCTGTATGACCAGAGAGGCGGCATCGGGCTGGGATCCCCCCGCTTCGGGGGTGATCGTGAGCGCCACCGGGTTGGCGGCCGGGTTTCGAACCTCGATCACCACGTCCGGGACGCTCGTCGCAAGCAGCGCTTCGCCGGCGATCGGGGTTTCGGCCGTCGCTCGCCCCTGCAGCGTGTAGGGCAGTTCCACCATGCCGGCGCCGCTGTCCTCGGCGAGCATCAGCTGACCGGCCTGGCCCACGGCAACGGAGAAGGCCACCCGGTAGGTACCGATTGCGGCGAGCACGAATTCGGTCGAGCTGGCCCTCGCTATGCCACCGGCGGCGGGGCCGTTGCGTGGAAATTCGACCGCATGGCCGGGTTCGACCGCCGATGCGTTGTCCGTGGGCATCAGCGCGTAGAACTCGGCCGACGGCGAGGAGCCCGCCGGGCCTTCCGGGCCCGTGGCTCCGGCCGACCCGCCGGCGCCCTGCAATCCCGTCGCGCCCTGCGCCCCGGTTGCTCCCCCCGAGCCGGTCACACCCTGCGCGCCGGTCGCTCCCCCCGAGCCCGTGACTCCCTGAGGCCCGCTCGCACCCTGGGCGCCGGTTGCTCCTGCGGATCCCGTCACGCCGCCCGCGCCCGGCGCGCCGCTGCTGCCCGCCGCTCCGGTTGTCCCCGCCGCGCCTAGTGCCCCGGTTGCCCCGGTCGTCCCGGTCGTCCCCGTGACGCCCACGGAAGCTCCCGTAGCGCCGGTCGCGCCGGTGAGCCCTGACAGCCCGGCGGTCCCCGTGGCGCCGCGGCCACCCTGCGCGCCGGCCGGTCCGCCCAGCCCGGGAAGGCCGGCGGGACCCGCGCGCCCTCTCGCGCCCGCGTGGCCACGCGGTCCGCGTGGCCCGGCGGCTCCCGTGGCTGTCGAAGTTCGGGGCCGTGTGTGACAGACGGGCGGATGTGCGCCTCCGACCCGGCCTGTGAAGGCCGGATCGGTACACAACGCGGCGGAAGTGGATCGTGCAGCTGCCTGCCCCTGGGTCACCGGGATCACCACCATGAGCCCCAGCGCGGAGATCGCGGCGATCAGCAGGCCGCGGGCGGATCGACCAGTGGCGGGGCGCGGGTCGGTGTGGTCGAAGGCGCCCATCACCTTGAGTCTCGACAGATAGTCGCCCGAGGGTGAGCGCCGGCCCGAGAAGCGCCCGTTCGTCTGCGGGGCGGTCCCCCGGCGCGCCGGTCGTCTGGGGCATGGATCAACATGACCGGCATGGCCGGTAGAGCTGTCAAGACCGAGGCGGTGGTGCTGCGTTCGATGCGCTACGGCGAGGCCGATCGGATTCTGCACCTCTACACGCCGGATCGCGGACGGGTGAGCGCGATCGCCAAGGGTGTGCGACGTGCCCGCAGCCGCTTCGGCGGGCGCCTTGAGCCGTTCTTTCGCCTGCGCATCGAGCTGCACGAGGGGCGCAGCGAGCTGCTGACGGTGACGGGCGCGCAGACCGTCGAGGGTCACGCCAGCCTGAGGGGCGACGCACGCGCGCTCGACGCCGCCGCGCGTGCGTGCGATGCGGTGGGCCGGCTGTTCGAGACATCCGAGCCGCATCCGGGGGTGTTCAACCTGCTCTGCCGCAAGCTGTCGCTGCTCAACGAGCAGGCCGCGGGCGCGGGGCAGGCTCCGATCGGGCGCTCGGCCACCCTGGCGTTTCGCCTGAAGCTCCTGATCGCCGCGGGCCTAGCGCCGGAGCTCGGCGCGTGTGCGGCCTGCGGCGAGCGCGAGCACCTGGTGGGGTTCTCGGGGGCGGCCGGGGGGGTTGTGTGCGGCGCATGCGAGGCGGCGTCGTTTCCGCTGGGCGAGCAGGCCTACCGCTTCATGGCCGACGCGCTCGGCCGTCCCCTGGGGGAGGCGCCTGAGGCCCCTGAGGTGGCCCTTTCGCAGGTGGAGCGCGCGATTGCGGCCACCGTCGAGCACCATGCGCATGTGCGCCTGATGCCCGCCGCCGGGCGCTCTGGCTGAGCGGCTGAGCCGGGTCCGCGATCCCGTCGCTGTATCGTGGGAGTCCGTGGACGAGGGTTTCCCCATTGCCTATGAGGTGCTCGAAAAGGGCGTTCCCGTGCTCGCATCGGGCGGCGAGCAGGTGGGCAGCGTTCACCATGTTGTGGCCGCGCCCGAGAAGGACATCTTCCACGGCCTGGTCATCACAACCGCCCAGGGGCCGCGCTTTGTGGAGGCCGCCGATATCGCGAGCCTGCACGAAAAAGGGGTCGATCTGAAGATCGACTCCGCGGCCGCGCAGAGCCTGCCCAAGCCGGGCGGCGGGGCGCCGGTCTACGACGAGGATCCCGCCACGCAGACCAAGTGGAGCCACCTGGTGCGCAAGTACACAGGCCGCAGCGACTGGCACCGCGAGCCCTGAGCGACGGTGAGCGTCGCCAGCGGGAAGGACACCGTCGCCGCCGGTTTCGCCGAGCGCTGGCGCGAGCATGAGCAGAAGACCCTCTCGCCGCTGGCCGCGCACTCCTATCCGGCCCACAGGGTGCGTGCCGAGGAGGACTGCGGGCTGCGCACGCCGTTCCAGCGCGATCGCGACCGGATCGTGCACTGCAAGGCGTTTCGCCGGCTGACGCACAAGACGCAGGTGTTTGTGGCCCCGCGGGGAGACCACTACCGCACCCGGCTCACCCACACCCTCGAGGTCACCACGATCTCGCGGACGGTCGCCAGGGCGCTGCGCCTGAACGAGGACCTGGCCGAGGCGATCGGCCTGGGCCACGACCTCGGGCACCCGCCGTTCGGGCACATCGGCGAGGAGGTGCTCGACCGCTGCCTGAAAGAGCGCTTCGGGGAGGGCTTTCGCCACTACGAGCATTCGCTGCGGGTGGTCGAGCATCTGGAGCGCGACGGAGAGGGCCTCAACCTCACCTCGCAGGTGCGCGACGGCATCGCGCGGCACTCCAGCCGCGCGCCGCTACCGGAGACGCTCGAGGGACGGATCGTGAGGGTGATCGATCGCGTGGCCTACATCAACCACGACATCGACGACGCGGTGCGGGCGGGGCTTCTGCGCGAGCGGGAGCTGCCTGCGCAGCCGATCGCCGTGCTTGGCAACAGCGGATCGGCGCGGATCGACGCGCTGGTGCACGACATGGTCGAGCACTCCGAGCGGACCGGGGACATCGTGCAGGGACCGGAGGCCGGGGCGGCGATGGACGAGCTGCGCGATTTCATGTTCGAGCGCGTGTACCTCGGTCCGGCGGTGCGGGCCGAGCACGCGAAGATCGCGGGGGTCGTACGAAGGCTGTTCGAGCACTACGTGGAGTGCCCTGAGCTCCTGCCGGCGGCTCCCGCTGCGAGTACCGACGCCGAGCTCGATTCGCCCGGCGGGCGCGGGTCCTCGCGGGCCGAGCGCGACCTGGCACGCCGGGTCACCGACTACCTTGCGGGCATGACCGACCGCTACTGCATCAGGGAGTACACCGAGCTCGAGGTGCCGCAGGCCTTCGCCCGCTAGCGTGGCGGTGATGGCCCTCTACACCAACGACTCCAAGGACCGTGTGCGCGATGCGGTCGACTTCGTGGAGCTGGTCTCCGCCCGCAGCGAGCTGCGCCGGGCCGGCCCGGCGCGGTATGAGGGCCTGTGCCCGTTTCACGATGAGCGGACGCCGTCGTTCGGGATCGATCCGACCCAGAAGGTCTACCACTGCTTCGGCTGCCAGGCCTCCGGCGATGTGTTCACCTTCGTGCAGGAGACCGAGGGCGTGGACTTCAAGGCGGCGCTCGAGCTGCTGGCCGAACGCTACGGCGTGGAGCTCGAGCGCGAGCAGGAGGATCCGCGCGAGGCCGACCGCCGCCGCCGCCGGGAGCGGCTGCTCGAGCTGCTCGCCCGCACGACCGCCTACTACGAGCGCTACCTGTGGGAGTCCACAGAGGCCAGGCGGGCCCGTGAGTACCTGGCGGACAGGGGCCTCGGCGAGGAGATCCTCAGAGAGTTCCGGGTCGGCTACGCCCCCAGCGCATGGGACCGCGTGCTGATGGCCTCGCGCACGGGCGGATTCTCAGAGCAGGAGCTGTATGCGACGGGACTTGCGCAGCGCTCCAAGCAGAACGGCCAGCCCTATGACCGCTTTCGCGCGCGCATCATGTTCCCGCTCGCCGACATCCGCGGGCGCGTGCTGGGGTTCGGCGCGCGCGCGATGCGCGATGAGCCGGCGGCGGACGGCGGGGCCGCCTCAGGCGCTCCGGCCGGTGCGCCGAAGTATCTGAACACCTCTGATAACGACGTCTACCACAAGGGCATGCACCTGTACGGAGCCGATCTCGCGCGCCCCTTCGCCACGCGAGCCGGCGAGGTGATCCTGTGTGAGGGCTACACCGACACGATCGCCCTGCACCAGGCGGGCATGCGCAACACGGTGGGCCTGATGGGCACGGCCCTGACCGGCGAGCAGGTGGGGGAGCTGGCGCGCATGGCCCAGACGGTGCTGCTCGCCCTCGATGCCGACAGCGCCGGCCAGGAGGCGATGCTGCGGGCGTCGACCCTGGCGGCCAAGCGCAAGCTCGAGCTGCGGGTGGTGGCCCTTCCCGCGGGGACCGACCCGGCCGAGCTCCTGCAGCGCGATGGGCCGGAGGCGATGAACGAGGCGGTCAGGGCCTCGGTCCACTTCCTGCGCTTTCGCGTCGAACGGGTGCTTGCCAACGGGGATCACTCGAGCCCCGAAGGCCAGGACCGCATGATCGACGAGCTGGCGCCGGTGTTCGCCCAGCTCGAGCCGAGCGCCATGCGGATGGAGCTGACCGAACTGGTCTCAAGCCGCCTGGCGGTCAAGGGGAGCATTCTCGAGCAGCGGCTGTCCTCGGGCGGGCGCCGTGCACGCGGCTCCGGCGGGGACACCCAGGCGCAGGGGCCTCGGGCGCCGGACGCCGCGGGCACCCGCGGTCGGGGGCTGTCCGGCAGGGAGGACACCGAGCGGGCGTTCCTCGCGCTGTGCATCGCCTCACCGCAGGAGGGGGCCCTCGCGCTGCAGGGCATCGACGTGGATGAGCACTTCGCCAGCGAGCTTCTGCGACGGGCGGCCAGGCACCTGCGCGAGGGCAGCCTCGAGGAGCCAATGGCGAGCACCCCCACAGGCGAGGGGGCCCTGGACGACGACCCCGAGCTCAAGCAGCTGCTGGCGGAGCTCACCGTGCAGGCGGGCCGGGAAGAGACCCGTCCGGCGATGCTCGAGGTGCAGCGCCTGCAGCTCGAGATGGCGCGCATGGACCGAAAGATCCATCAGGCTCGCGGGCAGCACGACGGCGACGTAAGCGCCCTGGCCCAGCGGCGCGCTGAGGTCAAGCGCGAGTTCGACCATGCCAACGAACGGGTGCTGGAGGAGACGGGGGACAGGGCGGGCTGAGGCTTGGTACGAGCTGGCAGCTATACGAACGTGTGTTCGTGCAGTTCCGTCTCAAGCGCTGAAGAGAATTCGGTGCGTGGATCACACTTCACTGAAGCGGTTTCTCAACGAGGGCCTGTCACTTGCCGAGATCGGCCGGCGCGTGGGCCTGCATGAAGCGACGGTGGGCTACTGGGTCGACAAGCATGGGCTGCAGGCGGTCAATCGCGCCAAGCATGCACCTCGAGGTGGGCTGGACCGGGCGGAGCTGCAGCGTTTGGTTGACGACGGGGCGTCGATCGCCAGGATCGCCCATACCGTGGGGCGCAGCAGGGCAACGGTGCGACATTGGCTGGGAAAGTATGGGCTGCGTACGAAAGGGATCGGCGGTGCGCAGTCTCGTGAGGGCGCCCGGGAGGCGCGCGATGCGGGGCTGGCGACCGCCATGCTGCGCTGTCCGCGGCATGGCGAAACCTCGCACGTACGCGAACCCCGTGGGTACTACCGGTGCATGAAATGTCGCCAGGAGGCGGTTGTACGCCGTCGTCGGAAGGTGAAGGAGCTTCTTGTCCGCGAGGCCGGGGGATGTTGTCGTCTGTGCGGCTATGACCGGTGCGTTGCGGCGCTCGAGTTTCACCATCTCGACTCCTCGACCAAGGAGTTCGGAGTTGCGCAGAGCGGGATGGCGCGCAGCCTGGAGCGCGTTCGTGCGGAGGTCCGCAAGTGCGTCCTGTTGTGCTCTAATTGCCACGCGGAGGTTGAGAGCGGTACGAGCTCCATTCCGTGATAGCCCAAATGCGGGCGATCTGGGGTAGCTCAATCGGCAGAGCAGGACCCTGTTAAGGTCAAGGTTGTGGGTTCGAGTCCCACCCCCAGAGCTCTCTACTAGGCGGCCAGCCGTTCCACGAGGCCGGCTGCCGCGGCCCCGGCGTCATGCGAGGCCACCCACTCCGCCTGCTCCCCCGCCCGCGCCCGTATCGACGGGTCATCGAGAGCCCGCTCGACCGCCAGTCTGAGGATGCGCGGCGAGACAAACCGCCGCGGCACGCGCACGCCGGCACCGGCCCAGTCGAGCCGTGCCGCGTTCTCGTTCATGTCGCCCACCGCCGGGCAGGCGACGACGGCACAGCCCGAGGCCAGGGCGCGGACCATGGTGCCATGACCAGCGTGGCAGACGACGACGTCGCAGTGGGGCATGGTGCGCGAGTAGGAGAGCCAGTCGACGAGCTGGGCATTATCGGGCACCGGCATCGGACCGGGCGGGGGGCGGCGATTGGTGGTAGCGAGCACCCGCACGGGAAGATCGGCGAGGCCGTGGAGGGCGGCGGAGAGCATGCGCTGGTCGCGGTCCTGCGCCGTCGAGGGCGCGACCAGCACGAGCGGGCCCTCGCCCGGCGGCAGATCGACGTCGTCCGTCGGTGGCTCCCACATGAGCGGCCCGACCACGTGCACGTGCTCAGGCCAGGCGCGGGGATACTCGAGCTGTGGGAAGGTGGCGACGATCGCAAGCTCGCGGCTGATGCCGCCGTGGAAGTGCTCAAGCGGCGCGAGGCCGAGTCTCGAGCGCGTGTCGTTGAGTTCCCGGCGTCCGCGCTCGAAGCCCCTGGCGAGCGGGCCGTGGGCGCGCCGCCACATGGCCCGTCCGAGGGCGGTGCGGGGAAGACGGGCACCGAGCGAGTAGACCGGGAAGTCGGCCTCGCCGGGCGGGTAGACGTGGGGGACGAGGGTTGCGTGGGGGACACCCTCGAGCTCGGCGGCGAGGGCAGGGGCGAGCGTGAGGATGTCCGCGACGACCACATCCGGCCGCGTATCGTGGACGAGCGGGAGGGTGTCGCGGGTGGCCTGGACGACGGCCTCGTAGAAGTCGAGCGGCTCAGAGCCCGAGGGGAAGACCTGATACTCCGGAGCGGGCGCGAAGGTGAGGCCCTCCGCCTCGACGTCCTCGCGCCAGCGCACCCAGGTCTGGAGGGTGACGTCGTTGCCGCGGGCCGCGAGCGCGCGGCCGAGGGCAATCATGGGGAAGGCGTGGCCGGGATCGCCGAAGGCGCCCAGCAGTACTCGCACGACCCTAGGCCGATGCGAGCTCTGCCACCAGGCGCAGCTGCTCGAGGCGCTCGGGCTTGGTGAAGGCGATGGGGGTCACCCCGAGCGTGCCGACGCCGGCGTCGCGGTAGACGGCCAGGCGCTCGCGGACGACATCGGGAGGACCGCACAGGGAGACGCTGTCGATGAGCTCGTCCGGGATGGCGGCCATGGCCTCCTCGCGCTTTCCTTCCAGGTAGAGGTCCTGAACCTGTTTGGCCTGCGCCTCGAACCCGTAGCGGCAGACGAGCTGGTTGTAGAAGTTCTGCTTGCGCGAGCCCATACCGCCGACATAGAGCGCGATGAAGGGCCTCATGGCGTTGCGGGCTCCCTCGAGATCGTCGGTCACGAACACCTGGACGGTCGGAGCGATGTCAAACCCCTCGAGCGTGCGCCCGGCGCGCGCGGCGCCCTCCTCGAGCAGCGGTCGCAGTTCGGAGACGTGCTGGGGAGAGAACAGCGTGGGGATCCAGCCGTCCGCGATCTCGCCGGCGAGAGCCGTGTTCTTCGGGCCGATCGCGGCGAGGTAGATGGGGATGCGCTCCTGGACGGGGGAGATCGTGAGCTTGAGCGCCTTGCCGGGCCCGTCGGGAAGCGGCAGCTCGAGCGTCTCGCCGTGGAACTCAACGCGTTCGCGGGCGAGGGCCATACGGATGACGGCCACATACTCGCGGGTTCGCTGAAGCTGCTTGGCGAAGCGCTGCCCGTGCCAGCCCTCGGCCACCTGCGGCCCGGAGGAGCCGATCCCGATCACCATGCGCCCACCGGAGAGCTGGTCGATTGTGGCGGCCGTCATGGCGGTCATCGCGGCGGAGCGGGCGGGCATCTGAAAGATGCCGGCGCCGAGGCGGATGGTGGAGGTCTGGCCTGCGAGCCAGCCGAGCACGGTTGCCGTATCGGACCCATAGGCCTCCGCAGCCCAGACCGAGTCGTAGCCGAGCCGCTCAGCCTCCTGGACGATCTCCAGCTGGTCCTCGGAGCCGAGACCCATGCCCCAGTAGCCGATGTGCACGCCGAGCTTCATGTGAAAGTTTCCTTTCAGCGGGAGGGAATCGTTGTGTGAAAGGGACGCGGGTCCTACCCTTGGGCGCGCATCCGAGCCGTACGTCTTCCGAGACGCGCGGCGGATGACAGCCTATGGCAAATCGTCGCCAATCCCGTAGCCGCCTCGTCGAGGACCTGCGCCTGACGATCGACTGCATGCCAGTCGCCACCCGCCGGGCGATGCTGGAGGGGGTTCAGAGCAATGAGCGGATCATCGTGGGCGCCTACGTCGACCGAGCGGGTGGCGTCTGCCCGATGCTGGCTGCCCATCGCTGCGGCGGGCGCACCGACCTGCTGTCGTTCGCGCGGTCCTGGGACCGGTTCACGCGAGCCGGTCGTCGCGCGCGGCGCGCCAGCCGCCGTGAGCTTGACATTCTGATCGGGCAGCTGAGGGACAGCCTGGAAAGCTCGAGCGGCCTGGAGCTCGATCGCGCGATCGCCGAGCACCGCGAGCTGACCGGCTCGGCACATGCGCTCGCGCCGAAGGCTGGCCGAGGAAGCCGACCCTTCAGGCGAGATCCTGGCAGGGCGGCTCCGTGGGCTGAAGGAGCGGCTGCCGTGGGGCCGCAAGCCGGCGACGGCCGCCGATCGACGGCCGCGCTCGCCGGTCTCCTCGCGGGCATCGAGCCGCGCGCTGACTAGAGGCCCTCGCCGGGCCGCACGAACATCATCTCGGGGATCACGCAGGCGGGCGACACCTTCAGCAGGTAGCGCACGGCCTCGGCTATGTCCTGCGCCTGGATCATCTCATCCGCCGGAACCTGCTCCTTGACGAAGTCCGTCATGGGCGTGTCGACGAAGGCGGGGCAGAGGGCGGTCGACTTGATGCCCTGAGAGCCGAGTTCCTTGTTCATGGCTTCGGTCCAGCCCACCACCCCGTGCTTGGTGGCGGAGTACACCGCAAGCCAGGGCTCGCCGTGCTTGCCCGAGATCGAGGAGGTGTTGACCACCAGCGCGTTGTGATGCTCCGCGGCGGCGGCCTGGAGCATTGGCAGGCACTCGCGGTAGAACAGCACGATCGAGCGAAGGTTGATGGACAGCTGCATGTCCACGTGCTTGGTCTGCAGCTCTCCGACCAGCGAGCCGACCCCCACGCCCGCGTTGTTGACGAGCACGTCAAGCCTGCCGTAGCGATCGCGGTGGGCGTCGACGACGCTGACGATCGCGGCCTCATCGGCGACGTTGGCGGCCACGGCCTGAACATCGAATCCGTCCTGCTTGAGGCCGTCCACCGCTCCGTCCAGCTTCTCCGGGCGCCGGGCCGCCATCGTCACGGCGAACCCCTCCTCGGCAAGCACCCGGGCCGTGGCCAGTCCTATGCCCGACGATGCCCCCGTGACGATCGCTGCTCGCTCTGCCATCTGCTCTCCCTCTGCTCGGTGACTGGAATCGGCGCCGGCACTCCCTCTGAGGCGGCGAGCGGGAGCATTCCACATCTCGCTGGTAGCGTCCGGGGATCGCGCGACCAGTTCGCGCGAGGCGGGCCCGTAGCTCAGTTGGTTAGAGCTGCCGACTCATAATCGGTAGGTCCCTGGTTCGAGTCCAGGCGGGCCCATGGAGGATCTAGCCGACCGCCTTCGCTGCCGCCACCGTCACCGGCGCGACCTTCACGACTGGCCGCGTTGTGACGGGCGGCGTCGCGATCCCGCCTTTGGGTGCTACGACGATCTTGACCGGCGGACGCATTTCGGCTGCGGCCTCGGCGCACCACTTCTTTGCTTCCCGCGCCTCTTCGGCTGCAGATTCAGACCAAAATGCGGCGTCGTCGTAGTCTCCTCGCCCCACGGCTTCGACCGATTCTTCAATGTCATGCTGTGCCATGCCCTTGCTGCTTTCGCACATCGTGGCGCTCAGCGAGTGGCTTGAAGAGTCCTGAGCCCATGAGATGGGCGGAGCAACGGGCGCGACGCCGATGCTGGCCGAGGCTGCGAGGGCGAAGATGATTGTGCGGATCCAGTTGTTCATTGTGCTTGCCTCCCTTGAGGGCTGATCGATGGTGCGACCATCCTCATCCCGGCCAGGCTGGCTGAACAGGCACCCTAGGGGTGGAAATGCCTTACCTGCACGGTGGCGCCGGGGGCGGGGTCGGGCGGGTCCGCTCGGGCCAGGCCGGTCTTGGAAGCCGACCTCGCCATTTCCGGCCGGACTCTGCAGTGCCCGCGCTCCAACGAAATAGAGAGCGGGCCATGTTGGCCCGCTCTCTATCGGAGTGCTGCTTGATCGGTGGGCGCCGGCCTGATCCGGCGCCCACCGGTTGCGTCGTTTGTCGTATCAGCTAGCGCTGACTCGTGATGGGATCACGGGTAGGTTGCGCTCCACGACGGGTTCGTTGCCCTGAGCGAACCTGAGTAGGTCGCGTTCACAAGGACCGTGTCGCTGGCAGCGAACGTGACCGTGTGCGTGTTGTCAGAGCAGGTGTTCGTGTTTTTAGCGACCGTGCAGGTGATCGCCGTGTTTGCACCGTTCTTCTGAACCGTCAGCGTCGTGTTGGTGTTGGCGTTGGTGGTGAAGTGAACGGTGAAGTTGCGCAGAGTACCCGCCTGGATCATCGGGGTCGGGGACGTCTGCGCGTACAGGGACATCTGGAAGCTGTAGTTGGTCCAGATGGACCCGCCAAAGCCTCCGCCCACTAGTCCGCTTCCGGATGCACCGGTTGCTCCCGTGCCGCCGGTCGCTCCCGTGGCCCCTTTGGCCCCGGCTGCTCCGGCTGCCCCGGCTGCTCCGGTGGCACCCGTGGCTCCGGCCGCTCCGGCCGCTCCGGCTGGTCCGGTGGCGCCGGTTGCACCCGCGGCTCCGGCTGCTCCGGCTGGCCCGGTCACGCCGTTGGTGCCGTTGGTGCCGTTGGCTCCGGCCGGGCCTGTTGCGCCCGTTGCTCCGTTGGAACCGCTGGAACCATTCGCTCCGGCTGCTCCGGTTGCGCCCTGCGGTCCGGTGGCTCCGGTGACTCCCGCCGCTCCGGTTGCTCCGGCCGCACCTTCTGGTCCGGTTGCGCCGGCCGCACCTGCGGGTCCGGTTGCTCCCGTTGCCCCTTCAGGTCCCTGTGCTCCTTCGGGTCCCTGGGGTCCCGTTGCGCCTTCCGCTCCTTCGCGGCCTTCGGGTCCCGTTGCTCCGGTCGTGCCCTGTGGGCCCGTCGGGCCGAACAGGCTGCTGATCGATTCGGCCAGCACCGCATAGCCGAGTGTCGTTGGGTGGATGTCCGCTTCTGGACTCAGCGGGTTGAACACGCCGCCAGGACACATCGCTGTGTACGCACAGATGGTCGGCAGGTCTTCCGATTCCGGTTTCGCGGTTCCGGCCGACGGGTTGAACCGCGGAAGCGGGTTGGCGAACACCGTGTTTGGAACTTTTTCCTGGTTGAACTTCAGGAAGCTGTTGAACAGCGCTGCGCTTGTGTCTCCGCCTGGTTTAGGCAGCACCAGCGGGTAGGGGTTGTACTGGCCGACCACCACGATCGTCGAGTTCGGCGCCAGTGTGTGCAGTTTTTCGACGATGCCGCCCACGTTGTTGGCGATGTGGCCCAACTCGGCGCCGACTTCAAGTTCGGTGCACGTGTAGGTCGACGGGAAGCCACAGTGGTGCTCGAGGAACTGCAGGATGTCGTTGGCCCCGAGGTCGACCGTGATCGGGCTGACGTTGGGGTTCGCTTTGAGGATCGCTTCGGCTTCTTCCATCTGGGTGTTGTGGCTGTACGGTTTGTGCAGGAACGCCAGTGGGAAGGGGCTGCCGGTGGGCCACCGGCGCAGTAGGACCCGGTGTACGGGGCGCCTGGGCCGTTGAGGAACGTTTCCGTGGTCTCTCCAGGGCAGCCGAGGTCCGCGATCTGCAGTTTCGGCTGGAGCACTTTCAGCGTGGCGCCGAAGTCGTTGACAAAGCCTTCTTCGTAGTTTTTCGCTTCCGCGAAGCCTTTGTTTTTGATTTCTTCGGAGAACTGCGCGGCGTGATAGCCGTAGGTGAGCGAGTCACCCAGCGCCAGATAGGTGCTGCCGGTGACGACGCTGGCAGCACCAGCTGCCGGCACCATCGCCAGAGACCCGACCGCGACCACCGCAAGGACAGCCGCGCAGCACGCCAATAAACGCGCGCGGGCACGAGTAAGAACAGACATGAACCCCTCCTCCTTAAGTTTTATGAAGCCATACTGGGCCCGGACTCCCTCCGAGTGGCCCTCAGTTGCAGCCACCAATCCTACACATCTGTTGCCAATGCGACAAGCGGGCGGCCGATCCGGCGGCGATTGTCTCCGGCTCGGCCAGGTCGCCTCCGAGCACACGCGGCACGATCGCGCCGGTCAGATGGGGCGTATCGAACCTCCGTCGACCGGGATCATCGCGCCGGTGATGTAGGAGGCGGCCGGGGACAGCAGGAACGCCGCAACCCGCCCGAACTCCTCTGGCTCGCCGTAGCGGCGCAGGGGAATCTCCGCCGAGCTGCGTGCGCGCACCTCATCGGGGTCGCCGCGCAGGGCATCGAGCTGACGCACCCGGTCGGTGGCGATCCTCACGGGCAGGATCCCGTTTATCCGGGTTCCGGATGGACCGAGTTCCTCGGCGAGCATCTTCACGACGCCCGCGAGGCCCGGGAACAGTCCGTTTGAGACGGCGAGTTCCGGGAGCGGGACCCGTACCGAGGATGCCAGCACGAACACGACCGAACCGCCGGTGCCCGCGAGCGAGCCGCCCGCGGCCTCGCCGCCGGCATCGCTCGCCAGATATGCCCCGAGGTTCCGGGCAAGGCGCACGGCGCCGAGGAAGACGCTCTCGAATGCGGTCCGCCACGCCTCGTCGGGAGTGCTGGCGACGGTTCCCGGCGTCGTCCCTCCGACGCTCACCAGGGCGCCGTCCAGTCGCCCGAATCGCTCCCGGGCGGCCGTGATCAGTCGTTCGGGCGCCCCGGCATCGGCGTTGTCGGCAACCGCCCAGGCCACCCTGTCGGCTGCCGTCGTGTTGCGCGTAAGGCGCGCCGCGGCGGCCGCAGCGGAGGCCTCATGGGGACCGCTGATCAGCACTCGCGCGCCCTCGGCCACCAGCGCCTCGGCTGCCGCGAACCCGAGGCCACGACTTCCGCCGGTGACCAGATAGGCCCTGTCGTGCAGGTGGAGATCCATGCGGGTTCCGGACTCTCAGGCTGAGGCGAACCACATCAGAGCCGGAGTTGGGCCGGTGGCGGGGGGTGGCTCAGACCCGCGCGAAGGCGGCTGCGTAGGACACGCCGGGCTCGATCCTCGAGGAGGACACCGTGCCGCATTCCGGGCACGGCGAGTAGCGGACAGATTGGATCTCGTCATCTCGGCGCTCTGTCAGCACCGTCCCGTGGTAGGCCTTGTCGCACGTCGGGCACCAGCGTTCGGTCAGTGCTACGGGCACGGGCGCCAGTATCGCATCCCCACGCGCCGGATTCTCCACCGACTTCCGCTAGGAGCGCAGGATTAAGCTCGCGTTTCCGCTGACAGCGGTGATCCAGCCTGGCTGGAGCGTGTGCCGTTTCTACGCGTCAAGGAGCTCTCCGGCCTGCCGTTCGGCGTCGCGGACATCGCCCTCGCTGGCCCCCGCGTCAAATGCTTCCCTGCGCAGCTTCTCGGCGAACACCGCCATCTCTTTGGGTGTCGCCTCGCGCAGCCGAACGAGGGCGTCCTGCCTGATCCGCTCTTCTGCCGTCTGCATCTGGCGGACCGGCGACATTGAGTCGGCCATGTGTAGCTCCCCGATCATGGCTAGGCGCTGACCCTCGGTGAGTGCCGCGTGCCTATCCTGATTGACTGGGCGAGCCTAGCATCGGGTATCGGCCCGCTGGACGTTTGGGCGAGTTGGCCCATGGGAGGCTACATCGCGTCGCTCGGTAACCATCCGCGTCGCGTTCTACTCTTCGGGACCGTGCTAGTCGTCGATCAGGTCCGAAAGGTCCCCGCGCCGGCCACCGTGCTGACCCCGGTGAGATCCACGACCCAGGCGGCCAACGCCGTCGCAAGCGAAGCGGTCATCAAAGCGCTGATCGTCACGGATCTCGCCTACTGCGTGCTCCTCCGCGAGCCGGTTTGGCGCGTGTCGGGAATACGGCTGCCCTAGCGTCCCGAGGATCGCGGCGCCGGCGCGCGATCAGCTCGCCGTTGCCGCCTCCCAGCCCGACCAGCGCTCGACGTCGACCGCCAGCACGGGCCCGGTGGCGCTCTGCTGGGGGTAACGCGTGGCCAACAGCCCGACCGCTCTGCGGGACTCGGGCTCATCCGGCGGAAGCACCCTCGCCAGTCCGTCGGCGCGAACCCACCACAGCGCGCTCCAGTCAGCATCGTCGTAGTGGTCCACAAGGACCGACACACGCGGGTTGGACCTGACGTTCAGAAGGCGCCGAAGCTCCGTGGTGCGCTTCGGCTTGGCGTCCACCACGCTGTAGATCCTCTGGCGCTCGACCGCGAAGACGATCGGCACGAGATGCGGGTGACCGCCGGCGTCCGCTGTCGCCAGGCGCGCCACGCGGGCCGCCGCGAAGCGGCGTCGCGCCTCCTCGGGGCTCACTCCCCGTGGAGCTCGGCGATCGCGCTCTCCCAGCGCTCGAGCGCGCTTTCGACGGGTCCGAGCGCCGCCGAGGGGATCCAGCGCACGACCCGCCTGACACCGGCCTTCTCGAGCTCCTCGAGCACCGCCGGTTTCGCCGGCACGCCCATCACCATCACGTCGATCGGGTGCTCGGCGCGCTCCCACAGCTCGCGCGCCCGAGTGAGCAGGTCTTCGCCGGTGTAGTTGGGCAGCCACGCGTCGCCGAAGCGGAGTACGCGATCGAGCACCGTGGGGCCGTTGCCGCCTACGAGCACCGGGGGGTATGGACGCTGAGCGGGCTTCGGCCAGGACCAGATGCGCTCGAAGTCGACGTGCTCACCGTGGTAGCTCGCCTCGTCCTGCGTCCAGATCGCCTTCATCGCCTCCACCCGCTCGGCCATGATCGCCATGCGCAGGCGCGGATCGGTTCCGTGGTTCTGCATCTCCTCCCGGTTCCAGCCCGCGCCGACGCCGAACTCCAGGCGCCCGCCCGAGAGATGGTCGACGCTCGCGACCTCCTTGGCGGTCGTGATCGGGTCGCGCTCGATGACCAGGCAGATGCCGCTGCCGACACGCAGCTTCGAGGTCGCGGCGGCAGCCGCGGTCAGCGCCACGAACAGGTCATAGGAATGGAAGTATTTGCTCGGCAGCTCTCCGCCGGCCGGATACGGGGTCTCGCGGCTCGCCGGGATGTGGGTGTGCTCGGGGAAGAACAGGGACTCGTGCCCCCGCTCCTCGACGAGCTTCGCGAGAGCTCCCGGGCCGACCCCACTGTGGGTCGCGAAGTAGCCGATGCCGAACTCCACGCCGCGAGTGTAATGGTCCCTCCGCCCGGCGGCCCTGGGGCTCGCCGGGCCGGCGGATTCACCACGCCTACAGAAACTCCCGCAACCGAACGAGTTCGAGCGCCTCCTGGGCCTCAAGGCCCACCTCGAGGCGGATGACGCGGCCCCTGCGAACGGTCCAGATCACGGCTGATCGGCGCGTCAGCTGGGCGCCTCGCGGGGCTGTTCGCACGGGCTGGGTTTCGATCACCATGACGCTCTCACCCGCGTCCATGATGCGCTCCGGTCTCAGCAGTAACCGGCCCCACACCTCCGGCACCTCCCGGCGCAGGCGGCGCAGCCCGAAATGCCCCTGATAGACGTCCGGATGCAGCGGCCTGCGCGACATGTCCACCTGAGCCTCCGCCGAGAAAAGATCGAACAGCCGCGGCTCGAGCTCGCCGTCTGCGGCGTCGTTCATCAGAGCTATGACCTCCCGCACGATCTCCACATTCTGCTGTGACATCGTGCCCGGATTATCGCGCGGGCAGAGCGGCCGCCGAGCGGCCCCTCGGCGCATGTTCTGCGTTAGCCTGAATGGTGGCTGCGCCTCGGAGGGATCGTACCTTTGCACTGAGGCGCAGCCCCTGAGCGCCGGGCGCCGGCCTGTTCAGCCTGTGGGCGCTACCCGTTCACGTGCAGGTATGAGCGGAACCTCGCGACGAGCGCCACCAGACGGCCGTTGGCCTTGACGCGCAGGAGCTTGCCCTTGGGCCCGCGTAAGATCAGTGGCCCTTCGTCGATGCTCACCACCTCATAGTCGCGCGGTAGCCGTTCCAGACGCTGGATCTGCCGTTGGGTCAGTTTCTCAAGGCAGTTGATCTGGCGCTTTGTGAGCGCGTGGGCGTTGGACATCCGCACCCCTCCCCGATGAAGTGATTCCCTGCGGAAGAGCATGTCATGGCAACCGGCGGAAGCCGTGTTGCAGGAGTGCAGGCGCCGGCATTCCCCGCCGACGCCGCTGAATATGAATACCGATGCCTTCAGGGCCGCGAAGCTGGCGGTCAACTCTGCCGAGCAGCGTCATGCCCTGCTGTACGCCTGCGAGCGCGTGCTCGACTCAGAGGAACGTGCCGACGGCGAATCGTGGAGCGGCGGCGGCCCTGATCCGCGTGCGTGCGAGCGGCGCATCGCCGAAACGGCCGCGCTGGAAGCCGAGCTCGAGCGCGGATGCGCGACCGTCGCGGTGGGTTTGGGCATCGCGGGCAGGGTGGGGGCGTCGCTGGCCGAGCTGATAGAGACCGAGATGCGCGAGCGGGTGCACCACGGTGATGTCGCTCCTTCGGGTGCCCAGATCAGGCGCGCCGCGGGTCTCATGTGGACGCTCGTCGCCCTCGACGCCGAGATCGAGCGCGAGATCATGCCGGCCATGCCGTCCGCGCTCGAGCCCGCACCGATTCCGGCCCGGACGTCAAGGGTCTGAACGGCCTCGCCGCTCGGTTGAGGCGCTCGGCCGCGCCTTCAAGTAGCCGGCCCGGATGACCGATAGTGAAGAGTGTCCATGCGGCGAAACCTCCAGGCAGACGCTGTGACCGGGAGCGCCGGCAGCGACGCGGCTGCGGCGCTGCGCGAGCTCCCGGAGGCCCTTATCCTGGTGTTCGATCGGGAGCTTCGATTCATCCTGGCCGCCGGTCAGCCGCTGGCCCGCCACGGAGATCCGCCCGCATACAGGCAGGGGCAGTTCCTCGGGGACGCGTTTCCGATGGACGTGTGGAGGCAGATCGAGCCGCTGTGTCACTCCGCGCTGGCCGGAGACACCCGCTCCCGCGAGATCTGGACCTCGGAGCGCAGTCACTGCCTGATGGTCGACATCGGCCCGCTGCCGGCGGGCCGTTCCGACGACGGCCCCGAGGGTTCCCGTCCGGCCGAGGGCGGGGTGGCCGTGGTGCTCGACATCACCGCACGCCGGCGAGCGGATGCCTTCTCCAGACGCTCTCACGATGACTTCGAGGAGGTATTCGAGCGGGCGCCGATCGCGACCGGTCTGCTCGATCCCGACGGCCGCTGGCTGCTGGCAAACCGCGCCCTCAGCGAGATCACGGGCTACACCGTCGAGGAGCTCATCGGACAGCGCTTCGGGGACATCGTTCACCCCGACGACGCGCACAACGACGCCGTCCAGCGCGACCGGCTGCTGGCGGGGGAGATTCCCGCGTTTCAGATCGAGAAGCGTTACTTCGACGCCGCCGGAGAGGTCAACTCCGCGATCTTCTCGGTCTCGCTGGTGCGTGATCGGGACGGCGCTCCGCTCCACTACATCGCCCAGCTACAGGACATCTCTGAGCGAAAGCGCCTGGAGGACGACCTGCGCTACCTGGCCGACCACGATCCGCTCACCGGCCTGCGCAACCGCAGGCTGTTCGAGCACGACCTCAGGCTGCAGGTGGCCCGCTCGCGGCGCTATGGCGAGCAGGCGGCCCTGATGGTGATCGATCTGGACGACTTCAGGACGGTCAACGACCGCTACGGACACAGGGTCGGCGACGACACGCTGAAGGCCGTCGCGAGGGCGCTCACGCGGCGCCTGCGGGAAACGGACCTGGTCGCCCGCCTGGGCGGAGACGAGTTCGCGGTGCTCCTGCCGCACATCGACAAGCAGGGGCTGAGCACGGTCGTCGGCAGTCTCAGCCGCGCCGTGCCGGAGTGGAGCATCGACGTCGGCGAGGCGATCCTTCACTGCTCCGCGAGCGTCGGTTGCACCGTCATCGATCAGAGCACCGAAAGCGCCGAGCAGGCGCTCCTTGACGCCGATCGCTCGATGTATCAGGCCAAGCAGACCAAGGCGGCCGGATCGCCGCCCGGCACGCCCCGCTGACCCCGCCGGACCGGCCCTGTGCCGGTGCTCGCGAGCCCCCGGCGAGCCCTCCGCCGTGGCCAATACGCTCAAGCGATGCAGCCGCACGAGCGACTTGCCGTGATCGACCTCGGCTCGAACTCGTTTCGCCTGGTCGTGTTCATGGCGCACGACGGCTGGTGGAAGCGGACAGACGAGATCTATGAGCCGGTGCGGATCGGTGAGGGGCTGGCCGCGAGCGGGCGCCTCGGCGAGAGGCCGATCGAGCGTGCGCTGGCGACACTCGATGTCTTCGCCCACTTCTGCCGGGCAAGCGGGCTGGGCGCCGAGGCCGTGGACGCGGTGGCCACGAGCGCGATCCGCGACGCAGAGAACGCCGACAGCTTCCTGGCCTCGGCGCGCGAGCGAACGGGGCTGCCGATCCGCGTGCTGAGCCGCGAGCAGGAGGCGCGCTACGGCTACATCGCCGCGGTCAACTCCACCACCCTGAGCGACGGTTACGTGCTGGATCTCGGCGGCGGCTCCATGCAGCTCGTGCACGTCGCCGGCCGGCTCGCCCGCGAGTTCGGCTCCTGGCCGGTCGGGACGGTGCGGATGACCGAGCGCTTCCTGCCGGTGAACGGCCCGGCCAAACGCAGGCAGATCGAGGAGCTCCGCGACCACGTCGCCTCCGAGCTCGAGCAGGCGACGTGGCTGTCGGCCTCCAGCCGCTCACACAGCGCGCGGCGTCTGGTCGGCATCGGCGGGACGGTGCGCAACCTCGCGGCGGCCGTCCAGCGGGCGGCGGGGCTCCCCTCCAATGGGGTGCAGGGGATGGTGATCGAGCGCAAGGCCCTCGACGAGCTCACCCAGCGGCTCGCGTCGCTGCCGGCGGCGGAGCGCAGCAGCATCCCGGGCATCAAGCCGGCGCGTGCGGACCTGATCCTGGCGGGGGCGGTCGTCGTGCAGGGGGTGCTGCGGGCCGGCGGATTCGACAGCCTCGAGACAACCGAGGCGGGGCTTCGCGAGGGCGTCTTCTTCGAGCGCCTGCTGGCCGAGCACTGGCCGGCCATAGGGGCCGCTCCCGACAGCGCCGATCCGGCGCCCCTGTTTGAGGACGTGCGCCAGACGAGCGTTCTGAACCTGGCCGCTCGCTATCACCCTGATCTCGCCCACACCCGCCACGTCGCTGCGCTCGCGCTCGGCATGTTCGATGCGCTCGCCCGGCTCGGCCTGCATGACGGCGACGCTCGCGAGCGCGAGCTGCTGTGGGCGGCCAGCATGTTGCACGACATCGGCATGTCCGTGGACTACGACGACCACCACAAGCACTCCCGCTATCTCATCCTCAACGGTGGCCTGCCGGGGTTCACGCCCGTCGAGGTCGCGATCGTTGCGCAGGCCGCTCGCTACCACCGCAAGGGCATGCCGGAGCCGGGACCGCTTGCCGCGCTGTTCGGGCCTGAGGATGTGGCCATGCTCGACCGCTGTGCCGTCCTTTTGCGCCTCGCCGAGGGTCTCGAGCGCTCGCGCGACCAGCTGGTTCTGGGGACGCGCTTCACGGTGACGAACCCATCCTTGAAGCCCTCGGGCGAGGGCGGGGACGGCGCGCGGAACGGCGCTTCGGGCCCCGTCGGCGAGGTCGAGCTGCAGCTGATCTCAGACGGCGACTCCGCCGTGCCGCGGTGGGCGGCTGGACGGGAGACCGAGCTGTTCGCCCGCGCCTTCCACAGTCGCCTGTCCGTGGCCGCATAGCGGCCCGCGCCCGCGTGCGGTGCGCGTCTCAGCTGGCGGCGAGCGCCCGCTCGCGCCCGGCGCAGTCGAACAGCACGAGCCCGAGGGGGTAGCCGACGGGGCTGTTCCAGGCCCACGGAGTCAGCTCGGTGCACGCCTGCAGCACCGCCTTGGTGGCGCGGTTGCCTCCGCGCAGGGAGTACTCGCCGCCGAGGAGCACGTATCGCGCTTCTCCGCGGGCCACCAGACGCGCTAGTCCGCGACCGTCGAGCGCCGGGTCCGCGCCGCTGTAGCCGCCGAGCGCACCCGCGTCAAGCCCGGACAGCATCAGCGGAGCGGCCGTGTCGGAGGCGACCGTGAGAAGCGCCCAGCGCGAGCCGGGATGGTGGCCGCGCACGTATGCGGCCAGCGCCCGATCGATCCGCAGGTCGCTCCCGTTTACGCCGTATCCCCCCGACCCGGCCAGGTGTCTGGGTCCCGCGACCGGGAACGTGCCCTCGACCGGCGCAAGCCAGGTGGAGGTGGCGTAGGCGGCCGGGGTCACGAGCAGCAGCAGGAAGGTGATGGCGACGGCAGGAGCGGCGAGCCGGCGGAGCGCGATGAACGCAGCGATCCCGCCGGCGGCTCCGACCACCAGCACCGGGATGAACCACACCATGTAGTGCTCGCGGTTCATCAACACCACCTGGGTGAGCACCGTCGCCGTCACCGCGCAGGCCATCAGAGCCAGGCTGAAGCTGCGGCCCTGTCCCCGTGCCAGCGTGACGAAGGCAACCGCGCCCGCGCCCGCCATCGCGGCCGTCCCCGGCTCGAGCGCTGAGACGTAGTAGGGATGGACGATTCCCTTTGACAGGCTGAGCACCGCGGCCTCCACCAGAAACCAGCCGCCAAGCACAAACGCCGTCGCCAGCCGCGGGTCACGACGCCGGGAGGGCGCCGACGAGGAGCCCTCCCGTGGCGGCCCCGGCCTGCGGTCCAGCAGCACGAGCAGCGCCAAGCCGAACAGGCCGAACAGGGCGAACGGCAGCATCCAGCCGGCCTGGTCGCCGAGGCCGACGCCGAACAGGCGCACGGGGCTGGGCGGGCCGCCGAAGGGGATGGGCAGGCTTTCCCGGCCCTTGGAGGCCTTGGGCTCCGGTTTGGGTGGCGCGTCCCTGGACGCCGGTTTTCGCACGACGGCGTGCAGCGCGGTCTTCGGCGCGTGGGCTTTGGCCGTGGCGTGGGCGGCGTTGTCGACCTCGCGCTGGCGTGAGGCGGGCACATATGCGCCGGGGCGGACGGCCACATCATGGGGGCCGCCTTCCTGGCCTTCCACGCGTCCGACGCCGTTGTATTCAAAGGTCAGCCCGAGCTCGGAGTTGTTGGTCGAGCTGCCCACGTACGGCCGCTTCGAGGCGGGCGTGAGTTCGACCAGGGCGATCCAGGCGAAGGACACGACCACCATCGCCAGACCGGCCACCACGACCTGGGCGGTGCGGCGCGCAAGCGTCCCCGGCGCGCACACCATGTAGGCGGCCACGATGCCGGGGACCACCAGATAGGCGGCGAGGGTCTTGGTGTTGAAGGCCAGTCCCAGGACCACCGCGCAACACAGGAGGGTCCGCAGGCGCCCGCTTTCGGTGGCCCGCAGCGCCAGGCTGCAGGCCAGGACCATCAGCAGGATCAGGACCGGGTCCACCCCGTTGTCGCGGGAGACCGCCACGAACGAGGGCAGCACCGCCAGGGTGAGCGCTCCGGCGAAGGCTGCCGCCGTGCCCAGTCGCCGCTCCATCACGAAGTACAGCAGCGCTACGGCGAGCACTCCGGCGATCGCCTCGGGAAGCAGCAGGCTGAGCGGAGAGAACCCGAACACCTTGGCGCTCGCAGCCTGCACCCACAGCGCCAGCGGCGGCTTGTCCACCGTGATCAGCCCGCCCGGATCGAAAGACACGAACAGGAAGTTGTGCAGCGAGCGCAGCATCGAGGAGACCCCGGCCGAGTAGAAGATGTTGGCGTACCCGTTCTGGGAGAGCCTGTTGGTGTTCAGCACCGCCGAGATCGCCACCGGGACGATCACCGCGAAGCGGCGCACCTGCCGTCCTGCGAGCAGGCGCCCCGAGCGCTCGGCGAGCGTCTCGCCGTGCGTCTCGATGGCGGTGGATGGCGGCACCGTCGCGGGCGGGGTGGCGGTGTGCGGCACGAAGTCCATATGGCGATCGGTTCTCGGGTCTTCAGTGGCGCCCGGCCGGCTTCAGCCGAGCGATGAATCTGCCGCTTCTGTCAGCTCGCGAGCCCCTCGAGCAGTCGATCGAGGTCGCCCTCGTCGTTCCACGCCCCCACGGAGGCCCGCAGCCACGGTCGCCCCGGAATGTTACGCACGACCACGCCGCTCTCCGCCAGCTGCGCGCGCTCGGCTGGGGGGTCGGGGCTCGAGAACGAGACGAGGGTCGTCTCACCGCGAGGGGCCGGCTCGCGTCCACGCTCTGCCAGCAGGTCGCAGAGCCGCGCCGCCAGGGTGCGTGCGCGTGCGTGCACCTCATGCCAGCCGGCCGACTCGAGCACCGCGATGGCGGCCAGCGCGCAGGCCACGGTCTCGGCGCTGAGCGACATCGAGTCAAACCGCCGGGCGTCCTCGTGCACCCCGGCATCCAATCCCGCATCCGGGTGTGCCTGGTTGGGGTAGCCGCGCCTTGACACCTGCAGGCGCTCGCGCAGCTCCGCGCTCACGTACAGCATGCCGGTTCCATCCGGGCCGCAGAGCCACTTCTGTCCCGCGCCCGCGTAGGCGTCGCATCCCAGCGCCAGCACGTCGGTCGCGACCGCGCCCACGCCCTGGGCGCCGTCGAGCAGCACCGGCACCTCCACCTCTGACAGCTCGGCGGGCGCCAGCAGCCCGCTGACCCAGCCCACATGCGAGCAGGCGATGAGGGCCGTGTCCGCACCCACGGCTTCGGCGATGGAGGGCAGCGGCACTTCGCGCACCACGGCGCCGTGCAGCTCGCGGGCGGCCGCGAGCGCGCCGAGAAGCCCCGGGTGCTCCTCGTCGCTGGTCAGGATCTCGGCCCCGCGGCCGAGCCGGAGGCCGCTGACCGTCTGGGCGATCCCCTCGCTCGTGCAGGTGGTGAGCGCCACGTCGGCGCTATCGCAGCCCAGTACGCCGGCGTAGGCGTTGCGCAGCTCGCGGGCGAGCTCGAAGCGACGTTCGAAATGAGCCTGTGTGCGGCCGTCGCGCAGCTCCCGCCCGAGCTCGGCCGCGACGGCCTTCACGGCGGCGGCCGGCAGCGGACCGTCGGTACCCGCGTTCAGGTATGCGAGTCGATCAAGGACGGGGAACTCGGCGCGAAGTCCACGGTTATCCACAAACCGCGAGAATACCCCGATGTCCGGCACCGATCAGCAGGCGCCTCTGTGGAAGCCGTCCGCGGAGCAACAGGCGCGCACGGAGATGTCGCGGTTCATGCTGTGGGCCGCCGAGCGCCGCGGCCGGCCCTTCGCCGACTACGACGAGCTGTGGCGCTGGTCGGTCGATGAGCTGGAGGACTTCTGGGCGAGCATCTGGGAGTACTTCGGCGTGCTCGCGTCGCGAGCGCCCGAGCGTGTGCTGGCCTCCCGCAGCATGCCCGGCGCGAGCTGGTTTCAGGGCGCCGAGCTGAACTACGCGGAGAACATGCTCTCAGGGCCCGGTTCGACAGGCGGGCGCGACCCGGACGCCGTGGCCGTGGTTCACAGCTCAGAGCTGCGCGCACTCGATCAGATGAGCTGGGGCGAGCTCAGCGAGCAGGTCGCCGCCGCCGCTGCGGGACTGCGCGCACTTGGCGTCGGGCGGGGAGACCGCGTGGTGGCCTACATGCCGAACATCCCGGAGACGCTGATCGCCTTCCTCGCGGTGGCCTCGATCGGGGCCGTGTGGTCAAGCGCCGCGCCCGAGTTTGGCGCGCGCAGCGTGATCGACCGCTTCGCGCAGATCGAGCCCAAGGTGCTGTTCGCCATCGACGGCTACCGCCACGGCGGCAAGGACTTCGACCGGAGCGCCGCCGTCCGGAGCATCCTCGCGGAGATGGGAAGCGTCGAGCACGTGGTCGCGGTTCCCTACCTGCATGCCGGCGCGGCGCCGGCCGCGGACGGAGCCGGCGAGCAGAGCCGATCGGGAGGCTCCAACGGATCGAGCGCACCGCGTCGCCTTGACTGGCAGGAGCTGCTGGAGCTGGGCGAGGGCGCGGAGCTGCGCTTCGAGCAGGTCCCGTTCGACGAGCCCCTGTGGGTGCTCTACTCCTCCGGCACCACCGGGCTGCCGAAGGCGATCGTGCAGAGCCACGGGGGCATCCTCGTGGAGCAGCTGAAGAAGAGCCTGCACCTCGATCTGCGGCCGGGAGACCGCATGTTCTGGTTCACCACGACCGGCTGGATGATGTGGAACTTCCTCGTCGGCTGCCTGTTCAGCCAGGCGGCGATCGTCCTCTACGACGGCAGCCCCGGCCACCCCGACCTGGGTGTCCTGTGGGAGCTGGCCGAGCGCGCCGGCATCACCTGCATGGGGGTCAGCCCCGGCTATCTGGCGGCCTGCGAGAAGGCCGGCATCGAGCCGGGCCGCGACCACGATCTGAGCGCGCTGCGGGCGATCGGCGCGTCGGGCTCGCCGCTCTCGCCCGAGAGCTTCAGCTGGGTCTACGAGCACGTTCGCTCCGATGTATGGCTGTTCTCCACAAGCGGCGGCACGGATGTGTGCACCGCCTTCGTGGCCGGCTGCCCGCTGCTGGCGGTGTATCCGGGCGAACTGCAGTGCCGCGCGCTGGGCTGCGCGGTGGAGGCGTGGGATGAGCAGGGCCGCAGCCTGACCGATGAGGTCGGCGAGCTGGTGATCACCGAGCCGATGCCCTCGATGCCGGTCTTCTTGTGGGGAGACGAGGACGGCGAGCGCCTGCGCGAGAGCTACTTCTCGATGTATCCGGGCATCTGGCGCCACGGCGACTGGATCCGCATCACGCCCCGCGGCGGCGCGGTTATCTACGGGCGCTCGGACTCGACCATCAACCGCCAGGGCGTGCGCATGGGGACCAGCGAGATCTACCGGGCGGCGCACGGGGTGGACGAGGTTCTCGACGCGCTCGTGGTCGACATCCCGGCGCGCGACGGTGACGGGGAGCTGCGGATGCTGCTGTTCGTGGTCCTGCGTGAGGGCGCGGTGCTGAACGACGAGTTGACCGCGGCGATCAGGCGGCGCATCCGCGAGGACTGCTCACCGCGGCACGTCCCGAACGAGATACTGCAGATCGACCAGGTGCCGCGCACGCTCTCCGGCAAGGTGCTCGAGGTTCCGGTCAAGCGCATCCTGATGGGCGTCGCCCCGCAGGAGGCGGCGAGCGTCGACTCGCTCGCCGACCCGCGCTCACTGGACTACTTCGCCGAGCTCGCCAAGGCGCTCTAGCTCTAGAGCCCCATCGAGCGTCCGACGATCTCCTTCATGATCTCGTTGGCGCCCCCGTAGATCCTGGTCACGCGGGCGTCCGCAAAGGCGCGGGCGATCGGGTACTCGAGCATGTAGCCGTAGCCGCCGTGCAACTGCAGGCAGCGGTCGACGACGCGTCCCTGGAGCTCGGTGCACCACCACTTCGCCATTGCGGCATCCTCCGCAGTCAGCGTTCCCTCGGACAGCTCCTGCACGCAGCGGTCCACGAAGGCGCGCGCGATCTCCGTTTCGGTGCGCAGCTCGGCGAGCGTGAATCGCGAGCTCTGAAAGCTGCCGATCGGCTGGCCGAAGGCGCGGCGCTCGCGCACGTACTCGAGCGTCCAGGAGAGGGCCGCCTCCGCCGCCGCAACGGCCGAGGCCGCGATCGACAGGCGCTCCTGTGGGAGGTTCGAGACGAGGTACAGGAAGCCCTTGCCCTCCTCGCCCAGGCGGTTCTCGGCGGGAACGCGCACCTCGGCGAAGGACAGCTCGGCCGTGTCCTGGGCATGCTGGCCGATCTTCTCCAGGTTGCGCCCCCGGGAGAAGCCCTCCATGCCGCGCTCGAGCACCAGCAGGCTGATGCCGCGATGGCGCTCGGAGGGGTCGGTCTTCACGGCCACGATCACGAGGTCGGCGTTGATGCCGTTGGTGATGAACGTCTTGGTGCCATCAACCACGTAGTGATCGCCGTCGCGCCGGGCGCGCGTGGACATCCCGGCGAGGTCTGAGCCGATGCCGGGCTCGGTCATCGCAAGCGCCGTGATCAGCTCGCCGGAGGCGATGCCCGGAAGCCAGCGCTCGCGCTGGGCCTCGTCGCAGTAGGTCAGGAAGTAGGGCAGGCAGATGTCGTTGTGCAGGGTGATGCCGAGGCCGAAGCTGCCCACTCCCGCGCGCTGGGTCTCCTCGCCGACGATCACGTTGAAGCGGAAGTCCTCGGCGCCGGCGCCGCCGTAGCGCTCCGGCACCGACATGCCCAAAAAGCCGCCGCGGCCGGCCAGCGCAAACACCTCGCGGGGCACGATCCCGGCCCGCTCCCACTCCCCGTAGCGTCCCTCCTCGCCGATCACCTCCCGCTGAAGGAAGGTGTGAAAGCTCGCCCGGAAGTCCTCGTGTACGTCCTCGAACAGCGCGCGCCGCATAGGCAGGGCACCCTACCGCCCCGGCGCTCCGCGCCCGCCCGACCTCAGGCCGCGATCAGCTCATCGTCAGGCTCCGCGGCCGCCGCGGAGGCTGGCCCGGCTCGATATCCGGGCTTGGCGAGCAGCAGCTGCACGTCCTGTATGCGCCGCTCGCGAAAGCCGCCCTCGCAGTAGCTCAGGTACAGCTCCCACAGCCTGCGGAAGCGCTCGTCATATCCCAGCTCCGACAGGCGCGGGGCCTCCTCGAGAAAGCGCTCGCGCCAGCGTTGCAGCGTGGTGGCGTAGTGGTCGGTGATGTCCTCCAGATGGACCTCGCGGAAATCGGTCACACGCGCCAGCGAGCGCGAGATGATCTCCAGGGAGGGAAGACACCCGCCGGGGAAGATGTAGGTGTTGATGAAGCTCTTGCCGGCCTTCTCGACCTGATAGGCGCGATCGTCGATCACGATTGCCTGAAGCAGCATGGCGCCGTCCCCGGCCACCAGCTCCGAGCAGCGGCGGAAGAACGTCGGGAAGTACTGCCAGCCCACGGCCTCGATCATCTCGATCGACACGAGCTTGTCGTAGCGCCCGCGAAGTTCGCGGTAGTCCTCGAGCAGCACCGTCACACGGTCCTCGAGCCCCGCCTCGCGCACACGCTGGCAGGCGTAGTCATGCTGCTCGCGGGAGATCGTCGTGGTGGTGACCCGGCAGCCGCGATGGCGGGCGGCGTAGACGGCCAGCCCGCCCCAGCCGGTCCCGATCTCAAGGAGGTGATCCTGCGGGCCCAGGTCGAGCTTCTCGCAGACCAGCTCGAGCTTCGCCAGCGACGCCTCCTCGAGCGTGGCCTCAGGCGAGTCGAACACCGCACAGGAGTACATCATCGTGGGATCGAGGAACAGCGAGAACAGCTCGTTGCCGAGGTCGTAATGGGCGGCGATGTGCCTGCGCGAGCGCCCCGGGGTGTTGCGGGCAAGCCAGCGGCCCCACCGCTGAAGGGGGATCAGCACGGGCGCGAGCAGGCGCCGGAGGGTGTCGAGCGCGCTCACGTTCAGCGCCGCGATGCGTGTCAGCGCCACGAGGTCCCCGCAGTCCCACAGCCCATCCATGTAGGACTCGCACAGGCCCACGCTGCCGCTCAACAGCCGCCGGTAGAAGCGGGGGGAGCGAACCTCGATGACGGCATGA
Organism: uncultured Solirubrobacteraceae bacterium; assembly: GCA_963826995.1. GTDB lineage: Bacteria > Actinomycetota > Thermoleophilia > Solirubrobacterales > Solirubrobacteraceae > Palsa-744. Next base: position 104,319 of record CAWGYZ010000001.1, on the reverse strand, counting down.
AGCGGGCGCTCGGGGACCCGCTTGCCGAAGCGGTGGCTCCTGTGACCCTCGACGATCTCGAGCTCTCCGCCGCGCGTCCGCGCGAGCAGGCCGAGCACGATCCGCCGCGCCAGGCGGTCGGCGACGCGTCCAGGCCAGGGCTCCGGATTCCTCATGTCGCCGCGGCTCCGCTCTTCGGATGGGGGAAGTAGCTCGCTCCGCGGAGCTTCAGCCCCAGCGCATGGGCATAGATGCGCGCGGTGATGCGCCCCGTCAGAAACGGATAGCGCAGGAGCGCCCGGCGCAGCATCCGGGGGGTGATCTGCCGGCGCGCGAGCGACAGGGTGGCGTCGAAGGTCGCCTGTCCGTCTGACCGGCGCGACTCGATGTGCACCGACAGATGCTCGGAGGGCTCGGTCAGCCGCCAGTCATACACCTGATCCATGCCCATCAGCGGGGAGACGTGCAGCCGCTTCTCGAGCTCGCCGCGCATCACTGCGACCGTGCCGCGGTCCGCTGTGGCGTCGACCGCCATCACGTAGGGATGGCTCTCTCCCCACGGCGTGTTGGTGACGTGGGCGACGACGGCCGTGACGTTCGTCCCGGCGGCGTTGTAGCAGTAGTAGAAGCTCACCGGGTTGAAGCAGTAGCCGAAGTAGCGTAGGTGGGTGAGCAGCCGGATCGGCCCCTGCGGGCGCGTGCCCGTCCGCTCAAGCACGAGCTCGGCCACCGCATCTCGAAGTGCCACCGAGGGGTCGCCCAGGTGGTCGGCGCGGCGAAACCAGGCCACGGCCGGGCGCCGAGCGGACCACAGCCAGGGCTTCTGGAACAGCTGCGGCAGCTCGTCGAGGTCGAGGTAGGCCATGAACATCGGATAGCGGAACTCCCCCTGAGGAGCCATCCGCCGGTGGCGCACAGAGCCCTCATACAGGCACGAGGCCCAGCGCTCGGGGGCGCTCACAGCGTGACCCCGAAGGGCGCGCAGGCGCGCAGGGCGCTGACCACGCCGTCCTCGTGAAAGCCCCACCCCCAGTAGGCCCCGCAGAAGTGCGTGCGCGCGGCCAGGCCGCCGATGCTCGCCTGGCGTGACTGCGCGGCCACTGCCCCCGCGGTGTAGACCGGATGGGAGTAGCCGATCGTGCGGATCACCTTGGCGGGGTCGATCGCCTCTGAGCGGTTCAGGGTCACGCAGAAGTCGCGGTCGGCCTGCAGGCGCTGCAGATGGTTCATGTAGTAGGTGACGGTGCTCACCGGCTTGGGCTCGCGCAGCAGGTGGAAGTTCCACGCCGCCCGGGCCGCGTGGCGGCGGGGGAGCAGCGTGCTGTCGGTGTGCAGCACGGCCTCGTTGTGCTGATAGGGGATCGCCCCGAGCAGCTCTGACTCGTGCTCGGTGGGGTCGCTCAGCATCGCCAGGGCCTGGTCTGAATGGGTTGCGATGATCACCTGGTCATAGCTCGCCGGCTCCTGGCCGGCAGCGCTGATCTCGACGTGCTCGTCGGAACGAGCGATGCGGTGAACCGGAGCGTTGAGCCTGATGGATCGGGCGAACGGCGCCGTCAGCGCCTCCACGTAGCGGGCCGAGCCCCCGGTCACGGTCGACCAGCGCGGACGGTCGCGAAAGCCGAGCATGCCGTGATTGGCGAAGAACTCGGCGATGAACCGCGCCGGGAAGGAGGGCATCTGCCGGGGATCGGCCGACCACACGGCCGAGATCTGCGGGACGATCAGCCGCTCGACGAAGGAGCGCGAGAAGTGGTGGCGATGAAGCAGCTCCCCGAGCGACAGGCCCGTGTCCTCGTGGCGCAGCAGCCGTCGCAGCTCCCGGTTGAAGCGCACCAGGTCCACGATCATCCGCTGAAAGCGGGGGCTGAGGAGGTTGCGCGATTGGCAGAACAGGCCTCTGGGGGTGCCGCTGTACTCGAAGTCCTCATCCTCGCCCTTGACCGAGAAGCTCATGTGCGTCGGCTGGGTGGCCACGCCGAGTCGTCCGAGCAGGCGCGTGAAGTTGGGGTAGTTGCGGTCGTTCATCACGATGAAGCCGGTGTCCACGTGATGGGTGTCGTACTCGGTGTCGACGCGCACCGTGTTGGAGTGCCCGCCCGCGTAGGAGTTGGCCTCATAGACGACGATCTCATGCTCGCGGTGGAGCAGATGGGCTGCGGCCAGGCCCGAGATTCCCGCTCCGACGATCGCGATCCTCACAGTTCTCAGCCTTCCGAGACGCTCGTTGACAGGCCCTTCCAACCCTGTTTACGCGACGAGAGGCCGATTGGATCACGACTCGAGCGCCCCCGAAGCACGGGCGCCGGGGAGGATTGCGGGTCGCCGGCGTCGAACAGAGCGCCGATGAAGCGACTCGCAGCCACCGCAACCGATCGTCCGCCGGCCCCACCGGCCAACGGCACGAGCGACCACCAGAGCCTCTCCAAGTACATCAGGGCGCGCTTTGATGAGTGCTCGCGCTCCCAGAAGGACGTGGCCCAGTACATCGTCGACCATCTCGACGAGGCGGCCTTCCAGACCGCCGAGGAGCTGGCCCGCCGCGCCAACACCTCGAGCTCGACCGTGGTGCGCTTCTCCCAGGCGCTCGGCTTCGAGGGTTTTCCCGAGCTGCAGGCGGCCGCCCGCGAGGAATACCGGCGGGTGCACGCCAAGAGCTCGGCGAACGGCGCCTCGACCGCCTCCACACCGCTGTTCTCGCTCGACCAGAACGAGTTCGAGACGGCCCTGACGGCGGACCATCTGAACGTCGAGGAGACCGCGCGGAAGGTTTCGAGGAGCTCTGTCGAGGCGCTGATCGAGGCGATCGTGAGCGCCGAGAAGGTGCTCGTCGCCGGGACCGACCAGATGGCATTCTTCGCCAGCTACCTCCGTCACCTGCTGATGCTGCTTGATCTGCGCGTGGACGTGGTCGCAAGCCCCTCGCAGGAGGCGCTCAGCCGCCTCGGGCGAATCGATGCGGGGACGCTCGTGATCGGCCTGTCCGCGGGGCGGCCGCACCCGCTGGTGGTGCGCGCCATGAAGCTGGCGCGTCACCGCAAGGCGGACACCGCCGCGATCACCGATGCGACCCTCTCCGAGGTGGCCAAGCTGGCCAAGATCAAGCTCTACTACTCCTCCAACAGCCCCGCGTTCGTGCGTTCGCACACCGCCCTGTTGAGCCTCATCCAGGCCCTGGCCTACGGGGTCTATGCCCAGGACACCGCGCAGTACGACGACCGCATCAAGGCCTTCCGCCTGAAGTAGCACGCCGCCGGGCGCACCAGCTGTAACCATCGGGGTCCATCCGGACATCCAGCATGTATGACGGCTGATGAGCGTTTCGAGGCGTTGTACGGCGCCAACGCGGGCGCCGTGCTCGCGTATGCGCTGCGACGGACGAGCGCGGCCAACGCCGACGATGTCGTCGCCGAGGTGTTTCTGGTGGCCTGGCGGCGGCTCGCGGACGTGCCCGCCGACGAGCGCATCTGGCTGCTCGGTGTCGCGCGCAGGGTGCTCGCCAATCAACGCCGCAGCCAGGCGCGCCAGCGCGCCCTGCGCGAGCGCCTCGCGCCGCAGCTGCCTTCAACCAGCCCGCCCGCGGGGCTCGATTCGCGCGACCAGCGCGTGCTGCGAGCCCTCGCCGGGCTGCGCGAGCCCGACCGCGAAGCGCTGCTGCTGCTCGGCTGGGAGGAACTCAGCCATGCCGAGGCCGCGCGCGTGCTCGGCATCCGCGCGCGCACGTTCAGCGTGCGCCTGCACCGCGCCCGCCGCCGCTTTGCCCTCGCGCTCGCGGCCGTCGAACACGCGCCGGGCTGCGACGCCTCACTACCAGTGGAGGTCCTGCGATGAACACCGACACGATCGACTCCCTGCGCCGCGTCAACCCGGTGCCTGTGGATCCCCCGGCGCCGCCGATCGCGCCGCTCCTCGCGCGCCGCGAACGGGAGCTGAGCGACCCCGGTCGAGCGGGCGGGCGCTCGGCCCCGTGGCCGCCGAGCCGCCGGTGCGTTCTGGCCCTCGCGCCAATCGGGCTGGCGTGTGCGCTGCTCGTATTCGCGCTCCGCGGCGGCGGCGGACAGTTCGACGTGGCTGCCGCGGTGTATCGCGCGATCACGCCCGGACCGGGCGTCCGCTACATCGTCACCGACCAGGAATCCGACATCGACGGCAAGCGCACGCTCCTGCACGTACAGCGCTGGAGTACCGGCGATCCGCCGAGCGAACGCAGTATCTCGCTTGAGCGACGCAACTATGGACGGGAACGATCGGTGCGGGTCGAAGCCGCGATCGCACCCGGCGCGACCTGGTCGTCGTGGTGGAGCGGGCGCCCCGGGGTGATCGAACACACCAGGGCGACGGGAACTCAGAGGGATGAAGTCGCGGTCCTCCGTACGGCCTACCGCTCAGGGCGCCTGCGGGTGCTCGAAAAGACGGAGCTCGGGAGCCGCACGATCTACCGGCTGCAGGTCGTCCCACCCCGAACCGGACCGGGCGCCCGCAATCGCTCCACGCCGACTGATGTGCTCGTCGACGCGACCACGTTCGTGCCGATCGAGGTGATCGACTACTCCCACGGGCCCCACGGGCGGCTGCTGCCGACGTTCGTCATCCACTACCGCACCTTCGCGGAACTGCCGGCGACGCTCTCGAACCTGGCGATGTTGAAGTTGGCCGCGCACCCGGGCGCGCACGTCGTCGAGCGCGGCTGAGCCGCGCGCCGGCTGACGCGGCAGCGCCCGCCGTCCTCATCGGTCTTCGCTCCCTGTCAAACTGGACGTTCATGCGCGACGAGGCGACATTCACCGTCAAGAGCGGCCTTGCCGAGATGCTCAAGGGCGGCGTGATCATGGACGTGGTCAACGCCGAGCAGGCGCAGATCGCCGAGGACGCGGGCGCCGCGGCGGTGATGGCCCTGGAGCGGGTGCCGGCGGACATTCGCCGCGACGGGGGCGTGGCGCGCATGTCCGACCCTGAGATGATCGTGGGCATCCAGCGGGCCGTCACCATTCCCGTGATGGCCAAGGCACGCATCGGGCATTTCCTCGAGGCCCAGGTGCTCGAGGCGCTCGAGGTCGACTACGTCGACGAGTCCGAGGTGCTGACCCCCGCGGATGAGAGCAACCACATCGACAAGTGGGCGTTCAAGGTCCCGTTCGTGTGCGGCGCCACCAACCTGGGCGAGGCGCTGCGGCGGATCGGCGAGGGCGCGGCGATGATCCGCTCCAAGGGCGAGGCCGGCACGGGCGACATCGTCGAGGCGGTGCGCCACATGCGGGCGATCACCGGCGAGATCCGCCGTCTGTCGACGCTGGGCGATGAGGAGATGGCGACGGCAGCCAAGCAGCTCGCCGCGCCGCTGGACATCGTCCGCGAGGTGGCCCGCCAGGGGCAGCTGCCGGTCGTGTTGTTCTGCGCCGGCGGCATCGCCACGCCGGCCGACGCCGCGCTGATGATGGCGCTGGGCGCGGAAGGAGTCTTCGTCGGCTCGGGAATCTTCAAGTCAGAGGACCCGCCCGCCCGGGCGCGGGCGATCGTGGAGGCGACCACGCACTGGCAGGACCCAGAGCGCGTGGCCGAGGCCTCGCGCGGCCTGGGCCCGGCGATGGTCAGCCTGGAGAGCTCGAAGCTCGAGGATGAGCAGCTTCTCGCCCAGCGCGGCGCCTAGCGCGGGGCGCGAGCCCCTCATCGGCGTGCTGGCCCTGCAGGGGGACTTCGAGGCGCACACGCGGGTCCTCGAGCGGCTCGGCGCGCGGGTGCGCGAGGTGCGGACCGCCTCTGAGCTCGACGGTCTCGATGGCCTCGTGATTCCGGGTGGTGAGTCCACCACGATGATGTTGGGAGCCCGGCGCGAGAATCTGATTGAGCCGTTGCGAGAGCGTGCGCGGGCGGGGCTGCCGCTGCTGGGCTCGTGCGCGGGGCTGATCATGCTCGACCGCCGGCACCTCGGCGCGATGGACATCGGCGCTGAGCGAAACGCGTTCGGTCGCCAGATCAGGAGCTTTGAGGCGGACCTCGACTTCAGGGGACTGGGGGAGAGGCCGCTGCGGGGCGTGTTCATCCGGGCCCCCTGGATTGCCGAGTACGGCCCCGATGTGGAGATTCTCGCCGAGCTGGACGGTCACCCGGTCGCCGCGCGAGAAGGCCACCGACTGGCGGTCGCGTTTCACACCGAGCTCGGTGAGGACGACCGCATTCACCGCCTGTTCATGGAGTGGGCGCGCGAGTACGCGGGTGCGCCGGCGGCTCGGGTGCGGGCCTCCTGAGGCCTCAGCCCGCGGGCGCGGGCGGCCCGGCGCGCTCGAGGGCGGCCCAGCCCAGATCGTGCCGAGCCTCGGCCCGGTCGGCCGCCATTCCGCCGCGGATCCCGAACAGACGCTTGGCACGCAGCAGATAGACGACGACCGCCGCGTTGATGATGAAGGCCAGGACCTTGAACACGGTCGGGCGGTTGACGATCTCATACACCTCGAGCGGCAACAGCGATGTGGTCACGAGGAACGTCAGATACTCCGCCCAGCGGCGCTGATACCACAGGCCGACGGCCTCGATGCCCTCGACCGCTCCGTAGGCGAGCAGCACCGCGCCGAGCAGGTGCAGATGCGATGAGGAGGTGGTGAAGGCCTCGTCGAGTTTGCGCAGCAGGGCGCCGGCGGGGTGACTCTGACCGGAGGACACGCCGCCCTGCAGGTCCGCGACGACCCTGTAGAAGGTGCCACGCAGCGTGCTGCGGTCGGCTGCGAACAGGAGCACCAGCACGCCCAGCGCGCTGAGCACGAGGAAATGGAAGGCGCGGTCGATGGCGATCAGGCGCAGAACGATCTTGTCGCGCAGAGGCTTGCCCCTAAGCGGCAGCTCGATCTCCTCGCGCTCCGGCGGAACCGGGCGAGCCGGGCGGCTCGGCGCTCCGAGCGCCAGCCAGCTGTCACAGCGCAGGCAGCGGTACCAGCGCGTTCCGCCCGGGTCCTCACGCGCGAACAGCGCATCCTGCGGGCGAAGCCCGGAGGCATCGGTGCCCACGAGCTCATGCCCGCGGGTGGCGCAGACCGCGAGCTCCCAGTGCAGCCGAGGGCCCCGGCGCCGTGGCGGCTGCGTGCCTGGGGGCCCGTCGAGCACACTCGAACCGTATCGGCAGCAGGGCGATCGGCGATACTGGCCCGGCATGCGCATCTCGCTCGCAGCCGATGAGTTGACGGGCATCGCGGTCCTGTTGGCGGGCGAGCTCGAGCGCCGGGGGCATTCGACCCTCAGACACGGGGCGCTTGAGGATTCCGAGCGCAGCGATTGGGCCTGGGCGTCAGAGGCGGCGGCACGCGACGTGGCCGAGGGCCGCGCCGAGCAGGCGATCGTGTGCTGCTGGACCGGCACCGGAGCCTCGATCGCGGCGAACAAGGTCGAGCGGGTGCGGGCGGCGCTGTGCCTTGACGCCGCCACCGCCGCCGGAGCCCGTCGCTGGAACGATGCCAACGTGCTCGCGCTGAGCCTGCGGGCGACCTCCCAGGCCGAGTTCTCGGAGATCCTCGACGCGTGGTTCGCCACCGGGCCCAGCGACGATCCCGGCGAGCGGGCGAACGTCGATCATCTGAGTGACATCGAGGACGCCCGGCTCAGCTCGCCTGAAACCGGACCACCCCGTCGCTGAGCAGTTCTGAGACGCGCCCCTCGGTGAGCAGCAGGTCGATGTGACCCAGCACCTCCGAGAGGGTGAGGAAGGCCTGGGTGACGGCCACGTTCCCCCACAGCTCCTGGGCGATCTCGTGGGCGCTGCGGGGCTCGGAGACGATCAGCCGGTGGATCTTCTCGGCGCGCCGGCGGTGCAGGCGGAAGCGCTCGTCGATCAGCGACACATGGTCGGTGATGGGCTGGCCGTGGCCGGGGAGGACGAGCGAGAGAGGCATCGCGCGCGTCTTCTCGAGCGAGGCCATGTAGGCGAGCAGTGCGCGCGGGCGCTCGTCGAGCGATCCCGGCGGCGTGCGCGGGTCGGCTGCCGCGGCGTCGTCGCCCGGGCTCGGCAGGGGGCGCGCCAGCAGGGGGTTTGAGGAGATGTGCTTGATCAGGTGATCGGCGGCCAGCAGGATCGAGCGGGACTCATCCAGGAAGACGGTGTCTGAGGGGCTGTGGCCCGGGCGATGCAGGACGCGCAGGGTGCGATCTCGCAGATGCAGCTCCTCGCCGTCTGACAGCGGCCTTGAGATCTCGACCGCCGAGCCCCAGGCGCGGAAGCTGGCCGAGACGGCTCTGAGCGCGGTCACGATGTCAGCCGGGATGCCGTGGCGGAGCATCAGCTGCTCGGCGAAGCGGTCGTCGAGCTCGGCCTGCTCGCCGTAGCCTGCGAGGAAGGGCGCCAGGCGGTCGAGCGCTGCCACCTCCGCTCCGGAGCGCCGAGCGAGGATGCCGGCCAGCCCGAAATGGTCGATGTGCTGGTGGGTGATCACCAGCAGCTCGATGTCCTCGATGGCGTGCCCGCGCGCCCTCAGCGCCTGCTCCAGCTCATCCAGCGCCTTGGCCGAGTTGGGCCCTGAGTCGATCAGCGTCAGGGGCGAGTCCTCGATCAGGTAGGCGTTGATCCGGCCGACCTGAAACGGCGTGGGAATGGCCAGGCGGTGGATGCCCGCGTCGGCGGCGACGCGCAGCGCATCCTCGTCGGCGCTCACGACCCCCTCGGCGCGGACGAGCGGATCAACGACAGCACCTCGTCGCGGCGGCGTTCCATGTCCTCGGGGGACACCAGCGACTCCAGGCACAGGCGCAGCAGCGGCTCGGTGTTGGAGGAGCGCACGTTGAAGTGCCAGTCCTCGTAGTCGATCGAGATGCCGTCCAGGCGTTCCTGGCGGGCATCGGAGTAGCGCTCGGCGATCTCCTCCATCTTGGCGAGGGGATCTGACACCTCGGAGTTGATCTCCCCGGAGATGAAGTAGCGCTCGTGGTAGGGCGCGAGCAGCTCGGACAGCCGCTTGCCTTCGTGGGCCAGCAGCTCGAGCACGAGCAGCGCGGGGATCGTCCCGGAGTCCGCGCAGTAGAAGTCGCGGAAGTAGTAGTGCCCGGACACCTCGCCGCCGAACAGCGAGCCCTCGGCGCGCATGCGGGTCTTGAAGAAGGCGTGGCCGACGCGATTGATGTAGGCGACGCCCCCGGCCCGGGTGACGGTGTCCGCGACCGCTCTGGAGGCGCGAACGTCGTACAGGATCGCCTCCGGGCGGGTGGGGCTTTTGCGCAGAAGCGACTCGGCCAGGAGGGCCGTGAGGAAGTCGCCGTCGACGAAGGCGCCGGTGTCGTCGATGAAGAAGCAGCGATCGGCGTCGCCGTCCCAGGCGATGCCGAGGTCCGCCCCGCTGTCGCGCACCCGCTCGATGATCAGTCGCCGATTCTCGGGCAGCAGCGGATTGGGCTCATGGTCGGGAAAGTTGCCGTCGGGCGTCCAGTAGGTCTCGACCAGGTCCAGATCCAGGAGATCGAGAAGGGGGCCGGCCATCGGGCCGGCCATGCCGTTGCCGCCGTCTGCGATCACCTTGGGAGGGTTCTTGGCAAAGGTCTCCCGGACGGCGTCGGCATCGATGAAGCGCAGCGCCGCGGCCTGGAACTCCTCGTAGATGTCGAGGACCTCGAGGGTCCCTCGCGGGACTCCAGCGTCCGACGAACCCCGAGCCCCGGGCTGCAGCTCGTTCTCGATCGTGCGGCGGATGTCCTGGATGCCGGTGTCGCCGGACAGCGCGATCGCCCCCTCGCGCACCAGCTTCGCGCCCGTGTAGGCCTTGGGGTTGTGCGAGGCGGTGCACATCAGCCCCCCGTCGAGCTCGCGCGAGCCGACCAGGAAGTAGAGCATCTCCGAGCCCACCTGCTCGATGTCGGTCACGTGGACGCCCTCTGACAGAAGGCCCTCCGTGTAGCGCGCCGAGAGCTCCGCCGCGCTGAGGCGCATGTCGTGGCCACAGCCGACGCGCAGCTCGGAGACCGGCTTGCCGCGCAGCCCGGACAGCACGCGGGCGAACGCCCGGCCGATCAGTTCGGCGACGTCACCGTCGATCTGCTCCCCGTAGAGGCCGCGGATGTCGTAGGCCTTGAAGATCTCCGGTGGGGGCAGTCCGGCCATGCGCGCGCCAATCCTATGAGGATTCGTAGACTGCGGGGTATGTCCGGACACTCCAAGTGGGCCAGCATCAAGCACAAGAAGGCGATCGTCGACTCGCGGCGGGGCGCGCACTTCTCAAAGCTCGCTCGGGCGATCATGGTCGCCGCCCGCGACGGCGGCGGCGATCCCGACACCAACGTGACGCTCGAGAACGCCGTGCGCAAGGCCAAGGAGGCGTCGATGCCGAAGGACAACATCGAACGCGCGATCGCCAAGGGCAGCGGCGAGGGCGGCGAGGCCGATGCGATCGAGAGCGTGCTGTACGAGGGCTATGGGCCCGGCGGCGTGGCGGTGCTGGTGGAGGCTCTCACCGAGAACCGCAACCGCACCGGCGCGGATGTCAGGCATGCCTTCTCCAAGCACGGCGGCAACCTCGGCGAGCCGGGCTCGGTGTCCTATCTGTTCGACAAGAAGGGCACGATCGTGATCGACTCCGAGCGCTACTCAGAAGACGAGCTGATGGTCGCCGTGGAGGCGGGCGCCGAGGACATCTCCACAGACGAGGGCGTCTTCGAGGTGGTTGCCGAGCCAGCCGATTTCACGGGCGTTCGCAAGGCGCTGGAGGACGCCGGAGTGGAGATGGAGAGCGCCGAGATGGCCTACCGGCCGTCGAGCCTCGTGCCGATCGACGAGGCGCAGGCGGGCAAGCTGATGCGGCTGATCGAGACGTTGGAGGAGAGCGACGACGTGGAGGCGGTCCACGCCAACTTCGACGTGCCCGCCGAGGTGCTCGAACGGGTCGCGGGCTAGGCCCGAGCCGACGGGCTCAGCCGCTCAGGCGCCTGGCGCGGAACAACCGCACCGGTTCGCGAATCCCGCGCAGGCGGCGCTCGCCCGCGAACGACCAGCGATAGGTCTCCGGCGCGGACTCCCGTAGCTCGCGCTCGGCGAGCAGGCTCCCGGGACGAGCCACCTGCGTGATGCGGCTCGCCAGGTTGACCGGACGCCCGAACCAGTCACCGGCGCGCGGTACCGCCCGCCCGCAGGCGGCGCCCGCCCGCAACTGTGGGAAGTCCTCGCCCTCGCCGTCCGCCGCGTCGAGCAGCCTCAGTGCCGCGTCAAGCAGCGGCTCGGGCTCCGCCGAGGCCAGCATGGCGGCGTCGCCGATCGTCTTGACCAGTCGTACGGGGGGCTCGATCGCGTCGCCCGCAAGCGTTTCCAGGCGTATGGCCAGGCGTCCGAGCTCATCGGGCGGGACTTCTTCGCCGAGGCGCGTGAAGCCGACGAGATCGGCGAAGCACACGGAGACCTCGCGGGAGCCGGGCAGGTGCCCGCCGCTCCGCTCGAGCGCGCTGATGACCTCGCTCTGAGTCGACTGGCGCAGGTGCAGCGCCAGCATGTTGCTGACGAGCGGATCGAGCAGTGGATACAGCCTGGCGGCCGCCTCGCCGTACTGGCGAGCGAGCTCCGCCTCGGTCATGCCCGGCTTGAGGACCACCTTGAGGGGCAGTGCCCGCAGGCTCTCGGCAGCCTGCGAGAGCCCGCGCCCGAGTACCCGCATGAGCTCGAGCAGGTCCTCGTCGGAGATCCCCTCGGCGCGCCCGACGTGGATTCTGCGCGCCTGCTCGAGATCGGCCTCGGTGTACACGGCCTCGTCCGGTTCGGGTACCGGCAGGCCCATCGCGCGGCGCACGCGGAGCAGGAATTCCAGGTCGATACCGCTCAGCTCGGCCACCTCGATCGCCGTGTGGCGCTCGGACCCTGCGACCACGCGGTCGGCCGACAGGAACAGGACCGTGCCTCTGGCTGTCGTGCGGCGGAGCTCTGAGAGGGGGATCCCTTCCGCGCTCAGCTCTTCAAGCAGCGTCAGACGCTCGGCGCGAGCCTCCCCCTCGAGGCCCTCGAGCAGGCCCTCGGCGTCGAAGTCGATGCGCTCGGCGCTCATCTGCAGGGCAGCGTACGCCAGGCAGGCGTCCGGAGGCAGGCGCAGAATCACTCAGCGTGATCGTGCTCGGAATCGACCCTGGCCTCGCCAGCACCGGCTACGGCGTGGTGGCGCTGGATGGCGGCAGGCTGACGGCACTCGACGGCGGCGTGGTGGAGACGCCCGCCGGGATTCCGCTTGAGCGCCGCCTTGCGGATATCCACGAGGAGATCGAGCGGCTGCTGTCCACGCACGCCCCTGACGCGGTCGCTCTCGAGGAGCTGTACTTCGGCCAGAACGTTCGCACCGCATTCGCCGTCGGGCACGCTCGTGGCGCGGTCATGCTGGCGGCCGGCCAGCATCGACTGCCCTGCAGCAGCTACACGCCGCAGAAGGTCAAGGCCGCCGTCTGCGGCAACGGCCGGGCTGACAAGGACCAGGTCGCCCGCATGGTTCAGATGCTGCTGGGTCTGACCGAGGAGCCCCGCCCCGATCACGCCGCCGATGCGCTCGCCGTCGCGATCTGCCACGCCAACTGCGCTCCTCTGTCGATGGCCCTCGCGGAGGCCGGCGCGTGATCGCGCTGCTGCGCGGTGAGGTGGCGGTCCGCCGCGCGGATCACGTGGTGATCCTGTGCGGCAGCGTCGGCTACCGGGCCGCCGTCTCGGCCGAGACCCTGCGCCATGTCCCAACGGTGGGCGAGGAGGTCACGCTGCACGCGCACGTGATCGTGCGCGACGACGCCCTCGCGCTGTACGGCTTTCACTCAGAACAGGAGCGCGACCTGTTCCTGATGCTGCTGTCCGTGCAGGCGGTCGGTCCGAAGGTGGCGCTCGCCGTCCTCTCCGGCGGCACCCCGCGCGAGCTGATATCCGCACTTGCGGCCGGGGACTCGGCCCGCTTCCAGGCGGTCCCGGGCATCGGCAAGCGAACGGCCGAGCGGATCATCGTCGAGCTGCGCGAGAAGGTCGAGGTGAAGGGCGGCTCGGGCGCCGGCTCAGATCTGCCGATCTCCGCCCGGCGCGGCGAGCCCGATCACCCGCGTGCCCTGGCCCGGGACGGGTTGCTCGAGCTGGGCTACGTGCCGGGCGAGGCCGAGCAGCTGTTGCGCGACGCCGAGGGAGACAGCGCCGAGGAGCTGATCGCGCACGCGCTCCGCCTCGCGCGGGCCTCATGATGGCAGAGACGGCCCGCATCCAAACGCCCTACCTTGTTCCCGAGGATGAGCTCGACCGTTCTCTGCGACCGCGCCGGCTCGAGGAGTTCGTGGGCCAGGAGACGCTGTGCGAGCAGCTGGCCGTGGCGATCGAGGCCTCGAGCGCGCGCGGCGATGCGCTCGACCATCTGCTGCTGGCCGGCCCGCCCGGCCTCGGCAAGACCTCGCTGGCGCAGATCGTCGCCGCCGAGCTCGATGTGCCCTTCGTGCAGACCGCCGGTCCCGCGCTCGAGCGCAAGGGGGACATCGCGGCCTTCCTGACCGCGCTCGAGCCCCGCAGCGTCTTCTTCGTCGATGAGATCCACCGCCTGCCGCGCACCCTCGAGGAGACCTTCTATCCGGCGATGGAGGACCACCGGCTGCCGATCACCGTCGGCCAGGGCGCGGGCGCGCGGGTGGTCACGCTCGAGCTGCCCCCGTTCACGCTGATCGGCGCCACCACCCGCGCCGGCCTTCTGAGCACGCCGCTGCGCGACCGCTTCGGCATCCAGGCGCGGGTGGAACCGTATTCGGTGGCGGAGCTTGCGATCATCGTGCGCCGGTCCGCCGGCATCCTTCAGATCGAGCTCGAGGACGAGGGCGCGGCGGCGATCGCCGGACGCAGCCGCGGCACGCCGCGGGTTGCCAACCGCCTGCTCAAGCGGGTGCGCGACTTCGCGGAGGTGCGGATGGAGGGGGTGGTGACGGACCGGGCCGCCGCCGCGGCCCTCGAGATGCTGGAGGTGGACGAGCGCGGACTCGACCGCCTCGATCGCGAGATCCTGCGCGCGATCTGCACCAAGTTCGACGGCGGGCCGGTCGGCCTCTCGACGCTGGCGGTCGCCGTGGGGGAGGAGCAGGACACGATCGAGGACGTGTATGAGCCCTTCCTGTTGAAGGAGGGGCTGATCAAGCGAACCCCGCGGGGCCGCGCCGCAACGTCCGCCGCCTACGAGCATCTGGGGCTGGACCCCCCATCCCCGGACGGACCCTCTCTGTTCTGAGGAGAAGCGCCAGATGACCACCGTCCGCGGGCCCGAGCGCCCACCCGCACCCATCGCCGCCCGCCTTGCGTAGTCTGTAGTTGACCATGGCACACCCGTTCATCTGCCCAAACTGTGGCCACCGCACGACCGAGCTCGACCGCAACCTCGGCTTCACCCGCCAGCCGAAGGGCTGTGCGAAGTGCGGATTCGCGTTCCTGTTCGAACTGCTGGACGACTACTACCCCGCGCCCGACGCGGCCTTCTTCGTATGCGACGGCGAGGGCCGCGTGATCGGTTGCGGCAAGAACTCGTTCGCCTTCACCGGCCTCGAGGAGGAGGTCGTGATCGGCCAGCGCGTCGAGGAGGTCCTGGGGCTGGCGTTCACCAACGGCGAGAACCCCGTCACCAAGGTTCTCGAGTGGGGAGTGCGCGCCCTCGAGGTCCCCGTGAAGGTCAGCGGCGAACGGGACGTGATGGCGAGCGCGAAAGCCGACATGTTCCCGGCCTATGACGACGACGGCGGGCTTCTGCTCGTGCTGACTCCAGAGAAGTAGCCACCCGGCCGATGAGCATCCCATGACCGATCGCCGCCGCAACAACCTGGTCCTTCTGATCGTCGCCGGGCTGGTCGTGCTGTCGCTCGCGGTGATCGTGGGCGTCCCGGGCGTGGTCAAGGCCAAGAAGACGCGCCTTGGCCTGGATCTCAAGGGAGGCGTCGAGCTCGTCTACCAGGGCAAGCCCACGGCCCAGTCGAAGGTGGACACCGAATCGCTCAACCGCGCGATCGACATCATGCGCACGCGAGTCGACCAGCTGGGGGTTGCCCAGCCCGAAATCCAGCGCACCGGAGCCAAGGAAATCGACGTGGCGCTGCCCGACGTGACCAATTCCAAGCGCGCAGAAGAGGAGGTCGGCAAGACCGCGCAGCTGTTCTTCTACGACTGGGAGAAGAACGTGATCGGCGCCAACGGCAAGCCCGCGCCGACTGAAACCACTGCGACCGGAGGCGCGAACGCCGGCGCCGCCCAATATGGGCTGCCCGAGTACCAGGCCGTCCTGCGCGCCGCCAAACGCCCCCCGATCATTCGCAAGAGCGACACCACGCTGGCGCCCGGATGCACCGCCGAGCAGGTGGGCGGCTGCATCTACGGCAGCTGGTATCTGCTCGACACCAAGGGCGAAAAGGTGCTTCGCGGTCCCGAGGAAACCGAACAGAACCTGTACGCCGACGGCTACAAACCGCCGCCGGGGGCCACGCCCAAGGCCGTGCGGGTCAACCCCGGAACGGTGCTCGTGCAGGCGCGCCCTCAGGAAAATGAAAAGGGCAAGGTCATAAACGCCTCGCCGAACAGCTGGTACGTGCTCGAAGACAACCCGGTGCTGACCGGCTCGGACGTCAAGAACCCGGCGCAGAGCTTCGACGAAGGCGGCGGGGGCACGGGTGCGCCGGACGTCACCTTCGGCTTCACCTCCCACGGCCAGAGCGTCTTCCAGCAGGTGACCAAGGAAATCGCCCACCGCGGCCAGGAAGCCCAGCTTCCCGGCGTCGGCAAGGAACAGGCCCAGCAGCACTTCGCGGTCGTTCTGGACGGCCAGCTGATCACGACGCCGTCGATCGACTACACCAAGTACCCCGAAGGGATCGATACCACCACCGGCTCTGAGATCACCGGCGGATTCACGATCACCTCGGCCCAGAACCTCGCCAACGAGCTGCAGTCCGGCGCGCTGCCGATCAAGCTGGAACTGATCTCCAACTCGCAGGTGTCGGCGACACTCGGCAAAACGGCGCTGAAGCAGGGCCTCATCGCCGGCCTCGCGGGCTTCCTGGTCGTGTGCCTGTTCCTGTTGCTGTTCTACCGCGTCCTCGGCGCGATCGCGGTGGGCGGGCTGATCATCTACGGGATCTACTTCTTCGCGCTGATCAAGCTGATTCCGATCACGATGACGCTGCCCGGCATCGCCGGGCTGATCCTGACGATCGGCATCGCGGCCGACGCGAACATCGTGATCTTCGAGCGCGTCAAGGAGGAGATCCGCGGCGGGAGATCGATCGTCTCGGGCATCGCAACGGGCTACAAGCGCGGCTTTGCGGCGATCGTGGACGCCAACGTGGTGACGTTCATGACGGCCTTCATCCTGTTCGCGCTGGCGACCGCGGAAGTCAAGGGTTTCGCCTTCACGCTGGGCATCGGCACGCTGCTGACGCTGTTCACGGCCGTGCTCGCCACGCAGGCCGCCCTCGGCGCGATGAGCCGCTCAGGGGTCGTCTCGCACCCCGCCGCGCTGGGCGCGGCGAGGCGGGGGAAAGGCTGGACGTTCGACTTCATGGGCGCCTCCAAGTGGTTCTTCTCCCTGTCCGGCACGATCCTCCTGATCGGCGCCCTGGCGATCGGCGGCAAAGGGATCAACTTCGGCATCGACTTCAAGTCCGGCACCCGCATCCAGACCGCCTTCATCAAGTCCGTCAGCGAGAACCAGGTGGCCTCCGCGATGACCGCCGCGGGATATCCGAACGCGGAGGTCCAGAAGTTCGTCAACAAAAGCATCGGCGGCACCGGCTATCAGATCTCGACCAAGACGCTGGGACCCAACGGTGTAGCCAAGGTCCACGCGGTGCTTGACGAAAGGTTCGGGAACGGCTCCAATGTGCCGGGCACGAGGAACTTCTCCTCGACGTCGATCGGGCCGACGTTCGGCAAAACCGTGGCCAACAGCGCGATCATCGCGATCATCGCGTCGCTGCTGGTGATCTCGGCCTATATAGCGCTGCGGTTCGAGTGGAAGTACGCGATTCCCGTGCTGATCGCGCTGATGCACGATCTGCTGATCACGGCCGGCGTGTATTCGCTGACGGGCCGAGAAGTCACGACCTCGACGGTCGCGGCCCTGCTCACGATCCTCGGCTATTCGCTGTACGACACCATCATCGTGTTCGATCGTGTGCGCGAGAACGTCCCGCGAATGCCGCGCGCTGCGTTCTCGCAGATCGTCAACCGGTCCATGTCCGAGGTGCTCACCAGATCGTTGGCGACGAGCTTCTGCACCCTCTTGCCGGTGCTCGCACTGCTCTTCTTCGGCGGGGAAACGCTCAAGGACTTCGCCTTCGCGCTGATGGTCGGCATCGCCTCCGGCGCCTACTCCTCGATCTTCATCGCCTCCCCGGTGCTCACGCATTGGAAGGAGCGCGAGCCCGCCTACCGTTCCAGGCGGGCACGGATCGTGGGCGAAGTCGGGCAGGTGCCGGCCTACGCGACGACCGCGGGAGGAGCGCCTGAGGACGTGGAGCCCGAGCAGAAGCGCAAACGCAACCGGCGCGGCAGCCTGGTCGCCCCGGAGGAGCCGGGCGAGCAGATCTCAAGAGAAGAGTTCCAGGAACTGGTCCGCGATCTCGACGTCGAGGGCAAGCCCACGTCGGCTGCGAGCTCCGAGGAGAGATCGGCCGGCCGCTCGGCCGGCGCGGGCGTGGCGCAGCGGGCGCCGGCCGCCGAGCCCGAGCAGGACGCCGAGGAGGTTCACAACGGGGCTGACGCCGTCGACCCGGCAGCGGACCTGACCCCGGAGGACCTCGTGCTGAAGGACGAGCCCAAACGTGAGAAGCGCAGGCGCCCGCGCAACCGGCGACACGGCAGGTCGCGATGACCCTGCGGGTGCTCGCGCACATGAACGGAGGGATGCGCTGATGGGAATGCTCGCCTGGGTGATGATGGGCCTGGCCATCTGGCACTTCACGATCTTCATGCCCGACCGCTTCTGGGGCGGCATCGTGGGCGCCTTCGTGGGGTCGCTGATAGGGGCGGTCGTCGTCGGGCTGATCATCTACGGCGTCAAAGTCTCGGCGCTTGAGGTTCCCGGCGAGAGGGCGACCGACATCAAGGTCGTCCTGTACGCGGTTCCAGGCGCCGTGATCGGAATCGCCCTCGTGTATTTCCTGGGGATCCGCCGCGAACGCGCCGGCAAGCAGCCGCCTCCGCTCGCCGGCTACTGAGCCGCAGGCCGGCCGGTTCCGTCTCACCCTGGCCGTAGGGTGGCTCGAGTGCCGAGCGCCCGCTTTGAGATCCCCGCGTGCGCCGAGGCAGAGGTCGGGCGCCTCGAGCGCGAGCTCGGGGTGAGCGGGCCGGTCGCCCAGGTGCTCGTGCGCCGGGGGTTCTCAGAGCCGGCCGGGGCCCGCGCCTTTCTTGCGGCTGCTGAGGAGCACCCTCCCGGCGCCTTTGCCGGCATCGGAGAGGCGGTGGAGTCGATCCGCGCGTGTGTGGACAGCGGCGAGCGGATCACGGTGCATGGCGACTACGACGTCGACGGGATGTGCTCAGCCGCGGTGCTGATACGCGTGCTGCGCAGGCTGGGGGCGAACGTGGACTGGTATCTGCCGGACCGGGCCGGCGACGGGTATGGCCTGAACGAGGCCACCGTGCGCCGGCTCGCGGCACGCGGCACGCGCCTGTTGGTGACGGTGGACTGCGCGGTCACGGCGGTCGAGGAGGTGGCGCTCGCCAAGGCGCTGGGAATGCGCGTGGTGGTCACCGACCACCACGCCCCGCGGGCGGACGGCGTGCTGCCCGAGGCCCCGATCGTGCACCCGATGCTGTGCGGATATCCCTGCCCGGAGCTGTGCGCGACCGCGGTCGCCTACAAGCTCGCTCAGGCGCTCACGCTCGCCGCCGGAGGCGTGGGCGAGGATCGCGAGCTCGAGCAGGACCTCGACCTGGTGGCGCTTGCGACGATCGCCGACGTGGTGGCGCTCGTGGGAGAGAACCGGACGCTCGTGCGCCGTGGGCTGCGGGCGCTGGCGAGCACCGCCAAGCCGGGCCTGCGCGCGCTGATGGCGGTGTCAGGCGTGGACCCCGGCAAGGTCAATGAGCGCGCCGTCGGGTTCGCGCTCGCACCGCGGCTGAACGCCGCCGGACGCATGTACCGCGCCGATGCGGGGCTCGAGCTGATCCTGACCGAGGCACCCGAGCGCGCGCGTCAGATCGCCGAGGAGCTGGACCGGGCCAACGCTGAGCGCCGGCACGTGGAGAGGGGCATCGGCTTCGAGGCCGAGGCGCAGATCGCAGCGCTCGGGGAGCGCCCCTGCTATGTGCTCGCCGGGGAGGGCTGGCACCCCGGAGTGATCGGGATCGTCGCCTCGCGCATGGTCGAGCGCCACCGCCGCCCCGTCGTGATGATCGCGCTGGACGGGGAGACGGGGAAGGGATCCGGGCGCAGCATCGAGGCATTCGACCTGCTCGGCTCGCTGAGCGCGTGCGCCGAGCACCTGCGCGGCTACGGCGGGCACCGCGCCGCCGCGGGCCTTGAGATCGACCGCGATCGGCTGGAGGAGTTCACCGCCGCCATGTGTGCCCACGCCGAGCGCGTGCTCGCACCCGAGGACACGGTGGCCGTGGAGCGGGTGGACGCGGTTGTGGGAGGCGAGGAGCTCGGCATGACGCTGGCCGAGGAGCTGCTCACCCTCGCGCCCTTCGGCCGGGGCAACCCCGGCGTGTCGCTGCTTGTGTCCGACGCCAGATTCCGCGACGGCAGGCCGATGGGCGAAGGCAAGCACGTGCGCTTCACTGTCGAATCCCACGGCGCGCGAGCCCGCGCGGTGGCATTCGGAACCGGTGGGCGCCTGCCGGTCGACGACGGCGCCCCGGCCGAGGCGACGTTCACGCTGGAGATCAACGAGTGGAAGGGCGTGAGCGAACCCCGCCTCGTCCTTCGCCAGGCACGACCGGCCGAGGGCTTGGACGCCGAGCAGCAGGCTCTGCAGAGCGCCCCGGTGCGCTCACAGGCGCCGCCACGGGAGCCGGCGCCGGCGCATGCCGGCGATGAGCTCGTGCTGTTCGTCGATTAATTCGGCCCCGCCCGCGCCACCCGGCCCGCCGATCGGAGATCGCTTCAATCCGGGTGGATCGTCCCCTACCCTATGTACATGGCCATCGCGAGAGACCCGAAGAGTCCGCCGAGGCCCGAGACGGCCGCAGCCGCGATGCCCGAGCCCGTCTCGCAGGAGGCCGGGCAGGCGCTCGAGCTGACGGTCGAGCAGGCGGCCGTCGAGGCCCACCGCGGTAGCACCGCGCAGGCGCAGCTCGACCTCGACGAGACCCAGCGGCGGCTGCTCGGCGATCTGTTCGCGATC
The DNA here is from genome assembly GCA_963826995.1 of uncultured Solirubrobacteraceae bacterium. Taxonomy (GTDB): domain Bacteria; phylum Actinomycetota; class Thermoleophilia; order Solirubrobacterales; family Solirubrobacteraceae; genus Palsa-744. Next base: position 84,066 of record CAWGYZ010000001.1, on the reverse strand, counting down.
GTCTCCGAGCATGCGGCCGACTCAGCTGTGGAGATCGACCGCGGCCGGGTCCAGGACGCGTTCGTGTTCGCCTGTGAGCACCACGCCGAGCAGCGGCGCAAGTCCGGCGAGGACTTCATCGTGCACCCGGTCGGTGTGGCACGCATCTGCGCCGGTATGCGCCTGGACACAGAGACGCTGTGCGCGGCGCTGCTGCACGACACCGTGGAGGACACCTCAGCCTCGATCGAGGAGGTGCGCGAGCGCTTCGGCGAGGAGATATCGAGCGTCGTCGACGGAGTCACCAAGCTGACCGGCATCACGTTCCAGTCCCACGACGAGGCCCAGGCCGAGAACTACCGCAAGATGATGGTGGCGATGGCCACCGACGTGCGGGTCATCCTGATCAAGCTGGCCGACCGGCTGCACAACATGCGCACGATCGAGGCGATGCCCAAGCAGAAGCAGATGGACAAGGCGCGCGAGACGCTCGAGATCTACGCGCCGCTGGCACACCGGCTGGGCATCCACGCGATCAAGTGGGAGCTCGAGGACCTCGCGTTCGCGACCCTGCATCCACGCAAGTACCAGGAGATCAAGGGCCTCGTGGCCCAGCAGCGCGACGATCGCGAGCGCTACGTCAACGAGGCGGGCGAGTATCTGACGCGCGAGCTTCAGGAGCTGGGGATCCAGGCGCAGATCGCCGGTCGCGCCAAGCACTTCTACTCGATCTACTCGAAGATGACCAAGAAGGGCCGCGAGTTCAACGAGATATACGACCTCACGGCGATGCGCGTGATCGTGGACTCGGTGAAGGACTGCTACGGGACGGTCGGGGTGATCCATTCGCTGTGGAAGCCGCTCCCCGGCCGCTTCAAGGACTTCATCGCGATGCCCAAGTTCAACATGTACCAGTCGCTGCACACGACGATCATCGGCCCCGAGGGCAGGCCCCTGGAGATCCAGATCCGCACCCAGGAGATGCACGAAATGGCGGAGTTCGGCGTCGCCGCGCACTGGGTGTACAAGCGCCGGCCCGGGTCCCCCGGGGAGGAGCTGGGAGCCACCGCGGCGCCGAGCGAGGACACCAAGCTGACATGGCTGCGAGCGATGCTCGACTGGCAGAAGGACCTGTCGGACCCGCGCGAGTTCATGGAGACGCTGCGCACCGACCTGTTCGAGGAAGAGGTGTACGTGTTCACGCCCAAGGGCGAGGTCAAGTCGCTGGCGGCGGGTGCCACGCCGCTGGACTTCGCCTACGAGGTGCACACCGAGATCGGCCACCGCTGCGTCGGTGCCCGGGTCAACGGCAAGATCGTGCCGCTCCACTACGAGCTCTGCTCCGGGGACATCGTCGAGATCCTCACCGCCAAGCGCGAGCGCGGGCCCTCGCGCGACTGGCTGGCGATGGTCAAGACGACCCGCGCGCGCAACAAGATCAAGCAGTGGTTCAAGGCCGAGTCCCGCCAGGACACCGAGCACATCGGGCGCGACCTGCTGCAGGAGCACCTGCGCAAGCAGGGACTGCCGGCGCAGAAGATCACGGGCTCAGCGCTGCTGGCCGACGTGATCCGCGAGGTCGGCTATCGCAAGGCGGATGACTTCTACATCGCCCTGGGCAGCGCCAAGGTCTCGCCCAAGGTCGTGGTCAACAAGGTGATGCAGCGCCTCAAGCAGGGCGAGGCGGCCGACGGCGAAGCCAGCGCCTCAGAGCTCCTGCGCGTGGGGCGCCCGCGCCGGCGACCGACCAGGCCGTCGGGCCAGTACGGGATCAAGGTGGAGGGTGTGGAGGACGTGATGCTGCGCCTGGCCAAGTGCTGCCGCCCGGTTCCCGGCGATGAGATCGTCGGCTACATATCGCTCGGCCGGGGGATCACGATCCACCGCGAGGACTGTCCCAACGCGCTGCTGCTGCGCAAGGCTCCCGAGCGCTTCACGAACGTGGCCTGGGAAGGCGACCGCTCGACTGCATTTGTGGTCGAAATCCAGATCGACGCCTGGGATCGCCACCGGCTGCTCGAGGACCTCTCGCGTGTGTTCTCGGAGTCCGGCGCGAACATCCTCGAAGCGCGCTGCCTGTCGACCCCCCCGATGGTCAAGAACCGCTTCGTGGTCGAGGTGGCCGACACGCACACGCTGCGCGGGGCGATCACGCGCATGCGCAACATCGAGTCGGTGTTCGACGCCTACCGGGTGACGCCGGGCGCGGGCGCGTAGGCGCCGGCCCCGGCGCTCGACGCTCCCGGCCGCTCGGTCAGGAGATGATGCTCAGGCTGGACGGAAGGATCGAGTAGCGGGCCTCGGGCACATCACCCAGGTAGTCGCCGTCGACCTGAAGGGGGAGAGGACGGCCGTCGGCCGTCCTGACCGTCAGCTCGGTGAGCTCGGAGATTCCGGTCACCTGGCGGTGGCGCACGATCCGCGCGTGGCGGGAGAGCGCGCGCCAGGCGATGATGGGCATGTCCAGGGGGGTCGCGCGATGCAGCACGCAGCAGGCGAGCGCGCCGGAGTCAAGCGAGACGTCCTCGGCGACCTCGATCGGCCGGTCGTTGAAGTAGGTGAAGGGCGAGCCGTTCTGTACGATCGTGGTCACGCCCTTGAGCGTCTTCTGAGCCGTCACGACCTGCATTCGCGGCGGTGAGAAGAGGTAGCGCCGAAGGAACGTCGCAACCGCCACCCAGGCGAAGAAGTAGGGCCCAAGACGCGCCTTCATGCTCGGATTGGAGTCGACGCGCTCGACCACGCTGGCATCCAGGCCGACGCCCGAGTTGAAGGTGAAGCAGCGCCCGTTGACGCTGCCGAGATCGACCCGGCGCGGGCGCCAGTCATCGGCCATCGCCAGCAGGCGCTCGGTGGCGTCGATCAGATCGGAGGGCAGGCCGAGCATCTTGGCGAATACGTTCGCGGCGCCGCCGGGCAGGCAGCACAGCGGGGTGCTCGAGCCGAGCAGTCCGTTGGCGGCTTCGTTGACGGTGCCGTCGCCGCCGAACGCCACGATCACGTCGTAGCCCTCGTGCGCCGCCTGGCGACAGAGCTCGGTGCCGTGGCCGGGTGCCTTGGTGTCCACCGCATGCACCTCGAAGCGGTTCTGAAGCGCGAACACGACCATCTCGCGCAGCGGCTCTGAGACCGTCGTCGCGTGGGGGTTGACGATCAGCAGCATGCGCCGCTTGAGCACCGGGCGGGAGGAGTCGAGAACCTCGGCGGTATCGGCCCCTGGGTGGCCCTGGGCGTGAGCGGGGGTGCTCATCGCTAGGCCTACACCACCCACACGCGCGCGTTACCCGAGCGGCGGCGGCGCGCCGGACGTGCCTCCGTCCGGATGATTGCTAGACTGCCGCTTAGAAATAGCTGGACACATCCAGAGGGGTGGAGGGACTGGCCCTACGAAACCCCGGCAACCACCGTCAAAGTCACAGCGGGAACGGTGCCAATTCCAGAGAGATGTGTGGCGGGCCTTCGTGCTCTTCGCCACACCGTGACACGGCGAAGACTAGAGCGAAGGAGCCCTAATGGCTGTCAGTCATCTGGAGTGCAAGGAGTGCAAGGCGCAGTACCCGCTGGAGGCGCTGTACGTATGTGAGAATTGCTTCGGGCCGCTTGAGGTCGCCTACGACCACAGCCGCTCGGCGCAGGACGTCGGTGAGCTGCGCCGCCGGATCCAGGGTGGCCCGCAGAACATCTGGCGCTACGCGGACTTCCTGCCGCTGGCGGGCGGTCCTCCCGGACCCTCCGGCCGGCTCGCCTCGCGCGTGGGCCTGCCGGCCGGCTGCACGCCGCTGATCCGCGCCGACCGGCTGGCCCAACAGCTCGGCCTGCGCGAGGTGTGGGTCAAGAACGACGCGGCCAACCCCACCCACTCGTTCAAGGACCGCGTCGTCTCGGTCGCCGTCGCTCGGGCGCGGGAGCTGGGATTCGAGACGATCGCCTGCGCCTCGACCGGCAACCTGGCCAACTCGGTGGCGGCGCACGGTGCGGCGCTGGGCCTTGAGTCCTACGTCTTCATCCCCTCAGACCTCGAGGAGCAGAAGGTGCTCGCGACCGGCGTCTACGGCACCAAACTGGTCGCGGTGGAGGGCACCTATGACGATGTCAACCGCCTGTGCACCGAGCTCTCGGCCGAGCGCGACTGGGCGTTCGTGAACGTCAACCTGCGTCCCTACTACGCCGAGGGGTCAAAGACGCTGGCCTTCGAGATCGCCGAGCAGCTGGGGTGGGAGCTGCCCGACCGCTGCGTGGTCCCGGTCGCATCGGGATCGCTGTTCACCAAAATCGCCAAGGGCTTTCAGGAGTGGCGCGAGCTGGGTCTGCTCGAGGGCGAGGCCCCTCGCATGAACGGTGCCCAGGCCGAGGGCTGCTCGCCGGTGGCGAGCGCCTTTCAAGCCGGCAACGAGGTCTGCAGGCCGGTGAAGCCGAACACGATCGCCAAGTCGCTGGCGATCGGCAACCCTGCCGACGGTCCCTACGCGCTCGATCTGGCACGCCGCACGGGCGGTTCGGTGGATGCCGTCTCAGACGATGAGATCCGGGCCGGGATCTCGCTGCTGGCCCAGACCACCGGCATCTTCACCGAGACGGCGGGCGGCGTCACGACCGCGGTGCTCGCCAAGCTCGCCGCGCGCGGGGACATCGACCCTGAGGAGCGTGTCGTGCTCGTGATCACCGGCGAGGGCCTGAAGACGCTGGATGCGGTCAGGGACACCTTCGAGACGCACACCATCTCCCCGACGCTCGAGGCGTTCGAGGCGGGCGTGCCCGAGGCGGTGTCGGTCTGATGGCGGTGCTCGTGAAGATCCCGACGCAGCTGCGCTCGGCCGCCGGCGGTGAGACGGAGACCGAGGTCGACGGCGCGACCGTGCAGGAGGTGCTCGACGGCCTGTTCGACCGCTTCGACGAGCTGCGCGCGCGGATCTCCGACGACGACGGATCGCTGCGGCGGTTCGTGAACGTGTATCTGGCCGGCGAGGACATCCGCTACCTCGACGGTCTGCAGACACCGGTGGCCGACGGGGCCGAGCTGACGATCCTGCCGGCCGTCGCCGGCGGCTAGCGGACCCGCACCGGCTCAGCGCGATCGTGGCCGCTCAGCGGGGCGCGACGTGATGAGCCACGGGGGCTGCGGCGGCCTGTGGCAGCGCGGTCGTCGAACCGCTGAAGCCGACGGTCGAGACGAGCCCGGCGGCGCACATCGCGGCGATCGTGAGCGCCCGCATCCGGCGCGGCGTCAGCCAGCCGAAGTGATGGGTCTGAAGCCAGGTCCGAAAGCCGGTCGCGGCTGAGGCGGCGCACATGGCACAACCGACGCACATGCTTCGAGGATAGCTCCCATCGGCCCGGAATGCGCAGGCTTGGCGCTAAGAGGTTCCCGGGTCGTCGCTCAGCCGTCTGCGCAGCTCAGCGCCCCGGCCCGCGGCGACCGCTCGCGCCGCGCGCGCGTCGGTCAGCTCGTGACCGTGGGAGTGCGCGAAGTCGAGCAGCTCCTGGCGCTCCTCGCTCTCGCGGGCGGTGCGCAGGAACAGCCAGCAGAACAGGCCCAGGGTGAGGATCGACTCCTCGACCATCATGATCGCGCCGGCGATGTTCTGGTCGGCGAGCGGGGAGATGTGGTAGAGGGCATCGCCGTGGATGTAGTAGGGGTAGAAGACGGTGCCCGACCACAGGAAGATGTTCCCGAGGATCGTGCCGGTGAGGCGTACGGCGACGATGTAGACGAGCTTGCCGAGGTTCCCGAACCAGCTCGGCGTGGGCAGCGGCCCGAACAGGCACATCCACATGTTGATGCCGAAGCCGAGGAACATCGCGTGCTGCAGGGCGTGTATGCCCGGGTGGCGAAGGGCCGCCTGGTAGAGCACGGGCAGGTGCCACACGTAGAGGTCGATGGCCCACAGCGGGAAGGCCACCAGGGGGTGCGTCAGCCTGCGCAGGCGATCGAACAGGCGAATGCGCAGAACAGGGGCGAGCAGCGGGCCGGTGAGCCCGAGCACGATCAGAAGCGAGGCGATGTCGCCGAGCAGCAGGTGCTCGATCATGTGCACGTACAGCAGGTCCTGGCTGGCGGAGCCCAGCGAGGTGAGCGCGGCTCCGATCACCACGAACCCCGAGTAGAAGCACGCCTGGCGCCAGCCCGGGACCGGGTTGGCGCCGACCGCGAGGGTGCGCACGCGCCGCGCGTAGAGCAGCGCCACTATCGCGAGCGGCCCGAGCTGCAGGGCCGCTGAGATGTCGGTTGAGACGGCGAGCATCGGTTGCAGCATGCAGCTGCAGGGTACGCGAGCGCGGGCGCGATCGGCGGGTGCCACGAGGCGTTTCCATAGACTGCCGCTGGCATGAAGGTCTCGCGCGGTCGCCTGCTTTCATCGCTGTCTGCCGGCCTTGGGCTCGCGGCGCTCCTGCTCCCGGCGAGCGCACAGGCGCACGGGATCGTGGGCAAGGCCGACCTGCCGATCCCCGTGTGGCTGTTCAGCTGGGCGGCGGCGATCGTGCTGGTGGTCTCTTTCGTGGCGCTGTCCACGCTGTGGCAGCAGCCGCAGCTGCAGGAGCAGCACCGACGTCGCCTGTTCAGGCTGCCGCGGCTCTTCGATTGGCTCGCGAACCTCGTGGGGGTGGCGCTGTTCGCGCTCCTGCTCTACAGCGGGTTCGCGGGCGCCCAGGTGCCGAACGCGAACTTCTCGGTGACGTTCATCTACGTGATCTTCTGGGTCGGCATGCCGCTGGCGAGCGTGCTGTTCGGGGATATCTTCCGTGCCTTCAACCCGTGGCGGACGTGCGCCCGCGTGATCGGCGCGATGATCGGTGCGTTGGGAGCCCGGCGAGCGGGCCGCCCGCCGCTGCGCTACCCGAAGTGGCTCGGGCTGTGGCCGTCGGTGGGGGTGATCGCGGGCTTCGCCTGGCTGGAGCTCGTCTACATCCCGGCCGACCGCGAGCACCCGAGCACGCTGGCCGCGCTGTCGCTCGGGTACTTCCTGGTGATGCTCGCGGGGATGGCTGCGTTCGGGATCGAGGAGTGGGGGGGTGCGGCCGACGGCTTCGGGGTCTACTTCAACCTGCTTTCACGGCTGTCGGTGCTGTGGCGCGACCAGGACGGGGTCTTGTACGTGCGCCGAGCGCTCAGCGGGATCACCGATCTGCCGATACGCGCGGGCACGGTCGCCCTGATCTGCACGATCATCGGCACCACCACCTTCGACGGGTTCTCAAACGGCGGGGTGTGGCGCAACATCGAGCCGAGCCTCGGCAACCTGTTCAGCGATCTGGGCTTCAACCAGACGCCGGCGCTCGAGCTCGCCTACACGGCCGGGCTGATCCTCTGCATCGTGCTTATCCGAGCCGTCTACGCGATCGGTATCGCCGGCGTACGCAGCGTCGGCACGCACTATGACACCCGCCAGCTGACGAACGCCTTCGCCCACACGCTCGTCCCGATCGGGGTCGCCTACGTGCTGGCGCACTACTTCTCGCTTCTGATCTGGCAGTCCCAGGCGATGGTCTACCTGGCCTCAGACCCGCTCGGCAACGGCGCCAACATCTTCGGCACGAGCGGCTATGAGATCGATTACCACGTCATCTCCTACGCCGCCATCTGGTACGTGCAGGTGGCGGCGCTGCTGAGCGGCCACGTAGCCGGCCTCGCGCTGGCGCACGACCGCGCCCTGGTCATGTATCGCGATCCCGAGGAAGCCGTGCGCAGCCAGTACTGGATGCTCGCCGTGATGGTGGCCTTCACGAGCTTCGGGCTGTGGCTGCTGTCCTCGGTGGGAACCTGAGGCGGCTGCGGCGCTCGCCCCGGGACCCTTCGCTACGGTGTCTCTTCTCGTGCTCCGCCGCCTCACATTGGCGCTGATCGGCGTCCTGTCGCTGCTGCCTCCGGCCGCCGCCGGCGGCCAGGGCGCCACCGGGGGAAATCTCTCGAGCGAGAGCGGGAACCCCATCAACGACCAGGGCAGCAACTACCAGTACCGGTCAAACATCACCTCGATCACGCCGAACGTGCGCGGATTGAACATCCAGGTGCTCGAGTTCGCCGATCGCCTGCTGCTCACGAATCACACCGGCCAGACCGTCACGATCTTCGGCTACCAGGGAGAGCCCTACGCGCGGGTGCTGGCCAACGGGACGGCCGAGCAGAACGTGCGCTCGCCCGCGACCTACCTGGACACGAGCTTCTACGGCAATGTCAAGGTCCCCGCCAGCGCCAGTCCGAGCGCGGTGCCGGATTGGGTGGTGGTCGACCGGACAGGGCAGTTCGAATGGCATGACCATCGCATCCACTGGATGTCGCCGCTTCTGCCGCCCCAGGTCAAGAACAAGAGCAAGCTCACCCTCATATTCGCCTGGCAGGTCCCGATCGAGGTCGGCACGCAGAAGGGCGCGGTCAACGGACAGCTGTTCTGGACGCCCGAGAACTCCAAGGCCTCGGTGGCGGTGATCGTGATCGGCGTGCTGATCGCCGTCGCCGGCCTGCTGTTCGTGCTGTTCGTCAGGCGCCGCCGCTCGCGCACCCGCGGAGGCGGCGAGAGCCCGGTCGAGCCCGGCGGAACCGGGAGATCGGCGGGAGAGGCATGGTGAGCGCGTGATACCTTTTACGCCCATGGCACCGCTCGGTTGTCTGATGCATTGGTACATATCGATGCTCTACGTGGTTCCCGTCCTCGCGGTCGGCGGCTGGGGCTGGTGGAGCTCCAAGCGCATGAGCAAGCGCAAGGACCAGACGAAGACCCGCCCGGCCTAGCTTCGAGGGCGCCCGGGGCGCGCTCTTCAGAACTCTTTAGAAACGGTTGAGCTGGGGCTGAAGTGGGTACGGGATGCTGTGAGCATGACCACGCAAGCCCCAATCCGCCCCTCCGTGGCCGAGGGTGCGACCGAGAGGTTCGACCCGACCGCCTGTCTGGACGAGGGCGTGAGACGGCGCGCGACTCCAGCCGGGCCCGAGGCGCCGGGCCGCTACATCGAGGTTGAGGGGCCGGATGAGACGCTGCTGATCCCACTCGCTGAGGGCGTGACCCACATCGGCCGTGGCCTCGCCGCCGACCTGCACCTCGACGAGGCTTCCGTCTCGCGGCGCCACGCGATCCTGCTCAACCGCCGCTCGGGCGTCCGGGTCTTGGACGATCGCAGCTCCAACGGCACCCAAGTCAACGGCCGCGCCGTCTCGCAGGCGGACCTGCGCAGCGGCGACGTTCTCGTGCTCGGCCGCGTCGTGCTTCGCTTCCTGGAGGTCTAGCGCCGCGGGCAGGGCCCGCCGTCAGCCGTAGCGGTGGTATGCCGAGACCCAGTCGCCCGCGATCAGCCGCTGTGCCTCAGAGAGCGCCATCTCGCGGCCGCACACGAGCCGGTTCAGCGCCCGCTCGAGATGGTCCTTGGGGTTCAGGTAGAAGCCCGAGTGCGAGCTGTAGTCGGGCTCGGGCCACAGATTGCGCGGATCGTTGACGGCGCCGCCCAGCTCGAGCGGCACGTCGTGGTCGTACTCATACGCCGACACCGGTCCGCCGTCGCCGTAGGCGGCGATGCTCGCGAGCTTCTCGGGCTCGGTGACCGACTCGGGCGGGCGCACCGTGGTTGTCCAGCCGCTTCGGCAGATGGTCGAGCCGATCCGCGCCTGGGTGACGGCCGGGTTGAGCGCCCCTGGGGTGCAGCGGGGGTCCGGCCGCGAGTACAGACCTGAGCCGATGGGGCGGCAGCTGTGCGCGGGTGGCTGGCGCTGGACAACGTTGGGGGAGGCGGTGGAGAATGGGAGGGCGGCGGAGCCGCCGAGTGCCGGCGTGGGGCCGGCGATCATGGCAAGCGCCCCGAGGGCCGATGCGAGCGCCGCGGCCCGGGCGATCGGGCGGGAGGGGGTTGTGGCGCGGTGCAGCATCGCCGCAGGGAGTGTAGGGGCGGCGAGGGCCGCAGTGTCGCGGTCAGTAGCCTGCGCGGTGATGGCCGACACGAGCACAATCGCCTCGCTGGCCACTGCGGGGGGGACCCTCGTTCTGGCGGTCGCCACCTTCTCCTCGACCCGCTCGGCCAACCGCGCCGGGCGCGTATCCGAGCAGGCATTGAAGGTCGGCCTGCGCCCTGTGCTGTTCAGCGCCCGTCCTCAGGATCCTGCTCAGAAGGTCGGGTTCATGGACGACCACTGGCTCCTGCTGCGCGACGGGCTCGCCGCGGTGCAGGAGTCTGACGAGAACGTGTATCTGGCCATCCCTCTGCGCAACGTGGCCTCCGGGCTGGCCGTGCTTCACGGCTCGCGCATCTGGCCTGAGCACATGGGCACGGACACTCCGGTGGCGGCCATCGAGGAATTTCGCAGGCTCTCGCGCGACCTGTACGTGCCCGCCGGCGACATCAGCTTCTGGCAGACGGCGATACGCGATCGCGATGACGCCCAGTACGAGCCCCTTCGCAGGGCGATCGGGGCGCGCACCTCGATATTCGTGGACATTCTGTATGGCGATCACGAGGGCGGCCAGCGCACCATCACCCGCTTCCTTCTCACGCCGCGCCACGAGGTCGCCGACGACGAGCCCTGGCTGTGGCTGTGCTCGACATCGCGACACTGGAACCTGGATCGACAGGACCCGCGCTAGGCGGGCGGGAATTGGCGGTGCCCGCGGCGCCGGCTTGGCGAAAACTACTTGTGCATGCCCAGCACGCGTCGCACCGGCTCGCGCAGCAGCAGGCGATATGCCAGGTCGGTGGCGGCCAGCGTGGTGATTATCACGGCGCCTGGCCGACGCAGCAGGGAGCTCGGGCGAAGCACCTTGACGGCATCGGCAGTCCGAGGCTTCAGACTTTAGGTTCGCGAGCGAGCTCCCCGCTGTGGCGGTCGGTCGCGGCGCCGCTACGCCGGCTGCTCGGCACGCTGGGTGTTCTCGGCGTCGGTTACCGCCCAGCCGAGCCGCTCCATGAGCTGCGCCGCGGAGTGGCCGTCGCTGAGATGATCGGGGCACACGAACTCGTCGAGCAGGACTGGGCCGTCCGGTCGTTCGCATGGATCGGTTGTCACGATGATCCTGGCCATGGAGTCTCCCTCGTTGGTCTTGTGATGTCGATCCCCCAATCGGAATGCTTCCACCACAGCTTGAGGGCGGGATAAAGGCTGTAGACGGGTTGGGTGCTCGCCGGCCCGATCGAGCTGGCCAACGAATCTGCGCGACCTGAACTACCGCAACACCCCCACCCGGTCGCGCCGGTCGAGGCGGAAAAGCAGCGGGCCCTCCGCACCACCCGGGCGCGGAGGGCCCGCTCCGACATCAGAGCGGCCGAGTCTCGCCCCGCCTATGATTCACGCGGCGGCGGGCTGATGCTCAGCGCATAGGGGTTTTCCGGACCAGACATCAGCTGCGTCAGCGCCGGGCCGAGTACGAGCGCTTCCGGGCCGTAGCAGGCTATCGGCGGGATGCTGGTTTCGCCCGAGAAGCGGGGCCCCACCGACAGCAGTTGGTACATGTCCAGAATGGTGCTCAACGGGAACGTGACGGGCTGCGCCGTCTGGCAGTGGGTGGGAAGCAGATTGACTCCGAACGCACCCACGGCCGTTATGCCCAGGTTCACTTCGGTGGGGATATTCAGTGTCATGCACACGTACACGGTCTCCGAGCAGGTTGAGCGCGGAATCGAGGCAAGAACACCCACCGCCGGGCTCACCTGTTTGAAGGTCACCTGCACGTTGGTCGGGACTCCGAGAATCGTGACCGTCGTCTCAAAGGTCGGCACGGTCACCGTGCCCGTCAGCGTGCCCGTCAGCGGTTCGAGGGTGGCCTCATTGACCCATTTGAGTTCGGCCACTCCATTGAAGACGGAGCCTTTCGGCAGCGTGACCTGCTGGTTGAGCTTCTTGGGCGTGAGCGAACCCGCTACGACCCAGTTGGTCTGGTACACCGGGTATGCCGGTGCTGACGCAGTTGCGAAGCACAACACGCCGGTGGCGGCCACGGTGGTCAGGGCCGAGATGCGGGCGATTCTCGAAGCCATATGTGCGTTCCCCTTCTCCTCGTTGTGGACCAGGCATTGCGCGAGTGCCGCGCCGTTCGGCGGCCCCGAGCCAAGTGACAAACCCCCAAACATGCGGGCCGCGATGGGCCTTTACCCGGATCGGTCGTTGCTAAACATCGGATCGCGATCCCGAGGCCACAGGCTCGGAACGACCGAGAGCCCCCGCCTGCGCGCGGGCTCCCTCAGCGTCCCTGGGAGTCGGCTTCTACAGGGCCCGGCTGTGCTTGCTGACCGGCAGTGCGGCTTTCGCGATCACCGGCATTCGTGGCCTTCCTTGTCCGTGCAGAGGGTGAGGTTGTCCGAGGTGGGTTCGCATGTGCAGCCTTTGGTCACATGCGTCTCAACTCACTGGTGCTTCGCTGTCCCCGAAGAGGAAACCGCGTTTGAAGGCGAAGGCGAGGCGTTGGCGCCGCGGCCTATTCCACCTTGATCGGCGACTGGGTGGCGTAGCCCAGGTACTTCAGGTTGCCTTGGCCCAGACCGCCGTTGCCCGGGCCGAGGTCGTCCTTCAGTTCGCCTGAAGCGGCTCCCGCGAAGCGGATCTGGGCGGGGTCGGCAGCGGATGCGGAACCGTTCAAAATGCCACCGATTTCCGGTCTCAGTTCGCCTTCAAACGGGGTCTCTGAGGCGACCCGGGATGGGGAGCCTCCGACACCACCGAGGGCCGGAGCGCCTTCGGGGTTGGGGTAGATCTGACAGCCGGCGATGAGGCCGATCGCTTCTTTGGAGCCCTATGCCGTGCCCTGGCCGTCGGGCGCCTGCGAGCCGGCCGGGTAGCCCTCGGCGAAGCCGGCTCCGAGGTTGCCGCCGGCGGGGGCTCCGATCCTCTCTTCGAGGTTCGGGGCCGAGCCTACGATTTCCTCATGCCACGGCAGGTTGTATGCCTGGGCGAAGCTGACACCCCTGTAGCCGAGGCCTCCGAGCGGCGATTCGGCGATTTCCGATTCGCATCTGGGCTGCTTGCATTCGTAGTAGTCCGCCGCTGTCGTCTCACCCGTGCCGGCGCCGCCGGTAGCGGGGTTTTCGATGTTGGCCGCGGACACCGTCTTGCAGTTGATCGCGCCGGCTCCGCTGCTCAGCGAGAAGTTGATGGCATTGCCCCAACAGATGATCGGAACGCTCACGCCCTGTTTGAGTTTTGAGCCGCCCTTGAGCCAGTGGGCCGGGGATGGCGGGGGCAGGGTCGTAAATGAGTTATCGGCGCCGTAGCTCGTTCCTCCCGGGTTCGTGGCCACGATCCTGAAGTAATAGGTGGTGTTGGTTGAAAGGGCACCCATTGAAACCGAGACCAGCACTGGGGCTTCGCCCGCCCCCGGCGAGGGCGAGCACGCCACCGAGGAGCCGTAGGCTTCTGAGGTGCCGTATTCGAAGCTGCAGCTGCTGACGTTCCCGCCCTGCGGATTGACCGAGGCGTTCAGCGTCGCGCTGCTCTGAGCAACCGACGATGCGCCTTCGGTTGCGACCGCGGGCGCATTGGGCAGAGTCGTGAACGTCGAATCGGGTAAGGGGGTCAGAAAGGCCGAGACAGAGTGCCGATTGGCTCGGACAAGCAGGCTGAACAAGCCCTGAACAAGTCGATTCCTTTATCGTGTCGAGTCGATATTGCCTGTTTCGCCAAGGCTGGCGGGGCATATGGCCGGGAGGCAACAAAGCAAGGGGGAGATTCGACATGGGTCACGGAACATTTGACCTCATCACAAGGCGAGCCCGTGCCTTGGTCGCGACAGTCATGGCTACGGCCACGATTGTGACCGTGGGCACTCTGGCGCTGCCCGCTGGGGCACAAGCGCAGGTTCCGCAGCAGCAGGGGTGCGAGGGGGACATTGCGCAGCTTCTGCAGGGCATGGAGCTTTACATCGGCACGCTCGAAGTCGCCGTGTCGGGCCAGGTACCGAATCCGCAGGCGTCGGCTCTGGCCGTGGTTCGCGCCGACGTGTCGCTTCTTGATTGGTGCTGGGGATGAGAAAACACGCCCTACGCGCAAGTAGGCGCGACGACGCGCCCTCCGTCGCGCTGAGCGTGATGGTCGAAAGCGCGAAAGAGGCATCTGAGGCGCGCCCGACTCCGATGATCGTTCTGGCGATGACCTGGCAGGCATCTCGATCGCTTGGCTGATCAGAGGTCCCTACGGGATGCTCAACGCACGATGCCCGACGAGTCCATGACCCCCGGCCTGGTCGAGCTTGGTGGCCGCTCGAGTGAAGCTGTGAACAGCGGCGACGTTGATGCGATGGTGAGCTTCTTCGCGCCCGATGCAGTCTGGGACCTCTCGCCAGTCGGAATGGGAACATTCGAGGGGCGTGCCGCAATACGCGGCTTCGCCGAGGACTGGCTCGGCGCTTACGAGGAGTTCGAGATGAAGGCCGAGGAGAGACACGATCTCGGCAACGGAGTCACTTTTTCCGTGATCCGCCAGAACGCCCGTCCGCTGGCCGGCCAAGGTCACGTTGCGACGCGCTACGCAGCCGTCGCGGTATGGGTCGAGGGCATGATCGTGCGGGCCACTCAGTACGCCGACATCGACGCGGCCCGTGCCGCCGGTGAACGCCTCGCCAAGGAGCTGGGGTAGGCGATGCCGCAGGAGAACGCAAGATTGGTCGAGCGCGCGATCGCGGCGATCAACGCGATCAACGCGATCAACGCGAGGGACATCGACGGCTATCTCGCCTGCTGCACCGAGAACGTGGAGTTGTTGTTGCCGATGGCTGGGTCCGAGTATTTGGGAGCTGACGGGATCAGGCGGTTCTTCACTGACATCGAGGACATAGGCCTTGACTTTCGGATCGAGGTGCAGCGCGTGCAAGCAATAGGCGACAGCACTGCGATCGCCTTTCTACGGATCGGAGCGACTGGCCGTGCCAGCGGCATCGTGACCGGTGCTGAAAGCGCGAACGTCTACGACTTCATTGAAGGCAAGATCAGTCGCGTCCGCATCTTCCTCGACCGCACCGACGCCCTCAAAACCGTGGGGCTGGACGAGTAGGCGACGTCGCGCGAAGGATTCATGACGCCGTTGGCCCTCCAGTAGTGGCAAACCGTGGCAAACGAGGCGCGGATCGGTAAGTGGAGCGCGTCAAGGCCGAGGGCCGCACCGAACGAGACGCCCCGCCTCAGCGGGAGTTCTTGTTACGCGCCCGGCAAGATTCGAACTTGCGACCTCTCGCTCGGGAGGCCCTTCGGTCAATCGACCGGGAGCGAGCGAATTCGACGTCAACAGTGGGATCGCGCCGGTTTGCGCGGCTCTGCCGCCTGGCGCGGATAGCCGCGGATTAGCGGGCGATTACGAGGGATGGTGGCAGGGCTGCCAAATCGTCACGAGGCGCGAGATGGGGAGCTGAGCGGGGCCCTCCCCTGGGACTGCCTGGAAACCCTCTCGACTGCACTCAGCTCCGGGGCGAAAGTAGCAGCGGACGGGCGGTTCATGCGCCGGTCCGCGCTCTCAGCCCACCTCATAACCGAACACCACGCGTGTCAGAGTGACCCGTTCTTTGCTGTCTTCGTTGTACATCTCCAGAGACACAGTCGCGCCAGCGGGAATGGACACGGGGTCGGTCACATCGGAGCATGGGGGGGTTTCGTTTTCTTCGATAACGGTGGTCGTCATGCACTGCAGGGCCGTGGACGATCCATTGACGAACAGGTCGAAATGGATCGGTTGGCCACCCGGGAACGTCGTGCCGATGATCCTCACGAAGAGGTCGCTCGCAGTCGTGGCGACGGCTGAGGTGCCGACGCTGACGTCCTCGTTGTACCGGGTCGGGGTCGACAGTCCGGAGCCAGCCAGGAACACATGTGCTTCAGGGAGGATTTCGACATCGCTGCCGCTCTGCCCAGCCATGGCCTGGCCTGCGCCCGTGCTGGCGGGGCCAGTCGGTCCAGTCGGTCCAGTCGGTCCAGTGACCCCGGTCGCTCCGGTCACGCCTTGTGGTCCTGCGGCTCCCGTCGATCCCGTCGTCCCCGTTGCGCCCGCCGGTCCAGTTGGGCCGGTCGCACCGCTGCCGCCTTTGAAGCAGCTATCAAGGCTGGTGAACTTAAACGGGATAGCGTTGCTCAGCTTCCCTCTGGCCGATTCCAGGTAGACCGTGCCATTTTCGTTGTTGGTCTCGGCGAGAAAGAGTGGGACCATCGACGTCGCTGATGTTTCGCTGTTGACCGTCGCTGGCTCGGAAAATGCGAACGGCACAGCGCCGCCGTTTGAGAACCATGCCTTGCTCGTGCCGGAGGGTCCGAACTTCTTCCCGGTCAACGTGAGCTTGGCCTCCGGGCATCCAGAGCCCGGGGTTACGTGTTCGAGCACCGGATTTGGTTCCTGCTGCTGACTGTGCGCTGACGCCACCGGGGCACCGCCAAAGAGCACGAGTAGGCCGACGGAGGTGCCCACGAGGCTGTTACGCCCCGCCCCTGGCAGCCTTCTCCCACCACACATCGCTGCAACGACGCCCCGCACGACCTCGAACGCACTCATGTTCCCCCAACCTCCATGTCTCGTTAGCAGGCGAGCCTGCGCTCCGCCCATTCGTGCGGACAACAACTCTGGCATCGCCCGCGAGATGGCCTATTGCAGGCGACAGTACACCCGCGATCCCAGGCCATGTGTGGCATTCGACACAAGACTGCCAATCGACCACGTCCAAGATGCACACTCGCCGCGTGAGCTTGCCCGCGTGCGGTCTATACGGTTCGCGCGGGTCGCAGCGTCAGCCGGGCGGTAAGCGAACGCAGAGGCTGCTTGGTCGGAGAAACCGCTGATTTGTAGACGGTTTCAGAGCGCGCCCGGCAAGATTCGAACTTGCGACCTCTCGCTCCGGAGGCGAGCGCTCTATCCACTGAGCTACGGGCGCCAGCGGCGGCCTCGAGAGAACGCCTGCCTGCTGGCGAGAGCTTACCGCCGTCTCTCCGGGCGATCGCGCCGCTACCGTAGCCACATGGATCTCTCCCTGTTCTTCGCCGGCACCGGCGGCTCGGTGCCCAGCGCCAGGCGCGGCCTGCCCGCGGTCCTGGTTCGGCGGGGGGGCGACCGGCTGCTGTTCGACTGCGCCGAAGGCACCCAGCGCCAGCTGATGCGCTCGGTGGGCCTGCTGGACCTCGATGCCGTGTTCATCACCCACTTCCATGCCGACCACTGGCTGGGGCTGCCGGGCATGCTGAAGTCCTTCGCCCTGCGCGAACGGGAGGCGCCGTTGACCGTATACGGGCCGAACGGCCTTGGCGATCTGATGAAGGCCATGTTCATCGTCTACGGGCGCCTGCCCTACGAGCTCAGCATCATCGAGCTTGAGCCCGCCGAGACGGTCGAGCGCGACGACTATCTGATCGCCGCCATCCCGGTGCGCCATCGCGGTGGCCCCTCCTTCGGGTATGCCCTCGTCGAGCAGCCGAGGCCCGGTCAGCTCGACGCGCAGCTGGCCGAGCAGCTCGGGGTCCGCCCCGGCCCGGACTTCGGCCTGCTTCAGCGGGGTGAGACGGTCTCAGGCGTCAAACCCGAGCAGGTGATGAGCCCGCCCAGGGAGGGGCGCAAGATCGTCCTGTCCGGCGACACCGCGCCCTGTGAGGCCCTCGCCATCGCCGCACACCAGGCCGATGTCCTGGTGCACGAGGCCACCTTCACCGAGGAGGAGTCAGAGCGCGCCGGCCTGACGCTTCACTCGACCGCCCGCCAGGCGGCTGAGCTTGCACGCGACGCCGAGGTGCGCCTGCTCGCCCTCACGCACGTCTCCAGCCGCTATGCCGGCGGCGAGCTTCGCGACGAGGCGCGCGCCGTGTTCGCGGCCACCGAGGCGCTCCGCGATTTCGACACAATCGAGGTGCCCTTCCCCGAGCGCGGCGGGGCCACGCTCGTCCGTTGGTCGGAGCGACGGGCGGCCCTCGAGGCCTCCGGCGAGTCCCCCGAGCAGCCCTCCCGCCCCCGCACCGCGGACGCCGAGGCCATCGCTTCCCCCTGATACATTCCCCATGCTCCTTTAACCCGGTCCCGTGAGGCCAGGAAGGAAACGATGGATCACAGCAGCGAGAAGGTCGTCCTGCGCGAGGACGACGTGCAGCGGGCGCTCATGCGCATCGCACACGAGATCGCCGAGCGCAATCCGCAGGCCTCAGCGCTTGCCCTGATCGGCATCCACCGTCGCGGAGCCTTCCTCGCCCAGCGCCTCAAGGACCTCCTCGAGGAGCTGCTCGATCTGGAGATTCCCCTGGGCGATCTCGACATCGGCTTCTACCGCGACGACGTCGCCTCGCGACCGGACGCCCCGGTCGTTCACGCCTCCCACGTGGACTTCGACGTGACCGCCCGCACCGTGGTCGTGGTCGACGACGTCCTCTTCACCGGCCGCACCGTCAGGGCGGCCATCGAGGCACTGTTCGACTACGGGCGCCCCGACCGGGTGCAGCTGGCCGTGCTCGCCGATCGCGGGCACCGCGAGCTGCCGATCCGCCCGGACTACGTCGGCAAGAACCTGCCCACGTCCTCCTCAGAGCACGTGTACGTGCGCCTGCGCGAGCTGGACGGCGTGGACGAGGTGGCCATCGGCGCACCCGCTGCGATGGAGGCTTCCGCATGAACCACCTGCTCTCGATCGAGGAACTCGATCGGCCCGCCATCGAACGCATCGTCGAGCAGGCCACCCGCTTCTCGGAGGTGTCCGACCGGGAGATCAAGAAGGTGCCGGCCCTCAGGGGCCGCATGGTCCTGAACCTCTTCTATGAGGCCTCCACCCGCACCCGGAGCTCCTTCGAGCTGGCCGCCAAGCGGCTGTCCGCCGACGTCGTCAACTTCGCCGCCAGTGGCTCGAGCGTCGAGAAGGGCGAGTCGCTGAAGGACACCGTTCTAACGCTGAGCGCGCACAAGCCGGACGCCATCGTGCTGCGCACGCCATGGGCCGGCGCCTCCGAGCTGGTCTCGAAATGGTGCAGCGCGGCGATCGTCAACGCCGGCGACGGCAAGCACGAGCACCCCACCCAGGCGCTGCTCGACGTCTACACGCTGCGCCGCCACCTGGGCGCCATCGACGGGGCCTCGATCTGGATCGTCGGCGACGTTGCCCACTCGCGGGTGGCCCGCTCCAACATCATCGCCTTCCAGCGGATGGGGGCCAAGGTGACGCTAGCCGGCCCGCCCACGCTGATCCCGCGCGGGATCGAGGCGCTCGGCTGCGATGTGCGCTTCACCCTCGAGGAGCTGGGGTCCGCCGACGTCGTCTACGCGCTGCGCATGCAGCGCGAGCGCATGAACGAGACGTGGGTGCCCTCGCTGCGCGAGTACGCGAGCTGGTACCAGATCAACGGCCGCCGGCTTCACCCGCGACAGGTGCTCATGCATCCCGGCCCGGTCAACCGCGGCGTGGAGCTCTCCGGCGAGGTGGTCGATTCACCCCAGGCGGTCATCACCGCCCAGGTCGAGGCGGGGGTGGTCGTGCGCATGGCGGTGCTGTATGAGCTGCTCGCCGGGCCGCGCGAGCCCCGCGCGGCGGCCCATGAGATGACGGTCGGCTCCACGAGCTGATGGCCGCGCAGCCGCTCGTCAACGGGCCGCAGCCACCGGCCGATCTGCTCCTGCGCGACGTCCACGTGCTCGATCCCCGCTCGGGCCTTGACGCCCGCCACGACGTCAGCGTGCGCGCCGGCGTGATCGCCGAGCTGGCCGCGCCCGCCACGCTCGAGGCTGCCTCCGGGCAGGAGCTGATCGACGGCGCCGGGCGCCTTGTGCTGATGCCCGCGCTGTTTGACCCCCACGTGCACCTGCGCACGCCCGGCCAGGAGCACAAGGAGGACCTCCAGAGCGGCACCCGCGCGGCCGCCGCCGGGGGATACGCCGCCGTGCTCGCCATGCCCAACACCGAACCGGTGCTCGACTCGGCTCCCCTGCTGCGCTCGCTGCGCGATGCGGCAGCACGCGAAGCGTGCATCTCCGTCGGCTTTCTGCCCGCGATCACCCGCGGCCTTCAGGGCGAGCAGCTGACCGAGATGGCCGAGCTGCGCGAGGAGGGGGCGGTGGGGTTCACCGACGACGGACGCCCGGTGCAGAGCGCCGGCATGCTGCGCAAGGCCCTGCAGTATCAGCGGCTGTGTGGCGGCGTGCTCGCGCTGCACGAGGAGGATCGGACGCTCTCTCGGGGGGGCAGCATGCACGAGGGCGTCGTAAGCGCCGCGCTCGGCCTGTCGGGCATACCGACCATCAGCGAGTCCACCATGGTCGCGCGCGACGCGGCGCTCGCGGGCTACGAGGACGCCCGTGTGCACTTCCAGCACCTCAGCTGCGCGGATTCGGTCGATGCCGTCGGCCTGGCCAAGGCGCGCGGCTTCAGGGTCAGCGCGGAGGTCACGCCCCATCATCTGCTCCTCACCGAGCAGGACGTTCGCGGGATGGACACCCGCATGAAGATGCACCCGCCGCTCACCACCGAGTCAGACCGGCTGGCCCTCATCGACGGTCTGCGGGCGGGCACCATCGACTGCATCGCCACCGACCACGCGCCGCACGCCCGCGATGAGAAGGAGGTCCCCTTCGAGCAGGCCCCGATGGGCACCACCGGTTCAGAGACCGCCTTCGCTGCGCTCCACACCGGCCTCGTCCTCACCGGCGCGCTCGAGCTGGGGCTGCTCATCGAGCGGATGACCGCGGGCGCCAGGCTGTTCGATCTGCCCACCCCGCAGATCGCCCCGGGCGAGGCCGCCAACGTCACGCTCGTTGATCTCGAGGCCGTGTGGGTCGCCGGCGAGCACGGCTGGGAGAGCCGCTCTGAGAACTGCTGCTTCGCCGGGCGCACCCTCACCGGTCGCGTCCTCATGACGCTCGCCGCGGGTGCGCTCGCATACCGCGAGCGGGCCTTCTCGATGGCGGGCGCTCCGTGAGCCTCCTCGCTCGCAGCCGGGCGGCCCTGATCGTGGTCGACGTCCAGGAGGGCTTTCGCCCCTATCCGGTGTTCTCGGGCGTGGCCCAATCCTGCGCGAAGCTGCTCCAGGCCGCCCGCATCCTCGAGGTTCCCCGCCTGGTCTCAGAGCAGTACCCCAAAGGCCTCGGTCACACGGCGCCCGAGGTCGGCCTGACCGACGAGCAGCCAATCGAGAAGACCGTCTTCTCCGCGGCCCGCGCTGAGGGCTTCACGCTCGACGGGCGCGACCAGGCGATCGTGTGCGGCATCGAGACGCACGTCTGCGTCTCCCAGACCGTGCACGATCTCCTGGACCAGGGCGTCGAGGTCCACGTGCCCGCCGACGCGGTCGGCTCACGCCACGAGATCGACTATCAGCGCGGGCTCGAGCGAATGGAGCGCGCGGGTGCGGTCGTGGGGACGGTGGAGGCCTCGCTGTTCGAGCTGCTCGAGCGCGCCGGCACGCCGGAGTTCAAGGCCGTGCAGAGGCTGATCCTGTGAGCGCCGAGGCCACCGGATACGTGCTGCTGGAGGACGGCGCCCGCTTCGACGGCGAGATCTGGGGCGCCGATTCACACGCCGTCGGCGAGGTCGTCTTCACGACCGGAATGTCCGGCTATCAGGAGTCCATGACCGACCCCTCGTTCGCCGGCCAGCTGATCGCCTTCACCTATCCCCACATCGGCAACTACGGCGCCAGTGCCCAGGCGATGGAGTCAGAGCGACCCTGGGCTCGGGCGGCCATCATGCGCGAGGCCTGCAATCGCGAGGATTCCCCCAGTGCCGAGAGGGGCTGGCTCGACTGGCTCTCAGACTGCGGCGTGCCCGCGATCAGCGGCGTCGATACGCGCTCGGTGGTGAGGCACATCCGTGACGCCGGCTCGATGCGCGGGGGGGTGTTCGGGGCGGCGATCTCAGAGCCGCAGGCACGCGAGCTGATCGCCGCCGAGCCGCCCATGGCCGGACGGGATCTCGCCGCCGTGGTGGGCGCCCGCGAGATCAGCCGCCACGGCTCCGGCGATGGTCCGAGGATCGCCGTGATCGATACCGGGATCAAGGCCTCGATGGTGCGCGAGCTGGTCGCCCGCGGCGCCCGCGTGAGCCTTCACCCGTGCTCGAGCACCCCCGATCAGCTGCTCGCGGAGAGCCCCGATGCGATCTTCCTGGCCAACGGCCCCGGCGACCCGGCGGCCCTGTCCTACATCGTCGAGACGGTCCGCGCCCTGGTCGGCGTAAAGCCCGTGTGGGGCATCTGCCTCGGCCATCAGCTGCTCTGCCGGGCGGTCGGCCTTGAGACGTTCAAGCTGCCCTTCGGCCACCACGGAGCCAACCACCCCGTCAAGGACCTGCAGACGGGCCGCGTCGAGATCACCTCCCAGAATCACGGCTTCGCGGCGGTCGGGCCCGGCGGGGCACACACCATCGACGTGGATGAGCCGGTCCGCTGGGAGACGGACTTCGGCGCCGCGGCGCTGTCGCATGTGAACCTCTACGACCGCACGGTCGAGGGCCTCGAGCTCCTGGATGTGCCGGGCGGCACCGTGCAATACCACCCTGAGGCGGGCCCCGGGCCGCACGACAGCCTGTACCTGTTTGACCGCTTCCTGGAGCGCATTGCCGCGGCGTAGCGACATCCACAAGATCCTCATCCTGGGCTCCGGCCCGATCGTGATCGGCCAGGCAGCCGAGTTCGACTACTCCGGCGTGCAGGCCTGCAAGGTGCTGCGCGAGGAGGGCTATGAGGTCGTGCTCGTGAACTCCAACCCGGCCACCATCATGACCGACCCCGAGTTCGCCGACGCCACCTACATCGAGCCGCTGCTGCCCGGTCCCGTGGCGCAGGTGATCGAGCGCGAGCGCCCGGACGCGCTGCTCGGGACCCTGGGCGGGCAGACGGCGCTCAACCTGGCAAAGACGCTCCACGACGACGGCACGCTCGAGCGCTTCGGGGTTGAGCTGATCGGGGCCAACTACGAGGCGATCGCCTGCGCGGAGGATCGCGAGCAGTTCCGCACGGCGATGGCCGCCGCCGGGCTTCGCATGCCCAAGAGCGTCATCGCCACCACGCTCGCCGACGCGAGGGATGCCCTGTCAGATCTGGGGCTGCCCTGTGTCGTTCGCCCGGCCTACACCCTCGGCGGGCGCGGCGGCGGGATCGCGCGCACCCCCGAGGAGTTCGAGCGGATCGCGGCCCACGGCATCGAGGTCTCCCCGATCGGCCAGGTGCTGCTCGATGAGTCGGTGATCGGCTGGGGCGAGTTCGAGCTCGAGGTGATGCGAGACAGCGCCGACAACGTCGTGATCGTCTGCTCGATCGAGAACATCGACCCGATGGGCGTGCACACCGGCGACTCGCTCACGGTCGCGCCCCAGCAGACGCTCACCGACGATCTCTACCAGCGGCTGCGCGACCAGGCGATCGCCGTGATCCGCGCCGTGGGAGTCGAGACGGGCGGCTCCAATGTGCAGTTCGCCGTCAACGCCTCCACAGAGGAGATCCTCGTCATCGAGATGAACCCCCGCGTGTCGCGATCCTCGGCGCTGGCCTCCAAGGCCACCGGCTTTCCGATCGCCAAGATCGCCGCGCGCCTGGCGGTGGGCTACCGCCTCGATGAGATCGACAACGACATCACCGGGGTCACCCCCGCCTGCTTCGAGCCCACCATCGACTACGTGGTCGTCAAGTGGCCGCGCTTCGCCTTCGAGAAGTTCCCCGGGGTCGATCCCACGCTGTCCACGCACATGAAGTCGGTGGGCGAGGCGATGGCCATCGGCCGCACCTTCGGGCAGGCCTTCGCCAAGGCGCTCCGCTCGCGCGAGCTCGACAAGCCGCCGTCGCTCACGGACACCGACGGCGCGGAGCTGCTCGAGACGCTCAACAGGCCCGGGCCCGATCGCTACGAGACCATTCTCGAGCTGTTCGCCCGCGCCGCGCCAATCGAGGCGGTTCAGGAGCGCACCATGATCGACCCCTGGTTCCTGCGCGAGCTGCGCGCCCTGGCCGAGGATCCAGAGGGTCCCTTCGCCGGCGAGCGCTCCTTCAGGGCGGTGGACACCTGTGCCGCCGAGTTCCCGGCCCGCACTCCCTACTACTACTCCGGCTGGGAGCGTGAGCGTTCAGACGAGGTCCGCCGCGGCGAGCGCCGCTCGGTCGTCATCCTCGGCTCCGGCCCCAACCGCATCGGCCAGGGGATCGAGTTCGACTACTGCTGCGTGCACGCGGCCATGACCGTCCGCGAGTCAGGCTGCGACGCGGTCATGGTCAACTGCAACCCGGAGACGGTCTCCACCGACTACGACACCTCCGACCGGCTCTACTTCGAGCCGCTCACGCTCGAGGACGTGCTTGCGGTGGTGGCCATCGAGCAGCCGCGGGGCGTGATCGTCCAATTCGGCGGGCAGACGCCGCTGAAGCTCGCCGCCGGCCTGGTCGAGGCGGGCGTGCCCCTGCTCGGCACGAGCGTGGAGGCCATCGACCTGGCCGAGGACCGCGGGCGCTTCGGCGCGCTGCTCGAGCGCCTGGGCCTGCAGGCGCCCCCCTATGCCACGGCGCGCTCGGTCGGTGAGGCCCTGCAGGAGGTTGAGCAGGTGGGCTTTCCGCTGCTCGTGCGGCCGTCCTACGTGCTCGGCGGGCGAGCAATGGAGATCGTCTACTCGCGCGAGGGCCTCGAGGACTATCTGCGCCGCGAGGGCGCCGCGGAAGGCACCGAGATCTTCCTGGACCGCTTCCTTGAGAACTCGATCGAGGTGGACGTGGATGCACTGTGCGACGGTTCGCTGGCCTCCGGAGGCGGCGGTCAGGTCTGGATCGGCGGGATCATGCAGCACGTCGAGGAGGCGGGCGTGCACTCCGGCGACAGCGCCTGCGTGCTGCCGCCGCACTCGCTCGGCGAGGAGATGCTCGAGCAGATACGCGCGGCCACCCGGGCGATCGCGCTGGAGATGGGGGTCGTTGGACTGCTGAACGTGCAGTACGCGGTCCACGCCGGCGAGCTGTACGTGATCGAGGCCAACCCGCGGGCGTCGCGGACCGTCCCCTTCGTCTCCAAGGCGGTGGGGGTTCCGCTGGCCAAGCTCGCCTGCCGCATCATGCTGGGTGAGCGGATCGCTGACATGGGCCTGCCGCCGGGCAGGGAGGGGATGGGCTACGGAGAGCACGTCTCGGTCAAGGAGGCGGTGCTGCCGTTCGACCGCTTCGAGGGCTCTGACGCGGTGCTCGGCCCGGAGATGCGATCCACGGGCGAGGTGATGGGAATCGCGCGCGACTTCCCCACCGCGTTCGCCAAGGCCCAGGCGGCGGCCGGCGTGCCGCTGCCGACCGAGGGCACCGCGTTCATCACCGTCACCGACTCCGACAAGGCCGGTGTCAACGGGGTGGCCCAGAACCTGCACGACAACGGCTTTCGAATCGTTGCCACCCGCGGCACCGCCGAGGCGATCGCACGGATGGGGATTCCGGTTGAGCGCCTGAACAAGATCGGCGAGGGTTCCCCGCACGTGCTCGACTGGATCGAGCGCGGGGACGTGGACCTGGTCGTCAACACCCCGACCGGGTTCGGCGCGCGCACCGACGGCTGGGAGATCCGCCGGGCGGCCGTCACGCATGGCATCCCCTGTCTGACCACCCTCTCGGCCGGCGTCTCGGCGGCGCGGGCCATCGCCAGCGCCCGCCGCGACGGCGAGCCGCCGGTGCTGTGCCTGCAGGAGCTGCACGGGGCCGGGGTGGCGTGAGCGATTCGAGCTCGCCCCTCGCCCCCTTCGGCCGCCGCCTGCTGACCGTCACCGGCATGCAGCAGCTGGGCGACGTCTATCGCGTGCTGAGCGTCGCCGATGACGGGCCCGATCCCCGTCCCGGCCAGTTCGCGATGCTCGCCGCCGCTGAGCGCTGGGGCGGGGGAGAGGACGAGCGTCCGTATCTGCCGCGGGCCTTCTCGATCGCCCGCCGAACGCCCGGCGAGTCGCAGTTCCTGCTGGAGGGCGTGGGACCGGGAACGCGGCGGCTGTGCGAGCTCGAGGCGGGCGACGGGCTGTGGTCGCTCGGGCCTCTGGGGGTTGGCTTCAGGGCTCCCACCGATGGGCGGCGGGCGATCCTCGTGGGCGGCGGCGTGGGGATCGCGCCGCTCGCGATCCTGCAGGACGAGCTCGAGACCGGGGCTCACCGTGCTGCTCGGCTTCCGCGACGGCGCCCGCTGCGCCGGCCGGGATCTGCTGCGGGACGCGGCCGTGGCATGCGATGACGGCTCGGCCGGCCACCACGGGCCCGTCACCGACCTGCTGCTCTCAGAGCTCGAGCGCGATCAGCACGCGGTCGTCTACGCATGCGGCCCCGCCGCCATGCTCGAGGCGGTTCGTGCCATCTGCGCAGAGCACGCGGTGCCGGCCCAGCTCGCGCTCGAGGCCGGCATGGCGTGCGGATTCGGCGCCTGCTTCGGATGCGCCGTACCGCGGCGCGGCGGCGGTTATCTGCGCGTGTGCGTGGATGGCCCGGTGATCGACGCCGGTGAGCTCGAGCGCATCGACGAGCACGCCGGGGCGCCCCAGTGAGCGTCGAGTTCTGCGGCCTTGAGCTGGCACATCCGGTGATCAACGGCTCGGGCACCTTCGATGCGATCGCGGCCAGGCGGGCGTTCGGCGACGGCCTCTGCCAGGCGTTCCCGTTCGCCGCCTACGTCTCAAAGACGATCACCCTCGAGCCCCGCCCCGGCAATCCGCCACCGCGGCTGTGGGAGTCCGCCGGCGGCCTGATCAATTCGATCGGCCTGCCCAACAAGGGGCTCGAGCGCTACATGGCCGAGGACCTGCCCCAGCTCGCGAGCCTCACCGCCGCCGTCGCCGAGAGCATCGGCGATGGCCGGTCGGTTCCGCTTATCACCAACGTGATGGGCTCCTCCGCGGCGGAGTTCGCGCAACTCGTCGAGGCCTGCGAGGCGCGCGCGGAGATCGCGGCCGTCGAGCTGAACGTGTCCTGCCCGAACGTCAGGACCGGCCTCGACATCGGCGCCGACCCCCGGCAGCTCGAGGATGTCGTTCGGCAGGTACGCGGCAGGAGCGCCAAGCCCCTGATCGTCAAGCTCACCCCCAACACCGCCGACGTGGCGGCATGCGCGCAGGCAGCCCAGGAGGGCGGAGCCGACGCGGTCTCACTGATCAACACGCTGCGGGCCATGGCCCTCGCGCCACACCCGGGTCCGGGTGGGCCTCGGCCCTGGCTGGGCGCCGGCAGCGGGGGGCTCTCGGGCGCGGCCATCCGCACGATCGCCCTGGCCCAGGTCGCCGCCGTCGCCGCCCGCCTTCAGATCCCCGTGATAGGCATGGGCGGCGTTCAGAGCGCCTTGCACGCCAGGGATCTGATCGATGTCGGGGCCACGCTCGTCGCGGTCGGTACCGAGAGCTTCCGCGACCCGGCGGCCGCCGCGAGCGTCTCGCGCGGATTGAGGGAGCCCGGCGAGGGCTGAAATCCGGCACCAGTCTCCGGAAAACCGGACCTCCGCCCGGCGCCCGTGAGCTCGCCCACCCCCGCGGCGGTGGTCGCGGGCCAACCTCTGCGGCCTCTCAAAACCCCTGCAAACTCCGGCTGACACCATCCAGCAGCCTCGACGTCAGTCGACCTGAGGTTGAGGTACAGGTGAATTCGCCGCATTGGACTTGATCGCCCGTCGCTGGTGTGTAGACTCGCCGCCCATGACGACGGCGACAGGTACGACGTCCTCAAACACCTCCATGGCACCCGAGCGATCTCTAAATCAGCGGATGGATGCGCTGGCCCGAGCAAACGAGATCCGCGTCAAGCGGGCCGCCCTCAAGCGCGACCTGAAGTCGGGGCGCCGCTCGATCCACACCCTCCTGCTCAACCCGCCGGAGTACGTGGAGACCGCCAAGGTGTTCGACATGCTGCTGGCCGTTCCCAAGTACGGCCGCGTGAAGGTCAACAAGATCCTCGCCCACTGCCGCATCGCCCCGAGCAAGACCATCGGCGGCCTGTCCGAGCGCCAGCGCTCGGAGCTGGTCTCCCTGTTACATCGCTAGGACGCCCCGCTGGTGCGGCCGCGGGTTCCTGCCGCCCTCGCCAATAGGGTGGCGGTGATGGCGCGCGTGTTCGTCATAACGGGGCCCTCGGGGGTCGGCAAGGGGACGCTGATCCGCGGGCTGATGGAGCGCCTACCGGCGATCGAGCTGTCGGTGTCGGCCACCACGCGCGCTCCTCGAGCGGGCGAGAGCGACGGGGTCGACTATCACTTTCTTCCCCGCGAGGAGTTCGACCGCCGGGTGGCCGGGGGGGAGTTCGTCGAGCACGCCGACTACGCCGGACGCAGCTACGGGACGCTGCGCTCAGAGCTCGCCGACCGCCTCAAGGACGGTGTGCCGGTGGTGCTCGAGATCGAGGTCCAGGGCGCCCGTCAGGTGCGTGCGGCGATGCCCGAGGCCGTGCAGGTGTTCATCGCCCCACCGTCGCTTGAGGCGCTGCGCACGCGGCTGACCGGGCGCGGGACCGACGACCCTGAGGAGGTCGAGCGCCGGCTGCTGGTGGCCGAGCACGAGCTCGAGGCCCAGCCCGAGTTCGGCCACGTCGTGGTCAACGACCGGCTGGACGAGGCGCTCGAGCGGCTGGCCGCGATCGTCGAGGGCGAGCTCGGCGGCTGAGCGCCGCCGCGGGCCGCTCGACGCGGCTTTGCCGGGACCGGGTCCCGCGGCCCACTACACTCTGAGGTCAACCAGGAAAGGCAACACACACGTGATCTCCCCCCGAATTGACCGCCTGCTGGAGCGAGTTGACTCCAACTACGCGAGCGTCGTCGTGGCCGCCAAGCGCGCCCGGCAGATCAACAGCTACTACCACAACCTCGGCGAGGGCACCTTCGACGAGTTCCCCCCGCCGATGATCGAGACGAGCTCAAAAAACTACCTCACGATCGCCCTCGAGGAGGTAGCAGCGGGAAAGATCAAGTACCACTACAGGTAGGCGCAACCGCTGGGCCAGAGCTTGCTAGGTCCCTCCGGTCGGTCTACAACCTGTAGTTATGTCTCGCATCCTGCTCGGCGTCAGCGGTGGCATCGCCGCCTACAAGGCGCTCGAGCTCGTGCGCCTGGCGACGGCTGCCGGACACGACGTGCGGGTGGTGCAGACGCCCGCGAGCCTGCGGTTCGTGGGGAAGGCGTCGTTTGCTGCGCTGACCGGTGCGCCGGTGCTGATCAGCGAGTTCGAGCGCGATCCCGCACGGGGGGCGTTTCCCTCACAGACGCCGCCCACGCACGAGCCGCTCAGCCATCTGGAGCTCGTGGCGAACGCGGAGGTCTACCTGATCGCCCCCGCCTCGGCGAACACGATCGCAAAGCTCGCCAACGGGCTTGCCGACAACCTGCTGAGCAGCTGCGCCCTGGCCGCGAGCTGCCCGATGGTGGTCGCCCCCGCGATGAACAGCGCCATGTATGAGCATCCGGCCACGCGCGCCAACCTGCAGAGGCTGCGCGAGCGCGGCGTGATCATCGTCGAGCCGGGCGTCGGGCGGCTTGCGTCCAAGGGGGAGCACGGCATCGGGCGGCTGGCCGAGCCGGCCGAGCTGCTGGCCGCCTGCGAGGCGGCCCTCGCCGCGAACGGCGCCGGTCCGGTCGGCGCTTCCGCGAGCGACGGCGCCGGCCTCAGTGGAGTGCGCGTTCTGGTCACGGCCGGCGGCACCCGCGAGCCGATCGACAGCGTCCGCTTCCTCGGCAACAGCTCCTCCGGGCGCATGGGCTTCGCCCTCGCCCGGGCGGCGCTCGGCCGCGGAGCCGAGGTCACGCTCGTGGCCGCGAACGTGGCGCTCGAGCGACCCGCCGGGGTCAGGAGCCGAGAGGTGGCAACCGCCGCCGAGCTGAAGGAGGCCTGCGAACAGGAGTTCTCCGGCTGCGACGTGCTGCTGATGGCCGCGGCGGTCGCCGACTTCAGGCCGGCCGCTCCAGCCGACGGGAAGATCAAGAAGGCCGGCCATGACCGTCTGCAGCTGGATCTCGAGGCCACCCCCGACGTGCTGGCCGGCCTGGCCGCCCGCCGCCGCGACGGTCAGACGCTGGTCGGCTTCGCCGCCGAGCACGGCCAGGGCGCGCTCGAGCGCGGCCGCGAGAAGCTCCTGGCCAAGGGCGTGGACGCCGTCGTGGTCAACGACATCTCGCGCGGGGACATCGGCTTCGAGGCCGATGCCAACGAGGTCACGATCCTGACCGCGGCGATGAACGGCAACGCCCGGATCGGCGAGCGGAGGGTCCCGCGAGCCGTCAAGGCGGACATCGCCGAGGCGATTCTCGACACCGTCGAGGAGCTGCGCTCAGAGCGTTAAAATGCCCGGCGATGGAGAGCGTGTACGACCTCTACCAGCGCGGCTGCGAGCTGCTTGACCACGGCGACCACGAGGCGGCGACGGTGCCGCTCCAGAAAGCGCGGGACCTCGAGCCGGAGAAGGCCTCGATCCGCGAGGCGCTCGGGCGGGCGCTGTTCCGCTCGGGTCGCTATGCCGCGGCGGCCACGGAGTTCCAGGCGGTGGCTCAGGGCGCACCCACGAACGACTACGCGCTGTTCTGCCTGGGCCGCTCCATGCAGCTGCTGGGGCGCCACCGCGAGGCCCGCCAACCGCTGGCGCTGGCCTGCTCGCTGCGGCCCGAGCGGGCCGACTACCGGCTGTACCGCGACCGCGCCCGCCGCGACGCCGAGCGAGGCTGAGCGGGAAGGTCAGGGTCGCCCCAATGCTATGCTCGACCGGAAGCTTTCGTGCCGGCGTGCAGACGTTGGCAGTAGTACCGAAAGTGGGCGCACGCCCGCTTTTTTTTGCGTAAGGAGTCAGTTGATGAGCGCGCTACAGACCGACATAGAGAGGCGTCTGGCCCAGAGTGAGCCGGATGTCGAGGTGCTGCTCGCCGAGGTCCTCGGCGGCCGCTGCCTGCGTGTGTACATCGATCATCCCGACGGCGTCACGCTGGCCGTGTGCGAGCGGGTGACCGCGCTGCTGAGCGAGGAGCGCGAGCGCTACTCGCTCGAGGTCTCCTCACCGGGCAGCGAACGTCCCCTCACCAAGCCGGCCCACTTCCGCCGTTTCGTCGGCCGCCGCGCCCGCGTGCGCACGCGCCATCCCCGTCCCGCGGTTCATGCCGACGGGCACAGGGAAGCGGGCTCGAGGCCCGTCCAGAGTTTCACCGGAGAGCTGGTTGGGGCCTCCGACAGCGAGGTCACCCTCGCCGCCGACGGGGGCGTCATCGCGATCCCCTACTCGGACATCCGCCGTTCGAACCTGATCGAGGAATAGGGCGAGCCATGTCACGCGAAATCCTTGAGGCCATGTACGCGCTGGCGCGCGAGAAGGGGATCGAGCCCGAGAAGCTGATGCTCGCGCTCGAGGACGCGCTGCTGTCGGCATACAAGAAGCAGCCGGGCTCGGCCAAGTACGCGCGTGTGGAGATGGATCGCGAGACGGCCGACTTCAGGGTCATCGAGCTGATCATCCCCGAGCGCCTGGAGGCGCATCTGATCGTGGAGACGATCGACGAGGAAACGACGATCGATCCCGAGACCGGTGAGATGCGCGAACCGGAGGAACCGGAAATCGACCCCAAGAAGTTCGCCGAATACCGCGATCAGATCGACGAGCGCGACGTCACGCCCGACGACTTCGGCCGGATCGCCGCCCAGACCGCCAAGCAGGTGATCCTGCAGCGCATCCGCGAGGCCGAGCGCGACATGATGTATGAGGAGTACCGCGACCGCGTGGGCGAGCTGATCACGGGCATCGTGCAGCAGTCGGACTCGCGCTACACGCTCGTGCAGCTGCGCGAACGCGTGGAGGCGCTGCTGCCCAAGTCAGAGCAGGTGGAGGGTGAGCGCTACGACCACTCCCAGCGCATCAAGGCCGTCATCAAGGAGGTCTCGCCATCGACCAAAGGGCCCGCCATCATCGTCTCCCGGCGTGACCCGGAGCTGATCAAGAAGCTGTTCGAGCTCGAGGTCCCGGAGATCGCCGACGGGCTCGTGGAGATCGCCAACGTGGCGCGCGAGCCCGGCTATCGCTCCAAGATCGCGGTCATCTCCCACACCGACGGCGTCGATCCTGTCGGCGCCTGCGTGGGTCCGCGTGGCTCGCGCGTGCGGATGGTCGTATCCGAGCTGCGCGGCGAGAAGATCGACATCATCCCCTTCAACGACGAGCCCGCCCGCTTCGTCGCCAAGGCCCTCTCTCCCGCACGCGTGCGGGAGGTGCTGGTCGACGATGACGCCAAGCAGGCGACGGTGATCGTGCCCGACGACCAGCTGTCGCTGGCGATCGGCCGCGAGGGTCAGAACGCCCGCCTGGCGGCGCGGCTGACCGGCTGGCGCGTGGACATCCGCTCGGAGACCGAGTTCGCCGCCGAGGAGGCCGAGCACGGCTACGAGGAGGAGGAGGTCCAGGGCCGCTGTGCAGCCATCCTGTCCAACGGCAGGCGCTGTCCCAACGCCTCGCTCCCCGGTTCGCGCTACTGCGGCCTTGACTCACACCAGGCGCTCGCCAACATCGCGACCGACAACGTCGTCGACCTGGCCCCGGCCGACGCCGGTGACGCGGCGGCGGAGCCCGTCGTCGAGGACGCCGTGGAGGCAGTGCAGGCGCCGGTGGCCGGCGCCGCGTTTGCCGATCCCGCCGAGCAGCTCCACGCGCAGGCTCCGCAAGAGGCCGCCGAGGAGCAGGCCCGATAGGGGTCCGACCCGGCGGGCACACATCGTCGAGCGACGACCGGGCCGACGCCGTCGCCGCGGCGGGCGCTCGCACCCCCCGGCGCCGGTGCGTCGGCTGCGGACGGATCGCCCCGAAGTCCCAGCTGTTGCGCCTGGCGGCGCTCGCAGACGGCGAGGGCTCCTCGCGGCGGGCGGTCCTCGACCGCACCGGCACGATGCCCGGCCGCGGTGCCTACCTGTGTGAGGACCCCGCCGCCGGCGGGCCCGTCGCCGGCTGCCTGACGTCGGCCACGCGCCGGGGAGGGATCGCCCGCGCGCTGCGCTGCAGGGTGACGATCGACTCCGAGCTCGTAGAATCGGTGAGCCGATGAGCAAGAAGCGAGTGCACGAGATAGCCAAGGAGCAGGGACTCTCAAGCAAAGAGGTCCTGAATCGCCTGCAGGCCGCTGGCGTCGAGGTCAAGGCGGCCGCGTCGTCGGTCGAGGAGGCCGTCGCGCTGAAAGCGCTCGGCAGCGCCGCCGCCGCTGCCCCAGCGAGTCCCAATGGCGCGCCTGCGACGAGCGCCGACGGCGTCGACCCGGTCGCCAAGAGCCCTCCAACGGCCGCAGCGCCCGCGCCGCCGGCGGCCCCCGCTGCGCAGGCGCCTTCCGCGGAGGCGTCGCCCGGCGCCACAGCTCGGACTCCAGCTCCCGCGGCGCCCACCGCGACGCCCGCCCCTGCAGCGACCGGGTCGACGCCGGTTGCGAGCGCGCCGGCGCCGGCCACCGCCGAGCGCGTGCGGCCCACGCGCGACTCGCGCACCGGCGAGCGCACGCCCGGAGACGTGGGGCCGGGAGGACGCCGCCGCGTGGTGATCGACTCACAGGCCTCGCGCCGCCAGCAGGGCGGACCGGCCAACCAGCCCCAGCGGCGCCCGCGCCGCGGGCGCCGCCGCCGGGGCACCTACGACGAGACGATCGCTCCGATCGACACCTCGGCGATGGAGGCGACCGACCTGATCCGGGTCAACTCGGGCTCGACGGTCAAGGATGTCGCCGAGTACCTCGGCGTGGCGGTGCCCGAGGTGATCAAGAAGCTGATGACGCTGGGTGAGATGGCCACGCTCACCCAGACGCTGTCCGACGACGCGATCCAGGTGCTGGCCGAGGAGTTCGACAAGCAGATCGAGATCGTGCACGCGGCCGACGACGTGGAGGCCGAGCCGGTCTTCGAAGACGCCGAGGCGGATCTCATCGACCGCCCGCCGGTGGTCACGATCATGGGACACGTGGATCACGGCAAGACCTCGCTGCTGGACGCGATCCGCGAGACCGAGGTGGTGGCCGGGGAGGCCGGCGGGATCACCCAGCACATCGGCGCCTACCAGGTGCATCACGGCGGCAAAGAGATCACGTTCCTCGACACCCCCGGCCATGAGGCGTTCACCGCGATGCGCGCCCGCGGCGCCCGGGTGACCGATCTGGCGGTGATCGTGGTCGCCGCCGACGACGGCGTCAAGCCACAGACCGAGGAGGCGATCGATCACGCTCGCGCCGCCGAGGTCCCGATCGTGGTGGCGGTGAACAAGATCGACAAGGAGGGCGCCCAGCCCGAGCGCGTGCGCACCGAGATGACCCAGCTCGGACTGCAGCCCGCCGAGTGGGGTGGAGATGTCGAGTTCGTCGACGTGAGCGCCAAGACCCACGAAGGCCTCGACGGGCTGCTCGACACGATCCAGGTGGTCACAGACCTTGAGGAGCTGAAGGCCAACAGCGACGCTGAGGCCTCGGGCACCGTGATCGAGTCAAAGCTCGACCCCGGACGCGGGCCGGTGGTGAGCGTGCTGATCCAGCGGGGAACGCTGCAGGTGGGCGACGCGCTGGTGGCCGGCGCGCACTTCGGGCGGGTGCGGGCGATGCACGACTTCGTCGGAGCGCGCGTCAAGCGGGCCACGCCCGGACAGCCCGTTGAGATGCTCGGCTTCGATGGCGTGCCGCAGGCCGGAGAGATCGTGCGGGTTGTCGAGAACGAGCGACGCGCCCGCCAGCTCGCCGGTGAGCGTGCCAATCGCCTGAAGACCGAGGCGCTCGCGCGGCGCTCTGGCCGCAAGGTCTCCCTCGAGGACGTGTTCAAGCTCGCCCAGGAGGGCGCCGTCAAGGAGCTGGCCCTCGTGGTCAAGGCGGACGTCGCCGGATCGCTCGAGGCGATCGAGGACGAGATCGCAAAGCTCCCCCAGCAGGAGGTGGCGGTCAACCTCATCCACCGCGGCGTCGGCGGGATCAACGAGTCAGACGTGATGCTCGCTGCGGCCTCCAACGGGGTGATCCTGGCGTTCAACGTGCGCCCTGTCGGCGACGCCCGCCAGATCGCCGAGCGCGAGGGCGTGGAGATCCGCTCCTACGCGGTGATCTACCGGGCGATCGAGGAGCTGCGCGCCGCGATGCAGGGAATGCTCGAGCCGGCCGAGGTGGAGACGCCGCTGGGCCAGGCAGAGGTGCGTCAGCTGTTCAAAGCCTCCCGCATCGGCACGATCGCGGGCTCGTTCGTTACGGAGGGGAAGGTCACGCGCGGTTCGAGGGTGCGCGTGGTCCGCGACGGCACCGTGATCTACGACACGGTCATCGACAGCCTGCGCCGCTTCAACGACGATGCACGCGAGGTCTCAAGCGGCTTTGAGTGCGGCATCGTTCTTCAGAACTTCCAGGACCTGCATGAGGGTGACGTGCTCGAGACCTACGAGACGCGCCTGCAGGAGCGCGAGCTGTCCTCCTGAGGGGGCCCGCGGCTCGGCTGACTGGGCGCGCTCATGCAAGCGGACGTTGGCTGGAGGACGGAGGGGTAGGATGAGCACACCTCGTATGCGTCGCGTCGACGAGGCAATTCGGCAGGTGCTGGGTGACGCGCTAGCGGCAGACTTGAAGGACCCTCGAGTGGGATTTGTGACTGTGACCGATGTCAGAACGAGTGTCGATCTGCGCCATGCGCGGGTGTACGTGAGCGTGCTCGGCGAGGGCGGGCGGCCGTCTGAGGCGACCGAGCGCGAGGCGACGCTCGAGGGCCTGCGCAGCGCCCACGGCTTCCTGCAGGGCCGCCTGGCCGGCGAGCTGCGCCTGAAGCGGACCCCGGCGCTCGAGTTCTTCTACGACGACACGACCGATCGGGCGCTGCGCGTTGACGCGCTGATCGAGGAGGGCCCCTCCTCGTGAGCGGCAGCCCGGGGCCCGAGCAGAGCAGGGAGGTCACCCGCGAGCGGGTGCTGGCGCGGATCCGCGAGGACTCGCGGTTCGTGCTGGCCGCGCACGAGAACCCCGACGGGGATGCACTGGGGTCGCTGGTGGGGATGCAGGGGCTTCTGACGGCGCTCGGCAAGGACTCCGAGATGTTCATCGCCGCGCACGATCTGCCGCTGCCGATCGAGTACCGCATCTTCCCGCTGGACGGGCTGATCCAGTCCCCGCCCGCCGACATCGCCGAACGCACGGTGGTGTTCCTTGACTGCGGCAACATCGATCGCAACTCGGCGAGCGTTCTGCGCGACGGCCGGCATCTTCTGAATCTCGACCACCACCACGACAACACGCGCTTCGGCACGCTGGACTACGTCGTGCCCGAGGCCTCCTGCACGGCGGAGATCGTGTGGGATCTGATGCACGGGCTGGGCGTGCGCCCATCGCCCGCGGTGGCGCAGGCGCTGTACATCGGGCTGATCACCGACACCGGGCGCTTCATGTATGAGAACACCGGCCCCCGCGCGCATCAGATGGCCGCCGAGCTGATCGAAGCCGGCGTGGACGTGCAGCTTGTGTATCGCCAGCTGTATGAGGAGATGCCGCCCGGCAAGCTCGCGCTGCTCGCGCTGGCGCTCGCGCAGATGCAGCGCTTCGACTCCGGCGAGCTCACGATGGCTGCGCTGAGCGCCTCTGACTTCGACCGGGCCGAGGCCGAAGAGAGCTACTCCGAGGGCATCATCGACCAGCTGCGGGCGCTGCAGGGCACGAAGGTCGCGGCCCTCGTTCGCGAGCTGCGAAGCGGAGAGCGCAAGGGGCAGCACAAAGTGTCGCTGCGGGCCACCGACGACGACGTCGACGTATCGGTCATCGCACGCGCCCAGGGCGGCGGAGGCCACCGGCGCGCCGCCGGCTTCTCGACGACGCTCGAGCCCGAGGAGCTGGTCGCGTTCCTGCGCGGAGCGATCGCCTCCCAGCTGCACGAGACCCCCGAGACGAGCACCACTCCGACGCTCGCCTGAGCAGGGGTCTGAGGCGCCCGATGGACGGCGTCCTTCTGATCGACAAGCCCGCCGGGATGACCTCCCACGACGTGGTCGCGGTCGTCCGGCGCTCGCTTCAGGGCGTGCGCACGGGACACGCGGGGACCCTCGATCCCTTCGCCACGGGCCTGCTGCTCGTGCTGGTGGGCAGGGCGACCAAGGCACAGCGCGCCATGATGGAGCTGCCCAAGCGCTATCAGACGGTGGCCCGGCTCGGGGCGCTGTCGAGCACCGGCGACACCGAGGGCGAGATCACCGAGACCGGACGCCAGCCGCCCGATCCGCCGCGGCTGCCGACCGGCGAGGTGCGCCAGCGCCCGCCGATCTACTCGGCGGTGAAGATTGGAGGAGAGCGCGCCTACCGGCGCGCTCGGCGCGGGGAGCGCATCGAGATGCCCGAGCGAATCGTGACCGTTCAGCGCTTCGAGCAGCTGTGGCGCGAGGAGGGCGCCGAGGACGGCGAGGGCGCGCGGGCGGGCTTTGAGATCGAATGCGGCTCGGGCACCTACGTGCGTTCTCTGATCGCCGATCTGAACGATGCCTACTGCCTCGAGCTGCGGCGCACCGCCATCGGCCCGTTCGAGGTGGCCGACGCGGTCGCTCCACCGCCGCGCGGGCAGCCCTGGCGCGATCCGCCGCTGATCTCGCTGGAGCGGGCCCTGGCGATGGCCGGCGGCTCCGAGCCGGTTTCGAGAGGTTCTAAGCTGTGAGGCCGTGAAGGTCACCCGCCTGCCCGACGTCGAGCGAGGAGACGAGCGCAGTGTCGCGGTGGGGACCTTCGACGGCGTGCATCTGGGCCACCGCGAGGTGATCCGCGGCTCTCAGACGGTGCTGACGTTCGATCCGCACCCGGTCTCGGTCGTCGCCCCCCAGCACACGCCCAAGCTGCTGACCACGCTTCAGCGCAAGGCCGAGCTGATCGCCTCGCTCGGGGTCGGGGAGCTGATCGTGATCCCGTTCGACGCGGAGTTCGCCGGGCGCTCGGCCCAGGACTTCATCGACGGCGTGCTCGTGGGCGCGCTCGGGGCCACGCAGGTGGCGATCGGCGAGAACTTCCGCTTCGGCCACAAGGCGCAGGGCGATTCGAAGCTGCTCGCCGCCGACGGGCGCTTTCAGACCATCGTGCACCCGCTGCTCGAGGTGGACGGGGAGATCGTCTCCTCCAGTCACATCCGCGGCCTCGTGCTGGCGGGCGAGGTGGGCGAGGCCAACGCGCTCCTGGGCAGCCCCTTCCAGCTCGAGGGCGAGGTCGTGCACGGAGACGAGCGCGGGCGCGAGCTCGGCTTTCCGACGGCGAACCTGGTGCCCGATGAGGCGCTGGCCTGCCCCGGCCACGGCGTCTACGCCTGCCTGGCCGATGGCCGGCCGGCCGCGGTCAGCATCGGCGTGCGCCCGACCTTCAAGACCGGCAGGGGGGAGCTGATCGAGGTCTACCTGCTCGACTTCGACGGCGATCTCTACGGCAGCCAGCTGCGCGTCGAATTCCTCGAGCGCCTGCGCGGGGAGCGGCGCTTTCCCACCAGCGAGGCGCTCATCGAGCAGATGCACCGCGACGTCGAGCGTACGCGGGAGCTGCTCGGCTCGACCCGCCCGGGCGGGTAGCCCACAGTGCCCGGCGGTCAAACCGGGGCCTGTCCTCTGCTAGCGTGTTCCCGCCTATGACCGCGATAACAACTGAGCGAAAGCGCGAGATCGCCACCAAGTTCGGCGCCAACGAGAAGGACATGGGTTCGACCAAGGTCCAGATCGCGCTGCTCACCGAGCGCATCAACCACCTCACCGAGCATCTGCGCGAGCAGAGCAAAGACCATCACTCCCGCCGCGGCCTGTTGATGCTCGTCGGGAAAAGGCGCCGCTTCCTGGCCTACCTCCAGCGCCGCGACCTCGAGGGGTACCGCGCGCTCATCAAAGAGCTCGGCCTGCGCAAGTGACGGTGCTCCCCCCGGGCACGCCGGCACCGGCCTTCAGGCTGATGCGGGAGGACGGGGAGGGCTTCACCGAGGAGGATCTCAAGGCCGAGAGGACGATTCTGGTCTTCTACCCGTTCGCCTTCAGCCCGGTGTGCACCGAGCAGCTTCAGCTGTATGAGGGGCTGCAGGGCGAGCTGGCCGAGCGGGGCGCCACGCTGTATGGGGTCTCCTGCGACTCGGTGTGGTCCCAGAGAGCGTTCACCGAGAAGCTCGAGGTCAGCACCCCGCAGCTGTCTGACTTCGAGCCGAAGGGGGCCGCCAGCGCCGCGTTCGGAGTGCGCCACGAGGGCGGCTTCTCCCAGCGGGCGCTGATCGCGATCGGCCCCGACGCGGTGGTGCGATGGAGCTTTCAGGCGCCCTCGCCGGGCGATCTGCCGGGCGTCGAGCTGCTGCGGGAGGGCCTCGGCGCGCTGTGAGCGCCCTCGGCCCGCTGTGTGCTTGCAGAACGCCCGCATCCAGCGGCCAACAACGGGCCACGGCGACGGGTTCGCCGGCCACCGTCCGCTAAGCTCGGTCCGTTCGGAAACGAGAAAAAGAAAACGGACCGCCGACCGACGGGCGGAACAGGAAGGTAGTGAATATGAGTAGTGATGCCGTTACGCGGGTCTCCGTGACGATCGCGGGCAGCGAGATCTCGCTTGAGACCGGCAGGATGGCCAAGCAGGCCTCTGGAGCAGTGGTGGTCCGACAGGGCGACACGATGGTCCTTGCGACCGCCGTCGCCGGATCCGTGCGCGATGTGGACTTCCTCCCCCTGACGGTGGACGTCGAGGAGCGCATGTACGCCACCGGGAAGATCCCCGGATCCTTCTTCAAGCGCGAGGGCCGCCCGGGCGAGAAGGCGACGCTCACCGCGCGCATGATCGACCGCCCCCTGCGCCCCCTGTTTCCCAAGGACTGGCGCTATGACACCCAGCTCGTGGCGATCCCTCTGTCGATCGACCACGTCCACCCCTATGACATCCTCGCCATGAACGGCGCCTCGGCCGCGGTGATGATCTCTGACATCCCGTTCCCCACGCCCGTGGGCGCGGTGCGGATTGGGAAGATCGACGACGACTTCGTGGTCAACCCGAGCGAGGAGGACCTCGTCTCCGCCGACGGAACCAGCGGTGACTCCGAGGGTAAATCCGAACTCGACCTGATCGTGGCCGGCACGGAGGAGGCCATCCTGATGGTCGAGGCCGGCGCCAACGAGATCCCCGAGGCCGAGATCCTCGACGCTCTCGACATCGCGCACGCGGAGATCAAGAAGCTGTGCGCGATGCAGCGCG
This sequence comes from uncultured Solirubrobacteraceae bacterium, assembly GCA_963826995.1. GTDB lineage: Bacteria > Actinomycetota > Thermoleophilia > Solirubrobacterales > Solirubrobacteraceae > Palsa-744. The sequence continues at coordinate 44,083 of CAWGYZ010000001.1, read as the reverse complement.
AACTCGCAGAGAAGGTCGGCAAGACCAAGAAAGTGTTCGAGACGATCGGCGTCGACCCCGACATCCTCGAGGCGATCCGAAGCTCCCACGGCCGTGAGCTCGACGAGGCCACGCAGGTCGAGGACAAGCTCGAGCGCCAGGACGCCACCAAGGCCGTTGAGGCGGCGATCCTCGAGCAGCACGCCCCGGCCGCTCCAGAGGGCGCATCCGAGGAGCAGCTCCTCGCCGCCAAGAAGCAGCGGGCCGCCGTCCAGCTTGCCTTCGACAAGCTCGAGAAGTCGATCATCCGCGAGCGCATCGCCATCCACAAGAAGCGCCCGGATGGCCGCGCCGAGGACGAGATCCGCGACATCACGATCGAAGTCGGCGTCACGCCGCGCACGCACGGCTCGGCCCTGTTCACGAGGGGCCAGACGCAGGCGCTCAGCGTCGCCGCGCTGGGCACGCTCAAGGAGGAGATGCGCCTTGACACGCTGGGCCTAGAGACCAAAAAGTACTACTGGCACCACTACAACTTCCCGCCGTTCTCGGTGGGAGAAGCCGGACGCATGGGCGGCGTCAAGCGCCGTGACATCGGCCATGGAGCGCTGGCCGAGCGGGCGCTGGCTCCGATGGTGCCCTCGATCGAGGACTTCCCCTACTCGATTCGCGTCGTCTCGGACATCCTCGAGTCGAACGGCTCCTCCTCGATGGCATCGGTGTGCGGCTCCTCGCTGTCCCTGATGGACGCGGGGGTGCCGATCAAGCGGCCGGTGGCCGGCATCGCGATGGGCCTGATCAAGGAGGGCGACGACTACATCGTCCTGACCGACATCGCGGGCGTCGAGGACCACCTCGGAGACATGGACTTCAAGGTGGCCGGCACCGAGCGCGGCATCACGGCGCTGCAGATGGACATCAAGATCTCGGGCGTCACGTTCGACATCCTGCGCGACGCGCTCACGCAGGCCAACGCGGCGCGCACGTTCATTCTGGGCAAGATGGCCGCGGCCATCGACGGTCCACGCGAGCAGCTCTCACAGTTCGCGCCGCGCATCCAGACGATCCAGATCGATCCGTCGCAGATCGGGCTTCTGATCGGCAAGGGCGGCGAAACGATCCGCGCCCTGTCAGAGGAGTTCGAATCGCAGATCGACGTCAACGACGATGGCCAGGTGCTGGTCTACTCGGCCAACGGAGAGCTCGGCGATGCGCTGGTCGAGCGCGTGCGGATGATGATGAAGGAGGTCGAGGTCGGCGACGAGTACCTCGGCAAAGTCGTCAAGACGACCACCTTCGGCGCCTTCGTCGAGCTGGCGAAGGGCACCGACGGACTGCTGCACATCTCGAACGTGTCACCCGGTCAGCGTGTGGAGACCGTGGAGGACGTGCTCAACAAGGGCGACGAGATCAACGTGCGCGTGGTGGAGGTGGACCGCGAGCGCGGTCGCATCGGCCTGCGGCTCACGGACGACCCCGACATCGCCGGCAAGTCCGTCGAGGAGCTCGCCGGGGTCGGCACGGGCGGAGCCGGCGGCGGGCGCGCCCCGCGCGACGGTGCTGCGCGCAACGGCCGCGAGCGCTCCGGGCGCGGGCCCCGGCGCGACCGGGAGCGAGCTCCTCACGCCCGCGCGAGGGGCGCGAGCGCGACTGAACCCTGAGGGTTCATGCCTGAGCATCAGACCACCACGCTCGAGAACGGCGTGAGAGTAGTCACCGAGCGCGTGCCCAGCGTGCGCTCGGTGGCCCTCGGCTTCTGGATCCGCACCGGCTCGGTGGCCGAGGCAGAGGATCAGGCGGGCATCTCCCACCTGCTCGAGCACATGCTGTTCCGCGGCACCGACCGTTACGGATCTGAGGAGATCGACCAGATCTTCGATGCGATGGGCGCCGAGGTGAACGCGGGGACCGACAAGGAAGCCACATCCCTGTACACGCGCGTGCTCGACCGCCACCTCGAGCGCGCCTTCGACGTGATGAGCGACATGATCTGGCACCCGCGCTTCGGCGAGCTCGAGGCCGAGCGCGAGGTGGTGCTGGAGGAGATCGCGATGTACGAAGACGATCCCCAGGACCGGGTGTTCGACCTGCTCGGCGAAGCCGTGTTCGGGCGACACCCGCTGGGGCGCCCGGTGATCGGCACCGCCGATGTGGTCGCAGCTACAACGCGCGAGCAGCTGAGCGCCTTTCACGCCGAGCGCTACCTCCCGCACAGCATCGTGATCGCGGCGGCCGGGTCGGTCGATCACGAGGCCCTGGTGGCGATGGCTCGAGCCGCCGCCGGCGGGCCCGCGCCGTCAGCGGCGGACCTCGGCGGACGCGGCGCGGTGGACGGCGTGGCGGGATCCGCGCTGGCAGCGGCCGGGGCCGCGCCTGACTTCGAGCGGCGCGTTCGCTTTCTTGAAAAAGACACCGAGCAGTACCACGTGTGTATCGGAGGGGCGGGAATGGCCCACGACGATGAGCGCCGGTTCGCGATGCGCGTGCTCGAAGGGGTGCTCGGCGGCACCTCATCGTCAAGGCTCTTCCAGGAGGTTCGCGAGCGCAGGGGACTCGCCTATTCGGTGTTCTCGTTCTCCAACCTGTACGCGCACACCGGCGAGGTGGGGCTGTATCTGGGCACGCGCCCGGAGAACCTGGGCGAGGCACTGGCGGTGGTGGCGGCCGAGCTCGAGCGCTGCGTCTCGGATCCGGCCGAGGAGGAGGAGCTGATCCGCTCGCGCGAGAACCTCAAGGGGAGGGTCGTGCTCGCGCTCGAGTCGACCTCGGCGCGGATGAGCCGCCTCGGCGCCTCCCTGCTGAACGGACTGCCGATCCTGCCGGTGGATGAGGTGATCGAGCGGATTGACGCGGTTCACATCTCAGATCTGGCCGAACTGGCCGGTGAGCTGTTCACCGCCGGGCGGCTGTCGGTGGCCTGCGTCGGACCCGATCGTGAGGCCTTTCACGCGGCCATCGAGCCGTTGAGCGCCGGGGCGCCGGTGGCTGGGCAGCTGAGCGATGACGCGCCCGAGCAGGTCACGGCCTAGGGGCTTGAATGATCCGGGTGGCGGTCGCCGGCGCGGCGGGACGTATGGGCGAGACGGTGTGCGCGGCCGTCGCCGGCGCCGAGGACATGGAGCTCGTGGGGCGCGCCGATCCGCTGCTTGACACGACGCTCGAGGAGGTGCTGGGTGCGGCCGAGGTGGTGGTGGACTTCACGCGCCCGGACACGGCCCTGCAGAACGCCGTCGCCTGCATCAACGCGGGCGTGCACGTGGTCATTGGAACCACGGGTTTCGATCCGGCACCGCTGTTTGAGGCGGCCGGCGCGACCGAGCGCCCGGGAGCCAACGTGATCATCGCTCCCAACTTCGCGATCGGCGCGGTGCTGATGATGCGCTTCGCCGCGGAGGCGGCCAGGCACATGGCGAAGGCCGAGATCATCGAGCTTCACCACGACGGAAAGCTCGACGCTCCCAGCGGCACGGCGGCGCGCACGGCTGAGCTGATGGCGGCCGCGAGCGGTCACGGCCCGCCCCCGATCCATTCCGTTCGCCTGCCCGGGATGGTCGCCAACCAGGAGGTCATCCTCGGCGACGTCGGCCAGACCCTCAGTATCCGCCACGACACCATCAGCCGGGAGTCGTTCATGCCGGGGGTGCTGCTGGCGGTTCGGGGTGTCCGCAACCTGTCCGAGCCGGTCGTGGTCGGGCTCGAGAACCTGCTGTTCTGAGGGCCGGGAGGATGCAGTTCAGGATCATGCGTCATTCCGGCATCGCCTCGCCCGCGGCTCCCGCTGAGGCGATGGAGTTGCTGTGGCAGCATCTGCAGCCGAGTCTCGTGGCCAACGAAGACGACATCTCGCTTGCCAGGGTCGGCGCTCAGATCTGGGTCACCTGGGGCCCGGACGTGAGGTTCTCACCGGACAGCCGCGAACGCTTCGAAATCGGACGTGCCACGGTGGTGAACATGGTGCGCTCGGTCTGCGAGCATGCGCCGGAGCTCGAGTTCGGCTGGTTCGCGGTCGGCTTCATCGACTAGGTGCTCATCCGCCCGCATTCGGGGGAGGTATGACCTGGGGCATACTGGCCCAGTGATGCCCGAGGAGTCCGCGACCCCCGATCTGCTCGAGCGTACGTGAGGAAGCCCAGCACCGTCGCGATCATCGCCGCGACGATGATCGCGGCGATCCCCATCGCAACGGGCTGTGGCTCGAGCGGCGCCCAAGCCAAGCCCGCCAAGGCGAGCACGGCACCGGCGGCCGCAGTTCGCGCCGAGGTCGCCGCCCTGCTCAGGGGGATCCCTCAGCATGGCAACACGCTGGGCGCCGCCGGCGCCCCGGTGACGCTCGAGTACTTCGGCGACCTTCAGTGCCCGTACTGCAGGGAATTCACGCTGGGGGCACTGCAGACGCTGATCGGGCGCTACGTTCGCGCCGGAACGCTGAAGATCGTGTATCGCTCGCTCGAGTCGGCAACGCGCGTTCCCCACACATTCAAAACGCAGCAGACCGCGGCGCTGGCCGCCGGCCGGCAGAACAGGCTGTGGAACTTCATCGAGCTCTTCTACCACGAGCAGGGCCGCGAGAACAGCGGCTATGTGACCGAAGGCTTCCTGCAGGGGCTGGCCCAGCAGGTGCCGGGGCTGAACCTGCTCGCCTGGAGCGTCGCGCGCAACGACCCGGAACTCGCCAGGGTGGTCTCGAACGATGAGCGAGTCGCCGTCGGCGTCGGCTTCAGGGCGACGCCCGGGTTTCTGTTCGCCGACACCGCCGGGTATGTGCGGGCCTTCCAGCCCCGAACGCTGACCGAGCCGGCTCCCTACGCCGCCGGCATCAACGAGATGCTGCGCCTCGATCACCGCCGGCGGCCGGGCGGCCCGGTCGTGTCCTCCTCCTAGCCGTGGAATACTCCAAGCCATGATCGAGCTCGGCACCGTCCTGACCGCGATGGTCACCCCCTTCGACAGTTCCGGGCGGGTCAACGAGGAGTCCTTCGTGGCCCTGATGGGCCACCTGGCCGACAACGGCTCGGACGGGTTCGTCGTGGCGGGCACGACCGGCGAGGCCTCGACGATGACCGCCGACGAGCAGCTGGGGCTGATCGAGCTCGCGGTCTCAGAGCGCCCGGCGGGCAAGACCATCATCGCCGGCACCGGCACCAACGACACCCGCCAGGCGGTGTTTCTCACCGAACGGGCCACCGCGCTGGGGGTCGACGCGGTGCTGTCGGTGACGCCCTACTACAACAAGCCGAGCCGCCTGGGCCTGAAGCGCCACTACGAAGCCGTGGCCGCGGCCACCGACAAGCCCACCCTGCTGTACAACATCCCCGGGCGCACCGCCACCAACATGCCTCCCGACCTGCTGGCGGAGCTGGCCCAGATCGATGGCATCGAGGGGGTCAAGCAGGCCAACGCGCAGGAGCTCGGGCCGATCGACGGCCTCGCGCTGTACGCCGGCGACGATGGCACGTTCGCACGCACGCTTGACATGGGCGGCGCCGGCGGGATCCTCGTGGCCAGCCATATCGTGGGCAACGAGATGCGACGCATGGTCGATGAACCGGAGCGACGGGCGCAGATCGATGCGTCGCTGAGCGACGTCTATGAGACGCTGTTCATGACCTCGAGCCCGACTCCCACCAAGGCCGCGCTGAACCTGCTCGGCCACGACGTCGGCGGCCTTAGGCTGCCCCTCGTCGAGGCAACCGAACGCGAGCGGGCCGCGGTGCGGGCGATGCTCGAGCGACACCATCTGCTCCCCCGCGGGGGCGTGGCTGCATCGGGCGATGAGTCCTGGCGCCCCGAGGCCGGCGAGGCCGCCGCATCGTCACTGCGGGCGCCCGGCGCGTGAGCTCACTGCGCGTGCTGCCCCTGGGGGGGCTGGGAGAGATCGGCAAGAACATGACGGTCGTCGAGCATGACGGCCGCATCATCGTGGTCGACGTGGGGCTGCGCTTCCCGACCCCGGAGATGGTCGGCATCGACCTCGTCCTGCCCGACTTCTCCTATCTGCGCGAGCGGGCCAGGGACATCGAGGCGATCGTCGTCACGCACGGCCACGAGGACCATCTCGGCGCGCTCCCGTTCGTCCTGCGCGAGCTCGCCGACACGCACATGCCGCCGGTGTACGGCGGCGCTCTGACGATCGCGATGGCGCGCTCCAAGCTCGATGAGCACAAGCTGCGCGACGTCGAGCTGAACGAGGTCGACGTGGCCGACACGCTCGAGCTGGGCCCGTTCTCGATGGAGATGGTGCACATGACCCACTCGATCCCGGACTCCAGCGCCGTGGCGCTCGGAACCTCGCTTGGCACGGTGCTGATCACCGGCGACTACAAGTTCGACCAGACCCCCGTGGACGGCCCGCCGGCGGATGTCTCGCGCCTGGCCGAGCTCGGCCGGGAGGGTGTGCTGCTGCTGTGCGGCGACTCCACCAACGTCGACCGGGCCGGGTTCTCGACCTCGGAGTCGGTCGTGGGGCCGCATCTGGAGGACGTGTTCGCCCACTGCGAGGGGCGCATCGTGGTGACCAGCTTCGCATCGAACATCCACCGCGTGCAGCAGGTCGTGGACGCGGCCGCCGCCCTGGATCGCAAGGTCGCGCTGGTGGGACGCTCGATGCGCAAGAACGTCGGCATCGGCCGCACGCTGGGGCACATCGAGATCCCCGATGGCCTGCTCGTGGGACCGCGCGAGATCGAGGACTTCCCTGATGACCGCGTCGTGATCATCTCGACGGGCTCCCAGGGAGAGCCGCTGTCGGCGCTCAGGCGCATGGCCTACCGCGACCACCGCCAGGTGCAGCTGCACCGCGGCGACACCGTCGTGTTCTCGGCCACCCCGATCCCCGGCAACGAGCGAGCCGTCAACGAGACGATCGATCGCCTCTACCACATCGGCTGTGAGGTGGTGACCACCGCCGATGCCCCGGTGCACGCCTCCGGGCACGGCTATGCCGAGGAGATCAAGCTGATGCTGAACCTGGTCAAGCCGCGCTATGTGATGCCGTTCCACGGCGACTTCAAGCGGCTGCGGCTGCATGCCCAGCTGGCCGAGGCCGTGGGCGTGGCGCCCGAGGACATCTTCCAGGGCGAGAACGGGCTGCCGCTCGACATCGACGAACGCCGCGCGCGCTTCGGCAAGCCCGAGCCCTCGGGAATGATCTTCGTCGACGGGGTTGAGATCGGGGACATGGCCGATGTCGCCCTGCGCGACAGGCGCATGCTCTCAGCCGACGGGATCTTCATCGTCGTGGTCACGATCGCCGAGCAGGATGGGCGCTCGGTGGCCGATCCCGAGGTGATCTTCCGCGGCGTCCCATTCCTCGATCAGGCCGACGAGCTCCTGGAGGAGATCCGGGGCACGATCGACGCCACGCTGCGCCGCGCGGCCAAGGAGGAGATCCACGAGGTCGACCTCCTGCAGCAGCTGCTGCACGACGATCTGGCGAAGCTAGTCTATGACCGTCTGAAGCGGCGACCGATGGTGCTGCCCGTCGTCGTCGAGGTCTGAGGCCGCGGGCAGGCGCACGACGAAGCGGGCGCCGCTGCCCTCGGTGGCGGTCTCGAGGGTGACGCTGCCGCCATGGGACTCGGCGACGGCTCGGACTATCGCAAGGCCCAGTCCGAACGAGCCGCCGCTGTCCCCGGCACCGCGGACGAAGCGCTCGAACAGGTTGTTCGCGAGCTCAGGAGGCACGCCCGGGCCGTTGTCCTGCACGACCAGCATGGCCTGGCCCTCGACGTTGGAGGTCCACACGCTGATCTTGGTGTGCGCCGGCGTGTGGCGCAGCGCGTTTTCAAGCAGGTTGATGATCAGACGGTGGAGCTCGTCGCGGACGGCCTCAACGACGACGGGGTGGACGTCGAGCTCGATCTCGTGCTCGCCGCTCACGGGCCCGAGCTCGCTCGTCGCCTCGACGACTATCTCGGCGAGGTCGCAGCGCTCGCGCGGAACGACGCGCCCGACGTCGGTGCGCGCCAGCAGCAGCAGGTCGGCCACTAGCCGGCGCATGCGCTGTGAGGAGCGCAGGGCCGAGCTCGCCGCCTCGCCCTGGTCGCCGTGCAGGGATTCCGCCAGCAGCTCGAGGTTGGCAAGGACGCTGGTCAGCGGCGTTCGCAGCTCGTGCGAGGCGTCGGCGACGAACTGACGCTGGCGTGCGAGCGTGGACTCGGTTTCGGTGCGCGCGGCATCGAGCTCCTGGAGCATGCCCTGGAGAGTTCGCGCCAGCTCGGCGACCTCGTCGTCGGCCGCGGGCTGGGGCACCCCGCGGGAGGGATCGCGCGTGCGGGTGATTTCCTCCGCGGTGGACGTCAGCTGGGCGATCGGCGCCATCGCGCGCCGCGCGATCATCATCCCGGCCAGCAGTGCGAGGCCTGTGCCGGCGAGCACCCCGAGCAGCAGGAAGAGCTCCACGCGCGCGACGGTCGCCTCGGTGTCTGAGACGCGCTGGCCGTACTGGATGATCATCCGGCCGATCAGCTCGTCGGTGCCGTAGATGCGGACCGCCGCCGTACGGCTGATCACGCGGTAACCGTTGATGGTCGCGGGCTGAGCACGCGGGAGGCCCAGCGGCGCCGTTTTCCGGGTCGGTTCCTGGGCCACCAGGATTCCGCCCAGCGTGTAGATCTTGATCGCGGCGTGGTTGGACGGCGTGACGAAGTCCGCCAGCGGTGGCTGGATCGTCACGATCTTGTAGTTCGAGGGGTCGACTTTGATGCTCAGCACCGACGGCAGCTGGTTGCCCGTGTCGCTGACCTGGCGGTTGAAGTCGTCGCGAACCCGGTGCACGGTCAGCGAGCCGATTGCGATCGCGAACACGCACAGGATCACGAACGTGAGCAGGGCCGAGACGCCGGCCAGGCGCATGCGTATCGGCAGCCGGTCGAAGCTGGCGGAGATCCGCGCGCTGAGGCTGCGGGGGAGAATGCGGAATCTAGGCGCGGAGGACGTAGCCGGCTCCCCTGATCGTGTGCAGCAGTCGCGGCTCATCCTCGGCCTCGAGCTTGCGGCGCAGATTGGAGACGAATACCTCGATGGTGTTCGTGGTGGAGAAGGGGTCATAGCCCCAGACCTCGTCCAGCAGCCGCTGACGGGAGATGACGATGCGCTCGTTGCGCATCAGGTACTCGAGCAGCTCGAACTCCCGCTGCGTGAGCTCGATCGAGCGCTCGCCGCGCGTCACCTCGTGGGTGTCCGCGTTCAGCGACAGGTCGCCCACCCGCAGCGGCGCCGAGCCGCGCGGGGGGCGCCGGCGCAGCAGGGCGCGCATTCGCGCCAACAGCTCCTGGCGCTCGAAGGGCTTGACCAGGTAGTCGTCCGCGCCTGCGTCCAGGCCCTCGACGCGCGACTCCAGCGCGTCACGGGCCGTCAGGATCAGGATCGGGACATCGTCGTCCGCTCGCAGTGAGCGTGCCACGTCGACACCGTCGATCTCGGGCAGGCCGAGATCGAGGATCACCAGATCGGGCATGAAGGAGCGCCCGTGCTCGATCGCCGCCTTGCCGTCGGCCACCGCGCGCACCTCATAGCCCTCCATGCGCAGCGATCGCTGGAGTGCCTGGGCGATGTCCTCGTCGTCCTCAACGACGAGGACGCGGGGTGCACGGGAGAACTCGTTCATTGTCTTTATGTACCTGTGGGCGCTAAAGCGATGGTAAGGCCCATGGGCAGGTTACGGGGGACTGGCGTCGAAGTTGCGCTGGATGCCCGCTACGCGAAAGCGCGGAAGCACCCGCACGCCCGCCGCAAGGAGGAGGGTTCGCCCGCGACCGCGCCGCCGCAGCGCACACGGGCTCCGGGGCTTCGGGCGCTCGGCCCTGGGGCGGCTGTCGAGCATGCCGGTGCTGGACCAGCGGGGGCGCGATGTGCTCGGCCTGGGCCTGGCGGCCGTCGGCGTGTTCATGGGATTCGTCCTGTACGGCGGCTGGGACGGGGGACGTGCCGGGCACGGACTCGCCGTGGCCCTGGCGTGGGTGCTCGGCCGAGCCCGGGTGCTGGCGCCCGTGGCCCTCGTCGCCGCAGGGGGGCTCCTGCTGCTGCGTCCCGTGCTCCCGGCCATCCGACCGCTGCGCGCGGGCGTCATCTGTCTGTTCGCCACCTTCACGCTCGCCCTGGCCGGCGGCACGCTCGGAGTCAGCTCCGGTTCCCCCGATACAGCCGAGGCCTGGAAATCCTCGGCTCTGCAGAGTCACGGCGGGGTGGTCGGCGAGAGCCTCTACCAGGCGGGTCATCGGCTCGTGGGCGGCCTCGGCGTCGACATCCTCGTGCTGTTCCTGGCGCTCGCCGCGGTGGTCCTGCTGACCGGTGCCTCGCTGGCGGGCGCGATCCGCACCACCGGCAGCGGCCTGATCGACACCACGCGCAGGATGCGCGCGCTCGGTGATCTGCGCAGCTCGCAGACTGCGGAGCGCCGCTCGGCGCCCTCCCACATCGAGCTTTCAGGGGATATCGACGGCGAGCCGCTGGGCGCGGCGGTCCCCGAGCCGCTCCCCGAGGAGCTGATCGTGCGCTCCACGCACGTGGAGGGGCCCTCACAGGAGGACCGCCGCCAGCCCGAGCCCGAGGATGCCCTCGCGAGCGCTTCCGCCGACGCCGAGCCCGAGGACGAGGCCGGCCCGGCCGAGGAGGAGGAGATCGCCGGAGTGGCGCACGCCGATCCCGCCTCTCTGACCCCGCGGGGCAGGCTGCGTGAAGCCGTCACCGAGGACCCCGACTTCGCCTGGGAGCTGCCGAACGCCGCCAAGCTCCTGACCCGCTCGACCGGCGAGCAGGCGCGCCCGGATACCGCCGGGCAGGAGCGGATCGCCACGAGCCTGGTGGAGGCGCTCGGGCACTTCGGCGTGGAGGCCAAGGTGATCGGGACCGTCGCGGGACCGCACATCACCCGGTATGAACTGAGATTGGCGCCCGGCACCAAGGTCGCAAAGGTCGCCCAGCTGAAGGACGACCTGGCCTACGCGCTGGCGGCCACCGACATCCGCATCCTCGCGCCGATTCCCGGCAAGCAGGCGGTCGGCGTGGAGGTGCCGAACGCCCACAGGCGGATCGTCAAGCTGGGAGACGTCTTCCAGGAGCCGCCCAAGGACTGGTCGCCGCTGACGGTATGGCTGGGCAAGGACGTGGCAGGCAAGGCGATCGGCGCCGACCTGGCGAAGATGCCGCACCTGCTTGTGGCCGGTACGACCGGCGCGGGCAAGTCGGGGGCCATCAACGCGATGCTCTCGAGCGTGCTGCTGCGCGCGACGCCGCACGAGGTGCGCCTCGTGCTGGTGGACCCCAAGCAGGTGGAGCTCAACCACTATGAGTCGATTCCCCATCTGCTCACGCCGGTGATCACCAGCCCGCGGATGGCGGCGAACGCGCTGCAGAATCTCGTCAAGGAGATGGAGCAGCGCTACGGCATCATGTCGCTGGCGCGCACGCGCAGCCTGATCGAGCTGAACCGGGCGCGGGCCAAGCGCGACGAAGCGCCGCTGCCCTACATCCTGTGCGTGATCGACGAGCTCGCGGACCTGATGATGGTCGCGCCGGCCGACGTGGAGGATTCGATCATCCGCCTGGCGCAGAAGGCACGCGCGGTCGGGATCCATCTGGTCCTTGCGACACAGAGCCCGCGGGTGGACGTGATCACGGGCATGATCAAGGCGAACGTGCCGTCGCGCATCGCCTTCTCGGTCTCCTCGCAGACCGATTCGCGCGTGATTCTCGACCAGAACGGCGCCGAGTCCCTGCTGGGGCAGGGCGACATGCTGTTCAGCCCGGTCGGCAGCTCGCGGCTGCAGCGCATCCAGGGGGCCTACATCGACGAGGCCCAGATCGCCAAGCTGACGGACGGTTGGCGTCGCCAGGGCGAGCCCGAGCTGCGCGAGGAGCTCCTGGAGAAGCTCGAGCCCGAGGCACCCGAGGAGAGCGCGGGGGAGTTCGATCCCGACGAGGACCCCCTGCTCGGGGACGCGATCGCGCTGGTCGCCGAAATGCAGACGGCGTCCACCTCGATGCTGCAGCGGCGCCTGCGGCTCGGATACACACGGGCGGGACGCCTGATCGACATGCTGGAGCGCCGCGGGGTGATCTCCGGCTACGAGGGTTCAAAGCCGAGGCAGGTGCTGGTCACGGAGGCCGATCTGCCCCGCGTGCTGGCCGCGCTCGGCGACCCTGCGCCAACCTCGAGCGACTAGCCTTCCACGGGATATGCCCGAGATCGGTGAAACGCTGCGAGACGCGCGTATGCGCGCTCGCATCGACGTGTCCGAGATCGAGGCCAAGACGAAGATCAGAGCCAAGTACCTGCGCGCTCTGGAGAACGAAGAGTGGGGCCTGTTGCCCGGCCCGACGTTCGTGAAGAGCTTCCTGCGCACCTATGCGCAGGCACTCGGTCTGGACGGCAAGGCGCTGGTCGAGGAATACCGGGTGAGCCACGAGGGCCTCACCGACGCCGCACTCGAGCCCATCGTCTCGAGCCCGCAGCACTCGCGCTCGCCCGGCGCGGGCAGGCCGCCGAGCGGCCCCTCGAGGGGATACCTCGTGGTGGTGGGTGTGGTGGGGCTGCTGATCGTCCTGCTGGTCGTGGGCCTGCTCACGGGGGGTGGGGGCGGGTCCTCCAAACACACCCAGAGCACCGCCTCGACGGGGCGCAGGAGCCATGCCCATCACTCCTCAGGGCGGGCCTCGGCTCCCGCCACCGCGCGCTCGGACATCCTGACGCTGTCGCTGCGGCCGACCGCGGCGGTGTACGTGTGCCTGATCGGCGACAACGGCCGCAAGCTGATCCCGGGATCCGAACTGCAGCCCGGCGCGAGCACCCCGACCTTTCACGCCAAGCGCTTTGAAGTCACGCTCGGAAACAGCTCGCTGACGATGGTCATCGACGGCAGGCCGAGGACCGTGCCGCCGTCGAGTGAAGCGATCGGATACTCGATCACGAAGGCGACGGGGCGCCGGCCGCTCCCGGCGGGCCAGCTGCCGACCTGCAAGTGAGCGTGCGGGCGGGGATAGTGGTCACCGGCACCGAGGTGCTGAGCGGCCGGGTGAGCGACCGCAACGGCCCCTGGCTGAGCGAGCGGCTGAGCGATGTGGGGGTGGACCTCGCCTACATGACGATCGTGGGCGACCGCCCCCAGGACATGCAGGCGGCGCTCCGCTTCCTGGCCGAGGAGGGCATGGACCTGATCCTCACAAGCGGCGGTCTGGGCCCGACCGCCGATGACCTCACGGCCGAGGTGGTGGGGCGCTTTCAGGGCCGCGAGATGGTTCTGGACGAGCCCCTCTCGGGCAGGATCGCGGAGATCGTCAAGCCGCTCCTGAAACGCTTCCCGAACCTCGACGAGGAGGCGATCCGGGAGGCCAACCGCAAGCAGGCCACGATCCCCGCGGGCGCGACCGTGCTCGAGCCGGTCGGAACGGCGCCGGGGCTGGTGGTCACGCCCGCAGGCGCTGACGGGCGATCCGTCTCCGGCACGGGCGCCGGCGGACCCACGATCGTGGTGCTGCCGGGCCCGCCGCGCGAGCTCCAGCCGATGTGGGAGCAGGCGCTCGCCAGCGAGGCCCTGCGGGCCGCGCTGTCCGGCGCGATCTCCTACCGTCAGCGCACGCTGCGGCTGTTCGGGATACCCGAGTCGGAGATCGCAGAGACCCTGCGCGCGGCCGAGCGCGATGGCTTGCAGCTCGATCGACTGGAGGTCACGACCTGTCTGAAACGCGGTGAGATCGAGGTGGTGACCCGCTACGAGCCCGGCGCGGAGAGCGCCTACGAGGCGTTCGAGCGGCTGGTCGAGCAGCGCCATCCGGACACGCTGTTCTCAAGCGACGGCAGCTCCGTGGACGATCAGGTCGCGGGACTGCTGGCCGGGACCGTTGCGGGCGCCGACGCGCGCGAGGCGGGCGGGACCCTCACGATCGCGACCGCCGAGTCCTGCACGGGCGGCCTGTTGGCCGCGCGGCTGACGGACCCGCCCGGCGCCTCCGCATACGTCAAGGGCGCGATCGTCGCCTACTCGAACGAGGTGAAGATCGCTCAGGCCGGGGTTCCAGGGGAGTTGATCGAGGCGCACGGCGCCGTCTCAGAAGAGGTCGCGCGGGCCCTCGCGGAAGGGGCCCGGATGCGTCTGGGCGCGGACGTCGGAGTGGGGGTGACGGGAATTGCCGGCCCCGGTGGCGGAAGCGAGGAGAAGCCGGTCGGCCTCGTGTGGTTCAGCGTCGTCGCCAGCGTGGGCGGGCACGAGAGCGAGATGACCCGCTCGGTGAACCTGCCGGGCGGGCGCTCGGACATCCGCGATCGTGCGACCACCGTGGCGATGCACCTGATCCGCCGCACCCTCTTGATCGATCGAGGAGGGACGCTCTAGCATCGCGGTGGGGATGTCCCGCAGAGCCACAGCCCGGTTGTTCGTGGCCGCCGATCCGCCGGCGCCGGTGCGTGAGCGGCTGGCCGGGTGGGCGCGCGCCGCGGCGGCGGCGGTGAGCTCCTCAGAGGAGCCGCGGCCGCTGCGCCTGCTGGATCCCGAGAACCTGCACCTGACGCTGTGCTTCCTGGGCAGCCGCCCGGTGGAGGAGATAGCGGCGATCGGATCGGCGCTGAGCGCGTGCGCCGCCGATGTGGGCGAGCTGTCGTTGGGAGCCCCGCTGTGGCTTCCGCCGGCGCGCCCGCGCTCGCTGGCGGTCGCGATCCACGACGAGGCGGGAGAGCTGGCCGGCCTGCACGCGGCGGTCACCGGCGCGATCTGTGAGAGCACCGGCTGGGAGCCCGAGCGCAGGCGCTTCAGGGCCCACATCACGGTCGCACGTACACGCGGGCGCGAGCCGCGCCGCTCAGCAGCCAGGGGCCCCGCCGGCGCCAGCACGGGCCTTCCCGCCACGCCGCAGCTTCGCTTCAGCGCGGAGTCGCTGACCCTCTACCGCTCCTGGCTATCGCCCGCCGGGGCAAGATATGAGGCCCTGGCGATGTCCGGGCTCTTGCCCTCGTTGCCATGAGCGCGCGGGTCGCTCAGGAGTTTTCGTCAGCGTCGCAGAGAGGGACCCAGCGTTCACTGGAGAGCTGCGGCGCCGGGGGCGCTTCGCAGCCCGGTTCAGAGGATCCGACGCAGGAGTAGGAGCCGTCGGACGCCTGAACGGCGATCGTGCCTTCCTCACAGCCCACTTCGGTCGCCCCCGAGTCGTCGCTCGATTCGGGGCCGCAGACGAGCGTCGAGCCGGAGCTCGACGGCGTGGGAGTCGAGCCGTCTTCGCAGACCGGCATCGATTCGTCGTCGCAGGAGAAGGAGCCGTCGCCCGCCGGGACCGGCGCACTGCCGTCTTCGCAGACCGCTTCGGTCTCACCGGAGCCGTCCGCACTGACGGGGCAGAGGAGCTTCTGACCGTTGCTCGACAGCACCGGGGTCGAGCCGTTGCTGCACGCCGGTTCAGATTCATCGGCACAGGAGAAGGAGCCGCCGCCTTCGTTGACCGGGGCGCTGCCGTCTTCGCAGAGCGCGGGGGCGAGCGCGTGGGTCCCGGCTGCCGGCTTCCTCCTGGCCGCCTTCCTCTTGTGCTTGCCCTTCTTGGAGTGCTTGGTGTGATGGCCCTTGACCTTGGAGTGGGAATGACCCTTGCGCTTGCGGGCCGGCGTTGATGCGCGCCTGGCCTGGGCGCATGCGCCTGAGCCGCGCGTCAGGCGAGCGACGAACGAGGACGGGCAGGAGACGCTTCGGGTCTCGGCCATCGCCCGCGGCGACAGTGCGAGCAGGATGAGGATCGTCGCCATCGACATCGCCAGTGCGAACACCACGGTGAGGCTTCGGCGTGAAACGCTTACGGTCAAGAAGATCTCCAGGGATCGAGCAGGGGCGGGGGGTCGAACAGGGGCGCGGCGCTCATGTCATCGTCTGAACGGGCGCAAGCCTGAGCGCTGAACGCGCCATTGGACGAAGAAACCGCCGCGATCGGGCGCCGTCGGAGGCGGGGCATACGAACAACTGTTCCGTCCGGGGCCCCCCTTATGTTGCGCAGCTCATCTCGAACCGAGGAGTCAGATCATGTCGGTGACCGACCAGGAGAAGGCCGCCAAGGCGCGCGACGCCGCCCTTCAGGGTGCGCTCACGCAGATCGAGCGCGAGTTCGGCAAGGGTACGGTCATGCGCATGGGCGACGAGGGCGCCCAGGTGCGCTGCGACGCGATCCCCACGGGTGCGCTCTCGCTCGATCTGGCGCTGGGGATCGGCGGCGTGCCCAGGGGGCGCATCGTCGAGGTCTTCGGCCCGGAGTCCTCGGGCAAGACCACCCTGATCTACCACGTGCTCGCCGAGGCGCAGAAGCTGGGCGGAGTATGCGCGTTCATCGACGCCGAGCACGCGATGGACCCGCTGTACGCGAAGGAGATCGGCGTCGACATCGACGAGCTGCTCGTCTCCCAGCCCGACTATGGCGAGCAGGCGCTGGAGGTCGCGGACATGCTCGTGCGCTCCGGGGCCGTCGACGTGGTCGCGATCGACTCCGTCGCCGCGCTGACCCCGCGGGTGGAGGTCGAGGGCCAGATGGGCGACCAGACGGTCGGAGCGCAGGCGCGCATGATGTCCCAGGCGATGCGCAAGCTCGCGGGCAATCTCAACCGCACACAGACCCTATGCATCCTGACCAACCAGATCCGCGAAAAGGTCGGTGTCATGTTCGGATCCCCGGAGACCCAGCCGGGCGGTCGGGCTCTGAAGTTCTACGCCTCCCAGCGCCTGGACATCAGGCGCATCGAGACGCTCAAGGACGGCACCGAGGCGGTCGGCAACCGCGTGCGGGTGAAGGTGGTCAAGAACAAGGTTGCCGCTCCCTTCCGCCAGGCCGAGTTCGACATCGAGTTCGGGAAGGGCATCTCCACCTCCGGCTGCCTGATCGATCTGGGCCTCGAGCACAACATCGTCTCCAAGTCCGGCTCGTTCTTCTCCTACGGCAACGACCGGCTGGGCCAGGGGCGCGGTAACGCCAAGGCGCATCTCGACCAGAACCCGGCGCTCGCGAAGGAGATCAACGACAAGATCTACGCGGCGATGGGCTTGGGCCAGGACCTCGTCACACCGATCGATCGCGACAAGGACACGCCACCGCCGATCGCAAGCGAACCCTCGGTGGCGGCTGCGTAGAAGCCCCGCCGTGGGCCGGTTCCCGCGCCGGTTGTGCTTGGCGGCGGTGTCGCTTGCAGTGCTGGCGCCGCCCGCGGGGGCCGCCGCGCAGAGATCCCGCTACCTCTCGCTGTCCACGGCCAGACGCGCGATCAAGACCTACGAACGCAGCTTCTGGGCGGGTCAGGGGGTGAGCATGCGGATCGTCAACTGCGCCCGGCACAGCGCCGTGCAGGTGGCCTGCACGGCCGAAGCGCAGTCGGGCGAAGGCGCGCGCATCTCGACAACCGACTCGGCCACGCTGCTTCCCCAGGACGTCATCCGGGTGCACCCCGGTCGCGTTGAAGAGGTGCTGGTGCTGCAGGGATAGGCTTAGCCCTCAGATGAAGCGCTACCACCTGACGAGTTTCGGCTGCCAGATGAACGAGCACGACTCCGAGCGGATGAAGGGCATGCTGGAGTCGCTTGGATATGCCGAGGCGCCGGCCCGCGGAGAGGCCGACCTGATCCTGTTCAACACCTGCTCGATCCGGGAGTCGGCCGACAGCCGCTTCATCGCGCACCTGGGGGAGGCCAGGCGGCTGAAGCGCGAGCGTCCGGATCGGGTGGTGGGGGTCGGCGGTTGCTGGGCGCAGTCGCTGAAGGAGGAGGTGTTCGAGCGCTTCCCCTTCGTCGACGTGGCGTTCGGGCCCGGTCAGGTGCACAAGCTGGCGGAGTTCCTGACGAGCGACTCGTTGAGCGCGCAGGGCTACTTTGAGTTCGAGGGGTTCACCGGACATCTGCCCGCCCGCCGCGCGCGAGAGTTCCAGGGGTGGCTTCAGATCAGCGTGGGCTGCAACTGCGCCTGCTCCTACTGCATCGTGCCCTCCACGCGCGGACGCGAGGTCAGCCGTCCTGCGGGCGAGCTCGTGGCTGAGGTGCAGGCGATGGCCGAGGCGGGCGTTCGCGAGGTGACGCTGCTCGGCCAGAACGTCAACTCCTACGGCCGCGACCTGGGCGCCGGTGAGCGCGCCAGCTTTGCCGAGCTGTTGGGCCTGCTCGACGCCGTCGAGGGGATCGAGCGGATCCGCTACACGAGCCCCCACCCCAAGGACATGCGCGAGGACGTGATTCGCGCGCATGTCGAGCTCGACAGCGTGTGCGAGCACATCCACCTGCCCCTCCAGTCGGGCTCGAGCCGGATCCTGAAGGCGATGCGGCGCACCTACGACCGCCGGCGCTACCTGGAGCGGGTGGCGCTGATTCGCGAGCACCTCCCCGACGCCTCGCTGAGCACGGACATCATCGTGGGCTTCCCGGGGGAGACCGAGCAGGACTTCGCGGAAACGATGGAGGTCGTCGACGAGGTCGGCTACGACAGCGCCTTCACCTTCATCTTCTCACCGCGGCGGGGCACCGAGGCGGCCGAGCTGATCGCGGATGCGATACCCCATCCGGTCAAGGTGGAGCGGATGGAACGGCTGCTCGAGCTCGTCCAGCGTGACGCCCTGGCGCGCGCCCAGCGCTTCCTCGGGCGGACGCTCGAGGTGCTGGTGGAGGGTCCCTCGCGCAACGATCCCGATCGCCTGCGGGGGCGCACGCGCCACAACAAGGTTGCGAACTTCAGCGGGCTGGCGAATCCGGGCGAGCTGACCGACGTGCGGATCACCTCCGCCACGAGCCAGACGCTGGCCGGGGAGGAACGTCTGCTGGCGCGGGCAGGGGGCGGTCAGGTCTAGGTTCCCTGGAGCCGCCGCCGGCGACGCCCGGTGGAGGAGCGTCGCCGGCGGGGACCGGCGGCCCAGGGTCCGCGGAGCCGGGCTACTGGTAGGAGGCGCCGGCGCCGGTGCCCGCGTAGCTGGCACCCGAGTTCGGTTGAGATCCCGAGCTCGAGCCGGAGCTTCCGGTGGAACCGGAACCCATGTTCGGGCAGGCGTGTTTCCCGGTCGCGCCCGTGTTCGGCGCTCCCGATCCCTGCGACGGCGCGGGCCTTGTCGGGGCGGGCGTCGTGGGTGTGGTGGACTGGGTGCCGGCGGCGGTCGTGGTGGTCGCCGCCGCGGCGCCGCTGATGCCTGCCGCGGCGCCGCCGGTGGCGAGCGCGCCGGCGACCATCGTGGCGCCGAGCATCTTGGATATCTTCATGGTGCGGACCTCCTGGGGTCGATTGGCTGCTTGTGCCAACCATGGTCGGTCGCTGGGCTAAGCGTACCCGTAGACGCGCGTAGGGGTTCCATAAGAGGAACGGCGCTATGGCTCTGGCAAGCCGAAAACGACGTGACTCGGGATCTAGGCGCGGGCTCCACCGGGCGGTCTCAGCCGCCGGTCGGCGGCGCGCCAGCCGACGCTCCGGGGCTGGGCGTCGACGACCGTCCAGCCGAGCCTCGCCATCAGCAGCGTCTGCTCCTCGCTGAGACGGTCCGGGCGGGGCTGCTCGTTGACCATTACGTGGGCGTCTGATCGTTCACGCTCGGCGGTCGTCACCATGATTCTGGCCATTTGGCCCTCCCTGTTCGAAGCGGACTTCGAGGGATAGGTTGCGGGCATCGCCGCGGACCACCACGCCAGGGATCTTGCAGGGGCGCCGGCCGGTGGTCGTCCGCCCGCTATGCGAACATACGTTCGTGCGATGGAGCAACCTGACGCTGACCGAGGAGGAGCAACAGCGCCTGCCCGGCTACCGCGATGAGGCGATCGTGCGGCGCTTCGACGCGCCCGAGGCGCTCGACATCCGCTTCTATGAGGTGAGCGCGCGCTCGATCCTCAACCGGGTGCCCAAGAGCTCGCAGATGCCGTTCCGCTGGACCATCAACCCATACAGGGGGTGCACCCACGCCTGCACCTACTGTTTTGCCCGGCCGACCCACACCTATCTCGGCTTCAACGCGGGAAGGGATTTCGAGCGCGAGATCGTGGTCAAGGTCAACGCACCCGAGGTGCTGCGCGTGGAGCTGGCACGGGCGTCGTGGAAGCACGAGCATGTCGCCCTGGGGACGAACACCGACCCGTATCAGTGGGTGGAGGGGCGATACCGGCTGATGCCCGGCATCTGGGAGGCGCTGCGCGACGCGGCCAACCCGTGCTCGGTGCTGACCAAGTCGCCGCTGTTGCTGCGCGATCTCCCGCTGATGCTCGAGATCTCAGAGCGCGCCAGCTTCAGCGCATGCCTGTCCATCCCCACGCTCGACGAGAAGGCCTGGCGGGCGACCGAGCCCCACACTCCCAATCCGCGCGCTCGGCTTGAGGCGGTCGCCGAGCTCAACCGCGCCGGGATCCCGACGGGGGTGCTGGTCGCGCCGCTGATGCCCGGGATCAATGATGCGCCCGAGCAGGTGGAGCCGCTGCTCGAGATGGCCGCGGCCGCGGGCGCGACGAGCATCGGCGGCGTGGCGCTCCACCTGCGTAGGGAGGTTCGCGATGTGTTCATGAGCTGGCTGCGCTCCGAGCGCCCCGATCTGCTGCCGCGCTATGAGGAGCTGTACCGGCGCGGCGCCTACGCGCCGCAGGACGAGCGCGAGCGCCTGGCGCGGATGGTCCGCCGCCGCGGAACATCATCCGGACTGCGCTTTCCCGACGCACTCTCACCGCGATCGGCGAAGCCGCAGCCCGCGGCGACAGCGGCGAGACAGGAGGCGCTCTTCTGAGCCACCGGGGCCCGTCCCCGGGTCCTCATACCTGGATACTCAGTCCATGGATCCCAGCGGGCCGCCGCCGGGCGAAGTCATCGCCCTGTTCGGGCCGACCGGCGTCGGCAAGACCGCGATCGCGGTCGCCGTGGCCGAGCTGCTGCGCGCTCGCGGCGAGGATCCGGTGGCCGTCTCTGCGGATGCGCTGCAGGTGTATGCCGGCCTTGAGACCCTGACGGGCGTCGCCTCGGCGGCCCAGCGCTCGCGGCTCGAACATCGGCTCGTCTCCTTCCTGCCGCTCGACGCCACCTTCAGCGTGGGCCAGTATGCCGAGCTGGCCCACGCCGAGATCGACGATCTGCTGGCCTGCGGGCGGCGCCCGATAGTGGTCGGCGGTACCGGCCTGTATCTGCGCGCGGCGCTCGCCGAGCTCGATCTGCGCCCGCCCCCGCCAGAGGGCGCGCGCGAGCACTGGACCGCCGAGCTCGAGCGCGTCGGGGCGCCCGCGCTTCACGCGGTGCTCGCGCGCCGCGCCGCCTGGGCGGCCGAGGGGATCGACCCCAATGACCGCCAGCGCGTCGTGAGGGCACTGGAGCTGCTCGACGCCGGTGAGCTCGAGCCGCCGCAGGAGGATTCGCAGCTGTGGAGCGCTGAGTTGCGCCGCCCGACGCTGCTGGTGGGTTTGACGATGGAGCGCGAGAGGCTGTACGAGCTGATCGACGAGCGCATCGATGAGATGCTCGCCGACGGGGTCAGAGAGGAGGTGCGCAGCGCCCACGCGGCAGGCGCCTCGGGCACGGCCCGCAAGGCGCTCGGGTTTCAGGAGCTGCTCGCCGAGGATGTCGAGACGATGAAGCGCCGCACGCGCAACTACGCGCGCAGGCAGCTGACCTGGATGCGCAAGCTGGCCGGAGTTCGCGTGATCGACGTCACCGGGCGTGCTGCGCCCGCCGTGGCCGAGGAGATCCTAGACTGCGGCCCCTCATGAGATTCGAGAAGTGGCAGGCTCTGGGCAACGACTATCTGATCGTCGAGCACGATCAGCTGCCGCTCGCGCTCACGCCGGCCCGCGTGCGCCGGCTGTGCGAGGCCCACCTGGGCGTCTTCGCCGACGGAGTGCTCGAGCTCGCCCCGCCGAAGGAACCCGCGCACGTGGCCGATCTGCGCATCTACAACCCGGACGGCTCGGAGGCCGAGCTGTCCGGCAACGGCGCGCGCGAGGCGATCCTCTACCTGCGCCACCGCGGCTGGACCGATCAGGACGCCTTCTCGATCGATACCGCCGCCGGGCCGATCCAGGCGAGCATCACCGGGCGCTTCAGCTGCCGCGTCGATATGGGCCGCGCGCGATTGACCTCCAAGGACTTTCCCTCCGGCCCGCCCGACGGGGTCGGAGAGCTTCCGGGCTTGCGCTTTCAGCACGTATCGATCGGCAACCCCCAGTGCGCCATCGCCGTCGCCGACGCGGCCGAGCTCACGGCCCTCGATCTGCCCGCTATCGGCCCCGCGATCGAAGGCCACGCGGAGTTTCCTAACCGCACCAACGTGTCGTGGTTCACCGAGCTCGACCCGGGCCCGCCCGCCCGCATCCGTGTGCGCGTGTTCGAGCGCGGGGTGGGGGAGACCCTGTCCTCGGGCACCGGCGCGACCGGCGCCGCGATCGCCTATCTGCTCGGTGCGGCTCGTGGCTCTCCGCTCAAGCCGCCGCCCGGCGTTGCACACGTGGTCGTCGTGCTGGACGGCGGAGAGCTCGAGGTCGAGGTCGATGAGGATCTGCACGTCCACCTGTCAGGCTGGGCGCTGCCCGTGTTCGAGGGTCGCCTCAGCGACGAGCTCCTGAAAGAGCTCGAGGGCCTGGGATAGGCCGATGGGGCAGCCCAAGTTTCCGAGATCGAAGGAGCTGGATGAGACCGAGTAAGCGCCTGGAGCGCATCCCGCCGTACGCGTTCGCCGAACTGGAGCGAAAGATCGCCGCCAAGCGCGCCGCCGGAGTGGACGTGATCAGCCTCGGCATCGGCGACCCGGACAGGCCGACGCCGGCGCTCGTGGTCGAGGCCATGCAGGAGGCCGTGACCGAGGCTGAGACCCACCGCTACCCGTCCAACCGCGGGCGCCAGGACTTCCGCGCTGCCGTGTGCGACTTCTACTCGCGGCGCTTTGACGTCGAGCTCGACCCCGAGCGCGAGATCATCCCCGCGATCGGCGCCAAGGAGGCGATCTTCAATCTCAATCTCGCCTTTCTGGACCCCGGGGACTACGCGCTCGCCGCGGACCCCGGTTATCCGGTGTACACCGGCGGCCCCTGGCTGGCGGGCGCCGAGCCCGTCCTCATGGCGCTGGTGCCCGAGCTTGGCTTCGCCCCGGACCTCGAGGCGATCGATCAGCAGGTCGCCGAGCGCGCCCAGCTGATGTACCTCAACTACCCGAACAATCCGACCGGCGCCGTCGTGCCGGAGGGGTTCTTTGAGCGGGTTGTCGAGTTCGCCCGTGAGCACGACATCCTCGTCGTGCACGACAACTCCTACAGCGAGATCACCTACGAGGGCTATCGCGCGCCGTCGTTCCTGGCCACGCCGGGTGCCAAGGACGTCGGGATCGAGGTCTTCTCGCTGTCCAAGGGCTACAACATGACGGGCTGGCGCTGCGCCGTGGCGGTCGGCAACGCCGAGGCGCTTGAGATCTACTGGCGCCTGAAGACCAACATCGACTCGGGCCTGTTCGAGGCGGTGCAGCTGGCGGGCGTGGCCGCCCTCTCGCCCGACGCCGACGCTGAGGTCGCCTCGATGAACGAGCTGTACCTGCGCCGCCGCGATCTCGTCTGTAGTGCGCTGCATGGGATCGGCGTCGACGTGCGCCCCCCTCGCGGCACGATCTACGTGTGGGCGCCCGTTCCGGAGGGTTTCTCGAGCTCGGCCGCCTACTGCGAGCACGTGCTCGAGCACGCGGCCGTCGTGCTCTCGCCGGGCGCGATCTACGGGCCCGCGGGGGAGGGGTGGTTTCGGATCTCGCTGACGACCCCCGACGATCGTCTGCTTGAGGCCGTCTCTCGGCTGGGGGAGCTCGGTTCCTAGCTTCTAGAATCGGTGTCAGATGGAGCAAACACAGCGCGCGCTGCAGCGCGCCTTCTGCGTCGCGGCACTGCCGGAGGGGGACGACCTCGCCGAGCTGGGTGAGTTGCTGCGAACCGCCGGCGTGGACGTCGTGGGGGAGATGGTCCAGCGGCGCGAGCAGCCGCACCCCAACACCTACCTGGGCCCGGGAAAGGTGCAGGAGGCAAAGGCCGCCGCGAAGGCGTGCGAGGCCAACCTGATCGCCTGTGACGACGAGCTGACCGCGCGTCAGGAGCGCAACCTCGAGGAGGCCATCGGCCTGCCCGTGGTCGATCGAACAACGGTGATTCTCGACATCTTCGCCTCCCACGCCGGCAGCGCCGAGGGCAAGCTGCAGGTCGAGCTGGCCCAGCTCGAGTACAACCTCGCGCGCATGCGCGGGTTGTGGACCCACCTCGAGCGGCTGGGCGGGGGTATCGGCACGAGGGGACCCGGCGAGACCCAGATCGAGACCGACCGGCGCCTGGCCCGTGACCGGATCGCAACCCTTCGCCGGCGGCTCGAGCACGTCAAGGGAACGCGTGCGGTGCAGCGCGCCGAGCGTGAGCGGGCGGCGCTTCCGACGATCGCGCTCGTCGGCTACACCAACGCGGGCAAGTCGACACTCCTGAACGCGCTCACTGGTGCGGAGGTGGGAGTTCGCGACCGCCTGTTCCATACGCTCGATCCGACCACGCGCATGCTCAAGTGGGCGCCGCAGCAGCGCGCCGAGGCTCCCGTCAACGGCACCCGCCCACTGCAGGACGGTGTGAGGACATCCGGGCGGGCCGGGCGCTCATATCTGTTGACCGACACGGTCGGCTTCATCAGCAAGCTGCCCCACCAGCTGGTCGATGCCTTCGGTGCGACGCTCGAGGAGACGCGACGCGCTGATCTGCTCGCGCATGTGCTCGACGGATCCGTGCCCGAGGCGCAGGCGGCGATCATGCAGCGCTCGGTCGAGCAGACGCTCGAGGAGATCGGCGCCGGCGAGCGCCCGCGCCTGCTGGTGCTGAACAAGGTCGACCTGCTCGACGAGGAGGCCCGCGACGAGCTCAGGCTGAGGCATCCGGACGCCGTTCTGGTCAGCGGCGTGACCGGCGCCGGCCTGGGGGAGCTGTGCGAGCGCATCGAAGGAGAGCTCCTGCACACGCTGCGCCCAGTGGAGCTGCTCGTTCCCTATGCCGACGGCGGCAGCCTGGCCGAGCTGCACAAGGTTGCCGGCGAGGTCAGCCGAACGGACACGCCCGAGGGCGTCAGGGTCAGCGCGCTCGTGCCGGCCCGCCTGGCCGACCGCTTTGCGCGCTTCGCGGTCGCCCCTCAGCTCTAGCGGTCGTCTCCGCTGCCTGACAGCACCCCTCGTTGCTGGCGGGAGAGGAGCTTCCCGAGGTTCGCCTCGGCGACCTCGCCAAGGTCAAGCTCGAGCTCGGTTGCCAGCTGGGCGACGTACCACAGCACGTCGCCGAGCTCCTTGGCCATCGCCTCGCGGCGCTCGTCGCTGATGGCGCCCGCGTCGTCGCGGATCGCCTTCTTGGCATGGTCGGCCACCTCGCCGGCCTCGCCCGCAAGGCCCAGCGCCGGGTAGGCCAGCCAGTCCGTGCGCGGATAGGCGGCTGTGCGGCGGGACAGGCGCTGATAGTCAGACAGCTCCACAAGCGCGATCCTATGACGCGCCCCGGCGGCCCGGCGCCCGTGATCGCCGAGTTTGCGGCGAGCGACGGCGCGACGGCTCACACTCCGGCTGCGCGGCGGGCGCCGAGATGGGCCTCGCGCTCGAGCGTGTCGTCCAGCGGCGCAAGCTCGCCCGGGTCCAACCCCAGGGCACGCGCGATCAGCCAGTCGGCAAACCATGCGTTCTTGGGCAACAACGGGCCGTGCAGGTAGGTGCCGATTGTGTTGCCGCGCCTGGCTCCCTCCTTGCCGCTGCGCCCGTCGTTGCCGTGGCCCCGCAGGACGAGACCAAGCGGCTGCTGGCCCTCGCCGAGGCGGGTCCGCCCGCCGTGATTCTCGAAGCCCGCGAGCACCTGCGGGCCGGCTCCGTCCTCGTCGTCGAGCGACACCTCGATCGCGACGTTGCCGATCAGGCGAGGCCGGTCCTCGCGCACGGTCTGCACGTCCAGAAGCCCGACGCCCGCAATCCGCTCGTCGCCGAGCGTGTAGGACTCTCCGAGCAGCTGGTAGCCGCCGCACACGCCGAGCACCACCGCTCCGCGTGTGGCGGCGGCGTGCAGCCCATCGCGCTTGGTCTGCAGCAGGTCATCGGCGCACAGGCGCTGGTCGCGGTCCTGCCCGCCCCCCAGATAGAACAGGTCATGGGCGTTGGGGTCGAACGATTCGCCGAGCCCGCTCGGGCGGACCTCGAAGCCGATGCCGCGCCACAGGCAGCGATGCTCGAGCACGAGCAGGTTGCCCCTGTCGGCGTAGATGTTCATCAGGTCGGGGTACAGCGCACACACCCGCAGGGTGCGAGTCGCGGAGCGGCCCGGCGGGAGAGGTTCAGGCACGCAGCACCACGACCGTGCCGCCCACGTGATCATCGGTCGGCGGAAGCGTCCGGGCCGGCTCGGGATGCAGTCCGATGCCGCTCGCCTCCCGCTCGAGCTCGGCCGCGCCGAGGCGTTGGAGCTCGATCACGTCGCGCACCGCGGCCGGCGCGAGGAGGTCCCGGCCGTGGCGGCGCTCGGCCCCGTGGCGGTCACCGTCGCGGTAGATCACGCGCTCGCGCTCGATCAGGATGCTGTTCGCGAGCACGCGTACGCGCGTGGGGCGGCTGACGTAGAGCGTCCCGTCAACCTGGACGGTCTCGGGCGTGGGAGCGTAGTCACCGTCGGTGCTGTCGAAGGGCTCCACGTCGGTGACGATCGCCAGCGCCAAGAGGCCCCCGGGACGCAGGTGCGCGCGTGCGTGCTCGAGAAAGCTGATTCGCTCTGCTGAGCCGCCGAGCAGCTGCACCGTCTGCATTGGCATCAGGCACAGGTCGAAGTCCTCGCGGTCGAGTTCAAACGTGCGCGCATCGGCACAGATGGTGTCGATGCCGGCGCCGGCCGCTCGGTCGCGCAGGGCCTCGAGCAGGCCGGCATCGAGCTCCAGGGCCGTCACGCGATGGCCGGCCTGCGCCAGAGACAGCGCGACCCGCCCGGTGCCCGCGCCGACGTCGAGCACCCGCGCCACCCGCCGATCGAGCGCCGCGCGATCGGCCAGCTCGCGCCACAGCGCCAGATCGGCGCCGTAGCCGCCGCACTCGAGATCGTGCCAGACGACCTCCGGGGCGCTCACCACCATGCGCTGCGCGCCTCCCCTCGCGCGACGAGCAGCTCGCGCAGCGCGAGCATCGCGGTGTAGGTCGGCAGCGCATACAGCGGCGTGATCGCCTCGGGGTGGTCGCTGGCGGCCTCTCGCAGCGCGAGCGACAGGTCCGGTTGCACGAGGATGCGGCCGGGATCGATCCCGGCGTACTTGAACCGCAGCGCCAGCTCGGGCGCGCGGCTGCCGCTGCAGGTGACGCGGCGCACCCGCCCGTCGAGCAGCTCGAAGTCCGCGTCCCAGATCCAGGACACGTCGCGCCCGTCGGCGATGTTGTCGTTGAGCACACCGAGCAGATCGTGCTCGCCGGGCTCGATCGCGAGCGTTCGCAGGACCTCGTTGGCTCCGGCCGGGTTCTTCACGAGCATGATCCGCAGCTCGCGCCTGGCCGATTGGATGACCGTGTCGACCGCAGCGTCGGGAAGCGTGAGCGTGACGCTCTCGGCGCGGCCGAAGGCGGGCTCCATGCTCGTCAGCCCGGCGACGATGCTGTCGAGCTCGACATCGAGCGCGGTCGCGAGCGCCGCGGCCGCCAGCGCGTTGTAGACGTTGTAGAGCCCGGGCACCCGCAGCACGACCTCCGCCTCGCCGGCCGGCGTGAGCAGCCTGAAGCGCGCCGCGCGCACGCCTTCGAGCCTCACGCTGCTCGCGAGTACGGTCGGCTCGGGTCTCGCCCGCCCGCAGCTCGTGCAGCGGTAGTGGCCGAGGTGGCCCAGGTAGACGGCGTCGAACACGTATGGCGCGCCGCATCGCCGGCAGTGCTTGGCGTCGGCCGCGTGGGACATTCCCGCCAGCGCCAGCGAGTCATCCTGCACCCCGAAGTAGAGGACGCCCGGGCGATCGCGACCGAGATCGGCAAGCACGGGATCGTCGGCGTTCAGCACGAGCAGCGGCCGCCCCCGGGCCTGTGAGCCGGAATCCGGCGCCGAGCCGACGTCCGCGGTGGAGTTGGGAGCGCCGCCCAGCGCGCGCTCCCAGCTGTCGGCGATCGCGTCGAGCTCGCCGTAGCGGTCGAGCTGGTCGCGGAACAGGTTGGAAAGCAGCACCGCGCGGGGATGCAGCTGAGCGGCGAGGCTGTCCAGCCACAGCTCGTCCACCTCGAACAGACCCAGCTGACCGTCGATGCCCCCGTGCGCACGAGCGGCCGACAGGAGCGTCGTGGCGACTCCGCCGGCCATATTTGCGCCCGCCCGGTTGTGAACGAGGCGCACGCCGGCGTGCTCGAAGATGCGTGCGGCCATGGCCGCGGTGGTCGTCTTGCCGTTGGTGGCCGAGATCAGCACGCTGCCCTGGGGCAGGCGTGCACCGAGCTCACCGATCGCCTCGGGAGCCAGGCGCATCAGGACCTTGCCGGGCACGCTCGTGCCACCGCCGCGCATGCGCGAGAGGGCGCCGACGGCTCGGGCCAGCGCCAGCTTCGGGGCGAGCGAGCTCGCCATCAGCGGCCGTCCGGGAGCTCTGGTGCCTGGCCCGTGAAGGGCGAATCGGCCGGTCCGCTCCGCGGTGTGAGCATCGTCACGGCGCCGCGCAGGGCGCGCACCCGCACGGGCAGCTCCCCGATCGGGTCGCCGTCGGCATACATGGTGAACGGGCGGTCGGCGCTGATCGCGACCTCGGCGGCGCGGAACACCCTCACGCTGGGCTCGCGCACGTGGGTCCCGCTGAACACCTTGGGAAGAATCTTGGTGAGAAAGCTGAGCTTGCTTACGCTTTCGAGAACCGGTACCTCGAGCAGGCCGTCGTCGAGCATCGCGTCCGGCGCGGCGCGCATGCCGCCGCCATAGGCCTTGGAGTTGGCGGCCCCGACAGAGTAGGCCGTGAACACGTGACGCTCGCCGGGCGGATCCAGCTCGATCTCAAAGCGGGCGGGCCGCCACGAGATGAGGGCGCCCAGGGCGCCGTAGGCATACACCAGCCCGCCGAGCCAGGCGGGCGCCTCATTGGCGATTCGGTTGGCCTCGCTGTCGAAGCCGACTGAGGCGATCCCCACGAACGCGCGCCCCTGCTCGCCCGACACGGCGTCGCTCACCAAACCCAGATCGATCGACCGAGGGATGCCCGCGGCGATCGTCTCGCAGGCCGCGATGGCGTCCTCGGGAATGCCGAGCACGCGCGCCAGATCGTTGCCGCGGCCGCCGGGGAGCACGCCCAGAACCGCGTCCGGGGTCTCGCGCAGTGCGTCCGCGATGGCGCCGACCATGCCGTCGCCGCTCAGCGCGGCAACCGTTTCGCCGCGGTCTGCCGCCTCGCGGGCCAGCTGGCGGGCGTGCTCGAGGTCGCGCGTGTCCACACGGGCCACGACCAGGCCGAGGACGCGCAGCTGGCGCTCGACGGCGGGCGCCAAGCGCCCGGCCTTACCGCCGCCGGCGGCCGGGTTCACGATCAGGCAGACGGGCGAACGCACGGTCCAAGCGTATTGTCCGGAGCAGCCCTTACCGTACCGACCCGCTCCTGGGTCTCGGGGATCGCCGACCGCGCGGCTAGCTGCCGGCGGGCTTGGCGCGGTCGCGCCGGCGGCGTCCGACGGCCGCGATCACACCGAGCACGGCGACGACGACGAACAGGCCCAGCAGGATGCCCGGTGCCAGCCCGATCCCGCCGAACGGCAGCGCGACGAGCTCGACGATCCCGAGGCCGATCGCCAGCAGCACCACGATCAGCAGGATGATCAGCAGGATGCCGCGCAGTCGCGCAAGGATCCCGGCCGAGCCGGCGGGCATCAGCAGTCCCATGGCACGCAGGGCAAACATCTGACGACCGCTCGGCGGCGTCTGACCGAGGCGCTCGACGGCGTCCTTCAGATCGCCCGCGCGGCGTTCGGCCAGCGCAAGAGAGGCATCGGCCATGCGCCTGATCTGCAGCCGCTCCTGTGGGCGCGCGGCGGCGATGGCCCGCTGAAAGTATGCGCGCGCCGCCTCGGCGTCGAAGCGCTCGGAGGCGCGCGCACCGAGTATCGCCATGGCGGCGGACTTGTACTTGGTCTCGGCCTCGAGCTCCTCATCAGAGCGCTGCTCCAGCGCCTGGATGGCCTCGAGGCCACCGCGCTGCTCGATCCGGACCTGGCGTTGCTTGGGAGGCATCGGCGGTCATTCTATGGTGTGAGCCGCCGGGTGCCGGAAGCGCGGCGCGTCATCCGCCCGCTCACGGCCCATGTTTCAGGCGCTATGCTCGCCGCGTGTCCTGGCGCCACATGAAATCAGCGCATCATCGGGCCGCATCGCTCTGTGTGTGCGCGGTTCTGGCCCTGGCGCTCACCGGTGCCAGCCTTCCGGCTGCGACGTCGGCCGCCAGCCTCAGCGGGGGCGGTGCGCTCACCGAACTGACGGAAGGCGGTCAGGCGACGAGCACCCAGGCGACCGCCACCACCGCGACGACGGAATCGACCACCAACTCCAAATCGGTCATCATCCTCGCGCTCGTGGCGGCATTCGCGCTGCTGATCGGGATCGCGTTCGTGATCGTCCGCGACGCGCGCAGGGTGGCGCCGGTGACCGACAGCCAGTTGAGCGAAGGCGGCTCGGCGCGCGATTCGGCCGCCAGGTTTCAGCGGCGGCGGGCGAAAGCCAAGGCGGCGCGCCGCCAGCGCAAGCGCACCCGCTAGCTCAGTGTGAGATCTCGGCAGGACGTCTGCTGACCGCCGTCACCACGGTGCGAACCCGCCGAGGCGATGGGGGAGGGGGAGAGCCGTGGGGGCCTCGCCTCGGAGCGCGGGGAAGGGGCGCACGCGGGCGAGGATCTGAGGAGCCACCGGGAAGCGTCTTTGAGCCGCCGTCGTCGTCGGATGAGTCCGATGCGTCCGGGGCCCTCATCGCCTCGTCGTTGTGAAACGGGATCCACAACAGCAGCGCGGCAATGGGTAGCTTCACCAGGGTGGCGAGGAGCACGATCAACATCCACAGTGGCATGTCCTGACCGATGCTACTACTGCGATATGCCAACGCGCAATGCGGATCAACTGGCGACGCTGGGCGAGGAGATCAGCCACTGCCGGCGCTGCCCCCGCCTGGTCGCCTGGCGGGAGGAGGTTGCCCGCGAGCGACGCGCTGCGTTTGCCGATCAGGTTTATTGGGGGCGCCCGCTGCCGGGGTTCGGCGATCCGTCTGCTCGGGTGCTCGTGCTGGGGCTGGCGCCGGCGGCCCACGGAGCCAACCGGACGGGACGCGTGTTCACGGGCGATCGTTCCGGGGACTTCCTTTTCGCCGCGCTGTGGCGCGCGGGGTTCGCAAACCAGCCCGTCTCGACCGGTCGCGACGATGGCCTGCTCCTGACGGACATGTGGATAACGGCGGCGGTCCGCTGCGCGCCGCCGGCCAACCGGCCCACGCCGGCCGAGCGCGACACATGCCTTCCCTTCAGCGTGCGCGAGCTCGAGCTGCTCGCAAACGTGCGCGTGATCCTGTGCCTGGGCGCTTTCGCCTGGGACGCGGCGCTGCGGCTGATCGCGACGCTTGCGCTGAACGGCGCGCCGCCACCCTCACCGCGGCCGCGCTTCGGCCACGCCGCGGAGCTGGAGGGCGAGCGCTACCGGTTGATCGGCTGCTACCACCCCAGCCAGCAGAACACGTTCACGGGCCGGCTCACCGAGCCTATGATCGACTCCGTGCTGCGACGGGCGCGCGAGCTGGCCGGGGGACCGCTCTAGACGTGGTCCGTTCCGGCGACTCCCCACCACGGGCGGGGGTGCTCGGTCGCAGGTCATCGAGGAGCCGCGGCGTGATCTCATCGGCCGGCTGCGGGCGGGAGATGGCATAGCCCTGTCCCGTGTCACAGCCCAGCCCCGCGAGGTGCTCGAGGACGGCCTCGGTCTCGATCCCCTCGGCCACCACGTTGAGCTCCAGGTGGCGTGCGAGGTCGATGGTCGAGCGCACGATGGCCTCGGCCCGCCGGTCCTCGCACATGTCGGTGACGAATGACCTGTCGATCTTGATCTCATCTGCGGGCAGTCTCGCCAGATACTCGATCGAGGCGTTGCCGGTACCGAAGTCGTCGATCGACACGCCCACGCCACTGGCCTTGATGGCGCTCAGCACGCGCACCGCCCTGTCTGGATCCGACAGCGTGGCGCTCTCGGTGACCTCGACCGTCAGCTCACCGGCGGGAACGCCGTGCTCACTCAGCAGCTTCTCGATCTGGGCCGGAAGCTCGGGATCCAGCAGATTCCGCGCCGACAGATTGACCGCCATGCCCACCTTCAGGCCGAGCTCGCGCCAGCGCGAGGTCTGGCGCAGAGCCTGGTCGACGACGTGGAGCGTGACCGGGCCTATAAGCGCCGTCTGCTCGACGAGTGGGATGAACCTCAGCGGGGCCAGCAGGCCGTGCTCAGGGTGGTTCCAACGCAGGAGCGCCTCAACCCCGCAGATCCGCCTGGTCTCGAGGTCCATCTTTGGCTGGTAGTGAAGGACGAACTCGTCGCGCTCCAGGGCTGGACGGACCTGACCGAGCAGGGTGAGCCGTGCGGGATCGAAGCTGTCATGTGCCGGCGAGTAGACCTCGACTCGACTGTGGTGGGACTTCGCACGGGAAAGCGCGAGATCTGCCCGCTGGAGCAGCGTATCGAGGTCCTGCGCGTGCTCTCCCATGACGGCGATCCCGATGCTCGACTCGATGTTGAGCGCCACGCCATCCAGGGCAACCGGCAGCTCGAGGGTCGATTGGGCCGAGGCAGCGATCGCAAGCGCGCCCGGGACGCCGGCTGTCGAGGAGCTCATCAGCGCATACTCGTCGGCCCCGATGCGGGCCACCAGCGTGCCTGGGAGCTCGGACTCGAGGCGCCGGCCGACCTCGCACAGCACCTGGTCGCCGATCTTGGTGCCCAGGGTGTTGTTGATGTCTTTGAATCCGTCCAGGTCGATCAAAAGCACCGACACGGCGTCGGGCGGCGGATGTTCCTCGCGCAGGGCCACATTCAGGCGCTCGATGAACAGCGTGCGGTTGGACAGACCCGTCAGCTGGTCATGACGCGCGAGCGCGTAGTTCTCCTCGGACTGGCGACGCAGCCGGCGCGAGGCTCTCGCGACGATTCGATACAGCGCCGCCCACAGCAGGGCGAGTCCGATCGACAGCAGCAGCGCGATCGTTCGCTTGTCGCGGCTGATCGCCGCGGCGACCGGCTGATAGCTCAGGTAGATCTCAAAGGCGCCTTCGGGCGGGCCGGTGGCCGCAAAACGCAGCGGCACGTAGACCTCGACGAGTCGCCCCAGTCCCACCTCGCTCGCGGTCTCGCTGTGAGCGGTGGGGGTGACGACCGTCGCGTCCTCGGGCTGCCCGTCGAGCGCGTCCTCGAGGTCCTCGCTTGGCTTGAGGGTGTGCCCGATCAGAGCGTGGTCATCGGAATAGATGACCCTATGGCCGGCATTCCAGATCTTGATCCGCGCCAGGTCGCGCGTCACCGAGCGCCCGCTCAGCTGTTCATCCAGGGCCTTCACCCCCTGCGCGTTGAGGCCGGTTTTGAGGTCCTGTGGCGACAGCCGCGGCTGGATCGCAAGGTGAGCGATGAGCTGAGCGGACTCGTCCTCGTCGGCAAGGGTGCGCGTGACGATCTGAGTCTCCAGGACTCGCGCGAGGATGAAGCCGAGCGCGACCATCGGGATGAGGCTCAGCAGCGCGACCTGTTGAGTCAGGCTGAGGCGCAGACGTCGGCGGTGCATGGCCACTGATTCGACAGCGTCGTCATGGCCTGAAGGCGCAGAGCCGAATTCCAACGGAAAGGCCGCAGTTCCTTACGCTCCGGGAAGAGACGACGTGCGGCTCGATGGGAGGCGGCGATATGGGTTTCGGCTCGACCGACGAGGTACGTTTCGTGCGTGGCTAGCGATTCTCGGAAGACGAAGCCTTGGGATCAGAGGCTCGCTGAGCACCAGGCTCGAAAGTCATGGGAGGCGGCAAACGATCCGGCAAGATTCCGTAACCCTTCGTTTCGGGAGCAGATCAGGTCGCCTTACTACTGGGTGTCTGTTCTCGCCGGTCTCGCAATAGCCGTGATCCTGAGCGTCGCTCAACCCGGATGGCCCTACGCACTGGTCGCGGTTCTGTACCTCGTCGCGTTGCTCGCCAGCGCGGCCGTCCGCCGGGACGCTCGTGCCGCCGCCTCTAGTCGCGCGTCCACCCAAAAACCCGACCGCGCAGACTTCGTCGCTCACGTGGAGCCAACGCCGGCATGGGCCAGCGTGCGGGAATGTCCCTTGAAGGGATCGGCCGCAGCGCGGTCGATCTAGTCCACGTGGTCGGGATGTTGGTCCTCGTACATGCGCTCCAGGTGGGCGCGAGCGACTTCGCTTGCGACGTGCGTAGCAAGTAGGACGTCCGGTGAGTTTGCCGTCGGTCCGACGAACGGGTCTAGCCGCTCACTCAGCAGCCGCATGGCCTCCAACTCGTCGTGCGCCGCCTGCTGTCGCTCCTCGGGTGGGAGCTGCGTCAACTTGCGCCCGCCGAACACACCGGCTCGTGCGTCCGCTTCCAGATCGGCCAAGCGAGGCTCTCTTTCCGCGAGCACGCGCCACGCCCGCGAGTCTGAGAGGTCAGAGAAAGCATCGATCTTGTCCAACCGTTCCCGTTCCTCGTCCGAGATCGGCTCCACCGCCGTACCGGCGATGGCCGCTTGCAGCAGGCGATGGGCCAGATTGTCCAGACGGGACTCTCTGTGAGCGCCCTCCTGGCGGGCGCCAAGTGCCGCAACACGCAACGCTCGCTTATGCCTTTTCGCCATTGCGGCAAGCTCGCTGACGGCCGCTTCATCTTCCCGATCGTCAGCGGCCAGCTCAATCGCTCGCTCGAGGAGAGCAGAGGAGTCGTCGTCAAGCCAGACCGAATCGGGGCTGTCCTCATCAAGGTCCTGATCGCGCATGCTCTTGCGCAGCGCCCAGCCGACTCGGATCAGCTTTGGGAGCGTCCGCGGCGTGATCGGGATCTTGATGTGCCCGCTTGCAGTCCGTTCGACAGTCCGCTGCGGCGGCTCGGGCTCGTCCACCATTGTCCGCAAGCCTAACCGCACAGACTGCTCCGACGGGCCCGGCCCTGGGCTGATCGCACACCATGCGTTCGCACTTATGCATTAGGCGTGCGGCGCACCCCAACGGTTGGTGGCACTGGCCGCCGTGCAGTACGCAACGCTCGATAATGGGTGCGACGCTTCCAACGAGCGAGTCTTGGCCTGGGCCAGGGTGCGGGAATGTCCCTTGCGGCTGTGAGGTGTGAGCGCAGGATTCATTGCGCGGTCCGCTCCACCCGCCGTCGCTCATGCGACTCTGCGCCGCACCCGATGCTGAGGTGTGATGCGACGATCCAATGCATGTACGGGCCACCACGGTGAGGGAAGTGCCGGATGCCGCTGCTGACCGAGCGAGATCGAGAACGACTCCGTGCGATGGACATGAAGATCGCGGAGAACGAACAGCGTGCCGCGCAGGCGACGTCGGACCGAGGGCGCCCAACTCGCGCTGAGAAACGTACGGAACCTAAAGCAGTCGAGGCGCAAAATGGAACAACTCTCAGTGAGCTTCCAGTTCTGGGGCCTAGTCTTTCTTGCTGCGGTGTCGGCGTGGGGGCTTCTGACGCACAACGTCGGCATCGGCGCTGGTGTCGCCGGTGGTATTGGTGTTCTAGCGCTGGCCTTCGCGTACGTGTACGCGCGAAAACGGCGCCGCGACACGAGCGCTGGCGCATCGCCGTAAGGCGTTGTCGGCGATAGCTAGGTCGCGAGCGCGTTAGCCGGCTTAGCCCGTGAGCCGACAGGCGATCGGCTGGGCTCGCGGGAGACGGGACTTGCCTGGGCCAGCGTGCGGGAATGTCTCTTGAGGGCGCGCGCCGTGTACGATCGCTAGTTCGAGGGGCAGAGGCAAGGAGCGCCGTGCATCAGAACGACGATAGGCACCGTGGAGGCCCGGTACTGGCCGTCACTGCCGTGCTCGCCGCGCTGACGATGGCGACGGCGGCGACGGCGGCGACGGCGGCCTCGGCTGCATCCTTTGGCGGGGTCTTCAGCCCCGACGTAAACGCTGCCTTACCGACAGCGACGCTCGCGCCATCCTCAAACATTCTGGCCTGGGGAAACAACAAATCCGGACAGCTTGGACATGGCACCCAGCACGCCAGCGATTTACCGGTCCAAGTCAATGGACTGAGCGGCGTCACGGCCGTCGCAGCCAGCAACGGAGGCGAATTCAGCCTCGCCTTGCTGAGCAACGGCACGGTCATGGCTTGGGGTAAGAACCAAGATGGGGAGCTGGGAGATGGCAACAGAACGAGCAGCGACGTGCCGGTCCCGGTCAGCGGGCTGACCGGCGTCACGACGATCGCGGCCGGCGCCGACCACGGCCTCGCCCTGCTGAGCAACGGCACGGTCATGGCGTGGGGTTCAAACCTGGACGACCAGCTGGGCGACGGGGAGAACGGCGAATCAGCCAGCAGCGACGTGCCCGTTCCGGTGAGGGAACTGAGCGTGGTCACGGCCATCGCAGCCGGCGGCTCGCACAGCCTTGCCCTGCTGAGCAACGGAACCGTCATGGCCTGGGGTGAAAACTTCGGCGGCGAGCTTGGCGACGGCACCAAGTCGGAGAGCGACGTGCCGGTCGCCGTGAGCGCGCTGAGCGGCGTCGCGAGCATCGCAGCTGGCGATGAAGATAGCTTCGCCGTGCTGGAAAACGACACAGTCATGGCCTGGGGTTTCAATGGTTCTGGGCAGCTCGGCGACGGCCAGAAGGGACGCGAAACCAACAGCGCCGTGCCGGTCCCGGTCAGTGGCCTGAGTGGGGTCACGGCCGTCTCGGCCGGCGATCAAGACACCCTCGCTCTGCTGAGCGCTGGCACAGTCATGGCCTGGGGTGAAAACGAAGAAGGACAGCTCGGCAACGGCACGAGAAGCTCAGCTGGAAGCGACGTGCCCACCGCTGTCAGCGGCCTAACCGGCGTCACCGCCGTCTCGGCCGGCGGCTTCCACAACCTCGCCCTTCTCGGCAACGGCACCGTCACTGCCTGGGGTGCCAACGGAAATGGACAGCTCGGCGACGGCAAGGAAGGGGAAGATGCAAACTCGGACGTGCCGGTCGCCGTCAGCAACCTGGGCGGCGTCACGGCCATCTCCGCCGGCTTCGCACACAACCTCGCCATCAGCTCGTTGCCGCGCATCGAAGACGTTGAACCCAACGGCGGACCGTTTCAGGGAGGGACCTCGGTGAGGATCAACGGGGCCAACTTCACCGGTGCCACCGAGGTCGGGTTCGGATCCAGACCGGCCACCAGGGTCAGGGTGCAGTCGCCAACCTCGATCACGGCGCTCTCCCCGGCCGGCAGCGGCGTGGTCGATGTGACCGTAACGAATCCGGCAGGGACGAGCGAAACCGTCCCTGCCGACCGCTTCAGCTATGAACCGAGCATCGCTGAACTGCAACCGAACTTCGGCCGGCCGAGCGGAGGGACCGAGGTCAGGATCATCGGCAGGGGTTTGTCGGGGACCACGGCGGTGATGTTTGGTTCGAAGCCCGCGGCCAGAGTCTTTGCCCATTCACACGGACCGCTCGCGGCGGTCGCTCCCGCCGGGACCGGCGTCGTCGACGTGACCGTGACGACTCCTGGAGGCACGAGCGCGATCGGCCCGTCCGATCGGTTCAGCTATCAACCGACAGTCACCGATGTGCGGGCCGATTACGGCCGCCCGGCTGGCGGCAGCGTTGTCACGATCGTCGGCGCCAACTTCGCCCGTGTCAGCGCGGTCAGCTTCGGATCGAACCCGGCCAAGAGGTTCGTGGTCGAGTCGCCGAGCACGATCAGGGCGGTAGCACCGGCGGGGACGGGCACCGTCCATGTGACCGTGAGCGCCCCGGGCGGCACGAGTGCAGCGGGTACCGGCGATCTTTTCGCGTATGCGATTCGCGGGCAGTTCGCGACCACGGCGACTCCGGAACTCGGAAGCAGCGGCCACCTAAATGGGATCTCATGCATCTCGCTCGGCGTCTGCGTGGCGGTGGGCCATGCGGGCATTCCTGGCGGCGAAGCACTTATAGAGGGCTGGAACGGCACCGGATGGTCGACGGTTTCGGCCCCGCCGACACCGAAGAGCGAAAGGAACCACGAAATCGTGGACGCGCAGCTCAGCGGTGTCTCATGCACGTCTGCGAGCTTCTGCGTCGCCGTGGGAGGCCTGGTAGACAAAACGCCAACATTCGACAGTACGGGCCCCTTCCCGTTCATCGACGCCTGGAACGGTGTGGCCTGGTCGCAAGCATCCGTGCCCGTCGGCGATCAGGACGCCCAAAGCGAACTCCACGGAGTGTCCTGCGTGTCGTCCAGCTTCTGTATGGCCGTCGGCGCGAGATACGCCCCCATAGGAAAAGGGCTCCTCGGAACATTTGTGGAGCACTGGAACGGCGAAACGTGGTCGCGCGTCGAAAGCCCTGAAGGCGAACCCGGGGGTGAAGCCGAAGGTGAACTGGAGGGTGCGTCCTGCGTCTCAACCACGTTCTGCGTGGCTGTCGGAAGAACGTATCGAGGGGGCGGAGCGACGATCGAGTCTTGGAACGGCACGGCGTGGTCCGTCGTGCCCGGCCCCGATCTGGGGACTAGCGAATCCGTTCTCGACGGTGTCTCCTGCACGAGCGTGAAGCGTTGTGTGGCCGTGGGCTTCGATGAACATGGTGCCTTGGCCGAGTTTTGGGACGGCAGCAACTGGTCGGTCCACGCAACTCCAACCCTTGCCGGAAGCTCCGCTCTACTCGGGGTGTCGTGCGACTCGCGGAACTCGTGCACGGCGGTGGGAGGCGATGAAACCCAGGGTGAGGTTCAGACCCTGGTTGCGGGGTCTACGGGCAGCACGTGGTCCACGATCCAAAGCCCGACCATTACCGGCGGCAACGCATTGCTCAGCGGTATCTCTTGCGTGCACTCCCAGTGGGGACCAGCTTGCTTCTCGGTCGGGGAGGCCGAGGTCGCGGCCAACGGTCCGGTTCAGCCGCTGGCGGAGGACGGCAGACTCTAGACGCGGAGCTTCAGCCGGCTAGCGTTTCTCGTGACGAGGAGGATCATCAACGCGTGGGCCCACTAACGTTCGCTTGGCCCCACTCAGCGGGCGTCTAAGCACCCGTCGCCCTCGCGCTTGCTCGGGCGAAGAGCGATAACCGGGCAAGGCACCGTCGCATGCGCCAGTGTGCGGGAATGTCCCTTGAGGTCGTGGCGTCTGCCTGGAGGGTCTAGCGAAAGCGGCGAGGCATCCGTTCAGAGCAGACCTTCGTCGGGCCATCGGGTTTTGACCGCGGCCACGAGAAACTCCCCACTGGTGGCCACTTAATTCCCCACCCGTCCGGTTCGGGCTCGACGGTGCGGTGCTCATGCACCCTCGACCGTCGGGAGGACGCCCATGAAGAGCGGAAGGACACAGGTGGAGATCATCGCGTTGTATGAGGAGCTCGGGAGCTATCGGGCGGTGGGGGCGCTCCTGGGCTGCGATCACAAGACGGTCAAGCGCTATGTGCACGCGGCCGGCGAGGCCGGGCAGCTCGCACCCGCACTGAGGCGCGCTCGGGTGACTGACGACTTCGCAGGCCTGATCGCCGGGCGAGTCGAACAGAGCGCCGGGCGGATCACGGGGCGCCGACTCATACGGATCATGCGCGCTGCGGGCTATGAGGGCTCAGAGCGCTCCCTGCGCCGGGCACTCGCCGAGGCAAAGGCGGCCTGGCGGTCAAGGCAGGCGCTCGAGGGCCGGGTCTTCAGGCCTTGGGTCTCAGAGCCGGGCGAGTGGATGATCTGTGACTGGGGCGCGGCGGGGACGGTCCCGACGCCGGCCGGCCCACGCAAGCTGTCGTTCTTCTCCTCGGTGCTGGGCTGGTCTCGCTATCGGACGGTGAGCTTCTCCTGCTCAGAGCGCTTCGGCGCGGTCGCGGTGGGCCTCGCGCACAGCTTCGAGGCGGCTGGCGGGGTCCCGGCGCGGGTCTTGTTCGACAACCCGAAGACGGTCGCCACGGGGCATCTGGCCGGGGCCGCGGTGCTGAACCCGGACCTCGTGCGCCTGGCGGCCCACTATCGCTTCTCGCCACGCACGACCGAGCGCCAAGACCCGCAGTCGAAAGGAAAGGTCGAGGCGGTCGTTCGCTTCACGAAGTCAGACCTCATCCCCTATGAGGGCTTCTCCTCGCTCGATGAAGCCAACCAGGCGGCCGGCGCGTGGTGTGAGGAGGTCAACGGCGAGGTCCACTATGAGACCCGCGCACGGCCAGCCGAGCGCCTTGAGGTCGAGCGCCCGCTGTTCGGTTCGCTGCCGGCAGAGCGCCCGGCGCTGGCGTGCGGCGAGGAGCGCAAGGTCGATCGCCTGGCGACGGTGCGCTTTCTCTCCGCGCGCTATTCGGTGCCCCACCGTCTGCTCGGCGAGACCGTGCAGGTCACCGCCTCAGACCGCGACGTTGTGATTATGCACCTGGGCGTCCCGGTCGCCCAGCATCAGCTGCTCGCGCCCGGGGAGGCGTCGATCTCAGACGCCCACTACCCGACGCCGGCGCCCTCAGGTGTGCGCCCCTTGCGCCCGCGCACGCCTTCAGAGCACGCGTTCCTTGCTCTCGGCTCAGAGGCCGAGGGCTACCTGCGCAGCGCCGCGGCGGCCGGCACCCCCCGCCTTTATGAGCGCTTGGATGAAGCGCTCTCGCTCGCGCGCACGCGTGGAGAGGATGAGGCGCGGGCGGCGCTGTCTCGCGCGAGCACGTTCTCTCGCTTCGGGAACGGCGATCTGGCCTCGATCGCCGACGGCCTGGGCGGCATGGCGCCGGCGAGCGTCCCAGAGGCAGAGCCGCTTCGGCTCGAGGGTCTGCCGAAGGTGGCGGTCCGCTCTCTGAGCGACTACCGCCGGGCGCGGGCATGAGCGAGCTTGATTCAGAGCTCGAGGCGGGGCTTCGCCGACTGCGCCTGCGCGGCATGCGCGAGGTCGCACCCGATCTGCTGCAGACCGCCAAGACTCAGCGCTGGGCGCCGGCGGAACTCCTGTCCACGCTCGTGCGCGAGGAGATCAGAGCGCGCGAGGCCTCAAACGAGCGCGCGCGTCTGAAGGCGGCCGGGTTCCCCGCTCAGAAGACGCTCGAGGGCTTTGACATCAGTCTCTCGGAGCTTCCGCGCGCCACGTTCGACTTCCTCGCTCACCTGGAGTGGCTTGATCGCAAGGAAAATCTCTGTCTGGCCGGTCCGAGCGGTGTCGGCAAGAGCCATCTCGCCCAGGGCCTCGGGCGCGCCGCGATCGCCACCGGCAGGAAGGTCCGCTTCTTCCAGGCCGACCAGCTGATCGAGGCGCTCTACCGCGGCCTCGCCGACAACACCGTCGGCAAGCTCATCGAGCGCCTGCTGCGCAACGACTTCATCGTGATCGACGACCTCGGCTTCACCGCCCTTGACCGCATCGCCGCCGAGCACCTCTTCCGTTTCATCGCCGCCGCCTATGAGCAGCGCTCGGTGGCGATCACGACCAACGTCGACTTCGAGCGCTGGACCCAATTCCTGCCCGACGCGGCCACTGCGACGGCGATCCTCGACCGCTTCCTGCACCACTGCCACGTGGTCACGCTCGAGGGCGAGAGCTTCCGCCTTCGCGAGGCGCGCAAGCTGGTCACGCCGGCATGAGAAGGACGAAAACAGCCATCCGATCACAAGCGCGACCGTCGCACAGGGCCGTAGATCGCCTGAGAACGGGCCGATCCTCCTCGTCGCGTGGTGAACCGGTCCGACAAGGACCCATTGGGGCCGCTCGGCGACCGCGCCGCCGATCTCTCACTCCACTCGCGCTACGCGCTTCGCTCCGTGAGACATCGGCGGGATCCCTGCGCAGCGGTCCTTTCAGCGTGGGGAATTATCTGGCCACCAGTGGGGATTCTTGTTGGCCCTTGACACGTCGTGGTACCGGAAGATGATCAGGCTAGAGCGGCCGTTGAAGTCGGGGCAGCTCTGGACGGGCTGAGACGGCGGCGGCAGGGCGTTGAGTTCTCCGACGATGTGATTTATCACGTCCTGTTTCCCAACTTGAGCCGCACCCGCAAGTTGCAGGGGCGCGTCGCTTGAGCCAGGGTTCGGCGACGAGTATCGACAGATCAGCGCCCCCGTTGGATGGCCGGGCACGAGTGTGTGCGAGTTGCCTGGGGTCAGAAGCGGTTTCGCTGGGCACCGGGCGCGTGCGAGCGATATGGGGAGCGGCGTTTGGGCCGTCGTTGAGAACCTAAATGCGGTGTCGCCACAACTGGCGCATCCGAGCGTCAGAGCAAGCAGTGCGGCCGCGCCAAGCGTCCAACGTGCCCGTGGATCGCGCACTCGCCAGAGACTACGCCGCGAGCGGCGTTGGGGCCGCGCCGCCTCGTCGGCGGCGAATCGCCCAGTCGGAGACGGGCGTCCCGTTTCGCGAGTAGAGCGGCTCAGGAGACGATCGCGCCTGCCCCAGGGTGCGGGAATGTCCGTTGGCGGGGGGCAGTCGGTGGCGCGCGTCATGATTGTTCGGATGCGGTCTCAACAGAGTCCCGGGCGACTCTTCCTCTCCTCAGTGTGGGTGCTCGTCGCGGTAGCACCAACCCTGATAGCCGGCGTGGCACTGGTGGAAAGCATCTCGGAATCCCGATACGACGCGCACGAAAACCGAGCTCCCGGAAGCGCGGATCGCTATCGCCGCGATCGCGACGGTTGTTGGCTTGGCAGCCGTGACGGTTGCGGTACAGCGACTGCGTGGACGCGAGGGACGACTCGCCCTGCTCGTTGGGCTAGTACTGGCGACGCTCTTGCTAATTGCGTTGGACGCGATTATTACGCTTGCGAGCGGGCCGCTGTAGATCGCCACGTGGGGAGGCCGTCCCAGCTTGGGCCAGGGTGCGGGAATGTCTCTAGAAGGCGGCTTCTCGGCGTTTGGCACCGGCGCGGGGGATGCGTGGGAGGCAGATGACGCTATCGGTCACGTCTTCCCCCGCGCGCACCGGCGCCTCGCCTGCGATACATCTGTGACTAGCCACCCGTGCCTGAGCGGTGGAAGCCGATGGGAAGTAGGTGCCGGGAGCAACCACGAAGCTGAACCGGCCATGCGCTGCGTAGGTCTTGTCCACCGGGCTGCCTAACGCCGCGCCGTGCACGCTGAGCAGGGTTACGGTCGCCGCGACAAGCGAGCACTTCCCGTGGTTCCTAGAGCACACCTCGACGCTGCCGCTCAGCCGAGCATCGCGAGGCGCCTTCCTTGCGGACTGAGCGCCGCAGCCGCCATCAGCGCAGGCGAAGCCGAGAACGGTCGCACCCAGGGCCAACCCTCGTACAAGGCCAGAAAAGCAAAGTGATGTGGTCATCTACGATCCGGCGGTCAAGCGTAGACGACAGATGCGGGGCGACGACGTTCGAGTGCCCGGGATAGAGGCGCGTCATGGGCCAGGGTGCGGGAATGTCCCCTGAAGGTCGCCCGAGCACGTAGCCTGCGATTCGCTGGGCGTGCACGACCGGCGCGCACCGCGTGCCGCTAACGCGCCCTGAGCCCGGTGTCGATGTCTACATGTGAGGTCCATGGACAGTCATGACGCGAACCCGACCGGCGAGCGGCGGACGTTCTACCGTGCCAGGCTCGCAAACTTCATTCTGTGGGGCATCACCGCTTGGGCCGCGCTGTATTTCCTGATCGAGCTTCTGCACGAGGTCAAGGGACCCGAACCGTCAGTCTTTCTGACGGTGCTGGATGGGATCCTGATGATCGGGTTTGCAATACCGGCCGTGCGAGTCCGCGAAACAGCATTGTAACAACGGCCGCCGGCGTGACCGTGCCAACATACTGGGCGCCGGCGTCATCGACTGGGACGATGTGGAGCGCTTTGAGCTCCCACGCGACCAGCCGCGTAAAAGGGTCGGCGTCGTTGTACTTAGGGACGGTAGCCGGATCCCTATGTCAGGCGTGCGATATGGCGTCGAGAGCCGGCTAGCCGAAGAGATGATCGCCGGCCTAAACGCCGAGCTCGCTGCGATTAGGCAGCGGGCCGCTCCAGGCGCAATCCCCGCTTGACCTTCAGGTCCGCGCATAATCGCGTCTAACTTGCTCGCCCGAGCAAGGCGACCGATGACT